>NZ_CM146350.1:0-3631096 GCF_055694065.1 Gelidimonas denitrificans
ATGGAAAATTTCTGGCAGACCTGCTCCGCCCAACTGGAGCAGGAACTGACGCCGCAGCAATTCAGTGCGTGGATTAAGCCGCTGGCCCCGCTCGACTTTGACGGCGGGATCCTGCGCATTGCCGCGCCCAACCGCTTCAAACTGGATTGGGTCAAGACGCAATTCGCCAGCCGCATCAATACCCTCGCAACCCAGTTCTGGGAAATGCCGATTGATGTGCAATTCGTGCTGGACCCAAAGCTCAATGCGCCGCGTCGTCCAAATGTGAGCGTGCCTGCGGGCGATTCGATGGGCGCGCCCGTGCCGACGGATGCGCAACTGCGCTTTGCCGAAACGCCGGCAGAGCCTGCGCCGCGGCGCGATCAGAGTCGCATCAATACGGCGCTGACGTTCGATAGTTTCGTTACCGGCAAGGCCAATCAGCTGGCACGCGCCGCAGCCATTCAGGTCGCCAATAATCCGGGCGTTTCGTACAACCCGCTGTTCTTTTACGGCGGCGTCGGGCTCGGCAAAACGCATTTGATCCACGCCATCGGCAATCAAGTGCTGGCCGATCAGCCGAACGCAAAAATTCGCTACATTCACGCCGAACAGTACGTGCGCGACGTAGTGACCGCTTACCAGCGCAAGGGTTTCGATGAGTTCAAGCGCTATTATCATTCGCTCGACATGCTGCTGATCGATGATATTCAGTTCTTCGGCGGCAAGAGCCGGACCCAGGAAGAATTCTTCTATGCGTTCGAAGCGCTGATTGCGGCAAAGAAGCAAATCATCATCACCAGCGACACCTATCCAAAAGAAATCACCGGCATGGATGACCGCCTGACGTCGCGCTTTGATTCCGGCCTGACGGTCGCGATCGAGCCGCCGGAACTGGAAATGCGGGTCGCGATTCTGCTGAAAAAGGCGACCCAGGAAGGCGTCACGCTGTCGGACGATGTGGCATTTTTCGTCGCCAAGCATCTGCGCTCCAACGTGCGCGAACTGGAAGGGGCGTTGCGCAAAATCCTCGCATATTCGGGTTTTCACGGCAAGGACATCACGATCGACGTGGTCAAGGAAGCTTTGAAAGATTTGTTGTCGGTGCAAAACCGGCAGATTTCGGTGGAAAACATTCAGAAGACGGTGGCCGATTTTTTCAACATCAAGGTGGCCGACATGTATTCCAAGAAACGGCCGGCCAATATTGCGCGGCCGCGCCAGATTGCGATGTATCTGGCCAAGGAATTGACGCAGAAAAGCTTGCCCGAAATCGGCGACCTGTTCGGCGGGCGCGATCACACCACTGTCTTGCATGCGGTGCGCAAGATCACGCTGGACCGCACCAAGAATCCGGAGTGCAACCACGAGCTGCATGTGCTGGAACAGACGCTAAAAGGTTAGAAAAAGTGGTAACTCCAGGCATGAAGCGGCAGAATTGCTAACCGCCAGCGTATGTATGGATAATGACGGGCTGACGGGCGCCGCTGGCTACCGCGCTAGCTGCGAGTTGGTTCGGATGCAAGCCTGAAGCGCGCCTATCTGGCGCAGAGAAGTAAGTTTTTAGTGGGCTTTACTCTGTTTTACTGGCGTTTATACCGAACGTGACGCGACCAGCAAACGGCAACATTTAACCATGACAATCAAGGATATGACTATGCAATTGGTTAAGACTCATAGAGATGCGCTATTGCGCCCCTTGCAGATCGTGAGTGGTATTGTCGAGCGTCGGCACACCTTGCCGATTCTGGCCAATATCCTTATTCGCAAGGATGGCGAAAAGGTTTCTTTCCTGTCCACCGACATCGAAGTGCAAATCACCACCCACGCCCAGATCGGCGTCGATGCCGAAGTCGTGGCGACCACGGTTGCGGCGCGCAAATTGCTCGATATTCTGCGCGCCTTGCCGGAATCCGGCGACGTGACGCTGACGCTGACCAACAAGCGCATGACGGTGCAAAGTGGCAAATCCCGCTTTGCGTTGCAAACGCTGGCCGCCGATGAATTTCCGACCGTGGCGCAAGCCGAGGTCTACAACGCCAGCCTGACGCTGCCGCAAAAGACCTTGAAGCACCTATTCAACATGGTGCATTTTTCGATGGCGCAGCAAGACATTCGCTATTACCTGAACGGCCTGCTGCTGGTGGTCGATGGCAAGAACGTGATCGCGGTCACCACCGACGGCCACCGCCTGGCTTTTTGCCAGGTCGAGACCGAGCAGGATTTCCCGCGTCAGGAAGTCATCATCCCGCGCAAGACCATTCTGGAATTGCAGCGCTTGCTGGAAGAAAACGACGATCCGGTCAAACTCGACATTGCCAGCAACCAGGTCAAGTTGAGCTTCGGCGATATCGAGCTGATTTCGAAGCTGGTCGAAGGCAAGTTCCCCGATTACACCCGAGTGGTGCCGAAGGGTTACAAAAACAGTTTCACCATCAGTCGCGACGCCTTGCTGCATTCCCTGCAACGGGCCGCCATCATGACCTCTGACAAATTCAAGGGCGTGCGCTGCATCGTCACGCCCGGCAGCCTGAAGATCAGCTCCACCAATGCCGACCAGGAAGAAGCGGTCGAAGAACTCGAAATCGATTACGGCGGCGACAGCGTCGACATCGGCTTCAACGTTTCTTACCTGCTCGATGTGCTGAACAACCTGAAGTGCGAATACATCAGCATCGCACTGGGAGATTCCAACTCATCGGCCCTGATCTCGATTCCCGACAACACCGATTTCAAATATGTCGTGATGCCGATGCGCATTTGATATGGAAATATGCGGGAGTATGCAAAATAACAATGGCATCCACGCATATATGCATTGCGACAGTTAAATATAGAACACCCAGTATACGTATAGCGCCAAGTGTGTGCAGCAGTCAGTAACCGTTTTTTCAGAAAGTAGCCCATGTCCGAGATTCAAAAAGACAACGCCAGCCAGCCCGACAACAGTCAATACGGCGCTTCCTCCATCCAAATCCTGGAAGGACTCGAAGCGGTACGTAAACGTCCCGGCATGTACATCGGCGATACTTCTGACGGCACCGGCCTGCATCATCTGATGTTCGAAGTGCTGGACAACTCGATTGACGAATCGCTGGCCGGCTATTGCACCGAAATCAACGTCACCATCCATACCGACAATTCGATTTCGGTCACCGATAACGGCCGCGGCATCCCGACCGGCATCAAGTGGGACGACAAGCACGAGCCGAAGCGCAGTGCAGCCGAAATCGTGATGACCGAGTTGCACGCAGGCGGCAAGTTCGACCAGAACTCGTACAAAGTGTCCGGCGGCCTGCACGGCGTCGGCGTGTCCTGCGTCAACGGCTTGTCCAAACTGCTGAAGCTGACCATCCGGCGCGACGGCAAAAAACACAGCATGGAATTCGTGCGCGGCGTGCCGCAAAACCGTGAGATCGAAATTATCGATGGTGTGGCGGTATCCCCGATCAAGATCGTCGGCGATACCGACAAGCGCGGCACTGAAATCCATTTCTGGGCCGATGAAGAAATTTTCACCCATGTCGAATTCCATTACGAAATCCTCGCCAAGCGCATCCGCGAACTGTCGTTCCTGAACAACGGCGTCAAGATCAAACTGAGCGACCAGCGCAGCGGCAAGGAAGAAATGTTCGCGTTCGAAGGCGGCACCCGCGGCTTCGTCGAATACATCAACAAGAACAAGAACGTGCTGCATCCGACCATCTTCCAGGCCACCGGCGACAAGCTGTCGGACCAGGGCACCAACGTCAGCGTCGACGTCTCGATGCAATGGAACGACGCCTACAACGAGCAGGTGCTGTGCTTCACCAACAATATCCCGCAACGCGACGGCGGCGCCCACCTGACCGGCCTGCGCGCCGCGATGACGCGCGTCATCAACAAGTACATCGATGAGCACGAGTTCGCCAAGAAAGCCAAGGTCGAAGTCACCGGCGACGACATGCGCGAAGGCTTGACCTGCGTGCTGTCGGTCAAGGTGCCGGAACCGAAGTTCAGCTCGCAGACCAAAGACAAGCTGGTGTCTTCTGAAGTGCGGGGCCCGGTCGAAGATATCGTCGCCAAGACACTCAGCGACTATTTACAGGAACGGCCGAACGACGCCAAGATCATCTGCGGCAAGATCGTCGAAGCCGCACGCGCCCGCGACGCCGCCCGCAAGGCGCGCGAACTGACGCGCCGCAAAGGCGTGATGGACGGCCTGGGCCTGTCCTCCAAACTGGCCGATTGCCAGGAAAAAGACCCGGCGCTGTGCGAGCTGTACATCGTCGAAGGGGACTCCGCGGGCGGTTCCGCCAAGCAGGGCCGCGACCGCAAGTTCCAGGCCATCCTGCCGTTGCGCGGCAAGGTGCTGAACGTCGAAAAAGCCCGTTTTGAGAAAATGTTGTCGAGCGAGCAGATCACCACCCTGATCGCCACCCTCGGCACCAGCATCGGCCCGGACGAATTCAACGCCGACAAATTGCGCTACCACCGCATCATCATCATGACCGATGCCGACGTCGATGGCGCCCACATCCGCACCCTGTTGCTGACCCTGTTCTACCGCCAGATGCCGGCATTGGTCGAGCGCGGCCACATCTACATCGCGCAACCGCCGCTGTACAAGGTCAAGGCCGGACGCGACGAGCGCTACCTGAAGGATGACGTCGAAGAAGCCAGCTACATGATGCAGTTCGCGCTGAACGGCGCGGCGCTGATCCCGAGCGAAGGCGCCGAACCGATTGCCGGCGATGCGCTGGCCGAACTGGTGCGCCAGTACAACCTCGCCAACACCATCATGTTGCGCCTGACCCGCGCCATCGACCGCGCCGCACTGACCGCCATCATGACCGGCGTGCTGCTCAACCTCGATACGCTGGCCGATGCCGAGCAATCGGCTGCCGTCCTGAGCGCCGCCATCAACGATCCCGCCGTCAAGGTGGTGGTCAGATCCGATGCGCTGTCTGAAAAGCACTTGCTGCGCATCGAACGCCTGTACCACGGCAATATCAAGGTCAGCGCGATCGACGCCGACTTCGTGCAAGGCGGCGACTACCTGAGCCTGGCCAATGCCGCCGCCACTTTCAAGGGTCTGATCGGCGACGGCGCCTTCATCCGGCGCGGCGAAGGCGAAAAGGCCAAGGATTGCGCGGTCGCCGACTTCCACCAAGCAGTCGACTGGCTGCGTGACGAAGCCGAACGCAGCGTCTCCAAGCAGCGTTACAAAGGTCTGGGCGAAATGAATCCATCCCAGCTGTGGGAAACCACGATGGACCCGACCGTGCGCCGCCTGCTGAAAGTGCAAATCGAAGACGCGATCGCCGCCGACCAGATTTTCACCACGCTGATGGGTGATGATGTTGAGCCACGCCGGGCGTTTATTGAAAACAACGCCTTGCAGGCCAGCAATATCGATATCTGATTTGTCGGTTGTCACAGATGATGAAGTAATCGTAAAAATTGAAAAAGCCAACCGGACCGGTTGGCTTTTTCATTTGGACTACTGCAGCGTCTGACTGCAATAGTCACCTGAATATCTGTGCAGCGATATTGTCGTGAGATTGATCGGAAAAGCGCGCGCTAATTGATCTCCACAATGACCGGGCCTTCCGCGATGACCGGCGGGTTCGCGTGGACAGTTGAGGCATTTCTCTGAATCCAGTCGCGCGCGACTTTCAGGCTCTCGTCGGTGCCGGCCTTGTCCTTGCAAACAGTCACCGACATACCGCCATCACCATTACGTAGCAGCGTGTAACTTACGAGGCCAGACACTTTCCGGAGGGTGGCTTCGACGTCGGCCTTGTGCTCTTCTAAAACATCGAAAAGCTGCTTTGCGCCAGCACCCGAGTAGGTTCTTATAACCGCATGCATATAATCTCCTTTCTGCGTTATCGTCCTAATGCCAATCCAGATCCGCTGATGGCCGTTATCACTTGGATTTCAGTCCGTCTCGCCAGGAAATAACCTCGAGTTCGACGCGCACAGCGTCTTCGACAGCAATCACCGGCCGTGCCTGAAATTCAAAGGCAGGCCAGGTCGAGCATGCCTTGTGAACGGCCACCGGATCGTCGCAATCCACCAACATGTGCCCACCCCACTCGCCGACTCGCACAACGAACAACTCGATCTTAAAATTGCCGGGCGCTTTCCATTGCGTGAAAACCTCCAGTATCCGCTTCTGGGCATTCTCATACTCCATAGGCGACCCTTGCGAACGCTCGAACCAGCTGATCATGTACTTCATCAGTACTCTCCATTATTGAGTTGATGTCATCGGAACGGTAGTCGTTTAAACGGGCTAACATTCGAAATCACCGAACCTGCGCCGCTTTCCGCGCAGGCTCCCCGTTGGACGAGGCTCTTACCAGTTCATTGGTTCAGCATAGCTGGTCGCCGACAGCATTCAAGTGAAATGTAACGGCCACCGGCAGCCCCTCGGCCGATTGCAGGCAGTTGTCAGCGCGGCCAGAATGACCGTTTTCAGTCCAAAACGGCCAAATCCCTGCTTGCTCATTCAGAGTCGACATGCGACTGCAGGAATCGTATGCTGGCGTTGTGATTTATTACCCACCCACCCTGTCGAACAGAGCTTGGAGAATAAGATGCAGGAAATCGCGGCATTCAAATGTTGCTTTGAAGTTCGGTGGTCGGATTTGGATGGAAACCGTCATGTACGCAACACGGCCTTCAGCGAATATGCAAGCCATACGCGCTTCCAATTGCTCGCCATGCACGGCTTTTCTCCTGAAAAGCTCGAGTCCCTGCGCTTTGGCCCGGTAATGCTGCGCGAGGAAATCCGCTACCGGCGCGAGGTTCTCTTCGGCGACACCTTGCACGTGGATGTCAGCTGCGCCGCGTTGTCGTCCGACGGCTCCCATTGGTGCGTGCGCCAGGAAGTCCATCGCTCTGATGGGAAGAGCGCAGCCATTCTGACGATCCAGGGCGGCTGGATCGATCTCGACAGCCGCAAGGCCGCCGCACCGCCCGGAGAGCTTTCCGCCGTGCTTCAAAGGCTGCCCCGTGCGAACGACTTCGAGGAACTGCCTTCACTCCTGCGCCGCAGATCCTGAAGTTTTGAGCGGCACCGTCAGGCAAAGCGGTGCCGCCAACTTGTTCGCATTCGCCTGGAGAGGGTTGATCGAAGCGGAAACCCTGGCAGCGATTCCGTTTCAGAAGTCGTGCCCAGCGACAAGCTAAACTTACCATGTTGCATAATTTTAAGCGGAGCAATGGCTCAAAATCCACTGGGGCTTTGTTGTCGTTTGTTGAAACTCACCAATAGGATCTCGATATGTCTTCACGTTCTGCCCCCGGAAAAACACCTTTTCTCAATTTTCTTGCATTCCTATTTGCTTTTGGATGGGAGGGGCCGGTAATTATTTCAATTGGTTTGCGTAACGACTCAACCCTTGAAATTTTGATGGGCTTGCTTTTTGCCATTTTTTTCTGGGCGCTATTCGGATTTAAACTGCTGTCTGACCTTGTTAAGCACATTTTTAAGTCGAAGTCCCCGGAGGAGGCATTGGCGGCTAAACCCCCGGCAAACAGCGACCAGTAGCACTGCCGTGCCCAGTGCGTTCTTTCACAAACCCGGCTCAAAAATCTTGATCCTGAAACCCGGCGTCTTGACAGCTTTCCGACTGCTCGTGTTCGCGCCGATGCAAGCAGTTCGGCGCGATTTTTCTGGTGCGCGAGATTCCAATCTCGGATTCTTTGATCTAGATGATATTTCTGTTTGCGCATAAGTGGTAAAACATGCCCCTCTTTTCTCCTGCGTGCCCCTTATGCTAAAGCTTAACCTTGTTGATTTTTCACTTGAAGACTTTCTTGCGCATTATTGGCAACAAAAACCTGTGGTGATCCGCCAGGGATTTGAACATTTTTCCGATTTGATCAGCCCGGATGCATTGGCGGGCCTTGCCTGCGAAGAAGATGTCGAGTCCCGCCTTGTCTACAAAAAAGCCGGTGAATGGCAAGCCGAAGTCGGCCCATTTGAGTCTTATGAACATTTGGGCGAGGAAGGCTGGTCTTTGATCGTGCAGGCGGTAAATCATTGGTCGCCGGAAGTGGCTGCGCTGGTGGAGCCTTTTTCCTTTATTCCAAAGTGGCGCCTGGATGATGTGATGATCAGTTACGCCACGCCAGGCGGCGGGGTTGGGCCGCACATTGATCTTTATGATGTATTCATTTGTCAGGGCTCGGGGCGGCGTCGCTGGCGCGTCGGCGACGTGGGAAATCACCGGCAATTTGCCGCCCATGCGGCGTTGCTGCATACCGATCCGTTCGACGCCATTATCGATGTTGAATTGCTGCCCGGCGATATTCTGTATATCCCGCCCGGCTTTCCCCATGACGGCGTAACGCTTGAGCATTCGATGAGCTTCTCGGTCGGGTTTAGAAGCAAATCGGCCAAGGATATGCTCAGTGGGCTGGCCGATTATGTGATTGATAAAGAACTGGGCAATGCGCTCATTGCAGACCCCGAACGGCCGATTCACCGCCATCAAGGCCAAATCAATGCCAGCGATTTTGGACGGATCAAGGCGCAACTTCAGGCCATCCTTGATAACGATGCATTGGTAGCCGATTTTGCCGGCAGTTTCCTGTCGAAGACAAAATGCGCGCTCGATCTGCAAGTCCTGGATGAGCCATTCGACGAGGCGGAATTGGCCGATAAACTGATCCAGCATCCGTTGACAAGAATAGGCGGCTTGCGCTGTTTTTATGTCGACGAGACAGTGGGTCAAGGCGTTTGCTACATCGAAGGCGAGCGCTTTGAGTTCGGCGCCGCTTGCCAAAACGCTGTGCTGGCTCTTTGCGACAATGAATGCCTCAGTTATGCGTTGTTGCACGCAGGACTGCAGCATCCAGAGTTCGTGCGCGCATTGACGCAGTGGGTGAATGGCGGCTATTGGTATTTTCAAGACTGATCTGCCGGTTGCCGCAGGAAATAAAATCTGCGTCCAGTTAGTGAAAAAAGCCAACCTGTTCGGTTGGCTTTTTCACTTTGATCCATTGCAGCGTCCGGCTTCAATTATTGCGTGAAGGCATTAATTCAGAACGGCATCATGCCTTCTGACAATATCTTGCTCTTTCCGTCTGCACACATCTTGTAACGTCTGTTACCTGTTACTCGTTGGCAAAAAGAGATTTCCAGTTTGTAATAGAGGTCTGGATAAAGAAAATCATCGGTAGCAGCAGTAACAGCATAGTGAAACGCCTGAAACGGCGTGCCATATCCGCCCCGATTGAAACGGCCATAAGTTCCTACTGAATCAACAAGGAGTAATTATGAAAAAATTAATTTCGTTACTTGCCGCAGCAGGCGCCGCCAGTCTGTTAGCCGGCTGCATGGTAGTGCCGGTCAGTGATGTAGGTGTGTCCGTGAGGGGAACTGCCAGCACCGGAGGCGGCGCATATCCGCAAGGAGGGCGGCGCGATCGTGATGGCGACGGCGTACCGAACCGCCAGGATCGCCGGCCAAACAACCCAAATCGGTATTAATCTGCAGGCCGATGCGGCGGTGTAATCCTCCGCATAATAAGTTGCACTCTAAAACAAGGAATTTATATGAAAAATAAAACAGCTATTTCTCTCGTCATGACACTATGTTTGGCATTGGCTGGTTCAGCCTTTGCCAAGGGTAATGACCACAATGACAAACATGAGCGCAATGAACAGGCTGGCGATCACGGCGATCGGGGCGATAATCGGAATAACCAAAAACACGCCGGGGCGAATAATCGTGGCGCAGGCCCGCGGCATGACCTTCACAAAGGCAAACGGCTTCCTAATCAATATCGTAACAAGCAATACGTGGTCAATGACTGGCGCGGCCATCGTCTCAGCGCCCCGCCTAGGGGATACCATTGGGTTCAGACGGGCGGCGACTATGTTCTTGTCTCGATAGGCAGCGGCATCATCCTGAATATTTTCCTCAATTAACTGAATTTTCGAGCCACAGTAAGCTGTTGTAGACAGAAGTAAAGAAAAATAAGTGTCGCGTTTGGGCGGTGCTGGCGGGATATGATCTCTGCCAGAGCCGCCCCAAATGCGGCACTTATTTTTTTGCGATTTTTTTTTGGATTGGCTTTGCATATCCACACTCTCGCAATCACAAGGAACTCATGCAAACCTTATTGCTGGCGTATGGCGTCGAATGGCTCAATCTGATCGTGCGCTGGCTGCACTTGGTTGTCGGCATTGCCTGGATCGGCGCTTCGTTCTATTTCGTCTGGCTCGACAACACGATACGCCCGCCCAAGCCGGGCTCCGAGCTGGCCGGCAAGGGCGTGTCGGGTGAGTTGTGGGCGGTGCATGGCGGCGGCTTTTACAATCCGCAAAAATATCTGGTCGCACCCAGGGAGTTGCCGCCCGAGCTGCACTGGTTCAAGTGGGAAGCGTATTCGACCTGGCTGTCGGGCTTCGCGCTGCTGGTCATCGTGTACTACTTCAATGCGTCGGCGCTGATGATCGACAAGTCGGTGGCCGATTTGGCAAGCTGGCAGGCGGTCGGTATTGGCCTGGGTGCGCTGGTGGTGGGCTGGATCGTGTATGACGCGCTGTGCCGATCGAAGCTGGGCCGACATGATCTCTGGTTTGGCATCGTGATGTTCGTTTTGATTGTCGCTGCCGGGTATTTTCTGTCACAGTTTCTCAGCGGGCGCGCCGCGTATATCCATGTCGGCGCGATGATCGGCACCATGATGGTGGGCAATGTGCTGATGCTGATCATCCCCGGCCAGCGCAAGATGGTGGATGCGATGCTGGCCGGCAAGACGCCCGACGCCATCCACGGCCAGAAGGCCAAGCAGCGCAGCGTCCACAATAATTATTTCACGCTGCCGGTGCTGTTCATCATGATCAGTAACCATTACGCGATGACTTACAACCACGCGTACAACTGGCTGCTGCTGGCTTTGATCATGGCGGCCGGCGTGCTGATCCGGCACTTCTTCAATTTGCGCCACAAAGGCCGCATCGAGTGGCGCTATCCGGCGGCGGGCGTCGCCATCCTGCTGGCGGTGGCAGTAGCGATTGCGCCGAAGCCGCCAGCGCAAGCTTCCGCCAGCGCCAATTTCAGCCGGGTGCAAGCGATCGTCGGCCAGCGCTGCGCCGGCTGCCATGCGGCGCAGCCGAGCCAGCCGGGGTTTGCCGCCGCGCCGGCCGGCGTGCTGCTCGATACGCCGGAATCCATCCGGCAGAACGCCGCCAGAATCTATCAGCAAGCGGTGCAACTGAAGGCGATGCCGCTGGGAAATATGACCAACATCACCGACGAGGAGCGCGCCGCGCTGGGCAGCTGGTTCGTTGGCGGCGCAAGATAGAATCCACATCAACCCGAGCACACGCGATGACCGAAACCAATCTGCACGCCCAACTTGCCGCCTGGATCGACGCCCATTTCGACCAGGAAGTGGCGTTCCTGCAAGACATGATCCGGATTCCGACCGACACGCCGCCGGGCAACAATGCACCGCATGCCGAGATGGTGGCCGACAAGCTTGCCGCCTTCGGCTGGCATGCCGAACAGCATCCGGTGCCGGAGCAACTGGTCAGGGATTACGGCCTGACCAGCATCACCAATCTGATCGTGCGACGCCCCTATGCGCAGCCGGGGCCGACGCTGGCCTTGAATGCCCACGGCGACGTGGTGCCGCCGGGCGAAGGCTGGAGCAAGCCGCCGTATGGCGGGGTGATCGAGAACGGCCGCATTTACGGCCGCGCGGCGGCGGTATCCAAATCCGATTTCGCCACGTTCGTGTTCGCCGCGCGCGCGCTGGAAGCATTGGGCGTCGCGCTGAAGGGCGCGCTGGAACTGCATTTCACCTACGACGAAGAATTCGGCGGATTGCTGGGGCCGGGCTGGTTGCTGGAGCAGCAACTGACCAAGCCGGATTATGTGATCGCGGCCGGATTCAGCTACCAGATCGTGACCGCGCACAACGCCTGCCTGCAACTGGAAATCACCGTGCATGGCAAGGCCAGCCACGGCGCGATGCCGGAAACCGGCCATGACGCGCTGCAAGCCGCAACCGCCATTTTGCAGGCGATTTATGCGCAACTGCCGGCGTTGCAGAAAATCAGTTCCGTCATTCCCGGCATCACGCACCCGACCATGCTGGTGGGCCAGATCGAAGGCGGCACCAACACTAATGTAGTGCCCGGCAAAGTCGTGCTGAAAATGGACCGCCGCATGATTCCGGAAGAAGACCCGGCGCAGGTCGAAGCGGCATTGCGCGCGTTGATCGAGAACGCGGTCGTTGGTTTGCCGGGCATCCGGGTCGAGATCCGGCGTCTGCTGCTGTCGCAAGCGCTGCGACCTTTGCCCGGCCATGAAAAACTGGTCGACAGCCTGCGCAAGAACGCACAAGAAGTGCTGGGCGAGGAGATTCCGGCGGTCGGCGTGCCGCTGTATGCGGATGCGCGCCTGTACAGCGAACATGGAATTCCGGCGGTGCTGTACGGCGCCGGGCCGCGCACGGTGCCGGAATCGAACGCCAAGCAAGCGGATGAAAATTTGTTGTTGGAAGATTTGCGCAGCGCCACCAAGGTGGTGGCGCTGACTTTGCTGGATTTTCTATTTTAGCGGGGTATTTTTAAAATCTGATTGATTACATGCAGAAAGCACGATGTTTTTAATGATACCCAGTCAATGCAATTTTCTTGTAGGTGCGAATTTATTCGCACGCCGCACCATTCGATGCGCACTCATGCGAATAAATTCGCACCTACGGGTGCAAAAACGGCGCGGGCTTCACCCACATTACGAAGCGCTTTAAAATAGCGACTCCCGTTCAGCTTCGAAATCTTCTTCCTTGAAATCCTCTCTACCGATTCGCGACGGCGTTGCTCCTAGTTGCCTCTGGCTGCAGCCTGGCGTGTGGCCGCACATGCTGGCTTTTCTGACCGAACACTTTCCTGACGTCGCTCCCGCTATCTGGCTGGCGCGCATGGCGCGCGGCGAAGTGGTGGATGAGGCCGGCGTGTGCCTGCGGCACGACAGCCCTTATCGCCCGGACATCCGTATTTTTTACTACCGCGAAATCGAGGACGAGACGCTGATTCCGTTTGAAGAGCGCGTGATCTATCTGGACGACCATATTCTGGTGGCCGACAAGCCGCATTTCCTGCCGGTGATACCGAGCGGGCGTTTTTTGCATGAAACCTTGCTGGTGCGCCTGAAGAAGAAGCTGCAACTGCCCGACCTGACGCCGATCCACCGGATCGACCGCGAAACCGCCGGCGTGATCATTTTTTCGCACAATATCGCCAGCCGCGGCGCTTATCAATCGTTGTTTCAAAAGCGTGCGGTGCACAAGGTGTACGAAGCGCTGGCGCCGACCTTGCAGGGCCGCACATTTCCGTTCACCTATCGCAGCCGGATGGTGGAAGGCACGCCGTTCTTCCGCATGCAGGAAGCGGCGGGCGAACCGAATTCCGAAACCCATATCGATCTGATCGAGCAGCGCGGCGCACTCAGCATGTACCAGTTGCAACCGGTCACCGGCCGCAAGCATCAGTTGCGCGTGCATCTGGCGGCGCTCGGCATCCCGATTGTCAACGACTCTTTTTATCCCGATTTACAGACTTTCAAGGCGGACGACATGTTGCAGCCGTTGCAACTGCTGGCGCGCGCGATTGCTTTCGACGACCCGTTCAGCGGCCTCAGGCGACATTTTGAAAGCACCCGCAAGCTGTAATCAGGCGCTCTGTTGCAGCTCTATACATGTGACGAGTATGGCAATAAATAGGCATTTTTCCGCACAGTACCAGTCGTCCTATGAAAATACCCCTACAACAATTGGACGCATTCCGGGTTTGCGGCGGGCTGCCTGCCAGATTGTGCGCAGTTGTTGATATTTGTCGTGGCTGACCCGCTGCCGGCGGCCGCGCGCGGCTAAAAAATATCCTATACTGATATCAAATTGACACATCGCGACACATCGGCTGTGTTCCACCAACGTCGTTATACCGATCGATATTTGATATTTCCCTTATGGACACCGGCGACTTGCTGCGGCACCAGATAATTAAAAGTCGCATGGCGCAGCACACTGAAAAAATTTCAGGTGCCGCGGTTGTCCTATGGGAGCAGATGGCGACCCAAATTATTTCCATCGTCGGCGAAGGCGGCTTCAATTCGCTTTACGCGAGGAGCGTATTCCTTACCCAGTCCACCTTTGCCTGGCTCGCGGCCGGCGCACTGTCAGCGCAAACGGAGCACCGGTTCGCGCAATTGCAAATCTGCCTTGAAGCACAAACGCCGGCAGAAGCCAGCGCCGCAAACAGTCTGCTGCTGATCACCTTCACCGACATCCTGGCCGCGTTAATCGGCGAACCGTTAACCACCAGTATTTTACGTTCCGCTTGGAGCCTTGATGCTTCAGATATGGCCGGTAAGGAGTTGAAAAATGCCTAAAAAGGTAAGCATCCGTAGTATAAAAACCGGCGTACCTGGTCTGGACAGCCTGTTGGGCGGAGGCTTGCCGGAATTCTCGTTTAACCTGATTGCGGGCACGACCGGGAGCGGAAAAACCACGCTCGCGCACCAGATCATGTTCTCGCTGACCAGCCCGAAGAATCGGGCGCTGTATTTCACGGTGCTCGGGGAACCCGCCTTGAAGATGCTGCGCTATCAACAGCAATTTACGTTTTTTGACATCAAGAAAATCAACCAATCGATCCGCTACGTCAACCTGTCTGCAGACATCCTGGAAGGCGATTTTGCCCGGGTGTTGTCACGCATTGCCGAGGAAGTCAAAGACTATGCTCCCAGCCTGGTATTCGTTGATTCGTTTCGATCGGTCATGCAGTCGGCAAAGCAGGGGCAACAAGGGCAACAGGGGACGCCCGAGCGGCAGTGGTTCGTACAGCAGCTGGCCATGCAAATGACGAACTGGCAGGCGACCACATTTTTAATCGGCGAATATGTGTTGCCGGAATCGGAGTCCAGCCCGAACTTTGCAGTGGCCGATGGCATTCTGGTGCTTTCGCAAAATTTGCACAACGATTCGATGGTGCGCAAGATGCAAGTGGTCAAAATGCGCGGCCAAGCCCAGGCACCCGGTTTGCATACGTTCCGCATTAGTGATGAAGGCCTTCAGATTTTTCCGCGTGCGATTATCCAGCAGGACACAGCGGTTGGGGCGACAGTCAAGTCGTCCACTGGAGAACAACGGGTTCCGATGGGAATCCCCGGCCTGGATCAGATGCTGGGCGGCGGCTTGCCAGTCGGATATTCGCTACTCGTGGTGGGGCCGTCCGGCTCCGGAAAAACCATCCTGGCAACGCAGTTTCTGGCCGAAGGAATGCGCAGGGGCGAGCCAGGCGTGATTGCGGCATTCGAGAAGAGCCCGAGCCAACTGTTGAGCAAGAAGCTGCATGCGCTGGTCAAGGCCGGACAGGTCGGGGTGATCGATACCCGTTCGCTGGATTTGTCGATTGATGAAACCTTGCATGACTTGATCGAAATGATTCATCGGATGCGGGCCAAGCGCGTCGTCATCGACTCCCTTTCCGGATTCGAGCTGGCGCTGGCGCCCCAGTTCAGCGAAGATTTTCGCGGCTCGCTGTATCGGATGATTGCCGAACTGACCGGCATGGGCGTGACCATATTGATGACCTCGGAACTGGAAGACCGCTACACCGATTTGCGCTTCAGCCCATTCGGCAGCGCTTTTCTGGCTGACGCCATTATCGTGCAGCGCTATATCGAAATCGTCGGCCAATTCAAGCGCGCGTTCTCGGTGGTTAAAGTCCGTGGCAGCGAGCACAGCAAGGACATTCGATTGTTTGACATTACCGACGATGGCATCATTATTGGCGAGACCTTATCCGAGTATGCGGGGATCATGACCGGCCGGCCGATGGTCAGCCCATAAGCAAAACAATAAGAACGACCAGCGGTGGAGGGCGGTGATGAGTAAAAAAAACAATGACGGCGCTGCTGCTTCTGCCACCGATGGCACGGGTCCGGCGGGCGTCCCCGCCCAGCGCGAAGACAAGTTGCCAGCCGTCCCCGAGAAAGATATCCGGCGCGGGAAAAGCGCTGCGATTGGCGATGCGGCGGCTGTTCTACAACGCGAGAAAGCGGTCACTGCACGCGAAGATGCCGCGCATTTGCGTGAGGCTGCGGCCGATTTGCGCGAAAGCCAGGCCAGCGCGCGCGAGCGGGGAATCGGCGCGGCGGAGACGATACAGGCCACCTCCGACGAGCGCATGGTCATGCTGCAGCAAGCGAATGCACATCTGGTCACCGCTATTATCGAAGCCCACAAACTGGCCGAACAAGTCGAAACGGCCAAGATCCAGCTGGATCATCTGGCCCATCACGATGTTCTGACCGATTTGCCCAATCGCATGCTGCTGCAAGACCGGCTGAGTCAGGCCATTGAACTGGCCCATCGCCAGGGCAGGCAACTGGCGGTGATGTTTCTGGATCTGGACCGCTTTAAATACATCAACGATTCGCTCGGGCATGCGGTTGGCGACCAGCTGCTGCAGTGGGTTGCGCAACGCCTGGTCGGTTGCGTGCGCCACTCGGACACCGTGAGCCGCCAGGGCGGGGATGAATTCGTGCTGCTGCTTTCCACTATCGAGCACGCGGAAGACGCGGCGCTGTCTGCGCAAAAACTGCTGGCGGCGACCGCGCTGCCGTACAGCATCGACCGCCACGACCTCCATATCAGCGCCAGCATTGGCATCAGCATCTACCCCGACGATGGCCGGGATGCGGAAACCCTGATCAAGAATGCGGACATCGCGATGTACCACGCCAAGGAAAACGGCCGCAACAATTACAAATTCTTCGAGCCCGAGATGAATGCCCGGGCGGTCCAGCGCCAATCGGTCGAAGCCGGCCTGCGCCGCGCTCTGGCCCGGCAGGAGTTCGTGTTGTACTACCAGCCGAAAATAAATCTGCGCAGCGGCACGATAGTCGGGGTCGAGGCGCTCATCCGCTGGCAGCATCCGAAGCGCGGGCTGCTGCTGCCTGCGCAGTTCGTCTCCATCGCCGAAGACTGCGGGCTGATTCTGCCGATTGGCCGCTGGGTGCTGCGCGCAGCCTGTCTCCAGGCCAGTGCCTGGCAGCAGGCTGGCTTGACGCCGATCACGGTCGCAGTCAACACCTCGGCGCTCGAATTCCGCGCCAAGGATTTTTTCGAAAATATCCGCACGACGCTTGAGGAGACGGGGCTGGAGCCGCGTTTTCTGGAACTTGAGCTGACCGAAAGCGTCCTGATGCGAGACGCCGAGGCTACCGATTCGGTGCTGCATGCGCTGGCGGACCTGGGCGTAAAGCTGGCGATCGATGACTTCGGCACCGGTTATTCCAGCCTCAGCTATCTGCGGCGGTTCCCGATCGACACCCTGAAGATCGACCAGTCGTTCGTGCATCAAATGACCAGCAACCCGGACGACGCCACCATCGTCAGCGCCGTGATCAGCATGGGTAAAAGCCTCAAGCAGCGCGTGATCGCCGAGGGCGTGGAAACACCAGAGCAGTACGCATTTTTGATGGCCCAGCATTGCGACGAGGGCCAGGGCTACTATTTCGGCCGCCCGGTGGCCGCAGACGCGCTCGCCGCCTTGCTGCAAACCGGCGTGTCGCTGCCCCGCCCCGATTGATCGCTCATCAACTCCCCTCCCTTCCACTGGAGATACCGAATGCGCCATTCTTTCATCCCACGCCCGCTGGCCTGCCGCGCCGTTACCTGCCTGCTGATAATGAATCTCGTCGCCTGCGGTGAAATGGCAAGATTGCCGGAACAGGCCGGAATCGGCCCCCATCCGGCGCTGCCGGCGCCGAATCCGACGCTATTTCCCACCGTCAATATAGCGCCGGCCAAAGGCTGGCCGGCTGGCGCGACGCCGACGGCCGCCGACGGCCTTTCGGTAAACGCCTTCGCCACCGGCCTGGATCACCCGCGCTGGCTCTACGTGCTGCCGAATGGCGATGTGCTGGTGGCCGAAACCAATGCGCCGCCCAAGCCGGAAGATGGCAAAGGCATCAAGGGCTGGTTCATGAAGCGGGCCATGAAGCGCGCAGGGTCGGGCGTGCCGAGCGCGAATCGCATCACACTGTTGCGCGACGCCAATGGCGACGGCAGCGCGGAAACGCGCACGGTGTTCCTGCAGGGCCTGCATTCCCCGTTTGGCATGACGCTGATCGGCAGCGATCTGTACGTCGCCAATTCCGATGGGCTGGTGCGCTTTCCCTATCGCAGCGGCGACACCCAAATCACCGAACCCGGCGTCAAAGTGGTGGATTTGCCGGCCGGCCCGATCAACCATCACTGGACCAAAAATGTGATCGCCAGCCGCGATGGCTCGCGTCTGTATGTAACCGTCGGCTCGAATAGCAATGTCGGCGAAAACGGCATGGCGAACGAAGTCAACCGCGCCGCCATCTGGGAAGTCGACCCGGCAAGCGGCGCTGCGCGCCTCTTTGCCACCGGCTTGCGCAATCCGAATGGCCTGGCCTGGCAACCGCACAGCGGCGCGCTCTGGACTGCCGTCAACGAACGCGATGAAATCGGCAGCGACCTGGTGCCCGACTACATGACCTCGGTTAAGGACGGCGCTTTCTACGGCTGGCCTTACAGCTATTACGGCCAGCATGCCGATGCCCGAGTGAAGCCGCCACGGCCCGATCTGGTGGCGCAAGCGATTGCGCCGGATTATGCGCTGGGCGCGCATGCCGCCTCGCTCGGGCTGGTTTTCTATGAGGGCAATTTATTGCCGCAGCATTTTGCCGGCGGCGCGTTCATCGGCCAGCACGGTTCCTGGAACCGCAAACCCCGCAGCGGCTACAAAGTGATTTTTGTGCCGTTCGCCGAGGGAATTCCATCCGGCCCACCTGAAGATGTGCTCACCGACTTTGTCAGCGCGCAAGGCGATGCGCTGGGCCGTCCGGTGGGCGTGGCGGTCGACCGCAGCGGCGCGCTGCTGGTGGCCGATGACGTCGGCAACATTGTCTGGCGCGTGACTCCGGCTATGGCGAAATAGGATTCCGACAACCATCCCGGCACCGTAGGATGGGTGAAACCCATCTTGTAAGCTCAACAAGCGATGGGTTTCACCCGCCCTACGGGAATAATATATACATATATATGTATATTTAATATATCAATTAAACAATGCATAAAAACATGGTTTTTTGCATATACTCCTTATATTCTAATAGACGAATAAAAAACGGAGACAACGATGCCTGACAATAATGAAGCGCATGCGGCTGCCGGCGACGGCAATAGCGAGCCATCGTCTTTTCCGCCGATACGCACGATACCGGCGCTGCGGCCCTTGCACTGGATCGCGCTCGGCTGGCGCGACTTGCGTGCAACGGGCGGGCGCAGCCTGTTCTACGGCCTGTGTTTCGCCGCCATGGGTTTGCTGTTGAGCGTGGTGCTGAGGTACGCGCCGGCCTACCTGTCGGCGCTGACTTGCGGTTTTCTGCTGCTCGGGCCTTTCCTGGCGCTGGGCGTGTATGACCTCAGCCGCCGGCTGGAGCAGCGGCAATCTGGCTTGTTGCCGACGCTATTCTCGATGCGGGGGCGCTGGAGCAATATCGGCGTGCTGGCACTGGTGCTGGCGGTGGTGATGATGGTGTGGGCGCGCGCTTCGCTGATCGTGTTCGCGCTGTTTTACAACCGCGGCATGCCTTCGATTGAGGGCTTTCTGCTGCAACTGCTGTCGGTCGATAACCTGCGCTTCATCGCCGTCTATTTTTTCGTCGGCGGCTTGTTCGCCGGCCTGGTGTTTGCCGTCAGCTGGGTTTCGATCCCGCTGATGCTGGAGCGCGATACCGATGCGGTCACGGCCATCATCATCAGCATCGGCGCCTTGCTGAAAAATATCCCGGCGGCATTGGTGTGGGGCTTGCTGATCATCGCTTTTACCGCGGCCGGTTTTGCCACCTGGTATCTCGGCCTGATCGTGACGATGCCGCTGATCGGCCATGCGACCTGGCACGCGTATCGGGAGGTGGTGGGGCCGGCCGGAGAACATTGACGGCAGCGCCGAATATTATTGGCAAAGCCTGCGCACGCCACAAAATCACATGCCGGGCGTGCAATCGGCGCAATGCGCGGCGTCGGATGCGTGCTCGGTCAGCTTTTCGTGCAGATCGCGCAGCGCGGTGCGTAAGCCTTCTTCGATGGTCGGATGGTACAAAGGCATCTCCAGCATCTGGCCCACCGTCATCTTGCTCTGACAGGCCCAAGCCAGCAGATGCGCCAGATGCTCGGCCCGCGGCCCGACCATTTCGGCGCCCAAAAAAAGTTGCGTGCCGGATTCGCCATACAGCCGCAACAGGCCGCAATTGTGGTGCATGACGCGGCTGCGGCCCTGATCCTGGAACGACACTTCGCCCACCTTATAGCCGACCGGCAACTGGTCTCCGGTGCAGCCGATGCTGGCGATTTGCGGCTCGGTAAATGCAATCGCCAGCGCGACCCGGCGCAGGCCCGGCAGCACTTGCGGGTAGCGCCCGGCATTGTCGCCCGCAATGCGGCCCTGATCGACCGCTTCATGCAATATCGCCCGCGCGCCACTGACGTCGCCGGCGATGAAGATGGCGCTGTTGCCGCATTGCATGGTGTGAGGATTGCAGTGCGGGATGCCGTGCGCGTCCAGCGCCAGGCCGCTGTTTTCCAGCGCCAAACCGTCGAGGTTGGGACGGCGGCCGGTCGCCGCCAGCACAAAGCGGAAATGCTCGCTGCGTTCGCTGCCATCGGCGCCATCGGCGTTGCGGGAGCGCAGCAGCACCGCGTCGCCGGCCGGCTGCGCGGACACGATTTCGCTGCACAGGCGCAAGTCCAGCTCCGCGCCCAAGCAGCAGGTGGCGCAGGCGCGCACCGCGGCGTCCTGCAGATGGGCCAGCTGATCGCTGCGGGCGAACAGCGCGACCCGCACGCCCAGCCGGTGCAGCGCCTGGCCGAGTTCAAGCCCGATTGCGCCGCTGCCGATGACGGCCACCGAGTCGGGTAAATCGTCCCAATCGAATAACGCGTCGCTGGTTACCAAATGCGCGCCGAGATGCGCGAGCGGGGCCGGAATCTGCGGGCTGGAGCCGGTGGCAATCACGATGCTTCCGGCGCTTACTTCGGTGTCCAAGCCGACCTGCAAACGGTTGGCGGCAATGAAGCGGGCCTGACCGTGCAAGCGCTGGGCCGCCGGGATTTTTTCGATGCCGTCCAGCACGAAACCGATGAAGCGGTCACGCTCGGACCGCACCCGCGCCATCACGGCCCGGCCGTCGATGCGCAGCGCGCCGCCATGCACGCCGAAGGTGGGCGCATCGGCAATGGCGTGCGCCGCATCGGCCGCCGCAATCAGCAGCTTGCTCGGCATGCAGCCAACCCGCGCGCAGGTGGTGCCGTAAGTGCCGCCTTCGATCAGCAACACCCGCTTGCAATGGACTTTGGCCGCGTGATAGGCGGTCATGCCGGCGCTGCCGGCACCGATGACAGCAACATCCACTTTCAGGATTTTCATGTCAGTTTCCTTGCTCCGGTGCGCAGCGCGCAGCCACTGCAGCGCGTTTTTCGTGGCTTGCGTGGCCGCATTGCGCGGGGTTTTACCATGATGATTTGCGGCCGGTCAATTTTTCCCTGACCGGTTACACTGAACATATACCATCGACCTGCAGCCAGCAAGCCAGGACGTCAAGCTGGAATTAGACAGTGTGGGTTGGAGCGCTGCCGTCCGGTAGGGCAGGTTTTTGTAACACGTATTTGCAACACTCATCTGCAACACTCAGGCGGTATTCAAGTCAAAGCTTAGGCCGAATTCAAGGCACCATTTCAGGTTGTAATCAATCACCTCGAAGGAGCATGCGATGCACCACAATCTATTCGACAGTTTCCAATCGTTTGACATTCCCGACGCTGGCAAAGCCGGTTTTTACAGCCTGGCGGCGCTGGAAGCGGCCGGCCTGGGCAAGGTCAGCCGCTTGCCGGTATCGCTGCGCATCGTGCTGGAATCGGTGCTGCGCAATTGCGACGGCAAGAGCGTCACGGAAGACCATGTGCGCCAGCTCGCCGCGTGGCAGCCGAACGGGCAGCGCCAGGATGAAATCCCGTTCGTGGTGGCGCGCATCGTGCTGCAGGACTTTACCGGCGTGCCGCTGCTGTGCGATCTGGCGGCGATGCGCGGCGCGGCGGCGCAACTGGGCAAAGACCCGACCATCATCGAACCGCTGGTACCGGTGCATCTGGTGGTGGACCACTCGGTGCAGGTCGATCATTACAATACGCCGGACGCGTTCCGGCTGAATATGGAGATCGAGTTCCAGCGCAACCAGGAGCGTTACCAGTTCCTGAAATGGGGCATGCAGGCGTTCGATACCTTCAAGGTGGTGCCGCCCGGCATCGGCATCGTGCATCAGGTCAATCTGGAATATCTGGCGCGCGGCGTGTGGCAAAAGGATGGCGTGTATTACCCCGACACGCTGGTCGGCACCGACTCGCACACCACCATGATCAACGGCATCGGCGTGGTCGGCTGGGGCGTCGGCGGCATCGAGGCCGAGGCCGCGATGCTGGGCCAGCCGGTGTATATGCTGACCCCGGATGTGGTGGGCGTACACCTGAGCGGCAAGCTGGGCCAGGGCGTGACCGCCACCGATCTGGTGCTGACCGTGACCGAGCTGTTGCGCGGCGCCAAAGTGGTCGGAAAATTTGTCGAATTCTTCGGCGAGGGCGTGGCGTCGCTGTCGGTGCCGGACCGCGCCACCATCAGCAACATGTCGCCCGAGTATGGCGCCACCATCGGCTTCTTCCCGATCGACGACGCCGCGGTGGCTTACCTGACGATGACCGGGCGCACCGAGGAAGAGGTGGCTGCGTTCCAGAACTACTTCAAGGCGCAGGGCTTGTACGGCGTGCCGCAACAGGGCGAGATCGATTACAGCGCCACGCTGACGCTGGATTTGTCCGGCATCATGCCTTCGGTGGCGGGACCCAAACGGCCGCAGGATCGCATCGTACTGCCTGCGTTGGGGGCAAAATTCGACGCGTTGTGCGTGGCGCCGGTCGAGCAGGGCGGCTTCGGCAAACCGGCCGAGCAGTTGCGCACCCGCTATCCGACCAAGTTCGCGCTTGCCAGCGCAACTGCTGTTGCCGCGACGCCATCGGCCGGCGGCGGCGATCAGAGCGCAGCGCAGCCGATGCCCGATAGCGAAGTCGAGATGGTGGACGATCATCCGAGCCCGACCCCGCCGCCTTCGGAAGAGAGTGTCTGCAGCTATGTCGACCTCGGCCACGGCGATATCCTGATCGCCGCCATCACCTCCTGCACCAATACCTCCAACCCCGGCGTGCTGCTGGCGGCCGGCTTGCTGGCCAAAAAAGCGGTAGAGCGCGGCCTGTCGGTGCGGCCCCACATCAAGACTTCGCTCGCGCCCGGTTCGCGCGTGGTCACCGAATATTTGCGCAACGCCGGGCTGCTGACTTACCTGGAACAACTCGGATTCGGGCTGGTCGGCTACGGCTGCACTACCTGCATCGGCAACAGCGGCCCGCTCGACCCGTGCCTGGAAGAAATCGTCATCAATCGCGACCTGATTTGTGCGGCTGTGTTGTCCGGCAACCGCAATTTCGAGGCGCGCATCCATGCCAACATCAAGGCCAATTTCCTGATGAGCCCGCCGCTGGTGGTGGCCTTCGCCATCGCCGGGCGGGTAAATCTGGATCTGGAGCACGACCCGCTGGGCCAGGGCAAGGACGGTTTGCCGGTGTATCTGAAAGACATCTGGCCGACCCCGGAGGAGCTGGCAGAGGTGCAGAAGTACGCCAGCGACCCCGCCATGTATCGACGCCTGTATGCCGACTTTACCCAGGACAATCCGCTCTGGAACAGCATCGCCGCCCCGACCGGCGACATGTACACCTGGGAGAAATCGACCTACATCGCCGAACCGCCGTTTTTCCAGAGTTCCGGCAGCGCGGCCTTCAAGCCCGGCAACATTGCCGGCGCGCGTGCGCTCGGCATCTTTGGCGACTCGGTGACCACCGACCACATCAGTCCGGCCGGCTCGATCAAGGCCACTTCCCCCGCCGGCAAATACTTGCTGGCCAATGGCGTGGCGCAGCCGGATTTCAACAGTTACGGATCGCGCCGCGGCAATCACGAGGTGATGATGCGCGGCACTTTTGCCAATGTGCGGATCAAGAACTTGCTGGTTCCGCTCAAAGCCGACGGCGCCCGCATCGAAGGCGGGATTACGCTGCACCAGCCGGACGGCGCACAGATGCCGATCTACGACGCTGCCATGCAATACGTGGCAGATAACGTGCCGACGCTGATATTTGCAGGTGAGGAATACGGCAGCGGTTCGTCGCGCGACTGGGCGGCAAAAGGCACCCAGCTGCTCGGCGTCAAGGCGGTGATCGCCCGCAGCTACGAGCGCATCCATCGCTCCAACCTGGTCGGCATGAGCGTGTTGCCGCTGCAGTTCAAAGGGGCCGACAGCATCCAGTCGCTGGCCATCAAGGGCGATGAAACCTTTGATCTGACAGGTCTGGACGGCACGCTGACACCCGGGCAGGATCTGACTCTGGTGATACACCGCAAGGATGGCACCAGCCAGGAATGCCAGCTGTTGCTGCGCATCGATACCCCGATCGAAGTGGATTACTACACCCACGGCGGCATCTTGCCGTACGTGCTGCAGCGTCTGGTGGCGTGAACCGGGCTCTCTCCCGCACGCGGGAGAGAGCTGGGGAGAGGGTGACTGCAAAGTTGACGACTTAATTAATCGCTGTGCTCTTCGTAGATGCTTTGTCGGGGGTAGCCCGACAGCTACTTACTTTTCTTTGCTTCGCCAAAGAAAAGTAAGCAAAAGAAAGGCGACCGCAGACTTGCCCCTTCGGGGTTCCCGTTTGTGTGCTGCAAAAAATGGGAAATGAAGGAACTCGCTACGCTCAGACAGCCTTCATTTCTGATCCATTTTCTGCAGCACACAAACGGCTGCGTCCCCAGCGGCCTAACATCAAAAACAGCGTCAATACAACCGCCAACGATATAAAGCAATCACTTGGATATCAATCGCATAGTAGGCTGAATAGATACAAAATCGTTGTATTCTGATTCCTGTTCGCGTCTTTGGTGGACAATGTTTTCGCCACAATGAACAGCCGCAACATCGGCGATGCAATGGCAGCCATCATCATCACTATCGAGGAGCGTCATGCACGCCACACTGCCATTGCTTCAGGCCACCGAATTTCCGCACTTGAGCCGCCACCAACTGACCACTTTGCAGGTCAATCTCGGCTACCGCTGCAATCAGACCTGCGTGCATTGCCACGTCAATGCCGGGCCCAACCGCACCGAGATGATGGATGGCGCAACCCTGGCCTTGATTCCTTCGATACTCACCGCGCGCGGCATTGGCACGCTCGACCTGACCGGCGGCGCGCCTGAATTGCACCAGGGCTTCGGGCCGCTGGTGCAGGCGGCGCGCGCCTTGGGCGTCAAGGTGATCGACCGCTGCAACCTGACCATCCTGTTCGAACCGGATCAGGAGGGACTGGCTGAATTTCTGGCGCAGCATCAAGTGGAAGTGGTCGCCTCGCTGCCCTGTTATTCGCTCGCCAACGTCGACCAGCAGCGCGGCGCGGGCGTATTCGACAAGAGCATCGCTGCGCTGCAACGATTCAATGCGCTCGGCTATGGCCGCGCAGGTTCCGGGCTGACCCTCAATCTGGTCTACAACCCGCAAGGCGCTGCGCTGCCTCCTGCGCAAGCGCCATTGCAAGCCGCGTACAAGCGCGAACTGTTCGAACACTTCGGCGTGGTCTTCAACGAGCTGTTTACGCTGGCCAACATGCCGATTCAGCGCTTTGGTTCGACCCTCATTTCCAACGGGCAGTTCAACGATTACATGCGCTTGTTGAAGGAAAACTTCGCCGCGGCCAACCTCGCCAACGTGATGTGCCGCAGCCTGGTCAGCGTCGATTGGCAAGGCTTTCTGTACGACTGCGACTTCAATCAACAGTTGGGACTGGCGTTGCCCGGTGCCGGTGCCAGTGCCGGTGCCGGGCAAGGACGACCGCATTTGCGCGATTTGCTGACAGATGATCCGATCGGCCGCCCGATCCGCGTCGCCGATCACTGCTATGGCTGCACTGCCGGGCAGGGCAGCAGTTGTGGCGGCGCGCTGAAAGATGAAAGCAGCGCAGCATGAAGCGAACCCTGCTGGTTCTGCTGATTATCGCCATGGTCGGCGGCTTCTTTGCGTTCGATCTGGATCGCTTCCTGACGCTGGAGTCGCTCAAGCAGAGCCAGGGCTATTTCGCTGCGCTCAAAGCTGAATCGCCGTGGTCGCTGGCCGCAATTGCCTTCGCGTTGTATGTGCTGGTCACCGCATTGTCTTTGCCGGGCGCGTTGATCATGACTCTGGCGATGGGCGCGCTGTTCGGCCTGGCGGTCGGCACGTTGCTGGTGTCGTTCGCCTCCAGCATCGGCGCGACACTGGCGTTCCTTGCCGCGCGTTTCGTGCTGCGCGACACGGTGCAGCGACGCTTCGGCGACAAACTAAAAACGATCAACGACGGGATTGCCAGGGACGGCGCGCTGTACCTGTTTACCTTGCGTCTGGTGCCGGTGTTTCCATTCTTTCTGATCAACCTGCTGATGGGGCTCACAAAGATGCGCACCCGCACGTTTTACTGGGTCAGCCAGCTCGGGATGCTGGCCGGCACGCTGGTATTCGTGAATGCCGGCACGCAGCTGGCGCAATTGCAGAGTCTGTCCGGCATCCTGTCTCCCGGCCTCCTGTTTTCTTTTGTGGTGCTGGGGATATTCCCGATCGCCGCCAAAAAATTCGCCGGATGGCTGCAAGGCCGGCGCGTGTATGCCAAGTGGCACCGCCCGAAAAAATTCGACCGCAATCTGATTGTGATTGGCGCCGGTGCCGCCGGTCTGGTCAGCGCATATATCGGCGCCACCGTGCGCGCCAGGGTGACGCTGATCGAATCCCACAAGATGGGCGGCGATTGCCTGAATTACGGCTGCGTGCCGAGCAAGACGCTGATCAAGTCGGCCCGCATCGCCCACCAGATGCGCCACGGCGAGCGCTACGGACTGGCAGCGGTGACGCCGGAATTCAGTTTCCGCAAGGTCATGGCGCGGGTGCATGAAACCATCCGCGCCATCGCACCGCACGACAGCGCAGAACGCTACACCGAATTAGGGGTGGAAGTGCTGCAAGGCTACGCCCGCATCGTCGACCCCTGGACGGTGGAAGTGACGCTGAACAATGGCGGCAGCCAGCGCTTAACCACCTTAACCACCCGCAGCATCGTCATCGCCACCGGCGCCAAGCCGTTCGTGCCGCCGCTGCCCGGATTGGAGGATGTCGGCTATGTCACCAGCGACACGCTGTGGGACGAATTTGCCAAGCTGGATGCGCCGCCGGCCCGCTTGGTGGTGCTGGGCGGCGGGCCGATTGGCTGCGAGTTGGCGCAATCTTTTGCCCGCCTGGGCTCCCAGGTCACGCAAGTTGAAATGGCGTCGCGCATCATGATGCGCGAAGACCAGGAAGTCTCCGAGCTGGCGCGTGATGCGCTCACGCGCGACGGCGTGGACGTTCTGACTGGCCACAAGGCGCTGCGCTGCGAACGTGAATCTGTGGATGGACGCGAGAGCAAGTTCATCGTCCTCGAGCATAACGGAACCGAGCTGCGCATCGAGTTCGACGCGCTGTTATGTGCAGTGGGACGGGTGGCGCGGCTAACCGGCTATGGCCTGGAACAACTGGGAATTGAAACCCAGCGCACGGTGCTGACCAACGACTACCTGGAAACCCTGTATCCCAACATCTTCGCCGCCGGCGACGTGGCCGGCCCTTATCAATTCACCCATACCGCCGCGCATCAAGCCTGGTATGCGGCGGTCAACGCGCTGTTCGGCGATTTCAAGAAATTCAAAGTGGATTATTCGGTGATTCCCTGGGCCACTTTCATTGCGCCGGAAGTGGCCCGGGTCGGGATCAACGAGCAGGAAGCCCGTGAAAAACATGTGGCCTATGAGGTCACGCAATATGATCTGGCCGAGCTGGATCGCGCCATCACGGATGCCACCGCGTATGGCTTCGTCAAAGTGCTGACGGCGCCGGGCAAGGATCGCATTCTGGGCGTAACCATCGTCGGCGAGCACGCGGCGGACCTGCTGGCTGAATTCGTGCTGGCGATGAAGCATGGACTCGGCCTCAACAAGATACTGGGCACGATTCACACCTATCCGACGCTGGCCGAAGCCAACAAATACGTCGCCGGCGAATGGAAGCGCGCGCATGCGCCGCAATGGATATTTGCCTGGTTGGCGCGCTATCACGCCTGGAGGCTGGGAGCATAAGCCATGAAGCTGTCCATCATCGTGCCGGTGCTGAACGAAGCGCAGCTGCTGCCAGTGCTGCTGGAACGGCTGTCGCCGCTGGTGAAACTTGGCTGCGAAGTCATCATCGCCGATGGCGGCAGCGAGGACGGCTCGGCTGATATTGCGCAAATCGCACAATGCGCCGGCTGCACGCTGGTGCGCTCGCCGCGTGGCCGCGCCCGGCAAATGAATGCCGGCGCGGCGTGCGCCAACGGGAATGCGCTGTTGTTCCTGCATGCCGATACGCGATTGCCGGATGGAGCCGCGACCTTGGTCGCGCAGGCGCTGTCAGGCGGGAAATTTTGCTGGGGCCGTTTCGATGTCTGCATCGCCGGCCGTGCGCTGATGCTGCGCGTGGTCGCTCGCATGATGAATCTGCGCTCGCGCCTGACCGGCATCGCCACCGGCGATCAGGCCATGTTCGTCACCCGCGCGGCGTTCGATGCGGTGGGCGGCTTTCCGGACCAGCCATTGATGGAAGATATCGAATTATCCAGGCGCTTGCGCACATTCTCGCGTCCGGCCTGCGTCCATCGCTGCGTGACCACTTCGGGCCGGCGCTGGGAGACGCGCGGCGTCTGGCGCACGATCCTGCTGATGTGGCGGCTGCGCTGGCAATACTGGCGCGGCGTCCCGGCCAGCCAACTGGCCGAGGCATATCGATGAAACCCGCGATGAAACCGCTCCAGCCTGTGCGTATCGTGATTTTCGCCAAAGCGCCCATGCCGGGGTTCGCCAAGACCCGCCTGATTCCGGTGCTTGGCGCGCAAGGCGCGGCCGATCTGGCGCAACGCCTGTTGGCGCACACGCTGCACAAAGCCATCGCCGCCGATGTGGGCCGGGTAGAACTCTGCGTGACGCCATCGGCGACAGACCCGGCGTGGCGGAAAATCGCGCTGCCGGATGCGGTGCAATGGTCGGATCAGGGGGAGGGCGATTTAGGAGAAAAAATGGCGCGTGCGGCGCAGCGCGTGCTGGAGGGTGGCGAATCGATCTTGCTGATCGGCACCGACTGCCCGCAACTCAGCGTTGCGCATTTGCAGCAAGCCGCTGATGCATTGCGGCGCACCGATGCCGCGCTGTTTCCCACCGCTGACGGCGGCTATGCGTTGCTTGGCTTGAACCGGTTCCATCCATCCTTGTTCGCAGGTATTGCGTGGAGCACCGACGCGGTAGCTTTCGAGACACTCTGCCGGCTGGGGCAACTGGGCTGGTCCGTGCAAAGCCATCCCCTGTTGCACGACATCGACGAACCCGCCGATTTGCGGTGGCTGCCAAAAACATGGCTGGAGGCGGCGCGGGTGTGACAGCGTGGCCGGGAGAGAGGGTAAGCGTCACGCGTATTTGCTCCAATATCCGCTCCGACGGTTGCATGACTGCGCTGTTCAGGTGCTGCGATTATTCTTTACCAGGATGGTTTATGTCATTCCCCCGCTTGTTTCTGCTGACCCTGTTCGCCATGCTGTCTTTTGCCGGCAATTCGGTGCTATGCCGTCTCGCTTTTCGACAGACATCGATCGATCCCGCCAGCTTCACTGCGATACGTTTGCTGTCCGGGGCGCTGATGCTGACCTTGCTGGTCCATTTTCGTCGTGGCGGCGCAGCCGGCAAACCTGGCGGCAATCGCGGCATTGGCGGCAACTGGCCATCGGCATGCGCGTTGTTCGCCTACGCCGGCGGTTTTTCGTTTGCCTATACCAGTTTGACAACCGGCACCGGAGCCTTGTTGCTGTTTGGCGCGGTGCAGGCGACCATGATATTGGCAGGCTGGTGGTCCGGAGAGCGGCTCAATGCGCGCCAGGCGGGCGGCTTGCTGCTGGCCTTTGCCGGACTGGCCGCCGTCATGTCGCCGGGTTTGTCGGCGCCGCCGCTGGGAGCCGCATTGCTGATGCTGGCGGCCGGCGTCGCCTGGGGCATCTATTCGCTGCGCGGGCGAGGTGTGGCCGATCCGGCCGGCGCGACCGCCGGCAATTTCTTGCGCGCCGCGCCCTTGTCCGTGCTGCTGAGTGCCGCGCTGCTGGCGCAACAGCAACTGGATCGATGGGGAATACTGTATGCAGTGCTGTCCGGCGCGATTGCTTCGGGCCTCGGTTATGCGCTCTGGTACGCGGCCTTGCGCGGATTGACGGCGACCCGCGCAGCCGCGCTGCAATTGAGCGTGCCCGTCATCGCGGCGCTGGCCGGCTTGCTGTTCCTGCAGGAGCCGATTACCTGGCTGCTGATGCTGGCCTCGGCGGCGATTCTGGGCGGCATCGCGATGGTGGTGCTCGACCGGCGACCATCGGCCGGTTGACTAATCGGTCCGGCTGTCAGTCGTGCACCACGATGCCCACGGCCGGGTCGATGGCTTCATTCCATGGCGCTTGGGCGATCCGGATGCGCGCGAGGTCGCGCCCCGCCGTCCAGCGGGCTGCGATGCCGGCCGGCGTAAAGTCGATATCCTTGGTGTGATTTTCCCCTTCCAGCGTCGGCGTGCGCAACGGCAGCACGTGCATCACGGTGCCGCAGCCCCAGCCGAGCAGTTCCCGGGCCTGCGGCGTGGCGCGTACGTTTTCCGGCAACAGGCGGCCGAGTTCGCGCACCACATGGCGCAGATGGTGCAGCTGTTGCTGACGCGCGGTGTGGCTCTCGGCCCGGCTGGAATACAGGATTTCCTTCTCGCGACTGAGCACCTGCTCAATGGTGTCGGGGACTGCGTTTTCCTGCTGCCACAGGCGGGTGGCGAAGATCACGGAGTCGCGGCGCGGATTGTCGTCCATCACGACTTCGATCGGGGTATTGGAATAGATGCCGCCATCCCAGTACGGTTCGCCGTCGATCATGACGGCGGGGAACGCGGGCGGCAGCGCCCCCGAAGCCATCACATGATCGATGCCGATCGCTTCATCGCGGCTGTCGAAGTAGCGCATCTGGCCGGAATGCACATTCACCGCGCCCAGCGTCAGCCGCATCGCACCTGCACCCGCACCTGCACCCTTGGCGATGCAGTCGAAATCGACCAATTCGCCGAGCGTGCGGCGCAGCGGCGCGGTGCTGTAAAAGCTGGCTTCGGCCACGCCCAGCGGTGTTTCGGCGCTGAACCATGCGCGCGGATTCGGCCTGAAGAAGCCGGGAATTCCTTGCGCAACCGTGCCCAGGTTGTGCAGCAGTTGGTCGATGCCGAAGGCGTTCCAGTGCGTGGAAGACGACGCGCCGCTGGCGACCAGATCCCAGAATTCCTTCAGGCGGGCCACCCGGTGCTGCGGCGCATTGCCGGCGATGATGGCGCCGTTGATGGCGCCGATCGAGGTTCCCACCACCCAGTCCGGTTCGATGCCCGCTTCGTGCATGGCTTCATACACGCCGGCCTGAAAAGCCCCCAGCGCGCCGCCGCCTTGCATCACCAGCACCACCTGGCCGGGTAGTTTCGGCTGCGCCGCTTTCAGCCCGGCCTGGCCGGAATGCGCCGCGGTCCTTGTCTTGGGATGTGCCATCGGTCAATTCCTTTCTGAGACGGTTGGGGCCGCGCGGACAGGCAGCCGCGCCACGCGCATTATTTCCCGCAAGACAGCAAGCGAAATTCAGCAACAACGACATACCTGCTTATGTATTATTTTTTTACGCAATGATTCCATGCGGGAAGTACTGTTTTTTATAATATTACATGGGAGTATATGCAGTTTTGCGCAGAATATCTGATGATTGCGGGCAGCTTCCGGCTCTCCGCCGTCGTCAGGCAAGGGAATAACGGGCGAACCGAATCCGGCGCGGTCATGCGGGCGTTCCCTGGCGCAACAATTGTTCGAACTCCACCAGCGCCAGCGGCCGGCTGCACAGGTTGCCCTGATAGGCCGTGCAACCGCGCTCGGCCAGGAATTGGCGCTGGGCTTCGGTCTCCACCCCTTCCGCAATGACTTCCAGACCCAGGCCGTGTGCCAGCGCCGCAATGGTGCTGACGATGATGGCGTCGTCGGTGTCGCCTAACACATCGCACACAAAGGAGCGGTCGATCTTCAGCTGGTCCAGCGGCAGGCGCTTCAGGTACGACAGGGAGGAATAACCGGTGCCAAAATCGTCCAGCGCGAAAAGAATCCCGCGCGCTTTCAGCAGCAGCATCTTGACGATGGTGCCTTCCACGTCTTTCAGCAGCAGGCTCTCGGTCAGTTCCAGCTTCAGCTGTTTAGGATTGGCGCCGGTACGGTCCAGCACGGCCAGCACCTGCATCACAAAATCCGGCTGATACAACTGGCGCGCGCTGACATTGACCGCCAGCGTCAGGTGCGCCATTTCGGCCTGGCTAGCCCAGCTGCTGAGTTGGGCGCAGGCAGTTTCCAGCACCCACTGGCCCATTGGCAGGATCAGACCCGACTCTTCGGCCAGAGGAATGAATTCGCCCGGCAAAACCAGGCCGCGCTGCGGGTGCTGCCAGCGCAGCAAGGCTTCGGCACCCGCCAGGCGTCCATCCGCATCCACTTGCGGCTGGTAATACAGCGCGAATTGCGTGTCCTGCAGCGCCTGGCGCAGGTCGGCCTCCAGGGCGGCGCGCGCCGTGACCACGGCCTGCATGTCCGGGTCAAAGAAGCGCAGGGTATTGCGGCCGGCCGCTTTGGCCTCGTACATGGCCAGATCGGCCCGCTGCAACAGCGCATCCACGCCGCCCGAATGATGATTGAACAGGCTGACTCCGATGCTGGAGCTGCTGTGATAGACATGGTCGGCCAGCAGATAAACCTGATTTAGCGCGGCAAGGATTTTTTCACCGACGGCTTTGGCCTGGGTCGCGGCGGCATGTGGCAGCGCGCTTAAGTCTTCCAGCATCACCACGAACTCGTCGCCGCCCAGGCGCGCCACGGTGTCGCCCTCGCGCACGCAGTTGCAGAGCCGTTGCGCCACCTGTTGCAGCAGCAGGTCGCCCTTGTCGTGGCCCAAGGTATCGTTGACCGTCTTGAAATTGTCGAGGTCGATGAACAGCAACGCACCCTCATGCCCGCTGCGCTCGCTGGCCACCAGCGCCTGACGCAGCCGGTCCAGCAGCAAGCGCCGGTTGGGTAGCCGGGTCAGCGGATCAAAGAAAGCCAGATGCCGGATCTCGTTCTCCGCCTCCTTGCGCTTGGTGATATCGGTCAGGGTGCTGACGTAGTGGCTGACCTCGTCCACGGAATTTTTTACCGCCGTGATGGTGAGCCATTGCGGATACACCTCGCCGTTCTTGCGGCGGTTCCAGATTTCACCTTGCCAGGACCCGCCACGCGCGATGCTTTCCCGCAGCGCCGCATAAAAAGACGCATCATGCCGCCCCGAACTGAGCAGCTTGGGCGTCTGGCCCACCGCATCGTCAGTGCTGTAGCCGGTGATCTCGGTGAACGCATGGTTGACGCGCTGGATCACTTGATGGGCATCGGTGACGAACATGCCTTCCTGCGATTCGAAGGCGGCAGCGGCGACCCGCATCTGCTGTTCGGCCCGTTTGCGCTGCAGGATGTTGCGCTGTATCCGCCTGTGATGGAGCGAGAAGACAATGCCTAAAGTCAGCATCAGCAGACTGGCCAGGCACGCCTGCAACAACAGCGTGGTTCGGGTCTGCCGGTGGGTGGAAAGCATGTCCGTGGTTGCGATTCCGGCCGTTACCGCGATGTGATAGGGCGCCACCAGTCTGAAGAAAAAAGTGCGATCGATGCCGTCCACTACCGCGCGAGCAGTAAACGCGCCGCTCTTTTGGCCCTGGCCGATGCGCGACAACACCACCGCCGTCGGGGCGTTAATGCCAAAATTTTCTTGGCCGCCGGCTCTTCTGGCGCGAATCACGCCATCCAGGCCGAACAGTGCCGCCACCCCACCGCGGCCCAGATCGAGGTCGCTGTAGAAGCGGGTGAAATAGCCTGGGTCGAGTGACACCACCGCCACCCCGCCAAAAGTGCCATCCTTGCGGCTGATGCGGCGCGAAAGCTGGATCGACCACTTGCCCGAGACGCGTCCGAGAACCGGTTTGGAGATGAATAACTCGGCCGTGTCTGCCGTTTGATGGACCTTGAAATGCTCCCGGTCCGACGCGCCCATCGGATCCTTGACCGGAAGGTTGCTCAATTGAAGCATTCCATGCGCATCGATGATGCCGACCTGATTGAAGATGTCGGTATCGATCACGCCCTGTCGCGTCAGCATTCTCAGATCCAGCTTGGCGCCGATTGCGTTATAGCGCTCCATCACGAAACGCAGCGTCTGGTCGGCGCTGCGGAAGGTGCGCGCCGCATGTTCCTGGGTCACCCTGGTCAGGTTGGCGAGATCGTGCTCGGTATCTGCGATGGTTCTGGCCCGGTCCGCCGCGATCAGGGAACAGACGTGCAGCCAGGCGGCGACGATCAGCAAGGCGACCACCAGCCATGCGGCGATATGCGGTAGCCAGGAGCGATGGCACTTGAATGTTTGCGGCGTGTTTGGCATAAGCCCTTGGTGGCGTGCAGCGCGATTTTGAACAGCCCCGGTGCAAAATTTGTAAGACAACAGCGTGGGACTCAACTTTACTCCGGGCAACAGAGTTGCGAGGGGAATGGTGCGTTGCGATTTGCTTTGCGTCAAGAATCTGGCGGATTGGCGCATTCCGCCGCCAATCCGGGGAAAATTCCGGTGTTCCGCATCGCACCATTTTATGCACAGAGGGTCACGCTACCGCCGTACCAGCCGGGTTCGATTTTGTTGCTCAGGAGTGGGTTGGTGCGACAAGCCGAAGCCGGGCCGACGTCAGGCGCAGCCTTTGGTGTGGCCAATGGAGGAGTCGTGCGTGATGTTTTTGCCGGCCGGGTCCGGCTGTGCTGCGCCTGCTACGCGATACCGGGTCCAGCTCTTTCCGGTCCGGTGCATTGCAGGGTTTTCATGCTGCGACTTGCAATTCTTCTACTTCTCTGAGAGCTGCTTTGATGATGTCAACCGCGTGGTGCGATTGCGTCACTTCATGATGGTTTGATTCCACCTCGATGAACTTCACGTCCCGCCGGTTGTGCATGCTGTCGATGGTTACCACCCCATCGTTGGCTGACGCCATCAGGTGACTGTGCCCCTTGGTGGTGACGATTGCGGTCCAATGCTGGGGGACCTGCAAGTCGATGCCGCGCCCTTGCGTGACCGGCCTGGCTACCGGGTGAATGTCTTTATAAATCTGCTGCGGGGAAAAGAAATTGAGCGTAAGCGCAGCCTCGGAGCCTCCATACGGAGTCGCCATGGTGACCGCGCCGATCACCTGATCGCCCAGCTTGTCGGCCAGGTGCAGCGCATACAGCCCGCCCAGGCTATGCGCGACGAAGAAAATATCGGTTTCGTCTTTAAGCTGTTCGAGCATCGCCGCAAGATTGGCGGAAAAGCCGTTTTTGCTGTCATATTCCAAGCAGATTTCATCGTGCCCGGTGATTTCCGATCGGATGAAATTGAATGAATCGCTGCTCGCGCCGTGGCCGTGTAAATAGATTAACTTCATGCTGTGACGCCTTTCACTCAGTGTGGGTTCGGTGCCGGGAGTTTGGCGCTGGCGTTCACCTCAACTTTTGCCTTGGCCGAAGTTTTTGCGGCTCCGCTCTGCTTGATTCTGGCGGTTTTGAGCGGGGCGTCGTGCGCATTCGCCTGCGCGGCGGCCGCCGTATTATCCAGCCCGGCGCCGATGGTGGTTCCGCTGCGGTTATTGATGCTGGCGTTCGGATTGAAACCGGATGGCGCAATGCCAACCTGCGTATTGGCGGCGACACCCAAGCCCAAGCTTTGCGCCAGCGCCAGGGAGGACACGGATGCAGCCAGTACAAAAGCCAACGGGCCGATGGTTCTTTTGAAAGTCATAAAAATTCCTGAAGTGAAAAAACGCATCTTGGATGCAAGAGGTTCGATGGTGCAGCGCGCCACTAGTTCGGCAGCAGCCCCCGCAGGTGGCCGAAATTATTCTGAATATGCCTATATGTTATTGAATTTAAACGAATTTAATGAAGTGTAAGGGCATGTAACGCGGGCCTCGCCGGGCGCTGCGCCGGCCATCGGGACGCGCTCGATAAAAATATCTGACTGATCTTGCTGTACTCTCCAATAGGCGGCAACGCACGGGAAGCGATCGGCACTGGTCGCAGCCGTTCATTGCTGACTAAAGCGCAGCGGCCGTATCGGATACGGCCGCAGGCTTATTTTTAATTCAACACATGATTAACCCATGATTGACCCACTTTTTATTACCGGCTTTTTAAATCTGATTCTGGGCGTCATGCTGGGCGCGGTCGGAGGCTTGCTGGGCATCGGCGGCGGCCTGATTGCGATTCCAGTGTTGGGTTTTTTGTACGGGATGGATCAGCATCTGGCGCAAGGCACGGCCCTGGTCATGATTACGCCCAATGTGCTGATCGGGTTTCTGCGCTACCGCCAGCGCAACAACATTGACTTGCGGCGCGCCGCATGGCTGGGAATTGTGACCATCCCGGCCACCTATTTTTCCGCGCGATACGCATCCTTGCTCGACGCCCAACGGCTTCACTTCGCCTTCGCGGTGTTCCTGCTTGTGCTGGCCGGTTATTTCATGTGGATGCTGCGCGCGGGAGCCAGCGCAGCGGTGTCCAAGGCGTCCGTTCCTGCCAAGTTTATCCCGATCGTCGGCGTCCTCAGCGGCGGCATGTCCGGGCTGTTTACGATAGGCGGCGGCCTCATCGCCGTGCCGGCGTTCGTCACCTTTTTCGGAATGACGCAGATACAAGCGCAGGGAATGTCAATGGCGTTAGTCTTGCCCGGGGCGCTGGTAGCGCTGTTTACCTACGCCCAGGCCGATCATGTCAGCTGGATTACAGGAATCCCGCTTGCCGTGGGCGGCATCCTCAGCGTCTCGTGGGGCGTTGCCCTCGCCCACAAATTTTCACCGAAGCGACTAAGAATCCTGTTCTGCGCGGTTCTGGCGGGAACCGCCGTAATGATGCTGTTCCAGCACTGAGTCGGGTCCGGTTGGCGCTGCGCTTGCGGTGAACTTCACAGGTTGGGATTTGCGGCCGAGCCTGTTTATAAAAATAGGGAGTATGTAATAAAAATGGCATTTATCCGCATATATGCATTGCAGAATACAAAAATACAATAATCAGTATGCGATTATTTCCAGGTCCTGCTTGCGCTCCAAAACCTAGCGCTGATGTAGCTTGCTCCCCGCCGCATAGGTAGCAAAAACGCTGCGGTCGTCGCCCAGCAAGGCAAGCGCGAACATCAACTCTTCCAGGCTTTCAGTGCGTGCTGTGCGGCGCGCCAGCAGCTTTGTCGCCTGCGGGTCGAGCACGATGAAGTCGGCTTCGGCGCCCGCTGCGAAGTTGCCGATGGTGCCTTCCAGCTGCATGCTGCGCGCAGCGCCCAGAGTGGCCAGGTAAAACATGCGCAGCGCCGACAAGCTGGTGCCGCCCATGCGCGCCACCTTGAAGGATTCGTTCATGGTCTGCAGCATCGAGAACGACGTGCCGCCGCCGACGTCAGTTGCCAGCGACAGCGGCACCTGCGCCGCATCGGCGCCGGCGAAATCGAACAAGCCGCTGCCGAGGAACAGGTTGGAGGTGGCGCACACCGCAATCGCGGATTGGGTTTCGGCCATGCGCCTGAAATCGGCGTCATCGAGCCAGATGCAGTGCCCGAACATCGCGCGCGGGCGCAGCAGGCCGACGCGATCATAGACGTCCAGATAGCTGCGCGCGCCGGGGAACAGCTGCTTCACCCAGGCCACTTCATCGAGGTTTTCGGCGACGTGGGTTTGCACATACGTGTCGGGATAAGCGCGCGCCAGCTCGCCGGCCAGTTGCAACTGCGCATCGGTGGAAGTCGGCGCGAAACGCGGCGTGATCGCAACCAGCTGGCGGCCGCGCTTATGCCATTTCTTGATCAGCGCTTCGGTGTCGCGCGCGCCGCTCTCGGCGCTGTCGCGCAGAAATTCCGGACAGTTGCGGTCCATCAGCACCTTGCCGGCCACCATGCGCAAATTGCGCTTTTCGCTTTCGGTAAAAAATGCCTCGGCCGATTCCGGATGCACGCTGCAATACACCATCGCGGTGGTGGTGCCGCAACGCAGCAGCTCGTCGATGAAGAAGGTCGCCACTTCCCCCGCATGCACTGGGTCGGAAAACTGCCGCTCGGCCGGAAAGGTGTAGCGCTCCAGCCACGGCAGCAAGCCGGGCGCGGGGGACGCGATGATGTCGGCCTGCGGATAATGCAGATGGGTGTCGATGAAGCCCGGCACAATCAGCTTGCCGCGATAGTCGACCACAACCGTATCCGGCATCAGGCCGGGATGCAGCGCGGCATAGTCGCCGGCAGCGGTGATGCGCCCATCCGCAACCAGCAGCAGACCGTCTGCATGCCATTGATATGAATCGGCTTCAAAAGCCGGGTCGGCGGTGAAATGCAGAATGCTGGCGCGGTAGGCTTGCAGCTTGGATTCATTTGCAGTGGCGATTGCCATGAATTATTCCTTCATCCTATTTCTGATAAACAATCGGCTGTTTTTCTGTAGGTGCGAATTCATTCGCATTTTTCACTGCTGCGAATAAATTCGCACCTACAACGGCGCGGCGCTCCAGCGGGGATTTGCCATGCCGGAGCGATGCGTAGAAAAAGCCCCGAACTGCGAGTCATCTATTTTCCGTAGGTGCGAATTTATTCGCATTTTCCAACACGAATAAATTCGCAGCTACAACCACATGGCATCCCAATGGGGATAATCGCCGATATTCTTTACCAGTCCGGCGCGCAGCGGATTGGCGACGATGTAGCGGGCGATGTGCCGGACATCCTCTTCTTTGCGCACCGCGTGGTCATAAAATGCTTTCTGCCACAAAGCGCCCTGGCGATTCAAATAACCATTCACGCGGTGTGCGGAACGCGCTTTGAAGCGTTTTACGACCGACGGCAGGGAAAAATTTTCTCCCAACTGAAACAGCCAATGCACATGATCCGGCATGATGACCCAAGCCAGGGAATTGACCGCGCCGCTGTCGTGCAGTGTGCGCATTTCCGCCATCGCAAAACGCGCGCAGGCAAAATTTTTGAAATAACATTTTTCTCGTTCCGCTAGTACGGCGGTTATGAAATAGGCTCTTCCATGCTCGTTGAAACGGCCTTTTCTTAGATCGTCATAGGACATGGCTTACCTTGGTGTGTGCGAATAAATTCGCACCTACGGGTCGATCGTTATTTATGATTCGATCCGCTTCTATGGTCTTTTTTAGTTCGACATCCCACACGCCCAGCAATTGCGCAGCGACCGAGGCGGCGATCACTGCCGGCTGTTTGCCGCTGATGCCAGGCAGGCCAATCGGGCACACCATGCGCGCCAGGGTTTCGGGCGTGATGCCGCGTTGCTGCAGCCGATGGCTGAATTGGGCGCATTTGGTGCGGGAGCCGATCAGGCCGAACCATTGCACGTCATTGCGCTGCGCGATGCGGCGCAGGATGTGTTCGCTCAGGCGTTGGTCCAGCGCGTGTTGATGCGTCATCACCAGAAAGCAGCTGTTGGGCGCTGCGGCGTCGATTGCCGCTTCGGGCGTGTCGGTCGCTTCGATCTGCGCGTTGGCGGGCAGCGCGGCTGGGAACAAATCGTCGCGCTGATCGATCCAGCTTACGCGGCACGGCAGTTCGGCCAGCGCGCGCACCAGCGCCGCGCCGACATGACCGGCGCCGAACAGCACAAGATGCGCTCGCACTGGCAGGCAGGCATCGACCAGCCAGCGCTTGCTGGCGGCGTCGCGTTGAATCCGATTGGTGGGGCTGGCGTCCAGCGTCGGCTGGAAACCGGGCGCAGCGCCCTGCAGCCTTACAGAATCCGCATCGAGCAGCGTGACCGGCGTGACAGCATCGAGCGCCAGCAAGCGCCAACTGTCCTGACCCTGTTGCAACCTTTCGGACAAAATCCGCCATCTGGTGTTCGCGCTGATGCGCTCGAACGCCAGATGCACGACGCCGCCGCAGCATTGGCCGAGGCTGGGGCCGAGCGCAAATCGTTCCAATCTACGTTCTGCGATTAGCGTATCGGCAGGCAGGCGCAGCATGTCGCGCGCGATGCCGCAAGCGTGCAGTTCCAGATGGCCGCCGCCGATGGTGTCGCATTGGGTTTCGGCTGTGACCAGCATTTTGGCGCCGGCTTCGCGCGGGCACGAGCCTTCCGTTTGCGCCACGGTGATCAGTACCGCGGGAGTTTGGTGCAAATCGAGGGTGGTGAGGGCTTGCAGCCAGTTCATGGGCGTCATGCTGGATGACCGCTCTCTCCCGCATGCGGAAGAGGGGGCAAAGGCGCAGCGGCTGCGACTGCTGCAACCGCTTCAACTGCCTTCAGAATTTCCTCGCTGGTGGCCGGTGCGTTCAGCGGCGGGTTGATGCGGTAATCCGCCACGCTGGCAATCGCGTCGCGGATCGCGAAAAAGACCGAGAACGGCAGCAGCAGCGGCGGTTCGCCGGCGGCTTTGGAGCGGTGGATGCTGTCTGCCACATTGCGATTTTTGAACAGCTTGACGCGGAAGTCTTCGGGGCAGTCCGAGATGGCCGGGATCTTGTAAGTCGATGGCGCATGCGTCATCAGCTTGCCCTCTTTATTCCACCACAATTGTTCGGTGGTGAGCCAGCCCATGCCCTGGATGAAACCGCCTTCGACCTGGCCGAGGTCGATGGCCGGGTTGAGCGAATTACCGACGTCATACAGCAGATCGGCGCGCAGCAATTTCCACTCGCCGGTCAAGGTATCGACCACCACTTCGGACACCGCCGCGCCATAGCAGAAATAGGAAAACGGATTGCCGCGCATGGTGACCGGGTCCCAGTGCAGGCCGGGCGTCGCATAGAAGCCGTCCGACCATAGCTGGATGCGCGCCAGATAGGCTTTTTGCACCAGTGCGGCAAACGGGACGCTGTGGCCGTTGCTAGTGACAATATCGTCGGCGAAGCGCACCTCAGCCACAGCGCCGCCATATTGTTGCGCCGCGAATGCCGCCAGCCGCTTGCGAATCTGGCCTGCCGCATCTTGCGCCGCCTTGCCGTTCAGGTCGGCGCCGGTGGAGGCGGCGGTGGCCGAGGTGTTGGCGACTTTGCTGGTGTCGGTTGCCGTGCAACGCACCCGGGCCAGACCGATGCCCAACTCCTGCGCGACCACTTGCGCCACCTTGGTGTTGACGCCCTGGCCCATTTCGGTGCCGCCGTGGTTGACCAGCACCGAACCGTCCAGATACACATGCACCAGCGCGCCGGCCTGATTCAGATGGGTCAGATTGAACGCGATGCCAAACTTGACCGGCGTCAGTGCGATGCCTTTTTTCAGCACCGGGCTGGCGGCGTTGAAGCTGCGGGTGGCGGCGCGACGCTCGCAATAATCGCTGCTGGCTTCCAGTTCGGCCACCAATGTATGAATCACGTTATCGACCACTTTCTGGCCGTAGGGGGTGATGTCGCGGTTTTCGGCATCATCGACGCCGTAAAAATTAATCTTGCGCACGTCCAGCGCATCCATGCCCAGCGTGCGGGCGATGTCGTCGATTGCGTATTCGATTGCGATTGCGCCTTGCGGGCCGCCGAAACCGCGGAAGGCGGTATTCGACTGGGTGTTGGTCTTGCCGCACAGCGCATGGATTTCCACCTCCGACAAGTAATACGCATTGTCGAAATGGCACACCGCGCGGGTCGCTACCGGCCCGGATAAATCGGCCGAATAACCGGCGCGCAATACCATCTCCACTTTGGCCGCGAGGATGCGGCCGGCCGCATCGAAACCGACTTCGTATTCGTAATAAAAGCAGTGGCGCTTGCCGCTGACCAGCATGTCGTCATCGCGGTCGGCGCGCAGTTTGACCGGGCGTTGCAGCTTATATGCTGCGATTGCCGCCACCGTCGCCCACAACGCCGATTGCGATTCCTTGCCGCCGAAACCGCCGCCCATGCGGCGGCATTCGACCGTGATGTTGTGTACCGGCAGGCCCAGCGCATGGGCGACTACATGCAGCATTTCGCTCGGATGCTGGGTCGAGCACAACAGCAGCATGCCGTGCTGTTCTTTCGGGATCGCGATGGAGACTTGCCCTTCCAGATAAAAATGCTCCTGGCCGCCGACTTCCAGCGTGCCCTTGACGCGCTGCGGCGCAGACGCCAGCGCCTTGGCCGCATCGCCGCGTTGCAAATGCATAGTCGGCAGCACGAAAGATTGCGCGGCGCGGGCCGCTTGCGGCGTCAAAATCGCCGGCAATGTTGCATAGTCGATTTTTGCCAGCCGCACCGCACGGCGCGCCAAGTCGTGGCTGGTGGCAATCACGGCGAAGATCGGCTGACCCGCATATTGCACCAGGCCGTCGGCCAGAATCGGGTCGTCGTGGAGGATCGGGCCGCAATCGTTCAGCCCGGGTATATCGGCCGCAGTCAGCACCGCGACTACGCCGGGCGCGGTTTTGACCGCTTCCAGATTGATGGAGAGGATGGTGGCGTGGGCCTGTTCCGACAAGCCCAGCGCCGCATGCAAGGTGCCGTGCAGTTCCCGCGCATCGTCGGTATAGGTGGCTTCGCCCAGCACGTGCAATAGCGCCGATTCGTGCGGATGCGGGCGGCCGATTTCGGTCCACTCGGTTTTATCCTGTGGCAGGAAAACGTCGGTTTTCTGGTTCATAAGATTTCCTTCGGCGCGAACACATTCACCGCCTGCGGCGGCAGCGGTGCATCCGGCCGTGTTTCCAGCCAGAAGCGGCGCAGCAAGTTTTGCGCAGCCTTCATCCGGTAGCTGCCGGAGGCGCGCATGTCGGACAGCGGCGCGTAATCGTCGGCCATTGCCGCCATCGCGCTGTGCAGCATGGCTTCATTCCAGCGCCGGCCTTGCAGCGCGGCTTCTGCCTTGGCCGCGCGTTTTGGCGTCGGCGCCATGCCGCCAAAAGCGATGCGCGGATGTTGAATAATCCCGTTGTCGAGTGCGATTGAAAATGCCGCGCAGACAGCCGAAATATCCTGATCGAAGCGCTTCGCCAGTTTGTAGGTGCGAAAGTGTCGATGGGCTTTCGTCAACAGCAGCGGCACCCGCACCGCTGCGACGAATTCGCCTGCTTGCAGCGCATTTTTCTGATAACCGAGGTAAAAATCTTCCAGCGGCAGGCTGCGCTGTCCATTGCCGCCGCACAGCACGATTTCTGCACCGAGCGCAATCAGAAAAGGCATCGAATCGCCAATCGGCGAACCGTTGGCGACGTTGCCGCCCAGCGTGCCGACATTGCGAATCGGTTCCGAGGCGAAGCGCTGCCACAGCTCGGACAACTCGTTTGGATAATGCCGGCACAGCGCCGCGTAAGCGTCGTTGAGCGTGACGCCGGCACCGATGATCAACTGGCCCTCTTGTTCGGTCACCGTTTGCAATTCGGCGATGTGCCCGATGTAAATCAGCGCGTGCAAGTCGCGCAATTGCTTGGTGACCCACAGCCCGATATCGGTAGCGCCGGCCAGAATGTGCGCGCCCGGAAATGCTGCACGGGCGGCAATCAATTGCGCCAGCGTGCGCGGTGCGATGAAGGTTTGGCCACTGTTGCTGTAGTCAAACGTGTCGTCGCGTTGCAGGGTTTGCAGCGTTTGCGCCAGTGCGGCGCTGTCAAAATGCACCGGCGGCAATTGGCCCATGTGCCGGGCGGCGGCGATGATGGGCCGGTAGCCGGTGCAGCGGCACAGGTTGCCGGACAGCGCGGTGTCGATTTCGCGCCGTGACAGCGCAGCCGTTTGGCCTTCGTGCCGCAGGTACAAACTCCACAGCGACATCACAAAACCCGGCGTGCAAAAGCCGCATTGCGAACCGTGGCAGTCCACCATCGCCCGCTGCACCGGATGCAGGCTGCCGTCGGCCTGCTTCAAGTCTTCCACCGTGAACAATGCACGGCCATCCAGCGTCGGCATCAACTGGATGCAGGCATTGACCGCTTTCAGCGTGAGTTTGCCGTCCTGCAGTGCGCCGACGACCACCGTGCATGCGCCGCAATCGCCCTCGGCGCAGCCTTCCTTGGTGCCGGTGCAATGCAGGTCTTCGCGCAGATATTGCAGAATGGTCCGGGTCGGCGCGACATCCCGCACGCTCCGGATTGCGCCGCGATGGTAAAAACGGATAGCTTCGGACATGGCGGTTCCACTGGTGTTTGACTGGTTCAATTGATTTTTGCTATATTACTGTGAGTATATTTTATTTCTGCAATAAATGTATGCGGTAAATGCCGTAAAAAATGTGATACTCCCTGTTTTTCAAGAATCGCGCGGAACCCCGATGCGGGTTCGTATCTTGCGCGAACAATCCGTAACAACTGTTGTTCAAGATTAGCACCTGTACGCAATACGGTTATATCCGCATCTTAATATTAGGCATCTGGAATAAAATAGCGGACTTACGCAAGGTTGCTGTAAGTTTGCGCAACAAAATATTCCTCCCAACCCATCCAAACCATGACCAATCGATGACCAATCGCCTTGAGTTGCATCAAATCACCAAGCGCTACCCGTCGGTGGTGGCTAACGATGGCATCGATTTGATCGTCAAACCGGGCGAAATTCATGCGGTTCTGGGCGAAAACGGCGCCGGCAAATCGACTTTGATGAAGATCATTTACGGCGCGGTCAAGCCGGATGCCGGACGCGTGCTGTGGAACGGCGTCGAGGTCCAGATCGCCAATCCGGCCCAGGCGCGCACGCTCGGGATTGCGATGGTGTTCCAGCATTTTTCACTGTTCGATACGCTCACCGTGGCGGAAAACATCGCGCTCGGTTTGCCCAATGACACCAAACTGGATGCGCTGGCGCAGCGCATTTCCAGCACTGCCGCGCAATACGGGCTGGAGCTGGAGCCGCAACGCCATGTGCATACGCTGTCGGTGGGCGAATGCCAGCGGGTCGAAATCGTGCGGGCGCTGCTGGCCAAGCCGCAATTGCTGATCCTGGACGAGCCGACTTCAGTGCTGACGCCGCAGGCGGTCGAAAAGCTGTTCGAGACCTTGCGCCAACTGGCTTCCGAAGGCTGCAGCATTTTGTACATCAGCCACAAGCTCGATGAAATCCGGGCGCTGTGCCACACCTGCAGCGTGCTGCGCGGCGGCAAAAATACCGGCGTCTGTGATCCGCGCACGGAAACCGCGGCCAGCCTGTCGCGCCTGATGATCGGGGCCGAACCGCCCACCATTGAGCGGCAAATGCGCACGCCAGGCGCGACTATGCTGGAAGTCAGGCAACTGTCGCTGGCAAAAAACCATCCGTTCGCCACCCCGCTGTCCGACATCAGTTTTGCGGTGCGCGCCGGCGAAATAGTGGGTGTGGCGGGCATTTCCGGCAACGGTCAGCAGGAATTGCTGGCGGCGCTGTCGGGCGAAGATCGGCGCGCAAAGCCGGAGGCGATTGTGTTGCAGGGCAAACCGGCCGGCAATCTGCCGCCGGGTTTGCGGCGTCGGGGCGGGCTGGGCTTTGTGCCGGAAGAACGGCTCGGGCGCGGCGCGGTGCCTGACATGTCGCTGGCCGACAACGTGCTGCTGACGCTGCAAACGCCGCTGACGATTCGCTTCGGCCTGATCCGCAACAGCGTGCTGGTGCAGCGCGCCGCCGACGTGATCGCCCGCTTCAAGGTCAAGGCCGCCGGTCCGCAGGCGGCGGCGCGCAGCCTGTCGGGCGGTAATTTGCAAAAATACATCGTCGGGCGCGAAGTCATGCGCGGCCCCAAAGTGCTGATCGTGGCGCAACCGACCTGGGGCGTCGATGTCGGCGCGGCGGCGCAAATCCGCGCCGAACTGGTGGCCTTGCGCGACGCCGGTTGCGCGTTGCTGGTGATTTCCGAGGAGCTGGACGAATTGTTTGAAATTTCCGACCGGCTGGTGGTGCTGGCCAAGGGCAGGATGTCGCCATCGATTGCCACTTCCGACGCGACGGTGGCCCTGATCGGCCAGTGGATGAGCGGTCTGTGGGATCAGCGGCAGGAGGCGGCGCATGGCTAAGTTTCAACTGCGGCTGGAAGCGCGCGCCAATCCCTCCACCCTGATGTCATGGCTGTCGCCGTTGCTGGCGCTGCTGCTGACGGTGTTGTGCGGCGCGATTTTGTTCGCCGCGCTGGGCAAGAGTCCGCTCGCCGGCTTGTCGATCTTTTTCCTGGAGCCGCTCACGGATCTGCGCGGCTGGTCCGAAGTCGGCATCAAGGTCGCACCGTTATTGCTGATCGCGGTCGGGCTGGCGATTTGCTTTCGCGCCAATGTCTTCAATATCGGCGCTGAAGGCCAATTGGTGGTCGGCGCTGCGGCCGGCGGCGCGGTCGCGCTGTACTTCGATGACGGCAGCGGTGCCAGCGGCGGCGCGGCCATGATTGCCACCGTGCTGCTGGCCGGCATGCTGGGCGGCATGGCGTGGGCGGCGATTACGGCTTTCCTGCGCGACCGCTTCAACGCCAATGAAATTCTGGTGTCGCTGATGCTGGTGTACGTGGGCCAATTGCTGCTGAGTTTTCTGGTGCATGGCGCGCTGAAGGACCCGGAGGGTTTCAATTTCCCGCAATCGAAGCTATTTTCCGAAGACTTCCTGCTGCCGATCGTGCTGCAAGGCACGCGCCTGCATCTGGGGATCGTGCTGGCCGTGCTGGCGGCGCTGGCCGGCTGGCTGTTTCTGAGCAAGAGCATCGCCGGTTACGGTATCCAGGTTGGCGGCGCGGCGCCGATGGCGGCGCGCTATGCGGGATTTTCATCGCGCAAATCGTTGTGGACTTCGATGCTGATCTGCGGCGCGCTGGCCGGTCTGGCGGGCGTGTGTGAAGTGCTGGGGCCGATCGGGCAAATCACGCCATCGGTATCGCCCGGTTATGGTTTTGCCGCCATCATCGTCGCGTTCGTTGGGCGACTGCATCCGATTGGCGTGATTTTTTCCAGCTTCATCATGGCGCTGTTTTATATTGGCGGCGAACTGTCGCAGTCGCGTCTGGGCATGCCGAATGCGATCACCGGCGTGTTTCAGGGCATTTTGCTGTTTTCGCTGCTGGCCTGTGATGTGCTGATCAATTACAAAATCCGCTGGAGCAAATAATGGACGCATCTTTAGCCTCTATTGCATCTCTGATCGCCTCCAGCATCAACGCCGGCACGCCGCTGATGCTGGCTGCGCTCGGCCTGCTGATCAACGAGAAGGCCGGAGTCGTCAACCTCGGCGCGGAAGGCATGATGCTGGTGGCCGCGATCATCGGTTTCGCGGTTGCGGTCGATAGCGGCAGTCCGGCGCTGGGCTTTGTCGCCGGCGCTGCCGCCGGCATGCTGCTGGCGGGATTCTTCGCCTGGCTGACGGTCTGGCTCGGCACCAATCAGTACGCCACCGGGCTGGCGCTGACGCTGTTCGGCGGCGGCGCGTCGGCGTATATCGGCATTGCGTATGTCGGCAGCAGCCTGCACAACGTCGCTTCCGGCATTCCCTACCTGGAAAACATCCCGTTCCTGGGCCGTGCGCTGTTTCGCCAGCATCCGATGGTGTATCTGTCGCTGCTGCTGTGCGCCGCCATCGCCTGGTTCTTGTACCGCAGCCGCGCCGGATTGGTGCTGCGCGCGGTCGGCGAATCGCCGTCTTCTGCCCATGCGCTGGGCTACAACGTGCGCCGCATCCGGCTCGCGGCGTTGCTGTTCGGCGGCGCTTGTTGCGGTCTGGCCGGCGCTTTTTTGTCGCTGGTGTATACGCCGCAATGGGTCGAAGGCATGACGGCGGGGCGCGGCTGGATCGCGCTGGCGCTGACTACATTCGCCACCTGGCGTCCGGCGCGGGTGCTGATCGGCGCTTACCTGTTTGGCGGCGTCACTATCCTGAGTTTTTACATTCAGGCCCAAGGCGTGGCAATCCCCTCGCAATTGCTGTCGATGCTGCCGTATCTGGCCACCATCGTGGTGCTGGTGCTGATTTCGCGCAACGCAAACTGGATCAAGCTCAACATGCCGGCCTCGCTGGGCAAGAATTTCAATCCGAATAGCGGATGAGCGGATGCGGAGCGGTAAAAATCAAAGGCCGGCGGGCTCCGTGGCATGGCAAAAAAACAATGACAGATTGAGCGCTATAATATCCGGCCACGCTGTAAGCGATAGCGAGCCGTTGGATTTACCGGTAAAGAAAAATGAAGCCTGAAAGCATAGCGAGATACGATATCGGCCTGCAGAATGAGATCGCCGAACTCATCATTCAGGGTTTGAATCTGGACCTGAGCGCCGCCGCAATCAATCCGGACGAGCCGCTGTATGGCGATGGTTTGGGACTGGATTCGATCGATATACTCGAGGTCGCACTGTTGATTTCCAAGCGTTATGGAATCCAGTTGCGCGCCAACAACGATGACAATCACCGCATTTTCACTTCACTGCGCAGCTTGACGCAATACATCAGCGCGCAGAAACCGGCCTGATGTCCAAGGCGGCCGGGCCAGCGCGCGGGATCGCAATCGTCGCGCTGGGCGTAGCGTATGCGTGTCTTGCGCACTATACGAATAGCCGCAATGGAACTGAAGCGCTGGGCACCGTATTGGCGCTGGCGCCGATTGTGCTGGCGCTGCTGGCGATGGCCTGGCAAGCGCAGCATCGGATCGCCGCACTGCTGCTGTTCTGCATCGGTTGCGCGGCACTGTTTGCCGGATGGAACATGCTGACCCAGCATTTCGCCCGGATTTACTGGCTTGAGCATGCCGGCTCCCAACTGCTGCTCTGCCTGGGCTTTGCGCGCACCCTGAGTCCCGGTCGGGAACCGATGTGTTCCTATTTTGCAAGAATGATCGATGGCCCGCTGACGCCGCCACTTGCGCGTTACACCAGGCAAGTTACCAAGGCCTGGGCGATTTTCTTTGCCTTAATGGCGGCTGCTTCGACGCTGCTTTTCGTGACAGTAGCGCAGTCGACATGGTCGGTATTTGCCAACTTTTTTACCGCGCCGCTGATTGGTCTGATGTTCGTGCTGGAGTTTGGCGCAAGGAAAGTCCTGCTGCCGGATATCCGGCACGGGCGCATTCTCGACACCCTCAAAGTCGTCTGGAAAGTGCCTTCCCGTTAGTTACATTAGTCACGCCAATCATTACTGCGCGCCGAAACCCAAAACAACATCATGTCAATCTTGCCACTGATCACCCATAAGAATGCCGATAGCGTGATCGCATGGCGCGACGGCTGCGCGGTGAGCGCCGCGCAATTTCTATTCGACGTCGCGCAGTTGCGTGAGAAATTGCCTGCCGGCAGCCACATGCTGAACGCCTGTAATGATCGTTACCGGTTCACCGTTGGCCTGGCTGCGGCGCTGCTGAGTAAAAAAATAAGCTTGCTGCCGCCGGCGCAAACGCCGGAAATGATGCGTCAGTTGCAGCGCTTTGCGCCGGATGCATTTTGCCTGACCGATGGCAAGGACTGCGCGATCGCGCTGCCGCAGTTGCAATTTCCCGCGCTGGCTGCGCTGCCGGAGGCGCATGAGCAAGACTTCGCGGTGCCTGAGGTCGATAGCGGGCAAGCGGTCGCCTATGTGTTTACCTCGGGCTCGACCGGAGCGCCGAGTGCGCACCTGAAAACCTGGGGCGCGCTGGTGCGCAACGCGCAGTCGGGAGCGCGCCTGTGCGGCTTGAGCGATGGCCGCCAGCACACGGTGATCGGCACCGTGCCGTCGCAGCACATGTTCGGCTTCGAATCGACGGTGCTGATGGTGATGCAAAGCGCAAATGCGCTGGCTGCCGGAGACGCATTCTATCCGGCCGATATTTGTCATACGATCGCTTGCGCGCCGCGGCCGCGCATGTTGGTATCGACCCCGGTGCATTTGCGCGCATTGATGCAGGCAGGATTGCAGGTGCCGGCGCTCGACCTGATCCTGTCGGCCACCGCGCCCTTGTCATTGGCCTTGGCGGAGCAGCTGGAAGCCGCGTGCCAGGCGCCGTTGCTGGAAATTTACGGCAGCACCGAAACCGGCCAGATCGCCGCCCGCAATCCGACCCGGACCCAGCAGTGGCAATTGCTCGACGGCGTCCGCCTGACCCAGCAAGACGGCGTCAGCTGGGCTTGCGGCGCGCATCTCGAATCCGCGACGCCGCTGCAGGATGTGATTGAGCCAATAGATGAACGTCATTTCCTGCTGCACGGGCGTACTGCCGACCTGGTCAACATTGCCGGCAAGCGCAGCTCGCTGACGTATTTGAATCTGCAATTGAATGCGATTGCCGGCGTCGTCGATGGCGCTTTTTTTATGCCGGACCAGGTCGCGCCCGATGGCGTGACGCGGCTGACCGCCTTTGTCGTCGCTCCTGCATGCACGCCGGCGACGCTGATGACGGCGCTGCGGGCGCGGGTGGATGCGGTGTTCCTGCCGCGCCCGTTGATTTTCGTCGACGCATTGCCGCGCAATGCGACCGGAAAGTTGCCGCGCGAAGGGTTGACATTGCTGGCGCTTGCCCAATCCGGGCCGGCCGGCCAGCTGCAACTGACGCTGGCGGCCGACCATCCGGTGTTCGCAGGACATTTCCCCGGCGCGCCGATCGTCCCGGGCGCGCTGTTGCTCGATCTGGCGCTGCAGGCGATCGGCGAGGGGGTCGGGGCCGACCTGTCTGCCTGTCAAATCAACGCGGTCAAGTTCCTCAGCCCGGTGCGCCCGGGCGAGCCGGCGTCGGTGCGCTATGCAACGCTGGACAGCGGCGCAATTCGGTTCGACATCCTGAGCGCGCAGCGTACAGTCGCGACCGGCTCGATTCGCGTGCCGGCTGAAGCGAGCTAGGCGCATGCAGCCGCCACCGCACAATCCGGCCGACTGGCAACATGCGCCGGAGCGCAGCAATCTGCTGCTGCTGCGCGCCATGTCCTGGATTTCGCTGCGGCTGGGCCGGCCTGCCGGGCGCGTGGTGCTGCGCCTGGTTGCCGGCTATTTCCTGCTGTTTGCCCCGGCCAGCCGAGCCGCTTCGCGCGATTATCTGGGCCGCATCCTGCAGCGCCCGGTGCGCTGGAGCGATATCTACCGGCATTTTTTCTGCTTTGCCTCTACCGTGCATGACCGGATTTATCTGCTCAATCAGCGCTTCGACCTGTTCCAGATCGAGGTCGAGGGCGAAGCGCTGATCCAGCAAGCGCTGGCGGATGCGGATGGGCAGGGCCTGTTCCTGTTGGGTGCCCACATCGGCAGCTTCGAAGTCATTCGCGCGCTGGGTGAGCGGCATGCCGGGCTGCAGGTCGCGATGGTCATGTACGAAGAAAATGCGCGCAAGATCAACCGGATGCTGGCCGCCATCAATCCGGCCGCGCAGCAGGAGGTGATCGCGCTGGGCAAAGTGGATTCGATGCTGAAAGTCAATGCTTGCCTGCAGCAGGGCAAGGCCATCGGGATGCTGGCCGACCGCACGCTGGGCGACGACGTGATGCAGCCGGTGACGCTGCTGGGCGGCAGCGCAAACCTGGCGCTGGGGCCATTCCGGATGGCGGCGATTCTGCGCCGGCCGGTGTTTTTCATGGTCGGCCTGTACCTGGGGGGAAACCGCTACCAGATACACTTTGAGCGACTCGCCGACTTTTCCTGCACTGCGCGCGGCCAGCGCCAGATCGAGATGCAGCGGGCGCTGGCGCGGTATGCCGAATTGCTGGAGAAATACTGCCGGCGCGCGCCATACAACTGGTTTAATTTTTACAATTTCTGGCAATCTGCGCCGGCCAAGAGCAAATAGCTAAAGTAGCGTATTTCTATATTTATTGGAGTATATTTTATATACGCAATGAATAAATGCACAAAATGCCATGAAAATGATGATACTCCTTATTTTTTACGAAGCGCGCGGTGGCCTGAGGCCGGCGCGTGCCTTGCGTGGACAATGCGCAACGCCCATACACAGGATGGATTCATGAAGTTTGCCGCGTTACCACCGATGTTCCACAATGCTGTCGCGTTTCTGCTGCTGGCTCTCGCCATGTTGCAGCCGCAACCGGCGTTGGCCGCAGGCTGGAGCCTTGACCAGTTGATGCAATCGCTGGCGCTGGCGAAGTCGGGCCGCGCCACGTTCGTCGAGAAAAAAACCCTCGCGATGCTCGATCGGCCGCTGGAATCTTCCGGCGAATTGCAATATATCGCGCCTGACATTCTGGAGAAACGCACCATCAAGCCGAAACCGGAAACCATGCGGGTCGAAGGCGATGTCATGACGGTAGTGCGGGGACGCCAGAAATTCACCTTGTCGTTGCAACAGTACCCGGAGCTGGCCGCTTTCATCGACAGCATCCGTGGCACGCTGGCGGGCGACCGCAAGGCGCTGGAGCGCGCATATAAATTGAAACTGGAAGGCGGCGCGCAGCGCTGGCTGCTGTCGCTGTCGCCAATCGACGCCAAAATGGCGACGCAGATTCATCTGATCCAGATCGCCGGCAGTGCCGATGATGTGCGCAGCATCAACATCATCCAGACCGACGGCGACCGTTCGCTGATGACGATCGATCGGATCGCGGCGCAATGAAGCTGCAGTCGCGCCGGATCGCGCTCTTTGCCTGGCTGCTGGGGGTTGCGCTTTGTTGCGTGGTGATTGCCCGCACCACGTTCATCAACGACCTGTCGGGATTTCTGCCGCAAGCGCCGACCAAGGAACAAAAGGTCTTGCTGGATCAGTTGCGCGAAGGCGTGGTGTCGCGGCTGATCTTGATCGGGATCGAAGGCGGTGACGCGGAGTTGCGTGCGGCACTGTCAAAAGAAACTGCCAAACGCCTGCGCGCCGAGCCGGCCTTTGTGACGGTGAATAATGGCGAGCCGCTGAATGCCGAAAGAGACCAGGCGTTCTTGTTCGGCAACCGTTATTTATTGAGTCCTGCCGTCACGCCCGAGCGATTTTCCGTTGCCGGCCTGCACGGAGCAATCGGCGACACCATCGATTTGCTGGTTTCTCCGGCCGGCCTGTTGATCAAGCCGCTGCTGCCGCGCGACCCGACCGGCGAGATCGTGCAGTTGCTGGGCCAGATGAACGGCGTAAACCAGCCGCGCATGCAGCATGGCGCCTGGGCTTCGCAGGATGCCGCGCGCGCGCTGCTGCTGGTGCAAACCCGCGCCGCCGGGGCCGATACCGATGGCCAGCAACAGGCGATGCAGCAGATCCGGCAGGCCTTCGATGCGGCGCGCCAGCAGCAGGGCGCAAGCGGGGCGGCAGCCAGGCTGGTGATGACGGGGCCGGGCGTGTTTTCGGTGCTGGCGCGCCAGACCATCAAAAGCGAGGTCACCCGCCTGTCCGTCATCAGCACCGCCATCATCATCACTTTGCTATGGCTGGTGTACCGCTCATTGACCGCGCTGGCGCTCGGGCTGTTGCCGGTGGTTTCCGGCGCGTTGGTGGCGGTGGCCGCGGTCAGCCTCGGCTTCGGCGCGGTGCACGGGATTACGCTCGGCTTCGGCACCACGCTGATCGGCGAGGCGGTCGACTATTCGATCTATCTTTTCGTGCAGTCGCGCCAATCGAGTGCAGGGAGCAGCAATACCCCGACCGACTGGGTTGCCGATTTCTGGCCGACGATCCGGCTTGGGGTGCTGACTTCGATCACCGGTTTTGCTTCGTTGTTGCTGTCGAGCTTTCCCGGGCTGGCGCAGCTCGGCATGTATTCGATTGCCGGCCTGATCACGGCCGCGGCGGTGACCCGATTCGTGTTGCCCCATCTATTGCCCGACAATTTCCGGATTCGCGACGTGTCCGCAATCGGACGCAGATTATCCGGCGTCACGCGGCGCGCGAGCGCATTGCGCTGGCCGTTGATGCTGCTGATCCTGGCGGCGGTGGTGGTGGTCGTGCTGCACCGCGCTACGCTGTGGAATCCGGAACTGTCTTCCCTGAGCCCGGTGTCGCAGGCGGATCAGGCCACCGATGCCCGCCTGCGCGCGGATATGGGAGCGCCGGACGTGCGTTACATGGTGGTGCTGTCCGGCGCGGACCGGGAAGCGGTGTTGCAGTCGGCTGAAAAGATTGCGCAACATTTGCAGCCATTGGTGGAGCAGGGCGTATTGGCCGGGTTTCAAAGCCCCAGCCAATATCTGCCTAGCGTGGCGACGCAACGGGCCCGGCAAGCCAGCCTGCCGGGCCCGTTGCTGACGCAGCGGCTGCAGCAGGCAACCATCGGCCTGCCGGTGCGGGCCGAACTGTTTGCGCCCTTTGTCGCCGATGTGGCAACAGCCAAAAGCCGCGCGCCATTGCAGCGCAGCGATTTAAACCATACCTCACTGGCGCTGGCGCTCGATTCGCTGTTGTACCAGCGCGCCAGCGGCTGGAATGCGGTGCTGCCGCTGACAGCACCGGCGTCCGGCCAGCCGGCCGGCATGGGCGCTGGCATTGCCACCGCGCCGGTGCGCGCCGCGCTGGCCATGGCTGGCCAGTCGAATGCACTGTTGGTCGACTTGAAAGCGGAGTCCGATCATTTGTATCTGGGCTATCTGCGCGAAGCCATCCTGTTGTCGTCGGCCGGTCTGGCCGGCATCGTGTTGTTGCTATGGTTCTCATTGCGCTCGCCGCTAGCGGTAATTCGCGTGATGGCGCCGCTGCTTGGCGCCATAGTCACGGTGGTTGCCGGGCTGGCCTTGTGCGATCAGCGCCTGACGATCCTGCATCTGGTGGGGCTGTTGCTGATCGTCGCGGTGGGCTCCAACTATGCGTTGTTTTTCAATCAGCCAGGCGGCGGCGCTGCCAGCAGCCGCCCTGCGCGCGGCATCACGCCGCAAACCCTGACTTCCTTGGCCTTTGCCAATCTGACCACCGTGGCCGGCTTTGGCTTGCTGGGCTTTTCGCAGGTGCCGGTACTGCAGGCGATCGGCACCACGGTCGGGCCCGGCGCGGTGCTGGCGCTGATTTTTTCGGCGGTTTTTGCCAGCCAGAAAATCGCAAAGCGGATACCGTCGAATGACGCCGAATAAGCTGTTGCGCTGGCGGCCGACAGCGCTGGTCAGCAGCACTTTTTTGCTGCATCTGGCGCTGCTGGCGATGATTGTTGCGGTGCCTCTGGCGGTGCCCCCGTTGCCGCATATCTGGCGCTGGGTGCTGGCGATCATCTTGGCCAACCACGTGCTGATCACGCTGGTCGGCTTATGGCCGCGCAGCACCTGGCTTGGGCCGAACTGGATCCGATTACCGCCTGCTGCCGTTGCCCGTGGTGAAATTGCGTTGACCATCGACGACGGGCCGGACCCGGACGTGACGCCGCAGGTGCTTGAGATGCTGGATCGCTACCGCGTCAAGGCAAGTTTTTTTTGCATCGGCGACAACGCGGCCCGTTATCCCGATCTTTGCAGAAACATCGTCGAACGCGGACATACGGTCGAAAACCATAGCCAGCGGCATCGCCACAATTTTTCGCTGCTCGGCCTCTACGGCTTGCGGCGCGAGATACAGGCCGGGCAGCGCACTTTAAGCGCGATCACCGGCTGCGCGCCATTGTTCTTCCGGGCTCCGGCCGGCCTGCGCAATATCTTCCTGGATCCGGTGCTGGCCAGGCTTGGGTTGCGGCTGGCGAGCTGGAGCGCGCGCGGTTTTGACACCAACACCACGGACCCGGCGCTGGTCTGCCGCAGATTGACGCAGAATCTGAAGGCGGGCGACATCCTGCTGCTGCACGATGGCAACTGCGCGCGGACCGACGCCGGGGTGCCGGTGATCATCGCGGTGTTGCCGCTGTTGTTTGACGCCGCTGCCAACGCCGGCCTGCATTTCGTCACGCTGCCAAATGCAGTTCACTCGGTTTAGTTTGCTAAAATCGCGACACGCCCACCAACGAATCGCTCTCCTTCTGCCTTGAAACCGCTCTTACTTTCGCACTTCACGGCCACCAGCTGTCTCGGTCGCGGTCTTTCCCAGACCTTGCAGGCGTTGCGCCAACGCAAAAGCGGGCTCTCGCCTTGCGATTTCGATATCGTCGATCTCGACACCTATATCGGCGCGGTCGCCGGCGTTGACGACGTCAAGCTGCGGGCTGACCTGCAGGCGTTTGACTGCCGCAACAACCGTCTGCTGCAACTCGCGCTGGAGCAAGACGGTTTTGCCGATGCCGTGGCAACGGCGATCGGACGCTACGGCCACCAAAGAGTCGGCGTGTTTCTGGGCACCAGCACCGCTGGAATTTTACAAACCGAACTGGCTTACCGGCGCCGCGATAGCGTGACAGGCGCGCTGCCGGCGGATTTTCATTACGCAGAAACCCACAATACTTTTTCGGCAGCCCATTTTGCGCAGCGTTATTTCGGCTTGAGCGGGCCGGCCGCGGTGGTTTCTTCCGCGTGTTCTTCCAGTGCCAAAGTATTCGGTTCGGCGCGGCGCATGATCGAAGCCGGCATCATCGATGCAGCGCTGGTCGGCGGCGTCGATTCGCTGTGCCTGACCACGCTGTATGGCTTCAATGCGCTGGGCCTGATCTCGGCCCAGCCTTGCCGTCCCTATGACGCCGGGCGCAACGGCATCTCGATCGGCGAAGCTGCTGCGCTGGCGCTGCTGGAACGGCTGCCGGACAGTGCCGATGCCGACGCCATCCTGTTGTTGGGGATCGGCGAGTCGAGCGACGCTTACCACATGTCATCGCCGCATCCGGACGGCCTGGGTGCAAAAATTGCCATGCAAAATGCATTGAACATGGCGCATCTGCTGCCCGCGCAGATCGATTACATCAATCTGCATGGCACCGCCACGGTTAGCAATGACGCTTCGGAAGGGCGGGCGGTAGCCGCCTTGTTCGACGCCTCGACTCCTTGCAGCTCCACCAAGGGCGCGACCGGGCACACGCTGGGAGCCGCCGGCGGACTCGAAGCGGTGATCTGTGCGTTGGCGCTGCAGCACGGCTTGATGCCGGGTGGCATCAACACCAGCCAGCGCGATCCTGACCTGCGATTGAATTACTTGCTGGACAATCGGGCGCAACGGGTCGATCGCGTTCTGAGCAATTCTTTCGGTTTTGGCGGCACCAATTGCAGCCTAGTTTTCGGCCGCGCTAACGCTAATTAAGTCTCCAGCATGCATACTCTGACCGCTTATATCGACGGCATCGGCCTGCTCGGCCCCGGATTCAATGGCTGGCCCAGCAGCCGCGCCATTTTGACCGGACAAGCCGCTTACCAATATCAGCCCGCCGTGCTGCCGCCGGCGGCTTCGTTGCCGCCGGCGGAGCGGCGTCGCTGCGGCCCGATCGTCAGGCTGTCGCTGGCGGTCGGCTTCGAGGCCGCCGCTGCGGCCGGACTCGACTGCGCCGGATTGCCGACCGTTTTTTCCGCTTCCAGCGGCGATGGCGAAAATTGCCATCAAATTTGCCAGATGCTGGCCTCCGATGACCGCCAAATTTCGCCGACCCGATTCCACAATTCGGTGCATAACGCGGCGTCCGGCTACTGGGCTATCGCGGCCAAGTCGATGGCGTCGTCGTCGGTGCTCTCTGCGTACGACGCCAGCTTCGGGGCCGGCCTGCTGGAAGCCTTAAGTCAGGTGGTGGTCGAACATGCCAGCGCATTGCTGATTGCCTGCGACAGCACGTATCCGGAACCGCTGCACCAGGTGAGGCCGATTCCCGACGAATTCGGGATTGGTCTGGTGCTTGCGCCACAACGCAGCGCCAATTCGCTGGCCAGGATCAGAGTCTGGCTGACGTCCGATAGGGCCGACCAGATGACCGACATCGCACTGGAAAATCTCAGAACCGCAATCCCGGCCGCGCGCGGCCTGCCGCTGCTGCGCGCGCTCGCGAACCGCGCATCGGCCACGCTGGTGCTCGATTACCTGGGCACCACCCGTCTCGCGGTGGAGATCGAATCGTGGGCCTAGTGGACCTGGACCGCGCGTGGATCGCTGCGCACATCCCGCATCAGGGCCAGATGTGCCTGCTGGATCGGGTACAAGACTGGGATGCGCAAGCTGTGCGCTGCAGCGCCATCAGCCATCGGGCAACCGACAACCCGATGCGCGCACACGGGCGGCTGGGGGCTGCCTGCGGCATCGAATACGCGGCCCAGGCCATGGCAGTGCATGGCGCGCTGCTGGCGCTGCAACAGGCACCAGCGCAGACGCCAGCGAAAGTAGGCTTCCTGGCCAGCGTGCGTGCGGCCACATTGCATGTCGGCCGGCTCGACGATATCGCCGCCGATCTGACGGTGGAAGCCAGGCAATTCAGCAGCGATGGCAACAATGTCTTATACGATTTCTGGGTCCGCGCCGAAGGTCGCATCCTGCTGGAAGGCAGAGCGGCGGTGATCCTCAATGCGCGGCAGAGTATTGCGGCGGCTGCCGATCATAAAACCCCCTGACCCCATCAACCTTTGCAAGCGGGACCACATCCATGAAACAAGCTCTTGTTACCGGCGGCAGCGGCGCGATCGGCGCTGCGATCTGCCGCAGTCTGGCGGCAGATGGTCACCATGTGCTGGTGCATGCGAATTCCAGGCCGGCGCAGGCGCAGGCGGTGGTGGACGCGATCAGCGCGCAGGGCGGCAGCGCCGAAGTGCTGGTGTTCGACGTCACCGATGCGGCCGCAGTCGCGGCTATCCTGCAGCCGTTGATTGAGCTCAAACCGATCCAGATCCTGGTCAACAATGCCGGGATTCACGACGATGCAGTGTTTCCAGGCATGCAGCTGGAGCAATGGCAGCGCGTGATCGACGTGTCGCTGCACGGTTTTTTCCACGTCACCCACACCCTGATGATGCCGATGATTCGCAGCCGGTGGGGGCGCATCATCAATATGTCATCGGTGGCTGCGCTGGGCGGCAACCGCGGCCAGGTGAATTATTCCGCCGCCAAAGGCGCACTCAACGCCGCCACCAAGTCGCTGGCGCTGGAAATCGCCAGTCGCGGCATTACCGTCAACGCGGTGGCGCCGGGAATTATCGACAGCGAAATGAGCCGGAGCGCATTCGATGCGCAAGCGATAAATCGCATGGTGCCGATGAAACGCGCGGGCCAGCCGGAGGAAGTCGCCGATTTGGTGAGTTTTCTGGCCTCGCCACGTGCAGCGTATATCACCGGCCAGGTCATTTCGATCAACGGCGGGCTGCTGTGATGCTGTTAGCGCAGCTTGCGCACCAGCAATAACGGCAGGCGCAGCAGGAATCCCAGCAACAGGCGGCTGTGCATCCAGCTCAGCAGCAGGTTGTCGCGCAGATAGCGGAAATGCGACACGCCGCCTTCTTCAACGCTGAAATAGCGCACCGGCGCCGTCAGGTTGAGCGGCTTGACGCCGTACCAGCACAGCCGCACCACCGCTTCCGGATCGAAGTCGAAGCGCCGCATCCAGGGCTGGCCCCGCATCACCGCGCGCAACGGCGCAATCGGATACACCCGGAACCCGAACAGCGAATCGCCGATGCCGGCCCACAAGGTTTCCAGGTTGGCCCACCAGTTCGAGATCTTCCGCCCCTGCACCCGCAGACTCGGCGCGCTGGCGTCGAACCGCGGCAGACCGAGCACCATGCAGCCGGGCTCGGATTGCGATGCGGCCATGAAGGCGGGAATCAGTTCGGCCGGATGCTGGCCGTCCGAATCCATCGTCAGCGCATGGGTGAATCCTAGGGCGGCGGCGTGCTCCAGGCCATGCAATACCGCTGCGCCTTTGCCGCTATTTTTCGGCAAGACAATGACCCGCAAACCGGCGTCGCTGGCAGCCATTGCCTGCAATTGCGCGGTGGTGCCATCGGTGCTGCCGTCGATCACCAGCCAGACCGGGTTCCAGTGCTGCCGCGCTGCGCGCACGGTCTCGTACACTTTCGGGCCGGGGTTGTAACTGGGAATCAGAACCAGGTGGGTCAGGGAGGGAGAGTTCATCGAAGCGGACGCTAAAAATAGGTTAATCGGCAGCTGCCGGGTCCGGTGGCGCAGCAAGCTGAGCGGCAAAATACTGGCTTAATTCTGCCATCAATGCGGCGCTGCTTGCAGGCGCAGGGAAACGCTGACCCACGCGCACCCGGTAATGCATCGGCAGCTGCGGTTTTTTGAACAGCGGCCATTCCTTGCTCAGGAATGGCGAATCGGTTTCAATCAAGACCGTCTGCACCGGCGCCTGGGCGCGGCGTGCGATCACGCCTATGCTGGCTGTCAGAGCGCCGATCGGGTGTCGCACGGTGCGGGTTCCTTCCGGAAACAGCAGCAAGTGGCTGCCACGCTGCAAGTCCTGCACCGCCAGCACCACCATCTTGCGTGACGATGCGTTGCTGATGTAGCGTGCCAGACGGGCGCCGCCGCCAAGAAATATATTCCCGAGGATTTCGGCTTTCATGATGCAGGCGACGTCTGGCAGGCGCGACGCAATCAAGACTACATCCCATAACGATGGATGATTGGAGGCAATAATCAGGGATTTTTCGTTGCGCAGTGCATCCAGTTCGCGCAAATCGAAATGGAAACGGCCCGATAGCTTCAGCGCAGCCAGGGTCAGCCGGAACACAGTCATGATCGCCAGTCGTCCCAGCGCGCGCCCCAGCCGGGCCGGCAGCAGCGGATACAAGACCAGGGCCAGCAGCGACCAGAGCAGCAGCAGCAAGCCGACCCAGACCAAACCAATCCAGCAGACCAGGGTATCGTAAGCCGTCAGCAATATACTCATTCCATTTCTACGCACCATGCTGTGCCCGTCGGAGCGTCGCCCTGTAAAAAAGCGATTAATGCATCCGATAAGCGGCCAGCGGAAGGTTTTTTTGAATTCGGCATGATACAACATGGGCCTGATCCTGCCGCCATTGTTCCCCGCCAGTGGTTGCGGCTATCGCGCAGCATCTCATCTGCCACCGACAAGCAGTTAAGATGCGTGAAGCTGGGTGAAGCTGAAACTCCGCCGCCAAAACTATTTTGGCAATCCATTGCAAGCTGTACTGACAAAAACCCATCTTTCGAAAGATTATTCAAATCATGACTAAAAATCTTGTGCGCGACGTGTTGAGCGCAATCGCGATCTTGCCCGTGACAGCTGTTTGCGTGTCGGCGTATGCCGCGCCCCTGAAAGTCGGCTTCGTGTATGTCAGCCCGATCGGCGAAGCCGGTTGGACCACCCAGCACGACCTGGCGCGCAAGGAAATGGAGAAAAACCTGGGCGCAAAAATCACCACCAAGGTGGTCGAGAACGTACCCGAAGGAGCGGACGCCGAGCGCGTGATCCGCGATCTGGCGCAGCAGGGCAACCAGCTGATTTTCACTACTTCGTTCGGCTACATGAACCCGACGCTGAAGGTTGCCAGGCAGTTTCCGGGGGTGAAATTCGTCCACCTGACCGGTTACAAGACCGCCGCCAACGTCGCCACCGCCAATGCGCGCTTTTATGAAAGCCGCTACCTGGCCGGCGTACTGACTGGAAAAATGAGCAAGACCGGGGTGGCCGGCTACGTCGGCGCGTTCCCGATTCCCGAAGTGCTGCAGGGGATTAACGCGTTCACCCGCGGTTTCCGCAGCGTCAACCCGAAAGCCGAAGTCAAAGTGGTCTGGGTCAACAGCTGGTTCGATCCGGGCAAGGAACGCGATGCGACGCTGACCCTGATCGGCCAGGGCGCCGACGTGCTCACGCATCACACCGATTCCACCGCCGTGATGCAGGCTGCCGAAGAGAAGGGCAAATACGCGGTCGCCTACCATTCCGACATGAAGAAATTCGGCCCCAAGGCGCAAATTGCCGCCGTCACCCACCACTGGGGCAAGTATTACACCCAGCAAGCGCAAGCTGTGATCGACGGCAAATGGAAAACCAGCGCCACCTGGGGCGGCCTCAAGGCTGGCATGGTCAAGCTGGAAGGTTACGGCCCGGCGGTGCCGAACGACGTGAAACTGTTCGTCCAAGCCAAAGAGAAGGAAATCGTGGCCGGCACTTTGACGCCGTTTGACGGCCCGGTCAAAGACAACGAAGGCAAGGTCAGGCTCGAAAAAGGCCACATGAACGATGACGGCCTCAACAAGATGAATTATTTCGTCGAAGGCGTAGCCGGAAAATTGCCTAAAAATTAATCGCGGCAAGGGGCGCAGTGCTGCAAGCAGCGGCGCCCTGTTTTAATTGCAATGGAGTATGCCTATAAACACATGCTTTGCCGCATATATTAATTGCATGAATAAAAAATACTGCCTGATTTAACTTCAATGTCGCAGACGCTGAACAGCCACAAGAAATCTCGCGGAAACAACGTTCGCATATCGCCCTTGCGCGTATGCACTGCCGGGCTGGCGCACCGCACAACCGCACATAGAGCGCTGCGCTCAGGCCTCGGTCAAGCCGATCTTGGCGCTCAACGCTTTGCGCCGCAAGCGCTCCAAGTCTGACGATAATCTGCCATCTAAAAATTCCGTAGGGCAATTGACCTGCGCTAATGATTCCTGTAAAAGTTGGGAGCGCCACCGTTCCAGCATGCCAGCAGCACTGTCCGGTTGATGCCCATACCGCGTCAGGGGCCTGTCGGACTGCGTGAAGCGAAGCGAAAATTAGCTGCGCGATGGCAGATCGATATTGCCACGGCAGCACGTTTGCCAGTTCTGGCTGTTCCATCCCCCGAAGGAGAATCTTTCTTGGTCAAGACTTTATTTGCGGCCGCCATTGCCGCCGCGTTCACCGTCTCGCTGCCGGCCGTCGCGCAGCAGAAATACCAACCTGAATATCGTTTGTCCACCGTGCTCGGCACCGCTTTCCCGTGGGGCAATGGCGGCCAGCGCTGGGCCGATCTGGTCAAGGAAAAAACCCAGGGCCGCATCAACATCAAGATGTATCCCGGCACTTCGCTGGTAGCGGGCGATCAGACCCGCGAATTCACCGCGATCCGGCAGGGCGTGATCGATCTGGCGGTGGGCTCGTCGATCAACTGGTCGCCCCAGGTCAAGGAGCTGAACCTGTTTTCGCTGCCGTTCCTGATGCCGGATTACCGCGCGATCGATGCGCTGACGAAGGGCGAAGTCGGCCGCGATCTGTTCAAGGTGATCGAAAAAAATGGCGTGGTGCCGCTGGCTTGGGGCGAAAACGGTTTTCGCGAAATCAGCAATTCCAAGCGTGAAATCCGCACTCCGGCCGACATGAAAGGCTTGAAATTCCGGGTGGTCGGCTCGCCGCTGTTCAACGATACTTTCACCGCGTTGGGCGCGAATCCGACCCAGATGAGCTGGGCCGATGCGCAGCCGGCGCTGGCCTCGGGCGCAGTCGATGGCCAGGAAAACCCGATCTCGGTGTTCACCGGCGCAAAAATCCACGCGGTGGGACAAAAATACCTGACGGTCTGGGGTTATGTCGCCGATCCGCTGATCTTCGTGGTCAGCGGCAAGGTGTGGAAAAGCTGGAGCAAGGCTGACCAGGAGGCGGTGCGCGCGGCCGCAATCGAAGCCGGCAAGGACGAAACCGCGCTCGCGCGCAAGGGCTTGACCAGCGCCAACAGCGGCATCTACAAGGATGTCGCGGCTCTGGGCGTGAAAGTCACGCACCTGACGCCGGCTGAAGTCGACGCATTTCGCAAGCTGACCAAGCCGACGTACGACAAATGGTCGAAGACCATCGGCGCCGATCTGGTCAAAAAAGCAGAAGTGGCGATTGCCGCCCGCAAGTAACCGGTTTGCGCCGCCGCAGCGCCCCGTTCGCTGCGGGGCGCTTTTTGTTTTTTGATGTTTGTGTCATCAGCCGGGCGCTGCCCCCGACACGTTTAAACCTTGAATGAAATGACCGATGCCATGAGCGATCCATCCGACACCTCCCACCCGACCGAGGAAGCCCCGCGCGTGCCGGTCAAAATCGAAGAATTCTGCGCCGCGATGGCGCTGGCGCTGATTTGCTGCATCACCTTTGCCAATGTGCTGGTGCGTTATTTCACCGATGTCTCGTTTGCCTTCACCGAAGAATTTTCAATTTTCCTGATGGTGGTGCTGACCCTGTTCGGCGCCGCCGCCGCGTTTGCCCGCGACACCCACATTCGCATGACGTTCATCACCGAACGCTTGCCGCGCAAGCTGGCGCGCGTGCTGGAATATCTGGTGCTGGCGCTGGGCGCGCTGATGTTTGCAATCATGGCCTGGTATGGCACTTTTCTGTTCTGGGATGACTGGCAGTACGACACCACGTCGCCCGGCATCGGCATCCCGCAATGGATTTACACGCTCTGGCTGCCGCTGCTGTCGGCGGTGATTTTCCTGCGCATCATCGGCCGCATGCTGCGTTTTAGCCGGCAATCCAGCCCGGCAGATCGGAGTGCAGCATGATCGCCGAAGGCAGTCTGATTTTATTCGCCGGCTTCGCGCTGCTGCTGGCGATCGGCGCGCCGCTGGCGATCGCGCTCGGCATCGCCGGCACCGCGGTGATTCTGATCGAAGGCCTCGGCATCATGGCGGTGCCGACCAACGCTTATGGCGGCATCGCCAAATATCCGCTGCTGGCGCTGCCGGTGTTCGTATTGGCCGGCATGATGTTCGAGCGCGCCGGCGTTGCGCTGCGGATCGTGCGCTTCGCCTCCGCCATCGTCGGCAAGCGGCGCGGCGGCCAAGGCGTGGTGGCAATTCTGGTCTGCATGTTTTTGGGCGGGATTTCCGGCTCCGGCCCGGCCGACGCCGCAGCGGTGGCGATGGTGATGATTCCGAGCATGTTGAAGCAGGGTTATCCGAAGGAGTTTTCGGCCACCTTGATCGCCGCCGCCGGTTCCACCGCGATCCTGATTCCGCCGTCGATTGCGCTGATCGTATATAGCGTGCTGGTGCCGGCAGCGTCGGTGCCGGCGCTGTTTGCCGGCGGCATGCTGCCCGGCATTCTGGCCGGATTGGCGCTGATCGTGCCCACCCTGTACCTGTCGCGCAAGAATGGCTGGGGCTCGGCCTCAGACGAAGAAACGCCGCGCTTGTGGGACAGCTTCAAGGAAGCGATCTGGGGCTTGCTGGCGCCCGTGATCATTCTCGGCGGCATGCGCGCCGGCCTGTTCACGCCGACCGAGGCCGCGGTGGTGGCCGCTTTCTACGGTTTTTTCGTCTACCGCACGCTGGACCTGCACAAGGTATATCGGGTGCTGGTCGAATCGGCCGAAATTTCGGCGGTGGTGCTGATCATCATCTCGCTGGCCGGCGTATTCGCCCATGCCGGCTCGACGCTCGGCGCGTTCGATGCGTTCGCCAAGCTGCTGCTGGGCTTCGCCGGCAATGAAGCGTTGATGCTGGTGATGATCAGCGTGATGCTGCTGATCGCCGGCATGCTGCTGGATGCGGTATCGATCTTTCTGGTGTTCCTGCCGATCCTGCTGCCGATCATGTTGATCTATGGCTGGGACCCGGTCTGGTTCGGCATCGTCATCACGATGAATATGGCGATCGGACAATTCACGCCGCCGATGGCGGTCAACCTGATGGTCACCACCCGCATCGCCGGCGTCTCGATGGAATCGACGGTGCGCTGGGCGTTGTGGATGGTGGGCGCGATGCTGGGGGCGATGACGCTGGTGATGGTGTTCCCGCAGCTGGCGCTGTGGCTGCCGCGTTTGCTGGGCTATTAGCCAGCATATTTGCTGGATGGCGCACCTCCTGCAGCGGCAAGCCGCCCCGGGTTTGTGCCGGCATGGACGGCGCGCACCATAGCATTGACGTGCCGCAAAGGAGGGCGCGCCAAATGCAGCACACTTATCAAAACAACATGATAAGGAGCCAGCCATGCATCTCGCCATACAACTTCCCGATTTCGATATGCTGGCGTCGTTGTATCGGGACGACCCTGAATCCTTCGAAGCGTTTCGCCGTCACGTATTGCGCGAGGTGGTCGATGCCGCGCCGCCGGCCCAGCGTCCCACTCTTGAACTGTTGTTAAGTCATCTTGAGGCGGTCCGCACGGAAGCTGCCACGCCGATGGAAGCGACAATTATCGCTTTTCGCATGATGCAGAATTCGGTTGGCCAACTGCACACACTCTGGGAGCAAACTCAGGAGGCGGTCGCAAGCTTGCAGACTTCGATAATTATTGCCCAGGTGCGTAAATAATCAAGACCGGCCGGGCGGTGACGCCGACCTGATGATCGCCGACGCCACCACCAGCAAGATTGTGGCCTTGCTGCCCGCCTGGCACCGCACACTGCTCGCTGACACCCGCAGTTTCATCGTGCTGCCGCTGGTGGTGCGTTCGGTTCCGCTCGGACTGTTTTATGCCGACCGCACCGCACTGGCGCCGGAAGGCGTGACGCCGGATGAAGCGGCTCTGATCAAGGCCCTGAAAGGGCAAGTGCTGGCGGCGCTGCAGGCGCGGTAATCGCCATCCAGCGTCTATCCAACGTCAATCCGACGCCGCAGCTCACCACTGCGCTGTACCGGCCGGGCTGCCATCGGTTATCCTTGCACTCGTTCCATTAACATCAGGGCTGCGCACTACTTGCACCTTCTTGCGTGCGCCCGCAACCTGAAAAAGACCCGAAAGCCATGGCAAATTACGTCTACACAATGAATAAAGTCGGCAAGATCGTGCCGCCCAAACGTCAAATCCTGAAAGACATTTCGCTGTCCTTCTTCCCCGGCGCCAAGATCGGCGTGCTGGGCCTGAACGGCTCCGGCAAATCGACGCTGCTGAAAATCATGGCCGGCATCGACACCGACATCCAGGGCGAAGCAGTGCCGATGCCGGGCCTGAATATCGGCTACCTGCCGCAAGAGCCGGTGCTCGATCCGGAGCAAACGGTGCGCCAGGTGGTCGAATCCGGCCTGGGCGAAGTATTCGAGGCGCAAGCCAAGCTGGAAGCGGTGTACGCCGCCTACGCCGAAGAAGATGCCGATTTCGATGCGCTGGCCAATGAGCAGGCGCGGCTGGAAGCGATCATTTCGACTGCCGACGGCGGCAACCTGAACCTGCAACTGGAAATGGCCGCCGATGCGCTGGGCCTGCCGGCGTGGGACGCCAAAATCGGCGTGTTGTCAGGTGGCGAAAAGCGTCGCGTCGCACTGTGCCGTTTGCTGTTGTCGAAGCCGGACATGTTGCTGCTGGACGAGCCGACCAACCATCTGGACGCCGAATCGGTCGAATGGCTGGAGCAATTCCTGCTGCGCTTTCCCGGCACCGTGGTCGGCATCACACATGATCGTTACTTCCTCGACAATGCCGCCGAATGGATTCTGGAACTCGATCGCGGCCACGGCATTCCGTGGAAAGGTAATTACAGCTCGTGGCTGGAACAGAAAGGCAACCGCCTGAAGATGGAAGAAGCGACCGAATCGTCGCGCCAGAAAACCATCGCCAAGGAACTGGAATGGGTGCGGCAGAATCCGAAAGGCCGCCAATCCAAGAGCAAGGCGCGGCTGGCCCGCTTCAATGAGTTGTCCGAGCACGAATACCAGAAGCGCAACGAAACCCAGGAAATTTTCATCCCGGTGGCCGAGCGTCTGGGCAATGAAGTGATCGAATTCAAGAACGTCTCCAAAGCGTTCGGCGACCGCTTGCTGATCGACGACCTCAGCTTCACGATTCCGGCCGGCGCGATTGTCGGCATCATCGGCCCCAACGGTGCCGGCAAAACCACGCTGTTCAAGATGATCACCGGAATCGAGCAGCCCGATAGCGGCGAAGTCGCGATCGGCCAGACCGCCCGAGTCTCGATTGTCGACCAATCGCGCGACTCGCTCGACAGCGCCAAAACCGTGTTCCAGGACGTCTGCGACGGCAACGACATCATCACCGTCGGCCGCTTCGAGATGCCATCGCGCGCCTATCTGGGCCGCTTCAACTTCAAGGGCGGCGACCAGCAAAAAATCGTCGGCAATCTATCCGGCGGCGAACGCGGTCGTTTGCATCTGGCGAAAACATTGATGCAGGGCGGCAACGTCTTGCTGCTGGATGAGCCCACCAACGATCTGGACGTGGAAACCCTGCGCGCGCTGGAAGACGCGTTGCTGGAATTTGCCGGTAGCGTGATGGTGATCAGCCATGACCGCTGGTTCCTGGATCGGATCGCGACCCATATCCTGGCCTGCGAGGGCGATTCGAAATGGGTCTACTTCGCCGGCAATTATCAGGAATACGAAGCCGACAAGAAGAAACGTCTAGGCGAAGAAGGCGCGAAGCCGAAGCGGATTCGCTACAAGCCGCTGACGGTGTAAGTTGCTTGCCGGAAGCCGGATGCACCTCAGCATCCGGCTTTTTTTGTTATTTGCTGACGATATTGCGCACCGCCGTAGGATGGGTGAAACCCATCATGCAAGTTCGATATGCGATGGGTTTCGCCCATCCTACGGTGCTGCTTGATATGGAGTATATGCAGTAAACATGCATTCGCCGCATTGTTTTAATGCGCAAAAAATAATACGCACCCCCGTATAGTGCTTACGGCGCGTAAACTACATCCTTGGGAACCACCATGAATCTCCAACTCAGCGATGTCAGTCACATCATCCAACTTTCGATTGCGCCGGTCTTCCTGTTGAGCGGCATCGGGCCGCAGTTGATTGTGCTGACCAACCGGCTCGCGCGCATCATCGACCGCTCGCGCAAGTTGGAAGACTTGCTGCGCCACACCGACGCCCCGGCAAAATCCGAACTGCTGACCCAGCTCACCATCCTGTATCGGCGTGCGCACCAGATCAATTATGCGATCACCCTCAGCACTGCCTGCGCGCTGCTGGTGAGCCTGATCATCGTGGCGTTGTTTATCGGCGACGCGCTGGGTCTGGCGCTGGATCGTCTGATTGCGGTGCTGTTCGTGGTGGCGATGCTGGCGCTGATCGGCAGCTATTCTTTCTTGCTGCGCGAAATATTCATCGCCACCAAGTCGCTCTCGTTGCAGCGGGTGCTCCAACCCAGGCCGTAGGCGCGCCGGCTCAGTCCTGATGCGGGCGCAGCGCGCCGGGAATCCGGTATTGCGTGAGCCCTTCATTGTCGAGCCAGCGCCGGGTGCTGCTAGCGGCGCGTTCGATCAAATCCCTGGCCTGTGAAAAGTCATACGGCGACACCGCCAGCGGGCACAAGGGCGGCACCGTCAATACCGACACTTTGCCGGCCAGCAATTCCAGGTCTTGCACCAATTGATGCGCGATCAGCATGTTCAACGCATGCAGCGCATTGCCTATCGCGCTGATCGGTGGCGCGGTCAGCGCGCAGGCATAGCCGGTGGGCAACACGATCAGCCGGCTGGCTCCCAGCGCCACCGCCGCCATGATCGGGGTATTGCTGGCGATGGCGCCGTCGATCAGGTAATTGTTGCCGAGCAGTACCGCCGGATATATCGCGGGAATAGCGCAGCTGGCCAGGATCGCGTCAATCGCCGGGCCGCTGGAAAGCCGGATCGAGCTGCCGTGCAATAGCTCGGTGGCCATCACATGCACCGGGATTGCGGCTTCTTCCAGCAAGCGGTACGGCAAGTGGTGTTCGATCAGCCGGCGCAGGCCGGATGCTTCGAGCAGCGAGGGCGTATGAGAAAACAGGCCGGCGATGCGTCCCCAATTTACCTGCAGTACATCGCGTCGCCGCAGCTGGCACCAGATCTGTTCTAGCTGCGCCACCCCGGCGGGCGTTGGGTTGCCGGCAAAATAGGCGCAATTGAGCGCCCCGACCGAGGCTCCCACCACCAGATCGGGTTTGATGCCGTGCGCCACCAGCGCCCGCAGCATGCCGACCTGGATCGCGCCGAAGCTGCCGCCGCCGGCGAAAACAAAGGCTGTTTTCTCTACCGTGATATTCGTCATATTCTTCTCCCGAATGGCGCCGCGCAGCGTTTCATCCTGAGGCGTCCAACCCGATTATTGCCTGCTGTAACTGGCACTTAGCTATGTGTGGATCATGGCTTTTTTACCAAGTTTAATGTGAATTGACGCACATCAAAAACAGTTGTGAAAACTCGCATAGGCTGATCTATGTAGTTTTACATTATTCATTGTATGAGTCCCCCAAGGAGATGAACATGAGCTATCAAGATCGCGATAAATATGGGATGTACAGCAACGAGACCAGCGAAGGTCCAGGACCTGGGTTGATGGGTGCGGACACGCTGCTCGGCAACGATGTCTATAACGACCAGGATGAAGATCTCGGCGACATCAAGGAAATCATGCTGGACATGAATACCGGCAAGGTAAGTTATGCAGTGTTGTCTTTCGGCGGATTTCTGGGGATGGGTGAAAAACTGTTCGCGGTGCCGTGGAATGCATTGACGCTCGATACCGTCAACAAGCGCTTCATCCTGAAAGTCGCTAAAGAGCGGATCAAGGATGCGCCGGGATTCGATTCGGATCATTGGCCGGATATGGCAAGCACCGCGTGGGCCGATGAAATTCATTCTTATTACGGCACCCAACCCTATCCGAACGAGCGGGTGCTCTGATTTTCCCTGCAAACTCACATTAAACAGAGTGGTCATTGATCGCCATGCCGCCGTCTTTCCATTGCAAGCGCCGTTGCCGGCATGAATGCAATAGAAGCTGGCGGTCAATGCCTGTTATGCGTTGTCGATAAGCATATTGTTGCCAAGGAGGCTGAAATGAAATGGGACATTATCGAAGGAAACTGGAAGCAATTCAAAGGCAAGGTCAAAGAGCAATGGGGCAAGCTCACCGATGACCACATCGATCAGATCGAAGGCAAACGCGATCAGCTCTCTGGAAAAATCCAGGAGAAATATGGTGTGACCAAAGACGAGGCTGAAAAACAGATCAAGGATTTCGAAGAGCGTAACAAGGATTACAAGCCATGAGTTTTGGTTGGCAACGGGTGCTGGTGCGGGACAGGGCGGGCGTATCGAGTGTCGATAGTCCGCCCGAGACCGTCGCGGGAATAAAAATTCAAAGGAATGAAAATGAAAAAAATACTCGTAAATATTTTTCTCGGTTTCGCCACTTTCAGTTTTGCTGCAGCTGCCTTTGCGGCGACCGATGCAGAGAAAGCCACCTATAAGTCGGCCAAGGACAGCGCTACCGCAACCTATAAAGCGGCGCGCACCCAATGCGATACCTTGAAAGCAAATCCGAAGGATGTCTGCATCGCGGAAGCCAAGGCGGCTGAAAAACACAGCAAGGCGGAAGCCGAAGCCCAGTACAAAAATACCCCGAAAGCGCAGATGGACGCGCGCGTTGCTAAGGTAGATGGAGACTATGCGGTGGCCAAGGAGAAGTGCAACGCCCAAAGCGGAAATGCCAAGGACGTCTGTGTCAAGGAAGCCAAGGCAGTGCATACCAAGGCAGTTGTCGATGCGAAAGCCAGCAAGGAAATCAGCGAAGTGAAAACGGACGCGAAGGTGGATAAGAGCGACGCCGATTACAAAGTGGCAATCGAAAAATGCGACGCCTTAGCGGGTCCCGCGAAGGAAGCGTGCGTCGCATCGGCCAAGTCGAAATATGGCAAATAGATCCGCATAAAAACGCCGGCGGATCACGTCTCAGCCAATGCGCGATCCACCCCGGCGTGCGGCCCTCAAAGACCAGATGTTTTACTTAGCCGGCTATTCGTAGCGTTTCGTTCCATTAGTGCCATGCATGCAGTTTTAGAAAAATATTCCGATGCGCTGCTGTCGGTTATTCAATAAACATAGGAGGCTCACATGAGTATCGGAACAATCCTACTGATCGTCCTGATCCTGATCTTGATCGGAGCGCTGCCGAGCTGGCCCCACAGCCAAGGCTGGGGTTATTTCCCCAGCGGGATTGTTGGCATTGTGGTTGTGATTCTGCTTATCATGCTGCTGACCGGGCGGCTATGAAGCCGGCACACTTTTTTTAACCTAGGGGACTACATGAAAACCATTTCAAGAAAAATGATGCCTGTCTTGTTGGGTGCGCTAAGCGTGGTAATGGTGGCAGGCTGCGCCTCCAAAGCGGGCATGTCCGACGGCAAAACGTCCGACATGTCGAGCAGCAAGGTGCAGAGCATGCCAGACAGCAAGATGCAGAGCATGCCAAGCAGCAAGATGGAGGGCATGTCCGAGATGAAGCTCGACGGCAGTCATGAAGTTCCGCCGGTCAATACCGCAGCTACCGGGCATGGCGCGATTACGGTGTCAGCAGATAAATCGGTAAGCGGCAGCATCATGACCACCGGCATCGAGGCCAAGGTGGCCCATATCCACGAAGGCGCTGTCGGCACCAATGGCCCGGTCATCTTTAAGCTGACAAAAAGCGCCGACGACGCATGGATGGTTCCGGACGGTGCGATGCTTACCGATAAGCAATATGCCAGTTATATGGCGGGCAATCTGTACGTCAACGTCCACAGCGCAGCCTATCCGAACGGCGAAATCCGAGCCCAGTTAAGCCCGAAGTAAGCGTCTTTAATTTGGAAACAGTAGTGGGACAGGCGCGAGTGTGCGCTCTGTCTGTGATGCCGCCGACCAGCTAGGAATCCAAGGCCAGCCGAATCCGGTTGGCCTTTTTCATGTCAACTTTTGGCCGCCAGGAAAGCGAGCAATGCCATGGATCATTACCCGGAACCACCGTCCAGCGCGCAGCAACTCGACGAGCTGATGCAGCAGATCGATCTCGGGGTCGGCAGCTTCGCCGCGTTGAGCGACGAACAGCGGGCCCAGTTAAAAACCGGCTTGAGCGAGGATTGGATCGCCGCCTATCTGGACAAATACCCGGTGCCGGCCGCGCTGGCGGCGGCAACCAGCGAATATCGCGCGATCGAAGCGGGGATTCGGTACCCGAATCTGCCGGAAAATGTGCGCGAAGATATCTTGCTGGAGTTTAATGAACATCACGGCGAGGGCGGCCCGGATCACTGGGCGACTGCTTAAAATCCGGCGCCCGGCTGGCGCAAGTATTCCAGTTCGGCTGCCGTCGATGGGCGGCCCAAAATGCTATTGCGATGTGGAAAGCGGCCAAAGCGGGCAATTACCGCACGATGCTGCAGCGCGTAATCGAGCGCAGCGGCGAAATCGCCGTGTTTTTGCGCACTTTTTTGCTCACTTTCCTGCTGCAACTGGGAAAACAACGCCACCGAACGTTCCTGCAGCGCGAGATCTTCGGCATGCTCAAACGGCAAATAGAGGAACCAGCGTTGTAGCGGCGCAAACTGGCGGTCGGCACCGACGTCAACTAATGCCTGCGCGCCGGCAAGCGCCAGCGCATCGCCGGCAAAGGCACGCGGGCTGTCGCGAAAAGCGTTGCGGGCGAACTGATCGAGCAACAGAATTCGGGCCAGCGCACCGGACGGGCTGGCGTCCCAGTCAGTCAGGCCGCCCGCTTGCGCCTGTTCTAGCAACGGGCCAAAAAGTGAGCGAATTTGTGCATCGAAGGCCGCATCCTTGCGGAACCACGCAGCCCGGGCCTGGCCGTACCCGGGATTGTCGGCTGGCAAAAACCAGAAATCGAGTATCGGCTGCCAAGGTAAGGTATGCATCGTTGCATCTCCGGTTGAACTAACTATAGAGGCAGATCATTACTGTTGCAGATTGCGCCCGGCACCCTGTTTGCGTAGTGCGCTCTATGCTATACATTATATGAATGACATACTTTTTCCTTCTTTTAGCAATTACCTGTACCGCACTGGTATGGAAGAAAGAAGGGACGCTGAATGGCAGCATCGAAGTCAGCGTTAAACGCAATCACGAAAAAGGTCGCATCTTGTTCGAGATACAGGTGAGCGGACTGGTTCGCGCCACGCCGCAGCAGACTTGGGCGGTGCTGACCGATTACGGCCGGCTGTCTGAATTCATACCCGATCTGCTGTCTTCGACGCTGCTTTCGCGCGGTGGCGATGAAGCCATCATCGAGCAACAGGGCAGCATCGGTTTTTTCTTCATGCGGCAAGCAATCCATCTGGTGGTGCGCGTGACCGAACATCCGTTTTCGACGCTCGACGTGGCGCTGGTGGCGGGCGACATGAAGCACTACGCCTCGCGCTGGGAACTGACGCCGGTGGAGTCGGGCGCCGGCACCTTGATTACCTATCGCGGCAGCATGGAGCCGGATTTTTTCGTGCCATTGCTGCTGGGCCGCGTGATGGTGCAGGCCGATGTGCACAAAATGCTGACGGCGGTAGTAGCCGAAGTCGAGCGGCGTCTCTGAGCTGCGTCTGCCGCGGGTAGCCGGGCGGCAGAGGGTGGTCTGCTAGGCTTCGATCCGAAGCGCGGCATTCCACTTTGCCGGCGTGACAGGATAAAATCGGCCAGTTCACACTTTTTTGGCGCATGCATGCGAATTCGGCCCTGGTACATTCTCGGCGTTGCACTGGCAACGAACTTGTTTTTGTCTTCCTGCGATCGGCTCGGTTTTGTCGATCCGGCCAAGGAGGTGGCAAGCCGCGATGCGGAATCGAGCGCCACCGGCAGCGCCTGCCGTTACGCCGGCCGGGGGATTGAAGATTGTTTTGCGCGCAATCCCGATACCAGGCGGGCTGCGGTTTTCAGCGGCTGGAAGGAAATGGACGGCTATATGCGCGAAAACAAGATCGATATCGTCAAGCCTGAAGCAGCCTTGCCTCCGGCCCAAAATGCCGGGCTAGCAGCCAAGGAAGCAATTGCCAACTAAGCTGAATTTTGAAACCGATGAAATGCTCCAATAGCATACAAATCTGATGCAACCAACCATGGCTGAACGCCCGGAATCCCGCGAGCACGACACACCGCACAAGCAGCAGGCGGCGCGGCGCAGTATTTTGGTCAGCGTCTTCGTCAATCTGATATTGACTGCGCTGCAAGTCACGGCCGGCCTGTTCGCCAGTTCGCAGGCGCTGATTGCCGACGGCATCCATTCGCTCTCGGATTTGCTGGCTGATTTTGTCGTCCTGCTGGCCAGTAGGCACAGCAGCAAAGCCGCCGATGCAGATCATCATTATGGCCATCATCGTTATGAAAATGCGGCGTCGCTGGTGCTGGGCGGCCTGTTGCTGGCGGTTGGTCTGGGCATGCTGTGGACGGCCTTCGTCAAGATCGAATCGCCGCACACGATTTCCCAAGTCCATGTGATCGCGCTGTATGTGGCGCTGGGCGCGTTGCTGGCCAAGGAATTGCTGTTTCGCTACATGCTGGCGGTCGCCAAGCGCCTGCGCTCTTCGCTGTTGGTAGCCAACGCTTGGCATGCACGTTCGGATGCGGCGTCCTCGCTGGTGGTGGCGCTTGGGATTGGCGGCAACCTGCTGGGTTTTGCGCTGCTGGACCCGATTGCGGCCCTGGTGGTGGGCCTGATGGTGACGCGGATGGGCGCTATCTTTGCCTGGAATGCCTTGCATGACCTGATGGACCGCGCGGTCTCAGTCGAAGAGATCGCCGCCATCGACCAGACGTTGCGCCAGACTCCCGGGGTATTGGGATTGCACGACTTGCGCACGCGTCGGGTGGGCGACCTGGCTATCGTCGATGTGCATCTGGAGCTGGATGCCGGCATGACCGTTGCGCAAGGCCACGATATAGCAGTCGATGCGCGCCAGCGCGTGATGGCGCGGCATCAGGTGCTCAGTCTGATGACCCACGTCGATCCTGTGGTGCCGGCTGCGCGGTCGCTTTAACGCTCAAAAAACTGCCGGATTTGTGCCGGGCGGATTTTTTTCCGGCAAGTTAGGGATATCCGATTGCGCATTATCTCTCGTGGCTATTTCAAGCCTGATCAATGCATCAGATTCCTGTCGCGCAATAAGTGAATGAATTGGTCGGCCGCAGGGGAAAGCGCGCCGCCTTTCCTGGTCACGATGCCGAAGGTTTGGTATTTCGATTTCAATTCCAGCGGAAGAATCCGGATCATCTTATGCCGGACAAAAAAATCGGCTACGTCGGTGGGCAATAACGCCACGATGTCAGTACTGCGCTGCAAGATTGAAATGGTGACGAAGGTCGATGCAGTTGAAATTTGATTCGATGGCATGCTCAAGCCGGCCAGATCCATTTCCCTCTCCAGTAGCGCATGCATCGGCATGTGGCTTGGATACACCAGCCAGCGGTGATCCTTTAAGTCATGAAAGATAAGTTCTTTCTTCTCAAGTGGAGGGTGCGCATAACCTACCACCACTGAAATTGGCTCATCCCGCAGCGGTTGATAGTGATATTTTCCAGGTTGATCACTGACGCTCGAGCGTCCTATCACCAAATCCAGGCGTCCATCGTCAAGCATCGAGAGCATCCGACGACTTGTATCTTCAATTACCTCGATCGAGAGATTTGGCTGTCTGGTATGGAGCCAGTTCAAGATCGGCACCACTACGTCCGGAATTGCACCCATGATGGTCCCAATGGCCAACCGGCCACCCTTGCCGGATCGTATTTCAGCAATGTCCTGACACAAGGCTGACAGATCTGCCGCCAAAAGCCGCGCATAGCGAATGATGCAATGGCCGAACTGGTTTGGCAGCATGCCGCTTTTAGATCGCTCGAACAACGGTGCTTCAAACATGGATTCAAGTTCATGCAGCGCCTTGCTTGCTGCCGACTGCGTCATGGCCATCACGCCTGCGGCCTTGTGCAGCGATTTGTGATCGTCGAGCGCAATCAATAGCTGTAATTGCTTCATTCGCAGCCTGGACATCAGTACGTCAATCGTGCTTTTCATGTGAGTCGTAAAAGTGATCACGTTATGGAAACAATTCAATATACAGCAGGAGCGAGCCCACCTATAGTCGCTGCATAAAATGATATCCCGGCGAAACGCCAGGGAAATAGGCAAAGTCAGATAAAGACGCCTACAGGAGACAGCATGCGATTAATTCAATTCTTGGACGATAAAGAGCGGCGCCGCGTCGGGGTTATCCGGACTGACGACGAACGTGTCGGTGTCGTCAAGGATGTCCGTTCGACGCGCCGGATTGCGATGGCCGCGATCGTCAACCGGCGCAGCCTGGAAGCCGAGGTCGAGGCGCTGGGCGAGGAGGGAGATGATTCCTATAAGGCAATTCTCGCGGAATCTCGCATTCTGGTTCCACTGGACCATGACGAAGATCCCGCGCATTGCCTGCTTAGCGGAACCGGGCTGACCCATCTGGGCAGCGCCTCCCTGCGCGATGCGATGCATCAGGATCAAGTTCCGCATGAAGCGATGACCGACTCGATGCGGGTATTTCGCTGGGGGCTAGAAGGCGGCCGTCCGCCATCGGGCACGCCAGGGGTGCAGGCAGAGTGGTTCTACAAGGGCGACGGCAGCATTCTGATCCATCCGGGTTGTGCGATTCCGGTTCCCGGATTTGCCGAAGATGCCGGGGAAGAGCCCGAACTGACCGGGCTTTATGTTATCGGACCTGATCGCAAACCTTACCGACTGGGCTTTGCGGCCGGTAACGAGTTTTCCGATCACATCATGGAGCGGCGCAACTACCTTTACCTTGCGCATTCCAAATTGCGCTATTGCTCATTCGGCCCCGAGCTGCGGGTCGGCACTTTACCCAAGAAGCTGTCCGGCTTTAGCCGCATCTTCCGCGACGGCGAATTGTTGTGGGAAAAGCGCTTTCGGACCGGCGAAGAGAATATGAGTCACACCATAGAGAACCTTGAATATCACCATTTCAAATATGCGCAATTTTTGCGCCCGGGCGATGTGCATGTGTATTTCTTCGGCTCCGCCAGCGCGTCTTTTTCGGATGGCGTCGCCACCTGCGAGGGCGATATCTTTGAAATCAGTTTGCCGGGATTCGGCGAGCCGCTGCGCAATACATTCAAACGTGTCAGCAACGTCTTCAATGCAGGTGACGTCAACCAACTCTAATAATAAAAGCACCGTCGATTGACGCGTGCAATCAAGGAGATAACACAATGGATTACGAATTCGACTTCAGTTTTTTGGCAACGCACTGGCGCGACATACTCGATGGCATCTGGCTCACCATCCGCATGTCGGTTCTCAGCATTGCCTTCGGTTTCATCGCCGGCGCGGCCTTCTCGATCGCGCGCGTGTACGGGCCGCCATGGGCCCGCAAAGCGGTGACGTGGTACGTGGATGTGATCCGCAATACGCCGTTGGTGATTCAGGCGTTCTGGCTGTTTTTCGGGTTGGCGGCGATGCATGTCCGGGTTCCCGCCTTGGCCGCTGCGATCTTTGCGCTGGTCATCAATGTCGCGGCCTACAGTACCGAAATCATTCGCGCTGGAATCGAGTCCATTCCCAAAGGTCAGCTGGAAGCGGCCGAGTGCCTCGGCCTGCCGCGCTGGCGTGTGATTTGGCACGTGATCCTGCCGCAAGCGGTGGAAAAAATGTATCCATCCCTGATCAGCCAGTTTGTCCTGATGATGCTGGCGACATCAATCATGTCGCAAATTTCGGCGGAAGAACTGACGGCGATCGGCTATCGCATCCAGTCCGAGACATTCCGGGGGTTTGAAATCTACATCGTGATCGCCGTTGTCTACCTGGTCTTGTCGTGGCTGTTGCGCTTGATCATGGAACAGGGCGCCGATATTGCCTTCCCGCGCCGCCGCCGTCTGAAGGCTAATGGTTAATCCTCAGGAGACTGACATGCACGGAATAACAATCGATCATTTGTTTTTCATCTTTAAAGGCGCCGGCTGGACCATCATCCTGTCCGCCCTGGGCTTTGTCGGCGGCACGCTGCTTGGATTGCCGATCGCCCTGGCGCGCAGCAGTCGCAATAAATGGATCAGCAAGAGCTCCGGCTTGCTGGTTCAGCTGATCCAAGGCGTACCACTGCCGATCATTATGTTCATGGTGTATTTCGGCATCAGCGTGACAGGATTTAACCTGCCTGCCCTGGTGGCTGCCGGCATTGCCATGACTGCTTATTCTGGCGCGTATTTGGGCGAGATCTGGAAAGGCTGTATTCAAGCTGTACCGCGCACCCAATGGGAAGCAGCCGAATGCCTGGCGCTGTCGCCGGTAAAAACGGCCGCGCATGTGATCTTGCCTCAGGCGGCCCGGCTTGCGGTGCCGCCTACGGTCGGGTTTCTGGTTCAGATTGTGAAGAATTCTTCCTACGCGGTAGTGATTGGCTTCTTTGATCTGACCTATTCGGCTCGGGTGGTAAACAACTCTACGTTCGAGCCCTTCATCATCTTTACCATCGCCGCAGTCATTTATTTCGCAATGTGTTATCCGCTTTCCCGACTCGCCGCCAGGCTTGAGCGGAAATTCAAAAGAAGCTAACAGGAACCAGGAGACCAGCCATGAACACCATCGTCAAGTTTGACAATGTCCGCAAATCCTTCGGAGCCACGGAGATATTGAAAGGCGTCAGCTTTGAAGTGACCAAGGGCCAAGTCGTAGCCCTGATCGGTCGCAGCGGGTCCGGCAAGAGCACCGCGTTGCGCTGCATTAACGGACTTGAGAGCATCAACAGCGGCGAACTCTATGCGTGCGGCCGCGCGATGCACCAGCCGAATGTCAACTTGCATGCGCTACGCAAGGACGTCGGCATCGTTTTTCAAAGTTACAACCTGTTTCCGCATCTCACTGTGGAAGAAAACATCACGCTTGCGCCGCGCAAGGTGAACGGCGTCAGCGGACATGATGCACGCGACCTGGCGCGCGATGTGTTGAAAAAAGTGGGGCTCGAAGACAAGGCCGACGCATATCCGGAACAACTGTCCGGCGGCCAGCAGCAGCGCGTCGCCATTGCGCGCTCGCTGGCCATGAAGCCGACTCTGATGCTGTTCGATGAAGTGACGTCGGCACTGGATCCGGAATTGACCGGCGAAGTATTGAAAGTCATCGAGAACCTGGCCGCCGACGGCATGACGATGGTTCTGGTAACGCATGAAATGGCCTTTGCGCGCAACGTGGCAGACCAGATTTTGTTCATGCATCACGGGGTTGTATGGGAGCGCGGGAACGGGGACATGCTGCAGCAGCCCATTACCGCCGAGTTGAATCAATTTGTTTGTAGCGGACTGTAATTAACCGGCCGCAAGGCCAATAACGGAGTGAGACCATGAAAAAACATAATCTATTAATCGGCAGCATGTTGGGACTTTGCCTGGTGAGCCTGTCATCCTTCGCCAAGGCGGATACTCTGGACACCGTCCGTCAGCGCAAGAAAATCATGATCGCCGTCGATATCGGCGCGCCTCCTTACGGCATGCTCGATGGGCAGGCCAGGCAAAGCGGCTCGGACATCGAAACTGCGCAACTGCTGGCAAAAGACCTTGGCGTAGAACTCGAAGTAGTGCCCGTGTCCGGACCGAACCGGGTTCCTTTCCTGTTGACCAAGAAAGCGGACGTCGTCATCGCATCTTTTTCAATCACCGATGAGCGCAAGAAGGTAATCGATTTCTCGGTTCCGTATGCAGTGATCCAGGTGGTAGTCGGCGGCCCGTCCAAGAGCAAAATCACTGCGTTTTCCGACCTCGCCAATAAAACCATTGCGGTCACGCGCGGCACCACCAGCGATCAGGAATTGTCGCGCGGCGTGAAAGAAGTCGCCGACGTCAATATCGTCCGCTACGAGGATGACGCGACCACCAATACCGCCGTTTCAACCGGACAGCAAGACTATATCGCTGCCGCGATGAGCGTTATTCCGGCCGTCAAAAAGAACAATCCGTCACGCGATGTCGAGCCGAAATTCGTGATGAAGATGTTCCCGCTCGGTCTCGGCATTCGCAAGAATGATCCTGAACTGAAGGCATGGCTGGACAAATGGACCCAGGCCAACCTGAAAAACGGCAAGCTCAACGAGATTTACAAGAAGTACTTTGGCGTGTCGTTGCCTAAAGAAATGCTCAATTAAACTGGATGGATTCCGAAATGCCTACAACGCAAGACGTGATGAACGCCCCAGTGGCAACGCCGGCTGCTTCGATGCAAGCGGTACGGCTGCATAAAGACGATGACGTCGTCATCGCTCGCAGCCAGTTAGTTGGCGGAACTGTATTGTCCGGCGAGGGTATCAAGGTATCGGGCTTGATACCGGCCGGCCATAAGGTCGCCGCGAAACGGATCGAGCAAGGCCAGCCCGTCAAGCGTTATGGGCAAATCATCGGTTTCGCCAGCCGTACGATTGTTCCTGGCGAGCATGTCCATACGCACAACCTGGCGATGGGCGAGTTCACCCGCGACTATGCGTTTTGTGCGGATGCCAAGCCAACGGTGCTGGCGGAAAATCCGGCCACCTTCGACGGCATCGTCCGTCCTGACGGCCGGGTTGCAACGCGCAATTACATCGGCATCCTGACCTCGGTGAATTGTTCGGCGACGGTGGCGCGCGCGATTGCCGAGCGCTTTCGCCGCGATGTGTATCCGCAAGCGCTGGCGGCTTTCCCGAACGTGGATGGAGTGGTGGCGCTGACCCATGGCGCCGGCTGTGCGGTTGATCCTGAAGGCGAGGGCCTGGCCATGCTCCAACGCACGCTGGGCGGCTATGCAACACATCCGAACTTCGCGGGCGTGCTGGTGATCGGCCTGGGCTGCGAAACCAATCAAATTTCCAAAATCATGGAAACCCAGGGCCTGGTTGAAGCCGAGTTTCTGAAAACCTTCAATATTCAGGACACCGGCGGCACCGCCAAAACCATCGCGCTCGGCGTCGAACTGGTCAATGCGATGCTGGCTAAGGCGAACCAGATCAGCCGGCAGCCGGTTCCGGCAAGCCACCTGATCGTCGGCTTGCAATGCGGCGGTTCGGACGGCTATTCCGGCATTTCGGCCAATCCTGCGCTCGGTGCCGCGGTTGATCTGCTGGTGCAGAACGGCGGCACGGCGATCCTCTCGGAAACACCGGAAATTTACGGTGCCGAACATCTGCTGACCCGGCGCGCGGTCAATCGCGAAGTCGGCGAAAAACTGATCCGTCGCATTCACTGGTGGGAAGACTACTGCGCCCGCAATCACGCCGCGATGAACAATAATCCATCGGCTGGAAACAAGGCCGGCGGCCTGACCACCGTGCTGGAAAAATCCCTGGGCGGCATCGCCAAGGCCGGCAATACCAATCTGATCGAGGTCTACGAATACGCGCAACAAGTGAGCGCCAAAGGATTGGTATTCATGGATACCCCAGGCTATGACCCGATCTCCGCGACCGGGCAAGTGGCGGGCGGCGCCAACCTGATTTGCTTCACCACCGGCCGCGGCTCGGCCTATGGCTGCGCGCCGACGCCATCCCTGAAAATCGCCACCAATAACGTGCTATGGAATCGCCAGCAGGAAGACATGGACGTGAATTGCGGCACGATTTTGACCGGTGAAGCGACCATTGAGGAAAAGGGCCGGGAACTGTTTCAACTGATGCTCGATACCGCCTCCGGCAAGCAAAGCTGCAGCGAAAAACACGGCTATGGCCAAAATGAATTCGTGCCCTGGCAAATCGGCGCGATCACTTGATTTTTAATTGCTCGGCATGAACCGGAGCCGACGTAGAGCGCTGCAAAAAATCGCCGGCCTTGCGTCACTTACCATTTGAAATCGGAAGCAAAAATTCATGAACAATAAAACTATCAAACCTTATTACCGCGGCGTTTTCCCGGTGGCTCCAACAATTTTCACCGATCAGGGCGCGCTTGATCTGGACGGCCAGCGCCGCTGTCTCGATTTCATGATCGATGCGGGTTCCGAAGGCATTTGTATTCTCGCCAATTTCTCGGAACAGTTCGTTCTCAGCGATGACGAGCGCACGATTTTGATTCGTACCGCGCTGGAGCATGTAGCCGGGCGGGTGCCGGTGGTCGTCACCACCACGCACTTCAGCTCGCGCATCTGTGCCGAGCGCAGCCGCAGCGCGCAAGATGCCGGCGCGGCAATGGTGATGATCATGCCGCCGTATCACGGCGCCACCTTCCGGGTTGCGGAACGCGGTATTTATGAATTTTTCAACACCGTATCCGATGCGATAGATATCCCGATCATGATTCAGGATGCGCCCGCCAGCGGCACCCATTTGTCCGTGTCATTCCTGGCAAAAATGGCCAAGGAAATTGAAAACGTTTCTTACTTCAAGATTGAAGTGCCGCAGGCTGCGGCCAAGCTGCGCGAACTGATAGCGTTGGGCGGCGACGCCATTGTCGGGCCATGGGACGGCGAAGAAGCGATTACGCTGATGGCCGATCTCGATGCCGGCGCCACCGGTGCGATGACCGGCGGCGGCTTCCCGGACGGGATTCGCAAGATCATTGATGCTTACGTCGCCGGCGATACCGAACTGGCGGCCGAACATTACCAGCAATGGCTGCCGCTGATCAACTTCGAAAATCGGCAAAGCGGGCTGGCTTCCTCCAAGATTCTGATGAAGGAAGGCGGCGTGATTGCCTCGGACGCGGTGCGCCATCCGCTGCAACCGGTTGATCCTGCGACGCGCGCCGGCTTGCTGCAGATTGCCCGTCGCCTGGACCCCCTGGTTCTGCGCTGGGGCAAATAAAGCGCACAGCGATGCGGCGGCTGCGCTGAGGGCGAGCGGAACATGCTTTCGGCCGCCGCATTTTCATTTTTTTTCAAGGAATCAGGAATGAACATTTTGGGCAATTTACTGATTGGCGATCAAGCGGTGCATGGCACCAATGGCGCGATCAAGGGCATTAATCCCGCCAGCGGCGCGACGCTGGAACCATCGTTCGGCGGCGCCACCCGCGAACATCTTGAGCAGGCTTGCGCACTGGCATGGCAGGCATTCGATCTGTATCGCGAAACTTCGCTGGAAGCACGTGCAAAATTTCTGGAAACGATTGCCGAAAACATCCTGGAAATCGGCGACGCCTTGATTGAGCGCTGCGTTAGCGAAAGCGGCCTGCCGCGTGCGCGCATCGAGGGCGAGCGCGGGCGTACAGTCGGCCAGCTGCGCATGTTCGCCGGCGTGGTCAGAAACGGCGACTTTCTGGAATTGCGGATCGACCCGGCGCAACCGGACAGAAAACCTCTGCCGCGCGTCGATTTGCGGCTGCGCAACATCGCGCTGGGTCCTGTTGCGGTTTTCGGCGCCAGCAACTTTCCGCTCGCCTTTTCGGTCGCCGGCGGCGATACCACATCGGCGCTGGCGGCAGGATGTCCGGTAATCGTCAAAGCGCATTCCGCCCATCCCGGCACTTCCGAACTGGTCGGGCGGGCGATTCAAAAAGCAGTCAGGGATTGCGCTTTGCCGCCAGGGACGTTTTCGCTTTTGTTCGATAGCGCACGCGATATCGGGCAAGGACTGGTTTCAGATCGTCGCATCAAGGCCGTTGGTTTTACCGGATCGCGCGCGGGCGGCACCGCATTGATGCAGCTTGCAGCAGCCAGAAGCGAGCCGATCCCGGTGTATGCCGAAATGAGCAGCATCAACCCTGTGTTGCTGTTTCCGCATGCGCTGTCCAAGCGCGCCGCAGCAATCGGCAAGGCATTCGCAGCTTCGCTGGTGATGGGCTCAGGACAGTTTTGCACCAATCCCGGGCTGGTTCTGGCGGTTGACGGTCCGGAACTGGACAGTTTCATCGAAGCGGCCGAGGCGGCGCTGTCCGAAGTCCCTGCATCGACCATGCTGACGCCCGGCATTCATCAGGCTTACGATTCTGGCGTTGCAACGTTTGCGTCCCACCCCGAGGTGAAAACCGAGGGGCGCGGCAAGAGCGGCGCGCAGCATCAAGGCCAGGCCGCGCTGTTTTCCACTACTGCAGCATCGTTCCTGAAACATGCGGGCTTGCGCGACGAGATATTCGGCGCAGCGTCGCTGGTTGTGCGCTGCCCCGATCTGGCGACCATGCTGGAAATTGTGGAAGGACTTGAAGGTCAATTGACCGGCGCTCTTCACATCGATGAAGCCGATTATGGCGACGTCCGGAATTTTCTGCCCGCATTGGAACGGCGTGTCGGCCGGATCTTGGTCAACGGCTTTGGCACGGGTGTGGAAGTCGGTCACGCTATGGTGCATGGCGGGCCTTATCCATCCACCTCCGACGGCAAGTCCACTTCCGTCGGCAGTCTGGCCATTTTCCGTTTTCTGCGACCGGTCAGCTATCAGGATATGCCGGCGTCACTGCTGCCGGAGGCATTGAGAACAGACAATTCCCTCAATCTTGTACGCCGGATAGATGGCGTACTACAGAGCAAGAAATAGTTTCTGAGGCGCTGCTGCAGCCGTTTTGCAGCAGCGCGAAGAGCCAAAGGCAGCGTCAATGTGCCGAAAGAAAAGCTGCCACTCCCAAATTCGGCAGCTTTTTTTGAGCGTCAAAGGACTCTCGGCGTGACGATCGTGGGCATGGCCGCCCGGATTAACCGCTGGGCTTCTGTTCGTGGCGGCGTTGTGCCAGTTGTTGGGTGGCATCGGCCAGCGCACCATACAGCGTACCCGCCGCGCTATCCCAGGCGGTGACTGCCGCTTGCTGTTTGGCTACGGTGGCCAGATCGCCGCGCGCAATCGGCCCGGTCAGCGCCTGTTCGGGACCGAGCCTGAAAATGTTGGCGAGGGTTTCGGAAATCAAAGGTTGCGCCATCTGGCGCGCCAGATCGGGCGCGATGCCGGCGGCAATATAAGCCCGCAGCGCAGTATCGATAATCGTCGTCAGATAATTGCAGGCAAACACCGACGCCGCGTGATACAGCGTCTTGGCGCTGGCATCCAGCGGCACCGGCTGCGCGTCAATCGCCAGCAAAGCCGGCTGCAATACCTGCAACGCGCGCGCGTCGCCTTCGACGCCGCAAAAAGTGCCGGCGAATTGCTGCGCCACCGCTTCGGCATCGGCAAAGCTGCGCACCGGATGCACGCTTGCCACCGCCGCACCGCAAGCGCGCGCGGCCGACAATACTTCTGACGACAACGCGCCGCTGCAATGAAACACGATGCTGTCTTTGTTCAGCAAACTCGTTGCCGCCAGCGCCGCGCAAGCCGCGCTGATCTGGTCGTCCGGCATGCCCAGCAGCGTGATATCTGCACTGTGCAATTCCGCCATATCGGAGCAGGCCCGGCCGGCACCGATAAAGGCCGCCGCGTCGCTGGCGCTGGCCAGTGAACGCGTCAGCACATCCTGCACCAGAAATGCGTTTTGTTGCGCAAACAAGCGCCCCAGAACGCTTCCGACGTGGCCGCAACCGATGATGTTCAGGCTTGGCTTCAGAACCTGACCGGTTTTCGATATTTGCATATACTACAATCTGTATTATTTAATAACGCATAGTATATATGCGGACAATGCTATAAATAATGCCATACTCCCTGTTTTTTAAGATGCATGGAAGGTGCGCAAGCCATTCACATCGACGATCAGGATGCCGCCGTAATCGACCCGCAACAAGCCGGCTTTTTCCAGCACTTGCAGCGCCTGGTTGGCGCGCTGGCGGGAGGTGCCGGACAAGTAGCCGATTTCTTCCTGCGAAATTTGCAAATGGCTGGCGCTGCCCGGATACAGGTGCGGATTGAACATGCTGGCCAGACAGCGTGCCACGCGCGCGTCGACATCGAGCAAGCGGTCGTACTCGACGGTGGCGATGAATTGCCCGAGCCGCTCATTGAGCTGCATCAGTAGGAACTGGGTAAACGGCAAACTGTGATCGAGCAGCCAGCGAAACGTGCTGCCGGGCATGCGTGCAATCCTGCTGTCGCGCAAAGCCATCACGTCATATTTGCGCGGCTCATCCTTGAGCAGCGAGCCCTCGCCGAACCAGCCGCCGGTAGGCACTCCGGTAAAAGTCACCGATTTACCATTCAAAGACAGGTTGTTGATTTTGACCAGGCCATCGATGACGCCGATCCAGGCTTCAACCTTTTCGCCTCTGTGGCAGACGTAACCGCCGGCCGGAACCTGTTGCTCGATAATTTCGGTTTCAACATGCTGCATCTGCAGCGGGGTTAAGCATTGCGCCCATATAGTCTGGCGCAGCGCATCTAATAGGCTGGAACGGGGAATTGTCATGGTGCGTCGCAATATCAAAAGTCGCTAAATTGTCACTACATTGTCTTTGAAATGACAGCAGCACTGCATCCTGCAGCCTATTATCATCCCATAAATACACGGTGCGTTGAAGTAACAGACACTGTAAGACCGACGTAAGCGTGCTGTCTGAAACTGGCAGTCGCAATACATATAAGAGGTTGGAGATGATGGAGACAAAACAAAGTCCGGGGGGACTTACTTTTCCCCGGCTATTGCTGCAACACGCACAAACGCGTCCAGGCAAGCCTGCTTACCGCGAAAAAGATCTGGGCATCTGGCAAACCTGGAACTGGCTGCAAGTCAATGAAGAAGTGCGTGCGCTGGCCTGCGGCCTGGCGGCGCAAGGCTTTCAGCGCGGCATGCACCTGGCGATTGTCGGCGACAACCGGCCTCGCCTGTACTGGGCAATGATTGCCGCCCAATGCCTGGGCGGGATTGCGGTGCCGTTGTATCAGGACGCGCCCGCCGCCGATATGGCGTATGTGCTCGACAATGCCGAAATCTCTTTCGTGGTGGTGGAAGATCAGGAGCAGGTCGATAAGCTGATGGAGCTCAAGGCCCAATATCCGGGCGTGGCCCACATCGCTTATGAAGACGAACGCGGCATGCGCCATTACGCGCAGTCGGAACTGATCTCTTACCGCAAGCTGCAAGAGCTAGGCCGTGACTATGACCGCGCCCATCCGACTTTCTTTATGGATACCGTCAATGCTGGCCAGCCCGACGATGTTGCCGTCATGCTGTACACCTCCGGCACTACCGGCAAGCCAAAAGGCGTTTGCCAGACCCATGCGGCGCTGATCTCCGCGGCGACTGGCGGCGCTTCGTTCGACAAGCTCACCGAAGACGAAGATATCCTGTCCTATCTGCCGATGGCATGGGTCGGCGACAACCTGTTTTCCTATGCGCAAACGCTGGTGGTCGGTTTCACCGTGAATTGCCCGGAATCGAGCGAAACCGTTTTGAACGACTTGCGCGAAATCGGCCCGACCTATTATTTCGCGCCGCCGCGGGTGTTCGAAAACATGCTGACTTCGGTGATGATCCGGATGGAAGACGCCGGTGCCATCAAGCGCCGGATGTTCCATTACTTCATGGAAGTGGCGCGCCGGGTTGGGGTCGATATCCTGGATCGCAAGCCGATCTCGATGCTGGATCGGCTGCAATACACGCTGGGCAATCTGTGCATTTACGGCCCGCTGAAAAACGTGCTGGGACTCAGCCGGGTGCGGGTCGCGTACACCGCCGGCGCTGCCATCGGCCCCGACCTGTTCCGTTTCTATCGCTCGATCGGGGTCAATCTCAAGCAGTTGTACGGCGCTACCGAAACTTGCGCTTATGTCTGCTTGCAGCCGGACGGCAATATCAAATTCGACAGCGTCGGCATGCCGGCGCCGGGGGTCGAAGTCAAGCTGTCCGAGAATGGCGAAGTGCTGGTCAAATCGGTCGCGATGCTCAAGGAATATTACAAGCGTCCGGACGCCACCGCCGAGGTGATCGATGCGGAAGGTTACTTCCACACTGGCGACGCCGGCATTTTCGACGACGACGGCCATCTGAAAATCATCGACCGTGCGGCCGATGTCGGCAAGATGCACAAGGGCGACATTTTTGCCCCCAACTACATCGAAAACAAGCTTAAATTCTTCCCCTTCATCAAGGAAGCGGTTGCCTTCGGCAGCGAGCGCGATACCGTGTGCGCGTTTATCAATGTCGATATCGCAGCGGTCGGCAACTGGCTGGAACGGCGCGGCATTGCCTATTCCGGTTACGCCGATCTGGCCGGCAAGAAGGAAACCTACGACCTGATCAACGAGTGCATCGAAAAAGTGAATGCCGACCTGGCCACCGAAGCGATGATGTCCGGCACCCAGATTTCCCGCTTTCTGGTGCTGCACAAGGAGCTCGACCCGGACGACGACGAACTGACCCGCACCCGCAAGGTGCGGCGCAAGTTCATCGCCGAAAAATACGCGGTGTTGATCGACGCCTTGTATGCAGGAAAATCCAGCCAGTTCATCGAGACGCTGGTGAAATTCGAAGACGGACGGCAGGGCAATGTCAGCGCCGATCTGCAAATCCGCGACGTCAAGACTTTCCCGCCGCTCCATAAAGCCGCGTAAGCCAGAGATAGGGACACCAGCATTATGACGACTGAAAATAACATTAGCGTGGCCGGCCGACGCAAGATCGGTGAAGTGATCCTCGACCTGCAAGGAATTTCACTTTCGTTCGGCGGCGTCAAGGCGCTGACGAATATTTCCTTCGATGTCAAACAGCACGAAATCCGCGCGATCATCGGCCCCAACGGCGCCGGCAAGAGTTCGATGCTCAACGTGATCAATGGCGTGTATCACCCGCAACTGGGCGACATCGTGTTTCACGGCAAGCGACGCCACGAGATGGACCCGACCAAAGCCGCGAGCCAGGGGATTGCCCGCACTTTCCAGAATATCGCGCTGTTCAAGGGCATGTCGGTGCTGGACAACATCATGACCGGGCGCAATACCAAAATGCGCTCCGGCTTTCTGGCCAATGCGCTGTGGATCGGGCCGGCCCGTAGGGAAGAGAACGAACATCGTCAAAAGGTCGAGGAAGTGATTGACTTCCTGGAAATCCAGCACATCCGCAAGACGCCGGTCGGACGCTTGCCCTACGGCTTGCAAAAACGGGTCGAGCTGGCGCGCGCGCTGGCTGCCGAGCCCAGCATGTTGCTGCTGGACGAGCCGATGGCCGGCATGAACGTGGAAGAAAAACAGGACATGTGCCGTTTTATCCTGGATGTGAACGACCAGTTCGGCACCACCATCGTGCTGATTGAACACGACATGGGGGTGGTGATGGATATTTCGGACCGCGTGGTCGTGCTCGATTACGGCAAGAAAATCGGTGACGGCACGCCGGCTGAAGTCATGAGCAATCCTGACGTGATCAAAGCCTATCTCGGCACCTCGCACTAGCTCCCAGTTACAGGCCGCATTCTCTCTGCCGTCGCTCCCGCTTGCGGGCGCGACGAGCGAAGCGAGTCGCTACGCGGCTTTTACGTTAAAAGGATAAAACGATGCAATTCTTTTTTGAAGTCACCATCAACGGCCTGCTCTCGGGTTTGATGTATTCACTGGTCGCGCTGGGCTTTGTGCTGATTTACAAGGCTTCCGGCGTGTTCAATTTTTCCCAGGGCGCAATGGTGTATTTCGCCGCGCTGGCGGTGGTTGGCCTGATCGACATGGGCCTGCCGATATGGATTGCCATCATCGGCTCCTTTTTAGTGATGTTGGTCATGGGTCTGGCGACCGAGCGTTTTGTGCTGCGCAAGTTGGTCAATCAACCGCCGATCACGCTGTTCATGGCCACCATCGGCCTGACTTTCTTCCTCGAAGGGCTGGGCCCGCTGCTGTTCGGCAACGAGGTGCGCGCGATCAATCTGGGCATCGTCGATGAACCGATCAACGCCATCATGGAAAGCACCGGCCTGATCATTTCCAAATTCGACCTGTTTGCCTCCGGCACCGTGCTCTTGCTAGTCACCGTGCTGACGCTGTTTTTTCAGAAAACCAAAATCGGCCGCGCATTGCGGGCGGTGGCGGATGACCATCAGGCGGCCTTGTCGCTGGGCATTCCGCTGCAGCATATCTGGGCCATCGTCTGGGGTGTGGCGGGCTTCGTGGCGCTGGTTGCCGGGCTGTTGTGGGGCTCGCGCAACGGGGTGCAGTTCGCGCTCACGATGACCGCGTTGAAAGCCTTGCCGGTGCTGATCCTGGGCGGCTTTACCTCGGTGCCCGGGGCAATCATCGGCGGCCTGATCATCGGCGCCTCCGAGAAGCTGGCGGAAATCTATATTCCACCGGTGATGCAGGACATGTTCGGTGGCAACTTCGGCGGCATCGAAGGCTGGTTCCCTTACGTGTTTGCACTGATTTTTCTGCTGTTTCGGCCGGAAGGGCTGTTTGGCGAAAAACATATCGATAGGGTGTAGAGCGGTAAGTACAAAACAGCACGCTTCAGAACGTATAAAAACCCATGCAATACATGTGCGCCGCACCAAGATGCATCGCATTGATCAGGAGAAGAGCCCATGCTTTACCGTGAAACCGGCCAGTTCAAGACTTCGTATGTAGCCGATAGTCAGATTTTCCCGATTCGCCAGGACCGTATCGGCGTCGGCCTGTTGCTGGCGGTAGCCTTTCTGGTAGTGCCGCTGGTGGCCAGCGAGTACTGGTTTTCAGCCTTGCTGATTCCATTCCTGGTGTTCGCGCTGGCCGCCCTGGGCTTGAATATCCTGACCGGCTATTGCGGCCAGTTGTCGCTCGGCTCGGCCGCTTTCATGGCGGTGGGCGCTTATGCAGCCTATAACTTCCAGCTGCGCATCGAGGGCATGCCGATTTTGCTGTCGTTCGTGATGGGAGGGCTGTGCGCGGCTGCGGTAGGCGTGTTGTTTGGCTTGCCATCGCTGCGCATCAAGGGTTTTTATCTGGCGGTGGCAACGCTGGCGGCGCAATTCTTCGTGGTCTGGGTATTGACCAAATTTTCCTGGTTTTCGAACAACAGTTCATCCGGCGTAATTGATGCGCAAAAGCTGGAAATGTTCGGCTATGCGATCGATACCCCGATGCAAAAATATTTGTTCGTGTTGGTCATCGTCTCGGTACTGGCACTGCTGGCCAAAAACCTGGTGCGCTCCAGCACCGGCCGCGCCTGGATGGCGGTGCGCGACATGGATGTCGCCGCTGAAGTGATCGGCATTCCGCTGATGAAAACCAAGCTGCTGGCGTTTGCGGTCAGTTCGTTTTATTGCGGAATGGCGGGCGCACTGTACGCGTTTTGCTATCTGGGTTCGGTCGAGCCGGATGGCTTTTCGCTGGACCTGTCGTTCAAGATCCTGTTCATGATCATCGTCGGCGGCGTCGGCAGCATCCTTGGCTCGTTTCTGGGCGCTGCGTTTATTTTGCTGCTGCCGATCTTTCTCGACAATCTGCTGCCGCCGCTGGCGGGGCTGCTGCACCTGCCATTCACCAATGCCAGCGTGTCGCATATTCAGATGATGGTGTTCGGCGGCCTGATCATTTTTTTCCTGATCGTCGAGCCAAACGGCCTGGCGCGTCTGTGGCAAATCGCCAAGGAAAAGCTGCGTTTATGGCCCTTCCCGCATTGATCCCAACTTTTTTACCAGCACCACGTACCTCGCACCACGTTTTATCCGCTTATAAATATGAAGGAGACACGCATGAAACCCATTAAAAAAATCCTGCTGGCTGCGGCCGCTGTAGCTACTTTAGTGCTGCCAATCGGCCAGGCGCTGGCGCAAGCGAATGAACAGTTCATCGCACTGCCGAGCTACCGCGTCGGCCCGTACGGCGCCAACGGTCAGGCCTATTACGGCGGCATGATTGACTACATGACTTACGTCAATATGAAAGAAGGCGGCATCAATGGCGTCAAGCTGGCGTGGGAAGAATGCGAGACCGAGTACAACAACGCCAAGGGCGTCGAGTGCTACGAGCGCCTGAAGGCCAAGGATCCGGTTGCGCACGGCACCGTTTTCAACGTGATGGCGACCGGCATTACCTATGCGCTGATCGAAAAATCAGTCCAGGACAAAGTGCCGCTGCTGTTCCCCGGCTACGGCCGTACCGATGCGGTGGACGGATCGGTGTTCCCGTATGCGTTTCCGCTGGTGACTACGTATCAGATGCAGATATCGGCCATCGTCAAGTTCCTGGCGTCGAAAAACAAAGGCTCGCTGGCCGGCAAGAAAATTGCCTATATGTATCACGACTCGGCCTACGGCAAGGAGCCTATCGCGGCGCTGGATGCCGAAGCCACGCTCGGCAAGTTCAAGGTGATACAGATTCCGGTCGCCCATCCCGGCAATGAGCAGGGTGCGCAGTGGCTCAGGATTCGCCAGGAAAAACCGGATTATGTGATTTTCTGGGGTTGGGGCGTGATGAACCAGACCGCAATGAAAGCGGCGCAGAAAGTCGGCTACCCGCGTGACCAGATGATCGGCTCCTGGTGGGCTGGCTCGGAAGAGGATACGGTGCCTGCCGGCGAAGCCGCCAAGGGTTACATGAGCGCCACTTGGAATGTTGCCGGCGACACGCCACCAGCCATTGCCGGCATCAAGTCGGTTGTGTATGGCGCCAACAAGGGCAATATGCAGGACAAGAACAAGGTCGGCTCGGTGCTGTACAACCGCGGCGTATCGATTGCGATTGTCACCGTTGAAGCAATCCGCAACGCACAGGCGAAATTCGGCAAGGGCAAAACCATCACCGGCGAACAGATGCGCTGGGCGCTGGAAAACCTCGACTTGAACAATGCGCGTCTGAAGCAGCTCGGCGCAACTGGTTTGTTGCCTGAAATCAAGACTTCCTGCCAAAACCATGAAGGCTCGGGCAAGATCAAGATCCAGCAATGGGATGGCAGCAAATGGGTCATGGTGTCAGACTGGATCGAAGGCAACAAAAATCTGATCCATCCGCTGTTCAAGGCTAGCGCAGCCAAGTATGCAAAAGAAAAAGGCATCACTCCGGGCTGCATGAAGTAATCCGGATCGTGCGCGGCGAGCCGGAACCGGATCGCCGCTCAGAGCCAATAAGTGCAGGAAGCAGGATGCGCCATGCGCATCCTGCTTCTAACCAGCGCAGCAAAAAAGCACAGCAACACGTGTAGCAAAAAGCGGAGCCGACATGAGCGCAGGACTAAGCATCAACAATATCGAAGTCATTTATAACCACGTGATTCTGGTCCTCAAAGGCGTGTCGCTGGAGGTGCCGGAAGGCAAAATCGTGGCCCTGCTGGGTGCCAACGGCGCCGGCAAAAGCACCACCCTGAAAGCCATTTCGAATCTGCTGGCGGCCGAACGCGGCGATGTCACCAAGGGCAGCATCGAATACCGCGGCGAGCGGATCGATCAGCTGACGCCGAACGGCCTGGTCAAGCGCGGCGTGATCCAGGTTATGGAAGGCCGCCATTGCTTCGCCCATTTGTCGATTGAAGACAATCTGCTGACCGGCGCTTATACGCGCGAGATCAGCAACGCCGAGGTGAAAGTCGAGCTGGAAAAGATTTACGACTACTTCCCGCGCCTGAAAACCCGCCGCAAGTCGCAGGCCGGCTACACCTCGGGCGGCGAACAGCAAATGTGCGCGATCGGCCGCGCGATGATGGCCAAGCCGTCGATGATCCTGCTCGACGAACCGTCGATGGGTCTGGCGCCGCAGATCGTCGAAGAAATTTTCGAAATCGTCAAAGACCTCAACAGCAAGGAAAACGTGTCTTTCCTGCTGGCCGAACAAAACACCATGGTGGCGCTGCGCTACGCCGACTTCGGCTACATCCTGGAAAACGGCCGGGTCGTGATGGAAGGCAAAGCTAGCGATCTGGCCACCAATGAAGACGTGAAAGAATTTTATCTCGGCATCTCCGGTGCCGGGCGCACCAGTTTCCGCGACATGAAGTTCTACCGCCGGCGCAAACGCTGGCTGGCCTGATGGTCGTACGGGTGTAGTAGGGGTTTCGAATGGCACGCCATTCGCCTACGAAACGACACAGGCTTGCAAGCCTGTGTGCGCCCTGCAAGGGCGCATGACGCACCGTACGCTTTTTCCAGCACTACTCACTCGATTACACCTCTGCTCACTAGCGCTTGCGCCCCTGAAATAGGTTCCCCATGTCCCAATATCTTGATGCACTAGAAATCCGTGCGCCCGACGCACGCGAACGCGAGCTGATGCTGCGCCTGCCAAAATTGATCGCACTGGCACAACAGGCCGCTGGCTGGCAGCGCATCCTGGGCCAAACGGTGGCCGCCGACATCACGTCGCGCGCTGCTTTGGCACAGTTGCCGGTAACGCGCAAATCGGACCTGCATGACTTGCAGCGGCAGGCGCTGCCATTCGGCGCGATGACCACCAAAACGCCGTCGCAGATGCGCCATTTGTTCATGTCGCCGGGGCCGATTTTCGACCCGGAAGGGCAGGGCCAGGATTGGTGGCGCTTTGCGCGGCCGATGTACGCGCTGGGTTTGCGCGCCGGGCAAGTAGTGCAAAACTGTTTTTCCTACCACTTCACGCCGGCCGCTTTCATGGTCGAAAGTGCGGCGGCGCAACTCGGTTGCCCGGTGATCCCGGCCGGCAGCGGCCAGACTGAAATGCAGGTGCAGGCGATGGTTGCGCTCAAGCCCGATGCCTATGTCGGCACCCCGAGTTTCCTGAAGATCATCGTCGAGAAGGCGATTGAGATGGGGGCCGACATCAGCAGCGTGCAGCGTGCGCTGGTCGGTGCCGAAGCGCTGCCGCCGTCGCTGCGGAAATGGCTGCAAGAGCATGGCGTGCCGCACGTGCTGCAGCTGTATGCGTCGGCCGACATCGGCAATATCGCTTTTGAAACCGAAACCGAGGGCCAGATCAATCCCGGCATGGTGCTCGATGAAGATATCCTGCTGGAAATCGTGCGCCCCGGCACCGGCGATCCGGTCGCGGCCGGCGAAGTCGGCGAAGTCGTCGTCACTTCGTTCAATCCCGATTACCCGTTGATCCGCTTCGGAACCGGCGATCTGTCGGCGATCCTGCCGGGCATTTCGCCGTGCGGGCGCACCAATATCCGCATCAAAGGCTGGATGGGCCGCGCCGACCAGACTACCAAAGTGCGCGCGATGTTCGTGCATCCGTCGCAAGTGGCGCAAATCGTCAACCGCCATCCTGAAATAGCCAAGGCGCGGCTGGTGATCTCCGGCGTCATGGCCAATGACATCATGACGCTGCACTGCGAAGCAGCAGAAGCGCTGTCGGACGCTGCCGCGCTAGCCATCGTCGAGACCATCCGCGATGTCACAAAATTGCGCGGCCAGGTGCAACGAGTGGCCGCCGGCACGCTGCCCAACGACGGCATCGTGATCGAAGATGCGCGCAAGTATGAGTGAATGGTTGATTCAAAGCTGACGGTGCATTGACGGTTAATGGGCTGCTAATCGACGGTTGCAACGGTGTTGCCGTTGCGGATTTGGTGGCACAATTCCATTCCCGTCATTTTTATCGTCAGCGAGATTACCGTATGCCGCATTTCCACGCACAACAGGCCCGAGAGATTCTCGCCAATGCCGAACTGATTTTTGATGAAACCGCAGTCCAGGCAGCGGTGGACCGGATCGCCGCCGACCTCAATGCACGCTTTGACCATGCCGATAGCGAAGCCTATCCGTTGGTCCTGGGCGTGATGGGCGGCGCAGTCGTATTCGCAGGCCAGTTGCTGACGCGCCTGAAATTCCCGCTCGAATTCGATTACATCCACGTCACCCGTTACGGCAACCAGGATCAGGGCGGCCATATCGAATGGAAAGTCGAGCCGCGCGCCGATGTCCGCGGCCGCACCCTGATCGTGCTCGATGACATCCTCGATGAAGGCGAAACCCTGGCGCACGTCAAGCAACGACTGCTGGACATGGGCGCCAAGGAAGTCGTGCTGGCGGTGTTTTCGGACAAGGATATCGGCAAGAGCAAGCCGGTCGCGGCGGATTATGTCGGCCTGGTGCTGCCCAACAAATTCGTCATCGGTTACGGCATGGATGCCTACGGTTACTGGCGCAACCTCGGCAGCATCTGGGCGATTACGCCGAAGTAGTGTGATGTGCTGGTAGGTGCGAATTTATTCGCACCTAAGGCGCTGCTGTCACAACGTGAAAAAACGCGACTGTGCGCAGAGCATCTACGATATGTGGCGTATTGCACTATTTTTATGAATTTCATATGGAGTATATGCAGAAATACTGCTTTTTCCGCATATATTCATTGCGTTACATAAAAATACAAATAGCAGTATAAGATCAAGCGCCTTTCTGGTCGCGCAACTGGCGGCGCAGAACCTTGCCAACGTTAGTTTTCGGCAATTCTCCGATAAATTCAATCTGCTTCGGCCGTTTGTAGCCGGTCAGTTGATGCGCGCAATACTCTTTCAGCGCCTCGGCGGTCAGCGCCGGATTGCGCTTCACCACGAACAGCTTGACCGCTTCGCCCGAGTGCTGGTCCGGCAAGCCGATGACCGCGCATTCGAGCACGTCCGGATGCGCGCCGACCACTTCCTCGATCTCGTTCGGATAGACGTTGAAGCCGGACACCAGGATCATGTCTTTCTTGCGGTCGACGACCTTGATGAAGCCGCGCTCGTCCATGACGCCGACGTCGCCGGTCTTGAAGTAACCGTCGGGCGTCATCGCGTCTGCCGTTTCTTGCACCCGCTGCCAGTAGCCCTGCATCACTTGCGGCCCGCGCAGCGCGATTTCGCCGGGCGCGCCCGCGTCCACATCAAAGCCGTCGTCGTCCAGCAGGCGCACTTCGACGCTCGGCATCGGCAAGCCGATGGTGCCGCTGTGCTTCACCAGCGTGGCGGGATTGCAGATCACGGCGGAGGCGGTTTCCGACAGCCCGTAACCTTCGGCAATCGGGCAGCCAGTGATTTCCAGCCATTTTTGCGCCACCGATGCATGCACCGAAGTGCCGCCGCCGACCGTCATCGACAGTTGCGAAAAATCGAGCTTGGCGAACTCAGGGTTGTTGGCCAGCGCATTGAACAGGGTATTGACCGCCGGGAAGAACTGCAGCGGATACTTCGACAGCGTCTTGACCGTGGCCGCAATGTCGCGCGGGTTCGGGATCAGCACCACCAGGCCGCCGGTGCGCATGCCGAGCAGGCCGCACGTGACGAAAGCGAACACGTGATACAGCGGCAACGCGCAAATCAGCGTCAACTGGCCGTCGATCGGCTTGCGGTCGAGGCCGGGTTGCATCCAGGCCTGGGTGGATAGAAGATTGGCAAGGATGCAACTGTGCAGCAGCGTCGCGCCCTTGGATACGCCGGTGGTGCCGCCGGTGTATTGCAGCACGGCGACGTCATCGGCCTTGATGTCCGGCCGGTGCAGCCGCAGCGTGCGGCCCAGCTTGATCGCGCCGTTGAAGCGCACAGCGCCCGGCAGCGCATAGGCCGGCACCATTTTCTTGCGCTTGCGCAGCACATAATTGACGATGCCGCCCTTGATGGCGCCGAGCATGTCGCCCAGGCTTGCCAGCAGGATGTGCTTGATCGACATATGTTGGAGCACTTCCTCTAAAGTGCTGGCAAAGTTCTCCAGAATGATGATTGCCTGCACGTCGGCGTCCCGCAACTGGTGTTCCAGCTCGCGCGGGGTGTACAGCGGATTGACGTTGACCACGATAAAACCGGCGCGCAGGATGGCCGCCACCGCGACCGGATATTGCAGCACGTTGGGCAGCATCACTGCAACGCGATCATTGCGTTGCAAGCCGCGCGACTGCAGCCAGGCGCCGAGCGCGGCAGAGAGCGTGTCGATGTCGCCGTAAGTGATTGCCTTGTCCATGCACACGTAAGCCTGGCGTGCCCGGTACAGGCTAAAGCTCTCTTCCAGCAGGGCCACGATGGAACTGTATTTGCTGACGTCGATGGTGGCGGGTACGCCGGCTGGGTAGTACTGCAGCCACGGGCTGTTGTTCATGCATTCTCCTTGCGCCAGGTTGACCTGGTCGATGTTTGGCGGCGGTGCTGGGCTGGTTGGGCTGCTTGCTCCGGAGTCATCCTGAAGCAAACACATCGGCATTTTAGCCGCACAAAGGGCGCTGCGGACGCCGTCCGACAATATTTTTGACCGATCGTGCTATTTTTAGGTCGAGTGAAAATTTGGGGGCTTGTATTTTTTCTGGTGTTGCGGTAGTGAGTTAAAGATCAGTAGGGCGGAAAAGCATAGTCCTACGGTGCTGTCCCCTATTTCTCCGGGAACGGGCCGGCGCGAACGAGGTTGATTTCAGGACACATTCAATTCACCGGCCTGTTCCCGGTCGGGTCTAGCGTTTTGTTAGGCGTTTCGGCCAAGAGTTTCTCAGCGGTCGCGTCAAGAAGTCGAGTCATGCGCGCAGCAAAAATAGGGGCCAGTCCTGCCAAAGCTGCGAGCGAGATGCCGACCACTATACGCACGGCATGAGAAAACGACGGCTCATTGAAGTCGCACGCAAGCGCGACTCCAAAGTAAAAGAGGGGAAGCGCGAACGCCATCAGAGCATGCCTCAACTGGAGAAGCTCAAGAGCCTCTTTCAGGAGCTGTGGCTGCTGAAAGGATTCGATTCGACTGACGAGCAATAATTCGCTTTCGGTCGCGTCCGCGAGGTGCCTGAAAGCCACGCTGGAGGCGGCGAAATTGATCATGCCGATGACGTAAGCGGTAAGAGCAATGATCACGATGAAAATGTTTTTGAACTCGTTGTTCAGCATTGCGGCGACCTGGTCAAATGCGCTCTCTCCACTTCCAAATACGTCGGCCCAAAAAAGGGTTCCGGCCATTAGCAGGGCGCCGGAATGGAACGCGACGACTACTCGACTAAACGTCTGGAGAAATTCAAGCATAAAATTTGAATCGCCTGCTAGATATGTCCGAACAACTATGACGCGCATACGGACTTGTGACAGATAACGTTTCTCGGAAAAAACCCGCGAAACACCCTTGCAGCTTGGCTCTCAAGAGATGTTCTGATATGTCATACGGTCAAAAATATTTTACGAAACTGGTCGCTGCGATTACTTTGCATTCTACGAAGCTTCTTGGTCGTGTCAAGGAGACAATCTTTGATAAGCATTACAGTCTGATGTGACGCAAGCCACCAAGCTTATGGCTCTAGGTAGGTAGGTTGGTGTTGGGCTTGCGAAGCCCAACATTCGATAGCGAACGCTGTATGTTCCAAATGTTGGGCTTTGCAGCCCAACCTACCGCGCTATGCATTTATTTTGTCATCATTTGATGCCATAATATGTGCATACATTAACGGAGAACGATATGCGCACCACACTTGTACTTGATGATGATTTGCTGGAAAAAGCCCTGCTGCTGACTGGCCCGATGGAAAAGACCGCTTTAGTGCGCGAAGCTCTCAAGGCATTAATTCAGCGCGAGAGCGCCAAACGGTTGGCCTTGCTGGGAGGCTCGCAACCTTTGCTGGATGCCGTCCCACGACGCCAGTCGGAGCCAGCGTGATTCTGGTTGATACCTCGGTCTGGATCGACCACTTGCGGTACGGTGATGCGGGATTAACGGGGCTTTTGAACGCGGGCCAGGTGCTGGGTCACCGGTTCGTGACGGGCGAACTGGCATTGGGCAACTTGCAGAATCGCAATATGGTCCTGAGTTCCCTGCAAGACTTGCCCCAATCGGGTGTTGCCACCGACGAGGAAGTTATGCGTTTCATCGCCCAAAACGCACTGTTCGGAATCGGAATTGGCTATATCGACGCTCACTTATTGGCCGCTGTGCGGCTTTCACCCGGCGCGTTGCTATGGACGCGTGATAAGCGTCTGCTTGCGGCAAGTGCCCGGCTTGGCTTGTCTGCAAACCTGACGCATTAACTTGCTAAGGAAAAAGCCATTGTCAAGGCCAAGGGGCTTGCCTGCGGTTGACCCCGGAGCTTTTCCGCCCTCCAGCTTCTAGCGCTAGCGCACTCAGCTTGCGTGATGGGTAAGTTTGGCCACCAATGGAAATTTGCTAGGGTCGCGAATTGATTCCACCGCCAGATCAACATCAAGCAGAGGCCAGTAGAGATGATTGGGCGTTGGCCATTCGACGGTAGTGATCTGTTCCATCGTGGCTTGCTTGAACCAGGGAAATTCCGCGTAAGGGACAAACAGTTCCTCGTCCTTTAAAAGCAACCAGAAACCCTTGTTGGATGCCAGGGAAACCTCGACCTCAGAAGTGCCTATGCCATGCATCGGTGATCTCCTTGTAATGATCTTGCACCAGCGATGATGCTTCATGGAGCTGCGTTTTGGAAAGTCCTTGATTCATCGCCAACACAATTTCAGCACTGTAGGGCGGAAAAGCGCAGCGCCTTCCGCCGTATGCCTATGCCTCCCTTTCGCCGACAGCCAAGTCAGGCGCCTCGCCTGCCCAATCATCCGGATACATCCCCGCAGTCACGAACCGATGAAATGACGAGTAGGGCCATGCGCTCACCTGTCGCACCAGTCCATGCTTGAACGGATTGATATGCACGTAATCGACATGCGCCGCATAGTCCCGCTCATCACGAATCGTATGTTCCCAAAATCGTCGTTGCCAAATGCCACGTTCGCCTTTGCGTGCACGTACTGCCGACAAGCGCTCGGTTTTCGGTAGCGACTTCGAAAAGGCAATCTTGATCGCTTTCCAGCGGGCGGAATAGTCGCTGTCACCGGGTGGAAGAGTCCAGATGCAATGGGTATGGTCCGGCAACACTACCCACGCATCGATGTGAAATGGCCGGCGCGCACGCACCTGTCGCACCGCTTCACGAAAGGCGTCGATGTGCTCGACCAGCAAGCCGCTACGGCGTTCGAGCAGATTGACGGTGAAAAAATACGTCCCTCCGGGGACGCGATTGCGGCGGTAGTCTGGCATCGATGAAGTGTGGCTGGGAGTTGCGTGCGGGTTGCATGCGGCGGAAGGCGCTGCGCTTTTCCGCCCTACGGCCTATTGCTTAGTTGCAGACACGCATTTGAAAGTAAGTTCGTCACTAGCAGCATTGACGAACATGCGTCCGTCTTTGGCCCAAGGCCGTAAGCCGTACACCGTAGGGCGGAAAAGCGCAGCGCCTTCCGCCGCAGGTACATGCAAAAATCTGAATGCGTAACGATATACACGCCCGGTACACGTGTGGGATTGGGAATTTCCCTTCGTGAAAAATGGTGAGCGAAATGAGTGGTGATTAGGCGGAAGGCGCTGCGCTTTTCCGCCCTACGTATCTACTACGTACCTACATATTCCGCCGATACTGCCCGCCGACCTCAAACAGCGCGGTAGTGATTTGCCCCAGCGAACACACCCGTACCGCGTCCATCAGTTTCTCGAACACGTTTTCGTTGTTGACCGCAGCTTGCTGCAATGCTGCCAGTGCTTGCGGGGCTTCGGCCGCATGGCGGCTCTGGAAATCGGCCAAGCGGGTCAGTTGCGACTGCTTTTCGGCTTCGGTCGAGCGCGCCAGTTCGATTTTTTGCGGGGTGCCGCCGGCTTTCGGGTTGCGGAAGGTGTTGACGCCGACGATCGGCAGCGTGCCGTCGTGCTTCATGTGTTCGTAGTGCATCGATTCTTCCTGGATCTTGCCGCGCTGGTAACCGGTTTCCATCGCGCCCAGCACGCCGCCGCGTTCGGCGATGCGTTCGAACTCTTGCAGCACCGCTTCTTCCAGTAGATCGGTCAATTCTTCGATGATGAAGCTGCCCTGGATCGGGTTTTCGTTCTTGGCCAGGCCCCATTCGCGGTTGATGATCAATTGAATTGCCAACGCCCTGCGCACCGATTCGTCGGTCGGCGTGGTGATCGCTTCATCGAAGGCGTTGGTGTGCAGGCTGTTGCAGTTGTCGTAGATCGCGATCAGCGCCTGCAGCGTGGTGCGGATGTCGTTGAAGTCGATTTCCTGCGCATGCAGCGAGCGGCCTGACGTCTGGATGTGGTATTTCAGCTTCTGGCTGCGGTCGTTGGCGCCGTATTTGTCGCGCATCGCCACTGCCCACAAACGGCGTGCGACGCGGCCCAGCACCGTGTATTCCGGGTCCATCCCATTGCTGAAAAAGAACGACAGATTCGGCGCGAAATCGTCGATGTGCATGCCGCGCGCCAGATACGCTTCGACGAAGGTGAAACCGTTCGACAGCGTGAAGGCCAGTTGCGAGATCGGATTGGCACCGGCTTCGGCGATGTGATAGCCGGAGATCGAGACCGAATAGAAGTTGCGCACCTGGTGGTGGACGAAATATTCCTGGATGTCGCCCATCACCTTCAGGCTGAATTCGGTCGAGAAAATGCAGGTGTTCTGGCCCTGGTCTTCCTTCAGGATGTCGGCCTGCACCGTGCCGCGCACGTTCTGCAATACCCATGCACGGATTTTGGCGGCTTCGTCGGCGGTCGGATCGCGGCTGTTGTCGCTGACGAACTTGCCGAGTTGCTGGTCGATGGCGGCGTTCATGAACATCGCCAGGATGGTCGGGGCCGGGCCGTTGATGGTCATCGAAACCGAGGTGGTCGGGCTGCACAGGTCGAAGCCGTCGTACAGCACTTTCAGGTCGTCCAGCGTCGCAATCGAGACCCCGGAATTGCCGACCTTGCCGTAGATATCGGGCCGGATCGCCGGGTCGGCGCCGTACAGCGTGACCGAGTCGAACGCGGTCGACAGCCGCTTGGCGTCCATCCCTTCGGATACCAGCTTGAAGCGGCGGTTGGTGCGAAACGGATCGCCTTCGCCGGCGAACATGCGGGTCGGGTCTTCGTTTTCGCGCTTGAAGGCGAACACGCCGGCCGTGAACGGGAACGAGCCGGGGACGTTTTCCAGCATCAGCCAGCGCAGGATTTCGCCGTGGTCCTCGAACTTCGGTAGCGCAACCTTGCGGATCTTGGTGCCGGACATGGAGCTGGAGACCAGTTGAGTGCGGATTTCCTTGTCGCGGATTTTGACCACGTATTCGTCGCCCGCATACGATTTTTGCATGACGGGCCACATCGTCAGCAGCTTTTTGGAACCGGCGTCGAGATTGGCGTCGCGCTCGGCGATCAGGTCGTCGAAGTCAGCATTCTTGCCGGCAGCGTTCAACATACGCTTGGCTTCCTGCAACTGCTGACGCTCGCGCGCCAGCAGCACTTGCTTGCGGGTAGATTTGTGATAACCGCGCAGCGTGTCGGCGATTTCGGCCAGATAACGGCTGCGTGCCGGCGGCACGATCACGTTCTTGCTGCTGGAAAACTTGGCGGTGATGGGAGCCAGTTTGCTGGCATTGGCTTTCAGGCCGTGATCAATCAGTTTTGGCAGCAAGCCCTGGTACAGCGCGGTTACGCCGTCGTCGTTGAAGCGCGACGCCTGGGTGCCGAATACCGGCATGTCGTCCGGCCGCAAGGTCCACAGTTCGCGGTTGCGCTGGTATTGCTTGGCGACATCGCGCAGCGCGTCTTGCGAGCCTTTGCGGTCGAATTTGTTGATCGCGATGAAATCGGCAAAATCGAGCATGTCGATTTTTTCCAATTGCGAGGCGGCGCCGAATTCCGGCGTCATCACATACGTGCTGACATCCACATGCGGCACGATCGCGGCGTCGCCCTGGCCGATGCCGGAAGTTTCGATAATGACCAGATCAAAGCCGGCCACCTTGCAAGCGGCAATCACGTCCGGCAGCGCCTGCGAAATTTCGGAACCGGCTTCGCGCGTGGCCAGCGAACGCATGAAGACCCGCACTGGCGCGCCATCCTTGCCACCCCACGGGTTGATTGCATTCATGCGGATGCGGTCGCCCAGCAGCGCGCCGCCCGATTTGCGGCGCGACGGGTCGATCGAGATCAGCGCGATATTCAGCGCATCGTCCTGATCGATGCGGATGCGACGGATCAGTTCATCGGTCAGCGAGGATTTGCCGGCGCCGCCGGTGCCGGTAATGCCCAGCGTCGGGGTGCGCAGTGCGGCTGCGGCTGCATGCAATTGCGCCTTCAGTTCCGCGCTGACCTGGTCGTTTTCCAGCGCGGTAATCAATTGCGCCAGCGATCGGTGTCGGGAGGCAACATCGCTGTCCTGCAGTGCAGCCAGTTCGGTCGGGGCAAAGACGGACAGATCGACATCGCAGGCCTGGATCATCGACTGGATCATTCCGACCAGCCCCATGCTTTGACCGTCTTCCGGACTGAAAATGCGGGTCACGCCATACGCGTGCAAATCGGCAATTTCTTCCGGTACGATCACGCCGCCGCCGCCGCCGAACACCTTGATATGCGCGCCGCCGCGTTCGCGCAGCAAGTCGATCATGTACTTGAAGTATTCGACATGGCCGCCCTGATAACTGGAAATGGCGATGCCTTGCGCATCTTCCTGCAATGCCGCGGTGACGATTTCATCCACCGAGCGGTTGTGCCCGAGGTGGATCACTTCCGCGCCATTGGACATCAGGATGCGGCGCATGATGTTGATCGACGCATCGTGGCCGTCAAACAGGGAAGCTGCGGTAACGAAGCGAATTTTGTTGGCAGGTTTGTATGCAGTGAGCTTGTCGACGATGGACAGATCGGTCATGGTGGTCTCCGGGGTGGCGGGGTGTTGTGCGCTCTTATGCGACGGTTTACATGACGTTTACGTAAACGTCACAAAAAACCGAGTATAGCGCGAAAAAAACAGTTTATCTGTCGTCCGGATGTCAGTTTTTCAGGCTATTGCGCGCTACGCAAAAAACCGCTGAACTTGGCGGCCGCATAGATATGCATTGCCGACGAAAAACCCGAAAAGAACGAACCGGATTCGCGCCATAACGAGTTTCGTAAAAACAAGGAGTATCGTTATTTTCATGGCATTGCACGCATATATTAATTGCATGTATTAAATATACTCAACAAATATTTGAAATGTACCGAAGCCTCGCCTGAACCTGGGCTGCTGTTCCTGCCACTCTGTTGCCACTTTTTTTCGTGGACATTGTTTTCCAGCATGATGCGCACTGGCGAGAACCCGTTAAACACCAGCCCATGCCGGCGAACCCGGCCATCCAAAGCGCCGCGCGCCCAATTAAAAACCGCCCCAATCAGGGGCGGTTCGATGCAGCTTTGCCATCCGCACTGCCAACTTAATTGCGGCGCGGGTCGTTCGGCCTGTGGTCTTGACGGTTTGGCACGCCATCATGGTCGCGATCACCATGACCCTTGCCTCGATTTCCGTTGCGGTTGTCATGGCGATTGTCATGGCGTTCGCCGCGCTGCCATCCACCGCGGTTTAGCTGCCAGCCATTATTGCTGTGACGCCATTCAGGACGCTGATAGTGCTGACCGACGCGGACGCGTTCCCAATGACCAGCCACCCACACATGTCTTCTGCCATTCCAATTCCAATAACCGGGTGCCCATTCATAGCCTCGACGGGAGGCTGGAACGACCTCATATCTTGCCGGCGGAGGTGCGTTACCAATAACGATATTGATACCTACTTGCGCGATCGCTTGCGTAGGGATAAAAGCAGCAGTACTGAGAGCAACAATTGCTGCGGCAGTGCAGAGAATACGTTTCATACCAATCTCCAAACGACGTTGTGTACGCTTCAATATATAGAGTTGCCAACGCCAGACAACAAGTGATGCATCTGCTTACAACAGATACATTTGGTCCGCGCTGCTCTGCCTGGCAGCGAACAGACAGCAGTGATAGATGCAGGACGGAGTGGGACGGTTTCTGAACCGCTGCGGCGGCAGGTGGAACTTGAGGCTGAAATTGCCCTCGAACCGCTGCTGCAACCCGGTACCGCAAGTGGCAGCGCGGGTGGTCGGGATCGACGCGGGGTTTCTGCCTGCATGCGGGTCTTATTGCTAACTTGTTATTATCTGGCCTCCTGAGATCAGGCAGCGCGGCGCAGCGAGCACGTTTTGGCTTTGGCGTCGCCATTCCAGCCCGCAATCGTGTGATCGCGGGCAATGTTGTGCTGAACCGAAGAACAAACTCATAGTGATTCTTTCCAGGCTATCTTTTCGCCAACTGCTGCTGACTGCTTTTCTGATGATTGTGGCGCTCTTGAGCGCGACCTCGGTGCAAGCCTTATTGACGCTGGAACGACTGGCCAGCCATAGTCGTCAAACCGCGCAAGATGCGGTGCAACTGACCGAAGATGCGCAGCGCCTGGCGGAACGGACCATCGCGATGGAACGCAGTGCGCGCCAGTTTCTGGTGCTCAACGATCCCAGCTTTCGGAGCCGTTACCGCGAAGTGTGGAGCGAGGCGCGGGCCGCCTTGAGCGCGCTTTCGATGCAGTTGCCAAAGGTGCCGGCGCGTGAATTCAAGGACTGGAGTGCGCAGAGTGAATCGGCCTGGGCCTTGTTGCAGGCCGATCCCCTGCAGCGCCAGCAAAATCAGGAAATTCTGGCGCGCGTTTTTGTCCGCTTGCCGGCCATCAATAGCCTATTGTCCAGAGAGAGCAAGCTTGAAGTCGAGCGCCGCAACAACGCGTTGCTGGCAGCACTGGAGCAGCAACGCAGCGTCTTGAAAGCGCAGGTGATCGGCGCCATCGCGCTGGCTGCGCTGTTTGCGTTTTGTTTTGGCCTCTGGCTGTCGCGCCCGTTGGGGCGGATTGAAGCTGCCATCAGCCGTCTGGGCCAGAACCGTTTCGATCAGGCGATCGAGGTGCATGGGCCGGCCGATCTGCGCCGGCTCGGCAGCCAGTTGGACTGGTTGCGCCGGCGGCTGGCCGATCTGGAAGCCGACAAGGCGCGTTTCTTGCGCCATATTTCGCATGAATTGAAAACCCCGCTGGCGTCCTTGCGTGAAGGCGTGGCGTTGCTGGAAGAAGAAGTGGCCGGCCCGCTATCGGACAATCAGCGCGAAATCGCCGCCATTTTGCGTCAGAACACGCTCGCGCTGCAGACTCAGATCGAAGATTTGCTGCGCTACAATACCGCGGCATTCAACGCCCAGCAGCTGCATTGTGTGCCGACCGCACTGCACGCTTTGCTGCAGCAGGTGATCGACGTGCAGCGCCTGCAATGGCAAGCGCGCGATTTACACATCGACCTGAGCGGCCCGGAACATGTCGCCAGCGTTGATCCCGACAAGCTGCAGGTGGCCCTGGCTAATTTGTTATCGAACGCGATCCGTTTTAGCCCGCAGGGTGGCACCATCCGCCTGGTGCTGGACGCCCAGCCGGATTGCATCACGGTCGATTGCATAGACCAGGGCCCGGGCATTGCGCAGGCCGACGTGGCGCGCATATTCGAGCCGTTCTATCAAGGTCAACGTCAGCCGCCGGGGGCGCGCAATGGCAACGGCATCGGCCTGTCGATCGTGCGTGAATATGTTGCCGCCCATCGCGGCACGGTACAACTTTTGCCGCGTGCAACGGGCGCCCATTTTCGGATTTCGCTACCTAATAAAAATATAGAAAACAATGAAAACTAAAATTTTGATCACTTTGCTGTGCGCCCTGTCGGCGGCCTGCACCACTGCGCCATCGCAGAGGTCGACGCCCATGTCAACGCCGGTCCCGGTGGAAGAACCGGCTACTGTGATCGCTTCCCAGCCTGCGCCGGGCGGGTTGAATGCGTCGCGCGAAATTGGTGTCTTGCTGGCCTATCACCAGTGGTTGCGTGAATTAACGCCGGCCGCACTGACCAAGGAACTGGCAGTTCTGCAAGCGCAGCCCAAAAACGCGCAATTCGCGCTGAAAAAATCGATGCTGCTGACCTTGAGCCATAACAATGACGATTTGGCGCGAGCTCAGAGCTTGACCGACGGCGTCATCAAATCGACCGAGCCGGATGCGCTGGCCGTCAAGCCATTGGCCCAGATTCTTGCCGCCAACACCACCGAAATGCGTCGCCTCAGCGACCAGGCCGATAAATTTAATCAGCAGAGCCGGGACAGCCAGCGGCGCGTCGAGCAACTCAAGCAAACGCTGGAAGAGCTGAAGGCGATCGAACGCACGCTGCCGGCGCGTCCGAATGGCGCGCCGGCAGCCGCGCTCACAAAAGGGACGCCATGACGACCGCACATGCGCACATCCTGCTGGTCGACGACGATCCCGATTTGCTGCGCTTGTTGTCGATGCGCTTGAGCGCCGCCGGCTATCGGGTCGCTGCGGTAACCAGCGCGGAAGCGGCGCTGGAACGTCTGGCGCTCGAATTGCCGGCCCTGGTGATCAGCGACATCCGGCTGCCGGAGCGCGACGGACTGGCGCTGTTCGATGAAATCCGCAGCCAGCATTCGGCGCTGCCGGTGATCCTGTTGACCGCACACGGCACCATTCCGGATGCGGTCGAAGCCACCGCACGCGGCGCTTATGCCTATCTGACCAAGCCGTTCGACGGTAAAGTGCTGCTGGAAAAAATCGCCCAGGCGCTCAGACTGAGCGTGTCATCGCCGCTGTCATCGTTGCTGCCAACGTCAAGCGACGAAGCATGGCGCGCAGGCTTGATCAGCCGCAGCCAGCGCATGAATGCGCTGCTGGCCGAGGCCAAGCTGGTGGCGGCAACCGAGGCCAGCATCCTGATTCGCGGCGAGAGCGGCAGCGGCAAGGAGCTGCTGGCCTGCGCGATCCATCGCGCCAGTCACCGCGCCAACGCGCCTTTTGTGGCGGTCAATTGCGGCGCGATTCCTGAGCAACTGCTGGAATCCGAATTATTCGGACACGTCAAAGGCGCTTTCACCGGCGCTGTGGCCAACCGTCCCGGCCTGTTTCAGGCGGCGCATGGCGGCACCTTGTTTCTGGACGAAATCGGCGACATGCCGCTGTTGCTGCAAGTGAAGTTGCTGCGGGTGCTGCAGGAGCGCGCGGTGCGGCCGGTCGGCGCCGACCAGGCGTTGCCGATCGATGTGCGCATTGTCTCGGCGACCCACCGTGATCTCGATGCCGCGCTGGCTGACGGGCAGTTCCGCGAGGATCTGTATTACCGCCTCAACGTGGTGACCTTGAGCCTGCCGCCGCTGGCCGAGCGGCGCGAAGATATCGCCCTGCTGGCCAACCATTTCCTGCAACTGCTTGCCAGCAAATATCACAAGCCGCTGAACGGCTTTGCGCCCGATGCGCTGGCGGCGCTGATGACCGCAGCGTGGCCCGGCAATGTGCGCCAGCTTAATAATGTGGTCGAGCAAGTCTGCGCGCTGGCCACCACGCCGCTGGTGCCCTTGTCGCTGGTGCAGCGCGCGCTGCGCGTGCCGTCGCTCGAAGTATTGAGTTACGCCGAGGCCAAGCAGCGTTTCGACCGCAATTACCTGATCCAGCTGTTGAAGCTTACCGACGGCAATGTTGCCGACGCGGCGCGGCTGGCCGATCGCAACCGCACCGAGTTCTATCGCTTGCTGCAAAAATCCGGCCTGACGCCGAGCCTGTTCCGGGCCGACGAGGTTTCTGTCGCCGAAGAGCGACAGAAATAATTCCCTTAAAATCAACGGCCTGCGTGATTCAACGCGGCCAGTTGTCGCCTGGGAGCGACACAAATCGCATCAAAATCGCGCTTTTGCCGCCACCACAATCGTGGATTTTTCTTAAGTCTTTGAATTGATTGATTTTTTAACATGCTGGCACAGTGCTTGCTATGAAGGTATTTGTAACGTTAGTACGGCGTTGCTTAGTTCAGTACTACTACTAACCACTATCCTTACTACGAAAGAAACCATCATGCAAAATCATAAAATGTTGTCCCGCCTGCTTGTTGCCGCACTGGTATCTTTAACTTCCGTCGCTGCAGTGCAAGCCGCAGATGCATCCACATCCACTACCGCAGCGACCAGCCTTTCGGGCCCAGCCTCTGCTCCCAGCACCACCTCTAATCCCGCTGCTACCTCCGCCTACGCTGACGATGCAATGATCACCACCATGGTCAAAGCTGCGCTGGTCGAAGACAAGAAAGTGCAAGCCCTGAAAATCAGCGTGTCTACCGAACAAGGCGTGGTGAAAATGTCGGGCATCGTGCCCAATGCTGAAGCTGGCAAGCGCGCGCTGCAACTGGCCGCCGGAGTTCAGGGCGTCAAGGACGTCCAGAGCGAACTGAAGGTAAAAAAGGGTAGCTAATCCTATTGAAAGACAGTTGCGTTGAGCTAGTTTCAAACCGTCGCTCCCCAGCGCGGCAGTTTGCTTGACGGTAATTTCACTACAGCAACGCACTACAGCAAATAAGCGGCCCGCAATTTTATGCGGGCCGTTTTTGCATGCCAGCCTTGAAGCAGCCCTCTGGCAACCTGTCGGGCAGGCGCAATCGAAGCAAAAAATTCGCTGAACGCGATGAATTCCATCGGATTTGTGACGTTGTTAATAGCGTGCTATTGACCAAAAAAATGGTGAAATAGGGGCTTTTCATAGTATTTAGTCACGTCTAGTAAATTTTCATCCTTCTAACTATAATCAGCGCAGCCTAAAGAAGGCCACCCACGGGCAGTGCCCAGAAAGTTTTTTGTGTCATCTTTTCCAGAACCGTCGCCGCGCATCGCTGTCGCCCCCACCCTATGCGCGCAACCGCGTTTTGATACTCTTGTCAATCGTATCGACGGGATCGTCTGGGAGGCGGATCCAGCCACTTTTCGCTTCACTTTTGTTAGTGCGCAAGCCGAGCGCATCCTGGGCTACCGGATTGAAGACTGGTACGCCGAAGGCTTTTGGGCCGCCCACATCCACCCGCAGGATCGCGAACGTGCAGTCAACTATTGCACCCTGCAAACCAGGAGCGGCAACAACCACGCGTTTGAATACCGGATGCTGGCCGCCGACGGCCGGGTGGTCTGGCTCAAGGATTCTGTCAGCGTCGGAATAGGTGCCGATGGTGCCGATCAAGTGGTTTCCTTGTGCGGCATCATGGTTGACATTACCGAGTTTGAGCGCTCCGAACAAGCGTTGCGGCTATCGGCCACCGTGTTTGAAAGCAGCAGCGACGGTATCGTGATTACCGATGCCAATACACGCATTCTCAAGGTCAACCGGGCCTTTTGCGCGATTACTGGATACGCCGCCGACGAGGCGTTGGGCCAGACCCCTGCGCTGTTGCAATCGGAACAGCAGGATGCCGCGTTCTACCAGGCGATGTGGCAATCGATTGCCGAACACGGCAGCTGGAGCGGAGAAATCTGGAACCGCCGCAAATCGGGCGAAATTTTCATCGAACGGCTGTCGATCAACCAGGTACTCGACGCCGATGGCACTGTTACCAATTACATCGGTATTTTCAGCGATATTTCGCACGCCAAGGCGGCGCAAAGCCAGATCGAGCGACTGTCGTATTTCGATGCGCTGACCAATCTGCCCAACCGGGCGCTGCTACAGGATCGACTGCAGCATGTGCTGCGCAACGCGGAGTCCAAAAACCAACGGGTCGCGCTGCTGACGATGAATATTGAACGCCTGGCCCACATCAATGACACTTTGGGGCACGATGTCGGCGACCAAGTCATCGTCGCGGTGGCCCAACGTCTGGCGGCCAGCGTGCGCACCGCCGATACCGTTTTCCGTCATCTCGGCGACGAGTTCGCGGTCATCCTGGAAGGCCTGGACGGCGCGCATGCTGCGGCCGACATGGCCGAGCGCGTGTTGAGCGCGCTCAGCCCAGCCTTCCGGCTCGAAGAACACGAGATCAGCGTGGGCGCCTGCATCGGCATCAGCCTGTTTCCGGACGACGGCAGGACCCCTTTGATGCTGCTCAAAAATGCCGATGTCGCGCTGCACCACGCCAAGGGCAGCGGCAATTTCCAGTTTTTTCGGGAAGAAATGAATGCCGCTTCGATGGAACGGCTGCTGATCGAAAACAGCCTGCGACTGGCGCTGCAACGCAATGAGTTCCGGGTTTTTTATCAGGCGCAGCTCGATTTTGCCAACGGCCAGATCACCGGAATGGAGGCGCTGGTGCGCTGGGTGCATCCCGAGATGGGGCTGGTGTCGCCGCTGCGGTTTATTCCGGTGGCCGAAGAAACCGGGCAAATCGTCGAGATCGGCTTGTGGGTATTGCGCACCGCGTGTCAGGAAACGCGGCGCTGGCACCAACAGGGCTATGACCATTTGCGGGTGGCGGTGAATGTGTCGGCCAAGCAATTCAACCAGGACGATTTCGCCGCGCAAGTGAAACAGGTGCTGCAAGACACCGGCCTGGCGCCCGAGCGGCTGGAACTGGAACTGACCGAAAGCCTGATCATGCAGCGCCCCGAGCGCGTGATCGGCACCATGGAAGAGTTGCGCGCACTCGGAGTGCGATTCTCGATCGATGACTTCGGCACCGGCTATTCCAGCCTGGCGCAGCTCAAGCGCTTCCCGATCGACAAGCTCAAAATCGACCAGTCGTTTACCAGCGATATCGGGAAAGATGTCAACGGCGCCGCGATTACCCGCGCCATCATTGCGCTGGGCGCCAGCATGCATTTGCAGGTGATCGCCGAAGGGGTGGAAACCTCCGAACAACAGCGCTTCCTGATCGACAACGGCTGCCACAGCATGCAAGGCTATTTGTTCAGCCGCCCGATCCCGGCCGCCGAATTTTCGTGCTTGCTGGCGTCGCACGACGCAAGTCCGTATCTAGATGCGCTGCTCTGAAGCAGTTTTCTGCGCCAGCTATTGGCTAGCAGGGGCAGGGGCGGGTGAGCGGGTCGTTCCTGGCGGGCTGAAAAATTAGTGCGGATGCAATGCATGCGCGCCCAGCCAGCGGCCGTTTTCGCATAGCGTTTGGGTCACTTCCAGCACCAGCCGCTCGACTGCCGCGGCGGCATTAGTGAGCGGAATATTCTTGGACGCACACAAGGCCACGGTGCGTGAAATTTGCGCCCCGCCGATCGGCCGCGCCACCATGTCGCCGCGTTCGATTTCGGCCAGCACCGGCGCCACCGGCAGGATGGTCGCGCCAATATCCGCCAGCAATGCGGATTTCAGAATGGCGATCGAATTGATGTCGATCACATTGTCGATCGACAGCCCGGCGCTGCGCGCGAGGTTTTCAATGCGCGCCCGCACGCCGTGTTGCAAGCCGGGCAGAATCAACGGCGCCCGCACCGCGTCGGCCAGCGCGATCGACGTGCCGCGGGCCTCGAAGCGCGAACCGCTGCCGGTGATGTACAGCATGTCTTCTTCCACCAGCGGGGTAACGGTGAAGGCGCTCAGTTGCCCATCGTCGAACAGCACTGCCAGATTGATGCGGCCCGATTTCAGTTGTTCGATCAGGCTGCCGGAGAGTTCCTCGGTCAATTGCAGCGTGATGTCGGGGTAGGTTGCACGTATCGCCGTCAGCAAGGGCAGCGCCAGCGCGCCGGAAATGCTTTGCGGCAGACCGAGCGCGACGGTGCCGGTGGGCCGGTCCATCGATTGGGCCACGGCCGATTTGGCGTCGCCCACCTGTTTCAGGATCGCTTGCGCGTGTTCATAAAATAGCGTGCCGGCATCGGTGGAGAGCACGCCTTGGGCCGAGCGGTGCAGTAATTTCGCGCCCAGTTCCTCTTCCAGCTGGCGCAATTGCTGGGTCAGCGCAGGCTGGGCGATGTGCAGCACGCGGGCCGCGCGCGACAGCGAGCCGTGATCGACGATGGCGACAAAGTAACGCAGCTGGCGCAGTTCCATAGGGGTGTATTTTTAATTTAGCAATTAAGTTATGCGGGAAATGCACAATTTATGGTGATACTCCCACAATAATTAATATCTATCAGGCCTGGATTAAAAGAATTCCACCATGTCGTTCGATGTCTCCGACTTCAGCTGGCCGCCTTCCACCAGCTGCTCGTAATAACAGACCTGGTTGCGGCCGTGGGTTTTCGCATGGTAGAGCGCCAGGTCGGCATGTCCGAGCACGACCACCGGGGTCGCATTCAAGCCGATGCGGGTAAAACCGATGCTGACGGTGACCTGGCCGACTTGCGGAAAATGGAATTTCTCGACGTTGCTGCGAAAACGCTCGAAAATGCGCAGCGCATCTTCCAGTGCGGCGGCCTGCAATAAAATCACGAATTCTTCGCCGCCGAAGCGGAACAGCCCGTCATGCGGGCGGAACGAGGTGCGGATCAAGTTGGCCATCAACAGCAGCACTTCGTCGCCATACAGGTGGCCGAACTCGTCGTTGACGCGTTTGAAATGGTCGATGTCGACCACCGCCAGCCACTGATTCTTGTTTGCCTCGGTATGCCGGCGCTCCTCCGGTTGCGACTCGGAGGGCGTGTCGCACTGCGCCAACGAGCGCAATATTTTCGAAAAATTCTCGTCAAAGGTTTTGCGGTTAAGCAAATCGGTCAGCGAATCGCGCTGGCTGTAATCGAGCAGGCTGCGATGGTTGGCATAAATGGTGATGATGGCCTGCGCCATTTCCAGCGTCTTGTCGTCGCATGCGGCCGGATTCCAGAGTTCCAGGCAGGCGATGAAGTTATCATCCTGCCAGACCAGCAGCCACAATATGTGGGTTCCGTCCGGCATGATTTTTTGGGCGCTTAATTGATGCTGGCTTACCGCAGCCGCCAGTGCCGGCTCGAGCGCCACCGATTCGCTGCTGCACCGGATGTGATTGCATTCTTCACAGGCATGGAGTCTGCAGGCGCTGAGTTTGAGGCGTATTTCATCGCGCACCCGCAACACTTCCAGTTTGCGCACCTGACTGGCCGCAGTCACCTCTGCCAGCGCCTCGATGACCGACGCGTCGAGTAACGCATGGTCGCGTTGCCGTGTCATGGACGTCAAGTGCTGTAGCAGGGTTTTCATCTGGAATCCTAGAGCGTATCTGCACAAAGCGGATGCATCCGCTTTGTGTAAGTGTATCCCAGCAAGATTCTGGAGATTGCTTAAGATTGGGTTTTGCGGGCAGTGCTGCTAAGTTAAGTGCCGCTGCGAGAGAATTTAGCCGCGAGCTGACCTAGTTTTTCAGCGTGCTGGCGCTGGGTTTCTTCAGCTTTACGCTTGGCTTCCTCAGCTTCGCGGTGCGCCTTGCGCTGCTCGGCGTCTTTCTTGAAGCGCTCCCGCAACACCTCGGACGCATGGGCGCGATGTTCATCCGTGATGGCGTCGGTTGCATTGCCATCGAGGTCAAACCTGGCCGTCGCTTTTTCCATACCCTTCATGTACCGCAACGATCTGGTGTGGAGGCCCAATGCAATGCGCAGGGTTTTGCGATTTGTCTGCGGCAGCAGCGCGATGAGTTGCTTGTCGATGCCGATCGCCAGCGGCAGGTAATCACGAAAAGCCACGAATTTTTCCTGCAGTTCCTTGAGCAGTGCGCGTGCAGCGTGAATCGGGTTGGGAGCAGTGACGGGAGCAGTAACAGGGGTAGAGCCGGGGACAGGATTGGGCGTATTCATTGACAGCAATTGTGCAGTTTATTCTGGGCCTGCAAGGATATCACGGGGAAGTTGCGTGGCAACGATTACCGCGCTCCGAATTGATGCTCTGCACATTCTTCATTAATATCGTATTATGGCGATATTAATTTCATAAAATAACAATATTTGATTCTTCAGAAAACGAAATACGAGCATTGATTATGGACTTCGACGCAATTCACAAGGCACTGGCCAATCCGGTGCGGCGGCAAATACTCGGTTGGCTTAAAGAACCGAATCGCTATTTTTCCAATCAGGAATATCCGCTCGATCTGGGCGTCTGCGCCGGTTTGATCAATCAGCGCGCCGGTCTGTCCCAATCGACGGTCTCCGCCCATCTGGCGATTTTGCAGCAGGCAGAACTTGTCACCGCAAAACGCGTGGGGCAATGGATTTTTTTCAGCCGCAATGAGCAGACGATTACCGCATTTCGCGCCTATATCAATGACGATTTGTGCTGTGAAAAAAGTAATGTGCAATCCGGTACAGCCGCTTTTTGAAGCTCGAAACATCCTGCAAAAAACACCTGCAGCATCAAACCCAACCTCTCTGAACTTTATTGAAAGTGACTATGACACCTTTATTTAATCCAATCAAAATCGGCGCGCTCAACCTCCCAAACCGCATCATCATGGCGCCTCTGACACGATCCCGTGCCGTCGGGGAAGGGCGTGTGCCGAATGCGCTGATGACGCAATATTATGTCCAGCGCGCATCCGCCGGCCTGATTATCAGCGAAGCCACTGCGGTGACACCGCAAGGCGTCGGTTATGCCGATACGCCAGGCATCTGGTCCGACGAACAAGTTGCCGGTTGGAAGCAAGTGACCGACGCCGTGCATGCGGCAGGCGGGCGCATTGTGATGCAGCTGTGGCATGTCGGCCGCATTTCAGACCCAAGCTTACTGGACGGTGCGTTGCCGGTTGCGCCGAGCGCGATTGCAGCACAAGGACATGTCAGCCTGTTGCGCCCGTTACGTGATTACGTCACGCCAAGAGCGCTCGATCTGGCGGAAATCCCGGGCATCGTCGCGGCTTACCGCAAAGGCGCTGAAAATGCCAAGGCGGCAAACTTTGACGGCGTTGAAATTCATGGCGCGAATGGTTATCTGCTCGATCAATTCTTACAGGACGGCAGCAATAAGCGTACTGACATCTACGGCGGATCGCTTGAAAATCGCGCTCGCCTGATGCTGGAAGTAACCGATGCCTGTATCGCGGTATGGGGCGCGGAGCGAGTCGGGATGCATCTGGCGCCGGCTTGCGATACCCACAGCATGGGCGACTCCAATCCGGCCGAGACTTTCGGCTATATTGCGCGAGAACTGGGCCAACGCGGCATCGCCTTCATCTGCGCGCGGGAACCGCAAAGCGAAAACCGGCTCGGCCCGCAACTCAAGAAAGCATTCGGCGGCGTCTACATCGCCAATCAGCAATTGACCAAGGCCACAGCCGAGCAAGTGCTGAACGCGGGCGAGGCCGATGCGATCGCGTTCGGGCAGTTGTTTATCGCCAACCCGGATCTGCCGCGCCGGCTGAAGATCAATTCGCCATTGAATGTGCCGAATTCGGCTACCTTCTATCAACCAACCGCTGAAGGTTACATCGACTATCCGGCTCTGGCATGATGGATGCCCACGGCCGTTGCCAACGCGCTGCCGTGGGTTTTTTTATTGAGTTCGCCATTGGACGAAGTTGCGCATGTTCATTTTCTAGAAAAGCAGTGTCCACGAAAAACGTGGAAAAAATGTAGTTGATCGCCATCCATAAGCATGAGTATGTTTTATATAAGCAATTAAAATATGCGTGAAATGCCATAAAAATCGCTATACACCATACCCTTTAAGAATGTCATTGCGCCATGAAGCCCTTTCATGACCTTCAATGACCTTCATGGACACGTAAGCAACGTCAGTCCACAAATTATTCCGCCCGCATTCCTTATGCACTCTCTGCCGCACACATGAATCTGTGCGTGTGTTGTCGCAAATCAAATTTTTAAGATTTCTTTATGTCAATATTAATTCTCGTAAATATACGATATTTGTTGCGACGCACAAGCGGCAGCGCGCCCGTCAAACATGGCGCGCGCGTTCCTATGTGCCGCGCCGCAATGTCGATTGCACGAATCGCCGCCATTAGCTGGTTCATAGCCAAATAATTGTTTAATTTTTGAGTTCGAGGGACATACGATGAAATCGTATTTTTTAGTGGTATGCCGTTTTTTTCTGTCAGTGTTTTTTATCAACATGTTGTCGGGCGGGGCGGGGGCGCAAGCGCTACCAAAACCGAAAGGCCCTGTCATTTTGTCTGTCGGAGGAAACATCAGCCATCGCAATGCCGGAGACTATGCCGAATTCGATGCCGAAATGCTGGATGCGCTGCCCGTTACCCAATTTTCCACAACGTCGCCCTGGCACGCAATTCCGGTCACCTATGCCGGCCCCTCGCTCAATAGTGTTTTAAATGCGGTTGGAGCGCAAGGCAAGGTGCTGCGTTTGACGGCGATGAATAAATACGAGATCAAGATGCCTTTTGACGATGCCGCCGAGTTTGAGCCGGTGCTGGCGCGCCGGGCGGATGGAAAGGAATTGATGGTGCGCAGCAAGGGCCCTCTGCTGATGATCTATCCGTTTGACAGCAAGCCCAGGCTCAAGAACGACACCTATTACACGCGTTCGATCTGGCAACTGCAAAAAATTGTTGTTGAGTAAGCCTTCGTGAGTTCAGTAATCGAATGTCCCGAGCTTAGGCGCTCCATGAAAATTCGTGATTTTTATGCGGATATAAGGAAGCCGGTTCGCCGCTTTTTACTCGGGGTCGCAACTATCATTTTGGTTGCGGTGACTGGCCTATGCTGGTTTCAATTCCAGCAGATTGAACGGGTAGCCCGCGGTACTGTTCAGGGACACGACAATTTTGCATGGGAGTTTTACCAGCTTGAGTTGGACCTGATGCGCTACCAGAGTGCCTTGCAAGAGGCAGTACACCAACCCGATAAGCCCGGTTTGCTGGCGGAAACGAGTAATTACTACAACATTTTTGCAAGCCAGGTGCTGCTATTCGAGACTAGTGTCAGCGGCAACCTCATGAAGGAGAATGCGACATTCAGGCAAGCATATGCCGAGGCGCGGTCGTATCTGAAAAAAGCAGATTCCTACCTGGAAGAAATTCCCAAAACACTGGATGCCGCGACGTTGCAAACGCTGCAGCAGGACATCAATCGGCTGCATCCGGTTATTCACAGACTTTTGCTGGATGTGCATGAAGTACAAAACATGCGTTCGAGCCAGATGCTGGGTGACGTTCGGCAGTTCGCTCTTTACGAGGGCATCACGTTGACTGTTTTGTTGATTCTGTCAGTGATTTTTGGCCTGTTTGCGATTCAGCAGCTCGCGCTGACCGGTCGCCGGCAGCGCGAGCTGGAAACCTTGCACCTGGAGGTCAGCCACCGTGCGGCCCATGATTCTCTGACTAATCTGGTGAACCGGTTTGAATTCGAAAAGCATTTGGGCCGTGCGCTGGACTTGTCGCGCAATCAGGGCATTGAATCCGCGGTGATGTTTGTCGATCTGGATCGCTTCAAGATTGTCAATGACACCTGTGGACATAGTGCCGGCGATCAGTTGCTGCGTGACGTGGTGCAGGTCATCAGCCGCTGCGTGCGGTCCACGGATACCTTTGGCCGACTGGGGGGCGATGAATTTGGCGTGATTCTGACGCACTGCGGCCCGCAAAAGGCCGCCGAGGTGGCCGAGCAGATTCGCAAGGCCGTGGACGACTACCGGTTTGAGCATGGCGGTCGCCGTTTTCATATTGGCGCCAGTATCGGCTGGGTGCAGATGCATAGGAAGTGGCAGTCCACTGCAGCCGTCCTGAATGCGGCCGACTCGGCTTGTTATGTGGCCAAGCATTCGGGGCGCAACCGCGTCCATGCCTATGAAAATAACGACAAGGGTGTGCTGGCCCAAAAAGACGGAATCCAGTGGGCACAGCGCATTGAAGAGGCTCTGGCTGAAGGGCGCTTCGAATTGCACTGGCAGCGCATTGTGGCGATTCAACCCGAACACAAGCACGGCGGGGTGCATGGTGAAGTTCTGTTACGCATGATCGATACCGATGGCAGGCTGGTGTCGCCAGGCGATTTTGTGCCAATTGCCGAACGTTTCTTTCTGGCAAGCAGAATGGACCGATGGGTGTTGCGCGCAGTTTTCGAATGGATGGTGCAGCATGAAAACGCACTGCAGCACCTGGACCGGCTCTCAGTCAATCTGTCTGGCCAATCGGTGGGTGACCCGGTATTTCGTGCCGATGTGCTGGCCATGATGGACAGCATGCCGGTGGACTATCGCAAGATATGCTTCGAGGTCACCGAGACTGCAGCCATCATCAACCTCAACGAGTCGGTGGCTTTCTTCATCGCACTGCGTGACCGTGGCGCGCGCATTGCGCTCGATGATTTTGGCAGCGGCATGACATCGTTTGGTTACCTCAAGACACTCCCCGCGGATGTGCTGAAAATTGACGGCCAGTTCATGCGCAACCTGCTGACCGATCCGGTTGACCGGGTCTGCATCCAGAGCATGGCGCAACTCGCCAAGGCCACACACATGGAAACCGTAGCCGAATGGGTCGAAACGGTAGAGGTGGAAGCCTTGCTGCGCGAGCTGGGAGTGGACTACGCCCAGGGCTATTTGCATCACCGGCCTGAGCCACTGGACCACTTGCTGAGAATCGCAACGGAGGCTGTTTGAGTCGCCAAATTCCGTAAATACAAGGAGTATGGCAATTTTTATGGCGTTTTACGCATATACTTATTGCGTATATAAAATATACTCAATAAGTATTCGAACTTATTTGGTTCGGCGTTGCAGGGAATTGAGCTAATTAACAGTATCAATCCTATTCCGGCTGGTCTGGTTTGGGACGGGCGCGGGGAGGTCAGCGCTTGCGAAGCGGGGCTAGCAAATGCGTCAAAGCATTGTGGTCCAACTCATACATCAGCGCTATCAGACCGCCGAGCTCGCCGGAGGGAAAGCCTTCCCGCGCAAACCAGCCAAGGTAATGTCCCGGCAGGTCGGCGATCAGCCGACCTTTATACTTCCCATAAGGCATTTTACGAGTGACTAAAAGCTCCAGGTGTTCGGGATTCATCGTCGACTGCAGCCTGCCTGCGAAAGGATGATATTGGCGCTATCGCTCAAGCCAGCGCTTTGTGGACGTCTGCTGTGATCTCATACGAGCGCAGACGCGCGGCGTGATCGAATATCTGCGACGTGATCATCAGCTCATCCGCATCCGTGCGCGCAATAAACGCCGTCAATTCACGCGAGACCGTTTCGGGCGAACCGATGGCGGAACATGACAGGACCTGGTCAAGCAATGCGCGCTCCTGCGGGCCGATGTGGCTTAAGTAATCTCCCATCGGCGGCGGCAGACGCGAAGGGCGACCGCTGCGCAGGCTCACAAATGATTGCTGCATTGAGGTCGCGTGAAATTGCGCTTCCGCATCGGTGTCGGCGGCAAAGACATTAAAGCCGAGCATCACATACGGCTTATCGAGTTGCTCCGACGGTTGGAATGTGGCGCGGTATAACGCAATCGCCTGCATCATCTGGGCCGGCGCAAAATGCGACGCGAAAGCATACGGCCGACCGAGCGCCGCCGCCAATTGGGCGCCAAACAGGCTCGATCCCAAAATCCAGATCGGAACGTTCAGACCAGCGCCAGGGACGGCCCGCACAGCTTGCTTTGGCGCCGACGAGAAATAATCCATCAACTCCAAAACGTCCTGCGGGAACTCGTCTGCATCGGCGGCCAGATTGCGCCGCAAAGCGCGCGCAGTGATCTGGTCCGAGCCCGGCGCGCGCCCCAGCCCCAGGTCGATGCGGCCGGGAAAGAGGGACTCCAGCGTCCCGAATTGCTCGGCAATCACCAACGGAGAATGATTAGGCAACATGATGCCGCCGGCGCCCACTCTAATTTTTGAGGTGCCGGCTGCCACATGCCCGATCAAGACCGCGGTCGCGGCGCTGGCGATGCCAGGCATGCCATGATGTTCCGCCAGCCAATAGCGGTTATAGCCCCAACGCTCGCCATGCTGCGCAAGATCGAGCGTGTTGCGAAATGATTGGGCCGCATCGCTACCTTCAGCGATCGGAGAAAGGTCAAGGATGGAATATGGGATCATATTTTTTAGTTAGGGGCGGCAAGGCAAAAAGCAAGCCTTAATTAACTGATGTTATCAACGGCTAACGCTATAAGAGTTGATCGTAGCCATTCCCTTGCCCCGCTTCAACTCCGCGCCAAATTCGATCGTGCTGATGTAATCGGTCTGCAGCAAATGATTTTTAGAAACAAGATAATCAATAAACGGCTTCAGGGGAATGGACGCTTTCAGCAACGGTGTTTTGCTTGCGAATACCAAGACCTTCCACTTCCAGTTGTAAGATGCATTTATGACTGTGTGCTCAAACACCTCGAACTGATTCCCGGCAACCGTAACTGTGTCGATAACCGGATCATCTTTCCACGTCTGCTGCAGCTTGATCATGATCTCCGCTTTGTGTGGCCAGTGATCCGCAGTAGCAGTCGAATCTACCCAAATGTCATAGGTAAGATTGTAGTCGCCTGTGGCCGAAATGGTAACGTCGTGATTGACGCTCAACCCGGCGACATCTGCGAATGGGATTGAAGTCATTCCTTTGCCGCCTGGCCTATACAGTATTTCAGGATATGCCTTGATATCTGCGCTGGCGTTGTCAGACGGCCAATCCCAGCTGAATTGCGCCGTCACACCTGTCTGTACAGCCGTATTGTCGATCACGGTTCCGACCGACGCACCGTTGACGCACTGGGTGAAATCCGTGATCTTCTCCCTGCCCCAGGGGTTGCTGTTCAACGCATAATCTCCTAGCGCAAGTGGTGCAAATGACTTATCGCACGATGAAACTGCGACTGGTTTAAAAACTGCCGAGGTAACCGGCGCGCCATGAGCATCAACAGTTTCATGGTTATCTTCAGAACCGGCCGGTGCTGGCGAACTGCCGCCGCCGCAACCCACAAGTGCAGCAACGATGAGGCTGGTCAAAACTAAATTTTTTAACTTCATTTTTCCATTTTCTTGTAATAAGAGGCAGTTGCAAAACGCAATAGCCAGCTTCTCAGGCACCGTAATGGTTTGTGCTGCAAGATACGCTGCTGCGAAGCGACTTCTGAGAGTGCTCGCGAAGCGCTTTTGTTTCAGGCTCGCAGATAATTCTGCTCATTAAAGTCGAGAACACGGAAATTATTTGCCTAGCGCAGTATTAATCTCGCGAAACTGGTCAGAGTCAGAATAAGTAAGCGCAACTGACCTTGATGGCGTCTGTAGCGTCAACGGCAATGCAACTGCGAATAATTGAATGGCAGAAATCGACCCGAAGCAGACTGCCATAGCAGCCGTTCTATATACTATGAAGTCACATTTGGATTAAAAAGATTATGCAATCAACAGCATTAGAAAAGCAGTTAAGTTTTCTAAGAGAAATCGACCGACTGAAGACCGTAGTACGGCAATCACCTCTGCTTGACAAAAGTCGGAAAGAAAATTCTGCCGAGCATTCTTGGCACTTAGCGATGTATGCCTTGCTACTGAATGAGTATGCCTGCGGACCTGTGAATACAAATCGCGTTATACAGATGCTCTTACTGCATGACGTTGTCGAGATAGACGCTGGCGATTTTCCAATCCATAGTGGGTCTTCAAGCGAATTGCAGGCTGAACAAGAATGTAGAGCGGCGGTGCGATTGTTTGGCTTATTGCCACAGCAACAAGGCAACGAACTTCTGGCTTTATGGCAGGAATTTGAGCGTGCAGACACGGAGGACGCGAAGTTTGCGAAGGCGCTCGATCGCTTTCAACCTCTCCTTATCAATGTATTCACGGGTGGAGGAACTTGGACGGAAAACAGCGTTTCACTTGAACAGGTTTTCTCCCGCTATGGTCCCGTCATTAAAAGAGGTGCACCGCAGCTATGGGCCGTGTGTGAGCAATGGGTAGCCCAACACTTTGCAACGCAAGCATCAGGAATGCCGAAGTAAGCTAGTTGAGCACAAGGACAGGGCAATTATGAATGACTCGCCATGCGTACTTTGGTGCGAGAAGAAGTACTTGTAGCGACTGGACCTGTCCCAATAGACTGTTCGCTTCTGGCTGTTAGTTGGCCTTCGACGTGCCTTCGAACTCCCCCATTTTAAAAACCAATTTCCGCATCGAATGCGACAAGTGCTTAGTTGAAATTTCCGGCCACAGTGCAGGAAATATGACGGTTGCTAATCGCGCGGAATTGAGCCAGTTTGTGGAAATATTATCGTCATTGACTGACCCTGCCAGGAGGGATGGAGGACAGCAACTGCGTGGACTATGGGTGATTGAAGCTGGATCAGCCAAAAGCGATATTCGAGGGTCAATTTACCATGATCAGCAACACCCAGGACCTTGCCGGCTCTTAGGCAGAGAGCGCCGGCAAGGCCGCGATCGCGGATCTGCGGGGGCGACATTTTTGCTATGCTAGCGCCTTTCCACTGGCCGGCGCCGCTGCCCGGGCTGGCGGACCCTATTTACGGAGTAGCACATATGGCTTCTTTGCAAGAGCAGTTTTTGAAAGCCGGCCTAGTCGACAAGAACAAAGTCAAACTGGCCCACCAGGACAAGAGCAAGCAGAAGAAGGTGGAACGCCGGACCGGCACGCCCAGTATCGATGAAGCGCGCCTGGCCGCACTCGATACGCAACGCAAGAATGCCGAGCGGGTTCGCGAACTCAATGCCCAGCGCGATGCGGCCGCCACCCAAAAGGCGATCGTGGCGCAAATTGCCCAGATGGTGCAGAAGAATCGCCAGAGCAAAGGCGCCGGCGACATTGCCTACAATTTTACCCACGACAAGAAGGTCATACGGCTGTATGTGTCGGCCGCGGTCCAGGCGCATTTAATAGCCGGACGCCTGGTGATCGTCTGCCAGGGCGACGCTACCGAATTGGTGCCCAGGATTATTGCCGACAAGATCGCCGAGCGCGATGCTTCGCTCGTCGTGCGGGTGAACAAGACCAGCACCGAGATCGATGCGGATGATCCGTATGCCGCCTTCCAGATCCCGGACGACTTGATGTGGTAGCTACGGCGCCTGCCTGGCGTAGCGCGGCAATGACAGACAAGATTGCTACAGACAAGAAAATCAGCGAAGTGAAGACCGAAGCGATTGCAGACAAGAGCGATGCCGACTACAAAATTGTGATTTAAAAGTGTGACGCCCTGTCCGGCCCTGCCAAGGTTGGGTGCAGCGAAGAAGAAAATGTTAGCGCCGACAGACTTTATTCACAGGAACTATTGATAAAAAGCGTTGAACTAAACCGCTGATGCCAACGATGCTGCACGGTTTTACGATACCCATATTGGGTATTGTGATGCCCATTATGGGTATTTATATGGATGCACTTTTTACGAAGACACAACAGCGGGTGTTGGCGGTGTTGTTTGGTCAATCCCAGCGGTCGTTTTACGCCAATGAGATCATCGGCCTGGCGGGGTCGAGTTCCGGCGCGGTGCAGCGGGAACTGGCGCGGCAGGAATCCTCCGGTTTGGTGACGGTGCATCGGATCGGTAACCAGAAGTATTACCAGGTAAATCCTGCTGCGCCGATCTTCGCCGAGCTGCGCGCCGCGTTGCAACCTGTGTGGCCGCTTGTGGAGTTGGCGTTTGTCTATGGTTCGCTGGCCAAGGGCACCGAGCATGCCGGCAGCGATGTGGATCTGATGGTGATCGGGGCGCTGCCGTCGAACGCGGAGTTGCTCGAAGCGCGGATACCAGCGCAGGCGCAACTGGGCCGGGTGGCGCTATCGGCCCTGCGTGCCCACGGCTACCGCAGCGAAAACCGCTATCTGGTGTTCCAGTGTCTGGAGCATACGCTGGGGTTCACGCCGCAGCAGTGGCTGTTGCCCAATCAGGCCCACACCAAACGCAACCTGGCCGAATACGAGGGCGAACTCGATGTCACGGCGTGCTTCGTCGGCGAGTTGATCGCACATGCGGCGTCCCTGATTGTGGCAGCGCAGGCGCTGGAGAACCCCGTCGTGACGGAAAGCGCAGAACCCCGGGCGGTATTGGCGCCGCGACGCCTTGGCTCGTGCGCCTGAATGCCCCATCCCGCTTACCCCCTACTTTTATTCACAGACAGGAAATAAACATGCAAAGAGACTTTTTGGAAATGCCGGACAACCAGGGCTACTTTGGCGAATATGGCGGTCAGCTGGTTCCGCCAGAACTCAAGGCCATCATGGACGGCATCAACGACGCCTATGAAGAAGTGCGCAAGACGGCCGCTTTCCAGGAAGAGCTGAGTGATCTGTACGCCAATTACGTGGGGCGTCCCAGCCCCATCTTTCACGCGCGGCGATTGTCGGCGCGCCAAGGCGGCGCCCGCATCTTCTTGAAGCGCGAAGATCTGAACCACACCGGCGCGCACAAGATCAACCATTGCCTGGGCGAGGCACTGCTGGCCAAACACATGGGCAAAACCAAGGTGCTGGCTGAAACCGGCGCCGGTCAGCACGGCGTGGCGCTGGCCTCGGCCTGTGCGTTAGTCGGCATCGACTGCGAAATCCACATGGGCGAGATCGACATCGCCAAGGAGCACCCCAACGTCGTCAAGATGAAAATCTTGGGCTGCAAGCTGGTGCCGGTCTCGCGCGGCACCCGCACCCTGAAGGACGCGGTCGACAGCGCTTTCGAGGAATATATGAAAGATCCTGTGAACTTCCTGTATGCCATCGGCTCGGTGGTGGGACCGCATCCGTTTCCGAAGATGGTGCGCGATTTCCAGAGCATCATCGGGCGCGAGGCGCGGGCGCAATTTCTGGCGCTGGAAAACACGCTGCCCGACATGGTGGTGGCCTGCGTGGGCGGCGGCTCCAATGCGATAGGGATGTTTACCGAATTCCTGCCCGATGAGACAGTAAAACTGGTCGGCGTCGAGCCGGGCGGCAAGGGGCTGGACACGCCGGACCATGCCGCCACACTGACGCTGGGCAGCAAGGGCGCAATTCACGGCTTTTCCTGCTACACGCTGCAGGACGAGCAGGGCAATCCGTTGCCGGTCTATTCGATCGCCTCGGGGCTCGATTACCCCGGCGTCGGTCCGCAGCATTGCTACCTCAAAGACATCGGCCGTGTGCAATACGAAGCGATTGACGACGCGGAATGCCTGGACGCCTTCATGACGCTCTCACGCACCGAGGGCATCATCCCGGCGCTGGAAAGCGCCCATGCGGTGGCCTACGCCATGAAAATCGCCAAAACCATGGCGCCCGAGCAGACCATCCTGGTCAACCTGTCCGGCCGGGGCGACAAGGATGCGGATTTCGTGGCGAATTATTTGTCGCTTTAAATGCAAACGGCGTGGATTGGAATTCGTAAGGTGACGATGCAATTCACGCCGCCGCCTGACGGCGACAATACTCAATTGTCAGGGGCGTCCAGGGTGAAAATGGCATAGGCCTTGGCAGGTGTCTTCTCGGTCGGCTTCTCAACCTGGATCTGGACGCAGTCTTCCGCCACCAAACTACGCCAATTTGGAATTCCGGCATTTGTGAACGCGGTGTTGGCCTTGGACGCCAGGCTAATGTCCAGCGCCAGTCGGGCATTGCGTGCTCCCGTCTTCGCATAGTTGACGCCCCGCAGTTCAAAGCCGAACACGGTCAACCAGGGTTCCCACAGACCTTTTTCGACGCCGAGTACGATGCGACCAAGCATGTCCTCAAGCGGCAAGCCTTTTTTAATCACGCCGCGCAAAACTTTCAGCGACGGCGCAAAGCGCGCGTCGCTGCTTTGTTTGCCTGCGCCGCGTTCCGAGATAACCTTCAACTCTTTCGAGAATGCCGCGTCACGCTCCGTGTAATCACGCATCCGTGTGTAAAACTCGGTATTTTGGAACGGGTTTTCAGCTCGCCCTGCAGGCGCATCGACTGTTTTTTTCGCTGGAGGCTGTTTCTTGTTCGTCATGGGTTCAGAGCTAGAGTGTGAGGGGCGCAGTTTAGCACTGCCGGCGCGCATCGATTCCGATATTGATGGTGCACTCCCCCGCCGCAATTCGTCACTGACCGACTCGCCCATCGGTATCGTCTTACACGCCTTTTCTGTCGCGCCGGCCAGATTTGGCCGTCCGTTTTTGACCGGTAGCGGCTGTTCGGATCCGACCGTGAGCAACTCTACAACACGAATCAGTGGCGATTTTGATGCGAATACACAGTGAAAAGGGGAGAGAAGTTCAGGATGGGGCTCTCAAATGTGAGGAGGGCATTAAAAAAACCTGCGTGAATTCGCCGATACTGTAACCGCGTGTAAATTTGACGAACCGCTGGAGACGCCATTGATCAAATAGACATTGATCCACCTATTACCTATTGAAAGATGCTCATGAACTGGCGTATGAACAAAGCCGCAAAACGTCTTATATTTTCATCTCTGGCCGCGCTTTCCATTGGCGGATGCGCGGTCTATGAACCAGGGTACTCGAGTGCGCATTCGTCCTATGGCGCGTCTCCGTACGGGCAGCCAGTCTATTCAAGCACTCCGTATTATGCGGCGCCGCCGGTGTCCTTCGGCTTTGGGTTCGAGTCGAGCCATCATGACCATGATGGGTTTCAAGGTAGTCCTAGATTCCGCGATGATCGTGCGGGACCCCGGAGTAGCCGTGACGGATCCTGGCGCGATGGAGCCCGGGGTGGCCGCGATGAATTACAGGGTGGAGAGCGTCGCCAACGTCAGGAGGGTAGAGTTGGGGGTCGCAACAGGGAAGGCAGTCGGCCTCAGGCAGTACCGCAGCGGCGCTCGGACCCTAGCAGAGGTGCTGTGACTAATGGCGGACGAGCAAAAAATCCGGGCGATTACGGACGTTAAAAAGCCCGCGAACCTTACGGTTGCGGGCTTCTGGATTGGTGCTGGTATGTTTCCCGACCGCCAGCGCCGGTAGAGCGAGTAGAAATCAAGCAGGTTTTATGATAGCTGGGGCAGATGACGCTCTTATGACATCGCGCAAAGGCGAGGGAAAGTCTCCAGTGTGAGATGCGTATTCGTACCAATCTTGCCACTGATTCGTGCCCCAAATTCGCCATCTGGCCGGTTTGGAAATTGGCGCCTGCCTGACCCGAAGCAGGCGGTCAGCGGCTTTCCCTAAGCCGCCGTTTTTTTGCCAATCCCGTCATTTACCCAAGCCCAGCAGGCCAGCCTCTCGGTTCGGACAGGGCATGGGCAAATCGATAGTAGATTAAATGATCAGAATCAATCCTAGCGCGGTGTCGGACAGCCTGTTCAGCACCCGCATGCGATAGAATTCGTCCCTTTGTCAATCACCAACGGCTGCAAGCACAAGGAGTAACTCCAATGTCAGGTCATGGATTTCACGTACACGGCCCACACGACCATGAAGTCGAACATGTCACCCAACATGGCGGTGACAGCTTCACCTCGCGTCTAGCGGTGCTGACCGCCATTCTCTCCACGGTCGGGGCCATCTTTGGCTACATGGGTGGGCATTCGCAGAATGCTGCCTTGCTTTACAAAAACGAGGCAGCGATTCAGAAGACTTCGGCCTCGAATCAATGGAATTACTACCAGGCCAAGAGCAACAAACAGAACTTGGCAGAGCTTTCAGTCACACTAAGCAGCGGCGAAGCACAAAATAAATTCAAGCAAGCCATTGAGCGCTACAAACAAGAAAAAGAAGAGATCAAGGTCGAGGCCGAAACGCTCGAGGCAACCGTCAAGGTTGCGGACCACAAGAGCGAACAGGAAATGCATGTGCACGGGCGCTGGGCGCTGGCAACAACACTTCTCCAGATTGCCATTGCGCTGTCGGCCATTACCCTGTTGACCCGAAAGCGCTGGATGTTGGGCGGTGTTTACGGCGCCACTGCCATCGGATTGGTGGTTGGCGTGATGGGGTACTTGCACTTGTGAGCGTGTATGCGCGTTGCTGAACGCATCCGCCAATTGTTGTTAGGGCTAGCCTGCGGGCTGCTCAGTACACTTTCTTTTGCCGAAGAGCCCTGCCGGATCGCCTTTGACATGGGCTCATCCGGAATCAGGGCGGGTGCGTCTAACAGCAAGATGATGATGCATGCCGACATTGATTACCTTGGCCCCCTGTTGGCCGATCACGGTCTGGATGAGACAGTTAAGCCGACGATGGCGGCGCTTCGTGAATTGCCGAATCAGGGTGGCTTCGCCACGGATTGCGCTCGCGTTGCCGGCGGCTTTTCCGCCTGGCGTCTTGCATTGCAACAGGACGCTGGCAAACTCGCATCGACCTTGGCAGACCTTGAGGCCGCCAGCGGTGTCGCCGTGCTGGTGATCCCGCAGAAGGCAGAAGGCGCCTACGGCTATTTCGGCGCGCGCCAGTTGCTGGGTAGGCGCCTGACGAGCAGTCACGTGCTAGACATCGGTGGCGGCAGCCTCCAGATTGCTGGTGAGCGGACCACCTTCGGCGATGCGCTCGGACAAAAAATCTGGCATCACCAACTTTGCCTGGCGATCCGGAACACAACTTCACAGCCATGCGCTCTGCAACCGATGACGAGCGGGGACCTCGCCGAGGCCCGCTCTTTGCTGGCGAAGCAACTTCATGGCATCAGCGCGGCACTTCCGGATACGGTGACGATGACGGCAATCAGCCGCCCGGTGACACAAGGCGTCGCGCCTGCGGTGGCACGCCTGCTCGGCAAACGTTCCGGGCAGGAGGTGCTCTGGCGCTCCGAACTCACGGCTGCCATCGGGCAGATGGCTGGTTTGACGCTTGAGGAAACGGCAATACGGCTCGAAATTCCTCTGAAGTACGCCCCTTACCTGCTTTCCGACATGTTACTGGTCGAAGGGTTAATGCAAGCGACCGACGGGAATTATCTTTACATTGCTGAAATTGATCTGACCAACCTGCCGGGCCTGCTCGCTGATGATATTGCCTTCAGGTGGGTTGGCCGCTACGGCTGTTACCTGGAACGCCTGCGTCGTACCGGCCTCGACGCCTACGCCAGCAATCCTGCAACTTGCCCCGCTGGCGACCGTCAGCCTGGGCCGAACTAGAGACGGTCGGAGGACGCGTCTTGACCGGGGCGGAATCGAACCCGACACAAGGATTTTCAAAGCCAGGCTCTGTCGCTTCCGGGAAAATCAGATGGCATCAGACCGTGGACACGATCTCCACATCGTTGTCGTACACATCGATGCGCTTGTCATACAGGGGAATAGTGGTGCCGTTGACGCGGTTCATGACCAGCTTGCCGAGGTCCACGTCGGCAATCACGATTTGCTCCATGTTGGGTACGCCCTCGGCGGCAATGCCGTCGCGCGCGAAGGGGAAGTCCGACGGCGTGATGATCGCCGCCTGGCCGTAATGCAAGCCCAGACCTTCGACCGGGAGGTTGCCCACGGTGCCGGTGACCGCGACATAAACCTGGTTCTCGATCGCCCTGGCATGGCAGCAATAACGCACCCGTAAAAAACCCTGGCGGTCATCGGTGCACGATGGCACGAAGATGATGTCGGCGCCCATTTCGCACACCATGCGGCTGAGTTCGGGAAACTCGATGTCGTAACAGATCAGGATCGCAATGCGGCCGTAGGGGGTGTCAAACACCTGCAAGTGGTGACCTGGATCCCCTTTCCATTTTTCCTTTTCCCAGCGCGTCAGGTGGATCTTGTCCTGGGTAAAAACTTTCCCCTCGGGCGTGAAAAGATAGGCGGTGTTCAGAAGCTTGCCGTCGCTTATCGTCGGATGGCTGCCGCCGATCACATGCACATTCCACTGCGCAGCCAGTTCCTTGAACAGCTCGATATAACGCGTGGTGTAATCGTTCATGTTGCGCACTGCCTGCCCCAAATCGCTGGTATCCATGAACGACAGCAGCTGGGTGGTGAATATTTCCGGCAGCAGCACAAACTGCGGTTTATAGTCGCCTGCGGCTTTCATCACGAAGCGCACCTGGTTTTCAAAACCGTTCCAGTCGTGGATGGAGCGCAGCAGATATTGCACCGCCGCGATGCGCACGGTGATCTGCTTGGGTTTGTATTCGCTGGTTTTGAGGGTGGTTGTCATCTTAGATATCCTTTGCGGCGGGCGCCGCCAGTTGCAGCCCGGTGGGCTTGGAGGCATCGTAATCTGGGTTGAGCCAGACGATCAGCGACGCGTACCCATGCGATTCTTTGTCATCGACAAGGTAATTCGGCATGATGCCACAGTACCTGAATCCCTCGCGCAGCTGAAAACTCAGCACCGGGTCTGTGATGTCTCCCCACAGCACCTTGCGCGCGTAAAGCTCCACTGGCATCTGGTCTGCCAGCTTGTGGTAGCCCGGCAGTCTGCCGCAGGCAATGATGCGGCGCAGATTCAAAGTCTTGCACACCCGCCGCCGGGCTGCGTACAGCGCATGGCCCACTCGTTTGCCGCGCAGCGCGGGCGCGACGAATACTTCTGCGCCGTACAGCGTGTAGCCGGCCGGGTCATGGGTGTCAAAGGTTCCTCTTGCGGTGACCTCATCCCAGGTATGGGGTTCCATCCACTCATCCCACAGGATCACCAGCGAACTGGCGCAGCCCACCAGCCGATCGTTGTAGAACGCGACGAACTGACCCTCGGGGAACAGTTCGATCTGGCGTGCCACGCGGTCGTGCTGCCAGGCCGGAATGGTCGGATAGACTTCGCGCTGCAGGCGCACCAGCGCGTCAATATCTTGCAGCGTGGTATTGCGGACAATTAGTTTGGACATGTATTTAGTAGGGGGTCAAAGGGGCTGGCCGCAGTTCGCAGGCAGAGCGGTGCAGGTCTGATAGAAACCGGACGGCAGCCGACCGTGGCCGATGGAAAACGAGATGCGTACACCTACGCACCACATTTTTCTCAAATTATCAAGGGAGCGGCATTATGATCGAAAACAGTAAAATCTGCCGGATGTGCCTGCGATTTAAGCATCCGACTTGTTTGGAAATGCAAGATATCCAAACGGCTGCAAGTTATCCCTAGCGCGTGAGCGATATTACTTCGTATCAGGTGCAGCTGCTCATCTCGGCATATCTCCGCACGAAATGCACCGTCAGCGTGCCCAGGTCGCCATACTGAATGGCGATGTCTTCTCCTGTAGGCAAGTCAAAACTCCCCGCATACGAGCCGGTGATCACCGCCTGGCCTGCTTTCAGTCCCAGGCCTTTGCCGCGCAAAAACTCCGCCAGCCAATACAGTGGCGCGCGTGGATCGCCGCTCGGGTGGCGGCCGTCAAGCCGGGTTTGCTCGCCCGTAGCAACGGTGACCCTTATCGCCATCGCGCTGGCGGCGCGCGCCTGCCCGGCATCCGCCTGCGGGCCGATGAGCAGGCCGGAATTGAGCAAGCCGTCCGCCAGATTTTCAGCGAAGCTGGCGTCGTCCGGATCGCTGTAACGGCTGTCGATCAGTTCCAGCGCGAGGTGGGTGCGCGCAATTGCGGCATCGACTTCGGCCGGCGTGTAGGGCCGGCCGCGAACAGGCAGGTCGCGACCGAGGATGAAAGCGAGTTCCGGCTCCACCCGCGCCTGGCCGGCACGGGCTTGCACCGCGCATTGGCCGGTGTCGCCGGCGTCGATGGTGTGGACAGTGCCGGCATAAATAGGTGCCAGCACCCAATTCCCGGCTGCGGGCAAGCCGCACTTCCACCCGGCGACGCCAGCGCCGAGTTGCGCGCCGACCGCCGCCTGTATCGCCAGCGCAGCGTCAAGCCCGGATGGCCGGCAACACTCGGGCAAGCGGGGTCCCCGCTCGCCCGACCTGCGGCGCGCCACCAGGATGGCGGCGGCAATGGCGGCGACATGGTCGGGTTCAGACATGATTGCTTTCAAGTAAGTGATTGATGAAAATCATGTACATATGGCTGTATATTTTAAAAAACTAATAAATATATGCGGAAAATGCACTGAAAATAGCGATACTCCGGCATATTTATGAATAGTAGAGCGTGTTGCTGCCGACTCAGAATTAACCCAGGCTGCCGAATATCGCTGACCCGGAATACCCGTCACCACATGCTTCGAAAACAACACCCCCTGCGGGATTGCATAGGTTCATGGCTCAGTCAAAATCAGCAGCGTGGGTCAAATTCTAGCTAACGTCAACAGCACAACCTCGCATTGCATGTAGGAATGGTGTGAAATTCCCTTACTTTATTAAAGTGCCGTCGCTTCTGTGCAGTGTTGTAATCGTAATATTACCCACTTGGAAATATTTCTATTGTGAAATAATATACGTGGTGCCTTTCGCAATACGTTTCACGCTGAAAAGACTTGGTAGATGTGCTGTCCGACATTCTGACATTCTCATTCGCCTAGCTTGAACAAAAAATGCAGAGAAAATGAATAATTTAAATAACAACAAAAATACTTAATTAGGGGAAAAAGTGATGCAAGAAAATATTAAGTTTCCTAGTGACGCTGCGAAAATTTTTGTTTTCGATCAGGTATACCCGCTTAGTGCCGCAACTGAGCAGGCAATGCAAAAAAAGCTTAATGCATTCGGCATAGTTGCAAAGCTAAATCCATTTAAACACCCAAAAAATGAAACAGTACTTCTTACCAAACACGTACTACGTTACGAGCCATTTTGGCATGTCGTAACAACGCGTGAGGTGGATTTCTCAAGGGAGATCAACTATCCGGTGGACATAGGCAATAGATATGCCAATAAGGTGGTGATTAATCAAACAGAATATCCAATTACAGAACAGGGCAGCAAAAGAACTATTAACTTCTCCGCAGTTGAATTTTGTCATCGCAAAATCGATTATCAAGACTACATTGATGGATTAGCAAGAGCAACGAAAAAAAGTTCGCTAGAGAATTACATCCGTAAGTACAAAATTCAAGAGCATATTGAGCTGCAACTGCCTGAAGCTATTGCGTTGAAGGTATCCGTTGCAACGCTGTTACAAAAAATTAATCAAACCTTGTCAGCTGAAGTTATTAACGCGCACGAATTCCAGCAGGACTTTATAACAATTGAAAAAGCTTATTTATATTACAGACCTGTTTTTGCATTTGAATTTGCTTGGACAACGGAGAATAAGGTAGGGGTAATTGAGGTAGATGGATTAACCGGTGAGATCATTGAAAACGGTGAATGGTTCAAAGAAAAAATCAACTCCATTACCACAAGAGAAATGCTGTTTGAGGCAAGTGCAGAGATCGCTGGCGTGTTTATTCCTGCAGGAGGTTTAGCAGTGAGGGTGATTGAAAAAATTACCGCTGGAGCTTAATTAGCATGCATTAGTATTGATCATGCCGTAATTGAATTTCGATCTGTTCACTCAAATGAAAAAATTGATTATGGCGTAAATAATTTTGCACTTGGAGTTCGATCGCACCCATCTCATAAACTCGCAGAATGCGGGATTTTTTTAATGTTACAAGAAATCGGTTGCAACTCCGAATAATTGAATGGCAGAAATCGACCCACAAGAGACGGTCAATGCGGGTCCCTTAAACGTCTGCAATCTTGCCAAGCTGGGTCAAAATGCAAAATAATTTCGTTGAAAGAAAAATCGAACCCTCTAAACAGTCGCTATGCAATTTTCTTGATGTCGCCAAGGGTGTCCCTATCCACGAATTTTTCCCAGACTTACGTTTTGACACAGCCTCCAGCGAAAGCTGTCGGTGAAACTGGTCGAGAGGCGGACCAACTCGGCTAAATAGTGAAATGCACTGGACGAATAAGTGCCATATCTAGGACTTGTCAATAAATCAGTGAAACTAGCTCAAACTCTCATTATTGTTCATGTCCTCCAATCTGCAATCCTCTTGGCATCATCCAAAATCATCAGGAATTCGCCTCTCGCATGAAGTGTTGGGCTGATTGCATTAATTGCAAGCTCCAGACCAGGCCATTGTTTTTTGGCCCGACCTCCAATAACTGTCGTTTCTCTATATACAACACCATGTTTCTCCAGAAAACGAAAATTCAAGGCAATTCTTATATCATGGTCCTCAACATTTTTTCCTAAATTCCCAGAAACTTGACGACAGCGAGCAGAAAGCAAAAGATCAAGCGCCGCGCAGATGGCCAAAATCTCATTTTTTATCTCAACAAGCCATTGATAGTCATATCGAAATGATACCGTATGGGCTGAACTATGTCGTCGAGTTGCTGCATTTTTATATGATTGCAATAAATCAGGCAGGCCCCCACTAATACTATCCGAAATCGCTTTCAGTTGATTCCAGCCGCCAGAAATACCAAAAGCTCGCAGCAAATCTGGAACTTCGCTTTCACCGATATTAGAGCTAGCTGAAAAAAAGGAAAATCTTGATAGTTCGAATACAGCTTGCTTAGTGGAATGAATTTTCAACGCTTCATCTTGCACCAGCGCTTTCCAGTCACCATTTTCTTTTTTTAGTAATTTTGATTTAAAAGATAATGCGTTTAAGGTTCCAGTGATCGCAGCGGCCTGCAACGGCTCTGGTAGCTTATTAAAAGAGACTGTCGAATCAGAAAGAAATCTAAGCCCCTCATGAGCACGATTTTTAATGTAATCTTCAAGAATATTAAAAGCTACAATCCCCAGCCCTTTTCGAAGCAGATTCGCTACTCCGTTGTGCGTAGATGGCGCAATGCCTTGGTCTATAACTGCAGATAAGTTGATTGCCGCGTCTAGGTATTGCAATCTATCAAAAAGCTCCTGTTTGGCGCTCATTTAAATTTCCCGCAGAATTTTGCAAAATCTCGCAATTCTCAAATTAACGTTATCGGAATTTGAAGTAAATTGCGTTAGCGATTCGGAGAAATCTTCATCATTCGCTAATATTTCAATCAGTGCGGCTCTTACCTTTCTTTTCTTTGCAATAGCATTGGCTTTCTCAATGGTTGACAAAAGACTGGAGCAAACCATATGTATATCGAAAAAACCTTGTAATACACGCGTATTTCCGCCGGGACGCATAAAACCTTCCGGCCCCCACATTGACTTGCAAAATTCGATCGAATCGATGAAGATGGATTTACATTCCCCCAGTTCCTTTTCATTCATTTTGTAGTTGTTACGCATGAATGAATCCATCGCGGCATCCATGTTGCCGGGAAAATTTTCCCAATATGCTCTCATTGTAAAAAAACGAAGAACATATTGCACATCGATCATTTCTTTATATGTCTTGGACTGCTCTGTTGCCTTTAGTTGTTTTTTCAAGTAATCATTTTTTGATAAATCAAAAATCAAATCATTAAATTTTCCTCTATATGCAACATTACGAATTTCTTGTGAGTTTAAAGCAACGCCGGCTTTGTTTAGTCGCAAGAATACTTCATGTTTCAATTCAGAATCAGACTGTCGCAACAGCGTTACTACCCGAAGATATGGTCTTATCTTCAATGCATTAGATAATGAAACTGGCAGTTCTTCAAAAGAATATCCATCTAGCTCTTTAAATTTTTCAAGGCCTGTTAAGCGCAGCGTTCCTTTTAGAAATTTATTAATTGCAGTAACTCGCTGCTTGCCATCAATTACCGAATAAGTTCCATATTCATCCTCCGCCAAATAAATGGGTGGCACAGGAATATTAAGTAAGAATGATTCGATCAATCCGGATTCCTTTATGGGGTCCCATCGCTCGCGACGTTGATACTTTGGGCTAATGTCAATCGCCCCATTTATTACCATGTCAGAGATAGATCCCAAAGAAAGGTCTGATTGCTGAAGTACGAGAGCGCTTTGCGATTTAGCGAATCGGTCTTCAATTTTTTTTTCATTTTTTTTTATCACCACGGTAGCGCCTTTAGCTTCATTGATGGGAAGTGGATTTTCGTGCATAGGTGAGGCATATTACACTTGGCATTTACTCACAGACAAGCTGGCGCGCTCAAGCTCGGATTTGCTTAATATTTCGCCGAATATGAGTATTTAAGGTTTTTCAGTGAAGGGGCAGTCCGCTACCTGTTTGCTTTGGTTCTGGAACTGAGCGGCTGTTTTCTGTAGCCGCCGGTGAAGCATCGCTACCTCACAGGCGGGAATTGGCGAAACTAGTCAACCGAATCCTGTCAACGAATTATCCAGCGATCCCTGCCATGTGCGACAGTCAGCCAACCTATATTGTCCCGATACCGGAAATAGACTGGACACGAGGACTGTTAGGCCCAGCAACAAAAACGCCAACCTTAACCGGTTGGCGTTTCTTTTCTATTGCAAAATAGAAATTTTTAAGACTGTCAATATTACTCTACGGTAACCGATTTAGCCAAATTCCGTGGCTTATCAACATCGGTCCCGCGTGCCAACGCGGTGTGATACGCCAGCAATTGCAATGCCACCACATGCAGAATCGGCGACAGTTGGCCGTAGTGTTCCGGCATGCGGATTACGTGCAGGCCTTCGCCCGGTTTCACGCGCGAGTCGCCGTCGGCGAATACGTAGAGCTGGCCGCCACGGGCGCGCACTTCCTGCATGTTCGATTTCAGCTTTTCGATCAGCGCATCGTTGGGGGCGATGGTGACGACCGGCATCTGGTCGGTGACCAGCGCCAGCGGGCCGTGCTTGAGTTCGCCGGCCGGATAGGCTTCGGCGTGGATGTAGGAAATTTCCTTGAGTTTGAGCGCGCCTTCGAGCGCAATCGGGTAGTGCAAACCACGCCCCAAAAAGAGCGCGTTTTCCTTGCGCGCGAAGTCTTCCGACCAGGCGATGATTTGCGGCTCCAGCGCCAGCACGGCGGCAATCGCTACCGGCAGGTGGCGCATTTGCTTCAGGTAACCGGCTTCATTCTGTTCCGGCAGCGCGCCCTTGACTTGCGCCAGCGTGAGCGTGAGCAGGAACAGCGCGGCCAGCTGGGTGGTGAAGGCTTTGGTCGAGGCGACACCGACTTCGACTCCGGCGCGGGTGATGAAGGCGAGCGCGCACTCGCGCACCATCGCGCTGGTGGCGACGTTGCAGATCGTCATCGTGTGTTCCATGCCGAGTGCGCGAGCGTGTTTCAGCGCCGCCAGCGTGTCGGCTGTTTCGCCGCTTTGGGATAGTGTCAGAACCAGCGAGCGCGGATTCGGCACGCTGTCGCGGTAGCGGTATTCGCTGGCGATTTCGACGCTGACTGGGATTTTGGCAATCGATTCGATCCAGTATTTGGCGGTCATGCCGGCGTAGTAGCTGGTGCCGCAAGCCAGAATCAGCACCGAGTCGATTTGCTTGAAGATGCCGTAGGCGCTGTCGCCGAACAGCTCCGGCATGATGGCGTCGATTCCCTGCAGCGTATTGGCGATGGCGGTCGGCTGCTCGAAGATTTCCTTTTGCATGTAGTGGCGATACGGCCCCAGCTCGGCCGCGCCGGTATGTGCGTGGACGGTGCGCACTTCGCGCTGTACCGATTTGCCGTCGGCATCGACGATCCAGCAGCGCTGCAATTGCAGATCGACCACGTCGCCTTCTTCCAGATAGATGATCTGATCGGTGGTGCCGGCCAGCGCCATCGCGTCCGAAGCCAGGAAATTTTCACCCTGGCCGACGCCGACGATCAGCGGCGATCCTTGCCGCGCGCCGACCACGCGGTGCGGCTCGTCGCGGCAAAATACCGCAATCGCATACGCGCCATCGAGCCGCTTGACCGCTTGCTGTACGGTGTCGAACAGGTCGCCCGCATACATGTGGTCGATCAGGTGGGCGATGACTTCGGTGTCGGTCTGGCTCTGGAACGCATAACCAAGCGCGCGCAGTTCGTCGCGCAGTTCGTCGTGGTTTTCGATGATGCCGTTGTGCACCAGCGCGATGCGCGCATCTTGGTCGCTGGGCGAAAAGTGCGGGTGCGCATTGTCCGAAGAGGGTGCGCCGTGCGTGGCCCAGCGGGTGTGGGCGATGCCGGTGAAGCCGGCCAACCCGGTGGAGGCGACCTGCGTTTCGAGCTCCGCCACGCGCGCGGTGCTGCGCGAGCGCTGCAAGCGGCCATCGACATACAGCGCCACGCCGCAGGAATCATAACCGCGGTATTCGAGCCGTTTCAAGCCTTCGATCAGGATGGGAGTGATATTGCGTTGCGCAACCGCGCCGACGATACCGCACATGGCAGCCTCTTGAGGATTCGTTGTAGGAGCCTGCATCGTAGAGGAGTACGGATGAAATATGCTGTCTTAATTATTTGAAATATGATCGAATATTTCAACACAATGCATTGATGGCATAATATTTCAATAAATTTAAAACTATGGAATATTTATGATTACAGAGCCTATTTTGCAGTTCGATGAACTCGATCGGCGCATTCTGAATGCGCTGCAACTTGATGCGTCGCAAACTAATCATGCTCTGGCGGCGCAAGTGCATGCGTCGCCGCCAACTTGTCTGCGCCGCGTCAAGCGCTTGATGGAAACTGGCGTAATTGCGCGTCAAGTGGCGATTGTTGCGCCCGAGAAGGTTGGTGCCGGATTGAGCGCGATTGTCGAAATCACGCTGGACAACCAGGCGTCTGAGCGGATGGTGGAATTCGAAGTATTGGTGGCGGCGGAAGATGCGGTTTTGCAGTGCTACCGGGTAGCGCCCGGCCCGGATTTTGTGTTGCTGGTGCAGGTGATCGATATGCCGGCATACCACGCGCTGGCGCATCGGCTATTTGCAGGGCAAACCAATGTGCGTAACGTGCGCAGTTATTTTGCGATTCACCGCAGCAAGTTTGAGACCCGGATTGCGGTGTGAAATATTTTTCGCTTAAATGGGGCAATCCATCAGTTATTGTAACTATTCAGCCCGCTATGAATACCCCCTCGCCCGCTTGCGGGAGAGGGATGGGGAGAGGGTGATTGCAAAGTCGACGATTTAATTAATCGCTGTACTCTTCGTGGATGCTTTGTCGGGAGTAGCCCGATAGGTTGGACTATAGTCCAACGAATCACTTTTCTTTGCTTCGCCAAAGAAAAGTAAGCAAAAGAAAGGCGACCGCAGACTTGCCCTTCGGGTACCCGTTTGTGGGCTGCAAAAAATGGGAAATGAAGGAACTCGCTTCCCTTGCAGGGCGCATATCCGCTTGCAAGCGGATACCGTTACGCAGGCGCGGGGCAGTGCCCCACGAAACCCCTGCTACACCTCAGCCAGCCTTCATTTCTAATCCATTTTCTGCAGCACACAAACGGCTGCGTCCCAAGCGGCCTAACATCAAAAACAGCGCCAACACAACCGCCAATGACATAAAGCAGTCACTTGGATATCAACCTCATAATGGGCTGAACAGTTACCAGTTATTAAAAATGGTGGCAGTATATTTTAAGTAGCCATGTTTATATGCGGTAATGGCATTGTTTTTTGTTGTACTGCCTATCTAAAATTAAGCCTTTTGCTTCAGCTTCACCGGCCGCTGCCAGCCGGTCAGCGTCACTTGCCTGGCGCGCGAGATCGTCAATGCGCCGGCTGGCGCATCCTTGGTCAGCGTGGTGCCGGCCCCCAGTGTTGCGCCGCGGCCGACCGTGACCGGTGCCACCAACTGGCTGTCGCTGCCGATGAAGGCGTCGTCCTCGATCACAGTGCGGAACTTGTTGGCGCCGTCGTAATTGCAAGTGATGGTGCCGGCGCCGATGTTGACGCGCGAGCCGATGGTGGCGTCACCCACATATGCCAGGTGGTTGGCCTTGCTGCCGGCGGCGATCTGGCTATTCTTGATTTCGACGAAATTGCCGATGTGTACGCCTTCCGCCAGCGTGGTGCCGGGGCGCAACCGGGCATACGGGCCGATCACGGATTTGGCGCCGACTGTCGCATCTTCGATATGGCAGAACGGCTTGATCTGCGCGTCGCTGGCAATGACGGCATTTTTGATCACGCAATGGGCGCCGACCGTGACGCCATCGGCCAGCGCTACCGTGCCTTCGAAGATGCAGCCGACATCGATCGTGACGTCGCGCCCGCAGGTCAGTGTGCCACGGACGTCGAAGCGCGCCGGGTCGAGCAGCGTCACGCCTTGTTCCAGCAATCCGCTGGCGATGTTGCGCTGGTGAATGCGCTCCAGTTCGGCCAGTTGCACCTTGCTGTTGACGCCCAGCGTTTCCCATACCGCCGCCGGTTGCGCGGACGCTACCGGCACGCCGTCGGCCACTGCGCGGGCCACGATGTCGGTCAGGTAATACTCGCCCTGCGCATTGTTGTTCGACAGCGTCGCCAGCCATTGCTTGAGCTGCGCGGTGGGCGCGACCAGGATGCCGGTATTGACTTCAGTAATCGCGAGTTCGGCCTCGCTGGCGTCTTTCTGCTCGACGATTCTGGTAATGACGCCATGCTCGCGCACGATGCGTCCGTAGCCGGTCGGGTCGCTCATGTGCACGGTCAGGATCGCCAGCTTGTCGTTGCCGGCGGCGGCGATCAGGCGTTGCAGCGACGCCGCATCGGTCAGCGGCACGTCGCCGTACAGCACCAGCGTCGGCACTGCGTCATTGAGATGTGGCGCGGCCTGGGCCACCGCGTGGCCGGTGCCGAGCTGGGGCTCCTGGCGGGCGAAAGTCACGTCGCTTGCTGCCAACAGGTCAGGCACCTGTTCGCCGCCGTGGCCGTAGATCACGCACAGGGTCGAGGGCGAAAGCTGGCGTGCGGTATCGAGCACGTGCGACAGCAACGGTTTGCCGGCCAGCGGGTGCAGCACTTTTGGCAGCGCCGATTGCATGCGTTTGCCCATGCCGGCAGCGAGAATGACGATGTTCATAGGATAGGGTGCGAGGGATTCGGAAAAGCGCAAAAGTGTATCATTTCCCCGCGCCGCAGCAGGAAGATTGCAGCCAGGCTTGCCCAAGAGCAAGGCAAGAGCGCTTATCATGCCCTGCCTTTTCCAATTTCAGGATAAAGCTTGACCGCGGTGCGCCTCCAAGAGTATGCTTCTGGCTCTTCGGAGTGTGGCGCAGCCCGGTAGCGCACCTGGTTTGGGACCAGGGGGTCCAAGGTTCGAATCCTTGTACTCCGACCAGTTTCAAGAAAAAAGATCGTCTTTGACGGTCTTTTTTTCGTTTCTGCGGCAGCTTATTCGTGACGGTGCATCGGCATGCTCTTGATGCTGTTGCATAGTCTGGTGTGTATTTTTCAGGCGACACAAAATGCAAGCGGAAACTGATGTGTTTTTCCTGATACTCCGGAGTTAATGCGAATTTTGGTAAAATGGCCCGACTTGTAGTCGTTGCGCTTCCTCTTCGAATACCTCCTTTTTCACTCACTCCCTCGTTTCCCATGAATCTCGATTTACTTGAAAACTGGCTGGTGCGCCTCACCGGCGGCGACGCCGTGCTCGCCTTGGTGCTGCAGATATTTATTGTCGTGCTGGCCGTTGTGGTGGCGAACCTATTCCTGCGGCGCATCTTGGCAAAGCTGGAGGAGCACACCCGCCTCACCGCCACGCCGTGGGATTTTGCCCTGGTGTCGGCGGCGCGCAAACCGCTGACGGTGCTGGCATGGATCGTCGGTATCGCCTTTGCCGCCCGGATCGTCCAGACCGAGACGAATGCAGCCCTGTTCGAGGCGGTTTCGCCTGCCCGCACTATCGGCGTGATTGCCTGCATGACCTGGTTTCTGATGCGTTTTATAGGCAATGTGCAGGATGGCGTTATGGCCCAGCGTCAGGCGCGCGGCGAGGCGATGGATCGCACCACCGTGGACGCCATCGGCAAACTGCTGCGGGTGTCAGTCCTGATCACCGCGGCGCTGGTGGGTCTGCAAAGCCTGGGGTTCTCGATCTCTGGCGTGCTGGCTTTTGGGGGCATCGGCGGTATCGCAGTCGGTTTTGCGGCCAAGGATATGCTGGCGAATTTTTTCGGCGGCTTGATGGTGTATCTCGACCGGCCGTTTGCCGTAGGCGACTGGATCCGTTCGCCCGAAAAGCAGATCGAGGGCACGGTGGAGGAAATCGGCTGGCGTCTGACCCGCATCCGCACCTTCGACAGTCGCCCGCTGTATGTGCCGAACGCCATCTTCACCCAGATCGCGGTCGAGAATGCGTCGCGGATGACCAATCGCCGCATCAGCGAAACCGTGGGCGTGCGTTACGAAGATCTCGACAAGATCGCGTCCATCGTGGCCGAGATCAAGGCCATGCTGCGCGCCCACCCGGAGATCGATCAGGCGCAGACCACGATCGTGAATTTTCTCCAGTTTGCCGCGTCCTCGCTCGACATCATGCTCTACACTTTTACTCGCACCACGCACTGGGTGGAGTTCCATGAAATCAAGCAGGACGTGATGCTCCAGATTGCAGAAATCATTACACGCCATGGCGCAAAAATCGCATTCCCAACCAGCACGCTGCACCTCGCGGGCGCGGGCGAACACGCTTCGTCCCTGCAGCCGCGGGCGATAGGAATTACGGCCGCATCTGCAGCGGTATGAAATTGGCCGTGCCGGTGGTGGCGCAGGGCTCGTCGTCGAAAGCGATGTCGCCGTTCGGGTTGGCAATGCCATCCATTTTCAAATCCTTGAAATTGAACAAATCGCGGTCCATCAGATGCGACGGCACCACGGTCGACAGCGCCGAAAAAATGCTTTCGACCCGGCCCGGGAATTTCTTTTCCCAATCGCGCAGCATGTGCTTGGTGTGCTTGCGCTGCAGGTTTTCCTGGCTGCCGCACAGATTGCACGGAATGATCGGGAACTGCTTGATTTCGGCGTAGCGGCTCGAATCCTCTTCCTTCACGTAGGCCATCGGCCGGATCACGATATGTTTGCCGTCGTCCGACTGCAGCTTGGCAGGCATCGATTTGAGTTTGCCGCCGAAAAACAGATTCAGGAAGAAGGTTTCCAGAATGTCGTCGCGATGGTGGCCGAGCGCGATCTTGTTGACGCCCAGTTCGTCGGCGACCCGATACAAAATGCCGCGCCGCAGCCGCGAGCATAGCGAGCAGGTGGTCTTGCCTTCGGGTATCACGCGCTTGACGATGCTGTAGGTATCCTGGTTTTCGATGTGGAACGGGATGCCGAGCTTGGTCAGATAAGCCGGCAGCACGTCTTCCGGGAAACCCGGTTGCTTCTGGTCCAGGTTGACCGCGACGATCTCGAAATTGATCGGTGCCCGTTCGCGCATCGTCATCAAAATGTCGAGCAGCGCGTAGCTGTCTTTGCCACCGGACAGGCAGACCATCACGCGGTCGCCATCCTCGATCATATTGAAGTCGCCGATCGCCTGCCCGACCTGGCGGCACAGGCGCTTGTGCAACTTGTTGTTTTCAAAGGCGGTTTTTTCGACTTGCCTGATGCCTGGCGCAGGATTGTCGGGGGTTTCTAATAGGGCGTTCATGTGCTGCTCTTGATCTGGAAGACTTCCACCCCGACGCCTTCGCAATCGGGATAGACGTCGGGTTTCATGGTGGATACGCGCACTGCGCGCACGTTCGGATGTGCCAGCATGCTGCGCGCCACATCGTCGCACAGGGTTTCCTGCAAATGGACGTGGCCTTGCGCGGTGCGGTTGGCGATGGTTTCGCGCATGAAATCGTAATCGACCACCTCGTTGAGATTGTCGTCCTTGGGCGTGGACAGCGCCAGCGGGATGTACAGATCGACGTTAATCAGCACGCGCTGTTCGCCTCTTTTCTCGTAATCGTGGACGCCGATATTGATCAGCACCGCATAGTTGCGCAGGAACAGGCGGCGGCAGTCGATCAGTTCTGGGTGGGACAGGGCGGAAATCATGGTTTTTTCTCAGGTGTGGCGACGAACATCACGTCGCGTTGCAAAGGTGTCAGGTGCTGGCCGCCATCGACCACGATGGTGGTGCCGGTGATGGCGCGGTTTTCAAGCGCGAAGCAGACCGTGGCGGCGATATCCTCGGGCGTGCTGGAGCCTCCCAGCGGCGTGCGCCGGTGCGCGCTGGCAAAGCCGGCTGCGGTCTGGTCGCCCGAGATCAGCGTGATGCCGGGCGCAATCCCGACCACCCGCAGCTTCGGCGCCAGCGCTTGCGCCAGCATGGTGGTGGCGGTGTGCAGCGCGGCCTTGGACAGCGTGTAAGACAAGAAATCCGGGTTCAGGTTGAACAGTTTCTGGTCCAGCAAATTGATCACGACCGCTTGCGCGCCTTCCTTTGTTGCCGCGTGCAGCGCTTGCGCCAGCAGGATCGGCGCGGTCAGATTGGCGCGCATGTGACGCTCCAGCATGGCTTGCGAAAAGTCGGCCGCGCTATCGTGCTCGAACAGGCTGGCGTTATTCACCACGCAGCCAAAACTCGACAGCGGCAGTTGCAGGGCGGTGGCAGCGCGCGCCAGCAGCGTGCGCACCGCGGCTTCATCTGCCAGGTCGCACTGGACCGCGGCGGCGTGCGCGCCGAGCGCACAAATCTGGCGCACGGTGTCGGCGGCATCTAGCCCGGATCGGCCATAATGGACGGCGACGCTCCAGCCGCGCTGCGCCAGCGCCAGCGCGATGACGCGTCCGATGCGCCGGGCGGCGCCGGTGACGAGGACGCTTTTTTGTTGTTGTATATGCATAATGTTGGTATCGACTGCCGACTTAATCACAAACCACGTATTTATAATAATTTAATTACAATCTTCCAGATGCAACTACCTGAACCCCATCCCGACGCGCTGGCAGCATCCAAACAGCTCCAGCATGTGATCGCGGCCGAGATCGCCCGGCATTCCGGCTGGATTCCATTTTCGCGTTTCATGGAACTGGCGCTGTATGCGCCCGAACTCGGCTATTACAGCGGCGGCGCGCAAAAGCTGGGAAAGGACGGTGATTTTACAACCGCGCCGGAAACCACGCCGCTTTTCGGCGCGGCGCTGGCTCAGGTGGCGGCCGATTTGCTGGCGCAGACCGCGCCGCAGATCATGGAATTCGGTGCCGGCAGCGGCAAGCTGGCGTTTGACATCCTGAGCGAATTGGGCGCTTCAGGGGTACACGTCGAGCAATATACGATTCTGGATTTGTCGGGCGAATTGCGGGCCCGGCAAGAACATTTGCTGCGCGACTTTCCGCAAGTGGTGTGGCTCCAACAGATGCCGCCGGCGTTCTCTGGCCTGGTGATCGGCAATGAAGTGCTGGACGCGATGCCGGTGGAGTTGGTGGTGAAGACTGAACTCGGCTGGCAGCAGCGCGGCGTGGGCATGATGGACAACGGATTCTGCTGGATCGACCACCCGTGCGACGCGGTACTGGTAGCGCAGATTCCGCAGGCCGATGCCTTGCCGCTCGGCTACCTGACGGAAGTTCATCCGGCCGCGCAAGGTTTCATCCGTTCGCTGGCCGATACGCTGCAAGCCGGGCGCCGCCTGCACGGCCAGGGCAGCGCGGCGATTTTCATCGACTACGGCTTTCCGGCCGCCGAGTTTTATCTGGATCAGCGCAGCCAAGGCACGCTGATGTGCCATTACCGCCACCACGCGCATGCCGAGCCGTTTTATCTGCCGGGCTTGCAGGACATTACCGCGCATGTCGATTTCACCGCGATGGCGCTGGCGGCGGTGGATGGCGGACTGGATGTGCTGGGCTACACCAGTCAGGCGGGGTTTCTGATGGCGGCGGGCATTGGCGAGCTGTTATTGCGCACGCCGCCGACTGACGCGATGCGCTATCTGCCGCAAGCCAACGCGCTGCAAAAGCTGATTTCCCCGGCGGAAATGGGCGAATTGTTCAAGGTGCTGGTGCTGGGTACCAATGTGGAATTAATGCCTGCGCTATTGCGCAACGACCGCAGCCATCGCTTGTTATGAACATATACCATAATGGGTATTTTTATTGCCGCACTAATATAAAGCGTAAATTTCCATGTTTTTCAAAAAATGACGGGAGTATCTATGTTGACATATAAGGAGTCGCGTCCATGATCCGCTGGGTAATCGTCATCTTCGTGGCGCTGATCGTATTTTCGACGCTGTTGCCGTGGCTGGAAAAACTGGGCATCGGGCGCTTGCCGGGCGATCTTCGCTTCAGGCTGTTCGGTCGCGATTTTTCCTTGCCGTTCGCCTCCACCATCCTGATTTCGCTGATCGTGCTGTTGATCGGACGCTTTCTATAGGGCCGGCACGATGCGAACCGCACATTTTTCCACCATGGCGCCAGCAGGCGACCATTGCCACCCGGCCCACTGAAGCCACCCATGCAACCGACTCTCGAACAATTGCGCGCCCGTTATGGCGCACGCTACAAGTGGTGGGTTTTGCTGACGGTGATGATCGGCACTATGGCGTCGATCCTGTCATCGACCATCGTCAATGTCGCCATTCCCGACCTGAGCCAGTATTTCCATCTGGGGCAGGAGCGCGCGCAATGGGTCTCGTCCGGTTTCATGCTGGCGATGACGATCTCGATGCTGAGTACGCCCTGGCTGCTGTTGCGCTTCGGCCTGCGCCGCACCTACACCGGCGCCATCCTGCTGCTGCTGGCCGGCGGCGTGATCGGCGGTTTCAGCATCAACGTGCCGATGCTGTTGACGATGCGGGTGGTCGAAGGACTGGCGGCCGGCATTTTGCAGCCGATTCCGGTGATCGTCATCATGCGTGCGTTCGACGCCAAGGAACAGGGGCGGGCGCTCGGCATCTTCGGTTTCGGCGTGGTGCTGGCGCCGGCGCTCGGACCCAGCGTCGGCGGTTTTCTGGTCGAACAGTTCGGCTGGCGCTCGATTTTCTTCGTGGTGGTGCCATTTTGCCTGGTGGTGCTGGCGCTGACCCGGCGCATGCTGGCAGTCAATTCGCCGATGATGGGCGATGCCAGAGAGCTTGACTGGAAAGGCTTGCTGCTGGTCGCCATCAGCACCATCAGCCTGCTGAACGGCCTGGTGCATTTGCGCAGCGACGGCTGGCAGGCGGCCGGTTTTCTGGTGCTGGGGAGCCTTAGCCTGATCGCCTTCATCGCGTATCAGTTGCATGCCGAGCAGCCGCTGATGCACATGAAATTGTTTAGCTTCCGACAGTTTTCGATGGGTGCGCTGGTCGCCTTTATCTACGGCATGGGACTGTTCGGTTCGACCTATCTGCTGCCGGTATATATGCAGATGGCGCTGCACTACACGCCGTCGCAGGCGGGATTGATCCTTCTGCCGGCCGGCATCGTGCTGGCCGTGATCATCCCGCTGGCCGGCGCACTGGCCGATCGCTTCCCGCCGAATATTCTGGTCGCCTGCGGACTCGGTCTGCTGGCGTTATCGCTTGCCCTGATGGCATTCGATAGCAGCGCCGGCAGTTATTTTTTGCTGATGACGTGGGCCATTATCGGCCGCATCGGGCTCGGGTTTGTGTTGCCGGCGCTGAGTTTGGGTTCGTTGCGCGGCCTTACTCCCGAGCTGATTGCACAAGGCTCCAGCGCGATTAATTTTGTCCGTCAGCTGGGTGGCGCGATTGGCATCAGCCTGGTCGGCATCGTGCTGGAATGGCGGCTGGCAGCGCACACGAGCGATGCGGGCGGGCGCATTGAAGCGTTTGACGACACCTTTCTGCTGGTTGCCGGCCTGTGCGCACTGGCGATACTGGCAGCCTGGCGGATGCGGGAAGCGCCGAAGTTAGAATGACTTTCTTATGCGGTGCGCAATAACGCGCGCAATTGCTCTGGCGGCCGCCCTATCACGGCGCGCCCCTGATATATCACGATAGGGCGCTGCAGTAGCTGCGGATGCGATGCCAGCGCGGCGAGCAAGGTTTCGTCGCTGGCATGCGTTAGTTGCAGCGTGTCGAAAATTGCCTCGCCATCGCGCACCATGTCGCGCACCGGAATGCCCAGTTGCTGTTGCAAGGTTTGCAATTCAGCAAGCTTTAAAGGCGAAATCTGATAATCGATTACGGACAACGAAATATCGTTGTCGTCAGCGAATTGCTGCGTCAGTGCCAGCGCGGCGCGGGATTTGGAGCAACGCGGGTTATGTAAGATGGTGATCATATGGTCGGGAGCGTGAATAAAGATGAATTACATTCGGGGAGGCCGAAAGATCGATGCAGTCGGTCTTGCGCACGCGGGTAAGTGTATACGGAAAGGCGACCTTCCATTCTGCCTTGGAAAGGATTCCCACCTTCTTCCAGGATCGCCATGCATGCTCGAGCCTTGTGTGCCTGCCATATGCAAACCACGCGCATTCTCGGGGAATGCGCGCTGCATACGCCCGGCAGCTTGAAACGAACTAAATCCATGCTCTTATCGATAATCGCGCAATAACTGTAAAAAATAATATGCAATTAATCGATTAATGGCTGCAATCGGTTGACAATGCCTGGGGAAGCCCCCATAATCCAGGGCTCATTGCGGAGGGGTGGCCGAGTGGTTAAAGGCGACAGACTGTAAATCTGTTCTCTTACGAGTACGCTGGTTCGAATCCAGCCCCCTCCACCAATATTTAGTAATGTTGCAGTAAATAAAGGTTGCGGCTGAAGTGGTCGCCCTCGCGGGTGTAGCTCAATGGTAGAGCTGAAGCCTTCCAAGCTTATGACGAGGGTTCGATTCCCTTCACCCGCTCCAGAATTAAATAGTATGTGCGGGTTAGCGTGCATACGACAGTAGCCCTTGTAGCTCAGTGGTAGAGCACTCCCTTGGTAAGGGAGAGGCCACGTGTTCGATCCACGTCAAGGGCACCAGGTTTAGTCAAGCGTATCAGCAAGAAGTCGGGCGTGTGCCTGGGCATTCTCATCAAAATCGTTAGGAGTCTATAATGGCAAAAAGCAAATATGAGCGGACCAAGCCGCACGTGAATGTAGGCACGATTGGACACGTTGATCACGGCAAGACCACGCTGACGGCAGCGATTGCGACCGTATTGTCGAAGAAATTTGGTGGCGAAGCCAAGGGTTACGACCAGATTGACAATGCGCCGGAAGAAAAAGCCCGCGGCATCACCATCAACACCTCGCACGTTGAGTACGAAACAGAAGCGCGCCACTACGCCCACGTAGACTGCCCAGGCCACGCCGACTATGTCAAAAACATGATCACCGGCGCAGCACAAATGGACGGAGCAATCCTGGTGTGTTCCGCAGCCGACGGCCCAATGCCGCAAACACGCGAACACATCCTGCTGGCACGTCAAGTTGGCGTACCGTACATCATCGTGTTCCTGAACAAATGCGACATGGTAGATGACGAAGAGCTGCTTGAGCTAGTCGAAATGGAAGTGCGCGAGCTGCTCGTCAAATACGAATTTCCTGGCGACGACCTGCCCATCATCAAAGGCTCCGCCAAGCTGGCACTCGAAGGCGACAAAGGCCCGCTGGGCGAAGAAGCCATCCTCGCCCTGGCCAATGCCCTCGACACCTACATTCCGACTCCGGAACGCGCGATCGACGGTGCCTTCCTGCTGCCAGTAGAAGACGTATTTTCCATCTCTGGACGCGGCACCGTAGTAACCGGACGTATCGAGCGCGGCGTTGTCAAAGTTGGTGAAGAAATTGAAATCATCGGCATCAAAGACACCGTCAAAAGCACCTGCACCGGCGTTGAAATGTTCCACAAGCTGCTTGATCAAGGTCAAGCAGGCGACAACGTAGGCGTACTCTTGCGCGGCACCAAGCGTGAAGACGTAGAGCGTGGCCAAGTACTGGCCAAGCCAGGCTCCATCAAGCCGCACAATCACTTTACGGGTGAAATCTACGTATTGTCCAAAGATGAAGGTGGTCGTCACACGCCGTTCTTCAACAATTACCGTCCGCAGTTCTACTTCCGTACTACCGACGTAACTGGCTCGATCGAATTGCCAAAAGACAAAGAGATGGTCATGCCAGGCGACAACGTCTCCATCACAGTCAAATTGATCAACCCGATTGCGATGGAAGAAGGCTTGCGCTTCGCTATTCGCGAAGGTGGCCGTACTGTAGGCGCTGGCGTCGTTGCAAAAATTCTTGAGTAAGAATGCTTGTTCTACGAGGATGAATTAGTCTTCCTCGCAGTGTCAATACAAGTAAATGTTTTAGATGTAGGGGAGTAGCTCAATTGGCAGAGCGTCGGTCTCCAAAACCGAAGGTTGGGGGTTCGATTCCCTCCTCCCCTGCCATGGATTCAGCCGCAATGGCATCGAAAGTCAAACTGTATGTCAAATCATCCCGTTCAAACCGTCACCACGTCGAGCGATAAACTGAAAATCGCACTATCGGTTGGCGCCGTGATTGTGGGTGTAATCGGTTTTTATTATTTGTCGGATAAATCAACGCTACTGCGCGCCGGTGTGTTGTTTGGAGCGATGCTAATCGCTATCGCCATCGCTTGGACATCAACCTCCGGTCGTGAATTTATCGGCTTCGCCAATGATTCGGTACGTGAAACCAAAAAAGTGGTATGGCCGAAGCGTAAGCAAGCGATGCAAATGACGGCCATTGTCTTTGGATTCGTGCTTGTGATGGCTATTTTCCTATGGGGAACCGACAAGTTACTCGAATTCCTGTTGTATGACATCATTCTTGGCTGGAAAAAATAATGAGCGAAAATATGCAAGACGGCACGCAGGAATCTGCCGCAGTTGCACCGCCGGCCAGCAAGAAGCGTTGGTATGTGGTGCATGTCTATTCCGGAATGGAAAAAAGCGTACAGCGTGCATTGACTGAACGTATTGAGCGAGGTGGGATGCAAGATCAGTTTGGACAAATACTGGTCCCTACAGAAGAAGTGATTGAAGTTAAAAATGGTCAGAAATCGGTTACAGAAAGACGTTTTTTTCCAGGCTATGTGTTGGTAGAAATGGAAATGACCGATGAGACCTGGCATCTAGTCAAAAACACCAATAAAGTTACTGGTTTTATTGGCGGAAAATCCAATAAGCCAACCCCTGTCCCGGCTCGCGAGATCAATAAGATCATGCAGCAAATGCAGGATGGTGTGGAGAAGCCCCGTCCTAAGGTTTTGTATGAAGTGGGTGAGTTGGTGCGCATCAAAGATGGGCCATTCACCGATTTCAATGGCAATGTCGAAGAAGTTTTTTACGAAAAATCACGGGTGCGCGTTACTGTAACCATTTTCGGTCGTGCTACACCTGTAGAGCTCGAGTTCGCTCAAGTGGAAAAAGTCTAAGCGGCTTGTCGTCCAAATATTAATCAAGCGCTTACCTGGAGTGCTGCAAAGTCAAATTTGTAAAATCCAGGGAGGAGCCCTAATAACCTGCCGCCGGCAGGGGAACAGGCGCTAATACTCAATCTGAGCGGGAGCCATCATGGCAAAGAAAATTATAGGTTTTATCAAGCTGCAAGTACCAGCTGGTAAGGCAAATCCATCACCACCAATTGGCCCAGCACTTGGTCAGCGCGGTTTGAACATCATGGAGTTCTGCAAAGCGTTTAACGCGCAGACACAAGGCTTAGAAGCGGGCATGCCGATCCCTGTCGTGATTACTGCTTTTGCTGATAAGTCTTTCACTTTTGTGATGAAGACCCCACCAGCAACTTTTTTGATCAAAAAAGCAGCGGGTATTCAGAAAGGTTCTGCCAAGCCACACACAGATAAAGTCGGCACGTTAACGCGTCAGCAGGCTGAAGAAATTGTAACTTTAAAACGACCGGATCTTACGGCGGCTGACATGGACGCAGCAGTGCGTACCATTGCTGGTTCGGCACGTTCGATGGGCATCACGGTGGAGGGTCTGTAATGGCTAAGTTATCCAAACGCGCAAAAATATTCAAGACAAAGATCGATCGCACCAAGGCTTATTCCTTTGACAGCGCAATGTCGATCGTCAAGGAATGTGCAACTGCCAAATTCAACGAATCGATTGATGTATCCGTCCAGTTAGGCGTTGATCCAAAAAAATCCGATCAAGTTGTTCGCGGCTCAGTAGTGTTGCCAGCCGGTACAGGAAAAACAGTGCGAGTGGCTGTGTTTGCTACCGGTGAAAAAGCCGAACAGGCAAAAGCGGCAGGTGCAGATATTGTTGGCATGGAAGATCTTGCTGAACAAATCAAGGCTGGCAATATGCCATTTGATATCGTTATCGCTTCGCCAGATACTATGCGTATTGTTGGTACGCTGGGCCAGATTCTCGGCCCACGCGGCATGATGCCTAACCCTAAGGTTGGCACTGTCACGCCCGATGTTGCGACTGCAGTCAAGAATGCAAAAGCTGGTCAGGTGCAATATCGTACTGACAAGGGCGGCATTATTCACGCAACTATCGGACGCAAGTCGTTCAGTGATGAAGCGCTGAAATCAAACTTGCTGGCACTGATGGACGCGTTGAGCAAGGCTAAGCCAGTGTCCAGTAAAGGCGTTTATCTGCGCAAGGTTTCCTTATCGTCCACAATGGGCGTTGGTGTGCGCGTAGATCAGGGTACTTTGGTCGCCTAATTAGTAGAATCAAGTCCTCCTGCCGGTATGGCAAGAGGCAGATCTTTGGGGTGGAGTTATACCGGCGTCATTGGAATAGCTCCATAAGTCAAAGACCGTTGGGCGGCACGGCTAGTTTTGTGTGACGTTAAACCGCTTATGCGTAATCGTAGGCACCCAACGCAGATGGTGCACCCGATCAAGTTTTGTAGTCTCTATGCTGGTTTGTCAGCTCTGAACTCCTAACTTCGGACGCCGTGTTCGAGTCGATGCAAGATGGCTGTTCGCTTATGAGCAGTATGTTGCGCATCATTAATGGAGGTTGACCGTGAGTCTCAATCTGAATGACAAAAAGGCTGTTGTCGCTGAAATCTCTGCAAAAGTAATATCTGCACAGACGATCGTCGTAGCTGAATATCGTGGCATCCAGGTCAGTCATTTGACACAATTGCGTGCCAAAGCGCGTGCCCAGGGTGTGTACTTGCGAGTGTTGAAAAATACATTGGCACGTCGCGCAGTTGAGGGCACAGTATTTGCAAGCCTCGCCTCCGAGATGACCGGCCCGTTGATCTATTCGATCTCCGAGGACGCCGTTGCTGCTGCTAAAGTTATTTATGACTTTGCTAAGGGCAATGACAAACTGGTTGTTAAGGCAGGTAACTACGCAGGAAAGTCGCTCGATAAAGCGGGTGTTGCTGCGTTGGCAAGCATTCCTAGCCGCGAAGTTCTGCTGGCCCAGATCGTGGGTATGATGCAGGCGCCGGTTGCAGGTTTCGCACGTGGTTTGGCTGCTTTAGCAGCGAAGAAAGAAGCAGAGACAGCATAATTTTGCTATGTATTTAGCATTGTTTTCTCAGCATTATCTTTTGTCAAAATCGATTAGATGTAATTACAGAATCAATTTAGGAGTTTCAAATGGCAATTAGCAAAGACGATATCCTTGAAGCCGTAGGCGCAATGTCCGTAATGGACTTGAATGACTTGGTTAAAGCGTTTGAAGAGAAGTTTGGCGTTTCCGCAGCAGCGATGTCTGTTGCGGGTCCTGCAGCTGGTGCTGCTGTTGCTGAAGAGCAAACAGAGTTCACCGTTATTCTGACTGAATTTGGTGCAAACAAAGTCAGCGTTATTAAGGCTGTTCGTGAACTCACTGGTCTGGGCTTGAAAGAAGCAAAAGACTTGGTTGATGGCGCACCTAAGCCAGTTAAAGAAGCTGTATCGAAAGCAGATGCAGAAGCAGCAAAGAAGAAATTGGAAGAAGCTGGCGCAAAAGCCGAAATCAAGTAATTCCAGTTTGTTAGCGCATATTGCTGCGCCGGAGTCAAAATGCAGAATTCTCTCTGAAAAGAGCGGGTTCTGCTTTGGCTTCTTTGTCGTTTCGGTTATTTGTATGGTTGTACGCAATATTCAAAGTGTTGTTTCCGCAAAGCCAAGCTGATCTTGAAGGGTCGAGACTTGAGGTTTCGTAGATTTATAGGCATTGTTTTTCGATGCACGAATCCTGAATTCTCAATCCTTTCTGTCACTCACGGAGTGTCCATGCATTACTCATTTACTGAGAAGAAGCGCATTCGTAAATCATTCGCGAAGCGTGCTAACGTTTATCCAGTCCCGTATTTATTGGCGACCCAACTCGAGTCATACATAGGCTTCTTGCAAACGGAAAAAACACCTTCCCAGCGCAAAAATGAGGGCTTGCAGTCTGCTTTCACGTCGATTTTCCCGATTGTGTCGCATAATGGCTTCGCTCGCCTTGAGTTCTTATCTTACGTTCTGGGGGACCCACCGTTTGATGTAAAAGAATGTCAGCAGCGCGGCTTAACCTATGCCTCGCCCTTGCGTGCCAAGGTAAGACTGGTGATTCTCGACAAGGAATCGCCTACCAAGCCGGTAGTCAAAGAAATGAAAGAGCAGGAAGTGTATATGGGCGAGTTACCGCTCATGACAATAACCGGTTCTTTTGTCATCAATGGCACAGAGCGCGTCATTGTTTCTCAGTTGCACCGTTCTCCTGGCGTGTTTTTTGAGCACGATAGAGGCAAGACGCACTCATCCGGCAAGTTGTTATTCTCCGCACGCATCATCCCTTACCGCGGTTCGTGGCTCGATTATGAATTCGACCCGAAAGATATTCTGTTTTTCCGTGTCGACCGTCGTCGCAAGATGCCGGTAACGATATTGCTCAAGGCTATCGGGATGAGTCCTGAGCAAATTCTCGCCAATTTCTTCGTCTTTGATAATTTCATGCTGCGTTCTGATGGCGCAGAGATGGAATTTGTAGCGGAGCGTCTGCGCGGTGAAGTCGCGCGCTTTGACGTCGTTGACAAGGCTGGCAAATCTCTGGTGACGAAAGACAAGCGGATCAATGCTAAGCAGGTGCGCGAAATCGAAGCCGCAGGCATCAAGCACCTGTCGGTTCCAGAGGATTATCTGCTCGGACGCGTGCTGGCCAAGAATATAGTTAACGCGGATACTGGTGAAGTCGTAGCTAGCGCCAACGATGAACTGACTGAAGAGTCGCTGGCACGTTTGCGCGAAGCTAATATTTCCGATATACAAACTCTGTATACCAACGATCTAGATCAGGGTGCATATATATCGCAAACTCTGCGCGTGGATGATACAACCGATCAGATGGCGGCAAAGGTTGCGATATATCGCATGATGCGCCCTGGTGAGCCACCTACCGAAGATTCAGTCGAGGCTTTGTTCAACGGCTTGTTCTATAACGCAGATCGTTATGACCTATCAGCAGTAGGCCGCATGAAGTTTAATCGTCGCATCGGACGCGATGAGCTGACAGGTTCGATGACTTTGTCGGATGAAGATGTACTTGCGGTCATTAAAATTCTGGTTGAATTGCGTAATGGGCGTGGCGAAGTTGATGATATCGACCATCTTGGTAATCGACGTGTTCGTTGTGTCGGTGAATTGGCTGAAAATCAGTTCCGCGCCGGTTTGGTGCGTGTCGAACGCGCGGTCAAGGAGCGTCTTGGTCAAGCAGAGGCCGATAATTTGATGCCACACGATCTGATTAACTCGAAACCGATTTCCGCTGCTATTCGTGAATTCTTCGGGTCGTCGCAATTGTCGCAGTTTATGGATCAGACCAACCCGTTGTCCGAAATTACTCACAAGCGCCGCATTTCAGCTCTTGGTCCTGGTGGTTTGACACGAGAACGGGCAGGTTTTGAGGTGCGTGACGTGCATCCTACCCATTACGGCCGAGTCTGCCCGATTGAAACGCCGGAGGGTCCGAACATTGGTTTGATTAACTCGCTGGCATTGTATGCGCGCCTGAACGAATATGGATTTTTGGAAACGCCATATCGTAAGGTGGAAGGCAGCAAGATAACCAGCCAGATTGATTATTTGTCCGCAATCGAAGAAGGCCGCTACATTATCGCGCAGGCGAATGCGTTTATCGATAGCACAGGCAAACTGTCAGATGAGTTGGTTTCCGCTCGTGAAGCTGGAGAAACTCTGCTGGTATCCCCTGAACGGATTCAATACATGGACGTGGCCCCTGGCCAAGTGGTGTCGGTGGCAGCCTCACTCATTCCATTTTTGGAACACGATGATGCGAACCGCGCATTGATGGGTGCCAATATGCAGCGTCAGGCGGTGCCTTGCCTGCGCCCAGAGAAAGCGTTTGTCGGAACAGGAATTGAACGTACCGTTGCGATCGACTCTGGAACTACGGTACAGGCTTTGCGCGGCGGTCTAGTGGATTATATCGATGCGGGTCGTGTAGTGATCCGCGTTAATGATGCTGAAGCGACAGCTGGCGAAGTTGGTGTGGATATCTATAACCTCATCAAATATACGCGCTCGAACCAGAATACCAATATCAACCAGCGTCCGATCGTTAAAGTCGGTGACCGTGTTGCCAAGAATGATGTCATTGCAGACGGTGCTTCAACTGATCTTGGCGAATTGGCACTCGGGCAAAATATGCTGGTCGCATTTATGCCTTGGAATGGTTTGAACTTCGAAGATTCGATTCTGATTTCCGAGAATGTTGTGAAAGATGATCGATATACCTCGATTCATATCGAAGAACTGTCGGTCGTTGCACGTGACACCAAACTCGGTGCAGAAGAGATTACGCGCGATATTTCTAATCTGGCCGAGAACCAGTTAGCCCGTCTGGATGAAGCCGGTATCGTTTATATCGGTGCGGAAGTTACTGCCGGCGATACGCTGGTAGGTAAGGTAACGCCTAAAGGCGAGACGCAATTGACACCTGAAGAAAAATTGCTGCGTGCGATTTTCGGTGAAAAAGCATCCGATGTGAAAGACACTTCGTTGCGCGTGCCTTCCGGCATGATCGGCACCGTCATTGATGTGCAGGTGTTTACGCGTGAAGGTATACAGCGCGATAAACGAGCACAGCAAATTATTGACGATGAATTAAAGCGTTACCGTCTCGATTTGAATGATCAGATGCGTATCGTTGAAGGTGATGCATTCCAGCGCCTGGAGAAAATTCTGGTCGGCAAAACGGTCAACGGCGGCCCGAAAAAATTGGCCAAGGGTGCAAAAGTCACCAGCGAGTACTTGGCTGATCTCGACAAATATCATTGGTTTGATATCCGTCCGTCCGATGATGATAGTGCGACAGCACTGGAAGCCATCAAGGAATCTATTGCCGAGAAACGACATCAGTTTGATCTGGATTTTGAAGAAAAACGCACCAAACTGACGCAGGGCGATGATTTGCCGCCTGGCGTGCAAAAGATGGTCAAAGTGTATCTGGCCGTCAAACGCCGCCTGCAGTCTGGCGACAAGATGGCGGGGCGCCACGGCAATAAAGGTGTGGTATCTCGGATCATTCCGGTAGAAGACATGCCTTATATGGCTGACGGTACGCCAGCGGATGTTGTGTTGAATCCACTGGGTGTGCCATCGCGCATGAACGTAGGGCAGGTGCTGGAAGTTCACTTGGGTTGGGCGGCTAAAGGTTTGGGCCTGCGTATTGGTGAAATGCTGAAGTTGCAGGCAAAAGCAGCTGAATTACGCAAATTCCTGACGACGATTTACAATGAGACAGGTAAGAGCGAAGATCTCGATAGCTTCTCGGATCAGGAAATTCTCGATCTCGCCAATAATCTCAAAAATGGCGTGCCGTTTGCTACGCCGGTATTTGATGGCGCCAACGAAGAAGAGATTAGTCGCATGCTTGATTTGGCTTATCCGGACCCGGTTGCAAAGCAACTTGGCATGACGCCATCCAAAAATCAGGTAACAATGTACGATGGCCGCACCGGCGAAGCGTTCGAGCGTTCGGTCACCGTGGGTTATATGCACATGCTAAAACTACATCATTTGGTTGATGACAAAATGCATGCACGTTCCACTGGTCCGTATTCGCTGGTTACTCAGCAACCTTTGGGCGGTAAAGCGCAATTCGGTGGCCAGCGTTTCGGCGAGATGGAAGTTTGGGCCCTGGAAGCGTATGGCGCCTCGTATGTATTGCAAGAGATGTTGACAGTCAAGTCCGATGACGTGAATGGCCGTACCAAAGTGTACGAAAACCTCGTCAAGGGTGATCACGTCATTGATGCCGGCATGCCGGAATCCTTCAATGTGTTGGTGAAGGAAATTCGTTCGCTGGGCATCGACATTGATTTAGAGCGTAACTAGTCGGATTGCAGGGGCACGATGGCCTTCAATCGGCTGTCGTGGTCCCAGCACGATTTCGAGTCTTAGAGACTCAGTTTCCATAATGAATTTTTTCACGCCAACCTGGAGTGATACATGAAAGCACTGCTCGATTTATTCAAGCAAGTTCAGCAAAATGAACAATTCGACGCGATTAAAATCGGCCTCGCGTCGCCTGATAAAATCCGCTCTTGGTCATACGGGGAAGTTAAAAAACCCGAAACCATCAACTACCGAACTTTTAAGCCTGAACGCGATGGTCTGTTCTGCGCCAAGATTTTTGGCCCGATCAAGGATTATGAATGTTTGTGCGGCAAGTACAAGCGCCTGAAACATCGCGGTGTCATCTGTGAAAAATGCGGAGTTGAAGTCACGCTTGCCAAGGTGCGCCGTGAACGCATGGGCCACATTGAACTGGCCTCGCCGACTGCACATATCTGGTTCCTGAAATCGCTGCCATCGCGCTTGGGAATGGTGCTCGATATGACATTGCGTGATATTGAACGCGTATTGTATTTTGAAGCCTATGTCGTGACCGATCCTGGCATGACGCCGCTGAAAAAGTGTCAGATCATGTCGGAAGACGATTACGCCGCCAAATACGACGAGTATGGTGACGACTTTACTGCTTACATGGGAGCAGAAGGTATTCGCGAGTTGCTGCGCTCGATCGACATTCACCGCGACGCAGAAACGTTGCGCGTAGAACTGAAAGAATCGAAGTCCGAAGCCAAGATCAAGAAATACGCAAAGCGCCTGAAAGTGCTTGAGGCGTTCCAGCGTTCCGGCATCAAGCCGGACTGGATGATCATGGAAGTACTGCCAGTCTTGCCACCCGAACTGCGCCCATTGGTGCCACTCGATGGCGGCCGTTTTGCCACTTCCGACCTGAACGACCTGTATCGCCGCGTCATCAACCGCAACAATCGTTTGAAGCGTTTGATGGAGTTGCGCGCACCGGAAATTATTACCCGCAATGAAAAGCGGATGTTACAGGAAGCAGTCGATTCCTTGCTGGATAACGGCCGTCGCGGCAAAGCGATGACTGGCGCCAACAAGCGACCGCTGAAATCGCTGGCTGAAATGATCAAGGGCAAGGGCGGTCGCTTCCGTCAGAACTTGCTGGGCAAACGCGTCGATTACTCCGGTCGTTCCGTTATCGTGGTAGGGCCGCAGTTGAAATTGCACCAGTGCGGCTTGCCGAAACTGATGGCACTGGAACTGTTCAAACCGTTCATTTTCAACAAGCTTGAACTCATGGGCTTGGCGACCACGATCAAAGCGGCCAAAAAACTGGTTGAAATTCAAGAGCCGGTGGTGTGGGACATCCTGGAAGATGTAATTCGTGAACATCCGGTGATGCTGAACCGCGCGCCGACACTACATCGTCTGGGAATCCAGGCGTTCGAGCCGGTGTTGATCGAAGGCAAGGCGATTCAATTGCATCCGTTGGTGTGTGCGGCGTTTAACGCTGACTTCGACGGCGATCAGATGGCGGTCCACGTGCCATTGTCGATCGAAGCGCAGATGGAGGCGCGCACATTGATGCTGGCTTCCAACAACATCCTGTTCCCATCGAATGGCGAGCCGTCGATTGTGCCTTCGCAGGATATCGTGTTGGGCTTGTATTATGCGACTCGTGAACAGATCAACGGCAAGAATGAAGGCATGATGTTCCCGGACGTGTCTGAAGTGATTCGTGCCTACGATAACAAGGAAGTCGAACTGACATCTCGCGTTACCGTACGCATTACCGAATATCCGAAAGATGCGATTACCGGCGAATTTGTCAAAACGGTAACACGTTATGAAACCACGATTGGTCGTGCGATCCTGTCGGAAATTTTACCGAAGGGCTTGCCGTTCTCAGTGCTGAATCGTGCGCTGAAGAAGAAAGAAATTTCGAAACTGATCAACACTTCATTCCGCAAGTGCGGGTTGCGCGCTACCGTTGTGTTTGCTGACCAGTTGATGCAGTCAGGTTTCCGTTTGGCAACGCGCGCCGGTATTTCGATTTGTATCGATGACATGTTGGTGCCACCACAAAAAGCAACCTTGATTGCCGCTGCAGAACACGAGGTCAAGCAGATCGAACAACAGTATTCGTCTGGCTTGGTGACGTCCGGCGAGCGCTACAACAAAGTCGTGGATATTTGGGGCAAGACCGGTGACGAAGTTGGTAAGGCCATGATGGACCAACTCAAAGTTGAGGATGTCATCAGGCGCGATGGCACCAAGTCGACTCAGGAATCCTTCAATGCGATTTACATGATGGCCGACTCGGGTGCGCGTGGCTCAGCAGCACAGATTCGCCAGTTGGCGGGCATGCGTGGCCTGATGGCCAAACCGGATGGCTCGATTATCGAGACGCCGATTACCGCCAACTTCCGCGAAGGTTTGAATGTTCTTCAATATTTCATCTCCACGCATGGTGCGCGTAAAGGCCTGGCGGATACTGCTCTGAAGACTGCGAACTCCGGTTATTTGACACGCCGCTTAGTTGATGTGACACAGGATTTGGTTGTGATTGAAGATGACTGCGGCACTTCGAATGGCGCAGTCATAAAGGCACTCGTAGAAGGCGGCGAAGTCATTGAAGCATTGCGCGATCGCATTTTGGGTCGGGTTGCGGTAATTGACATTATCAATCCGGAAACACAGGCTACTTTGTATGAATCAGGCACTTTGCTTGACGAAGACATGGTTGAAGAGATTGAGCGCCTGGGTATTGATGAAGTCAAGGTTCGTACGCCATTGACGTGCGATACCCGTTTCGGCTTGTGCGGAAAGTGTTATGGCCGTGACCTAGGGCGTGGTGTGCTGGTCAACGCAGGCGAAGCGGTCGGCGTGATTGCTGCACAATCGATCGGTGAACCAGGCACTCAGTTGACGATGCGTACGTTCCATATCGGTGGTGCGGCATCCCGTGCTGCTGTTGCATCCGGTGTCGAGGCCAAATCCAGTGGCACCATCCGTTTCACTGCAACAATGCGTTATGTCACTAATGGTAAGGGCGACCAGATCGTCATTTCCCGTTCCGGTGAGGTTTTGATTACCGACGATCATGGCCGCGAACGTGAGCGCCATAAGGTTCCGTATGGCGCCACGCTTGCAGTCAAGGATGGCATGGATATCAAGGCCGGTGTTTTGTTGGCGACTTGGGATCCACTGACGCGTCCTATCATCACCGAATATGCCGGTACTGTGCGTTTCGAGAATGTTGAAGAAGGCGTGACGGTAGCCAAGCAAGTCGATGAAGTGACAGGTCTTTCCACCTTGGTTGCCATTGACGGGAAGCGACGCTCGGTCATGAAGACGCTACGTCCGCAAGTCAAGCTGTTGAATGAGCAGGGCGAAGAAGTGAAGATCGCTGGTACCGAACATGCGGTGACGATTGGCTTCCCTAATGGCGCGCTGATCATGGTAAAAGATGGTCAGCAAGCGACAGTGGGTGAAGTACTCGCACGTATTCCGACCGAATCGCAGAAAACGCGCGATATCACCGGTGGTTTGCCACGCGTAGCGGAATTGTTTGAAGCCCGTTCGCCGAAAGATGCCGGTATGTTGGCGGAAGTCACAGGTACCGTTGCATTTGGTAAAGAAACCAAGGGCAAGCAGCGTCTTGAAATTACCGATATGGATGGTAATAAGCACGAGTTCCTGATTGTCAAGGAAAAGCAAGTACTGGTGCATGATGGTCAAGTCGTGAACAAGGGTGAGATGATTGTCGACGGCCCACGCGACCCGCAAGACATTTTGCGCCTGCTGGGAATTGAAGAGTTGGCGCGTTATATCGTCGACGAAGTGCAGGACGTATACCGTCTGCAAGGTGTGAAGATCAACGACAAGCACATTGAAGTGATCGTCCGTCAGATGCTGCGACGGGTGCAAATAGTCGATCCAGGCGATGCCAACTACATCGTGGGTGAGCAGGTTGAACGATCCGAATTGCTGGATGAAAATGATCGTGTAGTGGCAGCAGGCAAGATCCCGGCGACTTATGAAAATATTCTGCTCGGTATTACCAAAGCATCGCTCTCGACTGATTCCTTTATTTCGGCAGCTTCCTTCCAGGAAACTACACGTGTGCTTACTGAAGCTGCGATCATGGGCAAGCGTGACGGCCTGCGCGGGTTGAAAGAAAACGTCATTGTTGGTCGTTTGATTCCGGCAGGTACAGGTTTAGCGTTTCACCGCGCACGCAAACTGAAAGAAACTTGGGAAGCTGAAGAGCGTACTGCACTTTTGCAATCTGAAAAGGCCGCGCGTATCAGCGAGGCTGAAAATGATATTACAGAGGTGAGCGACAGCACGGACGGCGAAGCATAGTCCTGTGCATGCGTAATTAGGAGACGGCACTTGAGTTAGGCTCCGGTGCCGTTTTTATCATTAGGCCAAATTCGATTTACTTTTAAATTAACCGATCGAAGCTGGATTGTATTTAACGGTATTTTGGCTTTGGAGGGTACTGCATTTTTAGGTTATACACACTGTAAGTGTTTAGTGTGTTTTGCGTTTATACGATATTGAAGATAAAGCAAACTATAGCTAGTATTGTATTTATAGCCGTATTATATATACGGTAAATGGCAATATTTGTATGATACCCCCCCCCATACTATTTATTTTTTGATACTTTGCGTTTCCGTTAAACACGCGGGTGCATTCAATATTAAACTTGCTCAAATTGATTGCGTGAAGCGTGGAATAAGTTGAAGGCACTAATGGAAATTATCCTGCGAAAATAATGCATTTGTTGACTAGCGTTTTACACTGCTTTACACTAGGCAGTTCTCGATTTTAGGCTGAGTGTATTTTGTCTTTGCCGATGCCTGCATTTTTGAGGTTATGAAATCAAGTGGCGTATTGCATGCGCTGTTGTACCAAGTATGCGTCCCTTAATTATAGATTTTGGGGTCATGTTATTAACGTTGTAATTTTGTTGGATTTATAACGATGCCAACCATCAATCAATTGATTCGCCAGCCACGCGTTTCTACGCGTGTCAAGAGCAAATCGCCGGCGCTGGAAAACAGCCCGCAAAAACGCGGAGTCTGCACTCGCGTTTATACAACGACGCCAAAGAAACCAAACTCGGCGTTGCGTAAAGTGGCAAAGGTACGTCTCACTAATGGCTTCGAAGTTATCTCGTACATCGGTGGTGAAGGCCATAATCTGCAAGAGCACAGTGTTGTTCTGCTGCGCGGTGGTCGTGTTAAGGATTTGCCTGGTGTTCGCTATCACATGGTGCGCGGCGCACTGGATACGCAAGGCGTTAAGGATCGTAAGCAGTCGCGGTCTAAATACGGTACTAAGCGCGCTAAAGCTGCCAAGAAATAATCATTCCCGCAATGTCTGTTGTTTGCGGAGTTGTTGTCGGTCCCGAATGGGCCGAGTAAGTGGGTGGTTATGATGGCCATTCGCGAATGCGCCTAGAGTGCATTCAACTGAAGAGATAAAGGAATCGAAATGCCACGTCGTCGTGAAGTCCCCAAGCGCGAAATCCTGCCGGATCCAAAATTCGGTAATGTTGATGTCGCAAAATTTGTAAATGTTTTAATGCTTTCTGGCAAAAAATCTGTTGCTGAAAATATTATCTACGGTGCTTTTGAGCATATTCAAAGCAAATCTGGAAAAGATCCGTTGGAAGTATTCGCTGCTGCGATTGGTAATTGCAAGCCGATGGTTGAGGTAAAATCCCGTCGGGTTGGTGGTGCTAACTATCAAGTTCCAGTAGAGGTGCGGCCAGTTCGTCGGATGGCATTGTCTATGCGCTGGTTGCGTGAGGCGGCTAACAAGCGCAGCGAAAAATCCATGCCGCAACGTCTGGGTGGTGAGTTGCTCGAGGCTGCAGAAGGTCGCGGCGGCGCAATGAAAAAACGCGATGAAGTACATCGTATGGCGGATGCGAACAAGGCATTCTCGCATTTCCGCTTTTAACTGATTGAGCGATCGCTCCTTCAGGTGTGCGAAGGTTGCTATCTGCGTGTTTAATTTATTCGAAGCCGGGCACATTTTTTCAGAAAATGGCGCTCGGTTTTATACATTAAAAATTTAGGATTGAATATGGCTCGCAAGACCCCCATAGAGCGTTACCGCAATATAGGCATATCAGCTCATATTGATGCTGGCAAAACAACTACGACTGAACGCGTTTTGTTCTATACCGGTGTGAATCACAAAATTGGTGAAGTCCATGATGGCGCTGCCACCATGGACTGGATGGAACAAGAGCAAGAGCGTGGAATTACAATCACATCTGCTGCCACCACTTGTTTCTGGAAGGGCATGGGCAATAATTTCCCGGAGCACCATATCAATATTATTGATACCCCGGGTCACGTGGATTTCACTATTGAGGTTGAGCGTTCGATGCGCGTGCTTGATGGTGCCTGCATGGTGTACTGTTCCGTGGGTGGCGTGCAGCCGCAGTCTGAGACTGTGTGGCGCCAGGCCAATAAATACAAAGTGCCGCGTTTGGCATTCGTCAACAAGATGGATCGCACCGGTGCAAACTTCTTCAAAGTCTACGAACAGATGCGTACACGTTTGAAGGCGAATCCAATTCCATTGCAAATCCCGATTGGCGCGGAAGAGAATTTCTTGGGTGTAGTTGACCTGGTCAAGATGAAGGCAATCTATTGGGATGATGCCTCGCAGGGTATGAAGTTTGATTATCGTGAAATCCCCGCTGAGCTCTTGGAAACGGCTAAGGAATGGCGTGAAAAAATGGTGGAAGCAGCAGCTGAAGCTACCGAAGAGTTGATGAATAAATACTTGGATGAAGGTGACTTATCCGAATCCGATATTAAAACCGCCCTGCGCCAACGCACCATTGCGAATGAAATAGTGCCAATGATGTGCGGTACGGCCTTTAAAAATAAGGGTGTGCAAGCCATGCTGGATGGCGTAATTGAGTACCTGCCATCGCCAGTGGATATTCCACCTGTCGGCGGGCTGGACGAAGACGATGAGCCTACAACGCGTAGAGCCGCGGATGATGAGAAATTCTCGGCGCTTGCATTCAAGATCATGACGGACCCGTTTGTCGGGCAACTGATTTTCTTCCGTGTATATTCGGGTATGGCGAAGTCGGGCGATACCGTATTCAATCCAGTCAAAAATAAAAAAGAACGACTTGGCCGTATCCTCCAGATGCACGCCAACCAGCGTGAAGAAATCAAGGAAGTACACGCCGGTGATATTGCAGCAGCGGTAGGTTTGAAAGAGGCTACTACTGGCGAAACGTTGTGCGATCCAAGCGCCATTATTACGCTGGAGCGCATGGTGTTTCCTGAGCCTGTGATTTCACAAGCTGTGGAGCCAAAGACCAAGCAGGATCAGGAAAAAATGGGCCTGGCCCTTAATCGCCTCGCGCAAGAAGACCCATCTTTCCGCGTCAAAACAGATGAAGAATCTGGGCAGACCATAATCTCAGGCATGGGCGAGTTGCACCTTGATATTATCGTTGATCGTATGCGACGTGAATTTAACGTTGAGGCAACGGTGGGTAAGCCGCAAGTTGCTTATCGCGAAACGATTCGTAAGACCTGTGAGGAGATAGAAGGCAAGTTTGTCAAGCAGTCTGGCGGCCGCGGTCAATACGGACACGTTGTACTGAAGCTCGAGCCGCAAGAGCCAGGCAAGGGATTCGAGTTCGTTGATGCGATCAAGGGCGGTACCGTTCCGCGCGAATATATTCCTGCAGTCGAAAAAGGCATCAGAGAGACATTAACTTCAGGTGTCATGGCCGGATATCCGGTCGTGGACGTGAAAGTGACATTGTTTTTCGGTTCATATCACGATGTCGACTCGAATGAAAACGCCTTCCGTATGGCGGCCTCTATGGCTTTCAAAGACGGTTGTCGCAAGGCGAGTCCTGTGATCCTTGAGCCAATGATGGCGGTAGAAGTGGAAACGCCAGAAGATTACGCCGGTACTGTGATGGGTGATTTATCTTCCCGTCGCGGCATGGTTCAAGGTATGGATGAAATTGCTGGTGGTGGCGGTAAAGTAATACGCGCAGAAGTTCCGCTTTCAGAAATGTTTGGTTACTCGACATCGTTGCGGTCTGCAACGCAAGGGCGTGCAACTTACACGATGGAATTCAAACATTATGCTGAAGCGCCAAAGAATGTAGCTGACGCAATCGTTACTGCTAAAAGCAAATAAGCATTCAATCGCATCTCTCACTTCGCAAGGAGTGAGTTTTTAAACAAATATATAAATCGTTCTTTTTGAAGGAAAATTTGAAATGGCAAAAAGCAAATATGAGCGGACCAAGCCGCACGTGAATGTAGGCACGATTGGACACGTTGATCACGGCAAGACCACGCTGACGGCAGCGATTGCGACCGTATTGTCGAAGAAATTTGGTGGCGAAGCCAAGGGTTACGACCAGATTGACAATGCGCCGGAAGAAAAAGCCCGCGGCATCACCATCAACACCTCGCACGTTGAGTACGAAACAGAAGCGCGCCACTACGCCCACGTAGACTGCCCAGGCCACGCCGACTATGTCAAAAACATGATCACCGGCGCAGCACAAATGGACGGAGCAATCCTGGTGTGTTCCGCAGCCGACGGCCCAATGCCGCAAACACGCGAACACATCCTGCTGGCACGTCAAGTTGGCGTACCGTACATCATCGTGTTCCTGAACAAATGCGACATGGTAGATGACGAAGAGCTGCTTGAGCTAGTCGAAATGGAAGTGCGCGAGCTGCTCGTCAAATACGAATTTCCTGGCGACGACCTGCCCATCATCAAAGGCTCCGCCAAGCTGGCACTCGAAGGCGACAAAGGCCCGCTGGGCGAAGAAGCCATCCTCGCCCTGGCCAATGCCCTCGACACCTACATTCCGACTCCGGAACGCGCGATCGACGGTGCCTTCCTGCTGCCAGTAGAAGACGTATTTTCCATCTCTGGACGCGGCACCGTAGTAACCGGACGTATCGAGCGCGGCGTTGTCAAAGTTGGTGAAGAAATTGAAATCATCGGCATCAAAGACACCGTCAAAAGCACCTGCACCGGCGTTGAAATGTTCCACAAGCTGCTTGATCAAGGTCAAGCAGGCGACAACGTAGGCGTACTCTTGCGCGGCACCAAGCGTGAAGACGTAGAGCGTGGCCAAGTACTGGCCAAGCCAGGCTCCATCAAGCCGCACAATCACTTTACGGGTGAAATCTACGTATTGTCCAAAGATGAAGGTGGTCGTCACACGCCGTTCTTCAACAATTACCGTCCGCAGTTCTACTTCCGTACTACCGACGTAACTGGCTCGATCGAATTGCCAAAAGACAAAGAGATGGTCATGCCAGGCGACAACGTCTCCATCACAGTCAAATTGATCAACCCGATTGCGATGGAAGAAGGCTTGCGCTTCGCTATTCGCGAAGGTGGCCGTACTGTAGGCGCTGGCGTCGTTGCAAAAATTCTTGAGTAAATAGCACTCTAGATTTGACGGGAATCGTCAAATCATATCGCCGCGAATGCAGTAGCTTTCGCGGCTCGTTCTTTTAAGGAATAATCATGCAAAATCAAAAAATCCGTATCCGCCTGAAATCGTTTGACTATAAATTAATTGATCAGTCTGCGCTTGAAATTGTTGAAACAGCAAAACGAACTGGCGCGGTAGTTAAGGGACCGGTACCATTGCCAACGCGGATTCAACGCTTTGATGTACTGCGTTCACCGCACGTCAACAAAACTTCCCGCGATCAATTTGAAATCCGTACGCACCAGCGATTAATGGATATCGTGGACCCAACAGATAAGACTGTAGATGCATTGATGAAACTGGATTTGCCTGCTGGTGTGGATGTTGAAATTAAATTACAGTAATTAAAGGCGGACATAACATAACTCGTTGTAAAAATAAAGTTATTGAGTTAAAATAATCGGCTTCAGTGTGAGTTCGCAATTTTGCGTACTCACACATTATCAGTAGTACAAACAGTCAGCCCTGCCCAATCGTAGGTGGGAATGGAGAAAACAATGAGCCTAGGCCTTGTTGGTCGTAAGGTTGGTATGATGCGTATTTTTACGGATGATGGGAATTCAGTTCCTGTGACCGTTCTGGACGTATCAAACAATCGAGTAACACAAATTAAAACGCCTGCTATAGATGGTTATTCCGCAGTGCAGGTTGCATTCGGTCAGCGCCGTGCTTCCAGGGTTAATAAGGCAACTGCTGGTCATCACGCCAAAGCTGGTGTTGAGGCTGGTTCCTTCCTCAAAGAATTTCGTGTCGATTCTGCTAAGGCTTCAGAAATGAAGTCTGGCGATGTGGTGGCCGCTAGCTTGTTTGAGGTTGGTCAAAAAGTTGATGTGCAGGGTGTGACTATAGGTAAGGGTTATGCTGGTGTTATCAAGCGCTATCATTTCTCTTCAGGGCGCGCAACGCACGGTAACTCGCGTTCGCATAATGTGCCGGGATCAATTGGTATGGCGCAGGACCCAGGTCGTGTATTTCCTGGTAAGCGCATGACAGGACATCTGGGTGATGCAACGCGCACAGTGCAGAATCTTGAAATTACGCGTATTGACGCTGAACGCCAACTACTGTTGGTTAAGGGTGCTATACCCGGTGCGAAAAATGGTCAGGTCGTTGTAACGCCTGCTATTAAAGCGCAAGCTAAGAAGGGGGCGTAATCAATGGAACTTAAGCTCCTAAATGATCAAGGACAAGCGGGCTCAAATGTTGCCGCTCCAGATGCGGTATTTGGGCGTGACTACAATGAAGCCTTGATACATCAAGTAGTAGTTGCATATCAAGCGAATGCTCGCAGCGGCAATCGCAAACAAAAAGACCGTCAAGAAGTTCATCACTCGACTAAAAAACCTTGGCGTCAAAAAGGTACTGGGCGCGCACGTGCTGGTATGTCATCCTCACCTTTGTGGCGTGGTGGTGGCCGTATTTTCCCAAATTCACCAGATGAAAACTTCACACACAAAGTTAATAAGAAAATGTATCGCGCGGGTGTTTGCTCGATACTTTCCCAGTTGGCACGTGAAGATCGGTTGCTCGTCATCGAAAATTTGACCTTGGAGGCACCGAAAACGAAACTTCTGTCTCAAAAGCTGAAAGCTATGGGTCTGGATTCGGTGTTGGTAATTACTGATTCTCTGGATGAAAATCTATTGTTGGCGTCGCGCAACCTGCCACATGTTTTGGTGGTTGAGCCACACCAAGCTGATCCAGTTTCTTTGGTTCACTACAAGAAGATCGTGATCACAAAGTCGGCATTGGTCAAGATTGAGGAGATGCTGGCATGAACACGACAGTAAAACATAGCGAAGAGCGTTTATTGAAGGTATTGTTGGCGCCTGTAATTTCTGAAAAAGCTACTTTCGTCGCAGAGAAAAACGAGCAAGTCATTTTTCTCGTAATGCCTGATGCTACTAAGCCAGAAATCAGGGCTGCAGTTGAGTTGCTTTTCAAGGTTCAAGTGGAATCTGTGCAGGTCGCCAATCGAATTGGTAAGCAAAAACGCTCAGGTAAATTTAATGGCCGTCGCAATCATACCAAGCGAGCATTCGTGTGCTTGAAGCCGGGCCAAGAAATCAACTTCTCCGAGGAGGCTAAATAATGGCGCTCGTTAAGGTAAAGCCAACCTCGCCTGGTCGTCGTGGCATGGTTAAAGTTGTAAATGCCGATTTATATAAAGGTCGGCCGTTTGCAGCGCTTATAGAAAAAAAATCGAAGAGTGCGGGCCGAAATAATAATGGTCACATTACGACTCGTCACATCGGAGGCGGTCATAAACAGCATTACCGCGTAATCGATTTTCGTCGTAACAAAGATGGGATCGTGGCAAAAGTAGAGCGTATTGAATACGATCCTAATCGTACGGCAAATATTGCGTTGTTATGCTACGCAGATGGTGAACGTCATTACATCATCGCACCAAAGGGATTGTCAGTTGGTGATCAATTGATGAATGGCCCGCAGGCATCCATTAAATCGGGGAACTGCCTTCCCATTCGCAATATTCCTGTCGGTACAACCATGCATTGCGTTGAGATGCTGCCTGGTAAAGGTGCTCAGATGGCACGTACTGCAGGTGCAGGCGTTGTGCTAATGGCTCGCGACGGTACTTATGCTCAAGTGCGCTTGCGATCTGGAGAAGTGCGGCGCGTTCATATTGAATGCAGAGCTACTGTCGGAGAAGTCGGTAACGGCGAGCACAATTTGCGCAAGATTGGTAAGGCCGGTGCAATGCGCTGGCGTGGTGTTCGTCCTACAGTTCGTGGTGTTGTTATGAACCCTGTAGATCACCCGCACGGTGGTGGTGAAGGTAAAACTGCAGCCGGACGTCATCCAGTGTCGCCATGGGGTCAGCAGACCAAAGGTAAGAAGACGCGTCGCAATAAGCGCACGACTTCTATGATTATCTCGCGCCGTGGCAAGAAATAAGGGGTAGCACATGACACGTTCATTGAAAAAAGGGCCTTTCTGTGACGCCCACTTGGTTAAAAAAGTCGAGACAGCGCAAGCTAACAAAGACAAAAAACCAATTAAGACATGGTCTCGTAGATCAACCATCATGCCTGATTTTATTGGCTTGACAATTGCGGTACATAACGGCAGGCAGCATGTACCTGTTTATGTTTCCGAAAATATGGTTGGCCATAAACTTGGTGAGTTTGCGTTGACACGCACGTTCAAAGGCCATGCTGCCGATAGAAAGGCTAAGAGATAAGGTCCATGATGGAAACTAAAGCAACCCTCCGTGGTGTGCGCTTGTCGGCCCAAAAAGGCCGCCTTGTTGCTGACCTAATCCGCGGCAAAAAAATTGACAACGCACTCAATATTTTGACTTTCAGCCCGAAAAAAGGTGCCGTAATCATCAAAAAAGTACTTGAATCGGCAATCGCAAATGCTGAGCACAATGATGGTGCAGACATTGATGAGTTGACAGTGAAAACTATCTTCGTCGAAAAAGGCTCGGTCCTAAAACGTTTTACTGCGCGCGCTAAAGGCCGTGGTGATCGAATTTCCAAGCAATCCTGTCACATATACGTGACTGTCGGCAACTAAGGAGTCACGATGGGACAGAAGATTCACCCTACCGGTTTTCGTCTTTCGGTTACCCGTAACTGGGGATCGCGTTGGTATGCTGGCAATAGCAATTTTGCCGCTATGCTCAGTGAAGATCTCAAGGCACGTGCCTACCTGAAGAGGAAATTGAAGAACGCGTCTGTTAGTCGTGTTTTAATCGAACGACCTGCAAAAAATGCGCGTTTCACTATTTTTAGCTCACGTCCAGGTGTCGTAATTGGTAAAAAGGGCGAGGACATTGAAGTTCTCAAAACTGAATTGACCAAGATTATGGGCGTGCCTGTCCATGTAAATATCGAAGAAATTCGTAAGCCAGAAACAGATGCGCAATTGATTGCGGATTCAATTGCTCAGCAATTGGAAAAACGTATCATGTTCCGCCGTGCCATGAAGCGCGCAATGCAAAATGCTATGCGTTTAGGTGCTCTTGGCATCAAAATCATGTCATCCGGCCGTTTGAATGGTATCGAAATTGCACGTAAAGAGTGGTATCGCGAAGGGCGTGTACCTCTGCATACTTTGCGCGCAGATATCGATTACGGCTTTGGTGAGGCACAGACAACTTACGGCATTATTGGTATCAAAGTATGGGTATACAAAGGCGATCGTTTACCTAGCGGTGAAACGCCTGTAATAGAAACTCCATTCGATGATGAGAAAAAACGCCGCGGCCCACGTCGCGATGACGGTAAGCCAGCAGGCCGACCACGTGCCAAGAGGGTTGACGGGCCAGTTGCTACAACAGCACCTTCCTCCGTAGCTAAGCGTGTTCACACCAAGAAGCCAGATGGCCTCGTTGATAGTGCAGTAGCGGTATCAGCTGAGAAACCAGGAGAATAATCATGCTGCAACCAGCGCGCAGAAAATATCGTAAAGAGCAAAAAGGCCGGAATACAGGAATCTCCCACTCGCGTGGTACAGCTGTATCTTTCGGTGAATTTGGATTAAAGGCAGTCGCACGCGGACGCATCACAGCGCGTCAAATTGAAGCTGCCCGTCGTGCCATGACTCGTCATATTAAGCGTGGCGGCCGTATTTGGATTCGTATTTTTCCGGATAAGCCAATTTCGCAGAAACCGGCGGAAGTTCGTATGGGTAACGGAAAAGGTAATCCGGAGTATTACGTTGCTGAAATCCAGCCGGGAAAAATGCTGTATGAGATGGATGGTGTAGACGAAGCGTTGGCCCGAGAAGCATTTCGTCTGGCAGCGTCTAAATTGCCGTTATTGACTACGTTTGTCGTGCGTCAAGTCGGCCAATAATAGGAGTGAAACATGAATTTATCTGAGCTCCGTGGCAAAGATCAAGCAGCGCTGACGAAAGAGCTGAATGACCTGCTGAAAGCGCAGTTTAGTCTGCGTATGCAAATCGCTACACAGCAATTAAACAATACTTCACAGCTAAAAAAAGTGCGCCGTGACGTTGCTCGCGTGAAGACTGTCATGAATCTGAAGGACGCCAAGTAATGAACGATCAAGTGAAGCAAACGCTTAAGCGTACTCTGATTGGCAAAGTTGTATCAGACAAGATGGATAAAACTGTCACCGTCCAGATTGAGCGCCACGTCAAGCACCCTTTGTATGGCAAGATCATTATGCGTTCGAACAAGTATCATGCGCATGATGAATCAAACCAGGCTAAAGAAGGTGATACTGTTGAGATACAAGAGGGGCGTCCAATTTCCAAAACTAAGGCTTGGACGGTTACTCGTGTCATACAAGTAGCACAATTAGTATAATTATCTCTTGCAGGCCAAGCCGTTAAATGTAATAATGCTTGGCTTCATTCATGAACTTGAATGAATTTTGCAAAGCCTAGTATGGGTTTCGCAATTCAGCCAGTTTTTCTATAACGTCCACCCAAGCAGTGCGCTTAATAAGTGTTCTGGCGGGACCAAGACTGACCGTTTATGCGCTTGCGCTTTAACCGGGTTAAGTTGGAAAAGAGAATATTATGATTCAAACAGAAAGCCGTCTGGAAGTGGCCGACAATACTGGCGCAAAAGAAGTTTTGTGCATTAAAGTGTTGGGTGGTTCAAAACGTCGCTATGCAGGTATTGGTGATGTGATTAAGGTGACAGTTAAAGTTGCAGCCCCGCGCGGTCGTGTGAAAAAGGGTGAAATATACAATGCAGTAGTGGTACGTACTGCTAAAGGCGTTCGTCGTCAAGATGGTTCTTTGGTTAAGTTTGATAGCAATGCAGCTGTGTTGCTTAATGCAAAGCTGGAGCCAATTGGCACGCGTATTTTTGGGCCGGTAACACGTGAGTTGCGCACTGAGCGCTTCATGAAAATCGTGTCGCTTGCGCCTGAAGTCCTGTAAGGAGTCGTTATGGATAAGATTCGAAAAAGCGACGAAGTCATCGTCTTGACTGGTAAAGATAAAGGCAAGCGTGGAGTTGTTCAGTGTCGTGTAGATGCTGAACATGTAGTTGTTGATGGTATTAACGTAGCTAAAAAAGCAGTTAAGCCTAACCCAATGACTGGCGCAACAGGTGGCATCGTTGATAAGTTGATGCCGATTCATGTGTCCAATATTGCTTTGTTTAATGTGGCAACTGGCAAGGCAGATCGTGTTGGCTTTAAAGATGTGGATGGTGTTAAGGTCCGTGTTTTCAAATCCAGTGGCGAAGTTGTTAAGGTTTAAGAGATCATGGCTCGACTCCAAGAATTCTATAAAGAAAAAATTGTCGCTGGATTGACGGAAAAGTTTTCATATAAATCCGCCATGGAAGTTCCGCGCATTCTTAAGATCACTCTGAACATGGGTTTGTCAGAGGCGGTGGCTGATAAGAAAATTATCGAACACGCGGTTGGTGATTTGACTAAAATTTCAGGTCAGAAGCCAGTTGTCACTAAAGCGCGTAAAGCTATTGCGGGTTTCAAAATTCGCGAAGGTTATCCAATCGGCTGTATGGTAACTTTGCGAGGGGCTCGTATGTATGAGTTTTTGGATCGTTTTATTACGGTTGCAATGCCGCGAGTGCGTGACTTCCGGGGTATTTCCGGCCGCGCATTTGATGGGCGTGGGAACTACAATATTGGCGTCAAAGAACAAATTATTTTCCCCGAAATAGAGTACGACAAGATTGACGCATTGCGTGGTATGAACATCAGTATCACGACTACAGCTAAGAACGACGAAGAAGCTAAAGCACTTCTGGTCGCCTTTAAATTTCCGTTCAGAAACTGAGGACGACATGGCAAAATTGTCACTGATTAACCGTGAGCAGAAACGTGCTGACTTGGTAAAGAAATTTGCCGGTAAGCGCGCAGAATTAAAAGCCATAGTTGATGATCAATCGAAGTCGGAAGAGGAGCGTTATGAGGCGCGTCTCAAGTTGCAAGCGCTTCCGCGCAATGCAAATCCGACGCGTCAGCGTAATCGCTGCTCGCTGACAGGTCGTCCACGTGGTACCTACCGTAAATTCGGTTTGGGCCGTATTAAGCTCCGTGAAATAGCCATGCGCGGCGAAATTCCCGGTATGACTAAAGCTAGCTGGTAATAGGAGTAGATGCAATGAGTATGAGCGATCCTATCGCCGATATGCTGACCCGCATTCGCAACGCACAAAGTGTGAGTAAGCCAACGGTATCAATGCCGTCATCCAAGGTTAAAGTTGCGATTGCCAGTGTCCTAAAGGACGAGGGTTACATTGAGGATTTCGCTGTATCCGAAACTGCGGGTAAAGCTGAACTCAAAATCGGTTTGAAATATTATGTAAATCGTCCCGTCATTGAGCGTTTGGAGCGCGTTTCCCGTCCAGGGTTGCGCGTTTATAAAGGTAAAGACGAGATCCCTAGTGTAATGAATGGCCTGGGTGTGGCAATTGTTTCTACGCCAAAGGGTGTCATGACAGACCGCAAAGCACGCGCAACCGGTGTCGGTGGCGAAGTAATTTGCTACGTGGCCTAAGGAGTTTAAGATGTCTCGTGTAGGTAAAATGCCGATTGCTCTGACGGCCGGTGCTGAAGTCACCATTTCTTCAGACAAAATCGTAGTAAAAGGTCCTTTAGGGATGCTTTCTCAGCCTTTGACAGGTTTGGTAAAAGTTACCAACGACAATGGAGCATTGAAGTTTGATGTTTCGAACGATAGTCGAGAGGCAAATGCGATGTCCGGAACTCTGCGTGCTTTAGTCAATAACATGGTTAATGGTGTGACTAAAGGATTCGAGCGGAAATTAAGCTTGGTGGGTGTTGGCTATCGTGCGCAAGCACAAGGAAATAAGTTAAACCTTTCACTAGGTTTTTCGCATCCGGTAGTGCATCAGATGCCAGAAGGCATTAAATGTGAAACACCAACTCAAACTGAGATTTTGATCAAAGGTGTCGATAAGCAGCGTGTAGGACAGGTTGCTGCTGAAGTTCGCGCTTACCGCAGTCCTGAGCCTTATAAAGGCAAGGGCGTCCGTTATTCGGATGAAGTGGTAAAGCTTAAAGAAACCAAGAAAAAGTAATAGGGGCTGACGATGGACAAGAAAGAATCACGGCTGCGCCGCGGACGTCAAACTCGTGCCAAGATCGCAGAGTTAAAAGTAAACCGTTTATCCGTGCACCGTACCAATCTACATATCTACGCGAACCTTATTGGCCCAGATGCAAAAATTCTTGCTTCAGCTTCTACTATGGAAGCAGAAGTGCGGCAAGAGCTGTCTGGACAGTCTGGCAGGGGTGGCAATGCAGCAGCTGCGACTTTGGTCGGTAAGCGCGTGGCGGAAAAGGCACTTAAAGTAGGAATTACCGAAGTTGCGTTTGATCGCTCCGGTTTCCGTTACCATGGCCGTGTAAAGGCGTTGGCTGAAGCCGCGCGTGAAGCTGGTCTGAAGTTCTAAGGAAGAATCGTCATGGCAAAAATGCAGGCAAAAATGCAAAGCGACAAGCCCGATGATGGCATGCGCGAAAAAATGATTGCGATTAACCGTGTAACTAAAGTGGTTAAGGGTGGTCGTATCATGGGTTTCGCTGCGTTGACAGTAGTGGGTGACGGCGATGGCCGTATCGGTATGGGCAAAGGTAAATCGAAAGAAGTGCCAGTTGCTGTTCAAAAGGCGATGGAAGAAGCGCGCCGGAATATGATCAAGGTTAGCCTTAAAGACGGTACGCTGCAGCACACTATAACTGGTAAGCATGGCGCATCCAAAGTTCTTATGGCACCGGCTAAAGAAGGTACTGGTGTTATCGCCGGCGGTGCGATGCGCGCGATCTTTGAAGTCATGGGCGTAACTAACGTTGTGGCAAAATCGAACGGCTCAAGCAATCCATACAATTTAGTTCGCGCAACTCTTAACGGCTTGGCTAAGATGAGTACGCCATCTGAAATTGCTGCCAAGCGCGGCAAGTCAGTTGAAGAAATCTTAGGCTAAGGAAGCTCTGATGACAAACACAGTAAAAGTGCAATTAGTCAAAGGCCTGATTGGTACGCGTGAATCTCACCGTGCGACAGTGCGAGGTCTTGGCTTACGCCGTATTAATTCGATTTCTGAGTTGCAGGACACGCCGTCTGTGCGTGGCATGATCAACAAAGTATCGTATCTTGTAAAAGTTGTTGCATAAGGCGTGCAGCCTTACGAACGGAGTAAATCATGGAATTAAATACAATTCAACCTGCCGATGGAGCGAAACACGCAAAGCGTCGTGTTGGCCGCGGTATTGGTTCGGGTCTTGGGAAAACTTCCGGGCGTGGGCATAAGGGTCAAAAATCACGCTCTGGTGGATTCCATAAAGTCGGTTTTGAGGGGGGGCAAATGCCGCTTCAAAGACGGCTGCCAAAACGTGGTTTTAAATCTACAGCTACGCCATTTAAGGCCGAGGTGCGATTATCTGATTTAGAAGCATTGCCATTAGCAGAAATTGACATGTTATCGTTAAAACAGGCTGGTGTAATTGGACAGCTAGCAAAAGTAGTCAGAGTAATTTTTTGCGGTGAACTTACCAAAAAGATTACCACTAAAGGCTTAATTGTGACTAAGGGTGCAAAAGTTGCAATTGAAGCTCTTGGCGGCTCAGTAGCTTAAGTAGTTGGAGTAATCGGAGCATTATATTGGCGACTAGTCCAGCAATAGCTAAAGGAGCATCCGGAGGGTTCCCTTGGGGCCGTCTTTGGTTTCTTCTTTCGGCCTTAGTGGTTTACCGTGTTGGGTCTCATATTCCAGTTCCTGGCATTGATCCTACCCAGTTGGCGCAACTGTTTAAACAAAACCAGGGTGGCATTCTTGGTATGTTTAATATGTTTTCTGGGGGTTCTCTTTCTCGCTTTACCGTATTTGCACTTGGTATCATGCCGTATATTTCGGCCTCGATTATTATGCAACTCATGGCGATTGTGTCACCACAGTTAGAGGCTCTCAAAAAAGAGGGAGAGTCAGGTAGACGCAAGATTACACAATATACGCGTTACGGAACCTTGGTATTGGCCCTTTTTCAAGGTTTTGGAATCGCGGTTGCACTTGAGTCACAAGCTGGGTTAGTAATTGATCCCGGCATGGCGTTCAGATTCACCTCTGTAGTAACGTTACTCACAGGCACAATGTTTTTAATGTGGCTGGGTGAGCAAATTACTGAGCGCGGCTTGGGTAATGGCATCTCGATAATTATTTTTGCCGGTATAGCGGCAGGATTGCCAGGAGCGGTTACTGGCCTGTTTGAGTTGGTTCGTACGGGCTCCATGAATGCTCTGTCTGCAATATTTATTTGTTTAGTTGCAGTTGGTGTCACTTTTGTGGTTGTCTTCATTGAACAAGGACAACGCAAGATTCTGGTCAATTATGCAAAGAGGCAAGTTGGTAACAAAATTTATGGAGGGCAAAGTAGTCATTTGCCGTTAAAACTTAATATGGCGGGTGTAATCCCTCCAATTTTTGCTTCATCAATAATTTTGTTTCCCGCTACAATCACCAGCTGGTTTACGTCTGGGGATACTTCAAGCGGATTTGTTCGTTTTTTAAAAGATTTGGCGTCATCAATGGCGCCCGGCGAGCCAATTCACGCATTATTGTACTCAGGCGCAATTATATTCTTCTGTTTCTTTTACACTGCTCTGGTTTTTAATAGTAAGGAAACGGCAGATAACTTGAAAAAGAGCGGTGCATTTGTGCCAGGAATAAGACCAGGCGATCAAACTGCTCGCTATATTGATAAAATCTTGATGAGATTAACTCTAGCGGGCGCTGTATATATAACGCTTGTGTGCTTATTACCAGAATTTCTTATCGCAAGATGGAAAGTGCCATTTTATTTTGGTGGCACATCGTTGTTGATTATTGTTGTTGTAACGATGGATTTTATGGCGCAGGTACAGAATTACGTCATGTCTCAGCAATATGAATCGTTGCTTCGTAAAGCGAATTTCAAGGGCTGAATTCCTTAGCGATAACCGCCCATTAGAAAGAGCAGACCGAATGGCAAAAGATGATGTTATACAGTTGCAGGGAGAAGTGCTTGAGAATCTTCCAAATGCAACATTTCGAGTTAAGTTGGAAAATGGTCATGTGGTTTTAGGTCATATCTCCGGCAAGATGCGCATGAATTATATTCGTATATTGCCGGGCGATAAGGTAACTGTGGAGTTGACGCCATATGATCTAAGCAGGGCGCGGATTGTTTTCCGTACAAAATAGTTTTTAATACGAATCGAACCAAGAAGTGAAAGAAGAGGGCAAAAATGAAAGTTCTCGCATCAGTTAAGCGGATCTGCCGCAATTGCAAAATTATCAAGCGCAAAGGCGTTGTTCGTGTTATTTGCACTGAGCCGCGTCATAAACAGCGCCAAGGTTAATTAGCGTTATTATTGAGGAATAACGAATGGCACGTATTGCAGGGGTTAATATCCCAAACCATCAGCACACTATCATTGGCTTAACAGCCATTTATGGTGTAGGGCGCCCGCGGGCCCAAAAAATTTGTGATAAAACAGGTGTCTTGACGACTAAAAAAGTCAAGGATCTGGATGATAACGAATTGGAAAAACTTCGCGACGAAATAGGTAAATTTATCGTTGAGGGTGATCTGCGTCGTGAAATATCGATGAACATCAAGCGCCTTATGGATCTTGGTTGTTATCGTGGTATGCGCCATCGCAAAGGCTTGCCTTGCCGTGGTCAGCGTACTCGTACCAATGCTCGTACTCGCAAGGGTCCGCGCAAAGCCGCTCAGTCGCTGAAAAAATAATCCGGCGTCAGCTTGATTAGTCTTCGGATTCAAGGAAATAATTATGGCAAAAGCACAGAATAGCGCCGCAGCAGCACGTGTGCGCAAGAAAGTTAAGAAAAACGTTGCTGAAGGTATTGCGCATGTGCATGCCTCTTTCAATAACACCATCATCACCATTACAGATCGCCAAGGTAATGCGCTTTCGTGGGCTACTTCTGGTGGGGCCGGTTTCAAAGGCTCGCGTAAATCGACGCCATTTGCAGCGCAGGTAGCTGCTGAAGCCGCAGGTAAAGTAGCGGTTGAGTGCGGCGTTAAAAATCTGGAGGTCCGTATCAAGGGTCCTGGCCCTGGTCGCGAATCAGCAGTACGCGCATTAAATAATTTGGGTATTAAGATTACACAAATTCAAGATGTGACACCGGTGCCGCATAATGGATGCCGGCCACCTAAGCGTCGCCGCATTTAATCTGCTGTTAATTTCTAAAGCAGATGCAATTACCCGCCAAATAATTTGGCGGTATTTTTTTAAGACCACCGTGTGATTGCAGAGTAATCATACTAGCGCTCGGCTAATCGAAGTTCGATTATGCTTTTGGAGCGTCAATAATTAAAAGGAAATTCCGTGGCACGTTATATTGGACCTAAAGCCAAGCTTTCACGTCGTGAAGGCACTGATCTGTTCCTCAAGAGCGCTCGTCGCTCATTGGATTCAAAATGCAAACTGGATGTGAAGCCTGGTCAACATGGCATCAAGTCTGGCGCTCGCACCTCTGACTATGGTAATCAGTTGCGCGAGAAGCAAAAAGTTAAGCGCATGTACGGTATTCTGGAACGCCAGTTCCGTCGCTATTTTGCGGAAGCAGACCGTCGTAAGGGTAATACCGGCGAGAGTCTACTAACGTTGCTCGAATCACGCTTGGATAATGTTGCGTATCGTATGGGTTTTGGCTCTACCCGCGCTGAAGCGCGCCAATTGGTCAGCCATAAAGCTTTTACGGTAAACGATATCGTTGTTAATATCGCCTCTTATCAAGTTAAGCCAGGTGATGTGATTGCTGTACGTGAGAAATCCAAGAAGCAAGTGCGCATTTTGGAAGCACTTTCTCTGGCAGAGCAAATCGGCATGCCGTTGTGGGTTTCTGTCGATAGCAAAAAAATGGAAGGCACTTTCAAGTCCGTTCCTGATCGCAGCGATATCGCTAAAGATGTCAATGAATCCTTGATCGTCGAACTGTACTCACGTTAATTAACAATTTGGTCGCATTTATCGCCTACTGGTTCACCGGTAGGTATTCTTCATTGTGCCATCAGCCTTATTGGTGTAACGAGCCGAGGGTATTGAAAAGGTCATTTCATGCAAAACAGTTTACTAAAGCCCCGTATTATTGACGTTGAAACCTTGGGTGCGAGTCATGCCAAGGTTGTGATGGAGCCATTCGAGCGGGGTTACGGCCATACACTTGGCAATGCATTACGTCGTGTATTGCTTTCTTCCATGGTTGGCTTTGCACCAACGGAAGTAACGATAGCGGGCGTTGTGCATGAATATTCTTCCCTTGATGGTGTGCAGGAAGACGTTGTTGATTTATTGCTGAACTTGAAGGGGGTTGTATTCAAGGTTCATAACCGCGATGAAGTCACTCTGACTCTTAAAAAAGAGGGTGAAGGCGCTGTTCTGGCTTCGGATATCGATTTGCCGCACGACGTTGAACTCATTAACCCAGATCACGAAATTGCGCATCTTACTGCAGGTGGCAAACTGGACATGCAGATCAAGATTGAAAAAGGTCGTGGCTACGTACCTGGCAACGTTCGTCGATTGGCCGAAGATACAAATAAGACAATTGGCCGAATCATTTTGGATGCCTCTTTCTCGCCAGTGCGTCGGGTGTCATATTCAGTTGAATCGGCGCGCGTTGAGCAGCGCACGGATCTGGATAAATTAGTCATCAATATTGAAACCAATGGTGTAATTTCACCTGAGGAAGCGATTCGTCAATCTGCACGAGTACTGGTTGAGCAGCTGAATGTATTTGCCGCGCTGGAAGGCACAGAAACTGCTGCAGAAGCGCCGTCACGTACGCCTGCAGTTGATCCAATTCTGCTGCGTCCAGTTGACGATCTGGAGTTGACAGTGCGCTCCGCCAACTGCCTCAAAGCCGAAAACATTTACTATATTGGCGATCTGATCCAGCGTAGTGAAAATGAACTGCTCAAAACTCCAAATCTGGGTCGCAAATCCTTGAATGAAATTAAGGAAGTGCTCGCTTCGCGCGGTTTGACTTTGGGCATGAAGCTTGAAAACTGGCCACCTGTCGGTTTGGAAAAGTAATAATTGACGTAAAAATTAACGTGAATAATATTTAATTTATTTGCGACTTGTTTAGTATAATTACGCACTTAATTTTACCGGCCCGCGTAATGGCAGATCAATGCCACTACGATAGAAGAGCTGGGACCAAACTTAACTAGAAAGGAATTACCATGCGTCATCGTCACGGTCTTCGCAAGCTCAATCGCACTTCTTCACATCGTCTAGCTATGCTGCGCAACATGACAGTATCTCTGCTGCGTCATGAAGCGATCAAAACAACACTGCCTAAAGCCAAGGAATTGCGCCGCGTTATTGAACCAATTCTCACTTTGGGTAAGACAGATTCACTGGCTAACAAGCGCCTGGCATTTAACCGTCTGCGCGACCGCGAAATGGTAGTGAAACTATTTGCTGAGTTGGGCCCGCGTTATGCCAATCGTAATGGTGGTTATCTGCGCATCCTGAAGATGGGTTTTCGCGTCGGTGATAATGCGCCTATGGCCTTTATCGAATTGCTTGACCGTCCAGATACAACTGAAGCGGTAGAAATTGCTGATGCTGAATAAGTAGCTGCATTTTAAAAGCGCTTCATCATCAAAAGCCAGGCTATGCCTGGCTTTTGTTTATTTGGGGGCGCGCAATCTGACCTTGCTGATCGAACAGCTCGGACTGAGGGGGAAATGGCGGTAGGATGGCGTTTATCAATTATGTAGCTAAGGAACTATCGGATGCTGCAGTCTGACATCTTAACTGTGGAAAACCTGCATAAATCCTATGGCAAAGGTAATCTGAAAAGCGTCGTAGTAGATAAGCTGTGTTTTTCCTTGCGGCGCGGCGAATGCTATGGATTGCTGGGGCCAAATGGCACCGGCAAGACAACCACGCTGCGTTTATGTCTTGGATTGGCAGCGCCCGATAGCGGCCGAATTACTCTGGCAGGACAAAGTATCCCATCGCATGCCCGGCAGGCCCGTTTGCGTGTAGGAGTAGTGCCGCAGTCAGACAATCTTGATCCCGACTTTACTGTGGCGGAAAACCTGCTGGTCTTCGGGCGCTATTTTGGCATTCCTGACGCGGTCATCAAGACCCGCATTCCCGCCCTGCTTGAGTTCGCCAACTTGACTGCGAAAAAAAATGCGGGCATAGCGGAGTTGTCTGGTGGTATGAGACGGCGCCTTATGCTGGCCCGCGCACTAGTCAATGATCCTGAACTGATTTTCATGGATGAGCCGACTACGGGGCTGGACCCGCAGGCGCGGCATATGCTTTGGGAGCGCCTGAAGACGCTTGTGAGTCAGGGCAAAACCATTCTATTAACCACCCATTTCATGGATGAGGCTGAGCGTTTGTGTGATCGTCTGGCTGTGATCGATCATGGCAGGATGATTGCGGAAGGTTCCCCCAGAAATTTGATTGCCCTGCATATTGAGTCCGAAGTGGTCGAGGTGTACGGTGAAGGCGCCCGCCATTGGTGCGATAGTCTGGGGCGCCATCAATCGGCCCGGATCGAGGTGAGCGGTGAAACGGTTTTTTGTTATACCAATGACGCGCAACAATTGCTGACCAGTTTGCATGCGACAACGGATGTTCGCTTTGTACATCGTCCGGCGAATCTGGAAGATTTGTTTCTAAAACTGACCGGTAGAGCAATACGGGATTAGGATGCATTCTTCAATCTACGCATTACCTTCGTTTTCGCTGCGTTTTCGGTCTATCTGGCAAAGAAATTTCCTGGTCTGGAAAAAACTCGCCATCGCCAGCATTCTCGGCAATATCGCCGATCCATTGATTACTTTGGTGGCCTTTGGCTATGGACTGGGAAGCTTGCTCAAACAAATAGAAGGCATTCCTTACATCAATTATCTCGGCTCAGGCACGATCTGCATGTCGATCATGATGGCAGCCTCTTTCGAGGCGCTGTATTCAGCATTTTCACGCATGCATGTGCAAAAAACCTGGGACGCCTTGCTTAATGCACCGCTGGGGCTGGATGACATCATTCTGGCCGAGATGCTATGGGCCGCTAGTAAAGCCTTGTTTTCAGGCTTGGTTATTCTGGGCGTGCTGCTGTTTTTGGGTATCGGCCAGAACCCGCATACAGCGCTGGTGGTGCCCTTGTCGATTCTCATTGGTATGACATTTGCATCGATGGGGCTGGTAGTCAATGCGCTGGCGCGGGGATATGATTTTTTTACCTACTACTTTACGATGGTACTCACGCCGATGGTATTTTTGTCGGGAGTGTATTATCCGATTGCGCAATTACCGGACTGGTTGCAACTGGTTTCGCGGGTACTGCCGCTGGGCGCTGCCGTCAATCTGGTGCGGCCCTTGATTCTCGGCGCCTGGCCTGCAACGCCGTTGCGCGATTTGGCCTTATTGCTGGCGTATTGCGTGGTGGGATTTTATCTGGCGACGGTGCTGACGCGACGGCGCTTGCTAAAATAATCGTCTTTTTTGGCGCGGCAACGAAGGAACATCTGAATGTTGAAGTGCTTATCCCTAAATCTATCATTCCGGCAATCTGCGTTTGTCTGGATGCTGTTAATTGCATTGCTGGGCATCTTGTCGCCGCGCGCATTCGCGAATGAAGATTTCCTGGAGCCGGAAGCGGCCTTCAAGTTTGCCGCCAAGATGCAGGACCCGAAAACGATCGTGCTGACTTTTGCCATCGCCGATGGCTATTACATGTATCGCGAGCGGTTCCAGTTCAAGGCTGCGGGCGCTACTTTGGGTACGCCTGAATTGCCGCGTGGGATCATTAAATACGATACAACATTTGAGAAAGATGTTGAAAGCTATCGCAAGCAGGTGACGATTACGCTCCCGGTTCAGGCTAGTACACCGTTTGTGCTCACCGTGGTTTCGCAGGGTTGCACGGACCAGGGATTATGTTATGCACCGATGGAGTCGGTCGCAAAATTGTCGCCGACGGGCAGCGGCGGTTTGCTGGCTGCGGTGGAGGCGATACAGGGCACTTTAGTGCAGAGTGATACAAGTAGCAACGCCCAGACTAGCCAGATAAATGCAGCGTCAACGCAGGCGGTTCCGGCTGCGGGCTGGCCGGATAGTGGCATGGGCGGCATCGAATCATCGCTGGAAAGCCGCAAATTGCTTGTGATCCTGCCGTTATTCTTTCTGTTGGGCCTCGGTCTGGCATTCACTCCTTGCGTGTTGCCGATGGTGCCGATTCTGTCGTCGATCATCATGGGAGAGGGCGCCCAAGTGCCCCGTTCGCGCGCCTTTATTCTGTCGGTTGCATACTCGCTCGGCATGGCTATCGTGTATACCGCGCTTGGCGTGACCGCCGGTCTGATCGGCGAAGGCTTGGCTGCCACCTTGCAAAATCCCTGGGTGCTTGGCATCTTTGCGCTTGTAATGGTGGTTCTGGCGCTGTCGATGTTCGGGGTCTATCAATTGCAGGTTCCAGCGGTGATTCAATCACGCCTGATGCGGGCGTCCAAGCACCAGTCCGCCGGCAAGTTGTTCGGAGTCTTTGCCATGGGTGCCATCTCCGCCCTGATTGTCGGGCCTTGTGTGGCAGCGCCCTTGGCCGGTGCTTTGGTGTATATCAGCCAGACCCGTGATGTGGTGATCGGCGGCGGCGCTCTGTTTGCCATGGCGGCGGGGATGAGCGTGCCGCTGCTGCTGATCGGAGTTTCTGCTGGTGCCCTGCTGCCGCGGGCTGGCGCATGGATGGAAACGGTGAAATGCTTTTTCGGCGTGCTGATGCTGGCGCTGGCGTTGTGGATGGTGGTGCCGGTTCTGCCTGCCTGGCTGGTGATGCTGGGCTGGGCGACACTGGGCCTGGGTTATGGCATCTTCTTGTTGCGCCCGCTTACCGGTGGATTTTCGATTGCGTCCGGCCTCGTGTTGGCGGTATTCGGTCTGGCGCAACTGGTGGGCGTTGCCAGCGGTGGCCGTAGTGCTTGGGCGCCGCTGTCGCATTTGGTCGGCAATGCCGAGAAACCGCTGCAATTTACCCGCGTGCGCTCGCTAGCGGAACTCGATGCGGTGCTGGCGTCGGCGCAGGGCAAGACGGTGATGCTCGATTTTTACGCCGACTGGTGCGTTTCCTGCAAGGAAATGGAGAAGCTGACCTTTACCGACCCGCGCGTGCGTGCGCAGATGACCACGCTGTTGCTGTTGCAGGTGGATGTGACTGCGAACAATGCGGATGACAAGGCGCTGCTCAAGCGTTTCAAACTGTTCGGCCCGCCCGGTATCATCTTCTTCACCGCGCAAGGCTCGGAGATCCAGGGCCGACGCGTGATCGGCTATCAGAATGCGGAGCGATTTGCGCGTTCCTTGGCACCGGTACTTTGATGCCAACTGAATATACCTGGAGTATTTTAAAAATCGCCATGAAATTACGCGAGAAATTGCGGTTTTCTCTGCATACTTCATATTTATCTGATTTAGGCCAGGCTAGTCGATAGCGCTGCCGCGGCATGGCAGGCTAATCCTGCCGTAGCCGTAGCCGTAGCCGGTCAGGCCTGTTTCAGCAGGCGTGCGATGTCGCGCGCGAAATAGGTCAGCACGCCGTCGGCGCCGGCGCGCTTGAAGGCCATCATCGATTCCATCATGATCTTGTCGTGCTCCAGCCAGCCGTTGTGGGCTGCCGCTTTCAGCATCGCGTATTCGCCGCTGACCTGATAGGCGAACGTCGGGACCTTGAATTCATCCTTGACGCGCCGCACGATGTCCAGATACGGCATACCCGGTTTGACCATCACCATGTCGGCGCCTTCGGCCAAGTCGAGTGCGACTTCGCGCAATGCTTCGTCGCTATTGGCAGGGTCCATCTGGTAGGTCGCCTTGTCGCTTTTGCCCAGATTGCCGGACGAACCGACCGCGTCGCGAAACGGTCCGTAAAAAGCAGACGCGTATTTGGCCGAATACGCCATGATGCGGGTGTGAATATGGCGGTAGGTTTCCAGCGCGCTGCGGATGCTGCCGATACGGCCGTCCATCATGTCGGACGGCGCCACGATGTCCACTCCGGCCTCGGCCTGGGTCAGCGCTTGCTTGGTCAGCATCGCGCAGGTTTCATCATTCAAAACATAGCCGTTGGCGTCCAGCAGGCCGTCCTGGCCGTGGCTGGTATACGGGTCGAGTGCGACATCGGTCAGGATGCCCAGCTCCGGAAAGCGGCGCTTCAGTTCCCTGACCGCACGCGGCACCAGCCCTTTCGGATTGGTTGCTTCGCTGCCGTCAGGCGTTTTCAGCGACGCTTCGATGACGGGAAACAATGCCATCACGGGAATCCCCAGCGCCACGCAGTCTTCCGCCACTTCCAGCAGCAGGTCGACCGAGAGTCGCTCCACGCCCGGCATCGAAGCCACCGCTTCGCGTTGCTGTGTGCCTTCCAGGACGAAGACCGGATATATCAGGTCGGACGCGCTAATACAATTTTCGCGCATCATGTTGCGCGAAAAAGCATCCTTGCGCATGCGGCGCATACGGGTGGCGGGAAAGTGGATTGGTGTGGTTAAAAGTTTCATGGCATGGACCGAAAAAGTGGTTGAAATTGAATGAACTTTTTGCATGATAGGTAATCCTATTATCAGGCAGGTTCGCTTGCCTCCCGCTTCTCCTCCCTGAGCGGGTGCCGTATCGCGCCATGCGCGAAAAGGCTTTTATCCCTGGAGATCATTCCCCTTTCTCCGGGGATTTTTTATTTTCCGCCATTTTTATGGCTGTATATATACTTATATTGGTATATTTTAAATCGCGCATTTAACATGCGATAAACAATGCCTTTTCTATCATACTCCTTATAATTTCATTATTCCTGAGGCGATGCAAGATCTGCCGCGTCGGGTATTTGTGCAGGACTTGCGATTGCCGTCAGGCCACACAAGTCTATAATTTTCTGGTCTGCCTCTTCCATGCCAATGCGTTTCAAAGATGAAAACAATTGGGCGGTGTAAGGGAAGGGCTTGCCTTCGCTGTCAACGTAGCTCGCCAAAATGGAGTGCGTAAGGCGCAGCGCGTTGGCCGATTCATTGCGATTAAGCTTGTCGGCTTTGGTCAGCAGGCAATGCACCGGTTTGCCGGTGGTGGCGAACCAATCCAGCATCTGCGTATCGAGTGTGGTAAACGGCCGGCGCGCATCCATGATGAGTATCAGCGCCGCCAGTTGCTCCCGCCTACGCACATAATCACCGAGCAATTCCTGCCAGTGCAGCTTGGCCGAGCCGGAAACTTCTGCATAGCCGTAGCCAGGCAGATCGACCATTAGCGCGCGGATCTCGTCGACGATGGTTTCATCCTTGCGATGCTGGCCGACGCGAGCGCCGCCGATCGAAAAGTAATTGATATGCTGGGTGCGCCCCGGCGTTTTGGAAGCGAACGCCAATTTCTTCTGGTTGCACAAAAGATTGATGGCAGTGGATTTGCCTGCGTTGGAGCGGCCGGCAAAAGCGACTTCCGGGACGTGGGTATCCGGCAAATTACGAAGATGATTTACCGTGGTAAAGAAGCGGGCTTGCCAAAGTATGGACATAGGTTTAATGAATAAATGCAGCTAAAATGGGCAAAAACGCCAGAAAGCTATTGTACAATAAGGGGTTACGTATGGTTGCGCCGCAAATAAGCGAAGTCACTCTCAATGACTGCAGCAATTTATGCAAACGTAGCAGGGTAACTGCCATTAGGGCAAATTTTAATATTCAGTCTCAAGGTGCGTGAATGAACCGTGTTTTTTTGCCAATTGTAAAATCCCTGTTTGTTGTGGCCCTGGCCGCATCCACCGTTGCCAGCGCAGGTGCCGCTGAACAAAAGGTTGCAGCCAAAGTCGATCCAGCCAAAGGCGAAGCGCTTTACGCCAATGGCGACAGTGCCCGAAATATTATTGCGTGCGCTTCGTGCCATGGCGCAGCCGGCAATTCCAGCATTGCGCAGAATCCGAAACTGGCGGCGCAGCATGAAGCCTACCTGCACAAGCAGTTGGTCGACTTTACTGGACCCACGCGCAATAACGCCGTCATGACCGGCTTCGCCAAGGCTTTGAGCGACGAAGACATGAAAAACATCGCCGCGTATCTTAGCGCGCAAAAGGCCAGTCCCGGCGCTGCAAAAAACAAGGATACCGTCGACATCGGCAAGAAAATTTTTCGCGCCGGCATTGCCGAGGCAAATATTCCGGCTTGCGCCGGTTGCCACAGCCCAAATGGGGCTGGCAACCCGGCTCAGTTTCCGCGCATTGGCGGCCAGCATCAGGATTACACGGCGGCGCAGTTGACCAGTTACCGCGCCGGCACTCGTAGCAACAGTGCGCAGATGACTGCTATCACCAAACGTATGTCCGATGATGAAATCAAAGCTGTGGCAGACTACGTGGCCGGCCTGCAGTAACGAGACATTCATCGTAATTCCATTCCTAAATCAACCGTGTACTTATCGGCTTCGCTTGCGGTACCTATGTACTGCCTGCACTTCGCTTTCACGTTCACGATTGATGGTGAATAGGAATAAAAATTACAAAATGTACTGAAGGGGCGGCCACGGCTGCCCCCTTTTTTTTGTTTGAACGTGGCATTTTTTAAAGATGACGATTGCCTAGCATGAGCACAAGCACTGCCGGATTACAGATCAAGACCAACCGCCGCTGGCTCGCCGACGCGGTTGAACTCCTTTCCTCCATGCGCTTCGCAATCAGCCTGTTGACGCTGATTGCGATTGCTTCCGTGATCGGTACGGTGTTGAAGCAGAATGAGCCGATGGCGAATTACGTCAACCAGGTCGGTCCGTTCTGGTTTGAAATATTCGGAAAATTCGGCTTGTACACCGTCTATTCGACCTGGTGGTTCTTGCTGATCATGGCTTTTTTGGTGCTGTCGACATCATTGTGCATCTTCCGCAATGCGCCCAAAATGTTCAAGGACATGCGTAGTTGGCGCGAAAACGTGCGGGAAGAATCCCTGCGTAATTTTCATCACAAAGCTGAGTGGGCTTCCAGCGCATCCCGCGCCAGCCTGACGCAGCGTCTTGTCGCCCAGTTGGCCGACAAGGGGTACAAAACCAAAGTCGTCGAAAAAGAGCGGGCAACCCTGATCGCTGCCAAACAAGGGGCAGCTAACAAATGGGGCTATATTTTCGCCCATAGCGCAATCGTCATCATATGCGTCGGCGGCTTGCTGGATTCGGACATGCCGATCCGATTCCAGCAGTGGTTCATGGGCAAGACGCCCTTTGCCGGCAACGGCATCATTGCCGACATCCCTGAACAGCACCGGCTGAGTCTGGCCAATCCAACTTTTCGCGGCAACACGCTGATCCCCGAAGGCGCCACCAGCAATACGGCCATCATTCCACAGCAGAATGGCGTGCTGATTCAGGACTTGCCGTTCTCGATTCTGCTCAAAAAATTCACTATCGACTTCTATTCCACCGGCATGCCAAAGCTGTTTGCCAGCGATGTGGTCGTGACCGATCACCAGAGCGGCAAGACTTTCCCGGCTACCATCAAGGTCAACGAGCCGCTGATTTACAAGGGTGTTGCCATTTATCAATCGAGTTTTGAGGACGGCGGCAGCAAGCTGGAGCTGGCCGGTTATCCGATGGCAGGCAACAAAGCATATACATTCCCGATGGCCGGCGTGGTCGGCAACACGACAGTATTGAGCAAGACCGATCAGCCGGGCAGTGGCGGCGAATACACGGTGGAGTGGTCCGGATTTCGCCCCTTCAACATTGAAAACATGGGTCAGGGCCAGGATCTGCGCTCGGTTGACAAGTCTTTTAACCAGAAATTATCCAGCACGCTGGACAGGCATCTTGGCTCCGCTGCCAAAAATGCCAACGATAAGAATTTGAAAAATGCCGGCCCTAGCGTGCAGTACAAATTACGCGACAAGAACGGCCAGGCGCGCGAATTCCAGAATTACATGCAGCCGATACTGCTCGACGGCGCCTACGTGTTTCTGGCGGGCACGCGTGACACGCCAGCGGAACAATTCCGTTTCCTGCGGATTCCAGCCGACGATAACAATACCGTGCAGGAATGGATGCGCTTGCGCGCCGCCTTGCTCGACCCCAGCCTGCGTCAACAGGCGGCGCAACGCTATGCGCGGCGCGCGTTGCTGGGCGTGCCCGATAGCGGCGATAAGCTGGGTCCCCAATTGCAACAGTCCGCGAATAAAAGTTTGTCGGTGTTCGCTGGCGACAGCGCGGCAGGCGGTTATGTTGCGGTATCGAAGTTTCTCGATAATATTCCGCCCGCTGAACAGGAAAAGGCAGCAAATATTTTCATGAAGGTGTTGAACGGCAGCATGTGGGATCTGTGGCAGGCGGCCCGCGAAAAAGATGGTTTGAAGCCCATCGAAGCCACCGACAAGCATGCGCGTTTTCTGCAATTGAGCACCAGCGCGTTATCCGACGCGTTCTTTTATGGCGCGCCGGTGTATTTGCAACTGCAAGGTTTCGAAGAAATCAAGGCTTCCGTGTTCCAGGTCACCCGCTCACCCGGTAAAAAAGTGGTGTATTTCGGTTGTCTGCTGCTGACGCTGGGGATATTTTCGATGTTTTATATCCGCGAGCGCCGCTTGTGGGTCTGGCTCAAGGATGGCGATACAGGTTCGGTCGCCCTGATGGCAATGAGCTCGCAGCGCAAAACGCTCGATTTCGAGAAAGACTACCGCGCCATCAAGCTGCAAATGACGCAGCCGGACCCGCTTGTGCAGTAATGGCGGGATGACGCTACACTTCTGAATTGGTTATTGAACAGGTTGCCATGGTACTAACTTGACAACAACGGAGAAACATCATGCAATTGACACAACACGCAATCTATTCGCCGCAACCCGGTTTTTTTAAGCGACTGTCGCCGCTCGACTGGCTGTATGCGGTAGCGCTAGTCGCAGCCTCGCTGGTTGGTTTGGGCATGTACGGCCAGCACATGGATATCTATGAAAAGTCGATTCTGGTTCTGGCTGCGCCGACCTTCGCCTGGCTGGGTTGGAACTGGAAGCCGGTGCGATTGCTGTTTGTTTTGCTGGCGATCCTGAGCCTGTCCGCCATCGCGCTGTACGGCGGTGCGCTCGAAATGGCTAACCAGAAATTTTTGCTCAAATACCTGCTGTCGAGCCAGTCGGCGATCCTGTGGATGGGGACTTTATTCCTGCTGTCGACCATCTTCTATTGGATCGGCTTAGTTGCCAGGTCGGATTTCGGTTCTTCGGTCGGTTCAATATTGTGCTGGGCTGCGGTGGTGATGGGTTTTACCGGCATGCTGGTGCGCTGGTATGAATCGTATTTGATTGGCGCTGACATTGGCCACATACCAGTGTCAAACTTGTATGAAGTATTCATCCTGTTCTCGATGATTACCGCATTGTTTTATCTGTATTACGAACAGCAATATGCGACCCGCCAGTTGGGGCCGTTCGTGCTGCTGGTGATTTCTGCTGCTGTCGGTTTCCTGCTCTGGTATACCGTCTCGCGCGATGCCGCCAATATCCAGCCGCTGGTGCCGGCGCTGCAAAGCTGGTGGATGAAAATCCATGTGCCCGCCAATTTCATCGGTTATGGCACCTTCTCACTGGCGTCGATGGTAGCGGTTGCCTACCTGCTCAAGTCCAAAGGCATCCTGGTTGATCGTTTGCCGTCGCTGGAAGTGCTGGATGACGTGATGTACAAGGCGATTTCAGTCGGCTTCGCATTTTTTACCATTGCCACCATCCTGGGCGCGCTATGGGCTGCAGAAGCTTGGGGCGGCTACTGGTCGTGGGACCCGAAAGAAACCTGGGCGCTGATCGTCTGGCTCAATTATGCGGCCTGGCTGCACATGCGCCTGATGAAGGGCTTGCGCGGGCGGGTGGCGGCATGGTGGGCGCTGGGCGGCTTGGTGGTTGTTACATTCGCTTTCCTGGGCGTCAACATGTTCCTGTCCGGCCTGCATTCTTACGGTGAATTGTAAAATTATAAATAATTCGCGCCGGATGGAATAAAGCCCGGGTCCCGCTGTCAAACTAGGGTGTGCTGCAGGCGTAGCACACCCGACTGACCAGACTGATGAGGATCACCATGAAAATCATTCCATCTGCATATTCCCTTTTAGCCGCAGCGCTATTGGCAGGATCGGCCTCAATGGCGGGTGCGCAAATGCCGGCCAAGACGACCGACGGCATTTTGACAAATGCTGCCGGCATGACCCTATACAACTTCGACAAAGATACTGCGAACAGCGGCAAGAGCGCCTGCAATGGCCCCTGCGCGGCCAACTGGATACCGTTCGCAGCGCAAAAAGCCGATCAGGAAAAGGGTGATTACAGCATCATCATGCGCGATGACGGCCAGAAGCAATGGGCTTTTCGGGGCAAGCCGTTGTACCTGTGGAGCAAGGACAAGAAGCCCGGCGATAAGACCGGCGATGGCTTCAACAGCGTCTGGCACATCGCTAAATAAATCCTCACCAGCCGATGTCGCCTTGGCCGGATTGACTGGCAATACGGTTTCTGGCTCTCGGGCTCCATTGCCCAGGCGCGTATGCGGTAAGCACCAATTCAAATAATTTAATAGAATTGCGCCAACGCCCCCAAACACACCAACTTACCGTCTATATCGCGCTCTGGAGTCATCATGCTGATCAAGCGTAGCCCGAACGGAATCGAGATTCCCTTTTCTTCCGAACTTACCCCAAGGAACATCTTTGAATCGCGCCGCAGCTTCATCAAGCAGATCGCGGTCGGATCAATCGCCAGCGGCGCGCTGCTAGAGATGGCTGCGCGCCAGGCGCTGGCACAGAATGTCGCTCAGAAACTGGTCGGCAAGCCCAATCCCGCCTATGTCGTGATGGACCGGCAGAGCGCCTACAAGGATGCGACCACCTACAATAATTTTTATGAATTCGGCACCGACAAGGCAGACCCATCCAAGCACGCCGGCAGCCTGAAGACGCGGCCCTGGAGCATCGCCATCGAAGGCGAAGTCAAAAAGCCCATGACGCTGGATCTGGATAGCCTGATGAAGTTGGCTCCGCTGGAAGAACGCATCTATCGCTTGCGCTGCGTGGAAGGCTGGTCGATGGTGATCCCGTGGATCGGTTACTCGTTGTCGACGCTGATCAAAAAGGTGGAGCCGACCAGCAATGCAAAATTCATTGAATTCGTCACGCTGGCCGATCCGAAACAGATGCCCGGCTTGCGCAGTTCGGTGCTGGACTGGCCGTACGTCGAAGGCTTGCGCATGGACGAAGCCAATCATCCGCTGGCGCTGCTGACTTTCGGCATGTACGGCGAAGTCTTGCCGCACCAGAACGGCGCGCCGGTACGCGTGGTGCTGCCATGGAAATACGGCTTTAAATCCGCCAAGTCGATCGTCAAGATTCGCTTCGTCAAGGAACAGCCGAAGACCGCCTGGAATCTTGCCGCAGCGCAGGAATACGGCTTTTATTCGAACGTCAATCCGGCAGTCGATCATCCGCGCTGGTCGCAAGCCAGCGAACGGCGCATTGGCGAAGACGGCTTCTTTACCAAAAAGCGCAAGACACTGATGTTCAACGGCTACAACGAGGTCGCATCCCTATATACCGGGATGGATCTGAAGAAATTTTTCTAAGGTTGCACTGCGATGAGCCCAGCCGGCAGCATGTCATTTCACCCGACGCCGAAGCAATTCAGCGGCATCAAGGTCAGCCTTTTTCTGCTGTGCCTGATACCGTTTTTGCGTTTGGTACTATTTACGCTGACCGACCGACTGGGTGCCAATCCGATTGAATTCATTACCCGCAATAGCGGCGACTGGACGCTGTATTTCCTCTGCATCACCTTGACCGTGACGCCGTTGCGCAAATGGTTGCAGTGGCCCTGGCTGATCAAGTTGCGCCGCATGTTCGGTTTGTTCGTCTTCTTTTACGCCAGCCTGCACTTCACGACTTTCATCTGGTTCGACCATTTTTTCGATCTGGCCGAAATGTTCAAGGACGTCATCAAGCGCCCTTTCATTACGATCGGCTTCATCAACTTCCTGCTGCTGATTCCGCTGGCGGCCACCAGCACCAACCGCATGGTGCGCCTCATGGGCGGCAAGCGCTGGCAATGGCTGCATCGCCTTATTTACCTGATCGCTCCACTGGCGATCGTGCATTTCTGGTGGATGAAGGCGGGCAAACACGATTTCGCCCAGCCGACCCTGCTGGGCCTGATCGTGGCAGCGCTGCTGCTGGTGCGGATCGTGTCCTATATCAGGCAAAAACGGCCGCAAAAACGTTTCATCAAAATATCGCCGATTTGAAACATTTGGGGCTTACGTAGAATATTGCTGTTGACAGTAGCGCAGAGACGGCGACCTGCACTACTTAATGCTGCGCGGGTCTTCCCGAAACTTCATCATTAAATTTATAAATAACGTGGGGTATGCCAAAAAACACAGGCATCCCCGCATAATTTATATACGGAACGTAAAAATACATGATGCAGTAACTGTCAGTGTGAAAATCAATCAGGCGATCAGAGTTTCCAGCGCGAACAGATCGGCCACCGTTTCGCGCTTGCGAATCAGGTGGACCTGGCTGCCATCGACCATCACTTCTGCCGCGCGTGGGCGGGTATTGTAATTCGACGCCATCGTCATCCCATAAGCGCCGGCTGACATGATCGCCAGCACATCGCCAGGCTCCAGCGCCAGTGCGCGACTGCGCGCCAGCCAATCGCCCGATTCGCAAATCGGGCCGACTACATCAAAGATCTGGGTTTGCTGTTCGCGCGGCGCCACCGCCTGCACGCCGTGCCAGGCTTGATACATGGCCGGGCGCATCAGATCGTTCATGGCGGCATCGACTACCGCAAAATTCTTGCTTTCGCCATGTTTCAAATACAGCGTCTGGGTCAACAGGACTCCGGCGTTGCCGACGATCGAACGGCCCGGTTCGAACAATACCTTGATCGGCGCGCCGCCATGCTTTTCTGCGCGCCAGCCATCGATTCTGGCGAACAGGCGTGCCAGGTAGGCGCTAATCGGTACTGGCTGTTCATCGTCATAGGTGATGCCGATGCCGCCGCCGATGTCGAGATGATGGATTTGGATTCCTTCATCCGCCAGCGTATCGATCAATTCCAGCAGCTTGTCGAGCGCTTCCAGCAGCGGCGCATCGTCCAGCAGTTGCGAGCCGATATGGCAGTCGATGCCGAGCACCGCCAGATGCGGCAATGCGGCTGCGGCGCGATAGGTGGCCAGCGCATCGTCATAGGCGACGCCGAATTTGTTGTCCTTCAAACCGGTCGAGATGTACGGATGGGTATTGGCGTCGACATTCGGATTGATGCGCAGGCTGACTGGCGCGGTTCTGCCCATCTCACCGGCGACTTCGTTCAATAGATGCAATTCGGGAATCGATTCGACGTTGAAGCACAGGATGCCGTGCTCAAGCGCCAGGCGCATTTCGGCGCGGGTCTTGCCGACGCCGGAGAACAGGCATTTGCCGGTGTCGCCGCCGGCGGCAATCACGCGCTGCAGTTCGCCGCCCGACACCAGATCAAAGCCGGCGCCCTGTTGGGCCAGCAGATTCAGGATGGCGAGATTGGAATTGGCTTTCACCGCATAGCACACCAGCGCATCGCGGCCGCTGCAGGCATCGGCGTAAGCGGCGAAATTCTGGGTTAGCGCGGCCTTGGAATAGACATAGGTCGGAGTCCCGAACTGCTCGGCAATGCTGTTCAAGGACGTGCTTTCGGCGCACAGAACGCCATTCTGATAAGAAAAATGCGACATAAGGAATGAGATTTGTAAAATTTATTGAACTGCTGGAATCGGTGTGCTGGCGGGCTTAGTGGCCGGTGTTGCTTCAGGCGTTGCTGCTGGAATTGCGGCGGAAGTTGCTGCAGAATTTGTGGTGGAAATTGTTGCAGAAGCGGGTGCTGGCTTGGCCTGCAGATACAGCGGCCCTTTTTGACCGCAGGCGCTCAGCAGGCAGGTCAGGGTGGCAAAAGCGGCAATGGCGCCAAAGCGCGACAAACTGAAAGGGGAGTTCACAATGAGAATCACGATTAGAATCACGGTTACATAAACGCATGGGAGTGTAGCATGACCGAATCAGAATTTTTGGCGCTGGCCGAGTCGACATTGAGCGCAATCGAAGCCGCGCTGGAACGCGCCACCGAGTCCGGCGATCTGGATGTTGAATGCAGTCGCAGCGGCAACGTGCTGGAAATCGAATTTATCGACAACGGCTCCAAAATCATCGTCAATAGCCAGGCACCGATGCAGCAGATGTGGGTCGCGGCGAAATCAGGCGGATTTCATTACAAACACGAGGATGCGCACTGGATCAATACGCGCGACGGCTCGGAACTATGCGCCGCCCTGTCGCGCATAGTGAGCGAACAAGGTGGCGTCAGTGTGGCGCTGGACGGATTCTGAGCGTATAGGAGGCGGCAGGCTTAGAACAGTTCGTTCTTGACTTCGTTGCCGGTCGGAGTGCCGGCTTCGTCCAGGCCTAGACTTTGGACGCCGGTGCCGGGCGGATTTTCAGCATAGTAATAGTCGCCATTGGCGGCGACGATGCCGTTCGGTATCGGGCGCTCTTCAATCGGCAGGGTGTTGACGACCTTTTGCATGTAATCGATCCAGATTGGTAGCGCCAGGCCGCCACCGGTTTCCCGGTTGCCCATATTCTTGGGTTTATCAAAGCCCATCCAGGCGATGCCAACCAGTTTCGGCTGGTAACCGGCGAACCAGGCATCGATCGAATCGTTGGTGGTGCCGGTCTTGCCGGCCAGATCAGGGCGTTTCAGCACCAGTGCCTTGCTGGCAGTGCCATGACTGACCACATCCTTGAGCATGTTGTCCATTAGGAATGCATTGCGTTCGTCAATCACTCGATTGCTTTCGTCGCCTGCATTGTCAGGTACTACCTGCGACAACAGATTGCCGTCGGCATCGGTGATTTTCGAGATGATATAGGGACTGACCTTGTAGCCGCCATTGGCAAATACCGAGTAAGCACCGGCCATTTGCAGCGGAGTGACCGCGCCGGCGCCCAGCGCGAGCGTCAGATACGGCGGATTCTTGTCGGCATCGAAGCCGAACCGGGTCGCGTATTCCTGCCCGTACTTGGCGCCGATCTTGTTCAGTATCCGTACCGAAACCAGGTTTTTTGATTTGGTCAGGCCCCGGCGCATCGTCATCGGGCCTTCGTATTTGCCGTCATAATTTTTCGGTTCCCATGACTGCCCGCCGGTCAGCCCGCCGCCGAAAGTGATCGGCGCATCGTTGATGATAGTAGCCGGCGACATGCCTTTTTCCAGCGATGCGGAATAAATGAAAGGCTTGAACGCAGAGCCGGGCTGGCGCCAAGCTTGGGTGACATGATTAAACTTGTTGCGGTTGAAGTCGAAGCCGCCAATCAGGGAGCGGATTGCACCATCTTCGGGGCTGACCGAGACGAACGCCGCCGACACTTCAGGCATGTGCGTAATGCTCCAGCCCTTGCCGCCTTGGGTCACGCGAATCACTGCGCCGCGTGTGATGCGGTGATTCGGCGCGGCCTTGCTGGAGAGCCAGCTACTGGCAAAACTCAGGCCGCTGCCGGCAATGTCGATTTCTTCGCCGGAAGACAGCACCGCACGGACTTTTTGCGGCGTTGCGTCGAGTACGATCGCGGCCACCAGATCGTCGCTATCGGCATAGTCGGCCAGGGTTTTTTCGATCGCATCGTCAGCCTCGGCCTTGTTCGACGGGAGTTCCATGAAGCCTTCCGGCCCGCGATAGCCATGGCGCCTCTCGTAATCCATCACGCCGCGGCGCAGCGACAAATAGGCGGCGTCCTGATCGGTCTTGCGGATCGTGGTGTATACATTAAGACCGCGGGTATAGGTATCTTCCTTGTACTGCTCATAGACCAGTTGCCGGGTCATTTCGGCCACATATTCGGCATGCATGCCGAATTCATTGCTAAAGCTCTTGATGCGCAGGGTTTCGTTTTTTGCCTGTTCCAATTGCGCGTCGTTGATGTAGCCGAGCTGGTGCATCCTGCTCAGGATGTATTGCTGGCGGGTTTTGGCGCGCTTGGGATTGACCACCGGATTGCTCGACGAAGGGGCTTTCGGCAGCCCGGCCAGCATCGCTGCTTCCGCGGTGGTGACATCCTGCAGTCTTTTGCCAAAATAAATCTGGGCGGCCGAGGCAAAGCCGTAGGCGCGCTGCCCCAGATAAATCTGGTTCATGTACACCTCAAGAATCTGGTCCTTCGACAGGCTTTTCTCGATTTTCCAAGCCAGCAGCGCTTCATATATCTTGCGTTTGAAAGTTTGTTCGCTGGATAGAAAGAAATTGCGCGCCACCTGCTGAGTGATGGTGGAAGCACCCTGTCTGGCACCGCCACTCAGGTTGTGGACCGCGGCCCGGATGATGCCCTGATAGTCAATGCCGCCATGTTCATAAAAGCGATCATCCTCGATCGCAAGAACCGCTTTTTTCATCACATCGGGAATATCCTTGATGCGCACCATGCTGCGCCGTTCTTCGCCAAACTCGCCAATCAGCACATTATCGGCAGAAAAGATGCGCAATGGCATCTTTGGCCGGTACACTGTGAGCGCATCCAGCGCCGGCAAATTCGGGTATGCCAGCGCGATTGCAATGCCGAGCACCAGTACGCCAATCAGTACCAATCCTATTGCCAACCCTGTTGCTCCGATCAGGATTCGGGCAGTCCAGCCAAGTGGGCTTGAGGGTGATTTTTTTGTGGATTTTGCAGCGTTGTTGGATGTCATGCGCGGTGTCTGGTTGAAGTCGTTATCGGCGACATTATAGCGGTAGCCGTAAATAATCCCTCTTGAATGCAAGGGGTGGAACCGCGTGCCGGGCCAATTGTGTATGAGCCGCGTTGCAGGTAAATCGGATTTTGGCAACGCATATTATTGTTTCTTTGTGGAAATTTCTTTACATATTCGGGCGCTTATTGCTACGATTTAAAGTAATTTTAAAAAGTTTGATCTAAATCACTACCTTACAAGAAAAATAAATTTGCATTTTTACACCGCTCCGCAAATTGGACCGCCATTTGGATGTTGCGTTCACACGGCGCGTCACATTAAGTCACCTTAAGAGAGGCTGTCTTTGGCTATTGAAATTAGATCGTTATTCGGCGCCAGAAATCCGCCATTGATAGGCCTGGATATCAGTACCTCAGGAGTGAAGTTAGTCGAGTTGTCAGAGGTCAGTAAGGGCGAATTGCGACTGGAGCGGGCCGCATTTGAAGCATTGCCGCGCGGCGCCATCGTGGATGGCAATATTGAAAATATCGAGCAGGTTGCTGAGGCGGTACGTCGCCTCTGGAAGAAAAGCGGCGCCCGCGCAAAAAATGTTGCATTGGGAATGCCGTCGGCTTCGGTCATCACCAAGAAGATTGTCTTGCCGGCAGGAATGTCAGAACTGGAGCTGGAGCTGCATGTCGAGTCGGAAGCCAGCCAGTATATTCCGTTTGCACTGGACGAAGTCAGCCTCGATTTTGATGTGATTGGCCCATCCGGCAATTCCCCCGACGATGTAGATGTCTTGCTCGCGGCCTCGCGTAAAGAAAAGGTGGAGGATCGGGTGGCGGTTGCCGAGTCGGCTGGCTTGAAGCCGGTAGTCATGGACATCGAATCGTACGCGGCCAGGTCCGCGCTCCTACGCATCAATACGGTGCAGCCCAAGGCCGGCAAGGGACAAATCATCGCATTGTTCCAGATTGGTGCGCAGTTGACGCATATCTCCGTAGTGCTGGATGGTCAGGTAATTTACGAGCGCGAGCAACCATTTGGCGGCAATCAGCTGACCCAGGATATCGTGCGCACCTATGGCTTGGCCTTTGAAGAGGCCGAGATCAAGAAGAAGGTGGGCAATTTGCCCGACAACTATGCGGCTGAACTGCTTACGCCGTTTCTGGAAAGCGCGGCGCAAGAGATCACCCGTGCGATACAGTTCTTTTTCACCTCGACGCCGCATGCCCGCATCGACCGGCTGTTTCTCTCCGGGGGCTGCGCTACCATCCCCGATTTGGTCGATATCGTTGCCAGCAGAACAAAGATTGCCAGCGCGGTCGTCAACCCTTTTGCCGGCATGAAACTGAGTGATGGGATACGTGAAAAACAATTGCGCATCGATGCGCCTGCTTATTTAGTCGCTTGCGGCCTGGCGCTGCGGAGGTTCGATCTATGATCAGGATTAACCTGCTTCCGCATCGGGAAGAAAAGCGTAAAAAACGCCAAAGTGAATTTTACGCAATGCTGGGTTTGGCCGGCACTGTGGCGGCGCTGATTGTGATTCTGGTGGGCTTTGGCATTGGAAATAAAATTTCCGTACAAGAGCAGCGCAATAACTTCATCAGGACCGAAAATGCCAGGCTCGATATCCAGATCAAGGAAATCTCTACGCTGAAACAAGAGATTGAGGCGTTAACGGCGCGCCAGCAGGCGGTAGAGGATTTGCAGGGAGACCGCAACCAGCCAGTCTACCTGATGGATGAGTTGGTCAAGCAAACTCCTGAGGGCGTCTATTTGCGCGCCTTCAAGCAGGACGGACAGCGTGTGGTCCTGAATGGCTACGCACAGTCGAATGAGCGGGTTTCGGAATTTTTGCGCAACCTCAGTAATAACTCTTCCTGGCTTAACTTGCCCGAGCTGATTGAAATCCGCTCCACCAACCTTGGGCAAGGCAAGGACGCCAAAAAAGTCTTCGAATTCACCGTCAATGTGGGTATCAAGCGGCCGCGTGACAAAGAGCCAGAGGCGGCCGCAAATGCCAGAGTCTCCCCTGCGCAATCCTGACAACAAAGCAAGAGAGACGCTTCATGGCAGATGTAAAACAAGTAATCGATTCACTCGCAGCACAATTTCAGGACCTTGATGGACGACAGCCAGGTCAGTGGCCGCTTGCGCCACGCCTGCTATGCGCATTCGGGGCCCTGTTTGCGGTACTGGTGCTGGGCTGGTATTTTTACTGGAGTGACCAGATTGCAGCGCTGGACGCCGGAGTGCATCAGGAGCAAAAGCTCAGAGATGAATACCGCAGCAAGATCGCGCAAGCCATGAATCTTGACGGTCTGCGCAAACAAAAAGAGCTAGTGGGCCAATATGTCGCCACCCTGGAAAAGCAATTGCCGAACAAGGCTGAGATGGATGCGCTGCTGTCCGACATCAATCAGGCCGGCATTGGGCGGGGCTTGCAATTCGAATTGTTCAAGCCGGGTCAGGTGGCAGTCAAAGACTACTATGCCGAGCTGCCGATCAATATCAAGGTTGTCGGTAGTTATCACGATGTCGGTGCGTTCACCAGCGATATCGCTCATTTGCCGCGCATCGTCACGCTCAACAGCATGAATCTGGTTGCAGGCAAGGATGGCGCATTAAGCCTGGAAGCGGTCGCCAAGACGTTTCGCTACCTGGACCCGGAAGAAGTTGCAGCCCAGCGCAAGCTGGCTACCGACAAGAAGGGTGGCAAAAAATGATGTGTTTCCGATGGGTAAAGAGTTTGCCGCTGGTGCTGCTGTTGACCAGCTTGGGCGGGTGCGGCGACAGTGAGCAACTGGAAGTCACGCAATGGATGAAAGATGTCAAGCGTGAAACAAAAATTATCATTCGCAAAATTGACGAACCCAAACAATTCACGCCGTTTGCCTACAGTGCCGCTGATGCGGTCGACCCTTACGACCCAATCAAGCTGTCGGTGGCGCTGGCGAAAATGCGGGCCAAATCGAATAGCATGCTCAAGCCTGATCTTGATAGGCGGCGGGAAGTGCTGGAAGCTTATCCGCTGGACACGCTGAAAATGGTCGGTACTTTGCAAAAACCCGGGCTGAGTTATGCGCTATTGCAGGTTGATAAGGCTGTGTTCCAGATCAAGGTAGGCAATTATGTCGGTCAAAACTTCGGAATGGTGACCAAAGTAACCGAAACCGAATTGGAATTAAGGGAAATTTTTCAAGATGCGTCAGGGGAGTGGACTGAGCGCCAAGCCACGCTAGAGTTGCAGGAGAGTAAAAAATGAACGCATTAAAAAAACAATATAAAAGCTTGGATGCTATGGCAACTGCAGCCGCAAAGCGGGCAGCACAGAAGTCGGTAGTGCTCTGCCTGTGGTTAGTCAGCGGTTTCGCGCTGGCGCAGGCGCCTGCCGATAATGCAATTGAGTCGATTGTCGCCAATCAGCAGGGCGCGAACGTGATAGTCAAGGTGACGCTTAAAAAGCCGCTGATCAAAGCGCCGCTCGGTTTTGCGATCACCAGTCCGGCCCGTATTGCGCTGGATTTCGCCGGTGTTAGCAATGCCACTGGCAAATCGGTGCAGGACATCAATCTGGGCGATGTCACCAATGTCAACCTAGTGCAGGCAGCGACGCGTTCGCGTCTGGTGTTCAATCTGAAGCGGCCCCTGCATTACGCCACCGTGGTCGAAGGCAATATGGTCATTGTGACGATTGACGGTTCCGGCGGCATTGCTACTCCAACAGGCGCATCCGGCTTGCCGGTAGTGGCCGCAGCACCCGCGGTGGCCGGCAAGCAAGATATCCATTACATCGACTTTCGCCGTGGGGTGGCAGGCGAAGGGCGCATTATCGTTGACTTGCCGAACAGCCAGATTGGTGTCGATGTGCGCCAGCAGGGTCAAACGATTGTGGTGGATTTTCTGAAAGCAAGTCTGCCGGAAGTATTGCGCCGCCGGATGGATGTGGCCGATTTCGGTTCGCCCGTGCAAACCATCACGACGCTGCCGCAAGGAAATAATGTGCGCATGACCATCGAGCCCAAAGGATTGTGGGAGCACAGCGCTTATCAGAGCGAATCCCAACTGGTGATCGAAGTCAGGCCGATCAAGGAAGACTCCAACAAGCTTACGCAAGGAACGCAGGGCTACCGGGGTGAAAAGCTGTCGCTGAATTTTCAGAATGTCGATGTGCGATCCGTACTGCAAGTCATCGCTGATTTCACCGGGCTCAATATCATTACCAGCGATAGCGTGAGTGGCAATCTTACCCTCAGATTGAAGGACGTGCCGTGGGATCAGGCGCTTGATATCGTGATGCAAGCCAAAGGACTGGATATGCGCAAGAACGGCACTGTGATGTGGATTGCACCTAAGGATGAGTTGCTCACGAAAGAGAAGCTGGAGTTGGAGCAAAAGGCGCAAATCGCAGAACTGGAACCGCTGCGCTCGGAAGCTTTCCAGTTGAATTACCAGAAGGCAGACGCATTCAAACTGGTATTCGGCCTGGATGGTGCCGCCGACAGCAAAAATCGCATCCTGTCGAAACGCGGCAGCGCCGTCATCGACCAGCGCACCAATCAGTTGTTCGTGACCGATATTGCATCGAAGCTGGACGATATCCGCAAACTGATCCAGAAAATCGATATTGCTTCACGCCAAGTCCTGATCGAGGCGCGCATCGTTGAGGCCAGCGACAGCTTCAGCAAGAACCTCGGCGTCAAGCTTGGCTTCGCAGATCTGCGCACTATTCGTGGCGGGGATAGCGGTTACCAGATTAGTGGTAATAACCGTGCTGCCGTCACCGGGAGCCTGCAAGGTGTCGCCGAGCAAACAGGTCAGGTGGCAGTGTCGACAGCGACGCAAAGTGCTACTCAATTTGTCAATCTGCCGGCGGCCGGGCTCAATTCATTTAACGCCGGCAATCTCGCGGTTAGCCTGTTCTCGGCTGCCGCCAACCGCTTCCTGAATCTGGAAATTTCGGCACTGGAGGCTGATGGCAACGGCAAAGTCATTTCCAGTCCGCGTGTCGTCACCTCCGACCAGCAGCAGGCGCTGATCGAACAGGGCGAGGAAATCCCTTATCAGGAGGCGACCAGCAGCGGCGCGACCGCGATCCAGTTCAAAAAAGCAAACCTGATGCTGGAAGTGACGCCGCAGATCACGCCTGACGGCAACATCATCCTCGATGTCGATGTCACCAAAAACAGCCGCGGCGCTGCGGTGGGCGGCAACTTCGCGATCAACAACAAGCATGTCAAAACGCAGGTGCAAGTTGAAAATGGCGGTACCGTGGTGCTCGGCGGCATCTACACCCAGCAGGAACTCGAGCAAGTGACCCAGGTTCCGTTGCTGGGCGATATTCCTGTTCTCGGCAACTTGTTCAAGAACAAGAGCCGCACCAATGACAAGACGGAATTACTGATATTTATCACACCGAAAATCGTGGCAGATCGCTTGACGACGCGTTGATTAAAAGTTTTAAAAACAGTAAGGGTAAGGGGAAAATAATGCGATTTGGTCTGAAAAATAGTTCGAGGAATATGCTTCTGAATATTGGTGCAGGAGCTTTGGCTGCAATCATGATGGCGGCTTGCGGCGGCGGCGGGGGATCGCCGGGATCGAATCCAAATCAGGTAACACCACCTGTTTCAACTAGCCCCACCGTTGCTTCCATCTTGGTAACCTCTGATAGTGGCGTTATTCAATCAGCCGGCATTGAAGGTTCAGAGGTAACGATTAAAGCTGTAGTCAAAAATGCTAACAATAACGTGGTCTCCGGCGCGACAGTAACTTTTAGTGCCGACTCGGGTGACATTACTGGGATTAATCCGGTTTCTGATGCAAACGGACTCGTGACTGCGAAATTGAGTATTGGTGGGGATCCTACGACACGTCTGATTACAGTGACTGCGAAAGCCGCTGGCGCCACATCAAAAACAACAACTGTGAATGTTGTCGGTACCAAACTCGTTATCAACGCTAGCGCTGGCGTCAATATCAATACGGTCTCGGATATCTCCGTGACTTTGAAAGATTCAGCCGGCTCTCCTCTCAAAGGCAAGTCAGTCACTTTCAGTGCCATTACCAATGGATTGGCAGTCAAAAGCGGGGGGGCGGCAATCACCGATTCCAGTGGCCAGCTTATTTTGTCTTTTACGGCGAAAAGCGGAACTGCGGACACAGTATCCGTCGCGGCATTGGGTGAGAAAGCATCTACGCAAATCAAAATTAACGCCTCAAATTTTATTGTGAAGGTGGTAAATGGCGGTGGAACGATGCTAACCCAGGCTAGCACTTATACTTGTCAGAAAGTCAGTATTCATCATGACGTCGCTGGAGTAGCGCAGTCCGGTGTAGTAAATTTGAATAGTTCACTCGGCAGTGTATTTAGTGATGCCGTATGTGCCGCAACATTGAACGCGCCGCTTGCTTTGGATGGCAGCGGAAACGCAACTGCCTATATACAAGCGAGTACTCCAGGGGTGGCGACACTTAACGCTACACTGAGTTCTACAGGAACCACCGCACAAGGAACGATTGAATTTATCGCACCATTAACTTCTAACGCGACGATTAGTTTGCAGCCGGATTTTGCTATTATTGGCACAAATACCAGTGGTAGTTCGGCCCAGCAAAGTACGCTTCGCGCCGTAGTGCGTGATGGCACCGCGCAGAATAATTTAGTAAAAAATGCGTCGGTAAATTTTTCCATTGTGTCAGACTCAAGTGGCGGCAGTTTGCAGCAGCCTTCCGTTGCAACGACCGGCAGTGACGGTTCCGCTTTAGTGGTTTATATTGCAGGCACCACTTCTACCGCACTGAATGGCGTTCAAATTCGGGCGCAGATTCAGGGTGCATCGACTGCCGCGACTATCGCTACACTGACGGTTTCCAAGCAGTCACTGTTTATCAGCGCAGGAACTGGCAATACAGTAGCAACACCGACTTCTGCAACGTATCAAGTGGACTATGCCGTATTTGTGACAGATGCTTCTGGTAATGCTGTTTCAGGAGCGACTGTGGCAGCTTCAGTTCGGCCGCGTACTTATTACAAAGGGCGTTGGGCAGTTGTTGTCTCTAATTTGGAGCCTAAATGGGCACAAGTATCTCCGATTTATCAGTGTTCTAATGAAGATGCGAATAGCAATGGGATACTTGATGCAGGGGAAGATTTCAATGGTAATGGCCGGCTTGATCCCGGTATCCCTGTGACGGTGACGTCTACTGGCAAAACGGATGCAACCGGATCGGCGACTATCTCATTAGTTTATCCGCGCGACCGTGCAGCTTGGACGGATGTGGCGATGACAATAACTGGTGCAGTGGCTGGAACCGAAGCGCGCTATATTGCTTCATTCGGTTTGCCAGGGCTAGCCTCAGATTACGATGACACTGATGTATCGCCACCTGGTCAAACCAGCCCTTATGGTGTAGAAGAATGCGCGTCTCAGTATTAAAAGAAAATATCTTCCTCGTCGGCTTGATGGGCGCTGGCAAAACTACCGTTGGCCGCGCCCTGGCCAAGAAGCTGAACAAGCGTTTCGTTGATTCGGACCATGAGATCGAGGCGCGCACTGGCGCCTCGATCCCGTGGATTTTTGAAATCGAGGGGGAGGGCAGCTTCCGTCGGCGGGAAGCGGAAGTGATTCGCGACCTGACGGCGGAGCAGGGCATCGTGCTGGCTACCGGCGGCGGTGCGATTCTCGATGCAGAGAGCAGGGCTTACTTGCATGCGCGCGGTACGGTGGTGTATTTGCGCACCAGTGTGCAAAATATTTTGCAGCGCACCGGGCATGATAAGAACCGTCCGTTGTTGCAGACTGCCGATCCGCGCAAACTGCTGGAAGAACTCAGTCGCCAGCGCGATCCGCTGTATCGCGAAATTGCCCATCTCGTCATCGATACCGGGCGGCCAAATGTACAATTCATGGTGCACTCCATATTGCACCACTTGGGACTGTCAGTGCAGTCTGAGCAGACCGCACACTCTTGTGCGCTTGACGAACCCCAGAATAAACGGCAACAGATGAATACTTTACAACACCATTCCATGCAACTGAAAGTCGATCTGGGCAACCGCAGCTATCCGATCATCATCGGCCAGTCGCTGCTGACCGACCCCATTCTGCTCGGTCGGCATATCCAGGGCCAGCGGGTGGCGGTGGTGACCAACGCCACTGTGGCGCCTTTGTATCTGGAGCCGTTTGTGCAGGCGCTGCAGGCAGCCGGCAAACAGGTAATGACCATCATCCTGCCCGACGGCGAGGAGTATAAAAACTGGGCCAGTCTGATGCAGATTTTCGATGCATTACTGGACGCAAAATGCGACCGCAAGACCACCCTGATTGCGCTGGGCGGCGGTGTCATCGGCGACCTGACGGGGTTTGCGGCCGCCAGTTATATGCGCGGGATTCCCTTCATTCAAGTCCCGACCACGTTGCTGTCGCAGGTCGATTCTGCCGTCGGCGGCAAGACCGGCATCAACCATCCGCTGGGCAAAAACATGATTGGCGCGTTTTACCAGCCGCAGGCAGTGATTAGCGACATCAGCACGCTGGCCACCTTGCCGGCGCGCGAATTGGCCGCCGGTCTGGCCGAAATCATCAAGATGGCGGCCATCATCGATGCCCCATTCTTCGACTGGATCGAGAGCAATATCGCCAAACTGGTGGCGCGGGATACTGCCGCGATTACCGCGGCAATCCACCGTTCCTGCGAAATCAAGGCCGATGTGGTGCGCCAGGATGAGCGCGAGGGCGGTTTGCGCGCGATTCTCAACTTCGGCCATACTTTCGGCCATGCGATCGAATCCGGACTCGGTTACGGCAAGTGGCTGCACGGCGAAGCGGTCGGCTGCGGCATGGTGATGGCGGCCGATTTGTCGTACCGGCTGGGATTCATCGACTACGTGACCAAGATTCGCGTCAATACTCTGGTGCAGGCGGCAGGTTTGCCAGCGGTAGCGCCGGATCTGGGCCAGGCGCGCTGGCTGGAGCTGATGGAAGTCGACAAGAAAAACGAAGGCGGCCAGATCAAATTCATCCTCCTCAAGCCGCTCGGAAAACCCGCTATCATGAGCGTGCCGCCAGACATTCTGCTGGCAACGCTGCAAGCTGCAATTCATTAAATCAAATTAAATTTGACTCCAGGCCCATGAACCTCAACGCCGATCTTGCTCCCTATGCAGCCCAGCCGGCCACATCGCAAGGCCGGCGTTTTGCGGAGCCGCCGCCTTTCTCGCGCACCGAGTTCCAGCGCGACCGTGACCGCATCATCCATTCTGCCGCCTTCCGCCGTCTGGAATACAAGACGCAAGTTTTCGTCAATTACGAAGGCGATCTGTTCCGCACCCGTTTGACGCATAGCCTGGAAGTGGCGCAAATCGCCCGCTCGGTGGCGCGCAACTTGCGCCTGAACGAAGATTTGATCGAAGCCATCGCGCTCGCGCATGATTTGGGGCACACGCCATTCGGCCATGCCGGCCAGGATGCGCTGAATGCCTGCATGCAGGGCTATGGCGGCTTTGAACATAATCTGCAAAGCTTGCGTGTGGTCGATGCGCTGGAACAACGGTATGGCGCTTTCGATGGCTTGAACCTGACCTTCGAGACCCGTGAAGGAATTCTCAAGCATTGCTCACTGGAAAATGCGGCCAAGCTTGGCGCCATCGGCCAGCGTTTCATCGACCGCAGGCAGCCGTCGCTGGAGGCGCAGCTGGTCGATCTGGCCGACGCCATCGCTTATAACAATCACGATATCGATGACGGCTTGCGCTCCGGCTTGCTGACGGTGGAACAATTGGATGAAGTCGATCTGTTCGCGCGCCACCGGCACGAAGTCGAAGCGGTATTTCCCGGCATCAGCGGGCGGCGGGCGATCTATGAAACGGTGCGCCGCATGATCAACGCGTTGATCGTCGATTTAATCCGGACTTCCGAAGCCCGCATCGCGCAGGCGCAGCCGGCATCGATCGACGCGGTGCGCAGCGCCGGCACGCTGATCGCGTTTTCGGACCAGATGCGCCAGGACGCCGCCCTGATGAAGCATTTCCTGCATGAGAATCTGTACCGCCATTATCTGGTCAACCGCATGACGACCAAGGCGCGCCACATCATTACCGCGCTGTTTGAAGCCTTCATGGAAGAGCCGAACCTGCTGCCGCCGGACCATCGCCTGCCTGCCGGGCAGAACGACTTGCAGGCGCAGGCGCGCAAAATTGCCGACTATATTGCCGGCATGACCGACCGTTATGCGACGCGCGAACATCGGCGTTTATTCATGGTGGAAGAACTCTGATAATTGGAGCATTAAAAAATACGCCTCCAGGTATTTTTTAATTCCGCATATATAATATGCGGAAAATGCATTGTTTTTAACTATACTCCCTGTTTTTAAATGGTTATGCGAGGCTTCGCAGCGGATGCGCATGCGGCGGCCAGACCGGCGCGAAGAAGCCGGCGATCATGTCCGGCGTTACCTCCGCCAGCGTGGCCGGATTCCACTGCGGCGCGTTGTCCTTGTCCACCACCAGCGCCCGCACCCCTTCGATGACTTCGCCCTGCTCGAAGCAATGACGCACCATGGTGCGCTCCATGCGCAGGCAATCGGCCACGCTCAGTGCGGCGCTGCGCCGGAGCTGCTCCAGCGTCACGCACATCATCAGCGGCGAGCGTTTTTGCATGAGGGCCAGGGTCTGTTGCGCGAACGGCGCATCGTCCTGCGCCAACGATTTGATGATGGCCGGCACTGTATCCTGTGCGAAATGGCGATCGATTGCGGCCCGATGGACCGCCAGCAGGCTGGCCTCGGGCGCAATGCCGTGGTTGAAGCCGGCTGCGAAGTCGCATATGGCCGTTCGCACATCGATATCGTCGCCCGACTGGAGCATGTCTGTTAGCCGCACCAATTGCGCCGACGGCAGGAAGAAATCGGCCAGGCCGGCGTACAAAGCGTCTGCGGCTGTGATGATGTCGCCGGTAACGCCCAGATAGGTGCCGAGTTGCCCCGGACACCGCGACAGAAAATAGCCGCTGCCAACATCCGGGAACAGGCCGATATTGACTTCCGGCATCGCCATCTTGGTGCGTTCGGTCACGATGCGCAGCCGGCTGGCGGGGCCGGCTTGCGCCACGCCCATGCCGCCGCCCATCACCACGCCATCCATCAGCGCGATATACGGTTTCGGATAGTGATGGATCAGGTGGTTGAGCGCATATTCTTCGGTGAAAAAATCTTCCAGCAAGGCGCTGCCGCCACGCGGCGTCGCGATGCCTATATCGTAAAAGAATCGAATATCGCCGCCCGCGCAGAAAGCTTTTTCGCTGCTGCTGCGGATCAACACCGCGTGGATGCCGGTGTCGGCGCGCCACGCCAGCAGCACTTCAGTAATAGTTCGGATCATCTCCAGCGACAAGGAATTGAGCGCCTTGGGACGATTCAGAGTGATGCAGCCGATCTGGTTTTCGGTCGAAATGTGAACGTGTTCTGTCATGGTGAAGGTGCGCCTTGGCTGGAATGGTGAATTTACGTAAGTTTTATCTACTGATGTCACTCAAAAATTCGGAATTCTTTTCAAGTGTTGCAAGCACTGCGCGTATCTGGCATCAGTTTTAATCAGGTGTCAAAAAGGGCGCATCTTGCGCCCTTGATTGTTGCGAGTCGAATTGTTCGACTCTGCGTATCTCCTCTCAGGAAACCGCGGATTCTTCCGGCAGCTCGGGTTCTCCGTCCAGGTGCTTGATGGCATCGTGTGGGCGGTCTTGTACCTTGCCTTTGTGCTTGATGATCTGGCGGTCGAGCTTGTCGATCATCGTATCAATGGCTGCGTACAGGTTTTGGTCCGCGCTTTCAGCGTGTAACGTTTTCCCGCTGAGATTCAGGTTGATTTCAGCGCGCTGCCGTTTTTCTTTTTCAGGGAGCTTGTCAACGCTCAGAATGAGCGCGATATCAATGACATGATCGAAGTGGCGCGTAATGCGCTCGACTTTGGATTGTACATATTCGCGAATGGCGGGGGTTACTTCGAGGTGATGTCCACTGATGGTGAGATTCATAAAGCACTCCTATGGAAATTGTCACTGCCTGCCTCGGGCCTGGTGGGCCGGCCAGAGCCAAAATGCAGCAACAGCAACTGCATTGCAAGGACTTCAGACGACTGGACTACAAAGACTTTCGCAAATTGACAGGTGGGATTTTGAGCGCTTCGCGGTATTTTGCGACGGTACGGCGAGCGATGACCATACCTTGCTCGCCCAGCATGTCGGCGATTTTACTGTCGGAAAGTGGTGTTTTCTGGTGTTCAGCTCCTATCAGTTGTTTGATGAGTGCGCGGATTGCGGTGGAGGAAGCTTCTCCTCCGGTTTCGGTGGCGACATGGCTGCCGAAGAAGTATTTCAACTCAAACATACCATGCGGTGTGAGCATGTATTTTTGGGTGGTGACGCGGGAGATTGTGCTCTCGTGCAGGTTTAGTGTATCAGCAATTTCACGCAAGACAAGAGGCCGCATGGCGACTGCGCCGTGGCTGAAAAAATTCCGTTGCCGCTCGACTATCGCTTGTGCAACCCGCAAAATCGTATCGAAACGCTGCCGCATATTTTTGATCAGCCACTTCGCTTCCTGCAGCTGCGACGTCATCGAGCCGCTTCCCTTGTCTTGCTTGAGGATGTTGGCATACAGCGCATTGACCCGCAGGCGCGGCATGACTTCATGGTTCAAACTGACTTGCCAGCCATTTTTGCCGGGCCTGACTATGACGTCGGGTACCACATAGTCGGCACTGCCGCTGCCGAAAATGGCGCCCGGATGCGGGTTGCATTGCCGGATTAGCGTCTGTGCTTCGCGTAAATCTTCATCGTCGCAATCGAGCAGTTTTCTGAGTTTGTTAAAGTCGCGTTGCGCAAATAATGCCAGGTGCTGTTCGACGATGGCCAGCGCCAGACGGCGCGTAACGAACGGCGCTTTAGGCAAGTGGCGGATCTGCAGCGCCAGACATTCCGACGGGCTGCGCGCGCCAACTCCGGCCGGGTCGAAGCTTTGCAGCAGGGCCAGCGCGAACGTCAGATCTTCCGGTTCGATACCGAGTTCGGGCGGCAAGCGAGCATGGATGGCGTCAAGAGACTCTTCCAGGTAGCCATTGTCATCGAGCGCATCGATCAGCAATTCCAGCAACGCGCGGTCGCGCTGTTGCTGCAAGCTTAAATGGGCTTGCTCCAGCAGGTGCTCGCGCAGAGTGCATTCGTGCGCGCCGAGCTGGGCCCGGCCGTCGTCGTCTTCCGGCGCTTTGCTGGTGCGCGCCACATCGTCAAAACTCCAGTCCGATGCGGCCGTCTGTGCATCGGGCGTATCCAATCCGGCATCTGCTTCGGCGGCGCTGCCGCCTTGCGTACCGGCTGGATCGGTTTCAGTTGAGGCTGTGGTGGCAGGGCTGGTGCTGATTACGCCATCGGCCAGCAAACGCACCGAATGGTCGAGCGGATCGTCCAGCCGTTCCAGCAGCGGGTTGTCGCACAGAATCTGTTCTAGTTCCTGATGCAGCTCCAGCGTCGACAGTTGCAGCAGGCGAATCGATTGCTGCAACTGCGGCGTCAGCGCAAGATGCTGCGAAGTGCGCAGCTGGAGTGATTGCTTCATACCGAAAGGACTTGTCGCATCAGGTGGTTTATCTTCACATGCGGAAATGTTCGCCCAGGTACACCCGCCGCACCGAGGCATCTTCAATGATGTCGTCGGGCTGACCGCTGGCCAGCACGGCACCCTGGTTGATGATATAGGCACGATCGCAGATGCCGAGGGTTTCGCGCACATTGTGGTCGGTGATCAGCACGCCGATGCCGCGCTCCTTGAGGAAACGCACGATGCGCTGAATCTCGATGACGGCAATCGGGTCGATCCCGGCAAACGGTTCATCGAGCAGGATGAAGCGCGGGTTGGTGCCCAGCGCCCGGGCGATCTCGACCCGCCGGCGTTCGCCGCCGGAAAGCGACAGCGCCTGATTTTCGCGCAATTTTTCAATTTGCAAGTCGGCCAGCAGCTTGTTCAGGCGTTCTTCAATGGCAGCTTTCGAGAGCGCTTTACCATTTTCTTTTTGCAATTCCAGTACTGCACGGATATTGTCCTCGACCGTCAGTTTACGAAAAACCGAGGCTTCCTGCGGCAGGTAAGACAGACCGAGTAACGCGCGGCGATGGATCGGCAGGCGCGAAATGTCGACGCCGTCGAGATCGATGGTGCCGGCGTCGGATGGCACCAAACCCACGATCATGTAAAACGATGTCGTCTTGCCGGCCCCGTTGGGGCCTAGCAAGCCGACCACTTCGCCGCTTTTTACTTCCAGCGAGATGTCGCGCACGACCAGCCGTTTGCTGTAACTTTTTTGCAGGCCGCGCACGCTCAGGGTACTGCCTGGGATACTGGATTGGCTCATCTTATTGGCCCTTTACAGTACGCGGCTGGATGGTCACCTTGATGCGCCCGTTGCCCGGCGTGCCGACACCGCTGGCGCTGTTGGTAACGTTGAAGAATTCGCTGCCGCTGTTGTAGGAAATGAATTCGCCTTCGACTTCGTCGATGGTCTTGCTGCCATCGAGCCGCTTGAGCTTTGCGTGCGAAAACAATTTGGCTATTTCTGCCTTGGTATCGTATTCGATCCGTTCTGCCTGTCCTTCCACCCACAGGTTGGGACCGCCATCGCGCTTCTGGCGAAAGGTTGCCACTGCACCCGGTGCGCCGTACAAGGTGGCGAACTGATAGCCGGCCGGGTCTGTCGTGACGACCACCTTGCCTGCTTTCATCAGCAGCGTGCCGCGCGTTAAGACCACGTTGCCGATGAAGGTGTTGATCTGCTTGAGATCATCGTAAGCCATTTGGTTGGCTTCAATGTTGGTCGGCTTGTCTGCATCGGCTTTTTCGGCCAGCGCGCTCGCCGAAAAAATCATCCCGGCCAGCGTCAGGGACATCAGAAAAAACCGTTTCATAACGCTATTCCTATCAAAGAGGGTGGGTTGCCGCAGGCTCGGTGCCTCGGTGCAATAAGCATCAATGCGCCGACGATGCCGGGAGGCTGCCGCGCACATTGCCCGTTACACGCAATTCCCGGGTGGCGTTGTTGGCAAACAGGCCATTGCCCGAGAGCGTGGACTGGCCCAGCAGCACTTTCACCGGCTGGTCCGACTGCATCACATCTTCGTCGGGCAGCAGCAGCAGGTATTCGGTTTCGAGGTGCAGGGCTTGGCTCTGGCCGGAGGCCGGGCGATCGATTCGCACATTCTTGTGCAGATGCATCTTGCTGTTATTGTCTTCGATGATTGCGCTTTCGGCGCGCATCGTCATCGGTGCGCGTGCCTGGCCCGGGTTGATGATGACCGGTTGCGTGATTTGGTAAGAGTCATGCAGTGGCTCGTGGGTGAGCCTGTCGCCGGACATCTTGTAGTGTAGCTGTCCGTTTTTGGCGAGTTGGATGAATTTAAAATTATCGACATAGAAATCAGGCTCGCTGCGGGCAATATTCGGTGCGTTATCGATACTGCTTTTGCGCATCACTTCCAGCACCCAGAAACTGCCCAGCGTCATGACTATACCCAGCGCAATGATTACGATCAGGCGCAGGCGGTAGGTCGCGCCGGCGGTTTTCATGTCAGGTACGGTGCCAGCGCCGCCTCGTAATTGCCTTGCGCGCGCAGGATGAAGTCGCAAATTTCGCGCGCCGCACCGCGCCCGCCGCCGGCTTGCGTCACGTAATGGACCCGACACTGCACTTCGGGGTGGGCGTTCGGCACGCTGGCGGCAAAACCTACCCGGGTCAGGATCGGCAGATCGATCACATCATCGCCGATAAAGCCGCAGGATTGCATCGGGATTCCGGTTTGCGCCAGCAGTTGCTCGAAGGCGTGCCGCTTGTCATGAATGCCCTGCTGCACATGCACAATGCCCAGATCGGTTGCGCGGCGCGCCACGATGGCCGACTGGCGCGCGCTGATGATGGCGGTGGCTACACCCGATTGCTGCAACAGCTTGATGCCGTGGCCGTCGAGTACGTTGAAGCTCTTGATGACTTCGCCTTCCGGGCCGAAGTGCAGGCTGCCGTCGGTCAGGACGCCGTCGACGTCGAAGATCATCAACCTGACCTGGGCTGCGCGCTGCCGGGCGCGTTCGATACGGTCATTGTCCTGCGTCATCAGATGACCTTGGCGCGGGTCAGGTCGTGGATATGCAGCGCCCCGATCAGGACCCCGTCAGTGTCGGCCACCAGCAACTGGTTGATGCGGAATTGTTCCATGATTTCAACCGCTTCCACCGCCAGCTGGTCGGGGCCGATGGTGCGCGGGTTGGCGTGCATCACATCGGCGATCAGCAGTTTGCTGAAATCCTGGACATGTTCGATCAGGCGCCGCAAATCGCCGTCGGTAAATACGCCGACGGCGTGAAACCCGTCGTCCACCACGGCGGTCATGCCGATGCTTTTGCGGGAAACTTCCAGCAGGGCGGCGCTCAACGTGGCGTCGACCGTTATGGCCGGAACCGCGTCGCCGCTGCGCATGACATCGCGCACACGGGTCAGCAAGCGGCGGCCGAGTGCGCCGCCAGGGTGCGAGCGGGCAAAATCTTCGGCCCGGAAGCCGCGCGCATCCAGCAGCGCCACCGCCAGCGCATCGCCCAGCGCCAAGGTGGCGGTGGTGCTGGCGGTCGGAGCCAGATTCAGCGGGCAGGCTTCCCGGTCGACCCGGACGTCCAGATGCACATCGGACAGCAGCGCTAGGCTGGAAGCATCATTGCCTGTCATGGCGATGTGTTTGGCGCCCATGCGCTTGATGATCGGCACGATAGCCACCAGTTCCGCCGCTTCGCCCGAATTGGAAATCGAAATGAAAACATCCTGCGCGGTCACCATGCCGAGATCGCCGTGCGCCGCTTCCCCCGGATGCAAGAACAAAGCCGGAGTGCCGGTTGAGGCCAGGGTCGAGGCGATCTTGCGGCCGATGTGGCCGGATTTGCCCATCCCGGACACCACCACACGACCGCGGCAAGCGAACAAAATAGCGACAGCCCGGCCCATGCGGTTGTCATCGACGCACAGCCGCTCCTTAAGCGCCAATATCGCATCAGCTTCGATTTGCAGCGTTTCACGCGCCAAATCGAGCGCGCGCAGCGCCTGGGCGGGACCGAATTCTGTTGGCAAGTTTTTTGCAGTAGGTTGATTCATACTGAAAGTATAATCGAATTAGCAAAGCAAAAAACCTGCCAGTGGCAACAAAGCTGTCTGCCCTGCGCCAACTTATTAAAAATCATGTTCTCAGCCCTGGAAATTACCCTTATTTTGTTAAGCGCCGCCGTGTTGGGCGTGGTCGCTTTTCGCATGCTGCAAATGCCGCCGATGCTGGGGTATCTGGTGGTAGGCATGCTGATCGGGCCGCACGCACTCGGTTTGGTGGAAGACAGCAAAAATACCCATCAGCTGGCGGAATTCGGCGTGGTTTTCCTGATGTTTTCGATTGGCCTGGAATTCTCGCTGCCGAAGCTTTTCGCCATGCGCAAAACCGTGTTTGGGCTGGGCATGGCGCAGGTGCTGTTTACGATTGTCGCCACCATGGCATTTGGCTGGATGATGGCGACTTTGTTGCCGCAGCTGATGTCGATCAGCTGGCAGGCCTCGTTTGCATTGGGCGGCGCGCTGGCGATGTCATCGACCGCGATTGTGTCGAAGATGCTGACCGAACGCATGGAACTGGAAAGCGAACACGGGCGGCGCATTATCGCCATCCTGCTGTTTCAGGATCTGGCGCTGGTGCCGTTGCTGATTATGGTGCCGGCGCTGGCCGGGGATCAGGGGCATTTGCTCGAAACGCTGGCCTGGGCCGGCTTCAAGGCGGTGATTGTGCTGGTCTTGCTATTGTTCATCGGCCAGAAGCTGATGCGCTGGTGGTTTCAGGTGGTGGTCAAGCGGCGCTCGCAAGAGCTGTTCATGCTCAATCTGTTGCTGATCGTGCTGGGAGCGGCCTGGATTACCGAAATGGCCGGCTTGTCGCTGGCGCTGGGCTCGTTCATCGTCGGCATGCTGATTTCCGAGACCGAATACAAGCATCAGGTGGAAGAAGACATCAAGCCGTTCCGCGATGTCTTGCTCGGCCTGTTTTTCATTACCATCGGCATGCTGCTCAACGTTACGCTGGTGTTGCAGAACTGGTGGCTGGTGCTGTTATTGCTGCTGGTGCCGGTGCTGTTCAAGTTCGTGCTGATTGCCGGCCTAGCCAAAGCCTTTGGCGCTTCCGCCGGAATTGCGTTGCGCACCGGGCTGGGACTGGCGCAGGCGGGTGAATTCGGTTTCGTTTTGCTCAATCAGGCCGGTGCCCTGCGGCTGGTCGATCCGTTCATCATCCAGCTGATTTTGGCCGCGATGGTGTTGTCGATGCTGCTGACGCCGTTCATCCTGGCAAAGTCGGACGCCATTGTATTGAAGCTATCGGCCAACGAATGGATGGTCCAGTCACTGGCGCTGACCCAGATTGCCTCGCGCACGATGTCGAACCAAAAGCACGTGATCATTGCCGGCTTCGGCCGTGGCGGACAGAGCCTGGCCAAGCTGCTCGAAGAAGAGGGCCGGGCCTATCACGCGCTGGACCTGGACCCGGAACTGGTGCGCGATGCGCAAGCGTCAGGCTCGCATGTCTCGTATGGCGATGCGGCGCGCCGGGAAAGTCTGGTCGCGGCCGGCATCAATCGCGCCGCCGTGCTGGTGGTCACTTATGCCAGCACGCCGTCGGCGCTCAAACTGTTGCATTGCGTGCATGAGTTGGCGCCGAATCTGCCGGTCATCGTGCGCAGTTACGACGATGCCGATCTTGAAAAATTGCGCGCTGCGGGCGCTACGGAGGTGGTGCCGGAAGCGATTGAAGGCAGCATGATGCTGGCTTCGCATGCGCTGGTGCTGCTGGGCGTGCCTTTGCGTCGCGTGGTGCACCGGATCAGGGCCGCGCGGGGCGAGCGCTATGCATCGTTTCGCGGTTATTTTCACGGCATGGCGGTAGACGCCAATGACATTGATTACTTGCAGATACGCTTGCGCACCGTGACGTTAAGCGATGAGGCCAGAGCAATAGGCAAGTCGCTAGAGACGCTGGAACTCGACGCCATAGAGGTCGACATCATGAACGTGCGCCGCGGTCTGCAGAATCTTGCGTTGTCCGCCAACCTGATTCTGGCGTTGGGCGACATCATCGTGCTGCGCGGCACCATCAGGGCAATAGCGCTGGCAGAAGCGCGTTTATTGAAGTGAAAATGGTGGCGGGTACGGCTTCATCGCCCCGCGCGCGCCAGACGAACCGCCACCCAAGCAAGGTGGCTTTTCCAATATCGTTGTGCATGTCCGCGTGGGCGCAAAAGCGTGCCCATCCTATGAAAATAAATAACACCAGGAAATCAGATGGAAGTATTTGAACGCATCCTCGGCATTATCTTGCCGGTTTTTTTCATCATCGCGATTGGCTTTGCGTTTGCCCGCTTTCGCGGCTCGGCGGCCAAGTCCGATATGGCTGCGGTGAATCGGATCAGCATGGATGTGCTGTGCCCGTTGCTGGTGTTTACCGCGCTGGCGGCAAAAGATTTCAACCTGGCCCAAAACGCCACCCTGATTCTGGCCGGCGTGCTGATTTCGCTCGGCTCCGGCTTGCTGGCATGGCCGGTGGCGCGCTTGTTTGGCTACGATCCGCGCAGCTTCGTGCCGCCGATGATGTACAACAACTGCGGCAATATGGGGCTGCCGCTGGCGGTGCTGGCGTTTGGCGAGACCGGCCTGTCGGCAGCGGTGGCGCTGTTCATGGCATGCAACCTGATTTACTTTACCGTCGGCGTCAAGGTTCTTGAATCCGGCCGTGCCAAAAGCGGCGCATCCCACTGGGCTTTCCTGAAAGGCCCGATGATGCTGTCGATGATCATCGGCGTGATTTTTTCGGTGGCGAAAATCCCGATCCCGGCACCGCTGTTCCAGGGCATGAAAATGCTGGGAGAGGCGTGCATCCCGATCATGCTGTTCGCGCTCGGCGTGCGCATGCTCGACATTACCTTCCAGAGCTGGCATATCGGCCTGGTCGGCGCCATCGTCTGCCCGCTTGCCGGGCTGATCGTCGCCTTCGGGCTGGATCAAGTCCTGAGCATGGACCCGGCGCAGCGCGGCCAGATGTACCTGTTTGCCGCGCTGCCGCCGGCCGTGTTCTGTTTCATGATGGCGGAAAAATATCAGCAAGAGCCGGACAAGGTGGCCTCGATTGTGCTGCTAGGAAACCTGGCTGCGCTCGCCTTCGTGCCGCTCGGTTTGTGGATGGGTTTGCGTTGAACCAGGCTACGGGAAACTTGTTATAGATATTATTACTGCATCCTAGTATGGAAAAAAACACGGTATTTCGCGCACGTTTGCATTTGTGTTTTAAAAATACCCCTATAAAACAGCAGGTAGGATGGGTGCAACCCATCGCATTGGGCGGTCGATCAGGATGGGTTTCACCCATCCTGCGAAACTTCCGACCTACTTATTCGGCAAGATGTGAAACTCGCCATCCGCGATTAACCCATCATCGGCTTCAGTCACCGCCACACATTGCACCTGCGCGCCGGCCGGCCCATGCTCGGCCCAGGCGATGATGTGCTTGAGTGCCTGCGTTTCGCCGGCAACGCTGGCTTCGACCGAGCCGTCGAGGCGGTTGCGGACCCAGCCGGAGAGCTTCAGCGCGCGGGCTTGCGTCGTGAAGGCGGCGCGATAGCCGACGCCTTGCACCAGACCGACGATACGCATGTTTTTTGCCATGGATTGCTCTCCTGTCGGACTATTTCTTTTGCAATAACGGTGCCAGATATTGCCCGGTGACGCTGGCCGGATTGGCCGCCACTTGTTCCGGAGTGCCGGTCGCAATAATCTGGCCGCCGCCGGCGCCGCCTTCCGGGCCCAGGTCGATCAGCCAGTCGGCGGTTTTGATCACGTCCAGGTTGTGCTCGATGACGACGATGGTGTTGCCCTGGTCGCGCAGCCGGTGGATCACTTTCAGCAGCAGGTCGATGTCGTGGAAGTGCAGGCCGGTGGTCGGCTCGTCCAGGATATACAGCGTGCGGCCGGTATCGCGTTTCGACAGTTCCAGCGATAGTTTTACCCGTTGCGCTTCGCCGCCGGACAGCGTGGTGGCGCTCTGGCCGAGCCGGATGTAGCCGAGGCCGACATCGAGCAGGGTGTGCAGCTTGCGCGCGATGACCGGCACCGGCTTGAAGAATTCGTGCGCTTCTTCGACCGTCATGGCCAGCACTTCGGTGATGTTCTTGCCCTTGTATTGCACTTCCAGCGTTTCGCGGTTGTAGCGTTTGCCGTGGCAGACGTCGCACGGCACGTAGACGTCGGGCAAAAAGTGCATCTCGACTTTGATCACGCCGTCGCCCTGGCAGGCTTCGCAGCGCCCGCCCTTGACGTTGAACGAAAACCGTCCGGCCGAATAGCCGCGTTCCTTGGCCATATTCACGGTCGAGAATAGGTCGCGGATCGGCGTAAACAGGCCGGTGTAGGTGGCCGGATTGGAGCGCGGCGTGCGCCCGATCGGGGCTTGATCGACCGAGATTACCTTGTCGAAATGTTCCAGACCCGCAATCGATTCGTGCGCGGCCGGTTCCGCGTGCGAACCGTACAAATGCCGTGCGGCGGCCAGATACAGCGTGTCGTTGACCAGCGTCGATTTGCCCGAGCCGGAGACGCCGGTAACGCAGGTCAACAGGCCCACCGGCAAATTCAGCGTGACGTTTTTCAGGTTGTTGCCGGCCGCGCCCGAGATGATGAATTGCTTGTCGAGGTTGACGGCGGTGCGCTTGGCGGGGGTGGCGATTTCCAGCGTGCCGTTCAGGTATTTTGCGGTCAGCGATGTTTCGCTTTTCAGGATGTCGGCCAGCGTGCCTTGCGCGATCACTTCGCCGCCATGGATGCCGGCGCCGACGCCCATGTCGACCACCCAGTCGGCGGTGCGAATCGCGTCTTCGTCGTGCTCGACCACCAGCACGCTGTTGCCGATGTCGCGCAGATGGCGCAGGGTGTCGATCAGGCGATCGTTGTCGCGCTGGTGCAGGCCGATCGAGGGTTCATCCAGCACGTACATCACGCCGGTCAGGCCGGAGCCGATCTGGGAGGCGAGGCGGATGCGTTGCGCTTCGCCTCCGGACAAGGTATCGGCGCTGCGGTCGAGCGACAGGTAATCGAGCCCGACGTTGTTGAGAAAAGTCAGGCGCGAGATGATTTCCTTGACCACCCGGTCGGCGATTTCCTTTTTTGCGCCGTGCAATTCGAGGCGCTCGAAAAATGCCAGCGTGGTGCGCAGCGGCATGCCGGCAACTTCATAGATCGCGCGTTCCTGCGCGCCGCTGCCGACCTTCACGAAGCGCGCTTCGACCCGCAGCCGCGCGCCGTGGCAGGACGGGCATTGCTTCTCGTTGATGAATTTGGCCAACTCTTCCTTGACCGCCATCGAATCGGTTTCGCGGTAGCGCCGTTGCAAATTGGTGACCACGCCTTCGAACGTGTGCTCCCGGATCACGCTCTTGCCGCGCTCGTTCAGATAGGCGAACGGAATCTTGTCCTTGCCGGAGCCGTACAGCACCATCTGCTGCGCTTCGTGCGTCAATTGCTCGAACGGCGTATCGAGGTCGAAGCCGTAATAATCGGCCAGACTGGTCAGCATCTGGAAATAGAACTGATTGCGCCGGTCCCAGCCTTTGACCGCGCCGGAGGCCAGCGACAGATTCGGGAAGGCGACGATGCGTTTGGGATCGAAAAACTCGATATGGCCGAGGCCGTCGCACTCCGGGCAAGCGCCCATCGGATTGTTGAATGAGAACAGGCGCGGCTCCAGCTCCTGCAGCGAATAGCCGCAGTGCTGGCAGGCGAATTTGCTGGAAAACACTTGCTCGGCAGCGCTGTCCATTTCCATCGCGATCGCGCGACCGTTGGCCAGCCGCAGCGAAGTCTCGAACGATTCCGCCAGCCGCTGCTTGATGTCGTCTTTTACCTTGACGCGGTCGACCACCACGTCGATCGTGTGCTTTTCGGTTTTTTTCAGCTTCGGCACGTCGTCGATCTCATAGATTTTGGCTGCGCCGGTGCCGCTTTGGACCCGGAAACGCACAAAACCCTGGGCCTGCATTTGCTCGAACAAGTCGAGATGCTCGCCCTTGCGGTTGGCCACCACCGGCGCCAGGATCATCAGCTTGGTGTCTTCCGGCATCGCCAGCACCGCATCGACCATTTGCGACACCGATTGCGCGGCCAGCGCGGTTTCCGGATGGTCGGGGCAGTAGGGGGTGCCGACGCGGGCGTACAACAGGCGCAGATAATCGTGGATTTCGGTGACGGTGCCGACCGTGGAGCGCGGGTTGTGTGACGTTGCTTTCTGCTCGATGGAAATCGCCGGCGACAAGCCTTCGATCAAATCCACATCCGGCTTTTCCATCAATTGCAGGAACTGGCGCGCGTAGGACGACAGCGATTCGACATAACGGCGCTGTCCTTCCGCGTACAGCGTGTCGAACGCCAGCGACGATTTGCCGGAGCCGGACAGGCCGGTAATGACGACCAACTTGTTGCGTGGCAAGTCAAGATTGATGTTTTTGAGGTTGTGCGTGCGCGCACCCCGAATGCGAATTTGGTCCATGTACAACTTTCTGCGGTTTGGTTCTTGGGGGCGAGAAGACAGGACGAAACCGGGCACTGGAGGCATGGAGCGCTGCGGGTTTTCGCTGGGTCATCTGCGGCTGAACTTGTATTGGGTACTGGATATCATGCGCTGCTGGCGCAACACATGCATTGTCCACGAAAGACACGAAAAGCACGAGCCGGACTCACAATCCGATGATTTTCGTAAAAATAAGGAGTATCTTCATTTTTATGGCATTCTCCGCATAGTCTAGTTGCGTTAGTTAAATATACTACTAGCTAGTAGTAGCATGGGTGAAAGCCACGCAGTTTGATCGCACGAAAAGCGCGGGTCTCACCGCACTGTCTTGCTTTTCGTGTCTTTCGTGGACATTGTTCTTCGCCATGATGAAGATACGTAACATCCGTTGGTATTTTTAAAGCGGCAAATCCGGCCTTCGCAAGCAGGCCGGACAATCAACCTGATACTATAGCTTCTTTTAAAATCCGCTGTAAAACCCGCTTCTTCTCCCATATCGTCACTATTGCACATGTCTGCCAATACAAGTACAAGTCACACCTTGCCCGCCGCCATGACGCGCGCTGAAATCAAATCCACCACTTCGCTGGCATCTATTTTCGCTTTGCGCATGCTCGGCCTGTTCCTGATTCTGCCGGTTTTTGCGATCCATGCCAAAACCTTGCCGGGTGGCGACAGCGCCTTCCTGATCGGTCTGGCGATGGGGATTTACGGCCTGACCCAGTCGTTCGGGCAAATTCCGTTCGGCGCTGCGTCCGACAAATACGGCCGCAAGCCCGTCATCATCATCGGCCTGATCCTGTTTGCGATCGGCTCCTTCATCGCCGCTGCCGCCGACGACATGCTGTGGATGATTATTGGCCGGGCGATCCAGGGCGCCGGCGCGATTTCAGCCGCCGTGACCGCTTTCATCGCCGACTCGACCCGCGAAGAGCACCGCACCAAGGCCATGGCGATGGTCGGCGGCTCGATCGGCCTGACCTTTGCCTTTTCGCTGGTGGCTGCGCCCTTGTTGTACAAGGTCGTCGGCATGGGCGGGATTTTTGCGTTGACCGGCATCTTGTCGGTGCTGGGAATTCTGGTGGTGCTGTATCTGGTGCCCGCCGCGCCGGCGCGGCCTGCTGCGCGCGTGCCGTTCTCGGCCGTGTTGCGCAACAGCGAACTGATGCGCCTCAATTACGGCGTGTTTGCATTGCATCTGATGCAGATGGCGATGTTCGTCGTGGTGCCGCCGGCGCTGGTGAAGTATGCGAATCTGCCGGTAGCCGAGCACTGGAAAATCTATTTGCCAGTGGTGCTGGCCTCCTTCGTCGTGATGCTGCCGCCGATCTTCATCGGTGAAAAACGGGGCAAGATGAAGCAAGTGTTCGTCGGCGCGATTGCGCTGCTGCTGTGCGTGCAGCTCGGGATGTGGCAATTTCTGACCCATCCGATGGCATTGATCGCGCTGTTGTTCGCCTTCTTTGTCGCTTTCAATATCATGGAGGCCAGCCTGCCGTCGCTGGTGTCGCGCATTGCGCCGCCGGCTGCCAAAGGCGCGGCGCTGGGTGTGTATAACACCTTGCAGGCGCTCGGGCTGTTTTGCGGCGGGGCATTGGGCGGCTGGCTGAAACAGGTTGCCGGGCCGAATTCGGTCTTCATCCTCGGCGCAGTGTTGACGGTAGGCTGGCTTATAATCGCATTCAATATGCAGAATTTACCGCGCCGCAGTAAGCCTCAGGTTGCGGCCGTCTAGTACTGAACGTCCAGTACCAAACACCACAGAAAATCAGGAGAATCACATGGCCTCAGTCAATAAAGTCATCATCGTCGGCAATCTCGGACGTGACCCGGAAATGCGCTACATGCCCAGCGGCGACGCCATCGCTACCATTGCCGTGGCCACCACCGACAGCTGGAAAGACAAAGCCACTGGCGAAAAGAAAGAAGCCACCGAATGGCATCGGATCACCGCTTTCGGCAAGTTGGCTGAAATCATGGGGCAATACCTGAAAAAAGGTTCGCAAGTGTATATAGAAGGCAGCCTGAAAACGCGAAAATATACCGACAAGGATGGCGTTGAAAAATACGCGACCGACATCCGCGCCGACACCATGCAAATGCTGGGCAGCCGTCAGGGCAGCGGCAGCGCCGGCATGGATGACGGCGGCTACAGCAGCGCATCGGCCCCGCAGCAACGTCAAAATAGTCCGCAGCAACAGCAGTCGCGGCCACAGGCTCCAGCCGCGCGGCCGGCATCGAACTTCTCCGACATGGATGACGATATTCCGTTCTAGGACATACATTATTGAAAATGTAGCAAAAGCCCGCGAAAGCGGGCTTTTTTACTTTGTAACGAGAAAAACTGTTGATGATAAATTTTTAAGGCAGGAACGGCGTTGCCTCGCCGGCTTGTTCATCGATATGGCGAGTGGCTGTTACTCAGCCAGCTTGACCATCTCACGATACAAATCAGCCTTGCCTTCGAAGCCGATACCCGGCAGTTCTGGCAGGATGATGTGGCCGTTGTCAACCGCGACGCCGTCCGGGAAGCCACCGTAGGGCTGAAACAAGTCGGGATAGGATTCATTGCCGCCCAGGCCAAGGCCGGCTGCGATGTTGAGCGACATCTGATGGCCGCCGTGGGGAATGCATCGTTTCGGTGACCAACCGTGCTCGCGCAGCATGTCCAGCGTGCGCAAGTATTCAACCAGGCCGTAGCTCAGGGCGCAATCGAACTGCAGCCAGTCGCGGTCCGCGCGCATGCCGCCGTAACGAATCAGATTGCGTGCGTCCTGCATGGAGAACAGATCCTCGCCGGTTGCCATCGGGTTCTTGTAATAATTGCGCAGTGTCGCCTGGAGCTCGAAGTCGAGCGGATCACCCGGCTCTTCGTACCAGAACAGGTCGTATTGCGAGAGCGCCTTGGCGTAAGCCACGGCGGTATCGAGGTCGAAGCGTCCGTTGGCATCGACCGCCAGCTTCTGGCCGTCCTGCAGCACGCTGAGCACAGAATCGATGCGGCGCAGGTCCTCGTCGAGCGAGGCGCCGCCAATTTTCTTCTTGACCACCGTGTAGCCGCGGTCGATGTAGCTGCGCATTTCATCCTTCAGCTTGTCGTGGCTCTGGCCCGGATAATAGTAGCCGCCGGCTGCATAGACAAAGATCTTCCGGTCCGGCGTGCCATTGCCATAGCGATCGGCCAGCAACTGGAACAGGGGCTTCCCTTCGATCTTGGCAACGGCGTCCCAGACCGCCATGTCGATGGTGCCGATCGCGACCGAGCGCTCCCCGTGGCCGCCCGGCTTCTCATTGGTGAACATGCAGTTCCAGATCTTGTGCGGGTCGAGGTTGGCGCCGCTGTCGTCGATCAGGCTTGCCGGGTCCGCTTCTAGCACACGCGGAATGAAGCGTTCACGCATCAGCTTGCCCTGGCCGTAGCGGCCGTTCGAATTAAAGCCATAGCCGATCACCGGTTTGCCATCGCGGATGACGTCGGTCACTACCGCGACCAAGCTCAATGTCATTTTGCTGAAGTCGATGTAGGCGTTGCGGATTGGGGAACTGATGGGTACGGTTTTTTCGCGGATTTCAACGATTCTCATGAAGTGTCTCCTAGGATTGTGGACGAAGCTGGTTTTACAGGGCAGGTGCCAAGCTTACTCTTCAAACATGAAGATATAATTCGCCTCAATTAAAACCATTATTAACTTCAAGTGAAAATTGAAACCGCCCCTGACTTGACGTTCTTTGTGCTGCTTGCCAAGCTGGGCAGCATGTCGGCAACTGCGCGCGAACTCGGCCTTACCCCGCCGGCCGTCACAAAACGCCTGATGATGATGGAGCAGCGCCTTGGCGTGCGCCTGGTCAACCGCACTACGCGCCGCATCAGCCTGACAAGCGAGGGCGAGAGCTACTTGGCCCAAGCGACGCAGATCCTGGGTAGCATCCGCGATATGGAGGAATCTGTGTCAAGCGGACGAGTCGCTCCGAAAGGCTTGTTGCGGGTGAACGGCACTCCGGGGTTTGGTCGCACCCGAATTGCGCCCCTGGTGTCGCAGTTCGCGCACGCTCATCCAGAAGTCGAAGTAGAACTGCAGTTGACCGACCGGCCGATCAGTCTGGTCGAGGAGGCCTACGACCTTGCGATCCGTTTTGGCGAACTGCCTGACACGCGACTCAGTGCACGCAAGCTCATGTCGAACCGGCGTTTCTTGTGCGCCTCGCCAGCGTATTTGAAAAAAGCAGGCGAGCCGCAGACACCTGCCGAGTTGCATCGCCACCGTTGCATCCTTCACCGACAGAACGATGACGTGTACGGCACCTGGAGACTCGAAAAGGGCCGCAAGGTTGAACTGGTCAAGGTAAGGGGCGCGGTATCGAGCAACGACGGCGACGTTGTAATGAATTGGGCTTTGGATGGCCACGGTATCGTGCAACGCTCCGAATGGGACGTAGCAAAATACCTCGCTAGCGGTCGTCTCAAGGAAGTCATGCCGGGATATTCGCTGCCGCCGGCCGATTTGTATGTCTATTATCTAAGCCGGCGCAATCTGCCGGCGAAGGTGCGCGCGTTCATTGATTTCCTGGTGGCCGAATTTAGCTGCTGAAAGACTCTCTTGAGCAATCTGCTCTTGCCAAAATTGGGCGTGCGCCAAGAGTTAAGGCTGCGTTTTTAATCTCTGAATGTGCAGATGCCTGCGCTTTTTCTGCCTGGAACAGCGCGCACTTTCGCTTAAAATGGTGCGCTGCGCTAAAGTAGCGTGTCGGGATCAAGGAGCATTACATGATATTAGTCACTGGCGGCGCCGGCTTTATCGGCGCAAATTTCGTACTCGACTGGCTGGCACAAAGCGACGAGCCGGTCGTCAATCTCGACAAGCTGACCTACGCCGGCAACCTGAACAACCTTGCGAGCCTGCGCGACGATGCGCGCCATGTGTTTGTCAAAGGCGACATCGGCGATACGGCGTTGGTAGCCAGCCTGCTTGCCAGCCACCGGCCGCGTGCGGTGCTGCACTTTGCCGCCGAAAGCCATGTCGACCGCTCGATCCTCGGCCCGGCTGCCTTTATCGAAACCAACGTCAACGGTACTTTCGCTCTGCTCGAAGCGGTGCGCGCCTACTGGGGCGGCTTGCCGGAGGCGGACAAATCCGCATTCCGCTTCCTGCACGTTTCCACCGACGAGGTGTACGGCACGCTCGGCCCGGACGATGCACCATTTACCGAAACCACCGCTTACGCGCCCAACAGTCCGTATTCCGCCTCCAAAGCCGCATCCGACCATCTGGTGCGCGCCTATCACCACACTTATGGCTTGCCGACGCTGACCACCAATTGCTCCAACAATTACGGCCCGTACCACTTCCCGGAAAAGCTGATCCCGCTGATCATCACCAATGCCCGCGCCGGCAAGGCGCTGCCGATCTATGGCGACGGCCAGCAAGTGCGCGACTGGCTCTATGTTAGCGACCATTGCGCCGCGATTCGCCGCGTATTGGCAGCCGGCCGGCTGGGCGAAACGTATAACATCGGCGGCTGGAATGAAATGGCCAACCTCGATGTAGTGCACACCCTGTGCGACATCCTCGATGCGCTTGATCCGAAAGCCAATGGCAAGGATGGATCGAATACTTATCGCGACCAAATCACCACCGTCACGGATCGTCCCGGCCACGACCGCCGCTACGCCATCGACGCCGGCAAAATCGAGCGCGAACTGGGCTGGAAACCAGCCGAAACCTTCGAGACCGGCATCCGCAAAACCGTGCAGTGGTATCTGGACCATCAGGAATGGGTGCGCGACGTGCAATCCGGCGATTACCTGAAATGGGTGGAAAAACAATACGGCTGATGTAACTTGTCGGATGGGTTTCACCCATCCACCGTAGATAGTTCCTGCATATAAACAGTAGTAATTTTTAACATACTCATTAATATGAAACTTAAACGCAAAGGCATCATCCTGGCCGGCGGCTCCGGCACCCGTTTGTACCCGGTCACGATGTCGGTTTCCAAGCAATTGCTGCCGGTGTACGACAAGCCGATGATTTATTACCCGCTGACCACACTGATGCTGGCAGGCATGCGCGAGATTCTGATCATCTCCACCCCGCAAGACACCCCGCGTTTTCAGGAGTTGCTGGGCGATGGCAGCCGGTGGGGCATCAACCTGAGTTACGCGGTGCAGCCGACGCCGGACGGTCTGGCGCAAGCCTTCATCATCGGGCGCGAATTCGTCGGCGACAGTCCTTCGGCGCTGATTCTGGGCGACAACATTTATTACGGTCATGAGCTTGATGCGAAACTGAGTGCAGCCTCCGAGCAAACGGCTGGCGCAACCGTCTTTGCCTATCATGTGCAAGATCCGGAACGCTATGGCGTGGTTGAATTCGATGCGCAACGCCGCGCCGTCAGCATTGAAGAAAAGCCGATCACGCCGAAATCCAATTACGCGGTGACCGGCCTGTATTTTTACGACAGCCAGGTCTGCGACATCGCCGCCAACATTAAGCCATCCGCCCGGGGCGAACTGGAAATCACCGACGTCAACCGCGTCTATCTGGAGCGCAACCAGCTCAATGTCGAATTGATGGGGCGCGGCATGGCATGGCTCGATACCGGCACCCATGAATCCCTGCTTGAGGCAGGCCAATTTATCGCCACCATCGAAAATCGCCAGGGACTAAAAGTCGCCTGCCCGGAAGAAATCGCCTACCGCAAAGGTTATATCGACGCCGCGCAACTCGAAAGTCTGGCGCAACCGCTCAAAAAGAACGGCTACGGCCAATACCTGCTGCGCCTGTTGAATGACAAGATATTTTGAGTATCTAGGTTGTGTATAAGCGGGGAGTATCATATTAAAATGGCACTTTTCCACATATAAATAAGGCGACATAAAAAATACATATTACTGTATCTAAACTATATACAGAAATGCAGCTTGCTCACAAAAATACCCACCGAATAAACACTATGCAAATCCAGACCACCGCCATCCCAGACCTGCTCATCATCGAACCCAAAGTCTTTGGCGACGACCGCGGCTTTTTTTATGAAAGCTTTAATGAACGCCGCTTCACTGAGCTCATAGGCGTCAAGACCAATTTCGTGCAGGACAACCACTCCAAATCCGCCAAAAATGTGCTGCGCGGGCTGCATTACCAGATCCAGCAACCGCAAGGCAAACTGGTGCGCGTAATTGCTGGCGAAGTGTTCGATGTCGCCGTTGATATCCGCAAAAGCTCGCCCACCTTCGGCCAATGGGTCGGCGTCACGCTCACCGCCGACAACCAGCGCCAGTTATGGATACCGGAAGGCTTCGCCCACGGCTTCGTCGTCACCAGCGCATCGGCGGAATTCCTGTACAAAACCACCGATTACTGGGCGCCGGAATTCGAACGCAGCATCCTGTGGAATGACCCAGCCATCGGCATTCAATGGCCGATAGATGCGGAACCGCTGCTGTCCGGCAAGGACAAAGTAGGTAAATTGCTTGCCGAGGCCGATGTCTTCGCATGAAAATCCAGCGCACCGCCTAAATCCCCTCGCGCCTGGCAGGAGCGCATCCGGGCGCGAAAGCAGTCGCCAGACTGCAGCCATTGATCGCGCCCAAGCACGCTCCAAAAAACGTGCCATTTCGACAGTATTGGCACAAATCGCTTAGTTCAGGCAGGTATAATCACCTCCCCCGCAGTATCTAAAATGGTAATCGTTTTCGAGCCCAAGGCATGTCCTGAGTATTTCGGAAGGGCGCCTCTGCCAAAGATGCCGTCTGTATCATGTTTGTCTGGTTTTCCAATCAGTGAATTCGGAGGCGCGCAAGCCGTAACGCGCCAGCACGCCCTCGTGTATGTTCGGCTGATCCCAACGATTCCTGTCATTGTCAAATCATCCCATCAGTCCTCTAAACGCATCGGAAAGTGCTGTTATAAGTGCCGTTGAAAAAAACTCATACCTTTGACGCTAAACGCACCACATGCAGATGCGTTATCAAGATCAATGCGAATTCCTTTGATATGTTTCATTGTCAACCAACGAGGAGAAGCATCAAGGGGGATAATCAGAGACCCGTCATCCGCAGTGAATCTTACGCTGGAGGCTTCAAAAGGACCGTTATGATCATCTCCCCACCAAAACACTTGTATTCTTGGTTCCGCGCTCCTGCTTACGCACGAGAAATCGAATCTTAAAAGACCAGCATCACGTCCGGAAAGGCCAAGACTCGAAATGTCGAAACTAAGTAGAGGATCAATTCCAGTGACTTTGTAGCCACCATTTTCAGGACTCAGTTGAAAAAGACTCGGAGACAGTCCATCAAATCCCTTGATTAGTGTCATTTTCTTCTCTAAAGATTTCTCTGAGCTACCCCATGCAATCGGAATTTTCTGAAAATCTGATTGTGCGAATGCTTTCTGGAAAAGGGACACGCTGTATTCAGCTTCTATTTGTGTGCTAACGGCAATCTTAATCCGATTTGGGTAAGCAGCTACAGCCGGATCAATAACGGAACCATCAAGCCATATCGCATTTCCTTCAATCCAGACTCTGGTAATTTTTCGAATATCACTAGTTCCAATACGAACTCGAGCACCTACTGTGGGGAGGGGCATCAGTGCAGAGTCTGCCACGATAACAGCCGGTTCCAGACGATGGATGCCCTGATCCCAATTTACATCCGTCAGATTTTTGACAGCAACATCAATCGTTGACTCGTGATTATTACCTTTTCCAATTTTCTTGTAGCCAATAATGAATCCATCTTCGAGTCTTGGTGTGTAGTTATCAAGAATGAATCGGTACAGATATGGATTACGCAACGCAAGACCGCCGCCATCGTGAATAATATTAGCTCCATCTAGGAGCACCAATCGCGGCAAGTTTTGCGAAAGCAGTTCTACTGCACGTTTTTGCTGAGATGGCGACACCATGTTGTATGGAGCAGTTACAGCCATCATTGGCCTTCGATCCAAATAAAAGTACTGCGCATTTCGAGATGTTAAGTCGAGGTAGCTTTCATTCAGTGCAAGCTTGCTGTTTAGCAGTGCGTTCAGCCTAGTGAGACGGTCCCAGTGCTCATCCTGAACGGTAGCTTTCCCAATATTGAATAGTCCTGCACTATGTCCGTCCTTTAACGGACCAGTGCTAATCTGAGCAGATGCAGCTGAAACTAAATTGGAAAAAGAGAGAGGCGCGAAATTCAAGGTGGCACTCATGCAAGCTACTAAGAGAATTAGTGGGGCCCTGTTCGCAGGTTTTAATAAACCCCACACAGCGAGGGGGAGCAAGATCGCCCAGCCGAAAATTGCAACAATACCGGGCCTCGATACGCCGCCAGGATCAATACGTCCCATAGAGTATGGGATTAGTAACAAAGCAAATAAGAGAACAACGATGGCTGGAAAAAGGACATTTTTTCGAGCTGTCTGATCTTTCATGCTCACGTAAATTATTGCCAAGCACGCAACGGGAATTGCCGCCCAGGACATGCGGATGGCTTCAAATACAAAACCCGTCTTTGCCCCTACATTCCAGCTTAGTGCCCAAGGTACGCCATAAGCTACTTGATTGATGGGGCCATTTTCCAATACGTAACGGATAGCGCCAAACAACATGGGGACCAATGGTGTGACAAGCCCTAAAACAATGAGGATCGTTAAAGATATTCCAATACCCCTCCATGCTCTCTCTTCGGGGTTGCGCCAAAGGTGCCATGCAAAATTGGCAGCCATAACTCCAGACGCCGCAACCAACAGTAGACCTTGGCCAGGCACGCCTAAAATGACAATGGGTGTTGTCAGCATCCAGATGCACAGCCATTTTGTCGGATTCATCCTCAACGAACGGCTAAACCACAGGCAGAGAAAAGGGGTGAAAAAAAGCCAAGCAATATAGCCGCCAACGAAAAAAGTCGATATAAAAGCAAGTCCTATGCTGCCAGAGAAGCGGTAGATAGACATAAAAGTAGCGAACCCTAGTAATGCATAGCCTAAACGACTCGCATCAATAAAGCTTCCAGCCGTGCCATCATAAAAAGTAAAAGAAAGGAATGCAGCGAGGTCGTCTGGTATCACCCCATGCGCTGGCACATACCCTACATAAGGAATTGCGCCATGCAGATAAGACCACCAGCCAAGCACCATTTCGCCAAAATGATAGTCATCAGGGCTAATATGGGGGGAAACGGTATTCCCAGCCTTGAGTGCCACCAAAAGTGCAAACAAGGCTACAGGTGAAAGTAAATGCGCCCAGTTACTATTAGTGCTTTCAGAGTATTTTCGGTAGCGGCGTACCACGTCAAATATGCCCACTATAATTATTCCTACTACGAGAAATTTGAGTCCCCACGTAGTTTGGTACTTTGTAACTACACCATTGGGCTGCAAAAGCCTGGCAGGATAAAGGGTTAGGAATAGTGTTGGTAAGCCAACTTGTCCTATTAGGGTAAGTTTCGGTAAAAAGCGCGATAATTTTTCTGGATGGCGTATTGCATAGAACAATCCAGTAACTATCCCAAATCCAATGATGATGTACGTCGCCATCTCATAGCGAGCAAGATTAATGTTGCCAGCTAACGTCATTGGTGCCCGCCCAAGTACAAGAGCGATTTCTAACGGTATGAGACCTGTGAGAATAAATGCGAACGCGCTTAAACCAATAAACTCTGGGCTAATATTTATTCGTCTCGATGCGTTATAGGCTGAAGCGATTGCAATAAAGCCAATGCCGACAGCAGAGATGGCGAATAGTGTTTGGTCGATTGTTGCGCCTAAAATCAGGCTGGAAATAGCGGCAAAAGATGGTATAGACCACCATATCAATTGATTAGACAGTTTGGTGGCGTAGTCGCTGCCAAATTGCTGTTTTTGCTTGCCCAACTGAAGCGATAAAAATAAAAATCCAAAAAATAAAACTGCAATAAAGACTGGTGCTGCAATAAGATCTTGCAGCTTTGTGTCGGCTCGCCAGGTAATGTTTCCGACAATAAAATCAGTATAGGTTGGCGCAAGCGTCAGCTTGAGACAGGCAAAAAGTGCTAGAGCGGCGAGAACGCATGAGGCGGCGGCGACGGCAAGTTTTTCCGCAGTCGAAAGTTGATTAAGCATTAGAGCATTCACAATTAATTATTCTTTGGGTTATAAGCGCCAAAACAAGCCTGAAACAACACCTGGAGCACCGATAGATTCCCCTTAACGCTGCTGATCTTGGTTGGCACTTCCCCTTTGGGGTAGCGCCGAATGGTCGATAGTTCGAGACAGCGATAGCCAAGTTTGGGCGCGCGATAGGAAAGATACGCAAGTAACTCATAGGTCATGAATACATCGCGGAACGGTGCGATTTTGGGATCGAGCAGCATTTTCCGACTGTAGGCGCGGAAGCCCTGGGTAGTATCTGTCCATCGAAATCCAGAAAACATACTCAGCATCGGTGCATGAATGAAGCGGATGGCGAAGTCTCGCAATCTAGGCGTGTTCTCTGCGACTCCCCCTGCGATGAAACGGGAAGCCTGTACGAAATCCACACCTTGTTTCAGCGCTTCAATGAAACGCGGTATCGCCTCCGGATCATCCTTGTCATTACCGTCAATGCTGATGATTCCTTCATAGCCTTGGTCAAGTGCAAAAGCGTAAGCGCAACGTAGCTGGGCGCTCAATTTTCCCGGCCCCGTCTTGACCAGCAGTCCGCGCACGCCGTTCTGCTGCAGTGACCCCAACTCCAGCGAGTCATCGGTACTGCCACCATCGACGATGATGATGTCGGCGATCCCGTCGATTTTGAGAGCCGTCATTCTGAAAAGCAGGCTCTTGATTCTTTCGCCTTCATTAATGACCGGAATCACGACACACCACGGGTGCTGTCGTCCAAACCATAGGGGTGTTTCAAAGGTTGGTATTTGCCAATTGGCGCGCACTGCAGAAACACTATCAATCGTCATTTTTTCTTCTTTTTTAACCATCAGGCCACTCGTGCCGTAATCAGTGCTACACCAGCGATCACCAGGGCGATCCCGGCTCCCGTAGTCCAGTGGAAAGGTTCACGAAAAATCAGTACCGAAGATAGGGCAACCGTCGCCACCGCACCGGCAGTCAGAACGGGATGCGCCACATTCAGCGGCAACCGTGCCAAGGCGGCGGCGTAGAGCAGGAATGCTCCGCCGTAAAGCCCCAGACCCAGCCAGAATGGCCAATTACTTAACGCCGCCATGGGTTCACTGAGGGATGGAAATTTGCGAGGTGGCATCATGGCCATCTTGACCAAGACGCTGGCCGAGGCGTTCGAAGCAATACCGAGAATCAGAATGAGCCACTTCATGTGTTGGCTCCGACTCTGTCATTGCGGTAGTGTCGAATTGCCACATCTAACGCACGTTCAATCGATACAAGATGCGGCTCATTCTTGGTTGCCAGCATCTCGATAGTCACCAAGTGATCTGGCAGATACAGCATCAAAGCTTCGAGCATTTGGGCATGGTCAGTTTCACCGTCCCCCAGTGGTACCAGATTCGGCTCGCTGGCATGAATGTGACCTATCAGTCCGACGCACGATTGCAACACGGTGATGGGGTCTTCACTATTGATAGCCAGAGCACCAGTATCGAATTGCATGCGAATGGCCGGGTGGGTGATCTGTGCCACCACCTGCGCTGTCTCGGCATTTGTGGTCATGAAGTTGGCGCCGTAACAGGTTGGGTTGGGCTCCAGGCAGATCATCACGCCATGCGAGCTAGCGATATCGCCTAGCCGCCTGAAAAAAGATACAGCGATCGCCATCGTCTCGGCGTCATTCAAGCCGCTGCGATCGCGATTTTTTGGCGAGCCAAACACCACGCGGGTTGCACCCAGACCGGCCCCAATACGGCAAACGGCATCGAGGTGTTGCAACATCGCATCCTGCGACTCAGGCGTGCCAAAAACGTTCAAGCCGGTGGTACCAAACAACAGTGCCTGCATGCCGGTAATTTCGATGCCACGTTCAGACCACCAGTTCTTGACGCGAGCAATGTCTTCGTCTATCGCCTTGGCTGGTTCAGGGAAATACTTCCCTGGTGCGACATCAATCGCATCGACACCAAAACGATGAAGCAACGTGGCTATCGCTTCATCTTCAGCGGTATCCCAGGCAATGTTTGAAATGGCCAGCCTCATGATTTCGCCTCCGGGGCGGACTTGATCGTTAGTGGCTCAGACTGCGCATAGGCCCTAATGGCTTGAACGGTTTCACGCGCGCTGTATTGGTAATGTCCGGATGCACCAAAAACTTTAGCGTGGCAGGTTCGCAGGTCATAGATTGCCGGGGTGTTAGCCAAGGCATGGTCGAAGGATTTGCCAAAACCTTGTTTGGAAACATCCGCTACGCTGATCGGTTCTGCCGTAAGGTGTACCAATTTCAGCCCGGCGTTGAGCGCTGTTTGAATGTCGTACCAGAGGCTGACCATCGGGTAGAACTGGAAAACACCCCTGCTCTCAATAGCGTGAAGATTATTGTCATTTAAGAAGTCGAAGATGACATTCTTGCGCAGTCCTGGACCGACCAATCCGGGAAGACGAACGATCAGATGGTTTGCGAAATGGTTTGCGACAAATTTTTCCAGCAGGCGGCGATGCAGGCCGTAAGCGTGAAGTCCTGACTCGTCAACAGAGGTACTTTCATCAACCCCTATCGGACTTTTGAACACATCGACGGTGCTGATCAGGATAAAAGTTTTGCACTGGATGGTCTTCAGGTGCGCGATCAGGCCATCAATCTTTTGACGATCCGCCTCAGGTTCCCGGTTGGCGATCCACTTCTGCGCGGGGGCGCCGGCACACACTACGGTATCGAACGATTCACCCTCGATATCACTGATATTTGTTGAGCGATAAAGCGATTCGAAGCGTGCCTGCTTAAGTAGTGTACTTCCTACGAATCCTGAAAAACCTATTAGTGCATTCATTTTGTAATTTCACTAGTGATAATGGCCGTAGAACCATCGTTGTGGGTAACGGTTGCCTTTGTATATTTTGGTAGATCAGGAAACGCCAACGTGCCTTCTAAGTAAACAGAAGCGCATGCATTTCTATTTGCCAAAAGTTCAGGAACCTCTTGAAAAGATTTACCCTCATGGATACCGCGATGAAAAAGTAAATTCGCATAACCTCGTACCCCTAAATTCGAAGAAAAGACCGCGCATTTCATATCTACCTTATTTGAGATTCGCGATACAAACTGTCTATTTTCAGTGTCAATAGAGCCCCATGATGAATAACCACTCATATCTGCTTTGTAGCTTTTGTAACCATGAAAACTCGAAAGTAGTATAAGAGCCAATAAAATAACTCGTCTCTTTGTTTCGAATCGAGCAAATGAGAAAGCCAATATCAACGCGGCTGGAAAAATAAATTTCAACCTATCAAAAGAAAATTGTGTGGCATGTTGAAGCATTACGATATTTTCAAGCAGTGGTATACACGCTGCGACGAATATGAAAAATGTTGTCTGTTGTCTGTTGTCTGTTGTCTGTTGCTTGTCGCCCAAATAGGCTAGGGTAAGAATTGAGAATATCGTCAGAATAAATAACCCATATGAAAGGCCGTAGCCTTGAATCAGCCCGACAACGCTACCTACTGAAGTATTTCTTGCAATAAATCTCCCTAAAAAGGCCTCAATTGCTGGCCCGAAACCGACAGCAAAACTAAAGTGCATAACAGTCAGAATTCCTGCAATCGCGGTTACGATAAATATCTGTATCGCAAGGACCTTTGAAGACACCAAATCGCGGCTATTTAACCACAAGAGAAAAATCAGACCAGTATTAAATACATAGCCAGTCCACTCAATCAGTGGCCCAATAAAAGCCATAATGATGATTGCTACTGAATATAAGAGGCGGCTTTTTTTGGTTTCGCCTGTTAGATACCTGAATATTAAGTAGAGAGAAAGAATTAAGATCGGCTGGTATAGGCTCTGGCTCCAATAAATCACTCCCTGCGATAGCAACGCTTCACGGCTAAATATTCCTATAGTGCTGCCAACTAGCGCCCCGCCAACTGAAGTCCATGGGCCGTACCCATTAAATTTGAGCAGACTTACTAATAGTAAAAAAAGAGCGAATGCGCTCAGGCTACCGAGAATAAAATTGAAGTGAGCTAAATTTTTTACTGATGTTTCTAAGTCAAAAGCTTTAAACCAAAAATAGGGGGCCAGAAAACCGAGGGGAGTAAAACTCGAATAGATATAGTCGCCAGTCTTGGTGGGAATAGTCGCACCCCATGGAATATGCTTGTCAGACTCCCTTCCTAACGAGACAGTAGGAAGATACAGATGATTTTCTGCAGAACTTTCATTCAGCGCAGTAGCAGTCAGAAGCACGTGGTAAGTTGCCTCTAAATTTGGGGCACCAGCCACCCTTTTGAAATCCTGCTGCCTCAAGCTCAAAGAAAATATCAGCAACAAAATCAGGATGAATGCACCCGCAAAAAATGGGTTGCGGAGCGTGTTGTTAAAATTTCTCAGCATCTAGCTTTTCTAGAACATCATAAATATTGTCAATTTTCCCACCCAATACCGAGTAGCAACCCGGCAGCTCAAGGTGTTTCTCAAACAAAATAGGTCTTCCGTCATCACTTTCGTTCTTTACCAGGACGGTTTTAACCTCGAATAGCGAATCGATATATTTGGCATCAAGCACTGCAGGGAGATACCGCCCAACGTCCCTGACCATACGATCTACACGGCTTGCGCGTTCGTACTGCTTGAGTTTTTCGTAAGGATCGATACCTTTCTCGTCGTTCCAGTGCAGATGTGGGGTGTAGCGGACATGGGAAAGCGTATGCAAGCCACGAGCAGGAAACGGCATCATCGAGAAGAAAGGGCCGTCCATCACCGTAATGCCCAGGCCCTCAAGTGCTGGCGGGGCCTGCATCAGTGCCATTTCAGTGATTTCTTGTTTTAGGCCAGTTTGGGTCCCTGAGAAATCACCCTTGAATTGGTTGAGTCCGCTATAGGTACAGTTGAATACGTAGCGGCAGGAGATTAGCTCCTCGGTCCGGCGATTGGGTTGTGTGACAACCTGCAGTGTTTCACTTGGCCCGTTTGAGATAGCAGTAACGCGCGTTTCAAAGCGAATCTGTACGCCACATTCTTTCAGTTCATGCTCAGCCCAACTTGCCAGCTTCGTGGCATCGAAAGCATATTCTTCAACCAAAAACACATCTTCGATCAGGCGGGGCTCGAACAATGCCAGTAGCGCCGGATCTGCTGGTTGAATCTTGGCGCCAATCTCCCGACAGAACCGCTCAAACTGTTTGGCTGTGACCTTGGAGTTACGGCGTGCGATCGCGTACAGCTTTGTGAAATCTTGCTTCACCGCATCCGGCCAGTCACGCACGAACTTGGGCAGATTGACCTGACTTCGATATGCTGTCGTGAAACTGCGTGGATAGTGATAGCCGTTATGTACGCGAGCCTGATTGTTGTAGGAGGCACGCGTAAGCAGAGCCGGCTCACGCTCTACAAGGATGATGCGCTTGAGGCCGCGCTGTCTGGACAAGTAAATGGCAATAGCTGCACCGTAAAACCCGCCCCCGATAATGACTGCGTCTTGGTTTGTGTCCGTAGCCGGCATCAAGCAACCAGCTCAGGGGAAGTGCCTGACCTGTGCGTCGTCTTTGACGCAGCCTCTTCAATGTTCAGCTTCTCGCGCCGGGTCATGCGGGCACTGGTGAACTCTTGTCCTACGTGATAAAGCGGTCCTTCATTCGACAGGCTCGTCATGTGCAGGATGTACTCGCCAAGTACAAGAAGGACGAGCGAGATCAAGAAAAACATGCCGGACTGCTGGAGAGACAGGCTGACCCAGCCGGGTGCAACATTTACCTTCAGGAAACCGATGGCGACGACGTAGACGGAATACACAAGGTTGGCGACCGCACCAAACAAAGAGAGCGAAGTAACGAGACGCATCGGAGCGCGGGTTGTCGAAACCAGCAAACGCGTCCCCCGGTCGATGCTTTCGCCCAAATGCTTGGTATGCGAAATTTTTGGCGTTGCACTGTAGTTGAGATTGGCGCGTGCGAATCCCCCAGTGGCTGGAAGATGGCGATAGGTCATCGAGGGCTGAGAATGCTGAAGAATGAAGTTGACGACTCTCTTGCTCAGGACGCGGTACTGCGGCGCTTCCTTGGCCAGATGGATGCCATTGAACCACTTGTAGAGTCGATTAAAAACAACGTAAGCACCCCGATAGGCAAGGCTCTGAGCGATTTTTTTCTGATTACTGGCGAACACCACATCGGCGCCGCTGACTGCCTTGTCGAGCATTTCCGGCAAAAATCCGATGTCGTCTGCCAAAGGATCAATGACGGCCACGAAGTCACCCAAGGCATTTTCCAACCCAACCCATGACGCAGTGTCAGCATCCACTTCTTTGGTTAATGCATATACCTGCAAATTGGCTTGTCCATTCTCGCCCGTTAGCTTTTTTAGGATTGAAACGCTGTCGTCATCGGACGCGTTGTCTACGATGATTAGTTCATAATCGCTAACGAGGGAAGAAATGCCAGCAGCGGCGTCTAATATTATTTTTTCAATATGGTCCGACTGGTTGCGCACAACGAACACAACAGAAATAAAAACAGGAAAAAACGCCATTCGAAGCCCTTTTAAACGCTAACGGCAAGTTTAGCGCTGTGATTTGTAAAAAAATTTCGCTATTCTACTTCGTATGGTTGGTACGCCGCCCTCTTTGCACGATTTCACCCTCATTCCTTTCTACCGGCAACTTGGCACCCGGCCTCACAACACGAAGTTACTCATTCATAGCTTGCCATAGACACATCAAGTCCCATAAGTTGCATTTTAGACGACCGCATGTACTTTATCAATTCGGCGGAGACGACCTAATGCTCACACCGACACACATTTTTTCCTAAATGTCGCCTACTGGAACACGCCCGCACAAGGATGAAGGTAGACGATACTGCTGATCGCGCACAGCTACACCGCTACAAAACATGCCATTTTGTCAGCACCTCCATAAACCGCATATTTCAGGCAGGTATAATCACCTCCCCCGCATGCCTCGCCACACAACTAAAATACACTCTATGACCCGCATCCTACTAACAGGAAAAACCGGCCAAGTCGGCTACGAACTGGAGCGTAGCCTGCAAGGTCTGGGCGAAATCATCGCCCTGGACCGCAGCCAGATGGACCTCGCCAACCTGGCCCAGGTGCGCGACGTCATCCGCCAAATCAAGCCCAACCTGATCATCAACCCCGCCGCCTACACCTCAGTGGACAAGGCCGAAAGTGAGCCTGACTTAGCGATGCGCATCAACGGCGAAGCGCCCGGGGTGATGGCGGAAGAAGCCAAAAAGCTCGGCGCAGCGATGATCCACTACAGCACCGACTACGTCTTCGACGGCACCAAAACCACGCCTTACACTGAAGATGATCTAACCTGCCCCATCAACGTCTATGGCGCCACCAAACTAGCAGGCGAGCAAGCGATCCAGGCTGCAGGCATTCATCACCTGATCCTGCGCACCAGTTGGGTGTACGGCATGCGCGGCAACAATTTCTTGCGCACCATTCTGCGGCTAGCCCAAGAACGCGAAGAACTGCGCATCGTCGCCGACCAGCACGGCGCACCGACATGGTGCCGCACCATCGCCGACACTACTGCCCACATCGTAGCGCTTGCCAAAGGTGCGCAAGATGCACGGGAATGGTGGCAACAACGCTCAAGCATTTATAATCTGACCGCGCAAGGGCAAACCACGTGGTACGGATTCACCCAAGCCATCCTGGAAAACGCAACTATTGCCAACAAGCCGCGCCTAACCGCCATTGCAACCCAGGATTACCCGCTGCCTGCCAAGCGCCCGACATATTCAAGCCTGTCATGCGAGCGGTTGATGAATACCTTTTGTGGATTGCCGGAATGGGAAAATGCTTTAAGGCTTTGCCAGAACTAAAATGATAAAAATAAGGCATAACGCAAAGCACTAATGAATGCACAAATTGTAGGAGCGCCCATAGGCGCAAACAAAGTTCCCAAGACGCTACACGGGCAAGTCCGTCCATACAAAATTAACTGTTATGGTTTGTGTGGATAAGAATACTGTCATGGGGTATCCATGTAGTCGCTATGAAATCGTGTGGGAACTATTATGTTTTTGGCTATACTCCGCCAATAAGTTGTCTCCGTATAAATTTTCAATAAATGAATAATCCAAATTTGGTCCATCAAAACCGTAGTGTTTCGGATAATGATCTGCAGGCGGCCACATTTCATGCGGCAGCAAGGCTTTGAGCTAGATGTGGAAAAACACGACATGGAACATCTTGGGCATGGTCATTCCAAGCCTAATCGCCATTCCAGCCATGGCATTCATGGCACGCATACTTGGAGTCGAAAAATTTGGTTTATTTATGTTGGCATTCTCGGTGTTGGGTTACGCGGGAATTTTTGATGGCGGTCTTACTCGGGCAGTGATACGCGCGGTTGCCATGCATGATGGCGATAGGCTAAAACACAAACTTGTGATCGGTACGGCGAGTTGGGCAGTAATTGCACTTTCCGCTGTTGCCTGTTTACTAGTGTATGGGTTTTCGTCCGAACTGGTCGGTTTGCTCAACGTGACTGCCGAATCCGCACCGGACGCCAAAGCGGCATTCGAATTGTTGGCATTCGTGATTCCGCCATTTTTGCTTGGTTTGATCTGGTTTGCCTATCCAGAGGGCTGTCAGAACTTTTTCACGCTTAATATTTACAAAACATTCAGCGGCGCACTGGTGGCGCTCCTGCCGGTGCTCGCTATCTTGTATGAGCCCACACTTTCCAGTGCGATCCTAGGCTTGCTAGTTTCCCGGGTGCTTGGCCTTGCGTTGGCATTTATTCCATGTTGGCAGGGCTTAGGCGGCAATTTTTTTGTGTTTAACTGGTACACGTTGAAGGAGCTTTTCAGTTTTGGTGGCTGGATAACCTTTTCCAACATCGTCAGCCCTCTGATGGCCTACGCGGATCGCTTCCTCCTTTCCAACCTTGTCGGCGCTCAGCGAGTGGCTTTTTACACTGCTCCTTCGGAAGCCATCGCCCGAATGTCTATTGTCCCTGGTGCGGTATCTCGCACTATCTTCCCGATGTTCAGCAAATTACAGGGCGAAACTGGCAGTACGGCCAGTCGCGCCCACAAAGGCTTGCTGATAGCCAGTCTGTTAATGGCCCTCCCGGTATTCCTGCTAGCCCCACAAATTCTTGAACTCTGGCTCGGCGTACCTTACGGTCATGAGTCTTCCGCCATTCTTCGCATTCTTCTGGTGGGTTTTGTATTCAATGCCATTGCCCAAATCCCTTTTTCACGCATTCAGGCACACGGCAAGGCGCGAGTTACAGCAATGATTCATCTTGCCGAGCTCCTCCCTTACCTGGGCGTGTTCGCACTACTGGTCTATTTTTATGGCCTGTTGGGTGCTGCCATGGCCTGGACGCTGCGAGTAACTGCGGACTTCTGCATACTTCAGTATTTCTCTCGCCGGCTGGGAAATTAAGGAATGAATTATCATCTGTATGCGCTGATGCTCATAAGCGCGGTTCTTGCACTTGCAGCGATTCGCCGGTGCTCGCTGTATTCGCCACTCGTAATCAGTGCATCGATCTGGCTGCTGGTGTTCGTAGCAGGCCTTTTCTTTCAAGACCGTTTCTACCCACTCCAAGAGCAGGCATTTATTGCGTGGTTGGTTTGGTTTTTTATTACCAGCCTGATTTTCTTCATGCTTTACCCGTCAAAAGAAGAAAATAACGGGTTAATCTCTGACACGCGTAAGCTTCCTTTCGATTACACCGTGCCTTTACTTGTCCTGATCGTATGGCTGGGATACAGGATATGGGTATTGGGTAGTACGGGACCGTCACACTTCTTTCTCAATCTTCGCCTCTCGTCCAATGCCTTGGAAGGTTATGAGCTAATGGGATGGGTGGGCAGGTTTTATCCATTAGTATTCGCTGCGTTTCTCTTTGAACATGTGTATTCATGTAATGAAAACAGGCGTTTGCGCATCTTGCTCTGGGGTTGGATGCTGTTATTCGCGGTAGCCACCATGGGGAAATTTGCGATTCTGACCCCCATACTGTCTTGGGTAGTCATTCAGGGACTAAAGGGGCAGTTAAAGATACGCACTATCGGACTGTTGGCGAGCTTTACTTTGGTCTTGATGCTAGCTTTACATCTCATCCGTGCAGGGGAAGAGGATGAATCGACGATAGTGGATGTTCTGGCTATTTATATTTATTCGCCCTTGGTAGCTTTAGGGTATTTAGATGTTGACAGTTCTCAGCCGTTCGGAGCTTACATTTTTCGATTTTTTTATGCGGTTGGCAATTTTTTTAACATATCTTTTGAGCCTGTGGACGTTATCCTACCTTATGTTGATGTTCCAGAACTTACCAATGTTTATACAGTAATGCATCCTTTCTACTATGATTTTGGAATTTTCGGCGTTTTTCTAGGAGCAGTATTTTACGGCACCTTCTTTGCTTATTTATATTCCTTAGCTGTGAGGAGGCTCGGGCTAGCTTTGATTTTATTTTCAGGCTATTCCATTATTTTGATGGGACAGTTTCTTGGTGATTTATTGGTAACTACGCTATCTGGGAATATTCAGATTTTTTTGTGCGTACTGTTTATTTTTATGGTTTCAAAAAGGACTGAGCATGTCTGTTGATATTCTGATGGCCACTTACAACGGCGAGAAGTATCTTCGCAATCAATTGCTTTCGCTTCAGCAGCAGACGTATTCTGACTGGATGTTATGGGTGCGTGACGATGGTTCCACAGATAATACCTTGGCTATCCTCGAACAATTTACCAAGACTGATGGACGGATCAGAATCGTTGAAGAAGATAGCGGAAAAGGTTTGGGGCCTGGTAAAAATTTTCTGGGTTTAACGCAATATGCAACGGCGGATTATGTGGTTTTTTGCGATCAGGATGATATTTGGTTTGAAAAAAAAATTGAGATACTTGTCGATTATGCAGATCGCAATTTCTGTAAGGAACGTCCGTGTCTGGTTACATGCGATGGGTATGGATATTCTGATGAAGAAGGGATAATTACTTCTGATTGTGTTTGGCTATGGTATGCCAAGAATTTAAAAGAATTTTTATTTTTCAATTCTGGATATCAGGGCTGCAATATTCTTTTCAACGCAAAATTAAACGATATTGCCAAAATATATAAGGCAGATTATTTTTACATGCATGATGATGTTGTTTCTCTCTTAGCGCATGTTTTTGGAGAGGTTCATTTTTTAAATAAAAGATTGATGTTGTATAGGCAGCATAAAAATAATGTAACAGGAAATATTACTGTAAAGTTTTGGTCGCGCGTGTATTTATTCTTCAGAAATCGAACTTTTGTTTTGAATAGGAAGCATTTTGAGGAGAGAAAGTCTTTTTTTTTGGCATATCATTCATCTATGAAAGTCGAATATAAAAATCTTTTTCATGAGTATTTGCGTTTTCCAGAAGTTTCTTTTTTTGAGAGAATTTTTATTCTGCTTCGCAACGATTTTAGTCTTGGCGGAGATAGGATTCCACTTTATTTAAAGTCAATTATTAGAAGGCCTCTTGAGTAATTTTTTATGAATATTTGCTTTCTAATTACGGGCCTGGGAATGGGAGGCGCTGAACGCCAAGTAGTTGATTTGGCAGACGAATTTGTTTCTCATGGTCATGATGTAATAATAATCGCTTTAACTGGTAAAGCCATTGTTCAACCAGTGTCGAAAAAAGTGCGAGTTGAGCTTCTTGGTATGCATAAAACACCAGCTGGATTTATATCTGCTTATATGCAAACACGTAAGCTTATTCGTGATTTCTCCCCGGATGTTGTGCATAGTCATATGGTGCACGCCAATTTATTAGCACGGTTACTGCGTTTAACAGTACCTATTCCTCGTCTTATCTGTACCGCGCATAGTACGAATGAAGGCGGTAGATTGAGGATGCTGGCTTATCGATTAACTGATCCATTGGCCGACATGTCAACAAATGTGAGCCAAAATGCTGTTGATGCCTTTGTAAAGCAACATGCCGTTTCTGCTGGCAAAATGTTTGCAATGCACAATGGGATCGATACTTTAAAATTTCGTTTTAATGCAGAAAATAGGCAGCAAATTCGGGGCGAATTTGACATAAATGCAGATGTTCAGGTATTGCTTGCTGTCGGGAGAATGGTTCAGGCAAAAGATTACCCTAATTTATTACGCGCTTTTGCTTTGCTACATTCACAATCGGTTAATTGTGTTTTATGGATTGTCGGAGCTGGACCGCTAGAAATTGAATTACGTTCTTTGGCAGAGTCGCTTGGTGTAGTTGAAAAAATTCGTTTTTTGGGTTTGTGCCAGGATATTCCGGGGATAATGAGTGCTGCAGATATACTGGTTTTATCTTCGGCATGGGAGGGATTTGGGCTAGTTGTAGCGGAAGCGATGGCGTGTGAACGGTTGGTGGTTGCTACAGATGCAGGAGGGGTGAGTGAAGTGATTGGCGATGTTGGCTGGTTGGTTCCCACTCGGAACAGCGAAAAATTAGCCAATGCGATCAAAGCAGCAATCACCCTAGACACCAGCGAACGATTCGCCCGAGGACGTGCCGCGCGTAAACGGGTCATGCAGAATTATTCACTGGCTACGGTGGTTACTCGTTGGCTGGAAATTTATCAGGGAAATTATACCGCGCATTGATGAGCGTTTTACATTCCAATTTACTGGACGCTTATGCCTTATACAATTTGGCAAGTTCGGCAGTATTTTTGAATGCACTACACGACGGTACGCTGAGCGCTTCGGAAATTTGAGGGAAAAAGAAATAAGGTTTTGTAATGTTGGATTTGGCATCATTTTTCTTTACATATAAGTGGGATTACTTTGAAAATTGTTTTTGTAATCACACGCTCTGATGTTATTGGCGGTGCGAGTGTGCATCTGCTTGATCTTGCTCAAGGAGTGCAGCAAGCGGGACACAAAGTTATTATCTTAGTCGGTGGTGATGGAATATTTTTGGAACATGCCAGGGAGCGTGATCTGCGCTGTATTTCATTGCGGTATATGGTTCGTGAAATAAACCCTATTAAGGATTTATTGGGCTATTTTGAACTTCGAAGAGTTGTTTCAAATATCAATCCGGATATTGTCCATCTGCACTCTTCAAAAGCGGGTATGTTAGGAAGAATGGCGGCAAAGAGTTTGTCAATTCCTGCTGTTTTTACTGCACATGGATGGGCTTTTACCGAAGGGGTTTCTACTGCGAATCGTATTCTGTATCGGGCTATTGAGCGATTTATGGCACGCTTTACAGGCAGGATAATTGCGGTTTCCGAGTATGACAGAAAGTTAGCCCTTAATTGCGGCGTGGGTAATGCGTCGCTAGTAACGACAATTCACAATGGTATGCCCGATTCACTAATTACGAACGCATTCCGATCATCTGAAGATGCTGTGAAGATGATTATGGTAGCTCGTTTTGATATTCCGAAAAATCATCGTGCTTTATTGGAGGCCCTTGCTCATGTCAAGCATCTTGCATGGACAATGGAATTTGTTGGGGATGGCCCTTTGTTGAGTAGTGCGCGCCAGTATGCGCAAGATTTAGGGTTGGCTACACGCGTTATTTTCTCGGGTGCTTGCAATGATGTGGTTTCCCGTTTGGCTGGGGCAGACGTTTTTTTTCTGATTTCCAACTGGGAAGGTTTGCCTTTGACCATTCTGGAGGCGATGCGGGCTGGCTTGCCAGTTGTCGCTTCGCGGGTTGGTGGTGTGCCTGAGGCGGTTGACGAAGGTGAAACAGGGTTTCTTATTGATCGTGATGACAGGCGTGCTCTGGTTACAGCAATTAATAGCCTCGTAGAGTCAGAAGATAAAAGACGCTGCATGGGGGGAAATGGCAGGATAAAATTCGCAAACAATTTTACTTTTGAAAAAATGCTACAGAAAACACTTGCTGTATACGCTGAAGTATTGCGCGGCAAGTGATGAATGTTCTTGAGCCTGCGGGATGTAGCGTTGCATGCGCCAAAAATGGATTTTAAATGACTAAAAAAATTATTTTATTAACAGGTGCGACTGGCTATATTGGCTCCCACACATGGTGTGCTTTGTTGGCTGCTGATTATGATGTGATTGGCCTGGATAATCTATGCAATAGCTCTGTGAAGGTGCTTGATCGCATTGCAGAAATTACGCAGCAGACGCCCAATTTTGTTGAGGGCGATGTGCGGGATGCTGCTTTGCTGGATGTTATTTTCTTGCAAAACAATATCCGTGCAGTAATCCATTTCGCTGCATTAAAGGCCGTGGGTGAATCTGTGCAAAATCCGCTTGATTATTATGATAATAATTTAATCGGTTTGTTGACTTTGAATAAAGTAATGCAGAAACATGATGTGAAGACTTTCGTATTTAGCTCTTCCGCAACAGTCTATGGCGACCCGCATGCGGTGCCGATAATGGAAGATTTTCCTTTATCGGCGACCAATCCATACGGTCAAACCAAGCTCATGAGCGAACAAATTTTGCGTGATCTGGAGAAATCAGATAGTAACTGGCGTATTGGGTATTTACGTTACTTCAATCCGGTTGGTGCGCATGAAAGCGGTTTGATCGGCGAGGACCCAGGTGGTGTGCCGAATAATCTGATGCCATATGTGGCGCAAGTGGCGATTGGCAAGCTTGATAAATTGCGTGTATATGGCGACGATTATCCAACGCCGGATGGCACAGGAGTGCGCGATTATATTCATGTGATGGATTTGGCGCAGGGACATGTCGCTGCTTTATTGCATCTATTCGATAAGGGCGATTCGTTCACAGTTAATCTCGGTACCGGGCAAGGTTATAGCGTATTGGAAGTGATTGCCGCTTATGCTAAGGCAAGCGGTAAATTGATTCCATATGACATGGGTGCAAGACGCGCTGGTGATATTGCTGCCTGTTATGCACAGCCATCGTTGGCGGCAGAGCTTATAGGTTGGCGTGCGACTAGGGGATTGGATGATATGTGCGCGGATTCCTGGCGCTGGCAGAGTTTGAACCCGAGCGGGTTTAGTGATGCTTAAAGTATTGGTAACTGGTGCCAATGGCTTTGTTGGTAGCGCGCTTTGTCAGTTACTCTTAAATAATAAAATTAATGTTATTGCGACAGTGCGTATAAAGTCTTCGAATAATGAATTTCCAATAGGCGATTTATCTGCATCAACTGATTGGAGTCGTGCTCTTTTAGGATGTAGCACGGTCATTCATTTGGCTGCACGTGTCCATGTGATGAATGACAAGTCTAGCAACCCGCTTACACTTTTTCGGGCAGTGAATGTGGACGCGACAATGAACTTAGCGCGGCAGGCAGCACAGATTGGCGTAAAACGATTTATTTTCATAAGCTCTATAGGCGTAAATGGAGCAGAAACTTTTTTGGCGCCGTTTTCGGAGTTATCAAAGCCGCAGCCGCACTCGGATTATGCTTTATCGAAGTTTGAGGCGGAGGAGGGATTGAAAGATATCTGTGCTAAGTCTAGTATGGATTTTGTGATAATTAGACCTCCTTTGGTATATGGTTCGAATGCACCTGGAAATTTTTGGAGTTTGTTAAGATTTGTTCACAAGGGCTTCCCCTTGCCACTAAGTTTAGTTAAAAACCAGCGATCAATGGTGGCACTCGAAAATTTAATCGATTTCATCAAAGTTTGCATCGAACACCCACAGGCTGCGAATCAAATTTTCTTGGTGGCTGATAATGAAAGCGTTTCTACACCGGAACTGATTCGTGTATTGAGTGAGGGCATGGGTAAGCCAGCTAGATTATTTCCATTGCCAGTGCAAGTCCTGAAATTGGGTGCCTCTTTGTTGGGAAAGAAAAGCATGTATCAACAGCTTTGTGGTTCACTTCAAGTGGATATTACTAAAGCGCAAAGTATGCTGGGCTGGGTGCCGCCGGTGCGTGTGGATGATGGATTGCGTCGTGCAGCCAAAGGGTATTTATATGAAAAGATTATTTGATTTTGGTTTGGCTTTATTCGCATTGCTGATTTTATTGATACCACTTTGTTTGGTGGTGGTACTCGTTAAATTGACCTCTGCTGGTCCTATCGTCTATTGGTCCGATCGCGTCGGGCGGTTTAACAAAATTTTCAAAATGCCGAAATTTCGGACCATGCGGGTCGATACGCCGGCCGTGGCTACACATCTTTTATCGGACCCGAAGCAGTTTTTGACGCCTGTGGGTTCTTTTTTGCGTAAATCGAGTCTGGATGAATTGCCGCAGCTTTGGAGTATTTTCAAGGGCGATATGAGCTTTGTTGGCCCACGGCCGGCTTTGTTTAATCAGGATGATTTGGTGGCATTGCGTACGCAATATGGCGTTGATAAGGTGTTGCCGGGGTTGACCGGCTGGGCGCAGATCAATGGTCGGGATGAGTTGCCTATTCCGGATAAGGTCAAGCTAGATGTCGATTATGTGCGCCGCCAATCGTTTTGGCTGGATTTGAAGATCATATTTTTGACCTTTTTGAAGGTGGTGCGGCGGGATGGGGTGACGCATTGAGGTTAGTTACTGAATCAAGGACAGGCATGTGTTGAAATCTCTGGGGTTGTGAGGCCGTCAGTGCCTGGTTCTGTAGCAGGCCGGTGACATACATGAAAATGTTGGGTTTCTCTGCGCTCAACGCCAGCCTTCCACCTACTTTCCTATTTTTCACTTAAATTTTTTTTGTAGGGGTATGTCAAATAACATGCCATTCTTCGCATATAAAGCATACGGAATGTAAAAATACCCCGTAGGTTGGTGTTGAGTAATGCGCAGACCAGCATTGTTTGAATCGCCCTCACGCTCACGGTAGTTGAGCGATTCATAACGGGTTCAATAGTTGCAATGTGTGACCGTATGGCGCACGGCTATTTCGAGATTAACCTTGATGCTGTTTGAGATGCCGTGCAGCTTTCGCTGCCAGAGCTTGAGCAGAAAACGCTTGTTTATTTGGATTACTCATTAATGTTGAAGTCACTCTTGGATTTTTCCCGTTTCCATAAACAGATCATCGCTGCAATGGTGGATCTGTTTTGTTTGCCGTTGACGTTTTGCATGGCAGTCTGGTTGCGTTATGACGGTTTCAATATTGCATCTCTGGAGCCGTACGTTTGGCTAATTCTTGCTGCGCCGCTGGTTTCGATTCCAATTTTCATCAAGCTGGGCTTGTATCGTGCGGTTATTCGATTCATCGACCACAAGATTGTGTATGTTGCGGTGATTGGGGTAACGCTTTCGGTGGTGGTGCTGCTGTCTTTGGCGGCATTCGCAACCCATATGATGGGGTTGTCGCGCGGCGTATTCGGTATTTACTGGGTGAGTGCGATCCTGTATGTGGCTGCCAGCCGGTTTGCGGCGCGCAGTTATTTTGTGCATGCCAGCGGTATTTCCGGCGGCACGCAGGTGGCAATTTATGGCGCGGGAGGCACTGGCAATCAACTGGCCAATGCCTTGAACCATACCAGCGATTACCGGCCAGTGGCTTTTATTGATGACAACAGAGAACTGCGGGGCGCAACGATAGCCGGCATTAAAGTGTATGCGTTCGATGCTTTGCCCCAGCTGTGTATCGATCGTGAAATCAAAGAGGTTCTGCTGGCGATGCCGTCGCTGAAGGGGGTGCCGCTGAAGCGCATTCTCGAGCGGCTGGCGCCGCTGAAGGTGAAGATCAAGGTGACGCCGCCTCTTCGAGATATCCTCAATGGCAAGGGCGTGTTGCGCCTGCAGGATGTGCGCGAGATCGAGATCGAGGATTTGCTCGGGCGCGACCAGGTCGAGCCGAATCCGCGGCTGATTACAGCGTGCATCACTGGCAAGTCGGTGATGGTGAGCGGTGCCGGTGGCTCAATCGGCTCGGAGTTGTGCCGGCAGATACTGCGCCACCAGCCTGCCAGGCTGATTTTGCTGGAGATGTCGGAGTTCGCGCTGTATTCCATCGAGCAAGAGTTGCGTTTGTTGCAAAAGACGCTGGGCGGTGCGGTGGAGTTGATGCCTTTTCTCGGCTCGGTGCTGGAGAGCGAGAAGTGCCAGCGCATCATGCGCACTTTTGCAGTGGAGACGGTTTATCATGCGGCCGCTTACAAGCATGTGCCGCTGGTCGAACATAATCCGATCGAGGGTATTCGCAATAACGTCTTTGGCACGCTCAGCATTGCGCAAGCGGCGATGGCCGTCGGGGTGAAGAATTTCGTGCTGATTTCAACCGATAAGGCGGTGCGCCCGACCAATGTGATGGGCGCCACCAAACGCCTGTCGGAACTGATTTTGCAGGCATTTGCCCGACAGCAATGTGCAAAGCTGCTCCACGGACAAGCGCATACGCGTTTTTGTATGGTGCGCTTTGGCAATGTGCTGGGCTCGTCGGGCTCGGTGGTGCCGCTGTTTCGCAAGCAGATCATGGCGGGCGGCCCGATCACGCTGACGCATCCGGAGATTACGCGCTATTTCATGACGATTCCGGAAGCGGCGCAACTGGTGTTGCAGGCCGGCTCGATGGGCGCGGGCGGCGACGTCTTTGTGCTGGATATGGGGGAGCCGGTCAAGATCATGGATCTGGCCAAGCAGATGGTGCGTTTGAGCGGGCTGGAGGTCAAGAGCGAAGCGACCCCAGAAGGTACGATCGAGTTGCTTCACGTCGGCCTGCGCCCGGGCGAAAAATTGTATGAAGAATTGCTGATCGGCGATAACGTCGAAGGCACCGATCACCCGCTGATCATGCGTGCGCAAGAAGCAGAAATTCTCTGGCCAGAGCTGCAGGACCTGTTGCAGGAATTGGGAAATGCCTGCGAGCGCTTTGATTTTGAAGAGCTCAGGGCGGTATTGCAGCGCGCAGTAGGTGAATATGCGCCGCAGTGCGGGATCGAGGATCTGGTATGGCGCGAGAAGAATAAGTCAACGACGGTGCCTGTGGCTGCGATGTTGCATCAAGATAGGATTGTGGCTTTGTAAGAGCGCAGTGTGGTTTTTGTAAGGGTGGGGTCGATCGCAATAGTGGTCAAGCTTGGATGATCCAGTTGGCAACGTAATAAATACCACCATCACTCCCGCTTGCTCTGGAATCTATAAGTGGGTTATGCCGCGATATATTCCGGCAGATCATCAGACAGATCGCGCACGCAAGGTTTCTTGCTGAATCAATTTTATCTTCCGCGCACTAATTAATTAGCGATAAATAAATATAGTTATAACTATTCGTCCTTCGAAAGATTTAATCTGTGACGAATGGTTTTTAAATATACAATTGGGACATTGAAAAATGAAATGGTGTCGTCCAATCCAATTGACTATAGCTTTAATTATTGTAAAAACAAAATGTCATGCAGAAAGATTCATTTAGTGTCCGGAACTGACGATTAAAATGTGATTAAGATTTCTCTGTCGGACCACAAGGGATTTTTTGCAGCATATATAATCGGTGACCTATTTTCCAAATAGGTACAGGACAAAAAACTGGGTTTGGTCAATGGTATTCATTATTTGCGTAAAATCTTTGTTTCGTGCGCGGAAATTGTAAAATCGATTAAACCGGTTTATCTGTTACTTAAGAATCTGGATGATGAGATTGTAAAGAAGTTTGCAACACGATCACGATGGATAACCAGATTGCGATCAACGGGCATTTCGAAAAACTCCGTTTTATTGTCGGCCCGACCTTATCCACCGGACCATCTGCACACGCGACAATGGTATTGGTTAGCTGCTTTATGTTTGGGGTATTTTTGTCGATGGTATTTGTGTTTGATCGCAATTGTTGGTGCGAAAATCGAAGCAAAATATACGATTGAGAATTGCCCATAGAAAATAATTGTCCATATCGTTTGAACCCAGATGAATGGACTTGGTGGAACACAGTTGTGAATGTGGTTGCAGTATTTTTCAAGGAGACATAATGGATTTATCAAAGCTGTCAATAGCGGAATTGCATGCGCTGCAAGACCAGATCGCCAAAGCGTTGAAAGATCGCGAGCAGGCCGAACGCGCAAAGGCACGCGAACAGATCATGGCGATTGCGCAAGGCGTGGGCATTCCGCTCAAGGAATTGATGGGCGCGCAGGTGCGCACAGCCAAGACTGCTTCAGTGACGAAAGTTGCAGTCCGTTATCGGCATCCTGCCGATGCTTCCCTGCAATGGACCGGCCGAGGACGCCAGCCGAAGTGGGTGCATGAGTGGCTTGCATCGGGCCAATCGTTGGATGCGTTGAAGGTATAAGGATTAGTTGAATATGCTGCCACTCTCAAAGACCATTTTCAAAGCCTACGACATTCGTGGCATCGTCGGCAAGACGCTGGATGCCGGTATTGCACACCAGATCGGTCAGGCTTTCGGTTCTGCGGCGCGGGCCAGGGGCGAGCGCACCGTGGTTATCGGTCGTGATGGCCGGCTGTCGGGGCCGGAGCTGGCAGCAGCACTGGCCGCCGGTCTGCAAGCGTCCGGCGTGGATGTGATTGATCTCGGCGTGGTCGCTACGCCGATGCTGTATTTCGGTACTCATATACTAGGTGCGCAATCCGGCGTGATGGTCACCGGCAGCCATAATCCACCCGATTACAACGGCTTCAAGATGGTGCTGACTGGCGAGGCGATTTACGGCGCAACGATTTTGGCGCTGCATCAAGCCATTGTGGACGACGATTTCACGCATGGAGCCGGCGGTTACGACACCCACGATATCCGGGACGCGTATTTGCAGCGCATCGTAGGCGACGTGAAACCGGCGCGGCCGATCAAGATTGCGATCGATTGCGGCAATGGCGTGGCCGGCGCATTCGCCGGGGATTTATACCGCGCCATGGGTTGCGAGGTGATCGAACTGTTTTGCGAAGTCGATGGCAATTTCCCGAATCATCATCCGGACCCGGCGCATCCCGAAAATCTGCAGGATTTGATTAAATGCTTGCAGGAAACCGATGCTGAAATCGGCCTGGCTTTCGATGGCGACGGCGACCGTCTGGGAGTGGTGACGAAGGATGGCCAGATCATTTATCCGGATCGTCAATTGATGCTGTTTGCCGCCGATGTGCTGACGCGCAACCCGGGGCGCGAGATTCTGTACGACGTCAAATGCACCCGCCATATTGCGCCGTGGGTCAAGGAACATGGCGGCATTCCACTGATGTGGAAGACCGGGCATTCGTTGGTCAAGGCCAAGATGCGCGAGACTGGCGCGCCGTTGGGCGGCGAAATGAGCGGCCATCTGTTCTTCAAGGATCGCTGGTACGGTTTTGACGACGGCATGTACGCCGGCGCGCGCATGCTGGAATTGCTCACGCGCGTGATTGATCCTTCTGCGGTGCTGAACGCGTTGCCGCAATCGATCAGTACGCCGGAGTTGCAACTGGAGCTGGCGGAAGGCGAGAATTTCAGCCTGATCGAGAGTTTGCAGCGCGATGCGCGCTTCCCGGATGCGCAGCAGATCATTACGATCGACGGCTTGCGGGTCGAGTATGCGGACGGTTTCGGCCTGGCGCGCGCATCCAATACCACGCCGGTAGTGGTGATGCGCTTCGAAGCGGAATCGCAAACGGCGCTGGAGCGGATTCAGGCCGATTTCAAGCGCGTGATTCTGGTGGCGAAAGCGGATGCGGTGTTGCCGTTTTAATGGGCTGCATGAGTTAGTGTCCGGTAATGTCGCGCCCGGGCCGGTAGAGGTCGGACCTGGGTGCCGCTCCTATGGCGGCGCCGTTGATATGTAGTCACAGCGCGACTACAATCTAACTTCAAAAACCGTTTATAGGAAAATTGCCATGAGCACTGCCGACACCTACGTTCGCGCTCGCATTGATACCGAAACCAAGGAACGCGCCGCCGAGGCGCTGGCAGCAATGGGCTTGTCCATCTCGGATGCCATCCGCTTGCTGATGCTGCGTATAGCGGATGAGCGCCGTTTGCCTTTCGATGTGAAAGTGCCAAACGCGACCACTCGCAAGGCCATTGCCGAGCTTGAAGCGGGCAAGGGCAAGAGCTTCAACAGCGTCGATGCGCTGATGGCGGACTTGAATGCGGACGATTGAACGCGCATCAGCATTTAATCGTGATTACAAACGCGTAAAGGCAACGCCGCGTCACAGCAAGGACGTTGATTCGCTTGTTTCTGCAATCGTGGCGCTGCTGCTGGCTGATCAACCCTTGCCGGAAAGTAACCGCGATCACACATTGAACGGTGATTGGGCCGGCTACCGCGAGTGCCACATCAAGCCCGACTTGCTGCTGATTTACCGAAAGCCGGACGAAGAAACCTTGCGACTAGCGCGGCTTGGTTCCCACAGTGCGTTATTTCGTTAAGCCGGTGACATTCCGTCGGCTTAATGGATTTTATGCTCCGTTTTCTGATGTGATTCTCCTACCAGGCTTTTGATTAAATTGGATTTGCGTTGAATATTCTGATAGTCCGGGTCTCTTCCCTCGGTGACGTGGTGCATAACATGCCGATGGTGGCGGATATTTTGCGTCATTATCCCGCTGCGAAAATCGATTGGGTGGTTGAAGAAGGGTACGCCAGCCTGGTGCGCCTGAATCGCGGCGTGCGCAATGTGATCCCGTTTGCATTGCGGCGCTGGCGCAAGAGTTTGTTCGCGCCGCAAACGCGGGCCGAAATCGCTGCTTTTTATCGCATCCTGCGCCGCGAATCGTATGACCTCGTGTTCGATACCCAGGGCTTGCTGAAGACCGGGGTGGTGATGCGGATGGCGCGCCTGAATTCTGGCGGCAAGCGCTTCGGCCTGGCCAATGGAACCGAAGGCTCCGGCTACGAAGGTCTTTCCCGCATATTTCACACCGATAGCGTGGCGGTCGGCCGTTTCACCCATGCGGTGGCGCGCTCGCGGCTGGTGACGGCGGCGGCGTTCGGCTACACCTACACAATCGATAGCCCTGCCGATTTTGCCTTGCAGGCACCGGAGTTGCAGCCGCAGCCAACCTGGCTGCCGCCAATTCCGTATGCGGTTTTTTTCCATGCGACTGCGCGTCCGGCCAAGCAATGGGCGCCGGCAAACTGGATACAACTGGCACATAGCTTGGGGCAGCGCGGCTTGCCGATCCTGCTGCCGTGGGGCAGCGCTGGCGAGAAGCGCGCCGCCGATACTCTGGCTGAAAATATCCCGAATGCGCAGGTATTGCCCAAGCTGCCGATGATGGAGGCGGTGGTATTGGCGCAACGCGCGGCGCTGGTGGTCGGCGTCGATACCGGCTTGACCCATGTCGCCGCCGCATTCGAGCGTCCAACCATCGAGTTGTATTGCGATTCGCCGCGCTGGAAGACCGAGGGTAACTGGTCGCCGAATATCATCAATCTGGGCGACCGCGGCACTCCGCCTGCGGTGGCCGAGGTCGAGGCGGCCGTGACGCAATTGCTGGGCGCATGCGGTCGATGAGGCCGAATCTGGCGCGACGCTTATATTCGCTGGCGTGGTGGCTGTCCATGCCGGTCGTGCTGGCGCGGCTGTGGTGGCGTGGCCGCAAGGAAGCCGGCTATCGGCAGCATCTGGCTGAACGGTTTGGCTGGTATAGCGGTGCGGCGTTAAACCTACACGGCCGCAAGATTCTGTGGCTGCACGCGGTGTCGGTCGGCGAGACACGCGCCGCCGAGCCGCTGATCGAAGCGTTGCTCACCGCCTATCCCGAACACACGGTTTTGCTGACCCACATGACGCCCACCGGGCGCGCCACCGGCCGCGCGCTGTTTGCCAAACATGCGCCGCGCGTGCTGCAGAGTTACCTGCCCTACGATACCGGCTGGATGGCGGCGCGCTTCCTGCGCCATTTTTCGCCGCAGATATGCATGTTGATGGAAACCGAGGTATGGCCGAATCTGATCGCAGCATGTGTGGCGCAGCGGGTGCCGGTGGCGCTGCTCAATGCCCGGCTGTCAGCGCGTTCCTTGCGCCGGGCCCAGCACTTTTCCGGCTTGATGCGCGAGGCGGCGCAGGGCTTGTCGTGCGTGGCGGCACAAACGCCGGCAGATGCAGCGCGCCTGCAGCACATCGGCGCGCGCGACGTGCAGGTTACTGGCAGCATCAAATTCGATGTGTTGCCGCCGGCCGCGGCGCTGGCGCTGGGGGAAGCTTTGCGCGCGCGGATCGGCGCGCGCCCGGTATTGTTGTGCGCCAGCACGCGTGAAGGGGAAGAAGCATTGATCCTCGACGCGCTGCAAGCTGCAGGCACGGGTCCAATGTTGCTGCTGCTGGTGCCGCGCCACCCGCAGCGTTTCGATGCGGTGGAACAGCTGCTCAAGGCGCGCGGCCTGATCCTGCAGCGCCGTTCGTCGCTCGACGCTGCAATGGCGGGAGAGCCGATAGCGCCGACTGTGCAGGTGTTGCTGGGCGATTCGATGGGGGAAATGTTTGCCTATTACGCGGCTTGCGATGTCGCCTTCATCGGCGGCAGCTTGCTGCCCCTGGGCGGGCAGAATCTGATCGAAGCTTGTGCGCTGGGCAAGCCGGTGCTGACCGGGCCGCATACTTTCAATTTTGCCGATGTGACCGAAGAAGCGATCGTCGCCGGTGCCGCGCGGCGTGTTGCCGACGCCGCCGAACTGCTGCGCGCGGCAGCAGTTTTATTGTCCGAAGCTGGGCAGCGGGAGTCTGCCGGACGCGCTGCGCAAGCCTTTGCGCAGCGCCATCGCGGTGCCACCAAGCGCACCTTGGCTTTGCTGCAGGCGCTGATTCCGGATTGATGTAGTTGCCATCTTCAACCTGAAATCAGCATCGTAGGATGGGAGAAACCCATCATTTGCGTTGATAACAATGGGAAAGTGATGGGTTTCACCCATCCTACGCACCCATCCTACGCCCCCATCAAAACATCATTTTTGCGCTTAAAACGGCAAAACTTACGCCGCCGTTCGGCTGCTTGATCCCGCCGTTGGAGAAATGCTGGACTTTCAGGCCGAGATCGAGCTGGTTGGCAAATACATAGCCTATTCCTATGTGATCTCCGAACTGAAAGGCGGTCGAGAAAGTACGGCCATTATTGTCATATACATGGGAGAGCAGGTGGGCGCCAATGCCTGCTTCTGCATAAGGACCGGTTTTGCTATCGCGCTGGAAGCGAAACACCGGCGTAATGCCGATGTCGGTAATATTTTGCGTGGCATCCGGCCGATTCTGATAGCGCGTGCCGCGCCATTGTGCCAGTGTCAAATCCCAATAACCGCCGAGATGGGTATTGTTCGATTGCCACCATGTATTGGCCCAGTTCCATTGGGCGCCGAGACGAACCATCTGCGTCTTGTTGCCGGTGGCTGCCTCGATGGAGGCGGAATCAACCGCATAACTGCTGGTCTGCATGCCGATAATTGTGATGTTTGCGCACAGAATTTTGATGGCGATTTGCTTCAGATGTGGAGTCATGGCAACTTTCTAGTGTCAATAAAAAGCGTTTCGTTACTGGATTACTTCTATTTAATATTGTGCCATCGTTATCGAAGCTCTGGGTCTACGATCCTGGTTTTGGTGGTGCCAACCCGGCCGCGATTGGTCGTTATTCGGTTTTGCTATTCAGGTACATTGTCAGTCCTTTCAGGACTGTTCGCGGCCTGGTCCGCTCCACCACACTGCATTTATTATAATTAAAAATTGTGGAGTATATCGATTTTGTGGTGTTTCTACGCATATAAATAAAGCGTAATAAAAATATACATTATCTAGTATGATTTATTCTTTCAAATCCTTCCGGGCAAGTAATACTTGCGCCAGCCTGACCCAGTACGTGGCTCCGATCGGCAGCAGCGCATCGTTGAAGTCGTAGCTGGGGTTGTGCAGATTGCACGGCCCCAGCCCGTGCCCGTTGCTGCGGTGATCGCCGTCGCCATTGCCGATGAATACATAGCAGCCTGGTTTTTCCTGCAGCATGAAGGCGAAATCTTCGGCGCCCATCGTGGGCTCGACCTGCGCATCGACCCGCTGCGGCCCCACGATGGATTGCAGCACGGCCACCGCGTCCGCGGTTTGCTGCGGATGGTTGATCAGCGGCGGGTAATTGCGCTTGAATTCGAACTTTATCTCGGCGTCGAAGGCGCTGGCGGTGTGCTGCGCAATCTCGCGCATGCGTTGCTCGATCAGGTCCAGCACGTCGATGTTGAAGGTGCGTACGGTGCCGATCAAGGTGGCGTGATCCGGAATCACGTTGGTGGCGCTGCCGGCGTGGATTTGCGTAATCGACAGCACCGCAGCATCGTTCGGATTCTTGTTGCGGCTGATGATGGTTTGCCAGCTTTGCGCAATCTGCACCGCCACCATGACCGGATCGATGCCTTTGTGCGGTTGCGCCGCATGGCCGCCTTTGCCGCTGACGATGACTTCAAATTCGTTGCTGGACGCCATCATCGGCCCCGGCGTGACGCCGAAACTGCCGACTGCTATGCCGGGCCAGTTATGCATGCCGTACACCGCATCCATCGGACATTCTGTAAACAAACCGTCGTCCATCATCTGGCGCGCGCCGCCGCCGCCTTCCTCGGCCGGCTGAAAAATCAGGTAGACGGTGCCGTCGAAATCGCGCTGTTGCGACAGATAATGGGCGGCCCCGAGCAACATCGCGGTATGGCCGTCATGGCCGCAGGCGTGCATCTTGCCGTCATGGCGGGACGCGTGCGCGAAGGTGTTGATTTCCTGCATCGGCAGCGCATCCATGTCGGCCCGCAAGCCGATCGCGCGTTTGCTGTCGCCGTTCTTGATGATGCCGACCACGCCGGTGCCGCCCATGCCGCGCAGGATCGGAATGCCCCATTCGGTGAGTTTGGCCGCCACCACATCGGCGGTGCGCTGCTCTTCGTAGCAGAGTTCGGGATGGGCGTGGATGTCGCGCCGGATCTGTTGCAGCTCGGCCTGGAACTGCAGGATCGGATCAAGTAATTGCATGGTGTTCTCCACATTCTTTTGTTGCCGGCAAGGCTGGCAATACGCATGGTCATGGTAACTCCATCGGTAATGCGCGTGTGAATGCGGCGCGCCCAGTTTCGGATGGCGGCGGCGCTGCTTCGGCCCATTTGGATTACAGTGCAGGGTACAAATCTACCAAAGCAAAGCGAAAATCCGATGACAACTTCGATCGTCCGTGCGGTTTGCCCGCACGATTGCCCCGATACCTGCGCGCTGCTAGTGACGGTCCAGGATGGCGTGGCCACTGAGGTGCGCGGCGCCCCGGATCATCCGACTACGGCCGGCGTACTCTGCACCAAGGTGGCGCGGTATGCCGAGCGCACATATCACAAGGACCGGCTGCTGTCGCCGATGAAACGCATAGGAAAAAAAGGCGAGGGCAAGTTCGCGCCGATCAGTTGGGATGAGGCAATGACAACCATCGCGGCGCGCCTGCACAGCATCACTGCGCGCGGCGGCGATGCCGCCCAAGCAATTCTGCCCTACAGCTATGCCGGCACCATGGGTTTGGTGCAGGGCGAATCGATGGCGATGCGGTTTTTCCACAAGATCGGCGCGTCCCGGTTGGAGCGTACCATTTGTTCCACCGCCGGCGGCGAGGGCTACAAATACACGATTGGGGCGCGGATCGGCACCGATGTCGAGCAGACCGAACATGCTAAATTAATCCTGATCTGGGGCGGCAACCCGATTGCTTCCAACCTGCATTTCTGGATGCGGGCGCAACAGGCCAAGCGCAACGGCGCCAGGCTGATCGCGATCGATCCGTACCGCTCGCTGACGGCGGAGAAGTGCCATCAGCATATTGCGTTGCTGCCTGGCACCGATGCCGCACTGGCGCTCGGGCTGATGCATGTGCTGATCGCCGAGAACCTGGTGGATCAGGATTACCTGGATCGCTACACCGAAGGCTTCGCGCAACTTAGCGAACGGGTGGCCGAGTGGCCGCCGCAGCGGGTGGCTGCGACCTGCGGCATCAGCGTCGATGAAGTGCTGCAACTGGCGCGCGATTACGGCAGTACTGCACAGCGCGGCGAAGCGACCCTGATCCGGCTTAATTACGGCGTGCAGCGGACCGGCGGCGGCGGCATGGCGGTGCGCAATGTTGCGTGTCTGCCGGCGTTGGTGGGCGCCTGGCGGCATGCTGCGGGTGGGGTTTTGCTGTCCTCTTCGGACGCCTTCCCGAAAGATCATGCGGCGCTGGAACGGCCCGATTTGCTGGCCGGGCGCACGCCGCGCAGCATCAACATGGTGACTATTGGCGACGATTTGCTGCGCGCTGTGAGCCCGGAATTCGGCCCCAAAATCGAAGCGCTGATCGTGTACAACTCGAATCCGGTGGCGGTGGCGCCCGAGTCCGGCAAAGTGGCGCAGGGCTTTGCGCGGGAAGACTTGTTTACCGTGGTGATGGAGCATTTCCAGACCGACACCGCCGATTACGCCGACATCCTGTTGCCTGCCACCACGCAGCTGGAGCATGTCGATATCCATTCGACCTACGGCCATTTGTACATGATGGCGAACAATCCGGCGATTGCCCCGCTGGGTCAGGCGAAACCGAATACAGAAATTTTTCGTATGCTGGCGGCGCGCATGGGGTTTGCCGAGCTCTGTTTCCAGGACAGCGACGACACCATCGCAGCGCAGGCATTCCGCACTGACGACGCGCGTGTCGCCGGCCCCTACTGGGAACAACTGAAGCAGCGCGGCTGGCAAAAAATGGTGATGCCAGACGCGCCATTCGCGCACGGCGGCTTTCCAACCGCATCGGGCAAATGCGCGCTGTATTCGCAGCCGATGGCCGACGCCGGCCTCGACCCGTTGCCGGCTTACAACGCGCCGCATGAATCGGCGGCCAGCAACCCGGAACTGGCGGCCCGTTATCCGCTGGCGATGATCTCGCCACCGGCCCGCAATTTCCTCAATTCCACCTTCGTCAACGTGCAAAGCTTGCGCGCTACCGAAGGCGAGCCGCATCTGGACATGCATCCGGCCGACGCCGCAGCGCGCGCCATTGTGCAAGACGACAGGGTGCGCATCTTCAACGACCGCGGCAGCTTCGTGTGCCGGGTGCGCATCACCGACAAGGCGCGCCCCGGTCTGGTGGTGGGGCTGTCGGTCTGGTGGAAAAAATATGCGGCCGACGGCAAAAACGCGAATCAGGTTACCAGCCAGCACCTGACCGACATGGGGCGCGGACCGACTTTTTATGACGTGCTGGTCGAGGTAGAGAAGGTGTGAAACCGGTGTGAAAACCCGTGCAAAAACCAGCATGAAAACGCCTTGGCGCATGGCCGCCATGGCCGGCCTGTGCGGCTTGCTGTGCAGTTGTGCGCAAGTGGGCTATCTGGTGCAAGCCGCACATGGACAATCCGCGCTGCTGTCAGCGGCGCGGCCGATCGACGATTGGCTGGCCGATCCGCAAGCCGACCGGAGTTTGAAGAACAAACTCGTCACCGCCCAGGCCATCCGCGCCTTTGCGGTGCGCGAACTGGCGCTGCCGGACAACGCCAGCTACACCACTTACGCTGCGCTGCGGCGGCCGTTCGTGCTGTGGAACGTGATCGCCACACCCGCCTTGTCGCTGCAGCCGAAACAATGGTGTTTTCCGGTGGCTGGCTGCGTCAGTTATCGCGGCTATTACCAACAGGAACAAGCCGAGGCCGAGGCGCTGAAATTGCGCGCCGAAGGGTATGACGTGCAGGTTACAGGGGTGCCGGCTTACTCGACGCTGGGCTGGTTCAAGGACCCGGTGATTTCCACTTTCATTCACTATCCGGATGCCGAACTGGCGCGGCTGATTTTTCACGAGCTGGCGCATCAGGTGGTGTATGCGCCGGGCGATTCGGCGTTCAACGAATCCTTTGCGACCGCGGTGGAGCAGGCCGGTTTGCAGCGCTGGCTTGCAGTGCATGGCGACGCCAAGATGCGCCAAGCGTACCTGGTGTATGCAGCGCGCAAGCGGGATTTTCTGGCGTTGCTGCTGCGGCATCGGCAGGCCTTGGAAGCCAACTATGCAGGCAAAGTTTTTGATGCGGAAAAATTGCTGCACAAGGCTGAAATCTTCCAGACGTTGCAGCAGGAATATCAAACCCTGAAACAATCGTGGGGCGGTTATGCCGGCTACGACCGCTGGTTTGCCGAGCCGCTGTCGAACGCCCATCTGGCGGCGCTGGCGACTTATCATGATTTGGTGCCGGGGTTCCGCGCTTTGCTGCAAAAAGACCAGCGTTTCGAGCGTTTTTATGCGGACGTCAAGACCTTGGCGCATCTCGACCGGCAGCAGCGCCACCAGCGCTTGCAGGAATTTGCAGGGGCCCGGAGCGTTGCCTGTGTTGGCGATTCATCGTTGTCAAAAAGTAATGTCCAGTCGGATCTGTCGTCGGCGTGTTGAAGGCCAGCGCACAACGGCGATTTCCAACTAAGCATGTTGCATTGCAACGCATTTTGCAGGTAGAGAACTTACTCTGTAATTGTGCAAAGGGCTTGCGCCGGCACGCGGCGACCGATAGGATTGCAAAATAAAAAGAAACAACCGTGCTTTTTATGGAACCTGATAATAACAATCGAGACAAGGGATTTACCATGGATAAAATCTGGCTGAAACACTACCCGGCAGGTGTACCTAGCGAAATCGACTTCACCGAATATCGCTCGCTGACGCAGTTGTTCGACGAGGCATTTCATAAATATGCAGCGCGCAACGCCTTCGTCTGCATGGATAAATTTCTCACTTACGGCGAAGTGGATGGGCTTTCCAGGAAATTCGGCGCTTGGTTGCAAGGCCTCGGTCTGGCAAAAGGCGCGCGGGTCGCCATCATGATGCCGAACGTGCTGCAGTATCCGGTGGCGGTTGCAGCCATCCTGCGGGCCGGCTACACGGCAGTCAACGTCAACCCGCTTTACACCCCGCGCGAACTGGAGCATCAGCTCAAGGATAGCGGCGCCGAAGCCATCATCATCCTGGAAAATTTCGCCACCACGCTAGAGCAAGTGATCGCCAAAACCAGCATCAAGCATGTGGTGGTGGCCAGCATGGGCGATCTGCTGGGCGGCATGAAAGGCGCCATCGTCAATTTCGTGGTGCGCAATGTAAAGAAAATGGTGCCGGCGTACAGCTTGCCGAACGCGATCCGCTTCAACCGGATGATGTCGGATGCCGCCAGCATGAGCTTGCGCCCGGTCGAGCTTAATCACGACGATATCGCATTTCTGCAGTACACCGGCGGCACCACCGGCCTGTCCAAAGGTGCGATGCTGTCGCATCGCAATGTGATCGCCAATGTGCTGCAAAATGAGGCATGGCTGCAACCGGCTATAACTAAAGAGCCGCGCGTTGATCAGTTGACGATGGTGTGCGCGCTGCCGCTGTACCACATCTTTGCGCTGACGATTTGCGGTCTGCTGGGCACCCGCATCGGGGCCCTCAATATCCTGGTGCCGAATCCGCGTGACTTCGCCGGCTTCATCAAGGAATTATCGAAATACAAATTCAATGTTTTCCCGGCCGTCAATACGCTGTTCAATGCGCTGCTAAATACCCCCGGCTTCGACAAGCTCGATTTCTCCGGCCTCAAGATATCCAACGGCGGCGGCATGGCAGTGCAGAAAGTGGTCGCCGATAAATGGTTCAAGATAACCGGTTGCCCGATTACCGAAGGCTACGGTTTGTCCGAGACCTCGCCGGTAGCCACCGCCAATCCGGCCGACAGCACCGAATTTTCCGGCACCATCGGGCTGCCGATCCCGTCCACCGAAGTCGCCATTCTCGATGACAACGGCCAGCCGGTGCCGCTAGGCCAGAGCGGCGAGATCGCGATCCGCGGTCCGCAAGTGATGGTCGGCTATTGGCAGCGTCCTGACGAAACCGCGCAAGTGATGACGCCGGACGGATTTTTCAAATCGGGCGATATCGGCGTCATGGATGCGCGCGGCTATACCTGCATCGTCGATCGCAAAAAAGACATGATTCTGGTGTCCGGGTTTAATGTCTATCCGACCGAGATCGAAGGCGTGGTGGCCGAGCACCCGGGCGTGATGGAGTGCGCCTGCATCGGGGTGCCGGATGAACATTCGGGCGAAGCGGTGAAGCTGTTTGTGGTGCGCAAGGATACCTCCCTGACAGTCGAAGAACTGCAGCGCTTTTGCAAGGAACAGTTGACCGGTTACAAGCGGCCGAAGTACATCGAGTTCCGCACCGAGCTGCCAAAGACCAACGTTGGTAAAATCCTGCGCCGCCAGTTGCGCGAGGAGAAAAAAGCTGCTTGAGAAATGAAGCATCTTCTGTCGTGCCAGTAAAAAAACCGCCTTTTCGAAGGCGGTTTTTTATCGGAAAAGCATATTATTTGCGAGATTTTCGTCGATTGATTTATTTGACTTATTTTGGTCTTGGCCGATCCAAATCAGCGTCCGGCGTCGACAGACTTCCTGCTCTTATTTCGGCCACCGCATTCACCACGGCGCTGGCAACATTGCGCACCTCCTGCTGCATCGCCAGGTCGCGATCCAGGACTTCGTGGCTTTCTGCATACGATTCGTAATAGCCGACAAACCGGTCCAGCCGCGATAATGCGCCGGCATCGATCAAGCCCATCCAGTCCAGCCAATCCGACAATCCCCGGCGTACGCCTTCTATGCCGGCGACATCGCCATGCACTACCAAGCCATAGGCGCGGCCAGCCAGATGCTTGGGGTAAGGCCAACCCTTGAGTTCCAATTCCTTGGCTTTTTTTGCGTTCTTGCCTGAGGTAGTGGTCGGGTCCGGATTGCCGCCGTCGGCACACACCAGTCTGTCTATCATCTGCTTCAAGACCCCGGGCGTCTGGTACCAGTACACCGGCGTCATGATGATGACCGCGTGCGCCGCGACCCATTTTTCATAGATCTCGGCCATCCAGTCATTGGTCTGGCGCTGGCCGTGATTGGGGTAGCAACTGCAAGGCCAATGACAGAGCGGCATCGCGGTCGAGACACAGCCTTTGCAAGGATAAATATGCTTGTCGTAGGATGAAATGAGCTGGCTGAGGTCCAGCAGATCGACTTCTACATCGCTGGCTTCCAGTGTTTCAGCGGCGAATTTAACCATCCGGAAAGTCTTGGAAATTTCGCCAGGGCAACTGCCGTCATTGCGTGCCGAGCCGCAGATCAACAACACCCTGGATTGGGTGGTAGGATCTTTTTGCCTGGTCTCCGCCGCGATCAATCTGTCGCGGGTAGCTTTCCATTCCACCGATATATCATAATCAGGGTCGGCAAATTCAGGTCCCGCCTTTGCGGTGATTGGAGCCTTGTTGCCGTTGATGTAATTTTCCCAGGCCACCTGCTCAATTTTAGCGATTTCCGGCTGCACCGCATCAAACGTGGGGTCTACAAAAGAGCGTCGGAATTCGAGGTGAAATTCATCTCTTTTAAGCACTGCAGGCGCTTGGCCTTTACGCGGTTCCGTCACGGTAATCTCCTGTTGCGATTTGAGGAGCGGCTGTTTTCGGTTATTTAAAGATTTTGATTTCTTCGGCGCAGAGCGGGTGACCGCTCAGGACAGCGCCGGCGTGCCCCCGACTGCGCCGGGTTTGCCTGTCGCTTCAACCATTGATGCGCCGATGATCTGCTGCGCGTAAGACGTCCCTTCCTCGGTGGCGGCATGGGCGACCAGGACCACATGGCCGGAGGCCAGCGCATCCTTGACCAAATCGGAGATATCACCCTTGCTGCTTTTGGCGCCGGTTGCCACACCGACGATGCCGCCGAGGCCAGCTCCCCAGCCGAGCATGGCGAGCGCGCCGACCACCGGGCTCGCCATGAACAGGCTGATGTTCGCCGCCGCCAGCGCGATGGTGCCGGCCGCGCCGGCGAGCGTGCCGACTGCAGTTCCAATCGCACCCTCCCGCAGCACTTCCTTCAACACGTCGTCACTGTCGGCCTTGGCCTCCTGGCCCGCTTCGTCGTTGGCGCTGCCGGGCTCCAGTATCTTCACATTCTCCGGAGGCATGCCGTGTTCGGTGAGTTGGGCAGCTGCGGCTTCGGCCGCCGCGCGCGTGGCGTAAATGCCCAATACCCGGTGCAGGTAGTTTTCCATTGCGTTGCTCCTGTTCGCCTGACGGCGCCATTAACAAGCTGTTTTTTTGAGGAGGGATGCGATCCATATCGGGCAAGAATTGTTGATGCATTGTTGATGTTTACATACGATATGTGGGACAGTTATAGTGCATTGACATGCTGTAGTCAATCTTTGAATTCTAGTATCTATTGCGCCTACTGCAAGAGGCTTTCAGGCCGAAGTTGTTGTAGGAGCGGACCTGGCCGCGACCAACGGCTGCAGTCTGGCGACTGCTTTCGCACCCGGCTGCGCTCCGACAAAATTCTGCCACCGCATTTTGCTTGATATGGTTCTGAATAAATGCATGAAAACGTAATATTAGCGGGGTATATCAAAAAATACGACTAATACGCACGTCCTAAAAGCGCATTAGAAAAATACAATATCAAGTATGTTTTTAATGCGCAGTATCGTCGGCTGGTGTCGTGAGCGATTTCAGCGGTGGAATCTGGCGCGGTTTGCGGTCTTCGCTGGTGGCTACGTAGGTCAGGGTGGCTTCGGTGACTTTGACCGTTTCGGCTTCCAGCCGGTTGCGCTCCGCATACACTTCGACGTTGACGGTGATCGAGGTGTTGCCGACCCGGACCACTTCGGCATAGAACGACAGCAAATCGCCGACGAATACCGGATGCTTGAACAGGAAGGAATTCACCGCGATGGTCGCGACCCGGCCATTGGCGCGCCGGGTGGCGGGAATCGCGCCAGCGATATCGACCTGGGACATGATCCAGCCGCCGAAAACGTCGCCGTGGATATTCGCATCCGACGGCATCGGCATCACGCGCAGCGTTGGCATCAGGCCTGGAGGCAAGCCTGTGTGGATGGTGGTTGTGGTTTTGTTGGCTGGCGTCGGCATCATGGATTTTCTCGGAAGGGCTACAATTCAGGGCTGTTGTTTTCTATAGGATTTTTGCGCAACAGTCGCGCAAAATCCTCCCTGATTGAATCATAAAAGAGCCATTCGTGCCATGCGTCGTCACTCTAGTTCACCGCCACCTCCCGCCTCGCAAGGCCACCGCAACGACTGGGCCACGCTAAAAACCCTGTTTCCCTATTTGTGGGTATACAAATGGCGGGTGATTTTTGCGCTGCTGTTTCTGGTCGGCGCGAAACTGGCCAATGTCGGCGTGCCGCTGGTGCTGAAAGCCCTGGTCGACCGCATGACGCTCAGTGCAACCGATCCGCACGCGTTGCTGGTGTTGCCGCTCGGGATCCTGGTGGCGTATGGTGTGCTGCGGATGGCGACCACGTTGTTTACGGAATTGCGCGAATTCATTTTCGCCAAGGTCACGCAGCGGGCGGTGCGCACCATCGCGCTGCGGGTGTTCCGGCATTTGCATGCGTTGTCGCTGCGGTTCCACCTGAACCGGCAGACCGGCGGCATGACGCGCGATATCGAACGCGGCACGCGCGGCATCTCGACGCTGGTGTCGTTTACGCTATTTAATATCCTGCCGACTTTGATTGAAATCGCGCTGGTGCTCGGTTATCTGGCGCTGCATTACGACATCTGGTTTTCGGTCATTACGGTGGTGGCGCTGGTTTCCTATATCGGCTTTACCGTGCTGGTGACCGAGTGGCGCACGCATTTTCGCCGCACCATGAACGATCTGGAGTCGAAAGCCAGCACCAAGGCGATGGATTCGCTGATCAATTACGAGACGGTCAAGTATTTCGGCAACGAAGCTTACGAGGCCAATCGCTACGATGAGGGCTTGCAGGGTTATGAAGCTGCTGCGGTGAAGTCGCAGACCTCGCTATCGCTGCTCAACACCGGTCAGTCGATCATCATCGCCACTGCGGTCACGCTGATTCTGTGGCGCGCGACCCAGGGCGTGATCGACGGCACGATGACGCTGGGCGATCTGGTGCTGGTCAACGCTTTCATGATTCAGTTGTATATTCCGCTGAATTTTCTGGGCGTGATTTATCGCGAAATCAAGCAAAGCCTGGCCGACATGGAGCGGCTGTTCGCGCTGCTGGACCAAAACCGCGAGGTGGCCGACAGCGCCGACGCCAAACCGCTGCAGGTCAAGGGCGCCGAGCTGCGCTTTTCGCATATCGATTTCAGTTACGAGCCGAACCGGCAGATTTTGTTCGATGTCGATTTCACGATTCCCGCCGGCACCACGACGGCGGTGGTCGGCCATAGCGGCTCGGGCAAATCGACGCTGTCGCGGCTGCTGTTCCGTTTTTATGATCTGGACGCCGGCAGCATCACGATCGATGGCCAGAATCTGCGCGACGTCACGCAAGGCTCCTTGCGCGGCGCGATTGGCATCGTGCCGCAGGATACCGTGCTGTTCAATGACACGATCGAATACAACATCGCCTACGGCAAGCCGGGCGCCGGCAAGGAAGAGATCGTCAGCGCGGCCAAGGCGGCGTATATCCACGACTTCATAGAAAGCTTGCCGGACGGGTACGCCACAAGGGTCGGCGAGCGCGGCCTGAAGCTGTCGGGCGGCGAAAAACAGCGGGTAGCGATTGCCCGCACCGTGCTGAAAGACCCGGCGATTCTGGTTTTCGATGAAGCCACCTCGGCGCTGGATTCCAAATCCGAGCAAGCAATTCAGGCGCAACTCAAAGAGATCGCCAAAAACCGCACCACGCTGGTGATTGCGCATCGCCTGTCGACCATCGCCGACGCCCAGCAGATTCTGGTGCTCGACCACGGCCGCATCATCGAGCGCGGCACCCATACCGCGCTGCTGGCGGCGGATGGCGCTTATGCGCAAATGTGGCAGCGCCAACAGGCGCGCCAGGATGAATTGCTGGACTCGCCGTCGGCGGGTGCGTCCGATCCCGAGCAGATGGCTGTCGTCTAGGAAGCTATGGATACCAAATGGCTTGAAGATTTTATTTCTCTGGCGGAAACCGGCAGTTTTAGCCGTTCCGCTGCGCTGCGCCATGTCACGCAGCCGGCGTTTTCACGGCGCATTCAATCGCTCGAATCGTGGCTCGGCACCGATCTGATCGACCGCACTTCGTACCCGACCCGGCTGACGTCAGCCGGTGACGTGTTTTACGAGCAATCGTTGGAAGTGCTGGGACAGATCAATAATGCCCGGGCGCTGTTGCGCGGCAAGCACAAGACGGCTCTGACCACCATCGATTTCGCAGTGCCGCACACCTTGTCGCTGACTTATATGCCGAAGTGGATGACCGCGCTGGAAGACGGTTTCGGCCACATCAGCACCCGTCTGATTGCGCTCAATGTGCATGACGCGGTGATGACGTTAGTCGAAGGCGGCTGCGATTTGCTGCTCTGCTACCACCATCCGCTGCAGCCGCTGCAGCTCGATCCCAGCCGCTATGACATGCTCACGCTGGGGCGCGAATCACTGCGCGCGTATTCCCGTTGCGACAAGACGGCGACGCCGAAATTTCTGCTGCCGGGCAGCAGTGCGGCGCCGCTGCCATTTCTGTCGTATACCAATAATGCCTATTTCGGCCGCATGGTGGAGCTGATTCTGGCCAATACCAAAACCGTCCTGCATCTGGATAAATGCTATGAAACCGATATGGCCGAAGGCTTGAAAATGATGGCGCTGGAAGGACGCGGCGTGGCGTTTTTGCCGGAATCCGCGGTGACGCGCGAGCTGAAGGACAAGCGCCTAGCGCGGGCCGACGGCGGCAGCGGCAGCGACAGTAGCGCTTGGGAGGTCGAAATGGAGATCCGCTTATATCGCGAGCGACCTTCTGTGCTGCATCCGGGCAAGCCGCTGGTCGCGCGCATGTGGGAGTATTTGCTGCGCCGCAGTCAGACGGAAGTGCCGCTGAAATCGAAGCGGAAACCGGCCTGATTCTTTGCGAATCCTGATATTTCCGGGGAAATATTCCAGTTGTGAAATAACGCACCAATATGTTTACTTGCAACTATGTGCATATTGCATAGTTGCATGCATACAAAGCATTTGCCTTGGCAGGGAGCGCCCCTTTACGATGCTGTGTCGCCTTGCTACAGCAGCCGTTTGCTTAATGTTTGCTTCGTTTGCTTAATTATTGGCGTATAAAATTTCCGGCGTATAAATTTTCAGGGAGCGGTTCTCACCATGTCCAGCAAGCACATTATTCCCTCGTATCTTGATCCCAGCAATTTAGGCCCTTGGGGTGTGTATCTCGAGCAAATCGATCGCGTCACGCCTTATCTCGGCTCTCTGGCGCGTTGGGTGGAAACGCTCAAGCGTCCCAAGCGCATCCTGATCGTCGATGTGCCGATCGAGCGCGATGACGGCAGCGTCGCGCACTTCGAGGGCTACCGGGTCCAGCACAATCTGTCGCGCGGCCCCGGCAAAGGCGGCGTGCGTTTCCATCAGGATGTGACGCTGTCGGAAGTGATGGCCTTGTCGGCCTGGATGACGGTCAAAAATGCTGCGGTGAACGTTCCTTACGGCGGCGCCAAAGGCGGCATCCGGGTCGATCCCAAGACGCTTTCGAAAGGCGAGCTGCAGCGCATGACGCGCCGCTACACCAGCGAAATCGGCATCATCATCGGCCCCACCAAGGATATTCCGGCACCCGACGTCAACACCAACGAGCAAACCATGGCGTGGATGATGGACACGTACTCGATGAACGTGGGTGGCACCGCAACCGGGGTTGTTACCGGCAAGCCGATTTCCCTGGGCGGCAGTCTGGGACGGCGCGAAGCGACCGGACGCGGCGTGTATGTGGTCGGTTGCGAGGCGGCAGAAAAACGTGGCATGGAAATCAAGGGCGCACGCGTTGCGGTTCAGGGTTTTGGCAACGTCGGCGGGATTGCGGCACGATTATTCGCCGAAGCGGGCGCCAGGGTGGTGGCGGTGCAAGATCATGTCAGCACCATATATGACGAGCGAGGCCTGGATGTGCCGGCATTGCTGGCGCATGTGGCCGAAAACGGTAGCGTCGAAGGTTTTGCTGCTGAAGCGGTGCTCAAGAGCGAACAGTTCTGGGGCGTCGATTGCGACATCCTGATTCCTGCCGCGCTGGAGCAGCAGATCAACGCCTCGAATGCGCACCTGATTCGTGCAAAAATCATCCTGGAAGGCGCCAATGGCCCGACTACCCCAGAGGCCGACGATATTTTGCACGAGAAGGGTGTGCTGATCGTGCCGGACGTGATTGCCAACGCGGGCGGCGTAACCGTCAGCTACTTTGAGTGGGTGCAGGATTTTTCCAGCTTCTTCTGGAGCGAGGATGAAATCAACCAAAGGCTGACCCGCATCATGCGCGAAGCGTTTAATTCGATATGGGAAGTGGCGCAACAACACAAGACTTCGTTTCGCACCGCAGCTTTCATCGTCGCATGTACGCGCGTGCTGCAGGCGCGTGAAGTGCGCGGTTTGTATCCGTAAGCATGGTCTGAATGACGCCGATATATTTAGGGAAATTATCCCGCGCTATGCGGGATAATTCACGCTAAATAGTTTCTACGTGGTAACCCTTATATACAGCGTTTTTGATTCGGCATAAGTTGTCCTTGCGAATTGATGGCATGAAAAATGCATGCTGCGCATATTGCATATAGTGCGCCGGGCATTTATCATTCCACTGGTTTCATCTCCGCCGGTGGCTGGAATAATTCTTTCTCCGGGAGGAAAAAGGCTTCCGCAGGAGTTGTTCAATAGAACCATCAGCGCACAGATGCTGAGAAATCAGGTGTTATCCATATCACTGAAGTATTTTCAAGGAGTTAGATTCATGCAAATCCATACAATGACAAAATGTGTTGTTGCTCTCATCGGTGCCGGCCTGTTCGCAGGTGCGGTTCAGGCTGCAGAGCTGACCGGTACGCTCAAAAAAATCAAGGATACCGGGACCATCACGTTGGGTGTGCGCGATTCTTCGATTCCGTTTTCTTACCTCGATGACAAACAGTCCTATCAGGGCTATTCAATTGATCTGTGCCTGAAGGCAGCCACCTCGATCCAGAAACAGCTAGGAATGACCGCGCTCAATGTCAAGATGGTTCCGGTCACTTCTGCTACCCGGATCCCTTTGATCTCGAACGGCACCATTGATCTGTCTTGCGGCTCGGCTACCAATAATGCCGAACGCCAGCGCGTCGTGGCTTTCGCTCCGACCATGTTCATTACCGCCAACCGTCTGCTGGCCAAAAAATCAGCCAACATCAAAACGCTGGCAGACATGAAGGGCAAGACCATCGTCTCGACTTCCGGCACTTCGAATCTGAAGCAAATCACGGTATTGAATGGCGAACGTAATCTGGGCATGAATATCCTGGCTGCCAAAGATCATGCCGAGGCATTTTTGATGGTGGAAACCGGGCGCGCAGTGGCGTTTGCGATGGATGACATCCTGTTGTCTTCGCTGGCTGCCAGCTCCAAGGCGCCAGCCGAGTACGCGGTCACCACCGAAGCATTGTCGGTTGAGCCATACGGCATTATCGAACGCCGCAATGACCCTGAATTCAAGAAAGCGGTCGATACAGCATTGTCGAACGTCTACAAATCGGGCGAAATCAACGCAATCTACAAAAAATGGTTCCAGTCTCCAATCCCACCAAAAGGCATCAATCTGAATGTGCCGATGAGTGCGGAATTGAAGGCGGCATTTGCTAAGCCGACCGATTCTGCTGATCCTGCTGCCTACGCCGTCGTACCGGAAGCGCAAAAGGGTTCTTCCAAGAAAAAATAAATTCGGTATTTCCATCAGTAAAATAGGGGGGCGCAAGCCTCCCATTTTTGTTTTAACTGCTGTGGCACGCGCCCTGAAACACTGATGACAGCGCAATAATTCTGGCCCCACTCCCATCAAAGAGGAGATATAAAATGCATTACCCCTGGAACTGGAACATTTACTGGCAAGAATCTCCTGACGGCGTCCATACCTATATGGATACGCTGTTCGCCGGTCTGCAATGGACGCTTGCCACCGCTGTCAGCGCCTGGATCATGGCGCTCATCATCGGCACTGTAATTGGCACCGTGCGCACTATGCCCAACAAGTGGCTGGTGCGCTTGTCGAACGCCTATATCGAATTATTTCGCAATATCCCGCTGATCGTGCAAATGTTCCTGTGGTATTTCGTGATGCCGGAACTGGTTCCGGCAAGCGTCGGCAATGCGCTCAAATCGATGCCAAACGCGTCCTTCATCACGGCCTTTCTGGCGCTGGGATTCTTTACCTCGGCGCGGGTCGCGATCCAGGTTTCGACCGGAATCGAGGCCTTGCCGCGTGGCCAGAAAATGGCGGGAACCGCGCTCGGATTAACCCTACCGCAAACCTATCGCTATGTATTGTTGCCAATGTCGTTTCGCATCATCATTCCGGCGCTTACCAATGAATTTGCGGCGATCATCAAGAACAGTTCGGTAGCGCTGACCATCGGCCTGGTGGAGCTGACTGCCGCCGCTTACTCGATGCGCGAATTCACATTCCAGACTTTCGAATCGCTTACCGCCGCGACCATCATTTACATCATTGTGTCGGCGTTTGCGCTGTTTTTGGCGCACTGGCTGGAACGCAGAACAGCGGTTCCGGGGTTTATTGTCGCCAGCAGCAACACGGGAGGACACTAATCATGTTTGCAAATTTCGATTTCGACGTTATCCAGCGCTCCTGGGTGTACCTGTTTACCACCGGCATGAAGTTCACGCTGACGCTGACCTTCTTTGCGATGCTGGGCGGCATCATATTCGGCACTTTGCTGGCGATGATGCGCTTGTCTCACAACAAAGCGCTTGGGTTTGTCGCCGGCAGTTACGTCAATCTGATCCGCTCGATTCCGTTGATCCTGGTGATCTTCTGGTTTTACTTTCTGGTGCCGTACATCGGCGCCTGGATTACCGGTGCTTCCCAGCCGATTCCGGTCGGCGCATTTTCATCGGCGTTGATTACCTTCGTATTGTTTGAGGCCGCCTATTATTGCGAGATCATGCGCTCCGGAATTAAGTCGATTCCACGCGGCCAGGTTGCAGCCGGCTACGCGATTGGCATGAATTACTGGCAAATGATGGGCAACGTGGTTTTGCCGCAGGCGTTCCGCAACATGATTCCGATTCTGCTCACGCAAACCATCATCCTGTTCCAGGACGTATCGCTGGTGTATGTATTGGGCTCGGTGCCCGACTTTGTCAGTGTGGCGTCGAAGATCGCGCAGCGCGACGGCCGTCTGGTAGAGATGTATTTGTTTGTCGCCGTGGTGTATTTCGTGATGAGTTTCGGCTTGTCCATGCTGGTCAAAAAACTGCAGGCAAAGGTCGCGATCATTCGTTGACAGGTTTACGCACGACTGGCACGACCGATCCAGACACTTGAAACCGCATTCAGAAATTAGGAGAAACAAGATGATTGAACTTAAGAACGTCAGCAAGTGGTATGGCGATTTCCAGGTCTTGGCCGACTGCACAACCGCGGTTGAAAAAGGCGATGTAGTAGTGGTGTGCGGCCCGTCCGGCTCGGGTAAATCGACCCTGATCAAGACCGTCAACGGACTGGAGCCATTTCAGAAAGGCGAAATCATCGTCAACGGCGTCTCGGTTGGCGCGCCCAAGACCAACTTGTCCAAACTGCGTTCGCAGATCGGCATGGTATTCCAGAGCTTCGAATTGTTTCCGCATATGTCGATTACCGAAAATCTGACCATCGGCCAGATCAAGGTGCTCGGGCGCAGCGTCGAGGAAGCGCGCGAGCGCGGCTTCAAATATCTTGAGCGGGTCGGCCTGATCTCGCAAAAGGACAAATTTCCCGGCCAACTCTCGGGCGGCCAGCAACAACGGGTGGCGATTGCGCGTGCGCTATCGATGGACCCGATAGCGATGCTGTTCGACGAACCGACTTCGGCGCTCGATCCCGAGATGATCAACGAAGTGCTGGACGTGATGGTCGGCCTGGCGGAGGAAGGCATGACCATGATGGTCGTCACGCACGAGATGGGGTTCGCCAAAAGAGTCGCGAACCGCGTCATCTTCATGGATCAAGGTCGCATCGTCGAAGACTGCACCAAGGATGAATTTTTCGACACCGAGCGTTCTGAGCGCGCCAAGGATTTCCTGTCGAAAATCATTCATTGATAAATTTTGCTGCGTTGCTGTTCTGCAGGCATCTTGCGCCTGCAGAATTTAATGGGAGTATAGGCAAAAACATTGCCTTTTCAGCATATTAACTATGCAGGAATAAAAAATACAATAGCGGGTATGTTTTCATGGCGTGATTTCATATGGCCGGGTGAGCGGGAGCGCTGCTCCCGTTCCCAAAATTCTCATCATTGACCGGCTTATCTTCAGTTCCCCATAGAATGCCTGGCGCAGCCTGCCTCGGTCAGGTAGTTCTTGCCGTCACCGACTGCCTTACTTGTCCGGTTGCCGCATCGCATCGCAACGCATACGCGGCGGATGGATTGGGCATAAATAGCCATAATGCAACGCGCGCCGTCCTGAACTAAATCAGAATGCAGCTTGATGTAAATCAGTTAACTTTCAGGATTCGGCCTGACGATCGAATCTTTTTTAGGGCTGATTCAGTATATTTACTGAGCTGAAGCCGCATTCATCCATTCATCTTTTGCATCAGCTTCCCCAGCGGTCATTATCAGCAATGCGATATGAGAGCCTCATGTCCCCCTGCAACTTTACTAATGATTGGATCGTGTCATGCACACCACCTTGAGCAGAAAGGTACTGGCAGCCGCCATCGGCGCAATCAGTGCCGCAGCCTGTTTTCCGGCCACGGCTTCGAGTCATCGCGAAGCACCGTTCATCAGCGGCCAGCCGCGCGTGGACGCCACCGATTTTTATATGTTTCGCAGCTACGCGACGGGCCGGCAGGATTATGTGACCCTGATCGCGAATTACATGCCGTTTCAGGACCCGCAGGGCGGTCCGAATTTTTACCAGTTCGATCCCAATGCGCTGTACGAAATCCACGTCGTCAATGACGGCGGCAGCAAAGAAAATATCAGCTTCCGGTTCCGTTTCAAGAGCGCCTCGAAACGCACCGCTTTGCCTGTCGGCGGCAAGCAAACCCTGATTCCGTTGATTAACTCCGGCGTCGTCAGCGGCGTCAATCCGGCGACCTTGAATGTGCGCGAAACCTACACCGTCGATATCGTGCGCGGCGACCGCCGGGTCGGCAACGTGAGCGCCGTCACCAATGCGGCCGGCGGGGCCAGGGAGTTTGACAAGCCGGTCGACAATATCGGCGACAAGTCCTTCGGCAGCGCGACCGCGTATGAAGCCTATGCGAACCAGCATATCTATGACGTGGCGATTCCGGGCTGCGGCAACGGCCGGGTCTTCGTCGGCCAGCGCAAGGAATCGTTCTCGATCGCGGTCGGCCAGATATTCGACTTGTTCAACCTCAACCCGTTGGGGCCGGAAACCGGCAACAAGAACGATCTTGAAAACAAGAACATCAGTTCCATTGCGCTGGAAGTTCCTATTGCCTGCCTGACCAATGGCACTGAACCAGTCATCGGCGGCTTTACTACAGCCAGCGTTCGTCAGGGCCGTTTGATCAACCCGTCGCCGGCATCGGGCAACAACAACGCAGTAAAAGAAGGCGGCCCCTGGGCGCAGGTGTCGCGGCTGGGCATGCCGCTGGTCAATGAAGTCGTGATCGGCATGGACGACAAGGATCGTTTCAACGCATCGCGGCCGAGCGGCGATGCGCAGTTCGCAGATTACGTCACCAATCCTGCGCTGCCGGCGCTGGTCCAATCGTTGTTCCCGACCGCGCCGGCCCCCACCAACTTCCCGCGCACCGATCTGGTGGCGGCGTTCCTGACCGGCATCAAAGGGGTCAATCAGCCGGCAAACGTTAAAGTCAGCGAAATGTTGCGCCTCAATACCGCAGTCCCGATCGCGCCGACGCCGCAAGCCTCGCAAAATCCGCTGGGCGTGGCCGCAGGCGACATGGCGGGATTCCCGAATGGCCGCCGTCCCGCCGATGATGTGGTCGATCTGTCGTTGCGCGTAGCAATGGGGGCGTTGTGCGTGCTGACCGGAGCCACCGACACGCTGGGTGTCGGCTGCAAACCCGCCGATGCACCAGCCGGCGGCGCGGCATTGACGGACGGTGTGCGCAAGGTTGCGACAGACTTCAAACCAGCCTTTCCGTATCTGAACACGCCGCTGCCTGGCAACAACTAAGGAGCCCGCCATGATCACCAAAAAGTCCATGCTGGGTCTCGGCTCGGCACTTGTGCTGTCCATGCTGGCGGCCGGTTGCGGTAGCGACCACGATGATGACCGGCGATTCGACCGCAGCGGCAGGAACAATACTGCCGAACCGGTCGCTGCGCAGGACGCCTTCGTCGATGCCGTGAAAGCGGTAGTCGCGGCAACCTCCGACACCACCGAACCGGGCTCCATCGATGCGATTACGGTAACCAGTCCGAACAATACCGCACCTGTCCCGATCAGCTAGCGTCTTTGTCGTTAAGCGTAGTTGGCACCCGGAAGCTTTAAACGTTGGTGGCGGTCGCAGTTGCCGCTTTCAATGTTTATTCTTCCAGCGTGCCGTCAGCTTCTGTTTCACCGTCGCTTTCTTTGTAACGCGGGCATCCATGACATCCTTCAAAGCCTTGGCAATTGCGCTGTTGTTTTCGGCTGTTGCGCCTTCGATATGGGGTGCGCCACGGATTCCGGCGAGCGACGCCGAAGTGATCGAACATTTACCGCGACGCACCGATCCGGCGCAGCAGGAATTCAGGGCCTTGCGCAGCCGCCTGGCAGCATCGCCCGACGACATGCCGCTGGCGCTGACGCTGGCGCGGCGCTATATCAGTCAGTCGCGCATCGAAGGCGACCCGCGCTATCTCGGTTATGCGCAAGCTGCACTGGCGCCCTGGTATGACAAGGCCGATCCGCCGACGGAAATCCGCGTGATGCGCGCCATGCTGCTGCAAAGCACGCATCAGTTTCCGGCCTCGCTGCGCGATCTGGACGCGGTCTTGAACGCCGATCCGTACAATGCGCAGGCTTGGCTGACCCGAGCTACTGTGCTGCAGGTCATGGGCGAATTTGCGCAAGCCACGCAAAGTTGCAATGCACTGCGCCCGCTGGTGCCGGTCCTGATCACCATTGCTTGTCTGTCGAATGTCGCCAGCCTGAATGGACATGCGCGCCAGAGTTATGCGTACCTGAAATCGGCGCTTGCGATGGCGCCGGATGTCGAACCCGGCATTCGGATATGGGTAACCACTTTGCTGGCCGAAATGGCGCAACGATTAGGCGAATCTCCGGCGGCAGAGGAACACTTCAAAGCTGCGCTCGCGGCTGACGACGCCGACAGTTATCTGCTGGGCGCTTACGCAGATTTTTTACTCGATCAGAAGCGCAACGGCGAAGTGATCCGGCTGCTGAAAGACCAGACGCGGGTCGATGCGCTGTTGTTGCGTTACGCCATTGCCCTCACCTTGCAGCCGGCCGACAGCCGCGCTGCCGCCAATCACATCGCGGCGCTCAGTTCCCGCTTCGCCGCGGCCATGTTGCGTGGCGACACTGCGCATCAGCGCGAACAGGCACGCTTTGAATTGCAACTGATGCATCGTGCACCGTTCGCATTGCAATTGGCGCAGCGCAACTGGGCGATACAAAAAGAGCCGGCGGACGTGCGCATATTTCTTGAAGCCGCGCTCGCCGCGAATGACAAGGCCGCGGCCGCACCGGTGCTGGAGTGGCTGAAAAAGGCCCGGCTCGAGGATCATGCGGTCAATGCGCTGGCAGCCAAATTCGCAACAGGTGTCTGAGATGAAGCGCATTTTGGCAGCCCTGATACTGGCAGCGACCGCATTGATGTGCGCTGCCGCCCATGCCCACAAGCCGAGCGACAGTTATCTGACACTGAAGGTCAGCGACCAGACTGTCGAAGGGCAATGGGACATCGCACTGCGCGATCTCGATTTCGCCATCGGTCTGGACCAGGACGGCAACGGTGAATTGCGCTGGGGCGAGATTCGCGCGCGTCATCGCGACATCGCTGCCTACGCATTGGGGCGTTTGACGCTTGCCAATGCCGGCGCACTCTGCCCGATTACGGCCGGCCAGCAGCAGGTCGACGACCACAGCGATGGCGCTTATGCGGTGCTGCGTTTTAGCGCCCACTGCAATGCGGCAATTGAAAAACTCGATGTCGATTACCGCCTATTGTTTGATATCGATCCGCAGCACAAGGGCTTGCTGCACCTGCAGTCCGGCGCGCAGGCATCGACCGCGATTTTTTCGCCGGATACCGCGCGCCAGACGCTGGTATTGCGCGCGGCCAGCAAATTGGCGCAGTTTGGCGACTACGTTGTGACAGGCATCTGGCACATCTGGAACGGCTTCGATCACATCCTGTTTTTGCTGTCGCTGCTGTTGCCCGCCGTGCTTAAAATAGTCGACCGGCAGCATCGCCCCTCCGACAGCTTCAAGGCATCGTTCTTCGATGTGCTGAAGATCGTCACCGCCTTTACGCTCGCGCATTCGATCACGCTGACGCTGGCAACCTTCCAGGTGATAACGCTACCTTCGCGCTGGGTCGAATCCGCAATCGCCGCCTCGGTCATATTGGCCGCGCTGAACAACTTGCTGCCGCTATTTCAGGGCAAGCGCTGGATGGTGGCGTTTGCCTTCGGTCTGATTCACGGCTTTGGCTTTGCCAGCGTATTGACCGATTTGGGCTTGCCGCAATCTGCGTTATTGCCGGCCTTGGTCGGCTTCAATCTTGGGGTGGAAATAGGACAGCTGGCGATCGTCTCGGTATTTTTGCCGCTGGCGTATGCGATTCGCAAAACAACTTTTTATCGCAGCGCCGTGTTTACCGCTGGTTCCAGCCTGATCGTGCTGATAGCGACGGTATGGCTGGTGGAGCGCGTGTTCGACTTGACGATTTTTTCGGTGTTTGTGTAGGCGAGCTCGGGCTGTTGTCGGTTTCGCTTGACGGCCAATTACGCCGGGCGATTTGTTTGTCACCGGACCGACGCGCACCAATGTCAACGATTATCAGGAGATCCTGATTCTTTAAAAAGTGCAGGCAGGTAAAATGGAGGCACTCCATAGAAAGCGCCGCCATGATCATGACCACCACCACACCGATCGATACACTCACCATCACCCGCCCCGACGATTGGCATTTGCACTTGCGCGACGGCGCGGCGCTGGCTTCCGTGTTGCCGCACAGCGCACGCCAGTTCGGCCGCGCAATCGTGATGCCGAATCTGAAATCGCCGGTCACCACCACCGCGCAAGCGGCGGAATATCGCGAGCGCATTCTGGCTGTTTTGCCCGCCGGCATGGCTTTCGAACCTTTGATGACGCTGTACCTGACCGACAACACGCCGCCGGATGAAATCCTGCGGGCAAAAGACAGCGGCTTCATCCATGCGATCAAACTGTATCCGGCCGGCGCCACCACCAATTCAGACGCCGGCGTGACCGATCTGACCAAGTGCTATAAAACGCTGGAAACGATGCAGGAAATCGGCATGCCGTTTCTGCTGCATGGCGAGGTGACCGATCCGGAAATCGACATTTTCGACCGGGAAGCGGTCTTCATCGAGCGCGTGCTGCAACCGCTGCGCCTGGCGATGCCGGCGCTGAAAATCGTCTTCGAGCACATCACCACCAAGGACGCCGCGCAATACGTGAGCGAGGCCGACGGCCCGATTGCGGCCACCATCACCGCCCATCATTTGTTGTACAACCGCAACGCCATCTTCAAGTGCGGGATTCGCCCGCATTACTTTTGCCTGCCGGTGCTCAAGCGCGAAGAACATCGCCAGGCGCTGGTGACGGTGGCCACCAGCGGCGATGAACGCTTCTTCCTCGGCACCGATTCGGCCCCGCATCCCAAGGGATTGAAGGAAGCCGCCTGCGGTTGCGCCGGTTGCTACACCGCCTTGCACGCGATGGAACTGTATGCGCACGCGTTCGATCTGGCCGGCGCGCTGGACCAGCTGGAAGCGTTTGCCAGTTTCAACGGCCCGGCGTTTTACGACTTGCCGCGCAACGCCGGAACGGTCACCTTGCAGCGCCAGGATTGGACATTGCCGGCTGAACTGCCGCTCGGCGACGCCACCATCATGCCTTTGAACGGCGGCGAAACGATTGCCTGGAAACTGCTGTAGGCGGCTTGCTCGATTCTTTGCAAAATTTGATACAGGGTGCCGTATTTTTATATTCCGCTTTATTAATATGCGGTAATCCCAATATTTTTACCTATACTCCCGCTTATTTTAATTTGATTGGATCTGGATGAACGGGATTCCTGTGGCCGCGACGCTTGAACCTGCACTCGCGGCGGTGCATGCGCCGATAGACTGGACGCGGCCCTGGTTGACGGCAATCCAAGTAGCGGCGCAGCGCGTGACGGGCGCTGCCGACTGGCGGCAGGCGCTCAATGCGTGCGCCGCCGCCGATGGCTTGCGCAACCACGCCGGCTTGCCGCTGTCCTTCGTGCCGCAGGCTGCGTTGCCGGCGGGCGTCGCTTATGAAGCTTTCATCAGCGCCGCCGGTTGCGTGCCGACCCGCGCCAATTTGCACGATTTCTTCAATGCGCTGGTCTGGCTCAGTTTCCCGAACATCAAGCGCCAGCTCAATGCCTTGCAGGCGGCGCAGATCACGCAGTCCGGCGTGGGCAAGGAACGCGGTCCGGCCCGTGACGCGGCCACAATTTTCGATGAAAATTCGGCGCTGCTGGTGGTGTGCGATGCGCCGTCGGGCCGCGCGCTGGTGGACGCGTTGCGCAATCACCAATGGCAGGATGCGTTCATCGAACAGCGCGCCGATTTCGGCAGCGCGGCCGAAGTCTGGCTGTTCGGCCATGCGTTGATGGAAAAACTGGTGTCGCCGTACAAGGCGATCACCGCCCACGCCCGCTTGGTGATGGTGGAGGGCGCTTATTTTGCGCTGGATCCCGCAGCGCGGCGGGACTGGATAGACCGTCAGATCGCGCAGGAACTGACAAACCAAGGCTTGAGCACAGCCGACTTCACGCCGCTGCCGGTACTCGGGGTGCCGGGCTGGTGGCCGGCGCAGGATGCCGCGTTTTACGCCGATGCCAGCGTGTTTCGGCCTAAAAGACAACGCTGAATGTGTTTTGAGAGCATTGCAATTAACGCAAAATATTGTTGCGGCACTTAATCTTACGCAAGTTTTATGCATAAAAACATCAAATACAAATGAGAATGATTATCATTGTTGTGCTAGAATTCTCGCATTCGACCACCGCAATGAAAGCAAGCACCCTATGAAAAAATCCCTCGGCACTCTATTGTTCTCCAGTCTGGCATTGATCGTCAGCACCGCCCACGCGGCTGAAACACCGATTGGCAAGCACCAGATTCTGCACGGCATGGAAATCGGCGCAGTGTATTTGCAACCGATCAAGATGGATCCCGAGGGCATGATGGGCAAAGTCGAGGCTTCCGACATCCACCTCGAAGCCGATATCCATGCGGTCAAGGACAATCCGAACGCGTTTGCCGAAGGCGACTGGATGCCGTATCTGGTCGTGAAATACGAACTGAGCAAGGTCGGCAGCAACTTCAAGGCGGCTGGCGAAATGATGCCGATGCAGGCCAGCGACGGCCCGCACTACGGCGATAACGTGAAGCTGTCCGGCCCCGGCAAATACAAGCTGAAGCTGACCGTGTTGCCGCCTTCGGCCAATACCCACGCCCATTTCGGCCGCCATGTCGACAAGGAAACCGGCGTTGCGCCGTGGTTCAAGACCTTTGACCTGAATTACGATTTCACCTTTGCCGGCACCGGTAAAAAAGGCGGTTATTGATTCATCGATTGATCCATTCATGGCCGGATCGCTGACCCGGCCATGGTTGCGGGGGTGAGATGTTCAAAAAATTAAGTGTGTTTTGCTCGATCCTGTTGCTGGCAGGCGCGGCATCGGCAGGCGAGGATTTGCTGACTTTCGGTCTGAATTGCAACAACGGCGTTTTCACGCCGAAGGTGTTGCAGGTACCAGCCGGCAAGAAATTCAAGCTGGAAATTCATAACGTCGGCACCGAAGCGATCGAATTCGAGAGCAAGCAATTGCGCAAGGAAAAGGCGCTGAACCCGGGCGGAACCTCGTTTGTCGTGATTTACCCGCTGCAACCCGGCGAGTACAAGTATTTCGATGATTTTCATATCAGCGTGGGTCAGGGCAGCATCGTCGCAAAATAAGTTTTCCGATATTTATCCAATCCTCCAATCATGCAAAATTTTACGCAAATCCTGTTCGTGATGTGGCGCGAAACCGTCGAAGCGATGCTGGTGGTCGGCATCCTGTATGCGTGGCTGTCGCACAATCCAGCCGGCGCGCGCGGCCTGAAATATCTGTGGGGCGGCGTGCTGGCGGGTTTGGCCGGGGCTTTTTTGCTGGGGTTGGGGATCGGCGCGCTGGATGAAATCCTGTCGGATGAAGGGCATGCGTATTTCATGGCCGGCATGCTGCTGCTGGCGGCGGCGCTGATTGTCCAGATGGTGTTCTGGATGCGCCGCCATGGGCGACGTCTGAAGCGGGATATGGAGCAGGCGCTGGTTGCCAGCACGCAAACCGAAAACTGGTGGGGCGTGTTTTCGCTGGCGGCGATCGCGGTCGCGCGCGAGGGCAGCGAAGCGGTCGTGTTTGTATCGAGTCTGGCAATGGGCAGCAATGGCTTCGCCTCGGCCGCATTCTGGCTGGCGCTGGGTTTGGGCGCGGTGCTGGCGGGCGCCACCTTTGCGCTGCTGCAACTGGGCGGCAAGCTGATTTCATGGCGCGCATTTTTCCGCGTCACGGAAATCCTGTTGCTGCTGCTGGCATGCTCGCTGCTGTTGGGCGGGGTGGAAAAACTGATCGACGTGCAACTGCTGCCGGTGATCGTGGCGCAGGTCTGGGATACCAGCCGCTTGCTCGATGATGGCTCCATACTGGGCAGCCTGGTGTCGTCGTTCACCGGCTACCGGGCCCGTCCGGATTTGTTGAGCCTGCTCGTCTTCGCCGCTTACTGGCTGGCAATTCGCTGGATGCTGCGCGCCAGCCGTGGGGCGGCAACCGCATGAACGCCTTGGCGCTGGCCCCGCTGGGAAACTGGCTGCAAAGCCACGGTCGCCTGATCCGGCGCGTGCAGTGGGTGGTGGTGCTGTTTTACGTCGCGTTGCTGGTGGGGCCGGCGGTTTTGCCGCTGCCCGACGAGAGCGCGCACATCGTGAATAATCTGACTATTTTTGCCCAGTTCGTATTCTGGGGCATCTGGTGGCCGTTCGTGCTGCTCAGCATAGTGCTGGTCGGACGCGCCTGGTGCGGCGTGCTGTGCCCGGAGGGTTCCTTGACCGAATGGGCCAGCAGCAAAGGGCGCAACCGCGCCATTCCGCGCTGGATGCGCTGGGGCGGCTGGCCGTTCGTGGCGTTCAGCATGACCACGCTGTACGGCCAGATGGTCAGCGTGTATCAGTATCCGAAGGCGGTATTGCTGGTGCTGGGCGGCTCCACTGCGGCCGCCATCGTCATCGGTTATCTGTACGGACGCGAAAAGCGGGTTTGGTGCAAATACCTGTGTCCGGTCAATGGCGTGTTCGAGGTGCTCAGCAAGCTGGCGCCGATGCACAACAAGGTCGATGCCGAAGCATGGCGCAAGTCTTACCATAGCGTGACCAAGATTCCGCCGATCAATTGCGCGCCGCTGGTGGCAATGCGCCAGATGCAAGGTACCAGCGATTGCCACATGTGCGGGCGTTGCAGCGGTCATCGCGACGCCATTACGTTAAGCGCCCGGGCACCGAATCACGAGGTGGTCAAGCTGGGCGCGCAGCTGGCTACCGGCTGGCAAAGCGTGCTGATCCTGTTCGGGCTGCTCGGCATCGCGCTCGGAGCGTTCCAGTGGACAGTCAATCCGCATTTCATCCAGGTCAAGCAATTGGCCGCCGAATGGCTGATCGAGCGCGACATCCTGTGGCCGTTCGCCGAGAACGCGCCGTGGTGGCTGCTGACCAATTACCCGATGCAGCGCGACGTCTTTTCCTGGCTCGATGGCGCGCTGGTGACCGGCTACATTCTGGGCATGGGGGTGCTGATGGGTTGCGCGCTCTCTGCCATCGTCGGGCTGGCCAGCCGCCTGCTGGGGCCGTGGCAGCGCCAGCGTTTTTATCACTTGTGCCAGGCGCTGATTCCGCTGGCCGGTTGCGGCGTATTTCTCGGCCTGTCGGCGCTGACCGTCAACTTGCTCAAAAACGATGGCGTGCCGGTGTTCTGGATCAATGACCTGCGCTTGTTGCTGCTGATCGGCGCCAGCCTGTGGTCGTTCTGGCTGGCGATAGGGATTACCCGCCAGCACGCTGCTACCACGTCGCAGCGACTGGCGGCGCTGGGCGTCTTCGCACTGGCGCTGGCGCTGGTCGATATTAATTGGGTGCTGATGTTCTGGGTTTGGTAGTACTGGACGCCGTATTTTATTTTTTACCAATAAACATAGGCGGAAAACACGGCGTTTTTAGACATACCCGTCATATTTATTGATACTTGGCAAGGTGGCGATCAGTCGCGATTGCGCCGCGCCATGGCTTCGATGGCAGCTTTCAGAGCTGCGTTGCGGGGCGAATTTTCCAACGTATCGGCTAGCACCGCCAGCGCCGAACGGGCTGGTTCCGACAGTGTCGCTTGCTTGACCGGGGTGGCTTTTTCCAGACTTCTGACAACTTGCACTTTGAGGCGGATTGCGTTAACCTGCCAGCCGCGCTTTAGCAACAAAGCCTGTAGTTTCGGCAACTGTTGCTTGAGTTTTGCGGCCAGTGCGGCATTCGGCGTCGATAGCACCAACTGGCCGGATTCGAATTGCAGGATGGCGCAGGCTTCGAACATCGCCGGTAGCGCTGCTGCGCAATCTTTTTGCAGCGCCGCCATTCTGGTGGCGGTCGGCATCAGCGCGGCCATCTTGTCGTGCCCCCGCAAAAAGCCCATCGCATCTTGTGGCGCGCGCGTCGACTGCACCGGACGGGCGCTGCGCTGGTAAGGAGTATAGGAAGAGGAGGCTGACCGCATCCGCTGAACCTTACCATATCCGGCGCACCATAGAGGATCGATATGCAAGTCATTCTGTTGCACCCACGCCTGGCCCAGGCCAAATCCATTACCTTAACCAAAAAGCATTTGCTACTGGCAGTGTTGGGCTTTCTGACTGCCGTCGCAGTCGGTGCGGTTTTGCTGCAGGCGCTGACGTTGCGTTTGGCAGCCGATATTGCCTCCCCTTTTTTGCTGGGATTGACAGCGCAATCGGTGCCCGATCAGGCCAGCCGGCAAGACAAGTTTTTGAAGGAAAATCTGGCTTTCATGGCAGTACGGCTGGGCCAGATGCAGGCCCAGTTAGTGCGGCTCGATGCGCTCGGCGAGCGGGTGCAGGGCCTGGCCGGCGTCAAGCCGGAAGATTTCAACTTCAAGGCCTTGCCCGGTCGCGGCGGGGCGGCGCCGTCCAGCCTGGAACGGCAGGCCGGAGCGGATTTGAGCCTGACCGAATTCCAGAAATTGCTCGATGCGATGACAACCGACGTCGAGCATCGGGCCGATTACATGAATGTGCTGGAGTCGACCCTGATGGCCGACAAGATCCAGTCGAAACTGCTGCCCACCAACCAGCCAGTCAAGGTCAATTATGTCGCTTCCGGTTTCGGGGTGCGCTTCGATCCATTTAACGGGCGCAGCACCTTTCATGCGGGGATCGATTTCCCGGCCCCAACCGGCACGCCGATCGTGGCTGCGGCAGGCGGGGTGGTTATCGCTTCCGAGTTGCATAACGATTACGGCAATATGGTGGAGATCGACCACGGCAACGATATCGTCACCCGTTATGCGCATGCGTCGCGCCGCCTGGTGCAGATCGGCGACATCGTCAAGCGCGGCCAGCATGTGGCCGATATCGGCTCGACCGGCCGTTCTACCGGCGCCCATCTGCACTTCGAGGTGCGCGTCAAAGACGTGGCGCAAGACCCGAACAAGTTTCTGGCAGCCGGTGCCGATCTGGCGAAAGTGGTGGCGCTACGGGGGAAATGAGTTTGTGGTACCGATTTTCCTTTTGGACAAGGTCAATTGACCATTGTTTCCGCCCAGGTAAGCCCAATATGCGAAAAGTCGCATGCTAAAATCCGATGTTAAACATAGTCCGGCCCGATGCCAGCAGTTTTGCAGTGCCTATGCGCAGTGCAGATGCATCGAGTCATTTTTCCGGCGCTTTTTTAGAATCCAAGTATGTCATTACTGACCCAGATTTTCGGCAGTCGCAACCAGCGGCTGCTCAAGCAATACAAAAAAACCGTCCGTGAGATCAATGCGCTAGAAGCGGAGATGGAAAAACTCTCGGATGCGCAATTGCAAGCCAAGACCCCGGCCTTCAAAGAACGCATTGCCAGCGGCGAGAAAATCGACGCCCTGCTGCCGGAAGCGTTTGCGGTGTGCCGCGAAGCCAGCAAGCGGGTGCTCAAAATGCGCCATTTCGACGTCCAGTTGATCGGTGGGATGGTGATACACCAGGGCAAAATTGCAGAAATGGGCACCGGCGAGGGCAAAACCCTGATGTCGACTCTGGCGTCTTATCTCAACGGCTTGGACGGCAAAGGCGTGCATATCGTCACCGTCAACGATTATCTGGCGCAGCGTGACGCCAATAGTATGGGTCTGCTGTATGGCTGGCTCGGCCTTACCACCGGCGTGAACCTGTCGCAGATGGATCACGACAGCAAGCAGCTCGCCTATGCCGCGGATATCACTTACGGCACCAATAATGAGTTCGGTTTCGATTACCTGCGCGACAACATGGTGTTCGACGTAGCAGACCGGGTCCAGCGCGGCCTGCACTTCGCCATCGTCGATGAAGTCGATTCGATCCTGATCGATGAAGCGCGCACCCCGCTGATCATCTCGGGCCAGGCGGAAAACCACACCGAGCTGTATTACAAGCTCAATGAACTGCCCAAACGTCTGATCTTGCAGATCGGCGAAGAAACGCCGGACGGCAAAGGCAAGGTGGATGTGCCGGGCGATTACACCAAGGACGAAAAAGCGCACCAGGTGCTGCTGACCGAAGCCGGCCACGAAAAGGTCGAGCAGATTTTGACCGAGATGGGATTGCTGGCCGAAGGCGGTTCGCTCTACGATGCGACCCACATCGCGCTGGTGCACCATCTGTATGCGGCGCTGCGCGCCCATGCGCTGTATTTCAAGGACCAGCATTACGTGGTGCAAGACGGTGAAGTCGTTATCGTCGATGAATTCACCGGCCGGATGATGACCGGCCGGCGCTGGTCCGACGGCCTGCATCAGGCGGTCGAAGCCAAGGAAGGCGTCAAAATCCAGAACGAAAATCAGACTCTGGCGTCGATCACGTTCCAGAATTACTTCCGCATGTACGGCAAACTGGCCGGCATGACCGGTACCGCCGACACCGAAGCTTACGAATTCCAGTCGATTTACTCTCTTGAAACTGTGGTGATTCCGCAGAACAAGCCGAACCAGCGCAAGGATCGGCAGGATCAGGTCTACAAGACCAACGAAGAAAAATATCAGGCGATGCTGAAGGACATTCAGGATTGTTACGAGCGCGGTCAGCCGGTTTTGGTCGGCACCACCTCGATTGAAAATTCCGAATTGCTGTCCGGCATTCTGGATCAGGCCAAGTTGCCGCACAATGTGCTGAATGCGAAACAGCATGCGCGCGAAGCCGAGATCATCGCTCAGGCCGGCAGCCCCAACGCGATCACGATTGCGACCAATATGGCTGGCCGCGGGACCGATATCGTGCTGGGCGGCTATGTCGAAAATGCGATTCAAACCATCGAAGCCGATGCCAGCATATCGGACGCCGACCAGCAGGCGCAGGCACTGGCCTTGCGCAACGGTTGGCAGGCATTGCACGACCAGGTAGTTGCGGCCGGCGGCTTGCACATCATTGGCACCGAACGCCACGAATCGCGGCGGGTCGACAATCAGTTGCGCGGCCGTTCCGGCCGTCAGGGTGATCCCGGTTCCTCGCGGTTTTACCTGTCGCTGGATGATGCGCTGCTGCGCATCTTTGCCGGCGACCGGGTACGGGCAATCATGGACCGACTGAAAATGCCCGAAGGCGAGCCGATCGAAGCCGGCATCGTGTCGCGCTCGATCGAATCGGCGCAGCGCAAGGTCGAGGCGCGCAACTTCGACATCCGCAAGCAATTGCTGGAATACGATGATGTCTCCAACGATCAGCGCAAGGTGATTTATTCCCAGCGCAACGAACTGCTGGAGTCCGACAACGTATCCGCCCTGATCGCTTCGCTGCGCAATGGCGTGTTTACCGACCTGTTCCGCGCCTTTGTGCCGGCCGAGTCGATGGAAGAGCAGTGGGACATCAAGTCGCTGGAAACGGTATTGGCCGATGAATGGCAGCTTGAATTACCGCTGGCGCAGATGCTGGAAACCGAGCCGAATCTGACCGACGAAGAATTGCTGCAACGCACTCTGCAGGCTGCCACCGCGGCCTACGATGCCAAGATCGCCATCGTCGGGCGGGAATCGTTTGGCGGTTTCGAACGCAGTGTGATGCTGCAAAGCGTCGATTCGCACTGGCGCGAACATCTGGCCGCGCTGGATCACTTGCGCCAAGGCATCCACTTGCGCGGCTATGCGCAAAAGAATCCGAAGCAGGAATACAAGCGCGAAGCCTTCGACTTGTTCGGCCAGATGCTCGATCTGATCAAGAATGATGTGACCAAGGTCGTCATGACGGTGCATATCCAGTCGCGTGAAGAGATCGAAATGGCAGAGCAGGAACTGGCGCAATCGCATGTCGAGAACGTGCATTATCAGCATGCGGATTTCGACGCCGATGCGGAACCGGAAGACTTGCTGGCGCCCACCGTGCGGGCCGATTCAGACGCCCAGCGGCTGAATCCGAACGCGGTGGCAAAGGTCGGCCGCAACGACCTTTGCCCTTGCGGCAGCGGCAAGAAGTACAAGCAGTGTCACGGCAAGCTGGTATAAGCAGTTCGGACTGTGGCGCACCAAAAAAGACGGGCTTGCCCGTCTTTTTTTATTCGATCAGCATTAGCCGGCGTTGCCGCTGGATGGCATCCCGCTCTGCAGCCTTGCAGCATCGGCATTGGCGACATAACGATTACAATACGTTTTTCGTCCACTGCTAGAGCACGCACAACATGGCTGTCAATTCCCCTCTCCCGCTCGCCGCCGATCTCACACCCGTGGCTGGCATCTTGCTCGGCCATGCCGAAGCAGGCGTTAAAAAACCCAACCGCAAGGATTTGCTGGTGCTGCAGCTGGCCGAGAGCGCCACGGTGGCGGGCGTGTTCACCACCAACCGTTTTTGCGCCGCGCCGGTGCAAGTCGCGAAAGCCCATCTGGAAGCGGTGGCGCAATCCGGCCGCCGCATCCGCGCGCTGGTGATCAATACCGGCAACGCCAATGCCGGCACCGGCGCGCCGGGTCTGGCCGATGCCCATGCCACCTGCGCGGCGCTGGCCGGCTTGCTGGGTTGCGACACGACCCAAATCCTGCCGTTTTCCACCGGCGTGATTCTGGAGCCGCTGCCGCTCGACCGCATCAAAGGCGGCTTGCCGCAAGCGATCCAGAATCTGACGGAAAACAACTGGTTCAATGCCGCCGAAGCGATCATGACCACCGACACCCAGCCCAAGGCGGCCTCGCGTAGCGTGGTGATCAATGGCGTCACGATCACCCTGACCGGCATCAGCAAAGGCGCCGGCATGATCAGGCCGAACATGGCAACCATGCTGGGATTTCTGGCGTGCGACGCGAAAGTGGCGCAACCGGTGCTCGATCATCTGGTCAAACAGGCCGCCGATACCTCGTTCAATTGCATCACCATCGACGGCGACACCTCGACCAACGATTCCTTCATGCTGATCGCCACCGGCACTGCCGCGCTGGAAATCAACGATATCGGGTCCAGCGAATATGCAGCGCTGGCGCAGGCGGTGACCGGCATTTCGCAACAGTTGGCGCAGATGATCATCCGCGATGGCGAAGGCGCGACAAAATTCATCACGGTCACGGTGGAGCAAGGCAAAAACGCCGAGGAATGCCGCAAGATTGCCTACTCGATCGCCCATTCGCCGCTGGTGAAAACCGCGTTCTTCGCGTCCGACCCGAACCTGGGCCGGATTCTGGCCGCAATCGGTTATGCCGGCGTCGACGATCTCGATGTCAATCAGCTGAACCTGTATCTGGACGATGTCTGGGTTGCCAAAAATGGCGGCCGCAATCCGGATTATCAGGAGCAGGACGGCCAGCGCGTGATGCAGCAGAGCGAGATCACGGTGCGCGTCACACTGGCGCGCGGCGCTGCGACAGCCACGGTCTGGACCTGCGACCTGTCGCACGAATACGTGACCATCAATGCGGATTACCGCTCTTAATAATCGACACCGCACAAGCTTCCATTCATGACACAACTCGATCAATTTTTAGTACGCGCTGAAAGCTTACTGGCGCGCTTGGAATCCATTCTGCCGCCACCGGCACACGCTACCGACTGGGCCCGCGCCACCGCATTTCGCTGGCGCAAGCGGCCCGGCCAAGGCGTTGGGTTTCTGCAGCCAGTGGCGCATATCGCCAATATCAATTTGAATGATCTGCACAATATCGGGCCGCAAAAGCAGCAGATCGAACAAAATACGCAACAATTCGTGCAAGGCCGGCCAGCCAACAATGTGCTGCTGACCGGCGCTCGCGGCACCGGCAAGTCGTCGCTGATCAAGGCGTGCCTGAACCACTATGCGGCGCAGGGCTTGCGCCTGATCGAGGTCGACAAGGCCGACCTGGCCGACTTGCCGGATATCGTCGATTTGGTGGCCGAGCGGCCAGAACGCTTCATCATTTTTTGCGACGACCTGAGCTTTGAGGAAGGCGAGGGCGGTTACAAGGCGCTGAAAGTGGCGCTCGACGGCAGCATTGCCGCGCAATCCGACAACGTGCTGATTTACGCCACCTCCAACCGCCGCCATTTGCTGCCGGAACGCATGGCCGATAATGAAACCTACAAGCGCAGCGACGACGGCGATCTGCATCCGGGCGAGACGGTCGAAGAAAAAATCTCGCTGTCCGAGCGTTTCGGCCTGTGGGTATCGTTTTATCCGTTCAAGCAGGATGATTACCTCGATATCGTTGCGCACTGGCTGGGCTCGTTCGGCTGCGATGCCGGTCAGGTCGCAGCGGCCCGCGCCGATGCGCTGCGCTGGGCCTTGCAGCGCGGCTCGCGCTCCGGTCGCGTAGCCTGGCAATTCGCCCGGGATCATGCGGGGAAAATGAAGAACTAAGGGGTATGCCTTTAAATGCGATGTTTTCCGCATATATTCATTGTGGTACCATTAAATACAATAAGTAGTATTTATTTTAAGGTTATTCGATGTCTGAATCCAGTCCGGTTCCGGTTGCGGTTGCAGTCGGAATTCTGATGCAGTCGAATGGCGATGTTCTGCTGGCGCAACGCCCGACGGGCAAACCTTACGCCGGCTTTTGGGAATTTCCGGGCGGCAAGGTGGAGCCGGGCGAATCGATTCTGGATGCGCTAAAACGCGAATTCGTCGAAGAGTTGGGGATCGAGATAGTGACCGCCGAGCCTTGGTGCGGCGTCGAGTACATCTATCCGCATGCCCACGTGCGGCTGCACTTCTACCTGAGTCGCGCATGGCGCGGCGAACCGCAAAGCCTGGAAGGACAGGCGTTCGCATGGCAAGGCAAGGTCGGGGTTGCGCCGCTATTGCCGGCCACCATTCCTCTGCTGGAATGGCTGGACCGCTTGCGTTATCCGCTCACAGCAGATAGGGAATGATCGCCTTGGTCCGGCGTCGATAATCGGCGTAGTCAGAAAAACGGGCCAGCAGCAAGCGTTCTTCGCGCTGGATCTTGATGGTCAGCACGCCCGCCAGCAGCGCCAGCAAGCTCCATTTCCCCACCGATCCATACGCCACGCAGACGGCCAGGCCGCACAGCAGCACCGCCAGATACATCGGGTGCCGGATATGGCGGTAGATGCCGTTTGTCACCAGTTCGCCGCCGCTTCTGGGTTCCGGCAGCACGCTGAAAGTGTGCGCCGGCATCACGGCCAGTGCGGCGCCGGCTGCGATCAGGCCCAGAATGAACAGCGCTATGCTGATTACGGTGAATGCGGGAGCATGGCTGGAAATCGGGTTGGGAAGCGCGAGCAAGACGATCAGCAACAATTGCGCAGCAACCAGCAGACGTGACATCGCGACTCCCGCTATCGCCGATTAAGACTGCAATTTGCTGTCGTCGTCGATATCCTCGGCAGGATTGACGGCAGGGATAGTGTATTTTTCATCGGCCCAGGCGCCCAGGTCGATCTGCTTGCAGCGTTCCGAACAAAAAGGACGGAAGCGGTTTTTTTCAGCCCATTCGACCTTGTTGTTGCAAGTCGGGCAATGCACAAAAGTAGTCATTGTTTGTTTTACTCAAAAATTGCACAGAGTCAGCTCGAACGGCACGTCGCCATCGAACACTTTTGGCTTCATATTGCCGTCCGGACAAGTGAAGCGCACCCATAGCATGTATTTATTGGCGGAAATTTCGGGAATGCAGCCGAGTTCTTCATCAATCTCCAGGCGCAGCATCTGGTACACCTTGCCCTGCAGCATTTGCTGGTAAGTACCTGATTGCGCGATGATTTTGCTGGTGCTGCCCGATTCGCGCAACAGCCGCAGCACCATGGTCAGGGCCTCGAACAGCGGCAGCAAAGTCGAAAACCATCCCGTTATATCGTCAAAACGCTGTTGCGCCGGACGCTGTTGCCAGGCGTAATACGAAGGCAAATCGAATTCGCAAGCTCCGCCCGGAATGATGGTGCGACCGCGGATGCTCATCAGCCATTCATTGTCGCGCACGTTTTGCCCGGTTTTACCTTGCGCGGTCATCAGAGCTGTGCTGATGCGCTCCAGGTCGCGCAGGATTTCTTCAAGTCGATGGGCTTCCACATTGGGATTGCTTTTAAAGCCGAGCAGGGTCTGCTTCTGGCGTTCCAGTTCCTGCAGCAGATCCGATTTCAGGTCGGCGCGGCCGGCGACTTCGAGCATTTCAAAGATGGTGCAAAGAGCGACATGGTGTTGCAGCGCATGTTCCTGATGCAGGAAAAAAGTGAATTTTTCATACAGGTCTTCCAGTCGCAACAACGTGCGAATACGCTCGTTGAAAGGGTATTCGTAGACAATCAAAGCACAATCCCGGTAAAGGTTGATGATTTTGTAATTCTGAACGATGCTGGCTCAAATTACAATTGTTGCGACAATTTGTTATGACGATTGTGCTGCTAACGCCAGATACAACGCATGCAGGCGGTCGACTTGCGGCACCAGCGCGCTGGCGTCGGCATCATTGATAATTACGTCATCCGCCGCGGCCAGCCGCGCCGCGCGTGAAACCTGGTGTGCCATGATCGCGCGCACCTGCGCTTCGCTCAAGCCGTTGCGCTGCATGACGCGCTGGATTTGCAGCGCTTCCGGGCAATCGATGACCAGCACCCGCGCCACGCGCCGGGCCCAGTTGCCGGACTCGACCAGCAGCGGCACCACCGGCATCAGGTAGTCGCCCTCGGCCTGTTGCGCAGCGCGTTCGGTCTCGGCCCGTATTAGCGGGTGCAGAATTGCTTCGAGTCGTTGTTTGGCGGCCGGATCGGAAAATACCTTGTCGCGCATCGCGGCCCGGTTCATCGCTCCGTCGGCACCGATGAAGGCGGCGCCGAACTGGGTCCGAATGGCTTTGACGGCTGCGCCATCCGGCGCGCACAGGCGGTGCGCAATCAGATCGGTATCGATGATTGCCGCGCCGCGGGCAGCGAACAGGTCGGCAACCGTGCTTTTGCCGCTGCCGATACCGCCGGTTAAGCCGACTGAAAAACGATTCTTCATTGATTTCTCAATAGTTGCACATGTTGGCTACAGCAGAAAGTCGAGCGTATTGGCAGCGATGGATTTGCCAAAGAGTAGGGCGATCATCCCGGCAGCGGCCAGATAAGGGCCGAATGGAATCGGGTTGTCGCGGCCGCGCTTGGTGAAAACAATCAGGAAGATGCCGACTGTGGCACCGACCACAGACGACAGCAGGATTATCATCGGCAGCATGCTCCAGCCCAGCCATGCACCGAGTGCGGCCAGCAGTTTGAAGTCGCCGTAACCCATGCCTTCCTTGCCGGTGACGAGCTTGAACAGCCAGTAAATTGCCCACAGTATCAGATAGCCGGCTGCAGCGCCGAGCACAGCGTCCGGCAGCGGCGCGAAGGTGCCGTTCAGGTTGATCAGCAGGCCGGCCCACAGCAGCGGCAGCGTCAGGTCGTCGGGCAGCAGCTGGGTATCGGCATCGATGAATGTCATCGCAATCAGCAGATAGGCGAACAGCAGCGTCGACAGACCGGCCAGGCCGGCGCCGAAACGCCATATCAGCAGCGCCGACAAGGCTCCGGTCAGCAATTCAACAACCGGATAACGGGCTGAAATTGGCGCCTTGCAGGATGCACATTTGCCTCTTAGCGCCAGATAGCTGATGACCGGAATATTTTCCAGCGCGCCGATCCGGTGCCCGCAATGGGGGCAGGCCGACCGCGGCAGCGACAGGTCGAAACGGTCGGTATGCGGCAGACTCAGGCCGCTTTCGTGCGCCACGTAATTGTCCGATTCGCGCTGCATCATCTTCGGCAAGCGATAGACCACCACATTCAGGAAACTGCCGATCAGCAGGCCGAACAGCGCGGCCAGTGCGGCGCCCAATAGATTGCCGGGGGCGGCAAAGAAAGCAGGCTCCTGCACGATTTGGCCAAGCATTACAACAGTGTTCATCGATTATTCAGACCTTATTCAAGCCGCAATCATATAGGCTGCAGCGGATTGGCTCACTATGGTTGGGATATCCTGGTCCAGATCGAGGCAGGCCGCGCAGGGGATGGTGGAAACCGGATTTTTCTCGGGCGAACCGGTTCCGAGAAGCGCCTGCGACGCCAAATTTCGCATTATTCTACTTCCAAAAGAGCATGACGATAAGAAACAAAATGTCTGTAATCGCTGCAGGTAAAGCATCCCTGAATTAGCGGACGGCAATCCTTGGTTCGGCATCGAAGCCTGCAGTCTCCAGGAAAAGATACTGGCAACGTAAGCGTTCGGCTGCCTCGGCCATTTGCCGCGGCAGCTTGCGCGCAGTTTGTCTGCATGCTTGCCCATTTACACTTTGGCGTTCGAGCTCAAGCGCGTTTCGATTAGGTCGAACATGCCTTGAGCGGCGATCGATAGATTGCGATCCTTTTGTTTAACAAGGTAAATTGGGCGGACAAGATCATTGGCTTCGACCGGAATTGCGATCAGATCCATATTCCGAAACTGGAATAAAGTGAGTTCAGGCACCAGACTTACCCCCATGCCGTGCTCAATCAAGCCGGCCACCGTCGCCAGATGTTCCACCTCGAATCCGGCATTGTTTACCGGAATATTCCGTATCAGAAGCTCCACATGCTGCCTGACGCTGGTCGACTTCGCCAAATGAATCAAGTCGCAGCCGCTTAAGTCTGCCAGGGCGACGCTGGTTTTCTGTGCCAGACGATGATCGCGGCGACAAACCAGGTAGAAGGGATCGCTGCACAAGGTCCTGGTCTCGAATTCCGCCAAATTCGTCCCGAGCGCGGTCAGGGCCAGATCAACTTTGCCCAGCCGCAGCAAGCCCAGGCATTGATCGGAAAGCGCATCGAACAGTTGAACAGTTACTCCTGGAAACTGTTTTCTATACTGGGCGATGACGGCTGGCAGCCCATTGGCGGCCAGCGAGGGAAGTGCGGCGATCGACACCCGACCCTTGCGGCGCGCAACGTAGTCCGCCATGTTCGAAAACGCAGATTCGATATCCGTGACCAGGCTGCGTGCCACTTCCACGAACATTTCTCCTTCCGCCGTGAGGGTTACGTTGCGCGTATCGCGCTCGACAAGCTGCACGCCAACGGCCGTTTCCAACTTCTGAATCAGCACACTAAATGCGGACTGCGACAGGTGACATCGCTCGGCTGCACGCGTGAAGTGCCTGCATTCATTCAATGCCAGGAAGGCGTGCAACAATTTGGTGGAAATATTGGGCGGCATATTAATCTGAATATGTGATTAATCGATCGTAAAATACTATTTTACAAGATTAATTGTGTACTCCAGAATGAATTAACTGCTAAACAAATAAGCAGATTGATCAATATTCGGAGACAAAAAATGCTGGCTTTACTCGGCTTCATCACGATCGTAGTTTTACTCGCGGCCATCCTCACCAAGAAAATGTCACCCTTGGTGGCGCTCATCGCGATTCCCATCATCGCCGCCTTGATCGGCGGCTTCGGACTCGGCACCTCAAAATTCATCATCGCAGGCATCACCAATATCGCTCCGGTGGCCGGCATGTTCGTGTTCGCGATCCTGTTTTTCGGCATCGTCACCGATGCCGGCATGCTCGATCCGATCATCAGCGGCATCTTGCGCGTGGTCGGCAGTCGCCCGACGCGGATCGTGCCTGGCACCGCGCTGTTGGCGCTGCTGATTCATCTGGACGGTTCCGGCGCAGTCACTTTCCTGGTAACGATCCCCGCGATGCTGCCGCTCTACACCCGTCTCGGCATCGACAAGCGCATCCTCGCCTGCGTCGCCTCGCTGGCGGCCGGTGTGAATTTTCTGCCCTGGACCGGGCCGATGATTCGCGCCTCGGCTGCGCTGCATATCCCGGTGAGCGAAATTTTCATGCCCTTGATTCCGGTGCAGTTGATCGGCCTCGCGTTCGTCTTCGGAGTGTCATATTGGCTGGGACGAAAGGAGGAAATCCGTTTGGGCCTGACCAATGGCGCGCCGATCGGCTTTGTCCACACGCATGAATTGACCGAATTGGAACAGCAAATCCGCCGGCCCAAGAATTTCTGGATCAACATCGTTCTGACTGTCGTTGTCCTAGGCGTCATGATCAGCGGCAAGGTCGATCCGGTGGTGATGTTCATGACCGGTGTCGTGCTGGCGCTGATGATCAACTATCCGAACGTCGACATGCAGCGCGCCCGGGTCGATGCTCACGCCAAGGCAGCTTTATTGATGGCCAGCATTCTGTTTGCCGCCGGCGTGTTTACCGGCATCATGTCCAAATCGGGCATGCTTTCCGCCATGGCAAAGGCAGCTGTAGGCCTTGTGCCGCCGGAGATGGCGTCGCATATTCCCGTCGTGCTGGGATTGTTGTCGATGCCGCTGTCCTTGCTGTTCGACCCCGATTCATTCTATTTCGGCGTGCTGCCGGTGGTCGCCGAAGTCAGCCATATGCTGGGAGTGGCGCCGGTTCAGGTTGCGCAAGCAGCGCTACTGGGACAAATGACCACCGGATTCCCGATCAGTCCGCTGACGCCGGCAACCTTTCTGGTCGCAGGACTGGCCGGGATTGATCTGGCCGATCATCAGAAATACACGTTCAAATATTTATTCGCGGCGTCGATCCTGATGACCATCGCTTGCGTCATTCTCGGCATTTTTCCGCTGTGATGCCACCCATAACCGTTAGGAGAAGATCATGAAACATATCCGCATTGGGGCGGGCGCCGGCTACTCGGGCGACCGGATAGAGCCGGCAGTTGAACTGGCTGAAAAAGGCGATATCGACTACCTGATTTTCGAATGCCTGGCCGAGCGCACCATTGCCCTCGCCCAGCAATCGAAAATGAAAGACCCGGCGCTCGGTTACGATCCCCTGCTCGCGGACAGGATGCATGCGGTCTTGCGCATCTGCAGTGAAAAAGGCATTAAGATTATTACCAACATGGGAGCGGCAAACCCGCTTGCAGCAGCTGCCAAGATCAAGCAGATTGCGCAAACACTGGGCTTGTCCAAGCTGAAGATTGCCGCTGTTTCCGGCGATGACGTTCTGTCCGTTCTAAAGCAAGGCGACTACCTGGACGACAGCGGCACTGCGGTTAACGATTTGGGGGACAGGCTGCTTTCGGCGAATGCCTATCTGGGCGCGCAGCCATTGGTCGATGCGCTAGCGCAAGGCGCGGACGTGATCGTCACAGGCCGCGTGGCCGACCCGGCGCTGGTACTTGCGCCGCTGATCCATGAATTCGGCTGGGCGATGGACGACTGGCACCGGCTCGGCCAAGGCACCTTGGTCGGGCACCTGCTGGAATGCGCCGGACAGATTACCGGCGGCTATTTCGCCGACCCGGGTTTCAAGGACGTGGCCAACCTGGCGCGCCTGGGCTTTCCGATTGGCGAGGTCGCCGAAGACGGCAGCGTGATTATTACCAAGGTAGCTGGTTCCGGCGGCAGCGTCACCGCAGCCACGTGCAAGGAACAACTGCTGTATGAGATTCATGACCCGGCCGCCTATTTGACGCCCGATGTGGTGGCCGACTTCTCCCGTGTTACGGTCTCGGAAATCGGCACTGACCGGGTCGCCATCAGCGGCGCGACGGGCCACCCGAAGAGCGGAATGCTCAAAGTATCGATCGGTTATATCGACAGCTACATTGGAGAGGGGCAAATGTCTTACGCCGGCCCGGGCGCCTTGGCCCGCGCCCGCCTGGCGCTCGATATTGTCGCTGAGAGATTGAAACTCGCCGATGTGAAAGTCGGAGAAATTCGATATGACGTTATTGGCGTCAATGCCATTCATGGTGCCGCGTTGAGCGCGCAAAACCCGGAACCATACGAGGTCCGCATCCGCGTTGCGGGCCGCACAGAAAGCCTGAAAGAAGCCGTCCGCATTGGCAATGAGGTCGAAACGCTATATACCTGCGGCCCCGCAGGAGGTGGCGGCGCGGCAAAATCAGCAAAAGACGTGGTCGCCGTGCGCTCCACGTTATTGCCGCACGCTTTAGTCACAGCAACTGTCCATTGTGAGGAGATCTGAAATGCTACTTCGTGACATAGCGCATTCCCGCGCCGGCGATAAAGGCGATATCTCGAATATTTCGGTGATCGTCTATGACGCCAGGCACTATCCGCTGCTGGAAAAACACCTGACAGCGGAACGTGTGAAAGCGCATCTTTCCGATATTGCGCTTGGTGAAGTCGTTCGCTATGCGCTTCCCGGCCTTGGTGCGATGAATTTTGTATTGCAGAAGGCGCTCGGCGGGGGCGTCACGCGTTCGCTGGCTCTTGACGCGCACGGCAAATGCCTGAGTTCGGCATTGTTAAGTCTCGAAATCTCTGACAAATGACGGCCGCGGATACTGATAATCAGAGGGCAGGTAAGCGCGGTCGGGGTGGAGTCCCGGCTCGCAAAGACTGTGGCACATAGAAGGCAGACGCAAAAAATCATGGCTGTGGCATCCGCCGTCATCGGGAGTCGAGCCGACGGCAAGCCGATCTGGACACGTTAAGAAGCCCCGCAGAGACCAAATGCGGGGCTGTAATGTCGTGTGCTTAGGACATTTTTTCCATAAGCAAGAACTCACATTTCACACGACAGACCCCAGTTTAAAGATGGGCAGATACATTGCGATGACCAGGCCTCCGATCAGCACCCCCAGAATCACCATGATCAACGGTTCCATCAGGCTGGAAAGCGAAGCTACCGCGTCGTCGACTTCTTCCTCGTAGAAATCGGCGACCTTGCCCAGCATCATGTCGAGCGAACCGGATTCTTCGCCGATCGAAACCATTTGCGTGACCATGTTCGGAAACACCTCGGAATTTTGCATCGCAGCGGTCAGGCTGGTGCCGGTACTGACTTCAGTTTGGATTTTTTTGGTTGCATCCAGATACACCGCATTGCCGCAGGCGCCGCCGACCGAATCGAGCGACTCGACCAGCGGCACGCCGGCGGCAAACATGGTGGCCAGGGTGCGGGTCCAGCGCGCGATGGTGGCCTTGCGGATCACTGCGCCGAAAATCGGCGCTTTCAGCAACAGCCGGTCCATCGTCTGCTGCACCTTTAGCGAACGCTTCCAGGATTGAAAAAACAGATACAGGCTGCCGAAGGTCAGGCCGAAGATCAGATACCACCATTGTACGAAGAAATCTGAAATCGCCATCACGAACAGGGTCGGCGCCGGCAAGTCGGCGCCGAAACTCTTGAATACATCCTTGAAAGCCGGCACCACCCAGATCATGATCACTGCCGTCACCACGAAGGCCACCATCAGGATCGATACCGGATAGAACATGGCTGACTTGATTTTGGCCTTGATGGCGATGGTTTTTTCTTTGTACACCGCCAGCCGGGTCAGCAAGTCTTCCAGAATCCCGGCCTGTTCGCCGGCCCCCACCAGGTTGCAGAACAGCGGGTCGAAATACAGCGGAAATTTGCGGAATGCCTGATTCAGGCTTGAGCCGGTTTCAACGTCGGCGCGGATATCCTGCACCAGCTTGGATACCGATGGATTGGCGTTGCCTTTGGCGACGATGTCGAACGATTGCAGCAGCGGTACGCCAGCCTTCATCATGGTGGCTAGTTGGCGGGTGAACAGTGTGATGTCCTTGTCTGTGATCCGCTTGCCGCTGTGGAAGTTTTTTTTCTTGATTTTGGTGACCAGAATGCCCTGGCGCCGCAGCGTGACGCTAACCACGGCTTCACCGCCGGCGCGCAGCTCGCCGCGCACCAATTTGCCCGACTTGTCCTTGCCTTCCCAGGCAAAGATTGCATCCTTGTTCAGACGTGCGCTTGCGCTATTGCGTGATGCGGTTGCCATTTGCTGCCTCCTTCGTTATTCGTTGGTGCAACCGAGGACTTCTTCCAGGCTGGTCAAGCCCTGCCTGACTTTGATCAGCCCCGACTGGCGCAGGGATTTAACCCCTTCCAGCGCGGCCTGGCGTTCTATGTCGGGGGCGGAGCCTTGCGTCAGGATGATGCGTTCGATTTCTTCCGAAATCGGCATGATCTGATAGATTCCGACCCGGCCTTTGTAGCCGCTGCCGCTGCAGCGTTCGCAGCCGACCGGCTTGAAGGGTTGCCAGCTGCCATCGAGATCCTGCTGCTTGAAGCCGGCTTGCAACAGCACTTCATCCAGGATTGCCGCCGGTTGCTTGCAGTTGCACAGACGGCGCGCCAGCCGCTGGGCGGTAATCAGGATCACCGAAGAGGCGATATTGAATGGCGCCACACCCATATTCATCAACCGCGTCAGGGTCGATGGCGCATCGTTGGTGTGCAGCGTGGAAAACACCATGTGGCCGGTTTGCGCCGCCTTGATGGCGATGTCAGCGGTTTCCAGGTCGCGGATTTCGCCCACCATGATGACGTCCGGGTCCTGGCGCAGGAAGGATTTCAGGGCTACGGCAAAGCTCAGGCCCGCCTTTTCGTTGACGTTGACCTGATTGACCCCGGGCAGGTTGATTTCGGCCGGATCTTCCGCGGTCGAAATATTGATGCCAGGCTTGTTGATCACGTTCAGGCAGGTATACAGCGACACTGTCTTGCCGGAGCCGGTAGGTCCAGTCATCAGCACCATGCCGTAAGGACGCTGGATCGCGTTGAGCAGGGTTTCCTTCTGATCCGCATCGTAGCCAAGCGCGTCAATCCCCATCTGGGCCTGACTCGCATCCAGGATACGCATGACGATCTTTTCGCCGAACAGGGTCGGCAGGGTGCTGACCCGGAAATCGATGGTGCGCGTTGGGGAGATCACCAGCTTCATGCGGCCGTCTTGCGGCACACGCTTTTCCGAAATATCAAGTTTGGAAATGACCTTGATGCGCGAGGCCAGCTTTTCCTTGATCGCCAGAGGCGGTTGGGCGACTTCCCGCAAAATGCCATCGACGCGGAAGCGGATGCGGTAAAACTTTTCAAACGGTTCGAAGTGGATATCGGATGCGCCCAGATTGATCCCGTCCAGCAATATTTTTTGCAGAAACTTGACAATCGGGGCGTCGTCGATCTCGGCGCCAGCAGTATCGACTGCTGCGGGTGCTCCGCTGTCGTCTTCGATAAAATTGATATCGAGATCGTCGCCGATCAGCTCGTTCAGATTCTCCTCGGCGTTCCGTCCGAATTGCTCCAGCAGTTGCAGCAGCGTATCGTGTTGCACGATTACCGGTTCGACGATCAAACCGGTCTGAAACTTGATCTGGTCGAGTGCCTGCGTGTTGCTTGGGTCCGAGATCGCGACCGTGACCTTGTTGCCGCGTTTGGCCAGTGCGATTACGCGTTGCCCCTGCATCAGCCTGGCGTCGATGATTTTTTCCGGCAGCGCCGCGATATTAAGCGCGGACAGATCCAGCGCCGGATAACCAAAGGTTTCAGAGCAGAACAGGGCCAGTGCGCGTTTCTCGATATGGCCGCTCTGGAGCAGCGTGTCGATGAAAAAGGATTTTTCGGACAGGGCTTTTTTGTTTACGGCTTCGGCTTGAGATGCCGATAAATGCCCTGCCTGCACCAGTGCTCTGGCTAATCCTGACATCGGGAGGGTGGCTATGCTATTGGGAGACACTGCTGCCATAAATGATTCAGTCGAAAAATAACGCAAAAAAACCTCGGAATGGCGCTAGATAATGCCTCCAAGCATCTTACTTGTAAAGGCATTGCCATCACAGCGCTGCTGTTTACGCCTTCATCCGGCTTGTCCTGCCAAAGAATTATGTTTTGTTGGCCGCGCGGCTTTTTGGCATGCGGCGTATCAGTTTGACCACTTTGATCGCCTGATTCTGGACCTGGATGATTTCGATGATGCACTTTGGAAACTTGACGCTGACACTCGCCTCCGGAATATCCTGTAATAATTCCAGCAGCAAGCCGTTCAGCGTTTTCGGCCCATCCAGCGGCAGTTCCAGTCCAAGCCGTTTGTTAATGTCGCGCAGCGCAGTGATGCCTTCCAGCAGGCATTCGCCCTGCTCGTCCCACTTGAAGTTATCGGCGCGGCTGGCGCCCGGGGTGGAAGTCGTGAATTCGCCGATCATTTCTTCAATGATGTCTTCCAGCGTCACCAGGCCCTGCACTTCGCCGTACTCGTCGACGATGATGCCAAGGCGCTCATGGTTTTCCTGAAAATACTGCAGTTGTGTAAATGCGCTGGTATCTTGCGGGATGAAATAGGGCTCGGTCAGCAGCGCGCGAAAGTGCTCCACCGTCAACTCCTGTTCTTGGTTGAGCAAGGCCACCGCCTTGCGCATGTGCAGGATACCTAAGATTTTGTTGATTTCGCCCTCGTAGACCGGCAGCTTGTTGTGATAGCAGGTCACCAGCTGGTGCTTGATCTCTTCTATCGGAACCGACAGATTCAGAGCCTCGATCTGAGCGCGCGGCGTCATCACGTCTTCGACTGAAATGGTTTCCAGGTCGAACAGGTTGAGCAGGATGCTCTTGTGTTTCTGCGGGATGAAATTGCCGCCTTCCAGCACGATCGAGCGCAACTCTTCCGGCAACAATCGTTGCTCTTCTGCGTTGGCGCCGGTCTTGATGCGAAGCAGCCTGAATAACCCGGAGACCAACAGGTTGACGAACCAGACTACCGGCTTGCCTATTGCGAGCAAGATTTTGAGGGCGAAGCTGGCCGGCATGATGATGCGCTCGGGATAGGTTGCACCTATCACTTTAGGGACGATTTCGGCGAAGATGATCAACAGGAACGCCACCCCGCCGGTGGCGATGATGATGACCTTATCGTCATTGCCGAAGGCGCTAATCGCCATCACGATTACCAAGGCGGTCGCCAGCGCATTGATGACGGTATTACAGATTAGAATCAGCGACAGCACCTTGTCGATGCGTCCCAGCAACCATAGCGTGGTGCTGGCAAGCCTGCTGCCGCGTTTTGCCAGATGGCGCAGCCGATGGCGATTGGCCGCCAGCAGAGAAGTTTCGGAAATGGAAAAGAAGGCCGAGCAAAGTATCAGAAAAGCAAGCGCAAGCAACTGCACCCATAGGGGAACGGAATTCAATGGTTTGCCGTTAAAAAGAATTAAACAAGAAAAAGCCGCCCGATAACCTGGTCGGGATGAGAAGATTTTAACCCCCAGCCTCTAGGTCCAGAACGGCTACCAGTTTATTGTAGTAGCCGCTGATCAAAGGAATAATTTTACTTGCAATCAAGCACTTAGCGCAAGCTGCGCGTAACTGTGAGCAACCACCTGGAGCCAATGCGTCCTGAGATTCGACGTAGATTGCAGCCGACTTTCATTCCCATACGCAGACTTTCCCGCCGCGCCATATCTTCGGAAAATGCCGCAAGGGCCAGAAAAATCAAGCTGCGCCACGCACTCATGAGCGCCTCCTGTTGCGCCGTTTGGACAATGTCCGCAAGCGCCAGACCAGCGTGATCAGTCCGTAAGTCAGCAACCCCATCAGCGTGGACGTGATAGCCAGACCCACCAGCAGCGGTTTACCCAGAGTGGTAATGCGCTGCCACAGGCTGGCCTCGCCATTGATTTTACTTGTGATGGAGAGGCCGGCAGCATTCGCCGGCATGGCGCCACCGGTCACCCAGGCACCCAGTCGGTAAGCGCCGTAGTAGATCGGGCCGAAGGTGATCGGATTGGTGATGAGTGTGCTGGCGACGGCGGCTGGGACATTGGCGCGCAGTATCACAGCGGCGGTTACCGAGAGTGGAATTTGTGCGATGGGGACCAGCAGGCCGAAGAACATGCCCAGCGCTACGCCCAAGGCAACCCCGCGCCGCGACCAGTGCCAGAGTTTTGGCTGGTGCAGCCAGGGACCGAGCCAGGCGAGCCAGCGGTTGCCCTGAATCTGTTCCCGACTCGGTATATGGCGCCGCATACGCTCCTTTAAACCCATTCACGTCCTCTGTATATGTAAGCGCCGCCGCAGGTTTTGCTACTTCGACTGCCAGAAATATGGTCAGCCCGATTGTACGGGGCATCATCCAGTACGCAGCATTCAGCCCCGCGCTCTGGAGCAGTTGCTGCATGGCGGCGCGCAGGTAAGCAGGAGTTGGGAGTCAATCAGCGGTTAGGGGGGGGGCACTGCACGCGCCGATACGAGCGCCATCAAGACATCGTGACGGATAAGCTGCGTTCCTGATTTTTATTATATACGGTATGGTGTATTATTTTTTACCGCATATATGGTATACGGTGAGTGTGTATTTTTGTAAAATATCATGGGAGTATATATACTTTCGCATGAATTCTGAAAATCATCATAGCGATTTTTCAAGAAAACCCTGACAGCATTACATTCGTTGCGCAAAATGTGATGCCCAAGATCTTTCGTAACAGATTCTCCCTAGGCCTCTAGGCCAGACATCTGCTACGGATGCATTCCAATAACTGTAATGGTGTATTTATGATCAAATCGGCACCCCATGCACGGGGCGCAAGTTCGCCGCAATAACCCCACGCTGCCGCGACGGTATGCATACCGGCAGCATGCCCTGCCTGAATATCGCGAATGTCGTCGCCTACGTACCAACAATCCTGTGGAGATATGCCAAGACGCCTGGCGGCTTCGAATAGCGGCCCCGGATGTGGTTTTGCTTGTGGCATCGTATCGCCGGATACCACGCAACCTGCTTCGTGCAAGCCAATCTGGCGCACTAAAGGCTCGGTGAAACGCGCTGCCTTGTTGGTTACGATTCCCCACGCCAGGTCGTACTCACTTAATCCCTTGATCAGGTCGATTACGCCATCGAATAGTCGGGATTTCACTGTCAGCGCTGCGGCGTAGTTGTTCAGGAACGCGATTCGCAAGGTTTCATAGCCTTCATCTTCAGGTTGGAGCCCGAATGCCACGCCGATCAATCCTCTCGCGCCTGATGATGCCGCGGGGCGAAGTGATTCGTACGGAGTGGGTATTAAGCCTTGGGTTGTTCGCAACAAGTTCACAGCCGCCGCCAGATCAGGTGCAGTGTCGGCTAAGGTGCCGTCAAGGTCGAACAGGATGGCGCGGGGGATTGGGGGCGTATTGGCGGTCAAGGCAAGTCTATCTGCGATTTCGCATATTGGGGCGACAGTTGTCGATTAGTAAAATTATGTTACACAGTGCGCGTGCAGGCCATCATGTAATTGACGCTGGTGTCGTGATTGAGTGAATACAGTTGGGTCACAGGATTGTATGTCAGCCCTTTCATGACATCGACAGTCATGTTCGCATTGCGAATGTATTGCGATAACTCCGCCGGGGTAATGAATTTTGCATATTCATGCGTACCTTTTGGCAGCAGGCGCAGCAGGTATTCGGCTCCGATAATTGCGAACAGGTAGGATTTCAGGTTGCGATTGAGCGTGGAAAAAAATACGCGGCCGCCGGGTTTTACCAAAGTGGCACAGGCGCGAACGATGGAAGCTGGATCCGGCACATGTTCCAGCATTTCCATGCATGTCACTATGTCGTATGTGCCAGGTTCTCTTGCCGCCAGGTCTTCTGCGGCAATCAATTCGTAACGAACCTTTGCGCCGGATTCCAGGCTATGCAGGTCGGCAACCTTGAGAGCCTTTTCGGATAAATCGATTCCAGTCACATTCGCACCCTTGTTTGCCATTGATTCTGACAGGATGCCGCCGCCACAGCCTATATCGACAATGGTTTTGCCTGCTAATGGCACGCAGGCATTAATCCATTCCAGGCGGAGTGGATTAATTGCGTGCAAGGGACGAAATTCCGAGCTTGGATCCCACCACCGGTGAGCGAGATCACTGAATTTTTGTAGTTCAAGAGGGTCAGCATTCATAGGCGACATGATAGCTGTAAATGTGCCGATGCGCAGGTCTTGTAGAATAAATTTGAAGATTCCGACCAAGGCAATCTACGTGATTGTTTGCGCCAAAAAAAACCCCGCATTCGCGGGGTTTCACTCGAGCAAAATCGATTACTGGTTACGTGTACCAACAACTTCGATTTCTACGCGACGGTTTTTAGCACGGCCGGCAGCATTTTTGTTGCTCGCAACAGGTTGCTTCTCGCCCTTGCCTTCAGTGTATACGCGATTGGTTTCGATGCCTTTGGAAACCAAGTAAGCTTTAACTGCTTCAGCACGACGGATCGACAGTTTTTGGTTGTAAGCATCAGCTCCGATGGAGTCTGTGTGACCAACAGCAATGATAACTTCCAGATTGACGCCGCCCAGTTTCGAGGCCAGATCGTCCAACTTCGCTTTACCGTCGGCTTTCAGTACGGACTTGTCAAAATCAAAGAATGCATCCGCTGCAAAAGTGACTTTTTCTGATGTTGGTGCAACAACAACGGGAGCCGGTGCAGGTGCTGGTTCAGCAGCGGCTGGCGCTGGGGCGGCAGCTTTAACGATCTCACCATCGCAACCACCAACTGAGTCGGCAGGAGTCCAGTAACCGGCATGCCAGCACAAGCCGAATGGATTGCGTGCAATTACACCACGGCTGTCTTGTACGTATGCACTATTTGGTGTTTTAGCCTGAATATCTTGTGTGCCTTGTGCAGATGCCGAAATAGACAGGACTGCGGACGCAGCGAAGACGAGTTTTGCTAATTTTTTCATATTTTTTCCTCTCGGGTGAGATATCCGCAGATAAACTGCGCAACAAATTTACAACATCTAGAATTAAATTACTACTAGCAACAGGTTATCACAGTTATAAATTAGCCCTATGCAATAGTCCGGTTTTCATTTTGCCATAGGCTTTGACTTGCTGCTTTGTTTGTTAAATTGACTGCAGTGTAATTTTGGCCATTCGTTGCGATTTCACAACGATAAAATAAATGACTTTCATTTGGGAAATTATTTAAAACGCCGGTCAAAATGATCCGCTAAATTTGGTGCATTGTTATTTAACTGACAGCCCTTTAACTTCAATAATTAGTCGGCGGTTGGGCGCCAGACACTGAATAAGTTTTTTGCGAGGTAAATTGTTGCTGCAGGTTTTTACTGGCTGTGTCGCGCCTGCGCCCAATGTGTTGATACTGGAAACGATATTTTTGCTTTTCAGGTAAGCAGTCAGGTTCCCTGCGCGTTTTTCGGATAACAACTGATTATATTTTTTTGATCCGAGTAAGTCGGTATGGCCGGTTATGTGTATTGATTCAATATTCGTGCAATTTGCAAGTCTCGGTAGCACCTCATCGTCGACCCGTTTTTTGGCGGCCTTGGCTAAGGTGGCGCTATTGAATAGAAAAGTCTGGTCGTTTTCCAGTGTTGCGATGAAATCACACCTTTTAGGCTCTGGTGCGACCGCAGGCGTAATTGCTTGGCCGAGCGGTGCTGCAACGGCTGGGGCAGTGGGGTTCGCAATGGGGGAAGTTAGTTCGCCGTCGCATCCCAGGACTGCATCTGCAGCGACCCAATTGCCTGTGCGCCAGCAGAGGCCGTAGGCGCTACGCACCACTGTTCGATTGCTGTCTTGCAAGTATGCGCTGTCTGGTGTTTTTGCTTTGATGTCAGATGTCTGGGCGTTCGTGCCAAAGGCTGTTGCGCCAATCGCAAGGCCCATGGCCAGTTTTATGAGCATGCTGCTTCCTTTTTTGCGATTTTTAAGTATGTGCGGTTGAAATATCCGGCAGTATTTAAACATATTTTATAGATGAGGCCGTATTTTCTGGAAAATATCGCAGCGCCATTCTGGGTTTCTTAAACGCCATGATGAAACCGGCACATGATAAAATTATTCGTTTACAAGCTTCAACCAGTTGCTGTAACAATGCCTTAACGATAGGCATCGTACGTTAACCCAGTCAAAAAGTAGCCGAACAGCCAATGGATCAATTCGCCAAAGAAACAATCCCGATTTCCCTTGAAGAAGAAATGCGCAAGAGCTACCTCGATTACGCGATGAGCGTAATCGTCGGCCGTGCCTTGCCAGATGTGCGCGACGGCTTGAAACCGGTGCATCGCCGCGTCTTGTTCGCGATGCATGAAATGAACAATGTCTGGAACCGTCCGTATGTAAAATGCGCGCGCGTGGTCGGTGAAACCATGGGTAAATATCACCCGCACGGTGACGCCTCGATTTACGACACGCTGGTGCGGATGGCGCAGAGTTTTTCGCTACGTTACATGTTGGTTGATGGACAGGGCAATTTCGGTTCGGTCGATGGCGACAGCGCTGCGGCGATGCGTTACACCGAGTGCCGCCTGGGAAAGATTGCCAATGAATTGCTGGCTGATATCGACAAAGATACCGTTGATTTCGTGCCTAACTACGACGGCAAGGAAAAAGAGCCGTCGGTACTGCCGACCAAGATTCCCAATCTGCTGATTAACGGCTCTTCCGGGATCGCAGTCGGGATGGCAACCAATATCCCGCCGCACAATATTACAGAAGTCATCAAGGGCGCCTTGTACTTGCTGCGCAATGTCGATTGCACCATCGATGAACTGATCGAGATCATTCCGGCACCGGATTTTCCGACCGCCGGCATTATTTATGGTGTGTCCGGTGTGCGCGATGGCTACCGCACCGGCCGCGGCCGGGTTGTGATGCGCGCCAAGACGCACTTCGAAGAGTTCGGCCGGGAAGGTCGTACCGCGCTCATCATTGATGAACTGCCGTATCAGGTTAACAAAAAAACCTTGCTGGAGCGTATTGCGGAGCATGTGCGCGACAAGAAGCTTGACGGCATTTCCGATATTCGCGATGAGTCCGACAAATCCGGCATGCGCGTAGTGATCGAATTGAAACGCGGCGAAGTGCCGGAGGTTGTGTTGAACAATCTCTACAAGCAGACGCAATTGCAGGACACCTTCGGTATGAACATGGTGGCGCTGGTGGATGGTCAGCCGAAGCTGCTGAACCTGAAAGAGATGCTGCAGTGCTTCCTGTCGCATCGGCGCGAAGTCATCACCCGCCGTACCGTATTTGAGTTGCGCCGTGCGCGCGAACGCGGGCATGTGCTGGAAGGCTTGGCGGTTGCGCTGGCCAATATTGACGATTTCATTGCCATTATCAAGGCTGCGCCGACGCCGCCCATTGCAAAACTGGAATTGATGTCGCGCGCCTGGGATTCCTCGGTAGTGCGCGAAATGCTGGCGCGTACCGGGGCAGAGAATACCGGTGGCATCGAGGCTTTCCGTCCCGAAAATTTGCCGAAACACTACGGCATCCAGAAAGACGGCTTGTACAAGTTGTCGGATGACCAGGCCCAGGAAATTCTGCAGATGCGTCTGCAACGCTTGACTGGGCTGGAGCAGGACAAGATCGTCAATGAATACAAGGATGTGATGGCGCAGATCGCTGACTTGCTGGATATTCTGTCCAAGCCGGAACGCGTGACCGTCATCATCACCGATGAACTGAACCTGGCCATAAACGAATACGGCGAAGGCAACAAGGACGTGCGCCGTTCGCAAATTGAGCTCAATGCAACCGATCTTGGCACCGAAGACTTGATCACGCCGCAGGACATGGTAGTGACGTTGTCGCATACCGGTTACATGAAGTCGCAGCCGATGTCGGAATACCGGGCCCAGAAGCGCGGCGGTCGCGGCAAGCAGGCAATGGCAACCAAGGAAGACGACTGGATCGACCAGCTTTTCATCGCTAATACCCACGATTACATCTTGTGCTTCTCCAACCGCGGTCGCTTGTACTGGCTCAAGGTATGGGAGGTGCCGCAAGGTTCGCGCAATTCGCGCGGCAAGCCGATCGTCAACATGTTCCCGCTGCAGGAAGGCGAGAAGGTCACCGTGGTGTTGTCGGTGTCGGGCGAAAATCGGACTTTCCCGGAAGACCGTTATATCTTCATGGCAACCAGCCTTGGCACCGTCAAGAAGACCCCTTTGCAAGACTTTAAAAACCCGCGCAAGGCAGGCATCATCGCGGTTGACCTGGACGAGGGCGATTTCCTGATCGGCGCTGCGCTAACCGATGGTAAGCATGACGTGATGCTGTTCTCGGATTCAGGCAAGGCGGTGCGCTTCGACGAGAACGATGTGCGGCCGATGGGCCGCAATGCGCGCGGTGTGCGCGGCATGAATATGGAAGAAGGCCAGCAGGTGATTTCCTTGCTGGTGGCTGAAAACGACCAGCAAAGCGTCTTGACTGCCACCGAGAACGGCTTCGGCAAGCGGACTCCGATCCATGAATACACCCGTCATGGGCGCGGCACCAAAGGCATGATCGCGATCCAGACCAGTGAACGCAATGGTCGGGTCGTGGCTGCCACACTGGTCGAGTCCAGCGATGAAATTCTGCTCATTACTACCGGCGGTGTTTTGATCCGGACCCGTGTTTCCGAAATCCGTGAAATGGGCCGCGCTACACAGGGCGTAACACTGATCGCAGTCGAAGACGGCACCAGGCTAAGCGGCTTGCAACGCATAATCGAGCCGGATGTCGAAGTCGATGCCGAAATTGATGTTGAGGCCGGCGCCGATATCGAAATTGATACCGATACCGATAGTGGGGAGCCGGGCCAAGCATGACGCGTATCTACAATTTTTCCGCTGGGCCGGCAATGCTGCCCCAGGAAGTGTTGCAGCAGGCGGCTGCTGAAATGCTCGATTGGCATGGCAGCGGCATGTCCGTGATGGAGATGAGCCATCGCGGCAAGGAATTCATGTCCATCATCGAAGCGGCCGAGCGCAACCTGCGCGCATTGCTGGCGGTGCCTGACAATTATCGGATTCTCTTCATGCAGGGCGGGGCGATTGCCGAAAATGCGATCATTCCGATGAATCTGGTCGGCCGCAAGCCGCAGCCGGCGACTGCGGATTACATCAACAGCGGCTCCTGGTCGACCAAATCCATTAAGGAAGCGAAGAAGTATTGCAACGTCAACGTCGCGGCGTCCTCCGAAGATTCCCATTTTGCGGCGATTCCTGCACGCGAGGTCTGGCGCTTGTCGGAGAACGCTGCATACGTGCACATTTGTACCAATGAAACCATTGATGGGGTTGAATATCAGTTCGTGCCGGAGGTTGCGGCCGCCACCAACGACGCCCCATTGGTCGCCGACATGTCGTCCCACATCTTGTCGCGCGTGATCGATGTGTCGAAATATGGCGTTGTCTATGGCGGGGCGCAAAAGAATATCGGCCCAGCCGGATTGACCATCGTTATCGTGCGGGATGACTTGATCGGACATGCGCTGCCGTTTTGCCCTTCTGCGTTTGACTGGAAATTGGTAGCGGATAACCATTCGATGTACAACACGCCACCGACGTATGCGATTTACATCGCCGGTCTGGTGTTTCAGTGGCTGCTGCGCGAGGGCGGCGTGGCCGCAATTGAGCAGCGCAATATCGCCAAGGCCAAATTGTTGTACGACACCATCGATGCCAGCAGTTTTTACAGCAACAAAATCGCTCCCGATTGTCGTTCCAGGATGAATATCCCGTTTTCGCTGCGTGACGATACGCATAATGCAGCGTTTCTGGCGGGAGCCGAAGAGCGTGGTTTGTTGCAACTCAAGGGACATAAATCGGTTGGCGGCATGCGGGCTTCGATCTATAACGCGATGCCGATCGAGGGTGTGCAGGCGCTGGTGGACTACATGCAACAATTCGAGCGCCAGCACGCTTAGCTGCATTAGCTGCAATCGGGTTACAGGTAGCGGCCCACACAACAAAGAAAATATGAGCCAAGATAAACTCCAGCCCTTGCGGGTGCAAATCGATGCAATCGATCAGCAAATTCTGGAATTGCTGAATCAGCGCGCTCGCCTGGCGCAGCAAGTCGGTCATCTGAAAGCCGAAACCAATGCGCCGGTATTCCGCCCCGAGCGCGAGGCGCAAGTGCTGCGCCGGGTCGCCGAACGCAATCCTGGTCCCTTGTTTGGCCCCGACGTACAAACCATTTTTCGCGAAATCATGTCGTCCTGCCGGGCGCTGGAGAACCGGGTCACGGTCGCTTTTCTCGGCCCGGTTGGCACTTTTACCGAACAGGCGGTATACCAGCAGTTCGGCCGTGCGGTGGAAGGCATGCCGTGCCCCTCGATCGATGAAGTATTTCGCGCGGTGGAAGCAGGCACCGCCGATTTTGGCGTGGTGCCGGTGGAAAATTCGTCCGAGGGCGCGATCAACCGGACCCTCGATCTGCTGCTGCAAACCACGCTTTTGATCAGCGGCGAGGTGTCGATTCCAGTCCATCACAGCCTGATGTCCTTGAGCGGGACGATGGACGGCGTACTGCGGATTTGCGCCCACTCGCAGGCGCTGGCGCAGTGCCAAGCCTGGCTGAACCAGAATTATCCGAACATCGAACGCCATGCAGTCGCTTCCAACGGCGAAGCGGCGCGACTGGCGTCGGAACAGCCCGGCACGGCCGCCATCGCCAGCGAGATTGCAGGTCAGCAATATGGTTTGCAAATCATCAACGCGCACATCCAGGACGATCCGCACAATCGCACCCGCTTCGCGGTGATCGGCCGCTTGCAGACTAGCCCGAGTGGATGCGATCAGACCTCGCTGGTATTGTCGGTGCCGAACAAGGCGGGCGCTGTCTATAATTTGCTGGCGCCGCTGGCCAAACACGGCGTATCGATGACGCGCTTCGAATCGCGCCCGGCCCGCATGGGTACCTGGGAATATTATTTCTATGTCGATATCGAGGGCCATCTGCAAGACGACAAGGTGGCCCGGGCCTTGGCCGAGCTAAAACAGAACGCCGCCTTTTTCAAGGTGCTCGGTTCTTATCCTTTTTGCGCTTAATTTCATTCAACTCGGAGTCCAAGATGTCGATACAGTACGGTCCTGATTATGTGCGTGCAATTGCCCCTTACCAGAGCGGCAAGCCGATTGCGGAAGTCGCGCGCGAATTCGGTCTGGACCAGGCCACGATTGTCAAGCTTGCTTCCAATGAAAATCCGCGCGGCATGCCGGAATCTGCCCAGCAGGCGATGCTCGATGCGGTAGCCGATCTCGGTCGCTATCCGGATGCCAACGGTTTCGACTTGAAAGCGGCGATCACCGCAAAATACCGCGTGTCGCAAGAGTGGATCACGCTCGGCAACGGCAGCAACGACATTCTGGAGCTGGCCGCGCACGCGTTCGTGCAACCGGGCCAGGCAATAATGTATGCGCAGTATGCGTTTCTGGTCTACGCGCTGGCGACTCAGGCGGTGGGCGCGCGCGCCATCGAGGTGCCGGCCCAGGATTACGGCCATGATCTTGACGCAATGGCGCGCGCGATTACACCCGACACCAAACTGATCTATATCGCCAACCCGAATAATCCGACCGGCACCTTCCTGCCCGCCGCAGCCATCGAAGCGTTCCTGAAAAGTGTACCGCCGGAAATTGTGGTGGTGCTGGACGAAGCCTATAACGAATATCTGGCGCCGGAATTGCAATACGAATCGACCGAATGGGTCAGGACTTATCCGAATCTGCTGGTGTCGCGCACGCTCTCGAAGGCGTATGGACTGGCCGGTTTGCGAGTCGGGTTCGGGATTGCGCAACCGGCCGTCACCGATTTGCTCAATCGCATCCGGCAACCGTTCAATGTCAATTCGCTGGCGCAGGCGGCGGCTATTGCGGCGCTGGGCGATACGCCATTTCTGCAAAAAAGCGCGGCCCTGAATGCCGCCGGTTATCTGCAGCTGACAGAGTTTTTCGATGCGATCGACTTGCAATATGTGCCGTCCTTCGGCAACTTCGTGCTGGTCAAGGTCGGCCTTGACGACCATGCCGGCGCCCGCATCAACCTAGCGTTGCTGAAACGGGGCGTGATCGTGCGCCCGGTCGCCAATTACGGCTTGTCGCAATGGTTGCGCATCTCAATCGGCTTGCCGGAAGAAAACGCGATCTTTATCGATGCGCTGCGCACGGTGCTGAAAGCGGAAGTGAACGCGGCCTGAGTGCGCTTTAGTTCCTTTCACGGGACGGCACACTGAAAATATACTGTTTAGTGTATTTTTTAAAAGTGCAATATATCTATGCGGATAGTGTGGTGTTTTTTGTCATACTCCCGCTTTTTTGTAATTTTAAAGATATGGAAAGGGGAGGTCAGCGCTAACGCCGGCGCTCCTTCGTTGGCATAACCTCACCATTAGAGTCATTTCCTTGTTCAAAAAAATCGTTATTTTCGGTGTCGGGCTGATCGGCGGCTCATTTGCGCTGGCGCTCAAAAAGGCGGCTGCTGCGACGCAGATTGTCGGCGTCGGCCGCACTGTTGCGCCGCTGACGCGCGCCATCGAATTGGGCATCATCGATAGCGCCAGCAGCTCTGATTGCGACGCGCTGGCGATCTGCTTGCGGGACGCCGATCTGGTATTGATTGCAGCGCCGGTAGCGCAGACCGAGGCGATTCTGGAAGCCATCGCACCGCATTTGCAGGCCGGCACCATCGTCACCGACGCCGGCAGCACCAAGACCGATGTGGTGGCCGCCGCCCGCCGTGCGTTGGGCGCCAAGATCGCGCAGTTCGTGCCGGGCCATCCGATTGCCGGGCGCGCACTGAACGGGCCGGAAGCGGCGCTGGCCGATTTGTATGTCGACAAGAAAGTGGTGCTGACGCCGCTGCCTGAAAATGCGCCGGCCGACGTGGCCCGCGTAGCCGCCGTCTGGCAGCAATGCGGCGCGATCATCCATCGCCTCACGCCGGAGCAGCACGACCGCGTATTTGCTTCGGTCAGCCACTTGCCGCATCTGCTGGCGTATGCGCTGGTCGATGATATTGCGCGCAAACCGCATGCCGACCTGCTGTTCCAGTATGCGGCCAGCGGTTTTCGCGATTTCACCCGGATTGCCGGCTCCTCGCCTGAAATGTGGCGCGATATCGCGCTGTCCAATCAGACCGCGCTGCTGGGCGAGCTGGATGCCTATATGCTGCAATTGGCACAATTGCGCAGCGCGCTGGCAAGCGGCGACGGCGGCGCAATGGAAGCGATCTTTGCCAACGCGCAGCAAGCCCGGCAACGCTGGGAAATATCGATTGAAACGGCAGAAAAACACCATCAAGAAGGCGGCGACTAATGACGCGCAGCATGAAACCAACCAGCATCCAAGCGCAAGCGCAGCATCCGAAACATTATCCGGATCATCTCGATCTGGCGCCCGCGATGCGCGCGCAGGGCACGGTGCAACTGCCCGGCTCGAAGAGTATTTCCAATCGCACCTTGTTGTTGGCGGCGCTGGCCGGCGGCACCACCCAGATCTTGGATTTGCTGGCGTCGGACGATACTTTCGTAATGCTGAACGCGCTGCAACTGCTGGGAGTGCGCTGGGAGCAGCAGGACACGACGCAGAATTACACCGTGTTTGGCGTCGATGGCAATCCTCCTGTGCATCAGGCCGATTTGTTCATGGGCAATGCCGGCACCGCGATTCGCCCGCTGACCGCAGCGCTGGCTGTGATCGGCGGCGATTACACGCTGCACGGCGTGGCGCGCATGCATGAGCGCCCGATCGGGGATCTGGTCGATGCGCTGAACGCGATCGGGGCCCGGATCGTATATACCGGCGTCGCAGGCTTTCCACCGCTGCACATCCAGCGCGGCCATGTCGAGGCCCAGCACATGCGCGTGCGCGGCAACGTTTCGAGCCAGTTCCTGACCGCATTGCTGATGGCATCGCCCTTCATCGCGCGCACGCATGCGCTTACCATCGACGTCATCGGCGAGCTGATTTCCAGGCCGTATATCGAGATTACTTTGAACCTGATGCGGCGCTTCGGCGTGGCGGTTGAGCGCGACGGCTGGCAATCGTTCGTGATTGCGGCAGGGCAGCATTACCAGAGTCCGGGCATGATTCAGGTCGAAGGCGACGCCTCTTCGGCCTCGTATTTTCTGGCGGCGGGCGCGATTGCAGGCGGCCCGGTACGGGTCGAAGGCGTCGGCAGCGCCAGCATCCAGGGCGATGTGCGCTTTGTCGAAGCGCTGCAGCAAATGGGCGCGACTATCACCATGGGCGAAAACTGGATCGAAGCGCAATCGAATGGCGTATTAAAAGCGATTAATGCCGATTTCAACCACATACCGGACGCCGCAATGACCATCGCAGTCGCGGCACTGTACGCAGACGGCCCCAGCATGCTGCGCAACATCGGCAGCTGGCGGGTCAAGGAAACCGATCGCATTAGCGCGATGGCGGCCGAGTTGCGCAAGGTCGGCGCGCTGGTGGAAGAGGGCGCGGATTATTTGCGGGTGACGCCGCCGGCGCAGATTTGCGCCGCCACCATTGATACCTACGACGACCATCGGATGGCGATGTGCTTTTCGCTGGCGACGCTGGGCGGCGCGGCGCGCAATGGCGCCGCGATGCGCATCAACAACCCCAAATGCGTGGCCAAAACTTTCCCCGATTATTTCGAAACGTTCGCCAGCATCGCGCGCAATGAGTTGTTTTGACGCGGCTGTTGTATGAATTATTATCAATAAATGGCCAGTATAAATAGTGGCGCCATGTTTATATGCGGCAATAGCACTATTTTTTCATATACTCCAACCAAGTCAGGAATTGTAATGCATCAGATCCGTGTTCCAGTGATTGCCATCGACGGCCCTACCGCCTCCGGAAAAGGCACTGTCGCGCAGCGCGTGGCGCAGCAGCTCGGCTGGCATTATCTGGATTCCGGCGCGCTGTACCGGCTCACCGCGTTGTCTGCAATGCGCAGCAACACGCCGCTGTCGGATCAGGAGCGCATAGCTGCGCTGGCGGCGGCGCTGCCGTGCAGTTTCGACGGCGCTGCGGTGCGGCTGTCCGGTGTCGACGTCACTGACGCGATCCGGGCCGAGGATATCGGCAATGCCGCGTCAAAAATTGCCGCCCTGCCTGCAGTGCGGCAGGCGCTGATCGGCCTGCAACTGGGATTTCGGCGGGCTCCCGGGCTGGTGGCGGACGGGCGCGACATGGGCACCGTCATTTTCCCGGATGCATCATTAAAGATATTCCTGACCGCCAGCGTCGAGGCGCGCGCGCAAAGAAGGTATAAGCAATTGATTGACAAGGGTTTTTCTGCTAGTATTACCGACCTTTCGCGGGATTTGAATGAGCGTGATGCGCGTGACGTACAGCGTGCTACCGCCCCGTTAAAGCCCGCCGAGGATGCATATTTGCTCGATACTTCCGAGCTGAACGCGGATCAGGCGGTGTCGCAAGTGCTGCGCTGGTATGCGCAAATGCATGTTTAAAGTTTGTTTTTTGTAATTTTGTAGTGCCGTTGTTGCCGTACATGACACATAACGTGGTCTAGTGCGGTGTTGATAAACCTAACCCAGTTTAAGTCGCCTGTCGCGTCCCCTGCTGGATAACATGTAAAAAACCTATGACTACTGCTACAACCGCCATCGAATCTACTGGAATGGCACCCATCGTTACCGAATCTACAGGAATGGAAAGTTTTGCCGCCCTGTTTGAGGAATCGTTGTCCCGTCAGGACATGCGTTCCGGTGAAGTGATTTCTGCTGAAGTCGTGCGCCTTGACCATAATTTCGTCATCGTCAACGCCGGCCTGAAATCCGAAGCCTTCATCCCTGTTGAAGAATTCAAAAACGATCAAGGCGAACTCGAAGTCAAGGTTGGCGACTTCGTTTCAGTTGCGATCGAATCGCTCGAAAACGGCTTTGGCGATACCATCCTGTCGCGCGACAAGGCGAAACGTCTGGCCTCGTGGCTGGCGCTTGAAAAAGCGATGGAATCCGGCGAAATCGTCATTGGTACGGTTAATGGCAAGGTTAAGGGCGGCCTGACCGTTCTGACCAATGGCATTCGTGCTTTCCTGCCTGGTTCGCTGGTGGATACCCGCCCAGTCAAGGACACTACCCCGTTCGAAGGCAAAACGCTCGAATTCAAGGTCATCAAGCTTGATCGCAAACGCAATAACGTCGTGCTGTCACGTCGTGCGGTAATCGAAGCGTCGATGGGCGAAGAGCGCCAGAAATTGATGGAAACCCTGCAAGAAGGCTCCATCGTCAACGGCGTGGTCAAGAACATCACCGACTATGGCGCATTCGTGGATCTGGGCGGCATCGATGGCTTGCTGCACATCACCGACTTGGCATGGCGTCGTGTGCGTCACCCATCCGAAGTGCTGACAGTGGGTCAGGAAATCACTGCCAAAATTCTGAAATACGACAAAGAAAAAAATCGTGTTTCGCTGGGCGTCAAGCAATTGGGTGACGATCCATGGACTGGCCTGTCACGTCGCTATCCGCAAAGCACCCGCTTGTTCGGTAAAGTTACCAATCTGACTGACTACGGCGCATTCGTTGAAGTCGAACAAGGTATCGAAGGTTTGGTCCATGTGTCCGAAATGGACTGGACTAACAAGAACGTGGCGCCAAACAAAGTTGTCCAATTGGGCGATGAAGTTGAAGTCATGGTGTTGGAAATCGACGAAGAACGTCGCCGCATCAGCCTCGGTATGAAGCAATGCAAGTCCAATCCTTGGGATGATTTCGCAATCACCCACAAGAAGGGCGATAAAGTCCGCGGCGCGATCAAATCGATCACCGACTTTGGCGTATTCATCGGCTTGGCTGGCAACATCGACGGTCTGGTGCATTTGTCCGACTTGTCTTGGACTGAAACCGGCGAAGAAGCAGTACGCCGCTTCAAGAAAGGCGACGAACTGGAAGCTATCGTATTGGCGATTGACGTCGAACGCGAGCGCGTTTCCCTGGGCGTTAAACAACTCGAAGGCGATCCATTCAACAACTTCGCTGCAATGAACGACAAGGGCGCCCTGGTAACGGGTACCGTCAAATCGGTCGAGCCTAAAGGCGCAGTGATCCAGTTGTCCGAAGAAGTCGAAGGCTATCTGCGGGCTTCCGAAATCTCGCGCGATCGCGTTGAAGATGCCGGTACTCACCTGAAAGTTGGCGACACCGTTGAAGCAATGGTGTTGAACATCGACCGCAAAGCACGTGGCATCCAATTGTCGATCAAGGCAAAAGACAATGTCGAAACACAAGAAGCGATGCACAAGATGGCAGCCACCGACAACAATGCAGCTTCAGGCACCACTAGCCTGGGCGCACTGTTGAAGGCCAAGTTCGATAACAAGAACTGATTGTCGGTCGGTAAATGACTAAGTCGGAGTTGATTGCCCGTTTGGCCGAGCATTATTCGCAACTGGTAGCCAAAGATGCGGATTACGCAGTCAAAACAATTCTGGACGCAATGATTGATGCCTTGGCAACTGGTCAGCGCATCGAGATTCGGGGCTTCGGCAGCTTTGCGCTGAATAGCCGGCCGCCGCGCATCGGGCGCAATCCGAAGTCGGGCGACCAGGTGATGGTGCCCGAAAAACGGGTGCCGCACTTCAAGCCGGGCAAGCAATTGCGCGAACGCGTGGATGCGATGGTGGGACAGCCGATCAGGGAAGACTGAGTCATTTACAGATAAATCGAAACGGCATCTACGGATGCCGTTTTTTTTCACGTACAATTTCGCATGGTCTTGCTGGCTGCACGATTCCCGCGCAGCCAGCCATGTATTGGAGAGCCGTGCAATGAAGCTCATTTTCAGAATAATTGCAGGTCTGCTGTTTATTGTTTTTTTTGGATTCGCCCTCAAGAATACGCAGGAAGTCGCATTGCAATTCTTTTTAGGTTATGAAATACGGGCGCCTTTGGTATTGATGCTGCTGGCTTTTTTCGTCAGCGGCGCCATTTTCGGCGTGCTGGCCATGATGTCCACGGTATTGCGCCAGCGCCGCGATTTGAACCGGCACAAGAAAATTATCGCCAAAATGGAAAAAGAGAGCGCCGCGCGTGATCTGTCGCGCAGCCAGCCGCCGCAACCAGACGGTGTGCTGGAGCGGTGATTCTATTTTCACATCAACCATGCACTTTATCGGCTTCGCGTGGCCGTGTCTGCGTACCGCCTGCGTATTGTCTGTGTTGGCCTTCGCGTTCACGATTGATGTGAAAACGGAATAAGTTATGACAAGATTGAACCTACATGGAATTTGAAATTTGGTGGTTACTCGGGATACCGATTTTTTTCGGACTGGGTTGGATCGCAGCGCGCGTGGATATCAAACAATTGTTATCGGAGTCGCGCAGTTTGCCCCGCGGTTATTTCAAGGGCTTGAATTTTCTGCTCAACGAGCAACCGGACAAGGCCATCGATGCATTCATTGAAATTGTCAAACTCGATCCGGAAACTGTTGAACTGCATTTTGCGCTTGGCAGCCTGTTTCGCCGCCGCGGCGAAACTGAAAGAGCGATTCGCGTGCACCAGAATTTGCTGGCGCGACCGGATCTGCCGCAGGAACATCGCTTGCAGGCACTGTTTGAACTGGGCCAGGATTATCTGAAAGCGGGCTTGCTGGATCGGGCCGAAGAAACCTTCAATCAATTGCTGAAAACTCCCTACGGCGCGCAAGCGCAGCGTGCCTTGCTGGAAATTTTTCAGCGCGAAAAGGAATGGCCGCGCGCGATTGAAGCGGCGCAAGGATTGCAGCAATCCGGCGCTGGCGGACTGCAAAAGGAAATCGCCCAGTTCTACTGTGAAATGGCGCAAGACGAGTTGGTGCATACCCATCCGGATGCCGCGCTGGCCTTGCTGGAAAAAGCCCTGGCTGCCGACCGCAAAAGCGTGCGTGCTACTTTGCTGATCGGCGACGTGGCGCAGGCCAAAGGCGACCTCGAAGGCGCATTGCTGGCCTGGCGCCGGGTCGAACAGCAGAGCGTGCCGCATGTGGCGCTGGCGGCGCAGCGCCTGATGGATGGTTATCGCAGTGTCGGGCGGGCCGAGGAAGGCATCAATTTATTGAAGTTTTATCTGGCCGAAGCGCCGTCCATCGATTTGCTGGAAGTGGTTTTCAAGGCGGTATTCGAACTCCATGGGGTGGACGCCGCCAAGCAACTGGCCAGCGATGAATTGCGTCGTACGCCAACCTTGCTCGGTTTGGACAAGTTGCTCGATGCCCGGCTGATGGATGCCAGGCCGGAAATCCGGCCCGAACTATCGATGGTCAAGCATCTGGTGCACAGCTATGCGCAAAAGCTGGCGCGTTATCAATGCAGTCATTGCGGTTTCAAGGCGCGCCAATTCTATTGGCAGTGCCCCGGTTGCAATCTCTGGGAAACATATCCGCCGCGCCGCACCGAAGAACTCAACGTGATGAATTAGGTTGCTGCGCCACTGGCTGACCCCATCCATCGTCCGATTGCAACCTACCTGCTAAGTTTATGAAAATACCAATTATCGGCACCGGCCATGTTGGCTTGGTCACCGCAGCCTGTCTGACTGAACTCGGCAGTAATGTTTTTTCCGGGTCTGGTTGCCGACCAGGCTGCCATCCTGGACAGCTGCAGGATTCCTACCCACGCACTGGGGGCGGCGGAAATTGCCACGCGGCTCTGACCGGCAAAGGAAATACGCTATGAAACTGCCGATACTGAATACGACACGAATTTTGGTGGCAGGCGATGTGATGCTGGACCGTTACTGGTTCGGCGACGTCAACCGGATATCGCCCGAAGCGCCGGTGCCGGTGGTGCATGTGGCGAAAAGCGAAGAGCGCCTGGGCGGCGCGGCCAACGTGGCCCGTAATGTATCTGCTTTGGGCGCACACGCCGGTTTGTTGGGCGTGGTGGGACAGGACGAAGCAGGCGACGCGATTGCACGCCTGCTGGATGAATCCACAATTCGCAACTACCTGCAGCGCGACGCTGCTACTTCGACCATCATCAAATTGCGCGTGATCGGCCGCCAGCAGCAATTACTGCGGATCGATTTCGAGCAAGCGCCGGCCGATGACGCGTTGCGCGACAAACTGGCCCAGTTCGATGCCCTGCTGCCAGATTACGACGTGGTGGTGTTGTCCGATTATGCCAAGGGCGGCTTGGTCAATGTGGCCGCCATGATCCAGTTGGCGCGGCAGGCCAGCAAAATGGTCCTGGTCGACCCGAAGGGGGAGGATTTCAGCTGCTATGCCGGGGCTTCGATATTGACTCCCAACAAGGCAGAGTTCCGTGCCATCGTTGGCGCCTGGCACAGCGAGGCCGAGCTGACTGCCAAAGCCCAGCAACTGCGTACCGGGCTGCAACTGGAAGCGCTGTTGCTGACCCGTTCCGAAGAAGGCATGACGCTGTATTCGGCGCAGGGCGTCTCGCATGTGCCGGCAGTGACGCGCGAAGTGTATGACGTCTCGGGAGCCGGAGACACAGTAATCGCCACGCTGGCCGTGATGCTGGGCGCCGGGCTGCCGCTGGCGCAGGCGGTGTCCTACGCCAATCGTGCCGGCGGCATCGTGGTGGGGAAACTGGGCACGGCCACCGTTTCCCTGGATGAATTGCAGGATCAAAATCAGCGGCTGGTGTGATCCATTTGCTATTTCTGAATCGACTTGTTGTATAGTCTGCAATGCCACTTGCGAGTGCATTTCGCCAGTGCTATTTCGACTGTTTTAACAATCATCAACCTACTAAAGAGGAATGAAATGTTCAAAAAATTATTGCTGGGCGTGCTCGCTTTAATCGCAACTATGGGATTTGCATTCGCACAAGTCGATGTCAACAAGGCTGATCAGGCGGCATTGGACGGCATTAAAGGTATTGGACCAGCCAAATCCAAAACCATTATTGAGGAGCGCAAAAAGGGCGGCGACTTCAAGGATTGGCCAGATTTTGAAAAACGGGTCAAAGGTATTGGCGACAAAAATTCCGCCAAACTGTCAGAAGCGGGTCTGACCATCAATGGCAAGAACAGGCCGAATGCTCCCGCCAAAGCGTCTGCAGCTGCCACAGATAAAAAGGTGAAGGCTGCCACTGCGGAGCCGAAGGCCGCAACATCGGAAAAAGCGATGCCAAGTACAACGGCCCCGGCCAGCAAGGATAAGAAAGCCAAGCCAGAAGCTGCGCCATCTAAATATTAAATTAACTAACCGCAGATTTTCCCTGAAACCCCGCATGCGCAAGTTGCGGGGTTTTTTATTGCCGCACGATTTGGCGAGCAGTCAGCGCGAACTGGCTTGACTCGGACTAAAATACAGCTTTGTTAATCCGACAGACCGGACACCATGCGTTATCAGACAATAGAAAACACGATAGGCAATACCCCTTTGGTTGAACTGAAACGGATCGCGGGCGCTGATACTGCCAGTAGAAATAACGTTATCCTCGGCAAGATGGAAGGCAATAATCCGGCTGGCTCGGTCAAGGATCGGGCCGCCTTGTCGATGATCAAATGTGCCGAAGAACGCGGCGAGATCAAGCTTGGCGACACCCTGATTGAAGCCACCAGCGGCAATACCGGCATTGCGCTTGCGATGGTGGCGGCCCTCCGCGGCTACAAGATGGTTTTACTGATGCCGGAAAACCTCAGCATGGAACGGCGTCAAAGCATGTCTGCTTATGGTGCGCAATTGGTGCTCACGCCCAAGATCGGCGGCATGGAATATGCCAGGGATCTGGCGCTGCAGATGCAGAAAGACGGCAAGGGCATTATCCTTGACCAGTTTTCCAATCCGGACAACCCGCGCGCCCATTATGAAACTACCGGGCCCGAAATATGGCGCGACACCAATGGACGCGTGACGCATTTTGTGAGCGCGATGGGCACCACCGGCACCATCATGGGCGTGTCGCAGTATTTGAAGGAACAAAGCGGCGCAGTGCGCATTATTGGCGCACAGCCGGAAGAGGGTTCGCAGATTCCCGGCATCCGTAAATGGCCGGAAGCCTATCTGCCAAAAATCTATGACAAGTCCAGAGTCGACCAGATTGAAGCGGTAAGCCAGGCCGCATCGGAACACATGGCTAGACGGCTAGCGGTCGAAGAGGGGATCTTCTGCGGCATCTCCGCTGCTGGTGCTTGCGAAGTTGCGCTACGGGTTTCTCAAACGATAGAGAATGCCACCATCGTTTTTATCGTATGCGATCGCGGTGACCGCTACCTCTCAACCGGGGTTTTTCCCGCCTGAACTTCCCGGTCGCAGAACTGATAAGACGTCAGTCCTGCGATCAAATGCATTCCGCTACGCGCGGCCGTGGATTATGCTGTTGCCGCTTCTTTTGGCTTGAACTGCTTGTCGCTGATCCTGAACTTGTTGCGACGATCGCCCATCAGGTAACGCAGATCGCGGATGCTCAAATCACTCACTTCGTGCATCCGGATCAGGAGAGACGCGCCGACCGGCAATCTGCGGTGACGAATCTTGCTGATGACAGGTGGTGCAACTTCCAGCGCCCTGGAAAGTGCGGCATCGTTTTTCAGATGCAGTTTTTCGATCAGCGTATCCAGGAGACGGTTCGGATTGTATTCAAATTGGTCCATAAGTGCGGTGCTACCGGTGTCATTGTCTGTTTGAGTGCTCATGATCTTGGTCTTTCATTTTTTAAATTTTATGGAGATGGAAGCGCAACAAAGAATCTGCTTATTCATGCATCGCGGTGTAGTAATACCGTGAAACGGCGTAAGACCGTAAGCAAATTTACATTTAAAAACAAATCCTTAGATCCAGATAGATAGGCTGTACCAATTGCTTTTCATGCTCTTATAGTTGCTTCCACAGCAATACAAATATCACGCATAACGATGCGATGCTTTGAAATACCTGGTTAAATTTATTGCCCTAAAAGTAATGCAGCAATAAAAATCCCCAATTGCAATTGCTTTGATGCGCCAACAATTAATGCCGTGCGGCAAAAATGAACGTGATAGTAATCTCATTTCGAGAGAAATATCTGTAAAACAAGTGTCAGACTATTAAAAAATATAAAAATTCCCTCCACTCAAGAAATATTTTGTCAGATTAATAATAATTAGAGTTGATTGTTGTCAACATTGCATTAAGTATGCGCAATATCCCGAATGACGCTAATGGCTGCGCAACTATCGGGTGCGCATGGCGCTGATTGTGCGGCCAAGTTCGATGACCGACATCGCGTAAAAGAAGCTGCGGTTATACAGGGTGATGACGAAAAAATTATCGGTACCCAGCCAGTATTCGGTCGCTTCGATACCGTTTTGCAAATCAACCAGGCCGTATAGTAAATCGGTTGGTGCCTGCGGACTTGGCACTACACCTGCGCTTGCCAATGCATCGAACGTATATTTTGCCTCCAAGCCCTGGCCGAGGAATGATGCCCAAGGCTTGTCATGGTCGTCCGATGGGGGAATGGTCGCAGGGAAGACGATAGGATGGCCGCGTCTCCATCCATGCATCGTCAGGAAATGGGCCACACTGCCAATTGCATCTGCTGGCGAATTGCGCAAATCGATCTTGCCGTCCTGATCGAAATCAACCGCATAGGCGCGAATACTGCTGGGCATGAACTGCGGCCAGCCTATCGCTCCTGCGTACGATCCGGTCAGGGACCATGGGTCGATGCCGGATTCGCGCGCGTATAACAGGACATTTTCAAGTTCACCGCGGAAGAACTCCATTCTTGCCATGCGTGTCGGGGTATTCGGGTAGTCGAAAGCCAGGGTGGTCAGCGCATCGAGCACACGAAAATTTCCCATGTTGCGGCCATATACGGTTTCCACGCCGATGATGCCGACGATGATTTCCGCCGGAACGCCGTATTGTATTTCGGCACGTTCCAGTTCGCTGGCGTAGTCGTTCCAGAATTGCACGCCGGCATTGACGCGTATCGGCTCCACGAAACGTGCGCGGTAGGCTTGCCAGTTCTTTGGGCGTCCCGGCGGCGCCGGTTTCATCAGCTGGATTGCGGTTTCGGAATATTTAACCTGGGCCAGGATTGCTTGCAGTTCGGTCTTGTCGAAATGGTGTTTTTCAACCATTTTATCAATGAAGCTTGCGACTTCTTCCCACTGCCCAAAATTGACGAATTCCCCCTGATTTTCTTGCATAAAGGCGAGCTTACGCGCGGCACCGGGTTGGCCAGCCTGCGCTGCGGTGTGTGGCCCCAATCCCAGTGCGAGCAACAAGGGCAGGGTGGAAAGGAAAGTCGGACGCTGCGGTGTTTTGGGAAATTTTATCGACATTGTGCAAAAGTGGATTGTGGTTCTGAGGCGACGGCTGCAACAGCGCCGTCGGTGACTGCCTGGCGTTGGGGATACATGCGGCCCAGCCTGAAAGCGTAAGATAGTGAGTGTATGCAGTATGACGGGTTTGCGTTAGCGTCAGTTGTGTTGGACGGCTTTCAGCCGCTTTTTGCCGCTCTTTTTGCCATTTATCTATCCATGATTTCAACCCGATTTAATTCAAGAAGGTCATGCCCGCAGCAGCGGGCGATCATGCATCCATGACGACAGCTTTTTATACCCATCCCGATTGCATGCTCCATGAAATGGGCAGTTGGCATCCGGAGTCGCCGGCCCGGCTGCAGGCGATTGAAGATCAGTTGATTTCCAGCCGGATTGGCACTTATCTGGAGCATCGCCAGGCGCCGGCTGCCGATCTGGCTGACATCGCCCGCGTCCATACGCCGGCGGCCATCGCGCTGGTGCGCGACAACGTGCCGCAGGCGCACAGCGGCCAGTCCAGCTATTACCCGCTGGATGGCGATACTTCGCTCAATGCGTTCAGCTGGAAAGCGGCGCTGGCCGCTGCCGGTGCTGCGGTGGCGGCCACCGATGCTGTCATCAAAGGCGAAATTGAAAACGCCTTCTGCTCGATTCGCCCGCCCGGCCACCATGCGCGGCCGACGGAGCCGATGGGTTTTTGCCTGTTCAATAACGTCGCCATCGCGGTGCGGCACGCGCTGGAAGTGCATGGACTGCAACGGGTAGCGATCGTCGATTTCGATGTCCATCATGGCAACGGCACCGAAGAAGCATTCGCCAACGAGTCAAGAGTGCTGATGGCGAGTTTCTTCCAGCATCCGCTGTATCCGTACAGCGGGACCGACCGCAGCATCACGAATGCGATCAACATCGCGCTGCCGGCCTACACCGGAGGCGCAGTGGTGCGTCAGCAAATTACCGAAAAATGGTTGCCAGCGCTGCACGCATACCGGCCGCAAATGATCTTTATTTCGGCCGGTTTCGATGCCCACCGGGAAGATGATATTGGCCAGATGGATCTGGTCGAAGCCGATTTCGCATGGATTACTCAGCAGGTCATGGATGTCGCCAAACTGCATGCAGGCGGGCGCATCGTCAGTTGCCTCGAAGGCGGCTACAACCTGTCTGCGCTGGGGCGCAGCGTGGTCGCGCATTTGCAGGTGCTGGCCGGGCTGGACGGATTTTAGATGGTGCGCGCCACAACTCCGTACAATAGCGTTTTATCCCGCAAGAATTGATTCCGCATGTCGATACAATGGTTCCCCGGCCACATGAACGCCGCCCGCAAGAAAGCTGCGGAAACCATGGAAGCTACCGATCTGGTCATCGAAGTGCTCGATGCCCGCATCCCGCAAGCCAGTTGCAATCCAATGGTCGAAGAGTTGCGCCTGTTCCGGCAACGCCCTTGCCTGAAAATCCTGAACAAGAGCGATCTGGCCGACCCGGTGGCGACGCAAGCCTGGCTGGCTTTTTACAATAGCCAGAAAAACGTGCGCGCGGTTGCGCTGTCCTGCAAGAAACCGTCCGATGTCTTGAAAATCCCCGCCTTATGCTTGGAGCAGGCACCGCATCGCGGCGTGCCGACCAAGGCGCTGCGGATGATGATCATGGGCATCCCGAACGTCGGCAAATCGACGCTGATGAACGCCTTGCTCAAAAGACGCGTGGCCAAGGTTGGCGACGAGCCGGCGGTGACCAAGGTGCAACAGCGCTTGTACCTGAACAAGAACATGATCCTGATCGATACGCCCGGCTTGTTGTGGCCGAAAATCGCCCATCCGACCGACGGCCTGATGCTGGCCGCCAGCCACGCGATCGGCGTCAACGCCTTGATCGAGGAAGAAATCGCCACTTTCCTGGCCGAGATTCTGCTGCAGCGCTATCCGCAATTATTGGCAACGCGCTACAACATGAAAACCGAAGGCATGGATGCGGTCAGCGTAGTCGAAGGCGTTGCGCTGCGGCGCGGTTACCGCCTGAAAGGCGGCGACTGGGATTACGAAAAAGCCGCCAATACCCTGCTGCAGGATTACCGCACCGGCGCGCTGGGCCGCATCAGCCTGGAGACGCCGGACAGCCGCGCCGCGCTGCTCGCGAGCTACGTGCCGCCAGTATTGCTGGGCTTGTCGCAACAGATAATGCCGCCTGAAGATATCGAAGAAGAGCCCAAGAATTAAAAAATAATAGGGGAGTATGGTTAAAAATCATGCTTTATACGCATATATTAATTGCGGAATTAAATAATACGCTGCATAGTATATAAAAATATCAACATAATAAAGGCGGAGACAAAATGGGCCAGTCAGCAACAGATCAAGCGATTCCGATGGTATTGCACAGCCGTAGCGGCGGCATTGTTACCCTGACCTTGAACCGTGCGGCGCAATTCAATGCGCTCTCAGAACAGATGATGGACGCACTGCAGGCCGAACTGGATGCGCTCGCCCAAGACGCCACCGTGCGGGTGGTGGTGCTGGCCGCCGCAGGCCGCGCGTTCTGCGCCGGACACGACCTCAAACAGATGCGCGCCACGCCCGAACTGGCTTATTACCAAACCCTGTTCACGCAATGCAGCAAGCTGATGCTGACCATCCAGCAAATGCCGCAGCCGGTGATTGCGCGGGTGCAGGGCATCGCCACCGCGGCTGGCTGCCAGTTGATCGCCATGTGCGATCTGGCGGTGGCTTCCAGCACGGCCCGGTTCGCGGTGTCGGGCATCAATTTCGGACTGTTTTGCGCCACGCCATCGGTCGCCCTGTCGCGCAACGTATCGCGCAAGCAGGCCATGGAAATGCTGCTGACCGGCGACTTCATCGACGCTCAGACCGCAATGGCGCGCGGCCTGGTCAATCGGGTGGCGGAGCCGGAGCAACTCGATGCCGAAGTCGCCGCGCTGACTGCCAGCATCCTGAGCAAACCCGCAGTCGCGGTCGCGATGGGCAAGCAACTGTTTTACCAGCAATTGGAAATGGGCATCGATGCCGCGTATCAGTTGGCCGGCCAAACCATGGCCTGCAACATGATGGATGCAGCGGCGCTGGAAGGGGTGCAGGCGTTCATCGAGAAGCGCGCGCCGCAGTGGTAAAAAAACGACCGCAATAAAAAACGGGAGAGATGCGATATCTCTCCCGTTTTTTATTGCGCGGTTACTCGACCTGATTTACCAGGACACGATGACCGAGCTCTTGTACTGCTTCAGCACGAACTGTTTGACTTCCGGGCTGTGGTACGCCTTGAGCAGCTTCGCCACCCAGGGCTTGGCCTTGTCTTGATCGCGCACTGCGATCACGTTGGCGTACGGGCCTTTCGGGCCTTCGATGGCGATGGAGTCGGTGACCGGATTCAAACCGGCCGATTCGGCGTAATTGCCATTGATGACGGCAGCGTCGAGGTCAGCCAGAGAGCGCGGCAATTGCGCTGCATCGAGTTCGACAATCTTGATTTTTTTCGGATTGCTGATGATGTCGAGCGGGGTCGCTTTCAGGCCGGCATTGGCTTTCAGCTTGAACAGTCCCTGGGTTTGCAGCAGCAACAGCGCACGGCCGCCATTGGTAGGATCGTTCGGAATCCCGACCCGGGCACCCGCTTTCAAGCTGGCCAGCGATTTCACGCTTTTCGAGTACGCGCCCATCGGGAAAGTGATGGTGTACCCGACATTGGCGAACTTGTAGCCGCGATCCTTGATTTGCGCTTCCAGGTAAGGCAGATGCTGGTAACTGTTGGCATCGAGGTCGCCGGAAGCCAGCGCGGCGTTCGGTTGGATGTAATCGCTGAACTCGACGACTTGAATTTTCAAGCCATCCTTCGCGGCGATTTTCTTGACAAATTCCATGATTTCCGCGTGCGGGCCGCCGGTCACGCCGATCTTGATCGGTTTGTCCTGTGCCTGTGCTGGCGCGATGGCGAGGCTGGCGAACAAGCCCAGGGCGCTGAAAAATTGCAATGTATGACGCAAAAGAGGACGGCGTTGCATGATGTTCCTTTTCGAGATTAAAAACGGTGTTGAAAAAGCAAAAAATGAAAGCAAAAAATTAACGATGGCTGAGTCGGCGCACCAGCAGGTCGCCCAGCGATTGCACAATTTGCACGAATATGATCAAAATCAGCACCACCGCCAGCATGACCTCCGGCAGGAAGCGTTGATAGCCGTAGCGAATCCCGAGGTCGCCCAAGCCGCCGCCGCCAATTGCACCGGCCATCGCCGAATAACCGACCAGGCTGATGAAGGTGATGGTCAGGCCGGCCACGATGCCGGAAAATGCTTCCGGCACCAGCACCTTGAAGACGATTTGGGAAGTGGTCGCACCCATCGCCTGCGCCGCCTCGATCAGGCCGGGATCGACTTCGCGCAGCGCGGTTTCCACCAGGCGGGCGACAAAGGGCGCCGCCGCCAGCGTCAGCGGCACGATCGCCGCTGCAGTGCCGATCGAAGAGCCGACGAAGAAGCGCGTCAGCGGAATCACCGCCACCAGCAAAATGATGAACGGCGTCGAACGCACCGCATTGACCAGCAGCCCGGCCACGCGATTGAAAATCGGACTGGGCAATATGCCCTTGCGGTCGGTCAGGTGCAGGGCGATGCCGAGCGGCACTCCGAGCAGCGCTCCCAAAACGCCGGAAACCGCGACCATCAACAGCGTTTCGCCAAAGGAAGAAATGAATAAATCGAACAATTCAGATGACATGATTTAACTCCTCAACGATTACACCTTGCGCGCGCAGGTAAGTTATTGCTGCAGTGATATCGTCTGCAGCGCCGCTGGCCAGTACCGCCAGCGAGCCGAATGCCTGGCCCTGGATCTCGTCGATCTGGCCGTGCAGGATGGTGAAATCCATGCCGTAGCGGCGAATCGCTTCCGACAGCAGCGGCTGGTCCACGCTGGCGCCGGAAAATGCAAACCGGAACAAATGATCCTGGCCGCTGCCGGCCTGGGTTTGCGCCAGCTTGGCGCGCACCCGCTGCAGCACGCCTTGCGGCAATTCCTGTGCAATCACGTCGCCGATCAAGGCTTTGGTGACGTCATGCTTGGGTTCTCGGAAAACGTCGATGACTTCGCCTTGTTCGATGATTTGTCCGGCTTCCATCACGGCGACGCGGTCGCAGATGACCTTGATGACTTCCATCTGATGCGTGATCAGCACAATCGTCAGGCCAAGTTCGCGGTTGATGCGACGCAGCAATTCAAGGATCGAGCGGGTGGTTTCCGGGTCGAGCGCCGAGGTGGCTTCGTCCGACAACAATATTTTCGGGTCGTTCGCCAGTGCGCGCGCAATGCCGACGCGCTGCTTCTGGCCGCCGCTGATATGGGCCGGATAGCGCTTTTTCAATTCGGTCAGCCCCACCAGTTCCAATAGCGGCATGACTTTTTTGTGGATCTCGGCTTTTGACAGGCCGGCCAGTTCCAGCGGCAGGGCGACGTTGTCATACACGGTGCGCGAGGTCAGCAAATTGAAGTGCTGAAAAATCATGCCGATGTCATGCCGCGCAGTGCGCAGTTCTTTGGCGCCCAGGCCGGTCAGGTCGCGGCCATCGACCAGCACCCGGCCCGAGGTTGGGCGGTTCAACAGGTTGATGGTGCGCACCAGCGAGCTTTTGCCGGCGCCGCTGCGGCCGATGATGCCGAAAATCTCGCCTTTGCGAATCGACAGGCTGACGTCGCGTACCGCATCGACGTCGCCGTTTGCGCCTCTGAAACGCTGGTGGATTGCTTGTAGTTCTATCATCTGAATCGTGTATTTCTGCAAATAAAAAAGCGACAGGCTGTATCGTTATCGACACTCTGTCGCTGTATTTTTTCTCAAGGGAGTAATTCTACGGGAGCCGCTTTATAAGCGAAACGATTTGTATTGTATGTCGATATTACTTTTTGGTATATTTCGGCGACGCGCGCACACTCCTAAGCCCCATGAAAAAACCCGCACGGCGCAAACCGAGCGGGTTTTTTCGTTAGCAGCAGTTTAGCTTGCTTGTATCTAATAACCGAAAACGGTTATTACATCATGCCGCCCATGCCGCCCATGCCGCCCATACCACCCATGCCGCCCATATCAGGCATGCCACCGGCTGCTTTGTCATCAGCCGACTCAGCGATCATGCAGTCTGTAGTCAACATCAGGGAAGCGATCGAGGCTGCGTTTTGCAGAGCTGAACGGGTTACTTTTGCTGGATCCAGCACGCCCATTTCAACCATGTCGCCGTAAGTACCGTTAGCAGCGTTGTAACCGAAGTTACCTGTGCCAGCCAATACTTTAGCTACTACAACCGAAGCTTCTTCGCCGGCGTTTTGGACGATCATGCGCAGCGGCTCTTCCATTGCGCGCATAACGATCTTGATGCCAGCTTCCTGATCAGGATTGTCACCAGTGACCTTGATGTTGGCGCGAGCGCGCAACAGTGCAACACCGCCGCCAGGAACGATGCCTTCTTCGACTGCAGCGCGAGTTGCGTGCAATGCATCTTCAACGCGGGCTTTTTTCTCTTTCATTTCAACTTCGGTAGCAGCGCCAACCTTGATCACAGCAACACCGCCTGCCAATTTGGCAACGCGTTCTTGCAGCTTCTCACGGTCGTAGTCGGAAGTCGCTTCTTCGATTTGTACGCGTACTTGCTTGACGCGTGCTTCGATTGCAGCATGTTGACCAGCACCGTCGATAACGATGGTGTTTTCCTTGCCGATTTCAATCCGCTTGGCCTGGCCCAATTCTTCCAGCGTGACTTTTTCCAGTGTCATGCCAACTTCTTCAGCAACAACTTGTCCACCGGTCAGGATTGCGATGTCTTCCAGCATTGCTTTGCGACGGTCGCCGAAGCCTGGCGCTTTAACTGCGCAGGTTTTCAGAATGCCGCGAATGTTGTTGACTACCAGAGTTGCCAGCGCTTCGCCTTCGACGTCTTCTGCGATGATCAGCAGTGGACGGCCAGCCTTGGCGACTTGTTCCAGAATCGGCAGCAGGTCGCGGATGTTGGAGATTTTCTTGTCGCACAGCAGGATGAACGGATCTTCCAGCAATACAACTTGTTTTTCCGGGTTGTTGATGAAATACGGTGACAGATAGCCACGGTCGAACTGCATGCCTTCAACGATATCGAGTTCGTCGTTCAAGGATTTGCCGTCTTCAACAGTGATCACGCCTTCTTTGCCGACTTTGTCCATCGCTTCAGCGATACGCTCGCCGATCGATGCATCGCTGTTGGCAGAGATTGAGCCGACTTGAGCGATTTCTTTGGTAGTGGTGCATGGCTTGGCGATTTTTGCCAGCTCAACGATAGTTGCTGCAACTGCCTTGTCGATACCGCGCTTCAAGTCCATTGGGTTCATGCCGGCAGCAACGTATTTCATGCCTTCACGCACAATGGCCTGGGTCAATACGGTTGCAGTCGTGGTACCGTCGCCAGCGTTGTCGCTGGTGCGGGATGCAACTTCTTTCACCATCTGCGCGCCCATGTTCATGAGCTTGTCTTTGAGTTCGATTTCCTTGGCAACCGATACACCGTCTTTGGTGATGGTTGGCGCGCCGTATGAGCGTTCGATTACGACGTTGCGGCCTTTAGGGCCCAGAGTAACTTTAACCGCGTTGGCGAGAATGTTGACGCCTTCGACCATCTTGGAACGGGCTGAATCGCCAAATACTACGTCTTTAGCTGCCATGTGAATCTCCTAAACTGATTTTCGGGGCTGGCACTGCTTGAAAAGCTTGCCAGCCTGAGAATGTGATACGACTAAATTATTGATGCCTGACTGATGGCGTGTTGATTACTTCTCAACTACGGCCATGATGTCTTCTTCGCGCATGACGAGCAATTCATCGCCGTCAACCTTGACCGTTTGGCCGGAGTATTTGCCGAACAAAACACGATCGCCGACTTTTACAGCCAACGCACGGACCGAACCGTCTTCCAGAATCTTGCCATTACCTATTGCCAGAACTTCACCTTGATCCGGCTTTTCAGCTGCTGCTTCAGGCAGAACGATGCCGGATGCGGTTTTTGTTTCCTGATCCAGACGCTTTACGATAACGCGGTCATGCAAAGGACGAAGATTCATAAAAACTCCTTAGTATTCAATAGGTTTATGTTTTTTTGCGGCATATTTGCCACAAAGCATTCTTACTGCGCAGCCTTGTATTGGAAACAGGCTTTGCCGCAAAATTTTAAGGCCAGGAGAAACTATTAGCACTCTCCCCTAACGAGTGCTAATTATATGGGGGCTTATTGGCTTTTTCAAGGCGTCAAAAATAACAGTTATGAATTAACTTTCTGATCCAGTTTATGCTTTCGCATATCTGGTTTTCCAGTGCAAACGAAATGCTACAATCCGGCCCTTTCGCCATCCAGGCGTCTGTAATGGAAGAAGAAATGTCATGGGGCAACGCAAATACAGCGTGAAGCGGGACGGCTTCACTTCCAGTTTTGGTGTGCTGGCAGCCACCCTCGGTTCTGCTGTCGGTCTGGGCAATATCTGGAAATTTCCCTACCTGACCGGCGCCAATGGCGGCGCAGGCTTCCTGCTGGTTTACTTGCTGGCGACCCTGTTGATCGGGCTGCCGGTGATGATTGCCGAGATTACCCTGGGGCGTCAGGCCAAGGCTAATCCGATTACCACCTTGCAAACGCTGGCCCCCAAGGGGCAACCCTGGTGGCTGATCGGGGCTTTCGGCATGCTGGCCGCCTTTCTGATTCTGTCTTTTTATTCTGAAGTGGTGGCCTGGGTCTTCGCCTATGTGTTCAAGGCGATCGGCGGCTCCATCCTGAGTAGCGACCGGAGCGTAACCGAAGCTGCCTTTGGCGCGCTGATCAGCGATCCCTGGCAATCGGTGTTCTGGCAGTGGGGCGTGCTGTCTCTCATGGGCGGCATCCTGCTGCTGGGCGTGACCAAGGGCATTGAAGCGCTGACCAAGAAGCTGATGCCGCTGCTCTTTCTGTTGTTGTTGCTGCTGTGCATGGTCAGTCTGACTCTGGACAAGGCTGCTGAAGGTCTGGCATTCCTGTTTAATCCCGACTTCAGCAAAATCACGACTTCCGTGGTACTGACGGCGATGGGGTTGGCGTTTTTCAAGCTGTCGATTGGCATGGGAACCATGATGACCTATGGCAGCTATTTCCGCGACGATCAGAATATACCGGTGACGACTTTCCGCGTGATGAGCGCCGATCTGTGCGTTTCGATGCTGGCAGGCATTGCAATTTTCCCTGCGGTATTCACCTTTGGCTTCACGCCGGCAGCGGGGCCAGCGTTGGTATTCATTACCATTCCAGCGGTGTTTTCCCAGATTCCGATGGGGCAAATTTTGATGGTGGTTTTCTTCGTTCTGACTGCCGTGGCGGCAACCGGCGCCATGCTTTCTTTGCTGGAAGTGCCGGTGGTTATTTTTCACGAGCGCTTTAACTTGTCGCGCTCGAAATCTACTCTGCTGACTCTTGCGCTACTGGCGTTGCCGGCGTCGGGTGCCGCACTGACCAATAGCCTGCTGGCCGACTTCAAACCGTTCGGCCGCAACATGTTTGATCTGTTTGACTTTCTCTCATCCAACATCATCCTGCCGGCAGGTGGCATCGCCATCGCCATCTTTGTCGGCTGGTTTTGGGGTTTGGATAAGTTTAGTGGAGCGCTTTCCAATCGTGGTCAGTTACACAACCAAAGATTGGTGCGCACTGTTTTCTTTCTGTTACGTTATGTCTCGCCGCTGCTGATCCTGGTCGTGATGCTCAAAGGGTTGGGTATTTTCTAGTTGTTTTCGGGCGGGAGCCCGTGAACATGCCGAGTGACACGGAATTTGCGACGAGTGATTTTTTAGGGAAGAAAAATGGCGCTAAATTTTTTGCTTATAGGGCGAAGCCTGGTCGGGGTGAGAGGATTCGAACCTCCGGCCTCTACGTCCCGAACGTAGCGCTCTACCGGACTAAGCTACACCCCGACTGCGATGCAGGCGCAATCTTCGCTATTTCAGTGATTGCGTTTGACTGCAAAGCTGCACAATTCTAGCAAGGAATCCTTGAATCGATTGTCAGGCAAGTGCGCCAAAGCCGCTGCCGCTCTGCCGGCGGCCTGCTGCGCCTGGCTGGTGGTGTATTCGAGTGCGCCGGAGGTCGTGATGGCCGCCAGTATTTGGTCAAAATGCTGCTCATCGCCGTTCTCGATGCAGGCGCGCACCAGTTCGCGTTGTGTCGGCGTGCCATGTTGCATCAGATAAATTAACGGCAGCGTCGGCTTGCCTTCGCGCAGGTCGTCGCCGACATTCTTGCCGATTTCAGCAGCGTTGCCGGAGTAGTCCAGCACGTCGTCGATCAACTGGAAGGCGGTGCCGAGGGAGCGGCCGTATTCGGCAGCGGCCTCAATGGCGTCTTCTGGAGCGCCAGCAACGCGCGCCCCGAGTTGCGCTGCTGCTTCGAATAATTTGGCCGTCTTGGAACGAATGACCTGCAAATAGCGCTCTTCTGTCAGGTCCGAATCGTGCATATTGAGCAATTGCAGTACTTCACCTTCGGCCAGCACGTTGGTGGCATCGGCCAGAATCCGCATGACCTGAATATCGTCGATTGCGACCATCATCTGGAAAGCGCGCGAATGCAGGAAGTCGCCCACTAATACAGAGGCCGCATTGCCGAATAGCGCATTGGCAGTTTTTCGTCCGCGCCGCATCGAGGATTCATCCACCACATCGTCGTGCAGCAAGGTGGCGGTGTGGATCAGTTCGACCACGGCAGCGAGTTCGTGATGGTGCGTGCCGGTATAGCCGTAGGCATTAGCGACCAGCAAGACCAGTTGTGGACGGATGCGCTTGCCGCCGGCGCCGATGATGTACTGCGCAATCTGGTTGATGAGCGGGACATCGGAATGCAGGCGCGTGCGGATCACGTGGTTGACGGCGTCCATGTCGGCGCTGATGGATGGTATCGAGTTGCTGCTGGCGGTGAGGTCGGTTGCGGTAGACAAGGTGGCGCCTGTGAAAAATCATCAATTGCGGGAATTATACGATGACAATATCGTTGCGATGTGATCCGGTTCAGTGGCCCGGCGTACTCGGGATTGTTGTCGCGCAGCAGCAACGGCTTTCCGGATGCTGCTGGCAGCAAGAAATAATATACGGAGTATCGTTAATTTGCCAGTGTATCCGCATGCATTTCAAGTGACTTTCAAAATACATGCACAGGTATTCTAAATAGCCGGAATTGTACAAAGCAAGTTTGGAGTGTCCACAACATTATTGTGGCAATCGACCGGTGCAAATTTTGACCGTCATCGCAAGTCCATGTATAATTTGCGGTTTTCCGTATTAGGCAAGTGTTTTTTGCATGCTTCGGAAAAGAAAGTTTATTCAATTATTCGATGAGGTTCCACATGTATGCGGTCATAAAAACCGGTGGCAAACAATATAAAGTTGTTGCTGGTGAAAAATTTAAAGTAGAACAGATACTTGCAGACATTGGCTCCGAAATCACCCTAGATCAAGTGCTCGCAGTGGGCTCAGGTGACACCATTAAATTTGGTGCTCCGCTGGTTGAAGGTGCAACGGTGCTGGTTACGGTAGTGGCGCAAGGGCGTCACGATAAGGTCAAGATTTTCAAGATGCGTCGTCGTAAGCATTACCAGAAACATCAAGGCCATCGTCAAAATTACACCGAACTGCAAATCGTCTCCATCAACGCTTAATACACCAGCGTTGTTCGAGTTAACCAGATACCAAGGAGTTTCAAATGGCACATAAAAAAGGCGGCGGCACTACGCGCAATGGTCGCGATTCCGAGTCAAAACGGCTAGGCGTCAAAGTCTACGGCGGCCAGGCAATCAATGCCGGCGGCATCATCATTCGCCAACGCGGTACTAAAGTACATCCGGGCGAAAACGTCGGTATGGGCAAGGATCACACGTTGTTCGCACTGATCCAAGGCAAGGTACAGTTTGTTATCAAAGGCGCGTTGAGCCGCCAGTTCGTAACAGTAGTACCTGCAACTGTAGCTGTAGTTGCTGCGTAAGCATCGTTTGTAACGATTGCGCAGTGTAAGGCGAAAGCCTTCAATCGAAAGGCTCTGCCCCAGGTAGGGCCTTTTTAGCTTTTGGGCGGCAAAAAATATGAAATTTATCGACGAAGCAAAAATTGAAGTCATTGCTGGTGACGGCGGCAACGGGGTCGCATCATTTTGTCGTGAAAAATTCAGACCTTTCGGCGGCCCGGACGGCGGCGATGGCGGCAAGGGCGGCAGCATTTATGCGGTAGCAGATCGCAATATCAATACGCTGGTGGATTTTCGTTTCTCCAAATTGCACAAAGCGCGCGACGGTGAAAACGGCCGCGGCGCGGATTGTTACGGCAAGGGCGCCGATGACATCATGCTGCGCATGCCGGTGGGAACATTGGTTGTCGATTACAACACCGGCGAAGGCATTGCCGATCTGACCGAGCACGGTCAGCAAGTCTTGCTGGCCAAGGGCGGCGAGGGCGGCTGGGGTAATATTCACTTCAAATCCTCGACCAACCGGGCGCCACGCCAGAAGGGCGATGGCAAGGAAGGCGAGCGGCGCGAACTGCGGCTGGAATTGAAGGTGCTGGCAGACGTCGGCCTGCTGGGTATGCCGAACGCCGGTAAATCGACCTTTATCACCGCAGTTTCGAATGCGCGGCCAAAAATTGCCGATTACCCTTTCACGACATTGCACCCGAATCTGGGCGTAGTGCGCGTCAGTCACGAGAAAAGTTTTGTGATTGCCGATGTCCCCGGTTTGATCGAGGGCGCGGCCGAAGGCGCCGGTTTGGGACACCGCTTCCTGCGCCATTTGCAGCGCACCGGTTTGTTGCTGCATATCGTTGATCTGGCTCCGTTCGATGACATGGTTGATCCAGTCAAGGAAGCGAAAGCGCTGGTCAAGGAATTGAAGAAATACGACGAGTCGCTGGTCGACAAACCACGCTGGCTGGTATTGAATAAGCTGGATGTGATACCGGAAGACGAGCGCAAGCAACGCGTCAAGGATTTCATCAAGCGCTTCGGTTGGAAAGGGCCGGTATTTGAAATTTCCGCTCTTAACCGTAATGGTTGTTCAGAATTGGTGACGGCGATTTACCGCCATCTGGAAGAAAAACGCAATGCCGAGTACCGCGCCGAAGAGATTCAAATGACGGAAGAAGCACGCGGCATCGCATCGATAGATCCGGACGATCCACGCTTCAAGATAATCGATTAAGCTGTTTTACAGGTATCCCAAGCACGGCGGGACGGCAGTTGCCGGTCCCGCCGTTTTTCGATGTAACGTCCAATGCACATGCGGCGCATGCGCTTTTGACGCTTGACTGATTTTTCTCCGGCAGTTACCGAAAAATATGCATTCTGTTATTCAAAACGCCAAACGACTGGTGATCAAAGTAGGTTCCTCGCTGGTGACTAACGATGGGCGCGGCCTGGATCATGTGGCCATTGCAAATTGGGCCGATCAAATCGCCCGCCTGCGACAAACGGGCAAGGAAGTTGTGCTGGTGAGTTCGGGTGCAATCGCCGAAGGCATGTTGCGGCTCGGCTTCCTGCAGCGTCCGACCGGTATCGACAAGCTGCAAGCCTGCGCTGCGGTGGGGCAGATGGGACTGGCCCAAATCTACGAAACCAGTTTTCAGGCGCACGGCCTGCGCACCGCACAAGTGTTGCTGACCCATGCCGATCTGGCGCACCGCGAGCGTTATCTGAATGCGCGCTCGACCTTGCTTACCCTGTTGCGCATGGGAGTGGTGCCGATCATCAATGAAAATGACACGGTGGTCACCGACGAGATCAAGTTCGGCGATAACGATACCCTGGGTGCGCTGGTGGCGAATCTGATCGAGGGCGATGCATTGATCATCCTGACCGATCAGAAGGGCTTGTACACTGCCGATCCACGCAAGGACCCGGATGCGGTGTTCGTGCACCGGGCGAATGCGGGCGACCTGGCGCTGGAAACGATGGCCGGCGGCGCCGGTAGCAGCCTCGGGCGCGGCGGCATGCTGACCAAGATACTGGCGGCAAAACGGGCCGCCAGTTCCGGCGCGCATACCGTAATCGCCTGGGGCCGCGAGGAAGAAGTCTTGATCCGGCTGGCGAGCGGGGAATTGATCGGCACGCAGCTGACCGCCCAAACCGGGCAATTGACTGCACGCAAACAGTGGATGTCCGATCATTTGCAGACTGCCGGCCGTGTCGTGCTGGACGCGGGCGCAGTGCAAAAAGTGAGCGAAGAAGGCAAATCCCTGCTGCCGATCGGCGTCACCCAAGTGCACGGCCAGTTCGGCCGCGGCGAAGTCATTACCTGCACCGATGAAGACGGCCGCGCAATCGCACGCGGCCTGACCAACTATTCGAGCTCGGATGCGCGCCGCATCATCCGGCACGCTTCCGGCGATATCGAATCGATTCTGGGCTTTATTGAAGAGCCTGAACTGATCCACCGCGACAATCTGGTGTTGCTTTAAATCCGATTAAGTACCGCCGTGTCGGCGGGACCGCGTTGCGCTAATCACCGGAAATCGATAACGGGCGCCGGTTGCGGATCCTGTCGATGATTTCGGTCGCCTTGCCTGCAACCTGGCCGTCGCGGCAGAAATAATCCTGGGCCAGCGTCACGTGTTGTCGATTTGTAGCATTCTTGAAGATCGGCTGCCACTCGTCCCGCCTGGCGCGTGACCAGCTGCCGTCGGCGCGGCCGAATGCGTACAGCTTCTTCTCGAACAACTGGCAGCGTATCCCTTCATAACTGATGCTGCTGGCCCCGGCGCTGCTTTGCGCCACCAGTGTGTAGCGCACCACGCCATCGGTCCCCACCGTCAAGGCTTTGGGATCGATATGGAAGCTTTGGGACGTATTTGGCGTGATGGTAAAGGGCAGCAATGCATCGGTATTGGGCGCGGCGGGTAGTTGCAATGCCAGCTCTTGCCACAGATTAACCTTGTTGCTTTCTTCCTCATCCTGATTCGACTTAATCTGCGCCAGTGCTGAACCCGCCAGCAGGATTGTCGCCAGAAAAATTGCAGGCTTGCTGCGGGCAGTGGTAAGTCTGTTGTTTTTTTGCATGAAAAATTTATTCATCGTTGGGTTCTATTTCCGGCAAGCGGGGCGCGTGCGGTTGGCGCAAATAGCGTGATGTATGTCGCTGCTGCTGCGTCGTTGTGTCTGCCACTGGGCGCGACAGGAAACGCGACAGTTCCTGCAGCGCCTTTTGGTAAACATCGCGTTTGAATTCGATGACGATATCCATCGGCACCCAGTAATCGTGCCAGCGCCAGGCATCGAATTCCGGATGCTCGTTGATGCGCAGGTTGACGTCGCAATCGCGACCCACCATGCGCAGCAGGAACCAGATTTGCTTCTGGCCGCGATAGTGGCCGCGGATTTCACGCTTGATGAAATGGTCCGGCACCTCATAGCGCAGCCAGTCGCGAGTGCGGCCGACCACCCGTACATGCTCCGGGCGCAAGCCAACCTCTTCTTCCAGTTCGCGGAACATTGCTTGTTCCGGCGATTCGCCGTATTTGATGCCGCCTTGCGGAAATTGCCACGAATGCTCGCGCACCCGTTTGCCCCACCACACTTCGTTTTGTGTGTTGAGCAGGATAATGCCGACGTTGGGTCGAAACCCTTCACGGTCCAGCATATTGCACCTCGATATTTTCTGCTGCTAGCTGCACCTCATCCTGAATTTGGTCCTAATTCGGTACATATCATGCACTGCGCGCAAGCTGCCAGCGAGTGGCGTTGCGCGCGGTCTTGAACCAATTGTACGAAGATGTGATGCATTAGCCTGCGAATACTTTAAAATTGGGTTGATTATAACTCTCTCTTTTTAAAAGAATACATCGCCATGCGCGCTTCCCGTTTTTTCATTTCCACCCTTAAAGAAGCACCTTCAGATGCTGAAGTTGTCAGTCACAAGCTCATGGTACGTGCCGGCATGGTCAAGCGCATCGGCTCCGGTATTTATACCTATATGCCGATGGGTTTGCGTGTCATCCGCAAGGTGGAGGCCATCGTGCGCGAAGAAATGGTGCGCGCGGGCGCCATTGAGATGCTGATGCCGGTAGTGCAACCGGCCGAGTTGTGGCAGGAAACTGGCCGCTGGGACAAGATGGGCCCGGAACTGATGCGGGTCAAAGACCGCCACGGCCGCGACTATGCGATCCAGCCTACCTCGGAAGAAGTAATCACCGATGTGGTGCGCTCTGAAATCAAGTCGTACCGCCAGTTGCCGCTCAATTTTTACCATATCCAGACCAAGTTCCGCGATGAGCGTCGGCCCCGCTTCGGCTTGATGCGCGGGCGCGAATTCACCATGAAGGATGCCTACTCGTTCGATCGCGACGTGGATGGACTGAAGCAGTCGTACCAGCTGATGTACGACGCTTATGTGCGCATTTTCAATCGCTTCGGCTTGCAATTTCGCGCGGTGGCAGCCGACAACGGCGCCATCGGCGGCTCCGGTTCGCATGAATTCCATGTGATCACCGATACCGGCGAAGACGCCATCGTGTACTGCCCAAGCTCCGATTACGCCGCCAACATGGAAGCGGCGGAAGCGTTGCCGCTGACCGCGCAGCGTTTGGATGCGACCGAAGCGCTGGTCAAGACTGCCACGCCGGGTCAGTCAAAATGCGAACAAGTGGCGGACTATCTGAAGATTCCGCTGGAAAAAACCGTCAAATCCATCGTGCTGACGGTCGAAAAGCCGGAAGGCAAGGAAGTCTGGCTGTTGCTGTTGCGCGGCGACCATAGCTTGAATGAAGTCAAGGTAAGCAAGATTGACGGCATCGCCGGTTATCGCTTTGCCACCGAAGATGAAATCATCGAATGGTTCGGCACCAAGCCCGGCTATCTGGGACCGATCAACACCGTCAAGCCGGTCCGGTTGGTAGTTGACCGCACGGTCGCCAACATGAGCGATTTTGTGTGTGGCGCGAATACCGAGGATTATCACTTCACCGGCGCCAACTGGGGCCGCGATCTGCCGCAGCCGATGGTCGCTGATTTGCGCGACGTGGTGGCGGGCGATCCGTCGCCGGACGGCAAGGGCGTGCTGGCGATTCAGCGCGGCATCGAGGTCGGGCATGTGTTTCAGCTCGGCACCAGCTATTCCGAATCGATGAAGGCGACCTTCCTGGACGAAAACGGCAAGCCGCAACTGCTGCAAATGGGCTGTTACGGGATAGGTATAACGCGCATTCTGGGCGCTGCAATCGAGCAGAATTTCGACGACAAAGGCATCATCTGGCCGGCATCGCTGGCACCGTTTGAAGTGGTGCTGTGTCCGATGGGCTACGACCGCAGCGAAGCGGTCAGACTCGAAACCGACCGTCTGTATGCGGCGCTGCTGGAGGCTGGTGTCGATGTGATACTGGACGACCGTGGTGAGCGCCCGGGCGCGATGTTTGCCGACTGGGAATTGATCGGGGTGCCGCATCGGATCGTGATCGGCGAACGCGGCCTGAAGGACGGCAATCTGGAATATCAGGGGCGGCGCGATAGTGCGGCAACCGTGGTGCCGGCAGCAGAAATGCCGGACTTCGTTCGTGCCCGCCTGGCGGCTTTGTAATCCTGATAGTTTAACGGGAGTATTTATGAAGTCGCATTGTTATATTGCGGTAATTGCATGCTTTTAGGCAATACTAGAGGCATGTATAATATTTGTTTGCGACTTGCGCTGGTGACTTGGCTGGGCGTCTGCCTGCCGGTGCAGGCCGGCAATCAGCAGGAAATCGCGCTGGCTGACTCGGTGCGGCTCGCTTTGGCGCATGCGGTTGCAGACGGCCGGCCACTCAAGCCGCAGATCGAAGATGCCAACGAGCGCAATCAATACCTGCGCTGGCTGGGCGAAATGTCGCAGCGCTTGCAAAAGAGAGTGCCCGATGTGCAGATGCGCCAGGAATTCCTGGAATCGGTCTGGTATGAAGCCACCCGCGCCGGGCTCGATCCGGCCATGGTGCTGGGCCTGATCCAGGTCGAATCGGCATTCCGCAAATACGCGATGTCGATCGTCGGCGCGCGTGGCTACATGCAGGTGATGCCGTTCTGGACCCGCGTCATCGGCGACAATGACCGCAGCAAGTTGTTCCAGATGCAAGCCAATCTGCGTTACGGCTGCGCCATCCTGCGCATGTATATCGATATGGAAAATGGCAATCTGTACCTGGCCCTGGGACGTTATAACGGCAGCCGCGGCCGCCCGGATTATCCGAATGCGGTGCTGTCGGCCTGGAACAAGTGGAAATTGCAGAGCTAATTTTGTTTTTTCATGTCTTTCGTGGACCAACCTTCAGTTGGTAATAATAAAAAAATGTTGAAACAAAGAACCATCAAACAAACCGTCAAAACCGTCGGCGTCGGGCTGCATTCCGGCACCAAGGTTGAGCTGACCTTGCGCCCGTGCGGCCCGGATAGCGGGATTACTTTCCGCCGTGTCGATCTGGACCCGATCATCAGTTTTCCGGCCGCCGCCATGGGCGTCGGCGACACGCGCATGGCTTCGACCCTGGTCAGTCAGGGCGCCCGGGTCTCGACCGTCGAGCATGTGATGTCGGCCTGCGCCGGGCTGGGCATCGATAATCTGGTGATTGACGTGAGCGCCGAAGAGATTCCGATCATGGACGGCTCGGCCTCGTCTTTCGTGTTTTTGCTGCAGCAGGCCGGCATGCAAGAACAGGAAACGGCCAAGAAATTCATTCGGGTGTTAAAGCCGGTGGAAATCCGCGAAGGGCAGGGCGCTGCCGAAAAATGGGCGCGGCTGGAACCTTTCAATGGCTTCAAGCTGGACTTTTTCATCGAGTTCAACCATCCGGCGGTAGACGGCACCAGCCAGCAGGCCGAAGTCAATTTCGACCGGGTGTCATATGTGCGCGACGTCGCGCGGGCCCGCACCTTCGGCTTCATGCAGGACGTGGAAACCCTGCGCGGCCTGGGTCTGGCGCAGGGCGGCTCGATGGAAAACGCGATCGTGATGGATGAATACCGGATCCTGAACATGGATGGCTTGCGCTACGACGACGAATTCGTGCGCCACAAGATTCTCGATGCAATCGGCGATCTGTACCTGGTCGGCCATCCGTTGCTGGCCAGCTATGTCGCCCACAAATCCGGCCATGGCCTGAACAACCAGCTGCTGCGCGCCTTGCTGGCGCAGCCGGATGCCTATGAAATCATCAGCTTCGAGCACACTGAGGCCGCGCCGCCAGCCTACGCCAACCAAGCCAGCATGGAATGGGCGCTGGTGTGAGCGCTTTGGCCGCATTCCATATGATCGCGGCCCGGGCGCTGGCTGGAGTTGTGAGGCTGCATCTGCGCCACCCTTAAGCTGTAGCTGGATTTTTCCGACATTCCGTAAAAGCCAAATTATACTGTATATAAACACAGTATAATTTGGCTTTTACGCTTATGCAGGAAAGGGCTGGCGATGACTTTGCGTGCGCTGTATGTGGATTCCAATTCGTATTTCGCCAGCGTCGAGCAGCAATTGCGGCCGGAGTTGCGCGGCCGGCCGGTTGGCGTGTTGGCGGTGCTGACCGACACCACTTGCTGCATTGCCGCCAGCACCGAGGCCAAGCGCTTCGGCGTCAAGACCGGCACTTCGGTGCGCGATGCCCGCAAGCTGTGCCCCGAGATCGTGTTCGTCGAGTCGCGTCCGGCCGTGTATGTCCAGATGCACCACAAGCTGGTGGCGGCGGTCGAATCCTGCATCCATGTCGAGCAGGTGCGCTCAATCGATGAAATGTGGTGCCGCTTGCGCGGGCGCGATGTGCAGCGCGAGGGCGCGGTGCAGCTGGCGCAGCAAATCAAACAGGCGATTTACCAGGCGGGTGGCAGCGTCATGCACTGTTCGATCGGCATCGCTCCGAATCGCTTCTTGGCCAAGACTGCCTCCAACATGCAAAAGCCGAATGGCCTGGTGGTCATCGAGCAGGCCGACTTGCCGCAGGCGCTCTTCAAGCTGGAATTGCGCGCGCTGACCGGTATCGGCGGCTCGATGGCGGCGCGGCTGGACGCTTGCGGCATTACTAGCGTGCAGCAACTGTGCAACGCCTCAGCGGCGACCTTGCGCAAGGCCTGGTCCGGCGTGGCGGGCGCGCGTTTTCATGCGATGCTGCACGGCGACGATATCGCGGAGACGCCGACCCAGCGCAGCACGGTGGGCCATTCGCATGTGTTGGCGCCGGAGTTACGCCACCGGGATGCCGCGTACGCGGTGCTGCACCGTTTGCTGCAGAAGGCGGCGATGCGCTTGCGCAGCATCGACTGCATCAGCGCACGTTTGTGCGTGAAGGTGACGCTGAAAAATCGTCGCCACAGAGTCGTCTGCTGGGACGATGACGTTGCGCTCGATCCGACCAGCGACACCCGCGCCTTGCTGGCGGCATTCGACGTACTCTGGCAGCGCTATCCGCCGCAAGCCAGCGCTCGCGGCTGGGAGCCGATGGCGGTCGGCGTCACGCTGGTGAATTTGTCCGAGGCGCGCAATCAAAGCCTTTCGTTGTTTTCCGGCAGCCACGCGCAACATCAGCTGGATGCCGCAATCGATGCGCTGAACCTGCGCTACGGCAAGAATGCGCTGTATTTCGGCGGCGCGGCAGCGGCCCTGCAAGCCGCGCCGATGCGCATTGCATTTACCCATGTGCCGGATCTGGCGCTGGAGTCGGACCGGGAAGGCGTGCGCCCGGATTTGGATAAAAAATAATACTAATGATTGTATTATTTAAAAATCACATTTTACATGCGGTAATCGATATGATTTAAGGCATACCCCCAATAATTTCATTTATTTGCAGGGTAATTTCAAGTGCGCTTGGCCTGCCCGGAAAAAGTCGCCGGTCACTTGCGCAGGCGCTTCCGTCATAATATTGGGCGGTGGCATGGTGCATTGGAAAAATGCGCCATGCCCGGATTAATGCAGTGTAATTCTCAAAGGTTATCGATATGCGTCAATTGGATACATTTATCATTGGCCTGGACAAGGCCTTGCGCGTGGTGTCGGGCGTTGCGGCGGCGTCGCGGCCGTGCCCGGCAGGCTTGGCTGAGGATGGCGAAATGGACGATAAGGAACGCCGCCATAGCGCCGGCCTGATGCGCATCAACCACGTCGGCGAAGTGTGCGCGCAGGCGCTGTATGACGCCCAGGGACAGTTTTCTAAAAATGCGGAAGTGCAGCAGCAGTTCGCGCAAGCCGGGCGCGAGGAGGAGGATCATCTGGCCTGGAGCGCGCAGCGTTTGCAGGAATTGGGTTCTCACACCAGCCTGCTCAATCCTTTGTGGTACGCCGGCGCCTATGCGCTGGGCACCATCGCCGCCAAGCTGGGCGATGCGCGCAGCCTGGGTTTTGTGGTCGAGACCGAGCGCCAGGTTGAGGCGCATCTGAATAGCCATCTCAGCATTTTGCCGCCGCAGGATGTGCGTTCGCGGGCAATTGTCGACCAGATGCGCATCGATGAAATTGCGCACGGCGCAGCGGCCCAGTCGCTCGGCGCGGCAGACACGCCAGCGCCGGTGCGCATGGCGATGCAGGCGATGGCCAAGTTGATGACGACCACCGCCTACCGGATTTAATCAGCTCTCAGTCGGCTGAAGTCGCCACAATCAGGTCGTCGATGATCTCGAACGAGTGCGTAATCTGGGCTGATTTTTCCATCATGATGGAAGCCGAACAGTATTTCTCGTGCGACAGTTTGATTGCGCGCTCCACCAGATTCGGCTTCAGATTGCGCCCCCGCACGGTGAAGTGGAAGTGGACGGCGGTAAATATTTTCGGATCTTCGGTGGCGCGTTCCGCCTTCAGGGTGACGTCGCAGCCGCTAATGTCCTGCCTGCTTTTGCGCAGGATCAGCACCACGTCGTAGGCGGTGCAACCGCCGGTGCCGGCCAGCACCAGTTCCATCGGCCGCGGCGCCAGATTGCGCCCGCCGCCGTCCGGCGCGCCATCCATCATCGCAATGTGACCGGAGCCGGTTTCCGCTAAAAAAGTCATTCCGGACAATCCTGCCCAGCGTACGGTGCATTCCATAGTGTTCTCGCAGTAAAAAAGACAGCGGTGATTGTAACTCCGGTAACTGCAGTCACTGGGCTGGCAACCCCGGTTGCGCCGCATTGATTTTTTACAAGATGGATATATTGCGTTGCAGCATTAGTTGCAATATGAAAAAATATATCCACAATGTGGAAAATTGAATTAACCAATTGATTAATATAAGTTTCCTGTTTTTCATTCGATAATTTTCAGTCAACGTATAAAATTTTTCTCAAAAATATCTTGCGATGCACAATGGCTTCGCTATAATCAAATCATTGATTAATGCAGTGAACGCAGTAAAACTTTGAAGCACCCAATTTTGCTTGTCTCCTCCACCCTCCTAACGGTGTGGATTTAAACCCGAAACCACCGTGCTTCGGGTTTTTTTTTGCCCGCAGCATTCTGGATAATGCTCTGTGGTTTCTGCCGGATTTGACGCCCAGGCAGTGAAAGGGCTATAATCCACGGCTTTCCGTTTGCTCAGGAAAGTAGAATAAAGGCGAGTCCACACTGTCAGTAATGTGCGGAACCACCAATTTTGAGCGAGTTAATCTAGTTAGAAAGTCATCATGAAAACTTTTTCCGCTAAAGCCCATGAGGTCAAGCGCGAGTGGTTGGTGATTGACGCGACGGACAAAATCCTCGGGCGTGTTGCCAGCGAAGTGGCACTCCGATTGCGCGGCAAGCACAAACCTGAATTTACTCCGCACGTCGATACCGGCGACTTTATTGTCGTTATCAATGCAGGTAAATTGCGTGTCACAGGCACCAAGGCAACTGCAAAAACATACTACCGTCACTCTGGTTATCCAGGCGGTATCTATGAAACCAACTTCAAGAAAATGCAAGAGCGTTTTCCAGGTCGCGCGCTTGAGAAAGCGGTCAAGGGCATGTTGCCTAAAGGCCCACTCGGCTACGCAATGATCAAGAAGCTCAAAGTGTATGCGGAAGGTTCCCATCCGCACGCTGCGCAGCAACCTAAAGTACTTGAACTCTAAGGAATAGACATGATCGGTAACTACAATTACGGAACCGGCCGTCGCAAGAGTGCAGTGGCGCGCGTCTTCATCAAGGTCGGCTCAGGTCAGATCATCGTGAACGGCAAACCTGCCAACGAATACTTTTCGCGCGAAACTGGTCTGATGGTAATTCGTCAACCGCTGGAATTGACCAGCAACCTCGAGCGTTTTGACATCATGGTTAATGTCAACGGTGGCGGCGAGTCCGGCCAAGCTGGCGCAGTGCGCCACGGCATCACCCGCGCACTGATCGACTACGATGAAACGCTGAAGGCAGAACTGAAGAAAGCCGGTTTTGTGACACGCGATGCACGTGAAGTTGAGCGTAAAAAAGTTGGTCTGCGCAAGGCACGTCGCGCAAAACAATTCTCCAAGCGTTAATTTTTTCGGCGTTGCTGGCACGGCTTGCATACTTTGCAGCGCTGTGTTCGGCAAGTGTTTCGGTAATTTTTCAGCCGAAAGAAGCTGTCGGATTTATCAAAAGCGCCGATGTAATTTGTGGAAGTTGCGTCTAATTTCTGCCAAAATGCTCCGTAAGTTCAACGACTTACGGAGCATTTTTTATTGCAGCAGCAATACGGCGCAATGCTTATCTAGGCACGGCGCACAATTTACGCCGCCACCCAATCCCCCGACTTCCCGCCGTGCTTCTCCAGCACCCGCACGTCGTTCATCACCATGCCGCGATCGACTGCCTTGCACATGTCGTAGATCGTCAGCAGGCCGACCTGGACTGCGGTCAGTGCTTCCATTTCCACCCCGGTCTTGCCGAAAGTTTCCACTTGCGCGCGGCAGTGAATGCTGGCGGCTGGAGTGTCGATGCTGAATTCGACGGTGACGCGGCTCAGCGCCAGCGGGTGGCACAGCGGGATCAGGTCGCTGGTGCGCTTGGCGGCCATGATGGCGGCGATGCGGGCAATGCCGAGCACGTCGCCTTTTTTTGCGCTGCCGCTTTGGATGATCTCAAGCGTGGCCGGTTGCATGCGGATGGTGCCGCCGGCGATAGCGATACGGTGGGTTTCGTTTTTGGCACCGACGTCGACCATGTGGGCTTGGCCGGTGCTGTCGAAGTGGGTCAGCTGGCCTGTGCCAGTGGGGGTGTCGGGCGAATGGTTCATAAGCGGGAGTGGAGCGTGGAACGATTATTGGGAGCAGGTATCATAGCATTGTGAAAACAAAACACCATTCCCCGAAAATGCAGTTGCTGCCGCGCTTTTCACCGCGTTTATTGTCGCTCGCATTGGCCGTGACCGTTTGTGTCGGGCCGCTTGCTCCGTTGCCGGTTGCGGCATTGGGATTGCCGACTCTGGGCGATTCCGCCAGCGATACGCTGTCGCCGTTGATGGAGCGCAAACTGGGCGAAGAGATCATGCGCGATATCCGGCGCAATCCCGATTATCTGGATGATGCGCCGGTGCTGGAATATCTGAACGCTTTCGGTTCCAGCCTGGTTGCGGCGCGCCCGGAAGCGCGCGGCGAGGCCGGTTTCGATTTTTTCTTCTTTGCGGTGCGCGATGTCAATCTGAATGCGTTTGCGCTGCCGGGCGGTTTTGTAGCGGTGCATTCGGCGCTGGTGCTGGCAGCGCAGAGCGAGTCGGAACTGGCGTCGGTGATGGCGCATGAGATCGGCCATGTGGCGCAGCGCCATATTGCCCGCATGCTGGGCCAGCAAAAGCAGGATGCGCTGATTCCGCTGGCGGCGATTTTGCTGGGCGTGCTGGCGGCAGGTGCCGGCAATGTGGGCGATGCGCCGGCGGCCCTGATAATGGGCGGCCAGGGGCTGGCGATTCAGCGTCAGTTGAATTTCAGCCGGGATGCCGAGCGCGAGGCGGACCGGGTTGGTTTGCAGATATTGCAGGAGGCCAACTTCGATACCAGCGGCATGGTGGCCTTTTTTGGCCGGATGCAAAAGGCTTCACGCGGGTATACCGATGCGGTGCCGGCGTATTTGCGCAGCCATCCGCTGACCACCGAACGGATTGCCGATATTGAAGCACGCATCCGCGATCAGCCCCATACCTCGCGCCCGGATAGTCTGGCTTTTCATTTGATCCAGGCGCGCCTGCGGGTGTTGCAGGATGGCAGCGCACAGGGTTTGCGCGAGGCCGGCGCATGGTTCGAAAAACAGTTGCAGCAAAAAGTGCGGGCGAAAACGGCCGCCGCCAAATACGGCCTGGCCCTGATCGCATTGGAACAGGGCGCACCGACTCGCGCCCAAGCCTTGCTGGCCGAGGCGCGGGTGGCGTCGCTGGCCCCGCAGGACGCCATCATGGCCAGCCTGGCGATTGACATTGCGCTGGCATCGAAGCCGATGCCAGCCATGGCGCAACAGGCGCTCAAGCAGGCCGACGCGGCGCGCGCGCAATTTCCGCTGTCGCGCGGGATTGCGCGCCAGTATGCGCAAGCGCTGATTGCGGCGACACGCTACCAGGAAGCGGTGGAATACCTGCGCGACCAGGTGCAAATGTACCGTGCCGAGCCGAAATTGCAGCAAGTGCTGGCCGAGGCTTACGCGGCGCAAGGCCGGCAGGCGCTGCAGCATATCGCGCTGGCCGAATCGTATGCATTGAACGGCAGCCTGCCGGATGCGCTGCAGCAATTGACGATTGCGCGCCGCGCACCGGACGCCTCGTTCTACGACCAGGCGATCATCGATGCCCGCGAGCGTGAATTGCAGGCGCGCTGGATCGAGGTGCTGAAGGAGCAGGGCAAGAAGCCGTAGGGTGGGTGCAACTCGCCGCACTATCTGCAACACATTTTTCGATTCGACGCGGGCTGCACCCGCCCTGCTTACTTTAATCCGACTGCGGTGTGCAGACAAAACCAAAGTGTTCAGCCAGCGCAGCCTGCGCAATGTGCTGCACCGGCAACTGCCGGCCGTCGTGCAGCAATTGCAAATCCAGAGATTCCGCACCAGCTTCGTGGCCGATCCAGGCCAGCAATGCGGTGTCGCTGACAGACTTGTTGTCGATGCGCAATTGTTCGATGCACTGCGCCAGATCGCGGTCGTCCAGCGCGGCGGTTTTGCCGCCGCTGCGCAGTATCAGGCGCGCGTTATCGGTCAGCCAGACCGCGTCGATGTTGTCCATCGGCTCGTCGGTCTGGGTGACGAAGCCGTGGGCGGGATCGCTGCGCACGATGTAGGGCGTCAATTCCAAATTTACATATACCCGTTGCGGGCCGTTCTGGAAGAACCAGCGGCCGCGCTCATCGGCGGCGTAATTGCGGCGGATGAAGCCGAGCAATGCCGGATGCGCGATCTGCTCGCCGGCCAAGCCCTGCTGTTGTGCGGGTTCATCGCGCATGCGCCAGGCGCCGCGCGCATCCAGCGCCAGCCAGCCGTAGCAATCCGGCACATCGGGCCATTTGGCGATTGCCTGTTTGACGATCTCGTCCATGTTCGTATTCCAATTAAGTGGAGTATGCAGTAAAAATATGCCATTGCCGCATATAACTATTGCGGGTGAATTTTATACCGATATGTGTATATATCAGAAACAGAGGCTGTCAGGCAGTTCCGTCCAGGAATTCCAGCATCTTTTGCGGCAGCCAGTCCAGGTTGCCGGGCAGCGCGCCGGCGGCAAAGCCGATGTGGCCGCCTTGTTCAGGATAGTCCAGTGTGACCGCCGCTGCGGCCTGACGCGGCAGATGCCGGCCCGGCAGGAAAGGGTCGTTGCGGGCGTTGAGCACCAGCGTGGGCAGCGTGATGTCGCCCAGCACATGGGTGGCGCTGGCGCGATTCCAGTAATCGTCGGCGTCGCGGTAGCCATGCAGGGGCGCCGTGACGACATTGTCGAAGTCGTACAGACTGCGCGCCTGCAGCATCTTGTCGCGGTCGAACAGGCCGGGGAATTGCTGCAGTTTTTGCAGCGATTTCGCCTTCATGGTTTTCAGGAACATGCGCGTGTAGAAGCGGTTCAGGCCATGCGACAGCGCTGCGCCGCCCTGCGCCAAGTCGAGCGGGGCCGACACCGCGCAGGCGGCATCGATGATTTCGGCCTGATGCTGGGATTCGCCCAGCCAGCGCAGCAGCACATTGCCGCCCAGCGATGCGCCGGCGACATAAAAGCGGCTGGCGTGCCGCATTTCTGCGCGCAGGCGGCGGATGATCCAGTCCAGTTCCGGAGTGTCGCCCGAGTGGTAGAAGCGCGGGGCCCGGTTCGGCTCGCCCGAGCAGCCGCGAAAGTGCGGCACCGCGCCCGACCAACCGCGCGCCGCGACCTGCGCCATCAGCGCGCGCGCGTAGTGGCTGGCGGACGAGCCTTCCAGTCCGTGGAACAGCACCACGAACGGCTGGCCGGCGAGTCCGTCAACGAAATCGATATCGACGAAATCGCCGTCGGGCGCATCCCAGCGCTGGCGGCGGTACGCCACTGGCGGCTTGGCGATGCAGGTCGCGGAATAGATGGTTTGCAGGTGCCCGTTGGGCAGCCATGGGGGCGCGAGGTACTTCATGAAAATTATTTTGTACCGGTTTACCGCGCCGGTTCTGCGCCAGCGCAATAACGGTGCGTCCAATTAATGCAGCAGCGCCGGGTGGAGCAGTTCAGACGGCAGTTCGCCGGTGGCGATCGAGGCGTGGTGGGTGACGAGGCGCCAGCCTTGCGCGGTTTTGATGAAGACATTGGTGGCGAGGATGTGGATATCTTGCCGGTCGTGCCGATCATGTTGGGTGCGCTGGACTTCTTCGATGATGCTGTGGACCGCGGTGGTCAGGCTGTAGCTGGCGTGCAATTGCACCGGACGGATATGCACGTTGCCGCGCTCGAAAATCGCCGCCCACGACTGCCGGATCGCATCATGGCCGACCAGGCGCGGTGCGCCCGGATGAATGCAGATGATTTCTTCATCTTCGGCCCACAGCGCCATCAAGGCATCCAGATCGGATCTGCCCAGGGCGTCGTAGAACGCGGTTTCGGCCTGTTCGGCGGTACTGTGCAAGTGTTTTTTACGTGCCATGAGGATCTCGGCAGATGGTGTAATTTGGTGGAGTATATTTTTTATTTATTGTAAATAATGCGGCAATAAACATGTTTTTTAATATACTCCATGCGATATCTGAAAAATTGTTCAATGTCCGTGGATTGCGGTGCCCGGTTTTAGCTTATATACGGTGCCGCAATACGGGCAAGTCGCACTGCCGCCATGCGACAGGTCGAGGAAGATGCGCGGGTGGGACGACCAGAGCGGCATCGCGACGTTAGGGCAATGGGCGGGCAAATCCTTGCCGTCGAGTTCCACGATGGCGCTTGCTTTGGTTGCGCTTGTTGCGTTAGTTGCGTTTGCTGCGGTGCTTGGATCGGTTGCTTGCATGTGATTCTCCGTTGTTGTTCGGGCGGCTTTAGAGGCCGCCCGAAATTGATTTTTATTGTGAATGCATTACACCAGCGTTAGCCAGTGCTGATATTGCGGTGCTTTTCCGGCGACTGCATCGAAAAACAGCGCTTGCAGTTTTCCGGTGATCGGGCCGCGCCGGCCAGCACCGATCTGGCGGTTGTCGAGTTCGCGGATCGGCGTGACTTCGGCGGCGGTGCCGGTGAAGAAAGCTTCGTCGCAACAGTACACTTCGTCGCGCGTGATGCGTTTTTCGATCACTTCGATGCCGAGGTCGCGCGCCATCGTCAGCACCGAATCGCGCGTGATACCGTCCAGACAGGAGGCCAGGTCGGGCGTGTAAATCTTGCCATTCTTGACGATGAATACGTTTTCGCCCGAGCCTTCGGAGACGTAGCCTTCGGTGTCCAGCAGCAAGGCTTCGTCGTAGCCGTCGGCCAGCGCTTCCTGGTTGGCCAGGATCGAGTTGATGTAATAGCCGGAAGCCTTGGCGCGCACCATCGAGGCGTTGACGTGGTGGCGGGTGAAGGACGAGACCTTGACGCGGATGCCCTTGGCCATGCCTTCTTCGCCCAGATACGCGCCCCACGGCCAGGCGGCGATGGCGACGTGGATGCTGTTGCCTTTGGCGGAGATGCCGAGTTTTTCGGAGCCGATCCAGATCAGCGGGCGCAGGTAGCAGGATTCGAGCTTGTTTTCGCGCACCACCTGTTTTTGCGCTTCCATCAGGGTGTCCAGATCGTATGGCACCACCATCTGGAAGATCTTGGCCGAGTTCAGCAGGCGCTGGGTGTGCTCTTGCAGGCGGAAAATTGCGGTGCCTTGCGGCGTCTGGTAGGCGCGCACGCCTTCGAATACGGCCATGCCGTAGTGCAGCGAGTGCGTCAGCACGTGCAGCGTGGCGTCGCGCCAGTCTACTAGTGTGCCGTCTTTCCAAATTTTTCCGTCGCGATCGTCCATGGACATGGCGTGTCTCCAAATAGCGTAGCAAGGTTTCGATTTTAACGGATTCAGGCAGCTTGGAAAGTTCGTTGGTAGAATTGTTACCCCAAAATATTAATATCCCCTGCTTGCAAAACAGGACAGTCGATACCTGCCGGTATTCTCGATAAGGTGAAAAGCAGCATGAAGGCGATGGACAGTAAAGTCCCGGAACGGGTTGCTACCGATGCAGATAGGGCGATCCAGGCCCGTGCCGCTGAAAAAACGGCATTCAGCGAGGCGCTCAGGTTATCCGCCGCCACCATGCCCGGCATTTTTGCGTGGGGTCTGGTGTCCGGCATGGCAATGGTCAAGTCCGGCCTGACCTTGGGGCAAGCGCTGGGGATGACGTTTCTGGTGTTCGCCGGTTCGGCGCAACTGGCTGTGCTGCCATTGATGATGGTCAATGCGCCGGTCATGGTGATATTCGCCACGGCAATGGTGGTCAATTTGCGTTTTGTCATTTTTGGCGCGACGATCGGCCCGCATTTGTCGCATCTGCCCTGGTATCAGCGTATCTGGTACGGCTATTTCAATGCTGACATCACGATGGCTTTTTTTCCGCGCCGTTTTCCGGCCGAGACGCTGTACCGGCCCGAGGGCAAGGTCGGCTTCTTTGCCGGCATCGGTTACTCCAACTGGTGTGCGTGGCAGATCGGCGCGGTGGCGGGCATCTTGCTGGCGAGCCAGATTCCAGAGAATTGGGGCGTTGGGTTTGCCGGTACCCTGGCGTTGCTGGCGGTCATGATTCCATTGATTATTAATGTGGCAGCACTGGGCGGCGTGGTCGTGGCCGGTCTCGTCGCGATCATTGCGGATGGTTTGCCTTTTCGCCTGGGCTTGTTGCTGGCCGTAGTGCTCGGCATGGCGGTCTCGATGCTGATCGATGTACTTCTTGAAAAGATAAAAACATGAGAGATAACGATGAATGAGACCGATACCTGGATCGCCATTATTTTGTTGACCGTGTCCACGATCCTGACGCGCAGTTCGTTCTTTTTGCTCGGCAATGCGGTCAAATTCCCACCGAAAGTCCAGCATGCGCTGCGCTATGCGCCAGCCGCGGCGCTGGCCGCCATTGTGGTGCCGGATATGGTGTTGTCGGGCGGCGCGGTGACGATCTCGATGGCCAATCCCAAGCTGCTGGCCGGCATCGGTGCGGCCATGTTTTTTATGGCGACCCAGCGCCTGCTGGGGACGATTGTGGTCGGGATGGCTTTGTTTACCGTAATACGTTTGTTTTTTTGAAATTTGTCATTGGATATATTGCTGTTTTCGCAAGAAAAAACGGTTTTGGAGCACGTTCGCTGCGGTAAAATAGCGATTTTTCCTCCAACAGGATCGGGACAAACATGCAATTCAATCGACTCAGCGACCTTATTGCCGCGAACGAACTGACCGGCAAACGCGTCTTTATCCGCGCCGATCTCAACGTGCCGCAGGATGATGCCGGCAAAATTACCGAAGATACGCGCATTCGCGCTTCGGTGCCGGCGATTCGCCAGGCGCTCGACGCCGGCGCTGCGGTGATGGTTACTTCGCATCTCGGTCGTCCGACCGAAGGCGAATTCAAACCGGCGGATACGCTGGCGCCGGTGGCGCTGCGCCTGTCCGAATTGCTGGGGCAGCCGGTGCCGCTGCTGCAAAACTGGCTGGACGGCGTCGAAGTCGCGCCGGGTCAAGTCGTGCTGCTGGAAAACTGCCGCGTCAATAGTGGCGAAAAGAAGAACAGCGACGCACTGGCGCAAAAAATGGCCAAACTGTGCGACATCTATGTCAATGACGCGTTCGGCACTGCGCATCGGGCCGAAGCCAGCACCCACGGCATCGCCAAATTTGCGCCGATCGCCTGCGCCGGCCCCTTGCTGGCGGCTGAACTCGATGCGCTGGGCAAGGCGCTGCACCAGCCGGCGCACCCGATGGTCGCCATCGTGGCCGGCTCCAAAGTATCGAGCAAACTGAGCATCCTCAAAACGCTGGCCGACAAGGTTGATGGGCTGATCGTCGGCGGCGGCATCGCCAACACTTTCATGCTGGCAGCCGGATTGAACATCGGCAAATCGCTGGCCGAAGCCGATCTGCTGGAAGAGGCGCGCAGCATCATGCAGATGATGGCCAAACGCGGCGCATCGGTGCCGATTCCGGTCGATGTGGTGTGCGCGAAAGAATTTTCCGCAATGGCGGTGGCAACCATCAAAGACGTCAAGGATGTCGCCGACGACGACATGATCCTCGATATCGGGCCGAAAACCGCTGCGATGCTGGCGCAACAGCTGGCAAGCGCCGGCACCATCGTCTGGAACGGGCCGGTCGGCGTGTTCGAATTCGACCAGTTCGGCGAAGGCACCCGGACGCTGGCGCTGGCAATCGCCGGCTCGAAAGCGTTCTCAATTGCCGGCGGCGGCGATACGCTGGCGGCAATCGCCAAGTACGGCATCACCGACAAGATCGGCTACATTTCGACCGGCGGCGGCGCTTTCCTGGAGTTTTTGGAAGGCAAGACGCTGCCTGCAGTCGAAATACTGATGCAGCGCAAGCGCTAATATCGATGCTTGCGCAGCCAACCTGACCGTGACCGTCCGGATGCGCCGCCACCCGGCGCAAGTTTGCGCAATATCGCAATCTGCGCGCATTGCGTCTGGCACAATCGAGCGATAGCAAGGTTGTCCTGCGGACAACGGAAGAACTTCTGGTCGCCAGCGGGATCGTATAAGGGTGATGCCGTAGTCGCTTGGCGGTTATCCGGGGCGCACGATAGGGCGCGCTGGTGGTGACACGGCTAAGGAACACGGAACAAATACGCAAATTATTTCACGCGCGTTCCTATACATCGTCAAGGTCGGCGAATACTGATTTTTTTAATATGGAGAACAACATGGCTCTCGTATCCATGCGTCAACTGCTCGACCACGCCGCTGAAAACGGTTATGGCTTGCCGGCATTCAATGTCAACAATCTGGAACAAGTCACTGCCATCATGCAGGCCGCCGATGCGGTCGGTGCGCCGGTCATCATGCAGGCCTCTGCCGGTGCCCGAAAATTTGCCGGCGAAGCTTTCCTGCGCCACCTGATTCAAGCGGCGGTCGAAGCCTATCCGCACATCCCGGTGGTAATGCATCAGGATCACGGCCAGTCGCCGGCGGTCTGCATGACGGCAATTCGTTCCGGCTTCACTTCGGTGATGATGGACGGCTCGCTGCTGGAAGACGGCAAGAATGTCGCCAGCTATGAATACAATCTGGACGTGTCGCGCGAAGTCGTCAAGTTTTCGCACGCGATCGGCGTCACCGTCGAGGCCGAACTGGGCGTGCTCGGTTCGCTCGAAACCATGATGGGCGACAAGGAAGACGGCCACGGTGCTGACGGCAAAATGACACGCGAGCAATTGCTCACCGATGTCGCGCAAGCCGCCGATTTTGTGGCGCGCACTCAATGCGACGCGTTGGCAATCGCGATTGGCACCTCGCATGGCGCGTACAAATTCTCGCGCAAGCCTACCGGCGACATCCTGGCGATCGACCGCATCAAAGAAATCCACGCGCGCATTCCGAACACCCATCTGGTGATGCACGGATCAAGTTCGGTGCCGCAGGAATTGCTGGCCGAAATCCGTCAGTTCGGCGGCGACATGAAAGAAACCTTCGGCGTGCCGGTCGAAGAGATTCTGGAAGGCATCAAGCATGGGGTGCGCAAGATCAACATCGACACCGACATCCGGCTGGCGATGACCGGCGCAATCCGTCGCTACCTGTTCGAAAATCCATCCAAGTTCGATCCGCGCGATTACCTGAAGCCGGCCCGCGAAGCTGCGGCGCAAGTCTGCAAGGCGCGTTATCTGGCCTTCGGCTGCGAAGGACAGGCTGCGAAAATCAAGCCGATACCGCTGGAGAAAATGGCCGAACGCTACAAAAAAGGCGAGCTGTCGCAAATCGTGAAATAATTCGACTGTGAAGCGAGAGGGGCACCGAAGTTTCCGGTGCCCTTATTTATTGGTGATGTGATTTATGGTGAATCAAATGTCTGAAAAAACACTGGTCGGTATCGTCATGGGTTCCACTTCCGATTGGGACGTGATGAAAGAAGCTGCACAAGTCTGCAAGGACTTCGGCATCAGCTATGAAGCGCGCGCCTTATCCGCGCACCGCACCCCGACCGAAGTGGAAGAATGGGTGGCCGACATGGAAACGCGCGGTTGCCAAGCCTTCATTGCCGGTGCCGGTGGCGCTGCGCATCTGGCCGGCGTGGTGGCGTCGAAAACCATTCTGCCGATTTTTGCAGTGCCGATTCCGTCGAAATATCTGAAGGGCATCGACTCGCTGCTGGCAACCGTGCAAATGCCCAAGGGCATCCCGGTGGCGACGCTGGCGATCGGCGAAGCCGGTGCCGGCAATGCCGGTCTGGCAGTGGTGGCAATGCTGGCGCTGCATGACACCGGGCTGAAAACCAAGTTAATCGCATTCCGCGCAGCGCAAGCGGAAAAAGTACGCAATGCCAAATTGCCTGAATTGAACTAAATAAGGAATCACCATGTCCGGCCTACTAGAAACAAACATCACATCCCTGCCTTTCCTGCATCGCGGCAAAGTGCGCGACATTTATGCGGTCGGCGACGACAAGCTGCTGGTGATCCAGACCGATCGCCTGTCGGCGTTCGACGTGATCCTCGATGACCCGATCCCGAACAAGGGCAAGGTTCTGACTGCGATGTCGGATTTCTGGTTCAAGAAATTCGGCCATCTGATGCCGAACCACGAAACCGGCATCGATCCGGAAACCGTGGTGACGCCGGAAGAGCGCGCGCAGGTTGAAGGCCGCGCCATCGTCGTCAAGAAATTCAAGCCGCTGGCGATCGAGGCCATCGTGCGCGGTTACATCATCGGTTCCGGCTGGAAGGATTACCAGAAGACCGGCGCGATCTGCGGCATCCAGCTGCCGGCTGGCCTGAAAGAAGCGCAAAAACTGCCGGAAACGATTTTCACGCCATCGACCAAAGCGCCGATGGGTTCGCACGATGAAAACATTTCGTTTGCCGAAGCCGAGAAAATCGTCGGTGCCGACATCGCCCGCCAAGTGCGCGACGCTGCCATCAATCTGTACACGCAAGCCGCCGAATATGCAGCGACCAAGGGCATCATCATCGCCGATACCAAGTTTGAATTCGGCCTGGACGAGAACGGCACGATCCATCTGATCGATGAAATCCTGACTCCGGATTCGTCGCGTTTCTGGCCGGCATCGAGCTATCAGGTCGGCATGTCGCCACCGTCGTTCGACAAGCAATTCGTGCGCGACTGGCTGGAAACGCAGCCTTGGGACAAGAAGTCGCCAGCACCGCGCCTGCCAGTGGAAGTGGCCGCAAAAACCGGCGAGAAGTACGCGGAAGCCTTGCGCTTGCTGACTGCCTGAGTTTTTTAAATATAAATAGAGTTGGGGTATAGGTTATTTAACCTATATCTCCGCATATATATAAACGGGCATCGAAAAATACAGTAATAGGTATATTTTGATGCTCTGATTTTTGATACTGAATAATTTACCGATGAGCGCTTTTTTCACTGATATCCGCCAGGCCGCTTTGATTCTCGAATCCGGCGGCCTGGTTGCTTTTCCGACCGAGACTGTCTACGGGCTCGGTGCCGATGCGGAAAACCCTGCGGCGATCGCCAATATCTATGCCGCCAAAAATCGCCCGTCGAATCATCCGGTGATCGTGCATGTCGCGCCGGAAGCGGATATCTCTTATTGGGTCACATCGATTCCAACCCAGGCGCAAGCGCTGATGCAGGCATTCTGGCCCGGCCCGCTGACGCTGATTCTGAAACGTGCAGCGCACATTCCCGATGCGGTGTCCGGCGGACAGGATTCGGTCGGCCTGCGTTGCCCGTCGCATCCGGTGGCGCAAGCGCTGCTGCGCGCATTCAAGGGCGGCAAGGGCGGATTGGCGGCGCCATCGGCGAATAAATTCGGCCATGTCAGCCCGACTACCGCCCAGCATGTGCGGGATGAATTTGGCGCTGAGTTTGGCGCTAATGCGCTGATCAAGGCAATCCTCGATGGCGGCCAGAGCGCAGTCGGGATCGAATCGACCATTCTGGATTTATCGCGTCTGGCCGCGCAGGGGCCGGTGTTGCTGCGCCCCGGCCATATCAGCGCGGCGCAGATCGCAGCCGTCATCGGTACCATGCCGCAGCTACCTGATCTGGCAGCGCCGCGCGCATCGGGCACGCTGGCCGCACATTACGCGCCACGCACCGCCGTCGCGCTGGTGGCGTCCGCGCAACTGGACGCCACCGTGCAACAGCTGCGTCGGGCCGGACACCGGATCGCCTTGATACGCTATGCGCGTGAACCCAGTACGCCGACCAGCGGCCAGTGTGCGTTGCCCGCCAATCCGGAGGGTTACGCTCACGGCTTGTACGCAGCATTGCGCGCGATGGACGCCGTCGGCGCCGACCTGATCGTGATCGAGTCGCCGCCGCCAGACGTCGCATGGCAAGGCATCAACGATCGCCTGCGCCGCGCCGCGCACGACTCCACCGGCATCTTGCAGCGCCTGCTCTAAATTTCTGCCGGTTTTGAGCTAACGCAAAGTCGGCCGGTCCGCTTTCCCGCAAAGTCGATATGTCCTTTCGGTGTTGCGATTGCCGAAAAGCATGTGAATCGATTGGATATTGTATTTACGGAAATAGGGCGCACGCCCCATTAATCTGCAATGCATCCCATAGGAGACACCATGCGTCAAACCCCATTTGCGTTGGCACTGCTCGCTGCGGCAGTCTTGGCTGGTTGCGGTGGCAGTAAAGATCATGACCGCGAGCCAGTCCCCAAAGTCAAATTCAGCGCCCAGGTTTCATTCGGCGACAGCCTGAGCGATATCGGAACCTATGCGGTCGGTGGCGTTAAAGCATTGGGCGGCGGCAAATATACAGTCAATGACGTCGGTGCCGATGGCACCAACGCGGCCAAGAACTGGACTGAAGTTATGGCGGCAACGATAGGTCTGCCAGCCCCGTGCGCGGCGGAAACCGGTTTGTTCAGCAATGGCCTCCTTGCCAGTTTTGCGGCTGCAATTTCCTTTGCGCCCACCTGCACCTCTTATGCGCAAGGCGGCGCGCGCGTGACGGCTGCTGTTGGGCCGGCGAATATTGTGTATATCGATAAACACAACACCAGCCAGTTAGGCCAATTGACGGTGCCGGTCGCGACGCAGATATCCAACCATCTGGCGAAAGGCGGCGGTAAGTTCAAAGGCGATGAAATCGTGTTTGTATTGGCTGGTGGCAATGATCTGCTGTTTCAGGCCAATCAGCTGGAACTGGACGCCACGGCGGCAGGAACGGCTGCCGCCAATAATCAGTATGCAACTACGTTGATTGGGACACTCGCCGCCGGTTCCACTGACCCAGCTGCTGCGCTGCCGGTTATCCAGAGTGCCTTTGAGACGGAATTGGCGAATCCCGCGCATACCACTACGTCTCTCACTCTTGCCGCGACCACCGCGGCGGTCGGGCAAGGATTTCCACTGGCGGACGTTCCAGCTGCGGTTGCTTCGGCAACGGCGGCAGCCGAGGCCGCTGGCGCGGTTGCCGGCGCAGCTTACGCGGCCGATCCTGCGAAATTGGCAATATATGTCGCTGCAATGGCGGATGCAGGCGATCAATTGGCAGCCCTTGTTAAAACGCAGATCATTGCCAACGGCGCAAATCACGTCACCGTGCTGAATTTGCCGGATGCCAGCAAAACGCCTTATGCGTTGGCGCAATCTGCTAAGGCACAAGACTGGATTAGTGCGATGGTAATTGCATTCAACATCCGTTTGGTGGCCGGCCTGGTTGGTCAACCCAAGGTGCTGTTGGTTGATGCCTACACATTGGATCGTGACCAGGCAAACAATCCAGGGACTTACAAATTGAGTAATGTGACGACGCCCGCCTGTGCCGATGTCGATGCGGATAATCCGTTGTCGCCGGTGAAAAATGCGCTGCATTCTTCCCTTGTGTGCAACAAAAGCAATCTGATTGTCGGCGCGGATCAGAATTACAAATTTGCCGATAGTGTGCACCCGACACCCTTTACCAATCAACTGCTGGCGCAGCGCGTTTCCCAGGACATGGTCGCAAAAGGCTGGTTATAAGCTTGGCGTGCGGCAAATCCGGCAGGTTCAGCCAAAGCGAATTTTCATCGACAGGATAAACACGGCTAACGGCAGGGTGACGGTATTGGCCAGGATGATGGGCCAGGAACCGATCAGCCAGCCGTACGCCAGCCACGACGTTATCCCCAGTGTGAAGGTGCTATACATGCCCAGCGACACGCCATCAAGGCGACGCGAGCGCCATGCCAGCCACGCTTGCGGGATGAATGCTGCGGTAGTCAGGATGGCCGCAACGTAGCCGATTAATTCTGAGAATGCCATAGGACGTTATGCACTGAGGCTTCTAGGATTGTTTGGAAATGGCATTCGTGCCGGAGAACTGGCCGCCATGAAACACCAGCGCGGGCTGCGGATGCACTTCGCAGCGTTCGACTTCGCCGACAAAAATCACATGGTCGCCTTCCGGATAGCGACTGCGGTTGTGACATTCAAACCAGGCTGAAACGCCTTTCAGGATCGGATGCCCGGTGCGCGACAATTCGTAGTCGACGCCTTCGAAGCGGTTTTTGATTCGCCTGGAGAAACGCTCTGCCAGCGCGGCCTGGTTGAGCCCCAGCACATTGATCACATAGTGCGAATTCCCGGTGAATGCCTCCAGGCTGCTGGCGCGATTGCCCAAACTCCATAGCACCAGCGGCGGTTCGAGCGAAACTGAATTGAAGGAACTTGCCGTCAAGCCGAGTAAAGTGCCGTCCGATAAGCGCGTAGTGATGATTGTCACGCCAGTGGCAAACTGTGACAGTGCATGACGAAAATGGGGTGTATCGAATTCACGCGTCAAAGCGCGTGCGGAGCGTGTATGCATCGGTGATCCAGAAAGTTTCAAACATTATCCTGGAAACTACCATCGAGCGCTTATCGTCCTGATGGATGATTGCATGCTTTGGCTTTTGCATATGTTGCTCAAGCAGTACAGGATAGTTTGGGCTACAGTCATGCTGTGAGGCAGCACAGTAAAACCAAGCAAAGGAGTTAATCATGACAAGTGAAATCGCAACATTGGGCGGCGGATGTTTTTGGTGCCTGGAAGCCGTATATCAGGAGTTGAACGGTGTGTTGCAGGTTGAATCCGGTTATAGCGGCGGCCATGTGCCGAACCCGACCTATGCACAAGTGTGTGAGGGCAGCACCGGCCATGCCGAAGTGGTGCGGATAACCTTTGATCCAGCACTCGTGAGTTTTCGCGAATTACTGGAGGTTTTCTTTACCATCCACGATCCGACCACCCTGAACCGGCAGGGCAACGATTGCGGTACCCAATATCGTTCGGTCATTTACACCCATTCTGCGCAACAGAAGGATACGGCCCAGCATGTGATCAAGGAGATGGCGAATGTCTGGGATGCGCCTATCGTGACTGAACTGTTCCCGGAGCAGCCCTATTACAGGGCAGAAGAAAGCCACCAGAATTATTTCCGCCAGCATCCGGACCAGGGTTATTGCGCATTCGTGGTGGTGCCGAAACTGGAGAAATTCAGGAAGATTTTTGCCGACAAGAGCAAGGCCTGAGTGCAGAAAACTGCAATGGATGAGAACAGTTGAGGAGGATGCGATGACGACCATTTTTGAAAAAATATTACTGGGCGAAATTCCCGGCGTGAAAATCTATGAAGACGACCTGGTCTTTGCTTTCATGGATGCCGGGCAGGTCAACCCGGGCCATGTTCTAGTGGCGACCAAAAAACCTTATGAGACCTTGATGGATGCCGATGAAGAGTCTGCCGTTGCGTTGATGCGGGCCGCGCATAAAATCGCCAAGGCAATCCAGATCGCTTTCCAACCGGAAGGCATCACCCTGTTGCAAACCAACAAACCGGCCGGTTGGCAAACTGTGCCGCATCTGCATATGCATGTGACGCCGCGTTTTTGCAACGATGGCGCAAGCCTGGTCTGGCCTCGCAATGATCCGGGTATCGAAAAAATGCGGGAATATGCGAGCAAGATAAAAGTGATTTGACGCGCTTATTTGCAATTCATTTGGCAACTACTCAGCCCGCCACAAGAAACTTCCAAACCGACGTGGTTTTTGGTGGAGCGGACCCGGCCGCGACCAACGGCCGCAGTCTTGCGACTGCTTTCGCGCCCGGGTGCACTCCTACAAAATCGCACCAATTTGTTCTTAATTGCCAAGCCGGCTGAACAGTTACCTTATTTGTAAATATACTTGCGCGACCAGGGAAGTGCGGATGCATCCCTGCCTGCCTTGGTGCATACCACCTGATACAAGGAGATCCAGTCATGCGTGAAGGCATGGGCGCAGCCGGCCAGATACAGACGCCAGATGCGGTAATGCCTGTCGTCCGTAAGCATCTTGATTTGGTCGGCGTGGGTTTCGAAATTGTCGGCCCAGATACTGCAGGTACGGGCGTAATGGCGGCGCAAGTTTTCAATATCCAGCACTTCCAGGCCGCCTTCCTGCATGGTTTTCAGCACCAGCCCGAGATGCGGCAACTCGCCATGCGGAAAAACATATTTATCGATGAAGGTACCGCCGCCATACGCCGTTTCGACGCTGTTGGGATCGGTCGAGGTGATGCCGTGATTCATGGCCAGGCCGTCTTCGGCCAGCAGGGCGCAGATTTTGGTGAAATAGCCTGACAGGTGATTCAGGCCGACATGCTCGAACATGCCGACACTGGTGATGCGGTCGAAACACCCGGTGATATCCCGGTAATCCTGCAAGCGGATTTCAACCCGGTCCGCAAGGCCCGCCTGTTTGGCCCGTTCTCTGGCGAATTCATACTGGTTGCTCGATAGGGTGATGCCGACACATCTGGCGTCGAATTGTTGCGCGGCGCGCAACACCAGCGCGCCCCAGCCGCAACCAATATCGAGCAGAGTGTCGCCGGGTCTGAGCTGTATTTTGGTCAGGATGTGATCGATCTTTTTTATCTGCGCTGTGGCCAGATCTTCGTCGCCATTTTCGAAGTAGGCGCAGGAATACACCAGATTTTGGTCCAGCCAGCTTTGGTAAAACGCGTTCGATACGTCGTAGTGATAGCGAATTGCCTCGGCATCGTTCTGCTTGTCATGCCGGACGGTTCTTACGATGCGGGAAAGTGTTTTTGCGGGTGCGCGCACCTGGCTGGCGAGCACGCTGCCGATGCGGATTATGGCTGCCGCATGGCCTTCTATCTCGATTTTTCCTTCGACATAGGCTTCACCCAAGCTTGCCAGGGAGGGCGTCAGCAGATAGTTGATCGCAGAGAAATGCGGCACCCGGATGGTGACATCGGGGTGCCCGGCGCTGAAATCGAACTGTTGTCCGTTCCACAATTCCAGCCGCAGCGGAAGTGCGGAATGATTGCGGATATCTTCCACCCATTGCGACAGTTTCTTTTCCCAAAACACGATGCCCTCCGTGTAGCTGAGTCCATACTGCGGCGCACCTGTCGAAAGATCCAGGTGTAAAAACTTACGGTTGCAGTCTGATCCTGTCCCAGCTTCCGTCTGCGCTCAGCTTGAACGCGATGCGGTCATGCAGCCGGGAACTGCGGCCTTGCCAGAATTCGATATAGTCCGGTACCAGACGGTAGCCGCCCCAATGCGCCGGGCGGGGCGGATGCTCGCCGTGTTTCGCTTCGGCATCGGCGTAACGCGCATCCAGCGCTTCGCGGCTGGCAACCGGCTCGCTTTGGGAGGATGCAATCGCGCCAATCCGGCTGCCTAGCGGCCGGCTCTGGAAATAGGCTTCGTTTTCTTCTGCGGAAATGGGTTCGACGCGGCCTTCGATGCGGACTTGCCGCTCCAACTCGATCCAATAGAACAGTAGCGCGGCGTACTGGTTTTGATGCAGCTCGTGGCCCTTGCGGCTCTCGTAGTTGGTAAACCAGGAAAATCCGCGCTGATCGAAGTCCTTGATCAGCACAATGCGCGACGAAGGGCGCCCATCGTTGGACACCGTCGCCAGGCTCATCGCATTGGCTTCCGGTATTTTCGCGTTGAGCGCCTCATCAAACCACTTCTTGAATTGCGCCATCGGATCGGCAGCGACATCCGACTCCGACAGGCTGGCGCGACTGTAATCTTTTCTTAAATCTGCTATCGACATCTTGATTCCTGGTTATTTACTGTGTAATTGCGCGGCGTAGCCGCATTGCTTCGCCTAACTGCGCCATTTGTGCGGCGCTGAACAGGCGCATTGCCATCGGTGCGATGTGCGTTTCCTCCTTTTGCAGGTGGCCAGCATACAGTTCGGCGAAATGGCCCACGTCTTGCTCCGATAAATGGCTGCCGGTGTCTGCATTTTCACCTGCAGCGATCTGTTGCAATTGCCGCTCAAGCACGTGCCACGCGGCATCCATTTGCTGATGTTCCTGCAGAATCAGCGGCAATAATTGCGCCAATAATGCGGCATCGTCTCCCGTTGCCGAGGCCTGCAGCATCGGCAACAAATCATCCTCTTCATCTGCATGGTGGTTGGGTGCTGCTTTATTAAAATACTGCAGTATCGATTTTGCAGCTTGTTGCGCATCAATATCAGCACCATGTTGTGGCAAATACGACAACAATTTTTGCATGGTAGCGATCTGTTTGCGGATGCGGTCATGGCAGTGCTTGAGTACCGCAATCGGCTGGTCGAAGCCGGGAATCGACGTAAACAATGTGTTTTGCATGGCGCTATCTCATTTGACGGTAACTGACATCAGTATACATAAAGCGCTAATCCTGGCTTTATGCCAGTTTCACTTAAAATGACGCAATGAACACAATAACGAAACTGGTAATACCGGGTCCTTTGGACGACATCGATTTCGAGCGTCGTTTCGGCGGCATCGCGCGTTTGTATGGCGACGCCGCGCTGCAGCGCTTTCGGGCGGCGCGGGTCTGCGTGGTCGGCGTCGGCGGCGTCGGCTCCTGGGTGGTGGAAGCGCTGGCGCGCAGTGCGATCGGGCACCTGACTCTGATCGATCTTGATAACGTGGCGGAATCGAATGTCAACCGCCAGATTCAGGCTTTGTCGGCGACCTTGGGTCAGGCCAAGGTGACGGCGCTGGCACAGCGCATCGAACAAATCAATCCGTATTGCCGCGTCACCGAGGTGGAGGATTTCGTCACGCCCGACAATCTGGATGCGATGATCGGCGTCCATGACTTCGATTACGTGATCGATGCGATCGACAGCGTACGGGCCAAGGCGGCGCTGATCGCTTATTGCCGCGCGCACGCGATAGCGCTGATTACCATCGGCAGTGCCGGCGGCCAGATCGATCCAACCAAAATTGAGGTGCGCGACTTATCCCGGACCGAGCAGGAACCCTTGCTGTCGAAAGTGCGGAAGTTGTTGCGCGCCCAGCATCGTTTCCCGCGCGGCGCCAAGAATAAATTCGGCATCGATGCGGTGTTCTCGACCGAGCCTTTGCGCTTTCCAGAGACTAATGACGCCTGTGCGCTGCAGAACGACGGCAGCGACGGCATCACCGGGCTCAATTGCGCCGGTTTCGGCTCGGCGATGGTGGTTACCGCCTCTTTCGGCCTGGTAGCGGCGGCCCAAGTGTTGCGCAAGCTTGCCGTGGCCGAACCGTCTGTCGCTGGCAGCGCGGCGCTAGCGGCGGATTAATTTTTTCGAGATGTACGGGATATTGCACACATCAATAACGGAAATAGCGTGGAGTATGTTTTATAAAACCAATAAAAATATGCGGATAATGCCCTGAAAATAGTGATACACCGCCCCGCTATTTTTTACGAAGCATCAGTTGGCACCTTCAAGCCGGCGCGAGGTCAGCAGTCGATAGCGGGGCGCGCTGCCAGTGGTGGTCGATTGCACCAGCGCGATGTGATCGGCGCGCCAGATGATCGGCCTCATGTCTAGCGCAGCCGCAGCCGTAGTCGAATCCCGGGCCAGCGTGAGGTGCGGCTTGAAGCGTGTTCCTTGGTCGAAAACGATATTCTGCTGCGCTAGAGTTGCAAGCAAGGCCTGACGAAGCGCCGCCAGCGTCTCGGGCGCGCGCTGCATGCCCGCCCAGATAACCCCATTCTTGGAGAAATGCCCCAGGCAATCCACGTTCAGCGTCATCGCCGCTGCCGGCAACTTTGCCAGCACTGCTTGCAGCGCCGGCAGCGCCGCCGACGGTTGGGTTCCCAGGAAAACCAGCGTCAGATGCAGATCTTCAGCGGGCGTGATGCGCCCTTGCATCGACGCTTGCAGCTTGATGAGCGCCGCTCGGGTCGCGTCGTCCGGCCATAACGCATAAAAAAGGCGGACACCACTCTCTTTTGTCTTCATCGCCTAAGCCTAAAGTAAATTCAAGTCTGGCAACCCTTCATGAGCGCTCCAGCAGTCGCGCCATCCAATCCCTGAATAACAAGGCTTTCTGCTGATTGGCCATGCTGTTGGGGTACGCCAGGTAATAACTCTGTCCGGTGGACAGCATCTTGTCGAATGGTATTGCCAGTCGTTTGGTCTCGATATCTTCCCGAATAAGAGCGCAATCGCCAATCGCGACGCCGAAGCCGAAGCCGAAGCCGAAGCCGAAGCCGTGGGCGGCGATCTGGTGAAAATTTCGCCGCCTTATGATCTGTCCGGCAATACCGCGCTGGCCGGCGCCAATTTGCTGTTCGAGATGCTGTGCGTGTTGCCGAAGGTGCAATATCGCAGCTAATTATCAACGGCTTTGTTATCACTGCGTAGGATGGGTGCAACCCATCATGATCAACCGCTTAATGCGATGGGTTGCACCCATCCTACCGCTGATGTCGCGCCGGAAAACCGCCCGGAGGCGGTCAATAAACAGGTGTGTGCGTTGATCAAGGCTAAGAAAGCGATCTCACATGTATTTTGGTGGACGCGCATACCTTGCGACGTGAATAGACATATTTTCGTCCCAAGGCGATGAACGGGGCTTCGAAAAAACGATAGGAAATAACCGCCGCGAAGTAGCTTCCGACAAAAATCAGCGCAAAGATAAACAATAGCTTGGGATAGTTTCCATAGATTTGGAAGCGCATGACCAGCAGAACGGCAATGCCGGCAAACAGCAAATGGTACAGATAGATGCTGTATGAAATGACGCCATACTTATAAAGGCAGTCTGTCATCCACGACTTGATTGCGACAGGTTTAACGTACAGCGCCAGCGCCGTAGCCACTAAAGCGATAAGACCATAGCAGTTAGTCTTGTCGCCAAAAAAGAACATTTCTTGAGGCAGGGCAATATAGTCAAGCCGGATCGCAGCAGCCAGCGCAACACACGCCAGAAACAAGACAAAGCCCAGGGAGAATCGCATTCTCCAGCGTACCTCGTCAAATAGCGCGGCAATGATGACGCCACCAAAAAACGTAAATCCGAGCTGAAAAAACTCGTAGCGATCCATCGCGATCAACCCCGGATGTTGAAGCACGAAATACAGCAGCCCGATGATGAATACAGATGCGCCAATGCCAACCAGCTTGCGCCGCATCAGCATCAATACAATTGGCAACAACAGGTAGTATCTGAACTCTATCGGCAGCGACCAATAGGCTGCATTGAAAATGTTTTTTGGCCCGGTATAGTCAGATGCCAGCAGCAGGTATCGAAGCACGTCACCGGTTGTGTATGGCGTTAGAAAATGCGCAATCCAGTACTCTTTGTTTCCCGTATAGAAAGCGGCAAATACTTCGATAAAAACAATGTACACAACCAACGACACTGCGAAAGCAGGCCAAATTCTCAGGATTCGTTTTACATAAAAGCGTCCTACGTCGCCCAGGCTGTTCAAGCGGGAAGCATTGCTAAGATACAGCGTACAACCACTCAACACGAAGAAAAGGCACACGCCAAAGGAGCCCAGGTCCAGCAGATTCATCGGAAGGAATCTGCTGCCCACATCTCCTGGGCCATAGACAACTTCCGCGCTGCGCATCGTATGTGAAACGATTACAAAAAAAGCAGCGATTCCACGTAGCCAGGTTAGTTGCTCAAAATATTGTTTTTTCATTGTCTGGGGAGCAGGCGCACGATTCTCGTGTCGGCCTTATACCTACATGATCTGTTGATTAACAAGTGGCGAACTATAGCATCGGTGGCGCGCATCACCGGATTGCCAGAATAGGGCGGTCACAGCGGCGACCAATTGATCGGCCAGCAATGCAACTGACAAAGGTGCTGCTGTCAGAAGCCATTGCGCCTTTTTAATTACATCAGGATGATGTCGTATTGCTCTTGTTGATAGACGGTTTCGACCTGCAGTGAAATCGGTTTTCCGATGAAATCGCCCAGCATCGCCAGGTGCTGGGATTCCTCTTCCAGGAACATGTCGATCACGATTTGTGCTGCCAGAACGCGGAATTCGCGCGGGTTGAATTGTTTCGCTTCGCGCAATAATTCACGCAGTATTTCGTAGCAAATGGTGCGTGCGGTTTTGACTTCACCCTTGCCGCCGCAGGCTGGACAGGATTCGCACAGAATATGCGCCAGCGATTCACGGGTACGTTTGCGCGTCATTTCCACCAGGCCCAGGACGGAAAAGCTGCTGACCGACACCTTGGTGCGGTCGCGCGACAGGGTTTTCTTGAGTTCTGCCATCACGGAATTGCGATGCTCAAGGTTTTCCATGTCGATGAAGTCGAGGACGATGATGCCGCCCAGATTGCGCAAGCGCAACTGGCGCGCGATCGCATGCGCCGCTTCCAGATTGGTCTTGAAAATGGTGTCGTCAAAGTTGCGTCCACCGACATAGCCGCCGGTATTGACGTCTATCGTGGTCATCGCTTCGGTCTGGTCGACGATCAGGTAACCGCCGGATTTCAGATTGACACGGCGTCCCAGCGCCCGTTCGATTTCTTCTTCGACGCCATACAGGTCGAATAACGGGCGCTCCCCGGTGTAGTGCTGTATGCGGCCCAATACGCTGGGCGTATAGATGGTGGCGAACTCGTGCAGCCGGGTGAAATTCTCACGCGAGTCGATCTGGATGTTGGCGGTCTCGTCGTTCACAAAGTCGCGCAGTACGCGCTGCGCCAGACTCAGGTCCTGATATAACAGTTGCGGGGCAGCCCTGGTGCGCGACACAGCGGTGATCGCGCTCCACGTTTTGCGCAGATATTCGATGTCTGCCTGCAAATCCTCATCCGACGCATCCTCGGCCATGGTGCGCACGATGCAGCCGCCTTTTTCTTCCGGCGGCAGCAGGCGCTGGACCCGGTTGCGCAACAACTCGCGTTCCACCTCGTTTTCAATCCGTTGCGAAATGCCGATATGCGGATCTTGCGGCAGATATACTAGCATGCGGCCTGCAATCGAAATCTGGGTCGACAGCCGGGCGCCTTTGGTGCCGATCGGGTCCTTGATGACTTGTACCGTCAAGGCTTGGCCGTCATGCAGAATTTTCTCGATTGCGGTCGGCGCGACGTTAGCGCCGTCGTGCGGACGCGCTTCCCAGATATCGGCAACATGCAGGAAAGCTGCGCGCTCCAGGCCGATATCGATGAAAGCCGACTGCATGCCCGGCAGCACACGCACTACTTTTCCCGAATAGACATTGCCGACCCGGCCGCGCGACAGCGTGCGTTCGATATGCAGTTCCTGGACCGCGCCCTGCAGAATCAGGGCTACCCGTGTTTCCTGCGGCGTGATGTTGATGAGGATGTTTTCGCTCATAGATGCTCATAGTGGCCGAATACCGGCTTCTTGTAATAGTTGTGTGGTTTCGAAAAGCGGCAGTCCCATGATGCCGGAATAACTGCCGGCGATATGGCGAATGAAAACTGCGGCCAAGCCCTGAATCCCATAGCCTCCCGCCTTGTCATACGGCTCATTGGTGGCGCAGTAGCGGGCAATCGTTGGCTCGGACAAGTCGTCGAACGTCACTTCGGATATCTGGGTCAATTGCCATGATTGTTCATGGTGGTACAGCGCAATACTGGTCATCACCTGATGCGTGCGTCCGGATAGCTGCCGCATCATTTTTATCGCTTCGGCGGTGCCGACAGGTTTGCCCAGAATTTTTCCATCGATCACGACCGTGGTGTCGGCCGCCAGCACCGGGCGTGGAGGAAGCCGGCGCTTTTGCATCATTTTCCAGGCGAACGAGGCTTTTTCGCCGCATACCCTTGCTACGTAATCCTGCGCAAGTTCATCCGGATGGGCTGCTTCGGATACGTCTTCCGGGCCGCGCGCGGTGTTGCCGCGCAACTGCAATATTTCAAATTCGACGCCGATTTGACGCAACAGCTCGCGCCTGCGGGGGCTTTTCGATGCCAGGTAAATTTTTCGTTCGGGCTGTTTCATGGAGCGCTCAGACCCGATGGTAGGGATGGTTTTGTGTGATCGACCAGGCGCGGTACAGTTGCTCGGCCAGCATTACACGCACCATGCCGTGCGGCAGGGTCAGGCTGGAGATGCGGATGCGCATCTCGGCGCCCGTCTTGAATTGGGCATCGAGGCCATCGGCGCCGCCGATGACGAAAGCGACATCACGGCCATCCTGTTGCCATTGCGTCAAATGCTGCGATAGTTGGATCGAAGTCAGATCGCGGCCGTGCTCGTCAAGTGCAATGATGCGCGCTCCTTTCGGAAGCGCCGCTTCGATCCTGCCGCGCTCCAGCATCATCGCGGTTTCGGCAGTCTTGCTGCCGGAACGCTCCACCGGCTTGATTTCTTTCAGGTGGATGCGTATTTCCGGCGGCATGCGCTTGCTGTATTCATTGAAACCGGCTTCGATCCACGCAGGCATCTTGTGACCGACGGCCGCGATGATGAGTTGCATGGGTGTGACCGGCGACCGGCGGTTGCTAGCTGGCTACCTTGGCTCTGGACGCGCGTTTGGCCGGTGCTTTCTTGGCGCTGGTGGCACTCTTTGTGGCAGCAACCTTGATCGTTTTGCCGACTGGCGGCTTGGCGGCACGTTTTTTTGCCGGTGCTTTTTCTGCGCCGGCTTTTACGGCAGGCTTGCGGCTGGACGGCTTCTTCGGCGCGACTACATCGTCTACTGTGGCTTGCGATGCCGCCAGATGGCGGGAAACCGCCCGCTTGGGCGCTTCTGCGGTATCTTCGCCATCTTTCTTGGCCGTGCGTTTGGCGGCGCCGAATTTGACTTCCTTATCGCCCCAGATTTCTTCCAGTCGATAGTAGGCGCGAATCGTCGGCTGCATGATGTGAACGATGATATCGCCCAGGTCGACCAGCACCCATTCGCCGGTATCTTCCCCTTCCATGCTCAGGACTTGGCCGCCGGCTGCCTTGACTTTATCGCGCACAGATGCGGCGAGTGCCTTGGTCTGACGATTCGAGGTACCGGAGGCGATCACGATGCGGTCGAACAGACTGGTTAAATGTACGGTATCGAAGACATTGATGTCTTGCGCCTTGATGTCTTCCAGAGCGTCAATGACGAGAGTTTGCAGTTTTTTGAGTTCCATTTAGTTCTTATATAGATGATGTTGTTGAATATAGTCTAGCACTACGGCTGGAATCAGCGCGCTTGGCTGGCTCCCGTGTTGTAGCGCATGTCGAATTTCGCTGGCGGAGATATCGACTGCCAAGCCGGATGCAAGGCAGGTCAAGCCATGCGCCGTATTGCGAATTTGCTCCGGAGTACCGATACGTTTGCCAAATTCCGTGGTAACCGCCGGTGGTAAATCTGCTATGTTCAGCGTAAACCCCGGTCTGGATGCGACGCAAACATGGGCATAGTCAAACAGCTGCTGCCAGTCGCGCCAGGTATGCAATCCCAGCAGTTGATCGGCCCCCATCAGGAACGCAATCGAGGTATCCGGTCCCAGTTCTGCACGCAGCAAACGCAGTGTATCCAGGGTGTAGCTGGATTCGCCGCTGGCGCTGGTGCGATGAATTTCCTGTTCATCAATGACGACCGGCATGTCTGTTGCCGCAAAAGCGAGTCTTACCATTTCGACCCGGTCCTGCGCCGAGGCTTTTAAACCCTGGGTTTTTTGCCATGGATTGCCGGCTGGCAGGATGCGCAGCTCATCCGGCTCCAGCAAGCGCGAAAAGCACGCCGCCAGCCCGATGTGGCCTTGATGAATAGGGTCAAAACTTCCGCCCAAGACAACAACGCAGCGCCGCGTCGCCCGGGGCCGCATTACACCCACTCTCGCGCGATCAGGAAATCGGTATACAGCCTGGCCTCGACGCTGCCGGCTTGCGGCTTCCAGCCGTAGCGCCATTTGACTACCGGCGGCATCGACATCAGGATCGATTCGGTGCGCCCGCCCGATTGCAGGCCGAACAGGGTACCACGGTCGAAGACCAGATTGAATTCGACGTAACGGCCACGCCGGTAGGCCTGGAAGTCGCGTTCGGTTTCGCCGTACGGCATATCCTTGCGCCTTGCCACCAGCGGCAGGTAGGCGTCAATGAAATGGTTTCCCACACTTTGCGTCATGGCAAAGCTTTGCTCAAAGTCGAGCCGGTTGAAATCATCGAAGAAGATGCCGCCGACGCCGCGCGCTTCCTGCCGATGTTTCAGATAAAAATAATCGTCGCACCACTTTTTGAATTCTGCATGCAAGTCGTCGCCTTCGCCATAACCGGCCAGCGATTGCTTGCAGGCCTGGTGAAAATGGATTGCATCTTCCTCAAAACCGTAATACGGCGTCAGATCCATGCCGCCGCCGAACCACCAGACGTCTTCCTTGCCCGCTTCCGTTGCGATAAAAAAGCGCACGTTCATGTGCGCGGTCGGCGCGTACGGGTTGCGCGGATGCAATACCAGCGACACCCCCATCGCTTCCCAGTTGCGACCGGCCAATTCCGGGCGCGCCGCTGCGGCTGATGGCGGCAGATTGTTGCCGGTTACATGGGAGAAATTGACCCCGCCGCGCTCGAATACCAAGCCTTCTTCAAGCACGCGCGCGATGCCGCCACCGCCTTCTGGGCGCTGCCACGCGTCGGTGAAAAAAGGCTTGCCGTCGAGTGCTTCGAGTGCCGTGACGATGCGGCTCTGCAGGTCGAGCAAATAGGTTTTGACGCGTGATGATGCAAAGGGAACTGACATCGGCAGACACTAAAGAAAGGGATCGGCAGATTGTACCTTGCCATGCCCTTATTTGAATGCAAAATAGCGTGAACGCAAAACAGCGCGGCCCGGGCCGGACCGCGCTGCCGGATATGCAATCAGCCAGGGTTACGGACGGCGCGCCAGCCGATGTCGTTGCGGTATTGAGCGCCGTCAAAATGAATTTTGTTGATGGTGTCATAGGCTTGTTTTTGCGCCATTTTGACGTTATCGCCCAATCCCACCACGCACAGCACGCGCCCGCCCGAGGTAACGAGTTTGCCATCCCGCTGCATAGTGCCGGCGTGAAAGGTGACGCATTCGGCGGTTTCAGCCGGGATGCCGCTGATTACATCGCCTGTGCGCGGCGCGTCAGGGTAATTGGCAGCGGCCAGCACCACGCCCAGGGCAGTGCGGCGATCCCATGTCAGTTCTACCGTGCCGAGGGTGCCGTTGGTGGCATGCTCCATCACCGCGGCCAGGTCGCTTTTCAGGCGCGCCATGATTGGCTGGGTTTCCGGATCGCCCATGCGGCAGTTGAATTCCAGTGTTTTCGGATTGCCCTGCGCGTCGATCATCAGGCCGGCATACAGGAAGCCGGAAAACGGGATGCCGTCTCTGGCCATGCCTTGTACGGTTGGATCGATGATTTCGCGCATCACGCGCGCGTGCAGAGCGGGCGTGACGATCGGCGCCGGCGAATAAGCGCCCATGCCGCCGGTGTTCGGACCTTCATCGTGTTCTTTCAGGCGCTTGTGATCCTGGCTGCTGGCGAGCGGCAAGATATCCTTGCCATCGACCATGACGATGAAACTGGCTTCTTCGCCGACCAGAAATTCCTCGATCACGACCCGTGCCCCGGCTGCACCGAAAGCATTGTCAGCCAGCATCAGGTCGATGGCGGCGTGCGCCTCTTGCGCGGTCATGGCGACTACCACGCCTTTGCCGGCGGCCAGTCCATCAGCCTTGACGACGATCGGTGCACCTTTGCGGTCCACATAATCGTGCGCAGAATCAGCATCGGTGAAGGTTTGATATTCGGCGGTTGGGATCGCGTGGCGCTGCATGAATGCCTTGGCGAAATCCTTGGAGCTTTCGAGTTGCGCGGCTTCCTTGGTGGGGCCGAAGATTTTCAGCCCGAGGTCGCGAAAAATATTCACGATGCCGCCAGCCAGCGGTGTTTCCGGGCCAACCACGGTCAGTTCAATTTGTTCTTTTTGCACGAATTCCGCCAGCGCCAGCGGGTCGCTCAGGGCAATGTTTTGCAGCCGCGCATCAAGCGCGGTGCCGCCGTTGCCGGGCGCAACATACACCACTTGCACACGTTCAGACTGCGCCAGTTTCCATGCCAGCGCATGTTCGCGGCCACCGGAGCCGACTACCAGGATTTTCATAAATTATCGCCAAAAAGTTAAGTGCTGCAGTCGCATAACGCGAAACAAGGTAATTCCTTTAATAGAATTATTTTCGACGTCTATTCCTCGTTATCCATTACCGCGTTGGTATACACCTCTTGCACGTCGTCCAGATTTTCCAGCGCGTCGAGCAATTTCTGCATCTTGAGCGCATCCTCGCCGGAAAATTCGATCTCGGTCGCCGGTTTCATGACGATTTCAGCCACTTCGGCCTTGAAGCCAGCTTTCTCCAGGGCATCCTTGACGCTCAAAAAATCGAACGGCGGGCACAATACGTCAATGCCGCCTTCGTCGTCGGTAACCACGTCTTCGGCACCGGCTTCGAGCGCCGCTTCCATCAGCGCATCTTCATCGGTGCCGGGCGCGAACAGGAACTGGCCGCAGTGCTTGAACAGGAACGCAACCGAACCTTCGGCGCCCATATTGCCGCCGAATTTCAAAAACGCATGGCGCACTTCGGCCACGGTACGGACCCGGTTGTCGGTCATGCATTCGACGATGATGGCGGCGCCGTTGATGCCGTAGCCTTCGTAGCGGATTTCTTCATAGTTGGCGCCTTCCAGATTGCCGGCGCCGCGCTGCGTTGCGCGCACCACGGTTTCTTTTGGCATGTTGGCGTCGGCCGCCTTGTCCACCGCCAGTCGCAGGCGCGGATTGGCCGTGATGTCGCCGCCGCCCATGCGCGCAGCAACCGTGATTTCCTTGATCAGGCGGGTCCAGACCTTGCCGCGTTTAGCGTCAGTGGCCGCCTTTTTGTGTTTGATATTGGCCCATTTACTATGTCCGGACATGGCGTATCTTTCTAAAGCGAGTTCGCTATAATGAATCGCACATTTTATCATATCGATTTCTTCGAAAATTCCGTGTAACACCTCTCAAAAGAGTGAAAAACCATGCCAAATCCACTCCTGATTGCCAAAGACACTTATTGCAAACCTGCTTTTGATATCGGCCTGCTGCCGAACCTGGTGAACCGGCACGGCTGCATTACCGGCGCTACCGGCACCGGCAAAACGGTGACCTTGCAGGTGATCGCGCAACGCCTGTCGGAAATCGGCGTGCCGGTCTTCATGGCGGACGTCAAGGGCGATTTGTCCGGGCTGGCAAAGGCCGGCGCCAACTCCGACAAGATGCAGCAACGGCTGCAGATGCTGGACCTCGAAGAACCTGCCTGGTCCGCCTGTCCGGTGACGTTCTGGGACGTGTTCGGAGAATCCGGCCATCCGCTGCGCGCCACCATTTCCGACCTCGGCCCGCTGCTGCTGGCGCGCATGCTGAATCTGAACGAAACGCAGGAAGGCGTGCTGCAACTGGTATTCAAGATCGCCGACGATAACGGCATGCTGCTGCTCGACGCCAAGGATTTGCGGGCGATGCTGCAGGATGTGGGCGACAAGGCGGCCAGCTTCAAGACTGAATACGGCAATATTTCGGCGGCCAGCATCGGCGCCATCCAGCGCGGCTTGGTCGCCATTGAAGAGCAGGGCGGAGACCGCTTCTTCGGCGAACCGATGCTGAATATTGACGACTTGCTGCAAACCGATGCCAATGGCCGCGGCGTCGTGAATATTCTCGCCGCCGATAAATTGATGCATTCGCCGCGTTTGTACGCGATTTTCCTGCTCTGGTTGTTGTCGGAACTGTTCGAGAATCTGCCGGAAGTCGGTGATCTGGACAAGCCGAAGCTGGTGTTTTTCTTCGATGAAGCGCATTTGCTGTTCGACGAAGCGCCCAAGCCGCTGCTGCAAAAAATCGAGCAAGTGGTGCGCCTGATCCGCTCCAAAGGCGTCGGCGTATTTTTCGTCACGCAAAACCCGCTCGATATTCCCGACACCGTGCTCGGCCAACTCGGCAACCGGGTCCAGCATGCGCTGCGCGCCTACACGCCGCGCGACCAGAAAGCGGTGAAGGCGGCGGCCGACACTTTCCGCCCGAATCCGGCGCTCGATACCGCGCAAATCATTTCTGAGCTGGGCGTGGGCGAGGCGCTGGTATCGTTTCTGGACGAAAAAGGCCGGCCGACCATGGTCGAGCGCGCATTCATCCTGCCGCCGGCGTCGCAAATCGGCCCGATCAGCGCCACCGAGCGCCAGGCCGCGATGGCGGCGTCAGTGGTGGCCGGCGTATATGAAAAAACGCTGGACCGCGCATCGGCTTACGAAAGCATCAAAGGCCGCGTCATTGCCGCAGAAGCACCGCCGCGCGACGCGCCGAATGATGCCGCGCCGGACACCTCGACTGGCGGCATCGGCGGCTTACTGGGCGGCTTACTGGGCGGCTTGCTGGGCGGTGGTGGCAGCACTAATCGCCGCGAATCGCCAGTCGAAGCCTTGGTGAAGTCCGCTGCGCGCAGCATCGGCTCGCAGGTTGGCCGTCAAATCATCCGCGGCGTCCTGGGTTCCCTGTTCAAGCGTTAGACGTGCGGCGGCTTGAAAATATATTCATACTGTTGCATGTATTTTTAAAGGTGCACTAAAATATTTCATAAATACCATTATTTTCCACTATACCCCCTGTATTTAATTAAACTTACAATAGTCAGGCAGCGCTCGCACGTTGGCGCGGTGGCACTCTGGAAACAATCCGAACATGACTTCCCTCTCTTTGCAACACACTGCGCGCAAGGAATTCCTGATCGGCCTGTCGATTGCGGTTACCGGTGCGGTTCTTTTTTCCGGCAAGGCGATCGTCGCCAAGCTGATCTACCGCTACCCGGTCGATGCGATGACTCTGCTGGCATTTCGAATGTTGTTTTCGGTGCCGATTTTCGCTGGCGTCGCCATCTGGCAGGGCTGGTCGGCGGCTCCTTTGTCGAACGCCGACCGCGTTCGTATCGTGGTGCTGGGTTCGCTCGGTTACTACCTGGCCAGCTTTCTCGATTTTCTCGGCTTGCAGCACATCAGCGCCGGCCTGGAGCGCCTGATTCTGTTTTTAACCCCAAGTTTTGTATTGTTATTGTCGGTATTCATCTTCAAGAAGCGTATTTCCCGCTTTGAGTGGGGCGCGCTGGCGGTGTCGTACACCGGTACCGTATTCGTGTTTCTGCATGACGTCAGCAGCGGCGGCAACAATGTCTGGTTGGGCGGCGCGTTTGTGCTGGGCAGCGCGGTGTCGTATGCGCTGTACCTGATTTTTTGCGGCGAATTGCTGCAGCGCGTGGGCACGCTGCGCCTGGTGGCGTATGCGATGTGCGTCTCCAGCGTGGCCTGCATCGGGCAATTCTTCCTGTTGCGGCCGGTCTCGATGCTGCTGCAGCCGCTGCCGGTGTATGCCTTATCCCTTGTGAACGCGCTGTTTTGCACCGTGCTGCCGGTCTTCATGACCATGATCGCGGTGGAGCGCATCGGCGCCGGAACCACGTCGCTGGCCGGCATGGTGGGGCCGGTATCGACGCTGTTTCTGGCCGCAATTATCCTGGATGAACCGGTGACCGGGATTCAGCTGACCGGCACTACGCTGGTGTTGGCCGGCATGTATGTGTTATCGATGAAAAAAACCTGAGGTGAAAAATGGATTTCGGCATTCGCGGTAAGCAAGCGCTGGTATGCGGCGCCAGCAAAGGCTTGGGGCGCGGCTGTGCAGAAGCATTGGCGGCCGAAGGCGTGCATGTGACCATCGTCGCGCGTCATGTGGAGGTGCTGGAGGCCACCGCGCAAGCGATCCGTCAGGCTAACGCCAATGTTACGGTGCTGGCGGTGGCGTGCGACATCACCACTGCCGCCGGGCGTGCCTTGGCGCTGGCCGCTTGCCCGGCGCCGGATATTCTGGTGACCAATGCCGGCGGGCCGCCGATGGGCAATTTTCGCGACTGGAGCCGGGATGACTGGATCGCCGCGCTGGACGCCAATATGCTGACCCCGATTGAATTGATCAAGGCCACCGTGGATGGCATGATGGCGCGCGGTTTCGGCCGCATTGTCAACATTACTTCCAGTGCGGTAAAAGCGCCGATCGATATCCTCGGCTTGTCGAATGGCGCACGCTCCGGCCTGACCGGTTTCGTCGCCGGCCTGGCGCGTACCACGGTGGCGCGGAACGTGACCATCAATAACCTGTTGCCGGGGCCGTTCGATACCGACCGACTGGCATCGACCATGACTGCCGCCGCCACGGCCGGCGCAACCAGTCTGGCTGCGGTGCGCGCCGCGCGCATGGCAAGCAATCCGGCGCGCCGTTTTGGCACCCCGGCCGAATTTGGCGCCTTCTGTGCATTCATCTGCAGCGCGCAGGCCGGTTATCTGACCGGACAAAATATTCTGCTGGATGGCGGCGCTTATCCGGGCACGTTTTGAGTATGTAATTCCATTTGCGCATCCTGTTTCGCTTAAAGAAGACGCCAGTTGAGTTCGAGCCGATCAAGCTGCTTAGCGCGTCAGAACCCCCATTTACCAACTAGAGCCGATCCCATCATGTTGTGATGGCGGGCGTGGAACCGGCTTGCCGGATGCCGGATTTCACGCACAACAGAATTACATTTAGATTACATTTTTGTCAGTTTCGTTAAGCAGCTAACTATGCAATTAAGCTGTCGACATTCCCTCCGCAGCCAGTCTGGCTCCCGCGCTATCCGGATGCGGAGATTGTGAGGTTACGTCAGTCGAATGGCGGGAAATTATTCCTGCTCAAGCGATGACCTCAAACAAATAACTGGAGTGTCAATATGCACAAACTTATTCCCTCAACATTGCTGACGATCTCTCTGATGGCGACTGGCGTCGTTGCCGCCGGGCCGACCGGCACCGTATTCACCGCCAATGAACGCGACGCTTCAATCAGCCAAGTCAAACTCGATGACGGCAGCGCATCAAAATTTGCACTCGAAATCGCGCCGCATAATGTTCAGGTGACACCAAATGGCAAACGACTGCTGGCCGTGGGCATGAGTGCCCATGCTGGCCATCACGAAAACAGCGGCGAAGGAAAAGGCGGCCAGTTACTGGTATTCGACCTGCCTTCGAACGGAAAGCCGGTCTTTTCACTTCCCGCTGGTAGCCATCCGGCCCATGTGATAACGGATCTTTCCGGCATGCGAGCCTTTGTAACCGATTCGGATAACAACGCTGTTGTCGTATTTGATTTGGAAAAACGCACCAAAATTGGATCAATAAAAACGGGTAAGGGCCCGCACGGTTTGCGATTGAGCCCCGATGGCAAAGAAATCTATGTTGCCAATATGAAGAATGGCAGCGTTTCGGTAATTGACGTTGCCAACCTCCAGGAAACAGCACAGATAGCCGTGGGCCGCGCTCCCGCGCAAGTGGGTTTTACCCCGGATGGCAAGCAAAGCTACGTCTCGCTCAGTGGGGAAAATAAGGTCGGAATAATTGATACGGCGCAACGCAAGCTGATCAACAAGATCGCCGTCGGCAACACCCCCATTCAGTTATTCGCTACGCCCGATGGCAAACAGATTTATGTTGCCAACCAAGGTAGCAGTAAGCAACCGGACAACCGCGTCTCTGTGATTAACCCCGCAAATCAAAAAGTTATCACGACAATCCAGACAGGCGCAGGTTCTCATGGCGTGGTGATGAGCAGTGATGGCAATTACGCCTTTGTCAGCAATACGGACGCTGGCACATTCTCCGTCATTGATACCGCAACAAAAAAAGTTATTGCGACGCATCCGGTAGGAGCAGGGCCAAATGGCATTACCTATGCCGATGATGCGGCAATCAAGCACTGAGTCCCATATACATTCGCTCTCGAATTAGTACGTTATATGGCCGTCCTGCATTCTGCAGCAGGCCATGTTATGCGCTTATGAATTTACTGCGCTGCGTCATTGTGGCGCAGCGCCATTCTCACCTCGATTAGGTCCAAATGCCTTACCCCTATCCGTTTTGCCGAGGGGCTTTGGGTATGGCTGCGCTTTGGCTGGGTTTGTCCGCCTCGCTGTCTGCAGCCACCCTCAAAGACACCCTGGATTATGCTTGGGCTGCGCATGTGCCAGCCCAGTCTGCCCGCACGGTGCAATTCGACGCGCAAGAAATGGCCGCCCGTGCCTGGCTGCCTGAACCGCCGACGCTGACGCTGTCCGGCCGCAACGACCAGATCGATCGCAACAACGGTTTGCGCGAGTGGGAAGCCGAAGTCGGCGTGCCGTTGTGGCTGTGGGGCCAGCGCGATCGTGCCAACGCCGTTGCGCAAGGTGATCGCAAGGCCGGTATGCAAGGTCTGGCGCAGGAGCGCTGGCAACTCGCCGGCGAACTGCGCGAAGCGTGGTGGGATGCGCGTCTGGCCCAGTCCGAGCTTGATGCCGCCGATCTCAAACTCAAGGAAACCAGCCGGCTTGAGTCCGACGTCGCGCGCCGGCTCAAGGCGGGCGATTTGGCGCCACTCGATCTGAATCTGGCGCGCGGCGCCGTTGGCCAGGCCAAGAGCGATCGCTTGCGTGCGCAGGCGGCGCTGGCCCGTGCCCAAGGACAATTTCAGGCGCTATCGCGCGGCGCACCCTTGCCAGATCAGGACGAGCTGCCAGCCATCGAGATGGCGCCGGGGCAACACCCGCAGCTGATGCACCTGGTTGCCAAGGCCTCGGCCGCTCAGGCACGGCTCAGTCAGGTCAGCGGCGACACCCGCAACAATCCGGAACTGGCGCTGACGCTGGCCCGCGAGCGCGGCAGCTTCGGCGAGTCTTACCAGAACCTCGCCAAGATTGCGATCAAGATTCCATTCGGTTCATCGGCGCGCAATCAGCCGCGCATCACCGCCGCCAGCACCGAACTGACCGACGCGCAGATCGCGCTCGACAGCGCGCAGCGCCGGCTTGCCGCGGATGTTGCGGCGAGTCGGGCCGGTCTCGATCAGAGCAGGGAAGCCGCAACGCTGCAGCAAGAGCGCTTGCAACTGGCCGAGCAGAGCTTCGCCTGGGTGGAGAAATCATTCCAGGCCGGTCAGCTCAACCTGGCCACGCTGATTCGTGCCGAAACCGAACTCGCCGATGCCCGTCTTCAAGCCGCTCGTGCCCGCACCGAGGCGGCCCGTGCCGTCTCCCGCTACAACCAGACTGTGGGAATCCTGCCATGACTCGCCAAACCCTGTTTTTCACGCTGTTGCTTTTTACACTGTTCAAACCTGCTCTTGCTCTCGCTCACGGCGATGAAGACCACGGCGACGGGCCTAAGCCGGCCGTCGTGGCCAACGCTGCGCCGCGGGCCGAGGCGCAGACCGAGTTATTTGAACTGGTAGCCACATCTGGCAACGGCCAGCTCACCGTCTTTATCGATCGCTTCGCCAGCAATGCGCCGGTGGCCGGTGCGAAAGTAGAGGTTGAAAGCGGCAACTGGAAAGCCGTCGCAGTAGCGTTTGACAACGGCAGCTACCGCGTGAACGCGCCACAGTTTGCCAAGCCGGGCAGTTACCCGCTGCTGTTTACCGTAGAGGCCGGCGCGGATGCCGACCTGATCGAGGCCACGCTGGTCGTGGCTGAGGCAGCCAAGTCCAAAACGGCGGTACCCATCCAAGGTTCGGGATTGATATGGCGGTCGGTTGGCGGCGCTCTGGCCGCCGTGGCCGCGCTGGTTACCCTCGCGCTATTACGCAAACGTCGCCGGCCGGGCCGATCCGCCTGAACGCCGCAGCAAGGAAACAGAATATGAAAATCAAAATGCACAAACTACTGGCCTGCCTGCTGGCACTCTCGATTAGCCAAGCCAGCGCGCACGGCGATGAAGACCACAGCGGCGACGCAGCCAAAGCGTCACCCATCATCGCCTCCGATAAACCGCAACGCTTGCCGGACGGCAGCGTTTTCGTGCCCAAAGACGTGCAACGGCGCCTGGCTATTCGTACCGTAATCGGTGAAGAAAAGACCGTTGCGCAAACGGTAGAACTCAACGGCCACGTCGTGATGGACCCGAACGCCGGCGGGCGCGTACAGGCGATCCAGTCCGGCCGCATCGAACCCGCTCCGAACGGGCTGCCGGTGGCCGGCATGAAAGTGACCAAGGGCCAGTTGCTGGCCTATCTGGTACCCGCCGTGGGCAGCGTAGAGCGTGCCAATCAGCAAGCCGAACTGAGCGACCTGAAGGTCAAGGCCCGACTGGCCGAGACGCAGCTGAACCGGCTGCGCGAACTTGCCGGCACGGTGCCGCAGAAAGAGATCGAAGCACAGGCGGCCGAACTCGCCGCAGCGCGCCAGCGCGCTGCGGCACTCACCCGCGCGACGGGGCGCGAAGCGCTGATTGCACCGGTGAGTGGCGTGATCGCGGTGGCCCGCGCCGTCAACGGTCAGGTGGTCGAAGTGCGCGATGTGTTGTTCGAAATTGTCGATCCGGCGCGTCTGATGATCGAAGCGCTGGCCTACGACAGCAAGCTGGTCGCCGGTCTGGCCGACGCCAGCCTCGCCGGTTCGCAGACGTCGTTGGCTTTTGTGGGCGGCGCCAGCGCCTTTCGCGATGGCGCGTTGCCGGTGCTGTATAGACTCAAGCAAGCCGGAGATACCCCTCTGGCGCTTGGCCAGGTGGTAAAGGTTGTCGCGCAGACCCGTGACACCGTCAAGGGCGTGCCGCTGCCGGCGGCCAGCATCGTGAAAAATTCGGCCAACCAGAATATCGTCTGGGTGCACGAGCGCGCCGAGTTGTTCCGCGCTATGCCGGTGCAAGTGACACCGCTCGACGGTGCCAACGTGGTGGTGGCAGGACTGAAGCCGGGCGTTCGGGTCGTGACCGCCGGCGCAACGTTGATCAACCAGATTCGCTGAGGAACATGCGCGAAGTAAGTTGCGGATTTGTTCCACGTCTGACGGGCCCGCTGCGGCGTTGCTCGTCGTCGCCATAGCTCGCTATGACTCCTCCTCACGCCTTGCATCGCATCCCGTCAGACGCGTCCAAATCCATAACTTAATTCTTACACGTTCCGAAGGGGCCAATCATGTTGAGCTGGATTGTCAATACTAGTCTTAGAAACCGGCTGTTCGTACTCGCCTTCGCCGTCATTCTGATGATTTACGGTGGCATCACCGCGTCGAACATGCCGGTCGACGTGTTCCCCGACCTCAACAAGCCGACTGTCACCATCATGACCGAAGCCGGCGGCATGGCGCCGGAGGAAGTCGAACAACTGGTCTCGTTTCCGCTCGAAACCGCGATGAACGGCATGCCGGGTGTGACGCGAGTGCGTTCGGTGTCGGGAATCGGGCTCTCGATCCTGTACGCCGAGTTCGAGTGGGGCTCAGACATTTACCGTAACCGGCAACTAGTGGCCGAGCGTTTGGCCGAGGTCAAGGAACAGTTGCCGCCTGGCGTGCGTGCAAACATGGGCCCGATTTCCTCGGTCATGGGCGAGATCATGTTGATCGCGTTGCCGGCTGATCCGGCCAAAGTCAGCGCGATGCAGGTGCGCGAGTATGCCGACTTCGTGTTGCGTCCGCGCCTGTTGTCGATTCCGGGCGTCGCGCAGGTGATCCCAATCGGCGGCGAGGTGCGTCAGTTCCGCGTCGAGCCAAATACCGCGCTGATGGCGCAACTCGGGGTCAGTTTCGACGAACTTGCCGCCGCGCTGAAGGCATTCTCCAGCAATACCAGCGGCGGTTTCCTTGAGCAGAACGCGCGTGAATACCTGATCCGCAACCTGGGCCGCACCACCCGGCTGGAAGACCTGCAGAACCTCGCGATCAAGGATGTCAACGGCCAACCGATCCTGCTCAAGCAGTTGGCCGAGGTGAAATTCGCCGCCGCGTTCAAACGTGGCGACGCCGGTTATGGTGCCAAACCGGCGGTGATCGTCAGCGTGCAAAAGCAACCGAATGCCGACTCGGTAAAGCTCAGCGCGGAGATCGAGCATGCACTGGCATCATTATCGAAGTCGTTGCCGCCGGGCGTGTCCAAGCCGGAAATTTCATTTCGCCAGGCCGATTTCATCGAGGCCTCGATTGGCAACGTCCAGGAAGCGCTGCGCGACGGCGCGATCATGGTGGCGATCATCCTGTTCCTGTTCCTGATGAATGTACGCACCACGCTGATTTCATTGATCGCGATTCCTTTGTCGCTGGCGATTACCGTTCTGGTGTTCAAGAGCATGGGGCTGTCGATTAACGTGATGACGCTGGGTGGTCTGGCGATTGCCATCGGCGAACTGGTGGACGATGCGCTGGTCGATGTGGAAAACGTATTGCGGCGACTGAAAGAGAACAAGCCTCAGGGCGTGACAAGTATTGTCAAGGTGATCGCGGCCGCATGCAACGAGGTGCGCTCCGGCGTGGTCGTAGCCACCATGGTGGTGGTTCTGGTGTTCGTGCCGCTGTTCGCGTTACCGGGCATCGAGGGCCGGCTATTCGCACCGCTCGGGGTCGCCTATATCACCTCGATCCTGTCGAGTCTGGTGGTGGCGTTGACCGTGACCCCGGTGCTGAGCTACTTCCTGCTACCGCGCATGAAGCAAATCGGGCACGGCGACTCGAGGCTGGTGCAATGGCTCAAGCACTGGGATAAACGCTTGCTGGAGGCATCGTTTGGTCGCGCCAAGCTGATTCTGGCGGCCACGGTGGTATTGCTGGTTGCGACGTTGGCCACGGTGCCGTCTTTCCCGCGCGCTTTCTTGCCAACGTTCAACGAGGGCACGCTGACCGTGTCGCTGCTGCTCAACCCCGGCACTTCGCTGGCCGAGTCGAACCGGGTTGGCGCGCTGGCCGAGCAGCTGATCATGGCAGTGCCGGAGGTGAAGAGCGTGGGGCGGCGTACCGGCCGTGCCGAACTCGATGAGCACGCCGAGGGCGTGCACTCGAGCGAACTCGACGTCGATCTCAAACCGTCGCAGCGCAGGCGCGAAGTCGTGATGGCCGACATCCGGGCGCAATTGGCGCCGCTGCCAGCAACGGCAACCGTCGGTCAGCCGATCTCGCACCGACTCGACCATCTGTTGTCCGGCGTGCGCGCTCAGATCGCATTGAAAATCTACGGCGACGATCTCGACACGCTGCGCGGTCAGGCCGCGAGCCTGCGCGATAAGTTGGCGCAGATTCCGGGGCTGACCGACTTGCAGATCGAGAAGCAGGTGCTGATCCCGCAGATCAAGGTGCAACTCGACTATGGCCGTGCCGCGCAGTATGGCGTCTCGCCAGGAACCTTGTTGAAGACGCTGGAAACCCTGACCGAGGGCGATACCGTGGCCCAGATCGTCGACGGCAACAAGCGTTTCAATCTGGTGATACGTCTGCCGGACAGCGCGCGCGATACACCGGGCCTGGCTAACATTCTGATCGACACGCCGCACGGGCGCATCCCGCTATCGCAAGTGGCCACGATCGAAGAGTCGGACGGTCCCAACCAGATCGGGCGTGAAAACGGTCGGCGTCGCATCGTCATCGCCGCCAATACCGACGGCTCGGACATGGCGCGCATCATTACGGATATTCGCAAGGTGTTGGCCGATAGCCATTTGCCCGAAGGCTATTTCGTCAGCCTAGAAGGCCAGTTTCAGGCACAGGAACAAGCGACCAAGCTGCTTGCCGGGTTGTCGCTGGTATCGCTGGCTCTGATCTTCATGGTGCTCTACAGCCGTTACAAGTCGGTCAAACTCACCGCGATAATCATGGGCAACATCCCGATGGCGCTGATCGGCAGCGTGATCGCGATGTGGCTGGCCGACATTACCCTGTCGGTGGCCTCCCTGGTTGGCTTCATTACCCTGACCGGCATCGCCACCCGCAACGGCATCCTGAAAATCAGCCACTATGTCAACCTGTGCAAGTTCGAGGGTGAAACTTTCGGCCAGCGCATGATCGTGCGCGGTTCGCTGGAGCGGCTCACGCCGGTGCTGATGACGGCACTGACTGCCGCACTGGCGCTGGTGCCGCTGCTGCTCTCTGCCGACGCCCCGGGCAAGGAGATATTGCATCCGGTGGCGGTGGTGATCTTCGGCGGACTGGTCAGCTCAACCTTGCTCGACTCGCTGCTGACGCCGCTAATGTTCTGGCTGTTCGGCGAGAAACCGCTGCAACAATTGCTGAAAGAGCATAGCAAGGAAGCCTACTGAATCTTCACGAAAATAAGGAGTATTGCCATTTTTAATGCATTTACCGCATATTTTTATTGCGATAAAAAATATACTTACTTAAATTTTAAATAGGCACAGAACCTCGGCTGTATTTACTCGTTATTTACCCGCCTCGGACTATTTGACAGGGGCGGGAATCTCATCTCTGAAAAGGAAAGCATCATGAAAAAACTGCTGATCGCCGTATCCATCGCCCTGTCCACCAGCCTTGCGTTTGCTGATGGTGACCTCAAACCACATCATGGCGGTGTGATGGCCGAGGCCGCATCGGGAAATCGTGTCGAACTTGTCGCCGAGGCAGAGCAAGTTACCGTCTACCTGAGCAACCATGATGGGAAACCGGTTGACAGCAAGGGCGCCAGTGGTGAAATCACGCTGCTGTCCGGCACCGAAAAAACCAAGGCAGAGCTCGCGCCAGCCGGCGACAACAAGATGATTGCCAAGGCCAAGACTGCAACTGGCGCCAAAGCTATCGTCAAGTTCACGCTGCTAAAAAAACCAGCTGAACAGGTACGGCTGACGCTGAAATAAGGCAATTTTCGTATCTATTCAGCCTGCTATGCGATTGATATCCAAGTGTCTGCTTTATGTCTTGGATTCAACCGGTCGATGCAACAAATTGACTGAATTGTTCAGCCGGCGTTTGGTAGTGTAATGTTTTCCTTGGACGCTCGTTTAATTTTCGTGCCACGGCATTTAGCTGCGCCTGTGAGTAATCCGAAATATCGATCCCCTTGGGGAAATACTGCCTCAATAGTCCGTTCGTATTCTCATTGCTGCCACGCTGCCAGGGACTATGTGGATCACAGAAATAAACACTGATGTCGGTCGCCAACGTAAAGCGCTTGTGGTCCGCCATCTCTTTACCCCGATCCCAAGTTAGCGATTGATAGAGCTCCTGTGGTAACTGGCGAGCGTTTTTAATCAATGCGTTGATGACTGTTTCTGTGTCCTTGCTGGCGACCTTCACGAGCATCACATAACGGGTATGGCGCTCAACCAGGGTTGCGATCTGGCTATTGCGGTCCCCAAACAGCAAATCACCTTCCCAATGGCCCGGTACTGCTCGATCCTCCACTGCGGCCGGACGTTCACTAATCGAAACCGTGTCGGTGATTCGTCCGTGATTGACTGTCTTCTGCGTGTGATGGCGGGACCGGCGCATGGCGCGCGTACGCCGCAGATGCTCCAATAATTCCTTCTTCAGAGCACCGCGAGCCTGAATGAAGAGACTGCGATAGATCGTTTCATGTGACACCTGATAGTCATCGTTCTCCGGATACATGTGCTTGAGCCATCCGGCAATCTGCTCTGGCGACCACTGCAATCGTAGTTTGCCAGCCACAATACGTGCCAGTGTGGGATTGTCTATCAGCTTACAGTCCTTGGGACGATGTGCTCGATCCCAGGCAGCTTGATCAGCCTGGCTTGCACGATAGTCTTCTTGGCCGCCATTACGATTGATCTCACGGCTAATCGTTGATGGCGCCCGCTTGAGCAATGCAGCGATGGAGCGAATCGAGTGACTGGCAGCCAATGCACGCGATATCTCTTCGCGCTCGGCCAGGGTCAATGCCAATGGAGAACGGCGTCGCTCTGCAGGACCTATGCCGCCTGTCTCGGCCAGGATGCGTTGGATCGATGCGTGATTCCGGTCGAACAACTGGGCAATCTGTTGGAGGGATTCGCCTTTCTTCCAGCGCTCCCACATCAATGCCTTCTGGCTTTCTGTGTAATAGATCCGAGGTCTCTGTGCCATCTGCAACACTCCTTTTGCTTATGCAGTTTCTAGTGTGTTGCATCGACCGGTTGAATCCAAGGTCATTGGCGGTTGTATTGACGCTGTTTTTGATGTTAGGCCGCTTGGGACGCAGCCGTTTGTGTGCTGCAGAAAATGGATCAGAAATGAAGTCTGTTTGAGCGAAGCGAGTTCCTTCATTTCCCATTTTTTGCAGCACACAAACGGGTACCCGAAGGGCAAGTCTGCGGTCGCCTTTCTTTTGCTCACTTTTCTTTGGCGAAGCAAAGAAAAGTGAGTAGCTGTCGGGCTACCCCGACAAAGCATCCACGAAGAGTGCAGCGATTAATTAAGTCGTCGACTTTGCAGTCACCCTCTCCCGCAAGCGGGCAATGGGGTATTCATAGCGGGGTGAACAGTTACCAATTTTCAGCCAAATGGCACGGTTGATCGGGCTGCTACCCGATCAATGCAGCAGCCGGATACGCTCAGTGAGCTTTGCTCACAGCGTCTTGTTGCGCAAGCGCAGCGCATTCGTAATCACCGACACCGAACTCAGGCTCATCGCCGCGCTGGCGATCATCGGACTCAACAACAGTCCAAGCCACGGATAGAGCACACCGGCCGCAATCGGCACCCCGACGAAGTTGTAGATGAAGGCGAAAAACAGGTTTTGCCGGATGTTTTTCATCGTGTGCTGGCTGAGTAGCCGCGCTTTCGCGATGCCGCGCAAATCGCCCTTGACCAGCACGATGCGCGCGCTGTTCATCGCCACGTCGGTGCCGGTACCCATTGCAATGCCGACATTGGCCTGCGCCAGCGCCGGCGCATCGTTGACGCCGTCACCGGCCATCGCCACGATGCGGCCTTCCTGCTGCAACGCTTTCAAGTAGTTGAGCTTGTCTTCAGGCAGCACATCGGCGCGAAAATCATCCAGCCCCAGTTGTTTGGCTACCGCGGCGGCGGTGGTTGCATTGTCGCCAGTCAGCACGACAATGCGCAGGCCGGCCGCATGCAACTGGTCAATTGCCTCGCGGGTAGTCGATTTGATCGGATCGGCGACGCTGACGATGCCCGCCAGCTTGCCGTCGACGCTCAGGAACATCACGGTTTGCGCCAGCTCGCGCAGCGTTTGCACCTGGGCTGCCAGCGCGGTGACATCGATCTGTTCCGACTCCATCAGGCGCAGGTTGCCCAACAAAACCAGTTTGCCATCGATCTGGCCGCGCACGCCCTTGCCGGTAATCGAATCGAATTGCGTGACCGGCTTGGGCGACAGGTTCTGTTCCTGTGCTTGATTGACGATTGCGAGCGCCAGCGGATGCTCGCTCAATGCGTCCAGGCTGGCCGCATAGTGCAGTACCTGCGCCTCGTCAAAGCCGCTGGCAGCAACGATGCTCTGCACTTTCGGCTTGCCTTCGGTCAGGGTGCCGGTCTTGTCGATTACCAGCGTATCGACTTTTTCCATCAGTTCGAGTGCCTCGGCATCCTTGATCAGCACGCCCTCAGTCGCACCACGTCCGACCCCGACCATGATCGAAATCGGCGTAGCCAGTCCCAGCGCGCAAGGGCACGCGATGATCAGCACCGACACCGCCACCACCAGCCCGTTGGCCAGCGCGGGGGCAGGGCCGTAGATCGCCCATACCGCAAATGCGATTACTGCGACCGCGATGACGGCCGGCACGAACCAGCCCGAAACCTGGTCGGCCAGTTTTTGTATCGGAGCGCGCGAGCGTCCCGCTTCATTGACCATTTGGATGATGCGCGCCAGTAGCGTGTCCGAGCCGACTTTGACGGCCCGCAGCGAGAAGGCGCCGGTCTGATTCACGGTGCCTGCGGTCACTTTGTCGCCGCCATGCTTTTCGACCGGAACCGGCTCGCCGGTGATCATCGACTCGTCCACATTCGAATGGCCATCGACAATTTCACCGTCGACCGGAATCTTGCCGCCCGGCTTGACGCGCAAGACGTCGCCGACTTGCACCTGGTCCAGATGGATTTCTTCCTCGCTGCCATCCGGCTTGATCCGCAGCGCCGTGTTGGGGGCTAGTTCGAGCAGCGATTTGATCGCATTATTGGTGCGGGAACGGGCCCGCAATTCCAGCACCTGGCCTAGCAGCACCAGCGTCACGATGACCGCCGCCGCTTCAAAATACAAAGGCACCATGCCATCCATCTTGAACGCATCCGGCAACGCCGCCGGGAACAGCAGGGCGAAGGCGCTGAACAGATAGGCTGCCGCCGTGCCCAGGCTAATCAGGCTGAACATGTTGAGGTTCCAGGTCTGGAACGAGGCCCAGCCGCGCACGAAGAACGGCCATCCGCCCCATAGCACCACGGGTGTCGCAAGAGCCGCTTGCAGCCAGTTGAAGGTATCGATTCCCATCCAGTGGTGCAGATTCACACCGGGAATAAATTCGCTCATCGTAATGAACAGCAAGGGCAGGCTCAATACCAGACTGACCCAGAAGCGCCGCGTCATGTCGCGCAATTCGCCGCTGTCTGCTTCGGCTGCAGCATCCATCGGCTCCAGCGCCATGCCGCATTTGGGGCAGGTACCCGGGCCGATTTTCTGCACCTCCGGGTGCATCGGGCAGGTGTACAGCGCATCCTTGGAAGCAGCCTTGGCGAGCGCCGGCTCGGCTTTCTCTTGCAGTTTCAAATACTGCTGCGGATTGACCCGGAACTTCGCCATGCAATGCGGGCTGCAAAAATAATAGGTGGTTCCAGCATGTTCGATTGCTTTTGCCGGATCGGCAGCCGTCTTCATGCCGCAGACCGGGTCGGTATACGGCTTGTCCATGGTGCCTCCAGCATGGGCGCCAGCGCTATCTTCAAGCTGCTTATTCATTCTGAACTCCTTCGCTGAACTTCTTCGCTGAACTTCTTCGATTAACTTCTTCGATTAACGGCTCTTGTCGTCAGGCGAGACCTGGTCCGCATGGCTGTGCCCATGGCCACCATGGCCGAAAAAGTGCATCAGCGGACACAACAATAGAAGCAGGTAGGGCCAGTTGCCGACCACATGCGCCCAGTGCTCGCGCAATACATAGAACGCCACCACTAGCGCCAGCATGATGAGCACAATGCCAGTGCGGGATTTCCAATACGGTGGCTGTGGGTTCGATGGTTCAGAATGATTGTGCTGCATGGCTCCTCCTCGAAAGTGAAGGGCAATGAATAGGAATGTTTCATCACCCCTGAGTTTTGACGCGTTATTCGATGGAAAACACAGCCGGATTGGCTTTCGCGTTGCGCGCGATGGCATAGATCTTGAGCGTACCCGGCCGCATGACGCCCATGCCGGGCGAATTTGCCGGCATGCCCGGCGCGCTGATGCCGACCAGCGTCGGCTTGTCATGCAGCAGTTTGCGGATCGCTGCGACCGGCACATGGCCCTCGACTGCGTAGCCGCCGATCAGTGCGGTATGGCAACTGGCGAGATTATTGCCAATGTGCTTTTCCTGCTTGATGCGGTTCATGTCGTCGCTGTTGATCGCGTTGACCGCGAAGCCATTGGCATTCAGGTATTTCACATACTCTTCGCAACAGCCACAGGTAGGGCTCTTGTAAAGGGTGACGGGGATGGCGGCCTGAGCCAGCGGAGCCAGCAAGGCGAGGCTGAGTACAGCGGTACGAAACTTGAACATCATGGACTCCTTGTTCATGTGGATTGACTGGCGCCATCGCCAGTCATGGAGATGGCGCGAGCAAGAGTTGAATAGCTACACCACGTTGAGTTGCCCCATCATGCCGGCGCCTTCATGTTCGAGAATGTGGCAATGGAACATGTAGATACCTTTGAAACGCTGCACCAACTTGATGCGCACCGTTTCGCCCGGCCGCAGGTTGACGGTATCGCGCCAGGCACGGTAAGGCGCCAGCGTAACCTTGCCATTGACTTCCCGTTCTATCACCTGGAACTGCGTGCCGTGGATATGGAAAGGGTGATCCATATCTGATTCATTGAGGATTTCCCACAGCTCCACCTGATTTACGCGGCTCACCAGATCGATGCGCTGCATGTCGAACTGCTTGCCGTTGATCATGAATTTCACGCTGTGTTGGCCACCGGCCATCGACATTTTTTCCGAGAAAACCACGCGTTTTTGGGCCTTCGGGCGACCCAGGTCGTCGATGCGGCGCAGCGTTGCTGGCAGCGGCTTTTGCGCTCCACCGGCTACAACCTTGCTGAAATCGACGGTAAGCAAGTTAAGCGCTTGCTCTGCTGCCACAGCGCCCATTTTGCCGCGCTGGTAAGGAGCGGTAAGCAGCGCAACCCGGCCATTATTAGTGCCGGCATCGACAATGATCTCGACCCGCTCGGCGGGAGCCAGCAACAATTCGGTAAGACCGCTGACAGGGTGCTCCAGCAATCCGCCGTCGGTGCCGACCAGCGTCAAACCTGCATCAGGCAAGACCAGGCGCAGGTAGCGCGCACTATTCGCATTCCAGATCCGCCAGCGTTCGCGGCCGCTGCGGTCGAACTGGAGCACTGGCTGGCGTTGCGCGTTGACCAGTGCGAACTGACCCTCGCGGCCGTTCATTTCGTCGTTGGCATCGTTGGGTGCAATGCGGCCATCTGCGCCGAGCTTGAGGTCGGAAATCACCAGCAGCCGCTCGGGAATATCCTGGAACGGGTCGGCCTTGGCGCGCACGATGAAGATGCCCGCCAGGCCGCGATACACTTGCTCCGGCGTATTGTCGTGTGGATGCGGGTGATACCAGTAAGTGCCGGCGCTGCCCACCGGCAAGGTGAAGCGGTACAGCCGTTTGCCACCCGGCGCCACTTCATGATGCGCACTGCCGTCCTGTTCCGGCGGCACCGGCAGGCCGTGCCAGTGCACCGTGGTGGCTTGCGGCAGGCGGTTCTCGAAGACGATTTCAACGGTATCGCCCTCGACAACTTCGATTAGCGGTCCCGGCAGACTGCCGTTGTAAGCCCAGAATTCGGTTGGAGCGCCCGGCAGCAAGGGCAGGTTCACCGGCGCTGCGATCAGCGATGCACGGAACAGTCCAGGTTGGCCGCTGGTATTGGCTAGTTTGACAATGTCGCTGATTGCTGCGCCCGCACCCAATGCTTCCACTGCCGCAAGCTTGATCCCGGCGGCCGCTCCCATATTCATGGCAGGCATGCCGCCGGCGGCTGCGCGCGCCCAGCCCATGTTTAGGCCGATGATAGGTAAGCTGCCAAGGGCGGTGAGAAAGGTGCGACGTTTCATCTGGTGTCCTGATTGATTGTTGGGTTGCTGATATAGGAGAATGGCGACGCTGTTCGGTTCAGATCGCAATGCATTGCGATCATGCGGTCTTGTCATGCAGCCATCGCCAATTCATGCTACTTGGTCATCGGCATGCCGCCGGGCTCCCGGTCCATCATCATCTCCATCATCATTTGCATCATGTCCATGCGTTTTCCCATCGCGTCTGCTCCCATCATCATGCCGGCGGTACCCTTGCCATTCATCTTGCCGTTCATCATCGCGCCGTCCTTGCCGCCCATGCTCTTCATCATGGACATGCCGTCCTGCATCAGATTCCTGTGCTCGTCCATCAGCTTCTGCCGCTCTTCGGGCGTCTTGGCGGCCATCATCTTGTCGTGCATGTCCTGCATTTTTTTCATCATCTGGTCCATTTGCTGCGTCTGCATGCCGGCTTGCGCTGATGGCTTGATTGACTTGCTGGTGGCCGTTGCGGCTGGCTTGGTGTCGGCAGGATGGTGTTCCTCGACCGCGCCAGCCGTGCCAGCGAGAAGGGTGAAAAATACGGACGTACCGATGGCTAGCATTTTTTTCATGGCAGGGCTCCTGATGGGTGATAACGGTTATTGAGAAAATACTGCTTGTTCAAAGTAGCTGTTATGGCGATTGGTACGTGCGTATCGATGGAGTGAAGTATAAGAAAGGGATGGAAACAAGAACCTGACAACCAGATTACAGTTTTGTAATCTATGTTCCATACGGTATCAGCGAGAGCTGGGTCTGAAGCATCATTCTTGAATGAAAATAATATGCGGGTGAATACGAGATGGCCTGACTACGTTACGGCAAGGTGAGATTCAATGTTTTTTCGATAGGCGGATAACAGACGCCTGTATTTCTATGGCAGCCTTGATAAGCGGCCACCAGCGTAAAACTTTTTGCCTTTGGTGCCCGCTGCAATGTGATTACGGCTTGAATGGGCTTCTCGTAAGTTTCTGTCCTGCCGAAAGTCGGGTCGTTGGTAACTTTGCCGTCCGGCAGCTTGATCGCTGTGATGACAACATCGTTGGAATTCTTGACCGAGAAATGGATTCTGTCTTTGTATAGGTAATATCCTTTTGAAGGCATCAAATCCACAACCAAAGCGGTCGGTCCCCTGAACGCGACCTTCACTTTGAACGCCAGGTCAGGCTCCAGCAGTTCATCCTCTTTCGTATTCGAAAAAAGCCCCCCGAGCCGCTGTTGCAGACTCGGTCCGGACGATGGTTCGGCAACGCTGAACTGGTGCATGCCAAGCGCAATAACAGCCAGGGCCAAGCATGACAAAAAACGCTTCTTAAACATGTGTGTTCTCCATCTGGTATAAAAATTACTGGATTGTGCAAGCCGTTTTTATGCGTTGTGCTTCTATCTGCAATCCGGCCCGCAACACGTGATGGCTTTCCCAGTTGCATTCAATATTGTTTCAATTTCGCAAGCCACATTGGCATCGGGCAGGCTGTATACCGGTGCGAAACCGCCACCCGGAGTGCGAAAATTCGTGGTCTGGCCTTGATACATACGCGCTGCAGTCCACTGAACTCTCCCATCGTATGCATAACTGCGGATGTCAAACTTGAGCAATCCCGGATTTTGTTGGCTGCCAATGGCCCTTTCCCCAGGCGTCACGATGGCCTGCGCCACGTAATCGCCTGCCAAAATTTCCTGCCAGACGCGCTTGGTGAGCTTGTCGCCGCGATAGGCGGCACGTCCGCCGTAACCTGCGGTGGGCTTGAAAAAGAGCTGGCGGCGCTCGCTCCACAAACGCTCGGCATGCGCTGCGTCAACCACTTCCGTGTGCGGGATGTTCGCCAGCAGTACGTCCTGAATATTCTGCGGTACGCCAAGCGCTTGCAACCGGCCGGCGTCGCAGAGCAGCGCCAGATTGCGCTTATCCGCATACAGGGCATGCGCTTGTGGGTGCGGCGTCAGCACCACCGCATGTTTGAGGTAGGCTGCCCGCAAAGCCGCGCTTGCCGGTAACGCAAGCATGAAATCCGTTAGCCGGTTGTAGACCAGATCGACGGCCGTCTCGCCATGCCACAAAACACCATCAGCCAGCATGAGTTCCGACGGGTCTGCGATTACAGCGTGCAGACCATGACGCTCGAACAGTTTCTGGAACAAGAGGAACTCGGGATACAGATATTGCTGCTGCGGTTCTGTGTCAACGATGGCAATGGTTTGCAGCGGGCGGTCGCGGCCGCAAAGTCGCCATTCAGTGTAGAACATGTCAACGATGTTCTGTTCCAGCGCCGCGGCAGAGGTCGCTGCCGCAGCCAGTTGTTCGCTATCGAGACAGCAAGCGTGATGCGCTCGTGCCATTACAGCATTCAGCATCGCACCACCGGCATTGGTATTGATTTCGATGAGTCCGATGCCGCTTTCGTTCAGGTGGCGTAGGTGGAAATCGTAGCCAAAAAAGACACCCTTTGCGCCGCCAGGATCGTGTCTGGCAATCGCAGGCGCATTGGCAAGTATGTGTTTTCGATAGGCTGGCAGCGCAACCACCGATTCAATGGCACGCACCACTTCCGCCATGCGTTCTGTCTGGCTATTCGATACGAACACGGGTTGTGCGGAAAACAGGTAGGGACATCGTTCCTCGACCAGTGCCAACAAGTCGGGCGAACCTAATTCCGCGGCCAATGCTTGCCGCAGTGCAGCGCTATCCAGGCTGATGCAGAAGCATTTGCTGTTCAGCCTCCCGCTCCTCAGTTCAGTAGGACTTTCCCCGCGAGCGACGGGGGTAGGCATCATTGTTTCGGGCGTATGTGTATTCACAGTTTCTTCATCCTCAATCGCAATGCAGCAATCCAGAATATCAGCGGTGGCAATAAGAGCATTTGCAGTACCGGGACAAGTCCAACGCCTAATCCAGGTATCAGTGGCATGCCTGTTGTGTAGGCCCATCGATTGAGAACATAAACAGCGACCCATTCGACGCCAAGACCAATACACAATCCGATTGCCAGCATCAGACCATATGCTGGACCGCTCGGGTACAGGTACCAGTCGGAACGCCTGAACGCGGCCCATCCAACCGCGTAGATTATCGATACGAAAATTCCGTCGCCCAAGCTGGCAACAAAACAATGCCACCAGGTGTTGCCCCAGTCTTCTATTTCTGAATAAAGCGGTGCTTGTGCGATTTCCCAAACGTAGTTCAACACCACGGAGATAATAAATATGGCTATCGCCTGCGGTATGACACATTCGGAAAATCGTAGGTTTTTTCGCATTAATTGTGGAAATTTTAGAGTTGGACGAGCGTCAACGGGTACGCTGCGTACCGCCGGATACACAAAACTAATTACACCCTCTTCAAGAATTAATTCTTAAACGGAGATTGTTGCAATGCCCAAAGTGACGGACAAGTTTCTATCTCCCTCTTTCGTTTGCGTTCTTCGCCACATACACACGAATTTGTTGCAGATTCATGTCTTTCGGTGCAATCGTAGCCAAATCGAAGCTGGTCTCGCTACGCAAGGTGTAAAAATTCCAGGAAAACGACTTTCCCTGCGCCATAAAATTAACCGACTCCCCATGTGTCACATTGATCCACTTAGTACTTGGAGTTAAGGTAATCTGACGTGTTGCCGATTCAACTGGAATAGAGTTGCCATACGGCTCCACTGTATTTTTCATTGGGCTGCTCGATGCCGACAGAGGTAAATTGGTTCCCCAATTATCTTGTTTCTCTGCTTGTGCACTCACTGACATGGCAGCAAACAACATGCCCATGGTGAACATCGAAACGGTTTTACTCTTCAGGTTCAACATGATTGATTCCATTCCTTAAACTCGCACTTCAAAAACGCTGCTATAGCGACCGGTACGGTGCGTATCGATGGAGTGAAGTATAAGAAAGAGAAGGAAACGAGAACCTGACAACGAGGTTACAGTTTTGTAATCCACGTGCAATACGGTATCAGCGAGAATAGACCTACCTATTCGCTAATAAGGAGGCATTTGATGCGTATTTTAGTTGTGGAAGATGAACCAAAGGCGGGTGACTATCTCCGTAAAGGACTTACTGAATCGGGTTTCGTGGTCGACCTGGCGCGCACCGGACCGGATGGTTTGCAATTAGCCACCGCCGATGCCTACGACTTGATCGTGCTGGATGTGATGCTGCCGGGTATGGATGGCTGGCAAGTGGTGCAAGAACTGCGCAAGACGCAGCAAACACAACAAACGCCGGTACTGTTTCTGACTGCGCGCGACGATGTCCAGGATCGGATCAAAGGTCTGGAATTGGGTGCCGATGATTATTTGGTAAAGCCGTTTGCATTTGCCGAACTGGTGGCGCGCATTCGCACCTTGCTGCGGCGCGGCCCGATCCGCGAATCGGAGCGACTGGAAATTGCCGACATGGAAATCGATGTATTGAAACGCCGCGTCACGCGTGGCGGTGCACGGATTGATTTGACGCCGAAAGAATTTGCACTCCTGCATCTGTTGGCCAAACGCCAGGGGGAAGTCCTGTCACGCTCCCTGATTGCATCCCAGGTATGGGACATGAACTTTGACAGTGATACCAATGTGGTTGATGTCGCCGTGCGGCGTTTGCGCGCAAAAGTAGATGAAGCCTATTCGCGCAAATTGATTCACACGCTACGTGGCATGGGATACGTGTTGGAAGCACGGGAGTGAAGCGATTTCGTTCAACTTCGCTGACCACGCGATTGGGGCTGCTGTTTGCGCTAATTGCAGCGCTGACGTTTGCCGGTGTCGGTACTTATTTATATCAATCGCTGGCGAGCCAACTTGAATCCCACGACGATATCGAATTACTGGGAAAAATTAGTTTAATGCGCCATTTTTTACTGGAAACGTTTTCAGTAAAGGAAATCCAGGACGATCCACATCGATTTCTGGATGCCGCTGCCGGTCACAATGGATTAATCATCATTTTGAAATCGGCCGATGGAAAAATCCTTTTGCAAAATCATACCGATCACGGCGCATTGTCGACATTGCCTGTCACGCCGGCCAATCAGACGCCGGGCAAAGCGTCATTGGGCCGATGGACACTGAACTCAGGACTTTCTGCGCGCACCGTCTCTGCATGGGGATCATTGAATAATGCGCATGAGCAAGTGCAAATCATTGTTGCGCGGACCAATTCGGACCGACTGGCATTGCTTGAGACCTATCGCAACAAGGTGTTTGCAGCGGTTTTTTTCGGCGCACTGTTAGCGGCATTATTCGGATACATCATAGTGCGACAAGGCTTGCGTCCGGTACATGCGATTGCCAGGCAGGCACAATCGATCACTGCGCAACGCCTGGATATGCGCCTCGACGTCACAGCCGCGCCGAATGAATTGCAAGTGCTGGTGCTGGCATTCAATGACATGCTGGATCGGTTGCATCGCAGTTTTCAGCGGCTGTCGCAATTTTCCGCTGATTTGGCACACGATTTACGTACGCCAATCAATAATCTGATGGTGCAAACACAGGTGGCGCTATCGCAACCGCGCTCCACTGAGGATTACCAGTCCTTACTGGCCTCGAATGAAGAAGAATATGAACGGCTGGCGCGCATGGTTGAAAACATGCTGTTTCTGGCGCGGGCCGATCACGCTAAATTCGTGCTGAATAAACAACGCTTAGACACTTCCAATGAGTTGCAGCGCATCGCCGATTACTTCGAAGGCGTCGCGGAAGATGCGCAGGTCCAACTAGCAGTGAATGCAAGTGGCACACTGGAGGCTGATCCGATCTTGTTTCGACGCGCTGTCAATAATCTGGTGGCAAATGCGCTCCGGTACACGCCCAAAGGAGGCGTGATTCACCTGGCTACACAGCAAGTACAAGAGGGAATAGCTATTACCGTAACTAACCCGGGAATCGGCATCAAGCCTGAACACCTCCCCTTGTTATTCGACCGGTTTTATCGTGTCGATGACGCCCGCAGCGGTTCGACATCCTCCACCGGGTTAGGATTGGCTATTGTGCAATCCATCATGATGCTGCATGGCGGGCGGGCTGATGTAGAAAGTGTTGCGGACACAATGACGACGTTTCGGCTGGTGTTTCCATCGGCTAGAAGTCATGGCGACCTGCGACACTCCTGATAATGCAAATGAAATCACCCATTGAATCTTCAACCGGAAGGAAAAACATCATGTCAAAAGCAATTCGCATCAGTAAAACAGGCGGCCCGGAAGTGATGGAATACGTCGAAGTCGAGGTCGGCACGCCCGGCCCCGGTGAAGCGCGGGTGCGCAATGTTGCCTGCGGCCTGAATTTCATCGATGTGTATTTTCGCACCGGCCTGTATCCGCAATCGCTGCCGGCCGGCTTGGGCATGGAAGGCGCTGGCGTGGTGGAAGCGGTCGGCGCGGGCGTCACCGATCTGAAGGCGGGCGACCGGGTCGCTTACGCCGGCCGGCCGATCGGCGCCTATGCCGAAGTGCGCCTGATGCCGGCGGCGGCGCTGGTCAAATTGCCGGATGCGATCAGCTTCGAGACTGCCGCTGCGATGATGCTGCAGGGTTTGACGGTGCAATATCTGTTTCGCCGCACCTTCCGCTTGCAGGGCGGCGAAACCATCCTGTTCCACGCCGCTGCCGGCGGCGTCGGCTTGATCGCTTGCCAGTGGGCGCGCGCGCTGGGCGTGACCATGATCGGCACCGTCGGTTCGGACGCCAAAGGCGCGCTGGCCAAGGCGCACGGCTGCACCCATGTGATCAATTACAACACCGAGAATTTCGTCAAGCGGGTCAAGGAAATCACCGGCGGCCAGGGCGTGCCGGTGGTCTACGATTCGATTGGCAACGATACTTTTTTAGGCTCGCTCGATTGCCTGTCGCCGCTGGGGATGATGGTCAGTTTCGGCAACGCTTCGGGGCCGGTGCCGCCATTCAGCCTGAGCGAACTGGCGTCGCGCGGCTCGCTCTTCATCACGCGCCCGTCGCTGATGAACTACACCGCCAAGCGGGAAGATTTGCTGGTGATGGCGTCAGAGCTATTCAGCATGGTCGAAAGCGGCAAGATAAAGATCGAGATCAATCAGCGCTACGCGCTCAAGGATGTGGCGCAGGCGCACATCGATCTGGAGGCGCGCAAGACCACCGGCTCGTCGATTCTGATTCCCTGATGCTGGCGGCACTCCACAGCACGCTGAATAGTTCTATTATTTACCGTAAATATGGGAGTATGCGATAAATTACGATGATTGCCGCATGTTCTATATGCGGCATTGAAAAATACATGATTAAGTATATATTTTCTCTCAAGCCGTCTTAAAAGCCGGTTTGAGTCCGGCTCCTGGAATCAATCCTTGATCGGGAGTTCGACCTGGTGCGCCACTCCGCTTTTGCCGGGAAAATCTACAAAGGCGCTGCGCATCATGTACGGCATCACAGACGCCAGCGCGCTGTTGCGGCCTTCGCTGTTGACCGTTACGTCATACAGTTTCTTGCCGTCCCTGGCTTGCTTGATGCCGACATGCAATTGCCGGTGGTACAGCCGATAGTCGGATTGCTGGTACACCACCACTGGCGGCCCGTACCAGAACGGGTCGTAAAAGGGATCGTAAAAAGGATCGTAAAAGCCACCGCGGCGGTGCCAGGGGGGCCCGTAAAATCCGCCGCCGTAGCCGTAAGAATCGACCAGCACCGGCTGGATCAACCGCACATCGCGCACCTTGACGTCATACTTGAACGCAACCTGCAGTGCCGCTGTCTTGGAGTCGGCCGCATCGGTGAAGCCAAGCCGTTGCAATTGCGCGCGCAGCAGTCGCTGGTAGGACTGGTATTCCAAGTCGCCGTCCAGCGATTTTTCATGCTCGAACACATATGATTTGTCCGGCAACTCGACCGGCCAGGCGTGAAACACCGTGACATCGCTGAGGATGGTGGCGACGCAGCCGGTTAGCAATACAGTTGTGACCAGCAGCGCCAGACGCACATTGTGCATATTATTTTTCATGGCAGCTCCTTTTCATTGCAACGCAATCCAGGCCGCAGCATTATCTTTAAGATAGCTTTTTCAGCAAAAAAATCAAGGCCGCGATGTAATGGAATGTTGCAGGGGCGTTGCGTAGATGTTGGGTGAAAATTGCGCGCTTGCCTGCGTTTGCGCAACGTTTGCGCAATATTCTGGCGGTATTTCCTGACGTCTTATTTGCGGCCTTACTTGCGGCCTTATCTGTGGCCTTTCCTGCTAAATTAAGCGGCGATTGGTAAAATGTCATATTGCACCACTTCCATTGGATGATTTTCTTATGCGATCTAATACTCCCAATACGATTTTCCGCGCCGACTATACGGCGCCGGCTTACACAGTCAGCACAGTGGAAATGGGTTTTGATCTGGACCCGCAATCGACCCGCGTTGCCACCCGCATCACGATGGCGCGCAATCCCGCGGCGACCGACAAAAATGTGGTGCTGTATGGCGAGACGCTGGAACTGCTGTCGCTGCGCATGAACGGAACATTGCTGGCCAAGCGCGCCAAAGGCGGCTACACCATTTTCGGCGCGGTTTTGCAGATCGCCGATGCGCCGGACGAGATCACGCTGGAAATCGAAACCCTGATCCATCCGGACCAAAACACCAGCATGATGGGACTGTATGTCTCGAACGGTAACTTCTTCACCCAATGCGAAGCCGAGGGCTTTCGCAAGATTACCTACTTCCCGGATCGCCCGGACGTGATGGCGCAATACACGGTAATGCTGCGCGCCGACAAGAAAAAATATCCAGTTTTGCTGTCCAACGGCAACCTGGTGGAGCAGGGCGATTTAGACAATGGCCGTCACTATGCGAAGTGGGAAGATCCGTTCAACAAACCGTCCTATCTGTTCGCGCTGGTGGCCGGCAAGCTGGTCTGTCAGGAAGAAAAATTCAAGCTCAAATCCGGTCGTAAAGCGTTGTTGCAAGTCTGGGTCGAACCGGGCAACCTCGACAAAACCCAGCATGCGATGGCGTCCCTGAAAAACGCAATCCGATGGGACCAGCAGCGCTTCGGCCTGGAGCTGGATCTGGAGCGTTTCATGATCGTCGCGGTGGGCGACTTCAACATGGGCGCGATGGAAAACAAGGGTTTGAATATATTCAACACCAAGTACGTGCTGGCCAATCCATCGATAGCCACCGACGCCGATTACGCGAACATCGAATCGGTGGTCGGACATGAATATTTCCATAACTGGACCGGCAACCGCGTCACCTGCCGCGACTGGTTCCAGCTGTCGCTGAAGGAAGGCTTGACGGTGTTCCGCGATCAGGAATTCTCGGCCGACATGATCGGCACCGACAGTGGCCGGGCGGTCAAGCGCATCGAGGATGTGCGGGTCTTGCGCCAGGTGCAGTTTTCCGAAGATGCCGGCCCGATGGCGCATCCGGTGCGGCCTGACAGTTATGTCGAAATCAATAATTTCTACACCGTCACGATTTACGAAAAAGGCGCGGAAGTAGTGCGCATGTACCAGACGCTGCTGGGACGCGATGGTTTCCGCAAAGGGATGGATTTGTATTTTGAGCGGCACGATGGTCAAGCTGTGTCGTGCAACGATTTCCGCGCTGCGATGGCCGACGCCAACCGGCGCGATCTGAGCCAGTTCGAGCGCTGGTACAGCCAGGCCGGCACCCCGCGCGTCAAGGTGCAGACCAAGTACGACGCCAGCGCGCACACCTATGAAGTGACGCTGGCGCAATCCTGCCCGGCCACGGCCTTTGATGCCAAGAAACAGCCGTTCCACATCCCGTTTGCCATCGGCTTGCAGGGTGCCAGCGGCCGCGACATGCCGCTGCATCTGGAAACCGCGCAGAAGAAAGGGAAAACGCCGGCAGAGAATGATCAAACCACCTGCGTGCTGGAATTCACCAAGGCGCGCCAAACCTTCCGTTTTACCCAAGTAAGGGAGCAGCCGATTCCATCGCTGCTGCGCAATTTCTCGGCGCCGGTGATGCTCGATTACGCGTATTCGGATCAGGAGCTGGCGCACTTGCTGGCGTTTGACAGCGATCCATTCAACCGCTGGGAAGCCGGCCAACGCCTGGCGATGCAGCGCTTGCTTGCGTTGACGGCAACGCTGCAAGCCGCCGCCGATCCGGCGCAAGCGGTGCTGGAACTGGACGGCTTGTTTATAGAAGCCATGCGCGCCACGCTCAACGATGCGTCGCTCGATCCGGCCTTTCGCGAACTGGTGCTGACGCTGCCGTCGGAATCCATGCTGGCCGAACAGTGCGCGGTGGTCGATCCGCGAGCGATCCATGCTGCGCGCCGTTTCATGCGCAGCACGCTGGCGCTGGCGCTCAAGGCCGATTTCCTCGCCGTATATGAAGATCATCTCGGCAGCGTGAAATACAGCCCCGATGCCAGCTCTGCCGGCAAACGCGCGCTGAAAAATCTGGCGTTGTCGTACCTGCTGGACTGGCATGACGACAGCGCGCTGCAACTGGCGCACGCGCAGGACGCCGCCGCCGACAACATGACCGATCGGATGGCCGCCTTGGTTGGGCTGGTCAACTCGGGCAGCAAGAGCGCAAGCAAGCCGGTGCAGCGTTTTTACCGGGATTTCAAGAAAGAAGCGCTGGTGGTCGACAAATGGTTCAGCCTGCAAGCTACGGCGCGCACCACCGATGTGGCAACGGTGCGCAAGCTGATGGCGCACCCTGCATTCACCATCACCAACCCGAACCGCGCACGCAGCCTGATTTTCAGCTTCTGCAACGGCAATCCGGCGCAATTTCATGCGCCGGACGGCAGCGGTTACGCGTTCTGGGCCGAGCAAGTGATCGCGCTCAATGCGCTCAACCCGCAAGTGGCGGCGCGTCTGGCCCGCACGCTGGATCACTGGAAGAAATACCAGCCTGCGCTGCAAGTGCAGATGCAGGCCGCGCTGCAAAAAGTCGCAAAGACCAAAAAACTGTCGAAGGACGTGGCCGAAGTGGTGTCGAAGGCGCTGGCCGCTTGAGCGGTCCGAGCTCCCGGAACATCTTGTTTAAATATTGCGTAGTTGTACTAAAAAAGGAACACATGAAACGTATCAGTCTGACCCAATACCTGGTGGAAGAACAACGCCAGAACAACACCATCCCGGCCGAATTGCGGCTCCTGATCGAAGTCGTCGCGCGCGCCTGCAAGACCATCAGCCACGCGGTCGGCAAGGGCGCCTTGGGCGAAGTCATGGGCAGCGCCGAAACCGAAAACGTGCAGGGCGAAGTGCAGAAAAAGCTCGACATCATTTCCAACGACATCCTGCTCGAAGCCAATGAATGGGGTGGCCATCTGGCGGCGATGGCGTCGGAAGAAATGGAAACCATCCACCCGATCCCGAACCGCTATCCGATGGGCGAATATTTGCTGCTGTTCGATCCGCTCGACGGTTCCAGCAACATCGACGTCAATGTCTCGATCGGCACCATTTTCTCGGTGCTGAAAGCGCCGGAAGACATGGGCGCGCCGACCGAGCAGGATTTCCTGCAACCGGGCCGCCAGCAAGTCGCCGCCGGTTACGCGGTGTACGGCCCGCAAACCGTGCTGGTGCTGACCACCGGCAACGGCGTCAACTGCTTCACGCTGGACCGTGAAATGGGTTCCTGGGTGCTGACCCAGCGCAATATGCAAATCCCGGTCGAGACCAAAGAATTCGCGATCAACGCTTCCAACGCCCGCCACTGGTTCCCGCCGGTGACACGCTATGTGAACGAATTGCTGGTCGGCGAGGACGGTGTGCGCGGCAGCAATTTCAACATGCGCTGGATCGCCTCGATGGTGGCCGACGTGCACCGCATCCTGAGTCGCGGCGGCGTCTTCATGTACCCGGCCGACACCCGCGATGCCAAGATGCCAGGCAAGCTGCGCCTGATGTACGAAGCCAATCCGATGGCTTTCCTGGTTGAGCAAGCCGGCGGCGCCGCCACCAACGGCGCCCAGCGCATCCTGGATATTCAGCCGGAAAAACTGCACCAGCGGGTGCCGGTCTTCCTCGGTTCGAAGAGCGAAGTGGAACGGGTCACCGCATATCACCAGGAATAAATACGGATATTGGCAGTATTTTTAAGTAACGCATATTCTATATGCGGCAATGGCAGCGTATTTAACGATACTCTGCCATTTTTTTTAAGCCAGTTCAATCAAACGCCCATCGACGGTAATCAACGCCGATTTCAGGGTTTTGCCGCTAAACACCAGCGCGCCTGCAGCGCGGTAACCGGCCAGTTGCGCCTGATAATCGGCGCGTTCGCTGTCGAGGTAATTGCGCTTGTAATCGAGAATCCAGACTTCCTCCTCAAAGACCACCACGCGGTCCAGCCGGAGCAAGTTTGCGCCGTGCAGGATTTCCATTTCGTTGCGGGCGCTGTGATGTTGCGACGGATCGAAAAAATGTTCCAGATGGGTTTGCGACAGGATGGTGTCGGCGTGGGCGCGGATCGATTCCGCCAGCACAAATGGGCAGCGCAGCCAGTCGGCGATGGCGTTTGCAGTCGGGATGGCGATGGGCCAGATGGCCGCGTGGGTCAGGCGTTCCAGCAATGCGTGCAGCGCGATCCCTTCCGCGATGGCGTCGCCGGTGGCGCTGGCCGATTGTGCGCTGACGGGCGCGGGCAGCAGCGGCGGATTGTAGACATGGAGCGTGAAGCTGTCGGCTGCAACCTGGCTTGGCGCGGGTTCTTCCCAGTCTGCTGCAACATCGGCCGGAATGTGCGGCGCGTTTTGTAACCGGTGGTACCAACTATCGACGGCGCTGCCATCGGGTTGCGGGTTTTTCGCACTGGCGACGCCGCTGACGATCAATATCTGTTTGGCGCGGGTGGCGGCGACGTACAGCAGATTCCAGTCTTCTTGTTGCTTGAAGTTTTCTTCTGCCGCAAACAAAGGGTCGCGCGCCGCGCCGCGTTCGCTCTGGCGGCCGAAGACCGAGAAGTGGGTCGGGGCCGCAGCATCTTGCGGCCAGTCGCACAGCACGCCAATATCGTCGCGCGCCGGTTCGCTGTGGTTGGCGTCGAGCAAAATCACGATCGGCGCTTCCAGCCCTTTGGCGCTGTGGATGGTCATGATGCGCACCGCGTCCAGCGCGGCGTCGATGCCGGCTTCGTCGGGTGCGTCGTTGCCGGCGTTGTTTTGCAAGGTGCGCAGCGCATCGATGAATTTCGGCAGGCTCGGATAGCGGCCGGCATCGAGATTCAGGGACAGCTCGATGAAGGCTTCGATATTGCCGATCACCTGGTTGCGCACCAGCGGCTGCGCAGCTTGCGCGGTGCGCGTGATCAGTTCGCCCTGATGCAGGATAACGTCGAGCAAATCATGCACCGGCAATTGCGGCGCGACTTGCAGCCAGTGCGCCAGCAGGCGTTCGGCGCGCATTAGCGGCTCCGATGTTCCGGCGCTTGCAAGCGCTTGCAGGCGATTCCACCAACACTGTTCGGTGCGCTGCGCCAGCGCAATCAGGTCGGCGTCATCGGCATCGAATAACGGCGACTTCAATACGTGCGCCAGCGCCAGATCGTCGCCGGGCGTGATCAAAAAATTCAGCAGCGCAATCAGATCGAGGATTTCCAGTGCGCTTAATAAACCACCTCGACGGTCGGATGCGAATGGAATCCCGGCAGCGCGCAACGCGCCTTCGTAAGCGCCGAGATGGGTGCGTTTTTTGACCAGCAGCATCACGTCGGACCAGCGCACCGGCGCATCTGTCTGTGTGCTCAGGGTGTGTTTGGCGTGCAGAATTGCTTGCGCAACTGCATGCCCTTCGTCGCGCCGGCGCGCATCTTCTTCTTCGTCGCGTGGGGTGGTGAACGGGTCGCGGATCATCACGGCATCGTCTGCAACGGATTTTTCACTGGCAACGCGCTGGATCAGCGGCAAACGCCAGACCACGCCGGATTGCGCGGCCAGCGTGGTTTGCGGCCTGAAAATCGGATTTTGTGTAAAGCTGGTATTGAGCGCCGCGACGATGGTTGCGGCATTGCGTCGGGTTTGATTGGTGCGCAGCAGCGCCGCGCCTTGCGCGGCCAAGTGCGCGCTGGCCGCTTGAAAGACGCGTGGTTCGGCACGGCGGAAACGGTAAATCGATTGCTTGGGGTCGCCGACGATGAAGATGCCGGGCTTGCTATCGTCGTCGCCATTTTCACTGTAGGCATTCAGCCAGCCTTGCACGATGTGCCATTGCAGTGGGTTGGTATCCTGAAATTCGTCCAGCAGAATTTGCTTGTAACGCGCATCGAGCCGACTTTGCAAATACGCTGCGTGTCCTTCGTTGGAGAGCAGTCGATAGGCTTGCCATTCCAGATCGGCGAAGTCGAAAATGCGCCGTTCGGCTTTGATCGCTTGATAGCGTTCCAGATACGCGCTGCCGGCGGTAAATAGCGCGGCGTTAATGGCAAGTACGTGCGGCTCGAAACTGCGGCGCTGTAACTGTAATAACGCGGTACTTAAGCTGGTAAATTCGCGCTCGAAGGTTTCGCCGCTATTTTCCCCGAGGTTGGTTTCGATCACCTTGAACAATTGCCCGCGACGATGATCGTTGCCGCGCGGTGCGCCTTTGTCGTCGCAGAACTGGTTCAGCAATTGGGCGAAATTATCCAGGCTGGCGCCAGCTGTCAGCGCGCTTTCGATGCTGCGCGCACGCTCTTGGTTGCGCTTTGTTGCTTGCCCCAGCAGCCATGCAATGTTCAGCAAGCGTTTGTTTAATGCTGCGTCATTCCATAGTTCCAGCCGTGCATCGTGGTCGACATCGTCGCCGCAGAGTGCGCGCAGCCATTCCAGCGGCAGCGGTTCTTGTGCTGGGTCTGGCTTTTGTGTGCTGGCCCACCATTCGGCGCGCTTGCCGATGAAGGCGTCCAGCAGTTTTTTGGTATTGAAGTCGCCGATGTTGTCGTACAAAACCAGCAGCGCCGCTTTCAGTTCGGCATTGCCGTCATCGTTGACCGATTGCATGAAGGTGCTGTATGCCTCCGACAGCAGTTCGCCGCTGGCGTCGGTCAGCGTGTAGCCGTGCGGCACGCCGGACGCCAGCGGCGCAATCTGGATCAGCTTTGCAAACCAGCTATGGAAGGTGTCGATCGACAGCGCTTGCGGGCTGGAGAGTACCCGTTCATACAGATCGCGTGCGGCCGGGATTGCTTGCTCGGCATCATGGGGCGACAAGCCGCGTTCCTCCAGCAGCGCGCGTACCGCGGTTTCCGGCAGCAAGGCCAAGTCGCGCAGCAGCGACAGCAAGCGTTCGCGCATTTCCTGCGCGGCCTTGCGGGTGAAGGTAATGGCCAGCAATTCGGCCGGTTCGGTGCCGGCCAGCAGCAGGCGCAACATGCGCGCCACCAGCAGCCAGGTCTTACCGCTGCCGGCGCAAGCTTCCACCACTACCGATTGCCGCGGGTCGCAGGCGCTGGCGATGAATGCTTCCGCGCTGACCGGAGATTGATTGATTTCGTAGGCGTGCGGGGCTGCGCTCGGATTCACGTTTAAATCAGTGTCGAAATCCATGTTTTCGATATTTTCCATTACCAAGCTCCCTTGCGGCACAGGCCGCGCACATCGCAATATTGGCAGACCGATTCGACGCCGTTGGCCGGCAGCGGCGCGCCATCCGCTATGCCTTGCATATGCGTCGTGATGTGTTGCTCCAGTGCGGTTTGCCAATCGGCGTAATCGGGTGCGATTGCTACGCCGGTTTTGCCTTTGTTCGCTTCCAGCGCGACATACTGCGCGCCGGCAACAGGCGCGTCGGACAATATGCCGTAGAACGGCAATTGCAGGTCTTCGCCGTTTTTCAGTTTGGCTTTCAGGATGGAGGCTTCGCTGGTCTTGTAATCGAGCACCACGCGTTCGTCATCCTCGGCTTCGTCGATGCGGTCGATGCGGCCTTGCAGCAGTATTTCGCCCTCTGGCCAGGATAAGGTTTTCTCGAACCATTGTTCGCCGATGACGAAGTTCCAGCCTTCGGCTTCGTGCGCGTTGGCCCATTCGAGATACGCGGGAATCACTTTTTGCCAGCGCACGGTATAGCCGAGGGCGGCGGCATTTTTGCCGAGAATGGGTTCGAATGCTTGCGCCGAAATGCGGCGCAGCAAATTTTCGCGCTCGGGCAATGGGCAACCCTGGTCGCGCAAGGTGTCGTGATAAGTCTTCAGGATCGCATGCAGCCAGCCGCCGTAGTCGCGTTTTTCCGGCATGTCCGACAATTCATCCAGTGCGTTCAGACGCAGCATGCGCGTGGCAAAAAATTGGTAAGGGCAGGCCAGCAAGCTGTTGTAGCCGCTGGCGGACAATTTTTGCGGCGTGAGTTGCGATGCTTTTGGTGCCGGCATGCTTGGCAGTTTAGGTTGCAATTTTTGGGTCGAAAGTGCGCTCTGGTGCGTCGACAACTCTGCCAGATTGTGCCGTGCCAGCGTCAGTTGTAGCCGTTCGATCCAGGCGCTGACCGCATTTGGTTCGCCGTCCTTGTGCGCTTGCCATGTCAGCACGACTTCTGGATTGGCGCTGAGTAATTCGGTAAAGTCGCGCAATTGCTGGCGCTGCCGGCTTTCGCGGGTTTCCAGCCCGAGTTCGCGCCGCACTGCATTGGCGAAGAACAGGGTTTCCTGCGGTTGCGAAGGCAAATGCTTGGCGTCGGCACCGACTAGCAGCACCGCGTCGAAACTGCGCAAGCGCGCGCCGTTGAGCGGCAGCATCACGACTCTGTTGTCGGGATTTGTCGCCACGAACGGCGCCGCTTCGAGCTGCATGTTGAGGAAGGCGCGCCATTCGGCAAACGCAAAGGTTTCAGTCAGCGCCGCGCATTCTTTCTGCAGCGATTCCAGTACGTCCAATACCTGTTGCCCGGCAGCGTCGGCAGCCAGCGCTGCTTGCATGTCGAGCGCAGCCAGCATGTCGCCGGTGGCGGTGAGCCAGGCGGCCAGTGTTTTGCGCCCTTTAAACGTGGCGGCTTGTTGCGCGATGCGGCGCACGCTGATTTGTTCCTCCGGACTGCTGGCCAGAGCGGCAGCCGCCGCATCCCAGCCGGCCAGCACATTGGCGCGCCGCAGCGTGCGCTCGATCGTCATCAATTGCGCGGGTTTGTCTGCCAGCGGCGCAAACACATAGGGCGATTTCAGAAAATCCAGCAAAGCCACCGTTTCGGCGCGCGACGACACGACTTCGAACCAGGCCGCCAGCGCTGCTGCAGCGCGGGTGGTGGACAGTTTCCAGCCGGTTTCATCGCTAACAAATACTTGCGCCCGTTCCAGCAAGGCCCGAATGCGCCGCGCCACAACGCGGTCTTGCGCCACGATGGCAAGACGGGATTTGCCTTCTTGCAGCCAGTCGACGATGGTTTGGGCTGCGTGCAAGGCTTCGTCTTCCAGGCTGCTGGCGCCATATAACGATATCCGTGACACTTGCTGGCATTCGGCGTGTTCTGGCTCTTTGTATATACTCGTGATCTCGACATCGTTTTCCGCATGTATTTCATGCCAGGCAGATGCATACTCCTTATTTATCGTAGATTCATCCCAGTCGAGGAAGAGTTGCAAGACCGGCTGGCGCGCAGCGTAGGCGCTCAAAAATGTCGCCTCTTGCGGGCTTGGTGCAACCGGACTGATCCAGACCAAAGGCCCGCGCGCCTGCGCCGCAAAACGCAGCAGCTGCAGCATGCGAGCGGCGCTGGCATCGTTTTGTGCCAGCTGGCTCTTCCAGATAGTCCACACCAATTGGGTTTCATCTGACAACAGCTGGCGCGCCGGCGGCGACAGTTCGGCCAGCGCCGCCTGCCAGCTTTGTTCCAGGGTGTCCGGCCCGGCCTGCAGCGCCGGCAGCAGCGCCTGCGTCAGTTCATCCGACAACGTAAGCAGGGTGTGCGCCAAAGGCAGCAGGTCGGTATTGCGTTTGGCGGTGAACAATTTTTTCAGCCAAGCATGCTGGCGCAGTCCGCCATACAGCGCCATCAGGCGTTCGCTGTCGTGCGCAATCGCAGGCGCGGAGTCTTGCGGCGGCAACAATTCAAGCCAGGTGGTCGGCGTCGTGATGCGCGGCGGGATGAATGCGCATTGCAGCGCTTGCGCCAGCGCGGTCTTGAGTTGCAGCGCATGGCCGTAGGTTGGCACCATCACGCACAAACTGGACATGTCGAGAGATTGCGAGTCCATCGGCTGCGGCAGCAGTGCGCTTTCTGCCAATCGGTGCAGCAGCGCGCGCGCCGCGCGGCTCCAGAAATGGGCGGAAGGAGGGATCAGGATAGGCTGGAGTGACATGTGGTCCGGGCTGATGGCAGCGGAAAGAGAGGGGGGAATTTTGCGTGAAAAACCACGTTAATGATGTATTTTATGCGAGCGCCGTAGACGCCTGCGGATAAAATCGCAGCGCCGCATGACATTTCGCGCCAAAATAGGTTATGATTTAATGCATCCCCGCCGCACTATTCCTTGCCACACATTTCAAAAACATTGAATTGAAGCACAACGACTCAACCTCATTGGTGTAACAATGAAAGCGTTGTCAGCAGGTGACGAGCATTGCAGGCAAGCCTGAACGAACCCCATAAGCAGCGCCATTTACCCTTTATCCCGGCATACCGAGGAACCCATGAGCGAAAATATCAAACATATTACCGATGCATCCTTTGAAGCGGACGTATTGAAATCCGACAAACCCGTACTGGTCGATTTCTGGGCGGAATGGTGCGGCCCCTGCAAAATGGTGGCGCCGATCCTGGAAGAAATCGCCAAGGAATACGACGGCAAGATTACCATCGCTAAAATGGATGTCGATGCCAATCAAGTCATACCGGCAAAATTCGGCATTCGCGGCATTCCGACGCTGATTTTGTTCAAGAACGGCGTCGCCGCAGCACAAAAAGTGGGTGCGATGGCAAAAGGCCAGTTGACCGCGTTTGTGGACAGCAATATTTAATAATGCAAGCAGCGGCGATGCGCTCGCACCACCGCTGATGCATACGACTTAGCTAGATCATTTTTACTCAGATTTTTTACGCAAATTATCCCTGCTTGATATTGAACAACCGTTCACAAGCACACCACGCGACTCCCACCCCCACCTATATTTATCCCATCTCGGGACACTCTCACCATGCATTTATCTGAATTAAAGGCGTTACACGTCTCAGCCCTGCTAGAAATGGCAATCGGACTCGACATCGATAACGCAGCACGCTTGCGCAAACAGGAATTGATGTTTGCGATCCTGAAAAAACGCGCCAAGCAAGGCGAACAAATTTTTGGCGACGGCGCACTGGAAGTGCTGCCGGACGGCTTCGGTTTCCTGCGCTCTCCTGACGCCAGCTACATGGCGTCCACCGACGATATATATATCTCGCCATCGCAAATCCGCCGTTTCAACCTGCATACCGGCGATTCGATCGAAGGCGAAGTCCGTACTCCGAAAGACGGCGAACGCTATTTTGCGCTGGTGAAAGTGGATAAGGTCAACGGTGAACCGCCTGAGGCGTCCAAGCACCGCATCATGTTTGAAAACCTGACGCCATTGCACCCGAACAAGGTGCTGCATCTTGAGCGCGAGATGAACGGCCAGGAAAACATTACCGGCCGCATCATCGACATGATTGCACCGATCGGCAAGGGCCAGCGCGGCCTGCTGGTAGCGTCGCCCAAATCAGGTAAATCGGTGATCCTGCAGCATATTGCGCACGCAATCACCGCCAACCACCCTGATATCACGCTGATCGTGCTGCTGATCGACGAACGTCCGGAAGAAGTAACCGAAATGCAGCGCTCGGTGCGCGGCGAAGTGGTGGCGTCGACTTTTGACGAACCGGCGACGCGCCATGTGCAAGTGGCCGAAATGGTGCTGGAAAAAGCCAAGCGCTTAGTCGAAATGAAGAAAGACGTGGTGATTTTGCTCGATTCGATCACCCGTCTGGCGCGTGCTTACAACACGGTGATCCCGGCTTCCGGCAAAGTGTTGACCGGCGGCGTCGATGCCAATGCGCTGCAGCGCCCGAAACGCTTTTTCGGCGCCGCGCGCAACATCGAGGAAGGCGGTTCGCTGACCATCATTGCCACCGCACTGATCGAAACCGGCAGCCGCATGGATGACGTGATCTTTGAAGAATTCAAGGGCACCGGCAACATGGAAGTGCATCTGGAACGCCGCTTGGCCGAGAAGCGCGTCTACCCGGCCATCAACCTGAATAAATCCGGCACCCGCCGCGAAGAATTGCTGATCAAGCCAGACCAGTTGCAGAAAATCTGGATCTTGCGCAAGTTGCTTTACAGCATGGATGAAATCGAAGCGATGGAATTCATCCTCGACAAAATGAAAGCCACCAAGACCAACGCCGAGTTTTTCGACATGATGCGGCGCAGCAGTTAATCTGAGTTAAGCCGCTGGGTCAAGCTTGTTTTTGACTGGCAGGATAGGGCGCATGCTGCGGCATGCGCCCTATTTACGTTTCAGGCCGGCAGCTTCAGGTCAAAGCGCACCGCCAGCAGGCGCAGGATGGTTGTGACAAGAATGCTGGCAATGAGCGCAATCGTCTGGTGGACATTGGCCAGATCCAGTATCAGATACACCCAGGAACCGATAAAAGCGCAGGTTGCGTAGAGCTGTCCACGGCGAAATACCAGCGGGATTTCGTTGCAAATCATATCGCGCAACACGCCACCAAAAATGGCGGTGATGACGCCCATCATGACGCAGATGAAAATCGGCATTTGCATCTCTTGCGCAATCGAGGCCCCTACTGCGCTGAAAAGGCCGAGCCCCAGCGCATCGGCAAAGTTAATCGCGCGTTCCGCAGACGCTGAGCGTAAATAGTGCGAAAGAGGAAGCACGACCAGGGCCAGCGCAAATATTAACAGCGTGTATTCCTGATGCTGCACCCAAAACAGAGGCCGGCGGTCCAGCAAAATGTCACGCAAGGTGCCGCCGCCGAAGGCTGTGATGAAAGCCACTGTGAAAACGCCGATCAGATCCATTTCCTTGCGGCGCGCCTCAATGAAGCCCGAGCTGGCGAAGGCGATAATGCCAAGCGCTTCAATGACCTGCAACGCCGTACTCATCCCTGCATTGATGTTGATCGCCACGTTTTTTACTCCTGTTCGAGGCCGATATCTTATTCCAATTCGCGTTAAAGACGATCACAGCGTTGCTGAACTGGCATTGAAATGATGTCCTTTGGTCCAGCGTCATACAAGCATTTCTAACGCAAATTTAGCCGTAGCGGTTAATTGCATTGTATAATTTCGGGTTACGATTTTAAGCAGCAGCATTCAACCCTTGGAAAGTGATCGACAATCGGGCCAAGAAGCAGCACGGCCGACGAAGTGACGATTGGCTACCAAAACTATTTAGAGGCACACATGAAAGACGGCATTCACCCAAATTATCGCGAAGTTTTGTTTCACGACTTGTCCTGCGATTTCAAATTTGTTACCCGCTCAACCATTCAGACGCGTGACAAGATGGAATTTGAAGGCACGGAATATCCACTCGTGAAGATCGAAGTATCTTCCGAATCGCATCCGTTTTACACCGGCAAGCATAAGATCGTCGATACCGCCGGCCGGGTTGAGAAATTCCGTCAGAAATTCGGTAAAGTCGGTTCTAAAACCCAAGTGGCAGAGTAATTTCTTTGCTTCTCAACAAAAAAGGCAGCCCAAGCTGCCTTTTTTGTTGTCCTGGCCGCATTCCTTTAGAGTTTTCGGACACAATATTGCGCTTACGCGTTCACGGAACGATCAAATAATTTTAATGAAGCCCGTCCGTCTGCCTGCCTCGGCCGCGCATACCCTCCCACGCTGGGGTTTGTATGCGCTGTGTCTGTTGTATATCCTTCCAGGCTTGATCGGTCGCGACCCGTGGAAGAACGATGATGCGATCAGTTTCGGCGTCATGTGGACGATGGCGCACGGTGGCATGCATGACTGGCTGTGGCCGCATGTGGTCGGGCTGCCGCTGGCAGACGAAGGGCCGCTTGCGTATTGGCTCGGTGCCATCTGCATCAAATTGTTCGGCTGGTTGCTGGGCGAGCCGATGGCGGCTCGGGTGTCGGCCATGCTGTTCTTTCTGATTGGTGCGTCTTCGGTCTGGTATTGCACCTATATACTGGGCCGCAGGCCGGAGGTGCAACCGCTGAAACTGGCTTTCGGCGGAGAGCCTGACGCGCAGGATTTTGGCCGCATGCTGGCCGATGGCGCTTTGCTGATTTATCTCGGCTGCCTTGGCCTGCTGCTGCATAGTCATGAGACTAGTCCCGCAGCATTGCAAGTATCGCTGATCGCTTTCGCTCTTTACACTAGCGCCAAATTGTTCGTTTCAGGTTCATTTGGCAGCGCTGCCATGCTGGGTCTCGCTCTGGGCTTGTCAATCCTCACGCGCGGCTGGCTGATGCCGCTGACTTTGTTGCTCACTACCATCACTCTGGCGACGCTTCAAAACCGGAAGTTGTTGGCGCAGCTTTTCTTGATGACATTGCCAGTCATGCTGCTGGTAGCCAGCGTTTGGGTCGTCGGCAATTATTTCGTTCAGCCATTTAATGGTTCACCAGTGGCGGCATGGGTACCGGCCGCCTATCGCGAATTAAACTGGCCGACGTGGAATAACGCAAAATATTTCATGGTAAATGGAATTTGGTTTGCCTGGCCGGCGTGGCCTTTTGCCGTTTGGGCCGTGTATGCCTGGCGCAAACAATACAAGGGCTTGCACATAACGATTCCGCTAGTTTTCGTGGGCGCGCTGTCTTTGCTGGTCTTGCTGAATCAATCTCCTAAAGATGGAATCTTATTACCTCTGTTGCCACCGCTGGCAATATTAGCGGCATTCGGTTTGCCCACCATGAAGCGCGGCGCAATCAATGCGATTGACTGGTTTTCGGTGATGACTCTGTCAACATGTGCCGGCTTCATCTGGTTGGGCTGGATCGCCAAGCAAACAGGCTGGCCGGCCCAAATCGCAAAAAACGCATTCAAACTCGCGCCCGGATTCAGGCCGGAATTCAATGCTTTTGCCTTTGTGGTAGCCGCTTTGGCAACCGTGTTCTGGCTGGCGCTGGTGCACTGGCGGATTGCGCGCCGTCCCGCCGTGCTCTGGCGCGCGGTGGTGCTGTCGTCTGGTGGCGTGATTCTTTGCTGGCTATTGTTGATGACCTTATGGTTGCCGTGGATAAATTACGGCAAGAGTTATGCGGGCGTAGCCGAACAGATTGCACAGAAATTACCCATCAAGCAATATTGTGTCGACACTAATATCGGCGCCGCTCAGCGTGCATCTTTTGCTTTCTTCGGTAATGTTGCGTTTGCACACTTTGACGAGGCGTCCTGCCGTTACCTTTTGTTGCAGGACAATCCGCGCAAAAAGAGCGATACCAAGCTGCTGCGGCAATATGACGGTCAATGGCGTATTCTGTGGGAAGGGCGACGTCCTTCAGACCGGGATGAGCGTTTCCGATTGTATCGGCGTATCGATTGAATATTTTGAAAATCATGCCTTTTAAAATGCAGCATGATTGATATATCTTGCTACATATCAATGCAACTGATTGAATCTATTGACGGAAATTCATTTGCGCTACTATAGTGACGGGATGAATTCCGAATTTAACTTACTCTCCGAAAAAATCGATAAACTGGCAGAAATGGCGCAATTTCTGCGGCATGAAAATGCCGAATTGCGCCTGAGAATCACTGCCATGTCTTCTGAAAATACCATCTTGACAGAAAAAATGCAGCAGGCGCATCAGCGGGTCTCGGCATTGCTGGCGCAGATACCTGATCCGCAACAGCAAGACGAGGAGTCGGCATGACCCAGATCGATGTCATCATCATGGGCCACCCCTATAAATTATCCTGCAAGGACGGCGAAGAGGCTGCATTGCGGGACGCAGTGGCTTATCTCGATGCAAGGATGTGCGCGATTCGCGATGCCGGCAGGATTCGCGGCAATGACCGGATTGCGGTGATGGCGGCGCTGGGCATCGCAGCCGAATTGCTGGCAACCAAAGCGCCCGAAGGGCCTTTATCGGCGTTGACGATGGCCCAGGTGCAGCAGCAGATTACCACCATGCATTCGGTGCTCGACCGCGCTCTGGCTCCTCAGGAAAATCTATTCTGAGATCGATATAACCGTTTGACATGCGTTTCGAATGGAGTAGACTTCGAATCTCCTGCCGTGTTCGCGATTGTCATATATTCCTTGAACCATTCAAATGCATCGGTTGCGGGACAAGTTTGATGGGTGTGCGCGTCGCTAGTTCGACGAACCCGAAATTGAACTGACTGTGACCACCTTGGACCGCTTTGGTTCGGGATGCCGGCATAGCGGCACAGGCGGGGTTAAATTCTAAAGCGGTTGTACATCATCTGATGCACAACCGCTTTTTTTATGTTCGCTGCGATGATCAAATAATCCAATACTGACCAATGAAACCCGAGTCGGGCGATGTCGATGATGCACTAACGGCATACGACAGTACGGTGCCATGGATCGCTGTGCGCTAGAAGCGCGGCAATCGTCTATCGATTGCACCAGCCCCGCCGGAACAGTGTGGCCTCATCACGCAAGCGCTTCTGACTTCTACCATCGAATGACAGTATTTTTTAACACGTCATAAAATAATGCGTAAATTCCATGGTTTTTGTCTATACTCCAGTAAAAACCATGGAAATAGTAGTTTGATAACAGCTTAAGCCCGATGTTTACGGTAGGCAAATAGCAGCAAGCCGCTACCAATTGCAATCATCGGTAGCGATAGCATCTGGCCGGCGGAAATGGTGATGCCGGCAAATGTGACTTCGTAATCGGGAGTGCGGAAATATTCGGTAAAAAAGCGCGCGCAACCATACAGCATCACGAACATCGCGCCCACTGCCAGCCTTGGGCGCGCAGTGCGGGCGAACAACCACAGGATGACAAACAGCAGCACGCCATCGATCAGCGCCTGATAAATCGGCGACGGATGGCGCGGCAGGTTATCCACGTTCGGCCAGATCATAGCCCACGGCAGGGATGGATCAGCGACGCGGCCTGGCAGTTCGGCATTGATGAAGTTGCCGATCCGCCCTGCTGCGTAGCCGAGCGGCACCAGCGGCGCGATAAAGTCGTATACGTCGAGCAGGTTGCGTTTGGTTTTGCGGGACCAGAACGCCATCGCGATAATCACGCCCAGGAAACCGCCATGGAAGGACATGCCGCCTTTCCAGACCGCCAGCATGTCGGCCGGGTGCGAAAAATAATAGGCCGGGTTATAGAATAGGATTTCACCCAGACGCCCACCGATGATAACGCCCAGCACGCCATAGAACAGCATGTCGTCCAGGTCCTCTTTTTTCCAGTGCGCGGCAGCGATATGCGGCTGCCGTATACGCATTCTTCCCAGCAGCACAAACTGGGCAAATGCCACCAGATACATCAGGCCGTACCAGTGCACGGCAAGCGGGCCTATCGAGAAGGCAATTGGATCTGGAAGTGGGTGAATCAGCATCTGGCGGTTCTTTCGTAATAAGGTGCAAAAAATATACAGTACAGATGTGGCAGTGCCACTGCGTCACGCTTTTCCATTCATGATGCGGTGCGGCCAATGGATTATAAATGATCATAAAACGGATTCCGGCTTGAAACCCGCCCTGAAAGTCTGGCGTTAATTTCTTGCTGGAATTCGTCATAATCGGAAATACGTCATATATTTGACACAGTGCTACACGCAAGGCGCCCTAGCGTTAGAATTAGCCTAAATCATTTTGGAGATTCACAACATGCCGCAATATCGTTCCCGCACCACCACCCACGGCCGCAACATGGCCGGCGCACGCGCACTCTGGCGCGCCACCGGCATGAAAGATGGCGACTTTGACAAACCCATCATTGCCGTCGTCAATTCTTTCACCCAGTTCGTGCCGGGCCACGTCCATCTGAAAGATCTGGGCCAGATGGTGGCGCGCGAAATCGAGGCGGCCGGCGGCGTCGCCAAGGAATTCAACACCATCGCAGTCGACGACGGTATCGCGATGGGGCATGGCGGCATGTTGTATTCGCTGCCTTCGCGTGAGTTGATCGCCGATTCGGTCGAATACATGGTCAATGCGCATTGCGCCGACGCGATGGTCTGCATCTCCAACTGCGACAAGATTACGCCCGGCATGCTGATGGCTGCGATGCGTCTGAATATCCCGGTAGTGTTCGTCTCCGGTGGCCCGATGGAGGCCGGCAAGATGGTCGAGACCATGCACGGCAAGCAGGAAAGCACGCAGAAGATCATAAAAATCGATCTGGTCGATGCCATGATCAAGGCCGGCGATTCCAGCGTATCGGATGAGGAAATCGAACAAATCGAACGCTCTGCCTGTCCTACCTGCGGCTCCTGCTCGGGCATGTTTACCGCCAATTCGATGAACTGTCTGACCGAAGCTCTGGGCCTGTCCTTGCCAGGCAACGGCACCATCCTGGCTACCCATGCCGACCGTAAAGAGTTATTCCTGCATGCCGGGCGACTGATCGTCGAACTGGCCAAGCGTTATTACGAACAGGATGATGAGACGGCGCTGCCACGCAGCATCGCGACCAAAGCAGCGTTTGAAAATGCGATGACGCTGGATGTGTCGATGGGCGGCTCGACCAATACCGTGCTGCACTTGCTGGCGGCCGCGCATGAAGCCGGTGTCGATTTCAAGATGGCCGACATCGATCGTATTTCGCGCAAAGTACCGTGCCTGTGCAAGGTGGCGCCCGCAACCGAGAAATATCATATGGAAGACGTGCATCGCGCCGGCGGCATCTTCGGTATTCTGGGTGAACTGGCGCGGGCCGGCTTGCTTGATACCAGCCGGCCCACCGTCCACAGTAAAACCATGGCAGATGCCATCGCGCATAACGACATCTTGTGCACCGAGGACCCGGCCGTACATAGACTGTTTAGCGCCGCGCCCGGTGGCGTATCGACCCAGGTGGCATTCTCGCAAAGCCAACGCTTCAATAGTCTGGATACCGACCGCGCTGACGGCTGCATCCGCGACAAGGCCCATGCGTATTCGCAGGATGGCGGCTTGGCTGTTTTGTACGGCAATATTGCTGAAAAAGGTTGCATCGTCAAAACCGCCGGTGTCGATGAAAGCATTTTGAAATTCACCGGTCGGGCACGCATCTTCGAAAGCCAGGATGATGCGGTGGAAGCGATTTTGGCCGATGCGGTACATTCCGGCGACGTCATCATCATTCGCTATGAAGGCCCGAAAGGCGGCCCGGGGATGCAGGAAATGCTGTACCCGACGTCCTACATCAAATCCAAAGGTCTGGGCAAGTCCTGCGCGCTGTTTACCGACGGCCGTTTCTCTGGCGGTTCGTCCGGACTGGTGATCGGCCATGCTTCTCCGGAAGCGGCAGAAGGCGGCGCGATCGGTTTGGTCGAAGAAGGCGACACTATTGAAATCGACATCCCTGAGCGTCGTATCCATCTCAAGGTTAGTGACGCCGATCTGGCGCAACGCCGGGTTGACATGAACGCCAGGGGCGATCGTGCGTGGCAGCCGGTAAATCGTCAGCGTACTGTGTCACAGGCTCTGCAAGCATATGCGGCACTGGCAACTTCGGCTGACCGCGGCGCGGTGCGCGATATCACGCAATTGAAAAGATAAGCGCTCATCAGCAGCATTGTTATCCAATAAAAAAGGCCGGAATTCCGATTCCGGCCTTTTTGCGTTTACCAGCCCCAAAACTAGCGCCGCTTGTTGTGATTGGTTTTGTCAAAGGTTGCCTTGACGCGCTCCATGCGTATTTTTTCCATTGCATCGTGGGCGCGCCGCTTGTCTAGCCCGAGCATTTTTTCAATGAATTCGAACCAGACAAAAGTAAACGCCATCAGTCCGGCAATCCACCACCACGAAAAATCGGCGAAGAAACCGACTTCAAAATATTTCAATATGGATAATAAGACGATGGCAATAATCAGTGGCATGGCAGATCTTTCATCGCGTGATATTGTCAACGAGTGTAACGGAACAAGGCCGATAGTCAATCAAGTGCGATAATTTGTGCGGGCGATACAATGTCGCCAGATATGGATGAAAAAAACCGCTGTAAAATGCTTACAGTCATTATTTTGGAGAAGGCAATGAAAAGTTTTTTATTGGTTCTTTTTGCGATGGGCGGACTGGTTTCTAACGCCGCTATGGCAAATGCCGATTTGGCAAAAGCCAAGAATTGTATGGCTTGCCATGCAGTCGCAAACAAGGTGGTTGGCCCTGCGTTCAAGGACGTAGCGGCAAAATATGCAGGACAGAAAGATGCTGAGGCCAAGCTGGTTGCCAAAGTGATGAAAGGTGGTAGTGGCGTGTGGGGATCAATTCCAATGCCAGCCAACACGCAGGTCAGCGAAGCTGAAGCGCACACCTTGGTCAAGTGGGTATTGGCCCAGAAGTAGCATCCAGAAGTAGCGTCACCCCTTAGCAGTGATGCAAAAAGCGCTCAACCGAGCGCTTTTTTTCGTGCTGCGCTCTCAAATCAGCCTGACACAAAAAGCAAAAAGCGCCCAGTCCGAAGACAAGGGCGCTTTTTATGGGAGAAGACTGATTATTTGACTACGGCCATCAACTCGCGCTGGCCGCCTTTGTAAGTGAAAAGCGTCAGGGAGCCATCCTTGATATCGCCTTTTGCATCAAAAACGATCGGGCCAGTTACGCCTTTGTAATGAATTTTAGCCAGTTCAGGTAAATATTTTACTGGTTCAACCGAATTGGCTTTCTGCATCGCCGCCGCCATTACATTGACGGAATCATAGACATACGGTGCGTAGAGTAGAACGTCGATGCCGAATTTCTTTTTATACGCGGCACGGAAATCTTCCATGGGTTTTTTGTCGGCATCGACAACACCGCCGGCTTCTGCGCAAACGACCTGGCTTTCACCGACGGCGTCGCCCGCCAGTTTGGCCAGGGCTCCGGTGCAGATGCCATCGCCACCCATGAACTTGGCTTCGATTCCGAGCTGCTTCATTTGGCGCATCATCGGGCCGGCAACCGAATCCATGCCGCCGAAGAAGATAACGTCAGGTTTTTTCGACTTGATCGATGTCAGAATCGCGTTGAAATCGGTGGCTTTGTCATTAGTGAACTGTTGTGCGGCAATGTTTGCGCCAGCGGCTTTGGCTGCCTTCATGAATTCATCGGCTACGCCTTGACCATAGGCAGTGCGGTCATCAATGACGGCGACGTTCTTGGCCTTGAGCATCTTGACTGCATAGCGTCCTAGCGTGCCGCCTAATTGGGCGTCATTGGCTACTACGCGAAAGGCAGTCTTAAAGCCTTGCTGGGTATATTTCGGGTTAGTGGCAGAAGGAGAGATCTGTGGAATGCCAGCCTCAGAATAAATTTTCGAAGCCGGGATGGTGGTGCCTGAGTTGAGGTGACCGATGATGCCTTTGACTTTTGCATCTACCAGTTTTTGTGCAACAGTCGTGCCTTGTCTCGGATCGCCTGCGTCATCTTCAGTCAGCAGTTCGAATTTGATTTTTTTGCCACCGATGGTCAGGCCTTTGGCATTCAACTCTTCAATTGCCATCTTGCCGCCGTTTTCATTATCCTTACCAAGATGAGCGCTGGGGCCGGAAATTGGGGCAACGTGGCCGATTTTAACGATTTGTTCATCTGCAGCGGATGCGGTACCAGCAAATGCGAATGCGATTGCGGCTGCCAGTGGAATCATTTTTATTGTGAACTGCATGAACATCTCCTAAGAATTGTGATAAAGCGGGTTACCGTTAAACTTGGGCATTCAGGAATCTGAATAAATTAAAGGTACAACATATCGTGCTTGCAGTAAATAAAAATGCGTCTATTCAAGAGCAGCTGTGTTTTTTATGGAAAATTGTCAGCGCATTGCCGTCAACTACCGGATTAGTATGAGCGACTTTTACGATTGATTTTTTGCGCGCACGCAATAGTAAAACGATGTTATTCAGGTTTTTGAATATCGAAAAGATGCCGCAGGTAAAATTGATGGAAAATATTTTTTTATTCTGGTTCTATTGGATTTTACAAATTTTATATGTCAAAAATTCGTACCTTGGACATGGTGGATCGCAGGCTTTTAAATCTTTTGCAAAAGGATAATCAAACTCCGACCCGGGTGCTGGCGGACCAGTTGCATGTCTCGCAGCCGACTTGCTTGCGGCGCATTCGCGAGTTGCGTGAGATGGGTGTCATCAGCGCTAATGTGGCGATGGTCGATCCGTTCGCGCTGGGTTATGGAATGCTGGCATTTCTGGAAATTTCGCTGATCAATCAGTCAGACGATTGCATGGTGCAATTCGAGACGTGCATGCAGCTGGAACCGGAGGTGATGCAGTGCTACTTTGTCTCCGGCGAGTTTGACTATTTTCTTGCCGTGCATGTGATCGATATGGACGCCTACTACCAGTTTGTGCGGCGTGTCATTTCCGGATCGGGCAATGTGCGTCATTTCCATTCCCGCTTTCCGATGAAACGCGCCAAGTTCACTACCCAGATCGCGTTTGACGAAAAGGCAGTAGAGCTACAGGTGCGTACCTCAAAATAGCGGGTTTGTAAAACCGGTCTTATGCCGGTTGCATCTTGGTTGGTCTTGCGTGGCTGGCCTGACCGCTCATGCCGGTAAATGCGAAATCGAGTTCAGGGCGCCGGCCCGAGACGATGTCTGCCAGTGCGCGCCCCGAACCACAGCCCATGGTCCAGCCGAGTGTGCCGTGGCCGGTATTGAGGTACAGGTTGCTGATCTTCGTTTTGCCGATATACGGTATGTTCGACGGCGTCATTGGCCGCAAACCGGTCCAGTAGGTCGGGTTCTCGTAGTCGCAGGCGTCCGGGAACAATTCGCGGGTGCGGTGCGTGATCGCTTCGCAGCGAGTGCTGTTCAGTTCGCGCGTATAGCCATTCAGTTCGCACGTGCCAGCCACGCGCAAGCGGTCGCCGAGTCGCGAGACCACCAGTTTGTAACCGTCGTCGGTCAGCGATACGGATGGCGTCGCGTCCGGATTGGTGACTTGGTAGGTGGCCGAATAGCCCTTGCCGGGGTAAATCATCAAATCAATTCCGAGCGGCTTCAACAGCGGTACGGAAAAACTGCCCATCGCAACCACGAAGCTGTCTGCGCGTAGTATTTGATGATGGCCGTTTGGCAGGATGACTTCGACGCCGGTAATTTTTGCGGCTGCGCCCGTGCCTTCGGTCAGCAAGCGGGTGACGGTGGTGTTGTAGCGGAACTCGACGCCGGCTTGCTGCGCCTTGTCGGCCAGGCTGTTGCTGAACTTGAAAATATCGCCGGATTCATCGGTGGCGGTGAAATCGCCGCCGACGATTTTATTGCGGATGCCGGCCAATGCCGGTTCGATTTTGACCACTTCATCGGCGCTGATCGAATCGCGCGGACAGCCCAGATCGCGCATCAGTTTGGCTGACGGCAGGGATTCGTCGAAATCTTTCTGGTCGGTATAAAAGTGCAGAATGCCGCGCGTTAGGCAATCGTATTCAATTCCGGTATCGGTGCGCAGCGCTTGCAAGGTCTGGCGGCTGTATTCGGCGATCGCGACGATCTGGCGGATATTGTAGTCGGTGCGTTTAGGCGTGCATTCGCGCAGGAATTGCAGCGCCCATTTCCATTGCAGCCATTCCGGACGAAAGCGATACAGCAGAGGAGCATCTTCTTTTCCCAGCCATTTCAATATCTTCATCGGCGCTGCCGGATTAGCCCAGGGCTCGGCATGCGATACCGAAATCTGGCAACCGTTGGCAAAGCTGGTTTCCTGCGCGCTGCCTGGCTGACGGTCTATCACCGTCACATCATGGCCAGCCTGATTGAGAAACCAGGCGGACGCTGTACCTACGATACCGGAACCTAATACGATGACTTTCATGGCAACCTCGAAGTTTTGGATACTTCGATTGTAAGAAATTTTCGATTTTCTATGTAGTTATTACAGTAGTAATTTTTTTCATTAAACAACAAATGAAATGGTATTTTTTAATAAAATAAACGTTTCTTGTGAATGGTTGTTTTTTTGACTTGTGCAAGGCCATTTAATCATGTCTTTGCAAAAGCGTCGTCGTCAAAGTCTTTCATGGCAACATACTATTGATTGTATTTTTTATATCCGCTTTAATACATGCGGAATATCCTATGTTTTTTGCGATACTCCCTATTAAATTAATTTTCTGTGGCGTGCTCGACGGACTTGTTGCCCGTTTTTAACTGTGCAATTTCCTGTGTTACGGCACTGGCGATGCTCTCTTCCAGGGTGTGGTGCAGATCGCGCTTGATTTCTGCCACCATGCCATCGACCGCCAGTTGCAAGGCGTTCGCCAGGCTGTCCCTGACTTGGTGTTCCAGCACGAAATCAATCCGGGCCTGCAATTGACCTAGCACGCGTTCACTGATCTTGTGCTCCAGCGCTTCCCACTGGTGGTCGCTGATGGCGGCGCAAGGCGGTAAATCGGCTGGGATGATGACTTCGGGGGTTGCGGCGACTTCGCTAGCTTCGGTGATTTCGTCTGCGCTCGGACTGAACTCAGACTGTGGCGCAGCCGGTGAAAGTGTCGATGCTGCGTCTACGAAATCCTGTTCCTGCGCAATGATTTCGGTCAGTACCGGGATGCTGGCGTCGAGTTTGTCTTTATTCATTTCTAGGATTATTTTGCGACAAAGTGGGCCAGCGGATAACCGCGTTGCCGGTATTGGCGGAAACGTTCGCGGCCGCACGTTGCGTCTGTTTCATCGGTGGAGATGATTTCCAGAAGCCGCTCGAAACTGGCGAAATGCACGGGCGTTGTTCTGGATATATTGATCAAGATCTGATGGTGCGAACAATCTGCGCTGTCGTGCGGCAGCAGAATGATCGGGGTTTGCGCCGCCAGCGCGTGGCCGGATCGTACATGGGGCAGGAAATCGGCTTCCGAGAAGGTCCATAACGCCGCGTCAAGCGCGCTCAGTTCGGCCTCATTGTCGCTCAGGATGGCGACCCGTTGCTGCGCGGCGACCGCCTTGCGCACCAGTCGGCAGGTGTAGTTGAGCTTGTCCGCGATATTGGTATGAAAATCGATGCTGGTCATGGTCTGGTTGCAATCATGCTAGAAGCGAAAGCCAGGAGGCGCGTTGCCGGTGGCGGGCAGGCGCTGCTGTGCGGTTGTCGCCGGCGGTGTGCGATTGCCAGTATCTGCCATCTTGCCAGGTTTTGCCGGTGCTGCCTGCGCTGTTTGTGTCGTGGGTGCGGCCGGTTCTGCCGGCGGGTACCGATAATCCCTGGGCAACTTGTTGTCCTGTGGGTAACTGGCGGCAGTCAATGCCAAATTCCAGGCACCGGAGTCGAATCCCGGTTGCTGGTTGCGGCCGATCAGCAACAGCGGCAACTGGGCTTTGCCGCTGATCTGGCGCAATGTGGCGATATCCTGATTGCTGATGACGGATTTTTCGGCAAACGGAATGCCGCGATTTTTCAGGAAATCCCTGGCTTGCGTGCAGGGCGCGCATTGTTCGCCGGTAAATAAGGTTACCGGATGATTTTTGCTGGCCTCGGCCAACGCGTAAGGCAGTGCCGCGGCAGAGTCGCCGGGGTTCAGCGCCGACTTCTCCAGCTGCCGGGCGGCCTTGGGCGGCGGCAGATCGCTGTAGGTGATTTTCCCATCGGGGTCCACCCATTTATAGAGTTGCGCCTGGGCATTTCCGATACAGAGAAATGCCAGCAGGCCTGCCAGCGCCAAACCGGTTGGTTTCATGTTGTGCGCTAGCTGGTTTCAGGAGGCCATGCCGCTATGGCGCAGCAATGCATCGATGCTGGGTTCCCTGCCGCGAAAGGCTTTGAACGATTCCAGCGCCGGACGCGATCCGCCGACGGCCAGAATCTCGGCCTGAAACTTGCGGCCAGTTTCTGCTTCAAGAGCGTCGCCATGGCCTGACTTGTCGGCTCTGGCTTCTTCGAACGCGCCGTAGGCATCGGCCGACAGCACTTCAGCCCATTTGTAACTATAGTAGCCGGCTGAATACCCGCCGGCAAAAATATGGCTGAAGGAATTCTGGAACCGGTTGAATGCGGGCGGCACCAGGACCGCAAATTTTTCACGCACGTCATTGAGCACATCCTGCACTGAGCGGCTGCCGGTGGCATCGTGATCGAAATGCAGGTGCATGTCGAACAGCGAGAACTCGACCTGGCGCAGCGTCTGCAGGCCGCTTTGGAAATTCCTGGCGGCGATCATTTTGTCGTACAGCGCGCGCGGCAATGCAGCGCCGGTGTCTGCGTGCGCGGTCATGTGTTGCAGCACGTCCCATTCCCAGCAGAAGTTTTCCATGAATTGCGACGGTAGTTCGACCGCATCCCACTCGACGCCGGAAATGCCAGACACGCCGAGTTCATCGACTTGCGTGAGCATGTGATGCAAGCCGTGGCCGAATTCGTGGAAAAGCGTGCTCACATCGTCATGCGTGAACAGGGCCGGATTGTTGCCGACCGGACTGGAAAAATTGCAAGTCAGGTAAGCCACCGGGGTTTGCAGCGTGTCGCCCTGACGCCGGCGGCCGCGCGCATCGTCCATCCAGGCGCCGCCGCGCTTGCCGCTGCGGGCATACAGGTCGAGATAAAACTGGCCGATCAACTTGCCGTCCTTCTCGATCCGGAAAAACTGCACATCCTTGTGCCAGACCGGCGCTGTATCCGGCTTGATCTGCACGCCATACAGCGTCTGCGTCAGCCGGAACAGGCCGGCAGTCACTTTCGGCTCAGGGAAATACTGTTTTACTTCCTGTTCCGAAAACGCGTAGCGCTGCTCGCGCAGTTTTTCCGAGGCGTAGGTGATGTCCCACGCTTCCATCGTATCCAGGCCCAGTTCCTGTTTGGCGAAAGCGCGGACCTCGGCCAGATCTTTTTCCGCAAACGGTCTGGCGCGCTGCGCCAGATCCTGCAGGAAATCGATCACTTGCTGCGGCGTTTGCGCCATCTTCGCCACCAGCGATACTTCGGCGAAATTTTGGTAACCCAGCAGTTGCGCTTCTTCGGCACGCAATTTCAGCATGTCGATGATGATTTGGGTGTTGTCCCATTCCGGCTTGACGCCCAGTTCGGACGCTTTGGTTGCATTGGCGCGGTAAATCGTTTCGCGCAGCGCGCGGTTGTCGGCCAATTGCAGGATCGGAAAATACGACGGGAAATGCAGCGTGAATTTATAACCCGGCTTGCCATCTTGCTCGGCGGCAGCGCGCGCGGCTTGCATCACGTCTGTCGGCAAGCCGGCCAGTTCGGTTTCATCCTCGATGAACAGCGCGTAGTCATTGGTGGCGTCCAGCACGTTTTCGGAGAACTTGGTCGACAGTGCCGAATGCTGCTCCTGAATCGCAGCGAAGCGGGCTTTCTTGTCTTCCGGCAGATCGGCGCCGCCCAAACGGAAATCGCGCACCGCGTTGTCGATGATGCGCTGGCGCGCAGCGGAATAGGTGGCGAAGTCGGGGCCGTTCCTGAGCGCCTTGTACTTGTCGAACAGCGCGATATTTTGCGCTACGCCAGTCCAGAATTCGGTAAGTTTTGGTTGGTTTTCGTTGTAGGCGGCGCGCAACTCCGGCGTATCCAGCACCGCGTTCAAATGGCCGACTACGCCCCAGGCGCGTCCCAGTTGTTCGGTGGTGTTTTCCAGCGGTTCGATGAAATCGTTCCAGCTGACATGTTGCATCGGCGCTTCCAACTGGGCGATCACTGCGCGGCTGCGCGCCAGCAGCGCGTCGATGGCCGGCGTCACATGCTCGGATTTGATGGCGTCAAAGCGCGGCAGATCGGAGAAATCCAGCAGCGGATTATTGCCGGTGCCGGCGCTGTCAAGTGGTGTGGTGTCGGGTGCAGCATTCATGGTTTTTAGCTTCTTTCCGCCGCTTCGATCGTGTTGACGAGCAGCATGGTGATGGTCATTGGTCCGACGCCACCTGGCACCGGGGTAATGTAGCCGGCCACTTCTTTCACATTGGCGAAATCAACATCGCCGCACAATTTGCCTTGATCGTCGCGGTTCATGCCGACGTCAATCACGACCGCGCCGGGTTTGACCATGTCGGCGGTCACGATGTTGCGGCGTCCGGTGGCGACCACCAGAATATCGGCGTTTTTGGTGTGGGATGCCAGATCGCGGGTCTTGGAATTGCAGATGGTGACAGTCGCACCGGCTTGCAAGAGCAGCATCGCCTGCGGTTTGCCGACGATGTTGGAGGCGCCGACCACGACTGCATTGGCACCGCGCACCGGATAATCGATCGATTCCAGCATCTTCATCACGCCATACGGCGTGCAGGGGCGAAACAGCGGTTGGCCGGTCATCAGCAGGCCGGCGTTATTGACATGAAAACCGTCCACATCCTTGTCCGCAGCGATGGCTTCGATCACCTTGTTGGTATCTATATGTGGCGGTAGCGGCAATTGCACCAGGAGGCCGTTGATTTTCGGGTCGTGGTTGAGGGCGTCGATGCGGGCCAGCAAGGCAGCTTCGCTCAGGTCGGCGTCGTATTTCTCCATTACCGAATGGATGCCGCTGTCTTCGCAGGCTTTGACTTTGTTGCGCACATATACTTGCGACGCCGGACTTTCGCCAACCAGAATCACGGCCAGGCCAGGTTGCCGGCCTTGGGCGGTGAGGGCGGCGGCGCGCAGGGCGACATCGCCGCGCAGCTGTTTGGAGAGAAGATTTCCGTCTATGAGTTTGGCAGCCATGATGTGCGTCAAATAAGTTCGATTTAAAACACGATTATAGCCTGCCGAATTTAGAGAATCGATGCCGGCAGCGCACCGGGCCGGAACTGGGGTCGCCGTTTTTAGATGTGTTTTAGCTACGTTGTGCCGCAAATAAAGCCATCCCGGCAGCGCTTTAAATCCGGCAATTAATATGGTTACGATCGCTGTAGTACGAGTGTGGGACTTGGTTTGTTGCGGTGCAAAATTGCTATGCACGTTGCGTTTATTGACCCTGCCATATTATTTTTTTAGATGTGTTGCTTTGCCACATAATTTCACATTATAAAAAACGATCTCGCTATTTGGAAAATTAAAAACTGCTGATAGAATACTTGCGCTTATACGAAAGATGACCGTAAATTATTAGCAGATACCGCTCAACTGCGATGTCAAGTCGGGTTGAGATTCAAACCAGGAGACAAAAATGTCAGCTCAGCTTGATCAAGTCTTGGCGCAAGCCGCCATTGACCCCGATACTATGGAAACCCAGGAATGGCTCGATGCGCTCGAAGCCGTTATCGAGCATGAGGGTCCGGAACGCGCCCACTATTTGATGGAGCGCATGGTTGATCTGGCGCGCCGCCGTGGGGCCCAGATTCCTTTTTCCAGCAATACCGCCTACGTCAATACCATTCCGCAGCACCTTGAAGCCCACTGTCCGGGCGATCTGGAAATTGAAGAGCGCCTGCGCTCATGGATGCGCTGGAATGCGATGGCAATGGTGGTCAAGGCCAACCGCCTCGATGGCGACCTCGGCGGCCATCTGGCCAGTTTTGCCTCGTTGGCAAACATGCTGGGAATCGGCTTCAATCACTTCTGGCATGCGCCAACCGAAGATCACGGCGGCGACCTGATTTACTTCCAGGGCCACTCGTCGCCCGGGATTTACGCCCGCGCCTTCCTCGAAGGACGCTTGAGCGAAGAACAGTTGCTGCATTACCGGCGTGAAGTCGATGGCAATGGCCTGTCTTCTTATCCGCATCCCAAGCTGATGCTGGATTTCTGGCAATTCTCGACCGTATCGATGGGTCTGGGTCCGCTGATGGCGATTTATCAGGCGCGTTTCCTGAAATACCTGCATGCGCGCGGAATTGCAAAAACCGATAACCGCAAGGTTTGGGTGTTCTGCGGCGACGGCGAGATGGATGAGCCGGAATCGATGGGTGCTATCGGCATGGCTGCGCGCGAAACGCTCGACAATCTGGTGATGATTATCAACTGCAATTTGCAGCGGCTCGATGGCCCGGTGCGCGGCAACGGCAAAATCATCCAGGAACTCGAAGCCGATTTCCGTGGCGCCGGCTGGAACGTGATCAAAGTCATTTGGGGCCCCGGCTGGGACGCATTGCTGGCGCAGGACAAGGAGGGCATCCTGCAGCGCGTGATGATGGAAACCGTCGATGGCGATTATCAGAACTTTAAGGCCAAGGATGGCGCCTATGTGCGCAAGCATTTCTTCGGCAGGGACCCGAAATTGCTGGAGATGGTCGCCAACCTGACCGATGACGACATCTGGCATTTGACGCGCGGCGGCCATGATCCGCACAAAATCTATGCCGCATACAAAATAGCGCAAGAGCACAAGGGTCAGCCGACCGTATTGCTGGTCAAGACCGTCAAGGGTTATGGCATGGGCAAATCCGGCGAAGCGCGCAACACCGCCCATCAGACCAAGAAACTCGACGATGAAGCGATCCGTGCGATGCGCGACCGTTTCGGGATTCCGATTCCCGACGACAAGTTGCTTGAAATCCCATTTTTCAAACCGGCCGACGATGCGCCGGAAATGATTTATCTGAAAGAGCGTCGCAAAGCGCTGGGCGGCTCTTTGCCACAGCGCCGCGTGCAGGCCGATGAAACGCTGCCTATCCCTGAATTGAGTGCGTTCAAGAACGTGCTCGACGCAACAGCAGAGGGACGCGAGATTTCGACCACCCAGGCGTATGTCCGCATCATCGCCACGCTGCTGCGCGACCCGGTTCTTTCACCACGCGTGGTGCCGATTCTGGTCGATGAAAGCCGCACCTTCGGGATGGAAGGCTTGTTCCGCCAGATCGGTATTTTCAATCAGCAAGGCCAGTTGTATGAGCCGGTCGATAAAGACCAGGTGATGTACTACCGCGAAGACAAGGCCGGCCAGATTCTGCAGGAAGGCATCAATGAAGCGGGCGGCATGTGCTCGTGGATTGCGGCTGCGACCTCGTATTCGACCAACAATCGCGTGATGCTGCCGTTTTATACTTTCTACTCGATGTTCGGTCTGCAACGTGTGGGCGACCTGGTCTGGGCTGCCGGCGACATGTGCGCACGCGGCTTCCTGCTGGGCGGCACTGCCGGGCGCACCACGCTCAATGGTGAAGGCTTGCAGCATGAAGACGGCCATAGCCATGTGCTGGCGGCGACCATTCCGAATTGCCTGCCGTACGATCCGACCTTCTCGCATGAAGTCGGCGTCATCATTCACGATGGCCTGAAGCGGATGATCGAAAAACAGGAAGACGTGTTCTATTACATCACCCTGATGAACGAAAATTACTCTCACCCAGGTTTGAAGCCAGGCCAGGAAGAGGGAATTCTGAAAGGCATGTACCTGCTGCAGGAAGGCGACAAGGATGCCAAGCATCGGGTCCAATTGATCGGCTCCGGCACCATTTTGCGCGAATCGATCTTTGCCGCCGAATTGCTGAAAGACGATTGGGGCGTCGCAGCCGATGTCTGGTCTGCGCCATCGCTGACACTGGTTGCACGCGAAGGCCAGGACGCAGAGCGCTGGAACATGGTGCATCCGACTGACGAGCAGCGTTTGCCTTACGTGACCCAATTGCTGCAAGACACGCAAGGCCCGATCGTCGCATCGACCGATTACATGCGCCTGTTTTCCGAGCAAATCCGCGCCTTCATGCCGAAAGGGCGCAACTACAAAGTGCTGGGCACCGATGGCTTTGGCCGTTCCGATTCGCGGGTCAAATTGCGTGAATTCTTCGAAGTGAATCGTTACTATGTGGTGGTTTCGGCATTGAAGGCGCTGGCGGAAGATGGTGCGATTTCAACTTCCGTAGTGGCGCAGGCGATTGCCAAATACGGCATTGATCCGAGCAAGCCGAATCCGGTAACGCAGTAACCTGGCAACCCCATAAAGTGCGCTCGCTGAGAGCGCACTTTCAATACATGGGTTTGCGGTGCAAGCCCCTATTCACACCGATCCTTTGCCTCGCGCAGAGGGTAAAACGGAGACAGCGCTATGAGTTTAATCGAAGTCAAAGTGCCGGACATCGGCGACTTCAAGGAAGTTGAAGTTATCGAATTGATGGTTAAACCGGGCGATACGATCAAGGTCGATCAATCGCTAATTACAGTCGAGTCCGACAAAGCCAGCATGGAGATTCCCTCCAGTCATGCCGGCGTCATCAAGGAAATCAAGGTCAACATCGGCGACAAGGTAAAAGAAGGTTCGTTGCTGTTGATGATGGAAGCGGCTGCTCCTGATGCTGCTGCAGCACCGGCCGCTGCAGCAGCCAGCCCTGCAGCTGCAGCGGCCACACCTGCCAAATCTGCGGAATCTGCCGAAGCTGCTAAACCCGCTGCCGCTGCTGCGCAGGAAGCTGCGCCAGCGCCCGCACCAGTTGCAGCCGCCCCGGCACCAGTGCAAACCAGCGGCAGCAAGCCGCATGCCTCGCCGTCGATTCGCAAGTTTGCCCGCGAACTGGGCGTGGAGCTGGCGCGTGTCGGCGGTTCCGGCCCGAAAGGCCGTATCACGCAGGAAGACGTGCGCAGTTTCGTCAAGGGCGTGATGTCGGGCGCAATCGGTACTGCTGCCGCGCCGGTTGGTGCTGGTAGCGGCGTCGGTCTGGATCTGCTGCCGTGGCCGTCGCTCGATTTCAGCAAGTTCGGCGGCACCGAATTGCTGCCCTTGTCGCGCATCAAGAAAATCAGCGGCCCGAACCTGCATCGCAACTGGGTGATGATCCCGCATGTGACGCAGTTCGAAGAAGCAGACGTTACCGATCTGGAAGAATTCCGCAAGTCTTCCAATGCTACGCTGGCAAAATCAGGCATCAAGTTGACCATGCTGGCTTTCGTCATCAAGGCCAGCATTGCGGCACTGAAAAAATTCCCTGCCTTTAATTCTTCCTTGGATGCAAAGGGCGAGAATCTGATTCTCAAGAAGTTCTACAACATCGGCTTTGCCGCCGATACGCCAAACGGCCTGATGGTGCCGGTGATTAAAAACGCGGATCAAAAAAGCATCTCGCAAATTGCGCTTGAAATGGGTGAGCTTTCTGCGCAAGCGCGCGAGGGCAAGCTCAAGCCGGCCGACATGCAAGGCGCCAGCTTTACCATCTCGTCACTGGGCGGTATTGGCGGCACGTTCTTTACGCCGATCATCAACGCGCCGGAAGTCGCCATTCTGGGCTTGTCCAAAGCATCGATGAAACCGGTCTGGGATGGCAAGCAGTTCGCGCCGCGACTGATCATGGGGATGTCGTTGTCCTATGACCATCGGGTCGTGGATGGCGCGTCCGGTGCGCGCTTCAGCGTGTATCTGGCGGACGTTTTGGCCGACATGCGCAAAACCTTGCTGTAAGCCATATCGCCAGTCTTGCAATGCAGTGATTCGGTTCCTCCCCAAGCGGGAGGCCAGTTGTAGAACGGGTTTGCTGTTAATACAGTGGAACCCGTTTTCCCATCCCAGCCTTGCCGCATGCGCAACGTGACGCACGCGGCAAGGCTAGAACGGAGCCAAAGCCATGAGTTTAATAGAAGTCAAAGTCCCGGATATCGGCGACTTCAAGGAAGTGGAAGTCATCGAATTGATGGTCAAGCCGGGCGATACGATCAAGGTCGATCAATCGCTGATTACGGTCGAGTCCGACAAAGCCAGCATGGAGATTCCTTCCAGCCATGCCGGCGTCATCAAGGAAATCAAGGTCAACATCGGCGACAAGGTCAAGGAAGGTTCGCTGCTGCTGATGCTGGAAGCGACCGAAGCTGCCGCCGTCGCTGAATCTGCACCTGCAGCAGCTCCCGCAAAAGTCGCCGCACCAGCCGCGCCAGTTGCACCTGCGGCTTCCAGCTACGCCGGCAAAGTCGATCTCGAATGCGACATGCTGGTGCTGGGCGCCGGGCCGGGCGGTTATTCCGCCGCTTTCCGCGCTGCCGATCTGGGTATGGCGACCGTGCTGGTCGAGCGTTATGCAACGCTGGGCGGAGTCTGCCTGAACGTCGGCTGCATCCCGTCCAAAGCCTTGCTGCACGTGGCTGCGGTGATCGATGAAGCGGCAACCATGAGCGCGCACGGCGTCACTTTCGCCCAGCCCGAGGTCGATATCGACAAGCTGCGCGGCTACAAGGAAAAAGTCGTCAGCAAGATGACCGGCGGTCTGGCCGGCATGGCGAAGGCGCGCAAGGTCAATGTGCAGCAAGGCGTCGGCCAGTTCGTCAGCCCCAATCATCTGGAAGTCACGGCCGCCGACGGCAGCAAAAAGACAGTGCAGTTCAAGCAGGCGATCATCGCCGCCGGCTCCTCCGTGGTGAACCTGCCGTTCGTGCAAGGCGCCGAAAAAGCCGACCCGCGCATCGTCGACTCCACCGGCGCGCTGGAACTGCGCCAGGTGCCCAAACGCATGCTGGTCATCGGCGGCGGCATCATCGGCCTGGAAATGGCAACCGTGTATTCGACCCTGGGTGCGCGCATCGACGTGGTCGAAATGCTGGACGGTCTGATGCAGGGCGCGGATCGCGACATGGTCAAGGTATGGCAAAAATTCAACGAAAAACGCTTCGACAAGATCATGCTGAAGACCAAAACCGTTGGCATCCAAGCCTTGCCGGAAGGCATCAAAGTCAGCTTTGAAGGCGCGGATGCCAGCGTCGCTGCGCCGGAGCCGCAACTGTACGACATGGTGCTGGTGGCAGTCGGGCGCAGCCCGAACGGCAGCAAGATCGCCGCCGACAAGGCTGGCGTCACCGTCAGCGAGCGTGGCTTCATCAACGTCGACAGCCAGATGCGCACCAACGTGCCGCACATCTTCGCCATCGGCGACCTGGTCGGGCAACCGATGCTGGCGCACAAGGCGGTGCACGAGGCGCATGTGGCGGCGGAAGCGGCGGCCGGCGAGAAGTCGCATTTCGACGCTCGCGTGATTCCATCGGTGGCCTACACCGACCCCGAAGTGGCATGGGTCGGCATCACCGAAGACGAAGCCAAAGCCAAGGGCATCAAGCTTGAAAAAGGCCATTTCCCGTGGGCCGCTTCCGGCCGTGCGGTGGCGAACGGGCGCGATGAAGGCTTCACCAAGCTGCTGTTCGACGCCGAAACCCACCGTATCGTCGGCGGCGGCATCGTCGGCACCCACGCCGGCGACATGATCGGTGAAATCGCGCTGGCCATCGAGATGGGCGCCGACGCCACCGACATCGGCAAGACCATCCATCCGCACCCGACCCTGGGCGAATCGATTGGGATGGCCGCCGAAGTGTTCGAAGGCGTCTGCACCGACCTGCCGCCGATGCGCAAGAAGTAAGCACCGCAGCAGTCAAGAAAAAGCCTCCCGCCGGAATTTCCGGCGGGAGGCTTTTTTAATCTGTTCGAGAGCGCGTGAATTTAAGTCTGAAGTGCAACTGATCTTGCCCCTGTTTCCCAACCTCAGCTTTGCCGAATGGTCGAGTGTATTTGGTGACGCCAAGATGGCCACGGCATTGCTGGATCGACTTACCCATCATTGCCATATCGTCGAGACCGGCAATGATTCGTACCGGTTCCAGCACAACAGCATGGCGGCAAAATCGCGCATCAAGGCGCGCCGACAAGCCCGCAAAGGTGGCAAGGAAACATCGGCTGACGAGCCGTGCTGAGTCGGCGCGCGGGAAAATTCGCTACGGGCTTGGCCCTTCGCGCCTTTCCCCGCGCATCCTTCTTGACGAAAAACGGGAGAATAGAAAACTTCAAAACCGCGCTATTTGGGATAGTTACGGGCGGCCGAGGCCATGATCCAGATCACCGAGAGCACGAATCCGCCGCGCCATCTGGTCCTCGGCGCATGGGGCGTCGATGCGGTCGTGAACAAACTGAAAGCAACTCTGGCCGAGGTCGAGGCTTGGCGTGACGCGGGCCTCGCCACCGATTTTCCAAAGGATTGACGGTAGTGCAGCCACCACCCGCTGTGTTTCCCGAGGAAAGCCGGAGCCGATTGACGGACCGATACTCGATCGCCGCACCGACCGATTCTGTAAAAAGCCCGGGTGAAGCTGCGTTGTGGGACGTTTTTCGCCTTAGCCCGATGGTGGTCTATCCGAGTTGGCGCTCACCACGTATGGAATTCGGGCGCTGGAGCGCCGTCACCCCCGATGGCTGTCTCGGTGCGTGGAGCCGCAAGCGCACACAGACACGCACCGATCAACGCCTTGTATCAGCCCACGACAGTCTCAAACCAACGCGCGCTGGTCGTAACCGGTGGCGGCCTGCCAAGCCCAGCCGCCCTTGAGCCTCGATCATTGGGCCGATGCAAATCATCCCATTTTGGCGAACCTCCCCACGTCGGAAGTGGGTGTCCACACCGCGGTTCCGGATCCGCTCAGTGCGTCTGCTCTATAAAATGACAAATCCAAGCATGCCGGTCTCAGTAAAAATCTAAAGCTTTGGCCAAAATTTTACCTATTCAACAACGCCCTTGGCAACTGACCTCAGTTGCGGCAGGACAGACGGCGCTGAGAAAGTCGGGACCGACTCGGATCACTGATACCAGCCCCACGCCGCCCAGATTAGTCCCACGCGTCCTGATCGCAATCAGCAACGGCCACAATTAGGGTGCAACTTGCAATACGGGACGCAAAAGGATTTCTTCAACCAGCACATTGGCGGGTTGAGCGAAAGCGTAGACGAGCGCTTGGGCGACATCTTCGGCTGCCAATGCTTCGAGCTGGGTACGCCTGTCGTCCAGGGCTTGGCTGACGTTCTGCCCGAATTCAGTCCATACCGCACCAGGTTCGATCACTGACACGCGAATACGGTCAGGACCGAGTTCCTTGCGCAGGGCATCGTGAAAGCCGACCACGGCGAACTTAGTTGCGCTGTAGACCGACCAGCTTTCGACGCCGTAGCGCCCCCCTACACTGGAAACGGAGCAAATCATTGCGCCCGGGCGGCCGCGCATTAGCGGAATAGCCGCCTGCGTACAATGAAGAACGCCGTACAGGTTCACGTCGATCATTTGGCGCCAATCGTCGGGGTCGCTCGTCTCGAATCTGGCGTTGATGCCCAGGCCCGCATTGTTGAAGAGGAGGTCGAGGCCCCCGAAACGCGCTCGCACCTGATCAAAAAGCGCTGTCACCTGAGTCTTGTCGGCGACGTCGGTCTCGATGATCGACGCTGCATTCCCAAGCTCGTTCGCGAGCGAGTCCAGGCGCTCACGACGCCGAGCGGCCAGCACCACATGAACACCTTCCTGCACCAGAAGGCGCGCCGCGGCCTCTCCGATACCACTCGAAGCACCGGTAATCACGGCCACTTTTCCGGCAAGATCTTGCATTTTCATATAATTTTCCTAATCATTGAAGCCCAATATTACGTAAAATCGGGAAATCGCGTCCTGGCTTTAACCCATCGGACACGAAACATGCTTAGAGGTTCTGTCGCATTAATTTTTTTTTGACGTTCATGACATATCGCGGAATGGGTGTCCAGTTTGCCGCGAAAAACGCACGGTTCGCTTTCGCTCATCTTCTCAATACGTACCTGACATCTTTGACGATGCCTTTTCCACTGTCTCTCACCACTACGCCTTTTGGAGCGCAGCAGCACCGGGCGGTTTGAAGCCCACTCCTGCAAGCCGACTTCGGGAGGCGTACTCCCATCTTTAGTACAGCATCACGGACTCACGCCCGTGTTCGTGACACACCGAAGTACAGGACCTTGATTTGGTTGGCACGCCGGTTGATGAAAGCGAACAGATTGCCCGACAGTGGGTCCTGCTGCATCGTGTGTTTGGCCAGCGCGTACAAGCCATCGTAGGACAGGCGCATGCTGATCGGCCGGCCATACACGAACACGCGGACACCCTCATGCGCTTCTGGGCATGGTCCGCAGCAGAAGAGGGAAACCCCGCCTTTACCGAACTATCGAACAGCACCAGTGGCAGATTGACAAACGCAAGGGGGAGGGGACAGGGCAAACGCATCAAATGACCAACGGACATAAGCCAAGAACATCTGCGAGGTATTGGTCATGGAGCGGGGGTGCGCTCGACCAAGGTACCGATTTGAGAACGGTTACCTTTACCTTTGATGTGGTAACCCTCCCAATGCCCCGGCATCAAACGTTCCACAATCTCGGCAGGACGTTGATCGATGCTGGTCATGTTGGGAATCTGCCCGCGCCGGTCGACCCCACGTGTGCGTGGGCGGCGTTTGTTGTGGCCGAAATGCAGCAACGCAATCGTGTCGGTGCGCAGTTCGCCCTTGGGCATCATGTAAATCGCTTGATAAATGGTTTCGTGGCACAGGTGGACGGGGCTCGTTCATGCGCGCACGTTGGCACGACTGGAGGAATAGCCGTGCAATCGGCGCACGCCCGACGGATCTGGTGGCAGAAGATGTCTTCCAACCATTGCGGGCAAGATCGCGTGTGATACACGAGCGATGACGATTCAAACCTGCTGCAGCTGCGTTTGAATCAACGCACGATCTTTCAGCGTGATGTAATTGTATTTTTTCGCATTCAACATCTTTTCATAAAAAATGTTGCACTTAAAATTCGAGCACGCCTGACATTAAGCGCAAAGCCGGATAAAAAATATCATAAAGATACACATATGTATTGAACCGCGCTGGGTCATTGCGCTGCGCCAGAGCATCTGGAGTAGGTCGTTGGCTGGCAGAAACTAAATATCGTGATCATGGTCTGACTGAGCTGTAAAATCGGAAGCGTGGATCAGAAAAGGAAATTTTTATTGAATATAAAAATAACATGCATTTAGTAACTTATCTGGACGTGCAAAATTTTTGAAAAGATATGCAAATGAGAAACCTTAAAATAAAATCTGTTCTATTAGCTTCAATAATAGGAATGTTTTCTATTCTGACAACAGGGTATACGAAAGCAGATGTGCCTGCAGCAAGTACACCAGCTCCAGTAGTTAAATCTACTGAAGTTGCCGATCCCAGTATTGCATTTGAAAAACAAATTGCAGGGGGTACCCTTGGTTGGCCAGGTCTTGCCGTAATAGGTGGAGGCTCAAGTAACAAACTCTTTGTTGTTGATGCCAAGTTCCATCATGTTGTGACCGCGCTTACTACGGAAGGTAAATTTAACGAGCGGACAGATAAAACCAAATATCCAAATCTCCGCGATGCACATGCGATGGTTTTCACCAAAGACTTTAAAAGAATGTTTACCGTAGTTGGGTATGATTATGATGTGTCATGGCTGGTTGAATATAATCCTATTACATTGAGAGAAGTAGCGCGTGTTAAAGCGGGGAAAGGCTCTCATCACTCCGCACTTTCTCCTGATGATAAGTACATGTATGTTGCTAACCAATACGGAGGCAATATTTCGGTCATTGATACGGCTACCATGACTAAAATTAAAGATATTGAGGTCGGCGAAGGTCCTGACTATATTTCCCCGAGCATGTATTGGGACGGCAAAGCGATTGATTCCCCTTATCTATTCATCACGGTCGACAAAGCAAAAAAAGTAGCTGTTCTTGATTGGAAAAAGAACGAGATTGTGAAATTTATAGACGTACCTGGCCCAACGCACGGGGTTAATTTAACTCCTGATGGAAAACATGTATGGTTAGCAGGTATTGGTTATAAAGAAGTTAATGTCATTGATGTTGCAACATTAACTGTTATTAAAAAAATCCCTTTCGAAGATGGCCCTATCCACATTAGCATCAGTCCGGATAGTAAATTCGCGTATGTCGCCACTTATAAAGATCATATTTTTAAAATTGATACAACAACCTATGAAAAAATCTGGGAATCTAAAGGTACTGTTATTCCAGCACATACAGGACTTAGTCCCGATGGTAAGGAGCTCTGGACTTTAAATCATGGAATGGATACAACGCGTTATCCATATTTGCTGGGGGGAGAGCCGGTTGAAGGTGTTCAAGTATGGAATACAGAGAACGGTAAACTTATTGCCGAAATTCCAATGGAAGCCATGCCTCACGAAATTCAATTCGTTCCTTATACTGCTTTTGGTGTACCTGCACCGAAACAAGATGTTTCGACCGGACATGATATGAAAGACATGAAGGGTGCGGTTAAGATTACCTATAAGGGAACAACATTCCTTCCGCCCCCGATAACCGTAAAGAGCGGTGCAAAGGTTAAATTTGCGATTGACAATCAAGACCCGGAAGACCATGTGTTCGGCAGTAAAGCGGCAAATATTAAAACTGTGTATACCCCGAAAAATAGTGTAACCATGGTGGAATGGACGGCCGATGTCAAACCAGGAACTTACCAAATTGAATGTGAAATTCATCCCGGTATGGATGCAAAAATGATTGTGAAGTGATAATCAGGGGATATAGGTCTGAGACATTAACTATCAAGCAAAAGCTTCGGTTATTCTGAGCCCTAATCTCTGCTTAAATTGGATTTAGCCCACTTTTTTAAGTGGGTTTTTTTTCGTCAAAATTCTGTCTCTCTATGATTTCTGCAGAGCATCTGTATTCACAGACTTAAGGGGCGTTGTTGAATAAATCAAAAATTAGTTGAAACGCCCCATTTCTCGACTATTTTTAGATTTTTACCGGCACGGGCATCCCAAGACGGATCATCATGTCCAGTGCGGACACGCTGACCCATGCTTCCGACTTTTGCTGTGGCAAAGCGCGTGCTTTCATGCCGTTGCCGATGATGCCTTTGTAGCGCTGGATGGCCAGCTCAATGTAGCTGCGCAAGCCATAGTCGGTCTTCTTTTGCCACCCGATTCGCCCGTATTATTCAATGGCACGGATGTGCACGTCGCGCTGCGTGTCTCCTGCGACGGAACGTACTGCTGTTTTGTGCGGTGGCACAACCACCTGGGCCTCTGGGTGCTGGGTCAATACTGCTTGCGATACCGGTTCTCCATCGTATGCCCCATTGCCCATGAAGGTATCAAATTGGGTGTCAATTTGCGCCAGAAAGTCAGGCACTGCCGTAGGGTCCCCCACTTCGGGTGTCGTCAGTTCACAGGCCAGAATCTGGTGGTTTTCATCAACCGCCAGATGCAGTTTGCGCCACGTTCTGTGAGCGGGCACACCGTGTTTTTCCTGATGCCATTCGATAATTTCAATGGCCTCATTGCCTTCATCACTGTTGTGCAGGACGGGAGTTTTACAAAGCGCAAAGCTGCCACTTAAAACTTTCTATCGAATTTAAAAATGTCTCTCAGATCCTCCTTGCGATCGATATCCAAAACGACGCCGGGATCGTCAACCGGGCACAGGATCAAATTCTGTCGATGCTTATCCAGGATGGCTTTGCCGCCTTGGTCGCCCGTCATGGCAGCCAATTGAGGAAACCATTCCCTGGAAAATCCAACCGGGTGTCCCCGCCGCCCTTGATATTGACTGGCCGCGAGGCTTGCTCCTGCTTGCAGGCAGATTGCAACCGCTTGATGGCTGCCGCTGGCGATGAAAGGCATATCGGCCAAGGCAACGATCCAGGCGGGGGCATCAGCCGTGGCTCGCACACCGGCGGCCAGACTATGCCCCATGCCTCCATCGGCTTCGGGACAACAGATGATTTCACAACCCGCCGCTGTCAGGAGTGTGGCCAATTCGTCATGGTCAGGCCGCAGGACGGCCACCATGCGCTCACAGGCGGGCCGCAGATTGGCGGCGGCGGCCACCGCAATCGGTGTGCCATCGGGCAGCCGATACATAAGCTTGTCGCCACCAAACCGGGTGCCAGCGCCGGCGGCAAGGAGAACTCCGACTATCCCTCGCGTCACGGTTTGCCTTTATGCGACGCTGCAGCCAGCTTGGTCAGGTGTACGCGTAGTAGGCATTCCATCTTTCCTCCATACCCCGTTTCTGACCGCGATCATCTCGGCCAGAATGGCGACGGCAATCTCCGGTGGCGTGCGGCTTCCGATGGGAAGGCCTACCGGTCCGTGCAGGCTGTCGACTTCGGCCTGCGACAGGTCGAAATGCTGAAGCAGCCGCTCGCGGCGCTGCTGACTATTGAGAGTCGAGCCCAGGGCGCCGACATAGAAGGCGGGTGACTTCAGCGCTTCCAGCAGCACCATGTCGTCGAGTTTCGGATCATGCGTTAAAGCGACGACGGCGCTGTGCGGGTCGAGACTCAACTCGATGAGCGCATCGTCCGGCATGCAAGTCAAAAGCGTCGTGCCCGGCACGTCCCACTCCACGGCATATTCGCTGCGCGGATCGCAGATAAAAACCTGATAGTCCAGCGCCTGTGCCATCTGCGCGAGATAGGTGGAAGTCTGACCGGCGCCGACGATCAGCAAGCGCCAGGCCGGGCCATGCAGTGTGGTTAGCGTGCGGCCATCCCAAGTCAATGCATCTGCCGCCGAACCCGCAGCAATCGAGGCGCCGGCCTGGCCGATGGAGATGCTGCGTCTGGCCAGTTGGCCGTGAGCGATCCGCTCGCCGAGCTCTTCCAGCGCAGCGAGCTCGGGACAGGGCTCGATCACCAACTCCATGGTGCCGCCGCAGGGCAGGCCGTAGCGGTGGGCTTCGTCCCGGGTAACCCCGTACTTGAGCAGCAAGGGCACAGTCGATTCGAATCCACCGTTCAGCACGCGCTCGATCAGTTCGGCTTCGATGCAGCCGCTGGAAACCGATCCCTGTACCTGACCGTCATCCCGCAACGCCATCCACGATCCTGCGGGGCGGGGTGCCGAGCCCCAGGTGCGAGCCACAGTGACCAATGCGAAACGATGCCCCGCATTGGCCCAGCGGCCTACTGCATCCAGAACTTGCTGGTCGGCGCTGTACATAACTACACTTTTAAAGTTGGCATGGGCCTGTACCGTCAGGCCACCGGCGGCAAGCGATCCAGCAGCTTGTCGAGCGTGATCGGATAGTCGCGCACCCGCACGCCGGTGGCATTGTAGATCGCGTTCGCAACCGCTGCTGCGACACCGCAGATGCCGAGCTCGGCGATACCCTTCGCCTTCATGGGTGACGAGATCGGATCGGTCTCGCCCAGGAAGATCACGTCCTGGTGCGGGATGTCCGCATGCACGGGCACCTCGTAGCCGGCGAGGTCGTGGTTCACGAAGTAGCCGTAGCGCTTGTCCACCGCGAGCTCTTCCATCAGCGCGGCGCCCACGCCCATTGTCATGGCGCCGATCACCTGGCTGCGCGCGGTCTTGGGATTGAGAATGCGCCCCGCAGCACAGACGGCGAGCATGCGCCGCACGCGCGTCTCTCCCGTCGCGGCATCGACGCCGACCTCGACGAAATGCGCGCCGAAGGTCGCTTGCTGGAATTGTTTGTCAAGGTCGCCGTATTCGATGAAGTCTTCCGCAACGAGGCCCCGATCGCCGGCCGCCTCGGCGAGCGTAATGCTGCGGGATCCCGAGTGGACCTGGCCGCCCGCGAAGACGGCATCGCTCGCACTGAATCCGGCTTTCTGCGCGACAGCCTCGCGCAGCTTCATGCAAGCGGCATAGACTCCAGCGGTAGAGTTGTTGCCGCCCCACTGGCCACCTGAGCCGCAGGACACTGGGAAGCTCGAGTCCCCCAGGCGCACCACGACCTTATCGAGCGGCACTCCCATCATCTCGGCTGCGGTCTGGGCGATGATCGTGTAGCTGCCGGTGCCAATGTCCGTCATATCGGTCTCAACCGTCACGATGCCACGCCGATCCAGGCGCACGCGCGCCGCAGACTTGGTGAGCAAATTGTCCCGCAAGGCAGAGGCGACGCCCATGCCGATGAGCCAGCGCCCCTCGCGCACCCGGCCCGGCCGTGGGTCGCGCTTGTTCCAACCGAAGCGCTTGGCGCCTACTCGGAAGCACTCGACCAGTTGCCGTTGCGAGAACGGCGGATGGGGATTCGGCTTTTCCCTGGGGACCAGGGGCTGTGGATCCTGCGACGGCGGCTTTCCCGGAAAGTCCGGCACGACCTGCGTGTCGTTGAGGATACGGAACTCGATCGGATCCATGCCGAGCTTCTCGGCCATCTCGTCCATCGCGATCTCCAGCGTCGCCATGCCGGACGCTTCGCCGGGTGCCCGCATCGCGTTCGCCTCAGGCAGGTTCAGCACGGCGAGCCGGTTCGCGGTCATGCGGTGGGCCCCGGCGTAAAGTGATCGCACCGGGACCGCTGCAGCCTCGGGCGCGCCGCCGGGCAGGTTGCCCGACCAGCTTTCGTGCGCGATAGCGGTAATCTTGCCATCCTGCGTGGCACCGACACGCAGGCGCTGGATCGTCGCCGCGCGATGAACGGTGTTGTTGGGTATCAGTGCGCGCGACAAGGAAACCTTGACGGGCCGGTGGGCTGCACGCGCGCCGAGGGCGGCCAGCAGGATGTCGGAGCGCAAAAATAGTTTCGCGCCGAAGCCGCCACCGATGTACGGCGACATGACGCGGATTTTCTCCTTGGGCATGCCGAGCGTGCGCGCCATGTCTTCTACGCTCCAGGCGACCATCTGCGAGGAAGTCCAGAGTGTGAGCTGATCGCCATCCCAGGCGGCAACAGTGGCGTGCGGCTCCATCATCGAGTGTGACTCGTTCGACGTTGAATAAGTCGCGTCGAGCTGGACAGGCGCCGAGGCGAAAGCGTCGATGAAGTTGCCAACCGCAGTTTCATTAGTTCCACCGCCAGAAGAGCGTTTGGCCACCGGCGCCGAATCCTTGGCCGACGCAAGGTCGTATGCTCCCTTGGTTCGTAAATAGTCGACGCGCACCAGATGGGCCGCCGCGCGCGCTTGCTCGAAGGTCTCGGCCACGACCAGCGCGATGGCCTGGTGGTAGTGCTGGATCTCGGGGCCGCCCAGCAGCAGCGCGGTATTGCGTTTGCCTTTTGCTAGTTTTCCGGCGTTGCCAGCGGTGACGATAGCGATCACGCCTGGAGCGGCTTTGGCGGCCGCGAGGTTCATCGAAACGATGCGGCCCTTGGCGATGGCTGAGCCCACGACATAACCATAGGCCTGGTTGGTCACCACGTCGTGTCGGTCATAGGCGTAGGGTGCGGTCCCGGTTGTTTTGAGCGGCCCGTCGATGCGGTCGACGGGCTGGCCGACAACCTTAAGCTGGTCGATGGGATTGGTGGTGGCGGGAGTGTCAAATTTCATGAATCAGCCTTTTGCTTCCGAGAGGATGGAGGCAAGCGTGCGCTCCACCAGGAGAACTTTGAATGCGTTGTCATGTGTCGTGCGTGCATCGGCGAGGAGCATGGTCGCGACCGCCTTCGCGCCACGAGGCATGTCGCGCTCGGCAGCTTCCACGCGCCACGGCTTGTGCGCCACGCCGCCCAACGCCACCCGGCCGGTCCCATCGCGTTGCATGATCGCGGCGACGGAGATCAGCGCGAAGGCGTAGGAAGCCCGGTCCCGCACCTTGCGATAGACATGGGTGCCGCCGGCCGGCTGCGGCAGCGTCACTGCGGTGATCAATTCACCGGGCTCCAGGGCGTCCTCGATGTGTGGGGTGTTGCCGGGCAGCCGGTGGAAGTCGGCAATCGGAATGACTCGCACCGAGCCGTTGGGACGCACGGTTTCCACCGCTGCGTCGAGCACGCGCATCGCGACCGCCATGTCGCTCGGGTGCGTCGCGATGCAGGCATCGCTTGCACCGACAATGGCGTGTTGCCGGCTGAAGCCGCCGATCGCCCCGCAACCGCTGCCGGGCCGCCGCTTATTGCACGGCTGGTTGGTGTCGTAGAAATAGGGGCAACGGGTGCGTTGCAGCAAGTTGCCTGCCGTAGTCGCCTGGTTGCGCAGCTGACCGGAGGCGCCGGCGAGCAGTGCGCGCGACAGCACACCATAGTCGCGCCGCACACGCGAGTCGGCCGCGAGATCGGTGTTGCGGACAAGTGCACCGATCCGGAGTCCGCCTCCCGGCGTTGGCTCGATCTTGTCGAGCCCGAGGTCGTTGACGTCGATCAAGTGTGTCGGCGTCTCGATCTGCAGCTTCATCAGGTCGAGAAGATTGGTGCCCCCGGCAATGAACTTGGCGCCCTTGGTGCGGGCCGCCGCGGAAGCGGCTTCGGCGGGCGAGGCAGCCCTTTCATATGTGAAAGATTTCATAATTTCACTCCCGCGACTTCGGCAATCGCTTCCTGGATGTTGGAGTAGGCGCCGCATCGGCAGATGTTGCCGCTCATGCGCTCGCGAAACTCGGCAGATGTGGACTCCGGCCGGCGGGTCAGGTCAGCAGTGACATGGCTCGGGATGCCAGCCTTCACCTCCTCGAGCATGGCTACGGCCGAGCAGATCTGACCGGGCGTGCAGAAGCCGCATTGGTAGCCGTCGTGTTTCACGAAGGCGGCCTGCATCGGATGGAGGTTCCTCGGTGTTCCCAGGCCCTCGATGGTCGTGATTTCGTGGCCTTCCTGCATCACTGCCAGTGTGAGGCACGAGGTGATCCGGCGCCCGTCGACGATCACGGTGCATGCACCGCACTGGCCCTGGTCGCATCCCTTCTTGGTACCTGTGAGATGCAGCCGTTCACGCAGCGCGTCAAGGAGCGAGGTGCGCGGATCGATCATCACCTGGTGGTCGGTGCCGTTGACGTGCAATAGGACGTTCACGGTTGCCGGCGCTGGCGGCTTTGCAGCTTGCTCAACGGGTGCAGCATCGGCATCGCTTAAAAGTTTTGTCGTGGCAACAGCACCGCCGGCAGCCGCGGACGCCTTGAGAAAGTTTCGTCGCGTTGGATTGAAGTCGGTCATCGTGAGACTCCCTGGATTGTGGAATGGGAGGCACTGCGTGAACGGGTGCCAGCCTCGGCAAATGCCTTTGCGGTCGCGAGCCCGATGCCAGAGCTAGCGTCAGCGACAAGAGCAACTTGGCCTTTTGAATCATGAATATGATTCGTGGTCACTTTCCTTCATTTACGCCGCCAGCGCGGCGATATCTACAACCAAGCGGTGCTTCATAAATAATAAATAAGATCAAGCGGCGCTTCATTTGGTTCTGCGCATGCGGTCGTATGTTTGATGTAAGTCAAGTTAGGGGGATTTGCTGTATTGCTCAAGTCGCCCGGATTGGCCCAGCTACCTACTGCATCCAGAACTGGCTGGTCGGTTGTGCATGACTACGCCTTGAGCAGGTCGGTACTGATCGGCAACTTGCGCACGCGCTTGCCGGTCGCCGCCGCCAGAGGCGGCACGGTCACCGCATGTGGCTTGGCCCAAGGCATGGATTTTCCGGCATCGGTTGCGCCCTTCATTTTGCGCAGCGTCAAGCTGATCGGGATTGATAGCGTGTGGCAGCGTGGCAGCGGCTTGCTAACGAATTGGATTTGGAGAAGTTGGCGACGATCACGCAGGAAATCACATTGGCCGAGACGCTCATCACAGCGCCAGACATCCTCGCTGGGAAAGTGCGGGGGCGACTCGTCGTGAATGTCAATGCTTGAAATTGAAAATTAGGTTGGCACGAATGCGCGACGCTATCTTGTTTTCACCGGGAAGCGATATCGTCGCCCGAGGCCTGCCATCAACGTGGTGCTCGGGCCAGCATTAGCGCCAGTTCTCGTCCACGCAGAGCTTCGGTTTCTCGCCCCGCTCCTGTGCGAGGGTTGGATAGTCGGTGTACCCTTTGGCGCCGCCGCCGTAGTAGGTGGACGGATCGCCAGCATTCAAAGGGGCATGCAGGCGTAACCGTTCAGGTAAATCGGGGTTGGCCAGAAACTTGCGGCCGAACACGATCAAATCTGCCTTGCCCTGCTGGAGCCAAGCTTCGGCAGTGTCGAGGTCGAAGCCGCCGGCCAGCATCAGCGTACCGCGGTATTTTTCTCGCATCAGCGCGAGGATCCGTAGCGCACCAGTATCGGGTTCGGTCCCTTTCTCGAACGCAGTGACAGCCGGGTTGACGATATGGAGGTAGGCGAGCCCGTAGTCACTCAGCTTATCCGCGATATAACCGAATGTCGTTTCGGGGTCGTTATCGCTCACATCATTCAATGTGCCGAGAGGCGACAGGCGTACACCGACGCGGTCCGGCCCCCAAATTTCAGTGACCGCCTCGACCACCTCCATGAGGAGCCGCGCACGGTTTTCGATCGCTCCACCATACTGGTCAGTGCGTTGGTTGGAGCTGGAATTGATGAATTGGTCGAGCAGATAGCCGTTGGCGGCGTGAATCTCGACGCCGTCGAAGCCGGCTTCCAGCGCATTCTTGGCCCCACGCACGTATTGCTGTACGAGGTAGGGCATCTCCTCGGCCTGCAAGGCGCGCGGCGTCACGAACGGAACCAGTGCGCCCTCGCCGTTTTCGTTTTCGATGAACGCTTCGCCGCTGGGCTTGATAGCCGATGGCGCCACCGGCAGCACGCCGTCGGGCTGCAGCGTCGGATGGGAGATGCGCCCCACGTGCCAGAGCTGCATGAAGATCAAACCGCCGGCTCCATGCGCCGACCCGGTGACCAGCCTCCAGCCGTCGAGCTGTTCGCGGCTGTGAATACCTGGAGTCCAGGCGTAGCCTTGTCCCTGTTGCGATATCTGGGTTGCCTCGGTAAGGATCAATGCGGCCGAGGCACGTTGCGCATAATAGCTGGCGTTGAGAGGAGATGGGATATTGCCAGGCTGGCGGGCGCGCGAGCGGGTCAGGGGAGCCATCACAATCCTGTGAGGCAGGTTGTAGCGCCCCAGTCTGACGGGCTGAAACAGCCGTTCCGCCGGCGTTTGCGCCGCAACGGCAGGCTGCGTGACGGGTGGTGTAGTTACGGACATAATAATTATCTCCGATCGGAATGCCTGTTAAGTTACTGTTAATTCGTTCGGCGACGTGCGTTTATCGCTTGGCGTCGGAGTGATCAATTCTTGCGGGGCGCCACATAATCGGAACGACCCCGCATGAAAGGTCGTTCGATGGATGCGTAGCCCGGCAAGTCTCCTCTAAGCCCGCCATTGCAGAACGCCCTGACCATCTAATTAACTGGTTGGTTGGAAATAGACTTAAGAACTATGGAATAAGTCTAGGAAAAATACGCCATAAATCAAGAATGCGGCTCAATCATTTGAGATAGGACAAAGTTACCGAACTTGGGATTTTTCAGGAAATCTAGGCAGTGTTAACCTTGCCGTTTTCAAATCTTGCCTTGAAACTATAAGGCGTCTCGTTGAGCATCCAGTTTCGGTGGAAATAGTCCTGCCTCCATTCTTGATACCGCATTTACAGACTGCCCATGCCTTCTTAATCTGTTAGCCCCTTATGTTTGCTAGAGAAGAGCACTGTTTTTGCAGAAACCGCCTATGAAACAGCCGCTGCGGTGAAAAATTGCAAGAATAACGATGTTCTGTCGCATTAACTAAAAACAAAAAACGACTGCTAAATTGTGTCAATAAAACATAATCAGCGGCGCATCTATGGGAGTTATTTTCAACCGGATGGGACGCGTTAGCAAGAACGTCGCGCAGCATCCGGGTACCGGCGAAGGGTGCTCGAAATGCAGCGTATCGGCGCCTTGCGCCAGCGCCGCCATGCCTGAAAGCTTGGGTTGCGGCATAATCATTGGCTTTTTCATGGAGATATCAAATGCGCGTTCGGACAAATTCAGAAGATATCGGTCGCTGCGGTTGTGGCCGTCGCGATTACTGCGATGGCAGTCATGGGCTGACGGAAGCGCAGTGGCAACAGGTCCAGGCTAAAGAGCTGGAAGCCGCTCAGAAAAATACGAATACTGTCAGTCAGGAAAGCGACGAGTGATCTTTGCGCGGCTTCTGCTGTGGAATCTCTTGTCATCGGTCTGATAGCAAGTTTTGCATGAGGCCGGCATGCCGATCGTATCCGCAGCCGATGTTCAATGCGCTCGGGCACGACTGTTATGACTGTTAGATATATGCCGCCGAAAGCTGATCGATGCGCAGGCATGCGTTGCGGTGGTTAAAAATCCCCATCGAAACATTTCTTTTCCCTTATTACACTTGGAATCCACATGAATGAACGCACACTTGTCATCGCCGCTGCCATCAACATGTTGATCGCGGTCGCCGCCGGCGCTTTCGGTGCGCATGGGCTGAAAAATATCCTGAGCAGCGACATGCTAGCGGTCTGGCATACGGCCGTCACGTATCAGATGGCGCACGCGCTCGGCTTGTTCGTCATCGCGCTGCTGCTGCCGCGTTTTAATTCGGCGCTGCTGGCTTGGGCCGGGGTCGCGATGCTGGCGGGAATCGTGGTGTTCAGCGGAAGTTTGTATGCATTGGCAATCAGCGGCGTGCGCATGCTGGGCGCAATCACGCCGATTGGCGGCGCTGCATTCCTGCTGGCGTGGGCGATGGTGGCTTGGGCGGCTTTGCGCGGGTAATAAATTTACAGGGAGTATGCAAAAAAAGCGCGTTGTTTGCGCATTATTTTTGTGCGCGCATTAAAAATACATGACCCTGTTTATATGTGAATTGTGACTTCTGACAGACCTGCAGAAGCGCATGGAATTGTATTGTTTTGTAAAAGCGCCGCGGTCGCTGCTGGAGATTCACTAGAATGCGCTGGTGTTTCCAGGTGCCTGCGGGAGTAAGCAATGGTCCGATTTTCGGTGTTGATATCGGATAAGCGACTTCCATTCTAGTGCCCATGATGACTCCGTTTAAGCCGATTCCCGGCATAACTGATAAGGGGATTACTGTGATCACGAACGCAAACGCGAACAATGCCGACAAATATGGCGCGCTGTCGATAGGGTTGCACTGGCTGATGTTGCTATTGATGGTCTGTGTATATGCCAGCATGGAACTGCGCGGCATTTTTCCCAAGGGCAGTGCGCTCTATAACGGGATGAAAACGTGGCATTACATGCTGGGCTTGTCGGTTTTCGTCCTGGTATGGATACGTTTGGCGGCGCGCTTGCGCACACCCGCGCCGGCCATCAGACCGGCTTTGCCGCAATGGCAGATGCGACTTTCCCTGTGGATGCATGTGGCGCTGTATGTGCTGATGATAGTCATGCCGCTGCTGGGCTGGCTTGTGCTGAGTGCCGGCGGCAAGCAGATTCCATTCTTCGGGCTGGAGTTGCCGGCGTTGATCGCCAAAAACAAGGCCAACGCCACACAAATAAAAGACATCCATGAGGCAATCGCCACCGCGGGTTACTTCCTGATTGGTCTGCATGCCGCTGCAGCCTTGTTCCATCATTACTGGGCGGGGGATAACACGCTCAAGAGAATGTTGCCATTTCGTACGTGACGTAGATGACATACGTGACGTACATGAATTTTCCAGAAAAGATTGCATGTTGAAAAAACTCGGTTTATGGACGATGTTGTTGCCGTTGACATTAACGTTATCGGCTTGCGCATCTCTGTCGCCACAGTCGTCGGCGCTGCCGGAGATTGCGGTGCCGGCGGCGTGGTCGGCGGCTGTTGCAACCAGCGCCGCCGGTGCAGAAAACGGCAACGCCAACGCCAACCTGGCGCAGTGGTGGCAACGTTTTGACGATCCCTTGCTCGATGCGCTGATAACGCAAGCCTTGCGCGCCAATACCAGCGTCAACAGCGCGCAGGCGGTTTTGGCGCAGGCGCGTGCGTTGCGCGACATTGCGGCGGCCGGCTTATTGCCCAACGTCACCGGTTCGGCCTCGGCGGGACGCAGCAAGTCGGGCAAAGCCAGCGCCAGCAATGCGTTCAATACCGGGTTTGACGCCAGTTGGGAGCCCGATGTGTTTGGCGGCAACCGCAGCGCGCTGCAGGCAGGCGAGGCAAGCGCGCAAGCCAGCGCCGCCAGTCTGGCCGATGTGCAGGTTTCCATCGCGGCTGAAGTGGCGGTCAGTTACATCCAATATCGCGGCGCGCAGACCCGGTTGATGATTGCGCGCAGCAATCTTGTCAGCCAGCTGGAAACCTTGCAACTCACTGATTGGCGGGTGCAGGCCGGTTTGCTGACGTCGCTCGAAGGCGAGCAGGCGCGTGCCGCCAGCGAACAGACGCGGGCGCAAATTCCGACGCTGGAAACCAGCGTGGCGCAAATCCAGCACAGTCTGGCGCTGCTGTGCGGCCAGACGCCGGAGGCGTTGCGGGCGCAACTTGCCAGCGCCACTCCGGTGCCGCAGGCGCAGGATGATTTGGCACTCAGCATGCCGGCCGAAACGTTGCGCCAGCGCCCCGACGTGCGCGCCGCCGAGCACCAGGTCAGCGCCGCGTTGGCGCGGGTCGGGCAAGCCGACGCTGCGCGCTATCCGAGTTTTCGGCTTGGCGGCTCGCTGGGACTGAGCGCATTGACGCTGGGCACGCTCACCGGCAGCGGCGCGCTGGCCAGCGCATTGCTGGGCAGCGTGTCGGTGCCGCTGTTCGATGCTGGCGCAGGCAAGGCGCAGGTGCGTGCGCAGCAAGCCGCGCTGGAACAGGCACGGCTGTTTTATCAGGCCACGGTGCTGACTGCATTAACGGATGTGGAAGATGCGCTGGTCGCGCTGGGCGGCGACCGCGAGCGCCTGCAGCACTTGCGTGACGCCAGCGATGCGGCGGCCAATGCGGCACTGATTGCGCGCCAGCGCTACGCCAGCGGCCTGATCGATTTTCAGACCGTGCTGGAAACGCAGCGTTCTCTGTATAGCACGCAAGACGCGGTGGCAACCACCGCCACCGACCTCAGCGCCGACCATGTGCGCTTGTACAAGGCTTTGGGCGGCGGCTGGCAGCCGGAGCGCGATTCCGCAATGTCGCCAGGCCAGTCCGGTAGCGCCAATATCACTCAACCTTCGAACTCATGAATACACCATCTTCTTCCAACGAAACTACACCGGACACCGATGCACTTGGAGCGCTGGTCGATCCGGCTGCGCGCCGCTGGTGGCGTCGCCCGCTATTCTGGATCGCTGTCGCGTTATTGATCCTGGCCGCAATCGGCGTTTATTTCTGGCAAGCGCAGCAAAAAGCCAACGCCGCACCCAGCTTCACGGCCCAAGCGGCGGCACGCGGCAACCTCACGCTCACCGTCATCGCCAATGGCACGTTGCAGCCGACGCGCTCGGTCAGCATCGGCAGCGAACTGTCCGGCACTGTGTTGCGGGTGCTGGTGGACGTCAATGATCAAGTCAAGAAAGGCCAGGTTTTGGTGGAACTCGATACCGCCAAGCTGAACGATCAGATCGTGCGCTCACGCGCTGCGCTGGCTGCCGCGAATGCAGCAGTGGCGCAAGAGGTGGCCACAGTCAAGGAGTCGCAGAGCAATTTGGCGCGGCTGGAAGAAGTGTCGCGCTTGTCCGGCGGCAAAGTGCCTTCCAGGGCCGAGCTTGACACTGGACGCGCCACGCTGGATCGGGCGCAAGCCAATGCATTGAGCGCCCGCGCCAACGTCGTCAGCGCCAAGGCCACCTTGTCCACCGACGAGACCAATCTGTCGAAAGCATCGATTCGCTCGCCCATCGACGGCGTGATCCTGACTCGCACGGTCGACCCCGGCAACGCGGTGGCGGCCTCGTTGCAGGCGGTAACGCTGTTTACCATCGCCGAAGACTTGGGCCACATGCGCCTGCAGGTGAATGTCGATGAAGCCGATGTCGGCTCGGTCAAGATCGGTCAGAAAGCCCGCTTTACGGTCAGCGCCTATGCCAATCGCAAGTATCCGGCCACCATCACGCGGGTAGCGTTCGGCTCGACCATTACCGAGAACGTGGTCACTTACATCACCTATCTGGACGTCGATAATGCCGACCTGAGCCTGCGCCCCGGCATGACGGCAACCGCCACCATCACCGCCACCGAGCGCCACGATGTGCTGCTGGTGCCGAACAGCGCACTGCGCTTCACGCCGACATCGACATCGACATCGGCTCCGAAACAGGCCGGCAAGGCATCGGGCGCCGCTGATCAGGGCGGTATTGTGGCCAGCCTGATGCCGCGTGGACGCCCCCGCACGCCGCGCAAATCTGCCGCCAGCAGCGCCAGTACGGCGGCGGTGCGTCAGGTTTGGGTATTGCGCAACGGCGCCGCGGTCGCGGTGGACGTGACGCCCGGCATTAGCGATGGCCGGATGACCGAGATAACGGCAGGGGATTTGCAGGCCGGCATGCAGGTCATCACCGACCAGCGCACGGCAGCGCAATGAGCATGAAAATAAGTACAGCGATGGAGCCCGCCACCGGTCCTGATGTCGCTGTCCCAGCGCCGCTGATCCGTCTGCGCAGCGTGACCAAGATGTACGGCAAAGGGCAGGCCGCATTGATGGCGCTCAAGGGCGTCGATATCGATATCGCAGCGGGCGAATTTGTCGCCATCATGGGGCCCAGCGGCTCGGGAAAATCGACCGTGATGAATATTCTCGGTTGCCTCGATACGCCCACCGCAGGCGAATACCTGTTTCACGGCATGCATGTGGAAAAATTATCGCGCGACCAGCGCGCGCAGCTGCGCCGGCGCTACCTGGGTTTTGTGTTTCAGGGTTTCAACCTGCTGGCGCGCACCTCGGCGCAGGAAAACGTCGAATTGCCCTTGTTGTACCGCGGCGAAAGCGCTGCAACACGGCATGCTCTGGCGACCAAGGCGCTGGCTTCGGTAGGCCTGTCTGGCTGGGAACATCACACGCCGGCCGAACTGTCGGGCGGGCAACAGCAGCGGGTCGCGATTGCCCGCGCCATCGTCACCGAGCCCGCGGTATTGCTGGCCGATGAGCCCACCGGCAACCTCGATACCCAACGCAGCCGCGAAATCATGGAGTTGCTGTCGCGACTTAATATAGATCACGGCATCACCGTGCTGATGGTCACGCACGAGCAAGACATGGCGATGTATGCCAAGCGCATGGTGCATTTTGTCGATGGCTTGCTCGACAGCGACGCCAGCAATCCGCATCCGCTCGGACTAGACTTGCCAACAGCAGCAGTGGGAGAACTGTAATGCTGCTCAATACTTTGCTGCTGGCGCTGCGTTCGATTCGCCGCAACCTGCTGCGTTCTTTCCTGACCATGCTCGGCATCGTGATTGGCGTCAGTGCGGTCATCACCATGGTGACGCTGGGCAACGGCGCCACCATGGAAGTGCAAAATCAGATTTCCAGCCTGGGCAGCAACTTGCTGATGGTCCGCCCCGGACAACGCCAGGGTTTCGGCGGCGGCAGTGGCGGCGCGCCGGCATTCAAGGAAGCCGATGCGGCAGCGATCGCGAACCAGATCGGCGGCGTACAGGCAGTAGCTCCCGAAGGACGGGCCAGCGTGACAGTAGTCGCCAACGGCCGCAACTGGACCACCAACGTCACCGGCAGCACCAATGCCTGGTTTCAGACCAGCAACTGGAAACTGTCCGCAGGTCGCCAGTTCGAAGAGGGCGAGTTGCAAGCGGGCGCCGCCGTGTGCATCATCGGCGATACCATACGGCGCGAATTGTTCGATACCCGCAGCGCGCTGGGGGAACAGTTGCGCATCAAGCAATTCTCCTGCGTAGTGGTGGGCGTGCTGGCAGCCAAAGGGCCAGCGGCCATGGGCAACGATCAGGATGACATAGTGCTGGTGCCGCTGCACACGCTGCAGCGCCGCGTTGCCGGCAACCAGCGGGTCGCCACCTTGCTGGTGTCGATGAAAGACGGCACCGATAGCGCGCGCCTGAAGTCCAGCCTGACGCAGTTGCTGCGTGAACGCCGCAAACTGGCCCAGGGAGATGACGACAATTTCAATGTGCTCGACACCAAACAGCTGGCCGAAACCTTGTCCGGCACCACCAAAGTGATGACCACGCTGCTGGGCGCGGTGGCTGCAGTGAGCTTGCTGGTGGGCGGGATTGGCATCATGAATATCATGCTGGTCAGCGTCACCGAGCGCACCCGCGAAATCGGCTTGCGTCTGGCCATCGGCGCGCTGGAGCGCGAAGTGTTGCTGCAATTCCTGATCGAGGCGGTGGTGCTGTCCACCCTCGGCGGCATAATCGGCATCGTGCTGGCCACCGGAGCTTCGATCGGGCTGGCGCAACTAATGCAGGTGCCTTACGTGTTCAATTCGTCGATCAACATTCTGTCGTTCCTGTTTTCGGCTGGGATTGGCGTGCTGTTCGGCTATTTCCCCGCCCGCCGCGCCGCGCAACTGGACCCGATCGAGGCGCTGCGGCACGAGTAAATTATCGCCTCGGGCCAATATTGTCCTGCTGCCTAATCCATTAGAGAAAGTGGAAAGTGGCAGCTTGTGTTTTTCTATGTTCGCAAGCGCACAGACTTGCTCTGAGTCAATGGCTTACATTGTGATTTTTGACAGGAGAACACCATGAACAAAAATCAAATCAAAGGCACTGCGAAAGAAGTCGTCGGTAAAGCACAGGAAGAAGCAGGTAAATTGGTTGGAAGCGATGCGCAGCAGATCAAAGGGCTGGACAAACAAATTGCTGGAAAAGTACAGCAATCGGTTGGCGATGTGGAAGAAATAATCAAAGCCAAAGTGCGTTCGATCTAAACAAAATACCGTAGAGGTAAATCAAGTGATATCCAAAATAAAAATCAGTTTAGCAATTTTTGCTACCGCCATAGCGGCCAGCGTGCCCGCCACCGTACAAGCGCAATATGTCGGTCCATCCACGCAAAAAACGGCCCTGTCGGTTGCCAGCATACTTAAAAATCCTGTGGACGATCAGGAGGTGGTGCTCAGTGGATTTTTACTTAAAAAAGTGGGCAAGGAGAAGTACATTTTTTCTGATGGCACCAATGAAATAAGAGTGGAAATCGAGGCTGAATATTTCCCAGCACAAAAAATAGATAACAAGACCCGAGTCGAAATAAGAGGCGAGGTAGAGAGAGATTTTCTCGAATCTCCTGAGATCGACGTCAAGGCGATCCGCATCTCTCAGTGAGGAACGGAGCGCCTGGAATATGGTTCTAGACACTGTGGCCGGAACCGAATTATCTGTGCCAAGGCAAAATCCTCGATTCGTTTGATTTATGTCAATTAGCGTGATGCCGCATTCTTGCAAGAATGAATAGTTCGCAACCGAGAGGTGGATATGAATCTGACTGAAAAGAATTTGAACCTTGATCACAGCTTGCCAATTGAAATTGCAACGGCAGCAGATGCAACTTTGCCGCAGGACGCGGCGGCTCCCAAAAAACTGTGCTACCTGAGTTGCGATGGCAACGAGCAAGCGGGCACCAATACTCTGGATTTGATGTATCAGAGCGCACTGGCAAAGTTGACCGGCGGCATTTCTCCGACCAGCTTGTCAGTGGCAATGCAGGAATGGCTGCTGCAACTCGCCATGTCGCCGGGACGCCGCATCGAACTGCTGGCTTTGCTGAAGCAGCAAGCGGCGGAATGGGGGCCTTTCATGGCCAGCGCGGTGAGTTCCGGCAGCGGTCAGGTCAGCGTGACGGATACCGATTCGCGCTTCAACCGGCCGGAATGGTCGTACTGGCCATATAACGTGTTTGCCAAATCTTTCTTGCAGACGCAGGATTTCTGGCAGCAGGCCACTACCGGCATTCGCGGCGTTACGCCGCATCATGAGCATGTGGTCGGTTTTGCCGCGCGCCAGATGCTCGATGCTGTTGCTCCATCCAATTACGCCATCACCAATCCGGAAGTATTGCGTGCCACCATCGAATCGAAAGGCCATAACCGCTTGACCGGCTGGAGCCACTGGCTGGAAGATCAGGCCAAACGCAAGCAAAAGAAGCGCGGCGGTGATACGCACCAGAGAGCTGATTCTCCCTACAAGGTCGGACGGGATGTCGCGGTCACGCCCGGAAAAGTGGTGTTCAGCAACGCGCTGTTTGAATTGATCCGGTACACGCCGCAGACCGAAACCGTATACCGGGAGCCGGTGCTGTTTGTGCCTTCGTGGATCATGAAATATTACATCCTGGATCTGTCGCCGAATAATTCGATGGTGCGCTACCTGGTCGAGCAGGGTCATGCCGTGTTCATGATGTCATGGAAGAATCCCGGCGCCGAGGGCCGAAATTTGGGCATGGATGATTACATTTCACAGGGCTTGTTTGCCGCACTGGAGGAAGTCGCGCAGGTGATGCCGGACACTCCGGTGCATGCGGTCGGCTATTGCCTGGGCGGCACTTTGCTGTCCATCGGCGCAGCGGCGCTGGGACGCGATCCGCAGAAGGCGCTGGCGCCAATGCAGACCATCACGCTGCTGGCGGGGCAGGTAGACTTTACCGATCCGGGCGAGCTGGGGCTGTTCATCGACGACAGCCAGTTGGCCTTGCTGGATGCGCTGATGTGGGAGCAGGGCTATCTAGATGGCGCGCAGATGGCAGCCAGTTTCGAGCTGCTCAATTCGCGCGATCTGATCTGGTCGCGCATCATGCGCGAATATTTGCTCGGTATCCGTCGGGCGCCGAACGATCTGATGTCGTGGAACGCCGACACCACGCGCTTGCCCTACCGGATGCATAGCGAATATCTGCGGCAACTGTTCTTGCATAACGATCTGGCCGAAGGCCGCTACTGCGTCGATGGTCATTTGATCGCACTGAGCAATATCAGGCAGCCGATGTTTGTGCTGGGCACTGAACGCGACCACGTCTCGCCCTGGAAGTCGGTCTACAAGATCCATTTCCTGGTCGATTCCGAGGTCCATTTCGTGCTGGCTTCCGGTGGCCACAATAGCGGAGTGGTGTCCGAGTTGGGCCATGCGGGCCGCAGCTTCCGGTTCCGGTCGGGCCAGCGGCATGCGCACAGTCATGTGGTGGGGCCGGACGATTGGGTGTCGCAGTCAACGGTCGAGCAGGGTTCCTGGTGGCCGCACTGGCATAAGTGGCTGGCGCTGCATTCCAGCGCAAAAAAAATCAAGGTCCAGGACATGCCGGCCGAGCATGTGCTGACCGACGCTCCCGGGCAATATGTATTGGAGATGTGATGCTTGAAGTGTTGTAAAGGAGTCTTGCCAGTCGAGCGTAGGTGCGAATTTATTCGCACCAGTTCGGATGGAATAATTAAGAGTGCGAATGCATTCGCACCTACACGCAAGTGGTATCCCAGTGGGGGTATGTCAATAAACAATGCTTTTGCCGCATATACCCATTGCGGCAGTTAAAAATACCTTATTCAGTATATTTAAAAGGTGCTGCCGCAGCACATCGGAAGTGCAGCATGCGGAATTTAGCCGTGCGTACGCTTTTCGCGTTTGCATTCCAGCGTGCTGATGATTTTGCCGTTCGGATCGATGGTCTCCAGTCGCACATCAAAACCCCACAGCCGCGCCACATGTTTTAACACTTCCTGTGCCTGTGTATTGAGCGGGCGACGCTGAAACTGGGTGTGTCTTAACGTCATCGACCGATCACCCTGCATGTTGACCGAAAACACCTGGATATTCGGCTCCCGATTGCCCAGATTGTATTGCTCCGACAGTTTCTGGCGGATGGTCTGATAGCCGCTGTCGTCGTGAATCGCGGAAATCGTCAGCTTGTCATCGGTATCATCGTCGAGCACCGCAAAAAAATGAAAATCGCGGATCAGCTTGGGCGACAGGTATTGGGAAATGAAACTCTCGTCCTTGAAGTTGCGCATCGCAAAATCGAGCGTCTTTAGCCAGTCGCTGCCGGCGATATGGGGAAACCATATGCGGTCTTCGTCGGTGGGCGCGTCGCAGATACGGCGGATGTCGGACATCATGGCAAACCCCAGCGCATATGGGTTGATGCCGTTGTAGTGCGCACTGTCGAGCGGCGGCTGGTAGATCACGTTGGTATGGCTTTGCAGGAATTCCATCATGAAACCGTTATCGACCACGCCTTCCGCATACAGTTGATTGAGGATGGTGTAATGCCAGAAGGTGGCCCAGCCTTCGTTCATGACCTGGGTCTGGCGCTGCGGGTAAAAATACTGCGCGATCTTGCGCGTGACGCGCACCACTTCGCGTTGCCACGGCTCCAGTATCGGTGCGTATTTCTCGATGAAATACAGCAGGTTTTCTTGCGGCTCCGGCGGGAACCGCTGTGACGGCCGGTTGGCGACCGCCTCTTTTTCGTGCTGGGGCAGGGTGCGCCACAGGTCGTTGACCTGCAATTGCAGATAGGCTTCGCGCTCTTTCTGGCGCGCCTTTTCTTCTGTAAGCGACAGTTTGGCCGGGCGCTTGTAGCGATTGACGCCGTGGTTTTGCAGTGCATGGCAGGAGTCGAGCAACAGTTCGACCGCTTCGATGCCGTACCGCTCTTCGCATTCGGATATGAATTTCTTGGCAAACACCATGTAGTCGATGATCTCTTCGGCATCGGTCCAGGAGCGGAACAGGTAATTGCCCTTGAAAAAAGAGTTGTGACCGTAGGCCGCGTGCGCGATCACCAGGGTTTGCATCATCAGGCTGTTTTCTTCCATCAGATAGGCGATGCAGGGATTCGAATTGATGACGATTTCGTAGGCCAGGCCCATCTGGCCGCGCTTGTAGTTTTTTTCGGTATTGAGAAAATGCTTGCCGAATGACCAATGGTGGTACGACACCGGCAAGCCAACCGCCGTGTAGGCATCCATCATCTGTTCGGCGCTGATGATTTCGAGCTGGTTCGGATAGGTGTCGAGGCCAAAATTTTGTGCGATGCGGCGCACTTCTTCATGCACCTGCTCCAGCAGTTCGAAGGTCCATTCCGACTGTTTTGGCAACTGGTACGAGGGACTTATTTTGCTCGGAACACTCATGATTTTTCCTGTTTCTTGAATAGTTCACGAAACACAGGATAAATATCGGCCGGGGATTTGATCAGTTGCATTGCAAAGTGCCGGTGATGGCGCAGTACCTGCGTGTATTCTTCCCATAGATTCTGCGGCTTGTCCCCAGTGATTTCGACGTAGGCGTAATACTGCACCGCCGGCATGATGGTATTGATCAGCAGCTGGCGGCAGGCGACCGAATCGTTGTCCCAGTTGTCGCCATCGGAAGCTTGCGCCACGTAAATATTCCAGTCGTTACTGGCATACCGTTCACGTATGATCTTGGCCAGCAAATCCAGCGCCGACGACACCACGGTGCCGCCCGATTCACGCGAGTGGAAAAAATCGTTTTCATCGACTTCGTCGGCCATCGTGTGGTGGCGGATGAAGATCACTTCAATCTTGTCGTAAGCGCGCCTCAAAAACAGGTACAACAGGATGAAAAAGCGTTTTGCGGTATCTTTCTTGATTTCATCCATCGAGCCGGAGACATCCATGATGCAAAACATGACTGCCTGGCTGGACGGTTTCGGCACCCTGATGCGATTGCTGTAGCGCAGATCGAACGGGTCGATGAATGGAATCGCCAGCAATTTGCTGCGCAAGCGATGAATTTCCTGTCGCAGCGTGATGATGCGCGCATCCTCGTCCGGCACGATTTCGAGCAATTGTTTGAGTTCGGATTCTGCTTCCAGCAGGCGCTTGTGCGATTTGCTGCCGACTGCGATGCGCCGTCCCAGTGCGCCACGTAGCGAGCGCAACACATGAATATTAGTGGGCGTGCCGGACATTTTATAACCGGCCCGCTGCTGCTTGAATTCGGTGGTGGCGGTGAGCTGGGTCTTCACCATATTCGGCAATTCCAGGTCCTCGAAGAAGTAGTTCAGGAATTCTTCGCGCGTCAGTTCGAAGATAAAATCATCTTCCGTGATCTGGTCGCTGTTGCCGGCCTGGCCGGAGCCGGAACCGGATCCGGATCCGCTTTTGGGGCGCGCCACCCGGTCGCCTTTTTGGTATTCCGTGTTGCCGGGATGTACCATCTCCCAGACCCCGCCATGGGCATTGCCGAAACTCGGCTCATTGACATCTTTGGCCGGAATCGATACTTTTTCGCCGCTTTCCATGTCGGTGATGGAACGGCCTTTTATCGCCCGTTCAACCGCATCCCTGATCTGGCCCTTGTAACGACGTAAAAATCGTTCGCGATTGACTGCGGATTTGTTTTTGCCCTGTAGGCGTCGGTCGATTAGGTGAACCAAAATCGTCTCCTGTAACTAATGTCGCTCACTGTCCACGAAAGACACGAAAAGCATAAAAGGGCTTAATGACACAATCCTTTTGATGCATTTTTTTCGTGCCTTTCGTGTTTTTCGTGAACCATATCTTCTCCTTAAGCAAGGCAGACGCATCTGCTCACGACGATTTTCTGACGCGCAAATACCACTCACATAACAGTCGAACCTGTTTGGCCGTATATCCTTTTTCCACCATGCGGGCGACGAACTCTGCATGCTTGTTGACATCGTCGGCGCTGGCCTTGGCGTTAAACGAAATCACCGGCAGCAGTTCTTCGGTATTCGAGAACATTTTCTTCTCGATCACCATCTTGAGTTTTTCGTAGCTGGTCCAGGACGGATTCTTGCCGGCGTTCTGGGCTCTGGCTCGCAGCACGAAATTGACGATTTCGTTGCGGAAATCTTTCGGGTTCGAGATGCCGGCAGGCCGTTCAATTTTTTCCAGCTCCTGGTTCAGCGCATTGCGGTCGAAGCTTTCGCCGGTATCCGGGTCGCGGTATTCCTGATCCTGAATCCAGAAATCGGCAAAAGTCACGTAGCGGTCGAAAATATTCTGGCCGTATTCGGAATAGCTTTCCAAGTACGCGGTCTGGATTTCCTTGCCGATGAATTCAGCATAGCGCTGGGCCAGATATTCTTTGATGAAGGCCAGGTACCTCTGCTCGGTTTCGGGCGGGAACTGTTCGCGCTCGACCTGCTGTTCCAGCACATACATCAAGTGGACCGGATTGGCCGCCACTTCGGTGGTGTCGAAGTTGAATACCTTGGACAGAATCTTGAAGGCGAAACGGGTCGACAACCCGCTCATGCCTTCATCCACCCCGGCGTAGTCGCGGTACTCGTGATACGACTTGGCTTTCGGGTCGATGTCTTTCAGATTTTCACCGTCATAGACCAGCATCTTGCTGTAAATGCTGGAATTTTCCGGCTCCTTCAGGCGCGTCAGTACCGCAAACTGCGCCATCATCTTCAGCGTGCCGGGAGCGCACGGCGCTTGCGACAGCGAAGAGTTGCGCAGCAGTTTTTCGTAAATTTTGGTTTCTTCCATCACCCGCAGGCAATAAGGCACCTTGACGATGTAAATCCGGTCCAGGAAGGCTTCGTTATTCTTGTTGTTCTTAAAGGTTTTCCATTCCGACTCGTTGGAGTGGGCCAAAATAATACCGTCGAACGGGATCGCACCAAAACCTTCGGTGCCCTTGTAGTTGCCTTCCTGCGTGGCGGTCAGCAACGGATGCAGCACCTTGATCGGCGCCTTGAACATTTCGACGAATTCCATCAAGCCCTGGTTCGACAGGCACAGGCCGCCCGAGTAGCTGTAGGCGTCGGTATCGTCCTGGGAAAAGTCTTCGAGCTTGCGGATATCGACCTTGCCCACCAGCGATGAAATATCTTGGTTGTTTTCGTCGCCCGGTTCCGTCTTTGAGATGGCGATCTGTCTGAGTATCGACGGGTAGCGTTTGACGACCCGGAACTGATTGATGTTGCCGTTGAATTCGCCCAGACGCTTGACCGCCCAAGGGCTGGGAATGGCGTTCAGATGGCGGCGCGGGATGCCGTAATCCTCTTCCAGAATCGCGCCGTCTTCTTCCATGCTGAACATGCCCAGCGGCGACTCGTTGATGGGCGAGCCCTTGAGGCAGTAGAACGGCACCTTTTCCATCAAGTGCTTGAGTTTTTCGGCAATCGACGATTTGCCGCCGCCGACCGGCCCCAGCAGGTACAGAACCTGTTTGCGTTCTTCCAAACCCTGCGCTGCGTGGCGGAAATACGATACCACTTGCTCGATCGCATCCTCCATCCCATAGAACTCCTTGAAGGCGGGATAGATTTTAATTATCTTGTTGGCGAAGATGCGCGACAAATGGGGGTAGTTGCGGGTGTCGATCAATTCCGGTTCGCCGATGGCCACCAGCATGCGCTCGGCTGCGCTGGAATACGCCAGAGGATCGCGCTTGCATAAATCCAGGTATTCCTTCAGGGAATACTCTTCTTCCATGGTCCGCTCGTACCGCGCTGCGTAGTTGTCAAAGATTTTCATTTTCATGTCCTTTGAGTGGAACCTACCAGTCTTTGGCAATTAATACCGTATTGCCGCTTTAATTCTAGCCCTGTTCTTCTTTTATTGCGTGTTGTTAGAACAATGTTTGTCCGTAGACAATTGCGGCACAATGTTAGAGTTGCTTACTGCCCGATTAGTGCCTGTTTGTGCGATTAATTTAAGTACACAATAGGGATGACCGCCCAAGTTTCAAGGGCCTTTGGGATGTGTTATGCAGGGAGAAAGGTCGCTACCTGCCAAGCAGGTGATATTTTATGATATGCGGAGTATCATAAAAAATAAGGCGTTTTTCGCATTATCTATGCGGTTTTTAAAAAATACGGCTATCCAGTATCGTCCTGGAAGCGGGCGCTTCCAGGGTTTTCGCGCAGATTATTTCTGTTGGCGCAACAAGTCCGAAAGCATCGATATCATCTGCTGGATTTCAGCGGTGGTGACGTTGAGCGCCGGCATGAAGCGCAACAAATCGGGACGCGGCGAGTTCAAGAGCAGGCCGAACGGTTGTAAGTCGCGCGCCGCTTCCACCAGTTGCGTGCCGATCGGGCGGCCGAGTTCCAGTGCGCGCAACAAGCCTTCGCCGCGCTCGCCTTGCAAGCCGTGCTGCGCGCACAGTTGCAGCAATTCGGTGCGCAGATACGCGCCTTTTTCCTGCACCGCCGGCAGGAAGCCGGGTTGCAGCAATTGTTCCATCACCGCCACACCCACTGCGGTCATCAGCGGATTGCCGTTGTAAGTGCCGCCCTGGTCGCCGGGCTCGAAACAGGCGACTGCTTCGGTGCACAGCATGGCCGCCAGCGGCACGCCGCCACCGATGCCTTTGCCCAGCGTCATCAAGTCGGGCGTGATATCCGACAATTGATGGGCGAACAGCGCGCCGCAACGGCCCATGCCGGTTTGCACTTCATCGACGATCAGCAGGATGTTGTGGCGGGCAGTCAGCGCGCGCAGCGCCTGCATGAAGCCACGGCTGGCCGGGATTACACCGGCTTCGCCCTGCACCGGCTCCAGCATCACGGCCACGGTGTTGGCATTGATCAGTTTTTCAACCGATTCGATGTCGTTCAGTTCGGCCTTCGGAAAGCCCGACACTTGCGGTGCGTACAGCGTATCCCAGCCGGGTTTGCCGGAGGCCGACATGGTGGCCAGCGTGCGGCCGTGGAAACTGTGGTTGAAGCTGATGATTTCGAACGCGCCGTCTTTGTATTTCTTGCCCCATTTGCGCGCCAGCTTGATCGCGCCTTCATTGGCTTCGGCGCCGCTGTTGGCAAAGAATACGCGGTCGAAGCAAGAATTGGCGGTCAGCAGCGAGGCCAGCTTGATCGACGGCGCGTTGTAGAACGCCGGCGATGGATTGATCAGTTTTTTGGCCTGCACCGCCAGCGCATCCTGGAGGCATTGCGGCGAATGGCCGAGGCAGTTGACCGCCCAGCCTTGCAGGTAATCCAGATAGCGCTTGCCGCTATGGTCGGTGAGCCACATGCCGCTGCCTTCGGTGAAGACTAGCGGCGGGCGATTGGTGATAAACATCAAGGCGTTGACATCGTACTGGCTGAATTCCATGGGTGCTCCGAGTGTGCGGGATTGAATTATGTTGATTGCAGGTTCGATCAAGGTCGACTGCAGCGGGTTGCGTGTTTCTCAGGCGGTGTGTAAATCCGCTTCCGAGGTGAACGAATCCGCATGGAATTCTTCTTTCGCCAACTTGCACTGCGTGATGAAATCCCGTTTGGCCGAATCCACCATGACCGGCGCGCCGCAGGCGTACACCTGATAGCCGGACAAGTCAGGAAAATCTTCGATCACGGCGCGGTGCACGTAACCGCTGCGGCCTTGCCAGCCGTCTTCCGCTTGCGCATCCGACACCACCGGTACGTATTTGAAATTCGGCAAAGTGCGCGCCCATTCTTCGCACAGCGCGTGCATGTACAGGTCCTGCGGCCGGCGGCCGCCCCAGTACAGCGTCATCGGGCGCGTCGATTCGATGAAGGCGGCGTGTTCGATGATCGCCTTGAGCGGCGCAAAACCGGTGCCGGACGCCAGCAGCACGATCGGCTTGTCGGAATCTTCGCGTAGGAAAAAAGTGCCGAGCGGGCCTTCGAAGCGCAGGATGTCGCGTTCCTTCAGGCTGCCGAACACCTGGTCGGAGAACAGGCCGCCCGGCATGTGGCGCACGTGCAGCGTGATCTTTTCGTCGGCATGCGGCGCGTTGGCCATGCTGTAGCTGCGCCGTTTGCCGTCGCGCAGCATGAATTCGAGGTATTGCCCGGCCAGATACTGCAGCCGTTCGTTGGCGGGCAGTTGCAGCGAGATGACCATCACGTCGGCGGACACTTTTTCCAGCGCGGCGATGCGCGCCGGCATCTTCCTGACCGGAAATTCGCCGACGCTTTGCACTTCGTGCGCCTCGATCACCAGGTCCGATAGCGGGGTGGCGCAACAGAACAGCGCCAGGCCATTTGCTTCTTCTTCCGCGGAAAGGGCTTTTTGCTGGTGCGCGCCGTGTTTGGCGGTGCCGGATACTATTTTTCCTTTGCAGGAACCGCAAGCGCCGTTTTTGCAGCCGTAGGGCAGGGTGATGCCGGCATGCATCGCTGCGGACAATACATTGTCGCTTTCGTCGCAGCTAAATTGCTGGCCGCTCGGCTGAACCGTCACTTGAAAAGTCATACAATCCCGATGATGAAAAATACAGTCAATAAAATGGGGCCATTCACCACGAATAAGTTCGGCATGCCCAAGCTGGGCCGGCCGCGTTTGCTGATCGTCGGTTGCGGCGATGTCGGCATGCGTTTGCTGCCGCTGCTGGGCGCGCGCTTTCGCGTGTTCGCCGTCACCAGCCAGCCAGAGCGTTGCGCAACATTGCGCGCCGCTGGCGCGGTGCCGATTGTGGCCGATCTGGACCAGCCGTACAGCCTGCGCCGGCTGGCTGGTCTGGCGCACACCATCGTGCATCTGGCGCCGCCGCAATCCAATGGAACGCAAGACCGGCGCAGCCGCAATCTGGCCGCTATTTTACCCGAGCGGGCGCGGCTGGTTTATATCAGCACCAGCGGCGTATACGGCGATTGCGGCGGCGCGCAGTTCGACGAGACCCGCAGTGTCAACCCGCAAAACCCGCGCGCCCGGCGGCGGGTGGACGCCGAACAAGTGCTGCGCGACTGGGCCCGGCGCAGCAATAGTCGCATGTGTATTCTGCGGGTGCCGGGGATTTACGCCGCCGAGCGCCTGCCTTTGGCCCGGCTGCGCAAGGGCATGCCGGCGCTCACGCCACAGGATGATGTGCACACCAACCACATCCACGCCGACGATCTGGCGCGCATCATCGTCGCGGCGCTGTCCAAGGCCCGGCCGTGCCGGATTTATCACGCGGTCGACGATAGCGAAATGCAGATGGGCGCGTATTTCGATGCGGTTGCCGACGCCTTTGCGTTGCCGCGCCCGCCGCGCTTGCCGCGCGTCGAACTGCAAAGCCAAGTGTCGCCGATGCTGCTGTCTTTCATGGCGGAATCGCGCCGCTTGTGCAACCGGCGCTTGAAGCAAGAGCTGGGATTCCAGTTGCGTTATCCGACGGTGCAGGCGGCGCTGGCGCAGATGTGAGAACGCTGGAATTCGCTGTGATATATTGAAAATATTGAGAGTATTTATACGCGCCGCATGTTTTATATGCGGTAAATTGCATCTTTTAATGCATACATGCCATAGTTTGTATATTTTTTTAGTGGAGCGCACCCGGGCGCGCTCCTTGTATACTGATTTTATTCTTCAGTCATCCAGACTTTCAGGCCATCCACCCAGGATTTGGCCGGCAGTTTGGTAGCCGCCTTGATCGCTGCGGCGCGCTCATACAAGGTGGAAAAGTCCAGTGACGGTGCGCGCTTGAAGGCGATCACGACGATATTGCCGTCATGCACTTCCGGCAGCCACACCACTGCGTCGAAGGCAAATTTCATCGCTTTCAGGTTTTTGGCGTAGCTCGGGTGATCACCGAACAGGTTGACCGTCATCATGCCGTCGTCGGTCAGGCAGGCCGCGCAGGACTGGTAGAACTCCGGCGTGTCGAGCACCGGGCCGCGCGCAGTGGCGTCGTACAGATCGATTTGGAACACATCGACGCTGTCGAGATTGGCGCTGTCGTTGACGAAATCCATCGCGTCCATTTCGATCACGTTGAGCCGGTCGTCGTTGGGCGGCAGCTTGAACATGGTTTCGCAAATAGTAACAACCGACGGATTGAGTTCAATCGCGCTCACCCGCGCTGCGGGAAACTGGCGGTAACAATATTTGGTCAGTGCGGCGGTGCCCAGGCCGAGCTGGACGATGTGCGCAGGATGCTCGTTAAACAACATCCACAGCATCATCTGTTGCGCGTATTCGAGTTCGAGCGCATCGGGCTTGCGGATGCGCATCGCGCCTTGCACCCACTCGGTGCCGAAGTGCAGGAACCGCACGCCGTCCTGTTCCGACAGGGTGACCGGCGCATATTTCGGCTTGCGCGGTGGTTTCGGTGTTGCAGCGGCGCGGGACCGAGGCGGCCGCAGGGATTCTTCTTTTTCGATCGATTTACGTTTGATAAGCATGTCTGTAGCCTGGAATGTTGAACCGTATTATCCGGTTATGCCCTGCCAAAATACAAGTTTTTGCGAAAATGAGAGTTGCGCATTGGCCGGCGACGAGGACGGCAGAACCGCAGTTACATAACCAGCAGTGGCGAATTGCGGCGCAAACTTGCCGGAAGTCTTGCCATTGAAACAGACCCGCTGCAAATCCGGACACTGTTGCTTGAGCCATACAAACTGGTTGGCCCGCGCCGCGCGAATCGCGCTATCGAGGCTGCCGCACCGTTCGCATGCGGCGATCACATCCCATAGGCCGATCCCGTGCGCGAGCAGGCGCGGCAGGCGCTCGGCGTAAGGAAGGCCAACAAGGTCGTCGCCAGTCAGCGCCGACAGCAGCGCCCAAAACTGATTGCGCGGGTGCGCATAGTATTGCTGCGCTTGCAACGACGCAGTACCGGGAAAACTGCCCAATATCAGAATCCGGGTCGCGTGGTTGATCACTGGCGGCAATCCGGTCAGCGATAATTGCAATGGGGACTTATTCATTCCATCCTTCCTGTTTGGCGGCGTCGAGCGCGCAAATACGGCGGGCCGCGCATTTTTTTGAGACTTTTGCAAAATGGAAACTGCTAGAATCGGCTTAAAAAAAGAGACTTTACAATCATTTTTTGCCAACGAGACGACCCATGATAGAAGCCATACAACCAGCCAACGAGATTGTACGTCTGGCGCAATTGCGCGCTTATGGTCTGTTGGACATCAATGGCATCGGCGATAAGCAAATATTCGCCTCCCTGGCCAAACTTGCCGCCCGCTTCTGCAATACACCCGCTGCCTACATTTGCCTGATCGATGCGGATAGCCTGTTTTTGCTGTCTTCATTTGGCGGCAGCGGTGCGGATCGGATTGCCCGCGGCGTATCGTTTTGCGCGCATACCATCCTGGATCGAGATTTGCTGGAGGTCACCGATGCCGCGCAAGACCTGCGTTTTGCCGATAATCCGCTGGTCACCGGTGCGCACGGCCTGAAATTCTATGCGGGCATGCCGATTGTGACGCTGGCCGGCCATGCACTCGGTACGCTCTGCGTGACCGATACCAAGCCGGGGCAGTTGAGCGATTATCAAAAATCGACACTGCGAAAACTGGCCGAAGTCCTGATGGCGTTGCTCGAAGTGCATCGGGCCGCCACCGAAAACAGATCCCTGCTGGCCATCGTCGGGCGCAACGAAAGGGAATTTTATCTGGCGGACGCGGTGTCCCTGAAGATCGTCTATGCCAATCGGGCCGCACTGTCCCGGCTCGGCTATAGCGCGCAGGAACTGTGCCAACTCGACATCGGCGCGCTCAACGCCGGATATCCGACACATTTTTCCAGCCTGTCGGCCATCACGCTGGCTGGCTACCATGTGCTGGAAACCCAACACAGCAAAAAAGACGGCAGCTCTTATCCGGTGATAGTGCGCATGGAGACCCATCTGGACTTTGACAGTCAGATCTGGACTGCCATAGCGGACGACCTGACCACGCGCCGCAGCATCAAGGAGCGGCTGGTCCGCAGCAAGCGTTTTTATCAGATGTTTGCCAGGGTCAATCATGCGATCATCCATTCGGAAAATTCCGCGGATATGTTCGACCAGGTATGCGAGATTGCAGTCGCCTGCGGCATGTGCGATGTGGCCTGGATCGGCGTGCTCAATGCGCAGAGGGAGCTGATCCCGGTGGCCAGCGCCGGTCTTGCCTTGAGCACGCTGCGCCAGCTACGACTGCATCTGGACGACCCGATGGCATCGGCGCGCAGTGTTTCCATTCCTGCCATCCTGTCCGGGACCAGCCATTACAGCAATGATTATCGTTCGAACGCGGTGCCTGATGATTGGCGCAGCACGATGATTCAAAGTAATGTAAACGCCGCGGGAGCGTTCCCGATCCGCAGCAACGGGCGGGTGGTCGGGGTTTTTGCCATCGGCGACAGTCAGGACAATTTTTTCGATGCCGAGCTGGTTGAATTGCTGACCGAGCTGGCAGACAATATTTCTTTTTACCTCAATGCCGAACGCAAGGAAAAGAGCCGCAAACTGGCCGAGGCAAGCATCGTAGAAGCCGAGCAGCGCTATCGCGCCCTGGTTTCGCTGTCACCCGATAGCATCTATATCTATCAGAGCGGCCGGCTGGTGTATATCAATCAGGCTGGCGCCAATCTGTTCGGCGCGGCAGAGCCGGTAGATGTACTGGCGCTGCCGTACCAGGCATTGTTTCATCCGGACGACTGGCCGCTGATACAAAAGCGCATACGCAATGCAGAAAGCGGCCGGACCAATCCGCCGGTTGTGCTGCGCTGCAGACGCTTCGACGGTTCCGATTTCGAGATGGAAATCTTGTCCACCGTCTTCGACCATTTCGGCGAAAACGCCATCATGGTGGTGGCCCGCGATGTCACCCAACGCATGCAGCGCGAGCGCCTGATCAAGGAGAGCGCCAAGATCCTGGAGATGTCTGCCAAAGGCGAGCCGCTGGCGCAGATTCTGGAGCGCATAGCGCACCTGATGGAGCAACAGGTGCCCGGCATGATTGCGTCGGTGAGGCTGGTGAGCGAGGATGGCTTGCGGCTGCATTGCGGCGCAGCGCCGAGCTTGCCGGAATCGTACCGCCGCGCGGCGGGGCGTGACGGATTAAAAATCGGTCCGCTGGCAGGCTCTTGCGGGACTGCCGCATATCGCCGGGAAGCGGTTGTCGTCAGCGATATCGCAATCGACCCCTTGTGGCGGGATTATCGCCAGCTGGCGCTGGAGCATGGCTTGCGGGCCTGTTGGTCGTCCCCGATCTTTTCCTCCTCCGGCGAGCTGGTGGCGACATTTTCCTCCTATTATCGGGAAATCCGCGAGCCCAAAGCGGAGGAGCTGGAACTGATCAAAAACATATCCGGCCTGGCCACAGTTGCCATCGAGCGCGAGCGCAGTTATCGCACCATCATGGCGACCCAGAAAAAACTGCTGGAAGCACAGCACCTGGCCGGAATGGGCTTGTGGAGCTACGATTTCAGAACCGGCGAATATTCCTGCTCGGACCTGGTCAAGGACATGATGCAAGTCGATCGCAGCGTGTCAAATCTCAGTCTGGATTTCTATGTCGATTTAATTCACCCGCAGGACCGCAAGTGGGTGAATGAAGCCCGCGCAGCAGCGCTGGCCGGCGGACAAGCATTGAAAATGGAGTACCGGCTACGACGGCAAGATGGCACATATTGCCATGTTGAAGTGCTGGGGCAGGTCGACTTTGACGACGCCGGCCAGCCGCTGATTTATTCCGGCGTGCTGCGCGACATTAGCGAGCGCAAACTGGCCGAACAGAATCTGCGCATCAATCAGCGGGCGATGGAGCAAAGCAGCAACGGCATCATCATTTGTGACGCCGTTGCTGCTGATCTGCCGATAGCCTATGTCAACCCGGCGTTCGAACGGATTACCGGTTACCTGGCCGAGGATGTGATCGGCCTGAATTGGAATTTTTTACACGGCGATGATTTCGACCAGGATGGCTTGCTGGAAATCCGCATGGCGATACAGGAACAGCGCGAAGGCCATGCTGTGGTGCGCAATTATCGCAAGGATGGCACCCTGTTCTGGAACGATCTGCGCATCGGTCCGGTGCGCGACGAAAACGGTGTAGTGACACATTTCGTCGGCGTGCAGAGCGATATCACCGAGCGCATCCAGCAGCAGAATGCATTGGCGTTCCAGGCCAGTCACGACGTGCTGACCGGCCTGCCGAACCGGTATTTGCTGGAGGATCGGCTGCAGCAGGCAATCAGCATGTCACAGCGCAACGGCCAGTCGGTCGGAGTGGTGTTCATCGATCTGGATCGCTTCAAGGTATTCAATGACAGCATCGGTCACGGCGCCGGCGATCAGATCCTGCAGACTCTGAGCGAACGTTTTAGCGCCTGCATCCGTGATTTCGATACCCTGGCGCGCTTTGGCGGCGACGAGTTCGTGCTGGTGTGCCCGAATCTGGCTGACCCCGCGGTGCTGGTGGATATCGTCGAGCGCCTGTTTGTCGCAATGCAGCAGCCGATCTGCATCGAGTCGCAGGATGTGCAGGCCGGCGCCAGTGTCGGTATCGCGCTCTACCCAAACGACGGCGACTCTTGTTCCGACCTGATCAAATGCGCAGATATCGCGATGTACCAGGCCAAGGCGATGGGGCGCGGCAATTACCAGTTTTATGCGCCCGAACTGGGGAGCCGCACTGCGCAGCGCCTGAATACTGAAAACCAGTTGCGGCGCGCCCTTGAGCAGGGCGAATTTGAATTGTATTACCAGCCTAAAATCTGCTCCGGCAGCGGCCGGGTGTCAGGTATGGAAGCGCTGATCCGCTGGAATCATCCGCAGCGCGGATTGGTGCCGCCGATGGAATTCATTCCGATTGCCGAAGAAAGCGGCCTCATTGTGCCGATCGGCGCATGGGCGCTACAGCAAGCCTGCCGCCAGAATCAGGCCTGGATCGAGGCCGGCTGGTCGAATTTTCCGGTTTCGGTGAATGTCTCGGTGGCGCAGTTCAAGCACAAGAATTTTAGCCAAATAGTGGCTCGCGCACTGGCGCAAAGCGGGCTCAAGGCGCAATTTCTGACGCTGGAAATTACCGAATCGCTGGTGATGGAAGATCCGGAATTGTTCATCCTCGAACTGGAACGCCTGAAAGCGCTCGGGATACGGATTTCGATTGACGATTTTGGCACCGGTTATTCGAGCCTGAGTTACCTCAAGCGCTTCCCGGTCGATGAGCTGAAAATTGATCAGTCGTTCGTGCGCGATATCAGCACCAATCCGGCCGACGCCGACATCTGCCGCACCATCATCATGATCGGGCGCAATCTCGGCCTGTCGGTGGTGGCCGAAGGCGTCGAGACCGAAGCCCAGGCCAGTTACCTGATACGCCACCGTTGCGATGAATTGCAGGGTTATCTGCTGTGCCGGCCGGCGCCGGCGTCGCAGATCAGCGCCAGACTGGCCGAACAAACCCTGTTGTATCCGGCTCTGTGGCAAGAAAAGCCGCTTTACCAGCCTAAAATTTAGTAACTATTCAGCCGGCACACCAGCTAAGAGCGAAGTGGTGTGATTTTGTAGGAGCGCACCCGGGCGCGATTCCCCCATAGCAATTGGCAAGCTGGTCGCGCCCGGGTGCGCTCCACCAAGAAACTGCTTCGGTTTGGGCGCCTCTTATAGCGCGCTGAATAGCTATTAATTTAGAATTAACTAGGGAGTATCATTAAAAACATGCAGTTTTCCACATGTTTTTAAAGTATTTTTATAAATACATGTCTCTAGTATTTATAGAATACTGCCGCGCTGCGGCAGCGCATTGCCTGGCTGGAGCATGCACTGCTAAACAGGCGTAAGCGACTAGCCGCCTTCAGGTAATTTCAATTCTGGCGCCCGTTCCTCGACAGGAATGAAGATCGACAACACAGTCCCATTGCCATCGCTGCTATCGATGATCAGTTCACCGCCGAGCGAACTCACGCGCTCCTTGATTCCCACTATGCCAAACGCGTTTGTTTTTCTTCGGTCGCCCGGATAAATGCCGACGCCATTGTCCTTTACCCGCATGGAAAATGTGCGGTCGCTGCGACTTAGCGTGACCGCAACCTTGGTCGCTTGCGAATGGCGGGCGATATTGCTCAATGCTTCCTGCAGAATCCGGAAAATCGTCAGGGTCTGCTCCTCGTCCGGCGCATAACCCAACGTCGCCTCATCGATTGACAGTTCGCAGGCAACCCCGCTGATGCGCTCGAATCCCTTTAGCTGCCATTCGACTGCCGCCTGCAATCCCAATTCCAGCTCGAAAGGCCGCAGGCCGTTGATGATGGATTTGACCGATCTGATGGTGGTGTCCAGATTATTGAGCAGCACGCTTACCCGTTGGTGCAGGCGTGTATGGCCATTGGAAGTACGTGCATGCAGGATTGAAATGTCAATGCGCAAAGCCAGTAAATTCTGCCCCAGGTCATCATGAATTTCGCGCGCGATGCGTTTGCGCTCTTCTTCCTTGATCTGCTCCCGATGCGTGAGCAGTTGATGCAGGCTGTTTTTCGATTGCTGCAGCGCGTCTTTCAAGCGCAATAGATTGCGCACCCTTAACCACAATTCGGCCCGGTCGACGGGTTTCGTCAAAAAATCTTCGGCCCCGGCGTCGAGGCCAGCCAGGCGAGCGCTGCGGTCGATTTGTGCGGTCACCATGATGATCGGAATATCAGAGGTGGCAGGGTTGGCTTTGAGTATGCTGGTCACCTGGTAGCCGTCCATGCCCGGCATCATGATGTCGAGCAAAATCAGGTCCGGTGCGCGCTGCGCAATCGAGGCCAGCGCCTCTTCGCCATTGGCCGCGCACAGCGTGAGATAACCTTCGGGCCGCAGCAGCGCTTCGAGCAGCTTGCAGTTCCGGGTTTCGTCATCGACGATGAGGATGGTGGCAGGGCTGGTCATGGTGGCGGATGAACGGGATTTGCTGCGCTGGCTGCCTGTGGCAACCCCTGCTCTTTTTTGACCAGGAGGGCATCGATTGCTGCATACAATTCCTGGTAGCGCAGCGGTTTGGCGATATACGCGTCGCAACCGGCCACCTGGCTTCTTTCCTGGTCTTCTTTCATCGCCATCGCGGTCAGCGCAATGACGGGAATGGCGGCGGTGGCCGGATCTTGTTTCAGCAGGGCCGTCGCCGCCAAGCCGTCCATGCCGGGCAGCTGGATGTCCATCAGGATCAGGTCGGGCTGGCCGGTGCGCGCCAGCGTCAAGCCGGTCTCGGCATCGACCGCGCACAGCACCGTATGGCCGGCGTTGCGCAGCAGAAGAGAGGCCAGCTTCATGTTCGCCGGGTTGTCTTCAATGATTAATATTCTGGCCATGTGGCGCCCTTTCTAGTGTGGCAGCAAGGCGCGTCTTACCTCGTCGATAAAACGCGCGTGATTGAATTCGGCTTTTTCTACAATATGGATGACCGTGCCCGGATTGCTATTGAGCGCAACGCGGTCTTGCTCCGTGATCTGTTTGGCGGTCACCACCAGGATCGGGATGCGCGCCGTATCGGTATTGCGCTGGAGTGCTTCAACCACATCGAAGCCGCTCACTTCCGGCATCATCAAGTCGAGCAAAATCAAATCCGGCCGCAGCCGCTGCGCCAGGATGATCGCCTCGCTGCCGCCATACGCGCGCACTACCGCATAGGACGGGTTCGGCAAGAATGCGGAAATCACTTCGACTGCTTTGGGGTCGTCGTCTACTACCAGTACCGTGTGGGTGCGTTCCTGGGTTGGATGCAGGCCCAGATTGGCCAGAGATGTTTTCAGCTGGACGCGGCTGATGGGCTTTTGCAGCACCGCGGCGGCGCCGCCGGCCAGCGCCATATTGTTATCGGCCAGGCCGGCGACAATCACCACCGGCACGTGGGCCAGGGTGCTGTGTTCGCGGATTCGCAGCAAAAACTCCCAGCCATCGATGCCCGGCAGCTGAATGTCCAGCGTGATCAGGCTGAGGGTGTATTGCGGGGCCAATAAGAGAGCGGCCTCGGCGCTGGCTGCGCGCAAGACGGTAAAGCCCTCGGCTTCAAGCAGCAGGCGCACCAGGTCGGCGGCCTGGTCGTCGTCCTCGACCACCAGCGCCATGCGCTGCTTGGAATCGGTCGCCGTGATGGCTGCAACTCCGGCACCGACGCCGGCGCTGTGGGGCAGGGCGGGTGCGGCTGGTGCCGGCGTGCGCAGCGGCAGCCAGACGGCAAAGCGCGCTCCCTCGCCCTCGGCGCTGGACACGGCCACAGCGCCCCCATGCAGTTCGGTCAATTGTTTGACCATCGCCAGGCCGAGGCCGGTGCCCTCGAATTTGCGTGCCAGGCTGCTGTCGATTTGACTGAAGGCCTGGAACAATTTCGCCATGTTTTTCTTCGAGATGCCGATGCCGTTGTCGCTGACGCATATTTCGAGGAATTCGTTGTACTCATTGGCGGCCAGGGGGAAGTTATGCACTGGCCAGGTGCCGGACAGGGTGCCAACGGTACTGCGCGAAACACGCCGCGCGCGCAAGCTCACGCGTCCCCCGTTGGCGCTGAACTTGACGGCATTCGACAGCAGGTTGTAGACAATTTGCTTGGTCTTGCGCATGTCCAGCTGGGGGATGCCCAAGTCTTCGCCAGTGTCGAGTTCGAGCTGGATGCGCTGGGCTGCGGCTTTTTCCCGCACGATCGACAGGCTGTTCGACAGCAGGCTGTGCAAGTCGGCCGCCTCCAGTTCGAGTTCCATCATGCCGGCTTCGACCTTGGATAAATCCAGAATGTCGTTGATCAGGGAGAGCAAGTGCTGCCCGCTGGTGAAAATATCGCCGATGTATTCATGCTGGGTCTCGCTCATCTGGCCCATCAAGCCATCCTTGAGCGCCTCGGAAAAGCCGATGATGGCGTTCAGCGGCGTGCGCAATTCGTGCGACATGGTGGCCAGGAACTCGGACTTCATGCGGCTGGCATGCTCCAGCTCGATATTTTTCTCTTGCAAGGTGCGCTCGAAAATCTTGCGCTCGGTCACATTGCGCGCCGCCGCGAATACGCCTTGCAATTTGCCGTCGCGGTCATTGAAGGTGGTGGCGTTATAGGACACCACGGTCTCTTGCGCATCCTTGGCGCGCGCGGTGAGTTCGTAGTTGGTGACTTTGCCTTCGCGCAATACTTGCCGGATGCCTTGCTCGGCACGCTCGGGATCGGTGAAGAAGTCCTTGGAAGGCGCGCCGATCAATTCATCGCGGGTGCATCCGGTGAGCACCATCATCTGCTGGTTCACGTCCGAGATGATGCCTTGCGGATCGGTCGTCATCAGCGCATCGATATTCGATTCGATCAGCGAGCGTGTATAGAATTGCTGGTCGCGCAGCTGTTGATCCTGAGCCGCTTCGGCTTGTTTGCGGGCCGTATTGTCGGTGCCGATCAATAAATAGCCGATGATTTTTTCTTGCGCATCGCGCAGCGCCGTGACCGAGACGATGGCGGGGAAGCGGCTGCCGTCCTTGCGGATTTTGATCAGCTCGTAAATATCTTCGATGCCACGCGAGGCCTTGAACACCAGCGCCTCAAAACCCGGCGCAATCGGCGTATCCAATTCCAGGCTCAGGGCCGCTGCCCGCGCGATCAGTTCTTGCGGGTCCGAGATGTCGGCTGGCGTGATCCGATTGACGACATCCAATGCCGCATAGCCCAGCATGCGCTCGGCGCCGACATTGAAAATCTGAATCACCCCTTTTTCATCCGTGGCGATGCAGGAGAAGTAGGCGCTATTGAAAATGGCGTCTTGCAAGGCGCCCGTCTTGAGCAGCGTTGTTTGGCGCTGAAATTCTATGCTGCCGTCAGGGCCACCCTGTTTTTCGTCAGCACCATCACCAAAACCGGTTTTCGGCATAATTTCTTTCATGCGAACAATCACATATTAATTAGTAAGCGGCTCGGACAAAAACAGCATTTGACGCCACCAGAGCAGACTCAAGGGTTGCCACTTCATTCGCGCTGAAACGCGAACAGGCCAGTGGCAAGAATGAGAATAATTGAAAAAATCGAGAAATCTTGAAAATCTATCAGCGGCTCATACTATATGGGAATTCCAGCTATAACCTCTAAATTCTTGTGGATAAAGATTGCGCCGCTGCCGACTGCACAGCGAAGAGCGAAAGATTGCATAGATGCGTGCGATCAGTATTGGTTGCAGATAGCGGCAAATAGTGGCGAATAGCGCGCCAATGAGCGGGGGCGCGGGCTCTGGCAACTTTGCAGGAACAACGTTATGCCGCTGCCTGCGCCGTCCGGCATAAAATTAAAGTGGGAGTATCACTAAAAACATGCGATTTTGCGCATATTTCTAATGCGTACATTATAAATACAGCGCCCTAGTATTGATTGCACTGGGCTTCAGGTTGACGATTGTAGTGAAAATGCATCAAAGCGCAGTTCTGGCGATGGCGATCAGGCCATTGGTGGAGCTGTCGTGCTGTTGCGGTTGCGCCGCGCCCAGCAGTTCGGATTGGATCTTTTGGGCCAGCACCTTGCCCAGTTCGACGCCCCACTGGTCAAAGCTGTTGACGCCCCATATCACGCCCTGGACCAAGACTTTGTGCTCGTACAGCGCGATCAGCGCGCCCAGAGTTGTAGGGGTCAGTGCATCCATCAGAATCGTGTTGCTGGGGCGGTTGCCGGCAAAAGTGCGGTGCGGCGCCAGTGCCGCGATCTGCGCTGGATCGATGTCCTGGGTTTGCATTTCGGCGCGCACTTCTTCAGCGCTCTTGCCGCGCATCAGCGCTTCCGACTGCGCGAAGCAGTTGGCCAGCAGCGCCGCGTGGTGGTCCGGCAGCTTGTGTTGCGGCTTTAACGCGGCGATGAAATCGACCGGGATCACATCGCTGCCCTGATGCAGCAACTGGAAATACGCATGCTGGCCATTGGTGCCGGCCTGGCCCCAGACCAGCGAGCCGCTTGCGGTTTCCAGCGCGGTTCCATCCCTGGCAACGCTTTTGCCATTGCTTTCCATATCCAGTTGCTGCAAGAAAGCCGGCAGCAGTTTCAGGTCTTGCAGATAGGGCGCAATCGACAGCGACGCGCAGCCGAGGAAGTTGCGGTTCCATACGCCGACCAGCGCCAGCAGAACCGGCATGTTCGATTCTAGCGGCGCGCTGCGGAAATGCTGATCCATCGCGTGCGCGCCTTGCAGGAATTCGGCGAAATGGTCGAAGCCGACCGCCAGCGCAACCGGCAGCCCGATCGCCGACCAGACCGAGTAACGCCCGCCCACCCAATCCCAGAACGGGAACATATTTTCGGGATCGATGCCGAACGCCTTGACCGCTGCGGTATTGGTCGACAGCGCTACAAAATGCCGGGCCAGCGCCGCCTCGGGGCAGCCCTGTTGCAGCAGCCAGGTGCGCGCCGAGTGCGCGTTCATCATGGTTTCCAGTGTGGTGAAGGTTTTGGAAGCGATGATGAAAAGCGTGGTTTCCGGATTGCACCTGTTTAGTACCGCATCCAGATCGCAAGCGTCGACATTCGACACAAAATGCAGCTGCAAGTCGGGCTGTGCAAACGGCCGCAAGGCCTGACACACCGTTCTGGGGCCAAGGTCGGAGCCGCCGATGCCGATGTTGACGATGTCGGTGATGGCGGCTCCGGTGTGGCCCAGCCATTGTCCGCTGCGCACGCGCTGGGTGAAGGCGCGCATCTGATCCAGCACCGCATGCACATCCGCGATTACATCCTGGTCGTCGAGCAACAATTGGGCATCGCGCGGTGCGCGCAGCGCGGTATGCAGCACTGCGCGGTTTTCAGTGGTATTGATTTTGGCGCCGGCAAACATCGCGTCGCGCTGTTGTTCCACGCCGCGTTCGCGCGCCAGGTCGAGCAGCAAGTGCAGGGTTTCGGCAGTGATCAGATTTTTGGAATAATCCAGCAGCAGGCCGCCGGTCTTGAGCGACATGTCCGCAAAGCGCTGCGGATGCTGCGCGAATAAATCCGGCAGACGCCAGTTTTTTGCGCTTGCGCAGTGGGATTGCAGGGCGGCAAAAGAGGTGCTGGCGGTAAGTGGTGGCATGTAAATCTCAATCAAGGTTGCTGGCAGGTGAGTAAAACGCACCCTGAATTTACAGGAAAAACAGGGCGGTAATTTTGCGCATAGTTAATGTTGTCGACTGGTTATTGACTGCGCTGCCGGCATAAGATTCCTTAGTAATGCGGGAATGGGATAAATTACCAACCGCCAGCATTTTGATTCAAGCGCCCGCCTGACGGATCGCTGCAGCAGCGTGTTATGCCATATTCGAATAAGCAAAGCGTTTAAAAATAGTTGTGCTGCATAAGCGGCTTCGCTACAGTACGCAGCATTCACCCAATTTCCCCAGTCGCAACGCACACGCATCATGGATGCCGCGCCGGATATCCAGCGCCAGTTGCGGTTCTGCCATCAACAACGAGGTCTAATGAAGCTGTCTTTCGACAATATACAAAAAAGTTTTTCCGGTCTGCATGTGATCGATAACTTCAGCCGCGAGATCGAAGACGGCGAGCTGGTGGCTTTGGTCGGGCCGTCCGGTTGCGGCAAATCGACTCTGCTGCACATTGCTGCCGGGCTGGAAACGCCAGGCAGCGGCAGCATGCTGGCAGATGGCCAGCCGATTACAGGCCCGCACCCGCAGCGCACCCTGATGTTTCAGGAAAATGCGCTGTATCCGTGGCTGACGCTGCAGCAAAACGTCGCGCTGGCGCTCGAATTCCAGCAAGTCGACAAACAGGAAGCACGCGTCCAGGCCAACATCTGGCTGGCGAAAGTCAATCTGGAAGGTTTCGAAGCCTATTATCCGCATCAGGTGTCAGGCGGCATGCGGCAGCGCGCCGCACTGGCGCGCGCCTTCATTTCGCGCCCGCAAGTGCTGTTGCTGGACGAGCCGTTCGGCGCGCTCGATGCGCTGACCCGGATGACTTTGCAGGACGCATTGCGCCAATTGATTCGAGAAGAACGGCCGACCGTTTTGCTGGTCACGCACGACGTCGACGAGGCGCTGTTCCTAGCCGACCGGATTCTGGTGTTTAGCGCGCGGCCAGCTACGGTGCTGCGCGAATTCAATCTGGCGCATCACGAAAAAACCCACGATTTGTCCGAATTTTCAGCGATCCGGCGTCAAATTCTGGGGCTGCTGGGAATCCATGCAGAGCAAGACAATATTGCAAAATCAATAGAAGAGGCTAGCGTATGAAATTGTCACGATTATTACTCTCCACGGTAGCGGTATTGGCGCTCAGTAGCCAGGCTCTGGCTGCCGACAAGTTCAAGATCGGTTATTTGCGCGTGATGGACGATGCGCAGGCGATTGCCGCGCACGAAGGCGGTTTCTACAAGAAACAGGGTCTCGATGTGGAGCTGGTCGAATTCAAATCCGGCACCGATCTGATCAAGGCCATCGTCGGCGGCCAGCTCGATACCGGCGTGCTGGGCTTTACCAATGCGGTGGCGTGGGCCTCCAAGGGCGCCAATCTGAAAGTGGTGGGCGGTGCGCAGCATGGCTATCACGCGATTGTGGTGCGCGAAGACTCCGGCATCAAGGATGTCGCCGGCCTGAAGGGCCACTCGCTGGCCTCGCAAGCCGAAGGCAGCACGGCCGACACCGTCTTGAAAGGCGTGGTGCTGAAGAATGCCGGGCTGAAAGTGGACGATGTCAACATCATGGGCGTCAGCCCGCAGGTGGCGGTGCAGTCGCTGGTGGGCAAGCGGGTCGATGCCGCATTCCTGTTTGAGCCGCAAGCCAGCATTGCGCAACTGATTGCGCCGGTAAAACAAATTTACGAAATCGGCGAAGTCTGGCCTTTCCCGTGCATGGTCGTCATCACTTCGGGCGAGACGCTGGCAAAACGCCGCGCCGAGGTCTGGAAATCGCTCGATGCGCAGCGCGAAGCGATCGATTTGCTGCAAAAGAAACCCGCTGAAGCATCGAAACTGATCGCCTCTTATTTCATTTCAGAGCCGACCCTGAAAACCCTCAAGCACGGCGACTTGCCGCGTGAAGACGTGATCCGCGACGCCATCAAGAGTCAGACCTTCAGCGCCGCACTAACCGCCAAGGAACAATTGCGGATGCAGGAAATCGCCAACATCCTGCAACAGCAGGGCGCGTTGAAAACCCGCGATGGCAAGCCGTTCGACGTCAAGAGTATTCTCGATCTGTCCTGGCAAAAGGACCGTAAACTATAATCACGCGTTTTTTTAGTTCTAGATGGCCGGCAGCAAGCCGGCTTTCGTATTTTTGAAGTCGCCATGAGTACTCAAATTCGCATTACCGGTTATCGAAAAAAATTCGCCATGATTCTGGCGATTGCATTCATTTTGCTGATGTGGCAAATCGCTGCATGGTTCTTGCCGGATTTTCTGATGCCGGATGTGCCCACCGTGCTGCTGCGCTTGTGGGAAGAGGTGCAGACGGAACAGTTCCGCACCGCCTTGTGGGGCAGCCTGTCGCGGTTAGGCATCGGTTATGGCGCTGCCTTGTTGCTGGGAATTAGCTTCGGACTGGTCGGCGCGGTACTGTTTTTCTTCCGCGAAGTATTGAAGTCGGCCATCATCATTTTGCAATCGATTCCGTCGATCGCATGGGTGCCGCTGCTGTTGATCCTGATGGGTTTCGGCAGTCTGCCGATTATCATCGTGGTGGCGATTGCGGCATTTTTCCCGGCGGCGCTGTCGGTCATGAATGCAACCGAAAGCGTGCAAAAAGTGCATGTATCGGCGGCGCGCGTGATGGGTGCCACGCGCCTCGACCTGCTTAAGCGCGTTTATCTGCCGGCCGTGATGCCGGAACTGATCACCGGCGCGCAGCTGGCTTTCGGCAATGCATGGCGGGCGCTGATTTCAGCTGAAATGCTGATCGGTTTCGGCAAAGGCCTGGGGCGTTCGCTGGCGTATGCGGGCGAAACTGCCGACATGGTCGGCGTCATGATGAACATCCTGACGATTGCGATTCTGGCAGTCCTGATCGATCAGCTCATCCTGGAAAAACTGAAGCACCGTTTGCTGCGTTATCAATACGTTTAGTTATAAAAGTCTGGTCATGGAGTCTGCGATGTCGGTCAAACAGTCATTTCTGCTGCGTACATTGATAGCTGCCCTCTTGGGATGCGCCAGCTTCACCGCATTGGCTGCCGGCTTGCCGGAGCGTGCCAAGTTAGCGGTTGGCGTGGACAGCATCGTGCCGCCTTACGTGGCGGGTGCCAAATACCGCACCCCGGAAAGTATCGAAACCATTCTGGCAAAAGAACTTGCAGCGCGCCTGAAAGTGCCGCTGACCACACTGCGCGCAACACCTGCAAATCGGATGCAGTTGCTGGCCAACGGCAAGGCGGATGTGGTGCTGGCAGCGATTGCCGACACCGATCCCTTCTTGCGCAACGCAGCGGTGGTGTCGACCGGTTACACCGCCGCGCCGCTGGCAATCCTGCGCACCGATACCGATATCAAGCAGCCGGAGCAGCTCAAAGGGCGCACCGTTTGCCTATCCGAAGGCAGGGTTTATGTCGGCACCATGGCCGCCAAATACGGTGCGCTTGAAAAAGTCACCAAAGCGCCGGCCGATTCCCTGCTGGCGCTCAGAAGCGGCGTCTGCGACGCCGCCATACACGACGACGCGATGCTAATCGAACTGCTCAAGCTGCCGGAATGGAAGAAATTTTCAGCCCGCCTGAAAGTCGGGCCGCGCACCGCGCTGGTGCTGATCGCGCCTGCCGGCGACGCCGATACGCTGGCGTTCCTGAAGAAAACTGCGCGTGCGTGGGCGGAGAGCAGTTACTGGGCCCAGACCAAGAAAAAATGGGCCAGTGACATTGCCTTTGAAGTGTATCTGGACCAGAACGTACCGGACTGCCATTAATCCTATCCGGATAGGCTCGCACTGGAACAAAAAAGCCGCATCCTCATAGTGAGAAGTGCGGCTTTCGGGATATTCTGGAACTACCTGAAACTTGTAACTGGTCCCCCCGACTGGAATCGGACCAGTATCCCACGCTTAGGAGGCATGTGCACTATCCATTGTGCTACGGGGAGACGCTTTAGTTGCGCTGAGTTGCTCGCAATTGCGTGCGCATTATCGCATCAAACGGCAGCAATTATAGCCGACGTAATTGCCCGGAATCGTGTCTTTTGTCTGGCAATCGGTACAATGCGTGCTTCATTCATCATTTCGGTCGGCGCTTTTGCGGTGCCGCTCAACCATCATCAGGGCATTATGGCAGTCATTTCTCTTTCCAACGCGCAGCTTGCTTTCGGTCACGTAGCTTTACTCGATCATGCTGAATTTTCGGTCGACTCCTCCGAGCGGGTCGGCTTGATCGGCCGCAACGGCACTGGTAAATCTTCCTTGCTCAAGGTTATCGCCGGTACTTCCAAGCTGGATGACGGCTTGCTGTCGATGCAGCAGGGGATCAAGATTGCATATGTCGAACAGGAGCCACATTTCGAGCCGGATGTCACAGTATTCGATGCAGTCGCTTCAGGCATGGGCGAGATGGCGGCATTGCTGACGGAGTATGAGACTTTGACCGGGCAATTTGGCGGCGATGACGATGACGCGTTGATGGAGCGCATGCACGACATTCAGGTCAAGCTGGATGCGGCCGACGCCTGGAGCCTGAACAACAAGGTTGAAACCACGCTGGACCGCCTGAACCTGGAAGGCGCATCAAAAATGGGGACGCTGTCGGGCGGCATGCAAAAGCGCGTGGCGCTGGCTTGCGCGCTGGTCAGCGCACCGGATGTGCTGCTGCTCGACGAGCCGACCAACCATCTCGATTTCAGCTCGATTCTGTGGCTGGAAAGCTTGCTGCGCGACTATAAGGGCAGCGTGCTGTTCATCACCCACGACCGTAGTTTTCTGGACAATGTCGCCACCCGCATCGTCGAACTCGATCGTGGCCGCATGTTGTCCTTCCCGGGCAATTACACCGCTTATGAAGTGCGCAAGGCCGAACAATTGGAGATCGAAGAGGTTGAAAATGCTAAATTCGACAAGTTCCTGGCGCAGGAAGAAGTCTGGATCCGCAAAGGCGTGAAAGCGCGCCGGGTGCGCGACGAGGGTCGCGTGCGCCGCTTGGAAGCGCTGCGCCTGAATCGCGACGCCCGCCGCAATCAGCAAGGGCAGGTCAATCTGGCGGTGTCGGCTGGCGAGCGCTCCGGCAAGATCGTGGCTGAGCTGGAAAACGTATCGAAGAGTTATGGCGACAAGGTCATCGTGCGCGATTTCAGCGCGACTCTGCTGCGCGGCGACAAGATCGGCCTGATCGGCGCCAATGGTGCCGGCAAGACCACCTTGCTGAAGATGATCCTGGGCCAGGAGCAACCCGATTCCGGTAGCGTCAAGCAAGGCACCAAGCTGCAGATTGCGTACTTCGACCAGATGCGCACCCAGCTCAACGAGAACGACACCCTGGCCGACACCATCGCGCCGGGCAGCGACTGGGTCGAGATCAACGGCCAGCGCCGCCATGTGATGACGTATCTGAACGATTTCCTGTTTTCGCCGGAGCGGGCCCGTTCGCCGGTCAAATCGCTGTCCGGTGGCGAGCGCAACCGGTTGTTGCTTGCGCGCCTGTTCGCCAAGCCGGCCAATGTGCTGGTGCTGGATGAGCCGACCAATGATCTGGATATCGATACGCTGGAGCTGCTGGAAGAGCTGCTGGAAGATTACAAGGGCACGGTATTTCTGGTCAGCCATGACCGCACTTTCCTCGACAACGTGGTGACCGAAGTGATCGTCTCCGAAGGCGAGGGCCTGTGGCGCGAATATATCGGCGGCTATAGCGATTGGGAACGCGTGCGGCCGTCGCAGGCGGCAGTTATCAAGGCCGCCAAGGCTGAATTGAAAGCCGAGCCGAAACAGGAAGTGGCAGCGTTTGCGCAGAAGAAAAAGCTCAGTTACAAGGAGCAGCGTGAACTGGAAGAACTACCGAAGCTGATCGCCAGCCTGGAATCCGAGCAGAAAACGATTTCCGAGCGTTTGGCTGACCCCGATCTATACAAGCAGCCGGCGGCTGAGGGCAAGCGGCTCAATGCGCGCTTTGCCGAGATCGATGCGTTATTGATGGATGCGCTGGAGCAGTGGGAAGTCATCGAAGCGCGCGCCAAGGGCTAAGTCGGTCATTCTTTCATTGCATTATTTTAGGGGGGTATGCATAAAAACTGCATTTCCCCCGCAATAATTTTGTGCGAATAAAAAAATACCGGCATTAGTGTTGGTTCTGAACGGCGGTTTTTCCGCAACGGGAAATTAGCTCGCGCGTTTGCAGGCTTGCCGCAGTCCAGGCAGCCTTTCGCGCAGCGTGTCGGCGTCCGGCGCATACGGTCGTCTGGACAGATAGGTTTCCAGATCCTGCAGCGCCAGTTGCGGGCGCGACAGATTGGCGTACGCCAGGCCGCGGTCGCGGCGTTCGGTGATGTCTTCCGGCAACAAGATGACCAGTCTTTGCTGCACCGCCAGAAATGCTTCCCAGTTTCTTTCTTCTACCAGGATGGATTTCAAGTTGCGCAACATGCGCGCCAGTATTTCGCGCGGATGGGCTGCGTGCAGATAGTGCGCCAGCGTATTTTTCTGCGGCTCTTCTGCCGGTTCGATATGCGGCAACAGCCGCTCTTCCAGTGCCTCTCGCGTCAAACTATTGCCGTTGAGCGGGTCGAGAATGATTTCGCCGCTTGAGACTGACAAGCGCATCAGGAAGTGTCCAGGAAAAGCTATCCCTTTCATCTCCAGGCCGATTTGCTGCGCCACTTCCATGAAGAGTATGGCCAGAGAAATCGGAATCCCGCGTCGCGTCGCGATGACTTGCGGTATGAGGCTGTTGCCGATGTCGTAAAAATGGTTGACGTTGCCGCCAAAGCCCAATTCACCGTAGAAATACTGGTTGAGCAAGCGCAATTTTTGAATATCTGTCATATCCGGCGCCAGCCGTCGCTGCAAGGTGGCGGCAAAACCATCAACCGCGGCTTGGGTGGCACCAAAATCAAGCCGTTCATCAATGCCCTGCGCGACGGCGAGCGCCGCCTCGAACAGCGGAATCGCATCGTCCTGACTGACCAAGGTGGCAAAGTAATCGAGCGGCTGAATCATCATTTGACTATTTTGCCAGTAATCACGTTATTCGGCTGCAAGCGGGTTGGTATTTACAGCGCGATCCGTTTGAAATCCCTGAACCGAAAGCCCATCGCCAGCAACGCGCTGAAGTAGGTTGCGACGCACAGGCTAATGACCAGGAGCAGGGCGCCGATGCGCATCATCGGATGCTCCTTCAATCCCATCCAGTCGACTTGTGCGGCGCTCCAGAGGGCGATACCGGCCAGCAGAAACAGGGCGCCGACAAGACGGATCATAAACAGGCCCCAGCCTTCTTTGGGAGTGTAGATTTTGCGCCGGCGCAGGCCGAAATACAGTAATAGCGCGTTCAGGCAGGCGGCTAGGCCGATCGACAGTGCCAGTCCGGCATGTGCAATCCACGGCACGAAAAGCAGGTTCATCAACTGGGTGGCGATCAAGACGCCGACGGCAATCTTGACCGGCGTGCGGATGTCCTGTTTGGCATAAAATCCGGGCGCCAGGATTTTGACCAGAATCAGGCCGATCAGGCCGACGCCGTAAGCCACCAGCGCATTGCCCGTCATGGCGACATCGCGCGCGGCGAATTTGCCATAGTGAAATAGCGTCGCCGTCAGCGGTTCGGCCAGGGTTAGCAGCCCCACTGCGGCCGGCAGTGCGAGCAGAAAAGTGAGCCGCAAACCCCAGTCCAGCAGCGCCGAATATTCGACTTTATCGCCGTCGGAATTGGCTTTCGACAGACTCGGCAGCAAGATCGTGCCGAGCGCCACGCCCAGTAGCGCGGTGGGAAATTCCATCAGGCGATCCGCGTAAGACAGCCATGAAACGCTGCCGTTGGCCATGCGCGAAGCGATATTGGTATTGATCATCAGGCTGATTTGCGCCACTGACACCGCAAAAGTCGCCGGCACCATCTGTTTGAGCACCCGCCGCACACCCGCATCCCGCAGACAAAATACCGGATTGAGCGAGATGTGCGGCAGCATGCCGATTTTCAGCAGTGCCGGGATTTGCACCGCCAGTTGCAGTATGCCGCCGACGAACACCGCAATCGCCAGCGCGTACACCGGTTGCTTCAGCATCGGCGCCAAGAATAGCGACGCGACGATGAAGGACAGGTTCAGCAACACCGGCGTCAGGGCAGGAATCTTGAATTCGCGCCAGGTATTGAGGATGCCGCCAGACAGCGCCACCAGCGACATGAAGCCGATATACGGAAACATGATGCGCGTCATCGTGACCGAGGCATCAAACGCCTGCGCATTGGATTTCAGGCCGGTGGCAATCAGATACACCACCGCAGGCGCGGCCAAAATACCGACGATGCAGGTAATGAGCAGCGTCCAGGTCAGCACGGTAGCGACATGATCGACCAGTACTTTGGTTGGCTGATCGCCTTTCTGGTTCTTGTATTCAGCCAGAATCGGTACAAACGCCTGGGAAAAGGCACCTTCTGCAAACAGTCGGCGCAATAGATTGGGAATGCGGAACGCGACGAAAAATGCATCGGTATAAGCAGAAGCGCCGAACGCGCGCGCGATCAGGAACTCGCGCAGCAGACCTGTCACGCGGGATAGCATCGTCATGCCCGATACGGTGGCAAGTGTTTTAAGCAAGTTCATGGGGCGGAATTATAGCCGCTCAGAGCATTGCAACCTGTAGCGAGCGCTTCCTATACACTGCTGTTCCAGCAATTGCCACTTGATTTGTCGCGGTGCTCCGGCATCGATTTGCTCGTTTAAAAAAATACCGCTATAATGCGTGGCTTCACAGAATTTTTATCTCGCAACACTCAGGTTTGCGAACGCACTTTGACCTTGTTTTAGGAAATACTCATGGCAAATACAGCACAAGCACGCAAGCGCGCTCGTCAAGCAGTCAAACTGAACGCGCATAATTCCAGCCAGCGTTCCACATTGCGTACAGCAATCAAAGCTGTTCGCAAGGCAATTGCTGCAGGCGACAAAGTAGCTGCAGCCGCAATCTATCAATCGTCTATTTCAACGATCGATCGCATTGCAGACAAAAAAATCATTCACAAAAACAAGGCTGCACGCCATAAGAGCCGCCTTGCTGCAGCTCTGAAAGCACTGGCTTAATTAGTTTCCATTGCTTTGGCCTAGGCTGGAAGCAATGTGATTGATTGAAAAACCCGCTTGATTTTATCGCGCGGGTTTTTTCGTCGTTGCTATATCTTTCGGTATATAAGCTCAGTTCGGGACTAATCCACTTATTACACTGCCGGGCTTGATATTTTTCTGCTTGAACCAACCCTGGTTCATTTCCAGCGCATAGCGAACGGCTTTTTTTGCGCAATGCGAATTGGTGGTTTGTGGTTGCATATCCTCGATATTGACAATTTTTCCACTGCTGTCAATGAACGCAACCGAGAGTGGAATCAAGGTGTTTTTCATCCACATGCAAACGCCTGCGGGTGCCTCGAAGTCGAATATCATTCCTTCGTTGCTGGCCATTTTTTCACGAAACATCAAACCCTGCTGACGCTCGGCCTCATTGGCGGCGACTTCCGCCTTGATCGCATACATTCCTGCACTTAGCGTAGTGCTGCGAAACTTTTGCGTTTGCTGCGCGTATGCGGGTGTTGCGGGTATCGCAAAGCAGACCAAAAAAACGCTAAAAAACCCAATGCACTGACGCGTCTGCCTGTTCATGTTGAAATTCCTTGGCTGAAGAAGATACGCATTTTGACGTAAAAAGGCTCAGTACATCGGGCCTTTTACAATTTTTGTCCAAAAATTATCGTATTTCAGCAGGCGATACCGTGCGCCATTCGCCAGGCATAAGTGGATGGGATTGCAGGGAAATGTTGCCAATGGCGATGCGCACCAACCTTAGAGTGGGCAGGCCAACCGCTGCTGTCATCCGTCGAATCTGGCGATTCTTGCCTTCGGATAGCGTGATGGACAGCCAGTTAGTCGGGTGATTGTTGCGTTCCCGTATCGGCGGATTGCGCGGCCATAGCCAGTCAGGCTGATAAATTTGCCTGACAATACACGGCTGTGTAACGAAGTCCCCGAGATTAAGCGGATTGCGTAAGCGTGCCAGCATGGCGGGATCGGGGGTGCCTTCTACCTGGACGATATAAATTTTCGGTTGTTTATGATCCGGGTGGCTGATATCGTGCTGAAGCTTGCCATCATCCGTGAGCAGCAGCAATCCCTCGCTATCGGCATCGAGTCGACCGGCTGGGTAGACGTTCGGAATGTCGAGATAATCGGCCAGTGTTTGGCGTGTCGGATGTGTAGAAAACTGGCACATCACCTGAAACGGCTTGTTGAATAATATAAGTGGCATGCTGCTAGTGTCGCAAAAACATGGCATCAAGTAAAATACAAGCGCATAATATGAAATTCTAGTCTTATGTCTTATATAAGACACAATCAAGATACATTCGATTAATTGCAAAAGTCAGCAGTATTCAGATGTTCACATAGAGTGATGTACGCTCTTTTTCGCCTCAACTTCGGAGACAACGATGTATCAACATATCAAAGTTCCAGCCGACGGCAAGAAAATTACCGTCAATGCCAATTTTTCATTGAGTGTTCCAGATAACCCGATTATTCCTTATATCGAAGGCGACGGTACCGGCGTTGATATCAGTCCAGTGATGATCAAGGTCATTGACGCCGCTGTCGCCAAAGCATATGACGGCAAGCGCAAGATCAACTGGATGGAAATCTATGCCGGCGAAAAAGCGACACAGGTATATGGTCCGGACGTATGGTTGCCAGAAGAAACGCTGCAGGTTCTGAAGGACTTTGTAGTCTCGATCAAGGGTCCATTGACCACGCCGGTTGGCGGAGGTATTCGGTCGCTGAATGTAGCAATGCGTCAAGCGCTGGATCTGTATGTTTGCCTGCGCCCAGTACGTTATTTCACCGGTGTGCCTTCGCCAGTGCGTGAACCGCAAAAAACCGACATGGTGATTTTCCGGGAAAACTCGGAAGACATTTACGCCGGGATCGAATTTCAGGCAGGTACGGATGAAGCCAAGAAAATAATCGATTTCTTGATGAATGAAATGGGCGTTACGAAAATTCGTTTCCCGAATACTTCCGGTATCGGTATCAAGCCGGTGTCCAGCGAAGGTACCGAGCGTCTGGTGCGCAAGGCAATCCAGTATGCAATTGATAATGACAAGCCATCTGTGACGATTGTGCACAAAGGCAACATCATGAAATACACCGAAGGCGGCTTCCGCGACTGGGCTTATGCCTTGGCGCAAAAAGAATTTGGCGCCGAACTGATCGATGGCGGCCCATGGTGCAAATTCAAAAATCCGAAGACCGGCAAAGACATCGTCGTCAAGGATTCGATTGCAGATGCATTCCTGCAGCAGATTCTGTTGCGTCCCGGCGAGTACAGCGTCATTGCGACATTAAACTTGAACGGCGACTTCATCTCGGACGCGCTGGCGGCTCAGGTCGGTGGTATCGGAATTGCGCCGGGTGCCAATTTATCGGATTCGATTGCGATGTTTGAAGCGACTCACGGTACAGCGCCAAAATACGCCGGAAAAGATTATGTTAATCCTGGTTCACTGATCTTGTCGGCAGAAATGATGTTGCGCCATATGGGCTGGCTGGAAGCGGCTGATCTGATTATCGCTTCGATGCAAAAATCGATTGCATCGAAAAAAGTTACTTACGACTTTGCCCGTCTGATGGAAGGCGCCACTCAGATGTCTTGCTCCGGTTTTGGCGACGTCATGATTGAAAATATGTAATTGCACTACTGCCGTTAATGATTAATAGTTATTAGCGATACACAACAAAAGGCCAGATTAAATCTGGCCTTTTTTAATTGGGTGCAGCTGTTTTCCTCAAAGATTGCCACATGTTCTGCCATCTATGGGCGAAAAAAAACCCTGCAATGCAGGGTTTTCCGAAAACTTTTTTAATCCAAGAATTATGCAGCTTGGATATTTGAAGCTTGCTTGCCTTTAGGGCCTTGCGTGACTTCGAACTGAACTTTTTGACCTTCTTTGAGGGTCTTGAATCCGTTCATGTTAATTGCGGAAAAGTGCGCAAACAGATCTTCTCCACCATCATCTGGAGTGATAAAGCCGAAGCCTTTAGAATCGTTGAACCACTTGACTGTACCTGTTGCCATAATGCATCTTTCAAATAAAAAAAATCACACGAGTCATAAAGCAAGAAACATCAAAATTGCTGCTTCAAACTAAGTACCCACTTATATATTGACAAGAAAATTTTCTTTCCTTGCAATAAATACTATTGTTCTCGGAAAAAAATTTATGGTCAAGCGATTTTTCATCGGCAAACATATTTTATTGCGCTAGATCGAACAAAATGCTCTTGATTTGATCTTTACAGGTGCCATCTGCGAACAGGAAAGAAACCGCGTAATATCAAAAGAAATGAATATTGGACGTCGGTTATGACGCGTTGTATCTGAAGTCGAACGGATTAAGAATAGACGCATGGCCATTAAGCATGAAAACAGTACGCTCATCGAGCAGCGTGAACAGAAATTAAAGGCACCATCCATGTATCAGGTGTTATTGCTCAATGACGATTACACACCGATGGAGTTTGTGGTTGCGATTATTCAGGAGTATTTCAACAAGGATCGCGAGACCGCGACGCATCTGATGCTGAAGGTCCATCGCGACGGTAAAGCGGTATGTGGCGTATATTCGAAAGACATTGCGTCGACCAAAGTGGATCTTGTTTTAACGCATGCCCGTAAAGCGGGGCATCCCCTGCAATGCGTGATGGAGGAAGTATGATTGCCCAGGATTTGGAAGTAAGTTTGCACATGGCTTTTGTCGAAGCCCGTCAGGCACGACATGAATTCATCACTGTCGAGCATCTGTTGCTCGCGCTGCTGGACAATCCATCTGCAGCAGAAGTATTGCGTGCGTGTGCAGTCAGTATCGATGACTTGCGCAAAACACTGTCCAATTTTGTCGCCGACAATACGCCGACAGTGGCGGGCACGAGCGAAGTTGACACACAGCCGACGCTGGGTTTCCAGCGAGTGATTCAGCGTGCAATCATGCACGTCCAGTCTGCCTCAAACGGCAAGAATGAGGTCACTGGCGCCAATGTTCTGGTAGCCATTTTCGGTGAAAAAGATTCACACGCAGTCTATTATTTGCATCAGCAAGGTGTTACCCGCCTCGATGTTGTGAATTTCATTTCACACGGGGTGCGCAAGGATCAACAGTCCGATCCGCAAAAGCCGTCGGAAAGCGCAGATGAGGTGCATACGGAAGGGCAGCAGAAAGAAAGCCCGCTCGACCAATATACGCAGAATCTCAACAAGGCTGCTGCCGAGGGGCGGATCGACCCCTTGATTGGACGGGAAGCGGAAATCGATCGCGTGATTCAGATCTTGTGCCGCCGCCGGAAGAACAATCCGCTGCTGGTGGGCGAGGCCGGCGTTGGCAAGACCGCGATTGCCGAGGGTTTGGCGTGGCGCATCACGCAAGGCAATGTGCCTGAAATCCTGAACAGCGGTATTGTATATTCGCTCGATATGGGCGCTTTGCTGGCAGGGACCAAGTATCGCGGTGACTTTGAGCAACGCCTCAAGGCAGTGCTCAAGCAGCTCAAGGACAATCCGAACGGCATTTTGTTTATCGACGAAATTCATACCATCATCGGTGCTGGTTCGGCTTCTGGTGGCACGCTTGACGCCTCCAACCTGCTCAAGCCGGCGCTTGCCAATGGTCAGTTGAAATGTATTGGCGCCACCACATACACAGAATTTCGCGGCATCTTCGAGAAAGATCATGCGCTGTCACGGCGCTTCCAGAAAGTGGATGTAAATGAGCCGACCGTGGAGCAAACGGTGCAAATTCTACGTGGCTTGAAATCCCGTTTCGAGGAGCATCATGGGGTCAAGTATTCGGCTTCTGCGCTGACCACTGCAGCGGAATTGTCAGCGCGCTTCATCAATGACCGTCATCTGCCCGATAAGGCGATCGACGTGATCGATGAAGCCGGTGCGGCGCAGCGCATTCTGCCCAAATCGAAGCAGAAAAAAATCATCGGCAAGGCGGAAATCGAGGACATCATTTCCAAAATTGCCCGCATTCCGCCGCAATCGGTCAACCAGGATGATCGCAGCAAGCTGCAGACGATTGACCGCGATCTGAAGAATGTGGTGTTCGGCCAGGAACCGGCAATTGAAGCGTTGGCTTCCGCCATCAAGATGGCGCGTGCCGGTTTGGGCAAGACCGACAAGCCGATTGGTTCATTCCTGTTTTCCGGTCCTACTGGTGTAGGCAAGACCGAGGTCGCCAAGCAGTTGGCTTTCGTTCTCGGTATCGACATGATCAGGTTCGATATGTCGGAATACATGGAACGCCATGCGGTTAGCCGGCTGATCGGCGCGCCGCCGGGCTACGTCGGCTTCGATCAGGGCGGCTTGTTGACCGAAGCGATCACCAAGAAACCACATTCCGTGTTGTTGCTGGACGAAATTGAAAAGGCGCATCCCGATATTTTCAATATCCTGCTGCAGGTAATGGACCATGGCACGCTGACTGATAATAATGGCCGCAAAGCGGATTTCCGCAATGTGATCATCATCATGACCACCAATGCAGGAGCCGAAAGCCTGCAAAAACGGTCGATCGGTTTTACCGAGAAGAAAGAGGCCGGCGATGAAATGATCGACATCAAGCGCATGTTTTCGCCTGAATTCCGCAACCGCTTGGATGCGATCATCAGTTTCCGCGCCTTGGACGAAGAAATCATCTTGCGCGTGGTAGACAAGTTCCTAATGCAACTGGAAGAGCAATTGCACGAGAAGAAAGTGGAAGCGATTTTCACCGAAGACTTGCGCAAGTTCCTGGCCAAGAAGGGCTTTGATCCGCAGATGGGCGCACGGCCGATGGCGCGTTTGATCCAGGACCTGATACGCAAGGCCTTGGCCGATGAATTGCTGTTCGGAAAATTGGTTAGCGGCGGCCGCGTGACAGTCGACTTGGATGAGAAAGAGCAGATCAGCTTGAGCTATCCGGAAGAAGGTGATCCGGTTCCGCCACCGGCACCATCACTGGCCACGGAACTCGAATGATGCGATGACTGTGTGTTATAAAAAAACCCGAACTGCCAACAACAGTTCGGGTTTTTTTATCGGCATTTTTCCAGGAGTTGCTGTTGCCGCTTAATCCATCTGTGCTGCCGCGCAGCGGCTGGCGATTTATGTATTCGAATGCTAATAATGGCAGTATATTTTATACTGCTTTATTTTATTTCGGAAATACTGGTATTAAGTAACATACTCCTGCCATAATTCATTTTCTGCGGTGGCGGTTTCCTTACGGTAGCAGCGGTTTTTTGTTCGCCTGTTTGGCCTTGATCTCGGCTACGGTTTGGGTGATTGTTGCTATGCGGTAAGCGGTGGCTGGATGAATTGCCGTATAGCCGTTTAGTACCGTGGCCGGAATTTTCCGGTCCAGCCGCTGCCAAAACGCCACCGCATTGTCGATTTTGTATCCTGCCCGGGTCAGCATGTACAAAGACAGGCTGTCGGCGGCCGCATCGAAATTCTGTGGATAGGCTTTTATTCCTGCCATGCCATTGATTGCATTCAGATCGGGGTTGTGACGGACCAGGTTGTCAATGATGCCGCCCATGGTGGCGCTGATTTTCTGCTTGCTGGCATGCGCCAGTGCGTTATGCGCGAATTCCCGCGCCAGCACCAGAGCCAGTTCTTCGTCGGATTGGACAAAATCGAGCATGCCGCGGGTAATCATTACGCGCTGGCCGTCTGCATAGGCATTGACGTTGTCCGTATTGCCCAGTTCGACCGCGAAAGCGCAGGCGCGAGTCAGCGGGATGCTGAGCGGGATATTCTTGTCGTTGCGTGAAACGGTCAATTTGATCAGCGAACGATTGCGCACCAGCGGGCCCAGAATCGCGGCGGCCTGTCGTTCGGCGTTGGGGCCGAGCGGAAAAGGCTTGTCGCTGGCGCTGATCAGGCGGTCGCCGGGCCGGATGCCGGCGTGTTGGGCGCCGCTGTCGGTCAAGACTTGAATCACTTGCAATTGTTCGTCCAGGCCGTACGCCTTTTGCGCATCTGCGATGAATTCTTCAGGGAAGGAGTACTTGTTCTTGGCAGAAAATCCGAGCAGATTGCGGGCATTGGCCTTGCACAGCGGCGCATTCTGGGTCAGCAAAGGGGCTGCGACCCGATACAGGCGCTCCTGCTGCACTACGATCGAGCGCAGGGGTGCCGGGGCGGGCAGGGTGCTCAATGGCGCGGGAGCGGCACTCGGGCTTTTGGGGGTTTCTGAGGTTGCCGTTATTGGCTGTTGCGTGGCGCAAGCACTGAGCAGCAATGCCGCCGCAGCCCATCCGGAAAGCCGCCGGCAGCGTGCCAGACTGGTGTGTATGTATGTGCGCGCGTACCTTGCAGCGGGCATGTGAAATATCGTCATGGATTATTTTCCTGTGCTGCCGAATCCGCCGGTACCGCGTTCGCTGGTATCAAATTCTTCGACAATGTTAAAACCAACCTGGAGCACCGGTACGATGACCAGTTGCGCCAGGCGTTCCATTGGGTTGAGCGTGAAAGCGGTCTGGCCGCGATTCCAGGTCGACACCATCAACTGCCCCTGATAGTCGGAGTCGATCAAACCGACCAGGTTCCCCAGCACGATGCCATGTTTGTGGCCCAGTCCGCTGCGCGGCAAGATCATCGCGGCGTATGCGGGGTTGGCCACATGGATCGCCAGCCCGGTCGGAATCAGGTGTGTTTCGCCGGGAGCAATGCACAACGGCGCATCGAGGCAGGCCCGCAAGTCCAGTCCGGCGCTGCCGGCGGTGGCGTAGGCCGGCAGTTGGTCCTTGAGGCGCGGGTCAAGAATTTTAATGTCGATGGTTTTCATGGGTTTTGGCTCCTAGTGATTGGTTCAACCTGGTGTTGCCGGATGCTTATGCTGCATGCGGCCGGCGATGACTGCGATCAACTGGCGCGCCAGCGCTTGTTTGTCGTTGCGCGGCAGCAGGGTGTGGCCGTCGGCATCGAACAAGATCAATTCGTTGTCATCTTGGCCGAAAGTATGGTGGCCGATATTGCCGACCAGCAGCGGGATGTTTTTGCGCAGGCGCTTTTGCTCGCCATACTGCAGCAGGTTTTCGGACTCGGCGGCAAAGCCAACGCAGTACGGCCGCTTCGGCAACGCCGCCACGGTGGCCAGAATATCCGGATTTTGCGCAAATTCCAGCACCGGCGCACCGCCTGTGCCATCCTTCTTCAGCTTCTGGGCGCTGGCATTCGCTACCCGCCAGTCGGCCACCGCGGCTACCGCGATAAAGATATCCTGATCGCTCACTTGCGCCAGCACTGCATCGTGCATTTGTTGCGCGGTTTGAACCTGAATGCACTGCACCCCGAACGGTACGTCGAGCGCGGTCGGGCCGGATATCAGGGTGACCAAAGCGCCGGTCTGCTGGGCGGCGCGGGCGATCGCGTAACCCATCTTGCCGGAGGACAGGTTGGTGATGCCGCGCACCGGGTCAATCGGCTCGAAGGTCGGGCCGGCGGTCAGCAGGACGCGCCGGCCCGCCAGAATTTTCGGCTGGAAGGACGCGATGATTTGCTCCAGCAACTGGGCCGGCTCCAGCATGCGGCCCATGCCGTTTTCGCCGCAGGCCTGTGCGCCGGTGTCGGGGCCGAGCAATTCGATACCATCTGCCGCAAGCTGCGCCACATTGCGCTGGGTGGCGGGGTTTTGCCACATTTCGACATTCATCGCCGGCGCTACCAGCAAGGGCAGGCGGGCTGGGCGCGCGATGCACAAGGTCGAGAGCAGGTCGTCGCATGCGCCCTGCGCCAGCTTGCGGATGAAATCGGTCGAGCAAGGCGCGATCACGATGGCGTCGGCGTCCCGGCTGAGGTCGATATGCGCCATGTTGTTGGCGATCCGCGCATCCCACTGATCGGTAAATACCGGCTTGCCGGACAGCGCCTGCAGCGTCACCGGGGTGATGAACTGGGTGGCGGCCTGCGTCATCACGACCTGCACCGAGGCGCCCGCCTTGCCCAACGTGCGGGTCAGTTCCGCCGCCTTGTAACAGGCGACGCCGCCGGTCAGGCCGAGGATAATTTTTTTGCCTGCAAGATCCATCGCTATTCCTTTGATGCTTTGAGATTGAGCGTGTTGCCGTGCAACTAACGGGTAATGCGAGATTAATATAAATTATGGAGTATGCATAAAAAACATATATTTTCCGCATTATTTATATGCTTTTATAAAAAATACACTACCCCTGTATTTTTTATAAAAGATGCCTTGCGTCGCATGTTGTTGCTTAATGCGTTACTTGATGTCGTTACTTATTGACGCGTCGCAACTCATCGAGAATGAACAATCCCGCACCGATAAAAATGGCGCTGTCGGCGAGGTTGAATGCCGGCCAGTGCCAGCCGGCAAAATACACGTCCAGAAAATCGATCACATGGCCGTACATGACGCGGTCAATCACGTTGCCGATGGCGCCGCCCAGAATCAGCGCCAAAGCCCAGCAAAACAGGCGTTGGCCGGCATGGCGTCGCAGCATGTATATGATCACCAGCGCCGCCACCACGCCGACGGTGGTAAAAAAATACCGCTGCCAGCCGGATTCGGTGGCCAGAAAGCTGAATGCTGCGCCTTTATTGTAGGCTAGCACCAGATTGAAAAAAGGGGTTACCGCAAGCGACTCGCCGTAGGTGAATAATTTGGTAATCGTGATCTTGCTCAACTGGTCGAGCAAAATCACGATCGCCGCGATCCCGATCCAGGGCGTAATGTTGGTGCGTGAACTGGAAGAATAACGATTTTTTGTTGTCATTGCGATGTACTCCGGAGGTATGTCAGGTTGGCCTGTCATGCCGGAAACCGGCATGACAGGCTGCGGAGTTAATGCAAGCGATCAGGCAAAGCGCCGTGTTTCGCCCGCGCCAAACAGATTGCTGATGCAGCGCCCGCACAAACCGGGATGCTCGGCATGGCTGCCGACATCGGCGCGATAGTGCCAGCAGCGCTCGCATTTCTGGTGCGCCGAAGGAGTCACGACAACGCCTTCTTCTTCCTTGTTGGCAACTTCAAGCACTGCGGCTTGCGAGGTAATCAGCACGAATTTCAGATCGTCGCCCATGCCGCTCAATAGCGCAAATTTGTCGCCGCTGGCTTTGATACTGATCTCTGCTTGCAGCGATGAACCGATAGCGCCGGCGCTGCGCACTTCTTCCATTTGCTTGGTGACATCGGCGCGAATTTCGCGCAACTGGGCATACTTGGCCAGCAATGCCGGCGCATCGGCGACTTCAGGCAGCGTGTAATAGGTCTGGGTGAAAACCGTTTCGTCGCTGTTGGTGAATGCTTCTTTGCTGGCGAATACGGCCCAGGCTTCTTCGGCGGTGAAAGAAAGCATCGGCGCCATCACGCGCAATAGCGATTGCGTGATGTGCCACATGGCGCTCTGCGCCGAGCGGCGTGCGTGCGAGGTGGTGCCGCCGGTATACAGGCGATCTTTCAGGATGTCGAGGTAGAAACTGCCCAGGTCTTCCGAGCAGAAACCTTGCAGCTTGGCCACTACCGGATGAAATTCATAGGCGTCGTAATGGGCCAGAATTTCGGCTTGCAAGGCGGCTACGCTGGCTACCGCATAGCGGTCGATTTCCATCATCTCCGCGACCGGCACCGCATCTTTCGCAAAATCGAAGTCGGAGGTATTGGCCAGCAAGAAACGCAGTGTATTGCGAATGCGGCGATACGCTTCGGTCACGCGTTTCAGGATTTCATCCGAAATATTCAATTCGCCCGAATAATCGGTGGAGGCAACCCACAGCCGCAGGATGTCGGCCCCGAGCGTGTCCGAGACTTTCTGCGGCGCGACCACATTGCCTTTCGACTTCGACATTTTCTTGCCTTCGCCATCGACCACGAAACCGTGCGTCAGCAAAGCCTTGTACGGCGCGCAGCCATTCAGCATCGAAGACGTCAGCAGCGAAGAGTGGAACCAGCCGCGATGCTGGTCCGAGCCTTCCAGATACAAGTCGGCCGGGAATTGCAATTGTCCGGCGTGCGAGCCTTTGCCTTGTCGACCGCCTAGCACGGTTTGGTGCGTGGTGCCGGAATCGAACCAGACGTCCAGCGTGTCCTTGTTCTTCACGTACATCGGCGCGTCGTCGCCCAGCAGTTCGTTGATATCGACTGCGTGCCAGGCTTCGATGCCGTGCTGTTCGATCCGTTGGGCGATGATCTCCAGCAATTCCGCTGTACGCGGATGCAGTTCGCCGCTTTCCTTGTGAACGAAAAAGGCCATCGGCACGCCCCACTGGCGTTGCCGCGACAGCGTCCAGTCGGGCCGGTTGGCGATCATGCCGTGCAGCCGCGCCTTGCCCCAACCGGGGTAAAAAGCGGTGTCGTCGATCGCCTTGAGCGCGGTTTCGCGCAAGCTCAGGCCGCCGTCTTTTGGCGTGAGGTCCATGCCGGCGAACCATTGCGAGGTGGCGCGATAGACGATCGGCGTCTTGTGGCGCCAGCAGTGCATATAGCTGTGGTCGAACATCACCAGCTTGAACAATGCGCCGACTTCTTCCAGTTTGGCGCAGATCGGCTTCGACGCTTCCCAGATCGTCATGCCGCCGAAAAACGGCAGCCAGGATGCGTATTTGCCGTCGCCCATCACCGGTTTCAGGATTTCGTCATCGGTCATTCCGTGCGCCTTGCAGGAAATGAAGTCATCGATGCCATAAGCAGGTGCCGAGTGAACCACGCCGGTGCCGGTGCCGAGTTCGACATATTCGCCCAGAAATACCGGCGAATAGCGGTTGTAGCCTTCATCCAAGTCGGCGAACGGGTGTTTGAACTTGATCAGACTCAGCGCTGCACCCTTGCAGGTGGCGATAATTTTGCCTTCCAGGCCGAAGCGCTGCAGGCAGGATTCGACCAGATCTTCGGCCAGAATCAGCAGAATGGTTTCGTCATTGCGCACGGTTTGCACCAGCGCATACGTGAACTCGGGATGCATGTTCAGCGCCTGATTGGCGGGAATGGTCCATGGCGTGGTGGTCCAGATCACCGCGTAACCGTTGTCGGTGGGCAGTTGCGGCAACCCGAAGGCGGCGGCGATCTTGTCGGGCTCGGCGAACGGGAAGCCGACATCGATGCCGGGGTCGCGCTTGTCCTGATATTCGACTTCCGCCTCGGCCAGCGCCGAGCCGCAGTCGAAGCACCAATTGACCGGTTTCAGGCCGCGATAGATATAGCCTTTTTCCAGCATGGTGCCGAGCGCGCGCAATTCGTCGGCTTCGTTGCCGAAGTCCATGGTTTTGTATGGGTTATCCCATTCGCCCAGTACGCCCAGCCGGATGAAATCCTTTTTCTGACGCTCGATTTGCTCGCTGGCGTAGGCGCGCGCCTTGGCTTGCACTTGTTCCACCGGCAGATTCTTGCCGTACAGCTTTTCGATCTGGATCTCGATCGGCATGCCGTGGCAATCCCAGCCCGGCACGTATTGCGCATCGAAACCGGCCATGTTGCGGGCCTTGATGATCATGTCTTTTAGGATTTTGTTGACCGCGTGGCCGATATGGATATCGCCATTCGCATACGGCGGGCCGTCATGCAGGATGAATTTTGGGCGGTTGGCCGAGGCCTTGCGGATGCGCTGATAGATTTTTTTCTCTTGCCATTCCTTGACCCATTGCGGCTCGCGTTTGGCCAGATCGCCGCGCATCGGGAAGGGGGTTTCGGTCATGTTGACCGGATATTTGCTGTGCGCCTTGTTGGCAGGCTTGTTAGCCGGTTTGCTGGATTGCTTGACTTCAGGCTTGTTTGCTTGGTTATCGGGCATAGTATTTCTTCAATGATGTTCAGTGAAATTCAGCGATGTATATTTAACTTAAAGCGATTTATACAGCGGATAGATGGCGCGCTGCGTGGCGTCGGCAGCTTCAAATTCGGTCGGTCGCCGTGGTGGCGGCTGCTGCGCGGTGTTTGAAGTAAGCGCGCGCTTGTACCTCATCGTGGGCTATGGCGTCGATCAGAGTCGGCAAATCGACATATTTTTCCTCGTCCCGCAGCTTCTTCAGGAATTCGACCCGGATCAGTTTGCCGTAGCACTGTTGGGCATAATCGAACAGATGCGTTTCCAGCAGCACGCGGCCGCTGTCGTCGACCGTCGGCCGCAATCCCAGGCTGGCAACGCCCGGCAACGGCGTCTCGGTCAGTCCATGCACCTGAACGATGAAAATCCCGTTCAGCACCGGGTGCGGGTGGGTCACGCGCAGGTTCAGGGTCGGGAATCCCAGCGTGCGTCCCAGTTTCTTGCCGTGGACCACATGGCCGGAAATGGCGTAAGGCTGGCCTAGCAATTGGTTTGCATGGTCGAAGTCGCTTGCCGCCAATGCGGCGCGCACCGCCGACGAAGAAATGCGGGTGCCGTCGTTGGTGACCGTGCGCAGCACTTCCACCTCGAAGCCGTATTTCTTGCCGGACTCGACCAGCGTTGCCAGGTTGCCGGCACGTTTGGCGCCGTAGCAGAAGTCTTCACCCACAATCAGCCATTTGACGTGCAAGCGCTGCACCAGCACTTTTTCCACAAAATCCTGTGGCGTCAGGCTGGCGAAATGGGCATTGAAATGCTCGACGATGACGTGCTCGATGCCGGTTGTGGCTAATGCTTGCAACTTGTCGCGCAAGTTCGCAATGCGGCTGGGCGCGCGGCTCGGGTGGCCGTGGACGCGGGCGAAAAATTCGCGCGGGTGCGGCTCGAAAGTCATCACCGCCGCATCCAGTTGCAAACGGGCGGCGGCTTCGCACACGCGCGCAAGCAGGGCCTGATGCCCAAGATGCACACCATCGAAGTTGCCGATCGCCAGCGCACAGGGCGCACGCGATGCGGCATTGGGAAGTCCGCGAAATACCTTCATACAGATTCAGTGTTGGGATTGCTGCAAAGCTTTTGATTATAAGTGCTTTCTTGCGCTTCCCCTTGGATTGTAAAACCAGCGCGGATTAGGCATGTTGTGGCATTCCGGCGCATTTCACACTGCAAGCTACAGCAAGCACCGAGTTGCGTTGCATGTATGGCTGGACGCAAGTGTCTGCGCGGCTTCCAAATTTAAACCTAATTAGATTAGCAAAAAACTCGTATAAATTAATTATATTGGCAGTATATTAATATTAACCCTATTTTGCGCATGTTATTAATAGGGTTTTAAAAATACAGTATGCTGTATAAGCAGGCTCCTGTAAGCTTGCGGAATTCAAGCCAACGATGCGACCGGCAGCGCGCTGCGTTAAAGTTTTACTGGGTATAGCCGCTACCTGCCATACTTCAGTTGCCGTGTAGTAATTTGCTGCCGGCAACCGGACTTCGGTTTCCAGACAGCCATCCAGTTCAGGATCGGATGCATTGTAATCACCCCTTTTAAGAGAGCACCATGTCTTCTTCAACCCAATCACTCTCCGCCGTAGGCAATCACCCAAATCAGGCAGACACGCATGGCCGCAACGAGTTTCTGGCGTTTACTCTGGGGCAGGAAGAGTACGGCATCGACATACTTAAAGTGCAGGAAATACGCGGCTATGAAGTTGTGACCCGGATCGCCAATGCGCCCGAGTTTCTCAAGGGCGTCATCAACCTACGCGGCATCATCGTGCCGGTGGTCGATATGCGCATCAAATTCAAGCTGGGCACGCCGACCTACGACCAGTTCACGGTGGTCATCATCCTCAACATCGGCGGGCGCATCATGGGAATGGTGGTCGACAGCGTCTCCGACGTGATCACGCTGGTGCCAGAGCAGATCAAGCCGGCGCCGGATCTGGGAGCCGCTTTCGATAGCGATTATTTGATCGGGCTGGGCACGGTCGAAGAGCGCATGCTGATTCTGGTGGATATCGACAAATTGATGTCTTCGGCCGAGATGGGCTTGATTGAAAAAAATGCTGCATAGCATTGCATTGGATCTTTGGATTTCCAGGTAAAACATAGAAATGATTTTAACAATTAAAACGCGCCTGATCGGCGTAGTAGGATTCTTGTCCTTGCTCACTGTCGTTATCGGGATGCTGGGCCTGAATGGCATGAACAAGACCAATGCCGGACTGAAAACCGTGTATGAGGGGCGCGCAGTGCCGCTGGAGCAGATGGCGACGATGAATAACCTGTTGCAGGAAAATCTGCTCGGCATCGTCAGTGTGCTGCAGGACCCGATGCCCGATAAGATCAAATCCGAAACCGCTAAGATCGATGCCAGAATCCTGGAGATTACCAATATCTGGCGCGCCTATACATCGTCCAGGTTGACGCCGGAAGAAAAACGGCTGGCCGACAAGTTTCAAGTCGACCGCAGCCGTTTCGTCAAGGAAGGGCTACTGCCCGCCGTTGCAGCGTTGCGCGAGGAGCGCATCGGCGAGGTGCAGCTAAGGTGGCATGAAATTGAATCCCTCTCCAGTCCGGTCAGAAACAGTTTTAGCGCATTGCGAAAATTGCAAGTCGATGGCGCCAAGGCAGAATACGATGCAAACGTGGCGCGCAACGATACAACCCAGTTCGGCATCTTAGTAGCCATTGCTCTGGGCGTATTGCTGGCGGCTGCGGCTGCCTACTTCCTGATCAGGAGCATATTGCGTCCGATGCATCACGCCATCGATGTGGCGCACAGCATTGCCGCCGGCGATTTGACGGCCGAGGTAAAAATCCAATCCGCCGATGAAATCGGCCAGTTATTGCGCGCCATCAAGGAAATGAGCGACAGTCTGGTGGGCATCGTCTCCCGGGTTCGCAGCGGCACCGATGCCATCGCCACCGCATCGAGCCAGATCGCAGCCGGCAACCTCGATCTTTCCAGCCGCACCGAAGGCCAGGCCAGCAGCCTGGAACAAACTGCAGCTTCGATGGAAGAACTGACCGGCACCGTCAAGCAAAACGCCGACAATGCCCGACAAGCCAATCAACTGGCGCTCACCGCCTCCGAAGTTGCTGTCAAAAGCGGCGAAGTGGTGTCCCAGGTAGTCGACACCATGGCTGCCATCGACGTCTCCGCCAAGAAAATCGTCGACATCATCGGCGTCATCGACGGCATCGCATTCCAGACCAATATCCTGGCCCTGAACGCCGCAGTCGAAGCGGCCCGTGCCGGCGAACAGGGCCGGGGCTTTGCGGTAGTGGCTTCCGAAGTGCGCAACCTGGCGCAACGCTCCGCCACTGCGGCCAAGGAAATAAAGTCGCTGATCGACGACTCGGTGCAAAAGGTCGGAGTCGGCAACAAGCTGGCGGCGCACGCCGGCGACACCATGGAGCAGGTAGTGGCCAGCGTGCGCCACGTAACCGACATCATGTCTGAAATCACCGCCGCCAGCCAGGAGCAAAGCCAGGGCATCGAACAGGTCAATCAGGCCATTGCCCAAATGGATGAAGTTACGCAGCAAAACGCCGCCCTGGTAGAAGAAGCTGCCGCCGCCGCCCAGTCATTGCAGCAGCAAGCCGGCAGTCTGAGCCAGGTGGTGGGGATGTTCCGGCTCGATATGTCGCCCGCAATGGCAGCGCCGGCGCAGAAAAACGGTATCGCTCTAATCGAAAAACGGCATGCAGTAGCCAAGGTCGCGCGCCCGGTCAAGCGAGCCGCTGCAAAAACTCCGGTAAGCAGTGACGAGGAGAGCTGGGAAGAATTCTGAGGTGGGTAAGAAACAAACAAATATGCCGCCGGGACAACAACTCGGCGGCATATTTTTTTACCAGCTCACATTTCACCCCACATCGCGTTCAACGTTGCCAGCGCCGCCAGCCCGGCGGTTTCGGTGCGCAACACGCGTGGTCCCATCGACAGCATCAGCGCGCCTTGCGAAACGGCCATCGATTCTTCCACTTCGCTAAAACCGCCCTCCGGCCCGATCAGCAATGCCAGTGCCTGCGGCGGATGATGGCGGGCCCAGCCGGACAGCGATTGTTCGGCGCGCGGGCTGAGCAGAATGCGGCGGTGCAAGTCCTGCTGCGTGATCCAGCTTTTGAAGTCGCACAGTTCGCCCAGTTGCGCCAGGCGGTTGCGTCCGCTCTGCTCGCTAGCGGCGACGATGATGCCCTGCCAATGGGCCAGTTTCTTTTCGGCGCGTTCGCCGGACAGCCGCATTACACAGCGCTGGGCCGACAACGGCTGGATCGCGGCCGCACCCAATTCCACCGCTTTTTCAATGATCCAGTCCATTTTCGATGATTCCGGCAGCGCCTGCGCCAGTGTGATCGCGTAGGGAAGCTCGACATCGCGCGCGGTGTACGCTTTAACTTCGGCGCTGACGCGTTTTTTTTCGATGACGGTCAGGGTCGCCGTATATACGCCGCCATCGCCGTTGAATAGAGTGATCGCCGTTCCTGGCTCCAGGCGCAGGACCTGGATGTGATGGGCGACATGGTCGGGCAATACCAATTGGGTACCGATCGCCAGCGGCTGTGAGCAATAAAAACGGGGCATGGTAAATCCGGTTAGGAGGAATCCCGATTTTAATTCGGCACCTGTGTCTCTGGTAAAATACTTGGCTTCGCACTGTGCACTGTCGTTGTTCACTGATTACGCAAGTCTATGAGCATGTCCTTATTCCCCCATCGTCATTCAAACAGACCAACATGAATTCCACGCTCCCAACTACCAAGATGGCCAACGCGATCCGCGCGCTGGCGATGGATGCTGTCCAAAAAGCCAACTCCGGGCATCCCGGCATGCCGATGGGAATGGCCGATATCGCCGTCGCCTTGTGGGCCGGGCATTACCGCCACAATCCGGCCAACCCGCACTGGATCAACCGCGACCGTTTCGTGTTGTCGAACGGACATGGTTCGTTGCTGCACTATGCGTTGCTGCACCTGACCGGCTACGATTTGTCGATTGAAGATCTCAAAAATTTCCGTCAGATGCACTCGAAGACACCGGGCCATCCGGAAGTCCACGTCACGCCGGGCATCGAGACCACCACCGGCCCGCTCGGCCAGGGTTTGGCCAACGTGGTCGGGATGGCGCTGGCAGAAAGATTGCTGGCGGCTGAATTCAACCAGCCCGGTTTTGCCGTGGTCGATCATCACTCCTACGTATTCCTGGGCGACGGCTGCCTGATGGAAGGCATTTCGCACGAAGTCTGTTCGCTGGCCGGCACCTTGCGCCTGAACAAGATCATCGCGCTGTATGACGACAACGGCATCTCGATCGACGGTCATGTCGAAGGCTGGTTCCTGGACGACACCCCGAAACGCTTCGAAGCCTACGGCTGGAACGTGATTCCTGCAGTGGATGGCCACGATGTTGCGGCCGTCGATGCCGCGATTGCGCAAGCCAAGCTGTCCGACAAACCGACGCTGATCTGCTGCAAGAGCGTGATCGGCAAGGGCTCGCCGAACATGGAAGGCACCCACAATGTGCATGGCGCTCCCTTGGGCGACAAGGAAATCGCCGCGGTGCGCGAAACCCTGGATTGGCCGCATACGCCGTTCGAAGTGCCGGCCGATGTCTACGCCGCCTGGGATGCGAAAGCACAAGGCGCGCGTATTGAAGCGCAATGGGATGCCTTGTTCAACGCCTACAGCGAGCGTTACCCGCAGCAAGCGGGCGAACTGCTGCGCCGCATGAAAGGCGAATTGCCGGGCAATTTCAACGATGTGGTCAAGGCCTATATCGCCAGCTGCGTCGCAAAGAAAGAAACCATCGCCAGCCGCAAGGCCAGCCAGAATACGATTCAAGCCCTGGCGCCGACCTTGCCCGAGTTCCTCGGCGGTTCCGCCGACCTGACCGGCTCCAACCTGACCAACTGGAAAGAATGCGTTGCGGTGCGCGCCGACCAGCCCGGCAACCACATCAATTACGGCGTGCGCGAATTCGGCATGAGCGCCATCATGAACGGCATCGCGCTGCATGGCGGCTACATCCCGTTCGGCGCCACCTTCCTGACCTTTTCCGACTACAGCCGCAATGCGCTGCGCATGGCTGCTTTGATGAAAATCCGCTCGATTTTCGTCTTCACGCACGACTCGATCGGCCTTGGCGAAGACGGCCCGACCCATCAGTCGGTCGAGCACGTCTCCAGCCTGCGCCTGATCCCGAACCTGGATAACTGGCGTCCCTGCGACACGGTCGAATCCGCTGTGGCCTGGGCGCATGCGGTCACCCGTCGTCACGGCCCGTCGACCCTGATTTTCTCGCGCCAGAACCTGCAATATCAGGAACGCACGCCGGAACAAATTACCCATATTCATCGTGGCGGCTACGTGCTGAAAGACGCGGCGGATGCCAAGGCGATCCTGATCGCGACCGGCTCCGAAGTCGAACTGGCGATGCAGGCAGCGCAACAACTGGCCCAGCAAGGCGTGCCGGTACGCGTGGTATCGATGCCATGCACCGACGCGTTCGACCGCCAGGAATCGGCTTACAAAGCCAGTGTCCTGACACGCGGCTTGCCGCGGGTCGCGATTGAAGCCGGCGTGACCGACTTCTGGTACAAATATGTCGGTCTTGAAGGTGCGGTAATCGGCATCGACACCTTCGGTGAGTCCGCTCCGGCGGGCGTATTGTTCAAGCATTTTGGTTTCACGGTCGACAATGTCGTGGCCAATGTGAAATTGGTTATTGCTTAACTATATTATTTAACCAATATTGCTTAATTAACCCATTTACTTAATTAACTACGTTCTGGAGACAATATGACTATTCGCGTTGCAATCAATGGCTATGGCCGCATCGGCCGCAACATCCTTCGCGCACACTACGAAGGCGGCAAGTTCAAGGAAGACATCAAGATCGTTGCCATCAACGACCTCGGCAATGCCGAATCGAACGCCCACCTGACCCGCTTTGATACCGCCCATGGCAAGTTCCCGGGCACCGTCACGGTCGAAGGCGACACCATGATCGTCAACGGCGACCCGATCAAGGTCTTCGCCGAGCGCAATCCGGCCAACTTGCCTTGGGGCGAGCTGAATGTCGACGTCGTGCTGGAATGCACCGGCTTCTTCGCCACCAAAGAAAAAGCATCGGCCCATCTGGCAGCCGGCGCAAAAAAGGTCATCATCTCGGCACCGGGCGGCAAGGACGTCGATGCGACCATCGTCTACGGCGTCAACCACGGCATGCTGAAATCGACCGACACCGTGATTTCCAACGCCTCCTGCACCACCAACTGCCTGGCACCATTGGTCCAGCCTTTACACGAGAAAATCGGCCTCGAAACCGGCCTGATGACCACCATCCACTCGTACACCAACGATCAGGTGTTGACCGACGTGATGCATGAAGACTTGCGCCGCGCCCGTTCCGCCACCCAGTCGATGATCCCGACCAAGACCGGCGCTGCCGCTGCGGTCGGCCTGGTGTTGCCGGAACTGAATGGCAAGCTGGACGGTTATTCGATCCGCGTGCCGACCATCAACGTCTCAATCGTCGATCTGTCGTTCATCGCGGCCCGCGACACGACGGTCGAAGAAGTCAACGCGATCATGAAGGAAGCGTCGGAAAACGGCCCGTTGAAAGGCATTCTGGAATACAACACCGCGCCGCTGGTATCGGTCGATTTCAACCACAACCCGGCATCGAGCACCTTCGACGCGACGCTGACCAAAGTATCCGGCCGTCTGGTCAAGGTATCGTCCTGGTACGACAACGAGTGGGGTTTCTCGAACCGCATGTTGGATACCACGATGGCGCTGATGACTGCCAAGTAATTGTTGTAGTCGTTAAGCAACAAGAAGCGCCCCGCGAGTCGGGGCGTTTTGCTGTGCGGAGCCATTGTGGGTTAATGGATGTAGACGGGGTATATTGAGAAATAGTACTTTTTGCGCATATGTTTAATGTTTTTTAAAAATACAGTTATATGTATATTCAACTGGTAGGTTGGCGCTGAGCTTGCGAAGCCCAACATTCGTCAGCAATATTTGCAGGTTAAAAATGTTGGGCCTTGCGGTCCACGCGCTAAGAAGCCTAGCCTGACCTTGCGTGAGGCGGCTACCAACCTTGCGACTTGGCCGGGGGTGGCCCGGCGGCCACTCACTTTCTTTGCTTCGCCAAAGAAAGTAAGCAAAGAAAGGCGACCGTAAGACCCAGCCCTTCGGGTTCCCGCCGTCAGCCGGGATAAAACGGGAAACGAAAAGAACTCGCCGGGTTTGCAACTTCGTCAGACATTTTTCGTTTCTGATCCGTTTTATCCCGGCTGACGGCGGCTGCGTCTCAAGCGGAATGGCACGCCACGGGCGCGATATATTTGAGAATTACCAGTTAAAAATATTAGGCTTTGCAGCCTAATCTACGTGATTTTTCGTGCTTTTCGTGTCTTTCGTGGACAATGTATTTCACCATATGCATGGGGTATGTCACTAAATATGCAATTTATCGCATACATTTAAAGCGCAGTTAAAAAATACAGCTGGTAGTTTGAGTTTGACGCAACGAGACCCAACAATCGCTTCCAATCATCATGCACCTCAATTGGCAATCCCGAACACCACTTCCGACGCGCTTACATTTCCATTATTATCGCCCTTGGGCGATAATGTATAAATATCGTCCAGGTACGATATATTTACATTATCGTCTTTGAGCGATATTATTAGCTATGGACTATCCAATTCAAACTTCATCCCAACTCTCTGAACACCTGAAATCGTTGCGTAAGGAAAAAGGCCTTACGCAGACGCAATTGGGGCAACTCCTGGGCATTGGGCAAGCGCGCGTAGCCGACATTGAAAAAAATCCGGGTCTGGTGCGCGTTGACCAACTGCTGCAAATACTGCACGCGCTGGATGCCAGGCTCGCTTTAAAGGTGCTCGCCACGACGCCAAAGCCGGACTCACCCACTCTTTCAAAAGCGGAATGGTGATGTATGGCGATACGTGAGCTGGCCGTTTGGATGAACGGCGAACATGTAGGTGTCTGGTCCTGGTCGCGCACCGATACACACACTTTTCGATATGACGATGCATGGCTGAGCTCGCTCAACGTGCGCGTTCTTTCTCTCTCCTTGCCTATTCCTGCCGGTAAAAAGGAACTCCGCGGCCCGAAGGTCAAAAGCTTTTTTGATAACCTGCTGCCGGATAGCGACAAGATTCGTCAGCGCATTCGCACCCGCTACCAACTCGGCTCGGCCGGGACGCAAGAACTGTTAAGCGCTATCGGCCGGGACTGCGTCGGGGCCGTGCAGCTACTGCCGCCCGACACGTTGCCGGAAGGGTTTGATCGGGTAGAAGGAACGCCGCTCAGCGAAGCGGATGTCGAACGCCTTCTCGGGAGCGTCACCAGTGACGCTGTGCTTGGCCAGGATGCAGAAAACTTCGAGGATTTCCGGATCTCGATTGCCGGTGCCCAGGAGAAAACAGCGCTGCTGAAGCTCGACGGGCAGTGGCACCGTCCGCATGGCGCTACGCCGACCACCCATATTTTGAAGCTGCCGCTCGGACTGGTCGGAAACATGCGGGTCGACATGTCCAACTCGGTGGAGAACGAGTGGCTGTGCTCCCGCATCATGCATGCATTCGGCTTTGAGGTTGCGAACACCGAAATGGCAAGCTTCGGGAAACAAAAAACGCTGGTGGTCGAAAGGTTCGACCGCCGCTGGGTTGGCAACAATACGTGGATTGCCCGCCTGCCGCAGGAAGACTTCTGTCAGGCGACAGGAACACCCGCTCAGAATAAATACGAAAGCCAGGGCGGCCCGGGTATGCGCAAGTGCCTGGAACTCCTTGCCGCCAGCGAAGATTCGGTCAAACATAAACGCACATTCGTGCTCACCCAACTCGCTTTCTGGTTGCTGGCTGCCACCGATGGCCATGCCAAGAATTTTTCCGTGTTTCTGCTCCCCGGTGATGGCTACGCGATGACGCCGCTCTACGACATTCTGTCGGCTTGGCCCGTGATTGGGAAAGGCACAAATCTGCTGCAGTTGCAAAAAGTAAAACTCGCCATGGCGGTGCGCTCGAATAATGTGCACTACAAGCTGGTCGATATCCAGACCCGACATTGGCACGCATTGGCCGAACAAAGCGGTGTAACCGACGCGTTCGATGCGATGCAGGAAATGGTGCAAAACGTCGACCACGCTTTGGACAGGGTTGAGACTGAGCTGCCGGCAAACTTTCCGGAGCAAGTCTGGACCAGCATCCGAGATGGCATACTCGCCCAGAAAAGACGTTTTCTGGAAGGATTGGCCGCTTAACAGAACAGGTGTTCAAGGGGCGGGCGGTGGATTGTTAATTCCATGGGTATGCCAATAAACATGCCATTTACCGCATACATCTAAAGCACTGTTAAAAAATACAGCGGGTAGCTTATGTTAATCGCAGCGAAGTCCAACAATCGCTGCCACTCAACGTGCCCCTCAGCCGACAACCCCGAACACCGCTTCCCATAGCTGTTTCACGTCGTCCACTCTGGCTGCCACTTCCTCCAGCTCTACCCGTGCCCGGTCGCTGCCTTGCAGGCGGATGTTGTGCTGCATCTTGCGGAAGTCGCGGTAGGCGCTGGCGACGGCTTCGGCCAGCGGTGCGTCGAGCAGGCCGAGCGCGCCGCACAATTTGAGCAGCGCGATGTTGCCGATGTTGGCGGTCAGTTGCGGGTATTGGCCGGCGTGGCGCAGCACCAGGTATTGGACGATGAATTCGATGTCGATCATGCCGCCGGCATCGTGCTTGAGGTCGAACATTTCGCTGCGGTTGGGATGGGCGCTGTGCAGCTTGCGGCGCATTTGCAGGATGTCGTCCCTGAGCTGGGCTTCGTCCTTGGGTTGGCGCAGCACCTGGTCGCGGATCGCTTCGAAGCGCTCGCCGATGGCGGCGTCGCCGGAGCAGAAGCGGGCGCGGGTCAGCGCCTGGTGTTCCCACAGCCAGGCCGATTCGCTCTGGTAGCGGCCGAACGAGGCGACCGACGACACCAGCAAGCCGCTGCCGCCGTCGGGGCGCAGCGCGATGTCGATGTCGAACAGGATGCCGGACGAGGTGTGGGACGTCATCCAGGTGATGAAGCGCTGCGCCAGCTTGGCGTACAGGGCGGGCGCATCCTGATCTTCGTCGTCGTACAGGAAGATTACGTCGAGGTCGGAGGCGTAGCCGAGTTCCTTGCCGCCCAGTTTGCCATAGGCGATGACGGCGAATTTCGGAGTCTCGATGTGACGTTTCGGGATGGTTTTCCAGACTGCGCGGATGGTGGCGGTGACGATGATGTCGGCCAGTTGCGATAAATGATCGGCCAGATGTTCCATGCTGAGAGCGCCTTCCAGGTCCAGCACCAGCAGCCGGAACAGTTGCGCATGGTGCATGTCGCGCAGGATATTCATTTGCAGTTCGGTATCGGGCTCGCCGTTGAAGGTGGCAGCGTCGAGCTGTTGTTCCAGTTCGACGCCGAAACTGGCCCATACCGGCGCCATCCGCACCATGTTTTCATCCAGCAGTTCGTCCAGCAGGATCGGGTGGCGGGTCAGATATTTTGCCGCCCAGTCGCTGGCCTGCATCATGCGGATCACGCGCTGCAATGCCGGCGGGTATTCGGTCAATAGCGACAGATAGGCGGAGCGGCGGGCGATAGTTTCGAGCAAGTCGAGCAGGCGGGAGAGGGCGGTCAACTGGGCTTTTTTTGTCTGCGCGATCAGCGGCAGCGCGGCATTGATCAGGGCCAGGAATTTCTTGCGGCTGTCCAGCGGCAGCGATTGCAGGCGCGAAGACTTGCCGGTTTCGAGCAGGCGCTGGGCCGCTGCCGGCGCCTCGTTAAAGCCGATTGCAGTCAACTGGGCTTGGATGGCTTCCGCTTTTTCGGCGTCCGGCAGGTTGGCGAACATCTGCAGGTCGATGGGCGCACAACCGGCTGGCGCGCCGGTTGCGTTCTGGGTCTCGTCCTTTTCGCTGAAAATCGCATCGAACCGGGCCGCGACGATCTGGCGCTGCGCGTCCAGCGCTTGCAACAGTGCGGGCACGCCAGCTATGCCCATCATGTTGGCAACAATAAGCTGGTCGGCCGCGTTGGAGGGCAGGATGTGGGTCTGGGCGTCTTCGATGTATTGCAGCCGGTGTTCCAGATTACGCAGGAAAATATTTGCGGCCAGCAATTGATCGACGCATTGCTGGCTCAGGATGCCTTTTTCGGCCAGCGTTTTCAGCACGCCGCGGGTCGAGCGGTCGCGCAGCGCGGGGTCGCGCCCGCCCCGGATCAGCTGGAACACTTGCGCGATGAATTCGATTTCGCGGATGCCGCCGCGCCCCAGCTTGACGTTGTTGCTGCGCTCCGGGTGGCGGGTTTCCTGGCGAATGACTTCGGCCCGGATCTGGCTGTGCATGTTGCGGATCGCATCGATCGCGCCGAAATCCAGATAGCGCCGATACACGAACGGTCGAATGATGCTTTCCAGCAACGTGATATCGGCTGCGCGCCCGGTCAGCGCGCGCGCCTTGACCCAGGCGTAGCGCTCCCATTCGCGGCCCTGGACGATAAAATATTCTTCCACCATATTGAAGCTGGCGGCCAGCGGGCCGGATGCGCCATTCGGGCGCAGCGCCATGTCGACCCGGAAGGTGAAGCCGTCTTCCTCGATTTCCGAGATCGCATGAATCAGCTTTTTGCCCAGCCGGATAAAAAATTCGTGGTTCGAGAGCGGCCGCTGCTCCGGCGTGGTGGTGCGGGTTTCACCGTCTTCCGCATACACGAAGATGAGGTCGATGTCGGACGAGACGTTGAGTTCAGCGCCGCCCAGTTTGCCCATCCCGAGCACGATCAATTCCTGCTCGGCAGCGGAATCTTCGCCTACCGGGCTGCCGTGCAGCGCGACCATGTCAGCCATCAGCGCGGCCAGATGGGTTTGCACCGCGAACTCGGCAAATTCACTCATGGTGCGGACGACTTCGTCCATGTCGGCACAGCCGCTCAGGTCGCGCTCGATCAGGGTGGCGATGATCAGGTTGCGCAGACGGCGCATCGCGCGCGGCAGAGGCATGCCGGCCGCTGTTTCATTTTGCAATAGGCGCACAAAGCAGCTTCGGCTGAAGGGGAATTCGGCGATACTGGCGACCAAGCTCGGGCGCTGCGGTTCGGCACTCAGCCAGCGCGCATAGAATCGGGACGCTGCGGCACTTCTTAATAATGATGTGGTCATAGGAAGTTGGAGTTATTTAACTGCTGTTATGCGCTGTGCTTGCGCGTCATGAAAAGCATTGTCCACGAAAGACACGAAGAGCACGAAAGAATGCATAACCCCATTCTTTCGGCCGTGGTGGAGTCGGTTTTTTCGTGTCTTTCGTGGACTGATTTTTTGGTGCGTAGCATCAGTGATTTAAGGAACGCAAAACAAATACGCACATTATTTCGCGCGCGTTTCTAATCTGTTCGTAGCCATCATCAGGTATCTGATGATCCTTATCGAAGCGTGGCAAGCGGCCGTTTTTGGCTATCATGCAAGTCTGCGCATTTTACGCCGAGTCTTTTTTGCATAACCGTTAATGACCACAGATCAATCATCTCCAGCCGGCCCTCGTGCCCGCTGGTCCCGGCACTGGTGGGCCGCGCGTCTGGCCTATGCCAAGGTCAATGCGCTGTCGCACCATGCGTTGCGCTGGCTGATACGGCTGCTGGTGCTCGCCTATTTTATTTTTTGCGGCCTGTTTCTGACCTTGCGCTATGCAGTGTTGCCGAATATCGACAATTACAAAGGCGATATCGAACGCATGGTCAGCCAGGTGGTTGGCCGGCCCGTCACGATTGCGCGGGTGTACGCATCCTGGCATGGCTTGCAACCGTATCTGTCGCTCAATGACGTGGTCGTTCTCGATCAGGATGGCCGGCAGGCGCTGTCGCTGCCCAGCATTTCCGCCACCTTTTCCTGGTGGTCGGTGGTGGCAGGCGAGGTGCGTCTGGCCCTGCTGGAAATCAATCGCCCCGACCTGGATATCCGGCGCGCCGCCGACGGCAACCTGTATGTCGGCGGGATTTTCATCGATACCAGAAAAAAAACCGATAACCGTGGCGCCAACTGGTTGCTGGCGCAGCGCGAGATCGTGGTGCACGAAGGGCGCTTGCGCTGGAACGACAAGCAGCGCGGCGCGCCGGAACTGATCCTGGCGAGCCTGAATGTCAGATTGCGCAATCATGCGCGGCGTCATCAGTTCGGGCTTCAGGCCGCGCCGCCGGTGGCGCTGGCAGCACCGATCGATGTGCGCGCCGACTTCGTCCATCCGTATTTTTCCCGCAATATTTCGGATCTGATGCGCTGGAAGGGCGTGCTGTTCGCCGATGTGCCGAAGACCGATTTGGCCGCCTGGAGCGCCTATGCGGAATATCCGATCGAGGTCATGCAGGGCGCCGGTTCGGTGCGCGCCTGGCTCCATTTCAATCAGGCCAGAATTGCCGACTTCACCGCCGACCTGGCGCTGTCGGACCTATCAACACGTCTGCGCAAGGATTTGCAGCCGCTCAACCTGGCGCAGGTCAATGGCCGTATTTTTGCGCGCGAAGAATTTGATGCCGCCGCAGCGCCTACTCCTGCTGCGGACACACCGGCGTTGGGTGCGCGCGCCCATGCATTTTCGGTCTCCAATTTTTCGCTGACGACCAAGGAAGGTTTGCACCTGCCGGCGACCACCATCAGCGAATCGTATGCGCCAGGCAAAAACGGTAAGCCGGACAATACCAGCGTCAAGGCGCAGCGCCTGGATTTGCAGACCCTGGCCAATTTCGCCCAGCGTTTGCCGCTGACGCCAGCGCAACTGCAGATGCTGGCGGATTTCGCGCCGAGCGGAGAGCTGCGGGATTTTTCCGCCGAATGGCAGGGCGCTTATCCTGAAATCACCGCGTATGCGGTCAAAGGGCAATTCGCCGGTTTGTCGCTGCAAGCCCAGCCGGCGCGGCCGGCGCGAGCAAAAAGCGCGACTGCCCCGGCGCAGGCGGCGGTGCCGGCGATTCCGGGCTTTGAAAACCTGACCGGCGGGCTCAATGCCAACGACAAGGGCGGCAGTTTTTCGCTCGACTCGAACCAGCTCCAGCTGGCCTTGCCGGGTTATTTCACGGAGCCCATGATGTCGATCGATCAATTGAAGATGCAGGCCGGCTGGACCTTTCAGGGCCAGGATCAGTTGCTGTTCCGGATCGATAAGATGGATCTGGTGCAGGATGGAATGGTTGCCGCTTTGTCGGGCCAGCATCTGGTGCCGCTGGTGCATCAGCCCGGCAAACCGCTGGGCGAGATCGATATCAGCGGCAAACTTTCCGGCTTCGATGTGAAGAAAATCGGCCAGTATCTGCCGCTGCAAACGCCAGCGCATTTGCGCACCTGGCTGGTCGGCGCGCTGCAGGGCGGCCAGGCCGATGCGGTCACGATCCGGCTCAAGGGCGATCTGGCGAAAATGCCGTTTCGGGCCGATATGGCCGGCGGCAAGGCGGCAAAACAGCCGGAGGGAATCTTCAGGATTGCCGGCAAGATCGTTGACGGCAGGCTGAATTTCGTTCCCGGCTTTTTCGGCCGGGATGGCAAGTCGCCGGAGTGGCCGGAACTCGAACAGATCCAGGGCAGCTTCGTGTTCGACAATGCCCGCATGGAGATTCGCAGCGATTCGGCCAAAACGCATGGCGCGGCGCTGTCCGGCGTGAAGGTGGTGATTCCGGATTTGCTGTCGCACGACAGCATGCTGGAAGTCGATGGCAATGCAGCTGGCTTGCTGCAGAACTATTTCAGCTATGTCAACAACAGTCCGGTCGCCGGCTGGATCGATGATTTCACCGCAGAGTCAAAAGGCGACGGCACCGCCAAACTGGCGCTGAAGCTGCGATTGCCGCTGGAGCGGCTGCTGGAATCGAAAGTCAACGGCACGCTGCAACTGAACAACAATGCGGTGTCCCTGCAGGAAGCGATACCAAAGCTGTCGGCTGCGCAAGGCAAGCTTGAATTCAATGAAAAAGGCTTCAACCTGAACGGCGTGAGCGCCAACTTGCTGGGCGGGCCGGCAGTCGCCTCCGGCGGCACCCAGGCCGACGGCAACATTCGCATCAAGGTCGATGGCAGCGTTTCCGCACTGGGCCTGCGCGCATCGTATCCGACGCCGGCGATCCAAGGTCTCACCCAGCGCATCGCCGGCAGCACCCGTTACAGCAGCGTCGTGACGGTCAAGGATAAACAACTGGAGTTGCTGATCGACTCCGGCCTGCAAGGGCTGGCGCTGAATTTCCCCGCGCCTTTGCAAAAGGCTGAGAACGCGACTCTGCCGCTCAAGTTGCAGCTTGGCGCGCTGCCTTCGGATGATCCGTTGCTGCTACGCGACCAGATCCAGATATCACTGGGCACGACCATAGCCGCGCATTACGTGCGTCAGAAGACGCTGGAGCAACAAGCGCCATGGCACGTATTACGTGGCGGCATCGGCGTCAATGCGCCGCCGCCGCTGCCCGATAGCGGGCTGGCGGCAAACGTCGAATTGCAGTCGTTGAATCTGGATGAATGGCAGCGGGTGAGCAGCGAGATTACCGCTGCAGGCAACGCTGGTAGCGCAGGCAGCGCCGTTGGCGATGCTGCGCCAGCCCAGCCGCACGGTGCCCAAGATGTCAGCCAATACCTTGAACCCGACACCATGGCAGCGCGCGCCAAAACCTTGTTTGTGATGGGAAAACGGCTCGATAACGTGGTGGTCGGCGCCTCGCATCAGAAAGAAACCTGGCAAGCCAATATCGACGCCAGCCAGGTTTCCGGTTACGTGACCTGGGATTCGGCCGCCGGCGCCATGGGCCGGGTGACGGCGCGGCTGGCGACGCTGACTATCCCGCAGTCGGATGTTTCGGACGTCGGCAATCTGCTCGAAGGCAAAAATGCGCCGACGCAAATCCCGAGCCTGGATATCGTGGCCGAGAATTTCACACTGTTCAACAAGAAATTGGGGCGGCTGGAGGTGGTGGCCAACAATTTGAAAGTGCAGGGCATGCGCGAATGGCGCATCAACCGGCTGGCCATTGCCAATGACGATGTCAGCATGAATGCCGCCGGCAAATGGGTCACCAAGGACGGTCAAAGCAAGACCGAGCTGACTTACGCGCTGGATGTGGAGAATGCCGGCAAGTTGCTGCGGCGCTTCGGTTACGACGATGTTTTGCGCGGTGGCAAAGGCAAGCTGGACGGCAATATCAACTGGGATGGTTTGCCTTTTTCGCTGGACATCCCCAGCCTGAGCGGTCAGATTCACCTGGATATGGCTGCCGGCCAATTCCTCAAGGTCGAACCGGGCGTGGCGAAATTGCTGGGTGTGTTGAGCCTGCAGTCGCTGCCGCGCCGGCTGACGCTGGACTTCCGCGATATTTTTTCCGATGGATTTGCCTTTGACGGCGTGACCGCCACCGCCACCATCCAGCGCGGCCTGGCCAGAACCGATAACTTCAAGATGCGCAGCGTGAGTGCCGCGGTATTGATCGACGGCAGCGCCGATATCGCCAAAGAGACACAAAACCTGCATGTCGCGGTGATTCCGGAAATCAATGCCGGCGCCGCATCGGTGGTGTACGCGCTGGCGGTCAATCCGCTCATCGGCCTGGGGACTTTCCTGGCGCAATTATTCCTGCGCGAACCGCTGGCGCGGGCGTTTACCTACGAGTATCAGATCAGCGGCCCGTGGCAAGAGCCGGTCGTCACCAAAATCGACAACAAGGCCAAGGCAGATATCGGCTCCGGCGTTTCTAACAAATAAAGTATCAGCAAGAGGCAAGCAGATGACACAAGACAACGCATTAATCCGCATCGCGGCGCTGCAAATGATTTCGACGCCGCACCCGGCAGAAAATATCGCCACCGCGCGCCGCCTGGTTGCCGAGGCCGCGCAACAGGGCGCGCAACTGGTGCTGCTGCCCGAATATTGGTCGATCATGGGGATGGATGAATCCGACAAAGTGGCGCATGCCGAATCGGTCGGCAGCGGGCCGTTGCAGGCTGCGATGGCGGAGCTGGCGCGCCAGCACGGCATCTGGCTGATCGGCGGCACTTTGCCGATGGCAGCGCCCGAGTCCGGCAAGGTCATGAATACGACGCTGGTGTTCGATCCGCAAGGCAGCTGCATTTGCCACTACGACAAAATTCATCTGTTCGGCTTTACCAAAGGCGACGAAACCTATGACGAGTCGCGCACCATCGTGCCTGGCGCGGAGGTCGCCACCTTCGCCGCGCCATTCGGCCGGGTCGGCTTGTCAGTGTGCTACGACTTGCGCTTTCCGGAACTATATCGGGCGATGGGCGAATGCGCGCTGATCGTGGTGCCGGCCGCCTTTACCTACACCACCGGTCGCGCCCACTGGGAAATCCTGCTGCGCGCGCGCGCCATCGAAAACCAGTGCTACGTGCTGGCCGCAGCGCAGGGCGGCGTGCATCCGAACGGCCGCCGCACTTGGGGCCACAGCATGCTGATCGACCCGTGGGGCGAAATCAAGGCGGTGCTGGCCGAAGGGGAGGGCGTGGTGGCGGGCGAATTCGATCCGCAGCTGCTGGCCCGCGTGCGCGAAAACCTGCCGGCGCTGCGCCACCGCAAACTCGCCACGCCGGCTTTGTAAACTTAAGCGTAGATATATACATATAACTGTATTTTTAATTACCGCATATGATATATGCGGTAATTATCATGTTTTAAAGCATACTCCGCATATTTTTAATTATTGCAGATAAATCCCGGGATTGGCATCGATGCTGGCGAAGGGCCGATCCGCGCCACGCCTGCCCGGCGCTGCCAGATGCTCTACAATCGTCCCATCTCCGAATCAACTCACGAACCAACATACTGCGCGCCAAGCGCGATTGCGACCGCCCATGAAACCATTTGAACCGAATCTCAGTACTCTTGCCGTCGCCCGCGACATTCTGCTCACGCCTTTCGGCCTGGACGAATCCAAACTGATCAAGACCTTGAGCGCAATGTTTACCCACAAGGTCGATTATGCCGACCTGTATTTCCAGTTCACCAAAAGCGAAGGCTGGAGCCTGGAAGAAGGCATCGTCAAGACCGGTAGTTTCTCGATCGACCAAGGCGTCGGCGTGCGCGCGGTAGCCGGCGACAAGACCGCCTTTGCCTATTCGGACGAGATTTCCGAACACGCATTGCTGGAAGCGGCAGCCGCCACCCGCACCATCGCCCGGCGCGGCGCCGGCAAAGTGAAAGTGGCGTCCTCGATGCAACAGGTCGGCGGGCGCGCACTGTATTTGCCGAACGATCCGCTGGCCTCGCTTGACGCCACTGAAAAAGTCAAACTGCTGGAACGGGTTGAACGCATGGCCCGCGCCAAAGACCCGCGGGTAGTGCAAGTAATGGCTGGTTTGGCCGGCGAATACGATGTGGTGCTGGTGGTGCGCAGCGACGGCGTGCTGGCGGCCGACATTCGTCCGCTGGTGCGGGTTTCCGTGACCGTGATCGTCGAACAGAATGGCCGCCGCGAGATGGGCTCCGCCGGCGGCGGCGGACGCTACAGCTACGGTTATTTTGACGATGCGCTACTGGACCAGTACGCCACGGATGCAGTCAAGGCGGCGCTGGTGAATCTGGATGCGCGTCCCGCGCCGGCCGGTCCGATGACTGTGGTGCTGGCGCCGGGCTGGCCCGGCATTCTGCTGCATGAAGCCATCGGCCACGGACTGGAAGGCGATTTCAACCGCAAGGGTTCCAGCGCGTTTTCCGGTCGCATCGGCCAGCGGGTCGCGGCCAAGGGCGTGACCGTGGTCGATGACGGCACCATCGCCGACCGGCGCGGTTCGCTCAATATCGATGACGAAGGCAATCCCAGCCAGTGCACCACGTTGATCGAAGACGGCGTCCTGAAGGGTTATCTGCAAGACACCATGAACGCCAGGCTGATGAATATGCCTGTTACCGGCAATGCGCGGCGCGAATCGTTCGCCCATCTGCCGATGCCGCGCATGACCAATACCTACATGCTGGCAGGCGACAAGGACCCGGGAGAAATCCTGGCCTCGGTCAAGAACGGTTTGTTTGCGGTCAATTTTGGCGGCGGCCAGGTCGACATCACCAGCGGCAAATTCGTCTTTTCCGCCAGCGAAGCCTACATGATCGAAAACGGCAAAATCACTTATCCGGTCAAGGGTGCAACCTTGATCGGCAATGGCCCGGACGTGCTGAACCGGGTCTCGATGATCGGCAACGACTTGCGGCTCGATCCTGGCGTCGGGGTGTGCGGCAAGGAAGGGCAAAGCGTGCCGGTCGGCGTCGGCCAGCCGACTTTGCGCATCGAGGAGTTGACGGTGGGTGGCACCGCCTGAGCATGCCGGTGCTGCCGCCGTGCGTTGAAAAAGCGCTTGCCAAATCTTGAATAATCTTGTTATAGTTAATTTCGATTTAAATCAATGCACAGATGAAAAACCCCGGCACATGACTTTCGCACATTCCACCTTTTATTTTTACTTTAGCTATCCCAGCCCAAGGCGGTGGAGAGGCGGAAGGTTCACGTAAAAGCAGCATGACAGGCGAGACCAAACCGAATTTCACAAAAACCGCCAACGCTGGCGGTTTTTTTATGTCTACCCGATATTCATAACCAGGAAAAACCATGCCACGTACCGATGACTTACGCATACGAGAAATGAAAGAATTAACTCCACCGTCCCACCTTATTCGCGAATTTAGTTGCTCTGACAAGGCCGAGACCACCGTCGCGCATGCCCGCGTCGCGCTGCATAACATCCTGCACGGGCAGGACGACCGGTTAATGGTGGTTATCGGCCCCTGCTCGATTCACGATACCAAGGCGGCGCTGGAATATGCGCAACTGCTGGCCAAGGAGTGCGAGCGACTCAAAGGCGAGTTGGAAATCGTCATGCGCGTCTATTTTGAAAAGCCGCGCACCACCGTTGGCTGGAAAGGTTTGATCAACGACCCGTACATGGACAATAGTTTCCGTATTAATGACGGATTGCGCATTGCGCGTGAATTGTTGTTGAAAATAAATGAAATGGGCTTGCCGGCAGGCACCGAATTTCTCGATGTCATCAGTCCGCAATACATCGCCGATCTGATCAGCTGGGGCGCAATCGGTGCCCGCACCACCGAATCCCAAGTGCATCGCGAACTGGCTTCCGGCTTGTCTTGCCCAGTCGGGTTCAAGAACGGTACCGACGGCAATGTCAAAATTGCGGTGGATGCAATCAAGGCGTCGTCGCAGCCGCATCACTTCCTGTCGGTCACCAAGGGCGGCCACTCTGCCATCGTCGCCACCGGCGGCAATGAAGATTGCCACATCATTCTGCGCGGCGGCAAGGCGCCGAATTATGATGCGGCCAGCGTGGACGCTGCCTGCAAGGACATAGCGGCAAGCGGTCTGGCGCAACGTCTGATGATCGATGCGTCGCACGCCAATAGTTCGAAAAAGCCCGAGAACCAGATTCCGGTGTGCGCCGACATCGCCCAACAAATCGCGGCCGGTGACAAGCGCATCGTCGGCGTCATGGTCGAATCCTATTTGGTAGCCGGGCGTCAGAATATGACCCCGGGCAAAGAACTGACTTATGGCCAGTCGATAACCGATGGCTGCATCAATTGGGAGCAAAGCGTACAGTTGTTAAATGGTCTGGCCGAGGCGGTCAAGACGCGTCGTTTGAACGAACAGAACGGCTAATTTGGATGCGCCACGATAAAATTAAGACCTTATCGTGGCGCATCCATAGCTTCATCTGACAGCCTTGATAAGCGGGCGTCAATTATTGATGCTTTTGTACTTATCGGGAGTTTCAATGCGCAGTTGGCTGTTTCTGATTCTGGCAGGCCTGTTTGAAATAGGCTGGCCGTTGGGTTTCAAGTTATCGCAAATACCGGAAAAACGAATCATGGGGATCGTTCTTGCGATTATTTGCATGTCTGTCAGCGGATATTTATTGTGGTCGGCACAAAAAGAAATCCCAATGGGCACCGCTTATGCAGTCTGGACCGGGATCGGCGCTGCCGGAACGTTCCTGGTAGGAGTTTGTTTTTTTGGCGACAGCGCCAGTCTCGGACGATATCTGGGCGCGCTGCTCATCGTGTCCGGAGTCATTACCTTGAAGCTGGCGCATTGAGCCAGCTTCATGTCGCAGACATCAAAACCTTTTGGTCAGTGTCATCCGATCGCCATCGCGGCGCATTTCCATCCGGCTCAGAAAGGACATTCCGAGTAGCGCAAACGGCAGGCCGGCCTGCTGCACCACCGCATCGACCTGATTCAGTTCGATGCTGCCTACCTTGACCGTATCGAGCTTGATCCGATAGACCGGAATGCTGCCGTTGGCGGTGCTGACCCTGCCACGCTGACCGGATTTGTAATCGATCTTCAATCGCTGTGCATCCGTTTCGGAGAAGGCAATCATCGTCGCTCCGGTGTCGATCAGCATCTGGATCGTGCCGCCGTTGATTTGCCCTTGCGCGATGAAATGCCCTTGGCCATTAGCCTGCAAGACAACGCTGGTCGGACCTGTAGGCGCGAAGCGGTTGACATGCTGACCAATGCCAATCGTTTGCTTTTTGTTGTTGATGGTTACGGTCGCGCTGGATTGATCGGCAGCCAGCAGCTTGACATCCGCCGTCACCATACTGCCGACTGAAAAAGTTTTCGGCGGCGCGCCATCGATCACCAGTACTGCCTTGCCGGGGAATAGCCCGACTACAGCGATATCAGCAGCATAAGAAGTGCCGCCCATAAAAACGAATGGCAACAGGAAAATTTTTAGGCGCATGGCAAGTTTGGATTCCAGCAAGTCGATAGTTTTGGCAGGTCGATGCGGCACGCCAAACGGAGCATGGCCCGATTTTTTTTAGTCGCGGAAGTTATTGAACTCCAAAGGCAAGTCAGGGACATCCTTGCGCAGCATTGCCATGGCGGTCTGCAAATCGTCTCTTTTGGCGCCGGTAATGCGCACCGCATCGCCCTGAATGCTGGCTTGCACTTTCATTTTTCCATCCTTAATCAGGCGCACGATTTTTTTGGCGGCATCGGATTCGATACCGTTTTTGATCTTGATGATTTGCTTTACTTTATCGCCACCGATTTTCTCTACCTTACCCTTATCGAGAAAACGTATATCCACCCCGCGTTTGCCCATAGTTTGGTTGACTTCGAGCATAATTTGTTCCAGGTGAAATTCAGAATCGCCAAAAATCGTCACTTCGCGTTCTTTTTCCTTGAGCTCAACCTTGGCGCTGGTGCCCTTCAGATCAAAGCGATTGGTCACCACTTTATTCGTCTGAACGATGGCATTTTTTACTTCATCCATATTGGCTTCAGATACAACATCAAACGATGGCATGATTCTTCCTTTAATTTAATGACCAGACAAAATTGAATGGCGGCCTTGATCCAGCATTCTGCTGCAAGTTAGTAGCGCATTTTAGCGGACAAAAAAACAAGTTGCCACATTCGCTTCCACCTATAAACGGCCCGTTATGACACTCCGATCTTCCATTCAATACGATTTTTCTTTGCTAAATAACAATACTTTTGGCGTGAATGCCCAAGCTTACGCTTATGCTGAAGTGACATCGCCAGAGATATTGGCGTTTATCCGTAGCGACAATACATTGTCAACATTGCCGAGATTGATATTGGGTGGTGGCAGCAATATTGTCTTGACGCAGGATTTTGCCGGTCTGGTAATGCATATGGGTATGAAAGGCATTGATATTGTTGCCGAAAATGACGACTTTACCTTTGTGTGCGCCGCCGCCGGCGAGACTTGGCATGAATTCGTACTGTGGACTCTGGATCGCAAGTTGGGCGGGTTGGAAAATCTTTCCTTGATTCCCGGCAGTGTCGGTGCCGCTCCTATTCAGAATATTGGCGCCTATGGCGTGGAAGCCAAAGATTACATTTACTCTTTGCGCGCGTACGACTTTCAAACTGATGAAGTAATTACACTGCGCAACTCCGATTGCCTGTTTGGCTACAGGGATAGCATATTCAAACATGGTCTGCAGGGTCGTGTAATCGTATTGGAAGTTATCTTTGCATTACCTAAGAAATGGCAAGCAAATGTTCACTATGCTGATGTGGCGCGCAAACTTGCGGAAAGTGGAGTGTGCGACCCATCCGCTCGCGATATAAGCGAAGCGGTCATATCGATTCGCACCGACAAACTACCGGACCCATCAAAAATCGGAAATGTCGGGAGTTTTTTCAAAAACCCTATAGTTGATGCTAAACAAAGCGATGCATTGCAAAGTATCTTTCCCGGACTTGTAAGTTATAAGCAGTCAGAATCCGAATATAAACTTGCTGCTGGCTGGCTGATTGATCAATGCGGATGGAAAGGTCAAACTCGAGGAACTGTTGGCGTCTATGAAAAACAAGCGCTGGTATTGGTTAATCTGGGTGGCGCAACAGGTGCCGACATTGTCCATCTAGCCAATACAATACAGGCGAATGTTTTTGATCGTTTCGGTGTGCAACTGGAGCCAGAGCCTGTATATGTCTAGCTTCAAAGACACATAAGCGGTGGCGTATGTAATTTTTTAGAAAACCTCTTGCCAAAGTTCAGCGACGTTTGCTATAGTTCGGCTCCCGCTGAGAGGCGGGGCGATAAGCAGGGAGAGAAGTGGCAGCGGAAGTTGGCGGGATTAGACGAAACGCGGGGTGCAGGGAGTTGAAGTTTGCGCCGGGTGTGACGAAAGAAAATGTTGACTGAGTAAGAAAAACGCTGCATAATCTGCCCTCTTCAGTGCTGCAAACAAAACGCTTTGCAGTCTGGTTGGTCCGGGTGAAGATGCCAGGGCTAGCGGAGAAAAGAAAGATCTTTAACAACTAACAGTCGATAAGTGTGAGCACTTGATGGAAGCGCCGCGACGGATGCGAAAGTATCTGTTGTGAAACTTAAAATATCAAATGCTCGCACAGAAGAAAAATAGGATCTTTTTGGAGGCAACTTCAAGAAGAGCCTGTCAGTATTTTGAGTGAGCGACCGGTCCGGTAAAATGGACCATGTCAGCAATGACATAAAACAGAGATTAAACTGAAGAGTTTGATCCTGGCTCAGATTGAACGCTGGCGGCATGCCTTACACATGCAAGTCGAACGGCAGCACGGAGCTTGCTCTGGTGGCGAGTGGCGAACGGGTGAGTAATATATCGGAACGTACCCTCGAGTGGGGGATAACGCAGCGAAAGTTGCGCTAATACCGCATACGATCTACGGAGGAAAGCAGGGGATTCGCAAGGACCTTGTGCTCGTGGAGCGGCCGATATCTGATTAGCTAGTTGGTAGGGTAAAAGCCTACCAAGGCCACGATCAGTAGCTGGTCTGAGAGGACGACCAGCCACACTGGAACTGAGACACGGTCCAGACTCCTACGGGAGGCAGCAGTGGGGAATTTTGGACAATGGGGGCAACCCTGATCCAGCAATGCCGCGTGAGTGAAGAAGGCCTTCGGGTTGTAAAGCTCTTTTGTCAGGGAAGAAACGGTGAGTTCTAATATAGCTTACTAATGACGGTACCTGAAGAATAAGCACCGGCTAACTACGTGCCAGCAGCCGCGGTAATACGTAGGGTGCAAGCGTTAATCGGAATTACTGGGCGTAAAGCGTGCGCAGGCGGTTATGTAAGACAGATGTGAAATGCCCGGGCTCAACCTGGGAACTGCATTTGTGACTGCATGGCTAGAGTGTGTCAGAGGGGGGTAGAATTCCACGTGTAGCAGTGAAATGCGTAGATATGTGGAGGAATACCGATGGCGAAGGCAGCCCCCTGGGATAACACTGACGCTCATGCACGAAAGCGTGGGGAGCAAACAGGATTAGATACCCTGGTAGTCCACGCCCTAAACGATGTCTACTAGTTGTTGGGTCTTAATTGACTTAGTAACGCAGCTAACGCGTGAAGTAGACCGCCTGGGGAGTACGGTCGCAAGATTAAAACTCAAAGGAATTGACGGGGACCCGCACAAGCGGTGGATGATGTGGATTAATTCGATGCAACGCGAAAAACCTTACCTACCCTTGACATGTACGGAACCTTTGAGAGATCAGAGGGTGCTCGAAAGAGAGCCGTAACACAGGTGCTGCATGGCTGTCGTCAGCTCGTGTCGTGAGATGTTGGGTTAAGTCCCGCAACGAGCGCAACCCTTGTCATTAGTTGCTACGAAAGGGCACTCTAATGAGACTGCCGGTGACAAGCCGGAGGAAGGTGGGGATGACGTCAAGTCCTCATGGCCCTTATGGGTAGGGCTTCACACGTCATACAATGGTACATACAGAGGGCCGCCAACCCGCGAGGGGGAGCTAATCCCAGAAAGTGTATCGTAGTCCGGATTGTAGTCTGCAACTCGACTACATGAAGTTGGAATCGCTAGTAATCGCGGATCAGCATGTCGCGGTGAATACGTTCCCGGGTCTTGTACACACCGCCCGTCACACCATGGGAGCGGGTTTCACCAGAAGTAGGTAGCTTAACCGCAAGGAGGGCGCTTACCACGGTGGGATTCGTGACTGGGGTGAAGTCGTAACAAGGTAGCCGTATCGGAAGGTGCGGCTGGATCACCTCCTTTCTAGAGTATGTGCTGAAGTCAAGTGTTCACACTTATCGACTGTTATGAAAAAGAAGAGCAGCAATGAACAGTAATTGGACTGCCAGCGTGTGTGTTGTGTAAGAAGAGCCGCACGACCAACAGCGCAGAGTTGACTAGTCGCTGATTCAAGCGGGTCTGTAGCTCAGCTGGTTAGAGCACTGTGTTGATAACGCAGGGGTCGTTGGTTCGAGTCCAACCAGACCTACCAAAGAGTATAAAAAAGATACTGGGGGTTTAGCTCAGCTGGGAGAGCACCTGCTTTGCAAGCAGGGGGTCGTCGGTTCGATCCCGTCAACCTCCACCACGTAACTGATCAAGAATACAAACCTGAGTCACTCATGCAAAAGTAAGAGGTGCATGAAAAATTCAGGTTTGGTTTCTTAAGCCATTAGCTGTTTCGTTCTTTAAAAATTTGGAAGAAGTAAAGATTTATCAAGGAGTATGGATAAATCGATGCCCACGTTGATAGCAATATCGCGGCAGCAATGCCAGGCGTGCACATTGATGGATCTGTATGACTTGATGGGTTGTGATTGTATCAAATCAAAAAGTATTAAAAGCGAGTTTGTTAAGATGTTTTAAATACAAATTCCTTGCAATACGGCAAACGCTAAAGTAATACTCATAGAAATATCCTATAACCGGTTTTTAATCCGTGCATGAACAGCACTATCGGGTTAGAAGCCAACGTTATAGGGACAAGTGAATAAGTGCACATGGTGGATGCCTTGGCGATATCAGGCGATGAAGGACGTAGTAGCTTGCGATAAGCTGCGGGGAGCGAGCAAACACGCTTTGATCCGCAGATTTCCGAATGGGGAAACCCGGCCGAAAGGTCATTGCACACTGAATACATAGGTGTGCAAAGCGAACGTGGCGAACTGAAACATCTAAGTAGCTACAGGAAAAGAAATCAACCGAGATTCCCAAAGTAGCGGCGAGCGAAATGGGAAGAGCCTGCAAGCAATAGCAGTAGACATAGTGGAAAGCTTTGGAAAAGGCTGCCATAGAGGGTGATAGCCCCGTACACGAAATGTTTATTGTGGTACTAAGCTTGCGACAAGTAGGGCGGGACACGAGAAATCCTGTCTGAACATGGGGGGACCATCCTCCAAGGCTAAATACTCGATATCGACCGATAGTGAACCAGTACCGTGAGGGAAAGGCGAAAAGAACCCCGGAAGGGGAGTGAAATAGATCCTGAAACCGTGTGCATACAAACAGTAGGAGCGGACTTGTTCCGTGACTGCGTACCTTTTGTATAATGGGTCAGCGACTTACATTCAGTGGCAAGGTTAACCGTATAGGGAAGCCGTAGAGAAATCGAGTCCGAATAGGGCGATTTAGTCGCTGGGTGTAGACCCGAAACCAAGTGATCTACTCATGGCCAGGATGAAGGTGCGGTAACACGCACTGGAGGTCCGAACCCACTAATGTTGAAAAATTAGGGGATGAGCTGTGGGTAGGGGTGAAAGGCTAAACAAACTTGGAAATAGCTGGTTCTCTCCGAAAACTATTTAGGTAGTGCCTCACGTATCACCATCGGGGGTAGAGCACTGTTATGGCTAGGGGGTCATCGCGACTTACCAAACCATTGCAAACTCCGAATACCGATGAGTGCGAGCGTGGGAGACAGACGTCGGGTGCTAACGTCCGGCGTCAAGAGGGAAACAACCCAGACCGCCAGCTAAGGTCCCCAAGATTGGCTAAGTGGAAAACGAAGTGGGAAGGCTAAAACAGTCAGGAGGTTGGCTTAGAAGCAGCCATCCTTTAAAGAAAGCGTAATAGCTCACTGATCGAGTCGTCCTGCGCGGAAGATGTAACGGGGCTAAGCCAGTCACCGAAGCTGCGGATATCCGTAAGGATATGGTAGGAGAGCGTTCTGTAAGCCTGCGAAGGTGTCTTGTAAAGGATGCTGGAGGTATCAGAAGTGCGAATGCTGACATGAGTAGCGATAATGGGGGTGAAAAGCCTCCACGCCGTAAGCCCAAGGTTTCCTGTTCAACGTTCATCGGAGCAGGGTGAGTCGGCCCCTAAGGCGAGGCAGAGATGCGTAGCTGATGGGAAGCAGGTTAATATTCCTGCACCATTGTATGATGCGATGGGGGGACGGATCACAGAAGGTTGTCCGGCGGTTGGAAGTGCCGGTTCTTGACTTGTAGAAGGCCCTTTGGCAAATCCGGGGGCGTAATTCAAGGGGTTGAGACGAGCGAACTTGTTCGCGAAGCAATTGGAAGTGGTTCCAAGAAAAGCCTCTAAGCTTCAGTCATACAAGACCGTACCGCAAACCGACACAGGTGGGCGAGATGAGTATTCTAAGGCGCTTGAGAGAACTCGGGAGAAGGAACTCGGCAAATTGGTACCGTAACTTCGGGATAAGGTACGCCCTGGTAGTTTGACCCCCCTGCGGGGGAAGGATGAAAGGGTTGCAATAAACTGGTGGCTGCGACTGTTTAATAAAAACACAGCACTATGCAAACACGAAAGTGGACGTATATGGTGTGACTCCTGCCCGGTGCTGGAAGATTAAATGATGGGGTGCAAGCTCTTGATTGAAGTCCCAGTAAACGGCGGCCGTAACTATAACGGTCCTAAGGTAGCGAAATTCCTTGTCGGGTAAGTTCCGACCTGCACGAATGGAGTAACGATGGCCACACTGTCTCCTCCCGAGACTCAGCGAAGTTGAAGTGGTTGTGATGATGCAATCTACCCGCGGCTAGACGGAAAGACCCCATGAACCTTTACTGTAGCTTTGCATTGAATTTTGAACCAATCTGTGTAGGATAGGTGGGAGGCTTTGAAGCGTGAACGCTAGTTTGCGTGGAGCCAACCTTGAAATACCACCCTGGTTTGTTTGAGATTCTAACCTTGGTCCGTTATCCGGATCGGGGACAGTGCATGGTAGGCAGTTTGACTGGGGCGGTCTCCTCCCAAAGTGTAACGGAGGAGTTCGAAGGTACGCTAGGTACGGTCGGACATCGTGCTGTTAGTGCAATGGCATAAGCGTGCTTAACTGCGAGACTGACAAGTCGAGCAGGTACGAAAGTAGGACATAGTGATCCGGTGGTTCTGTATGGAAGGGCCATCGCTCAACGGATAAAAGGTACTCTGGGGATAACAGGCTGATTCCTCCCAAGAGTTCATATCGACGGGGGAGTTTGGCACCTCGATGTCGGCTCATCACATCCTGGGGCTGTAGCCGGTCCCAAGGGTATGGCTGTTCGCCATTTAAAGTGGTACGTGAGCTGGGTTTAAAACGTCGTGAGACAGTTTGGTCCCTATCTGCCGTGGGCGTTGGAAATTTGAAGGGGGCTGCTCCTAGTACGAGAGGACCGGAGTGGACGAACCTCTGGTGTACCGGTTGTCACGCCAGTGGCATTGCCGGGTAGCTAAGTTCGGAAGAGATAACCGCTGAAAGCATCTAAGCGGGAAACTTGCCTTAAGATGAGATTTCCCTGGAGCCCTGAGCTCCTTGAAGGGTCGTTCGAGACCAGGACGTTGATAGGCTGGGTGTGGAAGCGCAGTAATGCGTTAAGCTAACCAGTACTAATTGCCCGTAAGGCTTGTCCCTATAACCTTGGCAGGTTATAGAAATCAATGAGTAAAACTTGTGTTTGACAACTTTGGCAGTCACAACCCAAAAATAATATATCTTTACTTCTTCCAGATTGCGTCGCTTGCTGACATGCACACTCGTAGCAATACGATATACGCAGTAGCAAACGATGTTACAAGTTATGCCTGATGACCATAGCAAGTCGGTACCACCCCTTCCCATCCCGAACAGGACCGTGAAACGACTTCGCGCCGATGATAGTGCGTCAACACGTGTGAAAGTAGGTCATCGTCAGGCTGTTATCCCTAAAACCCCCGTACTCATCCTACGGGGGTTTTTTTATGCGCTCCAACACATAAATACCTTCAGTATTCGAGGGTGTCCGCGATTTTGTGTAATCGGGAAATCGTTTAATGCTGGGGCATACGCGCATCGAACATGATGGTAAAGCGATTCAGAGCAGCTTTCCAATTCTGAATCGGCATCGCCCACTTCTTGCTGATGTTGCGCAGTGCCAGATAATACAGCCTGATCAACGCATCGTCATTGGGAAATGAGCCTCTGCTTTTGGTGACCTTGCGCAGACTCATGTTGACGGACTCGATCGCATTGGTCGTGTAAATCACCTTCCGGATTTCTGCCGGATAGTCGAAGAACGGGACGATGCGCGGCCAGTTGCGTTGCCATGACTGCACAATCGACGGATAATCCACGCCCCATTTGGCATCGAATTCTGCCAAGCGCATTTCCGCTTCTTCAACGGTCGCTGCCTGGTAAATGGTGCGCAGGTCGGTCGCGACCGTCTTGCGCAATTTCCAGCCTACGAAGTTCAAACTGTAGCGCACCATGTGCACGATCACCGCCGTCTTCGGGAACACCGCTTCAATCGCCTCGGGAAGCCTTTGAGGCCGTCCACACAGGCAATGAAGATGTCCTGCACGCCGCGGTTCTTCAGTTCGGTGACGACTTGCAGCCAGAACTTGGCGCCCTCGGTCTGGGCCACCCACAGGCCCAGCAACTCCTTGTCGCCATTGAGGTTCACGCCCAATGTCAGATACACGGCCTTGATCCGCACCGCACCGCTGTCGCGCACCTTGGCATGAATGCAGTCGAGATAGACGATCGGGTACAGCGCATCCAGAGGGTGCGCCTGCCATGCCTTGACTTCGTCCATGACGGCGTCTGTCACCGACGAAATCAGCGTCGGCGACACCGCGGTGCCGTACATCTCTTCGAGGTGACTTTGAATCTCCCGCACCGTCATGCCACGCGCATACAGCGACAGAATCTTGTCGTCGAAGCCGGTCCAGCGGGTCTGATGTTTGGCAATGAGCAGCGGCTCGAAGCTGCCGTCGCGGTCCCGTGGAATCTCGATGGGAAGGATGCCGAAATCACCCTTGAGCGTCTTGGCGCTACTGCCGTTACGGGTGTTGCCGTTCTGGTTGACCACGGCTTCATGCTTGTCGTGGCCCAAGTGGGCAGCCAGTTCGGCTTGCAATGCGCGCTCCACGATGGCCTTGGTGAGCTGCTTTAAAATCCCGTTCTCGCCGATCAGGTCTTCCGGTTTCTTGTAATCGGCGAGCAAAAGATCAATCAGGTCGGGTTGGCTAACTTTACGTTTGGTCATGTTTTTCCTTGGTGGCGGCAGTCTCCTGCCAAATGATCGATTACACAAAACTATTTACACCCTCCAGTATTTAAAATTACACTTGATTAACCACCACACTAACCAGAGGTGGCACTGTTAGTTAAGGCAGAGTTTTTGGCTTTTAAGTGGAAACTCCGCAGCGTAGGGTTATCCACGAGCGCGTGTGCTGTTCTCAATCAGGTACGAGTGCATGCGCCAGTGGGCAACCCTCGGATTACCATCAAGCGGCCTGCACTTGCGGTAGATGGCTGCGATTCCCATCTTTGCCATCAGCGTGCCCACATGCCGGCGGCCTACCATCAGGCCTTCGAGCCCGAGCATGTCGTGCAGCATCCAGGCGCCGGCAAAGGGATACTTGAGATGCAGCGCATCCATGCCGTCGCATCAGCGCCAGATCTGACGGTGGCACCGCTTGCGGCAGGTAATAGACGTTCGTAGCGCGACAGGTCCAGCAATTCGGCCTGGCGCGTCACAAACAAAGCGTATGATTTGTCGATCATTTCTTTGCGTTCGTACCGTCCATGTGACCGAGCGCGACTGCCAAAAAATCAATCTCCATCGCCTGTTGGCCAATCTTGACATGCAACGATCCGGCGTCTGGCCCGCCGGCGGCTTCCTTGCGTTCCGCCGCCGTGGCAAAAATCTCGGTGGATCGACTGATCAATTCCGATTTCTATTGTGTGATCTGGTTCACATGCACGTCATATTGCGTGCATGTGAACCAGAGTCTTCTCGCCCTTGGTTGTCTATATGGCAACTTTCGCCTTAAATGCCGCAGTGTAATTCTTTCTGGTACATTTCATTTCCGCTCCTAATGCGCGCATTGCGTTTTCTCATTTGGGCAGAATTTCCACTTAAGCGTTTGTCTGAATTTTCAGCACCACCTCTTTGCCAGGCTCTATTCGCTTTACACGTTGCTGCGTAAATAATCCCGGGTAAAGTTGAATATTTTGTTTCACTCTATAGCAACGTCTAACGCGAATAGAGCCCTTTGCAAGCGGGTGCAGCGCTTGATGCAAAAATTGGGCCTGGCAGGTATGGCGCCGGGCTCAATGCGAGCAAGCCCCATCCTCAGCACAAGATTTATCCGTACCTGTTGAGGGGTGTCGAGATCATTTGCCCCAATCAGGTGTCGAGTACCACATCACGTATATACAATTGCCGTCTGGATTCGTGTATCTGGTGGCGATCATCGACTGGTACAGTCGCAAGGTGTTGTCATGGCGGTTGTCGTATACGAGGGCCGGGTTCTGCGTGGACTGTCTGGAAGAAGCCATTCAGGGCTACGGGGTACCGGAGGTATTCAATACCGACCAGGGATCGCAATTCACCAGCGAGAGTTTTACTGGCGTACTGATTAGGAACTACATTACGATTAGCATGGATGGGCGGGGCCGTGCACTGGGTAAATATTTTTGTTGGGCTGTTGTGGCGGACGGTGAAATACGAAGACGTGTATTTGAAGAAATATGAAAGCGTGCAGAACTTGCTGATGGGGTTGACGCACTACTTCCAGTTTTACAACGAAGAAAGGTGGCATCAGTCGCTGGGTTACACCACGCCGGACGTGGTGTACCGGACGTCAATTGGTGGTGCGAAGATTGTGAACAAATTTTTCGGCGCGCGGGAGACATCATTCCCCGTTCCGCTACGCTTCATAGACAATGCAGTGGTCTAATTTGCCCGGACACCTCAATAGGTGGAAAATCCACTTATTGAGGAGCATTACATGGCAAAGCAGCGCAAGAAATTCGACACTGGCCTGAAATTGGAAATTGTTCGCATGATCAAAGAAGAGGGGTCGAGCGTCCAGAACGTCAGCGAAAGCATGGACGTCGGCCCAACAGCAATTCGGCGCTGGGTGATGCAGTATGGCGCCGAACAGAGCGGCCAGCCAGGGATTGGCAAGCCGCTTACCGTCGAGCAGCAACGCATCCGACAACTGGAACTCGAAAATAGCCAGCTTCGCCAGGATGTAGCTATCTTAAAAAAGGCATCGGCCTTCTTTGCCCGGAAACTGAAATGAGCTATCAACTCGTTCGTCAACTGCAACAGGAGGCCATCCCCGTCCAACACAGTTGTCGCGTCCTGTGCGTCAGCGGCTCCGACTATTACGCGGCACGGCATCGTTCTGCCAAACCGGTTTTGTGCAAAGCCAGCACCTGAGGGCCGCATTTATGGCCAGCCATCAAAGCTATGGAAGCCGTCGGTTGGTCACAGCGATGACAAACCAGGGTATCCAGATTGGGCGCTACAAGGTACGCAGTCTGATGCGCAAGGCTGCCTTAAAGCCCGTTTGGAAGCGAAAATTCATTCACACCACCGACAGCAAGCACGACTTGCCAATTGCCGCCAATGTGCTTGACCGGCAGTTCAATCCGGTCGCGCCGAACATGGCATATGTGGCCGACATTACCTACATCCGTACTGGCGCCGGATGGCTGTATCTGGCAATCGTGCTTGACTTGTTCGCACGCAAAGTGGTCGGCTGGGCCATGGCCCCGAACATGCCTGCCGAATTTTGAACATGGCTATTCAATAGCGGCAACCAGCACCAGGCCTGATCGTCCACTCTGACTGTGGCAGTCAATATGCCAGCAAGCTGTACCAGGATCTGCTGGGCGAACATGGCTTTGTTTGCAGCATGAGCCGCAAAGGCAATTGCTGGGACAATGCAGTCGCAGAACGCTTCTTCCTTAACCTCAAAATGGAGCGCGTTTGACAATGTCAATATGCCAATCAGGCGGAGGCCAAGGTTGATATCACGGACAATATCGTCGGCTTCTACAACTGCAAGCGATTGAATTCAGTATTGGGCAATCTGCCGCCCGTTGCTTACGAACGGAAAATGGCAGAAAAAGAGCCTATTGTCGTGTCCGAAATTAGTTGATCACTGCACAATGATGTCTCCCGCGCAGAAGAATTGGGACCGCACCATTCAATTGCAGTGTGAGCAGAGCACTATCTTAAACTCGGTAAATATTGGTCTGTAAAGTGGGGTCCACTTTACAGCTCGAGGCGCTCGGCACCACATCGCTCAAGCCGGGATAGCAATTTTTTGAAATGAGAACTGCTGGTTTGAAGAAAGATCTGGCAAATGAAATAATTTCTCTGTTATAATTAATTTTTTAGGCGCGTAGCTCAGCTGGTTAGAGCACTACCTTGACATGGTAGGGGTCGTTGGTTCGAGTCCAATCGTGCCTACCAACGAGTGTTGGTACCGTTCAACGGGAAGTAAAATTTTTGTTACTAAATTATTGCAAGCGATTAACAATATTTGCAGGCGGTACATTAGGATTTTTCTCGGTATGAAGTGAAAAGCGCGGATTAGCCGCGCTTTTTTACGCCCATCTTTTCTTGCTCAATAAATGTAACAATCTAGCATTGGTATCAATTTCGTGGTGATTTGGAGAACAAAATGATTTCAATTCGGCTTCCCGATGGTTCGCAGCGCCAATTTGATGCTCCGGTAACAGTTGCTCAAGTTGCCCTGCACATCGGCCCCGGGCTTGCAAAATCTGCATTGGCTGGCAAGATCGATGGGCATCTCGTAGATACATCATATATTATTAAAAAAGATGCTTATTTAGCAATTATTACCGATAGGGATGTAGATGCGCTTGAGGTTATCCGGCATTCGACAGCTCATTTGTTGGCACATGCAGTCAAGGAACTATTCCCTGATGCGCAAGTGACAATTGGCCCCGTAATTGAAAATGGTTTTTACTATGATTTTTCATATAAACGCCCTTTCACCCCTGAAGATTTATCGGTAATTGAAAAGAAAATGGTCGAATTGGCCAAAAAGGACGAGCCGGTTACACGCAAGGTTTTGCCTCGCGATGAAGCGGTTGCTTACTTTAAGTCGATAGGGGAGTCGTACAAAGCTGAAATTATCGAATCAATCCCACAAGATCAGGATGTGTCGTTATACACAGAAGGTAACTTTACGGATTTGTGTCGCGGCCCGCATGTGCCGTCTACCGGCAAATTGAAGGTTTTCAAGTTAATGAAACTTGCTGGGGCATACTGGCGCGGAGATTCCAAAAATGAGATGCTACAGCGGATTTATGGGACTGCTTGGGTTAAAAAAGACGAGCAGGAAGCCTACTTGCATATGCTTGAAGAGGCTGAAAAACGCGATCATCGTAAATTGGGGCGTGCGCTTGACTTATTTCATTTTCAAGATGAGGCGCCTGGACTGATCTTTTGGCATCCGAAAGGTTGGACTGTGTGGCAGCAGGTTGAGCAGTATATGCGTAAGGTATATCAGGATAATGGCTATCAGGAGGTTAAGGCGCCACAAATCCTCGATCGTAGTTTGTGGGAAAAATCCGGGCACTGGGAGAACTATAAAGAAAATATGTTCACCACTGAGTCGGAAAATCGGTCATATGCGTTAAAGCCAATGAATTGTCCTGGGCATGTGCAAATATTTCGATCGAATTTGCGCTCTTATCGTGAATTACCTTTGCGTTATGGCGAATTTGGTCAATGCCATCGCAATGAACCTTCTGGTTCATTGCACGGCATGATGCGGGTACGTGGATTCACACAGGACGATGGCCATATTTTTTGTACAGAAGACCAGATTTTGGACGAGTGTGTTACTTATACTGCTCTTTTGCAAAAGGTATACGCCGACTTCGGATTTGGTGAAATAATTTATAAAGTTGCGACAAGACCCGAAAAACGTGTTGGTTCTGATGAGTTGTGGGATAAGTCTGAGCGTGCGTTGATTGAATCTCTTGATCGATCAGGATGTTATTATGAAATATCTCCTGGCGAGGGTGCTTTTTACGGCCCGAAAATAGAGTACACATTGAAAGACGCAATCGGTAGGGCTTGGCAATGTGGGACGATGCAAGTCGATTTTTCCATGCCAGTTCGCTTAGGGGCTGAGTATGTAGCAGAGGACAATACCCGTAAAATACCTGTGATGTTGCATCGGGCTATCCTGGGCTCTCTAGAACGCTTCATAGGTATGTTGCTAGAAAACCATGCAGGTGCCTTGCCATTGTGGTTGGCTTCTGAGCAAGTGATTGTACTTAATATTTCTGAGGCGCAAGCAGAATATGCACAAAGTGTCGCACAAGAGCTGAAAAAACAAGGGTTTAGAGTGCGCACTGATTTGCGTAATGAGAAGATTACCTATAAAATACGCGAGCATTCCGTTCAGAAAGTGCCGTATATAGTTGTGGTGGGTGACAAAGAGCGGGAAGGCAATACGGTGGCTGTGCGTGCGCGTGGCAACCTCGATCAAGGTGTAATGTCCATCAGTGAGTTGGTAAATCGGTTGAATAATGCGATCGGTTCCAAAGCCTGAGTTACCACTTTGCAGCGTGCTTGAAGGCCGGATTAATTGATATTTAAAGGAAACTGCAATAGCTACTGATAAGTCGCATCGCATAAATGGCGAAATTACCGCACTTGAAGTGCGTTTAAGTGGAGTTGAAAACGAGCCCATTGGTATCGTTACTTTGACTGAAGCTTTTCGTATGGCTGAGGAGGCAAATGTGGATTTGGTGGAGATCGCACCTACTGCTCAGCCTCCTGTCTGCCGCCTAATGGACTATGGCAAGTTCAAATATCAGGAGCAGAAGAAGGCCCACGAGGCAAAGCAAAAACAAAAAGTTATTCTGATCAAAGAGGTAAAGTTTCGACCAGGTACAGATGATGGTGACTACAACATCAAGCTAAAAAATCTTATTAAGTTTCTTGATGATGGCGATAAGACAAAGATTACTTTGCGTTTTCGAGGTCGTGAGATGGCGCATCAAGACATCGGTTTTCGTATGTTGGAGCGATTAAAGGCTGACTTGGAGCCGTATGGCCAGGTTGAGCAGTTTCCTAAGATGGAAGGGCGTCAGATGATTATGGTGCTGGCACCAAAGAAGAAAAAATAAGTTTCTATCAGGCGCTTTTTAAGAGTGTTTGGAGCAGAGGCTGTGAACCATGAATAATTCACAGCAAAACAAGTGAGAGCAGGCATCCAAGCGTAACGAAATTGTTGCCACCTGCAATCGTGTTAAAAATGGAGCTGTCCAAAGGACAGATGTAGCTATGCCTAAAATGAAAACGAAGAGTGCTGCGAAAAAGCGCTTTCGTGTACGGCCAGGTGGAACGATTAAATGCGGTCACGCATTCAAACGTCATATTTTGACCAAAAAAACCACAAAAATTAAACGCCATTTGCGCGGTGTTACAAATGTTCATGCTCATGACGTAGTTTCCGTTATGCGCATGCTGCCGAACGCTTAACCTCACACTTAATTTAAGGAGTTACTATGCCTAGAGTAAAACGTGGGGTCACAGCGCGAGCCCGTCATAAGAAAGTCCTCGATCAAGCTAAAGGCTATCGTGGTCGTCGCAGCAAAGTCTATCGTGTAGCCAAGCAAGCTGTCATGAAAGCGGGGCAATATGCCTACCGCGATCGTCGCAACAAAAAGCGTGTTTTCCGTGCTCTATGGATCGCACGTATCAATGCGGCCTCCCGTGAGCATGGTGTAACGTATAGCGTATTCATGAACGGACTGAAGAAAGCATCGATTGAGTTGGATCGTAAAGTGCTGGCTGATATGGCTGTAATGGATAAGGCAGCGTTTGCTGCTATCGTGAATCAAGTGAAGACCAACCTCGCCGCATAACTGTTGTGAGGCGCAGACATCACTTAACGGTGGTGCTGCAATAATTAGCGGGGCAGAGGTATGTTACCTGTGCCCCGTTTCATTTTCAGCTTCTTTTTTTGGAGCGGGAAAACCGCATGAATTCCATAGAGCAACTTGTAGGCCAGGCGCAGGCAGATTTTTCTAGCGCAGCAGATGCCGCGGCCCTGGAAAACGCAAAAGCGAGATATCTCGGTAGAGCGGGGCAAATTACTGAGCTGATGAAGGGCTTGGGCAAGCTTGTGCCGGACGAACGTAAGATGCAAGGCGCTGTCATTAATGCCGCCAAAACACTAATAGAAAAAGAACTTAATGCACGACGCGATGCCCTTGCCGATGCACAGATGCAGGAGCGGTTAAATGCCGAGGCAATCGACGTGTCTTTGCCAGGCCGTGGGCGTGGAATGGGAGGAATTCATCCCATTATGCGTTCCTGGGAGCGGGTAGAGGAAATTTTTCGCTCGATTGGTTTTGACGTTGCTGATGGGCCGGAAATAGAGACCGACTGGACTAATTTCACAGCACTGAATAGTCCTGAAAATCATCCTGCTCGTTCGATGCAGGATACCTTTTATATCGAGGGCAATGACACACAAGGCAAGTCGCTGCTGTTGCGTACGCATACGAGCCCAATGCAAGTGCGTTACGCACGCATGCACACGCCGCCGATTAAGGTTATTGCTCCCGGCCGCACCTACCGCGTTGATAGCGACGCGACGCATTCGCCTATGTTCCATCAGGTCGAGGGACTCTGGATTGCAGAAGACATCAGCTTTGCCGACCTGAAAGGTGTGTATCTGAACTTCGTCAAGGCTTTTTTCGAAACCGATGATTTGCAGGTGCGTTTTCGCCCGTCTTACTTTCCATTTACTGAACCTTCGGCTGAAATCGATATAGCCTTCGGCAGCGGCCCATTAAAGGGCCGTTGGCTAGAGGTTTCGGGCTCGGGCCAAGTACATCCGGCAGTAGTGCGAAATATGGGACTTGACCCTGAAAAATTTATTGGTTTTGCGTTTGGCTCCGGTTTGGAACGTCTAACCATGTTGCGTTACGGCATAAACGATTTACGCCTGTTTTATGAAGGCGACTTACGTTTTCTTAAGCAATTTAATTAAATACGTGGGACGAATTGGGTTCCGATTTTTCTAAGGAATCGTCCTTGTATCATACATTTTCACGGTCGAACTATGCAATTCTCCGAAAGCTGGCTCCGCACAATGGTAAATCCGAATATGACTTCGGATGAATTGGCGCATTTACTTACGATGTCTGGTCTAGAAGTGGAAGAGGTTGAAGCTGTCGCCCCTCCATTTTCACACGTAGTTGTCGGAGAAGTCCTCGATATTGTCAAACATCCGAATGCAGATCGACTGAATGTTTGTCAAGTTGATGTTGGAACTGGAACGATTCTAAATATCGTGTGTGGAGCGCCGAATGTGTATGTAGGACTGAAGGTGCCCTGCGCAATGGCAGGAGCCATACTACCTCCAGGCGTTGATGGTAAGCCATTCGAAATTAAAATCGGTCAATTGCGCGGAATTGAATCGCAGGGCATGTTGTGCTCTGCGCGTGAACTGAAACTTTCTGAAGATCATGGCGGGCTGCTGGAATTGCCGCAAAATGCACCTGTCGGGCAGAATTTCCGTGATTATTACGATCTTAATGATCTTAAATTCACGATTAAATTGACGCCGAACAAGGCCGATTGCTTGTCTGTCCTGGGCGTGGCGCGTGAAGTTTCGGCATTAACGGGTACTCCGCTCAAGATGCCGGTTTTCCATCCTGTGCCGGTAACCATGCAGGACACGCTGCCAGTGGCAGTGTCTGCTCCGGATTTGTGCGGCAGGTTCACCGGTCGTATCATTCGCGGCTTGAATGCCAGGGCGCAGACACCGGACTGGATGAAGCAACGTCTGGAACGTAGCGGCCAGCGATCGATTTCAGCACTAGTCGATATTTCAAACTATGTGATGCTCGAACTTGGGAGTCCTACACATGTATTTGATCTTGATAAGATTCACGGCGGTTTGCATGTGCGCTGGGGCCATCCAGGAGAATCGCTCAAACTTTTGAATGGCAATACGGTTGCTGTCGATGAGTGGATTGGCGTGATTGCCGATGATGTGGAAATTGAATCATTAGCGGGCATTATGGGCGGCGACTCTACGGCAGTTTCTCTGGATACCAGAGATATCTATCTGGAGGCCGCATTCTGGTGGCCACAGGCTATACAGGGTAGGGCGCGTCGTTACAATTTTTCGACGGATGCTGCGCATCGCTTTGAGCGCGGCGTAGATTATGCAACTACGGTTGCGCACATTGAACGTATTACTGCCTTAATCGTCGAAATATGTGGAGAGAAGGATCAAACCGGAATTGGCCCGATTGATGATCACGTCATTAATTTGCCGTTACGTCAACCGGTACGCTTGCGAGTATCCCGCGCTGCGAAGGTCATCGGTATTGCGATTTCTGAAGATCTGATTGCAGATATCTTCGCACGTTTGAATTTTTCTTTTACCCGTGAGTTGAGTGCTGACGATACCGTTTTTCTCGTGACACCACCATCCTACCGCTTTGATATTGAAATTGAAGAGGATTTGATCGAGGAAGTCGTGCGAGTGTATGGCTATGAAAATATACCCGCCATGCCTCCGGTTGCGCCAAATTCGATGCTGATTGCACCTGAAATTACACGCTCTCTGTTTACCATACGCAGACAATTGGCTGATCTGGATTATCAGGAGGTAGTCAATTTCAGTTTCGTTGAAGAGAGCTGGGAGTCTGATTTTTCAGATAATACGACGCCAATTAGACTCCAGAATCCAATTGCAAATCAGTTGAGTGTGATGCGTTCTTCACTTATTCCCAGTTTGATTGCAAACGTACGATATAACTTGAACCGTAAAATGGATCGGATACGCGTATTTGAAATCAGTGCGGTGTATTTGCGTAATCCGGCCGTACAAGATGGAGGCTTGAGCGTGGCTGGTTATGAGCAACCCAAGCGGGTAGCAGCCTTGGCCTATGGTCCAGTGGTAGACGAGCAATGGGGACAGGCATCACGTAATGTCGATTATTTCGATCTCAAGTCGGATCTGGAGGCTATGCTATCGCCACGGGTAGCGTGTTTTGTGAAGGTCGAACATCCGGCGCTGCATCCCGGGCGTAGCGCGCGGATTGAACTCGATGGCATAGTCGTCGGCTATCTTGGTGAATTGCATCCGCGTTGGCAACAAAAGTATGAACTGCCGTTGGCACCTGTCGTCTTTGAGCTTGATGCCGATGCCTTACAGTTACAAAAAATGCCCATATATTCTGAAACCTCAAAGTTTCCAGTTGTTACCCGTGATCTGGCACTAGTGGTAAAAAACGACGTTGCAGTACAGCATATTCTGGATGTTTTCAATGTGAAAATAACTACAGACAGCATCTGCAGTATTGTGCAAGCCATTGTTTTATTTGATGAATATCGTGGTAAGGGCTTGGAAAGCAACGAAAAAAGTCTTGCCTTCCGTTTTACCTTGCAAGATACTCAATCTACTCTAAAAGATGACCGTATTGATGCCGCAATGACGGCTTTTGTGGCGGAGGCCAAAGAAAAGCATGATGCAAGATTGCGCGCGTGAGTCTAGGTGGGAAGATCCGAAATGAATGACGTGAATCATGTTGAATTTGAGTCCGTTTTGGATGCGGATCTTAATCGGGCGAAGCTCGAAGCAAGGGCACGTTCTCAAGCTGAGAAAGTTCTGCCAACTCTGACCAAGTCAGAGTTGGCAGAACTTCTTTTTGAGCAGGTCGGTCTAAATAAGCGTGAAGCAAAAGATATGGTTGAGACTTTTTTTGATGAAATACGTAATGCTCTTGAGCGTGGTGAGGCAGTCAAATTGTCCGGGTTTGGTAATTTTCAGCTAAGAGATAAATCGCAAAGACCAGGGCGCAACCCGAAAACAGGTGAAGAGATCCCGATTACTGCGCGGCGTGTAGTTACTTTTCATGCAAGCCAAAAACTCAAGGACATGGTTGATGATGTCAGCGCCAAGTCTTCAGTTCGTGCTGCCTGAGATTCACTGATGAATGATCGAATCAATAAGCAAGAACTGGTCGTTTTGCCTCCAATCCCGGCAAAACGATATTTCACTATCGGTGAAGTCAGTGATTTGTGCGGTGTTAAACCGCATGTTTTGCGCTACTGGGAGCAGGAATTTACCCAATTGAAGCCTGTCAAGCGTCGGGGTAACCGGCGTTATTATCAGCACCACGAAGTTTTGCTGATCCGGCATATCCGCGAGTTATTGTACGAGCAGGGATTCACCATCAATGGCGCTCGCAACAAACTGGATGGCCGATTGGTTGAGACAGTAGCTGACAATGTTGCAAATTCAGATGGTGTCAAAGCTCATTTGAATTTGATGGTGAATGAGAAATTGATAGGTATTCGCTCCGAATTGAAGGAAATTCTGCTTCTTTTGCAGGGATAAATGCTGGCGAGTGCTGATATTTAAGGGATTAATTAATATTTCCCGCGCAACCGCACCATAAATTAGATGTTTTCAATTGTCGCCTCATACAGCGCGATAGTGATTAATTCAGGAACAATAATCTTTGCCAGATTGTTCTTGTATTACAGGAGTAGCCAGATAAGACGTCAAAAATTGACGCGTCTGGCCCGATTTTTCAGGTATTAAGTATTAATAATGCCATCAGCTTTACGCCTTTCAGGCCATCACCATGTCTACCACCATCGATACACCAATCACTGAAGCCATAGATAACGCCGTACCTGTAATCCGGGAAGTGTCCAGCGGACAGATCTCACGTGAAGTAATGCGTCGCCGCACCTTTGGCATCATTTCACATCCCGATGCCGGCAAGACCACGTTGACTGAGAAATTGTTATTGTTTTCTGGCGCGATTCAACTGGCAGGTACGGTGAAAGCCAGAAAAAGCGGTCGCCACGCGACTTCGGATTGGATGGAAATCGAAAAACAGCGCGGTATATCAGTCGCCAGTTCTGTGATGCAGTTCGAGTATCGCGATCATGTGGTGAATCTTCTGGATACTCCGGGCCATCAGGATTTTTCTGAAGATACTTATCGTGTGTTGACTGCGGTCGATTCAGCCTTAATGGTCATTGATGCTGTCAAAGGCGTTGAGGCGCAGACCATCAAGTTGCTCAACGTTTGCCGGATGCGCAATACGCCGATTCTGACTTTTATGAACAAGATGGACCGCGAGACCCGAGATCCTCTGGAGTTGCTCGATGAGGTTGAGTCTGTACTGAAAATCCAGTGCGCGCCGATCACCTGGCCGATCGGCATGGGTAAAACTTTCCGAGGCGTGTATCACTTGATTAGCGACGAAATCAAGCTATTCGCTGCGGGTTCAGAACGTGCCGACCAGGAATTCGAGGTCATCAAGGGTATAGATAACCCTCGCCTGAAAGAAATGTTCCCGCGGGAGATCGAACAACTTAAGATGGAAGTCGAACTCGTCCATGGCGCGTCTCATCCGTTCGATCTTGAGGCATATCTGGCAGGTACGCAAACGCCAGTATTTTTTGGTTCTGCAGTAAATAATTTTGGTGTGCGTGAAATTCTAGATGTGCTGTTGGAATGGGCGCCAGCGCCGCTGGACAGGGGTGCCAGCGTACGATCGGTGGCACCAACCGAAGTTGCGTTTTCCGGCTTTGTCTTCAAGATCCAGGCCAATATGGATCCTGCGCACCGGGATCGAATTGCCTTTTTACGCGTGTGTTCCGGTCGTTTTGAGCGTGGCATGAAGATCAAGCATCTGCGCCTGAATCGAGAGATTCGAGTCTCGAATGTGGTCACATTCATGGCTTCCAGTCGGGAACAGGTGGAAGAAGCGTACGCTGGCGATATCATCGGTTTGCCGAATCACGGCAATATGCAGATCGGGGATAGTTTTTCCGAAGGTGAATTGCTGCAGTTCACCGGAATTCCCTATTTCGCACCGGATTTTTTTCGTAGCGTACGGATACTGAACCCACTCAAGATCAAGCAGCTGCACAAAGGGTTGCAGCAACTGGGAGAAGAGGGCGCGGTCCAAGTTTTCAAGCCGACCCTTGGCGGTAATTTAATACTGGGTGCAGTCGGCGTGCTGCAGTTTGAAGTGGTCGCTAGTCGTCTGAAAAATGAATATGGGGTCGATGCTGTATTCGAGGGCACCAGTATCAGCAGTGCGCGTTGGGTAACTGCGGAAGACAAGCGCATGCTGTCGGATTTCGAGAAATCATCTGCTGGCCATAATCTTGCTCATGACGCTGCTGGAAATCTGGCTTATTTGGCTTCGTCTGGTATTAATCTCAAGCTAACCCAGGAGCGCTGGCCGCAATTGACCTTCCATGCGACGCGAGAGCATGCAGTAAAGTTGACTTAATACAGAATAGACTATTCTGAACAGAAATATCCGACATCAAAAATCTTGAGAAGACACATATATTGCATTGCTATATTATGGTTCTGTCTCCTCCAACTCTTTAAAAAGTTTGGATTTAGCCCGCGCCGAAAGGTTCGCGGGCTTTTTTTTGTCATCTTGCTTTCCTTGTGATGCAAGACTGGCGGCCTAAATTGTTACCGTTTGTTTCAGTCCTTACGCATTATGCATAACTTCTTTTGCGGGTTCGATGTTTAATATTGCAACGTTCCACCCACAGGAGAAATCATGAAAACAAACTATACGGTTGCAGCGACTTTTATTATGGCAACAGCAATCTTGAGCGGCTGTGCCAGTCCTTATAATCCAATGCCAGTTTCGCAGCCTTATCCTGCCAGCACACAATATTCGCAACCCCAATACAGTGAGTACGGTGTCATTGATTCAATTCAAATGGTGCAAGCAAGTGCCAATGGTGGTGTGGGTGCCGGCGCCGTGGTTGGCGGTGTAGTGGGCGGTCTGCTCGGTAATCAGGTCGGCGGCGGCAGCGGCAGGACGGTCGCGACTATAGCCGGCGTGGTGGGTGGTGCGATGGCCGGTAATCAGATAGAGCAGAGTAATCGGACCCAGACGCGCGACATGTATCAAATCACGGTAAGGCTGAATAACGGTGGTTACCAAACCATAAATCAGGAGAGCATTGCCGACTTGCGTATTGGCAATCGTGTTCGTGTCGAGGGCAACCGCGTCTATCGTTACTGATTTCATTTCTAAATCAACTATGCACTTTGTCGGCTTTGCATGTTGTACCTGCACGGTCTGCGCTTCGCCTTTGCGTTCACGATTGATGCAGGAAGGAAATGAGATTGCTTGACGGCCAAGGGTGATCCCGATTGAAATTGCAGCGATCACGGTATCGTGCGTAAACCGATCTGGGTAGTGTTGACGTGCTTCGCACGCCAAACGCACATCTACCGGAAGCTGTCGTAAGAAGATATGCGCGATCTCAATGCCGTTTCAGATGGTGATGCTAGAGTTATATCGGTAGCATATTTGCGGGGGATGTATGTTTGAAATGCGAAAAAATATCGGTGCTTTAATCTGTGATCATCAGGCTCCTACACCTGAACCGGAAGAAGATCCGGAGTTGCCGGATCGCCTGCCAGCGCCTATGGATGAGCCACCAGTGCCAGATCATAATCCAAGCAGCATTCAGGTTTAAAGTAGAAATTACACGTTCAACCGGCGTCGCTTCGACGTTTTTAGTCTCTGTATTCTGACGGCCAAGGAGTGAAAGATGACTCTGCTTAGTTACACAAAAAGCAATTCAAAGGCTGAAGTGGATGTGATTATTTTGGGCCATGATCGGTTTCAAGGTACCGTGCTGCTGAAAAGCCAGACCAAAGCCGGGCATACTGAAGTGCGACATAATGTTGTGACAATTTCCACCTCTTCCAATGAAGCGCTGGATGAGGCCAAGGCCTTGGCGCATCGTCTACTTGCCGCCATATCGATATAACCGCGTTATAAACGATTCAACTCAGTCTGATGCATTCTTGCGCTGGCGCCGGTTACAATGCGCGATTCCAATTCATTCGATCCTTACCATGACAGAATCCGTTCGCTTGGCCAAACGTGTCGCCGAGGTCGTCCCCTGTTCGCGGCATGAAGCCGAGCAATATATCGAGGGTGGCTGGATTCTGGTAGATGGGCAGGTGATCGAAGAACCCGGCTTTAGGGTGTTGCCGCAACAGATTGTGGAACGCCTGCCGCACGCCACTCTGATCCCTACATTGCCGGTCACAATCCTGTTGCACAAGCTGGTCGGGATGGCAATTCAGGTGGAAGATCAGCGGCCGCCGGCCTGTATTAGCATTGAAAAGCGCATCGCTGATGATCGCTCTGGCATCCGTTTTTTGAAGCGGCATCTGATTGATCTGAGCATGACGAACACGCTGGATGCGTCATCCAGCGGATTGATGGTGTTCACCCAGGATTGGCGGATCAAGCGCAAATTGATTGAGGATGCATCCAGAATCGAGCAGGAATTCATCGTCGATGTCAGTGGCGAACTGGTGTCGGACGGGCTCGCCTTGCTCAATCACGGCCTGTACTTCAACGGCCGGCCGCTGGCGCCGATCAAGGTCAGCTGGCAAAGTGAAACCCGCTTGCGCTTCGCCGTCAAAGGCCCGCAAGACGGCCAGATCGCCCACATGTGCAAGGCAGTCGGTCTGACCGTGGACGCCATGCGGCGCATCCGTATCGGGCGCATGCCGCTGGCCGGTTTGCCGGTCGGCCAATGGCGCTATCTGCTGGGGTATGAACGGTTTTAACGCCAGTTTTTGCCCTGCAGTGATTACAACAGCTTGATGCACAAGCGCAGATCCGGGTCCTCCGGGTAAGGTTTGACGGTGAAGCCGAGACTGTGCATTAGCTTCAGCATCGCCGCATTTTTACTTAGCACCAAACCTTCGATTTGCGACAAGCCCTTGTTGCGAGCGAAATCCATGATCGACAGCATCATGCGCGAACCCAAACCCTGGCCGCCGAATGCATCGGCAATCGCCAATGAAAACTCACAACTGCGCAAATCCGGATTGGTGATATAGCGTGAAACGCCGATCATCTGCTCGGTTTCCTTGATGCCGCCGGCCGGGTCAGCGGTGCGCACATGATGTATTGCTACCAGCGCCATTTCGCGGTCGTAATCGATCAGCGTGTAGCGTGCCAGCATCCGCGATGGCAGTTCGCGCATCGAAGAAATGAAACGCATGTAGCGGCTATTGGGCGACAATTCGCGCACGAAAGTCTGGATCATCTCGGCATCGTCGGGGCGGATCGGGCGCACGGTATATCTGCCGCCGCTACGCATTGGCCACTCTTGCTCGTAATCGGACGGGTAGGGCAGAATCGCCAGGTGGCCATATTTGTGCGCCCTGGGCGAATCCTGATCGATGACGATGCGGGCATCTACCACCAGCGCACCGTCGGCATCGACAATTACCGGATTGATGTCCATTTCACGCAATTGCGGCAGCGCGCAGACCATTTCCGATACCCGCAGCAATATCTGCTCCAGCGACTCCCGGTTGGCGGGCGGCAGGCCGCGCCAAGCGCCCAGCATCTCAGCCGAACGCACCCGGTCGATCAGATGTTGGGCCAGAAACTGGTTCAGCGGCGGCAGTTCCACCGCGCGGTCGGCGATCAGTTCGATCATGGTGCCGCCGGCGCCAAAAGAGATCACCGGCCCGAACGGTACGTCGGTGGTCACGCCGATGTACAGTTCTCGGCCCTCCGGCTTGCCCGACATGTTCTGAATCGTCACGCCGTTGATGTGGGCATCCGGCCGCAAGCGGGCGACGGTTGCCATCATGTCCTGCCAGATATCGCGCACGGATGCGGCATTGGATACATTCAGCGCCACACCATGCACGTCGGACTTGTGCGAAATGTCGGGCGAGTCGATTTTCAGCGCAACCGGGTAGCCCAGTTGGTTGGCAATCAGGATCGCTTCTGTGGCCGAACGGGCCAGAATGGTCTTGGTCAGCGGAATATGAAAGGCCGCCAGCAATGCCTTCGATTCCATTTCGGTGAGTACGTTGCGGCGCTCGGCCAGCACGCTTTCAATCAGGATGCGGGCGCCTTCGACATCGGGTTGCGCCAGATGCGTCAGCGGTGGCGGCGTTTGCAGCAGCAATTGCTGGTTGCGGTAGAACGAGGCGATGTTGTTGAAGGCATCTACCGCTGCTTCCGGGGTGCGGAAGGTCGGGATGCCGGCGTCGCTCAGGATGCCGCGCGCTTCGGCCACTTGCGCATCGCCCATCCAGCAGGTGATCAGCGGCTTGCAGATGACCGGTTGCAATTCGGCCAGGGTTTGCGCGATGGCATTCACATCGAGTTCCGGCTTGGGCGACAGAATCACCAGCATGCCGTCGATAGTCCCATCGGCCGCGCAGGCGCTAAGTGCCGCCCGATAGTGGCTGGCGTCGGCTTCTTCTGTCAGGTCGACCAAGCCTTGCAGAGTGGCTAGCGCCGGCAACTGTGATTGCAATGCACTGCCGGCGTCGGCCGAGAGTGCACTCAGCGTCAGGCCCAGATCGCTGGCCCAGTCGGCCGCCAGCACGCCCGGGCCGCCGCCATTGGTGATGACGGCCAGCCGCCGGCCGACCGGTTGGTAGCGCGAGGCCAGGCATTTGGCAGCGGAAAACAGCTGGGCGAAGGTGCGTACCCGTACTGCGCCGGCGCGTCGCAAGGCGGCGTCGAACACTTCGTCGCTGCCAACGATGGCGCCGGAATGGGTCAAGGCGGCCCGGGAGCCGGCCGGCTGGCGGCCCGACTTCATCACGATCACCGGTTTGGCCGTGGCGGCTGCCCGTAGCGCGCTCATGAAGCGCCGCGCATCGCGGATGCCTTCCATGTACACCACGATGCTCAGGGTTTCGCGGTCGGTCGCCAGGTAATTCAGCACTTGGGCAATATCGACCGCGGTGTTGGCGCCGAGTGAAACCACGGAGGCGAAGCCGATGCCGTTCTTGTCGGCCCAGTCCAGCACCGATGCGGTCAGCGCACCCGATTGCGACACCAGCGACAGCGATCCGGACTTGGCCATCGCCCCCAGTACGCTGGCGTTGATGCCGGATTTAGGACGCTGGAAACCCAGACAGTTCGGCCCCAGCAAGTGTATTGCGTGCAAGCGAGCGATTGCGTGCAGCTCGGCCGCCAGGATTGCATCAACCCCGCTGGAGACGATCAGCGCCGCCTTGCACTGGATCCGGCCGGCCACTTCCAGCGCCGCCGCCAGCTGTGCGCTGGGCAGCGCGATGATTGCCAGATCCGCCCGCGCCTGGACCAGATCGGCCAGCGTGCCGCGCATGTTGATGTCGAGAAAAGTCAGCGGACCTGCATAGCCGCCCTTCTTTAATTGCCGTATCAGCAGTCTGGCGTGCGTAGTTTGGGTATCGGGAGCCTCAGTATCGCCTGCGAATACCACAATCGATTGGGGGGAAAACAGCGGTGTCAGGTGATACATATCCATATGTTTTGCGTTCTTCAGAGAAAATTAATCGGCGCCAATCAGCACCCGGACGTGGGCGGCGACGCTGCGCGCCAGCGGCGACAGTACATAGCCGCCTTCCAGACAGGAAACGATGCGGCCCTGGGCGTGGCGCTTGGCAACGGCTACCAGTTGCTGCGTGACCCAGGCGTAATCTGCCTCCACCAGGCCGATGTTGCCCATGTCGTCTTCGCGGTGGCCGTCGAATCCGGCCGAAATAAATAACATCTGCGGCTGGAAGGCATCCAGCGCCGGAATCCAGTGGGTTTCGACCGCGGCGCGAAAGGCTTCTCCGCCGGAGCGGGCCGCCAGGCCGACGTTGATCATGTTCGGCCCGCGCGGCACTGCGCCTGAAAACGGGTAGAGGCCAATCTCGTAGGTGGAGCACATCAGCGTGCGCGGGTCGTCATGCAGGATGTCTTCGCTGCCGTTGCCGTGGTGTACGTCAAAATCCACCAGCGCCACCCGCTGCAAGCCATGCACATTGAGCGCGTGACGCATGCCGACCACCACGTTGTTGAAGAAGCAGAAACCGTTGGCCGCAGCGCGTTCGGCATGATGTCCGGGCGGGCGTATGTTGCAGAAGGCTACCGGCGCCTCGCCTTTGATGACCAGGTCGGTGGCCAGCACTGCGGCCCCGGCGGCGCGCAATGCGGCCTGATACGTGTACGGATTCATGCAGGTATCGGGATCGACCCGGTAAAACCCGCTCTCTGGCACATGCGCCGCCAGTTCGTGAATATAGAGTGTCGAATGGGCTTGCGCCAGTTGATGCTCGGTCGCCAGCGGCGCTTGGTACGGCATCATGTAATCGAGCAAGCCCTTGATCAGTAAATGGTCGCTGATTGCGCCTATGCGTTCAGGACATTCGGGATTTTGATCGCCCATGTCATGCTTGATGCAATCTGGGTGGGAAATATAAGCCGGCAGCAAGCGTGTCTCCTGTCTGGTGATCGAATATGTTGTTTTTTTCTATTCTAGAGATTGTATCTGACGCTCGACTTAACATGGCGCAAGTCGCAGGTGCCATTCAGCGCCGCTGCGTCGCGTAATATAGCGCTGCCGGATGCTGTCGCCGGGTTATTGAAATTTTTTAAATTTAAAATATACTCTAATATGTATTTTTAATATCCGCAGTTAAATAATGCGTAAATACATGCATTTTATCTTATACTCCCTATTAAATTGATTATGTGAAGTGCGCGTAGCGCAAGATTCCAGAGCGACTACACTATCGTCTTGTCCGCCAGCCAATCCGGTTGCGCTCGCGCCATAATCCACTCCTGCCCACTCCTGATTAGAAAACAGCATGACAACCACCTCCTCGATTGATCTTGAAAACATTAACATTTCATCCTTTGATGCGATGCCTACGCCGGAAGAGTTGCATGCGCGCTTGCCGCTGACCGAAAAAGCGGCTGCCAGCGTGATGCGCGGCAGGGAAGCGCTGCGCAACATCCTCGAGCGCAGCGATCCGCGACTGTTCGTGGTGGTCGGCCCCTGTTCGATCCACGATCCGGTGGCCGGACTGGATTACGCGCGCCGCCTGAAAGTCTTGCAAGACGAGGTTGCCGACACGCTGTTGCTGGTGATGCGGGTGTATTTCGAAAAACCGCGCACCACCACCGGCTGGAAGGGCTATATCAACGACCCCGACATGGACGACTCGTTCCGGGTCGATCAGGGCATGGAAAAGGCGCGCCAGTTCCTGCTCGACGTGTGCGAACTCGGCCTGCCGACCGGCACCGAAGCGCTGGACCCGATCTCGCCGCAATATCTGGGCGACCTGATCGCCTGGACCGCGATCGGCGCGCGCACCACCGAATCGCAAACGCATCGCGAAATGTCATCCGGCCTGTCGACCCCGGTCGGCTTCAAAAACGGCACCGATGGCGATATCAGCATCGCCATCAACGCCATTCTGTCGGCGTCGCGTCCGCATTCCTTCCTCGGCATCAACGGCCAGGGCCGGGTTGCGATCGTGCGCACCCACGGCAACCGCTTTGGTCACGTAGTGCTGCGCGGCGGCGATGGCCGGCCCAATTACGACACCGTGTCGGTGGCGATGGCCGAGCAGGCGCTGACCAAGGCGGGCTTGCCGGCCAATATCGTGGTCGATTGTTCGCACGCCAACAGCTACAAGAAACCTGCGTTGCAACCGCTGGTGATGGCCGATGTCATGAACCAGGTGCGCAACGGCAGCAAGTCGCTGGTCGGCGTGATGATCGAATCGAATATCGTGGCCGGCAACCAGCCGATTCCCGACGATCTGTCGCAGATCACTTACGGCTGCTCGGTGACCGACGCCTGCATCGACTGGGAAACCACCGAAAAGATGATTCGCGACGCCGCCGCGTTGCTGCGCCAGCGAAAATGAGCATGCCCGCCGCCGTCCAGCGCTGCGCTTGGGCCAACATGGACAATCCGCGCTATCTCGCCTATCACGACTTCGAATGGGGCGTGCCTTGCCACGACGAAGTGCGCTTGTTCGAGATGCTCAATCTGGAAGGCGCGCAAGCCGGGCTGAGTTGGGAAACCATCCTCAACAAGCGCGACAACTACCGCGCCGCATTCGATGGCTGGGACGCCGGCAAGATCGCCTGCTACGACGCGGTCAAGGTCGCCGCGCTGCTGGCGGACGCCGGCATCGTGCGCAACCGCCTCAAAATCGCCGCCGCCATTTCCAATGCGCAAGCGTATTTGCGGCTGCGCGAAGAGGTCGGCGGCCTCGATCCTTACCTGTGGGCTTTTGTCGATGGCAAGCCGATCAAAAATGCCTGGGCCGACCAGCGGCAAACTCCGGCCAAAACGCAATTGTCGGACCGACTTTCCAAGGATCTGGCCAAACGCGGTTTTAAATTCGTCGGGCCGACCATCATTTACGCCTACATGCAGGCCATCGGCATGGTAAATGATCATAGTGTCGATTGCCATTACCACCAATCTGATAACGGATAACGCGCTGGATTGGATCAAACTTCTGTTTTGATGAAGCTATATTCAAGTTAACTTCTGTTTTTAGGGAATGTTAAACCCACTATAATTGTTCCAAATATGCGATTTTGATAACACCGGTAGGCCGTTCGGCGTACCGGATATAACTTTAGGAGTTGTTCACATGAAAAAAATCTTGCTTGCCCTTGTCATGGTGGCCAGTACTCTGGCGCTGGCGATTCCACAGGCGGAAGCCCGGCGCATGGGCGGCGGCAGTAGTTCGTTCGGCAAACAATCCAGCAACGTTTCGCGTCAGGCACCGGCCCGTCAAAGCCAGGCGAGCAACGCGGCCGCCGCTCCCGGCGCGGCTGCTGCAGCCAAACCGGCCAGCCCATGGAAAGGTATCTTGGGCGGTGCTTTGCTGGGTCTCGGTTTGGGCGCATTGCTGTCGCACTTCGGCATGGGCGGCGCACTGGCCAGCATGATCAGCACCCTGTTGATGGTGGCGCTGTTTGCGATGGCGGCAATGTTCATCTACCGAATGTGGATGCGTAACAAGAGCGGCAAGACGGACGCGCAGCCAGCGTATGCCGGCGCTTACAATGCCGGCAACAGTACGCCCACTATTGGCTCGCGCATTGATGCGCAGTCACAACCTGCTGCATTGCAATCGGCACCGTTCGCCTCGGGTTCCAGTGCTGGCGAGCAAGCGACCTGGAGCATTCCGTCCGACTTCGATGTGCCAGGGTTTTTGCGCACCACCAAAACTTACTACATCCGCCTGCAAGCGGCCTGGGATCGCGCTGATACCAACGACATCCGCGAATTCACCACGCCGGAAATGTTTGCAGAACTGAAGTTGCAACTGCAGGAACGCGGCGCAACCGCCAATGTCACCGACGTCGTTACGCTGGACGCCGAATTGCTGGGGATCGAAACCACCAGCAATGAATATCTGGCCAGCGTCAAGTTCAGCGGCATGATCAAGGAGTCCGAGCACGCTCCGGCGGAAGCTTTTGCCGAGGTCTGGAATCTGTCAAAACCTCTGGACGGTCAAGGCGGCTGGATTCTGGCAGGGATTCAGCAACTGTCCTGAGCCGGTGCGCGGCATCAGCCGCGCATGTTTCCATAAAAAAACCTCTGGTGTGCCGGCACCAGAGGTTTTTTTATGGACTGAACCAGTCTATCCATGAACTAAAAGGTGGGGGGCCTAAAAACCCGACGCGGATTAAGCCGACCCTGCTACAACTTAACGAACCCTTCGAACGATTGCGACAGAAAGTCGACGAATGTCCGTATGCGTGTCGAGAGTTGTTGTCGCTGGGGATAGACCGCGTAGATGTCCGCGTCCGGAGTTTGGTATTGGGGCAACACCTGCACCAGTCGGCCACTATTGAGATAGCGCTCGATATCCCATTCTGCTCGCAGCAGGATGCCGTGGCCGTCGAGCGCCCAATTTACGGCTATTTCGCCATCATTGGTTGTAAGGTTGCCGCGTACTTTTACTACTTCCGTGGCTCGGTTGGTCCCGCGGATGGTCAGTATCCGCCATGAACCATAGGCGTCATCTCCTTGCTTGATACAAATGCAGTTGTGATGCGCTAAGTCATGCGGCGCCTGGGGCACGCCATGTGCCGCCAGGTATTTTGGCGAAGCGCAGAGCAGGCGTCGGTTGGGCGCCAGACGTTTAGCGATCACACGCGCGTCGGACGGCTCGCCGAAGCGGATGCAGACGTCGAACAGGTCGTCAGTCAATGCCGGTGGGCTAACAGATAACTGTAACTGCACGTCGACTTCCGGGTATTGCCTGACGTAACTAGAGATCAGCGGCGCAATTTGTAGCCGACCGAAGCCCAGTGTGGCATTGATGCGAAGTAAGCCTTTCGGCGAACCCTTCGACATCGTCAGAAGTTGATCCAGATCGTCAAGGTCAGCCAGGATGCGCCGTGCGTGTTCCAGAAAAATTTCACCTTCCGGCGTCAGGCTCATGCGGCGGGTGGTGCGGGTCACCAGGGACACGCCAACGCGCGACTCCATCAGGCTCAGGCGCTTGCTAACCGCCGGCGGCGTGATGCCGAGCTCGCGCGCTGCCCTGCTCAAGCTTCCACAGGTCGCCAAAGTGGCAAAAAAACCAAGTTCTGCGGGTTGGATGCCACTACTCATTGGGCGATTATTGAATTCAGGTTAACAATGCTTTGAGTTTGCAGATGTTTAATAAGCCGGTCAAGTCGTTATCGTACCGTCTCACCACCAATCTTATACAGACAGGAGAGACGTAATGAAGACTTATCGAATTGCAACGGTTCCCGGCGACGGCATCGGCAAAGAAGTCGTTCCCGCAGGTCAGCAGGTGCTTGAAGCGCTGGCGGCATCAAGCAGCACATTCCAGTTTGAATTCCAGGACTTTGACTGGGGCGGCGATTACTATCGCAAGCACGGCGTGATGATGCCGGCTGACGGCTTGGAAGCGCTGCGCAATAAAGACGCGATACTTTTCGGCTCGGCGGGCGATCCGGATATTCCCGACCACATTACTCTGTGGGGTCTGCGCCTGAAAATCTGCCAGGGTTTCGACCAGTACGCCAACGTGCGCCCGACGCGCATCCTGCCCGGTATTGACGGCCCGCTCAAACGCTGCAAAAGCGAGGATCTGAACTGGGTCATCGTCCGTGAAAATTCTGAAGGCGAATACTCGGGCGTAGGCGGACGGGTGCATCAGGGCCACCCGATCGAGGCCGCCACCGACTTGAGCATGATGACCCGTGCGGGCGTGGAGCGCATCATGCGTTTTGCGTTCAAGCTTGCAGAGTCGCGCCCGCGCAAGCTGCTGACGGTCGTCACCAAGAGCAATGCCCAGCGCCACGCAATGGTGATGTGGGATGAGATCGCACTGGAAGTATCCAAGGAATTCCCTAACGTCACGTGGGATAAGGAACTGGTGGACGCCGCCACCGCCCGCATGGTCAACCGCCCGGCCACGCTGGACACCATTGTCGCAACCAACCTGCATGCCGACATCCTGAGCGACCTGGCCGCTGCGCTGGCCGGCAGCCTGGGCATAGCGCCCACCGCCAACATCGATCCCGAGCGCCGCTATCCATCGATGTTTGAACCGATCCACGGCTCGGCCTTCGACATCATGGGCAAGGGGCTGGCCAATCCGGTTGGCACCTTCTGGTCGGTAGTGATGCTGCTCGAGCATCTGGGTGAATTCGAAGCAGCCGGTCGTGTAATGCACGCCATTGAAAGCGTCACTGCGAACCCTGTGCTGCATACCCGCGATCTGGGCGGCAAAGCCACGACTGCTGACGTCACCCAAGCGGTTTGCAATTCGCTCGCCGCCAGCGCCGATCGCAAAGCTGCTTGATTTCGCTTAGTGCCGGTACAGCCGCCAAGCATGCCGGGACCATTCGGCGACAGGCAACACATTAGATTCTGTTTCGGTCCCGACGGCCACGTAAGAGCTTCGGGGGCCGAGTCAAAAGTAAAAGTGTATTGAAGGAGACATGATGTTTAAGAAATTTTTCGGAAAACTGTACGTCCAGGTATTGATCGGCGTCGGTGCTGGAGTCATTCTCGGTGTCGTCGAGCCTCATATCGGCGCCGATCTCAAGCCACTTGGCGATGTATTCATCAGGCTTATCAAGATGGTGTTTGCGCCAGTCATTTTCGCCATGGTGGTGCTCGGCATCGCGAAGATGGAAAGCATGAAGGAGCTCGGGCGCGTCGGCACCCGAGCTCTCATCTATTTCGAGGTGCTGTCCACTTTTGCGCTTGCGCTGGGACTGATCGTGGTCAATGTGGTCGGGCCTGGCCGGGGGATGAATATCGATGTGGCAACGCTCGATACGAAGAGCATCGCAACCTATTCGGCGACCGCCGCAAAGTCAGGTGGCTTCGTCGATTTCCTGGTCAACATGATACCGATGAGCATCGTGGATGCCTTGGCCAAAAACGATATTCTGCAAATTCTCGTGTTCGCGACCCTGTTCGGCGTAGCGCTATCGCACATGGGGCGCCGCGCCAAGCCAGTCGTCGATTTCCTTGATGCGTTCAGCCAGAGCATGTTCGTGATCGTCGGCATGGTCATGCGCGTTGCTCCGATTGCCGCTTTTGGTGCAATGGCTTTTACCGTCGGCAAGTATGGCCTGGGATCAATGGTATCTCTGGGAAAATTAATGGGCAGCATGTACCTGACCTGCTTCGCTTTCGTCTTCATTGTTCTTGGCCTGGTCGCCCGCTGCTCCGGATTCAGTCTGTGGAAGTTCCTGCGCTATATCAAGGATGAGATATTCACCGTGCTCGGAACCAGCTCCTCCGAATCCGTCGTCCCCCAATTGATGCGCAAGTTGGAGCACATCGGCGTGTCCAAGCCAGTGGTGGGCTTGGTCGTTCCGGCCGGCGTGACGTTCAATCCGGATGGGCAATGTATCTATTACACGATGGCGGCAATTTTCATTGCGCAGGCGACGAATACCCCCTTGTCGATCGCTGACCAATTGGTTGTGCTCGGGGTGCTGATGATCACGTCGAAAGGTTCTGCGGGCGTCACCGGCTCCGGCTTCATCACCCTTGCCGCGACGCTGGCGTCGCTAGGCAAAATTCCGGTGGAAGGCATGGTGTTGCTGCTCGGCATAGACCGCTTCATGTCGGAGGCAAGATCGATTACCAATACGATCGGCAATGCCGTCGGCACGATGGCCATCGCGGGGTGGATTGGCGCACTGGATCGGGTTCGCATGCAACGCGTTCTTGACGGGGAAGATCTGCCTGAACAGGTGCTGTATGAGATGCCTGACGAGCCAACACAGAGCGCAGCGGGGCGGTTGGTTGAGCAACAGAAAGCTGCCGCATAAGCGCGCGCAGTAGGACGAAAGCCACAGTCAAGCCCAGATTTGCCCCCGCGGCTATCTGGCGGAGGCAAAGTTATGAACGCAAGCAGCCTGTCGTGAAAGGAAAATTGATATGCAAGCCAAGAGGATCGCCCCCGTTGGCGAAGAAGGAGTAGGAGTCGGTAAAAAAGTGCTGGATGAGCCGACTCCATCTCGTGCTGGTGCCGCCAAAAAATTAGAGCCGCTACCCGCCGTAGAATCCGGCGGTGCGCGGAATTTGTTAAGGCGGCTGTTTGACGCGGCGGTTGCCGCAGCGCAGCCCGATTTATGCATACCGCGTTATCTGCCGGAGCCACCGCGCGGCAGATTGGTTGTCATTGGCGCCGGCAAGGCTTCGGCCGCGATGGCGCGCGCAGTCGAAGATAACTGGCCCGGGCCGCTCGAAGGCCTGGTAGTAACCCGTTACGGCTATGGGGTGTCTTGCGAGCGCATCGAAATCGTCGAAGCCGCCCACCCGGTTCCGGACTCCGCCGGACATGCGGCCGCTAAACGCATGCTGTCACTCGTCTCGGGACTGAGCGCCGACGATCTCGTGCTGTGCCTCATTTCCGGCGGCGGCTCGTCGCTATTGCCCCTGCCTGCCGCCGGACTTACGCTGGAAGACAAGCAGGCGGTCAGCCGATCGCTGCTGACGAGCGGCGCCACGATTGCGGAAATGAATTGTGTGCGTCGCCACCTGTCAGCGATCAAGGGTGGCCGTCTGGCCGCCGCCTGCTACCCGGCTCGGGTCGTGAACCTCATCATCTCGGACGTCCCCGGCGACGACCCGATCAACATCGCTTCGGGCCCCACTGTCGCGGACCCGACCACCTGCGGCGACGCCATCGCCATCCTGCGCCGCTACGCTATCAACGTGCCGCAGCGTGTGCTCGACCTGCTGGGTAGCGCTGAGGGCGAGTCGCTCAAGCCCGGGGATGCCCGCCTGCCCGAGATTGAAACACACCTGATCGCCACGCCGCAAATGGCCCTGGAAGCGGCCGCCGAGATTGCCCGCCAGAGCGGATTGGCGAGCCACATCCTGGGCGATTCGATCGAAGGAGAAGCGCGCGATGCGGGCACGGTGATGGCCGGAATCGCGCGGCAGGTCGCCAGGCACGGCCAGCCTTTCGCTGCCCCTTGCGTATTGCTCTCCGGCGGCGAAACAACCGTCACGGTGCGCGGCAATGGACGCGGCGGGCGCAATGTCGAATTCCTCCTCGCGTTGGGCATTGCGCTGGATGGCCAGGCGGGAATTTACGCTTTGGCGGGCGACACCGATGGCGTGGATGGGCAGGAAGAAATCGCTGGCGGCTATCTCGCCCCGGATTCGCTGCAGCGCGCCTGGGCGCAAGGCCTCCGGCCCAGGGAAAGTCTCGATAACAACGATGGCCACGGCTTTTTCAGCGCGCTCGGCGACTCGGTCGTGACCGGCCCGACACTGACCAACGTGAACGACTTTCGCGCCATTCTCATTACCCGCGAAATGGCGGATTAACACTCGCAGCATCCAAGGAATCCAGATATGTATCGCAATCGCAATGCCAAAATCGTCGCCACCCTCGGGCCGGCCAGTTCCAACAAAGAAACTATTCAAGCCCTGTTCGAGGCCGGCGCCGACGTTTTCCGCCTGAATTTCAGTCACGGTACGCATGCTGATCATAAGCGCAGCCTGGATATCATTCGGACAATCGAGCGTGAAACGGGGCGTCCGATCGGCGTGCTGCTCGATCTGCAAGGCCCCAAGCTGCGCCTCGGCACCTTCGCCAACGGACCGGTGCGGCTTGAGGAAGGCGCTAGTTTCCGGCTTGACCTGAATCGTGACAGGCTGGGTGACCAGACGCGTGCGCCGATGCCGCACCCGGAGATTTTTGCGGCGCTGGAAGAGGGCACTGACTTGCTGGTCGATGATGGACGAGTCCGCCTGCGGGTCGAGAAATGCGGCAAGGACTTCGCCGAAACCCGCGTCATCGCGGGGGGCGTGGTGTCCGACCGCAAGGGCGTGAATGTTCCTGGTGTCGTTTTGCCGCTCTCCGCGCTGACCGAGAAAGATCGGGCCGACCTTAACTACGGTCTGACGCTGGGGATCGACTGGATCGCCTTGTCATTTGTACAGCGCGCCGAGGACATCATCGAGATCAAGGCCATCGTCAAGGGCCGCGCCGGCATCGTCGCAAAGCTGGAAAAGCCGATGGCCATCGGCAGTCTCGACGCTATCGTTGAAGAAAGCGATGCGGTCATGGTCGCGCGGGGTGATCTGGGAGTCGAGATGCCGCCCGAACAGGTGCCCGCCATTCAGAAACGCATCGTTCGCGCCTGCCGCAAGGCCGGCAAGCCGGTGATCGTTGCCACCCAGATGCTCGAATCGATGGTCAGCGCCCCGGTGCCGACTCGCGCCGAAGCTTCGGACGTCGCCACCGCCATCTACGACGGCGCCGATGCGGTAATGCTGTCGGCCGAATCTGCCTCTGGCAAGTATCCGCTCGAAGCTGTGCGCATGATGAACAGCATCATCACCCAGACTGAAGCTGACCCGCACTACCGCGAAGCGCTCGATGCCTCGCAGCCGCCGCACTGTGCCGATATGGCCGATGCAATTGGCGCAGCGATGCGCCGGGTATCGAGCGTACTGCCGGTTGCCGCCTCCGTGGCTTATACCAGTTCCGGTTATTCGGCCCTGCGCATGGCGCGCGAGCGGCCGCAGGCGCCGATCATTGGCATGACGCCGCGACTCGCCACAGCACGCAAACTGGTGCTGGCGTGGAGCGTGTACCCGGTGCTCTGTCACGAAGTCGCAGATGTTCAAGAGATGAGCGACCTGGCCTGCGATACCGCGCGCAAGCAAGGCTTTGGGCAGGCCGGTGACGTGATCGTGATTACGGCTGGCATGCCGTTCGGCACCTCCGGCACCACCAATTTGTTACGCATTACGCAGATCACCTGAAGCCGGCGCTTTTCTGATCAAGCTCAATCAGATCGGTACTCTCACAGAGACGATGGCCGCCATCACAATGGCAGAGCACGCCGGCTATAGCGCGGTCATTTCCCATCGCTCGGGGGAAACCGAGGACACGACGATTGCCGATCTGAGCGTATGCACCACGGCGACGCAGATCAAGACCGGCTCGCTTTGTCGCACCGATCGGGTCGCCAAATACAACCGCTTGCTGCTGATCGAAGCGGAGCTCGGTGCCGATGCGGTTTATCGGGGGCGTTCGGCGTTTCCGGCTCACACCTAGCCTGCATGTTTCGCCGGCTGGCATTGCGGCCGAAATTTGCCCGCAATGCCGGTTTGCCAGGCGGCCTGAAAAGTGTGGGGCGAAACTCTCCCTGTCCCCGTGAAATGAAGGAGTATGCTTAAAAATACCGTAATTCACGCATATATTAATTGTGCAATATAAAAATACACTTGCTTGTATATATGGCGGCCGTATTCCGAAAACGAAACCAAACTAAACCAACTCAGCCGATTGCAGCTCCTGATGCGGCGCCGGATATTTCAATTTGTACGCGTTAAGAAGCCGTGCTACATCATAGGACGTCGGACAACTAAATTTTACGTCTGGTGATTGATCTTCCGGCAATATCCCCTTCGCCCCTTCGCCCCTTCGCCCCATCGTCCATGCTGCCATATATAAAATATCTCACGAGAGATTGATTGCAAAATTCAAAAGGCCTCACTATACTCTTTCCATGTTGTACGACGACTGATAACTTGAGTCAATAGCAGCGCAGTCACCGTTTCGGTGTGACGACGGATGCGCAAGACACGCCCCGGCCCTTTGAGCCGAGCAGGGCGCCCGAAATTTTATGGATACAGAAAGGCAATCATGACCTATACCAACGCAACACACGCCCAAGCTGGCACACCCATCGTCACGGAAATGCGCGTCATCCCGGTTGCCGGACGCGACAGCATGCTGCTCAATCTGAGCGGTGCGCACGGTCCTTACTTCACCCGCAATATCGTGATCCTGACCGACAGTTCCGGCAACACCGGTCTAGGCGAAGTGCCGGGCGGTGAACCGATCCGCAAGACGCTGGAGGACGCACGCCAACTGGTGGTCGGCCAGTCGATTGGCAACTACCACGGCGTGCTCAACAAGGTGCGCGAGACCTTCCGCGACCGTGACGCAGGCGGCCGCGGTCTGCAAACCTTCGACTTGCGCATCACCATCCATGCCGTCACCGCGCTGGAGGCGGCGCTGCTCGACCTGCTGGGCAAATTCCTCAACGTGCCCGCATGCGCGCTATTGGGCGACGGCCAGCAACGCGACAAGGTCGAGATGCTGGGCTACCTGTTCTACGTCGGCGACCGCAGCGCCACTGATCTGGAATATGCGAGCGATCCTGAGGCGGGCGACGACTGGCTGCGCCTGCGCCACGAACAGGCGATGACGCCGGAAGCGGTGGTGCGCCTTGCCGAAGCGGCCTACGCGCGCTATGGCTTCAACGACTTCAAGCTGAAAGGCGGCGTACTGCGCGGCGAGGAAGAAATCGACGCCGTCACTGCATTGGCGGAACGTTTCCCCGACGCCCGCATCACGCTCGACCCGAACGGCGCCTGGTCGCTGCAGGAAGCGATCCGCCTGTGTCGCGACCAGCACCATGTGCTGGCCTACGCGGAAGATCCGTGCGGCGCCGAGAACGGCTATTCAGGACGCGAAGTGATGGCCGAATTCCGTCGCGCCACCGGCCTGCCGACCGCCACCAACATGATCGCCACCGACTGGCGCGAGATGGGCCACGCGATCCAGCTGCAATCGGTTGACATCCCGCTGGCCGATCCGCACTTCTGGACCATGCAGGGCTCGGTGCGGGTGGCGCAGATGTGCCACGAGTGGGGCCTGACCTGGGGCTCGCATTCGAACAACCACTTCGACATTTCGCTGGCCATGTTCACCCAGGTCGGGGCTGCCGCGCCGGGGCGCATCACGGCGCTCGACACGCACTGGATCTGGCAGGATGGCCAGCGCCTGACGATCGAACCGCTGCAGATCGTCGGCGGCATGATCGAGGTGCCGGCCAAACCAGGCTTGGGCATCGAAGCGGACATGGACGCCATCGAGGCTGCCCACCAGCTATACCTAAGCAAGGGTCTGGGCGTACGCAATGACGCGATCGCGATGCAGTACTTCATTCCTGACTGGAAGTTTGACAACAAACGCCCGAGCTTCGTGCGCTGACCTGGCCAAACGGCGGCTGTCAGGAGCGCTGACCGTGAGCCGACGGTTCCGGTCAGCGCAACCGCACAAGCCCACTGCAAAGCGGGCTGCGGACAAATATGTTTTGGAGATATGGTGAAAAATATTACCGTTCGTTCGTGCCTGATGAGCGCACTCTGCCTGTTTTCATTGATGCTTGTGATTGGCGCCGGATGCGGGATCGTCGCACTCGCGCGTGCCAATCAATCGACGGCACTGGTGCATCAGATATCGGTGCGCGCGATGAGCATCAATGACGCCTACAAGGACACGACGCGCACGCGGTCGGCTTTGGTGCGCGCGCATGGCGCGCTCAAGGAAAAGAACGACCAGGAGACGAAAAACTCGGCGCTAAAAAGCGCGCAAGCCAGCTACGATCGCACGCTCAGGCAATTGGCGGACTTCCGCCAGGCGCCGGCTTTTGAAGGACAGGACGATGCACTGAAAGCTGCGCTGACCGATGCCGGCCTGCGCTTGTCGGCCACCCTGAGCAATGCCATGAACGCACTGCGCGACAACGACGCCGATGCCTATTCGGCCATCAACGGCAAGGACATAACGGCCGACGGCGCCGCCTTTTCCGTCCTGCTCGAGAAATTCCAGAAGCTCACCAGCAGCCTGGCCGAAGACCTGGTGGAGCGGCGTGAGCGCGAGTATCAAATGGTCGTCTGGCTGGTGCTGGCCGGTCTGTGCGTGGCGATAGCCGGCGTTGGGCTCATGCACTGGCTACTCAAGCGCATCGTGACGACGCCGCTGAACCAGGCGGTGGACCTGCTCGATCAGGTGGCGCAAGGCGACCTGACGACGCACATCACGGAATACGGCCGCAATGAAATCGGGCGCCTGTTCGCCGCGATACACAACATGCAGCAAGGTCTGGTGCTGACCGTGTCGCAGGTGCGCAGCGGCGCGGACATCATTACCGATGGCGCGCAGGAAATCGCAACAGGCAATATGGATTTGTCGTCGCGTACCGAATCGCAGGCCAGCGCGCTGGAACAAACTGCGGCATCGATGGAAGAATTGACCAGCACTGTCAAACAGAATGCCGAGAATGCGCTGCTGGCCAATCGGCTGGTCGGTTCGGCATCAGCCACGGCGCTCCAGGGCGGGGCGGTCATGGCGCAGGTGGTCGATACCATGAACGCGATCAGTGTCTCGTCGAAGAAGATCGTCGATATCATCAGCGTGATTGACGCCATCGCGTTCCAGACGAATATCCTGGCATTGAACGCGGCGGTGGAGGCGGCACGCGCCGGCGAACAGGGCCGCGGGTTCGCCGTCGTCGCCAGTGAAGTGCGCAATCTGGCGCAACGCAGTGCTGCGGCGGCGAGGGAAGTCAAGGGGCTGATCGACGATTCAGTCGACAAGGTCAGCTCAGGCAGCAAGCTGGTCGAGCAAGCCGGCGCCACGATGGGCGAGGTGGTGGCCAGCGTCAAACGCGTGACCGACATCGTGCGTGAAATCGCCGATGCCAGCCAGGAACAGAGCGCCGGCATCGGGCAAGTCAATCATGCGATTATCCAGATGGATGCAGTCACCCAACAAAATGCGGCCCTCGTCGAGCAGGCTGCGGCAGCTGCGCAATCGCTGCAGATGCAGGCAACCAGGCTGGCCGACACGGTCAGCATCTTCAAACTCGACGCACCGAACGGACAGCGCAGTGCGGGGTCTGCCGAACCTGTTCTGGCAGCCCGGTAGTTGATGGCCCGCTTTTGTATTCAATCAACCCACATTCAGGAGACAAGAAAATGAACCTACCGATCAACCATTTCAAGCGCGCGATCAAGAGCGGCCAGCTGCAGGTCGGGCTCTGGTCCGGTCTGTCGAACAACATCACTGTGGAGGTGCTGGCCAATTCCGGGTTTGACTGGCTGCTGCTCGACACTGAGCACTCGCCCAACGAACTGCCGATGGTTCACGCGCAGTTGCAGGCGATCGCACAGGGCAACGCACACCCGATCGTGCGCCCGGCCTGGAACGATACCGTCGCCATCAAGCGTTTCCTCGACATTGGCGTGCAGACCCTGCTGATTCCTTTTGTGCAGGACGCGGAAGAGGCGCGCAATGCGGTCGCGGCGACGCGCTACCCGCCGCTCGGCGTGCGCGGCTTTTCAGTCGCGGCGCGGGCATCGGACTACGGCCGCGTCAAGGACTACGCCACTCGCTGCGAGGAAGAGTTGTGTGTGCTGGTGCAGGTGGAGACCCCGCACGCGCTTGCCAACATTGAGCAGATCGCCGCCGTGGAAGGCGTCGATGGCGTCTTCATCGGCCCCGGCGACCTGTCGGCCGCGATGGGCCATATCGGCAACCCGAAACATCCGGAGGTGGTGGCCGCGATCGAAGATGCGATCAAACGCATCCGCGCCTGCGGCAAGGCGGCCGGGATACTGACGGGCGACGAAGCGCTGGCGCGCCGCTACATCGAGATCGGCTGCACCTACATCGCCGTGGGCAGCGACATCGGCATCCTGGCGCGTGGCGCGGAAGCCCTTGCCGCCAAATTCAAGCGCGTCGCATGAGCGTGCGGCCCTAACAATCACATCGTCTGAATCAAGGAGAAATACTATGAGTAAAGTCGGATTTATCGGCCTCGGCATCATGGGCTCGCCCATGGCGGCGCACATCCTCAAGGGCGGCCACGAGCTGTACGTCCATGCTCGCAAGATGCTTCCCGCAGAACTCACGGAGCACGGTGCGATCAGTTGCGCCTCGGGCAAGGAAGTCGCGGAAAAAGCCGACATCATCATCATGATGGTTCCGGATACGCCGGATGTGGCCGCGGTCCTGTTTAATGCGGGTGGTGTCGCCGAAGGCCTTACGGCTGGCAAGATCGTGGTGGACATGAGCTCGATCTCGCCGATCGAAACCAAGCAGTTTGCGGCCCGCATCAACGAACTCGGCTGTGATTATCTGGATGCGCCCGTGTCCGGCGGCGAAGTGGGCGCCAAGGCTGCGAGCCTGACCATCATGGCGGGCGGTCCAGAAGGCGCATTCGCCACGGTCAAGCCGCTCTTTGCGTTGATGGGCAAGAACATCACCCTGGTGGGCGGCAATGGCGATGGGCAGACCACCAAGGTGGCCAATCAGATCATCGTCGCGCTCAATATCGAAGCGGTGGGCGAGGCGCTTCTGTTTGCGTCAAGAATGGGCGCCGACCCGGCCAAGGTGAGGACGGCGCTGATGGGCGGTTTTGCCGCGTCGCGCATCCTCGAGGTGCACGGCGAGCGCATGATCAAGCGCACCTTCGAGCCAGGTTTTCGCATCGAGCTGCACCAGAAAGACTTGAACCTGGCGCTCACCAGTGCCCGGCAAGCGGGCCTGTCCCTGCCCAACACCGCGACGGCCCAGGAACTCTTCAACTCCTGCGCAGCCCACGGCGGCAAAGCGTGGGACCATTCGGCCCTGGTGCGCGCGCTGGAGATCATGGCGAACTTCGAAATCGGCGCGGCAATACCGCAGTAGGAGCCAGGCATGACTACTCCTCTTGCGCTGCTGCGGCGGATGTTCGACGCCGCTGTCGACGCCGCGCAGCCGGCGCATTGCCTGCCGCCGCATCTGCCGGCCGCTCCGCGCGGCCGAACCCTGGTCATCGGCGCCGGCAAGGCGTCGGCGGAGATGGCCCGGGTCGTCGAACAGCACTGGCCGGGGGAGCTTACCGGACTCGTGGTCACGCGCTACGGTTACAAGGTGCCGTGCCAACGCATTGAGATCGTTGAGGCGGCCCACCCGGTGCCGGATGCCGCTGGCCTTGTTGCCGCCCGACGCATCCGGGATCTGGTCCAGGGTCTCAGCGCCGATGATCTGGTGCTTTGCCTGATTTCCGGTGGCGGCTCGTCACTGCTCGTCATGCCCCATGAAGACCTGCAACTTGCGGACAAGCAGGAAATAAACAAAGCACTGTTGAAGAGTGGCGCCACCATCAGTGAAATGAACTGCGTGCGGCGCCACCTGTCGGCAATCAAGGGCGGGCGACTGGCCGCAGCCTGCTATCCGGCCAAGGTGGTAACACTGTTGATTTCGGATGTGCCGGGCGACGATCCGGCCGACATCGCAAGCGGTCCGACCACGGCCGACAAGACCACCTGTGCCGATGCGCTCGCGATCCTGCGTCGCTACGGGATCGAGGTGCGGCCGAACTTGCAAGCGTTGCTCGCAAGCGGGCGTGGAGAAACGGTCAAGCCGGGCGACCCGCGCCTGGCAAATAGCGAGACGCGCATGATTGCCACGCCGCAGATGGCGCTGGAAGCGGCGGCCACGGTAGCACGTGCGGCCGGCGTGACAGCGCACATCCTTGGCGACAGTATCGAAGGCGAAGCGCGCGACGTCGGCATTGTCATGGCCGGCATTGCGCGCCAGGTGGCGCGCCGCGGGCAGCCGTTCACGCCGCCGTGCGTACTGCTGTCCGGCGGCGAAACCACCGTCACCGTGCGCGGCAACGGGCGCGGCGGCCGCAATGTCGAGTTCCTGCTGTCGCTGGGCCTGGCGTTGGGCGGTCATCCCGGCATTCATGCAATTGCCTGCGATACGGATGGCGTGGACGGCCAGGAAGAGATCGCCGGCGGCTACTGTGCGCCCGACTCGCTGGCACGCGCCTGGGCCATGGGAATGAACCCGCGCGAATGTCTGGACAACAACGACGGCCACGGCTTCTTCCAGGCGCTTGGCGATTCGGTTGTCTGTGGGCCGACGCTGACCAACGTGAACGACTTCAGGGCGGTCTTCATTACCGCCGACGCGCTGCCGTCTCACTGAGCGCGAACCAAAACAAAAGCCGCGCCTATGCTGTTCGCACTGGCGCGGCTCAAAAACCGGCTAACCCGCGGGCCCAATTGAAAATGGGCACGCGGGATTTTTTCGTCAGAACGTGTGGCGCACGCCCGGGATGGCTGCCGCTAGGATCGTTTTGTTCATGTCTCTAGCCCTTGCATGAGGGCGGCCTGCCCATTTTTAGAATGAAACTGCGGTATTGCCCCGCGTCAGGATTGAACCAGCTCGCCGTCGCGCACCCGCCACAAGCCGAGCGGGTTGTTGTCTTGCAGGGCGGCCGGCAGCAACCAGGACGGCAGGTCCTGGTAGCTGACCGGCCGCAGGAAGCGGTCAATCGCGCTCGCGCCGACTGAGGTGCTGCGACTATCCGAGGTGGCGGGGAAGGGGCCGCCATGCACCATCGCATGCGACACTTCGACCCCGGTCGGATAGCTGTTGATCAGGATGCGGCCGGCCTTGCGCTCGAGCGTGGGCAACAAGGCCTGTGCTGTGGCACGGTCGTTCTCGGTCAGGAACATGGTGATGGTCAGCTGGCCGTCCAGATATTCCGCGATCTGCTTGAACTGGCTGCTATCGCGGCAGCGGACGATAAGAGAGCTGGCGCCGAAGATTTCTTCTTCCAGCTCAGGGTGAGACAGGAAGTTGGCAGCATCGGTGATGAACAGGGCGGCCTGACCGGCGCACGCACTGGCGCCACTCTGGCCACGTGCCAGCAGCGTGACGCCGGCAGCCTTGGTCAACCGTTCGACGCCGTTGTTGAACGCGGCGTGAATGCCCGGCGTGAGCATGGTGCTGGCGGTCTTGCCCTGCAGGGCGGTGACCGCCGCGTCGCAGAATTTGTTCAGCGCATTGCCCTCGAGCGCAATCACCAGGCCGGGGTTGGTGCAGAACTGGCCCGAGCCCAGGGTGAGCGAGTCGATGAAGGCGCTGCCGATCTGGCTCGCGCGCAGGGCCATCGCATCGGGCAGCAGAAACATCGGGTTGATGCTGCTCATTTCCGCGTACACGGGAATCGGTTCGTCGCGCTGGGCCGCCGCGCGTACCAGCGCCATGCCGCCCTGGCGCGAGCCGGTGAAACCGACCGCCTTGATCGCGGGATGTGTGACCAGTGCCTGGCCGATGGTGCGGCCGTCGCCATGGATCAGCGAAAACACGCCTTCCGGCAGGGCGCTGCTGGCCACCGCCGCCTGGATCGCCTTGCCGACCAGTTCGGAGGTGCCGGGGTGGGCGCCATGCGCCTTCACCACGACCGGGCAACCGGCCGCCAGCGCGGATGCGGTATCGCCGCCGGCCACCGAAAACGCCAGCGGGAAATTGCTGGCGCCGAATACGACCACCGGACCCAGTCCGATCTTGCGCAGGCGCAGGTCGGGACGCGGCGGAGTGCGCTCCGGCAGCGCCGAATCGAGCGCGGCGCCGAGCCAGCGGCCGTCGCGCACTACTTTGGCGAACAGGCGCAACTGGCCGACGGTGCGGCCGCGCTCGCCCTCGAGGCGGGCTTGCGGCAGGCCGGACTCCTGCATTGCGCGCTCGATCAGCGCGGGGCCGAGGTCGAGGATGTTCTGTGCGATCTGCTCGAGGAACTCGGCGCGTTGGTCGAGCGAAGTGTCGCGGTAGGTGTCGAATGCCTGCTGGGCCAGCGCGCAGGCGCGCTCGGCATCGGCAACAGTAGCGGTGCCGAATGCAGGTTCCATCTCCAGTCCGGTGGCGGGATTGATGGCGCGGAAGGTGGCCGCGCTGCCATGCACGGTAGTGGCGCCGATCAGCATGTCGCCGTTGATGTTGATGTTCGTGTTCAAGATAGTCTCCTCAGTGCAGATGCGGGGCGACGCGCCAGAGCGATAAGGCAGTGGCGCGCCGGTATGGTTCGGGGTATGGCGACAGGTTGTCGGCCAGCTTGTGGGCCGCACGCGCTGGTGCCGGGTGCGCGCGGTCGGGTGTTTATTGCGGGCCGAGCGCCTTGATCAGTGCATCCAGTTGCTCGCATTCCTGCGGATTCAGGTCGGTCAGGGGTGTCCGTACAGGGCCAGCGCTGTGGCCGACCAACGTGGCGCCGGCCTTCACGATACTGACCGCGTAGCCGGCTTTCTTGTTGCGGATCGCCAGGTACGGCAGGAAGAAGTTGTCGATCAAACGCCCGGTAGTGGCAAAGTCGTCGTTCTTGATGGCTTCGTAGAATTCGATCGCAGTCTTCGGAATAAAGTTGAACACGGCCGACGAATACACCGGCACGCCGAGCGCCTTGTAGGCTGCGGCATACACTTCAGCCGTCGGCAGGCCACCCAGGTAGGTGAAGCGATCACCCAGCTTGCGGCGGATGGTGACCATGGTTTCGATCTCGCCGACGCCGTCCTTGAAGCCGATCAGGTTAGGGCAGCGGTCGGCCAGTATCAATAGCGATTCGGCGTTCAGTTTGCAGACGTTGCGGTTGTAGATCACCACGCCGAACCTGACCGATTTGCAGACCGCCTCGATGTGCGCCACCAGGCCATCCTGGCTCGCCTCAGTCAAGTAATGCGGCATCAGCAAGATGCCGTGGGCGCCCAGGCGCTCGGCTTCTTGGGCGTAGGCGATTGCGGTACGGGTCGGGCCGCCGGCGCCGGCTACGATTGGCACTTTGCCGCGGCAGGTTTCCACTGCGACTTTCACCACGCGGGTGTAATCCTCCGGCGTGAGCGAGAAAAACTCACCGGTACCGCCAGCCACGAACAGGGCGGTCGCGCCGTATGGGGCCAGCCATTCAAGGCGATCGGCGTAGGTGCTGGCGACAAAATCGCCTTCGGCGTCGAAATCGGTAATCGGGAAAGAAAGCAGGCCGGACGAGAGGATCTGCTTCAGGTCTTTTGGAGTAAACATAATGGGGCACCGATAAAGGGTTGAGCGGAAGCGATGGCGTCGCACATCTAACGCCTTACTTGTTATCAGTCATCGTACAACATGATTTAAGTGAGCGCAAGTATTCATCGAAAAATATGCGTCGCAATGAAAAACAGCGCCGGCTTGCACGCGGCGCTGTGGTCTGCGGGGGGGGTGTTGGGGCTGGCTTACCGGTTGGCGCCTTCAATCAGCTCCTGGGCGCGGCGCAGTCGTTCCCGGCTGTTGCTCAGATGCGTGCGCATGGCAGCGCGCGCTGATTCCGGATCCTGGCGCGCGATCGCGTTGAGGATGTCTTCGTGTTCGCGGTTGACGCGTTCCATGTAGATCGCTGGATCGTCCTGCGCGAGCTTGGCCGAGTTCAGGCGCGAACGGGGAATGATGTTGGTGCCGAGGTGACTCAAAATATCGTGGAAGTAGCGGTTGCCAGAAGCCTGCGCGATCGCCAGGTGAAACTGCATATCGGACGCCACCGTGTCGTCGCCAGTGCGGGCGCACGCCTGGAAGCTGTCGAGCGCCGCGCGCAGTTGCAGCAACTGCGCGTCGTTGCGGCGGCTGGCAGCCAGCCCGGCAGCTTCCGTCTCGAGGCTGATACGCAGTTCGAGAATGGACAGCACGTCGCGCATGGTGATTACTGTGCTCGGGTCAATGCCCAAGTGATGGGTGAGCGCCGGTTCCAGCACGAAGGTGCCGATCCCGTGGCGCGTCTCCACCATGCCGGCCGCCTGCATGTGCGAAATCGCTTCCCGCACCACGGTCCGGCTCACGCCCCGGATGCGCATGATTTCAGACTCGGTCGGCAATTTGCCGCCTGGGATGATCTTGCCGTCGCGAATGCTGTCGGAGATATAGGCGACCACGCCTTGCGCCAGATTGCGATGCTTTTTAGGTGGCGCCGAGGGGGCAGGGGTGGAATTCATGGTCTTGGTTTGGATGTAAAGTTTGAGTGGAACAGTGATTGCAATTTCCGAATGAGCTGATTATACTACGATCGTCAGTTGTCTGATGACTGATGACAAAAGAATCCGTCAGCCAATATTTGAGTCACCTGCAAACAAGAACACGGACGTTGCGGCCAGTTGGCCCTGCGTCGAAGTGCATGCAGTGCCATTCGCAACATTCTAGGAGACAGCATGAAAGCGCAGCAATCTACACAACCCGGCGGCAACGGCGCTAAGGCAACCCGTGTGCGGTGGGGCATTCTGGCAATCCTGTTCATCATTACCACCATCAACTACGCCGACCGCGCCACGATCTCGATCGCCGGTCCCGAGCTTAAGAGGCTGCTGGGCCTGTCGCCGGTCGAAATGGGATTCGTCTTCTCCGCTTTTGCCTGGTCGTATGTGCTGGCGCAATTGCCAGGCGGTTGGCTGCTGGACCGTTTCGGTTCAAAAATCACTTATTTTTTCAGTATTTTCCTGTGGTCGGTATTTACCATGATGATGGGCTCGGTCGGGTTTTTCACCGGCGGTACCGCAGTCGCGGTTCTGTTTGGCTTGCGCCTTTTAATCGGCGCGGCCGAAGCGCCTTCCTTTCCAGGCAACAGCCGCATCACCTCCGCCTGGTTTCCAACCGCCGAGCGCGGCACTGCGGCCGCTATTTTCAATTCGGCGCAGTATTTTGCTACGGTGCTATTTGCGCCGCTGATGGGCTGGCTGGTCCACTCCTACGGCTGGCAGAGCGTTTTCTATGTGATGGGCAGCTTGGGCATCGTGATGGCCTTTGTCTGGCGCAAGACCATTTATGGTCCAAAGGACCATCCGCGCATCAACGCGGAAGAGCTGGCTTATATCGAGGCGGGCGGCGCTCTGGTTGATCTGGAGGGATCAGGCAATGCCACCCAGACCAAGAAAATGAATACTTGGCCTGTCATCAAGGAGCTATTGAGCAACCGTATGCTGCTGGGCGTCTATATCGGCCAATACTGCATCACGACGCTGACCTATTTCTTCCTGACATGGTTCCCTGTCTATCTGGTGCAGGAGCGCCACATGACGATCTTGAAAGCGGGATTCATCGCGGCCTTGCCAGCCGTGGCTGGTTTTCTGGGCGGTATTCTGGGCGGTTTTGTGTCGGACCGTATGATCAAGTCAGGTTACTCCCTCTCGGTGGCGCGTAAAACCCCGATCGTGTGCGGAATGCTGCTGTCGATGACCATGGTCGTTTGCAATTATGTTTCGACTGATTGGCTCGTGATTGCCATGATGTCGCTGGCCTTTTTCGGGAAAGGCGTTGGTGCGCTGGGCTGGGCCGTGGTCTCCGACACCTCGCCTAAAGAGGCGGGCGGTCTGAGCGGTGGGTTGTTTAATACTTTTGGCAATACGGCCGGCATTACCACGCCTATCGTCATCGGCTACATCCTGCAGGCGACCGGTTCCTTTGCCGGCGCCCTGGTCTTCATCGGCGCCAATGCGGCAGCTGCGATCTTTTGTTATCTATTCATCGTCGGCGAAATCAAGCGGGTTGAATTCAAGAAACCGCTGGACCAACTCCCTGTTGCTCCCATAGCGCAAGCTGCCAACAATTAGAGGATTGGTTATGTCAAATGTCATTTATACGCCCGCGCCTTCAAAGCCCCTGTATATCCGCATGCACGCCAACGACAATGTCGCCATTGTCGTCAACGACGGCGGCTTGCCCGCCGGCACCGAGTTTCCCGGCGAGTTCGTGCTGAAGAACCGGGTGCCGCAAGGCCACAAGATTGCGCTGGCAGACCTGGCCGAGGGCGACGCTATCATCCGTTACGATGTCGTGATCGGCTACGCACTGCGCGATATCCAACAAGGCAGCTGGATCGAGGAGTCGCTGGTACGCATGCCGCCGGCGCGTGAGTTGGACGGCTTGCCTATCTCGACCCGCGTGCCGCCACCGGCAGCGCCGCTCGAGGGTTACACCTTCGACGGCTATCGCAACGCCGATGGCACGGTCGCCACCCGCAACATCCTGGCCATCACCACCACTGTGCAGTGCGTAGCCGGCGTGGTCGAACATGCGGTCAAGCGCATCAAGGCAGAGCTGCTGCCCGACTATCCGAATGTGGATGACGTGATCGGCCTGGAACACACTTACGGCTGCGGCGTCGCCATCGACGCGCCGAACGCCGACGTGCCGATCCGCACGCTGCGCAATATCAGCCTGAACCCGAACTTTGGCGGCCAAGCCATGGTCGTCAGCCTCGGCTGCGAAAAACTGCAGCCGGCCCGTCTGTTGCCGGAAGGATCGATCCCGATCCAGAACGGTCCCTACATCGTGGTGCTGCAGGACGAGGCCCATGTCGGCTTCGAATCGATGATCACTTCGATCATGGAGATGGCCCGGCTGCGCCTAGCCGCGCTCAACCTGCGTCGGCGTGAAAGCTGCAGCGCCGCCGACCTGATCGTCGGCGTGCAATGCGGCGGCAGCGACGCGTTTTCCGGCGTGACGGCGAATCCGGCCGTCGGCTATGCGACCGACCTGCTGGTGCGCGCCGGCGCCACCGTGATGTTCTCGGAAACCACCGAAGTGCGTGACGGCATCGACCAACTGACCGCGCGCGCCATCAATGAAAAGGTGGCGAACGAGATGATCCGCGAAATGGCCTGGTACGACGATTACCTGAAAAAAGGCGGAGTCGACCGCAGTGCCAACACCACGCCCGGCAACAAGAAGGGTGGCCTGGCGAACATCGTCGAAAAGGCAATGGGCTCAATCGTCAAGTCCGGCAGCAGCGCCATTTCCGGGGTGCTCTCCCCAGGAGAGAAGGTCAAGCAGAAGGGGCTGATCTACGCCGCCACGCCGGCTAGCGACTTCATCTGCGGCACGCTGCAGCTGGCGGCTGGCATGAACCTGCACATCTTTACGACCGGTCGCGGCACGCCCTACGGTCTGGCAGCGGTGCCGGTGATTAAGGTGGCGACGCGCGACGACCTGGCGCGCCGCTGGCATGACCTGATGGATGTGAATGCTGGCCGTATCGCGACCGGCGAGGCCAGCATCGAAGAGGTCGGCTGGGAGCTGTTCCACCTGATGCTGGATGTGGCGAGTGGCAAGAAGACCTGGGCCGAACACTGGAAGCTGCACAACGCGCTGACACTGTTCAACCCAGCGCCGATCACCTGAGACATTCACCAAGGGGCGGCAAGAGGGCCAAAATGGCGCTCTACGCCGTTGCAGGCGGTGTATTTTCGTCAAATTCTATGGGGCTTTGGTGTCGTTTTCTGAATATGGTGAAACTAAGAAAAGAGCAGGAACATGACATGCGCGCCAGCGAACCGCTGCCGGCAGGCTGATCCGGATAACGATGCCAGGTGTTGGCTCGGGTGCGCAAAAAAGCCGTAGCGACGCCATGCCGTGCGCCGCCGGCGATGGTGCCAGCGGTGTCGCGCAAGCGCCGTCAATGTCTTCGCAATGGCATCATCCCGGCGAGGCTCTGCACCGCATCGGTATTGGGCCCTTGGCCGGCATGGCGGCCGTCCTTGTTCTCATCGCCGTCACTCTGGCAAGAGCATTTGGCGGCCCGGCGTCGCTGTATGTTGCGACCGTGGGGGCGGCGTCGGTACTGATCGTGGCCGGTTATCGGCGCATCAACCGGAACTTGCGCAATACCTCGTTCGTTTTGTTTGTGGCCGGGGCGCTGGTGGTGCCATTCGCCAGAGATCCTTTGGCGGCGATTCAGCGTGGCGTATTGATCGCCGGTTTGCTGCTTTCGCTGACGGCCAGCGTGATGCTCATCGCACAGTGTGCGGTGCAGAGCGATCGCATCCAGTTGCTCGGCGCGGGTTTGCGCGAACGTCAGGCGGGTCGCCGCTACCTCGCGTTCACAATCACGAGTCAATTCTTTTCCGGTCTTCTGGGGCTGGCCGGTGCGAACCTGCTATTCATCATGGCCGCGCCCACGGCTGAAGCGAAGAACGCGACGCGTACCGCAACCGTAGTCGCGGTGTCGCGCGGTTTTGCGGCGGCCAGTTGCTGGAGTCCGGTATTCGGAAACATGGCAATCTTGCTCGCGCTATATCCGAGCCTGCACTGGATTGAGGTGTTTCCGATCGGACTGGCGGTTGGGCAACTGACGGTTATCGTCGGCGCATTGATGAACCGCTCACGCGGCAGCCAGCTCACCCCTGGCGCAGCCAAGGCGACGTCGGCCTTAACACTGGTGCGAACGGCCTTGCCGCTGTTCGCATTGTTGCTGGCTTTTCTGGCGCTGGTCCTGTTTGTAAGCAAATCCCTCCATATCGTCATTTCGGCCTCGATCATATTACTGGCGCCCGCGGCGTCACTGCTGTTTCATGCAGCGACCGGCAAGACCTGCCAAAGGCTTGCCGATGGGGCGCGCGGACTGGGCAGGGGCTTGCTGTTATTCCCGGCGCTTGCAAGCGAAGCGATATTGTTTATCTCGGCCGGATGCGCGGGCAGCATTCTGGCTGACGCCTTTCCTGCTGCATGGGTTACCGCAATTGGCGGGGCGTTGAGCGCGCATCCGTTTTTTGGGCTCAGTTTTCTATTGTTTGGCATCATGGCTGCGGCAGTGGGTGGCATTCATCCGGTGCTGTCTGCCGTGTTTCTGGCTTCGACCATGACGCCGGAGGTGCTCGGACTGCCGCCGGTTGCCCATATTTCGGCGATTTTGGCGGGCTGGGGATTGTCGGCTAGCGTGACGCCGTTTTCGGTGTTGTCACTGACGGCCAGCCGCTACGCCGGGGCCGATCTGTATCAAATCAGTCTTGGAAAGAATTGGGCGTTCGCCTTGTGCAATTCGATTGTCATATGCGCGCTGCTGGCAGCATATGTGTTTATGACGGCCTAAGACGAATCACTAGTGAATTCGTCACGGTCAATGGCAACTTCCGATTGAAATTTGGATACGGCATCCTATCCACGCGCCCGGGTATTTTCCAAGAGCGCGAGTCTCATGCGTAGTAACTCGCCACATAGTCCTCAAACCGCTCCTGCGGCAGCGATTCCAATCGCTGCTGCTCGGCCAAGGAGGCTTGAACGCTTTCCTCGAACTTTGCCAATAGTGCCGGGTCCAGCGGCTGGGCCAGCAAGCTCTCGTGGTGTTGCAGGGATTGCTGCATCGCGTATTTGAAGAAGCCTTTGTGCTCCCTCGCAGCGGCCAGCACCTGGGCCGACGGTGTGGTCTCCGGGTGATCAATGCGCGTGCGCAGGCTGGCCAGCGTCGTGGCGTAGTTATTGCCGCCGTAGGCCACATCCAGCATCTGGGCAAAAGGCTGCATGTCGTCAAACAGGGCGTGTGCAATGGGGCGGAACGGTTGTTCGCGGTTGTGCACTAGCAAATTCAGGTCAGGCTGTCGGCCGTGGTTGACGATACGGGCCTTGTTTTCATCGTTCTCACCCTGCTCGCGGGCCGTAATGGGCGGACTCTGGCGAAAAAGGCACATCAGCAACAGGATGTCGGCAAAGGTACTTTGCTCGGGGAGAATGCCGATGTCCACGAACGGGTTCAGGTCAAACAGGCGTACCTCCAGGTATTCGACACCGTATTTCGCCAAGGCCAGCGCCGGACGCTCGCCCGCCTTGCCAATGCGCTTGGGCCGGATGCCGGCATAAAATTCATTCTCAATTTGCAGCAGGTTCGCGTTGAGTTGCTTCCAGTGGTCGCCTTCGCGCACGCCCAACTCTTGGTAGAACGGGTCAGGGGTGCGAATCGCAGTCTCCAGCGCCTGGGTGTACCCGGCCAATGAATTGAAACTGACGTGCAATTGATCCTGCGCCCGGTTCTGATAGCCCAGATCGCTCATGCGCAGACTGGTCGCGTAGGGGCGGAACAGGGTGCCCGGCACCAGCTCCTGGAGGTCTGAACTACGGCCTTGCAAGAAGGATTGCGCAATCGCGGGCGAGGCGCCAAACAGGTAAGGAATCAACCAGCCAAAGCGCAGAAAGTTGCGAATCAATCCGAAATAGCGCTCACTGACAAAGTCCTGCATGCTGTCTGTTACCGAGCAGCAGCCTTTCAAAATCACCCAGAATTCGTCAGGCAGCGACCAGTTGTAGTGCGCGCCGGCAATAGTTTGCATGTGGCGTCCATAGCGAAGGCTCAGTCCTTCGCGATAGGCAGCCTTCATCATCGCGGAGTTGGAGCTGCCGTAGTTGGCAATGGCGATGTCTTTGTCGTCACCCAGGACGCAAGGCATGGAGCCAGCCCATATGATTTCTTCCCCCATTTGCCGGGCCGCGAAGCGGTGAATGTCGCGCAGGAAGTCCAGCGGGAACGCCGGGTCTTGTGACGGAGGGGTGATGAACTCCAGCAGCGCTTCGGCGTAATCGGTGGTAATCCAGGGGTGGGTGAGTTTGGAGCCCAGCGCCAAGGGGTGAGGGGTCAGGGCCAGATGGCCGCTGGCGTCCACGCGCAAGCATTCGCGCTCGTAACCTCGCGTGATACCGCGCAAAACCTGCGTTTGGCCTGACAAGAAAAACTGACGAACCGCATCGCAACATGTGAACTTCAACATAAGCCGTGTCTTTTTCCGTGAATTGAAACGCAGTATGGCAGTATCAATGGGTTTCAGCCATCGGCTGCAATTCGACAATCTATGGTAGGCACACCATGCGGCGAACCAAAGCGACATTGATCTCCAGGCGGACAAAGAACCTACGTGCCGTCCAGCTTTTGCTTGGTAACACGAAACTGGAAAGCACAGTGCGTTACCTGGGTATTAAAGTAGATGACGTTCTGGAGATTTTAGAACAGACCGAGATCTGGCAAGCGCTGTCTATGCCGGTCATACGGCCGTCGTTTCGCGCGAAGCCGTATGGCCGTTCTGCCATGATGCTGAACGCGTGCAATCGGCCAATAGTGGACGTTGCACAGTAGAATACGTACCAAAGCAGACCGATAGCCAAACTCTGGCTCACGACTATAATTTCCTGACGGTCCTGACACCTACTAAAACAGGCGATCCCGTAGAGTTTGGCGCAAAATTTTTCGGAAGAAGAAGTTCATCAGCACATCTGGGCCATTGTGGGCACAGTTATGAATAATATAAATCATTGGACTTCACTCGCGGAAACTGAGCGTTAACCGTTTATATGAGGTTAGAAGTACGCGAATAGATGAAGAGTATTCGCGTACCAGAATAGAAGTCGTTCTTAAGCATTTTCGTGCAATGGTATTGAGAAAGCTAGGGCGCGCAAACGTTCGGAATGTGTAGGATGCAGATACTGCACACGGTTTTTTGGAGGGAAGATGAATACTGATCAGTGGCTTAAAGTAGTGCCAATCGTCACCACGATCGGCTTTGGAGGCAGCACTTTATGGCTGGCGATAAGACAACATTTAGACGGGAACAAAAACTCGCGTCGTGAAGAGTACAAATTCGCGAAACTTTTCTTTGACGAACTTAGAGCGAAACCAGAGATGCATCCATTCGCTCGTAAGAAAGGATTTCAGGCAATTGGCAGAAATCAAGATTTACCCCCGTCCGTAATAGAACACCTTATGACGCTTCGCGATCCGGTAACGGCGTTAAGCGACTATGAATCGTCTAGAGGTTATTTAAAGAATTTTGAGGTACTTGGACGGCGCCAATTGGATTTCGCAAGCGCTGTGCTATTCGCGACGGAAAAGCGACGCAATATCATAAGCGCCACCTACCTTACGTGCGCAATCATGTTTTATCTACTTGCATTTACTCCTTGGTTCCTCTTGACAATAGGAAAGATTTCGGTGCCGTTAGCTATTAGCGCGTCGATCGTATTTTCCCCTATCGGCATGATAATTGCTGTGGGTGCCGTTCGGGAGTTCTTACAATTGCGCCGCGCGATGCGCCTAGTTAAGGCCCAAAATCACCAAGCTGATGAATATGAAGTTGCTTCGGACGATCAGGACTAAGAGTGCCTACAAAGCACTAGTTGTAGTCGTGGCAATACTCTGAGTGCACTGAGAAAAATAACGCCAAAGCGTTTTCGTTTTAATTCGGCGAGCGGCAGCTGTGTGAAGTGGAGCTGCCGCTCGGAATTACCTCTGAGAAAGGCCAATGCCGTCGGCGTCAATAACCGCGTAATACAAAACCCATGACCGCAACCGCTGCACTGCTGACGGTCATGGCACACGCTGAATAGCGACAACCTCACCGCCATGAACATAGGCGACACTGCAAGCCTGGAAGAAATGCATTGCGGCAGGCCACAAGAAATTGTCTTCGAAACAAAAAATGGCTGCGGATTGCTCCACAGCCATTAGTACTATTACTAATCGTTAGACTTTTTATTCGCCTATGAATTACGCATTTACACTCAAATTAGTAGCGTTTTTATGCCACATAACCGTGGCACGAGAGGTTTTTTTATAGACTGAAACCAGTCTGCCCATAAATTAAAAAATCTGGGGTATGCTTAAAAACGATAACATTCCCGCATATATTCATTGCAGAACAGAAAAATACCCTTCCTTGTATCTGTAGTGGCCGTATTCCGGCAACCAAGCCAACTAAGCCGATTGCAACTCCTGATACAGCGCCAGAAATTCCAGGCTGAGTTTATGGCGCGCATCGAGATGGATCATCGGCAGGCATTGTTCGTGCGATTCGCGGATCCGGATCGAACTGGATAATTTGCTGTCGAGCACCGGCAAGCCCTCGGCCTTCAATTCGTTGACCATTCGTTGCGGCAGGCTGGCGCGGGGCTGGAACTGATTGACGACGATGCCCTCAATCGTCAATTCCGGGTTGTGGTCGGCTTTGATTTCTTGCACATTGTTCATCAGCGTATACAACGCCTGGCGCGAGAAATCGTCGCAATCGAACGGGATCAGGCAACAGTCGGAAGCGATCAGCGCCGACTGCGTGAAAAAATTGTAGGCGGGCGGCGTATCGATGATGATTTCGTCGTATTCCTGCTCCAACTCCTGCAATGCATCGCGCAGTTTGTAAATCTTGTGGCGCGATTCCAGCTTCGACTGCATCTCGCCGATTTCCGGGTGCGATGGAATCAGCGCCAGATTCTCGAAGCGGGTTTGGTGTACGTAGTTGCTGGCCGGCTTGGGGAAGATAATGAAATTCAGCGATTGTTCAAAATATCCGGCCAGCGTGGGGCTGACTTCCCGGGCGGCGTCGCCCAGCAGATAGCGGCTGGAATTGCACTGCGGATCGATGTCGATCAGCAGCGTTCTTTTACCCTGATGCGCGGCAATCGCAGCCAGATTCACTGCGATGGTCGATTTTCCGACCCCACCTTTTTGATTGAAGATGACACGTTTCATGCTGCGCCCCGTTCATGTTATTGATTGTGATTGGTCTGGCAAGGATTTTAGCAGGCGCTGCTGCGTTGCTGCCCTGCCGTGCATCAGCACCGATTATTCCGCAAGTCGCAAGCGGGCAGCTTGCGCCCGCTCTTAAACCGCCGAAATAAACCGCACCTTGAATTGCCGTCCCTTGATGTTGCAGGTGGATAGTTTGGCCGCCGCCCGGTCGGCAATCTGCCGTTCCAGCGCCACATAGGTCATGAATTCGAACACATTGATCTTGCCGACCTGGTCCTTGCTCAGGCCGACGTCGCCGGTCAGCGCGCCCAGCAGATCGCCGGGACGCAGCTTGTCTTTCTTGCCGCCCATGATGCACAGCGTCACCATCGGCGCTTGCAAGACATCACCTGCCGCCGGCTCCAGTTCCGCCAGGTTGAACCAGCTGACCGGCCCATTCTGGTATTGCTCGATCAGCTTGACCCACTTCTTTTCGTTCGGCGCGCACAGGCTCAACGCCAGGCCGGATTCATGGCCGCGGCCGGTGCGGCCGATCCGGTGGATATGGACTTCGGTGTCTTTCGATACATCGACGTTGATCACCGCGCCCAGCGTCTGGATATCCAGGCCGCGCGCGGCGACGTCAGTTGCCACCAGCACCGAGCAACTGCGGTTGGCAAACTGCAGCAAAATTTCATCGCGTTCGCGTTGCTCCAGCTCGCCGTACAAAGCCAGCGCGGAGAAACCCTGTGCGCGCAATTCAGCCGCCAGTTCGCGGCAGTGGATTTTGGTATTGCAGAAGGCCAGCGTCGACACCGGCCGGTAATGATGCAGCAGGCGCGCCACCGCGGCGTTGCGGTCGTCGTAGGCGACCTCAAAAAAGCGTTGCTCGATCTGGCTGTCGGCATGTTGCGCCTCGACCTTGACTTCGGCCGGCTGGCGCAGGAATTCGGCGCTGGCCTTGCGGATATCGTCCGGGTAGGTGGCGGAAAACAGCAGCGTCTGGCGGCGTGCCGGGCAGGCGCTGACGATGCCGGAAATTTCTTCGTAAAAGCCCATGTCGGTCATGCGGTCGGCTTCGTCCAGCACCAGCGTTTGCACGGTATTCAGATTGATGCTGCCGCGCGAGATGTGGTCGCGGATGCGTCCCGGCGTGCCGACCACGATATGTGCGCCATGCTCGAGCGAAGCCATTTGCGGGCGCATCGGCGCGCCGCCGCACAGCGTCAGCACCTTGATGTTGTCGGCAAAGCGCGCCAGGCGGCGCAGCTCATTGGCCACCTGATCGGCCAGTTCGCGCGTCGGGCACAGCACCAGCGCCTGGATCGCGAAATAGCTCGGGTTCAATTTAGCCAAGATGCCGATGCCAAACGCCGCGGTCTTGCCGCTGCCGGTCTTGGCTTGCGCAATCAGGTCGCGCTGTTCCAGAATCAGCGGCAGGCTGTGGGCCTGAATCGTCGTCATCGTGTGATAACCGAGGCTGTCGAGGTTGGAGAGCATTGCCGGCGACAGGGCCAAACTGGAAAAAGAGGTGGGTTCCATCATGAGTGTGCTCGCCGGCGTAGGGATAAAAGGGGAGGGCAGTCTAACAGATGGCGCGTTTTAGGCGCAGAGCGAGGCGCAGATCGGATACAGCGATCGTGCGGCAGCGTTATTGCGTCAAGCGGGTTTTTGCAGCATGTCAACCCGAATCGGCGCGAGAAATCTTGCGCCGTCCGCAGTCATGTTGGCGTTGAATTTGCCGCGGACTTCTGCCTGGAGCGCTGCCGTCAATTGGTGCTGCGTGTGGGTTACCTTGATTACCTTATCTTCAAACTGCGCAAAGTCGCGATAGCGCACCTTGGATAAAAAGAATTTCTGCTCAACCAGCTCGAACTGCCCAGCAGCAACCGCGCGTTCGACGGCGGCGAATGCCGCTTGCCGCACCATGCTTTCATCATGAAACAATCGGAGTATTTCGTTATATTCGCCGGCAAATATCGGCTCTGAAATGTATGCCAGCCCGCCCGGTTTCAGGACCCGGTGGATTTCCGCCAGGGCTAAATCGAGTTTTTCCAGTGGGACATGGTGCAGGGATTTGAACATCATCACGATATCGAAGCTGGCGTTTGCGGCGGGAATGGCTTCTGCGCCGCCTAACGCAAACTGTACTTTGGGCAGATCGGCGCAAGTCAGATTGATCGCATGCTGGATTGCGTCGGTTTCAAGCGCCAGCAGGTAAGCGACCTTGTCCTCTTTGGCGATGGCGCGAGTTTTCTCCGCCTTGCCGCAACCCAGCTCAAGAATGCGCGCCTGCTCCGGCAGCAGGCTCGCATACAGCAGATGCTCTTCGCATACCTGGTTGATGTCGGGAATCGTGATGTGCATGGCGGGTATCCTGATTGAAAATTCCGCATCCGGCACTTGTGCAATCCCAAGCTGCTGGATGCGGTTGGCGGTCCTTGCTGTTACTTTGCTGTTACTTCGCAGTTACTTATATCCCAGTGCCGCAGATTCCTTGTTGACGGCACTGATCAGGTCTTTTCCTATGCGTCCTTCCATATCTTTCTGCACTGGCAACAGCGCTTTGCGCCATTCCGATTTTTCTTTCGCATTCAGCGCATAAATGGTGGTTTTGCCGGATTTTTGGATATTGTCCAGCGCCTTGTCGTTTTCCTGCTGCGCGATGGCGTTGGTGTACTTGGTGGCTTCTTTCATCGCACCTTCGAGGGCGGTACGAATGTCAGCTGGCAGGGTGTCCCAGAACTTCTTGTTGACGATCACCGCATAACCGATATAGCCATGATCCGAGACTGTCAGATGCTTTTGCACTTCATGTGTTTTTTGCGTGTAGATATTGGACGGCGTGTTTTCCGTGCCATCCACCACGCCGGTCTGCAAGGCCTGATAGACCTCGGAAAATGCCATCACTTGCGGGTTGGCGCCGAGTGCGCGCATCTGAGCGTCGAGTACCTTGGACGACTGGATGCGCATTTTCAGCCCTTTCAGATCGCCCGGATTGTGCATCGGTTTATTCGACGTCATCTGCTTGAAACCGTTGTCCCAATAAGCCAGCCCAACGATATTTTTCGATTCAAGTTTCTTGAACAGATTCTTGCCGATCGGACCTTCGGTTACCCGATTCAGAGCATCCTTGCCGGGAAAAATGTAGGGCAGATCGAATAATTCGAATTCCTTGATTCCAAGCGGTGCGAACTTCGACAAGGATGGCGCCAGCATTTGCACTGCGCCGAGTTGCAGCGCCTCCAGTTCTTCCTTGTCCTTGTAGAGCGTGCTGTTCGGATACAGCTCAACCTTGATGCGGCCGCTGGTGGCTTTCTCGGCCAGTTCCTTGAAGCGCTCGGCGCCCTGGCCTTTTGGCGTATCGTTGGCTACCACATGGCTGAACTTGATGACGATCGGCTGTTGCGCCAGTGCGCCGGCGCAGAGCGTGAGTGCGAACAGGCCGGCCAGGATCGGATGGGTTTTATGCATGGTTGTCTCCTTAGTTTTTATGGGTGTCGTGCGACAGATTCTTAGTCTTGCAACATGACGTTTTACTGCAAATTCGGGTTGGTCGGGATTGACTTCTTTTATCCCATTCTGTGTGTTGTCTCGTCGATGATTCCTTGCGCCTTGCGCATCACCGGCAGGTCCACCATCTTGCCGTCGACCGCGACGGCAGCGCCCTGCGCAGCATTTGCCGCCGCCAGAATGCGCTGCGCCCAGACAACTTCTTCCGCGCTGGGGCAAAAGCAGCGATTGACCGGATCGATCTGGCTGGGATGGATGCAAAGCTTGCCGCCGAAGCCGAGGCGACGGGCGTACAAGGTATCGGCACGGAGCTGTTCGGAATCGTTGATTGCGGTGGTGATGCTATCCACCGGGGCCTGAATTCCGGCCAGGCGCGACAACAGCACCAGCTGCGAGCGGAAATACAGCAATGCATCGGTATCGCCGTCAATGCCGAGATCGAGCTGGAAATCGATCGCGCCAAACATCAACCGCTGCACGCAACGATGCCGGGCGATCTGGTCGGCATTCGCAAATCCCCGGGCAGTTTCTATCAGCGGCAAAATCACGGCATCAGGCCGTAGCGCCGCGATGGCTTCGAGCTGATCGAGCTGCTCGGCTTTCGGCAGCACGATGCCGCTGACGCCGGCAAGCGCGCACAGCGCGAGGTCGTCCAGAAACCATGCGCTGTCTGCACTGTTGATGCGCACCAGCACCGATTGCGCGGGCGACAGCCACGCCACCAGCGCGCTGCGTGCCGCAATCTTTTCGGAGGGAGGAACCGCGTCTTCCAGATCGACAATCACGACATCAGCCCCGGCAGCGCAGGCTTTGGCAAAACGCTCCGGGCGGTTGGCTGGGACGAACAGGTAGGAACGGGCAATCGTGGTTTGCATGTCTATCTTCCGAAGAAATTTTCGATCTTATCGATATGCGCCAGATTCCAGATGCGCTGGAACGCGGCGTTCATCTCCGCCACCGTGGCCGCACCGCTGAACTCTGCCAGTCGCAACGCCTTTTGTTCCAGTTCGGCGCGGGTCAGCGTGTTGCCCGGATCGCCTTTCGGTTCATCGATGCGGCTCTGTAGTATCCGGCCATCGTCGGTTTCCAGCGTGATCTTGCCGATCCAGCGCGATGGGTAGGCTTGATCGACTTCGGGATCGAGCACCATGGCGACCTTGTTTCGGAAGCTTACGATGCGCGGATCGTTGAACATGGTTTCGAACTCATTTACGCCGGCGCGCCGGACTAGCGCGATCAGCCCAAGCACCGTGCCCATCGAGAACTTCGCCTGATGGACAGTTTGCGGGTTCTGCACCGGCCCCAATACGTCGATCGCACCCTGATGGACATGCGCGGTAACGCGCGCGATCTGCTCCGGCAGCAAATTGTGTTCGACGATAATTTTTAGCAGCGCATCGGCCGCCGGATGGGTGTGGCGGCAGGACGCGTGAAATTTGAATGAGGTTTCGGCCAGTGCCCAGCGCGTACCCAGACCATCGGTGAGCCTGCTTGGATCGGCGTCCGTCGACATGCCGGCAGCCATGCCTTGCGCGCCTTCGAGAATCCGTTTGGCGCCAGTGAAACCCTGGCTTGCGAGGTAGGCAGCCGTCAAGCCATCCGCTGCGGCCTTGGCCGTATGCAGTTGCTTCGAATCGGCCGCATCGCGTAAAAATTCCCACAGGCCGGCTGCCTGAGTGCCGGCCGAGCCGAAAGCATCCAGCATCCGTTCCGGCGTCAGTTGCAACAGGCGGCCCACCGCTGCTGCGGCAGCGACAGTGCCTGCGGTGCCGGTGGTGTGAAAGATTTTGTAATGCGAGCGGCCGAGGAATTCGCCCACGCGTATCCCGACTTCATAGCCAGCCACTGCCGCAGTGAGCAAATCGCGTCCGGAACTGCCAATCGACTGCGCCACCGCCAGCACTGCCGGGAACACCACGGCGGCCGGATGAAACACTGAGCCGTTGTGGACATCGTCCTGTTCGGCAAAATGCGACGATGCGGCGTTGACCATGGCGGCGAACAGCGGCGTCGTATGGCGGCGCGAGATCAGGATTTCGGAGCTGCCGGTGGCTGGCCCCATTTGCTGGGAAAACCAGTTGATGGTTTCTACCGGACGTGCGCCTTTGCCGGCCAAGGCGGAACCAATCCAGTCGAGGAAAAGGTCTTCGGCGCGCCGCACCACGGGTTCCGGGATATCTTCAAAGCGCAAATTCGCTGCGAAGCTGGCGAGGGTTTTACTTGGGTGATCAGTCATGGGTCTGTTCTTTCTGACGCGTTATCAAATGGCATTGTGCGAGCGCAAGTCGGCTATCGCGGCAGTGTCGTAACCGAGCTGGCCCAGGATCGCATCGGTATGCTGCCCCAGAGCGGGCACCGCATCCATGCGCGAATTGTAGGTATTGGGCACGCCGGGCGGCAGCAAGGCCGGAATTTTCCCCGCGGGGGTATCGATTTCCACCCAGCGCTCCCGCGCTTTCAGTTGCGCGTGTTGCCACAAGTCATGCATGTCGTTCATCCTTGCGTTGGCGATCTGGGCGGCGTCCAGCCGTTCGATCACCTGCTCGGCGCTGAGTGTGGAAAATGCATCAATGATGATCGCGCGCAATTCCTGGCGCGCCGCGGTGCGTTGCGAATTGGATGAAAAACGCGGGTCATCGGTCAGCGTCGGCTGCAGCAATACCTTGTCGCAAAAGAGCCGCCATTCGCGCTCGTTTTGCAGCCCCAGCATGACGATCTTGCCATCACCGGCCGTGAAGGGGCCGTAAGGATAAATCGTCGCGTGCGCGGCACCGGCACGCGGCGGCGGCGTGGCGTCATCGAACGCGTAGTACAGCGGATAGCTCATCCACTCGACCATGCTTTCCAGCATCGATACGTCGATATTGCAACCCTGGCCGGTTTTGCCGCGCTGAATCAGTGCGGCCAGGATGTTGGTGTACGCATACATGCCGGCGGCGATGTCGGCGATCGAGCAGCCGGCCTTGGCCGGTTCGTCCGGTGAGCCGGTAATCGACAGGAAACCCGATTCGCTCTGGATCAATAAGTCGTACGCCTTCTTGTCGCGATAAGGGCCGTTTGCGCCGTAGCCGGAAATGTCACAGACGATCAGCCGCGGGAATTTTTCGCGTAGCGCTTCATATGACAAACCTAGACGGGCAGCAGCGCCGGGCGCGAGGTTTTGCACCAGCACGTCGGCGCTTTCCAGCAACTGCACCAGAATGCTGCCGGCTTCTGCATGCTTGACGTCGAGTGTCAGGCTTTCCTTGGAACGGTTGGTCCAGACGAAGTGCGAAGCCAGTCCGCGTACCCGTTCATCGTAAGCGCGGGCAAAATCGCCGACGCCGGGGCGCTCGACCTTGATCACGCGCGCGCCGAGATCGGCCAGTTGGCGGGTGCAGAACGGCGCCGCAATCGCGTGTTCGAGGGTAACGACGGTAATGCCGTCCAGTGGTCGCATGATGTTGTCTCTCAAGTAGGAGTGCGTTCAGAATGAGCGCGGCAGGCCGAGCACATGCTCGGAGACATACGACAGGATCAGGTTGGTCGAGATCGGTGCGACCTGATACAGCCGGGTTTCGCGGAATTTGCGCTCGACGTCGTATTCATGCGCAAAGCCGAAGCCGCCATGAAATTGCAGGCAGGCGTTGGCGGCTTCCCACGATGCGTCGGCCGCTAACAGTTTCGCCATGTTGGCTTGGGTGCCGCACGGCTGATGCGCATCGAACAATTCGCACGCCTTGTAGCGCATCAGGTTGGCGGCTTCGAGGTTGATGTAGGCTCTCGCGATCGGGAACTGCACGCCTTGGTTCTGGCCGATTGGCCGCCCGAAGACGATCCGTTCGTTGACGTATTTGGTCACCTTGTCGATAAACCAGTAGCCGTCGCCGATGCATTCGGCGGCGATCAGCGTGCGTTCCGCATTCAGGCCGTCGAGGATGTACTTGAATCCCTTGCCTTCTTCGCCGATCAGATTTTCTGCCGGGATTTCCAGATTCTCAAAGAACAGTTCATTGGTCTCGTGGTTCACCATGTTCAGGATCGGTTGCACCGTGAGGCCGTTGCCGATGGCTGCGCGCAGATCGACCAGGAAAATCGACATGCCCTCGGATTTTTTCTTTACCTCTGCCAGCGGCGTGGTGCGCGCCAGCAAAATCATCAGGTCGGAATGCTGCACCCGTGAAATCCAGACCTTTTGACCGTTGATCACATAGCGGTCGCCTTTTTTGACGGCGGTGGTCTTGATTTTCGTGGTATCTGTGCCGGTCGAAGGCTCGGTCACGGCCATGGTCTGCAGCCGCAATTCCCCGCTGGCGATTTTGGGCAGATATTCGTTTTTCTGCCGCTCCGAGCCGTGCCGCAACAACGTACCCATGTTGTACATCTGGCCGTGGCAGGCCCCCGAATTGCCGCCCGAGCGGTTGATTTCTTCCATGATCACCGAGGCTTCGGTCAGGCCCAGGCCGGAGCCGCCGTATTCCGGCGGGATCAGCGCAGCCAGCCAGCCGGCCTTGGTCAGCGCGTCGACGAATTGCTCCGGATAACCGCGCTCCTGGTCGATACGGCGAAAATATTCGGGTGGAAATTCTGCGCACAATGCGCGTACCGCATCGCGTATCTCTTGAAATTTATCCGCTGGCGTCAACATTTTATGTCTCCTGAATTATGGGTTAAATTATTGCTTACTGAGCGGGTCGGCAAGTTTTGCCTCGGCCTGCATCGCAAGTTCGCCGCGCGCATTCTGGGCCCACAGTTGCACGCTGCGGCCGTCTGCGGCGGGTTGTCCGCACAAGGTAAATGGCTCGATGTCGAACAAAGGGCCGACTGCGCGAAAATTGAATTCGGTCAGGCGTGCATCCGGCAGCTGCCGGCGTACCAGATCAGCCAGCAGCGTCGCAATCAGTGGGCCGTGGACGATCAGGCCGGGATAGCCTTCAACCCCGGTCACGTAGCTGCGGTCGTAATGGATGCGATGGCCATTGAAGGTCAGGGCGGAGTAGCGGAACAGCAAAACCGGATCGGGGGTCACAGTGCGCCGCCAGAGTGCTTCGGTTGGGGCCGGTTTTGGCGCCGCTGCAATTGCGCCGGATTGCGGCAGGGGTTGCGGCATATCGCGGTACACGATGTCGTGTTCTTCGGTGATGGCGATGACGCCGTCGGCGGCAATTTCATGCTGTACCGTAACGAACGCCAACTGGCCGCTTTGGCCATTTTTACCGGTGATACTCTTGATTTTCGAGGTGCGGGTGGCAGCGGCCCCAATCGGTAGTGATGCCGGAAAGGTCAGGCGTCCTCCGGCCCACATCCGGCGCGGCAACGGGATCGGCGGCAAGAATCCGCCCCGCTGCGGGTGGCCGTCAGCGCCGAGTTCGGATTCCCGGCAGTGGGTCCAGAAATAAATCCAGTGCCACAATGGCGGCAATGCGGAGCCCGGTTGTGGCGCGGTAGTATGATCCAGCGTCGCAGCAAGCGCGGCCGCAGGCGTGGCGCCGATCAGATCGGCGCGCATTTCCTGGCGTCCGACCCACTGTTGCATCAATTCCAAGTCAAATGACACAGATTCCATCGTATATCAGGCACAGTGCCGGGTTGGTTAATCAATGATGGCTAGTCTGTGCCACGTCAGTTGCGATGACAATCTGCATTTTTGGAAGGGTGCCTTTGGCTGCGGTGAACTCCGCACAGCTGTTTTTGGACGTATATTTAAGCAAACAAGGAGCGCCTGACCATGCTTTTCGATCTGACTGACCTGCGCCTGCTGATTACTGTCGGTGAACTTCACAGCCTGACGCGCAGCGCCGAGCGCATGCATCTGTCGCTGGCGGCCACCAGCAATCGGATCAAGGAGCTGGAAGCGCGTTTTGGCATGAAGCTGCTGTATCGCGAGAGTCGCGGGGTGCAATTAACGGCGGCCGGCATGACCATGTTGCATCATGCTCAATTGTTCATGCAGCAGGTCGAGCGCTGCAAGAGCGATATGCAGCAGTACAACAATGGCATCAAGGGGCATATCCGCATCTTCGCCAATACCACTGCGGTGACGGAATTCATGCCGGAAGTGCTGCGCTCGTTCCTTGCCACCCATCCGCATGTCAACGTCGCGCTTGAGGAACGGCTCAATCAGGAAATCGTGCGCGGGATTCGGGACGGAACCGCCGATATCGGTATCGTGGCCGGCCCGATCCAGGGTGATGGACTGGAGATACTGAATTTTTCCACCGATAAACTGGTGCTGGCGACTGCACTGGAGCACCCGCTGGCGGGCAAGGAGCGCATCGCGTTTGCAGAAACGCTCGAATACGAGCATATCGGCTTGCACGAGGGCAGCACCTTGCACCATTTCTTGAGCCGGATTGTGTCCGAAAGCGGCCAGAGCCTGAAATTGCGGATTCAGGTGCGCAGCTTTGAAGCGATGTGCCGCATGATCGAAACCAATATTGGGATCGGCATCCTGCCGCAGTCAGCCGCATTGCGTCACAGCCGCTTCATGCAGCTGGCGCTGGTTGACCTGACCGAACCTTGGGCGGTTCGGGAGCGTAGCGTCGTGGTGCAAAAACTCGATGCACTACCATTGTATGCACGTGAACTGGTGGATTTTATCTGTAAGCCGGCGGAGCTTGGCCAGCAGCGCATCGAGCAAGACGCCAAAACTATCGGTGAAAATAAAACCAGCCGGGCCGGGCAGCCTTAATCTTCTGCCTGGGCCAAAATGCCCCCGCCTGGTTTGATTTGCTGCTGCCGGGCAAATTTCAGCACTACGTTGCGGATTGTCGTTAGCACCGTCCGGGGATTGAATGGTTTGACAGCCCTGTATCGTAGCCGGATCGCTTTTGCAAGGAGTAAGAATAGGGCAAAATACGCACCGGGCTTTACCCGTAACCGATGGAGTTGAAGAATGGGAGTTGAAGAATGACTTATGAAGAATATCTGGACGAAGTAACCACGCTGATGACGGAAATGTACGATCTGAGCGACGCCGCTGCGATCAAATATGTGATGCGCGCGCAAGCGGGAAATTTCTTTTCACTGCATGACGACGACGAAGCCTTGCGCACGCAGGAACATGCAGTCCAGGATGCGAAAACGGTATACGAGCAGCGCAACAAGCCAAACCCCGAATCGTTTCGCAAATAATCCTGGAAATCACCGGCTGCTTCCCGCAATGCGTCCAGCGCGACTGTGGCTATGCCGAAGCGCTGGAACGGTAGCCGACGCGGAATCCGCCCCAGTGTTTTCCGGCCACATAAATCGGTACCGACAAATCGTGCATGACTTCGCCGGTGTCGCGTTTGTAGGTCTGCAGCAAAAATGGTTTGGTATTGGCGCCGCAACGGCTGCCGGTGCGGTCATTAAAGATGCGCTTGGTGCGGTTGTTGACCAGATCGGTTTCGTAGTCCCCGGTCAGCGGCCGGGAAAACTTCTTGTTATGGGTGGGGAAGTAGCCATTGTTGTCCACCGCGCCGGCGTAGGCAAGTTGCGGCATGTTGGCCAGTATCTTTTCCTGCAGTTCGGGCAGGACGCGGTCGGTAAATGCGTCGAATTTGGTCGAGTGCTTGGGCGGATTGGTATTCCGGATCGGCGTGTAGCTGCGGTCAAACAAGGCCCCTTCGCTGATGCGCCCACTGGCGATCGCTTCGGTAAATAACTGGCTGACTGCTTTAGCGCCAGCTGCGGCCACTGCATGGTTGGCGTCGTGGGAGGTGGTCGCGTTGAATCCGGTGATGGCGCTGAACATGGCTTCGGCCCGTTCCATGAGCGCCATCGCAGCGCTGGCGGCTAGTGGCAACTCTGCTTCGGTGGCCAGCAGGCCGTCGCGTATGATCACAATGGCATCTGCAATCGACTGGGAAGTCTGGACATGGTCGCGGGAGGCGGCGGCAATCTGCTGGATTTCGGTCTGGGATTCTCCGGAGGCGCGTTCAATCTCGCTCAGAAATGTATGCACCCGCTCCACATTGTGCGCAGCCTCGGTCACCTTGGCGGTCAGCGCCTGCATGCCGGTGGCGGCATGTTCAGCTTGATCATTGATCTCGCGCACCATCACCCCGATGTCGTCGGTGGCTTCTTTGGTGCGTTGCGCCAATTGCCGGACTTCGCCTGCCACCACGGCAAAGCCGCGGCCGTGTTCGCCGGCGCGGGCCGCTTCAATCGCCGCATTGAGCGCCAGCAGGTTGGTGCGGGCCGCGATTTCGTTGATGACTTCGGTAATGCCGTGAATCCGGCGTGACTTGTCCTGTAATGCCGTCATGGTGCTCAGTGCAGTTTGCGCATCTAGTCGGGCATTGTTAATCTGAACCAAGCCCTGATCTACTTCGGTTCGCCCCGCCATGCTCTGGCTGCGCACATCGGTGGCAACTTTCGACGCCTGTTCTGCATTGGCGGCGATTTGCTTGGTCATGCTGGCATTGTGTGCGGAACTGACGGCAATATCTTCGGTGGTGCGCACATCCAGATCGATTTTTTTCTTTACCGAATCGACAAAGTAGGAAGTCTCGGCCGAACCGATCATGATGAAATCGAGTTCATGGCTGATCAGGTCGGCGAGTTGGGGTTCGTTGGCATTGTTGGGCTTACCCAGCAGCAAAACCAGCAAGCCGCCGGCTGTTGCCAGTGCACTCAATAGTACTGGGCTAATCGCAGCGCCAATCAGCCCGTTGCCCAAAGCCGCCAGCGCGGCGCTTACTGCTACTACGAGAATGCCCAGAAATAGGGGGCGAAGTAACTTGTTTTGCAACACCTTGTCTCCTTGTCCAAATATTTTGATCGCTTTGCGTATTAATATTGCCGGCAAAAGCACCGTGTCGATGCAATATTTGTGCCTGATGGCAACATTTTTTGATCAATGGATCGTGCACCGATTAGATTACATCAAGCTTACATAGTCAAAGAGTAGACACTGGCCTGGCCGGATTCAGCATTGCACTGAATCCTGTTCGCATGCGCGCACAATTGCCAATCCAGTGCATAGCGCACCACGCGGCTGCGCGTGGTGCGGCCGGATAGATTTACTCCGGCAACGCGATTTTGTTGTCAACGCTGTACTGGTAGTCGAGGAAAATGTGTTCCGCGCTGAGTCCCAGGTAACTACCATCTTCCAGACGGCGCGTGGTGTCTTTCAGGCGATAGGTATATTGCCCGCAAGTCCAGCAGTTGTAATTGCGCATGTGGGTGCATAGGCAAGTCTTGTCCATTACCGAAATGGCCTTGTCGTTCGGATGCGCTTCCACTTCGCGGTTGTAGGCGGTGATGTAGGCGCAGTTGCCGTTACCGTCTAGCAGGTAGCCATAGGATTCGCAATTCGGGCGGATGCCGGAGCCAATCGCCGGTGTGTTCTTGAGCATGCGCATCGGGTAACCGGTCGGCGAGATCGTGTTGACGATAATGTCTTCCTCGCTGGCCTTGAAATATTCCTGCTTGTCTTTGGCTGGCAGGCCGCATTCATTGGCTACCGTAAAGCGGGTTGCTACTTGCACTCCAACTGCGCCATTTTCGAGGAAGGAAACGGCGTCGCTGCCGGTAAAAATACCGCCGGCGGCGATCAGCGGGATATCCAGTTGTTCCGTTTTGAGAAATTGCACAATCTCGGCCATGATCGTGGCCAGATCGTACTGCGCCCAATCCATGCCAAAGCCGAGATGTCCACCCGCCAGTGGGCCTTCGACCACCACATAATCCGGCAAGCGATTCAGCTTGGCGTTCTTGCGCAGGAAAATCTGCAGCGCGCGCACCGATGACACGATGATGCCCAGTCTGGCATCGCGAAAGCGCGGATGATCTGCGATCAGCCCGAACGAGCCCAGGTGCAGACCGGCGCTCAGGGTGATGCCGTCGATTCCTGCATCCAGTGCCGACGCCAGGCGCACCCGCAGCGTTTCGCGCGGCGCGTTCATGGTCAGCTTTTCCATGCAGTTGACCCAGATTTCGCCGCCGCCACGCTTGGCTTGCATGGTATTGCCGACATGCAGCTTGGTGGCTTCCGCCAGATGGCCGAGGTCGAAATGGATGTTGGTCTTGTCCGAATTGTTGATGTTGTACTTGTACAGCCGGGTTTTATCCTTGACGAAGCTGGTGTCAAAGCGCCGATCTGAAACCTCGTTGACCATCGCGTCCGAAATGTGGCCGACACCGCCCAGACGCGCTGCTTCCAGCGCTAGCGCTGCAGTCGAAATATCCACGCCCATGCCGCCGATAATGAGTGGCACCAGCTCTTTTTTGCCGAATTTCAGTCGGAAATCATCAACACGTTTCATCATAATCCTTGGGCTACTTGATTGTTCACAGGCTTTTTTTGCATTCTTCTGTACTGCGCTTCGCGATTTTTGCCTAAAAATGCGGCAGCCGATAGTCTATCAGCGTCGGCCCATGATGACCAATGACGGTCAAATTAGGACGCGCCGTATCGCTTATGGCGATTCCATCGGCGTGTAGTGCCGCCGTCCATTTACTGAACAGCAATTCTTTCGGAGCAGTCTGATGACATGTGGCGTCGGGTTTGATGCCGGATTTGGCGCGGAGGGCTATTTCAGGCCCAGTTTGGCGCGCGTGGCATCGATTAGCGCGGTATCGTACGGATACAGGTTCTCGATAAAAAACAGTTCGGTGCCGGCCGGGTCTTCCAGGCACATCGTCAGCATCAGCGGGCCATCGTCTTCCACGCCCAGGAAATCCTTGCCCCAGCGATTTTGCCGATGCGTGCGCAATACTTCCCACCCCAGTTTTGCCAGAGGCGCAGCTACACCGGCCGCCAGGGCTTCGTGCTGCCATTCATCCCAAAAGAATTTTTTTGCTGCTTGATCGTCCATCAGTAAGTGTTCCTCAGTGAATAGTTATTTCATTTCTAAATCAAACGTGCACTTTGTCGGCTTCGCCAGTCGTACCTGCTGTACTTGCGTACTGTTTGCGCTTCGCCTTCGCGTTCACGATTGATTTAGAAACGGAATTAGGCCGCCATTTTACTCTTGAAACCGTTCCGCAATTACTTCCCGTCGCGCAGACGCTGCAGCAGGGTTTCAACGCTGTCGTTCATCGGCGCGCCTTGCTGGCGCAGCAGTTGGATGTGCAGCACCAGATTTTCCAGCACCAGTTTGGCGGCCACCGCCAGCAGGGCCAGATGACGGTCTTCGTGGCTAAAATCATTCATCGCCGCCGTCATCTCGCACAAATGGTTGGCGACCAGCGCGCGCAGCGCCGCTTCTTCAAACGGCAGGTCGGCGAAGTCGATCGGATCTTCCAACTCGACTTCCTGGATCAGCGCTTCCAGTTGCTGCGGAGTAATCGGCATTGCTGGCATGGTTTGGCTCCTCTTGAGAAGATAACCATATTTTAGATCAGGACCGACTTACAGCCTTGCAGCCGCAGTAAGCGGGTAGTCCCGCGCTCCAGCTTGCGCATTAAAAAACATGGGGTATATGCTTAAACAGGCATATTTGCGCATATTACAATTGCGCATATTAAAAATACATAATGATGTATGTGCTGAATTGATGCGCTGCGCCGTTAGCCACGACTCATCTCGCCAGCCTGAACAGAGGAATGAGCCCGAACCACAGCACATAGATGAGGGACGCCACCATGAGCCCGTCGATGCGGCCCGGCGGTTTTTTCGATTCAATGCGCTGGTGCAGCAACCACGCCAGCAAAACCGCGTGCGGAATAACCACGTAAGCGATGCCGGAGTAGGCGCCATGCGCCAGATTCAGCATTTGCCATAGCAGCGAGAGGCCGGCTGCCAGAAGTGTGAGGATGCTCGCCAGTATCAGCGTCCCGCGTTGTCCCAGACGTACCGCCAAGGTGCGTTTGCCGGCGGCTGCGTCCGCTTCCATGTCCGGAATGCCGGAAAGTGTGATGGATGGCAGGATCGCCAGAAAAAGAGGCGCGCTCAGAAGCCACGGCAGCGTGTCGTTCCAGGCTCCGCCCAGCAGCACGTAACCACCCAGGATCGCACCGAAACTGTGGGTGATGCCCACGTCCAGTTCGCCCAACCCGCGATAGCAGAGTTTGAACGGAGGCGCGGTATAACCGAGTGCCAGAATTGTCATCACGCCCAGCACCGATATCACGGCGAACGTGTTTGCAGGCGTCATGGACAAGAGATACAGCAGGTATGTCGCGCTGGCCAGAAGCGCTATCAGCGCCACGGCGATGCCGATTCTGACCTCGCGCGGACTCAGCAATCCTTCCACCAGCACCCGGGAGCCGCCGGTGAATGTGCTGAAGAAGCGATTGTTTCGGTCGCTTTGGAAATCCACCACTTCGTTGATCAATACGGTGGCTACTTCCAGTAGAAATAGACAGAGGTAGCCGAGCCAGAACAGAGGATTTGCGAATACGCCGTCGGCGGGGAATGCCGCCAGCGCGCCGGTCGTGTAGGCAATCCAGGTCATCGGATAGAACTGCAAGCGCAAGCTTTTGAGCCAGGCGCCGGTTTTGTGCCGAAGCTGCTCCGCCGGGGTTATCCGGCCTCGCTCCAGTCGTCGTCCCTGATCGCGGGCGCGTTCCAGCCATTTCTGGCGTTGCTGAAGGTCGGCGTCTTTTACCGAGCCGCAAACCAGAGAACGCACTGGGCGCACGCCGCAAAAACCCAGAGTCGCCCGTTCCATGGCATTTCTGCCAGGTTGCCGGTAAATAAGACTATGAATCAGCGGCGGCGTGTCCATGGTGGTGATCAACTGCGCCGATCTGCCGTTGAGCAATCCCTGATATCCGGTGCCGCCCTCGCAGGTTTTGAACGAGAAATCCGGCGTCAGCACCCGGTCCAGAAATCCCTTGAGCAGCGCCGGCATGGTTCCCCACCAAGTCGGATAGACGAACACCAGGTGCTCGGCCCACAAGATCAGCTCCCGGGCTTTTCGGATGTCGTCTTCAAAGTCCTGTTGGTTGGGAGAAACGGTATGCACGTCGGGGTCGAAATCCAGCGCTGCCAGATCCAGCCGGCGCACCTCGGCGCCGGCTTCCCGGGCGCCTGTGCCATAGGCGTCGGCCAGCGCCCCGCAAAGGCTGTCGGTGCGCGGGTGTCCGAGAATGATGAGTACATTCATGGTTTATTCAGGCTGAATTATGTTTCGATATGAGGCTGCAGAATATTGTGCGCCACTGGCGAAAACAAACCTCATGCAATTATCAAGGATGCTTAATTCAGACGTTCGACTCAGGCGTTCAACAATACTACCAGCGCTCCCGAGCCGCCGTCCGATGCCTTGGTCTGGCAAAAGGCGATGACTTCTTGCTTTTGCACCAGCCAGTTGCGTACTTTTTGTTTCAGCACCGGTTCCTTGTTGATGGAGCCGAGTCCCTTGCCATGAATGATGCGCACGCAGCGCAGGCCGCTGCGGCTGGCGTGGCGCAAGAATGCGCCCAGCGCGTCGCGCGCTGCGTCGCGGCGCAAGCCGTGCAGATCGAGTTGATCCTGGATGGTCCAATGGCCCTTGCGTAATTTGCGCACCACGTCGGCGCTGACGCCGCTACGGGTATAGCTGAGGCTATCGTCGGTATCGAGCAGTGTTTCGGCGTCGAAATCATCCGATAGCGACTCTTGCAACGCGGCTTTCTCGTCCGCCAGGTGATGGCGGGCAACCGGTTGCGGCCGTACCGGCGTGACAGCTACCCGCTCAGGCACCGCCAGCGGCGCGACTTTGCCGATGCTGCGGCGAAACAGGTCGGCCTCCAGCTGCGCCGCTTGTTCGCGTCGTAGCCGCTGCGCATCCGTCGCTGCGCGCGCCTCTTGCTGCGCTTTCAGATTGGCGCGCAACTTACCGAGGTCGGCGAAGTTCTTGAGTGAGGCTGGCATGGCGCTGTGGGTAAATAAATGGGACGGGAAATGTTGATTGCGCAGAGTACAAATTGCGCACCCTGCGCATGCACGGAGTTAGTTTTCCAAATAACGCTGCGCATCGAGTGCGGCCATGCAGCCGGTGCCGGCGCTGGTAATTGCCTGACGGTAAATGCTGTCCTGGACGTCGCCGGCGGCGAATACGCCCGGCACGCTGGTTGCCGTAGCCATCCCCTGCAGTCCGGTTCTGGTCTGGATATAACCGCTTTTCATCTCAAGCTGACCTTCGAAGATGGCGGTATTCGGTTTGTGGCCGATCGCAATGAAAACGCCGTGCAGCGTGATGGGCGTAATGCTGCCATCGATCATCGATTTGAGGTTCATGCCGGTGACGCCCGAGGCATCGCCGGTCACTTCATCGAGCGTATGGTTGTACTTGAGCTCGATTTTGCCTTCGGCCACTTTTGCCATCAGGTGATCGATCAGGATCGCTTCGGCGCGGAACTTGTCGCGGCGGTGCACCAGGGTGACCTTGCTGGCGATGTTGGACAGGTAGATCGCTTCTTCGACTGCGGTATTGCCGCCGCCGATGACGGCGACTTCCTTGCCGCGGTAAAAGAAGCCGTCGCAGGTGGCGCAGGCGGATACGCCTTTGCCCATGAACGTTTCTTCCGATGCCAAGCCGAGATATTGCGCCGAGGCGCCGGTGGCAATGATCAGCGCGTCGCAGGTGTATTCGCCCTGGTCGCCGATCAAACGAATCGGCTTTTCGCTCAACTTTGTGGTGTGAATATGGTCAAAAATAATCTCGGTGTTAAAACGTTCGGCATGTTGCTGGAAGCGCTGCATCAGTTCCGGCCCCTGCACGCCCAACGGGTCTGCTGGCCAGTTATCGACGTCGGTGGTGGTCATCAATTGGCCGCCTTGCTCGATGCCGGTGATCAGCACTGGGTTCAGATTGGCGCGGGCGGCATACACCGCAGCCGAATAACCGGCTGGGCCGGAGCCGAGAATCAGTACATGTGCGTGTTTGGGTGTGGACATGAGATCTTTACCTAAAAAGAGAGGGGGCAGGGAGGCGTGGTGCGTAGGATGTTTACAATTATATTATGCTGCCATGCAGCATAATATCAAGGGCGGGGCGAGTAGAAACGAGTAGGAAACGCGTAGGAAGTTAGTGCTGCGCCCGAAAACTGGTTAAGATTATAGACCAAGCACCAAACCGCCCTGTTTCGCGGATGCGCATCCATCCTGCCACTTATTTGCCACTTATTTGCTATTTACTTGCTTTTTAGAACGATGCTGATACCTGCACTATGACCAGAACAAGCCAAACCTATACCCGTACTCCCAAGCCACCGGTAGCGCCTTTGCCGAGCCGTCTGGCGCGCCTGTTGTTCGAAGCGCGCTGGATTGCGTTTTGCGTATTAACCGCTTACATGATCCTGATACTGGCCAGCTACGCTCAGGTTGATCCCGGCTGGTCGCATGCCAATGCGGTGCCGGCCTTGCATAATCTGGGCGGCAGCACCGGCGCCTGGATCGCCGATCTGCTGCTGTTTATCTTTGGATTTTCGGCCTGGTGGTGGTGTGTCTTGATGTTGTGCGAAGTCTGGCGCGGCTATCGGCGCTTGACGCACAAGTTTTTGCTGCCGGTCGCGAGCCAGCCCGAACCGGCGCACCGCTACGAGGGATGGATACGCGCCACCGGCTTTGCGCTGATGCTTGCGGGTAGCGTCGGGCTTGAACACGCGCGTTTGTATACTCTGCCGGTGCAACTGCCGCGCACGCCTGGCGGGGTGCTGGGTGATCTGATCGGCAGTACCGCGCACAGCGCATTGGGATTTACCGGCGCCACCTTGCTGCTATTGCTGTTGTTCGGACTCGGTTTCAGCCTGTTTTTCCGGGTCTCCTGGCTGGCTGTTGCGGAGCGGGTCGGGGCGACGCTTGAAAGCGCCTTCAAATGGACGAAATACGCCTATTGGGCCCGGCAAGACCGCAAGCTGGGACAGGTGGCTGCAGTCAAGCGCGAAGAAATCGTAGTCCATGAGCGCGCCAAAATCGTCGAAGCGCCACCGGTCAGAATCGAGCCGCAAATAATTGCAGTGCCCAAATCGGAGCGGGCCGAAAAGGAGCGGCAAGTGGCGCTGTTCAGCGATCTGCAGAGTGGCAGCTTGCCGCCGCTGTCGCTGCTGGACGAAGCGCCGCCGGCGAAGGAAACCGTCAGCGTCGAGACGCTCGAGTTCACCAGCCGCCTGATTGAGAAAAAACTGTCGGATTTCGGCGTGATCGCCAAGGTGGTGGCCGCCTATCCGGGCCCGGTCGTGACCCGTTACGAGATCGAACCCGCCACCGGCGTCAAGGGCAGTCAGGTGGTCGGGCTGGCGCGCGATATCGCCCGCTCGCTGTCGCTGACTTCGATCCGGGTGGTCGAAACCATCCCCGGCAAGACTTACATGGCGCTGGAGCTGCCGAACCCGAAGCGCCAGATCGTGCGCCTGACCGAGATCCTGAGTTCGAAGGTCTACAGCGACAGCGTTTCCAGCCTGACCATTGCGCTGGGCAAGGATATCGCCGGCCTGCCGGTGGTTGCCGATCTGGCCAAAATGCCGCATCTGCTGGTGGCCGGCACCACCGGTTCCGGCAAATCGGTCGGGATCAACGCCACCATCCTGTCGCTGCTGTACAAATCCGATCCGAACGACGTGCGGATGATCCTGATCGACCCGAAAATGCTCGAACTGTCGATCTACGAAGGCATCCCGCATCTGCTGGCTCCGGTGGTGACAGACATGCGCCAGGCCGCGCACGCGTTGAACTGGGCGGTGGCCGAAATGGAGCGCCGCTACAAGCTGATGTCCAAGCTCGGCGTGCGCAATCTGGCCGGCTATAACACCAAGATTGCCGAAGCCGCCAAGCGCGAAGAGCACATTCCGAATCCGTTCAGCCTGACGCCCGACGCTCCCGAACCGCTGGAAAAGCTGCCGACCATCGTCATCATCATCGACGAGCTGGCCGATTTGCTGATGGTGGTCGGCAAGAAGGTCGAGGAATTGATCGCCCGCATCGCCCAGAAAGCGCGTGCCGCCGGCCTGCATCTGATCCTGGCCACGCAGCGGCCGTCGGTGGACGTGATTACCGGCCTGATCAAGGCCAACATCCCGACCCGCATCGCGTTTCAGGTCAGCAGCAAGATCGACTCGCGCACGATTCTGGACCAGATGGGCGCGGAAGCGCTGCTCGGCATGGGCGATATGCTGTACATGCCGCCCGGCACCGGGTTGCCGGTGCGGGTGCATGGCGCTTTCGTCTCCGACGAGGAAGTGCATCGCGTGGTCGAGCACCTGAAAGCGCTGGGGGAACCTAATTACATCGAGGGCATCCTGGAAGGCGGCGTGCTGGAGGAGGGCGCTGATGGCGCGTTCGGCGAAGCGGGTGCCGGCGGCACTGAATCCGATGTGTTGTACGACCAAGCGGTCGCCATCGTGCTGAAAAACCGCCGTGCCTCGATCTCGCTGGTGCAACGACATTTACGCATTGGTTACAATCGCGCCGCCCGTTTACTGGAACAAATGGAGCAAACTGGCATCGTATCTACCATGCAATCCAACGGTAACCGTGAAATTCTGGTGCCGGCAGGAAACAATGCAGAATAAGGAAAAAAATGACAACGCAAACCATCCATCAATATAGCAATCCCACTCCATATACGCATCAGCAAGCCACCCAAAAGGAATGCCGGTCACGTACATTCGCCAGGCTGTTGGCCATCACCATGCTGGCGTTTGCGCCAATCATTGCCGACGCCGCCGCGCTGGACCAGTTCAGATCCTTTGTCGCCAGCACCAAAGCCGCCAAAGGCGAGTTCACCCAGCGCCAGGTCAAGATGACGGACGGCACCGCCAAGGTATCGAACGTTTCCAGCGGCAGCTTCAGCTTCGCCCGCCCCGGCAAATTCATCTGGACCTACCAGAAACCTTACGAGCAATTGCTGCAAGCCGATGGCGACAAGCTCTACATTTTCGACAAAGACCTGAACCAGGTCACCGTCAAAAAACTCGGCGACGCGCTCGCCTCCAGTCCCGCCGCCATCCTGTTCGGCAGCAATGACCTGGAAAAGAATTTCAAGCTCAAAGATGCCGGCACCAAAGACGGCATGGAATGGCTGGACGCCACGCCCAAATCCAAGGACAGCACTTTCGAGCACATCGGCATCGGCCTGCGCAACGGCGTGCCGCAAGCAATGGAACTGCGCGACGCCTTCGGCCAGGTGTCGTTGCTGACATTCAAGAATTTCGAGAAAAATCCGGTGCTTCCCGCCAACGGCTTCAAGTTCGTGGTGCCCAAGGGTGCGGACGTGTTCAATAACTAACGCTGTGTTTTAAAATTATTGAAGCCATTTCGTAACTGTTCAGCCTGTTACCGATAGCCACTCTCTTCCTCCCGGACTCTCTCCCATAAGTGGGAGAAAGAATTCAAACGGTCGTACTCTGGCCGGTTGAGCAGTGACGCCCTTTTAATTACCGATGCAGTATTCGCTTTTTTTCGGCGCGAGTATGCATCCGGTCGCGCCAGTTTTTCTGAGCGATGAACAGAAATCGAAATTGAATAAGCGATATGAATCTTAATACCTTGCGCAAACATCCCTACTCGCCGGGGCGCAACCTGACGGTGCTGTTAGGCATCCTGCTGGCAGTGAACGTTCTTTCTGTCCTTCTGTGGAGAAACGATCCGCTGGTAGCGGAAGAGAATCACGCCATTGAATTGGCGGAGTCCGTCTTTCTATTGCTTGCGTGTTTCATGCATGGCGAACGGGCATTCCATTTGAAAATGTCTGCGCTGAATTTCCATATCCATGCAGGGCTTGCCTTGCTGACGTATTCCTTTGCATTACGGGAACTCGATATTGATCAATTCGGCAGTGCAGAAATATGGCCGCTGATCGAGCGTGTTCTCAGACTTGCCGGCGTGGCGTTGTGGGTGGTATTTTTTATTATTCTGATGCCGCGCATCAAGCAAATTTTTTCTCGCCGGTCAGCGATTCTTGTGCTGCCTGTCATGCTTCTGACACTATGGGGCGGCTTGTTCTACATCGCGTCCTGGCCTTTCGATAAAGAACTATTTTCTGCGCTGCCGCACGATTATTCGAGATTTATTGAAGAAGTGCTGGAGCTCAATGCCGGCATCATCCTTTTCGCAGCATCGCTCGCCGATTCCTCGCTGCAAAGCCCGGCGAGCAATGTCTGAACCGCAAGCCCAGCCAGATTCTTCAGAAAGTCATGCCCGCAAACCGACTCTTGTGATCCAGAGAAAATGGCGTGCCATGCTGCCGCTTACCGCAATAAATTGTTGGGAGTATGCCGATAAATTGCGCATATTCCGCAGTATCTAATTGCGTATTAAAAAAATACAGCACACAGTACATTGCCCTGTAACGCTCCGGCTATGGTGCGGCGAGAGAACGCGAAAGATCCACTTATCTATCCACTTAGCTGCTGCTTGATACCGCTCTGTGTGAACTATTTGCCGTTATGCGCCACCAACTCCGGGTGAACGTCAGCAATCAATAAGCAATCAGGGAGAGAAAAGAAAAATGGAAGTGGCAATTCAAAAAGGTGCCGACAGACACGACCAATTAACAACAACGCGCGATCCGAAGGGCGCAGCCGCGAGGGAAATCTTGTGGGACTATGCGCGCGGCATCGGAATCCTGCTGGTTGTGTATGGTCACGTTTTAAGAGGGCTGAATTCCGCCGAAATGGTGCCCGATGATCACTGGATAATGGCGTCCGACTATGTCATTTATACCTTTCATATGCCGCTATTCTTCCTACTGGCCGGGATGAACGCTGGCAAAGGGTTGGCTCGGGGCGGCTTCTTGCACAGCAAGCTGATGACGATCCTCTATCCCTATTTCTTATGGTCCCTGATACAAGGATTGGTTCAGGTAATCATGTCGGGCAGCACCAATATTCCGTTCCACCTTTCAGACTTGGCGGCAGCCATTGTTTGGAAACCGCTCGGGCAGTTCTGGTTTCTGTACGCGTTATTCTTGTGCCATATCTTCGTTTTCTGCACTACCGCCAACCGGCTGCGGCTCACCCTGTTTGCGCTGGCGGCCTATGTTGTGGGCATCAACTTCCAGTGGGGTATCCTGTCGCAGTCGCTGCAGTTCTTCCTCTTCTACGCAGTCGGGCTGTTGGCGGCGCAACATCTGAAGACAATCGTTGATCGGCTGGCGAATCCTGCCGGCATCGCCGCCACTTTCATAGGCATGGGGGTCTGTATCTATGCGGCCAGGCAGGTCGGCGCTTACTCCGATCCTTGGGCATTGCCTGCCGCCTTCCTCGGCATGCTTTTGGTGCTCCAGGTATCTGCAGTATTGGCGCGTTCGAACCGGATGCGGATGATCGAACTGTTAGGTCTCGCGTCGATGCCGATATATCTGATGCATATCCTGGCTGCCAGTGGCGCGCGTATCGTTTTGTCGAAGTTCGGGATTACCGACATGTATCTGCATCTCGGGATCGGCTTTTCACTGGGGGTCTTGTTCCCGCTGGCGGTCTACTACTGCATTTATCTGCTCAAAAAGGAGAAATTCGCCGGCTTTACCCGAGGGGCCGCCGCCTTCAATAAATTCCGGCAAGCCTAAATGCAATGCGTTGCTAACCGGTCTTTTTTTCCGCTATTTGCTGGTCCAGCCTCGCTACTAAATCCCCGGATGCATCTGCGAATTTTCTGGCAAATAGCATTTCGCCCGCGCCATAGGCATCGTCCGGCGCGAACGATGATGTGGCCTGAAACATAGCCAGATGCTGCTCCGTGATAGTTGCGGGACTTGCCCCGCCGGCGCGCCAGTCGGTATAGGTCAGGTTGCGGACCATGCTGGGTTTGAAATGGGAATTGCCGAGGATGGTTTGAAACAACGTCTCATCAGGGCAGATTGTGTTCTTAAAGAAGCCTGCTGTTTGCGCCTGCCGCGTGACAAAGTCCAGAATATAGTCGCAGGCATCGCGCGAAAGCGCCCACCAGGTGGAACCTGCGTAGGGAGCAAGATCGCCAAGATAGGCCTTGTAGTCGCGCGTATGCGGCGCAACGCCCGCCATCATCAGCACTTTTCGTATCGCCCTGCTTATCAGCGGGTCTCCGGGGCGCAGCTTATAGGTGGTCAGCCGGGACAGTGATTTCCCCGCTGCTTCCGAGGGCATGGCAACCAGATTCATGAATTCCTGGTGCGGATGACTCTCAAAGAATCGCTCTATGGACGCAGCCGGGCGCAGCGGATAATCGGCGCCGCTGAGAAGCACGAAACGGTCAAAGCGGCATCGGTCCGCGACAGCGCTTCGCAGCAGAATGAGCATGGCCTCGACTTGTGAGAAATCGCCCCAGAAGACAGGAACACGCTCTTGCGTTAAGTGGATGTTCTGCCCCTTTATGCGCAGAAAAGGTTCGACATTGGATTTCTGGTCGATGTGTATGAAGAAACTGGACGAGTCAGAGGACAACGCGGTTATCAGTCGCTGCAGATGCTCTGGATTGTTGTGAGCGAGTACTAGGTATGCGATCTTCATGGAGTTATACGGTTGCCGGATAACGTGGGAAGTCACTGGCAATTCTGGTTGTGACAATTGTACAAACCTTAACATGGTTTTTTTCGGAGCTCCGGGTGCTTCAAGCCATGCCAGCCGACAGTGCTCCCCGTCAAGATAGATTTTTTCGGTGCTCAAGCTATACTAAAAGCAGAACATTCGCTCTCGATAGGAGACAAATCATGGTCAAAGTCGCGTTATTCGTGCGTCTGGAAGCAAAACCCGGCAAGGAGCAGGAAGTGGAGAATTTACTCCTGAGCGGGCTTCCTCTGGTACAGGCAGAACCGGCCACCACTGCCTGGTTTGGCATCCGCCTGGGGCCTTCCACGTTTGGAATCTTTGATGCTTTCCCGGACGAAGCGGGGCGGCAGGCGCATCTTTCGGGCCAACTCGCAGCGGCCCTGATGGCAAAGGCGTCCGAGCTTTTCGCCAGCCCTCCGTCGATCGAAAAGGTTGACGTCCTTGCAGTAAAGCTACCCGCTTAACAGGTTATTAAGCAGGTTATAAGTATAAGCAGCAAGCCCATAAGCGAGCCTTGGGTTCGACTCGACCTCTGTGCCTTCACAACCGGGCAGAGTTGCGCTTAGGCGTTCGGCGTTTTCAATCCGCATCCTGAAAATCTATCGAAAAGGCGTTCCAAATATGGCGACCAAAACCACCAAAACCACCAAACTACACGCCCAAACACGCGACCAAACCGACGACGAAGCCCAGATTCAGCAACTCATCGCAGACCAGGCAAGCGCCATCTGCGCCAAAGACCTCGACCGCATCATGGCCCACTACGCCACAGAAACCATCGTCTTCGATGTGAAACCGCCGTTCCAAACCAGAGGTGCAGATGCCTGGCGCCGGATTTGGGAGGCGTGCCTGCCTTACTTCCCGGCCTCCTTCGGCACCGAAACGCGGGACCTCAGCATCATCGTCAGCGGCGACCTGGCGTTAGCCCACTGGCTCTGGCGCTTCAAAGGGAAAAAGGACCATCCGGCGCTGCAGACCTGGATGCGCAACACCGCTGGCTACCAGCGGATTGAGGGCAGATGGCAGATCGTGCATGAGCATTGCTCGGTCCCTTTCAATCCGGAAACCTCGAAAGCCGTATTCGCTCTCGAACCATAGCAAGCGCTGAAACGTCCAATCGGTGCCGCAACACTGTTTAGTGAAAAAATATGTGCAGCGGAAACGGCAGGCAAAATCGGGCGTTATGCGCGTGCAAAGGAGTCCAAAAATGAAACCACGAATCACCGTTATTACAATCGGCGTTGATGACTTGGAACAGTCGCTGCGGTTTTACCGCGATGGCCTCGGGTTCCCGACCCAGGGCATTATCGGCACAGAGTTTGCGCACGGCGCGGTGGCATTCTTCGATTTGCAAGCGGGTTTGAAACTGGCGCTTTGGCCCCGAAAAAGCATTGCGCACGACGCCGGCGTTCCTTTAAGTCTGCCAAGTCAGACCGAATTCACCGTTGGGCACAATGTGTCCTCGAAAGAAGAAGTCGATGCAGTGATGGAACAAGCCAGGAAAGCCGGGGCAACCATCGTGAAACAAGCGCACGCTACTTTTTGGGGCGGTTACGCCGGCTATTTCGAAGACCCCGCCCGTCATTTGTGGGAAATCGTGTGGAACCCGCAGTTCGAGATTCCCGATTGACGCACAACAAATCATTACAGCGGACTAGAAAAAAGCAGTATTTTTTGCCGTCCGCTTATCTCCAGCGTGCGTGCCCAGCATGGCGTGTAACTATGCCGGTGCAAGTCCGGCAACCACATGGCGGACTGAGAAGAACTTTGTGATATTAAATGCGGTGGGTATGCCAATAAACATGGCATTTAACGCACACTTCTATTGCATATTAAAAAAATACAGTTTGCAGTATATATTTTGGCGGCGCGCATCGCGGCGTCCAGAGTTGCCGCCAACTGCAGACCGGCACCTTGCCGACACGCTGGCGTTGCGTGTTCTTTGCGTTTTCACAAACTGACTGCTGCTGCATGGCTTAAGGTTATTTTTGCATGATGTATTGCTAACAAAAATGACTTTGATGCAGGGGGAGCAAAAAACTGTCACATATTCAACACAAGCCGGACACGCTGATCTAAACATCCAGGAGAATGAAAATGTCACTACGAATCAATGATGAAGCGCCAAATTTCACGGCCACCACAACGCACGGCGTACTTAATTTTCATGAATGGATTGGCGATGGCTGGGCGATATTGTTTTCCCACCCGAAGGACTTTACGCCGGTATGCACCACCGAATTGGGCTATATGGCAAAACTGGAGCCTGAGTTCAAGAAACGCAACTGCAAAATTATCGGCTTAAGCGTAGACCCGGTGGAGGATCATGTCCGATGGGCAAAAGATATTGAAGAAACACAAGGTTGCGCTGTCAACTACCCGATGATTGGCGACAGCGACCTGGCGGTAGCAAAGCTTTACAACATGTTGCCTGCCGATGAAGCCGGCACCTCACAGGGCCGAACCGCGGCCACCAACGCCACCGTGCGTTCTGTATTCATCATCGGCCCGGACAAAAAAATCAAGCTGATGCTGACTTATCCAATGACGACCGGGCGTAACTTCGACGAAATTCTGCGTGTGCTGGATTCAATGCAGTTGACTGCCAAACATAAGGTCGCTACGCCGGTCAATTGGAAAAGCGGCGAGGACGTCATCATCGTGCCGTCGGTATCCGACGCCGAGGCAAAGGGCATGTTCTCGGAAGGTTGGAAAACAGTGAAGCCGTATCTGCGCCTAGTTAAGCAACCGCGCTAAAAAGAAATTTCCCACCTTGCAGCCGAGCGGGGCGCGCCATAAGCGGTGCGTCCTGTACCTTGAACGTTAAAGGCGCCGCCGTGATCTTCCGACAGTTGTTCGAGCCCTTATCGAGTACCTATACCTATTTGCTGGGCTGCGAGGAAACCGGGCAAGCGGTCCTGATCGATCCGGTCATCGTGTCGGTCGAGCGCGATCTGGCCGAACTCAGCCGGCTTGGATTGACGCTGGCCTACAGCCTGGACACCCATATCCATGCGGACCACATTACCGCCGCGCTTGAATTGAAGCAAAAAACGGGCAGCAAGATTGCCATGCCGGTGTTCGACCGGCTTCCTTGCGCCGACCTCGGCATCGAGGAAGGAAAACCCTTTCAACTGGGCAGCATCCGGTTGCAACCGCTGCATACGCCGGGCCACACCGACGGACATTTCGCGTATTTGTTGGGCGATCGCGTATTCAGCGGCGATGCACTGTTGATAGACGGCTGTGGCCGCACCGATTTTCAAAACGGCGATGCGGATGCCTTGTACCAGAGCGTGCACCAGAAGCTGTTCGTGTTGCCGGGCGACTGTCTGGTGTATCCGGCGCACGACTACCAGCACCGACGCGTTTCTTCGATTGCGCAGGAAAAGAAGCGCAATCTTCGCCTCGGCGAAGGGCGCACGCTGGCGCAGTTCAAGGACATCATGGCGAATCTGAATTTGCCCTATCCGACTTTCATTGATTTTGCCGTGCCGGGAAATAAGCTGTGCGGCGTTTGCCCGGATCATCTCCCCGGCGATCTTGAGAAATATTGCCGGCATATGACCGACAGTCCGCAGGGATAACGGGCGTCGAATTGCAAGGACATACGGTGAACCATCCATCAGCCATACGAGCATCAGGAGACCGGCGATGACCATCCATCTCGATCACACTATAGTGCCGTCACACAACAAGGTCGCTTCGGCAAAGCTGCTGGCGGAGCTTCTTGGGGTTCCCTGGGCGGAGGAAGCAGGGTTAGGGCTGGGGCCATTTTCTCCTGTCTACGTCAATGATGGGTTGACCCTCGACTTCATCGAAACGGAGGAAACCTTTCCCATCGAACACTACTGCTTCCGCGTCGAACAGGAAGAGTTCAATTCCATTCTTGCGCGCATCAAGGCGGCTGGAATCAAGTATCGCAGCACGGTGCGCGGACCCGTGGACATGCAGATCAACACGCAATTTGGCAACATCTACTGGAACGAGCCCGACGGGCACCAGTGGGAGATTCTGACAGTCAGCTATGCGCGGCCGGCGCGCTAACTCTTAGCGTGAGAGGGGACAGAACACGATTTACTGATATCGAAAACCGTGGCCTGTCCTCTATTAATTCTGGTTCCCGGCACAGGTTGTGACTGGGAAAAATGGCCGCATGTGTAATCTTTCATGATGATGCATACCTTGTTTTTGCTTGCGCACAATGCATCTTATTTTCGACATAGCAATGTGTCCTGTATTTATTTTAGAAAGTTTTATTATGCAAAAAGGAACTGCTTTAATCGTTGGCGTAACCGGTATTTCCGGACACAATCTGGCCCGCGTATTAGTGGCCGAGGGCTGGACCGTGTACGGGTTGGCGCGCCAGCCGGGCAACCAGGATGGCGTGATACCAGTGGCAGCAGATTTGCTTGATTCTGGTTCAGTGCAGAAAGCCTTGGCCGGCTTGCCGATCAGCCACGTATTTTTTTGTACCTGGACCCGCCGCGCCACTGAAAAAGAAAATGTCGAGGCCAACGGCGCCATGATGCGCAACCTGTACGACGGCCTCTCCGGCGCACCGTTGCAGCACGTTGCCTTGGTCACTGGCACCAAACAATATCTGGGTTCATTTGAGAATTACGGCAGCGGAAAAGCGGAGTCTCCGTTCCGCGAAAGCGAACCGCGCCAGCCCGGCGCCAATTTCTATTACACGCTGGAAGACATTCTTTTTGACGCCGCCGAGAAATACCATTTCACATGGAGCGTGCATCGTTCGCACACCATGATCGGTCAGGCCAAAGGCAGCAACGCGATGAACATGGGCGTTACCTTGGCGGTGTATGCCACGCTGTGCAAAGAAACTGGGCAGCCATTTGTATTTCCGGGTTCGCGGGTGCAGTGGGATGGGCTCACCGATCTCACCGATGCCGGGTTGTTAGGCCGCCAAATGGCATGGGCCGCACAGGCGCCGGCAGCGTGCAATCAAGCGTTCAATACAGCCAACGGCGACGTATTTCGCTGGCGCTGGATGTGGGGCCAGATCGCTGCATTCTTCGACCTGGAAGCCGCACCGTATCCGGACCAACCGGCACCTTTAGACGCACGCCTGAAAGACGTGTCGTCTGCGCAATGGACAAAAATTGCCGAGAAATATAACTTGGTGGAAGCTGATGTAAGCAAGCTGGCATCCTGGTGGCATTCCGACGCCGACCTGGGCCGCGAAATAGAATGCCTGAACGACATGACCAAAAGCCGCGATCTGGGTTTCCTTGGCTACCATGACAGTCGCGCCTCCTTTTTCGAATTGTTTACTAGCCTGCGCGCCCAGCGAATCATTCCTTAAGCAGGAGCGTTTTTGTAAGGCCGTAAGCCGCACACCGTAGGGCGTCAATAAGCGCAGCGCATTGCAGGGCGCATATTCGCTTGCAAGCGGATGCCGTTTCACAGGCGTGGGGCAATGCCCCACGCAACCCCTGCTACACCATTGCGCCGCATGGCTACGTCGAATACGGCCAATCAATCGCCCTGCGCACCAAACCAAGCTTGAGTGGATTGCCAAGCGGAATGCAGTTCGCGTCGTTGTCTCGCCTGGCTAGCAACATGCGGCGCAATGCGCTGCGCTTATTGACGCCCTACGGTATGCTAAGTTTTATGATAAATCATGGGGTATGGCAATAAACATGGAATCCGCCGCATTATTTTATTGCTTGTATTAAAAATACAATTGCCAGTATATTTTTCGGCAATGCGCATTGCATTACGCAGTCAGGGCTACGGTAGTGCGATTGATTCCATCTCCGCACATTGACATAATATTTTGTCGCTTTTCCTACTCCGCGTGAAATCAACCCGCCTTTTTGCAACAAATCGGTCAAATCCCGGGTGGATGAGCCGTATTTTGACTATATACGGCTCAGTGCAGTCTAAGCCCTATCGGGCTACATTTTGAATGTGGGTTCTTCATCTTCAGTGGGCTCGTCTGTCAAATGACCCGCCATGGCAGAAAAGAGTCCATTCACGGTCTTGACCAGATAGCTGAGAAATTGCGGATTGTCGAGTGTCTTGCCGATCGTATCGGAATCGATAAAGCGCAGCATTTGGTCCTTGAAGGGTTTGCTGGCCACGATCTCGGGTAGACGGGCAATCGCGCTTTGAAGCAGAGCTGGATAATTCTCAATTTTGTAATCTGCAATTTTCAGTTCGACCAGGGCGGGATTTAACGAGGCACCTTGTTGAACGAGCCAGGCCAGATCCCAGATATCTCGAAATCGGATGGTTTTGGTCGATGCGGGAAACGCAATCATCTTGTCCGCCATGACTTCATCCAAGGACTCCGTATTCACCAGCACAGAGTCATACCCCAGCAGAAAATCGTAATTTGATCGAAGTGGCACCAGCTCGCGTGTGTAGGCCGGGATATTAGCGATTTCAATTTTGATTTTTTGTCGTGGCAAATCGCGCTGCTGTGGCGCCGTCTCGACGCTGATCTGCCATTTATCCACCTTGACGCCTTGGTACTCTGGCGCGAGCGCCATTTCTTTGGGTTCCTTGACCTCCACATTCAAGCCGTACCGTGCGCCGATGTGCTGCTCGATGCAGGATTTGATCTGCTGCATTTTTGCGGACGTAAAGTCCTTGCCGCCGGCGAAATCCAGATCTTCACTCAAGCGGCTGGAACCGCGGCACAGCCGTAGCGAAGTGCCGCCCTGAAAGACGAGGTTTTTGAGCAGGCCTGTTTTGTCCAGTGCATGAAAAATATCGTAATGGAGAATCTCTTTTTCCACTACCGGTTTCATTGCGACGCGGCCCGGTTGTTCCATGGCAAGGGTGACTAGCTCGTTAAAATCCTGCTTGTCCATTACGTGACCTCCTCTTTGATCATCATGTCAGTGTTGCGTCCTGCGCGGACCAAATCCTGTATCGCAGCTTCCCTGGAAGCGATCCGTAGCGGGCGATTTTTCAGGTAGATTGTCCGCCTGATGATTTCTGCCGGCCGGCGTTTAGTGTGTGTGAATTCGATGGTGCCGTAAGGGGTGTCATAGACACCCTTGGCGCCCGTGGTCATGATGGTGATGCGCCGGATCGGAACCTGAGAAATAACACCATATTCAGACAAGATGGATTCCATGCTGATGTAGGAAAAACAAGCGCGGCGCAGCACTACTGCAATATCTTCCACGACATTGCTTTTTTTCGACTTGGCCATCGGATTGAGATAGACACCTTTGGCGACCCGTTCCAAAATGCCATCGGCAACCAGCCGCTGCAGAGATTTTTCGAACGCCTTTTCTTTCTCTTCGGGGAAGAGCTTTTCAAGGTCACCTTTGCTCAGCACAGAAATTCCGCGTCGATCCAAGTCTTGCAATGCTCTGAGAGCTTCAATTTTTTTCATGTTGCCGCCATTACTTGTTTCCTAGCGGTTAGGGTCAATTGCTAATAATTATGTGACCTACGGCTTCAATCTGTCAATAAGTGGTTAAAAACCCTACTTTTTGTTAGGGTTTGTTATCACTAAAATGCACCAATGGCTATTTGATCTCATTCCGTTTTCATGCACATCTATTTCATATGGGTAATAAATGAAAACTGAGCAACATGAATTATTTCGGATCGCAGGCAGGCTTGTTGGATATAAATAGTAGGGGTATGCCGATAAACATGGCATCTCCAGCATGATTTCATTGCTGGTATTGAAAATACAGTCAGCCGTATATTTTCGGCGGTCACGCGTCGCATCCCGCAACGGGCGCGCCAATGCGTACATTTGAGCTGGAATCGGGCGCACCGCAAGCGGCGCATTCGTTAGTGCCGCATTGCAATATCCATATTGTCTGCATCAAAATATTGCTACTATGCAAAATAATAGGCATGACGTCTATCCATCAAAGGTTGAATAAAAACAATGAAATCAATTTCTCTGTTGCTGCTGGTCGTGGTGATTGCGGCAGTCGTTCTGGCTTTCCTTAAAGCAAAGTCGCAAGGCGATTCCGGCAATGAAACGTGGCCTTTTTACGCAAAAAAACCGCTGTCGCAGCCGGAACAGGTCCTCTATTTCCGCCTGATCGACGCGCTGCCGGGACACATCGTCCTGGCGCAGGTGCAGCTGTCGCGCTTGCTGGGCGTCAAAAAAGGCAACAACCACCAATCCTGGCTGAACCGCATCAACCGCATGAGCGCCGATTTTGTCGTCTGCAACAAAGATTCCTCCATCGTCGCCGTAATCGAACTCGATGACGCCTCGCATCAAAAACCGGAGCGCCAGGCAGCCGACGCAAAAAAAGATAAAGCTTTGGCCGCAGCCGGAATCAGGATGATCCGCTGGCAGGTCAAGGCGATTCCCGACCAGTCGGCGATTCAGGCTGCATTGCTGCCCAGCCTGTCCATCAAGCAGGACGCGCTGAAGCGTGCGTCTTAATTCAGACGCCAGGTCTCTTTCGCATGCGTTTCGCAATGCGCATAGTACAGCTCCAACTGTGTGCCCGGCAAACTACGCCGGCGCCCAGTGGAATATCTCGGGAGAGATGAATCAATTCACCAATGGGGTAGTGATCAGAATCAACGGCCAAACCGTCATCGACAAATCCTTATCCTTGCTATCCGGTGACGGAGAGTTTTTCGGACACTATGACGGCAAAGCCGTCACCGCGACGTGCATGACCAGCATGGGCATGTTGGCGACCAAGACGAATTGTTTCGTTTTCGTCAATAGTGAAAAAGCGGCAACGCTTACGTTCTGACGTTGTGTATGTTGGACTTTGCAGCCAACTAAACGAGATGGACTCCACTCTCTCAGCTATTTACATAAGAAAATAATGGAAAATTTCGATCTTTCTCGCCTTAGTGCAACCTCCTTTGAACGTCTGATTCGAGCTCTTTGTTTTGAACTTATGGGTCCAAGCGGTACTGTTTACTCTTCTGGACCAGATGGAGCTCGGGATTACACGTTTGAGGGTCACATTAAAGGTTACGAAGCAAAAGGATGGAGCGGCTACCTTGTTTTGCAGGCAAAATTTCGAGAAAAACTCCAAGGTGGGGCTTCGGATGCAAAGTGGCTAGAAACGCAACTTTCTGGTGAGTTGAAAAAATATATAGATCTGAAGGCTAACCTTAAGCGCCCTGAATATTATATTGTCGCGTCAAACATATCCTTATCCGGAGCTGATGGAAAAGGATCTAAGGGTTCGACGCGAACTGGTGGGCATACAAAATTAACTAATCATCTCAAGACTTGGAAGAAAACACTTGGAGTTAAGGATTTCGACCTCTGGCCCGCCGATAAAATTATTGATTTACTTGCGGGCACGACTCACGTTAGACAGACCTATGCAGCATGGATAACCGTTGGGGATGTATTGTCGGCTGTTCTTAAAAGCTTAGAAGTAAAGAGCCCTGATTTTGCCGTCGTTATTGGTCGAGGGCTCAAGGAATCGCTACGTCGCGATCAGCACGCCAGGTTGAGAGACGCTGGTAGCGTCGTTGATTCGCCAATTAGAGTAAGTCAAGTTTTTATTGATCTTCCGGTTGAGCAACGTATAAGAGAGATGCCCTGGGATTTAGACGATATTCCCATGGGAGTGGTCGGTAGATTAGCTGCAAGATCGAAGGAAAAGCTTGATCCGGAGTCGGTAGCCTCGGCTCGTCTGTCTCCCAATGGTGAACGCCTTCCCTCGCGAAACAAAATCGTCATTCTGGGTGGGCCAGGTCAGGGTAAATCGACAGCGAGTATGTTCCTTGCTCAGCTCTTTCGTGCTGCATTGTTAGAATCTGACCCAAAATTGCATCAAGACGATAACGTCAGAGAACTTGTTCCGGAGATCCTACAGCGCGCAAAAAAGGAGGGTGTGCCCAGCACGCTATCCCGTCGTTATCCAGTTTTCGTCTCACTCCCGCGTTTTGCGGACGCAATCAGCACAGCAAAATCTGCCCACCAACGTCTTCCTTCACTTCTGAATCAAATTGCGCTTGATCTCTCTATAGATTGCGATAAAGAATTTGATCGGGAGGACTTACGGACTTGGCTCCAGCTTTATCCATGGATTGCTATCTTTGATGGCCTTGACGAAGTACCTCCGTCAGGAGAGCGGCATTTAGTCATTGAGGCGATTGCATCCTTCCATACCGAAGTAATTGAATTGCAAGCCGATGTCTTGACAGTCGTAACGACACGGCCTCAAGGATATAACCATGATCTTGATGAAACTCAGTGGGAACATTGGAATCTTAAAGATTTGCCGCCTGAGCGCGCAATAGCATATGCCGAAGCATTAGGTTGTACTCGCTATCCTTCGGACCCCTATAGACGGGGAGATATTCTGATATCAATAACAGAAGCAACTAGCAAACCGGCCACCTCCCGTCTTATGATCAGCCCTCTTCAAGTAACGATCATGTATTTGATTGTGGATACGGGCGGGAGCGTGCCGGCTGCGCGGTGGAGCCTCTTTAATGAATATTTTGAAATCTTACGCAAAAGGGAAAAAGCGAAAGGAGGCGTGAACCAGAAAATACTCGAACGTAACTGGAATCAGCTTGGTCCTATTCATCAGCGGGCGGGCTTAGTACTTCAAACGGATAGTGAACACGTAGGAAGTGCTTTGGCCTCATTAGACAAAGCGAGATTCAAGCAGATGTTGTGCGAATTTCTAAGTGCAAATGAGTATAAGAAAGACGAAATAACCGAACGTGCCGACGAATTAATGAGTCTCGCACTTGATAGGCTTGTCCTCCTCTCGGCACGAGAAGAAGGAAAGATAGCGTTTGATGTGCGATCTCTTCAAGAGTTTATGGCCGCGGCTGCCATCACTTCCGGAAATGAAAGCAATGTCGAAGATCGCCTCAATCACATAGCGAGTTTGTCCCATTGGCGGCACGTATTCCTTATTGGAGCCAGCCGCTGCTTTTCGGAAGATAGCCTCCATCATTTGCGCTCGATGATTATCGCGATCCCTCGCGGCTTGGATTCCTCTTTACCCGACTTCTATGTTCGCGGAGGAGCCTATCTTTCTCTTGAAATGTTCGTTGATGGGATTGGATCCGATCATCCAAAATCAAGAAAACTGTTAGCTCAACATGCCTTAGAAATCTTGGCACTTGGTCCCGACGCAATGGATGAACGCCTGCCCTTGCTTATTGATGAACATACGGCTGAGTTTGTGATTAAAATACTTCGCGAGAAAGTGGTAGAGCATTCAACGCCTTCTGCTTTGGCCGCTTGGAGGCTTCTCATAATCTTAGCAAACAATAAGCCAATGCAGTTTCTACCTCTCGTGGAAGAATGCTGGCCAGTGGAACCATCGTCAGTAATAAATATACTCAGTGCATTGAGTGAACCGTTACCAACTGCTAATTTGATCGAGAAAACGCGACGCGCCATATTGGCTAGTAAGCCTACTGAGACGATGCGAAAGTGTTTGAAATTTTTTAAAAGGCTTCGACAAGTAAAGCAGGGGGATTTGTACCCAGACCATTCTCCAATAATAGAGTTAGATTTTATGAAGGATGGTCAAGACCAAAATCGGTATTTCGGTATTTTGGTTGCCGGGTCCGAGGCTCCCCTGAGGTTCTGTGTGAATGCGTATGACGACCAAGAAGCGTTAAAATATTTTCTTTGTCTAGAAGGGGCAAGTGCCGACTGGATGCCATTAATAGCTTCAGCTCAATTCGCAAATAACCCGAATCCTGAAAAATTGTCAGAAACACTGCTGTCCATTGCGAGGACGCAGTCATTGGTTGAAGCTAAATTTTTAAAGGGGTATTTGCCTTGGCCGATCGCTTCCTTAGTGGGAGCCACTACGGACGAGAAGCGGTTATTGGAATTGGCTGACCGCGCGCTAAAGGGGGAATTCGGCGATCAAGACGCGTGGAGGGCAGCTCAATCTAGGTGGAAGAAATCAGGGGTTACACGAGATGATTTCTTGCTCTCTCCAATTGACATACCATTCTCCAAAGATGTGGCAAATATTGGATTACCTAGCTTTACCAGTTATCAGATTTCGCACGGTAATAACGATACGGCCAGAGTAATAGGAGAGCTTCATCAATTAGCGAAAGAAATGGGCTCTTGTCGCGCTAGTGCACAGCTGTTAATCGTGGCTCAGTTTGCCACATTGGGACTTGAACAAGATGAACCTTTCTTGGCAGGACAGAATGCGCTAGATTTCCTTAGATTAGTTAGTGATAATCAAACGATATTGTCTCTTAATGCACTTGCATTATTTGATCATGGTATTTGGGGAGATGATGCGATTGTCAAGATTATTTCCGAAATTGCACCCAGATATTCAAGGTATCCAGATCGGAAAATAAATTCACCTTTGCCGATGATTGTGGATGCATATAACCGAAATCCGCGCTGCCGCGGAATCCTATATTTAATTGCAATACATATTGGCTGTTGCAGAGAACCGAATTTTGAATCACTGTCTAGGTTGAAACAATCAGCATTCATCGTGGACCCAACGGATATTCGGGATGTGCAATCTTCAGTAATTTTACTTAATATCGCTTGCGGGAACCGTCCTGACCCGGAACAGACGGCAAAAATTTTGTGTGCTGATGATGGTGATAACCACGAGACCATAGACTTAACTCTAGTATTCGACTTTCTTGAAAATGACGAGTTTTTGATTGGCGACCGAGAACGATATCTCACTTCTTTGCTTCAACAGTTAGAAGGTAAGAACTCTCCTCATATACTTAAAGTAAGAGAGGCTATTAGGAAAGATATGAATGCTCGAAGATCTACACTCACGCGTCGTGAAACTTGGATTGATAAACTTCATCTCCCTAGTGATGCATACACAATACTAAGGCCACAAGCATAAGAATGATGAAGGCCGTAAGTCGTAACCAAATGGAGGTTTAAACAGGTCCATGTTTGATGATAATAACGGAGTATGCCAATAAATATGGCATCCTCCGGATGATTCCATTGTGTGTTGAAAATTACGGTCAGTAGTATATTTTTGGCGGTCAGGCGCTGCTTTGCGCAGCACACAACCGCCAAAACCTCGATTTATCCCGACACCCTCCGCCGCAACTCACGCCAAACACCGTATCTCGCGCAGCGCTACGGTCAGCATTGCGGCGTCCAGCGTGCCTGCCAACTGCAGGTCGGCCAGCAGCTTGCGGTAGCGCGCCAGCGCGCTGTGATCGTTGCCGGCCCAGGCCTGCAGGATGGTCTCCGTGTTCTGTTCGTCGGGGCTCAGTGCGAGCGCGGTGGCGGTGAGCGTGCGGTGCGCGCCCGCCAGGTCGTCTAGCAGCGCGGCGCGCGCCAGCGTCTGCCATTGGCTGTCGGCCGGCAGCAGCCCGATCTGGTGGTGCAGCCAGTTGATGCCGAGGTCGCCGCCGAAGCCGAAATACACTGCGGCCACCAGGTCTGCCGGCCGCTTGCTCGCGGCCGCGACTTCGGTGATGTCGAGCGCGCAATACAACGCATCGCATTTGGCGATGCGCAGCGCCAGCTCGACCGGCACTCCGGCGCTGCTGAAGCTGGCCGTGCTGGCTTCCAGTTGGGCCCGGTCGGGGCCGATCAACAGCGTGCCCAGGTGTTCCGCCAGCGTCGCCACGCCGGGCCGGAAGCGTTCGATCACCGCCGCCATATCCTCCATATCCTGCTGCTGGCGGTGCTGCAGGAACCACAGCGTGCCGCGCTCGGCCAGCCGTTCGGCCTCGACGCTCAACGCGATCTGGGTCGCGTAGCCGATGTTGCTGTCGAGCCCGCCGATCGCCTGCCACAGGCTGACCAGGCCGAACACCTCGCGCGCCAGCAGGTAGGCGCGCACGATTTCGGCCGGCCTGGCCCCGGTTTCCTCCTGCATCCGATGCACGAATACGCTGCCGACCCGGTTGACCATGCTGTTGGTCACATGGGTAGCGATGATCTCGCGCTTCAGCGGGTGCTGCTGCATGCTGGCGCGGTAGCGTTCGCGCAGCGGCAGCGGGAAGTAGCGCTCCAGCGCGGTGGCGACATACGGATCGTCGGGCAGGTCGGAGGCGACCAGTTCCTCGCACAGCACGATCTTGCTGTACGCCAGCAGCACCGCCAGTTCCGGCGCAGTGAGGCCGGCGTCGGGGTCGACCGCTGCCAGTTTGCGCGTGTGCAGCTCCTGTTCGGTCGGCAGGAACTCCAGTTCGCGCTTGAGTTTGCCGGCCTGCTCCAGCGCCTTGATGTAGCGCGTCTGCGCGTCCAGCAGTGCGCTGCCGCGGGCGCGCGTGAGGGACAGGCTCTGGGTCTGGAAATGGTTGTCGCGCAGCACCAGTTGCGCGATTTCGTCGGTCATGTCGGCCAGCAGTTTGCTGCGCTGCTTGGCGGTCAGTTCGCCGTCGGCCACCACCGCATTCAGCAGAATCTTGATGTTGACTTCGTGGTCGGAGCAGTCGACGCCGCCCGAATTGTCGATCGCGTCGGTGTAGATGCGCCCACCGCCGAGCGCATATTCGATCCGTGCCAGCTGGGTGAATCCCAGGTTGCCGCCTTCGCCCACCACCTTGCAGCGCAGTTCGCTGCCATCCACCCGCACCGCATCGTTGGCGCGGTCGCCGACTTGCTGGTTACTTTGCTGGCTGGATTTGACGTAAGTGCCGATGCCGCCGTTGTATAGCAGATCGACCGGCGCTTTCAGGATGGCCCGGATCAGGTCGGTCGGCGTCAGTACTTCGGCCTCGATGGCGAGCAGCCGCCGCACCTCGGGCGACAGTGGCAGCGACTTGGCGCTGCGCGGGAACACGCCGCCGCCGGCCGAGATCAGGCCGGGGGCGTAGTCGGCCCAGGACGAGCGCTCCAGCGCGAACAGGCGCTCGCGCTCGATAAAGCTGGCCTCAGTTTGTGGCTCCGGGTCGAGGAAGATGTGGCGGTGGTCGAACGCCGCCACCAGCCTGATGTGGCGCGACAGCAGCATGCCGTTGCCGAACACGTCGCCGGACATGTCGCCGATGCCGGCCACGGTGAAGTCTTGATTGCCGATGTCGCGCCCCAGTTCGTGAAAATGGCGCTGCACCGATTCCCATGCGCCGCGCGCGGTGATCGCCATTTTCTTGTGGTCGTAGCCGACCGAGCCGCCCGACGCGAACGCATCGCCGAGCCAGTAGCCATACTCCTGCGCGATGCCGTTGGCGATGTCGGAAAAGGTGGCGGTGCCCTTGTCGGCCGCCACCACCAGATACGGGTCGTCGGCGTCGTGCCGCACCAGATTCGGCGGCGGCACCAGCTTGCCGCCGACCAGGTTGTCGGTCAGGTCCAGCATGCCGCGCAGGAAGATCTGGTAGCAGGCGATGCCTTCCCGCTGCAGCGCGTCGCGGTCGCCGACTGGCGCTTGCTTGAGCACGAAACCGCCTTTGGAGCCGACCGGCACGATCACTGCGTTCTTCACCATCTGGGCCTTGACCAGCCCCAGCACTTCGGTGCGGAAATCTTCCATCCGGTCGGACCAGCGCAGTCCGCCGCGCGCCACCTTGCCGCCGCGCAGATGCACGCCCTCGACCCGCGGCGAATAGACGAAGATCTCGAACATCGGTTTTGGCTGCGGCAGGCCGGGCACCAGCTGCGGATTGAACTTGAACGACAGATATGACTTAGATGCGGACTTAGGTGCTGACTTAAGCGCGGGCTGCGGCGCAGCGGCGGCCTCGACCTGGAAATAATTGGTGCGGGTGGTGGCTAGTATCAGCGCTAGGTACTGGCGCAGGATGCGGTCCTCGTCCAGATTCGCGACCTGCTCCAGCGCGGTCTCGATCGCCGTCGTCGGCGGCAGAGGCAGAGCAGGGCCGCGCTGTTCGGGTGCTTCGAGTACTTCGAGTGCTTGCGCCGGATCGAAGCGGGCCAGAAACAGCTCCAGCAACTGGCGCGCGATCTGCGGATAATGGGTCAGCGTCTGGCGGATGTAGGCTAGGCTGAAGGTGAAGCCGGCCTGTTGCAGGTACTTGCTGTAGGCCCGCAGGATCACCACCTCGCGCCAGGTGAAGTGCGCGCTCAACACCAGCCGGTTGAAATCGTCGTCCTCCGCCGCGCCGCGCCAGACCTGGGCGAAGGTGTCCTCGAACAGGCCCTTGACCTGGTCCAGCGCTAGCTCCGCGCCGGCCGCAAAGGTCATCGAGAAATCGTGAATCCAGACCGGCGCCGCATCCAGCGGCACGATCTGGTACGGATGATCGTCTTGCACCAGCACTCCCATGTGCTCCAGCATCGGCAGGCTGTCCGACAACGGCACCGGCCCGCCCGCATGAAACAGTTTGAAATGCAGTTGCTCGGGCTGCGCTTCGAGCCGCCGGTACAGCGTCAGGCCCAGGTCCAACCCCAGCCCTGAACCTGAACCTTGCTGCGCCAGCTGCTCCATCATCTCGATGTCATGCACCGCCAGCCGGGCCGAATAATCTTCCCGGTAGCCGGCCGGGAATGCGCCGGCGTAGCGGCGGTAGAGCCGGGTCGCGCGCTCCTCGCCGCAGCGTTCCAGCAGCGCCGCGTACACCTCGTCCTGCCAGCGCCGCCCGGCCTGCGCCAGCCGTGCTTCGAGCGCGGCCACGTCGAACTCGGGGATGCCGCTGCCGGGCCGGGTGCGCACCGTGAAATGGATGCGCGCCAGCGGCGACTCGGACAGTTGCACATTGAACTCCGCGCTGACGCCGTTGAACGCCTCCAGCAGAATCTGCTGCATGCGCAGGCGCAACTCGGTGTTGTAGGTGTCGCGCGGCACGAATACCAGACAGGACAGGAAACGGCCGTAAGGGTCGCGCCGCAGGAACAGGCGGGTGCGCTGGCGCTCGTTGAGGCGCACGATTCCCATCGCATGCTGCAACAGGTCATCCTCGTCGATCTGGAACAGTTCGTCGCGCGGGTAGGTTTCCAGCACCATGCGCAAATCCTTGGCGGCGTGGCTGCCGGGCAGCAAGCCGGCGCTGCGGATCACGTGCTCCACCTTGCGCCGCAACAGCGGGATCTGGGTCGGATTGGCGGTGTAGGCGTTGTGGGTGTAGAGGCCGAGGAAACGGTGCTCGCCGTTCACCTGGCCCTGGGCGTCGAAGCGCTTGATGCCGATGTAGTCGAGGTAGCCGGGACGGTGCACGGTGGCGCGCGAATTGGCCTTGGTCAGCATCAGCAATTGCGGCACCCGCGCCAGCCGGCGCGAATCCGGCGGCAGCACCGCGAAGCTGGCCGAGCGTTGCTGCTGGCTCTGGCGCAGGATGCCTAGTCCCGAATCCGGCACGATGCGCAGCACGTCTTCGCCGCCTTCGGTCACCAGGTCGTAGTCGCGATAACCGAGGAAGGTAAAGTGGCGTTGCCCGGCCCAGTCCAGGAACGCCTTGATCTCGGCCGCCTGCTCGCGGTCGACGGGCGCGGCATCGATCTCGGCGTTGACCTCGCGCAAGCGCGCCAGCATCTGCGGCCAGTCCTCCACCGCCTTGCGCACGTCCTGCAGCACGTGCTCGATGCCGGCCCGCAACTGCTCCAGCTGCGGGCCGGTCTGGCGGTCGACCTCCATGTGGATGATCGACTGCAAAACTCCATCGGCGGCTTCGGTGTCCAGCAATGCGATCAATTCGCCGGCGGCGTCGCGCTTGATGCGCAGCACCGGGTGGATCAGCAGATGCAGCGTGAGGCCCTGGCGGTTGGCCTCCATCGTCACCGAATCGACCAGGAACGGCATGTCGTCGTTGACGATTTCGACCACCGTGTGGCCGCACTGCCAGCCATGCTCTTCGAGGCGCGGATTGTAGACGTGCAGCTTGGCCGCGCCCGGGCTGAAACGGCGCAGCAAATTCCAGTGCGACAGCGCGGCCCCGTACAGATCCTGCACATTGCGCTCGCGCAAGTCATCGGGATCGACCTGCGCAAAGTATTCCTGCGCGAAGCGCACCAGTGGCGCCGTATCCTGCCCCGCGCAACGTTCTTCGATCAGTGCGCTGATCTTGCCGATCAGCTCCGCTTTGGTTTCTTCGCTGTTGGCCACGGTTCACCCTCTTGTTTTACGGTTAGTCGGACGACTGCTGACGCCCGGCGCAAACGGGTTGCCCGGAACCAGTCCGGTTTGTTTCAGCTTAGACGACGCAGCGGAGAAACCAAAGCCGAAGTAGGACGAAATGCATTGTTTTTGAGATAACCAGAATGGGATAGGCGTCAGCCCTGGAGCGCTAGAGCTGCATCCGGGCGGCGCAGGGCATAACCGCGTTCGATAACTGGCGCGGCGGAGCTTTTTATATGACTGCTATTTGGTGATAAATATGGTGGGTATGTCTATAAACATGGCATTTTCCGCATAATTTCATTGCGGACATAAAAAATACATTGGATAGTATATTTTATTTTCCAAAAAGTCCGGCTGGACAAAAAATCGCGGGGCGCCAATACCCGGCTGCCGGCGGCGGCGCGGACCGCGAGATTACGGTCCCGCAGCGGCTGGACTACAATCTTCTTTCCCGACTTTATGCTTGCCCGCCAATGACTTTGATCCCTTTAGCCGAACGCCTCCGCCCCAAAACGCTGGACGACGTGATCGGTCAGCAACACTTGCTTGGCGCGGGCAAACCGCTGCGCGTCGCGTTCGAATCGGGCGAGCCGCATTCGATGATCCTGTGGGGGCCGCCGGGTGTCGGCAAGACCACGCTGGCGCGCCTGATGGCTGACAGTTTCAATGCGGAATTTATCGCGCTGCCGGCGGTGCTGTCGGGGGTCAAGGATATCCGCGAAGCGGTCGAGCGGGCGCAGGTGATCCGCGCCAATTCCGGCCGCCGCACCATCCTGTTCGTCGATGAAGTGCATCGCTTCAACAAGAGCCAGCAAGATGCGTTCTTGCCGCACGTCGAGAGCGGCTTGTTCACCTTCATCGGCGCGACCACCGAGAATCCGTCGTTCGAGGTGAATGGCGCGCTGCTCTCGCGCGCGGCGACTTATGTATTGAAGTCGCTCACTGACGATGACTTGCGGACGCTGGCCGATCGCGCCTGCGCTGCCGAATTGGATGGTTTGCAATTTGCGCCGGATGCCAAACTGACGCTGATCGCCAGCGCCGACGGCGATGGCCGCAAGCTGTTGAATACACTGGAAATCATCGCCCGCGCGGCGCAAGCCAAGGAGGTGAAAGAAGTCGATGCGGCGCTGCTGGTGGAATGTCTGGGCGACACGCTGCGCCGTTTCGACAAGGGCGGCGACGCGTTTTACGACCAGATTTCAGCGTTGCACAAATCGGTGCGCGGCTCCAATCCGGATGCGGCGCTGTACTGGTTGTGCCGGATGCTCGATGGCGGCGTCGATGCGCGCTACCTGTCGCGCCGTATCGTGCGCATGGCTTGGGAAGACATCGGTCTGGCCGATCCGCGTGCGATGCAGATTGCCAACGATGCCGCCGCCACCTATGAGCGTTTGGGATCGCCGGAAGGCGAATTGGCGCTGGCGCAAGCGGTGATCTATCTGTCGATTGCGGCCAAGAGCAATGCCGGCTATATGGCTTACAACCAGGTCAGAGCCTTCGTAAAAAAGGACCAGTCGCGCCCGGTGCCGGAGCACTTGCGCAACGCCCCGACCAAGCTGATGAAGGAATTGGGTTACGGCAAGTTGTACCGCTACGCGCACGACGAACCGGAGGCTTACGCCGCCGGCGAAACCTATTTGCCCGATGGCATCGGCAATCAGCACTGGTACACCCCAACCCCGCGCGGGCTGGAAGGCAAGATCGGCGAAAAAATGGCCCATTTGCGGGAATTGGATAAAAAGGCGAAAAACTAGATACGCGATGGGTTGCACCCAGCGCGGGAGTAATACGCGGCTTGCTACAATGTTGGTTTCGTCACCAGAGTCCGGCAAACCCCCATGATCGACATTCAACTCCTGCGCAAAGACATCGACAGCGCCGCCATCCGCCTGGCCGCGCGCAAGTTCCAGCTTGATGTAACCACTTTCAATGCGCTCGAAGCCGAGCGCAAAGTCATCCAGACCCGCACCGAAGATCTGCAAGCCAAGCGCAACGCGCTGTCCAAGCAGATCGGCATACTCAAGGGCAAGGGCCAGGACACCTCGGCCGTGATGGCGGAAGTCGCCGGCTTGGGCGATGAACTGAAAAACAACGAAGGCGCGCTCGCCACCGTGCAGGACCGCATCAGCGAATTCATGCTGGCGATTCCGAATCTGCCGCACGAATCGGTGCCGGAGGGTCTGGACGAAGCCGGCAACGTCGAGTTGCGCAAGGTCGGCACGCCGCGCATCTTCGACTTCGAGGTCAGGGATCACGTCGATGTCGGCGCCGCGCTGGGGCTGGATTTCGAGGTCGCGACCAAGATTACCGGTTCGCGCTTTTCGGTGATGAAGGGCGGCATCGCCCGATTGCACCGTGCGCTGGCGCAGTTCATGTTGAATACCCATACTGAAGAACACGGCTATACCGAATGCTATACGCCGTACATGGTGAATGCCGACAGCTTGCGCGGCACCGGCCAGTTGCCGAAATTTGAAGCGGATTTGTTTTCAGTGAAAAAGGGCGGCGTGGAAGGCGAGGGCGAGACTTTTTACCTGATCCCGACCGCTGAAGTGCCGCTGACCAACATCGTGCGCGACGAAATCGTGGCCGCCGAAGCGCTGCCGATCAGGATGACTGCGCATTCCCCATGCTTTCGCTCGGAAGCGGGCAGCTATGGCCGCGACACGCGCGGCATGATTCGCCAGCATCAGTTCGACAAGGTCGAGATGGTGCAAATCGTCCATCCGGAACAATCCTATGAAGCGCTGGAACAGATGGTCGGCCATGCCGAAGCCATCCTGCAAAAGCTCGGCCTGCCGTATCGCGTGGTCAGCCTGTGCACCGGCGATATGGGTTTTGGCGCGACCAAGACTTACGACCTGGAAGTATGGCTACCGGCACAAAATACCTACCGCGAGATTTCGTCGGTCTCGAATTGCGAAGCCTTCCAGGCGCGCCGCATGCAGACCCGTTTTCGCAACGCACAAGGCAAACCGGAGCTGGTGCATACGCTGAACGGCTCCGGCCTGGCGGTCGGGCGTACCTTGGTTGCATTATTGGAGAATTACCAGCAGGCCGATGGCAGCGTCGATATTCCGGCGGTGCTGCATCCGTACATGGGCGGTTTGACGCGGCTGGTTCCGTAATTCAATGTCTACCTCAGCCGCGCACTTTGTCGGCTTCGCGTATGCGATTGATTCGGAAAAGGAATAAGGTATTCGGATGCCTACAGGCTGATGCAGCCTGTAGGCGATACTCAGGCAGCTTCCAAAACCAGATGTAATTTTTGACCGATGCGTGTGGCCAGTTTGATCAGCATGTCGAGCCTGAACTTGTCGCATTTGCCGCGCACCAGATCCGACACGCGCGACTGACTGATGCCCAGATGGGCCGATGCCTGTTGTTGGGTCCAGCCGTGTTGGGCGATTACGCGCCGCAGTTTTGCCATCAGGTCGGCGCGCATGTTCAGCACTGCCGCATCTTCGGGGGGGATTCCGGGGGCGGAAAAGGCAACTATTCGTGGTGAACTTAATAACTCTTTCATGACTTCTCCTGTTTCTCCTTGCATGGCTTTTGGCGGATTAATAGCCACCGGCCGGCGCTGACGAGCGGGCAGTCTGCACGGGAAGCAGGATTTTGTACTTGTCCTATCTTAAGTTTTGGCAGACGTTCCTGCAGAGGGGCGACAATTGTTGATGCTATCGGTCAAGGGCGGGTTTTCTAGAAGTTCGGTTGATTGAAAATTGCGCCCATTCAAGGTAGCCTGAGACTCGAGAATTCCATCGTAAACTTCATACTCAAAACTCACGGAAAGAAAATATGCCAGTTATCGTCATTGCAAACCCCAAAGGCGGGGTGGGAAAAAGCACCTTTGCCACCAACCTGGCAGGGTATTACGCGGCTCAAGGCAAGCATGTGATGCTGGGCGATATCGACTTGCAGCAATCGTCGCGTGGGTGGCTCGGATTGCGTCCCGCAAACCTGGCCCCTATCAGCGCCTGGGAGTTGAAGGATTGTCAGGTGGTCAGGCCGCCCAAGGGCAGCAGCCATATCGTGCTCGATACTCCAGCCGGACTGGAAGGCAGGCAACTTGCCGCAGTGCTCAAGATTGCCGACAAAGTCATCGTGCCGCTGCAGCCTTCGATGTTCGATATTTTCGCGACCCAGAAATTCCTGCAACTGCTGGCCAAGCGCAAGCACAAGTTCGACATCGGCGTGCTCGGCATGCGCGTCAATGCCCGCAGCCATTCGGCCGAGCAGCTCGCCGCTTATGTCGGTCAACTGGATTTGCCGGTGATCGGGATGCTGCGCGATACGCAGAATTACGTGCAAATGGCAGCGCAGGGCGCCACTTTATGGGATCTGGCACCGACGCGGGTAGCCAAGGATCTGGCGCAATGGCGCGAGGTTCTGACCTGGATAAACAAGTAATTCCCGATACTGCTCAGGCTCATTTGGGCTTATTTGCACTTAATCGGCACTGCTTACTTGCAAGGCAGCAATGCGTCGCTCGCGTTCGTCCTGGATTACCTGCATTGCGGCGCCCTCCGCAATGCCCAGCGTTTGCAGCACGAAAGAGGAGAGTTGCAAGCCGGATTCCAGGGTTTCCGGGATGACGATGGCGGCGCCGGCTTTCTTGAGCATGCGTGCATGTTTTTCATCCCGCGAGCGCGCAAAAACCGGTAGCTGCGGATATTCGCGCCGGATGGCTTTGACCGCGTGCAGCGCCGAAGCGGGATGATCCATCGTCAACACAATCGCAGCGGCCTGATCGGCGTGTACCTTTTGTAACAGTTCGGCGCGTGCGGCGTCGCCAAAATAGATTGGCACGCCCTGCGGGCGCAGTTCGGCCACCAGCCGCGCATTGTTTTCCAGCGCTATGAAATGGATTCCCTGCGTCTCCAGAATATGTCCCAACAGTTGGCCAACGCGGCCAAAGCCGGCAATGATCACCAGTCCGGCGGTTGGCTCCGGCACGTTGCCATTCAGGCTGCCAACCGGCTCCCGGTAATGTGCTTCCCACCAGTCGCCGAACAGTCGCCCGGCCCTGGCCGCCAGCGGTGTGGCAAACAGGCTCAGGCCAACCAGCAGCAACACGAACTGGCCCAGCGCCGGCGCGATCAGCTTGGTGGTCATCGCATAGCCGACCACGATAAAGGCAAATTCGCCGCCTTGCCCGAGCAACAGGCCGCCCTCCAGCGCGCGGCCCCACTGGAAGCCGCCGATCTTCAACAATACGGCCAGCACCAGCGACTTGACGGCAAATAAGCCGAACAGCGACAGCGGTAGCCAGAGCGGCGCCTGGGCAATTTCCCGCAGATCGATGCCAAGCCCGACCGACATGAAAAACAAGCCCATCAGCAAACCCTTGAAAGGCTCGATCGTCACCTCGACCTCGTGCTTGAACTCCGTCTCGGCCAGCAGCAAGCCGGCCAGAAACGCGCCCAGGGCCATTGATAATCCGGCTGCGGCAGTCAGGCCGGCAATTCCCAACGTGCTCAACAGAGTGAGCGCCATGAACACGTCGGGCCGGCCCTGCTTGGCGAAAGAGCTGAACAAGGGCCGAATTACCCGTCGGCCCAGCAAATAAATCAGCACAATCACGCCGACTGATTTCAGCAGCGTCAGGCCAGCCAGTACAAACAGGCCGTCGGTCTGGCCCTTGGCCAGGATGCCGACCAGGATCAGCAGCGGAACCACGAACAGATCCTGCATCATCAGAATGGAAAAAACCGATTGCCCCAACGGTGTGCCCAGCGTGCGCTGTTCGGTCATCAACTGCATTACCACCGCGGTAGACGACAGGGCCAGCACCAAGCCCAGCACCGCTGCAGTGTCGATCCGGTTGCCGAACAGATAGATAATGCCGCCAAGTGCCAGCGCGCTGATGCAGACTTGCGCGGTGCCGGCGCCAAAGACCCAGCGCCGCAATTCCCATAGACGCGCCGCCGACAGTTCGAGTCCGATCATGAACATCAGGAACAGTACCCCCAGTTCGGCTAGCACCGCCACTCCTTCCAGGCGTGGAAAGGTGAAATACGCCAGCCAGGGCACTGCAGTGGCCCAGAGCCCGAGGCCAAACGGGCCGACCAATGCGCCGACGGCCAGAAAACCCAGAATCTGATTGACGCGCCAGCGCTGTAGCAGTGGGATCAGAATCCCGGCCAGAGCCAGAAACAGCAGTGTCTCGCGCAGAAAAGGTAAAGCGTGTTGTTCTTCCATGTGATCTTGTTGAAGGGCGGTTGAGACGGGGTTCCATTTTATGTTGCAACCCGACCACAGCAACAGTATCGGATCAACTTTGCGCCCGGATTCGTTTGAATAATTTTCAATTTTATAAATTTAGGCGGGGTATGCGCATAAAAATGCCATTTCACGCAATTAAATAAAGTTTAATTAAAAATACATAGGCATGTATATATTTTCAGAAATACCCACTACGAACTGTAGTCAGGCAAATATTTTTGAAATATTGATATAGGTCAACTAGATGTTGTATTGAGGCATGTTTATACTGATACACCTACAAATTTTAAGGGTATTAACGTGAAAAAGACATCTCTCATCATTGCATTGGTTGCTCTCGGCGCTATCGCAGGGCCTGTCATGGCGCAACAAAGTCCGTGGCTGGTGCGTGCGCGTGTGGTGCAAATCGACACTGCAAATAAATTTGATACGGCCGGTAATGGGCTGTTAAAAGATAGTGTTCATGTCAGCAACAAGACCATTCCTGAAGTCGATATCTCTTACTTCTTCACGCCGAACTTGGCTGCGGAACTGATCCTGACTTACCCGCAAAAACATGATGTGTCTTTGAATGGCGACAATATCGGTACTCTCAAACACCTACCGCCGTCTCTGTTGCTGCAATACCACTTCACACCAGCCGCGCAGTTCAGCCCGTATGTTGGCGTCGGCGTCAATTACACCCGCGTCTCGCAGGTCAATCTGTTGAAAGGCGCCGCAACTCTGGAAAAGAATAGCTATGGTCTGGCGCTACAGGCGGGTGTGGACTACAAGTTGGATAAAAACTGGTCGCTGAATCTGGACGTGAAAAAAGTCCAAATCCGCAGCGATCTGAGCCTCGCCGATGGCACCAAGCTTGGTACCGTGAAAATTGATCCTTGGCTGATCGGTGTTGGCGTCGGTTACCGTTTCTAATGCGCTTGTCGCATCGGATGTGAGTCTAGCGGCCGGCTCTCGCCGGCCGCAGTAATGCCGGCGCGTCTGCGCCGGATTCTTTCTTCAAATTCAAATAATCTCCAGCAGAGCAGAGCGCAACGCATCGGCGCGGCGTTTGCCATCGCGGGTTTGAATAATGGCGTCGATCCAGTAGTCGAATTGCGCGCGCATTTCTGCGTGCGATTGCGCTGCATTCACTTTCTCGACCAGGCTGAGCGTCGCATACGGGCCGGTAAAACTTTTTAGTGTGTTCATCATGAAATTGCGCGCCAGTTCCAGCTCTTTGGTGCTTGACGTCGGCGGCAGTTCGCGAAACACGGTGCCGATTGGCGCCGGTATTTTTTCGGCGGGCACAATTGATGCGATCGGCTCAGGCCCGATGCAGAGATCCTCAGTCATTTCGACTGCCGCAATATAGCCCTGCTGCTGCAGCGCCTGTAGCGTGTTTTCCAGATCGTCGGTAGGCAACATTTTGCGCAATGCATCGATGTCGCGTTTGCCGTCGACAAAAATCAGCACCTGCCGCACGCGCTGGGCCAGGCCGCCGGTGCGCGTTTTGATCTCTTCCTGTCCTTGTTCGGTCTTGGAAAATACCTCGCTCATGACTTGTCTCTTTCTTTTGAGTAATATTTTTTCCTATTCTAACCTGTTGCATCAATCGCACAGCAGGCGGCATCCCGAGTGAATCCAGGATGGCAACGCCAACTTCTAGATTGGGATCTACTTTTGCTGCAATAGCGGATGCGGGATGATGCCTGCGCTATCAATTGCATCTATTGCATTTGTGACGCTGCCGGAATCAGCGCCAAGATAGCGTTCCACCAGCACGAAAAAGCGTTGATAGAACTCGCCGGTGGGGATTGTCAAGCTTGCAACCTTGACCAGCGAGTCGTCGCTGGAAGAGAACGGCAGCGAAATCGAGCCGAGAGCACCCACTCCCAGACTGGCTGAGTTATTACTCTTCTTTAATGCGTAGCGGTCTTCCAGTGCGCTGACAAAGGCGGTTGATCCTTTGCCGCTAGCGTCAGCTACGCAGACGATGCGAAACACGATCTGGACGTGATTATCGCTGCTTGGCTGGAAGTTCTTGCGTCCATCCACCAGTTCATTATTGGCCTGATTGATCAGGTAGCCCTGACTGAGCAGCGCGCGCCGCGCCGCTTCGCAAGTTTCATCGGCTGACACCGCAAAGCTGCGCGAATAGGTCGAAGTCGAATCGAATCCCTCATGCAGATACACCACCGATTTAGATGGCGTCCCGCAAGCCGATAAAACGCCGGCAATCGATACAGCGAGTATTGCCGGCAACCGGCGAAACGACTGGCGCATGCGTAAGTTCTCCCTCAAATAAATGCGGTAATGGATGCTTTTCGAAACAGTACCGATAGTAGCTGAATAGGCTTAAAAATCGCCCATATAGTCTTTTTTGCCGATTTCGATGCCGTTGTGACGCAAAATCACATAAGCGGTGGTGACGTGAAAAAAGAATTGCGGCAGTCCGTAATGGAGCAGATACGATTGACCAGACAATTTTTTCTCTTTCGGAGTTCCCGGGCGCAACACGATTTCACGCGTTTGGCTGCCATCAAATTGCGCCGCGTTCAGATTATCGAGAAAAGCCAGCGTTTTGCCGATCAGTGCCTGCAGATCGGAAAAAGTCTTTTCAGTCTCTTCGTAGGCCGGCACCGCAACACCTGCCAGACGCGCCGACACGCCGCGCGCGAAATCGGTTGCGATCTGTACCTGGCGCAGCAGCGGGAACATGTCGGGGAACAGGCGCGCCTGTAGCAAGGCGTCCGGCGTGATGTTCTTGGCCGTTGCATGCGCTTCGGCCTTGGTCAGCACGTCGTGCAGGCTGTTTAGCATTTGTTTGAAAACGGGAATCGATGCGGAGTACATGGAAAGTGTCATGGCGTTACCTCGGGTGAATGTGGCGTGATTATAGGGTTTAGTCAGTCAACCCGTATGGGTCTGCGCAAGGACTATCAGACTTGCCACGCACCATTGCAGTACACCACATCGTCGTCCAGCGTGACCGATTCCGTGACGGCAAAGACGTCAACGTGATGCTTGCCTTCGCCGCGCTTGAAGTTGGGTTTGCCGTAGCTGCCGTGCTTGGCGCCGAGCGACAGGTGGACGCCGCACATGCGCTCGAAGGTGCCGATATCGCTTACCGTTCGGTCTTTTGAAAAAGCGCGATTCATGCCAAAGCCCAGTTCGCGCACCCACACCACGCCCTCATCGGCGCGGATATTGGCCAGCACTTGCTCGAATTCCGGGGTGGCATCGATGACGCCCGTCACCTGGCCGCAGGTGACCACCAGCGTGATCGGCGTTTCCGGCTGGTTGACTCTGAACGCGGTGTCGCCAAACACAAAAATGCGCACCCGACCGTTGACCGCCTCCAGATTTTGCGCCTCCGTGAACACTTCGCCGATCGGAAACTGACCGCCGACGTTTTTCATCTGGCTGTAATCGCCTACGTTCAGTTTTGCCGATTCAAACCGGGAGGCGAACACCAGGCGCGCGCCGCCACTCTCGACCACACCGTCTTGCGCGCGATCAATGCGCGCCTTCAGCGCATTGCCGACGCCGCGGAAATACGCGGGATCATAGGCCAGCGAATCGATGTAGTAGAGCGCTTCCGGCCCAAGCATGCGGGCCAGATGCGGATGCTCGATCACCTTCAAGCCGCGCTTGAATAGCTCGACCCGAATCCGGAACGCTTCCAGCCGGAAGTTAGTCGATTGAATCAGCACCACCAGGTCGGACGGCGCCAGCGGTGCGAATGCCGCCAGCACCGCTGGCGGAGAAACCGCATCGAAGTCGATGAAGGTCGCGCTCGGAAGGCAGCGCCGGTAAGCCGCTGTCAGCGCCTGCGCCAGATCGCAGCGCGTATCGAATACCACCACCGCCGAATGCGGATGCGCGTGGTCGAATGCAAGCGACAGAATATCGCGCAGATGCTGTTCTGCAGCGTCCACCGCCGCGCCGGCGATCGTGCTGATGTGCGTACCGTCGGCGTTATTGGCGCACATTGGGTTGTCTGCTCAATTCTTGTTGTCGACGGCAAAGCGCTGCTGCAAATAGCTAATGATTGCGCCGGACTGATATAGCCATTGCGCTTTACCGTGTTCATCGGTGATTTTCAGGCAAGGTACTTTGCTGCTGCCGCCTTGCGCCAACAGGGCTTGACGATTTTCTGCCGAATGCTGCGCATCGCGCAATTCGACTGTCAATGCATGACGGCGCAATTCCTGGCGTACCTTGATGCAAAACGGGCAAGTGCTGAATTGATACAAGGCCAATTGCCGGCAAGCGGCATCGACGCCGGCTTGCTCAGTTGCAGAGCGCACTACGCCTTGCGGCCTGGTCAGCCGCTCGTTGAGCAGCATGAAGGGGCCAAGAATAACGCGTATCAATCTAAAAAAATATTTCATCGGTTCTTTCGGTGGGATGTCATCTGCTTCAAACAAGCAAGGCAGGCATTGTAAGCGACAAGGCGGCACCCGCCGCCAGTGCTGAAAAAGTTGTGCTAGTGCCGTCGGGACGGTAACTCAGGTTAATTCCAAACTTAAAAAATAGGGGGTATGCAGTAAAAACAGCAATTTTCCGCATATTTTTAATGTGCCTTTAAAAATACGGAGTTAAGTATATTATCTGGCCATCAGTATTGGCAGCAAGAAGTAAATGTAGGAAATAAGCAATGGCCTGAACAACAATTATTGCGATGCTTGCATCTTCTCCAGTGCCCTTAATAACAATGCGGGATCATTTGTCGCCAGCTTTTCCGAGTTGGAAAGCAATTGCCGAAACCTGCGTGCGCCAGGCATGCCAGCCATCAAGCCCAGCATATGACGTGTAATGCTGTTGAGCCGCAATCCACCTCCGGCATTCTGACTGTTACGCTCAAGTTGATGTCGAGTATACAAAACCATCGCTTCCAGCACCTCGGCCCGAGATCTGATCGGAGCTTCATCGCCATAATAACGTGCGTCAAAAGCAGCCATTGCATAAGGATTGTGGTACGCCTCGCGCCCCAGCATCACGCCATCAATATACTGAAGGTGACAGTCGATCTCGTCCGATGTTTTGACGCCGCCATTGAGGATGATCTCCAGTTGCGGAAAATCGCGCTTCAATTGGTAGACGAAATCGTACTTTAACGGCGGAATTTCACGATTCTGCTTTGGACTCAATCCTTTCAGGATCGCGTTGCGGGCATGGACGATGAATGTAACGCAACCTGCCTGCGCCACAGTCCCGACAAAATCTCGCACAAAATCATAAGACTGTATTTGGTCAACGCCGACGCGATGCTTGACCGTAATATCAATGGACGCGGCATCGCGCATCGCCTTTACGCAATCCGCCACCAAATCTGGCTCTGCCATCAGGCATGCGCCGAAAGCGCCTTTTTGCACGCGCTCGGACGGGCAACCGCAATTCAGATTGATTTCATCGTAGCCCCATGATTCGCCCAATTTCGCACTTTTGGCCAGATCGCCCGGGTCGCTTCCGCCCAGTTGCAGTGCAACCGGATGTTCTTCCTGGCTAAAGTCCAGATGCCGCGCAACGTCGCCGTACAAAAGCGCTCCGGTAGTCACCATTTCTGTATATAACCAGGTATGGCGCGTAATTTTTCTATGGAATGATCTGCAATGCCTATCTGTCCAATCCATCATTGGCGCAACAGATATTCTGCGTCCCTTATAGATAGACCTGTTTTCAGGATTCTCCCTGCGAGGTGTCATTTTTTCAGTCACATCAAGATTCATTTTGATTCATATTTTTAATCGTATTTTCACTTACAGCTGCTTCAAATTTTCCATCAATGCCCGATATTATCGCCCCAGACGCGTTCCTGGCTTGGAATGCGGGTTCCGTTCAGTCGCATACCTTGGATAAGGCCTACCATATTAGACAAGTCTCTTTTTTGATATAATTCGCAAATTCCAGTTATAATTTCCAAAATTTAAGCCAGCGTCTTTTAGTTGACGGGCGCATCGTAGCGCAAAGTCAGAGGCAAAATAAGTTTGATGGCAGTATCAGCAATGCCATAACGTTTAGCCGCGCAACCCTTTCAAATCGTCACTCATTCCATACCCAGCAACATGAGTGTTGAAACTAGTATCAACGAGATATCTAGTTGGTTGCTATTTTGAAAGATCGTCGTCGCATATAATCTCGCAATAGTCGCTTAAGTTCTGTGCATGAATACTCCTGAGGCTAAAAAAGTCCTTGAAACCGCCTTGTTGTGCGCCTACCAACCTTTATCAGTTCATGATATGAGGAAATTATTCAGTGGGCTTGAGGACGCATTGGGTGTTGAAGATATTAATGCGATTCTCGAAGAGTTACGCGCAGACTGGCTTGGCAAGGGTATAGAAATGGTTCTTTTATCGTCCGGTTGGCGTGTTCAAAGCAAGCCGGAGATGAAAGTATACCTGGATCGCTTGAATCCTGAGAAGCCACAACGATATTCCAGAGCGACCATGGAAACCCTGGCCATCATTGCTTATCGTCAACCTGTGACCCGAGGTGACATAGAGGAAATACGTGGCGTTGCCGTCAACTCGCAAACGATAAAGTTGATCGAGGAGCGGGGATGGATTGATGTGGTGGGGCATCGTGATGTTCCGGGGCGTCCAGCCTTGCTTGCCACCACCAAGCAATTTTTGAGCGATCTCGGCTTGGCTTCTCTGGATAAACTACCGCAATTACAACAGGAATCGAAGATCGAAATGCAGGCTGAAGCTTTGCTGCAACTGCAATCGCTGGAAGCCGATCTTCAACTTGTCGTGAGTTCGGCAGAAGCCAGTGATGGTCCTGCTGGTATAGAGTCAGCCAGCGAGTTAGTCAACAGTATCGGCGATGTCATCCCATATTCTGCACAAGGCCAGGAGCCCGATGTGCACATTCGCGCTTCACAAATTGAAGCCGTTTCTTCAGGTAATACGCCTGAATCAAAGTTTGATGCGAATGCGAACAGTAATATCACGAAGTAAATAATGAACCCGTCCAATCCAAATAATATTTCGCCAAAAAGCCCCGATACACTTGCACCAAGTGATGAGGTGGCCATTGCAAAAAGCAGCCGTGTACGTACGCGGAAAAAAACTACTGATACAAAGCCAGTTGACGCAGCGGCCGGATTGCAGTCGGCCCAGCCTGCTACACGCACCCCGCGCGCGCCACGAAAGGCAAAGCCGGCTTCATTTCCATCGCAGTCGGGCGACGAGCAGGCTGTCGCGGCACCCGCTGTGCAAGAAAATACTGTTGTCGAGCCACTGGCGGCTAAAGAAAGTGCAACAGCGGTAAGCGCAACAACACCGGGCCCGCGGCATGCTCGGGGTAATCGTGGTGACGGTAACCGGCAACAAAAACAGGGTCAGTCCGGACGCGTTGCATCGAAATCCTTTAACGGCAAGGAAAATGGCAGGGTTCAACAAACGCGTACAAAACCGGCGGATGCTGATGCGCTGTTTTCGTTTGTCATTTCCGAAGAGTTCGATCATGGTCAGATTGAAGGTCCTGATACCAACTCGCGTCAGGCTAATCGCGCATCACAGCAAAAAAACGTCAGGCGTGATCTGACTGCTGACGATGACGCACCCAAGCTGCACAAAGTATTGGCAGAGGCTGGCCTCGGCTCGCGTCGCGACATGGAGGATTTGATCATATCGGGACGTGTCTCGGTGAATGGCGAGCCTGCACATATCGGGCAGCGAATTTTGCCTACGGATATTGTGCGAATCAATGGCAAGCAAATCCAGCGAAAAGTCAGCACGCATCCCCCCCGGGTGCTGATTTATCACAAGCCGGCAGGCGAAATTGTCAGCAATAACGATCCGGACGGAAGGCCGTCAGTGTTTGACCATTTGCCTAGCATGAAAGCAGGCAAGTGGCTGGCGGTAGGTCGCCTGGATTTCAATACGGAAGGGTTGCTGTTGTTTACGACGTCGGGCGATCTCGCCAACCGTTTAATGCATCCCCGTTATGGCATTGATCGTGAGTATGCCGTGCGCACTTTGGGTGAGCTGGAGGAAGGCATGCGCCAGAAACTATTGAGCGGCGTTGAATTGGGAGACGGCCTGGCGCAATTTTCCAAAATTGCGGATGGTGGCGGCGAGGGTATTAATAAATGGTATCGCGTCATCATTGGCGAGGGCAGAAATCGGGAAGTACGGCGCATGTTTGAAGCAATCGGGTTAACCGTATCGCGGCTGATACGCACCCGGTATGGTTCCATGACCCTCCCACGCGGTTTGAAGCGTGGGCGATGGGAGGAGATGGAAGAAAATGCGGTCCGCGATTTATTAAATTTGTGTGGGTTGGATAAAATTGCTGCCAAAAGCCGTGGAAATGAATCCGTGGGTTACGGTGGAAATCGAGAGCGCAAAGACGTTGGTGACAGCAAAAAAAATATGAACTATAAAAAGCAGGGCCAAAGCTTTGAGCCAGGGAAAACTCAGCCGCCCCGAAATCGTCAGCCTGACCCGCTCCAAACCACATTTGGCTATGCCGGCATGGGACAGCCACGGCGCAATTCCAGTCGACAGCCTAACGGGGCAAATAGTCAGCAAGTTGCACCACGCCGCCGCAATAAAGGGTAATTCCCAAGTTCAACTGGATCAGGGTAATTTAAAATAGGCGGTTTTTTTGTACGAAATCCTGTATTTTTATTGAACAATGTATATTGTTCGCTCGATCGCAGGGCATTTTTACATTGCTGCCTATGGCGCATATCGTATATAATGCGCTGACTTAAAAGGTCACTCTGAATCCATTGTTGGCGAACAGCTTGGCTTGGTATATAAATAGAAGGTGGGCAGAGGCCCATTTTTTTTTGCTGAATGGTTTTAGAATCCAATGCTCAATGTTGTGGCGTGGCAGGGTTGGCTTATGTACGGAGAATGCTTTGCGTTTACTGGATTTAATTGAAAAAACAGTTATCGGTATGGGTTACGAGCTTGTTGATTTCGAACAAGCAGAGCGTGGCCTGTTGCGCGTGTATATTGATTTCATGCCCGAAGATGTTGAAACAGGTTTAATTACTGTCGAAGACTGTGCAAAAGTGAGTCACCAATTGACGCACGTATTGACGGTCGAAAATGTCGATTATTCGCGGCTTGAAATTTCATCGCCAGGTCTGGATCGGCCGTTGAGGAAGCTTTCTGATTATGTGCGCTTCGCAGGGCAGGAGGTGGTAATCAAGTTGCGCTTGCCAATGGCGGGAACGTCGAATCGTAAAACGTTTCAAGGTATTCTTCATGAGCCCTTGGGCGAAGCGTTGAAGCTGGAGTTTGAGGGAAATGATGGGATGGCGACGTTGGATTTTGCGCTCGCTGACGTAGATAAGGCACGATTGGTGCCAGCAGTGGATTTTAGGAGCCGCAAAGCATGAGTCGAGAAGTTTTATTATTGGTTGATGCGTTAGCGCGTGAAAAAAATGTCGATAAAGATGTAGTCTTTGGCGCACTTGAGCATGCGCTGGCACAGGCAACAAAAAAACGATATGAGGGGGATGTCGACATCCGCGTCTCCATTAATCGAGAGGCGGGTCAATTCGAATCCTTCCGCCGCTGGCATGTCGTACCAGACGAGGCTGGTTTGCAATTGCCGGATCAGGAAGTGCTACATTTTGAAGCCAAGGAACAAATCGCCGACATAGAAGTTGACGATTACATAGAGGAGCCAATTGAATCAGTCGATTTTGGCCGTCGTTTTGCGCAAGACACAAAGCAGGTCGTATTGCAGCGTATTCGGGACGCGGAGCGTGAACAAATTCTGATGGATTTTCTTGAAAGAGGCGATTCACTTGTAACCGGCACCATCAAGCGTATGGAGCGCGGGGATGCAATTGTCGAGTCTGGTAAGATTGAGGCCCGCTTGCCGCGGGATCAAATGATTCCCAAGGAAAATCTGCGTATTGGTGATCGTGTGCGTGCCTATATCTTGAGAATAGATCGTAATGTTCGTGGGCCACAGGTAATTCTTTCCCGTACAGCTCCAGAATTCATAATGAAACTGTTTGAGCTTGAGGTGCCAGAGATAGAGCAAGGTAGTCTTGAGGTGAAGTCTGCCGCTCGCGATGTGGGTGTGCGGGCGAAAATTGCCGTGTATACAAATGATAAACGCATCGATCCTATCGGCACCTGCGTGGGTATGCGCGGCTCGCGCGTACAGGCGGTGACTGGGGAGTTGGGTGGCGAGCGCGTGGATATTGTTCTGTGGTCGGAAGATCCCGCGCAATTTGTAATTGGCGCGCTGGCGCCGGCGAATGTTTTTTCCATTGTGGTGGATGAAGATAAACATGCAATGGATGTCGTTGTTGATGAGGAAAACTTGGCTATTGCAATTGGTCGCAGTGGGCAAAATGTGCGTCTGGCCTCGGAGTTGACAGGTTGGAAAATCAATATCATGACAGCCGAAGAGTCAGCTGACAAATCAGAATTGGAAACCGCCGCCATACGCCTGCTTTTCATGGATAAGCTGGACGTTGACAAAGAGGTTGCCGACATTTTGGTCGATGAAGGTTTCACCAGCCTTGAAGAAGTTGCTTACGTGCCGATTAGCGAAATGCTTGAAATCGAATCTTTCGATCAGGAAACGGTGAATGAATTGCGTAACCGGGCCCGAGACGCACTAGTGTCAGAAGCTATTGCTTCGGAAGAGGGTCTTGAGGGCATGGATGATGGTCTTGTAAATCTTGATGGCATGGATCGCATCACCGCTGGTAAGTTGGGTCTGGTTGATGTCAAGACGATCAAAGCATTTGCTGATTTAGCCTACGATGAATTCGGTGCAATTCTGGCATTGCCGGTGGAACGTGCGCGGCAATTGATTGAAAATGAATTTGAAGATGTGACGGATGATGAAATGAGGCTCATCGATGCCAAGTACGATGAGCGTGCCAAGACACTACAAGCCAAGGCCTGGAGCCTGGTTGAGGTTAAGTGATTTGAACGTTTCATTATTATCTGTCAAGCAACATAGAAAAGAGGATTGAATGGCGAGTAACAATGTAGCCCAATTTGCCACCGAGCTGAATATGTCAGCGGATTTGCTGCTTACGCAGTTGCACGCCTCTGGCGTACAAAAAAGCTCGGCGTCCGATCCGTTGTCAAAAGATGACAAGGATAGACTTTTGGATCATCTGCGTCGCGCACATGGCGCCGCGCAGGATGTTGAAAAGAAAAAATTCACGTTGACACGTAAAGAAACGACGGAGATTAAGCAGGCTGATGCCACAGGCAAATCGCGCACAATTCAGGTGGAAGTGCGCAAGAAGCGTACCTTTGTCAAACGCGAAGATGCTCCGGTAGAAAGCCCTGATACTATTCCTGCTATCGCAACTTTGCAGGCGGTTGATTCGGATGAAATCGCTCGGCGCGAAGAAGAGGTGCGGCGTCAAGCTGAGTTGATTGTTCGTCAAGAGGCAGAGCTGCACGAAAAGCAAGAACGTTTGGCAAAACTTGAAGCTGAAAAAGCAGCGCAGGCCGAAGCGCAAGAAAAGGCGCTGCAAAAAGCCAAGATGGAGACAGAAAAAATCGCTGCTCAGGCTGCACTTGCCGCTGCCACAACGGGCGGTGTTGCTGCAGAAGAAAAAAAGCGCGTTACCGCTGAAGATGCCAAGAAAAAATCTGACCTCCTTGTCAAGGAATCTGCTGAGAAAACCGCCGCTACTGAACGTGCACGTAAAGCCGTAGCGGACGAAGTCGCGCAAATCAAGGCTATGCTGAGTGCTCCACGCAGAGTAATCAAGGCGCCAGAGCCGGCTCCAGTGCCGGTGGTAGCAAAGGCACCTGAAGGGACGCTGCATAAGCCTGCGGATAAGAAGCCAAGTGAGAAAAAGCCGGTAGTTGTCGATAAAAAATCTATTAAGTCAGCCAATGTCTCTTCGACTTGGCAGGATGACGCAGCCAAAAAACGTGGGGTCAGCACAATCAAGCCACGTGGCAACACAGGTTCCGGCCGTGATGCATGGCGTAGTGGTGCGCGCGGTGGACGCAGAAATTCCCATAATGATGACCACAGCACCAATTTTCAGGCACCTACAGAAGCTGTGGTTAAAGATGTCTACGTGGCAGAAACAATTACTGTTGCGGAGTTGGCGCATAAGATGTCTGTCAAGGCTTCTGAAGTCATCAAATATTTGATGACATTGGGTCAGATGGTGACGATTAATCAGGTTCTGGACCAGGAAACAGCAATGATTCTGGTTGAGGAAATGGGGCATAAAGCATTCGCTGCGAAGCTTGATGATCCGGAAGCCCTGCTCGAATCCAATGCAGCCCATGCAGATGTTGAGATGCTGTCACGCGCCCCAGTAGTGACTGTCATGGGTCACGTCGATCATGGTAAAACTTCGCTGCTCGATTATATTCGTCGCGCCAAGGTAGCTTCCAGTGAGGCCGGTGGGATCACACAGCATATTGGTGCTTATCACGTTGAAACGCCGCGCGGCATGATCACTTTCCTTGATACGCCAGGCCACGAAGCGTTTACTGCAATGCGCGCACGCGGTGCAAAGGCAACGGATATCGTTATTCTGGTTGTCGCTGCAGATGACGGCGTCATGCCGCAAACCAAAGAGGCGATCGCTCATGCGAAAGCGGCTGGCGTACCATTGGTTGTTGCTATTAACAAGATTGATAAGCCGGGCGCCAATCTTGATCGCGTCAAGCAGGAATTGATTGCCGAACAGGTCGTGCCGGAAGAGTATGGTGGCGATGCACCATTCATATCGGTTTCTGCAAAAACAGGTGAGGGCATTGAAAATTTGCTGGAGAGCGTTCTTCTGCAAGCTGAAGTCATGGAGTTGAAAGCGCAGCGGGATGCACCTGCTCGCGGTTTGGTTGTGGAAGCACGACTTGACAAGGGGCGCGGTCCGGTTGCGACGATACTCGTGCAGTCGGGAACCTTGAAACGCGGCGATGTCGTTTTGGCCGGCTCCTCCTACGGTCGCGTTCGTGCAATGCTGGATGAAAACGGTAAGAGCATTACGGAAGCAGGTCCATCGATACCAGTTGAAATCCAAGGTTTGACAGAAGTTCCGGTGGCTGGTGAAGATGTGATGGTCATGACTGATGAGCGCAAAGCGCGTGAAATCGGCTTGTTCCGCCAAGGTAAGTTCCGTGATGTGAAGCTTGCGAAACAGCAGGCAGCCAAACTCGAGAATATGTTTGAGCAGATGGGCGAGGGTGAGGTTCAGAACTTGCCATTGATTATCAAGACAGATGTTCAGGGTTCACAAGAGGCTTTGGTTCAATCCCTGCAAAAACTATCAACGACTGAAGTGCGTGTGCAAGTGGTGCATGCCGGCGTTGGTGGTATTAGCGAATCGGATGTCAATCTTGCTGTAGCGTCTAAGGCCGTCATTATCGGTTTCAATGCTCGCGCAGACGCTTCCGCACGCAAGCTGGCAGAAGCTAATGGCGTTGATATTCGCTACTACAGCATTATTTACGATGCGATTGATGAGGTTAGGGCTGCGCTGTCTGGCATGCTGGCTCCTGAGAGACGTGAGCAAGCGTTGGGCTTGGTTGAGATTCGTCAGGTTATTCTGGTGAGCAAAGTTGGTGCTATTGCCGGTTGTTACGTGCTTGACGGCCTCGTCAAACGCGGTGCTTCGGTGCGGCTGTTGCGAGATAACGTTGTTGTCTGGACTGGTGAACTTGACTCCCTGAAGCGCTTTAAGGATGATGCCAAAGAGGTGAGAGCTGGTTTTGAGTGCGGCTTGACACTGAAAAACTTCAATGAAATAAAAGAAGGGGATCATCTGGAAGTATTTGAAGTCCAAGAGATTGCACGTACGCTGTAATACTTCGCTGCCATATTTGTTTACCAGCGTTATTTATCAGCGTCGTTATTCGCTTATGGATGCCCCGGCAGCACGCATAACGTGCTGCCGGGGTATTTTACGTATGGCGGCTTATTTTTACGATATTGACGATTACAGGCAGTTAATTACACATGGCTAAACATAGCAAATCCATACCTGGACGCGGCCTGCGGGTTGCGGATCAGATTCAGCGCGATTTATCAGAAATTATTGCCTTCGAGTTGAAAGACCCACGTGTGGGCATGATTACCATCACGGAGGTGCAAGTCACGCCCGATTATGCGCACGCGAAGGTTTTTTTCACTACGCTTAACGATAGCGCAGAGGCATTGCAGAATACTCTGGAAGGACTGAACAAGGCATCAGGTTTCATTCGCGGACAACTAGGCCGCAGATTGTCAATACACACACTTCCTGCATTGCATTTTCTGTATGATTCTTCGATTTCACGTGGGGCAGATTTGTCCCAGTTGATACAGCAGGCTAACGCTACACGAGCACTGGATGACGATGAAAATTGATACTTTCGCTAGCGCAGTTAATGCAAAGTTATTTTTCGTAAAATACTTTGATCAGGCTGCAGCAACGGAATTAGATACCACATATAAGCATGGCTAAAAACCAAGTCAGGATTTTGCGCAAAGCGATTGATGGCGTGTTATTGCTTGATAAGCCTGTCGGCTTGTCCAGTAATGATGCATTAATCAAGGTCAAGCGGCTCTTGAATGCGAAAAAAGCTGGACATACCGGCACACTTGATCCGTTTGCGACCGGATTATTGCCTCTGTGCTTTGGCGAAGCGACAAAATTTGCGCAGGATTTGCTCGATGCTGACAAATCCTACGAAGCAGTCGTGCATCTGGGTATCAAGACGACGACCGGCGATACCGAGGGGGATATACTGGAAACGCACGCCGTCGAAGTGACACAAAGCCAGATCGATGTGGCTTTGCAGCAATTCGTTGGAGAAATTGACCAAATTCCTCCCATGTATTCTGCGCTTAAACGTGATGGCAAACCTTTATACGAGTATGCACGTGCCGGCATAACGCTTGATCGCGCAGCACGGCGGGTGCTTATTCGCACACTGGAATGTGTTCAATACAATGCTCCTTACCTCACATTGCGCGTAACTTGCAGCAAGGGCACTTACATTCGCGTGTTGGGCGAGGATATCGGCGCTGTGCTGGGTTGCGGTGCGCACTTGCAGGCTTTGCGCCGTACTCAGGTTGGAGATTTGTCGCTGACAGACGCATTGACGCTGGATGTGATAACCGAGATGCCAGAATCGCTTCGTAATCAATCCCTGGCACCAGTCGATGCCTTGCTCTCGTCTTTTCCGACAGTATTTTTGTCAGATCTATTATCGGTAAGGTATCTACACGGCCAACGTTTATCGCTTGGCAAAGAGGGCGTTGCCTTACCTACTGAACAAGGGCGAATAAGGGTTTACCGGCAGAGCGACGGACGACTGCTTGGCACCGGACTAATGGCGGAATTTGGTGTGCTTGCCCCTGAACGTTTAATTTCCACACATCCCTCTTGTTAGATTTTTTCATTCAGGAAGGGCTTGGCGGGAAGTAAGCTCTTGAAATATTAAGACAATTTAATTCTGTGCATTGCAGCATGTTATAATCCTCGGCTAACCGAATCACACCATCACGACTATGTCAAATACTAAACGCGCAATTCGCAACATCGCCATCATCGCTCACGTTGATCACGGCAAGACAACACTCGTCGACAAACTGCTCCGACAGTCTGGAACGTTCCGCGACAACCAGCAGGTTGATGCTCGCGTGATGGATTCCAATGACCTCGAAAAAGAGCGCGGCATCACGATTTTGTCGAAAAATTGCGCAGTTGAGTACGAAGGTACGCATATCAATATCGTCGATACCCCGGGCCATGCCGACTTCGGCGGCGAGGTCGAGCGCGTGCTGTCGATGGTTGACTCCGTCCTGCTGCTAGTCGATGCGCAAGAAGGTCCGATGCCGCAAACCCGTTTCGTCACGCGCAAAGCGCTGGCCCTCGGTCTCAAGCCTATCGTCGTCATCAATAAAATCGACCGTCCGGGCGCACGTCCGGATTGGGCGATCAACGCTACCTTCGAACTGTTCGACAAACTCGGCGCGACCGAAGAGCAACTCGATTTCCCTGTCGTGTTTGCGTCCGCGCTGAACGGCTACGCAAGCCTCGACTCTTCAGTGCGTGAAGGCGACATGAAGCCGTTGTTCGAAGCCATCTTGCAATACGTGCCGGCACGTGAAGACGATCAGGACGGTCCACTGCAGTTCCAAATTACCTCGCTCGATTATTCTTCCTACGTGGGTAAGATCGGCATCGGCCGCATTACCCGTGGCCGCATCAAGGCTTTGCAAGACGTGATCGTCATGAATGGCCCGGATTCAACTCCGGTCAAGGCGCGCATCAACCAGGTTTTAGGTTTCAAGGGTCTCGATCGCGTCCTCATTGACGAAGCGGTCGCCGGCGATATCGTGCTCATCAACGGTATTGACGAAATTGGTATCGGCAGCACGATCTGTGCCCCGGATACCCCGGATGCCATGCCGATGTTGACGGTCGATGAGCCGACCCTGACAATGAATTTCATGGTTAATAACTCGCCGTTGGCCGGACGCGAAGGCAAGTTCGTCACTAGCCGTCAATTGCGCGAACGACTTGATCGCGAATTGAAAGCGAATGTCGCGCTACGGGTTATGCCGACCGACGATGACACGATTTTCGAAGTGTCCGGCCGTGGTGAATTGCATCTGACGATTTTGATCGAAAACATGCGTCGCGAAGGCTTTGAACTGGCTGTTTCACGTCCGCGCGTGGTCTACAAGATGGTCGACGGCGTGCGCTATGAGCCGTTTGAATTGCTGTCAGTCGATGTGGAAGAAGTGAATCAGGGCGGCGTAATGGAAGAGTTGGGTCGTCGTCGTGGTGACCTGCAGAACATGGAATCGGATGCCAAAGGGCGTGTGCGTCTGGAATACCGCATTCCTGCGCGGGGCCTGATTGGCTTCCAGGGCGAATTCATGACACTTACCCGCGGCACTGGTTTGATGAGTCACATCTTCGATGAATACGCACCGGTAGATGCCAGCAGGGGCGAAATGACTGGTCGTCGCAATGGCGTTCTGGTTTCTCAGGATGACGGCGCGGCAGTTGCTTACGCGCTGTGGAAGTTGCAGGATCGTGGCCGCATGTTCGTCAGCCACAATGACCCGGTGTATGAGGGCATGATCATCGGTATCCACGCGCGCGACAATGATCTGGTGGTTAATCCGATCAAAGGCAAACAATTGACCAATGTGCGTTCATCCGGCACCGATGAGGCAGTGCGCCTGGTGCCGCCGATTCTGATGTCGCTGGAATACGCAGTTGAGTTCATCGCCGACGATGAACTGGTGGAAATTACACCGAAAAGCATTCGTTTGCGCAAGCGCTACCTGAAAGAAAATGAGCGCAAGAAATCGTCGCGCACAGCTTAATCGAGTAATTAGAGTAATAATCTAGCTGCGATCTGGCCCTCCCTGGCACGTAAAGTGCTCGGGAGGGCCATTTTGTTTTTAAAGCCGGGTTTGAATAGATTATCGGAAAGTGGTCAGGCTGCTTTGACCTGGATGCGCACATCGCCCAGGCTTACCACCTGGCCAGCGCGGATTTTGCAGGTTTTGCGTAACTCGGTCTGGCCATCGACCGATACATTGCCTTGGGCGACCAGAATCTTGCCGGCGCCGCCGCTATCGCAGATGCCGCTGAGTTTCAACAGTTGATTCAATTCGACGTATTCGCCATCCAGCGTGAATGATAGTTTTTGCATGGGATTCCTGGTTGCGTGTTCAGGCAGCGAGTATAAATCCACGCATGCAGTTGATGCCACTTTTTGTGCGGTCAATTTCTGCAGGCGATGTGCGTAAGCTGGCTCGTCGCCACTCCTTCGGCGATAAGCCGGAATGTCTTATGGGCGGAGTGCGGCAGTAGACAGTAAGAACCGGCATCAAACCGGCCAGCAGAACGCACAATAAGCAATAGACATAGAGTTTTCCTCGGCAATGTTCATATTCTGCCTAAGGTACGGCATCACCTGCCAGGAGGTTAAACTGCCCGCTGGAATTGCCCGGGAGAGATTTTGCTGCGTGTGCGTGTCAGAAGCGTGTTTCGCGTGCAGTGCGCAGGAAACTGTCTAGTATGACGGTGCAATCGAGCAGTTCGGCGCTGCCGGCGCGATGGAATTCCGGGTGCCATTGCAGGCCCACCACGAAGTTCGACTTGCTGTAACGGATGGCCTCGATGATCTGATCATCGGTCGAGGTTGCCTCGACAATAATGTCGCGTCCCAGCGTATTGACCGCCTGATGGTGGATCGAATTGACCAGCGCCACCGGCTTGGTGGCAAATAGCCCAGCCAGCAACCCGCCTTCGGTTAGGCGAATGGAGTGGGTATTGCCGTCGTATTTTTCACTCACATGCGCAATCGCGTTCGGTACATCGGAAGCGATATCCTGATGCAAAGTGCCACCAAAGGCGACATTGATCAATTGGCAGCCACGGCAGATGCCGAGCACCGGTTTGCCAGCTTCGATGAACTCGTGCAACAGTTCCAGTTCGTACATGTCACGCGCACGATCGCCATTCCATTCCGGCCGTGTGGCAGCCTTGGCGTAACTCATCGGCGCGATATCGGCGCCGCCTTGCAGCACCAGTCCATCCAATTGTTTGGCGTAGTCGCGCAGCCGGATGCTGCTGTTGTGCAGCAGGCTGTTATTGTTGACGGACGGTATCATCAATACCATCACGTCGCGCGACATCACCCATTGCGCAATCGTTTCTTCCAGATATTGCAGGGTTCTGCTGCTCAAACCTATTGCGCCGGGCTCAGGATGGAAAATTCGTGCCGAAACGCCGATGATCAGGGTGCGCTGGTTGATGCGCTTGGCGGCCTTGTGAGATAGCGCCTTGAGTCTGGCCGACAGGATGCTCCAAGTCTGCGACCAGGGCGATGGCCCTGGGCTCTGTATGGAATCCTGTTTGCCTGGAGGGGGAGTTGTATTCAAATTGTCAGTATCGCTCATGTGAAAAGTTGTCTATTGCCATATCGTCCCGTCGATTTTACTGCGATGCAGTTGCGGGCGCTTGGTTGGTGCCGATGCTGGCTGCTTGCGATAATGCAGTCGATCTCTGCTCAATCAGACTGTAGCTACACACAGAAGTAACCTGGCTCTTTTGAAAAATTATCTGGTATTTGAATAAAGTTCCGGGTATGTTAAAAATACCTATGTTTTCCGCATTAAAATAAATCGACTTTAAAAATACAGCATGCTGTATATGTAATTTTCTGCGGTTCGCGGTAGTTAGCGGCCGCCGAAATTGAGCGAAGTTCAGAGTTGTTGCGCCTCGAAGGTGTTGCAATTGTTCAGTTGGCCGCTGTCGATGCCGCGTTTGAACCAGCGTACCCGCTGCGCCGACGTGCCGTGGGTGAAGGAATCCGGCACTACATGGCCTTGCGCCTGGCGCTGAAGCGTGTCGTCACCGATCGCGGTCGCTGCCTTCAATGCGCTTTCTACATCGCCCGCTTCCAGGATGCTGCGCGCCTGGTTGGCATGGAAAGCCCATACGCCGGCAAAGCAGTCGGCCTGCAATTCCACCTTGACCGAGATTGCGTTGGCCTGTTTTTCCGAGCCGCTGCGGCGCGCTTTATCAACCTTGTCCATGATGCCGGAGATGTGCTGCACATGGTGGCCGACCTCGTGCGCAATCACGTAAGCTTGCGCAAAATCGCTCGAAACCTGGAAGCGCTCGCGCATGGTCTGAAAAAATGCCAGGTCGATATAGACTTTCTGGTCGCCCGGACAATAAAACGGGCCGGATGCGGTATCGCCAGTGCCGCAGGCGGTTGGAGTCGAGCCGGAAAATAGCACCAGTTTCGGCTGTATGTAATTGGAGCCGCTCTGGCGAAAAATCGGTCCCCAGGTATCTTCGGTATCAGCCAGCACAGTGGCGACGAATTTCACCATCGGGTCATTGGCTGCGGCCTGACCCTGACGCGCCGGCGCTGATTGCGAAGTGTCGATTTGCCCCGAACCGCCGGAAAGCAGGCTGATCACGGTCATCGGGTTTACGCCAAAGAAATATGAGGCGACCAGCGCGATCACGATGGTGCCGAGCCCAATCGAACGCCCGCCGAAGCCGCCGCCACTGCCACTATCACGGCGATCCTCGATATTGTCGCTTTCGCGATTGCCGTCCCATTTCATGTCACCACTCCCGCAAGTTCTATGTAGACGAGAGTGTAACGGAAGCCCTGCTTTACAGCAGGCGCGATATCAATGCCTTGTCGAAACGTGCCTCGAGCGGAATGCGCACCCGGTGCGGGCTGCCCGGCGCTACGCTGATTTCGCTGCCGTCAACGGCCAGCATGCGTTCCAGCGTCATGGTCTGGTTGCCGGATGGATGGATGATCTCGATCCGGTCGCCGACCGCGAAGCGGTTCTTGGCTTCCACCAGCGCCCAGCCGTCCGCCACCGACAACACGTCGCCGACGTATTTGCTGCGATGCGTTTTGGATACGCCTTCCATGTAGTTCTGGTGATCCTCAGTATGGTGGCGCTGGTAGAAACCGTCGGTATAGCCGCGGTTGGCCAAGCCTTGCAGTTCGCTCAATAAGTTGATGTCGAACGGACGGCCCGCGACTGCGTCGTCGATTGCGCGCCGATACACTTGCGCGGTGCGCGCCACGTAATACAGCGACTTGGTGCGGCCTTCGATTTTCAGGGAATTGACGCCGATCTTCACCAGCCTCTCGATATGCTCGACCGCGCGCAAATCCTTGGAATTCATGATGTAAGTGCCGTGCTCGTCTTCCAGAATCGGCATCAGCTCGCCCGGGCGGCCGGCTTCCTCGATCAGGTAGGGCTGGTTTGCCAGCGGGTGGCGCTGCATGTCGCCCAGCGCGGAAAACGCCTGATTCGCCTCTTCCATTGCCTCCTGGTAGTTGAGCTTGATGGTTTCGACCGGAATCCGCGCCAGGTCGCCGGTGGCGTCCTCGGCGGCGTTTTCGACCTTGTAATCCCAGCGGCAGGCATTGGTGCAGGTGCCCTGGTTCGGGTCGCGATGGTTGAAGTAGCCGGACAACAGGCAGCGCCCGGAATAGGCCATGCACAGCGCGCCGTGGACGAACACTTCGATTTCCATCTCGGGGCAGCGCTGGCGGATTTCTTCCACTTCATCGAGCGACAGTTCGCGCGACAGGATCACCCGCGTCAAGCCCATCTTGTGCCAGAACTTGACGTCGGCCCAGTTCACCGCATTGGCTTGCACCGACAGATGCACCGGCACCTCCGGCCATTTTTCGCGCACCATCATGATCAGGCCGGGGTCGGCCATGATCAGCGCATCCGGCTGCATTGCGATCACCGGCGCCATGTCGTTGATGTAAGTCTTCAGCTTGGCGTTGTGCGCAAAGATGTTGCTGGCGACAAAGAACAGTTTGCCGCGCGCATGGGCACCGCTGATGCCGGCCTGCAACGCTTCCAGCGTCGAGAATTCATTATTGCGGGCGCGCAGGCTGTAGCGCGGCTGGCCCGCATAGACGGCATCGGCGCCATAGTCGAAAGCGGCATGCATCTTGGCAAGCGAGCCGGCGGGGAGCAGTAGTTCAGGGGCGTGGGACATGGCGGTGGTGGCGATCTGAATGAAAAAGCAGGGGTACGATTATAGTGGGCGGGCCGTAAAAATCGCATGATTTGCATCAAGCCAGCCGTAACGGCAGCTCTGGAGAATCCGCAAAAATTTATAATAATAATGGGAGTATGCCAATAAAGTCATAGTTTTCCGCATGATTTCATTGAATTTATAAAAAATACACAGGTTTGTATTCTTAAGTGCCGGAAGCGGGGTCAAAAGCATCCAGTCCGGATAAAGCGGCGTGGCAGGGGGCGCAGGGTGGTATTAACGGGCATGAAAAAAAACCAGCCGGCAGGCTGGTTTTGTGGTTTTACGCCGATTCCTGTTGCCGAAAGATCGGTGTCGGGCTGGCCGTATCCGGTGCTGCGGCTGGCGTTGATGCCGGCGTGGGACTGAGCAGTTCCTGGTGCAGCGTTTCCTGATCCAGTTCATTTTCCCATTTCGACACCACGATGGTTGCGACGCCATTGCCGATGAAGTTGGTCAGTGCGCGGCATTCGCTCATGAAGCGATCGATGCCGAGAATCAGCGCCATGCCGGCCACCGGAATGGTCGGCACCACCGCCAGCGTCGCAGCCAGGGTGATGAAGCCGGCGCCGGTGACGCCAGACGCGCCCTTGGAGGCCAGCATCGCGACACCGAGAATGGTCAATTGCTGGGTTATCGTCAAATCCGTGTTGGTAGCTTGCGCCACGAACAGCGCTGCCATGGTCATGTAGATGTTGGTGCCGTCGAGATTGAACGAGTAACCGGTCGGCACCACCAGGCCGACTACGGATTTAGCGCAGCCGAGCTTTTGCAGTTTGGTCATCAGCGAAGGCAGTGCGCTTTCCGATGAGCTGGTACCCAGCACAATTAGCAACTCTTCCTTGATGTATTTGAGAAAGCGCCAGATCGAGAAGCCGGTCATCTTGGCGATCGAGCCCAATATGATGAAGACGAACAAACCGCAGGTCAGGTAGAACGCGCCCATCAGTTTAGCCAGCGGTAATAATGACGCGATACCGTATTTTCCAATCGTGAAGGCGATGGCGCCAAATGCGCCGATGGGTGCGGCTTTCATGATGATAGCTACCACGCCAAACACCGCAGTCGAGATTTCTTCGATCAGATGCGTGACGCCCCGGCCTTTTTCGCCCAGCATCGAGAGCGAGAAACCGAACAGCAGGGCAATCAGCAGCACCTGCAGGATGTCACCCTTGGCAAAGGCATCGACGAAGGTGTTCGGGATGATGTTGGACAAGAAATCCACCGTGCTATGGGCATGGGCATTCGAAGTATATTGGGCAATCGCGCTGGAATCGAGCGTGGCCGGATCGACATTGAAGCCCGCGCCGGGACGCAGAATATTGGCCACTAACAAGCCGAGCGCCAGCGCAAAAGTGGAAACCACCTCGAAATACAGCAGCGCCTTGCCGCCGACGCGGCCGACTTTCTTCATGTCCTGCATGCTGGCGATGCCGGTCACGACGGTGCAGAAAATCACCGGCGCGATGATCATCTTGATCAGTTTCACGAAACCGTCGCCCAGAGGCTTCATATCGATTCCGAGCGAGGGCTCGAACACGCCTAGCAACACGCCGCACACGATGGCGAATATCACTTGAACGTAAAGTATTTTGTAAATTGGTTTTTTCATCAGGTATCCATAGAAGCGATGTCTGTCGTGTATTGTCCATAAACCGGGGCATCACTTCTATTGTGGAAATCCACACGATGAAAAGCTGTTTTGCGATGCTCGCCTGTAAGTGGCGCAGGATATTTGGTTCCGACAGGCTACTAAGCCTGCCGGAAAGAGCCGATTTGTCGTTGCGAAAAACCGCGATGGCCGCTTAGTCGCTTAATGCGCTGCCTGTGTGATGGCGACGATGCGTTCCAACAGAACGGCGGTTTTGGTATAGCCGGAACTGATCAGATGCAGCGTTTCGTCATGCTTCAGCACCAATGCCGGAAAGCCCTGGATGCCCCAGCGCTGGGTTTGCGCGAAATCCTGCTTGGTTTCCGAGAGGGTCGAGGCGGCGCGCAGCGTGCTCAGGAAATCGGCGCTGTCGATCGGCGCAATCGGCTGCCCGGCCAAACTGTTCTGGCCGCCAGCATCCGCCAGCGCAGTCGCGCCAACTTCTGCCAGCACCTGCAAATTGGTGACATCCCGGCCCTCTGCGTAAAAAGCGTGCTGGATCGCATGAAACACATCCAGAATCTTGCGCGACGGCAAATCCTCGCTCAGGATGCGGGCTGCGACCACCGCCCGGCAAGCCGGTTCGGTGTCATAGATGAAGCCCGGGCGCGCCATGCCGGAGGTCGAGAACGGCAGTCCGCTGGCTTCTTCCACATGTTTCCAGTGCGTCAGAATGGTGGCCTTCCTGGCCTCGTCCATAACCTCGGTGTTGTAGGCGCGCAGCCCGCCGGTGACGATATCGAGTTGTGCCTCAGGCCGCGCATCGAGCAGTGCATTGAGTTGCGGACCGAATCCATAGCACCATGAACACATGGGATCGGCGATATAAATCAGGTGAAGCATAAGGTTCCTTGGTGGTTTCTGGTGATGATGGCCAATGGTACCAATTTAGAGCGGGCAGCGTTGCCGTCCGATATCTATGCCACAATTTCAACCGGCATCTCAGATTGACTAACAGATCGGCCAACGACAACAAAGGGCTAAAAATGGTAAAAGTGGCATTCATTGGATTAGGCGTCATGGGCTTTCCCATGGCTGGACATCTGGCAGCACACGGTCACGCGGTGACGGTATTCAATCGCACCCCGGCCCGTGCGCAGTTATGGCTGAAAACGCATGCGGGGCGCAGCGCAGACACGCCGGCAGAGGCAGCTGAAGATGCAGAATTCGTGTTTACCTGCGTCGGCAATGACGACGATCTGTATCAGGTGACGCTGGGCCCGGACGGTGTTTTGTCACGCATGCGCCCAGGCAGCATCCTGATCGACAACACCACGTGTTCCGCCGCTGCTGCGCGCAAGCTATATCAGGAGGCCGGCAAGCTGGGCATACACTTTCTGGATGCGCCGGTATCGGGCGGCCAGGCCGGCGCCGAAAATGGCAAGCTCACCGTGATGGTGGGCGGCGACGCCGAGGTCTTCGCGCGGGCCGAGACTGTCATCGCATCCTATGCGCGCGCGGTGATGCATATGGGCTTTGCCGGATCAGGGCAGCTGACCAAGATGGTCAACCAGATTTGCATAGCCGGGCTGGTGCAGGCGCTGGCCGAAGGCGTGGCATTCGCTAAAAACGCCGGGCTGGACGGCGAGCGCGTGATCGATGCACTCTCCAAAGGCGCGGCGCAATCGTGGCAGATGGAAAACCGCGGAAAAACCATGCTGGCATCGAAATTCGACTTTGGCTTCGCGGTCGATCTGATGCGCAAGGATCTGGGCATTTGCCTGGAAGAGGCGCAACGCAACGGCAGCCAGTTGCCCGTCACCCAGTTGGTCGATCAGTATTATGCGGAAATACAAAAACGCGGCGGCGGCAAACTCGATACCTCCAGCCTGATGCTGCTGGTGGATCGCCACTGAGGAGGCGGCACCGGCCGTTTCGGGCTCCAAGCTGGTGCTGTCTGAAAACGCGCCTTGCACATCCGATCGGGGATTAAACTTGACGCACCGGTCCGGGGTACTGCGCCACCAAAGCATCCGCTGTCAGCAAGGTGATGCCCTCAACGGTCGCTTGCGCAACAAGGATGCGGTCGAATGGGTCTTTATGAATGGGTGGCAAACTGTCGAGTGAAACCGCGTGCGCACTGGTAATAGCCAATTCCTGATAGCCGTTATCCAGCAGCCCGCGGCGCAGCACCCTGGCATCCACCTGAAAATCGGCACGCCCAAGGCCACGTTTGATGGCAATTTCCCACAGACTGGCCGCACTGAAAAGGAGTTCGTTCAGTGGGTCTTCCAGCAATTTTCGCGCCTCTGCGGACAGCTGATCAGGCGCACCGGCAGCCCATAGCAACAAGTGGGTATCGAGCAACAGCTTCATGCTTCACCACCGAACAATTGCTCGATTTCCCCGCTGCCCATACGGTCGAAATCATCCGGTACGGTGATCTGCCCCGCCATGAATCCCAACCTGCGCGCTTGTCCGGCTAATGGTGCGTCCAGCCGAGTCACTTTGACTAGTGGCTTTCCAGCCTTGGCGATGATGAATGAATCCCCTTTCACTGCTTGCTCTATCAGCCGCGATAGTTGGGTTTTTGCCTCGTGGATGTTAACCGTCTGCATGATCATCCTTATTGAACTAAGTTTAATTAGTTTAATTTATCATATGAGGCATCAAATGACCAGATGGCAGGCGTTGATGCTTGGCTGGTGGGCTTGTTTTATGAACTAGGGAATCCTCAAAATCTGGATGCACTTGTCTATGCGCTGCATTGGTATGAGGGCGGGATGGATTTCGGCGGTGCTGGGCATAGGTGGAGTATCAGTTAAAACAGGCATGTTCCCGCATGTATCAATTGCGGTATTTAAAAATACACTTATAGGTATGTGCAGTAACATGCGGCGCAATGCGCTGCGCTTATTGCGCCTTACGGCCTTTTACTAGAGGTTCCTAACGTGCTCTGGCGCCCAGTCGAACTGGCTACACGTGCAGCAGGGACCCCTCTTACAGGCAGTAAGGTGCACTAGGTAGGGCGTCAATAGCGCAGCGCATTGCGCCGCATGTGTCTGAATGTAGACTGCAAACCGCAAATAAACCGGACGCGAGGACTTTGCATCCCGCAAACAAAAACGCCAACCGGTGAGGGTTGGCGTTCTGATATTTACAGCTTGGTGATCATCAGTGTTCCGAATTTAATTTCGGTACAGATTCAAAAAATTCCGATCTTTATTCCTGGGTTCCGAACTTCATTCCGGACAAACAGCAAAAACTCTTACGCGAAATTCTTTGCGACGAAATCCCAATTAGCCAGATTCCAGAAATTTTCAACGTATTTTGGACGGGCATTGCGGTAGTCGATGTAGTACGCGTGTTCCCAAACGTCACAGGTCAGCAGTGGCTTGTCGGTGCCAGTCAATGGCGTTGCGGCGTTGGAGGTGTTGACGAGGTCGACCGAACCGTCGGATTTTTTCACCAGCCAAGTCCAGCCGGAGCCGAAGTTGCCGAGTGCGGATTTGGTGAATTCTGCCTTGAACTGATCAAATGTTCCCCATTTTGCGTTGATCGCGTCAGCCAGCGCGCCGCTCGGTGCGCCGCTGGTGTTCGGGGTCAGGCAATTCCAGTAAAAAGAGTGGTTCCAGACTTGGGCTGCGTTGTTGAACAGGCCGCCGGATGCTTTGCGGATGATGTCTTCCAGCGTGGCGTTTTCAAACTCGGTGCCCTTGATCAGATTGTTCAAGTTGGTGACGTAAGTCTGATGATGCTTGCCGTAGTGGTACTCCAGGGTTTCCTGGGAGATGTGGGGTTGCAATGCGTCCATCGCGTACGGCAGGGCTGGCAGGGTATGTTCCATGGTGCGTCCTTTTTAGTTGTTTGTTGAGGTAAAAATCTGTTTTGCAGGATCGCCAATTGTATGACGGATGCGCATCGCTTGCAGGCGGCGCTTATTCGGATGCATCCAATGAATCCAATGACTCCAGCGATTTCAGGGCCGGCTGCACGCTGGCGATGCCGATCTGGGCGCTGCCGCTGGCCAGGCGCAGCGTAATGGTGTCGCGTGGGTGCAGCGCTTTGGTGCTGCGGATGACCTGGCCTTTGGCATTGGTGACGATCGCGTAGCCGCGTTCCAGCGTGCGTTGCGGGCTTAGCAGCTCCAGTTGCGCGGTCAGCGCCGCCAGCGCTTGCCCGCGTTGCGCGGCTGCGCTGGCCAGTCGCGCATCAAGACGGCGCGCCTGTTCCTGCAGCATGCTGCGCTGGCTTGCGCTATCGGGCCGCCGTGCGCCGAGCCGGGTGCTTAATTGCGCCAAGGCAAAGCGGGCTGCGTTTTGCGGGGTGCGGGTGGCCAGGTGCAGGCGATTGCCGAGCGCTTGCAATTGCATCCGTTCGCGGGCGATGGTGGCTTTCGGACTTTGCAGCCGGCGCGACAGCCAATCCAGCGTTTGTCCGTGGTCGGACAGTTGCCGCTGCATCGCGCGCAGCAGCGCGTCGGCTTGCGTCATCACGCTTGAAAGCCAGTCGGCACGCGGCGTGGCTGCCAGCTCGGCAGCGGCGGTCGGAGTCGGCGCGCGCAGGTCGGCGGCGAAGTCGGCGATGGTGAAGTCGGTTTCATGGCCGACGCCGGCAATTACCGGCATGTTGCAATCAACGATGGCGCGCGCCACCGCTTCGTCATTGAACGACCACAAATCTTCGATGCTGCCGCCGCCCCGGCACACCAGCAATACATCACAGTCGCCGCGGTTGGAGGCGATCCGGATCGCGTGGGCGATTTTGGCAGCAGCGCCTTCGCCCTGCACCGGAGTCGGGTAGAGGATTATTTCGACATGCGGGGCGCGCCGTTGCAGCGTGGTCAGGATGTCGCGCAGCGCGGCGGCTTGCGGGCTGGTGACGATGCCGATGGTTCTGGCGAAGACCGGCAAGCGCCGCTTGCGCGCCGGGTCGAACAAGCCCTCAAGCTCCAGTTTTTCTTTCAGCTGCAAAAACGCTTCGAACAGGTTGCCCAGGCCGGCGCGTCGGATCGCTTCCACATTCAGCTGGTAATCGCCGCGCGGCGCATACAGCGTCACCAAAGTGCGCAGTTCGACCCGGTCGCCATCCTTGGGGATGAAGTCGGCGTATTGGGCGCGGGCACGAAACATCACGGCGCGCACTTGGGCCGCGCTGTCTTTGAGTGTGAAGTACCAGTGGCCGGAAGCGGCGCGGGTGAAGTTGGAGATTTCACCCGCCACCCAGGTCAGTGGAAAGCTGCGTTCCAGCATCCTTGCTACGGCATGATTGAGTGCCGAGACGCTCAGGATGGGCGCAGCAGTAAGTGGATTTTCCAGGGAATTGTTTGGGCTCATGCTGTTTGAATGATGAAAAGGCGCTGCACGCTTTATGAGCGGCAATAAAAAATCCTTACGGATCAAGCACTTCGGTATTGATCGTAGTACTTACGCACAAAGTTATCCACAGAAACTGTGCAGAACCGGCGCTGCTGGCGATTGTCCCATGCAATGCTGCCGGCATACATTGTTTATGCTGTGCCACAGGTCTGCTGTGGCGCAGTTTGCAAGAAAATCATCGGTATTGGGGTCAGGAAACTTCCTGTGCATTTATTTTAATCAATGAATTAAAGTATTTCATAATCAATGACTTATAGTTAATCCATGGGTTTACCCACAAAGTTATCCACACAATATGTGCACAACATTGCTGTCGATGGCGGCTGCGGGATGACGCTGTGCAAAAGTTTTGCCACATTTTAGGTCATGCGTTTTAAAGCGATAAAAATCAAACACTTAATCCGCTTGCAGCGACTTGTGCACAAAGTTATCCACATAATCTGTGCAGAACTTCCCGAGCGCGAACGATCCGTTTCGAATACGCCGACGGCTGATTCATGCTTGCCGTGAAGTGTCCAACACGTTACATTGCGGCTTCGTGATATTCAAGCCATCGTCAACTGCAGTATCAATATCAATATCTATAGGGAGTTTCTTTTGTTCGCCATTATTCAAGCAGCTGGGTGGCCGATCTGGCTGTTGCTCATATCTTCAGTCATTGCGCTGGCACTAATTATTGAACGCAGCCTATATTTGCGCCATAGCCTGGTGCTGCCGCCGACCTTGCTCGACGAAGTGATTCACGTTTATCGCAGCGGCCAGGTGAGCGCTGAAGTGATCGACAAGCTGGAACAGAACTCGCCATTAGGCCGGGTGCTGGCTGCCGGCCTGCGCAGCGTGGACGCGCCGCGCGAGATCATGAAGGAATCGATCGAGGAAGCCGGCAGCGGTGTGGCGCATGAGCTGGAGCGTTTTCTGACCACGCTGGGAACGATAGCTTCGCTGGCGCCGCTGATGGGCCTGTTCGGCACTGTGGTTGGAATGATCGAGATTTTCGGTTCGCAGACCGCCGCCGGCGCCAATCCGACGCAATTGGCGCATGGTATTTCGGTGGCGCTCTACAACACCGGTTTTGGTTTGCTGATTGCGATGCCGGCGATGGTTTTTTACCGGCATTTTCGTGCGCTGGTGGATAGTTTCGTCGTCGATATGGAACAAAAAGCCGTGAAATTCGTTGACGTCGTGCATGGTGCACGCAAGTCATAAACGGAAGGCTCGGCATGAAATTTCATAAAAATCGCAGGCATGAAGACCCTGAAATCAATCTGATTCCATTCATTGATGTGCTGCTGGTGATCCTGATTTTCCTGATGGTCACGACCACGTACAGCAAGTTTTCCGAATTGCAAATTACGCTGCCGAGCGCGGACGCCGAAAAGGTGCAGCAGCGGCCGTTCGAGATCAATGTCGGCGTCAGCACCGACAACAGCCGTTATGTGATCAACAATACTACGGTGGCCTACCACGATGTGCAGGAACTGGCCGAAAGCCTGAAGGCCGCAGCGATGCTCAATGGTGTGGCGCAAAAAGACCCGGTCGTGATCATCAGCGCCGATGGCACCGCAACCCATCAAAGCGTGATCAACGTGCTGGAAGCGGCGCGTCTGGCGCAATTCGCCAAGGTGACTTTCGCGACCCAGGTTGCCACCAAAAAGTGATCTTGCGGTATGCTGGCAATATTATAAATAGTGGCAGTATGCTAAAAAACATGGCATTTTCCGCTTTATTATATTAGCGTTTTAAAAATGCTATGGTAGGTATGTAGTACTTTCAAAGAAATTGCTACGGTCACCGGAAAACAACGCCTTGGCTTCTGCCGCATCCACCCTCGAATCCATTTTAAGCCGCGCCTGGCTGCGCCGCGGGCTGCTGGCGTGTGCGCTGTGGCCGCTTTCCCGGCTGTTCGGCGGCTTGCTGGCGCTGCGACGGGTGCTGTATCGGCGCGGCTGGCTGGCATCGGTGCGGTTGCCGGTGCCGGTCATCATCGTCGGCAATGTATTCGTCGGCGGCACCGGCAAGACGCCGCTGACGATCTGGCTGGTCGATGCGTTGCGCGGTGCCGGCCGTGTGCCGGGCGTGATTTCACGCGGCTATGGGGCGCGGGGGAATCCAGACGCGGCGCCGTGTCTGGTGTTGCCGGAGGCGACGCCGCAGCAGGTCGGCGACGAACCGCTGCTGATCGCCCGCCGTGCGCAATGTCCAGTGATGGTCGGGCGCGACCGGGTGGCGGCGGGGCAGGCTTTGCTGGCAGCGCATCCGGAACTCGATTGCATCGTGTGCGACGATGGACTGCAGCATTACCGGCTGGCGCGCGATGTCGAAATCGTCCTGTTCGATGGCCGCGGCGCGGGCAATGGCTGGCTGCTGCCGGCCGGCCCCTTGCGCGAACCGGTCGCGCGCCGGCGCGATTTTACGGTGGTCAATCTGGCGCAGGGCGCCGATCTGCCTGACGGCATGCCGACGGACGCTTACCGGATGGTTTTGGCAGGCGCGGTGGCGCAACGCCTGTGCGACCCGACGCAACAGTTGCCGCTGCAGGAATTGACGCGGCAAAAATTGACGGGGCAAGTATTGAATCCGTTGCCGGTAAAAATCGTGGCGGCAGCCGGCATCGGCAATCCGGCACGGTTTTTTGCCACTTTGCGTCAGGCCGGACTGGATTTTGAGGAGTTGCCGTTGCCGGATCATTACGATTTTGCTGTCAATCCCTTTGGCGATAGTGCCGCCGACATCATCCTGATTACAGAGAAGGATGCAGTAAAATGTGCGCTCGTGACTGAACTGAAAAACGACCCGCGCTTGTGGGTGGTTCCCGTGACAGCGTGCCTGGATGGCGCGCTGGCCCAACGAATTCTGGAGAAATGTCGTGGACAATCGACTACTTGATATCCTGGTATGCCCGCTGTGCAAAGGCCCGCTGGTACATGACAAAAAAGCGCAGGAACTGATTTGCCGTGCCGACAAACTGGCTTATCCGATCCGCGACGGCATTCCCATCATGTGGGCCGATCAGGCCCGTGCGTTGAATGCGCCGCTGCCGATCCAGGACAATTCTTAAAGCACCCGATGGACTTTACCGTCATCATCCCGGCCCGCTTGGCGTCGACCCGGTTGCCCAACAAACCGCTCGCTGATCTGGGCGGCAAGCCGATGGTGGTAAGGGTGGCCGAGCGCGCCATGCTATCCGGCGCCAGCCAGGTCATCGTCGCCACCGATCATGCCGATATTCTGGCCGCCTGCGCCGCTCACGGCGTGCGCGCCAGCCTTACCCGCAGCGACCATCTGAGCGGCACCGACCGGATCGCCGAAGTTGCCGCTGCCATCGGCCTTGCTGCCGATGCGGTGGTGGTCAATGTGCAGGGCGACGAACCGCTGATCGATCCAGCCTTGATTGCTGCGACCGCAGCGCAGATTAACGCCGAGGTGCCGATGGCCACCGCCGCGCATCCGATCAGTGACGCTCGGGATGCCTTCAATCCGAACGTGGTGAAAGTCGTGCTCGACAAGTTCGGCCGGGCGCTGTACTTCTCGCGCGCGACCATACCGTGGCATCGCGACGCTTTTGCAGAGTCCCAATCGGTCTTGCCGCAAGGCACTGTTCCGTTGCGCCATATCGGCTTGTATGCCTATCGCAATGCATTCCTGCAAGCTTATCCCGGGTTGGCGGTGTCGCCGCTGGAACAGATTGAGGCGCTGGAGCAATTGCGCGTGCTGTGGCACGGTTTCCCAATTGCCGTGTATGTCACCGATACGACGCCGGCCTCCGGAATCGATACCCAGGATGACCTGATTCGAGTACGACAATACTTCCTGTAAACGTTTGTTTTGTGTCAATTTTTTGACGCGCATTTGCACTCAAAGCAACGACTTCGTGTAGTTTTGTGGTAAGTTTCGTGAAAACTTAATGTGATAAAACATATTCTCGCAATGCACATATCGCTCTAACCCGGCGTATATCGGCTGCAATTGCGGACACGGACATAAAATTCAAACTCTTAGGAAATTAACATGCGTCTCATCCTGTTAGGAGCACCAGGTGCCGGCAAAGGTACACAGGCAACATTCATCAAGGAAAAATACAATATTCCGCAAATCTCCACTGGCGACATGCTGCGTGCGGCAGTCAAGGCAGGAACGCCGCTGGGCCTGGAAGCAAAAAAAGTGATGGATTCCGGTGGTTTGGTGTCGGACGACATCATCATCGGTCTGGTCAAGGATCGTCTGAAAGATGCCGATTGCGCCAACGGTTATCTGTTCGACGGTTTTCCGCGCACTATTCCGCAGGCCGATGCAATGAAGGAAGCGGGCGTTGCCATCGATTACGTACTGGAAATCGATGTTCCGGACGAAGCCATCATCGACCGCATGAGCGGTCGCCGCGTTCATGCTGCGTCGGGTCGCACCTACCATGTCGAATATAATCCGCCGAAAGTTGCCGGCCTGGATGACGAAACCGGTGACGCGTTGATGCAGCGTGATGACGACAAGGAAGAAACCGTCAGGAAGCGCCTCGCGGTGTATCACGAACAAACCGAAGTGCTGGTCAAGTATTACGGCAACTGGGCGCAGGCCGGTTTGCCGGGCGCACCCAAGTATCGCAAGATAGTCGGCGTCGGCCAGGTCGAGGAAATTCGCGATCGGGCTTTTGCTGCACTGGCAGAGTAAATAAAAAAGCGGACCTTGTGTCCGCTTTTTTGTTGGGGCGCACAGTCAAGCAGCATGCCGTCACAACTGATGCGCATATTCATCTTGGCGGAAACAATATCCACAAAAAACACGAACGGCACGAAAAAAGGTCGTGGACAGCGCCGGTGTGGGTGCTTACGTTGACGCATCGATTCGATTCATGTCCAGAATTAATATGAGTATATTTTACAACCGCAATGAATATATGCGTGAAATGCCATTAAAATTGTGATACTCCATATATTATAAGAAACGTATCGTGTTGCAAGGCCGGCTCGTGCTTTGCGTGTCATTCGTGGGCGATGCATCAGAGCATAAGCAAAAAAATCATAGAGATCATAGAGTTTTGTAAAAAACAGGCAGCGAGCGCTGGAGTAGCGAATAGCCAGCGCCACTATCCGGGATGTTTTTAACCATGTCGTTAATAACAGGGGGAGGCAATATGGCAGCAGTTTTATGGTTTGCGGTGCTGAGTGGCTTGGTTGCAGTTATTTATGGACTTAATTCACGGCGCTGGATTCTCAAGCAAGACCCTGGCAACCCCCGGATGCAGGAAATCGCAGCTGCCATTCAACAGGGCGCTGCCGCCTATCTGGCGCGACAGTACCGCACCATCGCACTGGTCGGCGTCATCCTTTTCATCATCATTGCCGTGTTGCCAGGAGTCGGGCTGACCACCGCGATCGGCTTCCTGATCGGTGCGCTATTGTCTGGCGCTTGCGGCTTCATCGGCATGAATGTCTCGGTGCGCGCCAACGTGCGCACTGCACAGGCCGCCACCAAGGGCATGAGCCAGGCGCTCGATGTCGCATTCAAGGGCGGCGCGATCACCGGCATGCTGGTGGTCGGACTTGGCTTGCTGGGCGTAACACTGTTTTACTGGGTGCTCACGATGTCGGCGCCGCACGGATTGGGTCATACGGTGTCGTTGCATGACGTCATCAAGCCGCTGATCGGACTGGCGTTCGGCGCTTCCCTGATCTCTATTTTTGCCCGATTGGGCGGTGGCATCTTCACCAAAGGCGCCGATGTCGGTGCCGATCTGGTTGGCAAGGTGGAAGCCGGCATTCCGGAAGACGATCCGCGCAATCCGGCAGTCATCGCCGACAACGTCGGCGACAATGTCGGCGATTGCGCCGGCATGGCGGCCGATTTGTTCGAAACCTATGTGGTGACGCTGATTGCCACCATGCTGTTGGGCAGCCTGCTGGTCAAAGGCGCGGAATCGCAAGCGGTGCTGTATCCGCTGGCGCTGGGCGGCGCATCCATTTTCGCTTCCATCATTGGCTGCAGCATGGTCAAGGCCAAGCCGGGCAAAAAAATCATGTCGGCGCTGTATACCGGCTTGTGGTGGGCGGCCGGTTTGTCGCTGATCGGTTTCGCAATCGTGACCTGGCTGATCATGCCGCCGCAAATGCGCTTGCCGATGATGGGCTCGGCCCTGGTCGGCATCGTGCTGACCGGCTTGATGGTGTATATCACCGAGTATTACACCGGCACCGATTTCAAGCCGGTCAAGCATATCGCCCAGGCATCGACTACCGGTCACGGCACCAACATCATCGCCGGCCTGGGCGTATCGATGCGGTCGACCGCCTATCCGGTGCTGGCAGTGTGCGCCGCTATCCTGACTTCTTACTGGCTCGGCGGCCTGTACGGAATCGCGATTGCCGCTACTTCGATGCTGTCGATGGCCGGCATCATCGTGGCGCTCGACGCTTACGGTCCGATCACCGATAACGCCGGCGGCATTGCCGAAATGTCCGGCATGCCGGATTCGGTACGCGCGATCACTGACCCGCTGGATGCCGTCGGCAACACCACCAAGGCCGTCACCAAAGGTTACGCAATTGGCTCTGCCGGACTGGCGGCGCTGGTGCTGTTCGCCGATTACACTCACGCCCTGAATGCAGTCGGAATCAGCACTTCTTTCGATTTGTCGAACCCGATGGTGATCGTCGGCCTGTTCATCGGCGGCCTGATTCCGTATCTGTTCGGCGCGATGGCGATGGAAGCGGTGGGGCGCGCAGCCGGCGCAGTGGTGGTCGAGGTGCGGCGTCAGTTCCGCGACATCAAGGGCATCATGGACGGCAGCGGCAAGCCGGAGTATGACAAGGCAGTCGATATGCTGACCGCCTCCGCCATCAAGGAAATGATCATTCCATCGTTGTTGCCAGTGGTGGTGCCGGTGCTGGTCGGCTTGATTCTCGGGCCGGCAGCGTTGGGTGGCTTGCTGATGGGTACCATCGTCACCGGCCTGTTTGTCGCGATTTCAATGACGACTGGCGGCGGCGCCTGGGATAACGCCAAAAAATACATCGAGGATGGCAATTTTGGTGGCAAGGGTTCGGACGCGCACAAGGCGGCAGTCACCGGCGACACGGTGGGCGATCCTTACAAGGATACCGCCGGGCCGGCGGTCAATCCGCTGATCAAGATCATCAATATTGTGGCCCTGCTGATCGTGCCTTTGCTGCCAGGAACCGGGATGCAAAGCGCCGCCATGTCGGCACCGGTTGCGTTGGTGGCACCGTCGACCAGCGCCGGCGGCGTAACTATACCGACCGTGGCAGCAAACACGGCGGTCATGATTACAGCGCCGATTGCAACAGAAGCCAAATTGCGCTGATGCCGAAGGCAAACCAAAAAAGCGGCAGTTGCCGCTTTTTTTACGTTGCAGTGCAAAAATTGACTACAATCCGAAAGGATTGATGCTTACGCTTACGTAAACGTCAGCGTAATATTTACAAATTTTAGTCTGTAGCAAAAGCGGTAATCGAAACCCATCTCATCAAGGAAGCAAACCATGCAAATCAAAGATAGCGTATTCATCATTACCGGCGGTGCCTCCGGCCTAGGCGCGGCAACTGCACGCATGATCGTCGAAGGCGGCGGCAAAGTCGTGCTGGCGGACGTGCAGGTGGAAGCCGGTGAAAAACTGGCGGCAGAACTGGGTGGCGAATTCGTCAAATGCGATGTTGCTTCCGAAGCGGACGGGCTGGCAGTGGTCGCCGCCGCAACCGCAATCGGCACTCTGCGTGGTCTGGTCAACTGCGCCGGCGTCGCGCCTGCGGTGAAAACGGTCGGTAAAGACGGCCCGCATCCGCTGGAAATCTTCCAGCGCGTCATCAACATCAACCTGGTCGGCACCTTCAACATGTCGCGCCTGGCTGCCGATGCAATGGGGAAAACCGATCCTACCGAACAGGGCGAGCGCGGCATCATCATCAATACCGCCTCGGTAGCAGCTTATGACGGCCAGATCGGCCAAGCCGCTTACGGCTCATCCAAGGCCGGCGTGGTCGGCCTGACACTGCCAATGGCGCGCGATCTGTCGCGCAGCGGCATTCGCGTAATGACTATTGCACCGGGAATTTTCGAGACGCCGATGCTGCTCGGCTTCCCACAGGAAGTGCAGGACGCACTGGGCGCGATGGTGCCGTTCCCACCGCGTCTGGGCAAGCCAGCCGAATATGCGCATCTGGCAAAAGCCATCATTGAAAACGTGATGCTCAACGGCGAAACTATCCGGCTGGACGGCGCGATTCGGATGCAACCGAAATAATCGGCTGATGTGCCGCATTGCCGTTTCCGCATTATGGCAATGACGATCAGTGACGATACTGGTTAATCCGGCTACACTAAAAAAAGGCAAGTTTCGCTTGCCTTTTTTCTTTGGGAGCCCGTCATGACCGTAATCAGAACCTCTGTTATCGCCTGTGTCGCTGCCGTTTTGCTGGGTGCTTGTGCCAGCAGCCCGAGTTTCCATTACGAAGTGCCGATCGCCGGCATGCATGCGCCGGAAGCCGCCAGCGGCTACACCGAAAAATCCGGCACAACCTCTAAAAAATTCATGGTGGCCGCGGCCAATCCGCTAGCGACCGATGCCGGCTACCAAGTGCTCAAGGCTGGCGGATCGGCGGTCGATGCGGCGATTGCGACCCAGATGGTGCTTAATCTGGTCGAGCCGCAGTCTTCCGGTATCGGCGGCGGCGCGTTCCTGATGCATTTTGACGGCAGCATCGTGAAGGCTTTCGACGGGCGCGAAACCGCTCCGGCCAGGGCCACCGAAAAGTTGTTTCAGGATGCGAATGGAAAAGCGCTGCCGTTTTATGAGGGCGTGGTCGGCGGCCGTTCGGTCGGCGCACCCGGCGTGCTGCGCATGTTGGAATTAGCGCACCGGCAATACGGCAAGCTGCGCTGGGCCGATCTGTTTTCGCCGGCAATCCGATTGGCCGAGCAAGGTTTCGCGGTCAGCCCACGCTTGCATATTCTGTTGGGCACAGAACCGCATCTGAAGAAAGATGCAGCCGCCGCCGCGTATTTTTATGATCCGCAAGGCGCGCCGTGGCCGGTCGGCCATCTACTGAAAAATCCGCTGTTGGCCCAAGTCTTCAAGGAGATTGCAGCAGGCGGCGCGGATAGTTTTTACAAGGGGCGCATCGCACAGGATATCGCCGCCAAAGTCGGCAGCCATCCGGTCAATCCCGGCCTGTTGAGCGCGGCTGATATTGCCGGCTACCAGGCCAAGGTGCGCGAGCCGGTATGCAGCGACTACAAGGCCTGGACCGTATGCGGGATGCCGCCGCCATCCTCCGGCGGCATCGCCATCGCGCAAATGCTCGGCATGCTGGAAGCGCGGGATATTCGCCCGTTTGCACCGAAAGACGGCGTCCTGAATGCCGATGCGGTTCATCTGTTTTCGGAAGCGGGACGGCTGGCCTATGCAGACCGTGGCCTGTATGTAGCCGATACCGATTTCGTGCAGTTGCCGGGAAACAGCTTCAAGCCTTTGCTGGATAAGCAGTATCTGGCGCAACGCGCAGCGCTGATTGGCGACAAGTCGATGGGCCCGGCAAAACCCGGCCTGCCGCTTGCGATGACTCTGGCCTGGGGCCAGGATACGTCGCCGGAGCTGCCCAGCACTTCGCATATTTCGATTGTGGATGGTTACGGCAGCGCGGTTTCGATGACGACCACGATTGAAGATGCGTTCGGCTCGCGTCAGATGGTGGACGGCTTTTTGCTGAATAATCAGCTGACCGATTTCTCCTTCGATTCCGCAGACGCCAACGGCCCGATCGCCAATCGGGTGCAGGGCGGCAAGCGTCCGCGCAGTTCGATGGCGCCGACTCTGGTATTTGAAAAAGACAGTAAAAAACTGGTGCTCACCACCGGTTCGCCGGGCGGTTCCGCCATCATCAACTACGTCGGCAAAGTGCTGGTCGGCACCATGGACTGGGGTTTGAACGTGCAGCAGGCGATCAGCCTGCCGAACTTCGGCAGCCGCAACGGCCCGACCGAACTGGAGCAGGGCAGGGTATCGGACGCGTTGGTGGATGCGTTGAAAGCGAAGGGTCATAACGTGCGCGTAATGGAACAGACGTCCGGCCTGCAAGGCATCATGCGCATCAACATCCACGGCGAAGAGATATGGTTCGGTGGCGCCGATCCGCGCCGGGAGGGTATTGTCAAAGGCGATTAACGTTGGCGGACGCGCCCGATGCCGCACGCTCTTGGGCGGCATCGGCGCGAACCAGATCCGAGGGCTGCGTTCCCATCTATTATTTAAGTCCAGCTATAGCCGTGAACTGATTGATCTGGGAACACGAGATATTTTTTCGCAGTGTGAACGTGCTGGATTTTTTTCGCGCCTGCATTGCCGGTTGCAAATCAGGTTCGCCAAGACCATCATGAATTATTAAAATATGCTGGGTATATGCATATAATGCCAATTTACCGCATATATTTATTGCAGTATTAAAATATACGTATTGCAGTATATATTTATGTCCGGGGCTTTCTGCTACGTCGAAGCTATCAAACTATCATCAGGAATACTATCGCGTTGACATGCGCTCTGGCCGCATGTTTTTTATCCGCCGGCTTGAATAATTGCTGCTTTGCCGCATATTCAGGCTACTGCCTTGTGATTCGGGTTGATTCGTTTTCTACAACACGTTACCCTATGAGGATTCGGGTTTGTGGCGCTCGCCAATGGACGCATTAAATCGACGGAAAATGATTTTGAACTTCAAATCACTGCGCAATACCCTTTTTTTCCTTGCCGCGATCCTGTTTTCCGCGGGCGTGTCGGCAACGGATACCGCGGCGCTGGCCGCGGTGCATGTATCCGCTTTGCCCGTACAGGCGCAACAAGTGCTGGTGCAAATCAGGCAGGGCGGCCCTTTTGCTTACGCCAAAGACGGTGTGACTTTTGGCAATTATGAACAAATTCTGCCCAGGCAAAAGCGTGGGTATTACCATGAATACACTGTCAAAACGCCGGGTGCGCGTAATCGTGGCGCACGCCGCATTGTGGCCGGCGGCATCCCGCCGGCATCCGGCGAATACTATTACACCGAAGATCACTATGCCAGTTTCCGACGCATCACAGAATGACGGACATGAAAATCAGCACCCCATTTTTGTACCGGCCGAGGGTTCAATGAGTTTGTTAAAAACCGTGCTGCCAAATGCGGTGCAATCCATCCGCGCCTTTCGGGTCGCCGATCTGCAACTGGAGGCCGCCAATCTTGGGCAACATTTTCTGTACGCCTATTGCGGCGACGCTACCACCAAGCAGCAGGTGCTTACCACCATTGCGGAGGCATTTTATTTTCCGAAGCACTTTGGCAAGAATTTTGATGCGCTGTCGGATTGCCTGACCGACCTGGTGCACAAGGCGGGGCGTCAGCCAGGCTTTGTAGTAGTGCTGGAACAGATTCCGAATACGCCGAAATTCGACAAGGAAGCACGCGAAAACTTGCTCGATGTATTTCGCGACGCGGCCGATTTCTGGGCTGAAAAAAAAGTCGCATTCAGGGTGTTTTACTCCTTCGAATAAGGCAGAAAAAAGCTAATCTGGAGCATGCCGACCGCGTTGTCGGCTTTTTTGTTCGGCTTTTTGTTTTTCTATCTGAATCCAACAAAAGGTACAATGCGCGCCATGAAAAACATCGTTATCCTGATTTCCGGGCGCGGCAGCAATATGGAAGCCATCGTTCGCGCGGTAGAGTCCGAGCGCTGGCCGGCCAGAATCGCCGCCATCATCAGCAACCGCATTGACGCCCCCGGCCTGCAATTCGCCGCCGCGCGCGCGATCCCGACGGCGGTAGTAGCCAACCAGGATTACCCGTCCCGCGCAGAGTTCGATGCAGCGCTGCAATCGACGATAGACGGTTTCGCGCCTGACCTGGTGGTGCTGGCCGGATTCATGCGGATCCTGACGGCGCCGTTTGTCGCGCATTATGCCGGCCGGATTTTGAATATCCATCCTTCCCTGCTGCCGGATTTCCCCGGTCTTGCCACCCACCGGCAGGCGCTTGCAGCCGGCGTCACCGAGCATGGCGCGACGGTACATTTCGTCACCGCCGAACTCGATCACGGCCCGGTCGTGCTGCAGGCAAAAATTCCTGTTTTGCCAGACGACACCGAACAGTCGCTGGCAGCGCGCGTGCTGGTGCAGGAGCACATCATTTATCCGCGTGCGGTAGGCATGTTTATCGAGGGCAGCCTGACGTTACAGCAAGAACAGTTACGCACCAATGCCGGCGAAAGCCGGTCAGATCATATAAAGAAGGATTTCGCATGAGATTGCCACCAGCGGTCATACACCAAACTGAAGAAGTATTACGCGAAATATTGCGTTTTACCGGCCCCGCCGACGGCACGCTGTCACGCTATTTTCGCGACCATCCGCGTTTGGGTTCGCGCGAGCGCGGCGTCATCGCCGAAGGCATTTACGGCCTGTTGCGCAACAAATCGGTATATTCCAGTTTTGCCGAATCAGGTGGCGGGAGTGGCGGTGCAACCATGCGCAAGTTGACCCTGCTCGGCTTGGCCGATGCCGCCGGCGTGGATGCGCTCGGCGGTCTGACCGAGGAAGAGAGCGAATGGCTGACGCGTGTGATGCAAATCGACCGCACCCTGCTGCAGCCTTCATTGCGTTCGAATCTGCCGCAATGGCTGTTTGAGAAGCTGGTTGCGCGCGATGGCGAAGAGCAAACATTGAAGCTGGCTGACGCCTTGAACCAGCCGGCACCGCTGGATTTGCGCGTCAACTCGATCAAGGCGGTACGCGCCGACGTCATGGACAAACTGGCCGAAGCACCGATTTTGTGCGAGCCGACACCCTATTCGCCTTTGGGCCTGCGCGTGATCAAAAAGCCGGCATTGCAAAACATGCCCTTGTTCAAGGAAGGCGCGATTGAAGTCCAGGACGAGGGCAGCCAGTTGCTGTCCCAAGTGGTGGGCGCCAAGCGCGGAGAAATGGTGGTCGATTTCTGCGCCGGCGCGGGCGGAAAAACCTTGTCGCTGGGTGCTGCGATGCGTAACACCGGACGTCTGTACGCTTTCGATGTTTCCGAAAAACGCCTGGCCAAGCTCAAGCCGCGCCTGGCCCGCAGCGGTTTGTCGAACGTGCATCCGGTACTGATCGCGCATGAACGCGATGCCAAGATCAAACGCCTGGCCGGCAAGATTGACCGCGTGCTGGTCGATGCGCCATGCAGCGGCCTGGGCACCTTGCGCCGCAATCCGGACGTCAAATGGCGTCAGACGCCGGAATCGATTGTGGAGCTGAATGCCAAGCAGAGCGCGATCCTGGATAGCGCAGCAAGACTGGTCAAGGCGGGCGGGCGGCTGGTGTATGCAACCTGCAGCTTGTTGAATGAAGAAAACGAAGATATCGTCAGCCAGTTCTTATCCAACCACCCTGATTTCACGCTGCTGCCGATGAGAGAAGTATTGGCAGAGCAGAAAATTGCACTCGACATGCAGGATTATCTGAAACTGGTGCCGCATCTGCATCACACCGACGGCTTTTTTGCCGCTGCCATGGTGCGCAAGGTGCCGAAAGTGGCTGAAACTGAGGATGCTGTAACTGAGCCGGCTCCGGTTGACTGAATTCTTTAATATGCGGCGGATTCTCAGGGCATGTATCGCCCTGATTGGCGCCGGCGCGCTGCTGGGCACACCGGCGGTGCGTGCATTCGATGCATCTTCATCAGACCAAATAGTTGCGCAGGGAACCTTGCAAGCGGCTTTTTCGCCCTGGGATGATATTGAGACGCTGATTGTTAGCGCGATTGACGGTGCGAAAAAACAGGTATTGGTGCAAGCCTATCTGCTGACCAGTAAAAAAATCACACAGGTATTGATTGCTTCGCAGCAGCGCGGGGTTAGCGTGATGGTGTTGGTCGATGCCGCGCAGTCCGCCAAAGTTCCATCCTCCAAAGCACAAGATTTATCGCTTGCCGGCATTCCTGTTTGGCTCGAAACCCGGTATCAGAATGCACACAACAAGGTCATCGTCATAGATGCCGGTTTGGCAAGCGCTACGGTGATTACGGGAAGCTATAACTTTACTTGGTCGGCACAGCACAAAAATGCGGAAAATATCCTGATCGCCCGCAAAAATCCGGTACTGGCGGCACGCTACGCGCTGAACTGGGAGCGGCACCGACAGGGCGCAACGCCTTATAAATAATGGCGTTTTCTGTTCGATTTCGGTTAATAGCCAAGTCTTGTCACACGGCGCAGTGAAAATTGCATTCCAGTGTGCTGCTGCTGCGCGCCCTGTGGCGGCCTCAATCGGATCTAGTCAAATGGCGTACAATGCCAAAATTTCGGAAACGCGAATTCTGTTCAATATATCGGGAATAATCGCGTAGATGCGATTAACTCTGGAGAAGTAATGATTTTAAATGGTATTTTTGAGGCGTCGCTGGATTTTCTTTCTAATGGCGTTACCAGGGCAAGCGGGTGGCAAGTGTTCATTTTTACAATGATTGCAACGCACATCACGATTGTTTGCGTTACGATTTTTCTGCACCGCTGCCAAGCGCACCGGGCTCTCGAACTGCATGCGATCCCGAGCCATTTTTTCCGTTTTTGGCTGTGGCTGACCACCGGCCAGGTGACCAAGGAATGGGCTGCGATTCATCGCAAGCATCACGCCAAATGCGAAACCGAAGAAGATCCGCATAGCCCGGTTACGCGCGGCATCAAAAAAGTGCTGTTCGAGGGTGCTGAACTGTACCGCGCCGAATCAAAAAATCGGGAAACCATCGAAAAATACGGTCACGGGACGCCCGATGACTGGCTGGAGCGCAATGTTTACACCAAATACAGCATGCAGGGCGTGGTGCTGATGTTGTTTATCGATGTGTTGTTGTTCGGGGTGATTGGCATCACCGTGTGGGCGGTACAAATGATGTGGATTCCGATTACTGCCGCTGGCATTATCAATGGGATTGGCCACTATTGGGGTTATCGAAATTACGATTGCGCCGATGCCTCCACCAACATCATGCCTTGGGGTATTCTGATCGGCGGCGAAGAGTTGCATAACAATCACCATACTTTTGGCACATCGGCCAAACTGTCGTCGAAATGGTATGAATTCGATATCGGCTGGATGTATATCCGGATGATGGAAATCGTCGGCTTGGCAAAAGTCAAGAAAATCGCGCCGGAACCAAAATTCGATCAGCGCAAGCTGATTGCCGACCTCGATACGCTGCAGTCGGTGATCGCCAACCGCTATGATGTGATGGCCAAATACGCCAAATCCCTGAAGCGCGCGTGGCATGACGAACTGGTGCAGCTGAAAGCAAAAAACCAGCTGAAGTCGGGTTTCCTTCGTTCATCAAAAAAACTCTTGCAACGTGAACCGGGCAAGCTGGAAGCTACGCATCAGCAGCAACTTTCGGAACTGTTTACGCACAGCAAGGCGCTCAAGACCATGCACGAAATGCGCGTCGAACTGGGTGCAATCTGGGAGCGCTCACACTCCAGTCGCGATCAGTTACTGCAGCAGTTGCAGGATTGGTGCGCTAGGGCCGAAGCTTCCGGCATCAAGGCCTTGCAGGATTTTTCATTGCGTTTGCGAACCTATGCTTAAAGCAGGCTGATAACTGCAGGCCTGAGTGCCAGCAAGATTATCGGCAAAAAACCAGCTTTTGATATGAAACGGCCCGGATCATCCGGGCCGTTTTTTTATATCGCTCGTAGCGAGGCAATGCAGCAGAGAATAAAAAGCCCCGCAAGACGTAATCTTGCGGGGCTTTTTATGGTCAAAAATCGATTACCTGATTTTTGTTTCCTTGTATGCAACATGCTTGCGCGCCTTGGGATCGAACTTCATGATCTCCATTTTTTCAGGCGTGGTGCGCTTGTTTTTGGTAGTGGTGTAGAAATGACCTGTACCTGCGGTCGATTCCAGCTTGATTTTGTCGCGGCCAGATTTTGCCATGATGGTTTCCTTTATCCCGTTGCGCTAATTAAACTTTTTCGCCGCGGGCACGCATGTCGACCAGTACGACATCAATGCCGAGTTTGTCGATGATACGCAGACCGGCATTCGACAAACGCAGGGAAACCCAGCGATTTTCCGATTCGACGAAAATGCGGCGATTTTGCAGATTAGGCAAAAAACGGCGCTTGGTTTTGTTGTTTGCATGGGAAACATTGTTGCCGACCATCGGCTTTTTCCCAGTAACTTGGCAGACACGTGCCATGCTTTACTCCTCAATGGTTTCCGAATCCGGAAAAAATGAGAGTATAGACAAAAAACCGTGTTTTATCAATGACTTGTGAAAATTAATTGTGTCATTGAATATTATAATATTTAACAAATTAGAGCGGCGGCGCTTGCATCCGCTTGCTTGAGAAAAATTAGTATTTTCTTAAAATTCATATACTGAAATAGGTATATTTAAAAGGCGCATGTATATATGCGTAAAATTGTTCGTTATTGCATATACTCCACTGTTTTTGAAATGAGATTGATGAAAAGGCTACAATTGGCCATGTTCTGCGAATGAATGAATTTGTCGCCCCGCGACGATGAAATGATCCAGTACCTGTACATCCACCAGTTCCAGCGTCTGCTTGAGCGTGCGCGTGAGCAAGTGATCGGCTGCGCTGGGGTCGGGCGAGCCGGACGGATGGTTGTGGGCCAGGATGATGGCAGCAGCATTGTGTGCCAGCGCAACTTTTACAACTTCGCGCGGATAGACGCTGGCATGTGTGAGTGTGCCGCGGAACAGTTCTTCTGAAGCAATCAGGCGATTTTTGACATCCAGGAAAAGTACGGCGAACGATTCGTATTGCTTGTTGCCCAACAGCAGTTGCAGATAGTGGCGTACCGCTTGCGGAGAGCTTAGTGTGACGCCGGCTTCCAGCTCTTCGGCCAGAGCACGCCTGGCCAGTTCCAGAACCGCTTGCAACTGTGCAAATTTAGCGGGGCCAAGGCCGTTGATGGCTGAGAATTCCTTGATCCGGGCAGAAAACAGGCCGTTCAAGGAGCCAAAATGGCCAATCATTTCGCGCCCCAGATCTACTGCACTTTTACCGGTGACGCCGGTGCGCAAAAAAACGGCCAGCAATTCGGCATCCGAGAGTTTTTGCGGCCCGTGTTTGATCAGCCGTTCACGCGGGCGCTGATCTTCAGGCCAATCCGTAATCGCCATGCCGAGTTTCTTTCAGTAATTGGGTTTGTCTGCGCAGCCGCTGACAGTCATAAAGCTGGCTTACAATACCAGCTTATCCTCAATCACCATGAGTTTTACATGTCCAACACACTACCTCCAGTCGTCACCGACACCGCTTATCTGACGTTAAATTATCGTTTGGCATCCATGGATGGCAAAGATATTGTCACTACTTTCCAGGACAAACCTGCGACTTTGCAACTGGGTAATGGGCAACTTGCCCCTTTCCTCGAATCCTGCCTGATCGGTTTGCAGGAGGGTGCACATCAAACCTTTGAATTGTCGCCGGAGCAAGCATTTGGCCCGCGCAACCCGGATTTGGTTCAGCGCGTGTCGAAATCGACCCTGCAGGAGAACTCTCCCGAAGATGCGCAATATGCGATTGGCGACCTGGTGGATTTTGCTGCGCCAGGCGGTGGTCGCTTTGCCGGTGTTTTGCGATCAATTGATGATGCAGGCGCGGTGTTCGATTTCAATCACCCGCTGGCGGGTCAATCACTGAAATTCGAAGTCAGAATCATTGGAATCATGTGATGGAAGAGAAAGAAATTTTACTTGCGCAGCCACGCGGTTTTTGTGCCGGCGTCGATCGCGCAATTGAAATCGTGGAACGGGCATTGCTTCAGTTTGGTGCGCCAGTTTATGTACGCCATGAAATCGTGCATAACGCTTACGTAGTGGAAGATTTGCGTGTCAAGGGGGCGATCTTCATCGAGGAACTCGATGACGTGCCGGCCGGTAATATTGTGATTTTTTCCGCGCATGGTGTTTCCAGGGCCGTGCGTGACGCAGCAACCGCACGCGGCTTGACCGTTTTCGATGCAACCTGTCCTTTGGTGACCAAGGTGCATATGGAAGTGGCGAAAATGCGGCGGGAAGGGCGTGAAATCGTCATGATCGGCCATCAGGGCCATCCTGAAGTGGAAGGCACGATGGGGCAAGCGGAACAGGGGATGTATCTGGTGGAGACCGTTGCCGATGTCGAGGCCCTGACCGTGCTGCGGCCCGACATGCTGGCCTATGTTTCGCAAACCACTCTTTCCGTTGATGATACGGCCGATATTATTGCCGCATTGCGAAGCCGCTTTCCGCTCATCGTCGAACCGAAAAAAGGTGATATTTGCTACGCCACCACGAATCGCCAGGAGGCGGTCAAATTTATGGCGCCACAGGTAGATGTGGTCATTGTTGTAGGTAGCCCAAACAGTTCCAACTCAAATCGCCTGCGTGAAGTCGCCGAGAAAAAGGGAACCATAGCGCATATGGTTGACAATGCTGCCCAAATCGATCCCAACTGGTTAGCTGACAAGAGAAGAATTGGTGTAACTGCGGGCGCATCTGCTCCTGAAGTATTGGTGCAAGCTGTAATCGACCGCCTGACAATGCTGGGAGCCAAGAACATCAGGCACCTTGAAGGGGTTAAGGAGCACGTTACCTTCCCCATGCCAAAAGGTCTGGGCCACTCGTGACAGGCGACCGCTGTTCGCGTATTTGGAAGCAGCGCGTTTGTGTAGTTTTTTGTTTAAAAAACGTGGCTTCTGATTTGATGCGGCGAACGAGATTGGCGCATGTCGATGCATAGGTGCGCGCCACATATTGGGCAAATACGCGCAAAGAAAGCGTAATCATAGTGTTTGTCCACATTGAAATAGTGGATAAATGCAGTTCCCATGCAGTAACTTTTCCTGTAAATACAAAAAATACAGGTGCATTTTTTGTATGCAAGTTATTACCATGGCGAAAATTGTTATCTGTGTCCCAATACGCATTGATTACGTGGTGCTGAACTATGTTCAGGATAAACTGAAATTTTCCATATATTGTTTATCGAATTCCTCATTATCATATCTACCGTGCGAAAGCTGCGGTTTTTAGCCGTACGCAATAAAAATTGTTTGATATATAAGTATTGAAGTAGCATGAATCTGCGCTGAAGTGGCCAAATTGTTATTTGGATTGTGTACAATCCCGGCCTAATTTGGATGTGCCCCAATAGAGGGCGCACACACATTAAAAAATCGTTTAAATAAAACGCAAGATAAGGAGACAATATGTATATTGAACACTTCCTCAATGCTCCCCTGGTAGTGAAAAGTTTGATCGCGTAAGCGGTAAAAAAGCCTCACGGCACCCAAGAGTTTTACGACGGGTGCCGTTTTCATTACTAGGAACGGTTTTTGCTGCAGTCGCACATGATGCGATCGTAGGTGAGCCGCAGAATAACTAAATTACGGTCCTCTAAGGGAGCTTGAACTTATGGATATTTTTATCCAACAAATCATTAACGGCCTGGTCCTTGGCAGTATGTATGCGTTGATTGCTCTTGGTTACACAATGGTATACGGCGTTCTTAGTCTTATTAATTTCGCCCACGGTGAGGTATTAATGATCGGTGCAATGGTCGGACTGACCGTTCTCAAGATTATCCAAACCTCGGCACCCGACATGCCGGGTATCTTCAAGCTGGCAATCGCAATTGCGGCTGCAATACCGGTATGTGTGATCGTCAATGTATTTATTGAACGTGTGGCCTACCGACGGCTGCGCAATGCGCCACGTTTGGCCCCTTTGATTACGGCTATCGGTATCGGTATTTTGCTGCAAACTTTTGCCATGATGATTTGGGGGCGCAGTCCATTGCCTTTCCCGCAGGTCATGTCGAGTGAACCGATTCATATCGGCGGCGCACTGATTTCCCAGACCCAGGTCATGTTGCTGGTGCTGGCAACTATTTCGATGGTGGGCTTGGTAATCCTGATTGAAAAAACCAAGATGGGTCGCGCCATGCGCGCCACCTCGGAGAATCCGCGCGTGGCTGGCTTGATGGGAGTCGATGCGAATAAAGTGATTGTGGCGACATTTGCCATCGGTGCCGCTCTGGCGGCGGTAGCCGGTGTAATGTGGGGTGCCAATTATTCTTCGGCACAGTTTGCGATGGGGTTTTTGCCAGGTTTGAAGGCATTTTCTGCTGCTGTGCTGGGTGGCATCGGTAATATATATGGTGCGATGTTGGGCGGCATTCTGTTGGGGGTAATTGAAAGCCTGGGTGCTGGTTATATTGGCGATCTGACCGGCGGCTTTCTGGGTAGTCACTATCAGGATATTTTTGCTTTTGTCGTGCTAATTATAGTATTGACACTGCGCCCGTCCGGAATCATGGGTGAGCGTGTGGCTGATCGCGCTTAAAGGAAAACTTCATGGCACTTAACTTTGACATCAAAAAGAATCCGACCACTGCTTATTCCAGCTTTGCCATTCTGGCAATCGTCGCGATTGCATTCCCTTTTTTCGCCGCCAATTTTGGTAACTCCTGGGTGCGCATTATTGATTTTGCACTGCTCTACATCATGCTCGCCCTGGGCTTGAATATTGTTGTGGGTTTTGCCGGTTTGCTCGATTTGGGCTACATCGCTTTTTATGCTGTCGGTGCTTACACTACGGCCTTACTTGCGTCGCCGCAGTTTGCGGTAGTGCTGGAGTCGTTTGTGAATCAGTACCCGCCCATCGGCAATTTTTTATTGTGGGTATTTGGCCCTGAAATTGCGCAAAATGGGATTCATCTCTCGGTCTGGTTGATTGTGCCAATTGCAGGAGGCGTGGCGGCATTGTTTGGGGCTTTGCTGGGTGCGCCGACACTGAAACTGCGTGGCGATTATCTGGCGATTGTGACGCTCGGGTTCGGCGAAATCATACGGATTTTCCTGAATAACCTGAATGGGCCGGTGAACATCACCAACGGGCCGCAGGGCATCAATATGGTCGAGCCGATTCGGATCTTCGGCGTTTCTTTGGCAGGTGAATCAGGCTCGATGGCGACGGTTGAATTTGGCAGTTTTTCTATGCCATCGGTAAATGCATACTATTTTCTGTTTCTGGCCTTGTGCATTGTCATCGTTCTGATTACTTCCCGCCTGCAGCATTCGCGTCTTGGCCGGGCCTGGGTTGCCATTCGTGAAGATGAGATTGCTGCGAAAGCAATGGGCATCAATACCCGGAACATCAAGTTGCTAGCGTTCTCGATGGGAGCCTCTTTTGGTGGCATCTCCGGAGCGATGTTTGCGTCTTTCCAGGGCTTTGTTTCCCCGGAATCCTTCACCTTAATGGAATCCATCATCATTCTGTCAATGGTGGTGTTGGGCGGGATGGGGCACATTCCCGGTGTGATACTGGGCAGTATTATTCTTGCCGCCTTGCCTGAGGTACTACGTCATGTAGTTGAACCGGTTCAGAAGTTACTGTTTGGACATGTGATCATAGATGCAGAGATTCTGCGCCAATTGCTGTACGGCTTGGCCATGGTTCTGATCATGCTCAACCGCCCCGCAGGATTGTGGCCAGCCCCCAAGCACGAGGATAGACCTGATGCAGATATCGATAAGCCGGAGCGCGTAACCGGCGTAGTTGCTGCCCAAGGAGAGCATTGATGAGCGACCAAATCATTCTGAAAATTGCCGGCGTCAACAAACGTTTTGGTGGCTTGCAGGCATTATCGAATGTCAATCTCCAGATTGTCAAAGGACAGATATATGGCTTGATCGGTCCCAATGGAGCTGGCAAGACAACTTTTTTCAATGTTATAACCGGCTTATACCAACCTGATACCGGCTCGTTTGAGCTGGCTGGCAAGCCTTACTCGCCTTCAGCGCCGCATGAGGTCGCCAAGGCAGGAATTGCACGCACGTTCCAGAATATTCGTCTATTCAGCGAAATGACGGCACTCGAAAATGTCATGGTAGGGCGCCACGTGCGCACCCACCAAGGTGTGCTGGGCGCGATTCTGCGTTATAAAGCCGCGCGTAAAGAAGAGCAGGAAATTCGCGCACGTGCAATGGAGCTTTTGGATTTCGTCGGTATAGCAAAGTTTGCAAATCGGACTTCGCGCCATCTGTCATATGGCGATCAACGCCGTCTGGAAATTGCGCGCGCGCTCGCTACTGATCCGCAACTGCTGGCTCTGGACGAGCCAGCAGCCGGCATGAATGCAACCGAGAAGCTGGGCTTGCGCGAATTGCTGGTGAAAATCAAATCTGAAGGCAAGACTATTCTGCTTATCGAGCATGATGTAAAACTGGTGATGGGTCTTTGTGATCGTCTCACTGTTCTGGATTATGGCAAGCCAATCGCGGAAGGGTTACCGTCCGAAATCCAGAAGAACCCGGCTGTTATCGAGGCGTATTTGGGAGGTGCTCATTAATGGTTGCAAATGTACTCAAAATTACCGGTCTGAAAGTTTCCTACGGCGGCATTCAGGCTGTCAAAGGTATCGATCTCGAGGTAAATAAAGGCGAATTGATTACGCTTATTGGTGCTAACGGCGCTGGTAAGACAACTACTCTTAAGGCGATTACGGGCACCTTGCCGATCTGTAGGGTGGATGGCGATATGCAATATATGGGCAAATCGATTAAGGGCCAGGAGTCGTTCAAGCTAGTTAAGAATAATCTTGCCATGGTGCCGGAAGGCAGAGGCGTCTTTACCCGCATGAGCATCAAAGAAAATTTGATGATGGGAGCTTTTACGCGGGACGATAAGGCTGGTATCGAAGCAGATATCGATAAATGGTTTGGTGTATTTCCTCGTTTGAAAGAGCGCGCATCGCAGATGGCGGGAACCCTGTCTGGTGGCGAGCAACAAATGCTCGCCATGGCGCGCGCATTGATGTCGCATCCTAATTTATTGCTGCTTGATGAGCCATCCATGGGCCTGTCGCCAATCATGGTTGAAAAAATCTTTGAAGTTGTGCGCAACGTATCGGCCGAAGGCGTGACCATCTTGCTAGTCGAGCAAAATGCGAAGCTTGCCCTGCAGGCGGCCCATCGTGGTTATGTGATGGATTCTGGTTACATCACCATGAGCGGAGATGCAAAAGATATGCTGAACGATCCGAAAGTCAAAGAGGCTTATCTGGGTGAGGGCTGATTAAAGCCTGTTATCTGTGTTTGACGAATAAAAATGCCTTGCCTGAATCATTTGCAAGGCGTTTTTCATGGCCAATATCAATGCCGGTGACGTGCACTCACTCGGCTTTTCCTGAGCGGTATTTGTACCTGTTCTCTGCTGCTCGCCTGATATGCGGAGGTACTTTCTTGAGCAGAAAAGGTAAGCCCAGAGCAAGTAGTGTTGCATCATCGAGCCAGCCCAATACTGGGATCAGGTCAGGGAACACATCCCATGGGCTGATAACGTATAGCGCTAACAATATCGCCCCGATCTTGATATAGACGGGTGTTTCAGACTGGCGTAATGCGTACCACAACAGCGACGCATCGCGACCGCCTGCTTTTAGCAAAAAAAGAATACGGGTTAGCACGGGGATCTCCTGTTCCAATATTTTAAAATACATAGCCTAGATGCGATGCAAGGCTTAAGCAACGGCAGGTTGCAAGAGTCATAGCTATCAGTCTATTCCATATTCCGCGAACGAACAGGATCTGGCTGGGCGAGTACCGCCGGTGCTTCAGTATTGTTTACAAATAAAAAATGCCCCGTAATTACGGGGCATTTGGAATGTGCGACTAGCGCCAATTCAGTTGTTACTGCATCCGCAAATCCGAAGAACGGAGTGTGGTTGCTAAACGTGTGTAATTATTTCTTTACAGCGCCGCTTACTTTGCTTGTTGCATCAGTAAATTTGTTCGCAGCGGTATTCATGTTGGTTTCTAGCGTTTCAACTGCTTGCTTCGTGGTTTTTGTCAGCTGATCATAACCGGCGTTGGCGTTACCAATCGCTGTTTTAAGCATTGCGACAACATTTTCAGAACCAGCTGGCGCGTTTTTTGTGACTTCTTCAATCAGTGACAGCACTTTACGGTTGGTTTCAGCAATTTGTGTTTCAGCAATCTTGGTAAACTCTGCTTGAGCGTTTGATGCGATATTTGCCAGATGACGGCTATATGCTAGTGCTTTCTCGGCAGTTGGCTTGGCTTGAGTTGTTGTCAAGGAAAAAAATTCTTGGGAGTCTTTGGCAGAAAGTAATTGCCTAACTGCAACCGTAGATTCTTCCAGTGAGGCTTTGGCTGCATTCATGTTCAAGTCAATAACTTTTTCAACGCTTTCAAATGCTTTATTTGTCAGTAACGTGATCATGGCGATTTGTGCTTCAAAATTTGCTTTGGTAGCGCTGGAAAATTGTTCTGGGACTGAAAACATGGAAATCTCCTAGGATTATCGGGTGGTTAAGTAATATTTTGAAATTAAATTGTGCATCGCAACAATTCTTATTTTAGTGGTTAAATAATATTAGTCAAGAATTTATTTGTGCAAGGCACAAATAAATGTCAGGTTATGCGCGTGTGACTTTGATCGGCATTTTTCGCGCTTAATACATGAGTATGCGTAGTTAGTCGCGTGCAATCGCTCAGGCGCTTGCCCCCAATTACTAACTGCTGCAAACGGTAAATTTTCGCTGTGCTGCGTCGCTGTGCTACATATTTATCGGGCTGCTTGGTTGATGCTCGATTGTCAATGGCAGAAGTATTTCCGATCCTTCGCTACCCCGGAACGCAATCTTGCCAACATGCTACACTTTCAAGCCCCCCAAATATTGATTTCCTTTCCGCCTTGAACGCCTATTACAGCGACCACTTCGTTTTGCCTTTGCCTGTTGGGCATCGCTTCCCGATGGAGAAATACAAGCTTGTTCGTGAGGCTGCACTCACGGCTGTTCCAGCTCTTCAGTTACAGGAAGCGCCATATACATCAGATGGTGTCCTGGCTCTGGCGCATGATCCAGCGTATATCCGGCGTGTTGCAGCAGGAGAGTTAACCACTCAGGAGCAAAAAATCATCGGCTTCCCCTGGTCGCCTCAGATGGTCGAGCGGTCCCGCCGTTCTGTCGGGGCGACCATCGAGGCCTGCCGCGCGGCATTGCGTTCTGGAGTGGCGCTCAATCTTGCGGGCGGCACTCACCATGCTTATGCCGGCCATGGTGCAGGGTTTTGTGTCTTCAATGATGCTGCAATCGCAGCCCGCCAGATGCAGTCTGAGCAAAGGTTGCGCTCTGTCGCGATCGTTGACCTGGATGTTCATCAAGGCAATGGGACTGCATCAATTCTGGCAAAAGATGATTCGATATTCACTTTGTCGATACACGGAGCCGATAATTATCCATTCCAAAAAGAACAAAGCGATCTGGATGTCGGATTGCCCGATGGTACCGGCGACGCTGCGTATCTGAACGCTTTGCGGGATTCTCTGGGAGCATTATTTGCGCGTTTTTCGCCACAATTGATCCTGTTTCTCGCCGGAGCCGACCCGCATGAAGGTGATCGGCTAGGGCATTTGAAGCTGACTTTTTCAGGGCTTGCTGCACGTGACAGAATGGTGCTCGATGCTGCCTATAGCAGAAAAATACCGGTTGCAATAGCGATGGCAGGCGGTTATGGCAATGATATCCGCGACATAGTTACGATACACTTGCAGACGATCGCAATTGCAGCAGAATATGCGCTGCGATGGCAGGATCATTACAGCAGTGCGGTATAACGTACTGCAACATTTTTAATTCACTTATGACTCGTGCCATAAACTCCCCAGCGATCAGCAAAACAATGACCGGCGCACCGCAGAATCGGTGGCTAGTTGCCACTCCCTTTATTTTTGTTTTAATCTGGAGTACGGGTTTTATTGTGGCCAAGTTTGGCTTGCCTTACGCCCCTCCATTGACTTTTTTATTGCTCCGTTTCACTGGCGTATTGATGGTATTGGTACCGCTGGTGCTGCTGATGCAGGCCCCTTGGCCAGTGGGCCAGATACGGCATATTGCCGTGGCGGGTATTTTTGTGCAGGCAGGTTATCTGGCCGGTGTCTGGTGCGCCATCAAGCTCGGCATGCCTGCCGGTTTGTCGGCGCTGATTGTGGGCATGCAGCCGATTCTGACGGCGTTTGCGGCACCTTTGATCGGCGAATCGGTAAAAAGGCGTCAATGGTTAGGATTGTTATTAGGACTGTTCGGCGTGGGGTTGGTCGTTTCCAATAAAATTACCGTCATTGGCTTATCTTGGGAGAGCATTGCCTTGTGTCTGGGGGCGTTATTATCGATCACGATTGGCACTCTGTATCAAAAACGATATTGCGCACATTTCGATCTGCGTACTGGCACTACCATTCAGTTTGTCGCATCATTCATAGTTATATTGCCGATGGCAATAGTGTTTGAGCATGTGACGCCGGCTTTGGCCGCCGTACAATGGACGCCGCAGTTTATTGGCGCATTGCTATGGTCAGTCTTTGCCTTGTCGATTGGCGCCATTTTCCTTTTATTTTCGCTCATCCGCAAGAGCGCCGCCACCAGCGTCGCCAGCCTTTTATATTTAACGCCGCCAACCACCGCAGTAATGGCATGGATGATGTTCGGTGAAAGCTTCAGCATTGCAGGTATTGTCGGTATGCTGGTGGCAGTGATTGGTGTGGTTTTCGTTATGAGGAAATAATGCGGATAAAAGCGAACCAGCGCAGTGAATACAAGTATTTTCAAGAAATTACGACACGCTGGATGGACAACGATGCTTACGGGCATGTCAATAATGTGATTTATTACAGCTGGTTCGACACGGTTGTAAACCAATTTCTGATAGAACAGGGTGCGCTGGACGTTGATCATGGCCGGGTCATTGGACTGGTGATCGAAACCCAGTGCAACTATTTCGCATCAGTGGCTTTCCCGGATCGGGTGTATGCAGGATTACGTGTCAGCAAACTGGGAAACTCCAGCGTGCGCTATGAGGTGGGAATTTTCCGCGGCGACGCCGATGTTGCAGCTGCTCAAGGGCATTTCATCCATGTATATGTCGACAGAGCGACGCGTCGCCCGACTGCAATTGCCGACAATATGCGAGAGCTTCTCCAATCCATTCAAATCGAGTAACAGAAAGACATACATCATGATTGAGACAGCAGAACAGAAAATTGTGGATGCAGCGATCGTTTCCCGCCGCTCCATCCGCGCCTTCTTGCCCCAGGCGGTGGCGCGTGAAGACATCGAAAAAATTCTGGAGGTTGCAGCACGCGCTCCCTCCGGCACCAATACACAACCCTGGAAAGTGTATGTGCTGACCGGCGCCATCAAAGATCGGTTGTCTTCGGAAATTGCGCAAGCCTTTACCGACGTTGCTGCCGCTCAGGAGCACGTGGAAGAATATAGTTATTACCCGCGCCAATGGGTGTCGCCTTACGTTGATCGTCGTCGCAAGGTGGGCTGGGATCTGTATGCGTTGCTCGGATTGACGCGTGATAACAAGGCGGGAATGCAGGAGCAGCATGGCCGAAATTATGCATTTTTTGATGCGCCAGTCGGTTTGATGTTTACTATCGACCGAATCATGGAGCAGGGGTCATGGCTGGATTACGGCATGTTTCTACAGAACATCATGATCGCTGCACGTGGCCGTGGCCTCGATACCTGCCCGCAAGCGGCATTCACCCAGTATCATAAAATCATTCGCAATGTGCTGGAGTTGCCGGATAATGAGATGGTTGTCTGCGGCATGTCGCTGGGTTATGCGGATATGGGCAAGGTTGAGAACACCTTGCAGACCGAGCGTGATCCTGTAACAGGCTTCGTTAAGTTCCTGGAATGATCATCCTGGAACCTGTCGAGGCTCGCGTCTTAACAGTCCGTTTATATTTTAATTTGTGGCCCCTCAATAATATGAAGAATTTTGTTCAAGTCTCTGCGCTAACCCCCTAATTTACTTGCGAATTTTATCGGTTTTGCTAAACTAAAAATGTATAAAAATTTGCACCAAATAGGGAGGTTCCAGATGCCTAAGTCGGCGTTAATTTTATTTTTTTCAATACTGTGCGTTACTATTTCTGCGCCCGCAGCGCTGGCTAAAGAAGTCACCCCGCATGCAGTGCAGCGCAAGAAAAGCAGCGTGCAGCCAGCGGTCACAAAAAGCAAATCTAAAGTCATTGCCAGTCAGGGCCGAGCAAAAAGAGTCATTGTCGGCCATAAAAAAAATGCAAAGATTGTCGCATCCAGTCACAAGCGCAAAACTGCGTATAAGCGCGTATTGACAGCGCCGCCTGTAGTGGTAATACCGGCCAAGCCAACGTTTGGCGACATGGCTGGGTTGAGCCACACGCGTGACTCGCTTGCTCTTGAATCCAATGTCGCATTTGTCATGGATCAGGCGACTTCTGAAGTGTTGTTTGAAAAAAATTCAAGGGTGCCGTTGCCGATGGCGTCCATCACCAAATTGATGACAGCGCTGGTCGTGCTTGATTCCGCACAAGATATGAACGAAATACTGGAAGTGACTAGCGAGGATATCGATTATGAAAAGAATAGCCACTCCCGCCTGAGAGTGGGGTCTCAGTTGTCGCGCACCGATATGCTGCATATTGCACTGATGAGTTCGGAAAATCGTGCCGCTTCGGCGCTAGGACGTAGCTATCCAGGCGGTTTGAAGAATTTTGTCAAGCGCATGAATGAAAAGGCGCGAACGATCGGCATGACTAATTCCATGTATGTCGATTCTACCGGGCTATCGAGCCGGAATGTGGCCAGCGCGCGTGATCTGGCCAAACTGGTCAGTGCTGCCTACAATTACCCGATAGTGCGCCAATATTCGACCGACACCAGTTATATAGTGGAGCCGGGAGGGCGCGCTTTGCAATACTCAACATCCAATCGATTGGTCAAAAATCCGGAATGGGATATCGGCTTACAAAAAACAGGTTATATCTCTGAAGCCGGACGATGCTTGGTGATGCAGGCAAAGATCGACGGGCGACCGGTTGTGATGGTTTTCCTCGACTCTAAAGGCAAGTTATCACGCTTGGGGGATGCCGCAAGGATACGCAAATGGCTTCAGGCGTCGCCACCAACATTCTCCGGGACGCATGCGCTCGCCGAACAAAGTTAATTGCTCGGCGACAGGATAAAAAAAGGCGAACCTTGGTTCGTCTTTTTTTATCCTGTCGCTTTTCGAAGATTGCTGTCTCGAATGCTGTCATTCCATATATATTTCATGGGGGTATTTTTTCTACCGTGCTATATTATTGCGGAAACATAGTGAAAAATAATCATACTCGCTCATGTTTGTCGATCATGGGTTTTGCGCAACGTAACCCAATGTAGCTGAAATCTGGTTCGCGGTCTGGACCAGGTCTTCCACCCAGTCATCTTGCAGGCGATCTGCCGGAGCGGAGATCGACAAGCCGGCAATCAGTTTTCCACTGTCGTCTCGAATGCCGGCGGCCATGCAGCGTACCCCGAGTTCGAGCTCTTCGTTGTCGCGCGCATAGCCGCGTGCGCGGATCAGGCTCAATTCACGCTCCAGTTGGCCTAGATCGGTAATCGAATTCTTGTTATGACCTGTCAGGCCAGTGCGGGTGGCGTAGGCGCGCACTGTTTTCGGTTCGTCGACCGACAGGAATAGCTTGCCGGTCGATGTCAGGTGCAGCGGGCCGCGGCCGCCGATGGCTCGCACCACCTGCATGCCGGAACGTTCGGAAAATGCCCGATCGATATAGACGATTTCATCGCCCTGTCGCACCGACAGGTTGATGGTTTGCTGCGTCTTTCGATGCAGGGTGCGCATGAAATCCAGCGCTGCCTCGCGCACACTCAAGCGGCTCTTGACGATATTGCCCAGCTCCAGCAGGCGCATGCCCAGACGGTAAGTGCCGGGGTCAGCCCGGTCGACAAAGCGGGTCACTACCATATCGCCGAGGATGCGATGTGCGGTTGACGGATGCAATCCGGTCATTCTGGAAAGTTCCTTGAGACTGACCGGGTCCGGGTAGAGCGCCAGCGCATCGAGCAGCGAGACCATGCGTGCGATTACCTGAATCGAGGTTGTACTTTTAGTTGGTGTTAATTTGCTTTTCATTATTCATGGGCACATCAGAATGCTTCTTTATACCACAATGTGAAAAAATATTGCGGGAAGCGAAAATATTCCTGTGAAATAGCATAAATTATTTCATCAGCGGGAGCGGTGTTCTTTCCAATTCCACGCGTCATAATAAGGTTTGTCTAAAATTAAACGGGAGCAGTCGATGCGTATCGGATTATTTGTAACCTGTCTGGTCGATATGGTCCGTCCGGAAATTGGCTTTTCCACACTGAAGCTGCTGGAGTCCAATGGCTGCGAAGTGGTGGTGCCGGATTTGCAGACCTGTTGCGGTCAGCCTGGTTATAACTCCGGTGACCGTCAATCGGCGCGTGCGCTGGCCGAAAAATTCCTGAATGAATTCGAAGGTTTCGACTATGTGGTGATTCCATCCGGCTCCTGCGGCGGCATGGTCAAGACGCATTATTCAGACCTGTTTGCCGATGATCCAGATCTGCTCGCACGCATGCGCAAGCTGGAACCACGTGTGTTCGAGCTGACCGATTTTCTGGTCAGCGTACTGAAAATAGCAACCCTGCCTTCCAGCTTCAAGGGCCATGTTACCTATCACGATTCTTGTTGCGGCCTGCGCGAACTGGGCGTGCAGGCGCAGCCGCGCGCGCTGCTCGGCCAGTTGCCCGATGTCCACCTCACCGAGATGAAAGATAGCACCGCCTGCTGCGGTTTCGGCGGCACTTTTGCAATCAAATACGGCAACATCTCGAGCGCCATCGTGGACGAGAAGTGCGCCAACATTCATGGCTCCGGCGCTGACGCGGTGGTGCTGGGCGACTTGGGCTGCATGCTCAATATCGAAGGACGGCTGCGCCGCACCGGCGATGACAAGACCCGTGTTTTGCACGTGGCGCAAGTGCTGGCTGGCGATTGCTAACAAGAAAAGCAAAGAGACAACATCATGCAAATCCAATCGATGCATTTCAAGGCCCGTGCCGGGCAACGCCTGGCTGACGTGCGGCTGCAAAACAACCTGAAAAAACTGTCGACCAAGTTCGTAACAGGCCGCGCCTCGGCGATCATGGAGCTGGACGACTTCGAAGGTACGCGCGACACCGCAGTCGAGATGCGCATGCGCGCCATTGAAAACCTTGATGTCTGGCTGGAGACTTTCGAGAAGGAAGCGACCCGGCGCGGCGCCACCGTGCTGTATGCGGAAAGTGCCGCAGATGCGTCGCGCCTGGTGGTCGAAATCGCCCGCAAGCACGAGATAAAAAAAGCCATCAAGTCAAAATCGATGGTGTCGGAAGAAATGGCGCTGAACCAGGCGCTGGAAGCTGCCGGCGTGCAGGTGGTCGAAACGGATCTCGGTGAATACATCCTGCAGATCAACGGCAACGAAGCGCCGTCGCACATCATCGCGCCGGTGGTGCACAAGGATAAGGAAGAGATCTCCGACCTGTTCGCCCGGGTTCACAAGCGGCCGCGTCTGACCGACATTCCGGCCATGACGCGGGAGGCGCGCGAAATCCTGCGGCCGCAGTTTTTGTCCGCCGACATGGGCATTACCGGCGGCAATTTCATCATTGCCGAAACCGGATCGGTCGCGATCGTCACCAATGAGGGCAACGAAGGCATGTGCACGATCATGCCGCCCAAGGTGCATGTGGTGGTGACCGGCATCGAAAAGGTACTGCCGACGCTGGAAGACCTGGCCACCGTGATGCGCTTGCTGCCGCGTTCGGCCACCGGCCAGTCGATCTCGAATTATTTTTCCCTGCTCACCGGCCCGCGCGCGGAAGGCGAGCAGGACGGCCCGGAACACATGTATTTCGTGCTGATCGATGGCGGGCGCACCGGATTGATCGGGGGCGAATTCCAGGACATGCTGCGCTGCATTCGCTGTGGCGCCTGCATGAACCATTGCCCTGTGTACCAGAAAATCGGCGGCCACAGCTATGGTTGGGTCTATCCGGGGCCGATGGGCAGCGTACTTACGCCGGCCTATGTCGGGATCGAAAACGCACTCGACTTGCCGCAGGCGTCAACCCTGTGCGGCGAGTGCGAGGTGGTTTGCCCGGTGAAAATCCCGCTACCGGACCTGATGCGCAAACTGCGCGAGGAACAGTTTGCAAAGCAATTGCGGCCACCAATGGAGCGCCTCGGCTTGCGGGCATGGGCCTATTTCGCCAAACGGCCTGCCTTGTATCACTTGGCGACCAAGGTCGGCGTGCGGGTGATGCGCCTCATGGGCGGCAGTAAAAAATCGATTTCCAGGTTGCCGTTCGCGGGCGGCTGGACCGATTATCGCGATATACCTGCGCCCTCCGGCAAAACTTTCCGCGAGCTGTACAAAGAGCGCAAGTGATCGGCTACGGCTGCAATGCCGTAGCATTCACACATGTTCGCGATTAATATCGCAGATAAATAAATGATGGGGTATGCCAAATAATGGCACATTTACCGCATATATCAATTGCAGAAACATAAAATACCGTAGCAAGTATATTTATATGACCTGCAAAATGATTTTTCCGATATGCGTACTCGATTCCATCAGACTATGCGCCTGCGCCGCCTGAGCCAGCGGGAAAGTCTGGAAGATGACAGGTTTGATGGCTCCGGATTCAAGCAGCGGCCAGACCCGCTGCAGTAGGTTTTTCGCAATCGCTGCCTTGAATGCAACCGGACGCGGTCGCAGCGTCGAGCCGGAAATCGTCAGGCGGCGCAGCAGAATTTGCCCCAGGTTGATATTGGCTTTGGAGCCGCCGAGCAAGGCAATCAGGCCGATGCGGCCATCGTCGGCCAGACAGCTGATTTCACGCGCCACATAATCACCGCCGACCATGTCGAGGATCACATCGACGCCTTTGCCGTCGGTCAATTGCTTGACGACAGCGGTGAAATCTTCCGTTTTGTAATTGATGCCGCGCTCGGCTCCCAGCGCTTCGCAGGCGCGGCACTTGGCGTCGCTGCCGGCGGTGGCGAAGACCCGATGCCCGAGCGCGCTGGCGACTTGCAGCGCGGTCACGCCGATGCCGGAAGTGCCGCCCTGCACCAGCAGGGTTTCCCCGTCAGTCAGGCGGGCGCGGTCAAACACATTGCTCCACACGGTAAAAAAAGTTTCCGGCAGGGCGGCAGCCTGCAGCGCGCTCAAGCCCTTCGGTATCGGCAGGCATTGTTCTATCGGCGCCACGCAATACTCGGCATACCCGCCGCCTTGCACCAGCGCGCACACCATGTCGCCGATTTGAAAGGCGCAGCCGCTCAAGTCACCGCCGGCAATTTCGCCTGCTACTTCCAGGCCCGGCAGGTCGGATGCGCCGGCAGGGACCGGGTAGTTGCCGGTTCTCTGCAGGACATCCGGCCGGTTCACTCCAGCAGCATGGACTTTGATCAATAGTTCGCCGGCTTTCGGAATCGGCGTCGGGCGTTGGCAAATTTGCAGCACATCGGGCGCGCCGTATTGGGTGATTTCAATCGCATTCATGTGATTTCCTTGGTCTGAAATTCATTATCCTAGCAGCCATCGCAGCTGTAGCGCTTTCAACCAAACGGTTAACTGTTATTTTTAGGATTAGAGGGGGCGACTCGATGTTGTAGAGAATTTTACCGGCGCTGCTGCAGTGGCTAACGTGGGCTGGTTGCTGTTGCTGTATGGCATAGGCAAAAAAAAGCCCGCTGATTAAAGCGGGCTTAAGTCCATATCTGGGAAGAGATATAGAGGAGACAGACGCATTATGCTGCACTGCAAGATAGCGCGATAATTTTTTATATTCATATCAATTATTGTCATCAGTAATATCTCGTGCGAGCTTGTTGGTGCATCAGGTGCGTCGCCACACCAGCAGTTGGTTGTTGGCCGGCATCTTGTAATCTTCCTGCAGCACCAGGCCTTGCGCAGCGGCCAGCGCATTCACCGCTTCGAAATCGCGAATCCCCATGTGCGGCGCTTGTGCGCGCAGCATTGCATCGAATTCCGCATTGCTTGGACTGCTGAACCGGCCGCCATAGTTGAACGGGCCGTAAATGCAGACCAGACCGCCGGGCGGCAAAAGGCGGCCGATGCCGGCAAACATCGCTTCGACTTCTTGCCACGCCATGATGTGGCAAGTATTGGCGCTGAAGACCGCATCGAACGGCCCGCTCGGCCAGTCCGGCTGGCTGACTGACAATGTTAGCGGACCTACGACATTGGGTAAGTGCGCTTCCTGCTGCCAGGCGATGATGCTGGGATGATTGTGCGGCAAGTCGCTGCTGTGCCAGACCAGATGCGGCATGGCAGCGCCGAAATACACTGCATGTTGGCCGCTGCCGCTGCCGATTTCAAGCACATGTGTGCTGTTTTTCAGGATCTGTTGCAGAAGAGCGCAGATAGGTGCGCTGTTGCGTTCGCAGGCGGTGGAAAATTGCTTGGGCATGGCGGCTGACGGATAGAGTGTGCGGCCGATCAGTGTAACTGTGAAGTGCGCGGGTGTCGCAAGGGTGTCGGAAATGAAAAAAGAGCTGTCAAAGACAGCTCTTTTTAAACTTGGTCGGAGTACAAGGATTCGAACCTTGGACCCCCTGGTCCCAAACCAGGTGCGCTACCGGACTGCGCCACACTCCGAAGAGATCGGATCATACCTAGCTATTCGCAGCAGGTCAATCACAGAATTGCTGCATAGCGCAAATATTCCGAAATGGCGCATCACTTCCCGCCGTCTGGATGGAAGATGGCGGCGGCCGTTGGGTAGAGCGAGATCAGCAAGTCCGCTGCGCAAATGGCGAGCACGGCCTCGATCTCTGGCGTAATGCGGCCGATGTCATCGGTTGATTTGCCGAGAGCCCAAATGGCATGAATTTCGGTGCGATGGGTGTTGACGATATCGGCTACGGCTTTTTGCCAGAAAGTCGGGTGCTCGCTTTGCGCAAAATCGCCGCGTCCACGACCGAAATGCGCCACCGCCAGGTAGCGCAGCAGGGCCGAGCGCACCAAGCCTTCATAAAACTCGGCCGACCAGCGGATCGACGGTGTTTTCCCTTTGACCAGATTGTAGCCACGCGCCAGACCGCTGGCGCCTAATGCCCCAGTGATGCCGCCGGCGACCATGCCGCCGCCGAAAGTCAGGCCGCCGGCGGCGATGTCGGCAGCCAAGCCGCCTAATGCCCCGGACAGCAAGCCGCCGAAGATTGCTGCGGTGTTGGTATTGAACGGCATATTGGCGCTGTAATCGTCGTGCAGGCGACGCAATACCTCTTGCGCGGCATGGCCCTGCAGCCCGTGTCGCTGGATCAGCCGATCTGTGGTGTGGTGGATATCGGCATCGAGTCGCTCTGCCATCCTTTGCATCGCCGCATCCTTGTCCGATGGGGCGTTATGGCCGAAGGATTTGATGAGTCCGCCGATCTTGCTGGTCCAGGTCGGATTGCTGACGGTTTCGCGGTCGCACGCGGTGCGTGCCAGCTGCGCGGCCAGGATCGCCATCGCGTCATGAAAACTGGATAGGTTTTGCGCGCGCCAGACGCTGCGCAGCGTGTCGAAAACGCTTTGTTTGTCAGCCGGCAGCAGGCTGGCGACGGTGTCCAGCAAAATCCCTTCCTGCACCCAGCAGCGAGCGAACGCGTCCAGCGTCAGCACTGCGCGCAGAATCGGAAAGCGCTGCAGATGGACGCGCCATTTTTGTTCTTCCTGCGCTTCCAGGTCGCCTCTGTGTGGCGGACCGATCTGGTTGAGTAGCAGCACTACCGGCTTGCCGATCCAGCTCAGGATTTGCATCTCCATATCGACATACGCGGCGTCTTGCGGGTCTTCGCAGGCATTGACCAGATAAAGGATCACGTCGGCCTGTTCGCGCGCGTTGCGCATTGCTTGCTGACTGCACCACAGCGGACGGTCGGCAAACCGGTCCCATACCTGAGTCATGATCCAGCCAATCGGATTGCCGGACATTTGCAGCCGGTGCAGCAGGCGCGCGGTATCGCCAAAGCCGGGCGTATCCCACAGCATCAAGGCGTCGCCTTGTTTGGTGCTCAGCATCGGGTAGGCCTGGGCCAGATCAGTGACATGAGCGGCGTCGCGCACTTCACCGACGTCGCGTCCCAGCAGCGTGCGTGCCAGCGTGGTTTTGCCGGCATTGGTGTGCGAGATCAGGCTGAGGTTGATGGGGCTGCTCGTGTCGTTTCGATGTCCGTCGGTCATGCTGTCATCCCTATTCCAGAACGATGTTTTGTAGTTGCAGCTGCGCGTTGCTGCACTCGCCATCTTCGCAGCCGAGGTCGAGCGCCAGCATTTTTACTTGATGTTGCTGCAGAATATGTTGCCAGCCGCGGCGTCGCTCGGCGAGCCGTTCGGCCGCGCCGGCCTGGCCCGCCAATCGCTGCCGGTAGGGCGATTCATCCAGTATCGCCAGCAATTGGCAATGGTCTTTACGTTGCGCCAGCTTGCGTTGAATTTCTTCCATCAATGTGCCCTGAATTTCATGTTCCGGCGTGGCTGCCGCGCTAAACAGCACGATGTTCAGGGTGGTCGGATTTTTTGTCTCGTCTGCGATATCGCCCAGCAGGTCGAGATGCTCTTGCTCGCTGCCATACGCTACAGTCGGTGCAAATTCGATCTGGCTGGCCGGACCCAGCGCATTGCGCAACATATCAAGCAAGCGCTGCCGGGCCGCTGCAGCGAGGTGGTAACTGTAGGGCGTTATGTTTACCCGCCTTTTGTTATCGTCCGGACTGGCCAGCAGGCGGCGCAGGTACGATTCGCCCGGATCGGCCAGCGGAAAGCGCTGTTGCAGACGGTTGGCGCGGTTGGCGGCATAGGTGGCCAGCAACAAGCGCGGCAGAATGATGAAGAGGGCGACGGTGGCTGCATACAAATGAATCCAGCGCGCGGCATTTTCGCCTGCTTGCAAGCCGTTCCATTCGATGGCGACGAGTTGCGCGGCGCTGGCGAGCGGAATCCCGGTCAGTTGCGATGCAGGGTTGAGTATCAGGTGCAGCAAGCTTTCCAGCATGCCGGCATTGAGGAAGGTGCTTTGCCAGCCAGCCAGATATTCCAGCCCGAGACCGCGCACATACATGCCGGCCAGCGTGCCGGCAGCCAGCAGTGCGGCACTCAGATGCAGAATGCAAGCGGCGCGCTGCGCCATCTGCGGGCTGCAGAAAGCTAGCCAGTCCCGGCCAAAGCGCGCCAGGCTGGCGTTCAGCGGCGACCCTTTCGGCAACTGCATTTGGTCTGATGCGGTAAAACTTACTGTGCGCGCCAGGCGGACCAACAGTTGCGCCAGCGTGGCCGACCTGGCGCGCATGCCGAGCAGGTTACCCAGCGCATTGAGCATCAACAGCAGATACACCAGTGCATTCCAGGCCAGCATCGTCAGTAACGGGAGCGACAGGATATTGATCCGTTGACCGGCAGTCATTTCATTGGCCAGCGCACCGAGCAGGAATGCCCCCAGCGGCAGCGCCCACAGCAGCCAACGCGGCCAGCGCGCCAGCAGATCGAACGGGCGCAATGCCACCTGCTTGTTACTTAGGCGGGCGCGCAACAGTTCGGCGCGCCTGACAAGGAAATCCTGCTGGGCAACGCTTGGATCCTGGCTGCGGGAATCCTGATTTTCGTCCAGTGGAGCTTGCGCACGCGCGGTCTCGCTGGCCCATTGCCGATCCTCGCGCGGCAGAATGGCGCCGCCGGTGTCGCTCAGTTCGATGGCGCGCACCAGCAATACATTGCGTGCCTGGGGTTCTTTCAACGGCGCATTCCTTAGATTCCGGTTCAAATCAGGGTTGGGTGTGGATGTTTTTGGCTCTCGGGCTAGGCGCGCCGCTCTGTAATGTCATCTTCTATAATCGCTCTGGGATCCATCTGCAGCACCACCGGCGAACTGCTACTCATCACCACCACATAGTCCGCTTTATCGGCCGCCGGCACTGCAGGAAACAGTTTCATCCGGTGTGATATGAACACGGCGAACAAGCCTAGCACCAGGGCAAAAAATAGCATCAGACTTGCAGCGCCGAAGGTATCCATTAAAGCGCCAGCGAGGGTGGGGCCAATCGCCGCGCCAACTCCGTGCACCAGCAATAAACCGCTCGTAACTTCAAGCAAGATGGAGGAGTCAATCAAGTCGTTGACATGCGCGACGTTGAGCCCGTAAAGCGTAAAAACCAGGCCGCCATATAAAGCGCCAAGTCCAATCAGAGAATTTTCCGATGCCCCGGAAAGCAAAAACCCCACACCCGCCAGCACTGCGCTGCCGATGCAGACCCATAGCATGACGACCCTGCGATCATGGCGATCGGAAAAATTTCCCACCGGCCACTGGAATATGGCCCCGCCTAAAATTGTTACTGCCATGAAGGTGGCAACACCAGCCGTTGTGAAGCCCACGCCCTGCGCGTAGGCCGCGCCCATTCCGTAAAACGCACCATTCAGCAAGCCGGAACACACCGCGCCAGCAACGCCTAACGGCGAGATTTTATACAGTTCACGCAGTCCCATCCGTGGCGTATCTACCGGCTTGGGCTCCGCTATGCGAATCAGCGTTATAGGCAGCAAGGCAAAAGAGAACAGCACGGACACCATGGCGAAGGAAAAAAAACCGAGCCTGTCGCCGACTAAAATCAACCATTGTCCCAAGGCCAATGCCACAAAACACACCGACATATAGATGGCAAACACTTTGCCGCGTTGATGGTTGGGCGCCAATACATTGAGCCAACTCTCAATTACGATATACAGCCCTACCAGACACACCCCCGTGAGCAAACGCAGCAATCCCCAGAACCAGGGATCAACCCAGAGCGCGTGCAGGATGGGCATAGTCGAAGCAATGGATGCCATCGCAGCAAATGCCCGAATGTGGCCCACCCGCCGAATGACCGCAGGACAAATGAAGGTGCCCAGCACAAACCCGGCAAAATACGCCGACATGATCAAGCCGGTGACCACGCCGGAAAAATCGGCTAATCCTGAACGTAAACCTAGTATCGAAAAAAGTAGACCAACGCCCACGATCAGCATGCTTACCCCGCTGAGCAACGAGGCTAGCGGGATCAGCAATCCTTGCATTTATGGGTCTCTTTTGATGAAATCAGCTTGAGCATTGAATCGGTTTTAATTTCGGCTTTGTTGATTGATTTGCCACGGCTTATTGCGTCGCATTGGCGCAATGGATCTATCGCGATAGCCTGCAAAACATCGAAGTATATAGTGGATTGCGGTCGCTACCGGCGCTGCTCATGCTTCGTTGCCGCATCTGCGCAGGTGCGGTAAAGCGGTGCTTGTATAATCAGGAACTTTAATGCATGGCGATCTGCAGGAGCCGACCCTGTCCGTGCACAATGAATCTCCGAATATCCCAATCTCCCACGCTCCTTTACGCGCTTGAAGCCATGACAAATACAACCCATTTCGGTTTTCAGACCGTCGACGAAGAAGAAAAGGCCCACAAGGTTGCCGAAGTTTTTCATTCGGTCTCCGCCAAGTACGACGTGATGAACGACGTCATGTCGGTCGGCCTGCATCGGCTCTGGAAAATGTTCACCATCGCGCAGGCTGGAGTGCGGCCCGGTTTCAAGGTGCTCGATATTGCCGGCGGCACCGGCGATTTGGCCAAGGCGTTCGCCCGCCAGGCCGGCAGCAGCGGCGAAGTCTGGCTCACCGACATCAATGAATCGATGCTGCGTGTCGGCCGCGATCGGCTGCTTAATCAGGGCTTGAATACGCCTGCCATGTTGTGCGACGCTGAAAAACTGCCATTCCCGGATAATTATTTCGACCGCGTCAGTGTCGCCTTCGGACTGCGTAACATGACGCACAAGGATGTGGCGCTAGCCGAAATGCAGCGCGTGCTGAAGCCGGGCGGCAAGCTGCTGGTGCTGGAGTTCTCCAAAGTCTGGCAGCCGCTGCAAAAGCCGTACGATCTGTATTCGTTCAAAATCCTGCCGTGGATGGGGCAAAAAATCGCCAACGATGCCGAAAGCTACCGCTACCTGGCCGAGTCGATCCGCATGCATCCGGATCAGGAAACCCTGAAAACCATGCTGGAAGAAGCTGGTCTGGAGCGCGTCAATTATTTCAACCTGAGCGCCGGCGTGGCGGCACTGCATACCGGCGTCAAGCTGTAACCGGACGCAACCATCCAGCGCACAGACGACGGCGGTTTTCTCATCCTCTTTCAAGAGAGCAGGTGGGAGTTTTTGCTCCTCCCCTTGAAAGGGAGAAAATTCCTCCTGCGCCATTTCCAGTTCGGCTATCAATGATCCCTTCCGCAATGTTTCCAACCATTTTGCCCGCCATCCTGCCCGCAGCCATCAATCACTTGCTGGCCCAGGAGCCCTGGGCGCGTGACAAGCTCGCTGTCCATGCCGGCAAGATTGCCTGCTTCGACGCCGGCCCGCTTTGCGTCCGGTTCAAGGTCGCGCCCGGCGGCATGCTGGAATCCGCCCCGCCCGAAATGCCCGCTACCGTCACTATCCGCGCTCAAGCTGCGGATCTGCCGCTGATGTTGCAAAACCGCGAACGCGCATTTTCGTATGTGCAGATCGAAGGCGATGCCGATTTCGCCAATACGATCTCGCAACTCAGCCAGACATTGCGCTGGGAAGCGGAGCACGATCTCAGCAAGCTGGTAGGCGATATCGCCGCTACCCGCATCGTCAGCGGCGTCAGGTCTGCATCCCGCAGCGTGCAGTCGACCGCGCAATCGCTGGCGGAAAATGTCGCAGAATATTTTCTGGAAGAGAATCCGACTCTGTTAAGACCGCAAGCGGTAAGCGATTTCGGACGGGAAGTCGCACGCATGCGCGATGATGTCGAGCGCCTCGCCAAGCGCATTGAAAAATTACAGAGGCGCAAGTAAATGATTTTGATCCGGAAATTTTTACGTTTGTTCAAGATCGCGCGCGTGGCAATCCGCTACGGATTGGACGAGATCGCGATTTCCGGCCTGGCCGTGCCGCGCACTGCAAAGCTGATCGATACGCTGATTTTCTGGCGCGACATTTCCGCCCCGCGCGGCGAACGCCTGCGCCGGGCGCTGGAAGATCTGGGCCCGATTTTCGTCAAGTTCGGCCAGGTATTGTCGACCCGGCGCGACCTGATGCCGCCCGACATCGCCGACGAACTGGCTCGGCTGCAGGACCGGGTGCCACCATTCAGCAGCGCACTGGCGATTGCGCAAATCGAAAAATCGCTCGGCGCTCACCCCGATACGCTGTTTGCTAGCTTCGAGCGGACGCCGGTAGCTTCCGCCTCGATCGCCCAGGTGCATTTCGCCACGCTCAAAGACGGCACCGAGGTCGCGGTCAAGGTATTGCGCCCGGGCATGAAAAAATCGATCGATGAAGATGTCGCCCTGATGCACATCGCCGCCGATCTGGTCGAGCGGCTATGGGCCGACGGCAAGCGCTTGAAACCGAGGGAAGTGGTCGGCGAGTTCGATAAATACCTGCACGACGAACTCGACCTGATGCGCGAAGCGGCCAATGGCAGCCAGTTGCGCCGCAATTTTGCCGACTCCAATCTGCTGGTGGTGCCCGAGATGTACTGGGACTATTGCTCGTCCGCGGTAATCGTGATGGAGCGCATGAATGGCATCCCGATTTCGCAGCTGGACCGGCTGCAAACGGCCGGCGTCGATCTGAAAAAATTGTCGCGCGATGGGGTGGAAATTTTCTTCACCCAGGTTTTTCGCGATGGGTTCTTTCATGCCGACATGCATCCCGGCAATATTCTGGTGTCGATGGACCCGGCCACCTTTGGTCGTTATATCGCGCTCGATTTCGGCATCGTCGGCACTCTCAATGACTATGACAAGGATTACCTGTCGCAAAATTTCCTTGCTTTCTTCCGGCGCGACTACAAGCGGGTCGCCGAAGCGCACATCGAATCCGGCTGGGCCCCGAAGGAAACCCGGGTCGACGAGCTGGAGTCGGCGGTGCGGGCCTGCTGCGAGCCGATTTTCGACCGGCCATTGAAGGACATTTCGTTCGGGCAAATCCTGTTGCGGCTGTTCCAGACCTCGCGCCGCTTCAATGTCGAGGTGCAGCCGCAACTGGTGCTGCTGCAAAAGACTTTGCTCAATATCGAAGGATTGGGCCGGCAGCTCGACCCTGAACTCGATTTATGGAAGACCGCCAAACCGCATCTGGAACGCTGGATGAGCGACCAGATCGGCTGGCGCGGCCTGATTGAGCGGCTCAAGGCGGAAGCGCCGCGCTATAGCCAGTTGATGCCGCAGTTGCCACGCCTGGTGCATCAGGCATTGACGGTCGCCGGCCAGCCGCAGCCGCAAAACACCGATCTGCTGAAGCATTTGCTGATCGAGCAAAAGCGCACCAATCGTCTGTTGAGCACCGTCATCTATTTCGGCAGCGGTCTGGTGGCCGGCATCATTCTGATTCAGGTGCTGATGCGGATTTATTATTAGAGTCTGTCGTTACTATTCAGGCCACTATAAGCAATTGCCAAACCGAAGTGGTTTTTGTAGGAGCGCACCCGGGCGCGACCAACGGCCGCAGTCTTGCGACTGCTTTCGCGCCCGGGTGCGCTCCTACAGCACCACTTCGCTCTTAATTGGCATGCCGCTTGAATAGTTATAGCCTGTCCAATTTATATGGGAGTATGACGTTAAAGCGCACTTTTCTCGCATATAAACAAAGCGGATTGTTAAAATACGTCCAGTAGTATAAAAAAATAGAAGCGCGTTTCGCTTTTGCCCTGAATCCCATTCTCCCCAAAAAGACCACTCCATGACGACCTTCGAGAGCCGCGATCCGACCGACCAGGCGTTCTGGAACGAGCGCTTCGACCGCAATTTCATGCCGTGGGACAAGGGCGGCGTGCCGGCCGCTTTGCGCGATTTCGTTGCGCAAGCGGCGCAAGTGTCACCTAATGCGGTGGTGCTGATTCCCGGTTGTGGCAGCGCTTACGAGGTTGCTTATTTGTCCGAGGCCGGTTGGGACGTGACTGCCATCGATTTCTCTGCGGCGGCGGTTGACGCTGCACGCGCGCTGTTGGGTCAGTGGGCGGCGCGGGTGGAGCAGGCGGATTTCTTTACCTTCACACCCCAAAAACTGCCTGACATTATTTACGAACGGGCATTTCTGTGCGCGCTGCCGCCGCGCATGCGTGCCGCAATCGCCGCCCGCTGGGCCGCTTTGCTGCCGCCCGGCGGATTGCTGGCCGGCTTTTTTTACTTCGACGACGCGCCCAAAGGCCCGCCATTCGGTATCGCCGCTGCACAGCTGGATGCCTTGCTCCAACCTTATTTCGAGCGCATCGACGATAGGCCGGTGATCGATTCGATTGCAGCTTTCGCCGGCCGTGAGCGCTGGCAGGTGTGGCGGCGACTGGCGTGACGGTGGCTGGCGTGAGATTTGCCGGCTTCGGGGATACGTTACACTCGGCACACGATTTTTTGGAACCTGATCCCATGTTGAGAATGACAAAAAACAAATCCATTATGTCGTTGCGCGGCTTGCTTGGGATTGTCATGGCGTGCTGCTGCACGCTGGGTGCTGCGGCGGATCTGCAATTGGAGCCGGTGCGGGTCGCTCCCGGCGTGTATGTCGTGTATGGCGACCTCAAGCCGGCCAGTTACGGCAACGATGCGCTGACGGTCAACCTCGGCTTTGTCGCCACCTCGGCCGGGGTGGTCGTCATCGACAGCGGTCCCTCGTATCGCGTAGCCCAGATGCTGCATCGGGCAATCGAGAAAATCAGCAGCTACCCGATCAGATACGTTATCAACACAGGCTCCGACCCGGCGCGCTGGCTCGGCAACAGCTACTTCAAAAAACTCGGTGTGCCCCTGATCGCCCATGAGGAAGCCCGCAAACTGATGGAGATGCGCGGTGCCGATCAACTCAAGGCGATGCAGGCTTTGCTGCAGGAAAAGGCTTACGGTACCGAAATCGCCCTACCACGCGGTTTTTCTAGCGACATGGAAGAGGTCCGCTTCAGCGACAGCCTGCTGCAATTGTCGTATTTCGGTCCATCTCAAAGTCCCGGCAACATCGCGGTCTGGCTGCCGCGACAGGAAATCGCGTTCGCTGGCGCCATCATGCAATCCGACGTCTTGCTCACGCTTACTCCCGACAGCCGCATCGCCAGCTGGATCGCTGCTTACGATAGCCTTGCCGGCTTGCGCCCGCGTCAGATTGTTCCTGGCCGCGGCGCGCTCGTCGAGCTGACGCGCCTGGACGCCGACACCCGCGCCTATCTCGTAACATTGCAAGCCGAAATCGACCAAGCGGTGCAGCGTGGCGCAACCAAAGCCGAAATTATTTCTCAGACTGAAAAGTCGAAAAAACTTACTGCGTTCAAGCGCCTGGCGGGTTACGCCGCATTGGCCCCAGCAAACGTTTTGCAGGTTTTACGTGAGAAGGATGTGCTGCGTTGATACCAACCAGTGCAGCCTTCCTGATCTGAAAGTCATGCTTTTCAATCTCTGCCGGATTGCCGACTGCCTTCCGGGCGATTTTGACGCGCCCCTGCCAGCGCGGTGATAGTGCCGGCGAAAACCTTTATAATGCCGGGTTTTGGATGATTTTTCCGGGATTACCATGCCAATCTATGCTTACCGCTGCGAAGTCTGTGGCTTTGCCAAAGATGTGCTGCAAAAAATGTCTGATGCGCAGTTGACCGAATGCCCTTCTTGCGGCAAATCCAGCTTTAAAAAGCAAGTCACTGCTGCCGCTTTTCAGTTGAAGGGGTCGGGTTGGTATGCGACCGATTTTCGCGGCGGTTCTGGCGGCGCCAATACTAACGCTAGCGCCAACGGGGGCGGTGAAACTTCTACTGTCGGCGCGTCGTCTGACAGCAGCGCTGCAACAACGGCAACGACAGCAGCTGCAGCGCCAGCGACAGCGGCGTCGTCCGGCGTCTCTGCCGGCAGCAAAGCAAGTGTTTCTGCCGAGAAATAATCGCCATCTATAGATCCGGAATGAATAGTATTGGAACCGGATTCCCTCACTTGCAGTGCGCGTCTCCGCTTGCAAGCGGAGACCGTTACGCAGGCGGATGGCATGCCATCCGAAACACCTGCTTCACCCCCCAGCTCCTCTCTCCCGCTCGCGGGAGAGAGGAGCGAAGTGAGTCGCTACGCGACTTTCGCGTTTAACTGAAATACCTGCTGCCAGCCTTGATGGTTGGCAATAAAGAAAGCCATGCGCAAATATTTCATCACGGGTTTGCTGGTTCTGGTGCCGCTGGTCATTACCTTGTGGGTGTTGAGCCTGATTATCGGCACCATGGATCAATCCTTGCTGCTGTTGCCGGAGCGCTGGCAACCGAAGACGCTGTTTGGTTTCAACTTGCCTGGGCTGGGGACGATTCTCACATTGCTGTCGATCTTCCTGGTCGGCTTGCTGGCGCAGAACTTCATTGGCAACTATGTGGTGGTCGCCTGGGAGGGTGTGCTCAGGCGCATTCCGGTGGTCAATTCGATTTATTCCGGCGTCAAACAGGTTTCCGACACGCTCTTTTCGCCGAACGGCAATGCCTTTCGCAAGGCCTTGCTGGTGCAATATCCGCGTGAAGGCTCGTGGACTATCGCCTTCATGACAGGCACCCCGGGCGGCGATGTCAAAAACCATTTGCTGGGCGATTACGTCAGCGTCTACGTACCGACCACGCCAAATCCGACTTCAGGCTTTTTTCTGATGATGCCCAGGGCAGATGTGATCGAGCTGAACATGAGCGTCGATGCAGCGCTGCGCTATATTGTCTCGATGGGCGTGGTGGCGCCGGAAAATACCGCTGCGCCACGCCCCAAAAAAACTGCGCCATAACGACTCACCGCAACTCACCGCGATCCACCGAACAACCGAACACTGAATTTTGATATAGACAGGGTAAGACAATGTCCTCCATGCGAACCAACTACTGCGGCCTCACCACTGAGGCACTGCTCGGCCAAACCGTCAGCCTGTGCGGCTGGGTGCATCGTCGCCGCGATCACGGCGGCGTCATTTTCATCGACCTGCGCGACCGTGAGGGCTTGGTGCAGATCGTCTGCAATCCGGAGCAAGCCGAGGTATTCAAGGCGGCCGAACAAGTGCGCAATGAATTCTGCCTGCGCGCCATCGGCACCGTGCGCCACCGCCCGGACGGCACCATCAACAACAATCTGAAATCCGGCAAGATCGAAGTAGTGTGCGAGACCTTGGAAGTGCTCAATCCATCGGTTACGCCGCCGTTCCAGCTTGATGACGATAATCTGTCGGAAACCACGCGCCTGACGCACCGGGTGCTGGATTTGCGCCGCCCGCAAATGCAAAACAATTTGCGTCTGCGCTACAAGGTGACGATGGAAGTGCGCAAGTTCCTCGATGAACTCGGCTTCATCGATATCGAAACCCCGATGCTGACCAAATCCACGCCAGAAGGCGCGCGCGATTATCTGGTGCCGTCACGTGTGAATGCCGGCGCATTCTTCGCGCTGCCGCAATCGCCGCAATTGTTCAAGCAATTGCTGATGGTGGCCAACTTCGACCGTTATTATCAGATTACCAAATGCTTCCGCGATGAAGACTTGCGCGCCGACCGCCAGCCTGAATTCACCCAGATCGATTGCGAAACTTCATTTTTGAACGAGCAGGAAATCCGCGACATGTTCGAAGACATGATCCGCCTGGTGTTCAAGAACTGTCTGAGCGTCGAACTGCCCAACCCATTCCCGGTGATGGATTACGCCACCGCGATGGGCGTGTACGGCTCCGACAAGCCGGATATGCGCGTCAAGCTGGAATTCACCGACCTGACCGCCGTCATGAAAGATGTCGATTTCAAGGTATTCAGTGGCGCGGCCAACATGGAAGGCGGTCGTGTGGTCGGCTTGCGGGTGCCAGGCGGAGCGGCGATGCCGCGTTCCGAGATCGACGCTTACACCCAGTTCGTCGCGATCTACGGCGCCAAGGGGCTGGCTTACATCAAGGTCAATGAAATCGCCTTGGGCCGCGAAGGCTTGCAATCGCCGATCGTCAAGAACCTGCATGACGCCGCACTGGCGCAAATCATCCTGCAAACCGGCGCACAAGACGGCGATCTGATTTTCTTCGGGGCCGACAAGACCAAAGTCGTCAATGATGCAATCGGCGCGTTGCGCGTGAAGATCGGCCATTCCGATTTCGGCAAGAGCCACGATTTGTTTGACGATGCATGGCGTCCGCTGTGGGTGGTGGATTTCCCGATGTTCGAATTCGATGAAGATGGTCAGCGCTGGAACGCTTGCCACCATCCGTTCACTGCGCCGAAAGACGGCCACGAAGATTACCTGGAAACCGATCCCGGCAAGTGCATCGCCAAGGCTTACGACATGGTCTTGAACGGCTGGGAACTGGGCGGCGGTTCGATCCGTATCCACCGCGCCGACGTGCAGAGCAAGGTGTTCCGCGCGTTGAATATCGATGCCGAGGAAGCGCAGCTCAAGTTCGGCTTCCTGCTCGACGCGCTGCAATACGGCGCGCCACCGCACGGCGGCCTGGCTTTTGGCCTGGATCGCCTGGTGACGATGATGACCGGTTCCGACTCGATTCGCGACGTCATCGCCTTCCCTAAAACCCAGCGCGCCCAGTGCCTGCTGACGCAAGCGCCGTCGGTAGTGGACGAGAAGCAATTGCAGGAATTGCATATCCGTTTGCGCAATGTGGAACCGGTGGTGAAGGCTTGATGCCAGACGGTTTCGGGGCATAATCAAAAGGCGCGGATTTTCGCGCCTTTTTTTCGACTTAATATTGAGATGACTCCTAAAATCCCCGAATCCGTGCTGGTTGTGATCTATGCCGCCAATCTCGATGTGCTGCTGATAGAGCGCGCCGACCATGCTGGCTATTGGCAGTCGGTGACCGGATCGAAGGATTTTCCGGAGGAGCCCTTCGCACTGACTGCTGCGCGCGAAGTGGCGGAAGAGACCGGAATTCTGGTTGCGGATTGTGCGCAGCCGAGCGGCTCTGCGGTGCCGTTGCATCATCTGCGCGACTGGCAGCTATCGAATATCTATGAGATTTATCCAATCTGGCGTCATCGTTATGCGCCCGGGGTGACGCAGAATACCGAACATGTGTTTGGCCTTCTGGTGCCGCGCTCGATCCCGATTGTGCTGGCGCCGCGCGAGCATGTCCGGCATCGCTGGCTGCCTTATCGCGAAGCGGCGGATCAGTGTTTCTCACCTTCCAATGCGGAGGCGATTCTGCAGTTGCCGGCGCATCTGGGCTGATTGCATGTGGCTAGCGCGGTTTTCGACAAAGTAGCATACTGATAAATGTATTTTTTTATACCGCATTGTTTTATTGCGGCAAAGGCATGATTATTAACCATACTCCCATATTTATTATTTCTCATAGAGGCGGTGCCGGGCGCATGTAGTGGTTGTAATCTGATCGGCAGACGGTAGAATATTCACATGAAACTAAGCATCGCAACTTATAACATCCACAAGGGCATGTCTTCCTTTGGCAGCCATCCGCGCATTCTGGCGATGAAGAAGGCTATCGATGCACTCGATGCAGATTTGGTGTTTCTGCAGGAAGTGCAGGGACGGCATGATTTGCATGCGGCGCGCTATCCGCTGTGGCCAAGCCAGGCGCAGGCTGCCTTTCTGGCTGGCGCCTCGCGCCATTCGGCATATGGGATGAATGCGGTGTATAGCCACGGCCATCACGGCAATGCGCTGCTGAGTCAGTTCGAGATAGCTTCGTCGAGCAACCGGGATATCTCTGACCATGCATTCGAGCAACGCGGGATTCTGCATTGCGTGGTGCGCACGCCAGCCGTCGAGGTGCATTGCTATGTGATCCATCTGGGACTGTTTGCGGCTGGGCGGCGACGCCAGACCGAGGGCTTGATCGAAACTATCGAGGCCTCCGCAACGCCAGGCGCGCCGATTATCATTGCCGGCGATTTCAACGACTGGGGCAATCGCCTGAGCGCGGCGCTGCAGTCGCGCCTGGGCGTGACGGAAGTATTCGACGATGGCATGCCCAAATTGCGCCTGCGCGATTATTTGCACCGCAAGAGCCGCCGCGTGCCGACGGCAATGCCGGCGCGCACTTTTCCTGCCGCCTTGCCGATGTTGCGGCTGGACCGGATTTATGTGCGCGGTTTTACGATCGAGTCGGCCGAGGTGCTGCACGGCGCGCTGTGGGCCGGGCTGTCGGACCATGCCCCGATTATCGCGACGCTGCGTCTTTGCTAGTCGCGGCCCATGCGACAAGTCAACTTCACTTCTCAAAACTCCGTCACGTTGCTGTATTGCGGCACTGAATTCTTCCCGGCCCTGATTGCGGCGATGGATGCTGCGGTGTCCGAGGTGTACCTGGAAACCTATATTTTTGCCGACGACATCACCGGCCAGGCCGTCAGGGAGGCGCTCAAGCGGGCGGCGGCGCGCGGCGTGGCGGTCAACGTGATCAGCGACTGGCACGGCACCGGGCGCGTCTTTACTGGCTTGCTCGACGCCGAACTGCGGGCAGCCGGCGTGCATCATCGCATCTTCAATCCCTGGTTTCGTCGCGGCGTGGCGCGTTCGCACCGCAAGATCTGCGTGGTGGATCGGGACTGCGCGTTCGTCGGTGGCCTCAATATCAATAACGACTTGCAGGACGACAGCGATGCATCGGTGCGGCTGCCTGCGCCGCGCTGGGACTTTGCCGTGCAGGTGCGCGGCCCGCTGGTGGACGTGATTTATGACGAGGCGCGGGCGCAGTGGGCGCGCTTGGGCAAGATGCCGCTGATAGCGCGGCTGGAACTGTTTCAGGAATTGCGCACCAAGCGGCCGACGCGATCGAACCAGCCGGCGCTGGCCGGGCTGGTGGTGCGCGACAATCTGCGCAATCGCCGCACCATCCAGCGCGCTTACCTGCAGGCGCTGGGCGGCGCGCGCAAGAGCGCATTGCTGGCCAATCCCTATTTTGCCCCGGGCCACAAGTTCCGCCGGGCGCTGGCGGCTGCCGCAGCGCGCGGGGTGGAGGTGACGTTGCTGATCGGAGTCGGACAGTTCCGGTTGCAGGATTCAGTGGCGCATGCGTTCTATCCGAAACTGCTGAAAAGCGGCGTCAAGGTGGTCGAATACCGCAAGACCCAACTGCACGGCAAGGTCGCGGTAGTGGATGACGATTGGGCCACGGTCGGCTCCAGCAATTGCGACGGCCTGAGCCTGTTCATCAATCAGGAGGCGAATGTGGTGGTGAAGGATGCCGCATTTGCCGGCACGCTGCGGCGTCATATCGAGGATGGCATTGCCGCTGGCGTGATGATCCAGCTGGAGGATTTCACCAGTATTCCGTGGTACAAGCGGGTCTGGTACGGCTTCACGTATCTGGTGTATCGGGGTGTGATGCGCATCGTTACCCTGGGTAGTTATTCCTGATGGCGTTGCGGTTTTGGCAGGAGCGCCTTCAGGCGCGATTTAAACCCGGGAGTGACTGATTTTGTCAAAATAATTGCTTGATGTAAATTTTACCCAATAGAATGTTGGGAGCAATTGCTATGGATATGCATGTAGTTTTTTAGGGGATGTCATGGTCCGGCCAATTTTTCTGGCGCGTGTTGCATTGATTTTTTTCGGGCTGGAATGCGTTGCGTTTCAGGTCTGCGCCACCGAAGCTGCCGAGACCGCCTCGGCACCCGCCTACACTTATTTCGGTGTGCTGAATCAACGCTCCATCACTCTGACCGCAGAATTGTGGAATCCGATTTTGCGCTATGTCAGCGCCAGAAGCGGCGTGCCATTACGTTTGAAGATGGGCAAGACTGCTCAGGAAACCACGCAGATGACGCTGCGCGGCGAGTTTGACTTTGTGTACACCAACCATCTCTTCACGCCGGAACGCAACCAACTCGGTTATCAGATCATCGCCCGCTTCAATACGCCGGGGATTCGTGGTCAGATCGTGGTGCCGGACCATTCACCGATGAAGACACTGCGCGATTTGCAGGGCAAGGAAGTCGCTTTCTCCTCGGTTGGTGCGTTTGCCGGTTACTCGCTGCCAATGGCTGGCTTGCTGCGGACTGGTGTGCGGGTCAATCCCTTGTTTACCGGTAATCAGGAGTCGAGTATGGCGCGTCTGGCGCTGGGCAAGGTGGCCGCTGCCGGGGTGAATAGTCAGGTGATGGAGAATTATGCGCAGCGCGAGAGATTCAAGTATCGCGTGCTGTACAGTTCCGAGCCGTATCTCGATCTGCCAGTGATGGCGCATCCTCGTGTTTCCTTGGATAAAGTTAAACGGGTACAGAAAGCGTTGCTGGGAATGGGAGCAGATACCGAGGGACGGCAGATTCTGCAGGCGGCAGCCGATCTTCTCAAGAGTCGGCAATTGCGGGAATTCATCGTCGCAGACAAAGCGGATTATGAAAATTATCGCCGGTTTTACCGGACTACCAAGGTAGGGAAATAGTGACGTATCTGATTGAAAAAATAGTGCAGGCATGGCGCAATACCGGGCTGTATGCGCGTTTGTCGCTGCCCATTTTCTTGCTGATCCTGTCGGTGACTGTGGTCCAGGGATACTGGCTGCTATCGGATGCAAAATCCGATGCGCAGATAAGCTACCGGGAGGAATTGCACGAAATACAACGCTACCTGGCGCCGACCTTGGCCGAGCTAGTAGTGATTGAAGACATCAGTGCGATCAGGCAGTTGCTGCAATTGCAAGTCAGTGAGCGTGCTGATCTTGAATGGGTGCAGTGGCAGTACCAATTGAATCTGCTGCAAGTGATGGATCCGGATGACAGAGTCGGGCTGGTTGCGCCAGCCTGGTTTGTGGGCCTGCTTTCGATCCCTGCGTTAGAAGCGGCGGGGCCGGTCATGCTCGGCGGCGAGCACTACGGTGTCTTACGCTTACGGATCACGCCGGTCCCGGTCATCAACAAGGTATGGCGCCGATTTCTGGATTGGGGCAAGCTTTTCAGTGTATTGAGCTTGGCGCTATTCGTACTGGTGAATCTGATCCTGCGCGGCAATCTTGCTGCGCTCAGGCAACTTTTTGATGCGGTCAAGAGATTCAAGTCAGGCAATTACAGCGTGCGTGTGCCGGCCAGTGGCGGCACCGAGACCCGCGCGGTGGCCAGCGCTTTCAATGACATGGCCGCCGAACTGGAAGCCTTGCTGCAGTCATTGAAAGAAAGTCACAGCACGCAAAGCCAGCAACTGCATTTCAACCAGCAGTTGCTGGCGGCGTTGCCAATCCCCATCTATTTCAAGGATACCGAGGGGCTGTGCCTCGGTGTAAATACGGCTTGGGAAAATTTGTACGGATTTTCTGCCGACCAGATTGTCGGCCGCACTGCGCAGCAGGTATTTTCCAGTGCGCCGGAGTTTCTCTCTTATCACACCGGAATGGATGCCGAGTTATTGCGCCACCCGGGCCGGCAGACCTACGAAATCGTTATTCTGGCGCATGGCGCCTTGCATGATGTCATTTATTGCAAGGCCACCTACACCAATGTTGACGGCAGCGTGGCCGGTTTGATCGGTGCGATTGTCGATATTACCGAGCGCAAACAGGCGCAAATCGCACTGCAAGCGGAAAAGGAGTGGGTCGAGGTGACGCTTGCGTCGATTGGCGACGCGGTGATCACCATCGACCTGGAGGGCCGGGTGGGGATGCTTAACGGCGTGGCGCAGCAGCTGACCGGGAATACTTTCGATGCGGTGCAAGGGCATCCGCTGGAGGCGGTTTTCAAGGTGTTGGATGAAACGACCCGACAGCCTGCCAAGGATTTCATCTCGTCTGTCACGTCGGGAGAACCCCGTACGGCGCTTACCAACTTGATATTGCTGGGCAAGGAGGGCAAAGAGTGTTCGATCGAATGTTCGGCAGCTCCCATCCGCAATCCCGGGGGCACGCTATTCGGCTGCGTGCTGGTGTTTCGCGATGTCAGCGAGAAGCGCCATTTGCTCAGTCAGATCACCTGGCAGGCCAGTCATGACGCGTTGACCAAACTGCCCAATCGGGTCTTGCTGGCAGATCGCTTCCGGCAGGCCATCGCCGGTGCGCAGCGCCACCAACAGCTGCTGGTGGTTTGCCTGCTTGATTTGGATGGGTTCAAGCCGATCAATGATTATTACGGCCATGAGTTGGGCGATCATTTGCTCATAGAGCTGGCCGGCCGCTTGTCATCTGCGCTCAGAGGCGAGGATACCGTGGCCCGTCTGGGCGGAGATGAGTTCGTCCTGCTACTCAGCGGCTTGAACGATACCAATGAAATCGGGCTGGCGATGAGCCGGATTCTGGCGAAAGTGGCCGAGCCTTATCTGCTCGATGGTCAGCAGGTCCAGGTTACGGCCAGCATCGGCGTGGCGGTATATTCGCACGACGATGTCGATTCGGATACCCTGCTGCGGCATGCCGATCAGGCCATGTATCAGGCCAAGCAGGCCGGGCGCAGTCGCTATCATCTGTTTGACACTAATCAGGATCATCAGGCGCAAAGCCAGCAGCATCAGCTGGATCGTATTCGTCGGGCGCTATTGCAGGGCGAGTTGCGTTTGTATTATCAGCCCAAGGTCGATATGCGACGTGGACAGGTGGTCGGGATGGAGGCGCTATTGCGCTGGCACCATCCTGAAAGAGGCGTGGTCGGGCCGCTGGATTTCCTGCCCCTGGTCGAGCAAACCGACCTGATCGTCGATATCGGCGAGTGGGTGCTGCACGAAGCCCTGCGGCAAATGGCGTTGTGGGCGGAGATGGGGGCGAGCTGGGTTGTCAGCGTCAATATTGCTGCACGTCATTGTGAACGTCCTGATTTCCTGGCGCGACTCAAAGACATCCTGGCCGACCATCCCGCGGTATCGCCCCGCCTGCTGGAGCTGGAGATTCTGGAGTCGGCCGCGCTGGGCGATATCATTTACGTGCGCAATCTGATTACAGCCTGCCATGCGCTGGGCGTGACTTTCGCGCTGGATGATTTTGGCACCGGCTATTCATCGTTGACCTACCTCAAACGCTTGCCCGCCGATGTGTTGAAAATCGATCAAAGCTTTGTGCGTGGCATGCTCGATGATCAGGCGGATTTGGCGCTGGTCAAGGCGGTCATCAGCCTGGCAGCGGTATTTAATCGCACCGTCATTGCGGAAGGGGTGGAAACTGATGAGCATGGGGCGTTGCTGATGCAGCTGGGGTGCGATCTTGCGCAAGGTTACGGCATTGCCCGTCCGATGCCGGCAGCGCAAGTGGTGGCCTGGTCACGGCAATACCGTCCTGCGCCACTGTGGGCTGAATGGGCCGATAGCAAATTGGATGACAAGGATTTTCCGCTGCTGGTGGCGCAATATGATCATCAAAAATGGGTCAGGCAAGTGATGGATTCGAGTGAAGGCCAATGTGCATTGAGTTTTTCGCAGATCAATGACCATCATTGTTGCCGTTTTGGCCTATGGTATGACGGGCATGGCAGTACGCATTACGGCCATTTGCCGGAATTTTCCGCGCTGGAAGCGCTGCATGTCAGGATGCACGATATCGGGCCGGAAATTGTGGGTTTGAATAGCGCCGGCCAATTTGCAGCAGCCAAGGCATTGGAGCCGGGTTTGCTGCTGATGCAGGAAGAGATGCTGCTGCAATTGGCAAGCTTGCAGCAGGCAGTGGCCAAGCAGCGCTCTGGAATGCACAATGGGAGTGATGATGTCTGACCATGTGCGTATCGATAAATGGCTGTGGGCGGCGCGCTTTTTCAAGACCCGTTCACTCGCCACGGATGCGGTCGATAACGGCAAGGTGCGCTGCAACGATGAGCGCGTCAAACCGGCGCGCAACCTCAAGCCCGGCGACATCCTGACCATCAATAATGGCGCGACCGAATGGGAAGTCGAGGTGGTCGGCTTGTCGGACCTGCGCGGTTCCGCCCCGCAAGCGCAGCTGCTGTATGCAGAAACCCCCCGAAGTAGTTTGAAACGCCAGAACGAGACCGAACAGCGGCGCCTGTTCCATGAACCTACCAGCGAGATCAAGGGCCGCCCCACCAAGCGCGACCGGCGGCTGCTGGATAAATCCAGCACATAAGACGCACGCAATTGTGTAGGTTGGATGAGCGGCTTCATCGCTGAACCTACAAAACTGCCCCGACATTTGCGGGCGTGAATGTCGGATTACGCACTCGCTAACCTGACGTAACCCACCAATAATCCCCCGCATCACCAAATAGAACGCCAGCTCTAAACTTCCGGTTTGACATTTGTAGCGTGCAGCATAAAATAGAACGGCCGTTCCTATTTGATTTGTGCCAGACTTCTGCAAATCGATTAAACACCATTTGGATACCTTTGAACATTATTAATACGCCATTAAAATCCATGAGAAAAGGCGAGCTTACCCGCGCCGCCATTCTCGATGTGGCACTCAATCTTGCTAGCCGGAATGGCTTGGAAGGTCTGACGATCGGCTTGCTTGCAGAAAAGATGCACATGAGTAAATCCGGCGTGTTTGCGCATTTCGGCTCACGCGAAGATTTGCAAATCGAAGTGCTGAAGCTGTATCACAGCCATTTCGAGCAGGAAGTGTTTTATCCAAGTACGAAAGCGCCACGTGGATTGCCGCGGCTGGAAGAAATGTTTGCGCGCTGGGTCAAACGCGTGACGGTTGAGATCGCCTCCGGCTGCATCTACATCAGCGGTGCTGCCGAATACGATGACCGTCCGGGCCAGATTCGCGATGCCTTAGTCGGCATGGTGCGCGCCTGGCAGGAAGCCTTGCTGCGTTGCGCACAGCAAGCGGTCGAAATGGGCCATTTACGCATTGAGACCAATCCGCAGCAAATGGTCTTCGAGATTTACGGGTTGATTCTTGCCTTGCATCATGATGCCCGGTTCTTGCAGGTGCCTGGCAGTGTGGAGCGGGCACAAATCGGTTTTGAACGCTTGATTGAAAGCTATCGCATGCCTGCCCCGGATGCTATTGGCAGAAATAGTAAACCCACCGCCACATAAAGTTGGCGGTTTAATTTAAATGTTGTGAGGAGAAAATAATGGGTCAATACGTCGCTCCCTTGCGTGATATGCAATTCGTGCTACATGAATTGCTGCATGTTGAAGATGCACTGAAGCAAATGCCGAAACATGCTGATATCGATGCCGATATCATCAATCAGGTACTGGAAGAGGGCGGCAAGTTCACCTCAGAAGTATTGTTCCCGTTAAACCACTCCGGTGACCGCGAAGGCTGTCATCACGACAAGGCGGCGCACAGCGTGACCACGCCAAAGGGCTACAAAGAAGCGTACCAGCAATATATCGCTGCCGGCTGGCCGGCATTGTCATGCGACCCGGAATACGGCGGCCAGGGCTTGCCGCTGGTGCTCAACAATTCGTTCTACGAGATGATGAATTCGGCCAACCAGGCCTGGACCATGTACCCCGGCCTGTCGCACGGCGCGTATGAATGTCTGCACGAACACGGCACGCCGGAGCAAAAAGCGCTGTACCTGCCGAAGCTGATCTCCGGCGAATGGACCGGCACCATGTGCCTGACCGAGTCGCATTGCGGCACCGATCTGGGCATGTTGCGCTCGAAGGCGGAGCCGCAAGCGGACGGCTCCTACACGATCAGCGGCAGCAAAATTTTCATCTCGGCCGGCGAACATGACGTGGCGCCGAACATCCTGCATCTGGTGCTGGCGCGTCTGCCAGGCGCACCGGAAGGCTCGAAAGGCATTTCGCTGTTCCTGGTGCCGAAGTTCCTGCCGAACGCCGACGGCACGCTGGGCGCGCGCAACCCGATTACCTGCGGCGCGATCGAAGAAAAAATGGGCATCCACGGCAACTCGACTTGCCAGATGAACCTGGACGGCGCCACCGGTTGGCTCATCGGCGAACCGCACAAAGGCTTGAATGCGATGTTCGTGTTCATGAATGCGGCGCGTCTGGGCGTGGGCATGCAGGGCCTGGGCCTGACCGAAGTGGCTTACCAGAACGCCGTGGTATACGCCAAAGACCGGATTCAGATGCGCAGCCTGTCGGGCGTGAAAGCGCCGGACAAGCCAGCCGACCCGATCATCGTGCATGCCGACGTGCGGCGCATGCTGCTGACCGCCAAAGCGTATGCCGAAGGCGGCCGCGCTTTCTGTTCGTATGTCGCGCTGCAGATCGACCGCGAACTGAATCATCCGGATGCAGATGTGCGCAAGGAAGCCGCCGACCAGGTCGCGTTGCTGACGCCAGTCGTGAAAGCCTTCATCACCGACAACGCCTGGATTGCAACTTCCGAGTGCATGCAGGTGTACGGCGGCCACGGTTTCATCGCCGAGTGGGGCATGGAACAGTATGTGCGCGACGCCCGCATCAACATGATTTACGAAGGCACCAACACGATCCAGTCGCTGGATTTGCTGGGCCGCAAGATCCTGATGGACAACGGCGCCAAATTGCGCAAATTCGGCGCGCAGATTCAAGCTTTCGTGGAAGAAAACGGCACCGACGAAGCGCTGTCCGAATTCATCACCCCGCTGGCCGATATCGGCAGCAAAGTGACCAAACTGACGATGGAAATCGGCATGAAGGCGCTGCAGAATCCGGACGAGGTCGGGGCTGCCGCGGTACCGTATCTGCGCGTAGTCGGGCATCTGGTGTATGCGTACTTCTTCGCGCAAATGGCCAAGGTCGCACTGGAAAAACAGGACTCCGGCGATACTTTTTACACTGCCAAACTGGCCACCGCGCGCTTCTATTTCGCCCGCCTGCTACCGGAAACCGCGATGCTGATCCGTCAGGCGCGCTCTGGTTCGGCCAGCCTGATGGCGCTCGACGCAGATTTGTTCTAAACCACATACTGTTTAGTGTATTTTTTTATTCCGCAATAAAAATATGCGGTAATTGCGGCATTTATTCGCATACTCCCGTCAATAATCAATATAAGCGGCGGGGTATGCGGTGCTGAAAATAGCTGTATTTGAGAGGATTAAATGATGTCGAATTTCATCGTAAAAAAAGTTGCAGTACTGGGTGCCGGCGTCATGGGGGCGCAAATCGCCGCCCATTGCATCAATGCCAAAGTACAGGTTGTATTGTTCGATCTGCCTGCCAAGGAAGGGCCGAAAAACGGCATCGTCCTGCGCGCCATCGAGAATCTGAAAAAACTCAACCCGGCGCCGTTCGGCAACAAGGATGACGCCGCCTATATCGAAGTCGCCAATTACGAAGACAACCTGGAGCTGCTCAAGGGCTGCGACCTGATCATCGAAGCGATTGCCGAACGGATGGACTGGAAGCACGACCTGTATCAGAAGGTCGCCCCATTCATCGCGCCGAACGCGATTTTCGCTTCCAACACTTCCGGCCTGTCGATCACCGGATTGTCCGAAGGCTTCAGCGCGGAACTGAAAGAACGCTTCTGCGGCGTGCATTTCTTCAACCCGCCGCGCTATATGCATCTGGTGGAACTGATCCCGACCGTTGCGACCCGTCCCGAAATCATCGACCAGCTCGAAGGCTTCCTGACCACCACGCTGGGCAAAGGCGTGGTGCGCGCCAAGGATACGCCGAACTTCATCGCCAACCGCGTGGGCGTATTCGGCATGATGGCAACCATGTTTGAGGCCGAAAAATTCGGCTTGACGGTGGATGTGGTCGATGACCTGACCGGCAAGAAACTGGGGCGCGCCTCTTCTGGCACGTTCCGCACTGCCGACGTGGTCGGGCTCGACACCATGGGCCACGTCATCAAGACCATGCAGGACAATCTGGCCGATGACCCGTTCTTTGCGATCTACAAAACGCCGGATGTGCTGGCTACGCTGGTGGCTGCCGGCGCACTCGGTCAGAAGAGCGGCGCCGGTTTCTACAAGAAAGTCGGCAAGGAAATCCAGCGGCTCGATTTCGCCAGCGGTGAATACGTCGCAGGCGGCGCCAAGGCCGCCGATATTGTGGCCCGTATCCTGAAAGAAAAAGATCCGGTCAAGCGCATGAAAGCGCTGCGCGAATCGAGCAACCCGCAAGCGCAATTCCTGTGGGCCATTTTCCGCGATGTGTTCCATTACATCGCGATCCATCTGGATACCGTGGCCGACAATGCCCGCGATATCGATTTCGCGATGCGCTGGGGTTTCGGCTGGAACGTCGGCCCGTTTGAAACCTGGCAAGCATCCGGCTGGCAGCAAGTTGCAAGCTGGGTCAAGGACGACATCGACGCCGGCCACGCGCTGTGCGATGCGCCGCTGCCGGCCTGGGTGTTCGACGGCCGTGAAGGGGTGCATACCGCTGACGGCTCGTATTCTGTCATCAGCAACAGCTATGCACCGCGTTCCACTCTGCCAGTCTATGCGCGCCAGATATTCCGCGCGCCGGTCTTTGGCGACGGCGCAGCCGATGGCCGCACTGCCGGCGTGACCGTGCATGAAGACGATTCGGTGCGGATCTGGCATCAGAACGACGATGTGCTGATCCTGTCGTTCAAGACCAAGATGCACGTGATCGGCGACGGCGTGGTCAACGGCATGAAAATGGCGCTGGCGGAAGCTGAAAAGAATTTCAAGGGTCTGGTGATCTGGCAGGCCGATGCAGCCGAAGGCGGCGCTTTCTCCGCCGGGGCCGATTTGCAATCGATGCTGCCGCTGTTCATGTCCGGTGGCGTCAAGGCGATCGAGCCGGAAGTCGTCAAGCTGCAAAACGCCCATCAGGCGCTGAAATATGCAAATGTGCCGGTAGTCGCCGCAGTCGCCGGCCTGGCGCTGGGCGGCGGTTGCGAAATTATGCTGCACGCGGCCAAGCGGGTGGCCTCGATCGAATCCTACATCGGCCTGGTGGAAGTCGGCGTCGGCCTGATCCCTGCCGGCGGCGGCTTGAAAGAAGCTGCCGTGCGCGCCGCCGCCAACGCCAAAGGCAACGATTTGCTGCAATTCCTGAAAGTCTCTTTCACCAATGCCGCCATGGCGAATGTGTCGAAATCGGCATTGGAAGCGCAGAAAATGGGTTACCTGTCGGCTGACGACGTGATCGTATTCAACACTTATGAGTTGCTGCATGTAGCCAAAGTCGAAGCGCGCGCAATGTTCGACGCCGGTTATCGCGCTCCGCTGCCGGTGCAAGTGCCGGTGGCGGGCCGCTATGGCATGGCAACCATCATGGCGCAACTGGTCAACATGCGCGACGGCGGCTTCATCTCGGCCCACGACTACAAGTTGGGCGCGATGATCGCCGAAATCGTCTCCGGCGGCGAAGTCGAACAGGGCAGCATCGTGAATGAGCAATGGCTGCTCGATCTGGAGCGCAAAGCCTTCATGGAATTGCTGAACCATCCCAAGACCCAAGAGCGGATCATGGGCATGATGCAGACCGGCAAACCAGTTCGCAACTAGTAACTTAACTAGTAACTAATATCATCACTCCTATTAAATTAGGGGTGGCCGATTTTTCTCCCTGCGCCTGAAGCGCAGGGAGTTAAAACAAGGAGCACCACAATGACCAAACAACTTCAAGAAGCCTACATCGTTGCTGCAACCCGTGCCCCGATCGGCAAGGCGCCGCGCGGCATGTTCAGAAATACCCGTCCGGACGACCTACTGGTGCGCGTGCTGCAAAGCGCGCTGCTGCAGGTGCCGAACCTCGACCCGGCACTGATCGAAGACGCCATCGTCGGCTGTTCTTTTCCGGAAGCGGAGCAGGGCGGCAACATGGCGCGCATGGCGATATTGCTGGCCGGATTACCCAATACCATCGGCGGCGTCACCGTCAACCGCTTCTGCGCGTCCAGCATCACCACGATTGCGATGGCGGCAGACCGCATCCGTGTCGGTGAGTCCGATGTGATGATTGCCGCCGGTGCGGAATCGATGTCGATGGTGCCGATGATGGGCCACCATCCGTCGATGAACATGAACCTCTTCAAGGATGAAAATATCGGCATGGCCTACGGCATGGGCCTGACTGCAGAGAAAGTCGCGCAGCAATGGAAAATCTCGCGTGAAGCGCAGGATCAGTTCGCGGTGGATTCGCACCGCAAGGCGATTGCCGCCCAGCAGGCCGGTTACTTCAACGATGAAATGACTTCAGTCGATATCATCGAACGGGTGCCGAACCTGGCCACCGGCCAGATCGACATCAAGACCCGCACCGTCAGCCAGGATGAGGGCGCACGCGCCGACTCCACGTTGGAATCGCTGGGTCGCCTGAAACCGGTATTCGCCGCCAAGGGCACGGTGACTGCGGCCAACAGCTCGCAAATGTCGGATGGCGCCGGCGCGCTGATCCTGGTCAGCGAGAAAATCCTGAGGCAGTTCAACCTGACTCCGCTGGCACGTTTCGCCTCGTTCGCAGTCAGGGGCGTGCCGCCGGAAATCATGGGAATAGGACCGAAATTTGCGATTCCTGCCGCCTGCAAGGCCGCCGGCATCACGCAGGACCAGATCGACTGGTTCGAGCTGAATGAAGCGTTCGCTGCGCAATCGCTGGCAGTGATTCAGGACCTCGGCCTCGATCCATCCAAAGTCAACCCGATGGGCGGCGCGATTGCGCTGGGCCATCCGCTGGGCGCAACCGGCGCGATCCGCTCCGCCACCACCATCCACGCATTGCGCCGCAACAACCTGAAATACGGTATGGTGACCATGTGCGTCGGTACCGGCATGGGCGCGGCTGGGATTTTCGAGCGCATGTAATCACGCTTGATTGCATCGACAGGCGCGACCGGCAATCCCGGCGCGCTTTTTTAATATTAGGGAGACAAGATGGATATTTTGACCAGCAAGAATGCGGGCATCCTGACGATAGAATTCAATCGTCCCGACAAGAAAAATGCGATCACCGCCGCGATGTATCAAAGCATGGCCGATGCCTTGCAGGATGCAGAAACAGACGGCGCGGTGCGTGCCATCCTGTTCGTCGGCAAGCCGGAAATTTTTACCGCCGGCAATGACCTGGCAGATTTCATGGCAAATCCGCCACGCACTGAAGCCAGCCCGGTATTCCAGTTCCTGCAGCAGATCAGCCACGCCAGCAAACCGATCGTGGCGGCGGTATCCGGCGCAGCGGTCGGCATCGGCACCACCATGCTGATGCATTGCGACCTGGTGTATGCGGCCGATAACGCCCGCTTCTCGATGCCGTTCTCGCAACTCGGCCTGTGCCCGGAAGCAGCGTCGAGCCTGCTGTTTCCGCAGATTGTCGGCTATCAGCGCGCAGCGGAGAAGTTGCTGTTGGGTGAAGCATTTTTAGCCCAGGAAGCTTTCGACATGGGCTTGGTGAATCGTATTTTGCCGGCCGATCAATTGCTGGAGTTTGCGCGCCAACAGACCGCTAAATTGGTGGCTTTGCCAGCTTCTTCGATTCGCACCACCAAGCGTTTGATGAAGAGTCAGAAAGCGGCGATTGAAGCCAAAATCGCGGAAGAGGGGCAATATTTCCGCGCGATGCTGTCTGCGCCGGAAGCGAAAGAAGCTATCAGCGCATTTCTGGAGAAACGCAAACCGGATTTCACGCAATTTTCCTGATCAATTGACGCTGCCAAAAGATGCCGGTGGTTCGCCGGCGTCAGCAGGGAAGTCCGAGAACTCCATCACCTGACGCACCTCGATGGTTTCATTGTCGGAAGCGGGGCAGCGCGAGGCCCATTCGAGCGCCTCTCGCTTCGACTTCACCTGAATCATCCAGTAGCCGCCGAGCGTTTCCTTCACCTCAGAGAAGGGACCGTCGGCCACCATCGGCTTACCTCTGGAAAACGTGACGCGCGCACCCATCGAGGGCGGGTGCAGGCCAGCGAGTGCGAGCAGCACGCCGGCCTTTTGCAGGGATTCGTTGTACTGCATCATCGCTTCAACCGCCTTGGCGTCCGGCATGGTACCCGGCGCTGCATTCTCATACCCGTTGGGGATCATCAGCATCATGAATCGCATTGCGGTAACTCCTTCTGGTGGGCGTTGGGGCAGGGCTTTTGGACCGGCTCAGGGCATGACGATGACCATCCAGCCAACGCCGAAACGGTCGGCAACCATGCCGAAGCGCGAGGAATAAAAGGTCTTGGCCAATGGCATCTGGACCTGCCCGCCGTCGGCCAGAGCGGCGAACCGCCTTTCGGCCTCGGCATCATCAGGCACTGCGAGCGAGAGCGCAAAGCCCTGGAAATTCGGCTGCCCCAGGCAGCGGCCATCTGAAGCCATCATCGTTGTATCGCCGATGCGCAAGCTCGCATGCATCACCTTGTTCTCCGAACCGGGCGGACACATCCCAGGCTCGTGCGGCTCCGGGCTGTCCTGGAAGCGCATCAGCATCATCACTTCTGCGCCGAGCGCGCTACGGTAGAACTCGATGGCCTCTTCGCAACGGCCATCAAAGAACAGATAGGGTTGGACTTGCATAGGAATCCTTTCGGGTTGGGTTAGCAGCCGGACTTGCGGACGGACCCGGCCGGTTGGAGAATCCGCACTTTGACTCTACGACGAACGAGGCTGCGCACAGTCGACTTTGCACAAACTTTTTTCATCCGGATCGCAGTCCTCCCGACGCCCGGAGCCTGCCACGGCCCTCCGATACACCCCAAATCGCTCAGTATCGAACAACAGCAGAATATATTGTTAAACTTGCCATATTGGCCGCGAGGTGCGGCTTGCTTGAGGGCCGCCGCGGCACTATTGACACACTTTTCCACGCTGATTGCGCACTTCTCATCTCCGTCACAAAAGGATCACTCTCATGAAAATCGACCTCTCCGGCAAGACTGCCATCGTCACAGGTTCCACGGCCGGCATCGGCTACGCCATCGCCAAAGGCTTGGCGCAGGCGGGTGCCGAAGTGATAGTGAATGGCCGCACGGCAGCCGCTGTCGAACGTGCCGTCGCCAGGCTGATGTTGGAAGTTGCGCAAGCGAACATCCGTGGCGTTGCGGCCGATGTCGGTTCTGCCGATGGCTGCGCGGCACTGGTGGCTGCGCAGCCATCAGTCGACATCCTGGTCAACAACGTCGGCATCTACGGGCTGCAGGATTTCTTCGAGATTCCGGATGCCGAATGGAACAGATTTTTCGAGGTGAATGTCATGTCGGGGGTGCGGCTGTCGCGTGCCTATCTGCCCGGCATGGTGCAACGTCATTGGGGCCGCGTACTGTTTCTATCCTCGGAGTCGGCGCTGAACATTCCTGCCGACATGATCCACTACGGCTTCACCAAGACAGCACTCCTTTCGATCTCACGCGGGCTGGCCAAGCGTGTTGCGGGCACGGGCGTTACCGTCAACGCCATTCTGCCCGGTCCAACCTTATCGGATGGCCTCGAAGCCATGCTGAAAGAAGAGCAGAAGGCATCAGGCTTGTCTATGGAAGCGACGGCAGCAGCTTTTGTAATGAAGCATCGCCCCAGTTCGATCATCCAGCGCGCAGCGACCGTAGAAGAGGTGGCGAATCTGGTCGTCTACGCCGCTTCTCCCCAAGCTTCGGCCACCACCGGCGCGGCACTGCGGGTGGATGGCGGTGTGGTCGAAACCATCGCTTGATGGCATGCGTATGTTCGGCTCTTACAAGAACGATTTGGCGAACATGGCTAAACATTAATCTGCACGAATTGACTGCTTCGGGGCGACTCCAGCCATTCACGAATCTTGCATATTGGCCAATAACGACAATCATCCGTGCGCATCAGCTAGGCAGGATAAGGTTTGGCTTGGCAGCGACTGTTGGCGTAAGTGGCGCAAAAATTACGTCTTTTAGGACGTTTTCCTATAGTTATCGTGAAAGCCCACTCTATGCGTATTGCCGTTGTATCAGACATTCATGGAAACTTACCCGCACTTGAGGCGGTTGTGCGAGACATCAAACGCCGCGGCGTCGATGCCGTAGTTAACCTTGGAGACAGTTTGTCGGGCCCGTTATTGCCCCTCGAAACGGCGCAGTTCCTAATGTCACAAGATTGGGTTCATCTTGCCGGCAACCACGAGCGCCAGCTTCTTACTCACGGGCCGGGCCAGCGCGGTGCCTCTGACGAATTCACGCATTCCAAACTAACCGCCAAAGAGTTTGACTGGCTGGCCTCACTGAAGCCGAGTGTTACGTTTAGTCCTGAAGTGTTGCTTTGCCACGGCACTCCAGCGAGTGACGTCGAGTATTTTCTCGAAACGGTCGAGCCTACACACGTACGTGCTGCCACGCAGCTAGAGATTGATGCACGCCTTGGCGCAGTTCGCGCTGAACTGATTGCCTGTGGACACACTCATGTTCCAAGGTTGGTGCGTTCATCGGTTGCTCAACTAATCGTGAATCCAGGCAGCGTAGGGCTCCCAGCCTACGACGACATTTATCCGTATCCACACGTTATTGAGGCTGGTAGCCCAGACGCCCGCTATGCAATCATAGAGCGACGGGATGGTGTGTGGGCGGGTGCGCTCATTGCGGTTTCCTACGATTACAAGGCGATGTCGAAACTCGCGCAGGGGCGGCAAAGGCAGGATTGGGCCAAAGCCCTATTGTCTGGGTACATGTCTTGAACATGGCTAAACATTAATCTGCACGAATTGACCGCTTCGGGGCGACTCCAGCCATTCACGAATCTCGCATATTGGCCAATAACGACAATACATCGGTGCGCATCAGCTAGGCAGAATAAGGTTTGGCTTGGCAGCGTCCAATGTTGCCCATCTGCATGTGTAATTTCATTATGCGGCTTGCGGGCAAATGGCTACCCTAAACCCCACAGCATCCAGATTCCTTGGCGAACCCGTAACTACCAAGCCAGGGTTCGCCCGGGGTTCCTTAGCGCGGCGGCGGCACAATCACGATGGTTTCGCCATTTGAGGTTCTGGTGCCCGTGTTTCCTCTTGCGCCAGTCCTGCCGGTGGCGCCGGTGCCTCCAGTTGCACCGGTGTATCCGGTGGCACCGGTATCCCCAGTGGCACCGGTGTATCCAGTCGCGCCAGTATCCCCGGTTGCGCCAGTGTATCCAGTGGCACCGGTTTCCCCGGTTGCGCCAGTGTATCCGGTGGCACCGGTTGCGCCGGCACCGCCAGCCCTGCCGGTTGCACCGGTGTATCCAGTCGCGCCGGTGTCACCGGTTGCCCCTGTGTATCCGGGCTCTCCTTGCGGTCCGGCCGGACCTGCGGGAAGCGAAATACATCCACCCAGCGCGAGAGCAGCCAATATTGCAACAAACAGTTTTGAGTACTTCATGATGATTTCCTTTATTTGGCAAACGAGTACTACGCACGTTATTGTGAGCAGCCACCCGGATTCGATCAGTTTCCGACGACAAGGTTCAGTGTCGGCAGATCAGACCATCGCTATTGCAAGGTCGCATCCGCAACCGACACGCACCGATAACCCCGGCGCATATCCTGTCGATGCGTTGCGATTGTTGATGATGCTACGCGAACTGCCCAGCTGATTCTGTACGCTAGCGCGCATAGTAAAATTTGTCTGCAGGGCCCATCCGTGTGCTCGCGCCAGAGAGATTGGCGAACAAGTGCAACGGCCGCATGCGCCTCAAATTACCAACAGGAATACGATGCACTTATTTACCATTAACAAATTTGCCAGATTGGCCGCCGGGAGTTGCTTGCTGGTGTGGGCCGCTGCGGGCTGGGCTCAGACGTTGCCGGCGACGGTGGATGACGCTCTGCAGCGCGCCGGCATTCCGGTGGCCGGGGTCGGGATTTATGTGCAGGACGTGTCGGCTGGCGCGGCGTTGCTGGAGGTCAATGCAGCGGTCGCGTTCAGTCCGGCATCGGTGATGAAGCTGGTGACTACCGATGCGGCGCTGGAACTGCTGGGTCCTACTTACGCCTGGAAAACCCGGGCTTATGGAGCCGGGCCGCAGCGCGGCGATGTGCTGCAAGGCGATTTGATCATCCAGGGCAGCGGCGACCCGAAACTGGTGCTGGAGAATTTCTGGCTGTTCCTGCGCCGGATTCGGGCTCAGGGAATCCGCGAAATCAGCGGCAATCTGGTGCTCGACCGCAGTGCGTTCGAGGACAATCCGCACGATGCGGCCGCCTTCGATGACGAGCCCGGCAAGCCGTACAACGTCGGGCCGGACGCCTTGTTGCTGAACTACAAGACGATAGGTGTGCGCTTCTTGCCGGATGCGGCTGGCACCGTGCGGGTCTCGATGGATTTGCCGTTTGCCGGATTCAGGGTCGCCGCGCCGCTGCTCTCAAACGGCGATTGCGGTAACTGGCAGGATAAGCTGGGCGCTGAATTCACCGCCGATGGCCTCGTTTTTAACGGCGCGTTTCCGGTCGCATGCGGCGACAAGACCTGGTACATGAACCCTTACCGAATCAGCCATGTGGAGTTTTTCGGCAAGATGTTTCGCCAGATGTGGCTGGACCTGGGCGGGACGTTCAATGGCGCAGTCATCAACGGCCGCCTGCCTGACGACGCCAGCCTGATTGCCGAATGGTCATCCCAGGCGCTGCCGGAAATCGTCCGCGATATCAACAAATACAGCAACAACGTGATGGCGCGCCAGGTTTTGTTAAGCCTGTCGCCCGCAATCCCGCTGCTGCCGGCCAGCACCCGGCGCGGTGCCGATGCGGTGCGTTTCTGGCTGGCGGGCAAGGGCATCGCTGCGCCGGAACTGGTGATCGACAACGGTTCCGGCTTGTCGCGCACCGAACGTATTTCACCCCGCACTCTGGGGCGCATGCTGGTGGCGGCATTCCATGCGCCGACCATGCCGGAATTCATCGGGTCGCTGCCGCTGGTGGGGCTGGATGGCACGATGCGCAAGCGGCTGCGGGATGACGATATCGCCGGCCATGCCCATATCAAGACCGGTTCGCTGGACCAGGTGCGTTCGATTGCCGGCTTTGTACTGGCCGCGTCCGGCCGGCGCTATGTGGTGGTGTGCCTGATTAACGATCGCAACGCCGCAGCGGGACGCGCGGCGCAGGATGCGTTGCTGCAGTGGATTTATCAGGCTGGGTAAGTTACTGTTCAGCCCCCTAGGGATGCCCCCTCGCCCGCTTGCGGGAGAGGGTGATTGCAAAGTCGACGACTTAATTAATCGCTGCACTCTTCGTGGATGCTTTGTCGGGGTAGCCCGACAGCTACTCACTTTTCTTTGCTTCGCCAAAGAAAAGTAAGCAAAAGAAAGGCGACCGCAGACTTGCCCTTCGGGTACCCGTTTGTGTGCTGCAAAAAATGGGAAATGAAGGAACTCGCTACGCTCAGACAGCCTTCATTTCTGATCCATTTTCTTCAGCGCACAAACGGCTGCGTCCCAAGCGGCCTAACGTCAAAAACAGCGTCAAGACAACCGTCAATAGCATAAATTCATCACGTGGATATCCACCGTATAGTGGGCTGAATAATTACCCTGGTAATAATTTTTACGGGGGTATGCAAGTTTTCCGCATTAGGTATATGCGGAAAACGATGTCGCCTATTGGAGTATATTGCTCACGCAGAGCATTGCATCACAGCAGCACCGGCCGGTTGTCGAGTTGATTGCTGCTCGCGCCCTGCGCCGGGTAATGCTTCTGCAGCAATGCATTGATTTTTTGCAGCGCCGTAATGACGCTGTGGTGAAACTCGTCACGGGCGAAGCCGTGTGTCATGGCGTGACAAATTGCTTGCCAGTCGCTGCTGTCAACCTGCCGGCCTACGCCCCGGTCGGTCACGATCTCGACCTTGCGATCGGCTAGATTGACGTAAACCAGTACGCCGCAATTCTCTTCGGTATCCCAGATCCGATGCAGTGCGAACAGTTCGCGGGCACGGTCGCGGGCCGAGACATGCTGCAGCACTTCGGCCAGGGTCAGCGACGGCTCGATGATCAGGCAGACTTCGGCCCGGTGCAGCGCTTCGCCTGCGGCGATGGCGGCTTCAATCGCTTTCAGGGTGGCGGGCGGAAAAACGCGGCGGCCGGTGCCGGAAGTCGTCAGCAGATGCCGCTTCAGGCGTGTAAGTAAATGCATCATCACCAATCCCCCGACGCGCCACCGCCATCAAAACCACCACCTCCACCACCAAAACCACCGCCACCACCGCCGCCAAAACCACCACGGGATGAGCCACCGGAATGTCTGCCGAATTCGCCGCCCAGCAGGCCCCCTAGTCCGGCGCTGCCCAGAATCACGCCGGCGTTGCGGCCCTTGGCGCCGTATTTGAAGGAACTGCGCGAGCGCTGATAGATGATGGCGATGAACATGAATAACAGAAACAGGATCGGCAGCCAGCCCGAGAGCCCATCGTCCGTCGCCTGTTGTTTACTCTTGCCGGTGGGCGCTGGCAGATGCTCCTGATCCATCAGTGTGGTCAGTGCGGTGATGGCGGCCACCAGCCCGCCGTGATAATCGTTCTGGCGGAAATACGGCGCGATCACGTCCTGCAGGATGCGTTTCGACTGGGCATCGGTGACGGTGCCCTGAATCCCGCGCCCGGCCTCGATGCGCAAGCGGCGCAAGGCTTTATCGTTGTCTTTTGCGACCACCAGGATGACGCCGTCATCGACGCCTTTGCGCCCCAGCTTCCAGGCGTCGGCTACCCGGATGCTGTATTGCTCGATGGCTTCCGGCGCGGTGCTAGTCACCAGCAAAATCGCAATCTGGCTACCGCTGCGGACTTCGTATTCCTTCAACACCTGGTCCAGATTGCTGCGCTGCTTGGCGTCCAGCATCCCGGCCTGATCGATTACATGGGCCGACAGCGGCGGCACCGCTACAAGGCCTTGTAACTGCGCTTGCACCTGCGCCTGCGCGCCAGCCATCGACAACCATAGCGCCAGGGTGCAGGTGAGCAGAATACGGAATGTGTACATGCTTGTGTGTGAAAATTATTTGCCGAAATTCACTGTGGGTGCGTTCGAGATTGCTTTTTCATTCTCGACCGTAAACGAGGGCTTGACTTTGTAGCTGAAGACCATCGCAGTCAGATTGGTCGGGAAGCTGCGCGCCAGCACGTTGTATTCTTGCACGGCAACAATGTAACGCTGGCGCGCCACGGTGATCCGGTTTTCGGTGCCTTCCAGCTGTGATTGCAGATCGCGGAAGCTGGTGTCGGCTTTCAGATTCGGATAATTTTCCGACACCGCCATCAGGCGCGACAGCGCGCCGGACAATTCGCCCTGTACTTGCTGGAACTTGTTGAAGGCTTCCGGATTGTTCAATACTTCCGGCGTGATCTGGAAGCTGGTGGCGGCGGAGCGCGCCTTGATCACGGCTTCCAGCGTTGCACTTTCGTGCGAGGCGTAACCCTTGACCGTATTGACCAGATTCGGGATCAGATCGGCGCGGCGCTGGTATTGGTTGACCACTTCGCCCCAAGCCCCCTTGATGCCTTCATCCTTGGCCTGAAAATCGTTATAGCCGCAGGCCGACAGGGTGACGCTCAACACCGCGATTGCAATCAGTTTCAGCCATTTGTTCATTTTATTTTTCCTGAAGTATTGGGATAGTAATGCAGTGATCATCATGTTACCGCTCAAAGCTTATTTTGGGGACTGTGCCGGGATTTCAATTGTTCGCCGTCCGAAACAGCATGATCGGTGGCGTTACAATGCACGGGTTTGCCTCACTCAAGACACGTCATGACATTCATCGAAAAACTCTCCGCCGCCTGGGCCGCGCACGATTCTCTGTTGTGCGTTGGGCTGGACCCCGACATCAGCAAATTCCCGCCTCATCTGCAAGGGCAACCGGACGCGATCTTCACTTTCTGCAAGGCGATTATCGATGCGACAGCCGATACCGCGTGCGCGTTCAAGCCGCAAATCGCCTATTTTGCCGCGATGCGGGCCGAAGATCAGCTGGAAGCGCTGTGCAGCTACTTGCGCGTCAATTATCCACAACTGCCGGTGATTCTGGACGCCAAACGCGGCGATATCGGCGCTACCGCCGCACAATATGCGCGCGAAGCGTTCGAGCGCTACGGTGCCGATGCGGTGACGGTGAACCCGTACATGGGTTCCGATTCAGTCGCGCCGTATCTGGAATGGCAGGATCGCGGCACCATCGTGTTGTGCCGCACCTCGAACCCGGGCGGCTCCGACCTGCAATTCCTGAACGCCAACGGCCGTCCGGTGTACCAACATGTGGCGCAACTGGTGGCCGAAAAATGGAACACCAACGGCCAGTGCGCGCTGGTGGTCGGCGCGACCTTCCCCAACGAACTGGCTGCGGTGCGCGCGATTGTCGGCGAGATGCCGCTGCTGGTGCCCGGCATCGGCGCGCAGGGCGGCGACGTTGCCGCCACCGTGGCAGCGGGCAAGACCGCCGATGGCTGCGGCATGATGATCAATTCTTCCCGCGCCATTTTGTATGCGGGGCAGGGCGAGGATTTTGCCGCTGCCGCACGCGTGGTGGCGCTGGCGACGCGGGATGCGATCAATCGCTGCCGTAAATAATCTCCATTTCGCACATCAAGAGAAATAAGCAAAAAATGATTTCGAAAGATTCCCCCTCGCTGGACCCGGATGACTGGCAAGCGCTGCGTGCGCAAGGCCACCTAATGCTGGACGACATCATTGATTACATGGCGAACGTGCGCCAGCGCCCGGTCTGGCAACCGATCCCGCAGCACAAGCGCGACATTTTCACCGAACCGTTGCCGACCGCGCCGACTGCTTTGGCCGCTGTGCATGACAGTTTCATGCAGGATATTCTGCCGTATGCAGGCGGCAATACGCATCCCGGCTTCATGGGCTGGGTGCAGGGCGGCGGCAATCCGGTCGGCATGCTGGCCGAGATGCTGGCGGCCGGTTTGAACGCCAATCTCGGCGCGCGCGATCAGATGCCGCTGGAAGTGGAACGCCAAGTGCTACGCTGGGTGCGCGAACTGTTCGGCTTCCCGGATACGGCCACCGGCCTGTTCGTCACCGGCAGTTCGATGGCGAACCTGATGAGCGTGCTGGTGGCGCGCACTGCGGCGCTCGGGCTGGAAGTGCGGCAGCACGGGCTGGCCGCCGACGACCGCCGGCTGACCGCCTACACTTCGGCCGGCGCGCACGGATGCATTGCGCAAGCGGTCGATTTGTCCGGGCTGGGTTTTGATGCCTTGCGGGTGATTCCGATGAATGCGCAGCATCAGATGGACCTGGCGGCGCTGCAGCGCGCGATTGTTGCCGATCGCGCACAGGGTTTCACGCCATTCTTCATTGCCGGCTCGGCCGGCACGGTCAACCACGGCGCGATTGATGACTTGACCGCGCTGGCTGATATCGCGGCCAGAGAAAGGCTGTGGTTCCATGTCGATGGCGCTTACGGTGCGCTCGGGATGTTATCAAGCGAAATCGCGCCGCGTCTGAAAGGCATCGAGCGCGCCGACAGCATCGCCTTCGATTTCCACAAATGGATGCAGGTACCTTACGACGCTGGCTTCTTTCTGGTGAGGGATGGCACAGTACATCACGACGCCTTTGCTTCGCCGGCGGCGTATCTGCGCAGAGAAACACGCGGTCTGGCGGCCGGTTCGCCCTGGCCTTGCGATTTTGGCCCCGACCTGTCGCGCGGTTTTCGCGCCCTCAAAACCTGGTTTACGATCAAGGTCTACGGCGCTGAAAAGCTCGGGCGGGTGATTGCCGGCACTTGTGCGCTGGCGCAATACCTGCAGCAAAAAATCGAGGCCGAACCGAAGCTGGAACTGCTGTCACCGGCCTCGCTCAATATCGTTTGTTTTCGCTATCGCAGCGCCGAGTGTGATCGCGTCAATGCCGAACTGATCGCCGATCTGCACGAATCCGGCATCGCCGCCCCATCCGCCACCACGGTCCACGGCTGCCTGGCGATACGGGTGGCGATCGTCAACCATCGCACCGAGAAGCGCGATATCGACGCCCTGTTCGACGCAGTGATCAAGCTGGGCGATGCAGCGGGCAAGTAAAAAAGATGCGATAGATATTGAAACAGCTTAATGGCCAGCATGGCGCGAACTTCATTCATGGCGGCTGGCTGGGCTCGACCGCCGGGACGGAATCGCTGGTTGTATTGGGATTATGCTGAAAACAGCATGAAAGCAGGATAAGCAGAATTGGCAGACAGAATTGGCAGAATTAACAGGCAGCCACAACGGAAAACACCGAGACGCTCAGTGTCCCGTGTGGCTGGCATATGCCAAGTCGCACCGTAGAGGCATCAGTAGCTGGTCCACCTCTATCGTATAAGCGGCAGCTAATATTGTGATTGTGGCTTATTTTTCATTTCGTCATTCTTCATCATGCACTCTTTCATCATCATTTCATCTTTCTCCATTTTGCAGTCCTTCATCATCATGTCCTGCTTATTCGAGTCCTGCTTATCCATCATGCGGTCTTTATGCATCTTGTCGTGTCCAGGTTGCGCGCATCCTGCCAGTACACCCAAGGATATGCTCAGCACTGCAATAAGCTTATTCATATTGTTTTTCCTCAAATATAAGTTGCATAAGTCGCGCGATATTGCGCAATTTAGTTTAATTAAATTTAGTGATTACTTTGTTGTCGCGGCTCAAAAAGGTGCTAATTGAAGTGGCGATTTGCCATGCAAATCCGTTGCCGGGAATGATTGGGCATATGCTAACCGGACCGGTTGCCAGAACCAGGCACGCATGCGGGTGAGCATGTGGCGTGCCAGTTGGTTCGTGCCCTGCAATGAGGTGCGGTTGAGGTGGCGCTGTAAAACCGTCGTTTTTAGGATGAAACAGGCGTTTTCAGGAAGCGCAATATCCCGTTCAAGCTATGTACCACGGTCTGTTCACGCACCGCGTGCCGGTCGCCAACGAACACCTTGCGTTCGGTTATGGTCCGCCCACCCATGGCCCAGCTGAAGCAGACGGTGCCGACTGGCTTGCCCGGCACTGCGCCGGTGGGGCCGGCAATTCCTGTGGTGGCGATGGCGATGTGCGCATTGCTGTTGACCAGTGCGCCTTGGGCCATCGCAGCGGCGATTTCTTCGCTGACCGCGCCGTGTTGCGCAATCAGCACTGCCGACACGCCCAGCATTTCAGTCTTCGAGTCGTTTGAATAGGGGATGTAGCCGCAGTCGAACCATTCCGAGGAACCGGCAATTTCAGTGATCGCTTGCGCCACGCCGCCGCCAGTGCAGGATTCTGCGGTGGCTAGCAGCAAGTCTTTTTGTTGCAGTGCCTGGCCGACTTCTGCGGCCAATTTGATGATGTCTTCCATTTCAGTCCCCTCTGGTTTGTCACTGTTGTAAATCTAAACTTAGTCCTAAATCTTTACATTGCGCGCCACAACGCGAACACCAGCAAGGTGTAAAACGCTGCCATGATGTCGTCCCACATTACGCCAAAGCCTCCCTTGAGGTGTTGGTCGAAATAGCGAATCGGTGGCGGCTTAACCATATCAAAAAAACGGAACCAGACAAAGGCCCAGCATTGGGTATTGAAGTCGGCCGGTGTAATGAAGAGCAGCACCAGCCAGAACGCGATGATTTCATCCCACACCATGCTGCCGTGGTCGGGCGCGCCCAGATTGCGCCCGGTGATGGCGCAGACCCAGACCCCGAGCGCGAAGCCGAGCACTATGATGATGGCCCAGTTGGTCGGGGTGAAGAGCTCCGGCCAGCGCAAGCTCAAAACTGCAAACGACAGCCAAGCGTACAACGTGCCGGAGGTGCCTGGCATGATCGGCGACAAGCCGCTGCCGAAGCCCTGGGCGATCAGATGCGCCGGATGGGCCAGCATGAAGCGGGCAGTGGCCTTGATTGGGTGGGCGCTGTGGCTGGGTTTTGGTGTGTTCATGGGGACGTGAAATGGTCGAAAGAAGAGTACTGCAGATCGAGCGTCGCGCCGTCGGCGTCAACCAGACGCAGGCCGGTGGCCGGCTCGATGCTGCCGATGCGCGTGACGGCGGTGCCGGCAGCGTGCGCCGCAGCCAGAACCGCGGCCCGGTGCGCGGTGGCGGCGGTGAAACAGAGTTCGTAATCGTCGCCGCCGGCCAGTGCAAATTGGCGCTGTAGCGCTTGCGGCTGTCGCGTTAGTACCGGGCCCAGCGGCAGTGCATCGAGGTTGATCCGCGCGCCACAACCGGAGCGCTGCAAGATATGTCCGAGGTCGCCGCTCAAGCCGTCCGAGATATCGATGGCGGCATGGGCGATGCCGCGCAAGGCCAGTCCGAGCGCCACGCGCGGGGACGGTGCATCCATGCGCAGCGCGGCAGCGGCCTGGCTTGCGTGGTCGAGCGCGACTTCCTGCCGCAAGCCGGCCAGCGCCAGACGCGCGTCGCCCAGCGTGCCGGAGATCCAGATATCGTCGCCGGTTTGCGCGGCGTCGCGCCGTAGCGCTTGCCCGGGCGGGATTTCGCCGAAGATCGTGATGCAAATATTCAATGGCCCCCGCGTGGTATCGCCGCCGATCAGTGCGCAATCGTGGGCGTCGGCCAGCGCGAACAAGCCGTCGGCAAACCCCGCCAGCCACGCTTCGTCAGCCTGCGGCAAGGAAAACGCCAGCGTAAAGCCGAGCGGCCGAGCGCCCATCGCCGCCAGGTCGGACAGGTTCACGGCCAGGCATTTATGGCCGAGTTTCTTCGGATCGGCGTCGGGGAAAAAATGCCGTCCCTCGACCAGCATGTCGCTTGAGACCGCCAGCTCCATGCCGGGCGTCGGACGCAGCAGAGCGCAATCGTCGCCGATGCCCAAGGTAATTTGGGAACGGCTCCGATTGGGGCGGGTGAAGAAGCGAGCAATCAGGTCAAATTCGGAAATCGTGCTTTTGGGGACTGTTGATGCCATATTTTTCCGTCATGGTTCTTTTGAAAGAGCGCCGTAGGATGGGTTGCGCCCATCCTACTGCATTCGTTTTGCCTGAGTAGTGCGTGACAGCAATTAATTGCGACTTAAAAGCCCAGTCGCGCGCCTGCGCCAAACAAGGTGGCCGCGCCCAGAATGGCGAAGATGGCCGCCGCAATTCTGTGCACCAGGAGCACCGGCATCTTTTCGGCAATCCGGTTTCCCAGAAAAACTGCGGGTACGTTGGCGATCATCATGCCCAGCGTGGTGCCGGCTACGACGGTAAACAGGGCTTGATACTGCGCCGCCAGCGCGATCGTGGCGACCTGTGTCTTGTCGCCCATTTCTGCCAGGAAAAAGGCCACAAGCGTAGTGCCAAACACGCCGAAGCGGACGAATTTGGCGTCGCCTTCATCGAACTTGTCTGGAATTAAAGTCCAGATTGCCATGCCGATAAACGAGATGCCGAGCACCCAGCGCAGGGTTTGCGGCCCCATCAGTGTGGTAATCCAGGCCCCGAGCGCGCCGGCGAAGCCGTGATTGGCAAGGGTGGCTACCAATATGCCGAGCACGATGGGAACCGGTTTTTTATATTTTGCGGCGAGGATGAAGGCGAGGATTTGTGTTTTGTCGCCGACTTCGGCCAGGGCTACGATCCCGGTCGAAATGAGAAATGCTTCCAATTGATGCTCCTGGAGTAACTTTGCGGGGGTATTTTTTTTGTCCGCAGGTTATATATGCGGAAAATGGCATGTTTTTTGGCATACCCACCATGCCTTTGATATGTGGCATGGTGGGTTGGCGCTGAACGCAGCGACGCCCAACACTTTACTGCGGGCTGGATTGGCCTTTTTCTGCGCAGCGCTGTGCAATATACGCCAGCGCTTCTTCCACCTGATCGATCAGAATCAGGCATAAGTCGCCGGCTGCCAGGCTGTCCAGTGCGGTATCGATGGCGATGAATTCGCCATGCACTTCCTTTACCGACGTGGTGCGCTTTGCCTGTTTCAGACCATCGCGCAGCAGTGCCATGACTTCGCCGTCGGCACGGCCGCGCTGACACTGGTCTTCATACAGGATGGCTTCGTCGAAGGCGTCTCCGAGGATCTCGGTTTGGCGCCGAATGTCGTGGTCGCGCCGGTCGCCGGCAGCACTGATGACGACCGAGCGGCGCTGCGCCGGCATGTTCTCGATTGCGGCCACCAGCGCCGCAATCGCATCCGGATTGTGGCCGTAGTCGGCAATGATGGTGGCATCGTTAAACGAGAACAGGTTGAATCTTCCCGGCGCGCTGTGGGCGTCGTTGATGAAGGTATTCAAGCCGGCATGAATGATTTCCCAGTCGAGGCCCAAACCCCATGCTGCGCCCACCGCCGCCATCGCGTTTTCAACCTGAAAGCCGATAGCGCCTTTGTGGGTCAGCGGGATCTGTGCCAGTTCGATCCGATGCGTGTTCCGGCCCTGTGCGGCGACGATTGCGCCCTGTTCCAGATACACCACGCGCAGTCCTTGCGCGCGGTGAGTCGCAATCACCGGATGGCGGGGATTCATGGCGAAATAGGTGACCGAGCCGGGACAGCCGATTGCCATTTCGGCCACCAGCGGGTCGGCTGCGTTGAGCACCGCTACCCCGTTGGGGGCCACATTTTCGACTATCACCCGCTTGACTACAGCCAGGTCTTCCACGGTGCTGATGAAGCTCAAGCCGAGGTGGTCGCCGACACCGATATTGGTCACCACGGCGACATTGCAGCGATCGAACCCGAGCCCTTCGCGCAAAATTCCGCCGCGCGCGGTTTCGAAAACCGCGGCGTCCACATCAGGGTGCATCAATACGTTGCGCGCACTGCGCGGACCGCTGCAGTCGCCGCTGTCGATGCGCTTGTCTTCGATATAAATACCATCGGTGCTGGTCAGGCCAACCCGGTATTTGTTGGTTTTCAGGATGTGCGCAATCAATCTCGCAGTGGTGGTTTTGCCATTGGTGCCAGCCACGGCGACTACCGGAATCCGGCCATCGTCGCCCTCGCGATACATGGTGGCAATGATCGCTTCGCCGACTGGGCGGCCTTTGCCGTATGAAGGGTGCAGATGCATGCGCAAACCGGGTGCTGCATTGACTTCGACAATCCCGCCGCCTTGCTCCTGCAATGGCTTGCGCACGGTTTCGCACACCACGTCGACGCCGCAAATGTCGAGTCCGATCATCTGTGCCGCTTGCACCGCGCACGCTGCCAGCTCCGGATGGACGTTGTTGGTGACGTCGGTCGCCGTGCCGCCGGTGGAGAGGTTGGCATTGTTGCGCAGCGCCACCGGCTCGCCTTTGGGAGGAATGCTCTGGATCGTGTAGCCGTGCTTGGCTAAGGTTGCCAGAGTAATGCTGTCGACTCTGATTTTGGTCAGGGAGGTAGCGTGGCCGTCGCCGCGCAGCGGGTCAAGGTTGATGTTTTCGATCAGTTCGCCGATGCTGTGAATGCCGTCGCCGATGACTTGCGGCGGGGCGCGGCGGGCTGCGGCGATGAGTTGATTGCCGATCACCAGCAAGCGGAAATCATGGCCCGGCAGATAGCGTTCAACGATCACGTCCGAGCTGATTGCAGACGCTACGGCGAAGGCCGTCAGTACTTCTTCGCGGGTCTTGATGTTGACCGCGACGCCTTTGCCCTGGTTGCCGTCGCGCGGCTTGAGCACGACCGGGCCGCCAATTTCAAGTGCAGCTTTCCAGGCATCTTCCGGATTCGATACCGATCGGCCTTGCGGCACCGGCACTCCTGCTGCGTGCAGCAAGATTTTAGTCAGTTCCTTGTCTTGCGCAATCGCTTCGCCAATCGCGCTGGTATGGTCGGTTTCTGCGGCTTGAATGCGGTGCTGCCGGCTGCCCCAGCCGAATTGCACCATGCTGCCTTCGGTCAGGCGCCGGTACGGAATGCCGCGCACGGTTGCCGCCTGCACAATGGCGCCGGTGCTGGGCCCGAGCCGCACGTCTTCATCGAGTTCGCGCAGGCGGGCCAGCGCTTGCGCCAGATCGAACGGCGTGTCTGCAACTGCGGCGCAGCACAGATTTTGCGCCAGCTCGAAGGCAAGCCGGCCGACTGCTTCTTCGCTGTACTCGACTACCACCTGATAGGTTCCCAGGTCAATTGTTTGCAGCGAGCGGCTGAAGGTGACCGGGCATCCGGCCTGCGCCTGCAGGCCGAGCGCCGCGGCTTCCAGCGCGTGCGCCATGGAGCAGGGGGCTTTGTGGCGCACCTGATCGAGAAATTTTATTTCGGGAAAGCGTGCGCGCAGTCTGGCTTCGAAGCCGGGAATGTCGGTAATTGAACGTTCTGTGTCGAGGCAAGACACGATCGCTTCGATCGAGGTATGACGGCTCCAGAGGTTGGGGCCGCGCAATGCTCGAATACGTGATATTTCCATGAATATTTCCTTGTGTGCATTCAGCACGCTGAACGTGCATTGATGCAGCGAATAGTCTTAATGTGCGACATTCTTATTATCAAAATCGAAGGTTTGAATGCCGGCGCGGATCAGATCGTCGGCAATACCCAGCGCCCAGGCCGCAGCCACGGCGGCCTGAATGTTTTGCGTAATAAAGGGCCGCTGGGCGGGGTCCGGAAAGGATATGGTGCCGAGATCGATGACGGCGGTCTGGTTCATGCCGGTGGCCAGCACGACGTGGCCATTGTCCACAAATACGCAGCGCCTGCCCTTGGCGCGGTGCTTGGCTACGGCAGGGATGTCCCAGGAGGTGCTAAAGAAAATCACGCTGCCATCGCACAAGGCCGCCATCTCGGCTACCAGCGGATCGGCCGCATTGAGCACCGCCACCCCTTCCGGCAACACCAGGTCGACCTGGGTCCGTGCAACATTGACCATTTGTTCGGCGTTATTGATATGCAGTTCCGGCAAGCACTCCTGGGGATCGATGTTGGTCACGACGCCGACCTGGCAGCGGTCATAAGCCAGTCCCTCGGTCAGAATGGTGCGCCAGCTATTTTCAAAAACGGCGGCCTCTACCGACCGGTTCAGGAGCACCCGGTGCGCCGCCTGCCAATGGGCGCAGTCGCTTGATTCGACGGGCTTTTCGCGTAAATACAAGCCGTCGCTGCAGGCCAGCCCGACATACGCACCGTGCAGGTGCAGCAGTCGGGCGATCAGGCGCGCCACCATGGTTTTGCCCGAGCTGCCGGTCACGCCGACAATCGGAATCCGGCCGCAGCCGCAGTCGTTGCTGTTCTGCGGAGCCGGGAACAGGTGATCGACGATCGCCTGCCCAATCGGGCGGGCCGGGCCGTCGGCCGGTTTCAGGTGCATCAGCAATCCGGGGCCGGCGTTGACCTCGACAATCGCGCCGCCTTGCTCTTCCAGCGGACGGGAAATGTCGGCGGCGACCAGATCGACCCCGGCGATATCGAGTCCGATGATGCGCGCAGCCAGCGAAGCCGCAGCCGCCACTTCCGGATGGACCAGATCGGTGACGTCAAAGGCGACATTGCCATTGCGCTGGATCAGTACCGCGGCGCCGGCCGGCGGCACCGCATCAGGGCTAAAGCCCTGGCGCGACAACTCCAGCAGTACCGCAGGGTCTTCATCGACCAAGACCAGATTGAGCGGGTGATCTTCGGTGGTGCCGCGGCGCGGGTCGGTATTGATTTGATCGTCTATCAGTTGCGTGATGCTGGCTTTGCCATCGCCGATGACCGACGCGGTTTCGCCGCGCGCTGCCGCCACCACACGGCCGCCGACAACCAGCAGCCGGTGTTCGTTGCCGGCCACGAAGCGCTCGACTATGACTGCGCTGCCTTCTTCGGCTGCCAACTGGAAAGCCGCCTCGATATCGCTGCGCGTTTTCAGGTCGGTGGAGACGCCGCGGCCGTGGTTGCCGTCCAAAGGCTTGAGCACTACCGGAAGGCCGATATCTTGCGCGGCTTCCCACGCATCTTCGAAGTTTTCGACAATCCGTCCTTCGGGAATCGGCACGCCGCAGGATTGCAGCAGATTTTTGGTCAAGTCCTTGTCGCGCGATATGCTCTCGGCAATTGCGCTGGTGGCATCGGTTTCCGCAGTCCAGATGCGCCGTTGTTTAGCGCCATATCCCAGTTGCACCAGATTGCCTTCGTTGAGCCGAATCGAAGGGATGCGCCGTTCGTTTGCGGCCTCGACGATGCAGGCGGTGCTAGGGCCCATAGCTACTGACTCGCGTATCTCATGCAGCTCTGCAATGGCCGCGGCAACATCGAACGGTTGATCTTCGATTGCCGCCATGACCAGATCGCGCGCCGCCACCAGCGCGGCCCGGCTGACTTGCTCGTGTCTGGCGCGCACTGCGATCTTGTAGACGCCGCGCTGCCCGGTCTGGCGGGCTTTGCCGAAACCGCTTTGCATGCCGGCCAGGTTTTGCAACTCGATCATCACGTGTTCCATGATGTGCGCCGGCCAGGTGCCGTCGCGCAGGCGTTCCAAAAAGCCGCCGCGCTTGCCGATCCCGCAGCGATGCTCAATGAGTCCCGGCAGCCATGCTGTCAGGCGCTCGTAAAAGCCGGGAATGGTATTGGAGGGTGCATCTTCCAGGTCATTGATATCGACCCAGGCTTCCAGGACTGGACGATAAGTCCAGATGTTCGGCCCGCGCAAAGACAACACATTGATGATGTCGATAGTTTTTTTATTCATATGAATAGTGAGGCGGTTAGATGAAAAGCAAAAAATGTATACGTACAAAGTAACTTTAACGCGCCTGACGAAATTTGGTTTGGATTAGAGGAGGGAAATTGTGTGCGGATGTGAAATACTAGCAAATAACTGCAATGCCTTTGGATATACTTGGCGCAAAATAGCGATTAAACCTAAGTTAAAAGATAATTTCAAGATAGTTTCAAGTTAATTTCAAGATAGTTTCCGCTCATAAACCCATTTACCGCACGCCCCCTGCCGCTTTAATGAAAACTGCCTCGCCAATATTGTTATCTAAAAAGTATGAAATGCCTGCCGCCTGGCATCACGACTTACATTCTCAACTGGTCAAAAATGAAACTGTGCTGGCGCATTGCGAGATTGATCTCGATGCGCAGTTGCACTTTGTGCCGGGCATCGTGGTTGTCAGCAACTTCAGGTTGCTTTTCAAAACCCGTGACGATGCCGTCTGGCAACAGTGGTCGTATCGACCGGATCTGATTCTGGTGCATCAGGATCATGCCGGCGTGGGCAGCCTCGAACTGCACGATGCCAGCGCCCGCCTGGCTTGCTGGCGCTATACGTTGAGCCATAACCCGGACGCGTTGCGCCTGATGGTCCAGTTCGAGCAGCAATGCCATGCTGCCGTATCGGGCCAACCGGTGGCCGAGCCCGACGAAACCGTGTGCCCGAGCTGCAACGCGATTCTGGAGCCTGGGCAGGAAGAATGCCCGACCTGCACTCCGGACGCCGCCACTGCACCGTCGACCTGGACGCTGTTCCGGCTGTGGCGTTTTGCCCGGCCCTACAACGGCCAATTGCTGCTGGGATTCATCCTGACTCTGGCCGCCACCGCAGCGACTTTGGTGCCGCCCTACCTGACCATGCCGCTGATGGACAATGTGCTGATTCCGTACCAGAACGGCGCGCCGATTGATGTCAGTCTGGTGACGCTGTATCTGGGCGGCCTGTTTGGCTCGGCCTTGCTGGCCTGGCTGTTGAGCTGGGCCCGCACGTATATTCTGGCCCTGGTGAGCGAACGCATTGGCGCCGACTTGCGCACCAGCACCTATGAACATTTACTGCGGCTGTCGCTCGAATATTTCGGCGGCAAGCGCACCGGCGACCTGATGACGCGCATCGGCTCCGAGACCGACCGCATCTGCGTGTTCCTGTCGCTGCATCTGCTGGACTTCGCCACCGATGTGCTGATGATCGTGATGACGGCGGCAATCCTGATTTCGATCAATCCCTGGCTGGCGCTGGTGACGCTGGTGCCGTTGCCGTTCATTGCCTGGATGATCCATGTGGTGCGCAACAAATTGCGCTATGGCTTTGAAAAAATCGATCGCATCTGGTCGGAAGTCACCAATGTGCTGGCCGACACCATCCCCGGCATCCGCGTGGTCAAGGCTTTTGCCCAGGAAAAACGCGAGGCGGCGCGCTTTCGCGAAGCCAACAACCACAATCTCGCGATCAATGATCGGGTCAACAAGATCTGGTCGCTGTTTTCGCCAACCGTGGGATTTTTGACCGAAATCGGTTTGCTGATAGTGTGGGCGGTCGGCATCTGGCAAGTTTCGCACGGCATGATAACGGTCGGTGTGCTGACCGCGTTTCTGGCTTACATCAGCCGTTTTTACACCCGGCTCGACTCGATGAGCCGGATCGTTTCGGTGACGCAGAAGGCCGCAGCCGGCGCCAAGCGCATCTTCGATATTCTGGACCATGTATCGAGCGTGCCGGAAGCGGCCAATCCGGTCCATCTGGCGAAGATTGAGGGCCGGATCGAGATCAGGAATATCGGCTTTCGCTACGGCAACCGGGCGGTAATTCGCGACCTCGATCTGACCATCCAACCGGGCGAGATGATCGGCCTGGTCGGCCATAGCGGCTCCGGCAAGAGCACGCTGGTCAACCTGATTTGCCGTTTTTACGATGTTTCCGCCGGCGCGATCCTGATCGACGGCGTCGATATCCGTTCGCTGCCGATTTCGGAATACCGCAGCAATATCGGCCTGGTGCTGCAGGAACCGTTCCTGTTCTTTGGCACCATTGCCGAAAACGTCGCCTACGGCAAGCCGGACGCCAGCCGCGAGCAGATCATTGCCGCCGCCCGCGCCGCCAACGCGCATGAATTCATCCTGCGCCTGCCGCATGGCTACGATTCGATGGTCGGCGAGCGCGGCCAGACCTTGTCCGGCGGCGAGCGGCAGCGGATCTCGATTGCGCGCGCGCTGCTGATCGATCCGCATATCCTGATCATGGATGAAGCCACCTCGTCGGTCGACACCACCACCGAGCGCGAGATTCAAAAGGCGCTGGATAACCTGGTGCGCGGCCGCACCACAATCGCGATTGCGCATCGGCTTTCTACGTTGCGCCAGGCCGACCGGTTGGTGGTGATGGATCGCGGCCAGATCGTCGAGGTCGGCAAGCACGATGACTTGCTGGCGCGCGAAGGCGCTTACTATCGGCTGTATCAGGCCCAGGCGCGTCAGGCCGAGCAGGATAGGCTGGAGCAAGGCGTGGAGCACAGCGCGGAACTTGATGAAAGTGTTGCATGAGTGATTTGAACGGTTTTAATGTAGAGCGCAATGCTTTCGGCAAACTGGTATTTACCGCCGCCGGGGAGACTGAGAGCCACGTCGGCGTGGTGCCGGTACGCGCATTTCCCATCGCCGCGCCAGACAGTGGAATTGCCATCGTCAGCGCCGAAGGAAGCGAATTGGCCTGGATCGACCGCTTATCCGATCTGCCCGAGGGCGTGCGGATATTGCTGGAGCAGGAGCTGGCCAGCCGCGAATTTTTACCGCAGATTCTGCAGATTCTGCGAGTGTCGGCATTCGCCACGCCCAGCACCTGGCATGTCGATACCGACCGCGGCGACACCAGCTTCGTGCTCAAGGGAGAAGAGGATATTCGCCGCGTCGGGCCAGAGGGACTCATCATTGCCGACAGCCACGGCGTTCAGTATTTGGTGCGCGACATGCAAACGCTGAACCAGGCCAGCCGCAAGTTGCTGGACCGGTTTTTGTAAAAAAGACGTGGGTAGGGCGGGCGCAACCTGCGCCAAATCTGGAAATATGTTGCAGAGTGCGCGCGTGGATTGCGCCCACAATACTTATTGTATATTGGAGTATGCCTAAAAACAGGCATATTTACGCATATATTTAAACGATTTTTAAATAATACATATGCAGGTATGCATTCCCGCACAGAAACTTGTGATGCGGGTTGCATCAAATCGCTGCCAGCAATCGATCCAGCTGGTCCCAATTCTGCGTTAAAGCCCCAAAGCCGCTGCTGCCGGCTTGACTTTCGAATATGACGGTGTGCGTTAATTCTTCCGCCGACAAGGGTTGCTGGACGCTTGCGAGTTTTTCCAGCACCGCGAGGTTGGCGTCCGACGGATCGGTGCCGAGCGCGCTGCGGTGCAGGATGCGGCGGCGCAGAGTCGCTGTATCGGCCTGGGTCGAGGCGATTGCGAACGGAACCGCCATCTGCTGCGCCAATTGCCGGAACATTGTTCGTTCTTCCTGCCGCAGGAAGGCGGCATCGACGATTACCGTATAACCGGCTTCGATCAACTGCCGCGCCATGTGCTGCAGCCGGCTATAGTTTTGGCGGGTTGCCGTGGGGCTATAAATACCTTGATCGATATCGTGATCGGCATTGCTGCGGCCGCGGTCGAGGGCTTTGATGCCAAACAGACGCTTGCGTTCGACATCGGAGCGCAACCGGATCGCATGCTGACGTTCCAGCGCTTCCTGTGACAGCGTGCTTTTGCCGGAGCCGGGCAAGCCGTGGCTGATGATCAGCGCCGGTTGGCGGGTGCGCAGCAGCGTGCTTGCCAGATTCAGGTAGCTGCGTCCGCTAGCCAGCGCTTCTGCTGCGTCGGCCTGCGATATTCCGGGCTGGCTGATGCGAATCGCGCTTATTTTGGCGCGCACCGTGGCCCGGCCCGCCAAATAGAAGCGCAGCAACGCCACGCCGGCGTAGTCGCCGCTGATTTCCAGATAAGCATTGAGCAGGCGAAAGGCGAGTCCGCTTTGTTGATGGTGCATCAAGTCCATCATCGGGAAAGCGAGTTCGTTGATGACGTCGATCCAGCGCAAGCCGGGATCGAATTCGAGACAATCGAACGGCACCGGTTGATCGTCGATCAGCACGATATTGCCCAGATGCAGATCGCCGTGGCATTCGCGCACGAAACCGTCGCGGCGGCGTTGTTCGAAGATCGGCTGGCAGGCAGCAAATTCCGCTTCCGTAGCGTGCCGCAAATCCTGCAAATTTTGCTGGTCTTCAGCGCTATTCAACAGCGCATCGAGTTGTTCGAAATTCTGCTGGCTGACGGCAAGAATGGCTTCAGCAGTGCCGAACTCGCTGGCCGGGTTGGCCGACTGCAGGTCGGCGTGAAAGCGCGCCAGGATGGCGGCCAAGCGGTCGATATGTGCGGCGCGCAACTGGCCGGCGGCCAGCGTCGTATCCATTTTGCCGGAACCATCGAAACGGCGCATCCTGACCGCATATTCAAGCGCCGGCAAATGACCCAGCAGCGGCGCATTGACGCTGCCGCCGATAGGAATCACATCGATATAAATATCCGGCGCCAGCCGCCGGTTGAGCCGGATTTCTTCTGCGCAAGAGAATTCCCGCCCGGCCAGCGTGCTGAAGTCGAGAAAGCCCAGATCGAGCGCCTTCTTGATCTTGTAAGCAGTGTCTGCACTCAGCAAAATCCATGAAATATGGGTTTCGATCAGCTCCATGCGCTGCCGCTGCAGCGCATGGATAAGTTGCAATTGTTGTTGCAACTGCTGCTGCAGGGCGGCCGGCGGGGTGGCGTGCAGCTTATTTGGCATCGCGCATTTCCCGGAAGGTTTTATGACGCTTGCTAATGCGAAGCAAGGTGTTTCATGCCGCCGGCCGCAGCGCTATTGAGCGGCCGCGCCGGCACTTGCAGTTCGATGGTCTGGCGTTTCTTGTCCTTGCCTTCGAATACCAGCGTCACCGGCACCATGTCGCCATCCTTGATTTGCTGTTTCAGGTTGATCAGCATGATGTGATAGCCGCCTGGCTTCAGGTCGACAGCTTTGCCGGCCGGCAAATCCACGCCGGGAACGGCGCGCATCTTCATGATGTTGTTTTCCATCGACATTTGATGCACTTCGACCACGCTGGCAGCCGGCGAGCGCACTTCGACTAAGCGTGCATCCTGTTTGGCGGTCAGTTGCATGAAAGCGCCGGTGGCTTTTTGCTGCTGGACGGTGGCGCGCACCCAAGGGTCTTTAACTTCGACCTGGGCTAAAGCGGCAGTGGTGGAGAGTGCGAGCAGAGAGGCAAGAATTACATTTTTCATGGATTTCCTTTAATTTTTAATCGGGCGTGGATGCCGACGCGCAGTACAACCGAAGTGCATTATTTGGCGCGCAGCGCCACGTTCAGATGATCGACGATCTCGGCCCAGTCGGCGTCTTCCAGAATCTCTTCACGTAAAAATGCGGCTTGGGCCGGGGTCCAAAACGGCGCATCGGCCAGTGCAACATCAGCCGCTAGCGGCGCATGGGTGGCGATGAAGCGGTCGATTGCCTCGATTTCTGCGGGCAAGCCCAATTGCTTGAACAATTCTGCTAGCGGATGTACGGGTTGTTCCATGACGGTCTCCTGGTGAGTTTTCAATGCGTTTCAAATGCGTTTTCAATGTGCGCTGCGGCGCTTGAGTTGGGTTTTCAGCGCCGCGATTTCATCCAGTAGATTCAGCGCCAGCGCGGCTCCGGCCGGATTGATTTCGAGGTCGCGGGTGAGCCGCACAGCCAATCGCGCGCGCTGCAGCGCGGCACCGCCAAAGCGCCAGTCTTGCGGCTGCAACTGTGAACTGCGCGGCTCCAGCATGCCTTCCAGCACCCAGATCGTGATCTGTTCCTGTGGCGCATCGCACGCCTGGCACAGCTCAATTAAGGTCAGTTCGATTTCTTCCTCGACCACCTGACCTTGAAGATAGCTTGTAGTTGTTTGGTTCATCAGATTGTCTCCAAATCATCCCAGCAGATGGGCGCGCGGGTTGAAGTCGAAGGCTTGCGCCATCGCGCGGTAGGCTTCCTTGGCGCGCTCGTCGTTGGCGGGCGGCAGCGCGATCACCAGCACCGCGTACAGATTGCCGGCCGGGTTGCCTGGAATGCCCTGGCCTTTCAGGCGCAGCTTGCGCCCGGCGCTGGAGCCGGGCGGGATGGTCAGATGCACCGAGCCTTCGGGCGTCGGTGCGGTGACGCTGCCGCCGAGCGCGGCTTCCCACGGCGCCAGCGGCAAATCGAAATAGACATCGCGCCCATCGACCCGATAATGCGGGTGCGCACGGAAGACGATTTCCAGATACAAGTCGCCGGCCGGCCCCTGGCCCAGCCCCGGCCCGCCTTGACCGGAGAGGCGCAAATGCTGGCCCTCGCGAATTCCTTTCGGGATGGTGATGTCGAGCGTGCGGTCCTGGGTGCTGACGTGACCTTGGGCGTCCATGGTCGGCAGGCGCAGCGAGATGCTGCGCTGCGCTCCGTGGTAAGCGTCTTGCAGATCGATTTGCACCTTGGCATGATGATCCTGGCCTTGCGCTTGCCTGGCCTGCCCCGGCGCATGGTTGGCTGCTGCTGCGGCTCCGGCCCTGCGGCCGAACAGCGCTTCGAAAAAGTCGCTGTAATCGGCACCGTCGCCGGTCCCGCTCCCAGTATCGCGGCCACTGAATTCGAAACCGGCATCCCAGTTCGGCGGCGGCTGGAATTCCTGCCCGTTCTGATGCTGGCTGCCGACCTGGTCGTAGGCGGCGCGCGTTTCCGGGTCTTTGAGCACCTTGTACGCTTCGCCCATTTCCTTGAAGCGTGCTTCCGCTCCCGGTTCCTTGCTGACGTCGGGATGGTATTTGCGCGCCAGTTTACGATACGCGCCCTTGATTTCATCCTGGGTGGCGGTGCGCGGCACGCCTAGGCTTTCGTAATAATCTTTGAATTTCATGGATCGATGCTTCCGCGTGCGGGGTTAAGAAAACGCAATGAGCCTTATTGAAATTAGCGCATGTTGCATGGGTACTGCTTGCGTTGCATCAATTACATCACGGCACCAAACAGTTTTCCCGCGCCAGCCGTGGCCGCCATCGCCAGCGCGCCCCAGAAAGTCACGCGCAGCGCCGCCTGGAATACCGGCGCGCCACCAGTGTAAGCACCCAGTGCGCCTAGTGCGCTCAGACACACCAGCGAGGTGCCGGCTACCAGCGGCACCAGTTGCGGCAGCGGAGCCAGCAGGGTCGTCAATAGCGGCAAGGCGGCGCCTGCGGCGAAGGTGACGGCCGAGGTCAGCGCGGCTTGCACCGGCCGCGCGCTGACGGATTCGGAAATGCCGAGTTCGTCGCGTGCATGGGCGCCCAGCGCGTCATGCTGCATCAACTGGCGCGCCACTTGCGCCGCCAGTTCACGCTTCAGCCCGCGACGTATATAAATAGCGGTCAACTCTTGCTGTTCGTGCTCCGGTTGTTCGGCCAGTTCGATCCGTTCGCGCTCCAGGTCGGCTTGCTCGGTGTCGGATTGCGAACTGACCGAAACATATTCGCCGGCCGCCATCGACATCGCTCCCGCCACCAGCCCCGCCACGCCGGCCACCAGCAGTTCGCTACGCCCGCCACTGGCCGCAGCAATGCCCACCATCAGGCTGGCGGTGGAAACGATGCCGTCGTTCGCCCCCAGCACGGCGGCGCGCAGCCAGCCGATGCGTTCGGTGCGGTGCAGTTCGGGGTGTCTGTGACGGGTCATGTTGATCTCTCTTGCAACGCGAATGCGATGGCTGGCGGTATCGGCAGCCGCAGTTAATGAGAGTGGGCGTGGCTGTGCGGCGCATTCGGCGCGGTCGGGCCGTCGCACGATGGCATCAGGGATGCCGTTGCGACTTGCAGCGTGGCATGGTCGATATCGAAGCGCTCGTGCAGTCCGGTGCTGGCCTGGCACAGGAACGCGTCGCCCGGATGCCCGGCAGACATGATCAGGTGGGCGGTGAGCGCCACCTGCGAGGTGCCCATCGCCCACACATGCAAGTCATGCACGCGGGTCACGCCGGGCAACGATTCCAGATAGGCGCGCACCTCGGGCAGAGCGATTGCTTCCGGCACGCCATCGAACAACAGGTGCAGCGATTGCCGGAACAGGCTCCAGGTGCTGACCACAATCACGGCTGCAATCAGCAGACTGGCCACCGGGTCCAGCCAGTTCCAGCCGAACCATAGCGCCAGCGCGCCGGCACCCACTACGCCGGCTGACACCAGCGTGTCGGCCGCCATGTGCAGGAATGCGCCGCGGATATTCAAGTCATTCTTGCCGCCATGCATGAACAGCAGCGCAGTCGCGCCATTCACGGCAATGCCGATTCCCGCCACCAACATGATGGTCACGCCCTGCACCGGTCCCGGCGCACCCAGTCGTCCGATCGCTTCCCACGCCAGTGAACCCATCGCCACCAGCAGCAGCAATGCATTGGCAAAGGCGGCCAGAATGGAGGCGCGTTTCCAGCCGTAGGTATGGCGCGCGTCCGGCCGCAGCCTGCCGGCCAGCGCACCGCCCCACGCCAGCACCAGCCCGGCCACGTCGGATAAATTGTGGCCGGCGTCAGCCAACAATGCCAGCGAGTTGACCTGCCAGCCATAAAAGGCTTCCAGTGCGACAAAAACGGTATTGAGCGCGATGCCAATCGCAAACGCGCGGTTGAAGCTAGCAGGCGCGTGATCGTGTCCAGCGCTCATGCGCGCGCCTCATCGATCAATCTGAAAACCTGATGCAAACCTGTCATGAGCAATACTCCGCCTGTTTTTTAATTTTAAAGAATGGAGGTGAATTCCCACGGCCTCGGCCGCGCTTGCTGCGGTTTGCGCTTGCTGGCGGTGCCGATATTGATGAAGCATACCGGATGCTCGCCGGCGGCCAGCGCAAATAATTGTTGCATATGCACCGAGCACATCGCCTGTCCGCTGGTCAGACCGGCGCCGAAACCCATTGCATTGGCCAATAGCAGCATGTTCTGCAGCGCGCAGCCAAACGACACCATACGTTCCAGCGCCGGAATATCCGGCTCGGCCGGCCCCAGTTGGGCCACCGCCAACAGCAGCAGCGGCGCACGGTGCGCTTTTTCACGCGCGCTGGCAATCTGTTCGGGCGTGGCGTCGGCATCGCGCTCGATCAGCGCTTGCGCGAACACTTCGCCCAGCAGCGCACGCTTGTCCGGCGGGATGATGACGAAGCGCCACGGATGCAACTGGCCGTGATCCGGCGCTGCGGCGGCAGCGCCCAGCAATTGTTCGAGTTGGGCCGGTGTCGGGCCGGGCGCGGCCAGCCGTTTGGGTGAAATGTTCTGGCGCGAGTGAATCAGTGCCTGCGCGACGTCGCATAACTCTTCTGCCGACACCGCTGCCGGCGCGGCAGTGCTGTGTGTCTGTGGCGCTATCGATAACTCCGACATGGATGATCCTTTCCCGGTAATCCTGCAAATCTGAAGCCCAGATTTTGCATTATCGCCCCGGCCCGCGCAATGCTCCAGCGCACAGGGTGGGGTTGCGCCGGCAGGCATTGCAATGCATGGTAAATTATTGCTTGTAAGAATGTTATCAACCGTTCAGGAGAACTTACTGTGATTAATGTGCGCTCCCATCTTTCACTTTTCCCGCAGTGCCATCGTGTCGCCAGATTGCGAGGCATCCGATGAAGCTGCCTCCGTTGAAGTTGCCAATGCGGCGTTTGCTCGTGCTGTTAATGCTGGGCGGCGCGCTGCATTCCGGGCCGATGGCGCATGCAGTCGCAACCGAAAATATTACCGACGATGCAGCGCCACCCGTGTTGCTGGCGCAAAATTTCAATGAGGCCATTGACCCCGGAGCTTACCTGGTGAGCGAAAAACTCGACGGCGTGCGGGCATTGTGGGATGGCAAAGCGCTGCACTTTCGCAGCGGTAGGACAATCCAGGCGCCGGACTGGTTTATTGCCGGTTTTCCGGCGCATCCGCTGGATGGCGAATTGTGGATGGGGCGGCGCAAATTCGACCTGTTGTCGGCTGCGGTGCGGCGCGACAGTCCGAGCGACGCCGAGTGGCGTCAAATCAGCTATCAGGTATTCGAGTGGCCGCAAGCGCCCGGCACTTTCAGCGAACGCGTAGCAGCGTTGCAGGTCAGCGTGGCGCGCGCCAATCTGCGCTGGCTGCAGCTGGTGCCGCAAGTGCGCATCGCCAATCGTCAGGCGCTGCAAGCCCGGTTGCAGCAAGTGGTGCGCGGCGGCGGTGAGGGCTTGATGCTGCACCGCGCCGATGCGCTCTGGCAAACCGGACGCACCGATGCGCTGCTGAAACTCAAACCGCAGCATGACGCCGAGGCCAAGGTCATCGCCCACCTGCCGGGAAAAGGAAAATACCAGGGCATGTGCGGCGCATTGCTGGTGGAAAGTCCCGACGGGCAGCGCTTCCGCCTAGGCAGCGGCATGAGCGATGCGCAGCGCCGCGCGCCGCCACCGGTAGGCAGCATCGTGACCTACCGCTACCGCGAACGCACGTCGAAAGGCTTGCCGCGCTTCGCCAGTTTCATGCGGGTGCGCGCGCCAGAGTAAGTCCGGCTCTTTGGGATTGGCAAAAAAAACCAGCTGAATGCTGGTTTTTTTTGCGCTCGGCCATCGTTAAGTCCAATCTGTTGTCATTCGAGCGTCATATTCCCACTGTACATTTTCGTTTGCTGCGCTGCACAAGGTCATTCCTGGTCCACAACCTGCGTTGCGGCAGCGGGCAGCGCCAAAAACGCTGTTGGTTATTGCTGGTATTAATTTCTTTACCGCTCATTTTTGTACCCATTATGGAGTTTTCGACATGCACGAAATCACAGACAACAAGCGCCGCAGTATTCTGAAAATGTTGGCCGGCGTACCGCTGTTGCCCGTTGCCGGATTAAGCAATGCCATGTTCCTGGCTGGTTGTGGCGGTAGCTCTGCCGCCGTAGCGGCGTCTGCTGCAACCATTGCTGCCGTCTCTTTTGTGTCGATGACCGCGCCGAGCGCCGCTGCAGATCAAGCCACCACCAGCGTAAAGTCGAAAATGTTGCTGGAGATGTCCGACGGCAGCAAGCAGGAAGTGGCATTGAGTTATCAGCCGTTTTTCATTACGGGCGACAAAGTGCCTGATGGCAAGGGCGGCACAGTGGTGGCCGGCGGCTATTTCGATATCAATGGCCAATCCATCCTCGACCCCAGCGCTGCCAGCAAGCCGCAATTTTATTCGGATAGCCCGGACGGTTATACCCTGTTGAAGCTGGACAATCCGACGGTTTCCGGTGTGACCGGCAACACGGTTTTCGCGGTGGTGCAATTCGAGTACACATCGACCGATTCCGCTGGCGGAGATATGTACGGCAAACTGCCTTCGCCGATCGCGATTCTGACGCTGGATCAGGATAAGAAGTCCGGTCAGCTCAAATTGGTCAAGTACGCCACCGTCGATACTGCGCCAGCCCATGGCCTGTGGATTACGTGCGGCGCCAGCATTTCGCCATGGAATACCCATCTGTCGAGCGAAGAATATGAGCCGGATGCGACTACCGCTGCTAACGACGCCGGCTTCAAGGCTTTCAGCCAGAATTTGTTTGGCGGTGCCGCCAGGGCCAACCCGTATCACTACGGGCACATGCCGGAAATAACCGTCAAGCCGGACGGCACCGGTTCGATAAAAAAACATTACTGCATGGGCCGCATCTCGCATGAGTTGGTGCAAGTCATGCCGGACCAGCGCACCGTGTTGATGGGCGACGATTTCACTAACAGTGGCCTATTCATGTTCATCGCCGACAAGGCCGCCGATTTGTCGGCAGGCACTTTGTACGTGGCGAAGTGGAAGCAAAAAACCGCAGACAACGGCGGTTCCGCCGACCTTGGCTGGATCAGGCTCGGCCATGCCAGCAGCGCGGAAATCGAGGCGCTGGCCAATAGCCTCAAAGCTGCCGACATCGTCGATGTGAAAACGGCCGATCCGCTGGATGTCAGCTATACCAAAATCGGCTTTAGCGGAAAATTCAACTGGGTCAAATTTGTACCCGGTAAAGAACAGGCCGCGATCTTCCTGGAAACGCATCGCTACGCAGCCTTCAAGGGTGGCAGTCTGGGTTTCACCAAAATGGAAGGCGTGACCGTCAATGTCAAGGACAAGAAGGCATATCTGGCCATGTCCTACATTCAGGGCACCATGATCAATGGCACTACCGACATCAATGTCAAGGGCCCCAAGGCGGGCGCGGTGTATCAGCTGGATCTGGTTGATGCGCAAAAGGACGATGCCGGCGTCGTGATCGATAGCGCCTGGGTGCCGGTATTCATGGCGATCGTGCCGGCGCTGGTGGGTGCGGATCTGGCGGTGCCGGATGCGATCGGCAATCTGGCCGATGTCAACCTGATCGCCAATCCCGACAACCTCAAGTTTTCCGAGCGGCTGCGCACCTTGTTCATCGGAGAAGACAGCGGCATGCACGTCAATAATTTTCTGTGGGCGTACAACGTCGATAGCAAGGTGTTGACCCGCATCTTGTCCTGTCCGGCCGGTGCCGAGTCGACCGGTCTGCAGGCGGTCGACAACTTGAACGGCTTCGCTTACATCATGAGCAATTTTCAGCATCCCGGGGACTGGCAGTTATCCAAGGATAGCGGCAACAACGTGACTGGCGGCCTGCATTCCAAGGTCTACCAGGATCTGGACGCGCTGATTAACCAGAACTACAAAAACAAGCACGGCGGCGGTGTCGGCTACATCCAGGGCTTGCCGCTAGCCGGCTAAACCGCAATCGCACATGTGCATTAAGTTACGTCCGTTTCGAAGAGTTTGAAAATATTCTTCGGAACGGTTTTATGCATTGAACGACAGACAATATCGCAGCGCTGCCAGAGTTAAAAAGAGGTCAAAATCATGAATAATTACAGTATCAGTACCCGTTTGAATGCCGGCTTTGCCGCTGTGCTGATCTTGATGCTGGCGATTGCCGGACTGGGTATCGCCCGATTGCAGGCGGTGGGCGAAGTGGTCCACACGATGTCATCTGAAACCATGGCAATCGAGCGGCTCGGCGCAGAATGGTTTACCGAGATCAGCGTCAATAGTGCGCGCACCGTAGCGGTTGCCAGAACCGATGAGCCGGAATCCCAGGAATATTTCAAAGAGCAAATCAGATTCACCGACAATAGAATCAGCACGATTCAAAAAAACCTGGAGCCGATGATTGGATCAGCCGGAGGCAAAGCGCTGCTGCTGCATATCGCTGAAAAACGCAAATTGTATGCAACTGTCGGCGGCACCATTCTCGAACTCAAAAGGACCGGGAGGAATGCGGTTGCCGACCAGATGATCGAGGAAAAATTCCTGCCAGCGGTCGATGCCTATCTGCACAGCGCCCGTCAACTGATTGTCTATCAGCAAAGCCTGTCGCTGGCACTGGCTAGCCAGGCCGACCATCATTTTCAGAACGGCCGCATCCTGATGGCGTCCCTGAGCATGGCTGCACTGTTACTCGGGCTGGCGTGCGCATGGCTGATCAGCCGTTCCATCTCAGTACCGTTACATGCAGCGGTGCGGATTGCCCAGCGCGTTGCCGCAGGCGATCTATCGGCGCAAATCGTGGTGGCCGGCAAGGATGAAACCGGCCAGCTACTCGCCGCGCTACGCGACATGAATACCGCGCTGCATCAAGTCATTGGCAACGTTCGCAATGGGGTTGATACCATTGCGCTGGCTTCCGGCGAAATCGCCACCGGCAACGCCGACCTATCGTCGCGTACTGAGCAACAGGCCAGTGCGCTGGAAGAAACCGCCAGTTCGATGGAAGAACTGACAGGCGCCGTGCGCCGGAATGCCGACAATGCACACCAAGCCAATCAGCTGGCGGTGTCGGCCTCCAGCGTGGCGCTCAAGGGCGGCCAAGTGGTGTCGCAGGTGGTTGACACCATGGGCTCGATCAAGGCCGGTTCGAGCAAGATTGCCGACATCATCAGCGTCATCGACGGCATCGCTTTCCAGACCAATATCCTGGCGCTGAATGCAGCAGTCGAAGCGGCGCACGCCGGGGTACAAGGACGCGGCTTTGCAGTAGTCGCCGCCGAAGTGCGCAATCTGGCGCAACGCAGCGCCAGTGCCGCGAAGGAAATCAAGGCGCTGATCATTGACTCGGTACGACAAGTCGATCAGGGCAGCAAGCTGGTGGATGACGCTGGCCAGACCATGATTGAAATCGTCGGCTCGGTCAAGCGGGTGGCCGACATCATGAGCGAGATCACCGCCGCCAGCCAGGAGCAAAGTGCCGGCATCGAACAGGTCAATCAAGCTATCGGCCAGATGGATGCAATGACGCAACAGAATGCGGCGCTGGTGGAACAAGCGGCAGCAGCGGCCGAAAGCATGCAGGTTCAGGCGGTTTCGCTGACGCAGGCGGTCAGTGTGTTCAAGTTAGGCCACGAAATTGAAGCGGCACCGATAGCCGCAGTTTTTACACAACCACAACGCGCTACGCTGCAAATGGGTGGCCGCAGGCTGGCGATTGACTACTCTGGCAATGGATCGGAAAATCGATTTTCAGCAGCATTGTGCAATTGAATATACCTAAGCATGTATATTTACAATCCGCAATGAAACAATGCGGAAACATAGGCGTTTTTACCTATACTCCCACGATAAAAGTTAAGGCGTAGGGCATCAATAAGCGTAGCGCATTGCGCCGTTAGCGGCGTGCAACCAGGTGCGGCCAACAGCTGCAGTGTGGCGACTCTGTCGCGCCGCTTCGCAGCAATAGCGGTCTGTCACCGTATCTGCCTGACCGGCAGAATCCGGCCGAGGCTGTGTCAAAACGCATGAAATATTATTAAAAATACTCCGATTGCAGCGTCCTACGTGTAAACAAAACCAGTCTTCAAACGTTATATGAATATCGCATTCAACGTTGGGGTATCTACATGGGGCGTTTTGTTCCAGGTGAAGATCGAACCCAGGGCACACTCCTGCCCGAGCTACTGGATGATTACGTCACAGAGAGTAATGCGGTGCGCGTGATTGACGTCTTCGTTGATCAACTTGATCTCGGCAAGCTTGGTTTCGGCGGGGTTGAACCAGAGGTCACAGGCCGACCTTCTTATCATCCATCCACACTCCTCAAAATCTATATTTACGGCTACCTTAATCGCATTCAATCAACGCGACGCCTTGAGTTGGAAACACAACGCAATGTCGAGTTGATGTGGTTGATCTCCCGGTTGATGCCGGACTTCAAAACGATTGCCCGATTTCGCAAGGACAATGGCAAAGCGATTCGCAGCGTGTGCCGTCAGTTTGTTGACCTGTGCCGCCAGCTCGATTTGTTCTCACAGGCGATCGTCGCCATCGACGGCAGCAAGTTCAAAGCGGTCAACAATCGAGATAAGAACTTTACCTCTGCAAAGATGGAACGTCGTATGCAGCAGATCGAGGACAGCATCAATCGCTACCTCGCTGTGCTCGACACCGCAGACCGGGAAGAACCTGCGCTCGTCCTTGCCAAGACAGTCCGGTTGAACGAGAAGATTGCTGCACTGAAGGAAAAAATGCAGCAACTCAAAGAACTCGAAATGCAGATGAATGCGGCGCCGGACAAACAAATCTCGCTGACTGATCCCGATGCGCGATCAATGAAGACCAGAGGCACCGGCATTGTCGGTTACAACGTTCAGACAGCGGTTGACACCGAACACCATCTCATCGTCGCACACGAAGTGACCAATGTTGGCAGCGACCGCAGCCAACTGTCAACGATGGCCAAGCAAGCGCGTACAGCGATGGGCACCAAAGAACTCACCGCACTGGCAGACCGCGGTTACTACAAAGGCGAAGAAATTCTGGCCTGTCATGAGGCCGGCATTACGGCACTCGTTCCCAAATCGCTCACTTCCAACAATAAAGCGAAAGGGCTATTCGACAAGAAAGAATTCATTTATCTGGCCGACAAGGATGAATATCGGTGCCCTGCGGGACAGCAGTTAATCCACCGTTATACGTCTATCGAACAAGGCAGGAAACTCAACACGTACTGGAGTTCAGGATGCCAAACATGTCCATTGAAAGCGAAGTGCACTCCAAGCACGGAACGGCGCGTCAAGCGCTGGGAGCATGAAGCGGTACTCGATGCCATGCAAGTGCGCCTGGAAAATGCGCCCGACACGATGGTGGTGCGTAAGCAAACCGTCGAGCATACGTTTAGTACGCTCAAAGCTTGGATGGGGGCGACGCATTTCCTGACAAAGACACTGGAGCACGTCAGTACCGAGATGAGTTTGCATGTGCTAGCGTACAACATGAAGCGCATGATGAAAATCGTGGGTATTGGCCCATTGATGCAGGCGATGCGGGCCTGAAGGCCTTTTTTACTTCACCAACCACGTTCAATTGAACGAATGGCAGTCATTCTTTGCTTGAATTTCGAAAAACCATTTCCAACGATATTTGCCAAATTGATTACCAGGCGTGGCTGTTGTGGCGCGTTGGTCAAGATACAAAGCATTCTGCGCAGTCTTTTGCGCGTATCTTGCGTTTTGACACAGCCTCGGCCAGCTCCGGTCATTCGGTGATCTCTGATGTCTGCCAACTGACCGCCAGCAACGCATCAGGGTACCGACGTTAAAAAGTCCTAGCGAACTTCCACACTTCAACCTTGCTAGAAGCAGGGTGTTGGTTGCGTGGGGGCGTCAACTTAGCTTGGACAGGATCGAAATACCGAAGCGGGAATGATCGGAGGGGTGCATGATATAAGCAAGGGCCGCAATCGGGCTGCGGACGGTTTAGGAGTGAATTGGGCATGACAACCAGGATCACTGTAGCCGCAGGCAACGCCAGGATCGGCGATATTATCTACAACGGCCTTGGCACTAGCAAACACCCAACCTACGCCTGGGAAGCTATCACCCAGGTCAATTCGGTGGATGGACTGATTCAGCTGATTACAGGCCGTCTCGACGGTCCACACGGTGAATTCTGGTTCGACCCGGACGAATCAGTTGTCGTGGTTCGCCACCCACCGGCAGAGCCCAAACCAGCTATCGCAGAGCCCCATAACAAGCGAGCTCACGGGCATTAGGACAGGCTTTATCCTTGGCGGTGGTTGCATGATGGCCCATTGGCGCCACAAAATACACGGGCTGCGACTGGTGTCGGCCAAAATCGGTCGTTCGATTCGCCTGCATGGCAGAAAAAGCGGACGACCAAGATGTTTTAAATCACCTTGACCTTAGTTTACGCGTCAAGCGCAAATCGAGAAGAGAGTTTAGAGTTACGTGTCGCAACCGTGCGCAATTGTTGATGTGGACAAGTTAGGCGCGGGTGATGCTAATCATCTTTATAGTGTTTCTCCTTCTTGCCTTTCTTTAGTTTGCATTTGTCTTTCTTGCATTTCCAGTATCCGTCTTCTTGCTCTACATAAACTCGCTGTGGTTGTACGTAGACTGCCTGAGGCTGCACATATACAGGCGCCGGTACATAGATACCTGGGATACCCACATTGATGCCCACATCAACGGTGCTTGCCATAACAGGTGTCAAAGAAAGTATTGATGCAGCTGCAGTCATGAGATACGCCGAAGCGGAGAGATACTTTTTCATTATTTTGACTCCTTTATTTATGTAATCATTGAAAACTTAACTACTCTAGATAACTAGATGGAAAAAGTAAGAGTCGTTGCAAAATGTATGTATTGGATGTAACTTTTATTTTAGCCTTGACGGGCAGCAACCCTGCGGGATTCTGCTAGGAATGCAAGATTGAATTTAACAAACCACTTTTTTCATAACGGTTTGAGCTGTGGGGGGCCTCATCTGGAAGAAGTTGCAGTTTGCCGTGTGCGACAGCGTTGCGTAACGATAACGCCCCTTACTGAACAACACTTGGAATTGTGGCCACTCTGGTCGGAAATGGTGTTGTGTCCAAGCGTAATTGCGTTGCTAAAGATGCCATGCCGTGAACCGTCAAAATTTGTGCTTTTTGTTGTGTCTGACCGGCGGCTTTGGGTCGGGAGCCGCCTTTCACCTGAAAAACTTGAACGACCGGAATTACTTTTCATCCGTCCCTCAAAACTACTCATCTGAAACGGCACGCTCTCTGTCTTAACAGGGCATTCAGACAGAATGGTTTGGCCACATGAATATCTATTCGTTAAACACTTAGCCGCGCTCGTACCAAGTTTTAGAGTTGTTGACGACCTTCACCACCAGCAGCATCACCGGCACTTCGATCAGCACGCCGACCACGGTCGCCAGCGCCGCGCCGGACTCGAAACCGAACAGGCTGATCGCTGCCGCCACCGCCAGCTCGAAAAAGTTGGAAGCGCCGATCAGCGCCGACGGGCCGGCTACCGAATGCTTTTCGCCTACTTTCTTGTTAAGCCAGTAAGCCAATCCCGCATTGAAGAAAACCTGGATCAGGATCGGCACCGCCAGCAGCGCAATCACCAGCGGTTGCCGTAGGATGGCGTCGCCCTGGAATGCGAACAGCAATACCAGCGTTGCCAATAAGGCGGCAATCGACCACGGCTGAATTTTGTGCAGCACCGCATCGAACCTGGCCGTGCCTTTGGCCAGCAGCGCGCGCCGGATTATCTGGGCGATGATCACCGGCAGCACGATATACAACACTACCGAAGTCAGCAGCGTGTCCCACGGCACGATGATGCTCGACACGCCCAGCAGCAAAGCGACCAGCGGCGCGAACGCAAACACCATGATCGAGTCATTGATCGCCACCTGCGACAGCGTGAAATACGGGTCGCCGCCGGTCAGCCGGCTCCAGACGAACACCATCGCGGTGCAGGGCGCGGCTGCCAGCAGGATCAGGCCGGCGATGTAGGAATCGATCTGCGCGCTCGGCAAATACGGTGCAAACCAGACCCGGATGAAGAGCCACGCCAGGAACGCCATCGAAAACGGTTTCACCGCCCAGTTGACGAACAGCGTGACGGCAATGCCCTTGCTGTGCTGCCTGACCTGATGCAGCGCGCCGAAGTCGATTTTCAGCAGCATCGGGATGATCATCACCCAGATCAGCAAGCCGACCGGCAGGTTGACCTTGGCAATTTCCATTGCGCCAATCGCCTTGAACATATTCGGCCAGCCTTGGCCGAGCGCGATGCCGACCACGATGCAGATCGCAACCCACGCCGTCAGATAGCGTTCAAAAAAACTCAGCGGAGCCACAGCCCCAGCCGCCTGTTTGGCGGTAACTTCACATTGTGCAGACATAACAGTTCCAGTAGGGATGCAGGGATAACTTAGGCGCTCTGGCTTTGGCCGATTTCGCGCAAATGCTTTTGGAGCGACAGGCGATCGAGCTTGTCGATCGGCAGGCTCAGGAGCAGCCGGATGCGGTTGGTGATTTCCATGTGGGTGTGTGCGAAAGCCCTGCGTTTGCTTGCGTCGTCGCCTTCCACATGCGACGGGTCGGCGAAGCCCCAATGTGCGGTGACCGGTTGTCCCGGCCAAAACGGGCAGACTTCGCCGGCCGCCTGATCGCAGACGGTGAAAATGAAATCCATCTGCGGCGCGCCGGGCCCGGCAAACTCGTCCCAGCTTTTGCTGCGCAGCGTGCTGACGTCATAACTGTGGCTTTGCAACAAATCCAGTGTCAGCGGATGCACTTCGCCGCGCGGGTGACTGCCTGCGCTGTAAGCACGAAAGCGTCCTGCGCCAAGCTGATTCAGGATGGATTCGGCAATGATGCTGCGCGCCGAGTTGCCGGTGCAGAGGAACAGCACGTTGTAAATTTTGTCGCTCATAGCGAACTCCGTTTGGCAATGGTTGGTGATACTTGAAGAGGTGCATCTGTCAACGCCAATAAGTGCCAATAAGCGCGCCACGCCGACCGGTTCCTCGGTCAGCAGCGGCACTACTGCATAACGCTGCGCATGTTGCGTTGCTACCAAGTCGATCTGCGCCAGTTCGTTGGCGGCGCGGCGCAGATCGGCTTGCAAATTCGCCGATGCACAAAAAAGCAGGTTTATCGGATTGAATTTTCAAGCGGGTTTGATGCAGTCGCAACAGCGTCGCCATCGGCGCACAGCGGCGTATCGCACCCGACCGCGCACTGTTCCGGATGTCCGGTACAGCATTCCTCGGTCAGGTAAGTGATCAGTTCCTGCATCAGCGGCATATTTGCGCGGTAGCGCTGAAAGCGGCCTTCCTGGGTCGAACTCAGTAAATTGGCCTGCGTCAGCGCCTTCAGGTGAAACGACAAATTGGTCGGCGCAATATCAAGCGCACTGGCGATTTCGCCGGCGACCAGACCCGCCGGGCCGACGCGCACCAGCAGCCGATACACATCGAGCCGGATGCCGGAAGCCAAAGATTCGAAGACAGTAGTTGCGGTTTTTTTATCCATGAGGCGATTATACGACGACTATTCAACAATAGTTGAAGTATAAAAACGATGGGTCGGATTGCGGCCGGGGCAGAGTGCGTCGGCGGTCAGATGGGCCGTCAGGTTGGTGCAATTTAATTGGGAGTATAAGTAAAAAATAATGCTTTATCGCATGTTTTAATTGGTCTTTTAAAAATACAGATAGCCGTATGTTTTTAGCGTGGGAGACGGCTGCAAGCAGTTGTTGACCGGTTCGACAAGGCCAAAATCATGCAGCCGAGTGCGATGCAGCTGACTTGTCATGCATCACGGCGGGTGGGACGAGCAGTGGACGGGATTTGATCAGGCCAGGTGATTGACTGCAATCGACCCAAACCAGCCAGTCAAGCTTATTTCTTGAATGTCAACTATGCAGCGGAAGCGGCCGGTCAGGCTTTGCGGCCGACATGCCGCAGCCGGCCATCTCAAGCCGGAATGCTTGTTAGCTAAGCTTGGATAGGATTGTAGCTTTCAGCTTAAAGACGTATTATCCAAAAATTAATAATTTTTAATTTTGAGGCAGAGCGTGAAAATACTTGATATGCAAATTGATGGAGTTATTAATGGCCAAGTCGCCCTTGCGAAAATGTCTTATAAAGAAGCCGTTAAGGTTTTGGTGCCGCTAATTGATAAAACAGAATTTCAGCGCAAGCTTCAGGATAAGAAATTTTATAACAAATTGGAGAGGGATATTGAAGACGGCTGCGTAATGCCACCAATTACAGTTGCTATATTAACTTCTGAGTCTTTCAATACCCTCAAAGAAATCGAAGAACATGTTAATAAAAGCATTGCGAAATCCTTTGTATTGGATGGAATTCAACGATTAAATACGCTGTCGAGGGCTGCTGCTAAATTCGATTTTACCGACGAATATCAGATATATATCAATTTTATTTTGTGCGATTCCGTCGAAAAATTGCTTTATAGAATGATCACTCTCAATAATGGCCAACGTCCTATGACGCCAAGGCATCAGGTTGAGATTATGATTGCCAATGTTTTTAACTTTAAAGATATGGGAATTGATATCGTTGCTGAGAAAGATTCAACGGTTGCAAGCGCACGAAAGGCATTTAGGAAAGCAGATATCATTCAAGCATATTTGGCGTTTATGGCCGATAGCCCTATTGTTGACAATAAAAAAATTATCGAAGAGAAAATGGATGAGCTGCTTGTCGGTCGAATTATGGCTGTTGAGCCTAAAAAATATATTTCTAGTTTTAAAAATTTCGTCATTTTACTTGCGAGATTCCAGAAAAATCCAGAAGCATTCAAATGGTTAAAAGTGACCAATAATCTTGTTGGGCTTGCAGCTGGGATTAAACATTCGATGGAATCAATGCAATCGCTAACTGAGGAGGAATTTGCTGAATTTATAGAAATTTTTGATCAAGCATTTTCTGATTTTAATCCTTCTCGGATTAAAGTTGGAAAGTACCGTAGGGAGCTTGTATATGAATATTTTAAGAATTTCGACGAATATAAGATGCTGGACGCCGATGAGCTGCTGAGCGTATTCGCGGAGCTCACGGCAAATGATTGAGCGATACTCCTATGTCGAGAAAATATTTGATCAAGATAATCAGTTTTCGACCGGATTATCGCTAGCTAAGAATTCGAATCCGGCATTTCGTATTTTTAGATTGTTGTCAGGTAGTTGCGACCTTAAGGATGAGTATTTTTCGCAATTATTTAAGGTCCGAGTCAATTATCTCAATATTCCATTTAGTAAAAACCATCGATTGAGCAAGAAAATTATTCTTCAAAGCTTTCCAGATGAGGTTACTTTATCTGATTTATCGGATTATTTTCTCAATTTCAAAGCCAACGTAGAGTTTTATAGATTAATTGAATTCGAGTTGATCAATTGCCTAACATCTCGTATGCAAGGACGATATTTAGAGGCATTTGTTTTCCTTTATAGATTATTGGAAGGAATTTGCTACAGTGTCCCACTTATGTATATTTCTCGTTCAAAAATCTTTATGAGCTCTTTTAAGTCTCTGCAGGCTTGTATGCCTGCATCAGAGAAAGAAGGTGAATTATTATTATTTAAGAATTTTATTGATATACATTGGAATAAAAAATCTTTTTTTGAGTTAACAATGGATATTAATTTGTCAGAAATTGAAGTGGAGGAAATGAGAAGTGTCTATTTCGAAATGTACAAAAAACTCATTCCTAGAGGTGGCATTGAATCGGAAACTGAGGATGAGGAAATAAAGGTTAAGTTCCCTGATTTTAGAGGATTTTTGGTTTCAATCAGGAATCGATATTTTCATTTTTTGCAAGGCAGCTGGCAAAAAAATATAGAATCAGGAGAAATTGTTTTCCCTGATTTATTTTTTAAACCATTGATCGATTTAGGATTAAATTGGATAGCAATTTCACTATTTGAGATAATAAGTTTTGATATTGAAAATAACAGTGCCAAGTAGAACATCTGACGATGAAGACTAGACGTATCTCTTGCAGCACGAGAAGCAACTCGCCAACAGTATAAATCTTAGCCATGTAGGTGCCTGGTTTGATTGCGCGGCGCTCGGGGCCGCCCACAACGACGCACGAGCGTTTAAATGGAACACTTCCCTTCTTTCGGCTAAGCTCTAATCGTCGTATCAGTGCCGGATTGTTCATTGCTGTGCGCTCCTTTAAGCCTCGCGTTGGCTAAACCGCAGTGTTATGGACACAACCAGCCGACTCTCTGCTTTGAAAGGCCGCTTTCAGAAAGTGGCAACTTTCGCTATTGGGTCGCCCAATAAACTGACCGTCCGCTCTCAGTCTGGTACTGCCGGTAGCAATCGCCATCCCATCGTCAGCAATTTGCCTGATAGCTGACGTTCGCATGTTTCATGCGACTGACTGGAAATGGCCGGTAACAGCCATTCATCACAACTCCAATAACAAGTTGATCAACACGTCTGCATGAGTTGCACTTGCGTGCTGTGCCAGATTTCGATGTCCAGCAACCGATCAGCCGTTCGTCGTTGCAAGAGCCGCGACGCAGGGGCTTATCGCGCAGCCGGAACGGCTCCTGGAACAATTCACCGTCTCGGAAATTAATGCAACATAAGTTGGAGTATCATTAATAAACATAACTCTGCCGCATATTTTAATTGGTATATTAAAAATACAATGGTGGAGTATGTTTTAATTTTAGTAGTGCCGAAGCGGGCAGGGTTGCCGCCAATAGCATGCGCCAGCATTTCAGGACTGCGCTTGCCGGTGGGCGCAATCAAGCTTTCGGCCCTCCTCGCTTTGTGCCGTTTTTTTATCGGCGCACTATGATTAAAAGCAGTTTTCTGAAATGGCAGGCTGGCGCAATGGTCACCGCAACATTCCGCTTCTATCAAGAATTGAACGACTTCCTGGCTCCCGAGCGGCGCCGGCAGACATTCGATTGTCCATGTGCGCAGTCGGCAACGGTCAAGCACATGATCGAAGCGCTCGGCGTCCCCCACACCGAAGTCGAGCTGGTGCTAGTCAACGGCGAGTCGGTCGGCTTTGAGCGGATGCTGGAGGAGGGCGACCGGGTGGCGGTTTACCCCAAGTTCGAGACGTTCGACGTCAGCCCTTTGCTGCGGGTGCGCGACACCCCGCTGCGCATCATGCGCTTCGTCGCCGATGCCCATCTGGGCGGGCTGGCGCGTCTGCTGCGGATGGCCGGTTTCGACACGCTCTACGACAACAAATTTGACGACAACGAAATTGAAACCATCGCCGCCCGGCAAGGCCGCATCGTGCTCAGCCGCGATCGCGATCTGCTCAAGCGCCGCTCGATCACGCACGGCTGCTACCTGCATGCGCTAAAGCCGGCGCAGCAATTGCGCGAACTGTTCGAACGCCTGGACCTGGCGCGCAGCGCGCGGCCGTTCACGCTATGCCTGCATTGCAACACGCGATTGCATGCGATCGACAAGGCGCTGGTGCTGCAGCGGATTCCGCCGAACACGCGCGCATTTTATGACCATTTCAGCACCTGCGATGCTTGCCGGCGCATATTTTGGCAAGGTTCGCACTGGCAGCGCATGCGCGCGCTGCTGGATGACATCGCGCTGCCACGCTGATCAAGACGTCCTGCGGAACTCTTCATGCAGGCAGCTATTCAAATCATTGTCTCAAGTGCAGTGGTATGCAGGATATTGAACGGAGTGTTTCCATACAGCAGCCTTTACATCCGCGACGCCGTTGTTTGCTCCAATCCCTGTTGGTAATCGGAGCTAGCGTCATGCTTGGCCCGGCGTTCGGAGCGACGCCGCAACAGGCGATACGCACCCGGCCGATCCGCTCCAGCGGCGAAGTCTTGCCGGTGATCGGACTGGGAAGCTGGATCACTTTCAATGTGGGCAACGACCGTGTCGCCCGCGATGCCTGCATCGAGGTGATGCGCAACTTTTTCGATGCCGGCGGCCGCTTGATCGATTCTTCGCCGATGTACGGCTCTTCGCAGCAAGTCATCGGCGATGGGCTGAGGAAACTGGGCATGGCGTCACGCGCATTCTCGGCCGACAAGGTCTGGACCCCTTCCGGCTCGCGCGGCCCGAACCAGATCGGGATATCGCGCCGATATTGGGGCATTGCACGTTTCGATCTGCTGCAGGTCCACAATTTGCTGTCCTGGCAAGCGCATCTGCCGACGCTTCTTTCGATGAAATCGGCCGGTCAGCTGCGCTATGTCGGGATCACAACTTCAGAGGGCCGTCGCCACCCCGAAATCGAACAGATCATGCGCAGCCATCCGATCGACTTCGTTCAGATCACCTACAACATTTTCGACCGCGAGGTCGAAGCACGCATTCTTCCGCTGGCGATTGACCGCGGTATCGCGGTGATCGTCAACCGGCCATTTCGTCAGGGGGCGCTGATCCAGGCGGTAAAACGTCATCCGCTGCCGCCATGGGCAGTTGATATCGATTGTGCGAACTGGGCCCAGTTCCTGCTCAAGTTCATCGTTGCGCATCCGGGGGTGACCTGCGCCATTCCGGCGACCTCCAGCGTGGCGCATGTGCGCGAAAACATGGGTGCCACATTCGGCCGTATGCCGGATGAAGCAATGCGCCGCCGCATGATCGCCTATGTCGGGAAGCTCTGATGTCCGAGCGGTGGACTTATACGCTGTCGGATTTTCTGATGTTTTCGGCGCAGACCTACTATCGCCTGTTTGAACTCTACAACGGCGAAATATGGCCAGCCCAGATCCTGGCTATCGCGCTCGGCATCGTGATTCTGGTGTGTTTGCAGCGCGCCCGCCACTGGCAAGGAAGGATCGTCGCGGCGATCCTCGCGGCGTGCTGGCTGTGGGTGGCCTGGGCATTTCACATGGAGCGTTACGCAACCATACATTGGGCCGCGTGTTATTTCACGATCGGGTTTGCGATCGAGGCGCTGCTTCTGATCTGGACTGGAGTCATTCGCGGTCAACTTTTATTCAGGCCGGCAGCCAAAGCAATCCGTCGCGCCGGTTTTTATCTGTTTCTGTTCGCACTGGTGGTTCAGCCATTAATTGGGCCAGCCATCGGGCGGCCGTGGCTGCAGGCCGAAATCTTCGGCATTGCGCCCGATCCTACCGTCATCGCAACGCTGGGCATCCTGTTGTCCGCGTCGGGGTGGATGCGCTCGGTACTGCTATGCATCCCGATAATATGGTGCGTCATCAGCGGCGCCATGCTTTGGGCGATGGGGTCTGCAGATGCGCTGCTGATGCCGCTTATTGCGCTACTGGTGTTGCTCCTGGTCGCGGGCCAGGCGCGGTCTGTTTGCGCCGGGCGTACTCGCTGAGTGGCTGGTTGCGGGCGTCCGCTAACTGCTAGGCGTTGATGTCCCTTGGCGCGCATGCAGTGCGCAATACAGGTCTGGACGAGACATTCCGGCGGTAAAAGCCGGGTTTTGGCGCAAGATGATCACTGAACCAAAACCACTGTCTGTGCCTGTTTGGCTCAAGCATGATGCATTAATGCGGCAGCTTGATCTCCTTCCAGTCTGCGTGATCGAAATATTTTCCATAGCTATTCAGGGATTGCACAATCTTGACTACGCCCAGCGCTCTTTTCTGGTCGGGCTGCTTGCCGGTTGCGGTATCAATGCCGCTCATGATGTCGCCCACAACGATGTGGAGTTGGGCGTCCGCCTCGGGATCGAGCTTGCAGTTCTGCACGATGTAGGTGATCTGTGCAGTGACGTCATTGCCGAACGCGTCGTACTGCGCTGGCGTCAGCTTGCCGCCGTGGGCTGCCGGCAATGTGGTTGCAGCGGTGGCTCGGATATTATTCATGGCTTGGCGCAGCGGTGCATCGGTAATCCATTTCTTGCCGGCATTGAGTTCGAGTTGGGCCTGCACCGCAGCGCCATGTTCGTGTTTGAGTGCCGCTCCGGCCAAGGTGGGTAAAGGTAACGCCAGTGCGATTGCCAGCAGCAAAAATTGAGGTGATTTCATGCGAACTCCGTATCAGGTTGAATCAAGTTATGTCGAGCAAAACGTCCGACTGCCTGTTTAAACGAACGGCTAGTGCGCATGTTCCATTTTTTTGCAACTTGATGCTGAAGAGTACGAATTTTCATGGTTCGCGGTGCAGCAATTCTTCTTCCGTCGCCGCATTCGTGTAACGGTTAAGCAGCAGCGCCATCAATGCAGCGCGCTGCCGCTGATCCAGCAAATCGCGCTCGGCCAACAGTTGCGTAATCACGCGGCGCTGCTGCGCGTCTTGCAGCGTCGCGATCCTGGCTTGCTGGGCATCGATTTTTACCCGCTCGGGCTGGGTCGAAAAAATGTGCTTTATCAGCGTTTCGCGGTGCTGCCCGATTTCGCGCCAGTTGGCGGCCAGATCGGTAACGAAACCTTGCTCGATCTGGTGCCAGCGAATCCGTTGCTCGGCAGTCAATTGCAGTTGATCGGGCAGGTTGGCCGGTGGTTCGCTCTGCCCGTTCCGGGACGCCGGTGTTGCTCGCAGTTGGTGGTAGGCGACCGTTGCAGCGAAACCGACATTGAGCGAAAGTGAGGCTGCCAATAGCCATTTCCAAGTGTTGCGATGCATTACATTCCCCTTGATAGGCGACAAAGTTCAGTGGCCGCGCACAACCCGCCCGGGGGTACCGGATCGAATACGCGCACCATCGCGGCTGGTGGCGCGCTGGCGATTGTGCCGCCAGTCAACAGGACGCCGAGCCAGATGCCGCAGGCCAGCGACGCAGCCGCTGCCAATCCGGTCGGCCCCCATGCAAACCAGAAAGATCGGGCAGGCTGGCGCTGCACGGCCCCGTTGCGAATGCGGTTCTGCAGCCGGGCGGCCAGATCAAACCCCAAAACTGGCGAAGGCAAGTCGCGCAGATTTTGTTGCAGCGCGGCCAGCACCTCCAACTGGTGCTGGCAGAGTGGACAACTTTGCAAATGGACTGTGAACTGAGCGTGCTCATGGACCGCCATAGCGTGGTCCAGATAGTTCGATAATTTGTTGTGTTGCGGGCAATGCATGACAAGTCCTCCCATCAACGTTCAATGTGGGCCAGTAACGCAGTGCGCGCCCGGGCGATACGCGATTTGACCGTGCCGAGATTCAATTCCAGAACCAGCGCAATTTCATCGTAAGTCATTTCTTCGATTTCACGCAGCAGCAAAATCTCGCGCTGCTCCACAGGCAGCTTTGCCAGCGCGGTCTCCAGTTGGCGATAGCGTTGCACCGTTTCCAGTCGCGCATCTGGCCCCGCGGTTGGATCTTGCAGTGCAGAATCTTCTTCCAGTTCGATGAAGACCACTCGTTTTTCACGCCGCAAGCGGTCGAATGCAATGTTGCGTGCGATCCGGAACAGCCAGGTCTTGAACAGCGCATCGGGACGCCAGCGTGCCAGATTTTGATAAGCCCGCAAAAAAGTATCCTGTGTCAAATCCAGCGCAGCATCTGGTGCGCACGTCAGGCGCACCAGAAAGCGATAAATACGATCCTGATAACGTGCAACAAGCTCCGAAAACGCCTTGCCATCCCCATCTTGGGCCAGCGTCACGCATTGATGATCGTTAAGGTTGGAAAAAATTCGCATTGCACAGTTTAACGAACGGACGTTGAAAAAGTTCCAATCGTCGGGCTGGGGGAACACGATATTTACAGACCGAGCGTCTCTATTGTTTTGCGTCGTTGGAGAATTCGCGTAGTCTTTCTTTTGCCATCGGCTCTTGAAACCAGTCAGCGAGATGCCAACTACTACGCTACAATACAAGTTCTGTATTGGGGGCGACCTGGTTTCGACAGGGGTTGCAAAGCAGCGCAGGGCATACCGAGGACTGGTTACCTCGTAAATACATCCAGAAAAAACACAACTGCAAACGATAACTCGTACGCACTAGCCGCTTAATAACCGGTTAGCTCTACACCACTTCTTCCTTGGGGTGGGCTGGTAACAGCAGTAGAGTCATTCACAAGGAATCGCAATCGGCCGGGTCGCTTGGTCAGTTGCTAAATAATAGGCGACTCGTCTTTACGCAGCGTGTGCGTCCGCGGCGTACGGATTAAATCAAATGGCAGCACTAAGTATGTAGAACTGTCTGTAGAGTACTTCTGGACGCGGGTTCGATTCCCGCCGCCTCCACCAAATATTCGTTTCAAGAAGTCCATAGAAATCCAAAAGCCCACATTTCTTTCCAGAGAATGTGGGCTTTTTATTGGTCAACTGCCTGTCATGTCCACGTTATCGCCCGTCCGGGCTATTTTTCCGTTTTCTCGTGCTTGCTGTTTTGGATATAGTAAAGCTGATGGCAAGTAAGGATCTCGCGTCTACAAAAAATGGGACGAGGACAAAGCAACGTCGTCCGGCGGCGTCATCTTTGAGAATTTAAAAATCATGAAGAAACTGATCAAGCTCACCAGCTAATAATTGAGCTAATAGTTGCTTTCACAGTATTTTTATTGCCAATTTGCCTCATCTTGGTCATGCGCCTTTTACCTCAAAGGGGGGGGGGCATTACTGCTTAATACAAACAAACCTAATAAAAATTGGGCGCATCTTAATTAACGCCTGTTATAATCTTAGGCTTGCTTTGATTCTGATGATAATATCAAAAACAAGCGGCAATTCCCTGATAGCTCAGTTGGTAGAGCGACGGACTGTTAATCCGCAGGTCCCAGGTTCGAGTCCTGGTCGGGGAGCCAGAATACACAAAGGGTCGGGCTATGATGCTCGGCCCTTATCAGTTTACAGCTTTGCACCATTGGGTTTCCAACCAGTAGGCTGCAATTTCACAAATCCGCAAGCGCGGTGCATCCCAATATCAAGCACAAATAAGACTCCAAGGTTTTGCCTGGCTCACGACACCATGCATTGAGCGTTTCGCCTATTAGTCCGCAGGTTTCTTGCCGGGCAAGTAGTTGTTCTTCAGCATACCAGTCTTGGGTCGCTTGTCTTTGACCGCCATTACGCCGCGCTTGTCCATCGATCATTTCAAAATGGCGCACTCACTGCCATTCACGTGGATCAACGCAGTAGTACTCTCTGAGCGCAGCAAACAGGGCCGGGTGCTGCTGGCCCAGCGCCACGGATTTTTCAAAAAAAGCCTCGGTCGCCACGGCAAAAAATTCTGCCGGATTGGTCGCGCCATAGGGATCGATTACGCTCACAGAATGATGCTGCGCGGCCTCTTGCAACAGCGCAAACTCTTGCAAAAAAATCGTTGACCAGCGCGCATAACGTGCCTTGCTGATCAAATACGGCGCGCCATTCGTGCTGCCGGATTCGCTGTCGAGTTGATGCGCGAATTCATGCAACACCACGTCAGAGCCCGGCTCAAGCACCGCGTTGCGGCGCTGAATGTGATCCCATGCCAGGATCACGCGATCATCGCTCCAGGATTCGCCCAGCAAGGTTTGATTGCGATGCGTGACCAGTCCGTCGGCATCGACCTCGGCATGCTGCACCACGAAAGCCGATGGATACACCAGCACGAAAGAGAGCGCCGGATACACCAGCGTGGGCCGATTGAGCAGCAGCAGACATGCCTTGCCGGCAATCGTCAGCTTGATTTCGTCGGTGATGGTCAAGCCATCGCATCCGACGAACTTTTTCTGGTGCAGAAATTGTTGTATCAGGCGCTTTAACTGCAACTGAAGATCGGCCGGCATGCGGTTATAGACCGGCATATTCTCACGCAGAATTTTTGCGTAACGACGCGGAAAAGGGCGCGCAAGCGCAAGTTGCAAGCGGTATTTCGGCAGCCAGAACAGCAGCCCGATTACGACCATCAACAGCACCATCAGCAGAGTGAATGCCATTACACGGCCCGATTTTCTGTGTCGTTTATTGTCGCATTCATGGATTTCCTCTTTACCTGATGAATCCTTGGTAGATGGGACAGGCAAAGCGAAAAGCAATAGTCGGCGCGAAGCTGCATTTTCAATGAGGAGATTCTGTTTTAATTTGTTAAAAATATGGGGGGTATAACTTAAAATATGTATGTTTACACATATAAATAAAGCACATACTAAAAATACACGTTTATGTATATGTTGAAACGTTGCGCTTTGCGGGCAATGATGTACGTAAGCCCATGCGCTCTCACAGCTTCTGCTGCAAAAATTCCAGGAAGCAGCTAATGCGTCGCGACAACTGCGTGTTGCGATAGTAGACCGCATGGATCTGCTGATCGGCGCCATTGTAGAAATCCGCACACACCGTGATCAAACGCCCCGCTGCAATATCCTCCCGCGTCATGAAATCCGCCAGGCACGCGATGCCTTGGCCGTACAGCGCCAGTTGCCGCAGCGTTTCACCGCTGGATGCGGCCAGCGTCGGCGTGATCGCCAGTTGATCGCCATTCTTGTGGCGCAGCGGCCAGACGTTGCCGGCCTCGTATTGGGTAAAACCCAGCAACTGATGCTGCGCCAATTCCTCGACCGTGGCCGGCGTGCCATAGCGCTGCAAATAGTCGGGGCTGGCCAGCAAGTGGCGCGGGCTGGTGCTCAAGGCACGCGCATGCAGCGTCGAATCCTGCAACGCGCCGATCCGAATCGCGATATCGGTGCGATGTTCCAGCAAGTCGATAATCCGATCATTGCTGGTCAGTTCCAGCGTGATATCCGGATAGCCGGCGCGAAATTCGGCGACGTGCGGAACGATGCAATGCAGCATGAACGGCGAAGCCGCATCGACGCAGAGGCGGCCCGCCAGTTTCTGGCCGCGGATGCGGATCGACTCTTCCGCTTCGTCCATCGCGGCCAGGATGCTGCGCGCTTTTTCCAGCAGCAACTGGCCTTCTTCGGTCAGCACCATGCGGCGCGTGGTGCGTGCCAGTAACGAGGTCGCGAGTTTTTCCTCCAGACGCGATAGCGCCCGGCTGACGCCGGACGTGGTTTGCCCGAGATGCGTGGCCGCCGCGCTCAACGTGCCGCTATCGACGACAGCGATAAAAACAGCAAGGTCATCCGAATTGATATCCATTGGTATTCCTTATTGTTGATTATGAATCACATATTATTTGATATTAGCGCTATTTTTCTCAACAAACTAAACGCGCATAGTATCGACTTCAGATCAGCGCCGCGGTCCGCTCACGGCAGCCTGGCACAATTTAATCGGCGCTTCGCTGCGTCATCAACCTCAATGGACACAAAATGAACGTATTTATCACAGGTGCAACAGGTTTTATCGGTGGCTCGGTTGCTGCGCGTTTTATTGCCGAAGGATATACGGTGCGCGGTTTGGTGCGCACCGAAGCGCAGGCTGCGCGTTTGACTGCGCTGGGTATTGAACCTGTCCTGGGCAGTCTGGAAGATGTTGCGGTTCTGACGCGTGAAGCGCAGCGTGCGGATGCGGTGGTGAATGCCGCCAGCTCGGACAATCTGCCTGCCGTTGAAACCTTGCTCAACGCGCTGGCCGGCTCAAACAAAGTATTTATCCACACCAGCGGCTCCAGCGTGATTGGCGACGATGCACGCGGCGAATGGGCTTCCGAGCAAATTTTCGATGAAGATACGCCCTTCACCCCGGCACCGGAAAAAGCCCTGCGCGCGGCTCTGGACAAGTTGATCTTGGACGCCGCCGGGCACGGCGTGCGTTCGGTCATTCTGTGCAACACCATGATTTATGGCAATGGCCTCGGGCTGCATCCATATAGCGTCCAAATTCCACCCTTAGTGGCGCAAGCGCGCAAAAGCGGCATCGCCCGCTTTGTCGGCAAGGGCGTCAATATCTGGTCCAACGTGCATATCGAAGATGTAGTCGAACTGTATTTGCTGGCGCTCCAGAAAGCGCCGGCCGGATCGTTCTATTACGTTGAAAACGGACAGGCTTCGTATGGCGAGATCACTGCCGCGATCGCCGAACGGCTGGGTCTGGCTGCGCCGCAAGCGTGGCCGGTGGAAGAGGCGATCAAGGAATGGGGTTTCGGCCACGCGGTGTATTCGTTCGGCTCCAACAGCCGGGTTTCGGCCAAGCGCGCACGCAATGATCTGGGCTGGAGACCGAAGCACACTTCGGTCATCGAGTGGATCAAGCGCGACATGAAGATCAGCGACGAAATCGACGCAAGCGGAAAAATCACGGATACCCAATAATAACTTGCAGCAATCCCAATCTCGCAAGCAGCGCGGACCGGCTTTGCAGCCCAATCTACCGCGCTGCTTGTGAGGGGTTTATTCGCGCAAAAAATACAGTCCAGCACACAGACCGACGCCAATCAGATACAGCAGCCAAGTCTGCGAGACCGCATACGGATAAAGCATCAGACCGATGCCGATCCACTTCGGAGTGCTGCTATAGGTTTTTTTGCCATAGCGATAGGCGGCAATGCCGATGATGCCAAAGACGATTGCGCCCAGCAGGTATGCCGGGCTGGGTAATGTCAGCCCAAGAGATCCAAGAGTATTCAAGTCATCCATGGTGGGTGTGCAATCCAGTGGTAATGATGAATGCTGTGGACTTTTATCGATCCCCTGAAATGGCAGCATTGGCCTGCATATTGCACGCTATCAAGCCTCAGGCGTCATTCCCAGCACTATATCAAAGCGTGCGGCCAGTTCGCCCGCATGTGCCTGGTTGGGTAAAAACGGTACCAGCACCGTAGCGCGTTGTTTGGAGTCGTGGATGGTGCGCAATACGCCGTCGCGCTCGTTTAAAGTGTGGCCTTGCACATATAACTGGGTGGTCAGCAATTCGCGGCCGCCCTTGTGCAACTTGACGTGGATATGCGGCGTGCGCCCCGGATACGGCACCGGCTTGATGGTGCGGAAACGGTATTCACCGCTGCGGCCGGTCTCAAAGCGGCCAAAACCCTGGAAGTTGGCATCGTTTCTGGCGCTGGCGTCGGCCGAATGGATGTAATGACCGTTATGGTCGACCTGCCAGATTTCTATCACCACCCCGCGCAAGGGATTGCCTTGCAGATCCAGAATGCGCCCGGTCAATTCGGTAATCTCGCCCACAGCCGGCGTCTTGTGCCCTGTAATGATGGTCAAGTTGTTATCCTGATCGAGCGGCAGCCGGTCGGGATAAAACGGCCCTTCCGTCTGCGCCGGTGTCGTGCTCAGGCCTTGCGCCCATGACTGCGGTGCACTGCAAACTAGCGCGCCGAGCAACAAACGGTGTAACACGATGCGGCGTTTATTCTCGCCCGCATCACCATCGCGCGGCAGACCCGGTTCGGATCGTGCGGTTTCGGCGTCGGGCATCGCAGCTTATCCTTGATTGTTCACACAATGTTTGAGAGTCGGAAAGACCATTGAAGTTGCAGCCATGTCGAGGCACCGGATGCCAGGGCCACTGTTCACTAATAACAAAGGAAACTGCAATGAACAAACTGTTCGCACGCCGGTTTTCCTGCTGAAGGCATCAACCCGGCGCCAACTGCAACCTGCTCACAAGGATTTCAGATACTGCGCCAGATCGGATGCTTCAGCCGGTGTCAGGCCCAGCGCTTTTTTCGTGTCATAGGTCTGGACCACCGCCTCCAGCGTTGCGGCAGTGCCGTTGTGGAAATACGGTGGATGCTGCCACACCCCACGCAACGGTGCGGTGCGGTACTGTTTGGTTGCGCTGCGCGAGGCGTAGCTCGGCGCGCCGTTGGGTTCCGGCTCGCTCACCACATCGCTAACAGGATGGAGCTGGAAATTGGCATCGGTGAACTCGGCCCCGCTATGGCAACTCGCGCAATTTCCTTTCCCCGCGGCGTTGAAGACAAGCTTGCCGCGGGCTGCAGCAGTTGCATCAAAACTGTTGGCCGGAGCTGGCGGCGCAGTCAATGTCAGCTGATACGCCTGCAATGCGGGCAGCTTCGAGCTGATCAGATCGTCGGCGCCATTGGTTACATTGACGCCATTGACGCCAATGCGCGCATCGGAGAATGTGCCGTGTCCACCCATTTGCGTGACGCCTACATAACGGTTCCAATAGGCCAAATCTTCGCCATCGCCGGTGGATGTGATGCGATGAATGCCTTTTAATCCGTATGCGGGAGGAATCACCTGCGGGCCATTAAAGCCATCCTGATTGAAGCGCGGATCGTACTTGCCCTTGCCCCAGGAGAGATAGACTGCTTTCTTGGCGATATCCAGCGCCGGTGACGAGGCAATAATGGCGCCTGGATCGAGATCCCGATTGGGCCATCCGTCCAGCCGCTTTCCGATGCCGGGCGCGAACGAATTGTCGACGGTTGAATGGCATAGCGCGCAGGTGACGCCTACCCGGGTCAGCGTGTCCTTGCCATTGATGGTTTCGACCTTGCCCTGGACTCCAACCACTGCGTTCAGCTTCAGCAAAGCAACCGTGGTGGCCGGGCTATTCAGGTCAACAGTGCCGTTCTGTATTCCCAGTACTAGCGCTGGCGGCAAAACCTCCGAATCCACTTTCAAGCCAAATACCGTCAGCGCAGTCACGGGACTGACTGCTGTGCTGATCACTTCATGCAGGCGCAGCGTGTCGGTCCATTGCGTTTCGTCGCCAAAGGTGTCGAAGCGGAAGATGGTCTTGCCTTGCGCCACCACCGCAGGATCTGGTGTCGTACTCTCGGCCCTGTCGTGGTCACTGCCACAGCCGTTGAGCGCGACAGAAGCGAGGCTGGCGGCACCGATCAGCAACAATTTGTACTGACGATCTGAGAAAACCAAGCGTTTGATGCGACTCACTCTGGATCTGCTGGAAGATTCCATAACCATTCTCCTGATTGGCGATCTGGTGCAAACCGGCTGCAACCGACAGGTCCGCTTGCATGATGAGGCATCACCACACCATTTTTAGCGGAACGCGGTTGCTCTTTAACGCAGTCTATTGATGCTTGTGGCCTTACTTGACCGCAAAACAATACAGCAAGCCCGCGCCGCCAGTGCTGCGCAGCGCATCGAGGCTGCAACCGCCCCTGGACGGGTGGGATGCGTTCCATGATTTGGAGGCGTCGTCGTCCTTCAGGCCGATGCGGTCATGATGGCCGAGCATGGCCACGCCTTCGCTGCCACTCTTGGTCCAGTTGCCGCAGGTCATATCTGCGGCGCCCGCAAAAGCCTGTCCGTCGGGCTGAGACCCGGTCAGGATGTCGTGCATGTTGGGCGTATCGCCGCGGCCATTGATCACTTCGCCTGTTTCAGTCAGAGCCGTCTGCTTGTTAATTTTATTGTTGCTGTGCAGCGCATCAACGCTGCCGGCAATCACCACGCCCTTGGCGTTTTGCCACGGCCCGGTGCCGATGCGGTCGCGCGCATTGACTGCAGGCGCAGCGGCAGTGGCGCTGGTGCTGAGGTAGGCATGCCAGGTATGGCTGCCGGCACCCGCTGCATTGGCCAGCGTCTGGCAATGCCGATCGGCACCCGCCAAGCCGCCCAGATCGGCACCGTTGCCGGGGTTGCTGCTGCTGACGAAGAACGTCATCGGGCTTTGATCCGGGCCTTTTACCGAGTTTTGCATCTGCGAGCAAGCTGCCAACAGGCCGGCAGCGGCGCAGGTAAGTAGCGATAATCTGATGGGGATGCGCATGGCTGATCTCCTGTTATTTTTCGGGATTATGCTGTGCCTGCAGCGCCTGCACAGGTTTTCAGTCTAGGCGATGTGGTGTTAATTGCAAGCCGAAAGCCAGTGATGCGCGCTTTGACGTGCTGGCGCAAGCACCGGGTCTTGCGGTTTTTTGCCCGGCTACGAATTGCGCGTTCCAGCCGTGATCCCTGCGCCGCACATTATTTGATGCCAAGCGCCCATTGAATGATGTATTTGGCTACAAATCCCACCATCCCAAACGCCAGGCCGAGGAACAGCACAAAAGCACCAAAGCGTCCGGCCTTGGCTTGCCATGCAAGCTGGCCGATGATGAACAGCATGTAGAGCATAAAAGCGCCCACGCCAAAGGTCAGGCCAAAATTGGCGATCTGGGCTTCCGTGAAGCCGAATACTGTGCCGGTCAAGAGTGCTCTCCATTGTTGATATCAGGGGCGGCAGCTTCCACCAAGTCGCGATAAGCATGCCAACTGGCGTGGCCGAGCAGGGGAATGAGCAGAATCAGGCCCAGCAGCAGCGATGCCAGCCCGAGCAAGGTAAAACCCATGATCAGCCCGGCCCATAACGCCATCGGTGCCGGGTTGGCCAGAATCACTCTCCAGCTGGTCAGGACCGCATCCATCACGCTGATTTTCCGGTCCAGCAGCAATGGCATGGTCACCACGCTGGAGGCGAAAACCGGCGCCGCCATGACGCCGCCAAGCACCAGCCATAATTCAAATAAATAATTGTCGGGCGCCAGCATCACCCGATGCACAAATTCCATCGGGCTGGCGATGGGCTGCGGCGCAAACGAAATCACCAATGCCGCCGAAGTCATGACCCAGCCGGTTCCTGCCAGCGCCAGCAACAAGCCGAAACGCACCAGCCGGGTATCGAGCACACCGTCAGGCGTGCGCCATTGCAGCCAGGTACGCAGCACGCACTGGGCATTGGCCGGTGCGCCGCGCTCCAGCGCACGACTCAGCGCATACAGCCCGGTCGCCAGCACCGGCGCCACCAGCAAAAAACCGGAAAAGGCGCCGGTCAGCAACCAGAAGCGATCGTGTGCAATTGCTGCCAACAGCGCACCGAACAACGCAACTGCCAAGCCATGCGCGATGCTCAACGGCGGGCAACGCGCAATATCGTGCCAGGCCAGAATCAGCCATTGCAAAGGCCGCAACAGCGGTATGGTACGCACAGCAGGAGCTTGGGTCGGGAAGGTGGTTGGCATGATGGTTTTGTGTTTTAGAGGGAAGTAGGCATGTACAGAACACTTGATCCAAGGCAAGTTGCCTATGGTATACGGATATTGATAACGATACTGATAGCGCGCCGTGTCTGCGATCCTGATTCGTTACCCAACGATGCATCAATTTTACTTTTCCAGCCGGAAATTCAAACATTGCGCTGCCACTTTATGAAGGCAGAGCGGCTTAAAGCGAAAGCAGCGAATGTAGGTAAAATCATGACTTATTGACCACCCCAGTGAAAAGTCATGACCGTGAAAAATATCTGGATACTGATTAAAGCCGCCGCCTCGTCCTGGGTCGACGACTATGCACAAAGCATGGGCGCGGCCCTGGCTTACTACACCATGTTCTCGATCGCACCGTTATTGCTGATTGTGATTTCGATCGCCGGACTTATCTTCGGCGTCGAAGCCGCGCGCGGCGAAATTGTCGGGCAGTTGCAGGGTTTGATGGGGCAGCAGGGCGCGGAAGCCGTGCAGGGTTTGCTGGAAAGCGTGAACAAGCCGGCCGAAAGCGTCGTCGCCACGCTGGCCGGAGGAGTTCTGCTGTTGATCGGCGCCACAACGGTGTTCGGCGAACTGCAGGATGCGCTGGATCGGATCTGGCGCGCACCCAAAAGAAACAAGGGCGGAATCTGGAGTTTGCTGCGGGCGCGCCTGCTGTCTTTCGGCATGATCATGGGCATCGGCTTTTTATTGATGGTGTCATTAGTGGCCAGCGCGGCACTGGCCGCACTGGGAAAATTGTGGGGGCCGCTGTTCGCACATTGGGAAATCTTTGGCAACGTGATTGATTTCCTGGTCAGCTTCGCATTCACCACCACAGTATTTGCCATGATCTACAAGATCATGCCGCGCGCGCGCGTTGACTGGATGGACGTGTGGATCGGCGCCGCCGTGACCGCTCTGCTGTTTTCGATCGGAAAATTCCTGATCGGGCTCTACATCGGCAAAAGCGGTGTGACGTCGGGATTCGGCGCCGCCGGTTCGCTGGTCGTGGTGCTGGTGTGGGTCTACTACTCGGCCCAAATATTTCTGATGGGCGCGGAATTTACCTGGGCTTATGCGCTGACATTCGGATCGCGCAAGAAGCAGCCGGTGCCCGCCGCTGCGCCCGAAGTTCCCAGCCAGGCGACAAAAAGCCAGCCTGATGAAAACATGATCGAGGCCAAGCAAGCGGCGCTAGAGGAGGACCGCAGCCAGAAAAATGAAAGCGGCGCGCCGCAAGCTAAAAACTAAAGCTTAACGGCCGCTTGTCGTCGCACTGATTCGCTTCCTTGCACCGCAGCACAGCTTTCGCGCTTATCCCGCCGGGCTGGCCAAATTTGCATCGGATTGACGCGTTATTCTTGCAATTTCTCGCCGCGTCGGCTGTCATACAGGCGGGTGCTGCAAAAGCAGCGCCCTTTTCTCTCAACACCAAGGAGCTATCATGATCAAGAAAGCATGGGCGGTCTGGAAGGGCGGTATCAAGGAGGGCGGCGGGACAATTTCCACCGAAACCGGGGTTCTCAACGAAGCGCCTTATGGTTTCAAGTCGCGGTTTGAAAACGGCAAGGGTACTAATCCGGAGGAGTTGATCGGGGCTGCGCATGCTGGTTGTTTTTCGATGGCGCTGTCCTTAATGCTCGGAGAGGCCGGCTTAACGCCGGAAAAGATCGAGACGCATGCTGATGTGACTCTCGAAAAGGTAGGCGACGGCTTTGAGATCACTGCCAGCCATCTCACCGTGGTGGCAAAAATCCCCGGCGCCGATCAGGCCAAGTTCGAGGAAATTGCAAACAAGGCCAAGACCGGTTGCCCTGTATCCAAGCTGTTGAAGGCAAACATTACGATGGATGCACGGTTGGAGCCATGAACAAACCGCGTGCGTCGGACTATCGGTAAGTCGGCGCTGCGCTTGCGAAGCCCAACATGCGTTAGCGATATCTGCATGTTCCGAATGTTGGGCTTTGCGGCCCAACCTACCGTGCCGGGACGATAAATAAGGAATAATAGAGGGCAGCGCACAAAGTAGTGCTGAAAACCTGATCTGTCCCTATCATTCGTGCCTGCATCAATAACCCAACCAACAACACAGAAAGAGAAAAAATGACTACATTAAAAGCCATCATGGAAACCAGCAAGGGCACCATCAACATCACCCTTTTTGCCGATCAGGCGCCGGTCACGGTTGCCAACTTCGTCAACCTCATTGGCCGCGGTTACTACGACGGGCTTAAATTCCATCGCGTTATCGACAATTTCATGATCCAGGGCGGCTGCCCGCAAGGTAGTGGCATGGGCGGCCCCGGCTATGATTTTGAGGATGAATTTTCCAAGGACCTGCGTCATGACAAGGCCGGGATATTGTCGATGGCAAACTCCGGCCCAGCCTCCAACGGCAGCCAGTTCTTCATTACCCACGGCCCGACACCGCATCTGGACGGCAAACATACCGTGTTCGGCGTCGTGGTCGGCAGCGAAGACCAGAAAGTGGTCAACAGCATCGCCAAGGATGACATCATCAAAAAAGTCACCATCGAAGGCGATGCTTCCGCGTTGCTGAAACAGGTCGAAGAGAAGCTGACAAAATGGAATCAAGTCATCAACAAAAGATTCCCCAACCTCAAGCCAAGCGCTGCTTAACACGTCAATAAGGCGTCAATAACGTGGGGTGGTCACTACCTCCGCGTAACATAGCGTGGGCACATTTCTGTGCCCACGCACTGGTAAAGCCGCCGGCATAACCTCTACCTGACTTGCGCGATTTACCTGACGCAGCCCACTTTCCTCAAACGAACGGCGTCACTCCCGGAACCTGCGGTGCAATACGCGTCGCTATTGCCCTACTAATTGCCCCTTACGGCCTTTGTGATTTGTCAAAATACATCCGAAATACTGTTTTTCTGGTGAAGAGAATAGTCATTCAGCCATAGCGAACTAGTAAGATCAATCACAAAACAGGTCCCGGCGCAATATTTCAAATGCATGAGATTGAACAGTCTCAATCCTTTCAAGACCGGATAACGCACAGAAAGCGACCAATGCTGACCAGGCTCAATCCAAAATCAATGACTCTATTGCTTCTGATTTCTGGCCCAGCGTTGGCGTTGGAGCAGCCGGCAACATTGGCGGACTGCGCCCGTATTGTCGAAAACAGCCAGCGGCTAGAATGCTTCGACCGACTCGCCGCCAATGATATTCGGCCAAGCAACGACAACCCGCAGCAGGTGGCTGTCCAGGCGCAGCGGTTGCCTGAGCGTTCCCTGGCTGCCGGCCATCTCCGTACCGGGCAGTCAGAATCTTCGAGCCTTGCAGAACAATGGGAATTAGGCGTGGAGGACAAGCGCGGTGTTTTTGCCTTTCGTCAGCATAGGAAAAACACCCTTCTGGCCACCTATAGCACTGCGCCCAATGCGGCCCCGTATCTTCCTTTCAAAAACCTGGCGCCCGAATCGTCCGGCCTTTCCCATTCTGAAATCGCGTTCCAGCTCGGCTTCAAGCTGAAGCTGCTGGAAGACTTCTCTGCCCGGCACGCCGACCTATGGTTTGGCTACACGCAACAAAGCTTCTGGCAGGCGTACAACAAAAGCGTATCCAGCGCCTTCAGGGAAACCAATTATCAACCTGAGGTGATGGCAGTCTTGCCGGTGAACTTCACGCTATTGGGGATGAATGCGCGCTTTATCAATTTTGGATTCGTGCACCAATCCAACGGCCAGGCATCGACGCTATCGCGGAGCTGGAACCGACTGTACCTGCAGGCAGGCCTGGAAAAAGACAACTTTAGCGTTTTAGCCCGGATATGGAAACGCCTTGAAGAACGTCGGACGGATGATAACAATCCAGACATACTGGACTACATGGGTTACGGCGACATCGTGGGAACTTATACATCCGAGGGCCACGAATTCTCGCTTCTAGCCAGACGCAATTTCAGTACTAGTCGAGGTGCAATCCAGGCTGGCTGGGCATTTCCGGTGGCGAATCAGCTGAAAGGGTATGTGCAATTATTTTCAGGATATGGGCAAAGCCTGATCGACTATAACTATTCACAAAAAATGATTGGATTGGGCCTGCTCCTCAATTACTAGCGCTCATTTGATCAAATCCCTGCTACACCTTTGCGCCGCCCCATCTTCATGGTTTTATAAAAAATGTGGAGTATCAGTTAAAACAGGCATGTTCCCGCAGGTACCACCTGCGGTATTAAAAAATACACTTGTTGGTATGCATAGGTACATGCAGCCTTACGAATTGCGGTTTACGGGCTTGCCCGTATGTTACCGATTCAACGCAAGGCCCCGAAAACCTTGCCGATGATCTTGCTGCCGCTGCCGATCGGGTCCTGCCGGATCGCTTTTTCTTCCTCTGCGATCATCGTATACAGGCCATCCAGCGCGCGTTGCGTTACATAGCTTTCGACGGTGGCTTGCTGTTGCCCCAGTCCCAGCTTCGATACCTGACCCATCACGCCGTTGTACTGGGCAGACAGGCCGGAGCGGTCGGTGACCTTCTTCACCACAGGCAAAAACGTGACACTGAGCTGGTCGGCCGTCTTCTCACGAAAAAACTGGGTGACCGAGGTGTCGCCGCCAGTCAGAATATTTTTGGCATCGGTCACCGACATCGACTTCACTGCCTTGAGTAGCAGCGGTTTGGCCATCGGCACCGCCGCCTCGGCCGCGCGATTCATTGACACCACCAAGTCATCGAGTTGCTGGCCGCGGCCGGTCATCTTCAACAACGGCCGCGCCTGTTCCAGTATTCCCGGCAACTGGATCTTCACCTTGTCGTTATTCAGGAAGCCATTCTCGACCCCGAGTTTGGCCACCGCCGCAACCGAACCCTTTTCCAAGGCTGCCTTCAGACCGCTGCTGGCATCCTGATTTGACAGATCCGCCAGCGAAAACGCCAGCGCGCCCGAGGCAATCAGGCACAGCGGCAACAACAGTGATTTTGCGAAAAGACGGTTTGACATGGCGGACTCCAGTGGGTTGACATGACGCGGCATGCGCGCTGAATAGCATTGGAAAATATACCCGAAGCCCGCGAATCGCGTGCGGCTTACGCATTGCGCCGGCCAGCCTTTATGGTTTTATAAAGCAGGTGGAGTATCAGTTAAAACATGCATTTTTCCACATGTATCACTGCGGTATTTAAAAATACACTTGTAGGTATGCGTGGAAACTACGAATTGCGCCTACGGCATTGGCACCGGGATAGCCCGCTTGCAGTTGCCTGACAGGCGGGCTGGAGCAGTGGCCGATTAATTGTAATCGTGCTGGTCGTGCTTGCTGGAAATCAGCTTGTTTCTGGACAGCGACATCATCAGGACCGCGATCAGTTCATGCATGATGATCGTATGGTGATTGCCGCTCTTCTGGAAATAATCGCGCAACTGCTCGCGCACCTTCGCCACGCCGGTCACATCGATCAGGATGTCGACGCCGTTGCCTAGCCGCGCAATATCCATAAAGTCGGCGGTGGTCACAATGCCATGCTCGCGCGCCAGCTTGATGCCCGGCATATCCTGGTTCAGGTCAGCCACGCCGACCACTTCGACAAAGCTGGAATCGAGCAGTTGCTTCAAGAGCGGGGTACCGGTTTCTCCGGCGCCGATTACGCCAATACGGATTTTTTCCATGATATTTCGCCTTTATTTTGCAATGTAAAAAATCGAGTTTCGTTTCGCTGACATTATAGCCCTGCAACTGATGACAAAAAGCAACTAAACAAAGCTGCCGCCGGCTTGTCGTTATCGCGTAAGACACCCTACGGAATACGCCTTACGGCCTTGAAGTTTTCCCGCAAATATCCGTGAATATTCAATCTCGGGTTTGGCAGCCCAAGCTACCTTGACATGACGAATATCACGAAATATAGCCCCACTTCCTAAATTGCGACTGCAGCGACGGATCGTTTTTGAATGCTGTGAAATAAACAAACTCAGGCGCAAGATCAAGCCCATTCGGCCAGACGACGGTATCGAGTTCCGGCTCGAGGGCAACTTGGGAGAACAGGGAGATGTCTTGCAGCGACTGGAATACGCCTTCCTTTAATGCCGGCGATAAATCCGCTTCCCCTTTGCGCCCGTCATTAAAGACCACTTCGATTTTGTAATCCTTGACGTATTTCGCACTCGTAATATGCAGCATGCTTGTTTACTCCAAAATTACTCCAACGGGGCGATGGGGGCAGGGTTTTTATTTTTTGCGCACCATGCACATGGAACCATCTGTAGGTTGGCGCTGAGTTTGCGAAGCCCAACATTTGTTAACGATATCTGTATGTTCCAAATGTTGGGCTTTGCGGCCTCACCTACGTGCTATTTTTAACAGATTTTTTTTGCTGGGTTTGATAAGATTATCTGAAACTTTCTCAGCTTTAAGATTTTCAATTTCAATTTTAAGAGATTCTATTATTTTATCTTTATCAACAGTATTGCCACCTTTGACAACATAATTAGTTAACATTTTTAACTCATCTTTATAGGCAAGTAGAGGTTGATATAAGCGATGATATGCACGCCCTATAGCGCCACGAAACAATGTGAGTTCTGGTGAATTGGTACCGGTGTTCAATACATGTTGTTTGGATATTCCAGGATATGGATCAATAAAAACAATTTTTTTAATACCTAATTGGTATGCCTTTTTGGCGCATAACTCGCAAGGACTAGCTGTAGTAAATAAAACGCCGCCTTGTATTGCCTCACCGCCATATTTTGCAATTTATAAAAAAGCATTTTCTTCGGCATGCAATGATCGTGTATGTACTTGGTTTTTTTCCCCATCTATTTCATTTTGAATGTCTTTAAAATAGTAAGAAAACGGTATCCCTTTGAGTAATGGAGTCTCCATTTTATTCTTGAATGTTAATCGCATTACTTTCTGAAATTGTTCGTCTGTTCTTTCATAATGGCTATATATTTCATTTTCCCCACCATCCAATAAATCGCCAGCACTTCTTAGCTGACATGGTGTTTGTCCTTCAGGGGTGCTGTTCCATCCGACAGCCTTAACTGAATAATTTTTATCCGTAACAACTGCTCCTACTTGTCGAGAAATACAGCCAGAATTTAATTTCGCACTGTATGCAAGTTGCATCCCTCTTTCAATTGCAGTTGGAGTTACTAATCCCGGATGAAGTATTAAAGAAATATACCAAGATAATTGAAATTTTAATTCATTAGTATTAAATTCCTGACGATCTGGATTATTTAAATGTATATCTGAAATTTCTATACATTTTTGAATATTCTGTGATATGTATATATCTTTCCCTGAAAGTTTTTCAGGGTATTCTTTTCTATCAAGCGCTGTAATTTGTTGTTCTGAGAATTTGTGGCTATTTCTGAGATGCTTCAGTCTTTCATCGTTCGGAGTATTAATAGAGATTAAATAGAACCCAGAATATCGTTGATGAAAAAAAACAGCTTCAAATGGGTTTCTTATCGCATCAATTGTAATATAGGCACCACTTTCATTTTTTTCTCTAATAACTTTTATAAGTTTGTTTACAATTTTTGGTAGTGTAAATATTTTATCTGCATTAAATTTTATATCGTTAGCACTTCCTGATGCTCGGATGTTGTCTCCGATATTTTGGTATATAGATGTGTATGAACTTGTTCCTAATTTCTTTTGTAAAATATCTTTAAATTTAGCGCAGAATTCTGGTAGATATTCGAAATATATTTGCCATGCCATTACTTTTTTTTCTTCATCTGGCATGGTTTTATAATTTTTTATTGTAATATGCGCATTTTCATAATATTCTTTATATTCTTTTAATTTATTTTCTGTTGTTTCTATATTTTCGCTGAGTATTTTTGAAATTAATTCTATTAATTGCGCGTAGTTTAATTCAAGGAGTATGCCTGTTATAACATCCCTCATTTGAATTTTAATGAATTGTTTCCAGTTTTTATTTATATAATTTCTAATAATTTTGTATTTTAATATGTCATTTCTAGCTGTATAGGCACTCGAATTTTCAGGTATTGATATATTTTTATTTGATAATATATCTGCAGCAGTAGTACACCCAGATCCTGTTCTTCCAGTTAATCCAAGTATTATAAATTCACCAGTTTCTTTAAATACTCTTTCAAGGGCATTCGCTTCATCGCTCAAAATTTTTACTCCTTATTATGTATATTTATAGAAATTTATTTAATTAAATATTTATGTTTTTATGGTACTTCAAACTATAAAAATATATTACGACAATAACTATATGTGATTTAATTGTATTGAAGGTGATTATTTCAAATAAGCAACTATCTCACCCAACCCCCACCAAACTCCGCCCTCCTGCCGTCCTCTGCACCAATATCCTGGTCGCAATCCGTTCCGTCATTTCCTGCACATGCGAGATCACGCCGACTTTGCGGCCCATCGATTGCAGGCCGTCGAGCGCATCCATTGCGACGCGTAACGTGTCGGCATCTAAGCTGCCGAAACCTTCATCAATGAACAGCGATTCGACCCGCACCCGGTTGCTTGACAGCGATGCGAGGCCGAGCGCCAGCGCCAGCGAAACCAGGAATGATTCGCCGCCGGATAGCGAGTGGACAGAGCGCAATTCATCCCCCATGTCCTGATCCACCACCATCAGCGCCAGCGTGTCGGGGATGCGTTGCAGCCGGTAGCGGCGCGAGAGTTCGTTCAGGTGGCGGTTGGCGTAGCCGAGCAGCACGTCGAGTGTGGTTTGCTGCGCGTAATTGCGAAATTTTTTGCCGTCGGCGGCGCCGATCAGGTCATTGAGTTTCGCCCACAGCCTGTAGGTGGCTTCCTGCTTGGCGATGGTGGTGAGCATGTCGGCCGCATGCACGCGGCGCGCCTGGTCTTGGGCCAACGACAGTTGCAATCCGGTGGCTTGGGCGTGGGCGCTCTGGCGCTCGGCGGCCAAGCTGTGCAGCGCTTGCTGCAGCGTGTCTATCGGGTTGGCGCTGATGTCGGCTGCAAGCTCGGGCGCAATCGCGTCGGCTTCTGTTTCGTCCAGCGTGTTTTCTATAGGTGCTGTGTCGGCTGGATTGTCCTCTTGCGGTGGGCGCTGTTGCTGGTGCGCTTGCCGTTGGCTGGTGCGCTCTTGCAGCACGGTGGCGGCTTGCTGGACGGCGGCGTCGATTGCGTGTAATTGCTTGCGCTCGCTGGTGATCCAATCGGCGGGGTGGGCTAGCAGCGCGTGCAGTTGGGCGGTGTCGAATGTGGCCGGTTCGTTGTCGGCAACCTTATTTGCAACATCATTTGCAACATCATTTGCAACATTATTTGCAACATTAACGCGGCTGATCCAGTCGGCCACTTGCTCGGCGGCGGTTTGGGCTTCGCTGGTGTGGCTGGCGAGGCGCGCTTTGGCTTGTTCCAGCGCTTCGCTAAAACGGGTTTGAGCTTGCTTGCTGTCGTTGCTGGCTTGGGTGCGTTGAAGTAATACGGTTTTGGCGGCGGTAATCGCGTTGGCAAGTTGCGTTTCTATCTGTTGTACCGGCTGACCATTGAATAGCGCGTGGCGTTGGGCTTGCATCGCTTTCAATGCGGCGTCGCTGGCGGCGAAGGCGCTGTTGGCGCGCAATTGATCGGCGGCTGCCTTGTTGTGCGCATCGAATAATCCCCTGTGTTCCAGCGTCAGAGTGACGTTGTATTGCAGACCTTGATCGCGGGCGTTGCGCTGGGTTTGCCATTGCTGGACGTTGTGCGCGCAGCGATTGTAGAAGGCGTCCGGCTCTTGTTGCCAGTCGATTCTCCAGCCGATTTTTCCATCGATTGCCCCGTTTTCCGCATCATCCGGAGCGCTGAAGGCGGCGTCGAGCTGGTCCAGGCACTGGGTTAAGCGTTGCTGGCTTTGGGTCAGTTGTTCGGTGCTGGCGCGTTGTCTGGATTGGGTCTCAAACAGCGCGATTTGCATCGCGCTGGCGGCTTCTTTCTTTGCGTTGTGTTCTGTCGCGGCGCGCTCGAACGCGGCTTGGGCTGTGTCTTTGGCTTGGGCGGCGCTGCGCCAATCGGTTTCCAGCTGGTTGATGCTGCGCAGTTGCGTTTGCACGGTGGTGCGCTGGCTGGCGAACCAGTCGGCTTGTTGTGCAACATCAATCTCTGTTAATTCGACGGCGATCGGGTGCGCTTGCCAGTCTTGGCGGTGGCGCTCTAGCGCGGCGTGCAATTGCTGCTGCTCTTTTTCGATGGCGGCCAGTTGGCGGCGGTGGCTGGCAGCGTCCGCGCTGTGGGTGGCGTGCTGTTGGTGCGCGTGCTGAGATTGCTGGCGGCAGTGGGCAACTTCGGTTTGCAGGCTGGTCAGCATCGCGTGCAGTTGCGGATTGTCGATATCGACAGAATACGGATGCGCGGTGGCGCCGCAGACCGGGCAGGGCGCGTCCGGTTCCAGCGCGGCGCGCAGGGTTTCTACGTTTTCACCGCAGGCGGCTTCGGCGCTTTTCAGCGAGCGTTCGGCTTGCGCCAATGCGGCGGTGCGCGCCGGGATCTGTGCGCTGACTTGGGCCAATGCAGCATCGGCTTCGGTTGCGGCGTGCTGGCTGTTTTGGCTTTGCGTGTGCAGCGCTTGTTGGCGTGTTTGCTGCTCGGCCAGTGCGCTCCAGATTTGCTCGGCGCTGCCGAGTTGGTCGCGGCGGGTTTCTGCGTTGTGCTTGCGCGCTTGCAGCGCGGCGATGTCGATGCTAGCGTGTAGCAGTGCGGCGTGCTGGCGCTGCTGGTCGGCCTCGTTCAATGCGACGCCGGCGGCAGAGAGTGCTTGTGTCGTCGCGTGGAGTTGTGCGTTCTGCTTGGCTTCATTTTGTGAAAATGTTGCCAGTATGCATTCAATATTACCTATTTCATTGCGTAAAATGCATGCCTGCTTTAGGAGTATATCCCAGCGCGGCCAATTTTCCGCCAGCGTTTGCAGCGGTGCGTGTTGCGCTAGCCAATGTTCGGTGGCTTGCTGCTTTTGTTGCGCATCGTTGATTTCTGTTTGCTTGGTGTGCAGGTTTTTCTGGGCCAGCGCGGCGGCTTGGCCGGCGTCGATTTGCGCTTGCTGCGCTTGACGATGCGCGGGCAGCGATGTGTCGATGCGGGCGTCGAGCGCCTTGGCCTGATCCAGCGTGGGGGCGGCGTTGCTTTGCGCTTGTTCGGTTTCCAGCAGCGTGCGTTGCGCGATTTCCAGCGCGGCGTCGGCTTGCTGGCGGGTTTGCTCGGTGTTGGTCAGCGTGGTTTGGCAATCGGCAATCGCGCTGTGATCCTGGGTGATGGTGCGCGTCAGCCGGTCGACTTCGGCCACTAGCGGGCGGGCGGCTTGTACCGATTCGACACGTTGCAGGTCGGTGCGGCGTTCGGCGGCGGCCTCTTGTTCCGTTTGTTTTTGCTGCAATTGCGCTTGCGCTAGTTGTTCGTTCTGGTGGAATTTGTCGTCGTCCTGATGCCAGCGCAGTTGGATGTCGAGTTCAGTTTTGCGCAGATCAAGCGCGCTGACGGCGGCGTTGGCGGCGCTGCTGTCTTGTTCCAGTTGGCTGCGGGCATCGTCGGGCAGCGGTCGCTGGTCGGCCAGTTGGTCATTGATGCGCTGCAATTTAAGCTGTTCTTCCTTGGCGCGGACAAAAGCGCGCTGCGACAGGACGCTGTAGATAGCGCTGCCGGTCAGGGTTTCCAGCAATTCGCCGCGCTCGTTGTCGTCGGCTTTCAGAAATGCAGAAAACTCGTTTTGGGCCAGCAGCACCGCGCGGGTGAATTGGTCGAAGGAGAGGCCGATGCGTTGCACGATTTCGCCTAGGACTTCCTTGTTGGTACCGCCGATGGGATGCAGGTCGGGCAATTGTTTCAGGCTCATGTCGGTTTTTTGCAAGCCGCCGCCTGCTTTGCCACGCGCACGCCGCACGCTCCAGCGGGCGCGGTAGGCAATGCCGTCGTTGCCGACAAAATCGACTTCTGCATATCCTTCTGCGGTGCCGCGCCGTAACAGGTTTCGGGCGTCTTGCTGGCTGATAGTGTTGTCGCCAACGTCGGGCAAGCCGATGCCGCCGGCTTTTAATAGCCGCGGCGTTTTTTCATACAGCGCCATGCACAGCGCATCCAGCAGCGTGCTTTTGCCGGCGCCGGTCGGGCCGGAAATAGCGAACAGGCCGGCTGATTTCAGCGGTTCCTGTTCAAAATCGACTTCAAATTCGCCCGCCAGCGAGGCCAGGTTTTTGCCACGGATTGCGAGGATTTTCATATCTTAATTATTTACTTTTCATTTCTCTCCCTTCTCCCGCTTGCGGGAGAAGGGCCGGGGATGAGGGCGGTCGTCGGAGCCGTATTGCGGGTATTTACCGACGCCGTAGCTTGCAACACCTGATAAATCGACTCCAAGACACCTTCCGTTTCCGTCAGCATCTGGTTATTCCAGAAGCGCATTATTTGGATGCCTTGCCCGCGCAACCATTGATCCCGTACCTGATCGTACGCCACCGCCTCGCTATGCTGCCCTCCATCAAGCTCAATGCCGAGCTTACGTTCATCGTAGTAAAAATCCAGAATGTAGCGTCCGACTGGATGCTGTCGTCTGAATTTTGCACCAGCGAGACGGCGATTGCGCAATAGCTTCCACAGCAATGCTTCGGCGTCGGTCATGCCGCTCCGCATTTCTCTGGCCCAAGTGCGGATATCGTCGGGGAGTCTGGCAGGGTGGTGGGGTGAATGGATTTCCATTGAGCAGGTTTATTGGGTTGTTTTTAGGGTAGTGATTGTGCGGAGTCCCTCATCCCCAGCCCTTCTCCCGCAAGCGGGAGAAGGGAGTAAATGCAGGATTTCAATGAATATCTTCGGATGGGTTGAGCATCAATTCGGCAAAGGCGGCGCGCAGTTCCAGCGGCGCGTCGGTTTTATATTTGGTGCTGTAGAGCCGGTTGAAGATGTCTTCCGGTTGCAGCCGTTCCAGTTGGTCTAGCGATACGGTGGTGTCATTCGCGCTGGTCACGATTTTGGGCGTGAAGCTGGTTTCGATCTTGGCCAGGCGCACCTGCTTGCCTTCCAGCGCGGCTTCGATGCGGGCGCGCAGGCCGGGTTCGGGCGCGTCGAGACGGATGCGCACTTCCAGGTACGGCTGTCGCTGTAAATCTGCATGGTCTGGTAATGCTAGCGCGGCCAGCGCAGTGATCACTTCTTGCAGCGGAGCAGGCTGTTTCGGCACGCGCAACAATTCGACTGCGCGCGGCACCGGCAGGGCGGTAATGTCCACCACCGTTTCGCCATTCAGATCGACGCGCAACACTTGATGCGGATAGTTGACTTCGGCAAACGACATTGGCAGCGGGCTGCCGCAATAGCGCAGGTGCGCTTGCTTGCCGACGCTTTGCGCCAGGTGCAAATGGCCCAGCGCCGCATAGGCGATTGCGGGGTCGAAGATGCCTGCAGGCAACGCTTCGGTGCCGCCGATGACGATGCGGCGCTCGGAGTCTTGCGAGATTTCGCCGCCCACCATGTGGCAATGGCCCAGCGCGACAATCGCCTGGCCGGGCTGGCGCAATGTCAGCGCATGTTGCAGCGCCTGACGGTACAGCAGCGCGATGCCTTCCATGTAGGGATCGTCCGCAGTTTCTGTATTTTTTTCAGTACGCGGTACGTCGCCGGGGCGCAGGAAAGGGATCGCCAGACACCAGGCGGCAATATCGCCCAGCCGGTTCTTGAGCGGCACCACCAGCCGCGCAAGGTCGATTGCGCCGTCCGGCAAGCGTGGAACAAAGCCGATCACGGTCGCGTCCAATGTTTCCAGCAGCGGCCCCGGCGCTTCCAGTCGGCCCGGTGAATCATGGTTGCCGGCGATGATGACGATGTTCAGATGCGGCACCCGCGTTTTGGCTTGCTGCAAAAAGCGGTACAGCTGCTTTTGCGAAGCGGCGGATGGGTTCGCGTTGTCGAAGATGTCGCCGGAGATCAGCAAGCCTTCGGCCTGTTCGGCGACGAGCGTATCGAGCAGCCAGTCCAGAAAGTGTTGATGTTCGAAGCCGCGTTCGAAATTGTGCAGGGTCTGGCCCAGATGCCAGTCCGAGGTGTGGATGAAGCGCACGATGATGTCCTTTGGTCAGCGTTTGGGTGACGGGAGGTAGTGATATATTGGCCGTTAATATAACTGATGTTACGCACAAAAATCAGCAGGTAGGATGGGTGAAACCCATCATGCGCTGTGGTAATTACAGTGATGGGTTTCACCCATCCTACAAAACTGCTCAAGCCAAAGGAAGAACCATGTTGCCGAAAAAACCGGACAGCGCCAAGCTGGACAAGATCGTCGCCGATGCGCGCCGTAACGCTGATCAGCGCGAGCTGGGATACCGCGAGCGTGCGCTGAAAATCTACCCGTGGATTTGCGGCCGCTGCATGCGGGAATTCACACTCACTAATCTGTCGCAACTGACCGTGCATCACCGCAACCACAATCACAGCGACAATCCGCCCGACGGCAGCAACTGGGAATTGCTGTGCCTGTACTGCCACGACAATGAACACTCGCGCTATCTGGAAGCCGATCAGCAAGGCACGTCGGCGCAGGGCAGCGGCGGCGTGCAAGCGGCAACCCATAATCCTTTTGCCGCCTTGTCTTCCCTGATTAAGAAACAGCCTTAATGGTATCTATGCAGACCGCTTTGTGTGCCTGAGATAATGCGCCTTCCAATATTCACCAGAAAGAATGTGCCGTGTTCGACAAACCGATTGTGATGCTGGATTTTGAAACAACAGGCTTGTCCCCGGATAGAGGCGACCGCATTACCGAGGTTGCGGCGCTGCGCATCGTGGATGGCAAAATCGCTGAACGCTATGTGTCGCTGGTGAATTGCGGGGTGCGGATTCCATCCTTCATTACCGGCCTGACCGGCATCTCGCAATCCATGGTGAATGCCGCGCCAAGGGCGTCGGTGGTGGTGCCGGAGTTACTGGATTTTATCGGCGGTGACGCGTTGTCGGCGCATAACGCCAGCTTCGATCTGCGGTTTCTGCTGGCGGAAAGCCGGATGCAAGGTTTGAGTCCGGCGCATCAGGGCTTGATCTGCTCGCTCAAATTGTCGCGGCGGGTGTTTCCCGGCATGGCCAGTTACAAGCTGTCAGCGCTGGCGTCGGCGCTGCGCATCCGCTTCAACAGCGCAGCGCATAGGGCCGAAGCCGATGCCGAAGTGTCGGCCAAGTTGCTGCTGCATATCGGCGATCATCTGGGATGTCATTACGGCCTGCGCAAGATTGATCCGCTGTGGCTGGAATCGGTCAACCGCCAGAGCGCGGCCAAGGTGCCGGACTTCCTCAAAAAGCGCTGTGCAATGCAGGCGTAGCAGTGGATCGCTGAGGATTCGGTTTGCTGATGCTTGAGTCGCCCAGGCAAGAGTAATAAAAGTAATGCAGCTTCCTGAATAACTAGATGGCTCAATATTGTTATAAAGCAAGGCGATATTGCTGAGGGTTATCTGTTTTTCTATTGAATAGTGGAGACCTCTTCATATAATGATCTGCTGTAATAAGTTGCAGCAAATAAGCGAGGGTGCCATGGAGAACGTATTGCAAAAGACCATTGAAGTTCCACCACAGCGGAAAAAAAATGGCTTCAATTTTAATAAATTTCAAGCAATCGTTTGCATGGCAGCCTCCGCAGTCGTCAGCATTGGCTTGATCGTCTGGGCGGTTAAGGCGATTTTCTAAAATTGCGCGCTGCGCTCCACTGCGTTTGCGCTTCATTATCCAAGTCCGTGGGATTTGACCAGAAAACCGCAGAGGTTTTCTCCGCCTTCGTGAGCCGGGCAAGCGTTAAATAAATGGCAGAATTAGATAATTGCCACCACAGAAAACAATCAGAGGACGCATCAATGAATGCACCAAACGCGATTATCAATTGCTGCGCGTACAGAAACGGTAAAAAGCTAAAAGACATCACGATTGAAGCCATCAGTGACGTGTTACAGGAAAACGATACTTTCGTTTGGGTCGGGCTGCTCGAACCGGACCCAGAACTGATGGGCAAAATCAAAGAGGAATTCGGTCTGCACGAACTGGCAGTAGAAGATGCACATAAGGCGCATCAGCGGACAAAGCTGGAAGAATATGGCGACACGCTATTTTTGGTTCTCCACACCGCAATGTTGGCTAATGAAGAGATTCAGTTTGGCGAAACGCATATTTTCCTGGGACCACGCTTCGTTGTCACCATACGGCATGGGCAATCGATGGGCTACGCCAAGGTTCGGGAACGCACCGAGAGCCTGCCAGACAGGCTGGCAAACGGCCCCGGCTATGTGTTGTATTCGATTGTCGATTTCGTGGTCGACCAGTATCAACCGTGTATCGACAATCTGCAGGCAAGGTTCAAAAGCTTTGAGAACCAGCTGTTCAAACCTAGTTCTCAAGCAGACAACTTACAGGATTTTTACAGCCTGAAAAATGAACTGCTGACACTGCACGCGGCGGCGGTGCCATTAATCGAGATTTGCACGCAATTACTGCGCTTTCATAGCGACATAATCCCCAAGGAAAACCGCATTTATTACCGGGACATCATCGACCATGTCGCCCGGGTCACCCATGCCGCCGACCGGATGCGCGAAATGATTAATGCCGCGATGCAAGTCGCCCTGGCGCAGGTGACTATTCGCCAGAACGAAGTGGTCAAACGGCTCGCCGGCTGGGGCGCTATTTTGGCGGTGCCCACCATGGTATTTAGTTTGTATGGGATGAATTTCGAGTACATGCCAGAACTGAAATGGAAATGGGGTTACCCGATAATTTTGGGCTGCATTATGGTTGGCTGTGTTTTGCTGCACCGCCGGCTGAAGCGTGCCGGTTGGTTATAAAAACATCAAATGAAAAAACTGTTTCCTTTTCATGAAAAAAATTCAATTGGATGTTTAGGCATTGATTGCATGGCTATTTTTATAGCGAGACGTCGACAGTTTTTCTTTGCCGAACACGTTTCCCGGGCCCCTTGGGAAGACGTTAAAACTTCACTGCGTTCTGCCAGTAAGCCAGTGCAACCTTGCGGCTGGAGCTCAAGGAATTTTCCAGAACCATATTCTCCAGGAAGCTTAAAAATGCCTGCGCTTCGGCGTTCAATCCAAATAAATTCAGTGAATGCAGTATTCGGGTAATTCGCAAGTCATTGTGGGTCGGCGTCCAGGCCCAATTCGAACAACGCGCATGCCAGTTGGCGGACTTGATGATGTCTGCGCCGCTCCACTCAAGGCCATAGAAACGCAACATCCGGCTGAACCCGTCTCGCAGACCAGCGAGGACTTTGGGGTCATGGCCAAGCTCGCTGCACTCGTTTCGGGTTAGCACGGGCGCGTCTGCATTGACTCTGCTCGGCTCCTCAAGCGGAAAGAGCCACTGAATGAAATCATGCTGGAATTCAAGCGCATCGTCCGACCATGCCAATATGCTTTCAAGCGAACGCCCACCACTGTCAACTCCATCTCGGGATAGAAAATGTCTGGCCGTATCTTTTATCTGAAGTTTGATGTTGGCTCCTGTGCGTTTATGGGCGTTCAGATGGGAACGGTATTTGTCGCGAGTATGTCGGTGAACTTGTTTGTTGCGAAATAGATCTCTATATAAAGTGTGAACAAGATGCGCCTGCTCACCTTAGCGAACGCTGTTTCAAACAAGCTCAAAAACAACGAATCGCATGCTATGTAAGCATCATCTTCTTGAGCAATATCACTACACAGTTATTCTGAAATGATATTTTCTCCTGGCTGTATTTTGTTATAAAAAAAAGGAGAGAGACATGACAGAAAACAAAACAAAACAAATATGCCCGAACTGCAGGCAGGCCAGTGGTGTAGAGATAATCTATGGCAGCGTCGATACGTTAAGCGAAATCCTTCGCAGCGCTGTGAAAGATGGCGATGTTGTGCTCGGAGGCACTTATCGCAAGTGGGACTGGGAGGAAGAATTAATCAACACCAAGTGCTTGCAATGCAACCATGAGTGGCACTGGCGGCATAAAAACTTGTGGCATAAACAAAATTTAATTCACGCCTAGACAATGCCAGTCGCAGAAATGATGTCCTGATATTGTCATAGTTCCGTAGTCAGATTTTATTGCAATACGTTAATAAACGCTTGCCCTCTCTGGCCGCTATGAGAGGGCCGGTTACTCAGTAGCGAATTAGCGAGCTCTTTTCTCATCATCCCATCTGTGCTGTTTCCACGATAAAAAGCAATACGAAAAGCAGTATGTTTCGCACCCTGCTCGGGCGGTTCAATCCTGATTTATCGCTCAATAGGCGACCGTGAAGCGTTGGCGGACGTGCTGCGGGCGCTCAAGTTCGTCGATCATGGCCACCGCGTAGTCTTCCATCGAGATGCGGCTTTGGCCGCTTTCATCTGACAGCAGCTGGTCTGTGCCAACGCGGTACTTGCCGGTGCGCTCGCCTGGCGCAAACATGGCGGGTGGGGACAGGAAGGTCCAATCCAGCTCCGTTTCAGCATGCAGGTCATCGAGGAATTGCTTGCCCGGGATGGCTTCCACCTTGTACTCCTCGGGGAAAGTCGGGCTGTCGAGTAGCAACGTTCCCGGAGCGACTTCCAGGCTGGCGGCACCTCCCACGACCAGCAGGCGTTTCACGCCGGATGCCCTGACCGCCTGAAGTAGCGGGGCCGCCTTCAGCACTTGAAAAGTGGCCGCGCTGATAACCGCGTCGTGACCGCGCAAGCGTGGAGTCAGCTGCTCCGGTTGCGTGGCATCACTTTTTTGTACGGTCACGCCTTCGGGCACATCCGCTTTTTCTGGCGAACGGACAATGCCCGTGACAATGTGGCCACGGCGAAGCGCTTCTGCGGCAATGCGGGAGCCGGCGCGGCCGGTGACTCCAATAATCGCAATTTTCATGAGTACTCTTCCTTCTGTAGTGATACACGCCATGCGAATTCAGGGCAAGAAATTGGTGCTCAATTGGTCCCCTATTTGACAACCAGATTTCCTTTCATCGTCGGATGAAACGTACAAACATACGGGAAGACGCCTTTCCTGCGTACCTTGAATTTCCAGGAACGGTTCTGCGCAATCTCGCCGGAGTTGAAACTGCGATTTTGTGCGGTAGCGGTATGCGCAACGATATCTTTGTTTGTCCACACAATTGTATCGCCAGCGTTTGCCGCAATAACCTGCGGGGAAAACTGCATTGCCTCGATGATGACGGTATGCACCTTCGGTTTCGCAACCGCATGCGATCCGTGACCTGCGCTAAACAGTGCAACAGCCAATAACAATGCACCCCCGGTGTAACGCGGGTGTTTATTGCCCGGGGGTGTTAAAGCGAGCACAGCAATGACTTATTTCAGTGACGTCTGTACCTTCATCGCATGCTGCAAATGCGCGTCAAATGCCGGACGAGTTTTTGTCAGTAAATCTTTTAATTCAGCATTTTTCGCGTTTGGCAGGAGAGTCTTGTCGATGGCATCCAGCACAGCCTGGTGATAAGTCACTTCATTATCGACATATGCTTTGTCGAATTCAGCGCCCTTGAGACCTTTAAGTTTTTTCAGGTTCGCGGCGCCGTCGTCGTTGAGACTCTTGCTGGTCGGGCTGTCCTCAGGTTTTACCTTAAGTTTCTTAACCAGCGCCGACGCCGATTTGTTGACGCTGGTATGGTCAGTAATCATGCGCTGCGCAAAGGCCTTAACTTCTTTGTTCTGTGACTTGGACTTGGCAAGCTTTCCGGCGTTGATATCAACCGTGTTCGCAGCAACAACGATACCTGCGATTTGGGCATCGTTCGGCGCCTCCGTTTGCGCAAACGAGACCGTTGCAACGAAACTCAGCAAAGCCGCTGCTGCAAGACCGCCAAATGTTTTTTTCATGAAATGCCTCCAAAATAAGGTTATTTTGCCAAATGTTGTAAACACGCTCCAGCAAGCGGACGATTCTTCTTTATGGTGGTAAATCGCGCGCCGCCAAGATGCTGCATTGCCTGTTGTGGAGCATTTGTACTGCAACAAATTATGGATTAATGCATGAATATTAATTTGCGTTTTGTCAATGCCCGTGGCTTCGATGGATTTGATGTTGTCAAAATTTATGGCGCGTCAAGACAAGGCTGGTAGAGCATTCTCAGGATCAACGGGTTTTTAAAAAGAAAGGAGTATTGCCATTTTTATGGCAATACGCGCATATATTAATTGCGAAAATAAAATATACTCCGATTAATGCAGGCAGTCGTTGAATCCCCCGTAATCTGGGCCACTGTTCCGACGCACTCCACTCCGTTCCTTTTTTGCGGGCAAGTTGCGTAGCATCAGTGTGGTAATGGCCCCAACCCAAGCGGCGCAGGTGTGATGTTCACAATCAGTGAGAACAGCTGGTCGAAGCTCTCCTGGTATTCAGCGCCGGCAAGCGGGTCCTGATTGTCAGCAAACTGCGCATCGATGACGGCCCAGTCATCCGGCGTCAGGAACTTAATGGCGGCGGGAAGAATCGCATCTTCTTCCAATTTCATATGACCAAAATAGAATTTTGAATAGGTTTCCACCATGTCAAAAAATGACTGGAATGCTGCGGCGCCCTCAAGTTCATAGTGCGTCAGTGCGCGTTCCAGTGCGCGCACCTGCGACTCGCCTTGCATGTGCTGGGACGCAAGTTCATCCAGAGTCTGATTGACTTGATTGGTGCGCTCGTGTAATCGTGCAAACAGGTATTGATCTTCTTTCGGATGATGTACTTGCTCCGGATACTCGCTAATGTAAAGCAGCATTGCCCGAAACACCTTGGGGTCCGGCGCCTTCCCTGCGTTGTTGATAGCACGCACGAAATGCTGCATGCCATGGATTACGGCCGACAACCGATCGTGCTCATCCTGGATGACACGTATCGCAATATGATTTGATAGCACACGCATAAAAGATCCTCTTGAAATCAGGTTGCCCGGATTGCTCCGACAAAGTGTTGATGCTCGAAGATGGGCGTCTAAACGCCAAGATAGCGTGACAGCTTATCGGCGGCATTCAATAGCGTTGCCGATTCGCCGGCCAGCGCGATTTTCCCTTTTTCCATGATGACCGCCACATCGGTATGGGACAGAACAGAGTGATAGTTACGGTCCACGATCAGCGTGCTGATGCCGGTTTGACTTATTTGTCTGATCACGCGCCAGATTTCCAGGACGATCAGCGGCGCTAACCCTTCGGTGGCTTCGTCAAGGATCAGCAGATCGGGGTTCGTCATCAGCGCCCGTCCAATGGATAGCATTTGTTGTTCGCCGCCAGACAACTGTTGGCCGCCGTGGTCGAGCCGCTCGGTTAACCTGGGAAAGGTTTCCAGCACCCGATCGTAGGTCCAGTCGCATCGGCCTGCAGCCCCAGGCCGCGCGCTCATCACCAGATTTTCTCTGACTGAAAGATTGGGGAAGATCCCCCGGCCTTCCGGAACGTAGCCGATGCCCAGGCGCGCCATGCGTTCGGGGGTGTGGCCGGTGACATCTTTGCCACGCCATGCTATTTGGCCTGATGCCGCCGGCACGAAGCCCATCAAGCTGCGGATCAGCGTGGTCTTGCCCATGCCGTTGCGGCCCAGCAGTCCGACTGCTTTTCCTGCCGGAATCTCAAGATCGACGCCATGCAAAATATGACTGTCACCGTAGTAGGTATTGAGAGATTTAATTTTTAGCATGGTTGCCTTAAGCTGAATGCGTTTCGCCCAGGTAGGCCACTTTGACGTCGTGGTTGTTGCGGATATTGTCCGGCGCGTCAGTCGCAATGACTTGCCCGTTGACCATCACAGTAATGCGGTCGGCCACGCGAAACACTGCATCCATGTCGTGTTCGACCAGCAAAATCGCATGCGCAGTTTTAAGCCTCTCAAGCATCGATAACATGCGATCCGTTTCTTCTGCACCCATGCCTGCGAGCGGCTCATCGAGCAGCAATACCTTGGGATTGGTGGCCAGACACATGGCAATTTCCAGCTGGCGCTGCTGACCGTGGCTGATGGTGCCGGCGATAAGATGCGCGAAATCGTGCAAGCCGGCAGATTCAAGCGCATGCCACGCAGTCTCCACGCTATGCGGGCATATTGCTGCCGCCTCCCATAACAACCAGGGCCGTTGCGCCGCAGCTTGCGCGGCCAGGCGGCAGTTCTCCAGCACCGTAAACTTTGGAAATATGGTGGTGCGCTGATAGCTGCGACCGATGCCGGAACGCGCACGGCGCGCTTGCGACCATCCGGTAATATCGATTCCGCTCAATGTAATTGCGCCGCTAGAGGCCGCAATTTCGCCGGACAACATGTTGATCAGGGTGGATTTGCCCGCGCCATTGGTGCCGATGACCGCATGCACCTCACCGATATGCAAATCTACCGACACCCCGTTGACAGCCGCGAGGCCGCCAAAGCGACGGGTGAGCGCCGCCGCTTGCAACAGCGGCGCTGCTGCAGCCAGTACTTGAGCGCGCGCAGGATTAATCATGAGGTGCCTCCTTGTCGTTGGGGCGGTGGGGCGTTGAAAGTGAAAGGCGCTGGCCGGCTCTGCTGCGCTGCCATTGCGCGAGCAAGCCGATCAGACCATTGGGCATGACGGCGACAAAAAATATCATCGTCAACCCCAGCGTCATTTGCCAGCTATGCGCGATCTGGCCGAAGATCGCCTCGGATGAATAAAACTCTTTCAGCAAGATGAACGCCACTGCGCCAATGATGGCGCCGCGCAAGCTGCCCAAACCACCCAGAATAATCATCAGCAGCACCGCGCCGGATTCATGCCATGACAACAGCTCCGGATTCACAATGCCATTTTTTGCAACAATCAAGAACCCGGCCAGCCCGGCCAGCATGGCAGCGATGACGAACGCTGCCAGTTTGTAGTTATACGTGTTGTAACCGGTTGCCCGCATGCGCTGCTCGTTGGCACGGATGCCGGCGAGCGCATGGCCGAAGCGGGAGCGCTGCATCATCGCCAGCAGCGCGTAGCTTGCCGCCAGACAGCCGATCGCAAAAAAATACATGTGCCGCGGTTTTTCCAGGTCTAGCAGAGTGAAGTCGCCGATGCGCAACGCCGGCCGAAAAGTCAGGAAAATGCCATCGCTGCCGCCGCCGAGTGCCGTATCGTGGAATACGAAATAAGCCATCTGTGCAAACGCCAGCGTCACCATGATGAAATACACGCCTTTGGTACGCAAACTGAGCGCACCGACGAACAGCGCATAAGCGCCGGCGCCCAGCATTGCCAGCGGCAACAGCCAGCCGATCGAGGAAGCCGAAGCATCGGACGATGCCAGCACCGTGATGTAAGCGGCAATGCCAAAGAAAGCGGCGTGCCCAAGGCTGATCAGGCCAGTGGTGCCGACCAGCAGTTCCAGGCTTAACGCGAAGATTGCGTAAATCACGATCTTCAGCACCAGATCCTGCAGATAGGACGACAAAAACATCGGCAGCGCGGCGAGCACGACCGCGCCAGCTACTGGCAGCAACCAATGCCGGATACTGTTGTGGGAAGGTGCGATTGCCGGACTTGAGAGGGACGATATGGCCATGATTTTAGTATCCTTTGCTTTTCAAGCCTTCGGGACGCCAGATCAGAATCAGCGCCATCAGCAGGTACACGCTAAGGCCGCTGAACTGGGCGAAAAATACCTTGCCGAAGGTGTCGACAAAACCCACCAGCAATGACGCGATCAAAGCGCCAGAAATGGAACCGATGCCGCCGATGACGACCACCACGAAACAGATGATCAGGATCTGCCCGCCCATGCCCGGATAAACCGAGGTCATGGGCGCGGCAATCATGCCGGCCAGTGCCGCCAGCGCCACGCCGGCGGCAAACACAATCCGGTACAACAGCTTGATATTGATGCCCAGGCCGCGCACCATGTCGCGGTTGCTGGCGCCGGCCCGGATCATCATGCCCAGCCGTGTGCGGTTGACCACAAAATACAGTCCGATTGCCACCACCAGACAGGCCGCCGATGCGAACAGGCTGTATACCGGATAGCTCATCAAGTCGCCGAGCTGGATGCTGCCGGACAGCCACTCGGGCGCTTTGACGCCGTGTACTTCGTTGCCGACCAGCAGGCTGCGCGCTTCCTCGAACACCAGGATCAGCGAATACGTCATCAGCACCTGCTGCAGGTGGTCCCGCTGATACAGGTAGCTGAAAAACAGCCATTCCAGTACGAAACCGAACAAGGCGGCCAGCACGACCCCTGCCAGCAGTTGCAGTAAAAACTGATCGCCGAAGAAAGGCGCCAGCCCGAACGCCATGTACGCGCCTATCATGTAAAAGCTGCCATGGGCCAGATTGATCACGCCCATGATGCCGAAAATCAGGGTCAGACCGCTCGCCACCAGAAACAGCAGCAAGCCATATTGCACAGCGTTCAAACACTGCGCCAGAAACGTAGAGATATCCATGGTGATTCCAGGTAGCAATAGGGCCGATGCGAACAACCGGTGCGCGCTCGTAAGATGGGCTTGGGTAGCATTGGCAGCATGGGCGGCAGCGGTGCCGCTGCCGCCCATGTCCATGCTGCCAAAACATTACATTCTGCAGCCCTTGGCCGGATCAGCCAGTGCCTTGATCGCGACGTTCTTGATTTCGTTATTGTTGGCTTTGACCTGACGCAGATAGATATCCTGAACCGGGTTATGTGCAGCCGAGATGGTGAATTTTCCGCGTGGGCTATCGATCTGCGCCGCCGCCATGCCGGCGATGACCTTGTCCTGTTTCTTGATATCGCCGCCAGCCGCTTTCAGGCCAGCCGCCAGCATTTGCGCGGCATCGTAGCCCTGTACTGCATACACATCGGCATTGACCTTGTAGGCTTTCGCAAAGCTGAGGCGAAATGCGTTGTCGCGCGGCGTATTCAAATTGTCCGCATAGTGCAGGGTGGTAAACATTCCCTGCGCTGCGTCGCCTTGCGCTTCCAGCGTGCCGTCTGTCAGGAAGCCGGGGCCGTATAACGGAATCGTTTTGTTCAACCCGGCCGCGGCATAGTCCTTGACGAACTTGACCGCGCCGCCACCGGCAAAAAATGCATAGACTGCATCCGGCTTCTGCGCTGCAATCTGCGTCAGCATTGCCTGGAACTCTACATTCGGAAACGATAACGTCATGTTTTGCGTCACTTTGCCGCCGGCCTTCTCGAATCCCTCGGTGAAGGCTTCCACCGACTCATTGCCGAACGCGTAGTTCCAGGTAATCGTCATGATTTTTTTGTGTCCACGCTCGGCGGCCACCTTGCCCATTGCAAAACCGGACTGCCAACTGGAGAACGAACTACGGAAAATATTTTTCGCGCACATTGCGCCGGTGATCGCATTGGCGCCGGCATTCGGCACAATCAGCAGCGTTCCTGTTTCCTTGGCAACCTTGGCCATGCCGAGCGCCACGCCGGAATGCACGGTGCCGACCAGCACATCGACCTGATCGCGCTTGATCAGCTTGTTGACGTTATCGATGGCTTTTGCCGGGGCGGATTCATCGTCGACCTTGAAATACTGTATTTCCCGCCCGGCCAGTTTGCCGCCCTGTTCAGAGACATACAGCTTGAAGCCATTTTCGATCATCGTGCCGAGACCGGCGTAGGTGCCGGTCGCCGGCAGCATCAGGCCGACCTTCACTGGCGCAGTTTGCGCATGAACCTGGCTGGCCAGAAATAATGTTGCGGCTGCCACGGCGAATTGGGTAGGTTTGAAACGAAGTTTGAAATTGAGTTGCATGTTGTCTCCTGCTTATGTGGTTTTTTAAACTCTGTGGGTAATGAAATGCGCAACTTCCTGGCTGAGTGCTTCTGGCTGATCGCGATGCGGTGAGTGGCCGCATTGCGGTAGCACGACAATCTGTGCAGCCGGAATTTTTCTTTGAATTCCGTAGACTTGTTCGAGGGTGCCGTATTCGTCGTCTTCGCCTTGAATCGCAAGCACCGGGCAGGTGATGCTGGTGAGATCGTTTTCGATATTCCATGCACGGAATTCGGGGTCAAGCCAGATATCGTTCCAGCCCCAGAAAGCCGAATCGACGTCGGCATGGTATTGCGCCAGCCTGGCGCGCAAATTTTTCGTCAGATAGACGTCCCGAGCGACGCGGATGCTGGCGACGGTAATATCTTCGACAAAAATATGCGGGGCGGCGACCACAATTCCGCTCAGATTTTCCGAAAAACGCGACGCATACAGCAGGGCGATCGAAGCGCCATCGCTGTGGCCGAACAGCCAGGGATGTGCAATACCCAGGTGCGAAAAAAAGGCCGGCAGCACCTGATGCGCCTGCGCATGCATGAAGCTGACTGGCCACTTCTCCGTTGCCGGCCTTGGTGTCGATTGACCGTAGCCGTAGCGTGAAAACACCAGTCCGGTAAAGCCGTGCGTCCGGCAAAAAGTCTCGGGAAAATCTTTCCAGAGCGCGATCGAACCCAGGCCCTCATGCAGAAATACGATTACCGGGTAGTCGGAATGCCTGGCGCCGATCCATTGATACTCCAGCCTGAGCGGGCTATTGCGCCATTGGATATCGGCAAACTGGACGCCGCTATTGTGCATATCTGAACGCATCGCAGATGGTTCCTTTTCGTGTTCCATGCATTGCTACCAGGCGCTATAGCGGTTGGTGGCGAAAGCTGCGCCGATGATTTGCCAGTCCGCTTGCGTCAGGTATTTTTCCGCTCTCGGGATGACGATATTTTCTTCCTTGCTCATGTGATCCCAATTGAACTCGGCATACGCGGTAAGGGCCAGATCGAAAGGCGCAAGCGCGCCGCCGTCGCGATAGGCGGCAAGTTGCTTGCGCAGAGCTTCAAGCAATTCGCCACCCGTTTCATGCTGGGCTTCGAGAAGATCGAGAATCGGTGCCGACTCGGGATCGCGTATGCGCAGAAAGCGGAACAAATATTCGTTTTCCTTCGGATGATGGACCCGCTCCGGTATCACTTCGATGTAGTCGAACATCGCCCCGAACAGCGCGAAGTCGGGCGCTTCTGTGCCGTCTTTGACCCGTGTAACGTGGTCCAGCAGCCCCTTGAGAACTGCTGCGATGGAACGATGTTCATCGCAGAGGATAGCTATTGCAGTATTCATTGTCTCGGTACCAGGTTAGTTGTGGGATCTCGGGCCGCTGCTGTGATTCAGGTCAGGCGGCTCCGGCGCGCAACTTGAAGCGCTGTATCTTTCCGGTTGCGGTTTTTGGCAATTCGTCGACGAACTTCATCCAGCGCGGGTATTTGTAGGGCGCCAGGCAGCCTTTTACATGCGCCTTTAATTCCGCCTCCAGCTCGGGCGAAGGCACAATGCCCGGTTTCAGCACGATATAGGCAATCGGCTTGATGAGCTTGTCGTCGTCTTCCTTTCCTACCACGGCGGCTTCCAGCACGGCAGCGTGACCGATCAATGCCGATTCGACTTCAATCGGCGAGACGTAAATGCCGCTGACCTTGAGCATGTCATCGCTGCGGCCGGCATAGACGAAATACCCATCTTCGTCTTCATGGTATTTATCGCCGCTGCGGGTCCAGCCGCCGAGAAAGGTGTGACGCGATTTTTCACGGTTGTTCCAGTAAAGGGTGGCGCTGGTGGGGCCGGAAATATGCAGTTCACCCGCTTCGCCACGCACCACCGGCTTGTCTTCTTCATCGACCAATCGCACCGCATAGCCGGGAACCGGCTTGCCGGTGGTGCCGTAACGGACTTCTCCAACGCGGTTGGAAAGAAAGATGTGCAGCATTTCGGTGGAGCCGATGCCATCCAGAATATCCAGGCCGAAGTGCCTCGACCAGCGTTTGCCGATTTCTTCGGGAAGCGCTTCGCCGGCAGAGATGCAACGACGCAGCGTGAGTTCGTCGCGAGCCGGCAGCTCCGGATTGGCCAGCATGGAGGCGTACAAAGTAGGCACGCCGCAGAAAATGCTGGGCTGATGCTGGCGCAGGCGCGCGCAGACCGAGGCCGGCGTCGGACGTTCAGCCATCAGCACCGCCGTGGCGCCAACCGCCATGGGAAACGTCAGACCGTTGCCGAGCCCGTAAGCAAAGAACAGCTTGGCGGCTGAGAAGATGACATCGTTCTCGTTGATTCCTAGGATCGGCCGTGCATACAGTTCTGCGGTCTGGATCAGGCTGGAATGGACATGCACGGTGCCCTTGGGCGCGCCAGTGGAGCCGGACGAATAGAGCCAGAAGCAGGGCGTATCGCTGGAAGTGGCTGCGACTGCAAAGTCGCCGCTGGCCTGTTCCAGCAGCGGGGTAAGCCCATCCGGGACTTGCTTGCTGCCGGCGACCAGAATGCGCTCCAGCGTCGGCACTTTGCCCAACAATGGCTGGAACAGCGGCAGCAGCGCGGCTGAAACCACCGCAATTCTGGCCGCGCTGTCGGTCAGCATGTATTCGTAATCACCCTGGGTCAGCAGCGTATTGACCGCAATCGGCACCACGCCAGCCTTGATCGCACCCAGAAAAACCGTCGGAAAATCGATCGTGTCATGGATGCACAAGAGAATGCGCTGCTCGGCCACTACGCCCAGTTGACCGAGTACATTCGCGAATGCGGAGCTTCTATGCGCAACTTCGCCGTAGGTGTATGCGCCGTTGTCGTCGATGAATGCAGGCTTGTCTTTGCGGCCTGCCTGCAGATTGCGTTCGATCAGGTCATGCGCCGCGTTGTAGCAACGCGGAATATCGATGACTGGCGGGCTTACCCGATGGTCAGCTGTAGATAAATCCGGCATTTCATCTCCTGTTGTTGCGCATCGCATGCCACATGCCGCGCGCTAAAATTTCATCAACTTCTCAAACGTTCCAGTGTGCTGCGGTGGGCGCCAGTTGCTGCAGCGTGACGGACGATCCTTGCAGTGCCGCGCGGCGGTGGTAAAAACCCAGTGCGCGCAAGCCGCCCAGTTCCTCGCCGCCGCCGGCGCGACCCGGTCCGCCGTGGATCGATGCGGGCATCACATTGCCGTGACCGGTATGGGTTTTGCCGACATCGGGGCTCACTATGTGAACCCGGCCATGGGTGCCGGCCAGTTCGCGTCCGACCTGCGCCATCCACGCGCTATCTGCGCTGAATACGGAGGCCACCAGCGACCCCAGGCCGCGATGGGCCAGCGCCAGCGCATGTCCGGTATCGCGATAGCCAAGCAAGGTCGATACCGGTCCGAATACTTCATGGTCGTGCACCAGCACGGCCTGATCCGCATCGCGCACGCCCAGCAAGGTGGGCGCAACGCATGCGGCGATGGCAGGATCGACATCTATCAGCGCCTGCTTGCTGCCGTCATACAGAACGCTGGCTTCGCTGGACAGTTGGGCAATGCCTGCCTGTACGCTGTCAAACTGCTCGCGGCTGACCAGCGAGCCCATCCGCACTTCCGGATTGCGCGGATTGCCGACACTGACCTGCGCCAGTTTGGCGCCGACCGCTTCGGCCACCGCATCGAAAAATTGTGCGGGAACCAGCGCGCGGCGAATCGCGGTGCAGCGTTGCCCGCTCTTGGTGGTCATTTCGCGTACCAGTTCATTGACGTAAAGCTCGAACGCGGCGGTTCCCGGTGCGGCGTCGATACCGAGCATCGACGAATTCAAGCTGTCGGCCTCGATATTGGCGCGCACCGAATGGCGCGAGATGGCGGCGTGCGAGCGGATCAGCGCAGCGGTATCGGCCGAGCCGGTAAATGACAACACATCGAATGGCTGCAATGCGTCGAGCAGGCCGGCGGAACTGCCGCAGACGATGGACAGCGCACCCGCAGGCAAAATGCCGGCGGCGATCACGTCGGCCACCATGCGATGGGTCAGCCAGGCGGTGACCGTGGCCGGCTTGATGATGACCGGCACCCCTGACAGCAAGGCCGGCGCCGCTTTTTCCCACAAGCCCCAGGCCGGGAAATTGAATGCATTGATAAACAGCGCGACACCGCGTACTGGCGTCAGGATGTGTTGCGATTGAAATAGCTGATCTTTCGACAGCATCGCCGCAGCGCCGTCGAGCAGCGTGCGGACGTCGCCCAGTCCAGCGCCGATCTTTGCGTAATAGCCCAGCGTAAATGCCGCGCCTTCGATATCGACCGCGGAATCGGCTTTGGTGGTGCCTGAATTGGCTAGCGAGATATCGTAATAGGCGTCGCGATTGGCTTGCAGCACTTTCAATATCTCGCCCAGCATGCCGGCACGTTGACCATAAGACATTGCTTGCAGCCCGGGTGCGCCTTGGGTGCGGGCGAAAGCAAATCCTGCATCCAAACCTGCGGCAGGCCCGCCCGCAGTGGCAAGCGGCTGGCCAGTGACCGGATCAAGCAAGGTAGCGCTGCGGCCTGATTCAGGTTGCCAGACGCCGCTTAAATAGTTGGGAAGATGGGGAAGATGGGAGAGAGGGATCATGTGAATGCAATCAAAAAATGGGGAATCGGCCAGCAGGATCGAATGGTGCGATTACGCCGCTTCAGGCGTAAAGTCGATTGCGCCTTGCGGCAGCAGATACAGCACTAGAGCGCGCCCTTTGGCGACAGTCGGGCGATGTCCGCTGCCGGGTTCATAGACGCACCAGCCGGCCGGGTTGGCGTCGAAGCAGGCGCCCTGCGTCAGCGGCATGATCAAATCTATCTCGCCGTTGGGATGGACATGGTAAGGGCCGGCCACATTCTCCATCTCGACCACGTCGACGCTGAAACCGTGGGTAGCCTCGGTGGCCTTCAGCACGCGGCCGTAACGTATGCCGGCACCTTCCCGATTGCACATCCAGCCATCCTTGACGCCAATCTTGCAGGCAGCGAAAATCGCTTCGAACAAATCGCTTTTGGAACCATGCTCCGCATTGAGGTGCGCCTCAAGCATTGACCCCAGCGGAACCCCGGCAATTTCTCCGGTCAGACGGGCAATCAGCAACTGAAATCCGTTTATATCCACTTTTATATCCACGTTTAATTCTCCGGGAAATGCGCTTGTGATTTATAGTGCATCAAGTGCTTGCGTTACAGGATTTATAATGCATATTTGAATAAGTATATGTGCATTATTTTGCTTGTGTCAAGCATATATGCATGCATTGCGCATATAATTTGCTGGCCTGCTGATGCATGCTTGTATTTACAAAAGCGGTTTAAAAAGCGCGGGATGAATTGATAATTTTTTATGGCAATTTTTATGACAGATAACTCAGAGCAACGCAAAGATCCATTCCTGATTGCGCTCGGCGAGCGCTTGAAAATCCTGCGGGCGCGGCGCGGCCTGACGCGCAAGGCGCTGGCGCGCATGGCCGATGTGTCCGAGCGCCATCTTGCCAACCTGGAATCCGGCGTGGGCAATGTCACGGTGCAGTTTCTGCGCCAGCTCACCTCGGTGCTCAATTGCACGCTGGCCGAAGCGATCGGCGATGAAACTGCGTCGTCGCCGGAATGGCTGATGATTCGCGAAATTCTCCGTGGCCGCTCAGAGACCGAGCTGGCCAAGGGCCGCGCCGCGCTGGCGGGCGTTTTTGATGCGCCGACCAGCGAATCGGCACGCCGTCAGCGGGTGGCGATGATCGGTTTGCGCGGCGCAGGCAAATCGACGCTGGGGCAAATGTTGGCAGACAACTGGGTGGTGCCGTTCATCGAACTGAGCCGGCAGATCGAAACGCTGGCGGGTTGCAGCATTTCAGAAATTTATAGTTTGTATGGCCCAAGCGCGTATCGACGCTATGAATATCGCGCGCTGGAAGACGTGATACGGCGCTTTCCACGCGCGGTGATTGCCACGCCGGGCGGCATCGTTTCGGAGCCTGCGACCTTCAACTTGCTGCTTTCGCATACCTACACAGTCTGGATGCAGGCATCCCCGGAAGATCATATGGCGCGCGTGCTGGCCCAGGGCGACACCCGACCGACCTTCGGCAACCGTGAAGCGATGGAGGATTTGAAACGCATCATGGAAAGCCGCGCAGAGTTTTATTCCAAGGCCGATGCCGTGTTCAATACCAGTGACATCACGCAGGAAGCGGCTTTTATGGGGCTGGTAGACCAATTGCGCGGCTCCGTCCTGGTGCAGGACAAGGTTTTCTATTAAGTGTCGCACGGTGGCTGATCAGCACAATGTTGGGCTGCGATGGTGGCTAATAAGGCGTTAGCCCAGCCTGCACATTCAAGAAATATGCAGGAGTATATGAGAAAATATGCCATTCTCCGCATATATGTAATGCGTATTCATAAATACATACCGTAGTTAGCCAGATTGGCGCTGCGCTTGCGAAGCCCGCCATCCTGCGCTGCGCACGATTCAAACCAAAGTCAAAAAATCCCCCCAGTACCTTAATAATGTGCCGGCTGCCATTGCGTAGCTGTCCATTATTTGCATTACTTGCCGGCTTGCACGGCGTCATTCCCATCACCGCGGCCAAAATACTATTTTTTATAGTGAATGCAAAAAAATGCATTTTGATGCTTGACTGTAGAATTTATATGCAATATATTGCGTATATAGATTTTTTTCAATGTATCTTAATGCCTACGTGGAGTGCCATGAATACCTCGCCGCAAATCAGCTATCAAACCGCACCTGAGCGTTATCAACATTGGTCCATTGCCTGCGACGGACCGATTGCCACACTGACCATGAACATCAATGAGGATGGCGGCTTAAAGGAAGGTTACAAGCTCAAGCTCAATTCCTATGACCTCGGGGTCGACATCGAACTCAATGACGCGGTGCAGCGGATTCGTTTTGAACATCCGGAAGTGCGCACGGTGATCCTCACCAGCGGCAAGGACCGGATTTTCTGTTCGGGCGCCAACATCTTCATGCTGGGCAAATCAACCCATTCGTGGAAAGTCAATTTTTGCAAGTTCACCAATGAAACGCGCAATGGCCTGGAAGATTCCAGCCGGCATTCCGGATTGAAATTCATTGCTGCGGTTAATGGCGCTTGCGCCGGTGGCGGCTATGAACTGGCTGCCGCCTGCGACGAAATCATTCTGGTCGATGATCGCGCTTCTTCCGTGAGCTTGCCGGAAGTCCCGCTACTGGGCGTTTTGCCCGGCACCGGCGGGCTGACACGCCTGACCGACAAGCGCCGCGTGCGCCATGACCATGCCGATATTTTTTGCACCACTTCCGAAGGCGTGCGCGGACAGCGCGCCAAAGACTGGCGTCTGGTGGATGAGATCGCGACACCGGCGCAGTTTCAGCAAACCGTGCGTGACCGTGCGTTGGCGCTGGCCGCCAACAGCGACCGTCCGGCAGACGGCAAGGGCGTCAAGCTGACGCCTTTGCACCGGACCCAGACCGACACCACGATCGATTATGAATTTGTCGGCATCGTGATGGATCGTGATGCGCGCCATGCGACGCTGACCGTCAAGGCGCCCACTGCGCCGCAGCCAACCGATATCGCTGGCATCGAAGCCGCAGGCGTGCAATGGTGGCCATTGCAGATGGCGCGAGAACTCGACGACGCGATTTTGCACCTGCGCACCAATGAACTCGAGCTCGGTACCTGGATCCTGAAGACCCGCGGCGATGCGCAAGCAGTCCTTGCCAGCGACGCCACGTTGCTGGCGCATAAATCGCACTGGCTGGTGCGCGAAACCATCGGCTTTTTGCGCCGCACGCTGGCCCGGCTCGATGTGTCGTCGCGCTCGCTGTTTGCATTCATCGACGAAGGTTCCTGCTTTGTCGGCAGCTTGCTCGAAATTGCATTGGCGGCCGACCGCAGCTACATGCTTGCCCTGCCATCGACACCGGAGCAGGCACCGCGGATCGCCGTATCCGAGCTTAATTTCGGCAGCTTGCCGATGGTCACCGCGCAATCGCGCATCGCACGCCGCTTCTATGAAGACGAGGCTGAGATCGCTGCGGTGCGCAACACCATCGGGCAATCACTTGATGCAGGTCAGGCTCTGGCGCTGGGCATGATCACTACCGATCCGGATGACCTGGATTGGGCCGATGAAACCCGCATGGTGCTGGAAGAGCGCGCCAGCATGTCGCCCGATGCCTTGACCGGGCTGGAAGCCAATCTGCGCTTCAATGGCAAGGAAACCATGGAAACACGCATTTTCGGCCGTTTGACCGCCTGGCAAAACTGGATTTTTATCCGTCCGAATGCGGTGGGTGAATTGGGCGCGCTGAAGGTCTATGGCAGCGGCAACAAGGCCAAATTCGATATGAACCGCGTTTAAAGATTGACGCTATCAACTCTTGCAATAACCCTGATTAAAGGAATTTACCGTGAGCACAATTGATTACAGTGAACTAATCCCAAACAACGTCAATCTGTCCGAAGACAAGACATTGCAGCGTGCGCTGGAGCATTGGCAGCCTAACTACCTGAACTGGTGGCGCGACATGGGCCCGGATAACTCGAGCGGCCATGACGTGTATTTGCGTACCGCTGTCAGTGTTACGCCAGAGGGCTGGGCCAGTTTCGGCCATGTGAAGATGCCGGACTATCGCTGGGGCATCTTCCTGGCGCAAGCCGAGGAAGGACGCAAAGTCAATTTCGGCGAGAATAAAGGCATGGCTGCCTGGCAGGACGTGCCCGGCGAGCACCGCGCCAATCTGCGCCGCATGATCGTCACGCAAGGCGATACCGAGCCGGCGTCAGTCGAACAACAGCGCCATCTGGGTCTGACCGCGCCATCGCAATACGATCTGCGCAATCTGTTTCAAGTCAATGTCGAGGAAGGCCGCCATTTATGGGCGATGGTGTATCTGCTGCACAAGCATTTTGGCCGCGACGGCCGCGAAGAAGCGGAAGCACTGCTGCAGCGCAATTCCGGCGACGCAGAGAAGCCGCGCATCCTCGCAGCATTTAATGAAGAGACGCCGGACTGGCTGGCGTTCTATATGTTTACGTACTTCACCGACCGTGACGGCAAGTTCCAGTTGTGCGCATTGGCCGAATCCGGCTTCGATCCGCTGTCGCGCACCTGCCGCTTCATGCTGACTGAAGAAGCGCATCACATGTTCGTCGGCGAATCCGGGATTTCACGCGTGGTTGCCCGTACTTGCGCTGTCATGAAAGAGTTCGGCATCGAAGATCCGGCGCAAGTGCGCGCCAAGGGCGTGATCGACCTGCCAACCATCCAGCGTTACCTGAACTTCCATTTCAGCGTCACGATTGATTTGTTTGGCGCCGACCAGTCCTCGAATGCGGCGACTTTCTATAGTGCGGGCCTGAAAGGCCGCTATGAAGAAACCAAGCGCGATGATGACCATCTGTTGAAGGATGGCCATTACCACATTCTTGAGATTGCCAACGGCGCACTGGCGGAGCGTGAAGTCCCGCTGCTGAATTCGCTCAATGAAGTGCTGCGCGACGATTACATCCGGGACGCAGTGGCCGGCATCGGGCGCTGGAATCGGGTGATCGAGAAGGCAGGATTGAGCTTTCGTCTGACCGCGCCGCACAAGGCATTCAACCGTCATATCGGTGCGTTTGCAGATACCCGCATCTCACCTGATGGCAGAGTAATTTCAGAAGTGGAATGGGCTGCCAATGCGCGCAACTGGCTGCCTAGCGAGGAAGACCGTGCCTATGTCGCATCGCTGATGGGGCGCGTGATCGAGCCGGGCAAATTTGCCAACTGGATTGCGCCGCCGCCGGTGGGCATCAATCGGCAAGCGATCGATTACGAGTACGTCCGCTTCAACTAGGCAGAACAGGGTTGCCCGGCATTGATCGCTAATTGATCGGTCAACCCTGTTTGATTTTGTCCGCACTAGGCTGCACTAATGCGCACCATATGGATGGCACCCGATGAACGCTCCCGAATCAATCGTATTGATACGACAACATGTAATCGATCCTGAGGTTTGCATTCGCTGCAATACCTGCGAAGAAACTTGCCCGGTCGATGCCATCACGCACGACAGCCGCAATTACGTGGTCAACGTGGATCTTTGCAATGGATGCATGGCGTGCATTTCGCCGTGCCCAACCGGTTCGATTGACCACTGGAGAACCGTGCCGAAAAATGCGGCGTATTCGCTGGCAGAACAATTCGGCTGGGATGAGTTGCCAGCGCAACAGGAAATATCGGACGACGCGCTGGTCAGTTCTGCTCAGGATGACGCTGCGAAGGTGACGATTGAAGGGCTGCAAATCAACGCAGCCACATCTTCCTCTTCTACCATCGCGCCGTGGTCGGCGGCGCATCCCTACATCAATTTGTACACGCTGAAAAATCCGGTGACGGCAACGGTGGCGGGCAATTACCGCCTTACCGCAGCGGATATGGAAAGCGATATTCACCATATCGTGCTGGACTTCGGCACCCAGTTTTTCCCGATTCTGGAAGGGCAGTCGATCGGCGTCATTCCGCCCGGCGTCGATGCCGGCGGCAAGCCGCATTACCTGCGCATGTATTCGGTTGCCAGCCCGCGCGAGGGCGAGCGCGACGGCTACAACAACCTGGCGCTGACCGTCAAACGCGTGGTGGAAAACCATGAAGGTCATCCGGTGCGCGGGGTCGGCTCCAATTACCTATGCGATCTGCAAAAAGGCGATAGCGTCCAGGTTGCCGGCCCGTTCGGCGCCAATTATCTGATGCCGAACCAACCTGGCGCCAATATTCTGATGATTTGCACCGGCACCGGCTCGGCCCCGATGCGCGCCATGACCGAGCACCGGCGTCGCCTGGTGACAAAAGGGCAGTCAAAAGGGGGCAAGCTGATGCTGTTTTTCGGTGCGCGCCGGCCGGAAGAGTTGCCCTATTTCGGCCCTCTGCTGAAGCTGCCGACCAGCTTCATCGACATGCATCTGGCTTTTTCCCGGGTGGAAAATCAGCCGCGCGCGTATGTGCAGGACAAGATACGCGAAGCCGGCAGCACAGTGACCGATTTGCTCAATGGCGACAGCTACATCTATATCTGCGGCCTGAAAGGCATGGAGACCGGCGTCATGGAAGCACTGCGCGAAAGTTGCAGCGCGGTCGGCATGGATTGGCCGTCGCTGCACGGCAAGATGGTCAGGGAAGGGCGTTTCCATGTCGAGACCTACTGAGCCCGTCTATTTTTTACGTTCAATTGTTAGCAGGAGTCATGTTGGCTGATTCAAATTACACAACGCTCAAACTGGCGACCGACGGGCGCGGCGTCTCGCAGGTCACGCTCGCCAAACCGGAAACACTGAATGCGTTCGACGAAACAATGATCGCCGAGTTGAGCGCTGTATTCGACGCACTCAGCAATGCGCACGCTACCCGGGTGGTGGTGCTGGCCGCCGAAGGCCGCGCCTTCAGCGCCGGCGCGGACCTGCGCTGGATGGAGCGCGCCAGCAATAATTCGCAGCAGGCCAATCTGGCCGATGCGCAGCGCTTTGCCCGCATGATGCAGCTGATCCAGACTTGCGCCAAGCCGGTCATCGCACGGGTTCAGGGCGCAGCCTATGGCGGCGGTGTCGGCCTCTGCTGCGCCTGCGACATTGTGTTCGCGGTGCCGCAGGCGCGCTTTGCGGTGAGCGAGGCAAAGTTCGGCATCCTGCCGTCCGTGATCGGCCCCTACCTGAACAATGCAGTGGGCAAGCGCCAGGCGCTGCGGCTGGCATTGACCGCAGAACTGATCGACGCCGCACGCGCCGCCGAGATCGGGCTGGTGCATGAAGTCGTGGCGGCGGATCAGCTGGACGCTGCGATTGAAAAAACCATCGTGCAATTGCTGGCCAATGGGCCCAAAGCATTGGGCGAGATCAAGCTGCTATACGGTCAGCTCGCGGTAGCCGAGGTGGATGCAGCGGTGCGTGAACTGACCGCGCAAACGATTGCACGGGTACGCTCGACGCCGGAAGCACGCGAAGGATTTGCGGCATTCCTGGCCAAACGTCCGGCCGCCTGGGTGAAGTCATGACAGAGACGAAAGAGCCGATTCCTATGACAACAGAATATCCAATCAATACGCAACCGGCCATGCAGCAATTGGTGGGCGTAATCGGTGCCGGCACCATGGGCGCGGGTATCGCGCAAGTCGCTGCGGCGGCCGGGCATCCGGTGCGCTTGATGGATGCGCGCCCGGATGCGGCCCGCGCAGCCCATGACAATATTGCTGCAGCACTGTCTGGCCTGGTCGGCAAGGGACGCCTGTCCGCGCTCGAGCGGGAAACGATTCTGGCGCGCATTGTGCCGGTCGATACGCTAGCCGATCTGGCCGAGGCCGCACTGGTGGTGGAAGTGATCGTCGAGCAATTGCAAGCCAAGCAAGCCTTGTTGCGCGAACTGGAAACGCACGTCGGCCGCCATACCATCCTGGCGTCGAATACCTCGTCCCTGTCGATTACCGCACTCGCCAATGGCATGCGGCATCCCGAGCGGGTGGTCGGCATGCATTTCTTTAATCCTGTGCCCCTGATGAAGCTGGTCGAGGTGGTTTCCGGCGCGGAGACTGCCGCCGGCGTCGCCGATGCGATTGTCGATCTGTCGCGTCGCTGGGGCAAGACGCCGGTGCATGCAAAATCGACGCCGGGCTTCATCGTCAATCGGATTGCGCGGCCGTTCTATGCGGAAGCGCTGGCCTTGCTGCAGGAACAGGCCGCCACGCCGGCCCAACTCGATCGGGCGGCACGCAGCGCCGGGTTCCGGATGGGGCCGTGCGAACTGATGGACCTGATCGGGCACGACATCAACTACGCGGTGACGGTCTCGGTGTTCGATGCCAATTACGGCGACCGCCGCTATCTACCGTCGCTGGTGCAGAAAGCACTGGTTGACGGCGGCCGTCTGGGGCGCAAAGTGGGCCAGGGTTTCTACGAGGGAGCACCAGCCCCGGTGCCGAATCTACCAGTCAGCAATCCAGGATTGCCGATAGAAGTAATGGGAAATACGGCAATCATCCAAAAGCTGGCGAACTGGTTGAATAGCAGGCAACTGGCGTTTTCCCATGTGGCCGACAGCGACTGGAAAGGCTTGCGGATCGGCGACGCGGAATTGCATCTGACCGATGGCCGCAGCGCCGCCCAACTTGCCAGTGAACGCAACATCAGCCAACTGGCAGTCATCGATCTGCCGCTGCTGTCCGAACGCAGCGACGCAATCGGGATTGCATTTGCTCCAGATGTGTCGTCTGAAGCGCAGGCCGGCATCGCGGCCACTCTGGCCGCCTGCGGCCTGCAAGCGATCGTGATGCGCGATGTGCCGGGTCTGTTGATCGCACGCACGATTGCGATGCTGATCAATGAAGGTGCCGATGCGGTGCATCAAGGCGTCTGCGACGCAGCGAGCGCCGATCTGGCGATGAAGCTCGGCACCAATTATCCGGCCGGACCGTTTGAATGGCTGCAGCAGATTGGCGTTGATTACACCGTCCATCTGCTCAACAATTTATTTGCCGCGTACCGTAGCGAACGCTACCGTATCAGCCCCTTGCTGCAACATCGCTACTGGATCGAAAGGCAGACAACATGAACATTTCCATTCCCGTAGACACCATCAATTTTCGCGTCGAGATCGACCATGACGGCATTGCGCATCTGATATTTCAACCGGCAGGCGGGATGCCGGTGACCGATGCGCAAGGCCACGGTGCGCTGGCTTCCATCTGGCGCACGCTGAATGCGCATCCGCAGGTAAAGGTTGTCCTGGTGCGCAGTGAAGGCAAGGCATTTTGTGCCGGCGGTGCGCTGGACATGGTGGAAGACATGCTGCACTCCGAGCAGTCACGTATGCGCGTCATGCGCGAGGCGCGTGAACTGGTGCAGGGCATCATCGACTGCGACAAGCCGATTGTTTCTGCGATCAATGGCGCGGCAGTCGGGGCCGGATTGGCGGTGGCATTGCTGGCCGATATCTCGGTGGCCTCGCGCAGCGCCAAACTGATCGACGGACACACCAAACTGGGGGTGGCTGCCGGCGATCATGCGGCCCTGATCTGGCCGCTGTTGTGCAGCATGGCCAAGGCAAAATATTATTTATTGCTGTGTGAAACGGTCAGCGGCGAGGAAGCGGAACGGATCGGCCTGGTCAGCCTCGCAGTCGATGCCGAACAATTGCAAGACCAGGCATTGGAGATTGCGCAAAAGCTGGCGGCAGGCAGCCAGAGCGCACTGGCCCACACGAAACGTTCGCTCAATCACTGGTTGCGCGCCGCCTGGCCGGCTTTTGAAGCATCCTTGAATGCCGAGATCATGGGCTTTGGTCATGCGGATGCGCGCGAAGGACTGGCCGCCATCAAGGATAAACGCGCCCCTCAATTCAATCAGGTCGCCTCATGAAATTCGCAGATCTGAGCAGCGGCCAGCGCATCACCCTAGGCCCGGTGGAAGTCGATGCCGAAGAAGTCCTTGCCTTTGCCCGCAAGTACGATGCGCAGTGGTTTCATACCGATCCGATGCAGGCGGAACAAGGGCCTTGGGGTGGCTTGATCGCCAGCGGCTGGCATACCTGTGCAATGGCGATGGGGCTGGTCAGCAACCACATTCTGAACGGTTCCGAATCGTATGCATCGCCCGGCCTGAACTATGTAAAGTGGCCGCATCCGGTGCGCCCCGGCGATCTGCTGACCCTAAGCGTGCTGGTCCATGAGTCGCGCAGATCAGCGGCAAAACCCTGGCTGGGGATCATTCGCTGGCAGTGGATCATGCAGAACCAGCGTGGCGCGGAGGTGCTCGACCTTGAGGCCACCAGCCTGTTTCGACTTGCGGCAGAAGCAATGCCGCCAAGCGTTGATCTGCCAGCCGGTGCGCTCCGGCCGTAATGCATACTGGCTTGCGTATATATTTAATTGTATTTAAATATATGCGGGAAATGATGTGTTTTTATTCATACTCCCTATTTATTTAACACCACAGTAACTATTCAGCCGGCAAGGAAATTAAGAGTGAGATGCTGCGATTTTGTAGGAGCGCACCCGGGCGCGAAAGTAGTCGCCAGACTGCAGCCGTTGATCGCGCCCAGGTGCGCTCCTACAAAAAACTGCATTCTGTGGCTAAGTAAGCCCTCGAAGTAAACCTTGTTAATGTCGCTTGAGCGACCCATCCATTTTCTTATTTGGACATCTGATGAACCAAGCCTATATTTGCGACGCACTGCGCACCCCGATCGGCCGCTATGCCGGTGCCTTGAAAGATGTCCGTGCCGACGACCTTGGCGCAATCCCGCTGCGCGCATTGATTGCCCGTCATCCCAAACTGGATTGGGCCGCCGTGCAGGATGTGATTTATGGCTGCGCCAATCAGTCGGGTGAAGACAATCGCAACGTGGCGCGCATGTCTGCGTTGCTGGCGGGCCTGCCGCAGGAAGTGCCGGGTTCCACCATCAATCGTCTGTGCGGCTCAGGCATGGATGCGGTAGGTACTGCCGCGCGTGCGATCCGCTGCGGCGACACTGACCTGATGATCGCCGGCGGCGTCGAATCGATGACGCGTGCGCCGTTCGTGATGGGCAAAGCCGATAGCGCCTTTGCGCGCAACGCAGAAATTTTCGACAGCACGATGGGCTGGCGTTTCGTCAATCCGCTGATGCAAGCGCAATACGGCGTCGAGGCGATGCCGCAGACGGCCGAAAACGTCGCCACCGAGTTCCGCATCAGCCGCGAAGATCAGGATTTGTTTGCCGTCGCCAGTCAGACCAAGGCTGCTGCCGCGCAATACAACGGCATCTTCGCGCAAGAAATTACGCCGGTCATCATTCCGCAGAAAAGAGGCGAGCCAGTTACTGTCACGCATGACGAACACCCGCGCGCAACCAGCATGGAAACGCTGGCGAAATTGAAAGGCGTGGTGCGCCCGGACGGCAGCGTGACCGCAGGCAATGCCTCGGGCATCAACGATGGCGCGTGTGCGCTGTTGCTGGCCAGTGAAGCCGCTGCCAGACGGCACGGCCTGACGCCGCAAGCGCGCATTGTCGGCATGGCAACCGCTGGCGTCGCACCGCGCGTGATGGGCCTCGGCCCGGCGCCCGCAACCCAGAAGTTGCTGCAGCAATTGGGCATGACGCTGGAGCAGATGGATGTGATCGAATTGAATGAGGCATTCGCCGCGCAAGGGCTGGCGGTGCTGCGCATGCTGGGCTTGCAGGACAACGATCCGCGTGTGAATCCGAACGGCGGCGCGATAGCATTGGGGCATCCGCTCGGCATGAGCGGCGCGCGGCTGGTGACAACCGCGATGTATCAGCTGCATCGTAGCGGTGGGCGCTACGCTTTGTGCACCATGTGCATCGGCGTCGGCCAGGGAATTGCAATAGTGATCGAGCGGGTTTGATGTGCTTACAATGCTAAACAAGCAATCATGAAACGGGCCACTCAGGCATGAACCAGACCATTATCCCCATCATCGCAAGCGGGGGCGACAGACAGCGCAAGCGCCAGGCGCCGAAGGGCCGTCGCGTCGATCCTGCTGCGCTGGCCGAGGTGCAGGCGCTGCTCGGTGCGGCGTCGCGTCAGCCCGATCTGCTGATTGAACATCTGCACAAGATCCAGGACCGTTTCGGCTGTTTATCAGCCGCGCATCTGGCGGCTCTGGCGCAAGAGATGCTTTTGTCCCAGGCCGAAGTGTATGAAGTTGCGACCTTTTATCATCATTTCGATGTCGTCAAGGAAGGCGAGAGCGCACCTGCGGCATTGACGGTGCGGGTCTGCGACAGCTTGTCGTGCGAAATGGCCGGCGCGCGCGAGTTGCTGGCAAAACTCCCGCAAATATTAGGCAAAGAGGTGCGCGTGATCGGCACGCCCTGCGTCGGCCGTTGCGAGCAGGCGCCGGTTGCCATCGTTGGGCAAACCCCGGTGCCGCGCGCCAGTTGCGATGCGGTTGCCATCAACGTTTCAGCCCAAGTTGCGGCCAAGGCAGTGCAACCTATCCCGGACGGCTGCATCGACTATGCCGGTTATCAAGCGCAAGGCGGTTATGCGTTGTTGCAGGACTGCATTTCCGGCGTGCGCGAGGTCGAATCGGTGCTCCGGACAATGGAAGGCTCCGGCTTGCGCGGCTTGGGCGGCGCGGGCTTTCCGGCCGGGCGCAAATGGCGCATCGTGCGCGCGGAAGCCGGGCCGCGCCTGCTGGCCGTCAATATCGATGAAGGCGAGCCGGGCACCTTCAAGGATCGGGTCTATCTGGAACGCGACCCGCATCGCTTTCTGGAAGGCATGCTGATTGCCGCATGGGCGGTCGGCATCGATGCAATTTATATCTATCTGCGCGACGAATACCACGCTTGCCGCGCCATGCTGGAAGCCGAACTGGACAAGTTGCGCGCCAACCCGCCGATGCCTGCAATGCCGCAAATTTTCCTGCGGCGCGGCGCCGGTGCCTACATCTGCGGCGAAGAATCGGCGATGATCGAATCGATCGAAGGCAAGCGTGGCATGCCGCGCCTGCGCCCGCCCTATGTCGCGCAAGTCGGCTTGTTCGGCCGGCCAACGCTGGTGCACAACTTCGAAACCCTATTCTGGGTCCGCGAGATATTGGAAAAAGGCGAAGACTGGTTCGCCTCCCACGGCAGAAACGGCCGCAAGGGCTTGCGCTCGTTTTCAGTTTCCGGTCGCGTCAGGCAGCCTGGCGTCAAGCTGGCTCCGGCCGGCATCACAATTGCCGAACTGATCGATGAGTATTGCGGCGGCATGCAGGACGGCCATACCTTCTATGCGTATCTGCCGGGCGGCGCATCGGGCGGCATTCTGCCGGCGACGATGAGCGCGATTCCGCTCGATTTCGATACCCTGCAACCCTACGGCTGCTTCATCGGTTCGGCTGCGGTCATTGTGCTGTCGGATCAGGATACGGCGGTCGGCGCGGCGCGCAACCTGATGCAGTTTTTCAAGCACGAATCCTGCGGTCAATGCACGCCGTGCCGGGTCGGCACCGCCAAGGCGGCCAGTTTGATCGAACGGCCGAAGTGGGCGCAGTTGGACATCGCGTTGCTGGCAGAGTTGTCGAACGTGATGCGGGACGCCTCGATTTGTGGCCTGGGCCACGCGGCGCCGAATCCGATCGATTGCGTGGTCAAGTATTTTCCGCATGAACTGGCCTGACAATTTAGCCTAAAGGCGCAAAGAACCATCATGAATGTGATTGCCAGAAATGAAATGGCGCAGCTTGCAGCGCCGCACGTTACCTTCACGCTGAATGGACGCGAAGTGCATGGCAAGGCGACCGAAACCCTGCTGCAGATCGCCAGCCGCGAAGGTATCGAGATACCGCATCTTTGCTACAAGGAAGGATTGGAAGCGGTCGGCAATTGCCGCTCCTGCGTGGTCGAGATCAATGGCGAGCGGGTGCTGGCAGCGTCATGCTGCCGCAATCCAAGCAACGGCATGGAAGTCACCTCCAATAGCCAGCGCGCCGTTGCGTCGCAAAAAATGGTGCTGGAACTGCTGCTGTCGGACATGCCGGAAACCAGCTATACGCGCAACAATGAAGTCGATTTCTGGAGCCGTGCGCTGGGCGTGGACAAACCGCGCTTTACTACCAGTGCCAGTGCCAGTGCCCGCACCCGCGCCAAAGTCCAGTCCGATGTTTCGCATCCGGCCATCACCGTCAACCTGGACGCCTGCATCCAGTGCACCCGCTGCGTGCGCGCCTGCCGCGACGAGCAGGTCAACGACGTGATCGGGCTGGCTTTTCGCGGCGATCAGGCGAAAATCGTGTTCGACATGGATGATCCGATGGGCGCATCCACCTGCGTCGGCTGCGGCGAATGCGTGCAGGCTTGCCCGACCGGCGCGCTGATGCCGGCGCGCGATGCGGCGCTGGCGAAGCCCGACAAGAGCGTTGCTTCGGTCTGCCCGTATTGCGGGGTCGGCTGCCAGCTGACGTATCACGTCAGGGACAACAAGATCGCCTTCGTCGAAGGGCGCGACGGCCCGGCCAACCACGGTCGCCTGTGTGTGAAGGGACGCTACGGCTTCGATTATGCGCATCATCCGCAGCGCCTGACAGTGCCGCTGATCCGGCGCGCCGATGCGCCCAAACGCGGCGACTTCACGATGGACCCGGAGCGCGTGATGGATGTGTTTCGCGAAGCCAGTTGGGAAGAGGCGCTGGCGTTAGCCGGCGGCACGCTGGCAAAAATCCGCGACACGCATGGCAAAAGATCGCTGGCCGGCTTCGGCTCGGCCAAGGGTAGCAACGAGGAAGCGTACCTGTTTCAGAAGCTGGTGCGGATCGGCTTCGGCAGCAATAACGTCGACCATTGCACCCGCCTGTGCCATGCATCGTCGGTGGTTGCGTTGCTGGAAGGCATCGGCTCCGGCGCGGTATCCAATCCGGTGATGGATGTGACCAAGGCGGAAGTGGTGGTCATTATCGGCGCGAATCCGACCGTCAATCATCCGGTAGCCGCGACCTGGATCAAGAATGCGGTGAAGAACGGCACCAAGCTGGTAGTGTGCGATCCGCGCCGCTCCGATATGGCTAGGCTCGCGCACCGCTTCCTGCAGTTCAAGCCGGACACCGACGTTGCCATGCTGAATGCGATGATGCACGTGATCGTGCATGAGAACCTGGTCGATCAGGAATTCATCGACAGCCGCACCATAGGCTATGCGGAATTGAGAAAGAACGTCGAGGGCTATAGCCCCGAACTGATGGCCCCGATCTGCGGCATCGATGCCGACACCATCAAATATGTGGCGCGGCTATACGCCAACTCCAGGGCATCGATGATCCTGTGGGGCATGGGCGTATCGCAGCATATCCACGGCACCGACAATGCGCGCTGCCTGATCGCGCTGGCGCTGATGACCGGGCAAATCGGCCGGCCCGGCACCGGCTTGCATCCGCTGCGCGGACAAAACAATGTGCAGGGCGCGTCCGATGCCGGCCTGATTCCGATGATGTATCCGGACTACCAGCATGTGACCGATCCGCAAGTGCAAGCCAGTTTCGAACAAAGCTGGCAGCTGCCACCCGGCACGCTGGACGACAAGCCCGGCCTGACGGTGGTGGAAGTCATGCACGCAATCAAGAAAGGCGAGATTCGCGGCATGTACGTGATGGGTGAGAATCCGGCGATGTCGGACCCGGATGCCAACCATGCCCGCGAGTCGCTGGCCGCACTGGATCATCTGGTGGTGCAGGATATCTTCCTGACCGAGACCGCGTATCTGGCCGATGTGATCCTGCCAGCTTCCGCCTTCCCCGAAAAAACCGGCAGCTTCACCAACACCGACCGGCTGGTGCAGATGGGCCGCCAGGCCATTGATCCGCCAGGCGACGCCAGGCAGGATTTGTGGATCATCCAGCAGATCGCACAGCGGCTTGGGCTGGATTGGCATTACGGACATGTCTCGGAAGTATTCGACGAAATGCGGCATACGATGCCGAGCATCGCCGGCATCACCTGGGACCGGCTGGAACGCGAGCATGCAGTGACTTACCCGTGCCGCAATGAAGGCGATCCGGGCCAATCGGTCGTGTTTATTGAAGAATTCCCCAGAGAAACAGGGCGTGCGCGTTTTGTGCCGGCCGACATCATTCCGGCTGCCGAACGCCCCGATGCCGAGTATCCGATGGTGTTGATTACCGGGCGCCAGCTGGAACACTGGCACACCGGCAGCATGACGCGCCGTGCGACCGTGCTGGATGCGATCGAACCAGATCCGGTGGCGCTGGTGCATCCGCTCGACCTGGATGCGCTGGGTGGAAAGCCGGGCGATATCGTGACCATCGAATCGCGGCGCGGCACGGTTTCCCTGTATGCGCGGGCCGATGACAGTTCGCCGCGCGGCGCGGTTTTTGTGCCGTTCTGTTATTACGAAGCTGCGATTAATAAGCTGACCAATGCGGCACTGGACCCATACGCAAAAATTCCCGAATTCAAGTATTGCGCGATTCGCATTTCCCTGGGCGGCGCGGTGCCGCTGCAAGGCAGTTATGGCGGCGGGCAAGCGCTGGATAAGTTGGGTAATAAGTTGGGTAAGCTGGCGAGGTAGCCGAAGTTGCCATCGGCATCACAAAAGCCGCCTTGCGTGGCTTTTTTTCGGGCTCTTTTTAAATTCAAGTTCCAAAAATTGGAATTCACGTTCCAAAAATAAAAAAGAGCTACCAGCCGAAGCGTGTAACTCTTTGATTTAATGCGTATTCTGTGGGGTGGCTGATGGGGCTCGAACCCACGACAACAGGAATCACAATCCTGGACTCTACCAACTGAGCTACAGCCACCACTGTTTTTTGCTTTTCTACGTTGATTTGCAGAAGACGACGATTATATAAATTTGTGCCTTGCTTGTAAATCAAAATATGCACTAGTTTATTTGTTTTCTAGCTGACCGCCACCATTGCAATGCTTGGCTGCAGGTGCAACAGATTGCTTAAAGCGACTTTTAGCGCTGTTTCGTTGCCGGTGGTAAATGTCTGTAGCTGACCCGGGTTGCTGGATGTGTTCAGCAGTTCATGATTTTTGAGGATTCGCTCCAGTTGCAAGGCAATTGGCAGGCCGGTGTCGATGATGGTCACTGGCTGAGACGCGGCGCGGCGGGTTGCATCCTGGAGCAGCGGCAGCACGAAAGGGTAATGGGTGCAGCCGAGTACCAAGGTATCGGCTCCCTGTGCAATCAGTGGCGCGACATAACGCTGCACCAGCAAGGCGGTTGCTGCGGATTGCAGTTCGCCTTTTTCGATCTGGTCGGCCAGTCCGGCACAGGCTTGTGTGAATACCCGTACGCCAGTGCTGGTAGCGATGTGTTCGCTCAGTTGCCTGAATTTGCTGCTGGCAAGCGTGCGTTCAGTGGCGAGTACGCCGATCGCGTTGTTTTTGGTCAGTGCTGCAGCCGGTTTGAGCCCGGGTTCGACGCCGACTAGCGGCAACTGCGGGTAACGCGTTCGCAGTGCCTTAATGGCAGCTGCGGTGGCAGTATTGCAGGCCACTACGATGGTTTTGGCACCGTTCAGCAGCAGGAAGTCTGTAATTGCCAGCGTACGGTTGACGATGAATTGCTCGGTTTTTTCGCCGTAAGGGGCAAAGCCAGAGTCAGCAAAATACAGCAAATTTTCTTGTGGTAACTGGGCCTGGATATGGCGCAATACTGACAGGCCGCCGATGCCGGAGTCAAAAATGCCGACGGGCGCATCTGCTGCCGTAAAAACGCTGGTGCGCACGGAGGAAGTGGTCAAGGGACGATGCGGAAAAGTGTATGGGATTGGATTGCCGGGCGAAGTGGCCGAAAACAATATTCAGTACTTCGTCCGGCGAGGGCAGATCCGTATTTACTTGGTGGTAACTGCGATGTCGCCCACGGAGGTTGCGGCAATCCGGGCTTGCCATTCTTTCGGTCCGGTATCGTGGACTGAGGTGCCGTTAGCATCGACCGCTACTGTGACCGGCATGTCTTTCACGTCAAATTCGTAAATTGCTTCCATGCCGAGGTCGGCAAAGCCAACCACTTTTGCGCTCTTGATGGCTTTCGAGACCAGATAAGCTGCGCCGCCGACCGCCATCAGGTAAGCCGATTGGTGCCGCTTGATCGATTCGATGGCAACCGGGCCGCGTTCTGCTTTGCCGACCATGGAAATCAGGCCGGTTTTTTCCAGCATCATGTCAGTATATTTGTCCATCCGGGTCGCGGTGGTTGGACCGGCCGGGCCAACTGCTTCGTCGCCAACCGGGTCAACCGGGCCGACATAGTAAATCACGCGATTGGTGAAATCGACCGGCAATGGCTCGCCCTTGGCCAGCATGTCGGCGATGCGCTGATGAGCGGCATCGCGGCCGGTCAGCATCTTGCCGTTCAATAGCAGGGTTTGGCCCGGCTTCCAGGATGCAACTTCTGCCTTGGTCAGGGTATTGAGGTCGATGCGTTTGGACTTTTCGGTGTCCGGTGCCCATTGCACTTCCGGCCAGTCCGACAGAGATGGCGGTTCCATGAAGACCGGGCCGGAACCGTCGAGCACGAAATGTCCGTGCCGCGTTGCCGCACAGTTCGGGATCATTGCCACCGGCTTGGAGGCGGCATGGGTCGGATACATCATGATTTTCACGTCGAGCACCGTGGTCAGGCCGCCCAAGCCCTGCGCGCCGATGCCGAGCGCATTGACTCTCTGGAATAGTTCGATGCGCAGTTCTTCAGTCTTGTTCTGCGGGCCGCGTTTAAGCAGGTCGTACATGTTGATGTCTTCCATCAGCACTTCTTTTGCCATCAGCATAGCTTTTTCAGCAGTGCCGCCGATACCGATCCCTAGCATGCCCGGCGGACACCAGCCGGCGCCCATGGTCGGCACGGTCTTCATGACCCAGTCCACCACCGAGTCGGATGGATTGAGCATCACGAACTTGGTCTTGTTCTCGGAGCCGCCGCCTTTGGCTGCGATCTGGACCTCGACTGTGTTGCCGGGTACTAATTCCATGTGGATCACGGCTGGGGTGTTGTCGCGGGTATTTTTGCGCTCGAAAAGCGGGTCTGCCACGATCGAGGCGCGCAACTTGTTTTCCGGATTGTTGTAGCCGCGTCGCACGCCTTCGTTGATGGCGTCGGCGATGGAGCCTTTGAAACCTTCAAACCGGACTTCCATGCCGATTTTCAGAAAAACATTGACGATGCCGGTGTCCTGGCAGATCGGGCGGTGACCTTCGGCGCACATCCGGGAATTGGTCAGAATCTGCGCAATCGCATCCTTGGCCGCCGGGCTTTGCTCCGCCGCATAAGCGCGTCCCAGATGCGCGATGTAGTCGGCCGGATGGTAATAGCTGATGTATTGCAGCGCGCCGGCAACGGATTCAATAAGGTCGTCTTGCTTGATGAAGGTCATGATGGTTCTCGCTTGGCTAAAATTAAGGATTGCTATTCTTTTGGCGTATGCAGGCCGGAATGGGGTTGTGGTCGACAATCATCGGTAGACAGTTGAGCCCAAGAGCTGTCGTGCTGGTGTATGAATGAAAGGTGAATTGTGGGCTCGGTCTGTGGTAATAATTGTAATGAACAGATTTGCAAAAAAATGGATTTTGGAAATTTTTTAACGCGTCGCATGCTAAGCGGAAATTTTTCATGGGTTTCCATGGAAAAATATACTGGCATTTGTATTTTTTAAGTGTCGCTAAAACAATGCGATCAAATCGGTATTTTTATCTATACTCCAACATTAAATTTATTATTTAAGGGCGTTTTGCGCTTGTCTTATGTTTTTCCAAACATCTTTCTATTGTTTCTGAACCAGACGGGATTTTACACTTGCTGGCCACGAAGTCGACACATGGGCGATTCTTGACCCGCTAAAACGCCTGCCGGCGCCGCTCGGCGTGAAACCTAACCCGGGATTGCGCTCAAGTTTTGAGGCGATAAAATCGTTACAACAATGACGAAACGCAATAACGCAGACGGCAAAGCTGGCATAACCATGAATGTGTTTTGGCGAAATTCAGCGGAAAGAAAGAAATAAGCAGAATTTCTCGACTTTATGACACATGCAACGCCAGGTTTTCAAGTACGCATGTTTGTGCTACAGCGTATTGATCGTATGCCCGGTTCCGGATGTGTAAGACTTTAGTAAGAGTAAAAGTCTATGTTATCAACTAAATCATCATCACATGGAGAAGACAAATGGCAGGCATTGAATCCACAAATCAAGAGAGTCGTGTTTTTCTGCCGCCGGCAGAGTTCGTCAAGAACGCCACCATATCCGGCATGGATGCCTACAATGCGATGTGCGCCGAGGCAGAGCAGGATTACGAAGGTTTCTGGGCTAAGTTGGCACGTGAAAACATCCTCTGGCAAAAACCTTTCACCAAGACCCTCGACGAATCCAATGCGCCGTTCTACAAATGGTTTGAAGACGGCCATCTGAACGCCTCTTACAACTGTCTCGACCGCAATCTGGAAAACGGCAACGCCGACAAGACTGCAGTCATTTTTGAGGCCGACGACGGCAGTTCCACCAAAGTCAGCTACCGCGAACTGCACCGTACCGTCTGTAAATTTGCCAATGGCTTGAAATCGCTCGGCGTCAAGAAAGGCGACCGCGTCGTCATCTATATGTCGATGTCGGTCGAAGGCGTAGCCGCCATGCAAGCTTGCGCACGCATCGGTGCCACCCATTCGGTCGTGTTCGGCGGCTTCTCCGCCAAGTCTTTGCAGGAACGCATTATTGATGCCGGCGCCGTTGCCGTTATCACCGCAGATGAACAGTTCCGCGGCGGCAAGCATCTGCCTCTGAAAGCCATCGTCGATGAAGCGCTCGCACTGGGCGGCTGCAGCACGATTCGCAATGTCATCGTCTATAAGCGCACCGGCGGCAATATCAGCATGGTCGAAGGACGCGATCTGTGGCTGCACGATCTGCTACAAGATCAGGCCGAAAGCTGCGAACCGGAATGGGTCAGCGCCGAGCATCCATTGTTCGTCTTGTACACATCCGGCTCCACCGGCACCCCCAAGGGCGTGCAGCACTCGACCGGCGGCTTCCTGCTGTGGGCCATGCTGACCATGAAGTGGACCTTTGATATCAAGCCTGACGACGTATTCTGGTGCACCGCCGACATCGGCTGGGTCACCGGCCATACCTACATTGCCTACGGCCCGCTGGCAGTCGGCGCTACCGAAATCATCTTTGAAGGTATTCCGACTTACCCGAACGCTGGCCGCTTCTGGGACACGATTGCCAAACACAAGGTCAGCATCTTTTATACTGCACCAACCGCAATTCGTTCGCTGATTAAGGCCGCCGATGTAGACCCGAGTGTCGCCCCGGCGCAATACGATCTGTCCAGCCTGCGCTTGTTGGGCTCGGTGGGTGAGCCGATTAATCCGGAAGCCTGGATGTGGTACTACAAAAATATCGGCAGAGAAAACTGCCCGATAGTCGATACTTTCTGGCAAACCGAAACCGGTGGCCACATGATCACGCCGCTGCCGGGTGCGACACCGATGGTGCCGGGCTCCTGCACTCTGCCATTGCCAGGCATCATGACGGCGATTGTCGACGAATCAGGGCAAGACATGCCGAACGGCCAAGGTGGCCTGCTGGTGGTCAAACGCCCTTGGCCGGCCATGATCCGTACCATCTGGAATGATCCGGAACGCTTCAAGGCGAGCTATTTCCCAGCCGAGCTTGGTGGTAAGACTTATCTGGCCGGCGACGGTGCAATCCGCAATCCGGATACCGGTTACTTCACCATCACTGGACGCATCGACGATGTGCTCAACGTTTCCGGTCACCGCATGGGTACGATGGAGATCGAATCGGCACTGGTGGCTAACCCGCTGGTAGCCGAAGCCGCGGTGGTGGGTAAGCCGGACGACACCACGGGCGAATCGATTTGCGCCTTTGTGGTGTTGAAACAGGCACGTCCAATGGGCGATGACGCAAAACGTATCGCTACCGAGTTACGCAACTGGGTCGCCAAGGAAATTGGCCCGATTGCCAAGCCAAAGGAAATCCGCTTTGGCGACAACCTGCCGAAAACTCGTTCCGGCAAGATCATGCGCCGTTTGCTGCGTGTGCTAGCCAAGGGCGAGGACATCACGCAGGACATCTCGACACTGGAAAATCCAGCCATTCTGGAGCAGCTAAAGCAGGCACAGTAATTTCAGTAGATGTGCAAGGAAGCGGTGCATTGGTTAGATGCACCGTTTTAAATTTTAAGATCCCGTCATTAGTTAGCACTGGCAATATTTACGTATTGTTTGTTATAATCTGCGGCTTCGCAAGAGCGAAGATGCAGGAGAGATGGATGAGTGGTTGAAGTCGCACGCCTGGAAAGCGTGTATAGGTTCATAGCCTATCGGGGGTTCGAATCCCCCTCTCTCCGCCACAGTGTTTATAAGGCCTCCCAAGTGGGAGGCCTTTTCATCAGAGGCGGACGCCGTTACTTATATTGTAGGAATCCCCGTTCTATAGACTGGGAAGACGTCAAGTGCTCCGTTGTAGTAAATATGGTAAATATAAAATTTTTGATTTGCGGTAGGTGTAAACAGCTTGTAAAGCTTTTCAGACCGGTTACAATTCGGCCTACTGCTACAGAATCACAAAGCGCCTTAGTCGTTTTATTTCTAGGCAAATTGTTTTAAATGGTTGCATGCCCGGGTGGTGAAACTGGTAGACACATCGGACTTAAAATCCGCCGCTTACCTGAAAAGGAGCGTGCCGGTTCGATTCCGGCTCCGGGCACCAAGAACACCGCAAACGTTAGCTAAGTTTGCCTAAAAGCCCCTAAGAAATCAAACGCTTAGGGGCTTTTTCACGCTTGTAGCGCCAAAGTTTGCCAATTGACACCCACTATTTTTAGGGGCAGTCTTAGGGGCATACAACATCACGAAAATGGTTGCCCCTAAAATATGGCCAGAATCGCCGTCCCCCTCTCCGACATACGGATTAAAAACGCCAAGTCCAAGGACAAACCCTATAAGCTCGCGGACGGCGGCGGTCTGTACTTGGAGATCATGCCGACCGGCTCGAAGCTGTGGCGCATGAAATACAAGCAGGCGACCGGCAAGGAAAGCCGCCTATCGTTCGGCGTCTATCCTGATGTGTCTCTCGTGCAGGCGCGAAAGCAGAGGGACGCGGCGCGAGAACTGAAAGCGACGGGTACCGACCCCGGACAACTCAAGCGCGACGACAAGCAGGCCAAGGCCGTTGCAGGGGCGAATACCTTTGAGCGTGTGGCGTGGGCGTGGCTGGGAAAGACTGCGGCAATCCGTGCGGCGACAACGCAAGACAAGGTAACAAGCTGGTTAAAAAAGGATGTGTTCCCCTTCATCGGAAATATGCCCGTCTCCTCAATCAAGCCGCTTGACGTGTTGGCGGCCGTACAGAAAATAGAAGCGCGTGGAGCCGTCGATTCCGCACATAGTGTAAAGCGGCTATGCGGGCAAATTCTGCGCTACGCCGTGGCGACGGGACTTGCAGAGCGCGACGTGACGATGGATTTAAAAGGAGCATTGTCGGTTGCACCTCAAATACACTACGCTGCCATCACGGAACCAAAGCAGGCCGGGGAGTTGATGCGTTCAATTCATGCATACGCTGGACACCCCTACGCAGTAGCGGCGCTGAAATTATCACCGCTGGTATTTGTGCGCCCCGGTGAATTGCGTTCTGCTGAGTGGGCAGAAATCGACCTGGACGCGGCAGAGTGGCGCATCCCTGGCAGCAAAATGAAAATGAAGATCGACCACCTTGTACCGCTATCCGTGCAAGCCGTGGAAATCCTGCGCAGCGTACACGCCATGACCGGGGGAGATAGATTCGTTTTCCCAAGCATCCGCACCGGCGCACGCTGCATGAGCGAAAACACGATCAATGCTGCATTGCGCAGCATGGGTTACGGCAAGGAAGTGATGACAGCTCACGGCTTCCGGGCGATGGCGCGCACGATCATGGATGAAGTGATGGGCGAACGGGTTGATCTGATCGAGCACCAACTGGCGCACGCCGTCAAAGACCCGAACGGGCGCGCCTACAATCGAACAGCACACCTACCAGCACGCCGGAAGATGATGCAGCGATGGGCCGACTACCTAGGCGGATTGAAGGACGGGGCCGAAGTGACCCAACTCCACGGTAGCACCACATAGATTCACCAGTTTAATCATACCTACCGCGACGGCGAAAAACAAAATTTGTCCTTTATTCTTCTTGCATGGATTCTATTTAAAGAGAAATAAAAAGCCACAATGACTCTAAAATTTGCAGCCTATCACCCATATTTAAGCTACTTTGGAAATGGCAAAAATTTTATAAATAATGACGGTTGCCACATAATTTCTATACATCTTCAACCGAATATGAGCGACAACGGTTTAGCATTATGGCGGTTAGGAAAGAAAGCATTTTCTGCAATGCCAATGTTTGAAAGTATAGAAAAATTCGATCACGAATATAAGAGGTATCGGAATGGAATTAAAGTTCTAGAGGACGTAATAAAAGACTATTCACCGGGGAATCTTGTTTTTAAGAACGAAGATGAAGATGAAAAAATTTTTAATCCTAATTTTGGCGATATGAGATCCAGTCAACTACTAGATACTTATTTTCAATTGGGAATGAGGAATAGTAAAAATTGTGGACATTTGGCCTATCCCTTCTTATTCTCATGTTTAGAAGAAATTGATAACACCTTATGTTTGTTGGAATTGGATATGCGTGCAGGATTAGTGGATGCGATTATTTTTGCGGCGAACTCCTATGCAAATTTTCACTCTATAAATTCAGGGGATGACAGATTACAACAAGCGCGTAGTGACTTGGCTATGTTTGGCGCCATTGAACGATACAAGCGCGACCCTAAGCAAAATGAAAAATCTTTTATTTTAGAATGCTGGAAGGTATGGCAGGCAAAACCTGATCAATATAAAAGCAAAGCCAATTTCGCTCGCGCAATGCTGGACAAGTGCGAGCACCTGACCAGTCAAAAGAAAATAGAAGATTGGTGCAGGGTTTGGGAAAATGCCAAAACCGCCGCTATGCCAGCACAGTGAGCATCATTCCAGCAAAGTGCGCACCGTGCAAGCACAAGGGTTTTTTGATTCAACCGTAACGCCTATCTTGCATCAACCCGGCATCCAGTCCGGTACAAAGCAAAAGATAGGCAACCATGGCAAAGCGTACGGCCCCCCCGGTAGCATCCAGCAAAACCCTGCCCCTAGACGGCATGAGCCGTTGGAATCAGATCGCCCCGTTTTCCCCCTTCAGCCGTGAGAAATACCGGCAACTGGTTCGAGTCGGAAAAGCACCCCAGCCCATCAAATTTTCCGAACGCTGCACGGCCTACCAAAACAGGGAGCTTCATCGCTTTTTTGCAGACCCGCTGAACTATCGTGCAGAGGGTTTTGCATAATGAGCGCGCTGAACCAATTAAAAGAAGCCGTAGACGCAGGTGGCATGCCTGCCAAACGTATCCTGTGGCTCGGCCTGGGCATCACCCCGCAAAAACTCAACGCAATAAAAATCGAAATTAATGACCTGCCGACCGACAACGAATGCCTGTCAGTGGCAGGGCTGGACATTGTGCTGACCTATCGTGGCAACCTGACCAAGTACCGCACTTTGTGGAATATATGCGGGTCATTGCTGCAGGCCAGTCCGCGACGATTGCAAATAGTGGACGTCGACACATACCGCATTGCATTCCTCAAATTGGGGGCGATATGAACCTGGTCGCTACGCCAAAAATGATGATAGAGCCCGCCGAGCCGGACTTGATCGAGATGCGGGAGTTGATCGCAAAAAGCCGTGCCGTTGATTTGATACAGCATGTCGATGGTATTCCAAAAGGTTTTGTAGTATCCAAATCAGGCGTGTTCTTCACCCCCGACAGCACAGAAAAAACAGAGGCGAAAACTATCCGCGTGTGTTCTGAATTGCGCGTCATTGCCTTGAGTCGTGACCGCGCATCCGAGGGATGGGGGCGCGTGATCGAATTCAAGGATGCCGATGGCATTTACCATAGATGGTCAGTTCCAATGGAAATGCTAGCGAGTGATGGTGTAGAAGTGCGGAGGGAGTTGCTGCGCCTGGGGCTTTCAATTGGACCCAGCATGGCTGCTAAAAACAAACTATCTGAGTACTTGATTGAGAGCAACCCAACAATACGAACGCGATGCGTTCAGCAAACCGGCTGGTTTAATAATGTCTTCGTCATGCCTGATAAAACCATAGGCAAAGGTAATGAAGTCGTCTTGTATCAGTCAGAAAGCAAGATCGTCTGCCCATACGCACAAGCCGGTACGCTGGCACAGTGGCGCGATGAAGTGGCGCTTCTTTGTATCGGCAACAGCCGTTTGATCTTTGCCACTTCCGCTTCGTTTGCCGGCATGATCCTGCATCATGCCGGGCAGGAATCAGGTGGCGTTCACTTTGTCGGCAGCAGTTCGACAGGCAAGAGCACTGCGCAATTGGTGGCGGCTTCTGTCTATGGCAGTCCGGTATTTAAAAAAACCTGGAAAAACACCGGCAACGCACTAGAGGGCACATGCGTACTCCATAACGACGCGGCGCTTATTCTGGATGAAATGGCCGAAGTCGAGCCCAAAGAGGTCGGCAGCATCATCTACATGATCGGCAACGGCACAGGCAAAGGAAGAGCCAATCGCACAGGGGATGCAAAGCAGCGGAAAACGTGGCGTTTGATGACCATATCTTCGGGGGAAATTGGACTGGCGCAGCATATGCGCGACGGCGGCAAGATTGTCAGGGCAGGGCAAGAAGTGCGCATGATCGACATTGCAGCCGATGCAGAAGCCGGCCATGGAGTGTTTGAAGATTTGCACGGCCATCAGGGCGGCGCCCCGTTGTCGGATGCTATCAAGGAGGCTACACAAGCGTACTACGGCACGCCTGCAATCGCTTTCTTGGAGCGATTCACCAGTGACCTGAAAACCTTTCCCGCAATGCTAAAGCAGGCAATGAGCGTGTTCGTAGCGAGCAACCTGCCCAGCGGTGCCGGCGGACAGGCAGCACGCGTATGCAACAAGTTCGCGGTCATTGCTATTGCAGGCGACTACGCTACAGAAGCAGGCATTACCGGATGGCAGCAAGGCGATGCAGCAGCGGCAGCGTCAACGTGCTTTCAATCGTGGCTCGACAGTCGCGGCGGTGGTGGCAATCAGGAAAAAAGTGCAATTTTAGCCGGCGTGAAGGCGTTTTTTGAGTCGCATGGGGAATCTAGGTTCTCTGACATGACTGATACGTCCGGCAGGGCAACGATCAATCGAGCGGGGTTTCGCACCGTCAAAACCAAGGGGCAGGAATACTATGTTTTGCCTGAGGCATACCGGCGGGATATATGCGCTGGGTTCGATATGACGACCGTCACCAAGGTTTTGAGGGATGCCGGATGGATTGAGGCGGACAAGGAGGGGAAAGCGGCACAGAGCAAGAACTTGCCGGAAATGGGGAAGACTCGCTGTTATGTATTCACATCAAAAATGTGGGAGGCATAACTATGTGGCTCGATGCGTTCAAACCAAAATCCGCGGAAGTGCAAAAAGTCGGTATTCCCGGTGTTCTGGGTGTTCCGCCATCCCGTAAACTCAATGAATACGCGAGTTTCGCTGGAACACCTGACCGGAAACTCGAAAAAAATGAAGGTGTTCCCGGTGTTCCTGGTCGGACTTCTGGAACACCCAGAACACCACCAAACGCCATGGACAAGACAGGGTGTTCCAGCGATGAACCACCCAACCAGCCCAATGAATACGGTGACTTCCCTGTTTTTGGAACACCGGGAACACCTGGAACACCGCGAAAACACGGTAAGCCAGGAAATAAAGCAGATGCAGCCGAAACGCTGGCCCAATTTCGCTTTGATCATGTCCAGCAAGAGATTGATGCAGGATATCCCGCGGATGAATTGCGGCGCACCAATAACATTGCATGGAAACTGATTACGGCGCGTGGCTTCCTGTTTGATGAGGCGATAACAGCAGCGGCCCAGTGGGTTGTAGATAATCCGCCACACCATGACGAAGCCGCTTTCGTTGACGTGATGGCGCTCTGTAAAGGGATGAAGCAATAGCCACAGTGCAAAAGAAATCAACCCCATTGAAATCGCGCCGAAGAAGTTCGTGCCACGGACGGCGCGGCAAAACTGGCGCGATTTTAATCGTACATCGGTCATCTGGCAGCATACAAAAGGTAGAAGCACATGCATAAAGAAATCAGCATCAACTGGGGCGCCATTGAGACAGACTATCGCGCCGGAGTGAAATCCTTGCGCATCATCGCAGGAGAACGCGGCGTGACCGAAGGTGCTGTGCGCAAACGTTCCAAACGCGATATGTGGGTGCGCGATTTGCATTCGAAGATCAAAGCCAAGGCCGATGATCTGATACGAAAAGCAGTGGTACGCAGCGTGGTACGCACGGAAAGCGCGATTTCAGAACGCGTACTGGTAAAGGTCAATGCCCAGGTCCAGACCGACGTGATCCTGGCGCACCGCACCGACATTGCCCGCACCCGCAAACTGGCAATGACGCTGCTGGAAGAATTGGAGATCGCTACCGGCGACAATGCGATGCTGCGCGACTTGGCCATCTTGATGTACTCCCCGGACAAGAACGGCGTCGACAAGCTGGGTGAAATCTATCAGAAGGTCATCGCCATGCCGAGCCGGGTCGATGCGCTCAAGAAGGTGGCGGAGACGTTGCGCACATTGATTGCATTGGAAAGGGAAGCGTTCGGCATCGTTGACAAGGACGATGGCGCGGGCAACAACGCGATCGAATCCGTCATCAAGCGTGTGCTGGAAAAGCATCCGCGCGAGTAAGGACATCGCGCTTGAATAGGCGATAGCCAAGCAGTTGGCCGTTATCAAATTGCAGGACCGCATCGGATTTCGATCGAGAAGTTCGACGCTATCCGGGATTAAAGTGTGCATGGCAGGATCGGCGCGCGCCAGCGTGGCGTCGTGCATCAGCTCGTACAGTTGCCGCTCGTCGGCCAGTTCTTCCCAGTCCACCGTGATCTTGTCGGCCCCGGCCACGGCCACGGCCTTGTTCTTGTCGGCGTCCATCTGCGTGACCAGCTTGTTGTACTGGCCCAGCGGCGGGATATCCTGCTCGTACAGTTCCAGCGCCTGCAGCGCCAGGCCGCGATAGTCGGCCAGGCTATTGCCGGCCTGCTTCAGATTGGTGACGGTGATTTTCTTCAGTGCGGCGCCGATCGAGCGGTCGTGCATGTTGCCCATGATGCTGTCGTCGCCCGGATCGAAACTACCATTGTTGCCGGTGGCGCTCTTGATCTGGTTCGGATTGAACGCGATCCAGGTGGGAGCCGGCCATTCATCCGCGGCCATCGTGTCTTTCAATGACGCGTCGCTGGCTACGTGGATGCCGTCATACCCTTCTGCCTCAAGCTTGGCGCGCAAGGCTTCGGCCTGTTCGATGCGGGCTTGCTGCGGCCTGATGGCATCATGGCGCGAACTCGGCAATGGACATTTCATAGGGGTTACTGATATCCAAGTACACCGGCATGATGTTGCCGCCTTGCTTTGGCCCCCGCGTTATCGGCCCTGTGCTCAAGTCTTCGCGTTGCGGCACGAACTCGCCGGCCACCTCGGACGATTCGGAAAAATAGTGCCCAAGGTAGGCGGTAGCGTGCATTGATGACGCGCTTGACTTGGCGCCATCGAAAATATCGAAGTCGCCGGCGGTGCCGTGATACACCACCAGCGGCCGGCCGTCGGCGTCGACTACCTTGCTTTTACGGAACCAGTTCTTGAACGCCTGGGTGGCGGTTTGTGCTATATTTAAATTGGCTTCCGACGCAGGCTGGAGTGATGAAGTGCCGGGCTCGTTTCCAGGCAGGTTCCCTGAACCCCCGTCGAAAGCCGCTTCCCGGTTTTCAAAATGGTCATAGTATCGTTTCCCATCTGACATTTCCCGTACCACAAAGCGCACCACCGATTGTTTGTCACCAATAATGACGGGCGTATCGTAATAGTGGATCGCCTTGACCTCTGCCGGGCCTTTGTTGTCCGGCACGGTTGCAGCCAATATTCCGTTTCTGATGATCTGGTCCAGCTTGGTGGCGAGGGCTGCGGTCACAAAGTCGACATTCCCGCTCAATGTGTGCCTGATTCCCCTCCACGGCACTTGAATCTTTGCGTTATCCGAAGCAATCGTCAGAGGCGTCGGCGTCGGACGTGGTCCCGTGCTTGTCCAGGCTAAAAGCCTGAATTTCCCCGTGCGGCGAACCGTGTTACACCACAAGTGGATTGCCTTGGCCATCGACTACCTTGCTTTTACCGAACCATTTTTGAACGACTGGGTGGCGGTCTGCCCGGTATTCCCGCTTTGTCCCGTTGCGGGCTGTTCCTGGAATTCTCTGCCATCAGCGCCCGGCCCAGGGTCAGCGCATGCTCCAGTGCGTCGCTCTAATGCACCTGCATCCCCAAAGCAGCGCGCACGACATCGACAAAGCGCGCCCACATCGACTTGAACTTGCCGGCCAACGGGATTGCCTGCAGCGCCGCCCGGCCGCCCTGCTGGATCGCGCGGGCAGTGGCCGCATGGGTCAGCTCATGAATCAGGTTGCGCTCGGCGTTTTCTGACGCGTACAGCGCCACATGATGGTTCTTGGGCGAATAGCTGGCCACGAAATCGCCGTGCGGGCGGTCCACCTGGAACGTGGCGCCGGCCTTGCTGCCAGAGCCCACCGTCGCATCGACCCCGTGGGCCAGCAATTGCGCCGCAATGGCCCGGTTACCGGCGCTGCCGGATTCATTGACGATGCGCGTGAGCAATGCGGTCGCGGTGGCGCCTTGCTGCACGTCATCGAACAGCGTGGCGTCGAGCTTAGACGCCGGATCATAACGCTCCCAGCGCGTCGAGCGGGTCTCGGGCGCGGTGTTGTCGCGCAGCTTGGCGAAGGTAGTGGCGATCAGATTGCGGGCGTCGTCCTGCGCGGCGTAGGAGCGCCATTTTTGCGCCGCGGCGGCGAATTCGAACGCATCGGCCAGTCTGGCCATCCAATGCGACACTGCGCGCCGGGCTTTTGCCAGCAGGGTATTGTTGTTGTAGCCGGTAGGCTGGGTCTGCATGATTTCGGCCAGGCCCGCCAGTGCTTCATCGACCCCACGAGCGCGGATGTAATTGGCTGGGCGGCCTTGCTGGCGCATCCGGTCGCCTTCCGCGCCGGCTATCCATGCATTGGCTTTGTTGCGCACCCATTCGTCGGACAGATACAGCTGCCCCATGGTTTGGATATACTGATCTTCTGTCAAGAAACGGCGCAAGCCGAAATGGAGCATTTCATGCCACAAAGTCCGCGTGACGGCGTCGATGTCGAGCAGGCCATTACGAAACAGAATGATCTTCCCGTCTATGGTTACACCCTGGGCGACGACGCCACCAGATTCAGCAGTCCCCATGTCTTGAGCCCGGTCAAGCACAGTTACAGGTATTGTCGTTTTGAGTGGATCAACAAGCTGCTCAATGCGCTCAAGGATAACGCCGACTGACAGCCAGGCATTTTCTGGCACTTCTGTGGCTAGGGCAGATAGACTTCCAGTAGGCGATACATGGTGCGCACCGATCCGAGGCAACGCCCCTCGTCGAGCAAGGCGGCATAAATCGCATAGGGTGTGCGGTCTCTAAAACGCGCAGTGTCGAACCCGGACATGATGAAAATCAACACATCGAGGAATGGCCGCCCGTGAGCTGATCGACATACTGCGCCTGCGCAAGCCCCATGCCAAAATAATTCTGCACCCTTAGTGCTTTAGTGCTTTAGTGCCTTAGCGAGGAGGAAAGCATGTTTGGCGACGCTTCTTTCATTGGAACGAGAAATTCGGGCATGCATTGGGTTGCCGCGTTCATAGCGGGGTTTATAGCAGTCCTCATTTTCCATCAACTGACTTTGTCACTGCTTGCTTCGCTGCAAATAACACAAGGCGTTCCCTATTCACTCAAACCTGTAGGCCCATTTGCATTGCCACAGTTTTTGTCTGCTGCATTCTGGGGCGGAATTTGGGGAATCGTATTTTATTTCTTCAGCCGGCGCTGGGGTCATGATTATGCATACTGGCTAAAGGCATTCGCGTTTGGCATGATTTTTCCTACGCTCGTTGCCTGGTTCGTGGTCGCCCCATTAAAGGGGTTGCCGATCGCAGCAGCGTGGAAATTCAATGGAATGCTGACGGGGCTGTGCGTGAACGCGGCATGGGGATTAGGCACCGCAATCCTGCTTCGGTTATATGCTCGATGGCTTGAACATCGATGATCGATATCTCGTCACTGCTTAAAGCCTTGCCGGTCTCAGGCCTTGCGCCGCTATGGATGGCGATAATTGAAGGATTAGGCGATAAAGAGCCTGAAGGTGGGCGTAATCCCACCATTTATCTTCTTGAGCCGCCGGCAGGGCAGCATGTACCGTTTATTGATCCGGTACAGGCCATGACCATCATTTTCAAACATCAAGGCACACACTCTGATTTTGCGGCGACACGGGCGACAGCCAAATACGCAGAACTTAGACCTTCGCTCCAATTGCTTCAACGGGTCCGGTTTTATGGTGATCTCCATTCCGATTCACCTGAATGTATTCCAGCCCCTGTCTTGATCGGCTTTTTGCGTGAGCAAGAATTAGCTTCTGAAGCGTTGATATGTTTTCTTGAACGCGCTGTCGATGCCGTAACGCGAGCACCGATTTTTCAGGGTCCGGACAATGGGGAGACCCCCTTGTCGCTTTCCGAGCTTCCGGACCTGCCCACGCCCAAGTCAATGATCGAATTTCTTCCTTGTCCTTTTTGGGATGACTCGACGGAAGAAGACGACCAGAAGGATCGTGTCTCTGCATGGCGCGAGGAAATACGTCCCGTGGCTGAAGACCTTGAAAACCGATTGGGCGAGCCTGTGTATTACTTTGGAGATCCCGCTTGCGACTACGACGCAGATAGTGCCCATCGCTTCTTAACACTGCATTGTTGTTGTATGTTGCGGCCGGAATCGTCGTTTGTCCGGTTCCTGATTGAAGCCAGTGGAGCGCAGAACGTTGCGGAATTCAAGAGCGCGATGATCAGTCCGGGAAGCTATACGCATCCGTTCAAGATGAACGACGCCTTCACCGGGTGGGAATCGAGGTTTTTACGTCTTGAATACTCCCCTCTGACGATACGTAGAGTCTGCATTGTTTTCTCGACATTGGCCGCCCGGCCTTGGGCAGAATCGTTGTTGTCCCAGCAAATCAACGCCGCCGTCTTTATCGTCGCACCGAAGATGCTTGTCCCTGACGAATGGATAAAGTCAGCGACAAAAAATTGCCGAAATTGGGAGATTCAATATCTACAAGACGGAAAGCTGGATAACCCAATCGAAGTGCTTTCCCGCGTTGACGCGCTCTACGTGGTTGCAGACGAAAAGAGCCCCAGTTCTGGATTTGATCTCAGAATCTCTGCGCCAATGGAGGACTTGCTTTGGCGGGCACATGTGCTCCAGGTTCCGACGAAATTCTTCTGCATCAATGGATCTCAATGGGCGAATCCGGAAACCAGCCTGGAAGCCCGTGGTGTGCCAGAAAGAGTCGCTGGCCAGGATAAATTGCGTGCGTTATTTACCCATCAGCTCGAAGAAATCCATGTGGACTGTGACTATTGCAGTAGCGGCCTTTGGAACAGCAGAGGTCAAATGCTGGGCTACGATCTCCTGTCCCTCCCGTTCCCACTTGTGCAACGCCTGGCCGCTTGGCAACTGGATTTTGATGAAACAGAATTTCCTCCCGCCACTGGCGATGAGGCTTGGTGGAATAGGTATGAACAGGAAGAAATTGAGATCGCCAAGGATCTGCAAGCCGCACTTGGGGGCGGCACACGTATAAAAGTCTTCCGTCACGCTCGTTGGGAGTGGATCGGCGACATCAATTCATAATTGCCACACATCAGGAAATCAATCTGCATTGTCCAATCGATTTCCGGCGCGTCCATCGAGACAACTTTGACGGACCGCTCTTGCGCATTCGTTCGCATCGCTTTATTGTCCGGGCTGCCAGGCCACGGAACACAAGCCAAATGCCGTAAATGCCGACCAGCACCGCATCACTCGCCTATCAATCACCTTTAGGCAGGAGGGGCAGCACCTCCTTGCTGAAGGTCGCTAATAGCTGCGCATCCCCGTTGGCGCCGGGCCCGACTACGTTGAGTATGCGGATAGGCGTTTGGTCCAGCCAATCGGCCAATGCATGCCGACATTCCATGCTCGGGTGTAGGTGAAGCCACGGTTTTCCCATGCGCTGGGCGAACTGTCGGGCCAGTAGGCTTCTACCCGACAGATCCGGCTGGATCGAGACGATCAGTGTAGCGTCGCAATCGCGCACATTGCTCTTCGTCATGCACCGCTGGGCGCCACTCGGCAGTTCGGATATTTGGTAACTTGCGCAGTTCGCACCGTCATTAACCCATCGTCCGTCGGAGTACTGTCCACCATGGGAAATGTCGTTCTCGATTGCCCAGTCGAGCGCCGCAAGCTCAGCGCCTGTTTGACCACAGCAGACGATTCTCTCGATCGCGACAGTTCGAGGGCGGTTGCGTTCGAGCCACCGATCAATCATCGAAAAGTCCAGTCTGCGAATATCGATCCTGCGGAAATACTGTTCGTCATTGTGCAAGTAGTCCTGCCAGAGACCCGCCGCCCACGCTTCTGGCCTGAAATCATGGGAAATGAAGTCGGCAAACCTGCGCCGCCATTCAGCGAGGAACTCGTACCTGCGCACCCGGCACACAATGCCGCGTTCGGCATCGATTTCAGGCGCGTCCTGCCACGTTCCGTCCGCTTGCTCATTGGGCATGGCAGGCCGCAGCGCCCGAAATTCGAGCCAGTTTTCGTCGTAGGGCAGCACGCTGAGCCGTGTCAATATCCCCTCTTCGTCGATTTCCACGATAGCGGGCAGCCGGTCTTCGACGATGTCGTGGAGCCAGTCACGCAGATCATGGAATGGTGCGCCAATAGTGCTCAGGTATGCGATGTGGTGCTGGCCGAACGCGCTGCTTACCAGCACCAAGTCCGCCCATCCCGCGTCGGGTGGCGTGAAGCATACCGTCAGGAGGGACTCCCACAACGCGCAGTTCCACGGCTGCCTCAACAACCCGAAGACGGGATGGGGTTCATCCGGGATATCAGAGTCGATTGCCAATGGTTTGACATCGGTGATTTCTCCGTGCTCCATACTCACCCCTTTACGCAGACGACCTGCTTGAGCGTATGCAGGATTTCAGTCAGGTCGCTCTGATTGTCCATGACCTGATCGATGTCCTTGTAAGCGCAGGGAATCTCATCGATCACACCCTTGTCCTTGCGGCAGATGACGCCAGCGGTCTGCCGCGCCAGGTCGGGCTCGGTAAAGTGCTTCCCGGCGGCCGTGCGGCTCATCCGTCGGCCGGCTCCATGGGCGCTGGAGCAGAAACTCTCGGGATTTTCTTTTCCGCGCACGATGTAGCTGCACGTCCTCATGCTGCCAGGCACGATGCCCAAATCACCCTCACGGGCGCGGATCGCCCCTTTGCGAGTGACCCAGACGTTCGCGCCATAGTGGTGCTCCATGGCCACATAATTGTGGTGGCAGTTCACGGCATCGGTCGTAACCCCGAAGGGCGGCAGGTGAAGCGCCAACGCGGATAACACCAGATCGAGCATCGCCTGGCAGTTCTGCATTGCATACTTTTGAGCCCAGTGCACCGCTTCGATGTAGTCGGCGAAGTGCTCGGTGCCCTCCGGGAAGTAAGCCAGATCCCGATCGGGCAACTGGAACATCCAGCGCTCCATGTCCTTGCGGGCCAGTTGTATGAAATAGTCGGCGATCGCGTTGCCGATGCCCCGACTGCCGGAATGCAGCATCACCCAGACACGATCGGCCTCGTCGAGGCAGACCTCGATGAAGTGGTTGCCACCGCCGAACGTGCCCATCTGGTTCATCCAATTGGAGAACTTGCCAAATGCCTTCAAAAGTTGGGGGTGTCGGTCGGTCAGCGTCTTCAGCCCCGGCTCGAACGGCCGAGCGGCCACCATCAGCACACGGTCGTCGGCGTGCTGTTCACGACCGACCGGCACATCGTGAGTGATCTGGTCGAAGACCTTCTTCAGCGCCTTTTCGTCGAGATCGTTGGCCGTGATCGAGAGCCGCGCGGCGACCATGCCTCAACCAATGTCCACCCACGACGGCCGGAATGATGGCCTTGTGCGTGGCAATCACCAAGCCGATAGTGGCGCCGATTCCCAAATGCACATCAGGCATCGCGGCGACGTGGTGGTAGACGAAAGGCAGGCTGGCGATGTTGGCCAGTTGTTCCTTCGATCGCTCATCGATGTCGTCAGTCCAGATCTTGACCGGGACGTGGCTACTCTTGAGAATTTGTTGAACTGGCATCCGTCATTCTCCTTTGCCCAATTCGTAGTACTGCTTGGTCGGTTCGACGCCGTCTTCCAGCCGCAGTTCAAATTGGTTGTTGGTTTTCTGGCCCTGTCCCGCCTCATGACTGTTCAGATCGGCGGACTGCTGCTTATCTTGCATCCGGACTCCTTCCACCACCGTTCCCAAGGTTTAAACCCGGTCCGGCCAGGCATTGCGGTTATTCCGTCCAGGACTGCCATCATTTCTTTCACCAGCCACGCATAAACGCCGGGACGACCAGCGTCCGATTCGTCCGCGAACAAACTCTTGAGTCTCTGGGCAATTACATTGAAACGTTGCAGCACCCGCATCTTGGCGCGCGTGAGGTTCTCGTTGACATTCTATTATTTCATAGCGATCTTTTTCGCTCTACAAAATTTAAAGAGCAAAAATTGCCTTGATTTTTATCAACTCGATAAACCACATAGTAATCATGGTCTTAGGTAACGTTGCTCTAAGTTATTCACAAGATTGTCCACAGTTAATGTGAGTAACTAAGCAGCGTTGCAACCTTTAATTGGAGGCGAAATTACAGATATGTTTGAGGCTGGGGAAGAGTTGACGGTCCGGTCGAGATAGCACGGCTCATCAATGCCAGTGGCCGGATGATGTCGGCGTTTCAGCAAGGACTGCTCGCTTTGCACCGTATCAAAAACGGCGGCAATCAGTCTATCGTTGTGCAGCACTTCCATGTCACTGGTGGTCAAACGCTAGTTACCGGCAGCATGCAGGCTGGGGAGCGTCACACGTTACTCGGGGGTGGTAAGTGAATTCTAAGAACAACCCGATGCAACTAGTTGAAGCCCCCCGCTGCGGTGCCCGGACGCATTCTGGCGCACCTTGTAAATCACCCGCTATCCACGGCAAGAAGCGCTGCAGGATGCATGGTGGCATTGGTTCAGGCGCACCCCAGGGAAACCAAATTGCCTTGAAGCATGGCCGCTACGTGGCAGGAGTGATATTTCAAAGGCGCAAAGTGTCGGCGCTCATGGAGGAATTGAGACGCCTCGTAGCCCTGGTGCCGCCCCTATGACGACCACTATCAAGTCGCTGATTGAATATCTACTCGCTGGGCGCCAGCCATTGTTGCGTTGTCTGCTTCTGGCCGTTTGAACGTCCTGACGTTGTGCCGCAGCAACAATACGAGCGGTACGGGTAGCTGCATCTTAGGTAGCGACGCTGGCTCCGTCGGTAGTGTGTGGAAATCGCGCCCGTAAAAAGCGCCATTCAGCTGGGTCTGGGTAATCAGAAAGGCGCGAAAGCGGCGCCACAGCACCTTGTCGACCCGGCCCCGATATGACCAGAACTGCGCCAGTTCTCCCTGAAACGTCAGACCCGGCAAATCGTACAGCGCCCGTCCCAGCACCATCAACGGCTTGTCGTGGTACAGCGCCGACAGGCCGACTGTGCTATTGATCGTCAGCATTCCGCGCGCATGCCGCAACAGGGTAGGGAGGTGCACATCGTGCACGTAATGGACTCGCCCGCTGACGCCGTATTGTTGACTGAGGGTCGTGATCAGGCGCCGGTAGTCGCGCTGTCCGCGATCCATCGGATGATGCTTGAACACCAGATGATGACCGGCGTCGGCATGCGCGGCGAATGACAGCAACACTTCGGTAATGAATTCGCGCACATCCTGATAGGCGCTGTGACGCAGCACCTGGCTGTCGTTATATACCTGCAGCACCACGGCAAAATATCGGTCATCCCGCTGCCGCAGCAGCGTCTCGAACACGGGCTTGTCGCGCCGGAGGTTCACACGCTTGCGTATCCATGACCTGAACCATGCGCGCGCCTCGTAGGAAATCGAGAATATCTTGTGATGGCGATAGGCCGGATAACGGCTACGCAGCAGCCGTCCAGCCGCGTAGTACAGCATAGCGCTCCACGCCGCGCGGCCAAAACTGGGGTACGCCGGTTTCGGTTTCGGTACATCGATTTCCGGCAAGGCACGGTAAAAATCGGTAGCGCGCGGCAATAGCGAGTGGACGTTGACGCCGCCACGTTCCAGCGTGATGTAATCCGGCCGGATGTAGCCTTCCTCAAACGCAAAGAACGGTATGCCCAGTCCGGCCGCCAGTTCCGCCGCCGCTTCATGGTAGTGCCGGCAATCGCCGAAACATACGATGCCATCGATGTGGTGAGTCTGTATGAATTGCCGCAAAAAAACCGGAAAGTCCCTCGGCGTGCCACGGTAATCGGTCGCGTTCAGATGACGATGGAACAGCCAGTCGCCACCATTGAAATTGATCTTTCGGACATGAACTCCATGCTCTGCCAGCCATACTGCCACCCGGTTGAAGAAATTGCCCATCGGCCCCTGCAACAGCAGCACGCGCTTGCACTGCAACAGATGATAAAACCCCGGCAAGGTGTAATCACCTTGTCGGTAGCGTAAAACCTGTTCTGCGTCCAAACGTGCGCTCATCTCTTATCGCCCCAGCTCATTACGTAATCATTGCCTCAAGTTATTATTTTACGATATTTGCCTGGAAGAAATTCACACAAACCCGTTTCGGGCGCCGCATTATCTGGATAAGTGGGTTTTTTTTGCGGCGGTGCAACATTGGGCTGGAAAGGACGGGCCAAATCGCATTTGATGCTGTTATAAGCTGAGATGCTTTATGCTCAATTGGGCATGATGGCGCAGCATGATCGAGCGCGGGGGTTATGCAGGAAGATATTCAAATAGCTCACGCCAGTAAACTAGTTCTCTTGCGTAAATAGCGTGATCTCACTATGCAGGTATTTTAATAAACCCCATGTTTGCATGCGCAAGCAGTGCTCTTTAAAGTCATACTCCAGTTAATCTGGATATTTCACAAAGCCGTAGCGATCTTGCTGCAGGCTTTTGTAGGAGCGGACCTGGCCGCGAACAGTCCTGAAAGGATTGAATAACAAAGCAATCGCGGCCGGGCCTGCTCCTACAAATAACCCTATCCATCTGACGATATTCATCAGCACCGCGACAACCAGGCGTTCGCCAAAATTCCCAGCTTGCGCCACTGCCGCCTGACCATCCCCACCCGCAACTTCTCCAGCCCACCGCTGGCCTCCAGCGCATTCCGGGTTTCCACAACGCGGTGCAGCACTGCCTCGCAACTGGTGTAACCCTTCAAGTCCCAGTCCCAATAAATCGGATAGCGCAGCAAGGTGCCGGCCACCAGTTCGTCCAGCGTCAAACGCCGCTGACGGCGTGCAAAGGCAGCGCCTTCCTTGAGCACATCCTCGGTCAAGCCCCAACCGGCATAAAACGGCTGGCCATACACCACCACCCGCTTGCCGCGCAACAGTGCATCAAAACCGGTCAGCGAAGTCATCGTATGCACCACGTCGCACGCGTCGATGCAGCTCACCACCGAAAACCGTGCCTCTACATGGTCAGCCAACTCCTGCGCCTGTGTCAGCGCCAGTTTGCCGGCACGATTACCCGACATCACATCCGGGTGCGGCTTGTAGACGATAAAGGCATCCGGATGTGCGCGGCGCGCCGCCTGCAGCAGACCCAGGTTGGTGTTGACACCCGTGCAGCCATAGCGGATCGATGCATCGTCCTCCACCTGACCCGGCACCAGCACCACCTCTCTGGCCCCGCTTGGCCAGACCAGCTTATCGCGCGGCTCCAGGTTGTATTTGGTAATGCCGTGTTCAACGATCAAGGACCGCACATGGCGCGCGCGCGCCAATTCTTCTTCGGAAAACTGTGCCGTGCCGAGAACCTGCTCCAGGTCAGAAGGCTGGGTCGGATCAAAATAAATCCCGCACTCATCCAGCACCAGCGACAACGGACGAATCAGATCCGAACCCAGCCCCACGGAGCGCACAAAACCATCTTCCATGCGCAGCACACGCGCTGAATTTTCGCCAGCCAAGGCCAGCAACCCCGCCGGAGCCTGCCGCCCCCAGTAGACCAGACAGTCGCCAGACCGTGGTTCCAAGGCTGCTACCGCCCTGACGTTGGGCACAAACACCACCTGCTTCTGATCCAGCGACAACAAGGGCTTGATATTGGTCGCCTTCCAGCGCCGAAAACCCACACAGATCATCCGGCCCGGATAGCGGGCTGCTATATCCCGCTGCCGCACCAGCCAGTCGATCACGTCAAAAATCGTTCCGCGTTGATGCGTCACCGGATTCAGGTAGCGGGAATAATGAAAATAGGCAGCAGCAAACAGCTCATCCACCGAGCGCTGGCGGGTGCGGCGCGCACAGCTTTGCCGGTCATCCGTCGCCCCCCAACCCGCATACCAAGGCATACCGAACACCGTCACCGGCTTGCCGGCCAACAATGCCTCGAAGCCCATGGTCGAAGTCACCACATAGACCCGATCCATCTGCTCGATCAAACTCAGCGGATTGATCGCCTGGCGCAGCACCACGGTGCTCTCGTCATCCTGCACATGCGTCAGGTAACCGCTCTTGCGGCCGGAGGTTACTTCGGGATGGGTTTTGATATAGATCGTGGCGTGCGGGTTTTCCGTGCGGGCAGCAGCCAGCATGGCGGCAAAGGTTTCCGCACCGGCACCGCCCAGCGTCACACTCATGTCGCCGGCGGTCTGATCGATCACCAGCACCCGCTGAACAGTCCCTGGGTTTGCCCCCTCGCCCGCAAGCGGGAGAGGGCCGGGGAGAGGGAGGTTTTGATGGCAGCGAAGAGAAAATTCCTCCAAGTCCCACAAAGGCGCATGGTTGTACTTGCTCAACCGGCCCCCAAGCACCAGCGCCTTGGCCCGCGCCACATCGGCGGCAATGCCATCCAGCAGATCAACGGGTGAAGCCAGCAAAGATTCCAGCGCCGACGGCCGGATGCTGTCGTAGTAAATGCCCTGATCATCTACCACAAGTGACATTGGTGGGAAATGCTCACCCGTGCCGAAGGAGCGCAAAAAGCCATCTTCCAACCAAATAGCTTGCCCACCAGCCCGTTCTGCATACCAATCGGCACGCTTTGCGCTGGCCTTCGCCCCCCAACCTACCCAATTGGTATCGGCGTCACCGCCCAGCGGTAACAACGCCACCTTGATCGGCTGACTGCAAAATGCGTTGAGCAGGGGCAAGCGCCATAACCCGTAACTCCATATAGGTATTCGAATCACTGGAAAAGCCGTGAAAAACGTATCTGAGAAGTAACGCAGGCAGGCATTACGACAACTGCGTCAACAGCACCGGTGTATTGACGTCCACGTCGCTACGCATCCGCTTGCCGATCACGGCGTCCAGATGCTTTGGTGCGGCCCCGAACCCTGGACGCACACTGCGTACAGCATCAGGCGTCACCACGTCGCCAGCCTTGAGAGCTTTCACAAAATAAAGAGAACGGCGGAACTGCGCATTGCCTTGCTCGCTGGATTTACGGCCGTAATCTATCTTGCCCAGTGCCTCCCAAGCGGTGCGCGCACCGTTGCAGAGTGCAGTGAGTTCTGCCGGCTCAAGCGAAAAACTGTCATCCGGGCCGCCGCCGCTGCGGTTGAGGGTAAAGTGTTTTTCGATGATTGAAGCACCCACTGCCACACTGGTGATGGCTGTAGTGTTGTCCAAGGTATGGTCGGACAGACCGGTCACCAGCCCAAAGCGCTGCATCATGTCCGGGATGGTGCGCAGGTTGTAATCCCCGGCCGGTGCCGGGTAGCCGCTGACGCAATGCAGAATGGCCAGTTCCTTGCAACCGCCCGCGCGAGCGGCCTCTATGGCTTCCCGAATCTCTTCGGCATCGGCCATGCCGGTGGAAATAATCATTGGCTTGCCGGTGCTGGCGACGTATTTGATCAATGGCAGATCGACGGCTTCAAAAGAAGCGATTTTGTAGGCGGGAGCATTCAAGTCTTCCAGCAAATCGACGGCGGTATTATCGAAAGGCGAACTGAAAATCGTGATATCGAGCTTGCGAGCGTACTCGAACAGCGGAGCGTGCCACTCCCAAGGCATGTGCGCCTGGCGATAAAGGTCGAAAAGAGTTCTGCCATCCCACAGCCCACCGCGAATACGAAAGTCTTCCGAATCGCAGTCCAGGGTGATGGTGTCGGGCCGATAGGTCTGCAGCTTGACGGCATCGGCACCGGCGATCTTAGCCGCTTCGATGATTTTCAGTGCGGTTTCCAATTTTCCGTTGTGGTTTGCAGATATCTCGGCAATCACAAAAGGGGGAGCATCTACCGCAATACGCCGACCGGCAATGCTAATGCTAGGGTTGTACATGTTGTCATTCTCCTTGATGCGGTTGCCATTCATGGCTTAGCAGGCCAAAACAGACTACTGAGTGATAACGCTCGCCATCGAAGTGCTGGTCGCGCAGAATACCCTCCTGCTGAAAGCCCATGCTGCGATGGAAGTTGATTGATCGTTCATTGAAAGCGAGGGCCTGACCACAGATTTTGTGTAGATTCAGCTTCTGAAAAGCGTATTCGAATGCCGATTGCCCCAGTTGACGACCACTGCCTTTAGGTGCATCCGGATCAATATAGAAACCCCAATCCGCAACGCCAGAGCTGCCTAGTTGGCTAAAATTGATGAACCCTAACGAGGCTTCTCCAGATTCGAAGATCAGCAAATTTTTGCACGGGTCCTGAGAAGCACGCTTAAACCAACTTCGGTGCTCGGCCAAGCTGATTTCATGCTGGGTATACATGTAGCGACGGATGTCAGGGTGATTGCGCCATGCCAATACTCGTTCCAGATCCGCAAGGGTCATGGTGCGGACACGTTGGCTGTTTATGCGGTTGTCAGTCATGGATAACTCTCAGTTGGTGGATTAAGCGCGCCATCCCTTGACCATCGCTGATTTGGCTTGCGGTGTGACTCATGTTGCATAAAATCTCATCTTGAGCCAATGCAACCATGGCCAGAGGAAGCTGCATTGGAATATCGCCCACCTCCCCGATCAGGCAGACGCCGTTAGCAGCCTGCAAGGCTTTAGCGCCGGGCCATTGATTATCCGCCAGTACCACCATCAGAGTCGGTAATCCCAGGCAGCAACGCTCCCATGCCGTACCGCCTGCTGCACCAAAGGCCAGATCACTATCAGCCATGCGCTGCGCCATATCGTTGATATTTACCAGCACTTCGGTGGACCATGGCATTTCAGCTGCCTGTTTTTCTACTTCCTGCAACCAAGGTGCCTTCCAGCCCATGACGACATTGATGTGGCAGTCTGCAGGAAGTGGACATGCCTTTAGCGCTTCGAGTACTTGCCCGGTGGCATTGGGTTGATCCACGCCGCCCATGGTGATGAGCAGTTGCTTGAGCGCGGGTTGGCCGCGTCGCTGCAAACTATACTCACGCAAGGCGGCGAACTCGGGTCGCAACAACGCATATTGAGGGCCGGCCAGTACAGAGCAATGTTCCGACACCAGGCCGGCATAATGCTTGACTTCACGCCCGAGATTCTGATCCAGCAGCAGATCGCAGTGGTGGGCTCGATCGGCGAGGTCATCAATGGCCAGTAATCGCTGGTAATGGGGCCGCAAAGCAATTTCCCAGCGCTGGTCGAGGCCGTAGTGATCAACTACCAGCCAGTCAGGCTTGATTGCCACGAGGATTTCGCCGGTTTGTTGTGCATCGGCCTGCCAATCGCAGCCCAGCCAAACCGAGTGGGCTGGCAAGTCGCTGCCACAGGCAAAGTTCGGCTGAAAATCAGTAGGCCCGGTTGGCAAGACACTGACGGCAAAGCCTCGTTGGCGAATGACCTCAAGCAGATGGCCAGGATGCTCGCGGCTGACGAAATGACACTCGCAACCTTGTTCTTTCAGGGCTTCGGCCAGAGTCAGGCAGCGCATGACATGGCCGCTGCCAATGTGCAGAGAGGCATCGGCACGGAATACTATTCTCATGGCACTCACGTCAGCCGATCTGTGCTTGCATGGCCTTGAACATCCACTCGGCCCTCAGCCAGTCCTCAGGCGTATCGATATCCTGCACGCGATGGCGCGGCAGCAAGACGGGAGCAGAATCGGGACTGAAGATCATCTTACCTTCCAACCAGGCCTTAGCCTGTCCCCAGTAGAACTGACCAGCATCGTGATAAGCCTCTTCGAGATCCTGCGAACGGGTGTTGAAATGCGCGGGATTGAACATTTCAACCCGGCATTCGCCAGTGATACGAATGGCGCGCTGGATCGGGAAGGCGTAACTGGTCACCGAGAAAGCATAGTCACTACCGGTCTCGTCGAGCGTTTCCAGACCGTGCTGAATATCCTTTGCCCGGACGAAGGGGGCTGTGGCGTACAGGCAGCAGACTTGCTCGGCAGCCTGCCCTTGGTCTTTGACCCACTCAATCGCGTGGCGAATGACCGGAATAGTGCCGACGTGGTCATCCGACAACTCCGCGGGACGCATGAACGGCACCGTAGCCCCATACGCCCGTGCGACTTCGGCAATCTCGGCATCATCGGTGGATACAATGACCTGATCAAAACAGGCGCTTTGCAGCGCTGCCTCAATGGACCAAGCGATCATTGGTTTACCGCCGAACAGTTTGATGTTCTTGCGCGGGATACGCTTGCTGCCGCCGCGAGCAGGGATGACAGCTAGTCTCATATCTGAATTGCCTTGCGTACAGCTGCCACTACCTCATCCTGCTGCGCTTCGGTCATGGTCTGGAACATCGGTAGGCTGATGGCTTCACAGTAATAGTTTTCCGCTTGCGGAAAATCACCTTGATTGAAACCCATACGCAAGTAATGCGGCTGGGTATGCACAGGGATGTAGTGTAGGTTGACCCCAATGCCCAGTTCACGCAGCGACTCGAAAACTTGGCGATGCGTCTTGCCGATGTTGTCCAGTTGTAGTCGGATTACATATAAGTGCAGGCCGGAATAACTGTCCGGATGTTGCCAAGGGGTGATGACAGGCAGTTCGTCGAGCAGTCTGTCGTAGCGCCGGGCCAATTGGTGACGGCGGGCGACGTACTGATCTAATCGCTCCATCTGGCTGACACCCAATGCTGCCTGCAACTCGGTCATGCGATAGTTAAAACCGAGATCGATCTGCTGGTAATACCAAGGACCGTCAGCCTCGTGTGTCATCTGTGCCGGGTCACGGGTGATGCCGTGGCTGCGCAAGAGGTTCATTTTATTGGCGAGTTCAGGATCGTTAGTCAGCGCCATGCCGCCTTCGGCGGTAGTGATGATCTTCACCGGATGGAAGCTGAATACGGTGATATCACTGTAGCGGCCGTTACCAATTGGCTCGCTTTTGTAGCGACCGCCGATGGCGTGCGATGCATCTTCGATAATCTTGAAGCCATAGCGCTGCGCAAGCGCGTGGATGGCCGCCATGTCGCACGGTTGGCCGCACAGATGTACCGGCACCACCACCTTGGGCAGGCGGCCTTCGCGCTCGGCAGCGATCAGCTTGCGCTCCAGTGCCTGGGGGCAGAGGTTGTAGGTAGTCGAGTCGACATCAACGAAATCGACTTTCGCACCGCAATACAGCCCACAATTGGCCGAGGCGACGAAGGTGATCGGTGTGGTCCACAACCAGTCACCTGGGCCGAGACCGAGCGCCAGGCAGGCGATATGCAGTGCCGACGTGGCGCTATTTACTGCCAAGGCATGTCGGGCACCGCAGTAGTCGGACACCGCTTGCTCGAATCGCGGCACCATCGGCCCTTGAGTGAGGTAGTCCGAACGCAGCACCGCGACCACGGCATCAATGTCTGCCTGGGTAATGTCCTGGCGACCGTACGGAATCATGCTCAGATGCTCCCGATTTTGTGCTGGTTGGCAGTAATCCAGTCCTTCAAGTCCCTGTTGCTCATCCATTCCGGGTTGTTGTCGCTGGTGTAACTGAATCCTTCGGCCACCTTTTGTCCATCCTTGATACGCTTCACGCAATTGCTCCAGTTGTTGATGGCGGGCAGAATTTTGTAATGCTCGGGGTATTCGTACGTATAGAAAGAGTCGTCCTCACCGATCATTTGTTCGTGCAGCTTTTCACCGGGACGAATGCCCACGAAGTCCAGCCGAGCTTCGGGGGCAACAGTCTTGGCAAGCTCGGTGACTTTCATCGACGGGATTTTTTTTACGTAGATTTCCCCGCCTTCCATGTCGTCGAAGGCATGCCACACCAGATCTACGCCTTGCTCCAGCGAAATCATGAATCGCGTCATGCGCTCCTCGGTGATTGGCAGAACGCCCTTGTCCTTGATCGACATAAAGAAAGGGATCACCGATCCGCGCGAACCCATGACATTGCCGTAACGGACTACGGCGAAGCGGGTATCGTGTCCACCCGCATAGGAATTGCCTGCGACAAACAACTTGTCGGAGGCCAATTTAGTAGCGCCATAAAGGTTGATCGGGCTACTTGCCTTGTCGGTAGACAACGCCACCACGCGTTTAACGCCCTTGTCGATACAAGCGTCGATCAGATTCATCGCGCCGTTGATATTCGTCTTGACACATTCAAAAGGGTTGTACTCGGCGGTCGGTACAATTTTTGTTGCCGCCGCATGGACCACATAATCTACGCCATCGAGCGCACGGTAGAGACGGTCTTTGTCGCGCACATCGCCGATAAAGAAGCGCACGCGCGGGTCGCCTTGAAAGAGCTTGGCCATTTCCCATTGCTTCATTTCATCGCGTGAATAAATGATGATTTTTTTAGGGTTGTGTTTGGCTAAAGTCATTGGAACAAAAGTATGACCAAAAGAGCCAGTGCCGCCAGTTACAAGAATCGTTGAATTATCTAACATGTTATTTAAATTTCTAAGTAGTTAAAAATAGGAGCCAGCGCCCCGAAAAAATCATGAAGCTTTTCGTGCTAGATCATCGAAATATGGTTTAACAAATTCGGCATAGGTTTTATCGATAAATGAAAATACGCGTTGGTAATCTTGAAAACCGCAGCAAATCTGGCCATCTACAAATCCCATGGCTTTCTCGGGTGCTACCGAATCAGCTTCCAGCGTCGCTAAGACAGCGCTTCGAAACATCCGACATCCGTACCCGGTGTATGCGCCAATCCATAGGACCTTGCATCTTCGACCAGCAATACCGAAGGCTTGCGCCTGCGCAGAAAGGAAATATGACCATGCAGACGGTAGCCAATATGCAGATCCATATCGTCATAAACGTCCAGGTTCTTCACCTCGCCATACAAATGCAATTCCGCGAACCCTAGCGCTACAGCATGATCCGCAATTTTTTGATGGTTGGGACCAGCCTTGCTATGAAACGCCACATAGAGTTTCGCATCCGGGAAACGCGCTTTAATCAGGTCAAGCAAGCTAAATGATTGCGCCTCATATCGCGGGTGATGTTGAATCGTAAATACAACCGAGTTAATTGTTTTAGGCGGCACAAATGCCGTATTTACTTTTTCCTCGTCGAAAATTGCCAAATCCCCGCTGTATACCGCCGGAATCTCATGACGCTGTAGAAGCTCGACGATAAGCTGATCGCGGCAAGGCAATGCACCGGATCTGGCTGTTATAAAGCGCAAAAATTCCAGAGTTTCCTTACCATATTCATAGGTCTCGAATGTGCTGTGCGCAGGAATCGTGTGTTGGAACGAACAGCCGATCGGATAAAAATTCGGCATTCTCTCCAAATCAGAATACAAACTGAATAATCCCGGATAAACGCCATCCGATACAGAAAATCCGGGCGCGATAATGTTCCGGATTGCGCCATCAGCATAATGGTCCAGACTCTCCTCGCAAAAAGCCATGATCGGCTTGAAATCCGGATTTCTCGACGCAATCATCTTGATCGCCGAATAAGTAATAAGATTGTCACCAACATTTTTAGACTAATGCCCTGGAAAAGTTGTCAGCAGCAAATTCCTTTGGGCAAGTGGTCCGGCAATTTTTTCTTTGGGTACCTCGATGCTCGATAAATCGGATTTTTCTTCACTGGCAGAAGTGACCGTGTACTCGGTCTTAATTTTAATGCTGTTTGGAAATTTAGTTAATCCTTCCGCCAGCATTGCATCAGCTTTGTCAAGCCTTCCCAACTTTCTGTATACTTGCGCTAAGCGTACATAAGTCTTATCTCCAGCCCGAGTTCCTTGCAGAGCCAGTAATTTTTCCAATCTCTCAACCGCAGCGGGCCAGTTCTTCTGGGTTTGTGCGTTCCAAGCAAATTCGCTTTGTATTGAAACGTTGTCCGGAAATGCTTCTAGCCCATCAAACGCGACAGCCTCAGCCTCTTTAAACTGCTTGGCATTGCGATAAGCTTGCACCAAGCGCACAAAAGTCTCAGCGGTTTGATTTTTACTGCCTTCGATGGTCAACAGTTTTACGAGTCGATCAACAGCAGCGGGCCAATTTTTTTGAGCCTGTGCTATACAGGCATATCGGCTTTGAATTAGTGTGCTATTGGGAAAATTTTCAAGCCCCTCAAGCGCTGCAACCGTTGCATTTTCAAAGTCTATTGCTTTTAAATTTATGCCGATCAAATCCACATAGGCAATTTCCGTGATCTTTTCTTTTTTATGGCTAAGTGAATTGTAAGGATTTGAGAGATGTTGAATATCCGAACATATTTCACTTAGTAAAGTTTCCGACAATGGCGCTAAGGATGGCGCAGTCGAATTAGATTCATTCAATAATGGCAAATATAGGCTAAGGTCTTTTTTAATATCCGTAATTATTTGCAAATATAACTTATGCTCATCTTCGTATTGTCGAAATTTTTTATGAATCATGGACATGCCAAATAATGCCTGTTTTCTATATTCTTGACTTGGCTGCACGGCCATGAATGCGTCTATTGCCTCTTTATGCCTGCCCATGCGTCGAAGACATTGAGCCTTCAGAAAAAGCATTTCCGCGATAGGCCCGTGATCATCTATTGCTGTCTCAACTAATTTTAATGCAGATTGAACCACTCCTCGCGCGCGCAGGTGTGCGCAAATTTGCAGAACATCATGAAGTTTTAACTTGCAATAAATTATCTGAATGTATTCGTTCAAAAAAGCATCAGAGAAAATAGCAGGCTCAACGAAGTCATAATGAGAAAAAATCTCGTGGGGGGCGGACAATGGCTCTAGCAGCTTAGACACATCAATATGATGTACAAAGTCGTCGATTACCTTGTTCAGTAAGTCATGATCCTTTAAATGTCGAGCCGTACCATGGCCGCATCTTTTAAAAAAATAACTTTTGCAGTCAAGCCATTTGTTTCGGAAGTATTCTGCGCAAACTACATCTGATGGGGAATTAATTCCGGCAAAAATTAATGCCCTTCTTGGACTTTGCATATTCTCTAAGCGCGGTAAATTGCCACTCAGATTGTCACCTTTGGAAAAATCGCTATAAACGTTGAGATGGAGTTCTGGAGCGAAACAGATAAGTTCCGCATGGAGATGGGATGCAAATAGCGTAGCTCCAAATGCCCCCATTGATGATCCAATAAATATAATCCTTTTCGCTCCTGTAGTGGCAATTAACTCTCGGAGTTGCAGCAGCGAGGAATCAAAATCTTCTCCCCAGCATGGCAATCCATTGATATACCAATCTTTGGCGCAAGAGTTTAAATAAATATTGGAAGCATCATCCGGCACGGGATATTTATCAAACTTTCCTTTGGGTCTGTTTCGACTGGAAACATGCACAAAACAAAGGTGTGCCCCTTTCCGGATTTCCACATTTATATATTGCTCCATCAGTACCTTTGATTTTTTTGGATTTCTTCAGACATCATCGACAATGTAATTTGTGAAATTAAAAAACTCATGCTTCATAGCATGCAAATATTTATTTTTTAAATGGCTATTTTAAGCCGTGCGTCGATCCAAGACTTCTTGGTTGCCACACTCAAGTAGTTTCTTGCATAACTGATTGACCAAAGTGCTCTTGTCACCAAGCACCGGCCCTTCGATATGGATAATGCTGTTGTGCCAAACATCGGTGCCGAGCTGGTCTATTTTTCTCCAATACAGCTCTGATGAATTTGAAAGCAGCCATGTCGGGCAGCCAAGTGCACCGGCAAGCTCTACTACAGTGGTAGCAGGCGCGACTATCAAATCCATACATTTCATCAACGCAGCCACGCTATCAAAATCATTATAGTGGTCTATTTCAGCAATGTTAATTACCTTGCCGGGATAGCGTTTTTCAATCCAGTCCAGTTCTTCCTGGCATTCGTCATACTGAAAATTAACAAACTGCAAGCCATCGATTTTGAATATAGGTTCAAGTTCTTCCACTGTCAGGTAATGTTCATTACGAGAATGGGTAGTTAAGCTGCTGCGCCAACTCACACCGATTAATTTGATATTTTTAGGCAGTTGGTTGCGATAAAATTTGGTCAACGAATCATCATGTTTCAGATAAGGCTTGCCAGGGAATGCTTCATAACCTGGCAAGCATTCATGAAGCATGTCAGTGACAAGCATGACTTGATCTGCCTTGTGGATCGCATCAGTCGCTGTATTGTCAATAACCCCTGTTAAATCCGAGCCTAATACGTTTGTATAGTCTTGCGGGTTAATTTGATCACTATTTCTCGGACGAGATACGGGGACAAATTTCAGATTTGCAAACGATCTCGTAAATATATTTAGCAATCTCGGAGAGCAACTAATCGAAATATTTTTTTGAACAAGCTTGGCCGGCAGTAAGTTATAAATACTGGCAAATCTTATTTCATCCCCGGGGCCAAATATAGCCAGTGCAATTAATTTATCGGTTTCAGATACTTGAGATCCGGGATAAAAATACTTATCCGAATAATAGGTTGCCACGGTCTTCTTAATGGACAATTCTGTAAATGTTTCAAGCGCCTCTTTAACCATGCGGCAACCAAAATAAACCTTTCTTGGATGCATGTCGCCAAGTTCAATTTTTCTGAGCTGAGCATCTTTAAGCAGCTTGAGACTTTGCTCATACATTCCAGCTAGCACATACAAACGAAGCGTCTCGCGGTAGTTCGCACTCGTTTTTTGCAACTTCCTCGCGTCATCCATAACTTTTAGGGATTCTTCGAGCCTATCAGCATACGAAAGCGCTTGCGAATACGCAATTCTAATATTAGCTGACTGGTCACCTTGAATAATCAGATTTTCTATTATTTTCACGGCCAATAATGGTTTTTCAATGGCAATAAAGCCTGAAGCCTTTCTTATAGATTGTTCATTATCCAGCATTAAAGTACTGGTAAAAATTCTCTCCAATTTGTCATCATCAAAATTTTCTGAAAACTTTTTAACTAAAAATGTTGCATCATTAATTTTATCTGGTTTTAGAGTAATTAATTTAACGAGACACTGAATAAATTCTAAAGGATTGCCTGAAATGCACTTTGCAGTGAAACTTCTGGCTTCTATTAAACTCATCATTCTATTCAGATCATTTAAATCGATATGCTGACCAAATTTCGCAATATTTTTTGCAGAGTCGTTATCAAATTTAATGTCAGCAAGCTTTGCCATTTTCTGAATTATTTTTGACACTGAAAACCCTGCCAATAGCAATTTTTTCCCAACTTCCATCGCGTCATCATGTTTTCTCATTGACACGTTATGTTCAAACATTTCGAGAAGCAAATCTGCTTGATCTTTTGAAATTAGGGGAATTTCTATATCATTAGAATTGGGCAAGTCTGCATCTTTGTTGGCATTTGCACTAACATTTTCCCGCTCATTTTCGGTCTTAATCAAGCGCAAACTTGCTTCTTGGCTTCGCGCAAGCTCTTTAGCTAGCATATGCAATGAAGCTTTGCTGTCTTTTGATTCTGCAAGCAACCAAGCGAATTGCCTGGCAATATATTCACCAGGGTAGAATTTACTCAAATCCAACAATAGGAAATTAAATATATCTGGATCGATATGATCTCGAACGGCATTGATAAATATCTCACGAGAAGAGTTGCTTTTACATGCCCCCGACAAAGTATAAACCAACACTATTTGGTACATACGTCCCGGTTGATTACTTAGCAGGCTTTTAAAATCAATTTGACCGATCGCTTTTTGAACTAGTGCTTCATTTTCATTTGTCTGTTTTTTAAACAAAAGATGAGGCCAATAATCAGATTTTGCAAATGCTTGAATGTTTTCAGCCGTATCCGCTTTTTGTAAATTAAACAGCTCAAAACTTCCAATTTCGTAATCAGCTTTAATTCTTAAGCACGCTGCCTGTAACCCGATTTCGTTGTCCTCCAAATCGGCCAGGTACCGTGGGTACTTTAAATAAATACCCGCAAACAGTTCCAGCAGTGTTCGCTTCGTCGTCCGCCGCGGAAATTCCACACGATCGTCGGTCAGTCCCCAACCGGCATAAAATGCAGCGCCGACGACAGTCACTTTTTTCCCTCTAAGCAAGGCTTCGAGCCCGGACAAGGATGTGATCGTATAGACATGATCCACTGTATCCAGAAATTCGATGAGTGAAATATCGGGCGATGTCAACTCGCATATTTTTTCGACAGTGCGCGCCCTGAATTTGCTCTTTTGATAACCCTGATATATATCGGGATGCGGTCTGTACAAAATATCCGCATCGGGGTTTTCAAATTTGGCGAGACGGATCAGTTCAATCATCGACCAGCGGTCGGGATTGCCCAAGCGGACCGACATGTCGTTATCCACCTGGCCCAATACGACGACTCTTTTGCGGATTTTAATGACACTCGAATTGCCGGTGTTGAAACTCGGAGGATTGTATTTGGACAGCGCGAGATCCTGCATCAAGGCCATGCAGGTTTTCGCGGAAGCCAGTTCCTGCTCAGAAAACGTGTGATGATTTAATATCTCCTCGATGTCCGACGCTTCTTCAGGATTATAGTGAAGTCCTTTTTCGTCCAGTAAAAGAGAATAGGGAGTCGAGTGCGATGCGCCCAAGGAAGAAGAGCGAATGAAGCCATCTTCCATGCGATAGATTCTGATGTTATTTGCTCGCGCATACCACTTTACGATCCACGACTCCGTATAACCCCAGAATATGAAGGCAGCCGGCTTCAACGGAAATCTTTTAATTGCAAATAATGATTGCAGTGACAGAATCTTTCTTGGTGCAATAGCGGTACGGTACTCCGGCAGATAATCGCTGACGAATCCCCATTTCCAGTTATTAAAACCCCACAGGATGGCAACCGGCTTGTCGCTGTTTTTATCGCGCCAGTCATCACCGACAAGATTGAAATCGCCAAACCGGTTCTCCTCGCCAAAGACATCGTAAGGATCAATGACGGTAAAAGGATAGGCATCCGAAACTGGTTTTTTCTTCTTGAAAAAAATCCTGTCCCGGATCTTGAAAATATAGTTTACTTTCCGCCGGTCGTTCGTGAGCGCGCCATTAAACAAGGAGATAGACAGCTTGTCTTTGCTATCCAGAATGAATTGTTTGGAATTGCTCAGCAATTTTTTAAAGTTGATATCCATTTTTTATTACAATCCCAAAACAACCTTCGCACTTACCGCTATCTGGTAAATGATCTGGGTCATGTCTTTCCAAATCTGCCGCGACTTCACGTCGATCTTCGGCAGTACCAAAATCTCATCACCAGAACGGATGGCGACGTCGCCATTGCTGAAGTCAAAAAATCCTTTGTCGCTATTTGCTTCGGCAAAGCTGCCGTCGCGATGGGCGACGACGATGCGCGCAGTCTCGGCGTTCTGGGTGTAACCGCCGGCGCGACGCACATACGCATCCATGCTCAAAGCCTTGTCGAACGCGATGGCGTTGGGGAACAGCACTTCACCGCTGACCAGTACCAGGCCGTCTTTGATGGGTACGCGCAGAATGTCGCCGTTTTCCAGCAGCAGGTCGCCTCTGGTATCAGTTTGGGCGATCACCACTTGGCCGGACGGTTCGATCTTTTTGGCACGCTCCACCCATTGCAGCAGCAGGTCAGCTTCATCTTTGCGCAGGCGCGCTTCGTCGCTGGTGCCGGAGCGGGCTGTCAGGGCGGCGGCTTCCAGGCTTCTGAGCGAGGCTTGCAGCATTTGCTTTTGGCGCTCTTTGACGCTGATGCGAAATAGTTGCAGGCTGTCTTTGTCGGAGCGTTCCGAATATTGGATTTGCTGCAGCAGTGCAGCCATGCGCACGCCGTAGGGCAGCACATATTCCTGCGCGCTCTGGTGTTCGCCTTCCACCCGCACGGTGATGGTCCCGGGCTTCTTGTCGGCGGTGAATTCGAGTTCATCGCCGTTTTGCAGGACGACGCGGGCGGCGTCAAGCAGCGGGTAGTACTCGGTGTTTTTGACGGAGCCGGTATTGCGTATCACGCGCACATGTGTGGCTGCGGCTTTGGGGCTGGTCACCTTGACCAGATCGGCCACGGTGCGGGTGCTGTCGGCGAATTCGAAGCGTTTGGCATTTTCTGTCAGGCCGGCGACCTTGACGGTGTTTTGACGCGGCGCGACAAAGATCACGTCGCCATCGGCTAGTTGGATTAGCGGCATGGTGCCGTCGAGCAGGAAGTCGTACAGGTTGGCGCTGGCGCGTACCTGCTGGCTGCGCTTGACTTGCACCTTCAGGAATGAGCCGCGCTCGGGGTCGATGCCGCCGGCCTGGTCCAGATAGTGCAACAGGCTGTCCATGCTGGTGCCGCTATACAGGCCGGGGCGGTTGACGAAGCCGCTGACGAACACCCGCACCGGTTGGGCCGCGGCCAGGCTTGCGTAGCTGAACACATTGGAGCGGAAGACCTTGCCGACCGCGGCTTCCACCAGGCGCTGCAAGTCCTGGTTGCGCACGCCCAGCACCTGCACCGGCCCGGCATGCGGCAGGAAGATGTTGCCTTTGGGGTCGACGGTGAGCGGTGCGTCGAAGTCGAACGCGCCCCAGAGACGTATCTGGATCTTGTCGCCCACAGCGACTGCGTAGTCTGGGTTGAACTGGGTGGCGCCTTCGCGGGCGAATGCGCCGGTGAAGAGGTTGGCGCCGAAGACATCGCTGTTCTGGTTGGCGGAGTAATCAAAGAACTGAGGTGGTTGGGTGCGTGGTTCTGGCGCTGCTGGTTTTGGCTGTGCGGTGGCGGCTGCGTCGGTGCGCAAGTTTAGCGCCTGGTTTACGCCCAGCGGGTCATTGGTCGCTGCAAGGGTAGGGGTGACCAGCGCTGTGGCGATGACCCCGGTGAGAATTACGGAAAACAATTGCTTGAGCATGGGGTCAGTCCTTATGGTCGCGCACGATGGCAGCCAGCAGGTGCACTACACCGGCCAGCAGCAAAGCGACCAGCATGAACACCAGGGTGTTGTAAAAACGGCGGGGTTCCAGCGCAGATTCTGGCATGGTGGGTGCCTGTAGCACGGAGACTTTCTTGATCGTGCGGGTGGCTTCGATGCGACCTTTTTCCAGCGCCACCAAGCCGGTTTTGTAGATGTCTTGCGCAAAGGCGGCCTCCATTTCCAGCCGCTGGAATTCTTCTATCGTGCGGTTGAGTGTTTTGCCGTCGGGCGAGGCGAGCTTGGCTTGCTCCTGGGTGATCTGTTTTTCCACAGCGGCGATTTGCTGGCTGATCTGGACGATGTTGGGGTGGCTGGGGACCAGATAGGCCTGGTTTGCACTGCGCTGGGTTTCCAGTTCGGTGCGCTGTGCTTCGAGCTTGGCGACGATGCCGGCAATGTTTTCTGCGGTGGCCTGGGGCGAGACCAGGCCTTTCTTGTCCTGGTAGCGCAATACGGCCTGGCGTGTCTGCATCGTCCGCTGGTTCATTTGGGCCACCTGATTTTCCAGGAAGGCAACCTGCCCTAGCGCCAGACTGTGGGCCATGCCGTTCATGAAACGCTCGCCCTCCTGCACCAGTTGGGTGGTGATCGCATGGGCGGTCTTGCGGTCGTAGCCCTGGGCCTTGATCATCAGTACGCCGGCGTAGTCGTCGAACTCGACATTCACCCGGGACAGGTAATAACGGTGGAACCATTCGATGGCGGTGTCCTGAGACCACATGCGCGAGAGGGGGTCGCGATCCTGGTCGCTGTAGTGGGCGCGCAGATGCAATGCCGCGTCGAGTTTCTTGAGCATGTCCACCGAGAGCAGGTGGTCGCGCAGCAACAACTGATCAGCACGGTTGCCGCCGGCGCCGCCCAGCAGGCTGGAGAAATCCATGGTCTGACCGCCTGCTAGATCGGTGCGCTGGATGATGACGTGCGCTTCCGACACGTAACGGTCCGACGCAATCGCCAGCCAATACACTGCTGCCAGCAGAGAGGCGATGACGGCTGCGCCAATGATGCGGCGGCGCAGCAGGGTTTGTTTGATGCGATCTATCATTTGGGTAGGCTGTCCTTGTAGGCTTTTAGCGCGTCGTCAATCTGGTCGAACCAGTGCGCCTTGCCATCGTGTATCCAGATACCGGCTGAGCAGAATTGCCTGAGCGTGCCTTCGCCATGGGACACCATGATCAGGCCGGCATGGTCGGCCAGTTTTTTGAACGCGGCGGCGGCTTTGTTTTTGAAGGCGGCGTCACCGGTGGCGGTTACTTCATCTGAAATATATACATCAAAGTCGAAGGCGAACGACAGCGCGAACTGCAGTCGCGACTTCATGCCGCTGGAGTAGGTTTTAACGGGTTCGTCGAAGGCGTCACCGATTTCGGCAAAGTCCTGGATATAGGCTAGACGGTCGGGAATATCGTCTTCATGGCCATGGATGCGGCACACGAACTTGGCATTTTGGCGGCCCGTGAGTGAACCTTGAAAACCGCCGCCAAAACCCATCGGCCAGGATACACGGCACTGCCGCTCAACCCGGCCCTTGTTGGGCTGGTCCACGCCGCCAATAATGCGCAGCAGCGTCGACTTGCCGGTACCACTGGCACCGATCAGACCCACATTGAGCTTGGGTGGGATGGTGAAGCTCACCCCTTGCAAGATCCATTTGCCGGCGCCGTGATCGGTTTGGTAACGCTTGTGCACGTCGTCGACGATGATCATTGGGTGGTCAACCTCAAGGCAAACTGGCGTTGCAGCGCCAGTCCCAAAAAGATACTGACTAGCGCGAACTGATAAATGTAGGCAATGCTCAACTCAGGGACCGCGTGGTAATACGGAGCAAAACCGAGGCGGGCCGCCTCCAGACCGTGTGCCACCGGATTGAGCAACAGCCAGTCACGGTAAGGCTGCGGCACGGCGGAAATCGGCAACATAACACCGGAGATGATGTAGAGCGGCATCATGACCAGCTTGAGGACCCGGCCCAGTTCGGGCACCAATTTAACCGCCACCGATGTCACCAGGCCGAAACCCATGCCCACCAGCCAGAGGCCGAAGAAGGCTTCGAGCACCGCCAGCGGATCTGCAGGGACTACCGAATGACCGAACAAGGCTGCACCGGCCAGCAAAATACTGATGATGATGATCATCAGAAAGCCTTCCAGGCCGCCACGCACCAGAACGGTATCAACCGGCTTGACCTGCCTGTAGACAAGGAGCGCCTGGTTGGCCCCGACCGCATTCATGACCTGGGTGCCGGTGCGGCGAAACATGAAAAAACCCAGTAACCCGGCTATGATCCAGATGGCGGTGTCGATGCCGCCTATGGTGCGTACGCGAATCACCGTGAAAATTAAGATCAGATAGGACACATGAAACACAGGTTCGACCAGCAGCCAGAACCAGACCGCGCGCCCGGAAAAGAGGCGGCTCAGTGCCTCGCGCAGGAACAGCGCTTTCCAGACGGAAAGCGTAATGACGATGGAGCTGCGGGGCGAATGGACTTGCATGTTATTGCGCGCCCAGTACAAGCCGCGAAAAACGATGCAGGCGTGAAGGAATAGCTGCCACGGCCCGGGGGATTGATCCTGAACTGGCGCTTTCTTTCACTGAATTTTCTGCACTTGCAGCAAAAACTTCATTTTCGCGTTGACCCACACACCCACCTCTATCATTAATTAAAAAGCCCCCAGTTGAACCCGGCAGAAAGGCATCTGTCGGGTTCGACTGGGGGACATGGCAATATCTCTGGGTGGCTGCTAAGTCCTTGACTAAACCAAATTAATTTTGCCAGTGCGCAACACAAGGCAAATTAGGTGCGAAATGGTAACATTTGCAGGGTTTTTTTGGTTGTTTTTAAGCAACTAGCGGAAATCACCTGAAGCAAAATATTTTTTGTGGTGGGTAAATGGGTTTGGGCAAAGCGAAACCCAACTTGTTTGAATCCCCGTGTGCGGGAGCTCGTCTCATGTTGTGCTGTGCAGCACAACATGCTGCACACTTTCCAAAATAGCGACTGACTAGAACGTGAAAATCAGTCCCGTGCTTACTATTCCGTAACGTTGATTGAACCGATCCGCGGTCAAACTGTTATAAGACAATGGCACTTCACCATTGAACTGATTTAGCATGTACTGACCCCGCAGAAAAACGATCGTATTCTTGAAAGCTTTGTAGCTGACATCACCAACAAGGACATGATTATGCTTGTAAGGTGTGTCGCCTCGGGCGTCGATGATGCCGTCGACTTCACTGCGATTGATCGTCTGATACTGATAGCCGCCCCGAACCCGCCAGTCATCCGTGTGCCAAGCTGCCATAAAACCAGCCTGATAATACGAGGCGGTATATTTAGCTTCTTTGTTGACATTGACGGTGGCGCTAGTCGGTTGTGCGAACCTGGTGACAACAACTGCAGCATTGCAAGGCTGCGCGAGTGTGCTCACCACTTCGGTCTGGCTGAATGCGACGTTATATTCGCAGCCGTCTTTTCTGGATGTCGCGCTGACCGAGTCAAACGTGACGCGACTTACACCTGCACCTGCGAAAATTGACACCTCGGTCCGCTGCGATACAGGCCAAGTGCCAATCAAATCAAGTTGATATTGTGTGTCTTTCGGCTTTGTTACTGTCGCCGAAGTGAATTTGGTGCCGGCTACTGTCGTATTGGTGAATTTTGTAAGCGAGTCTGCATAGTTACCCCAGGCACCCAGCCGGACTGCCACGCTCGGCATGGCTCCTCTGCCCTCGATCACCTTGTACTGGCCAGCAAGTTGCCACGTATTGAGTTTTGCCAGGAAACTGCGATAGTCGATTTCCCTCTGCCACAACGCGCCATCCACCCACAGTTGCGGGGTGATTGCAATGCCGCCGCGCACGTGAGCACCTTTGTAATCTCCCACAGTCGTGGTCGCACCGTTCTTTTCTCGCGCATTCAGGAAGTCGAGCGAGTTGTTGAGCACGTCATAACTGACTTCAACTTCACTTGCCCAAGGTATGTTGTTCTGGTTCGCCGTGAGAAGTGCGTCCAGCGGAGCTGCACCCACGGATGCGCAGGCAGCTGCATTTATGAGCACAGCACCGATGATGCAGCAAGGTTTATTCATTGAAAATTCCGGTCTGACGTCTTGCACAAGGATGATCGAATAGCGAAAGTGACAATTCACTGACTATGATTGAAAAAGAGCGGCCAACAGCGCCGCTCCCTATCTAATTAATACAACAACTTTAGTTAGCTATGATCATTGAATCGTGAGATTGCCTGAAAACCCGACACCGCTTACCGATTGGACTGGATCGCTGTGGGTCACTGCAATCGTGGTGGACGGTAGCGCTGAACCGTTGGCATTCCGGACTTTTAGACCACCAACCGCGAGATTGATCTCAAATTTACCGGCAATGCTGGTAAATTTCTGCGCAGTGGTTTTGGTCGTGTTGTCGACACTAGTGAGAACCTTGTTGACCATTGCTTGATAGTTCAAAGTCAGTGCGTTGTTTGTGACAGTAATCGGTTTGAAAGTCAAATCAGTCAATGTGAGATTGAATTCAGTACCGCTACCCGCGTGGCCGAATACGTAGACCTTCGCGGTGCTATCAGGAACAATCGACAACTGGCCGTTAGTATTTGCGACATTAACCTTGTCGATCATCAGTTGCAGAACGCGTTTTTCACCTCCGACTTCCACCAATTCCAGAGCCAGGCTAGCTACGGTATTGATCACAGGCGTGCCGGTGATGCTGAAATCAAGCCCGAACGTAGTTGGTGTGCTGATCGACGCCCCAGCTTTCAAAGTTACATATGAAATTGGATTTCCGTTGATGCTGACTGAATCACTCTGCAGCGCCAGATAATTGGCCGTTGTCGAAGTCTGGATTGGAGTTGCTGCGGGATCTTGAAGTGTTGAGGACAATTCAGTTAGGGCCGTCGCATCTGTAGCTTGCAGAAACTTCTGCGATTGCGTAAGAATTTGTGCACTAGCGCTAATCACATCCGCATCGCTGATCGCGAAAGCTGCGTATTTGCTATCGGCCTTCATCAACTTGACCGCATCAACTGCCGCTGCGCTCAACATAGAAGAATTCACTACACCGCCTGCGCCGAATAGAGGTGTACTTGGTTTAGCCAGCAATGTTGCAGCAACTGCTTTAGCTACGTGGGAATAAATGCCGGATATATCGCCGCCGCCAGCTTCAGCCTCAAATACATTTGCCAACTGCTGAATGATTTGTTGCACTGCGAGAGTGACTCTATGCAATTCAAAATTCTTACCGTCTGCAGGATCAAGCTTGGTTACGTCGGTTCCTGCCGGCAATCCCAGCGCGGTGGCCAGTTGCGCAGCTGTCATGCCGGTATCGGCGAGCAGGGATGTCAATGGAGTGACGACTATGCTACCTGCAGGGGCTTTCAGAGTGCCATTGAAATGATGTCCTGTCGCCTCATCAGTACCACCGGTAACCACTACAGTGCTGCTGCAACCTGCCGGGAATGTGAAAACACCGCCAGCGATAGTTTGTACCGTAGCTTCACCTGCGTCGGCAACACCATTCTTGTTAGCATCACAGAACACCGTCGAACCTTTGAGGTATCCGTCGACTGCCTTGCCTGAGGTTGGAGTCGCAGCGCTACCGCCACCGCTACCGCTACCGCCGCATGCCGCGAGGGCTAAAGTCATAGCCAACAAAAGGACAGCGTTTTTCTTTTTAAACATTTTAGGATACCTATAGGTAGATTTTGCTACAAAAAATGACAATAATTGAATTTGATAATTGTCGGATAGTAACACTAATTTATTTCTAGAAAAACACTTTTTCTTGGGAGTAACGTATGCTCCAAGCCAGTTGCTTCGTCTCATTAACAGTGCAGTAATGCCGGCGTTAACTTCCAGATTACTTCCGGTACTTATCGGATGAATCCATAGGTAGGCATAACAGGCCATCCATTGCGGATGCATGCTGGAATCGCGAATTGCCATGAAATATAGCGATTCATCGTTGCCATTTTCATTGCGGACGGTTTTGCCAATGCCTGCTCCGCATGCTTTTTCATTTAATTTTTGTAATCGTTTTTTTGATAGCTGTCTCTGCCATGGTCGGCATAGCCGGACAGATACAAGCCCCATCGGCCTTCTTTGCCCGCGAACTGAAATGCGCTATCAACTCGTTCGTCGACTGCAACAGGAGGCCATCTCCGTCCAACACCGTTGCCGCGTCCTGTGCGTCAGCCGTTCCGGCTATTACGAGGCACAGCATCGTTCTGCCAAGCCGGCTTTGTGCAAAACCAGCGCCCGCCTGAAAGCCGCATTCATGGCCAGCCATCAAAGCTATGGAAGCAGTCGGTTGGTCACATCGATGGCAAACCAGGGAATCCAGATTGGGTGTTACAAGGTATGCAGCCTGATGCGCCAGGCTTAAAGCCCGTCTGGAAGCGCAAATTCGTTCACACCACCAGACAACAAGCACGACTTGCCAATTGCCGCCAATGTGCTCGACCGGCAGTTCAATCCGTTCGCGTCGAACATGGCATACGTGGCCGACATCACGTACATTCGTACTGGCGGCGGATGGCTGTATCTCGCAATCGTGCTTGACCTGTTCGCGCGCAAAGTGGTCGGCTGGCCATGGCTACGAGTATGCCTGCCGAATTGGTCTGCGCTGCCTTGAACATGGCCAATTCAACAGCGGCAACCGGCACCGGGCCTGATCGTCCACTCTGACCGTGGCAGTCATATGCCAGTAAGCTATATCAGGATCTGCTGGACGAACATGGCTTTGTTTGCAGCATGAGCCGCAAAGGTAATTGCTGGGACAATGCGGTCGCAGAACGCTTCTTCATGAACTTCAAGATGGAGCGCGTTTGGCAACGTCAATGTGCCAATCACATGGAGGCCAAGGCTGACATCACGGACTATCGTCGGCTTTTACAACTGCAAGCGATTGAATTCAGTATTGGGTAATCTGCCGCCCGCCGCCTATGAGCGGAAAATGGCAGAAAAAGAACTATTGGTGTGTCCGAAATTACTTGACCACTGCAAACGCTACCTGACGAAAAACTATTAAATTTTTTACACCGATAGAAGAATATCATCATGGTGATGATGGCAGGTTTAGGCTTGTTGGCTGGGACCAGATCAAGAACAGTTAAGAAATTATTCTTAGGGGCAGATTTGGGGGCATGCTCTAATTTAAAAAAACGTAGAACGTTTATACATATAGGTTTTAAGAGATTTGGCGGTTCCGGCTCCGGCACCAAGTAGTTTTTTTTACCGTATTAATTTCTCTCAAAGCCCGCATGCTTCTCAGTATTGTGGGTTTTTTGTTGTCTTACGCCATTTCAAGCAGTAAATAACTTGATTAACCCAATTTAATAATCCCGGTTTAATTTTTAGATAGCTATTCCATGCGAGCGCTATCTTTCGCTCAATGCACAGGTTGTGAAATGCGTTCTATTTTAATCCCCATGTTGTCGCATAGTTAATTTCAAATGAATTGGATTTACCTGTTGGAGGCGTGGCATCGAGGGTTCCACTGGTACTACCACACTGAATATTCAAAAAAATATACAAGGGAGCAGACATAATTATATTTACTGAACAGGCTTCTTTTTCATCAAAATAAAATTTTTGCTTGTTCGCTTCCAATTTCAGCTCATATTTGTGAAAACACGTTGAAATACCACTCAAATTCGTAAGTATCTTCGTATGGCTCGGGCCTTTGGGCCCAGACGCACTCTTTGCCAGGTTGCTACCGCAGAAGCTGTCGGATGGAGTTTCGTACCAGCCTATTTATTTGGCAGTCCACCACCCGGATATGCTTCCATTATGTCTGTCTCCGGAAAAAATATCATCACGTAAATAATGATAAACAAAATGTGGGCCCAATACATTCCTTAGTGGTATTTTCGCTTCCATTTAAAAATAACAATCAGCCCGTGAAAAGCGGCAGCCTGTATCGAATATTCTGCCGTAGAACTTTCCGGTTTCATCTGGTTCTGGCCAAATCTTGAGTTGGCCGTTTGATACCGTATATGGGCGTTCTAAAGATCGGGATTCAGATCCATGTTGAATTCCTCGGAGAGCGCTGAAACCTAGGTATTTCGATTTGAATATTATTGGTAACAAACCAGGTTTCAATTGTGTTCGTAATTTTATATTTTAGATTAAAGACATTCTAATAATTTAGAATATATTCAGAATGTATTATAGATAATACAAATTCATTTGATTAATAATATCTATCAGCTCGAATTTAAAATCGCAGATATCGTATTTCGACATTTTTGTACCGGAAATTGTAAGCTCACGAAAACTGCATGTGCGATCGAATTTTCATCACCGCGGCAAGAGGTTCGCATCTTTACGCTCAAGAACGAAATTGTGACTAGCTAGCAGCTAGTTATTTTTTAGTCAAGAAGTTCCGTCATGGTTATTGCGCCATCTCAAAATCTCGTTATCACGCGTCTTTTATAATTTGGCTTGTGTACGCTTTTATGTATATCTATCGATTCAATTTGGTCGCTCGTTGCCCACAACGGCAGCCGATGGCTGAGGATCTACTATGCTGACGACTACTTATTCCCTCATCGTGTTTTCTGCTGAAGAAAACGGCACTCGTACAAAACTAGCGTCGTTGCGCGATCATATTCAGCAGGGAATGACGGGCATTTCTGTGATGGATAGCGCCATGATAGATGGCGTATTAACGCAATTAAATCATTTTCATGAATGCGCTCAGTGCCGCAAGATAGATATCTACCTAATAAGCAGAATGCGCAAAATGAGTCTGTATGCAGGTTCACTGTTGGCAGAGCTGGAATCGATGGGCCTGCTCATTTTGAACATATTGCGTTCAATAAGAGGAAAGCTGACGCAGGCGCTTGGACGAGGAGGCTTGCGTGCGCTGGAATTGCAGGAAGCCGTCGAACTGTACTGCACCACAGTGTTGAAGAAAGTCGACAAGGAAGAAAACGCGTTATTCCCGATGGCAAGCCGGATATTGACGGCGGAAGACTGGTTTCAGATTGCCAGACAATTACTGTCTCACAATGCCAAGATAGGCACTTCCGCTGCGGTACCTGTTGTGTCCCAAAAGACAAGTGCTTTATTGGATCGACCGGCCTTATTCGATAACGATACCGGCAATCTGTAGTACCCAGCCATCAATTTGGATCGGCTAAGAGATTTTGGAGCCGATCCCCCGCAAGTTAGACAGGCTGTAAGATGACAAAAACGACTGCAGGAAGGCAGCGGCTTGTTATTATGTGCGCCTTGTTCAACCTTCCTCGTCCTCGTCATGTTTTCTTTCCTTTTCAGGCGTTCTGCCAAGAAGTCCTTATCCGTACCGCCAGTGGCGCGGTCTGCGTCGGCTGAAGCTAAATCGCAGCAAGAGAATGCCCGGCAAGCGGCTCTGGCCCAGGCCGGCGCTCTGGAAGGCCAGGAAACAGCCGCAGTGGAATTCATACTGCAATGCGGGTTTGCCGATGCGCGCCTGATAGCGGCCGCTCACATCAATTCGCAGTCGCTGCAGGAACAGGTACGTAGCGCGATGCGCAATACCGATCGCCGCGTTGCCCGATTGATGCAAGGCAAAATCGAGTCCAGCCTGCAACTTGCCCAGTGCGAACAGCGGGCGCAGCAATCTCTGGAACAGGCCCATCGACTTGTTGCCGATCCGCAATTAATGCCGAATCAGGTCGCCGATCTGGACCGGATTTGGACTGCAATCAATGTGCCGATAGGGCAAACCCGGCAGACCTTCGAGACCGTTCGCGCCGCTTTGCACAGTCGCCTGACGTGTCAGGTGGAATTGCAGCGTGCGTTAATCGATGCGATGGCCCGGTTGCGCCAACTCCCGAGCGCGCTTGACGATGCGCCCGACCTCAGTGTTATTGCCAACACGCTCGATGAACTGGCGCTGACGGTGGAGCAGCATGCCGCTGCCACTGAAGTGCCGGCGTTGCCGAAGCACTTGCTGCCGGCTTGCCTGAAAGAACTGGACATGGCGCGCCAGAAACTGGCAGTGCGGCAGCGCCAAAGCGCACTGTTGGCCAGTGCAGTATTGCTTACCGCAAATGAAACAGAGACGCCACCGGCACCGGAGGCATCATCTGCGTCTGGACCAGCAGGCAGTGACGAGTTTGATGTGGATGCGAATTTTCAAGATGTGGTGCCAGCGACGTTGATTGCGGAGCTGATTATATTGGAAGCAGAATCCGCAGCGCCCCAGCCAACTGCGACACCGCAAGCAGCAATAGATCCTGTGACTGCCGCCCAGTTGCAGGAACTGAAGCAGCGCTTTGCCGAAGCACTGGATGGCATGGAAAAAGCGCTGGAGCAAGGCTTGTTGCAGGTGGCCTGCGAGCACGACAAGGCGTTGCGCGCAATCGATGCCAAATTATGCAAACCGTCGGCAGCACAAGCGCCGCACTTGGCCAAGGCCCGGGTGGAGTTGGCGCATCTGATGAGCTGGGCGCGATGGGGCGGCAATGTTTCACGCGAAGAATTGCTCAAGACTGCCGAAGAATTGCCACTGCAAAAATTGCCGCTGGCAGAGCTGGGCAAAAAAATCGGTAGCCTGCGCGAGCGCTGGAAGTCGCTCGACGTCTCGGCCGGCGCGTCATCGCGCGAACTGTGGCATCGCTTCGACGCTGCCTGCAACTGTGCCTATGAACCGGTAGCCGCCCATTACCGGGAACTGGCCGAGGAGCGCCAGCAAAATGCAGTCAAGGCGCAATCATTGCTGGAGCAATTGCGCAGTTTGAGTGCAGAAACGCAGGAGGCATCTGAGGTCGACTGGAAGAATGTTGCGCAACAATGCCAGCGCATGCAGTTGGCATGGCAGCGGCAGGGCATCATCGAGCGCAAGGAGAAAAAACGTCTGGACGCCGAATTTACCGCCGCCCTGTCCGTACTGGCCGATCCTTTGGCGCGCCAGCGCGCCGCCGCCATCGAGCGTCGCGAACGCCTGATCACCGACGCCAGCGAGATTCGCGCCGATGACCGCACTGCGCCCGAGGCGCTGCGTGCCTTGCAGGCACGTTGGCAAGAGCAATCGCTCTCTCTGCCGCTGGAGCGGCGCGACGAACAGGCGTTGTGGGTGCGTTTTCGCGAGGCTTGCGACGCGGTCTTTGCCAAGCGCAAGGAAACGGCACAGGTCGCCGATGCTGATCGGTTACAGAATTTGCAGCAGAAAGAAGCGATCTGTGCCGGTCTGGAAGCCGCCGCGAAGGAGTCTCCCGCTGCGCTGGACAGGATTTTGCGCGAGTTGCAGGATAGCTGGAGCCAGACCGGTTATGTGCCGCGAGCCGCCGAGCAGCAATTGACGCAGCGTTTTGATGCCGCGGTGGCTGTTTTGCGGCAACGCATTGATGCGGCCCAACGCGTCGCGCAAACCGGCGAACTCGCTACGCTGCAGTGCAAATTATCCCTGTGCCAGGCGGTCGAGGCGGCAATTGCGCAGGTGCCGCAGTCAGATAGGGACTGGTCCGCCGAATGGTCGCAGCAAGCGCCGCTGGCGGCGCATCTTGAGCGTGCGCTGCAGACGCGTTTTTCCGCTGCGTTGACGGCTTTGGCAGCCAATGACAGCGCGTATGCGGCAACGTTGGCCGATAACAGCGCGCAACTGGGGCAGGAACTGTTGCGGCTGGAAATTCTGCTGGGCTGCGACAGTCCGGCAGAATTGTCGCGCGAGCGTCTGAAGATGCAGGTGGAAGTTTTGCAATCGTCGCTGCGGGCGGGGCAAAAACAGGTCACGCAACAGGAGCAACTCGTCGCCTTGTGCGCATTGCCTGCAACAACCGATGCCCAGAGTGCGCAGCGCATCGCGGATTTGCTGCAGAAAATGAAAAGCGGTGACTGATGGGTGGAACCCATTGCATATCGAACTAACAGGATGGGTTGCACCCATCCTACTGTCTTTCGTGGACAATGTTCAAGCCAGCTACTCAGCAACCGCCGTGTGTTCCAGTTCCGGTTCGCTCAGAAACGTCACCACGTGATCGGCGCACAGCCGAATCCCGATTTTCTCGCCGACCGCATGATCGTGATGCGATGGCACCAGGGCCAGCAAAGGCTGGCCGCTCGGCAATTTCAGCGTATACAGAAAATCCGCGCCGCGGAATGCCTTGCGCACCACCTCGGCCTTGAGCACGCTTTCGTCGTCATGCACCACGTCGTCGGCGCGCAGTAGCACGTCGACCTGCCGGGCATTTTTTGCATTGGTGGCGCAGGTGTCCATTCCTTGCCACAAGGGCAAACACCCGAGTTCGATGTTTACCAGCTCGCCGGGGATGTCCATGACGCCCGGCACGAATACGCCGTGGCCAATGAAATCGGCCACAAAGCGCGAGGCCGGCCGGTGGTACAAGTTGTAAGCGCTGTCCCACTGCACAATTTCCCCGGCCTGCATGACCCCGATCTGGTCCGCAATCGCAAACGCTTCATGCTGGTCATGCGTGACCAGCACCGCAGTCGTGCCGCTGGCTTTCAGGATATCGCGCACTTCGGCGGCCAATCGTTCGCGCAGATCGACATCCAGATTAGAAAACGGTTCATCCAGCAGCAACAGATCCGGCTCGGGCGCTAAGGCGCGTGCCAGAGCAACCCGTTGCTGCTGACCGCCGGAGAGTTCGTGCGGATATTTGTCGCTCTGCACCGACAGCCCGACCAGGCTCAACAAGGCCTGAACCCGCTGCATGCGCTGCGGTTTGGCCAGTTTGCGCAGACCGAAGGCGATGTTTTCCGCCACGTTTAAATGCGGGAATAGTGCGTAATCCTGAAATACCACGCCGACCTGGCGGCTTTCAGGCGGTGCAGTGACGCCGGGGCGGCTGATTTCCCTGCCGCCCAAGGCGATCCGCCCGGCCAGCAACGGTTCGAACCCGGCTATCGCGCGCAGCACGGTGGTTTTGCCGCAGCCGGAAGGTCCTAGCAGGCAGCCGATTTCTCCGCGCTCTAATGAAAATGACAATGCATGCACGATCTCATGCATATCGCGTCCGAGCTGATAGCCGACCCGGATCGACTCAACGCGAAGGTGTGCGGTGCCAGGAGATGGATTGTCCATAATAGTAAATTCAGTTTGCTTGTTGGTTAATAATGTCACTGCACCATATTCCAATTGATTATAATTCTCATTTAGCCGGACGTGCAGTTAATCCCACTTTATGCCTTTCTCGAATAATCATTCCCCACGCCAGGCTGGCGGTTTTCATCCCATGCTATTGGCGTCGCTGGTAGTGGCTTTTCTGGTGGGCGTGCCGATTTTTGGCGTGCTGTCGAACTTACTGGTCGGCGGCGCTGATGGCGCCGGCGAATCCGGTGCGTCCACGCTGGCGCATTTGTGGAGCACGGTATTGCCGGAATACCTGTTCAACAGCTTTGCGATTGCCGCCATCGTGGCGGTGCTGGGCGCGACTATCGGCATCGGTTGCGCGTGGCTGGTGGCGGCTTTCGATTTTCCCGGCAAGCGGATGTTCGAATGGGCGCTAGTCTTGCCGTTGGCGATGCCGGCCTATGTCGTGGCTTACGCGTACACCGATTTCCTGCAATTTTCCGGCCCGGTACAAAGCGGCCTGCGCGCACTGTTCGGCTGGCAGCCGCACGAATACTGGTTTCCGCAGATACGCAGCGTGGGTGGCGCCGGCGTGCTGTTTGCGCTGGTGCTGTATCCGTATATTTATCTGCTGGCGCGCAATGCTTTTCTGGAGCGCAGCCCGCGCATGCTGGATGCAGCGCGCACGCTGGGCGTCGGCCCGTGGCGCGCATTCTTTACCATCAGCCTGCCGCTGGCGCGTCCCGCCGCCGCCGCCGGCATTGCGCTGGCATTGATGGAAACGCTGGCCGACTACGGCGCAGTGGCTTATTTCGGGGTGCCGACCCTGACCACTGGCATTTATAAATCCTGGTACGCTTTTTCCGACCGCACCGCCGCCGCGCAGATCGCTGCGGTATTGCTCATTACCGTCACGGTATTGATGCTGCTGGAACAGAAAAGTCGCGGCCGCGCGCGCTATTACGCGGCCGGCGGGCGCACCAGCGGCCAGTTGACGCGGTCTTTGCCGGGCAGATCGGGCTGGCTGGCGACCTTATGTTGCGCGCTGCCGGTATTAACCGGATTTTTGCTGCCATTGCTGATTTTGGTGCGGCTGGTCATGCGCGAGGATGCTCTGGCAATGGGTGCGCGCTACCTTGGTCTGGTGAAAAACAGCGTCACGCTGGGCGGCGTGACCGCGCTGCTGGCAGTGCTGATCTGCGTTTTGCTGGCGTATGCGGCACGCGTGAGCCAGAGCCGGGTGCAAGCTGCCTGCAACCGCATCGTGACCATGGGTTATGCGGTGCCGGGCGCAGTGATCGCGGTGGGCATTCTGATTCCGTTGTCGCGTCTTGATAGCCTGGCCGCTGGATACGGCGCAACTTTTTTGTTGGCCGGCAGCTTGGCGGCGCTGATTTATGCGTATCTGGTGCGTTTTCTGGCAGTGTCTTATCACGGGGTGCAGGCCGGGCTGGCGCGAATCACGCCTGCGATGGATGCCAGCGCCCGCAGCCTCGGCCACGGTTTGGGCTCGATGCTGCTGCGGGTGCATGCGCCGCTCTTGTGGCGCAGCGTGCTGACCGGCGGCTTGCTGGTGTTCGTCGATGTCATCAAGGAATTGCCGGCAACCCTGACCATCCGCCCGTTCAATTTCGATACGCTGGCCGTGATCGCGTTCCAGCTCGCCTCTGACGAGCGATTGGGCGAGGCGGCGCTGCCCGCACTCACCATCGTGCTGATCACCACCATCCCGGTGATCATCCTGGCCCGCGCTATCGCCAAGGGCGATAGCTGATGCTTCTCTTGATGTTTGTATAAATGAAGGAGTATGCTTAAAAAGCATGTTATTGCCGCATTGATATATGCGGTATTTAAAAATACAGCAATGTGTATCATCATGATGATAAGTCGAAGTTTTTGTAGGTCGGGTTAGCGGTTTCATCGCGTAACCCGACGTTTGCGGCCTGGGAATGTCGGGTTACACACTCGCTAACCCGACCTGCGATGCATTCCCACTCGCCACCAATAACATCCGGGGAAAAACCCGGCGGCTTGCTCAAATCATCTCCTTACCTTACAATTTGCGGACCATTTCATCTCACGTGACTGGCGAAAAGTCGGAAGGACGCACTTCCGGCGACAAGGTGGGTATCCACTGGGGAACGTGAGAATTCTTTAGCCGTTCGCCTGGGCAGCCCAAAATGGAGTGCACGACTGAGGCTGTCCGTCATTTACATCTTGCATTAGATGCATTAGATGCATCAGATGACTCCTCAATCGATCCCAGTAAAAACTTAGTTGCACTTATTTTGCATACTTATCGATAGGAATCCGCATGTTCTCCAAAGACCACACCATCGCCAATATCGACCCTGAATTGTGGGCCGTGATTCAGCAAGAAAACGTTCGCCAGCAAGATCATATCGAACTGATCGCGTCTGAAAACTATACTTCGCCAGCCGTCATGGAAGCGCAAGGCTCGCAACTGACCAATAAATACGCCGAAGGCTATCCAGGCAAGCGCTATTACGGCGGCTGCGAATTCGTCGATGTCGCCGAACAATTGGCGATCGACCGCATCAAGCAATTGTTCGGTGCCGAAGCCGCCAACGTGCAGCCGAATTCCGGCTCGCAAGCCAACCAGGGCGTGTTCTTCGCCATGCTGAAACCAGGCGACACCATCATGGGCATGTCGCTGGCTGAAGGCGGTCACCTGACGCACGGCATGAAGCTCAACATGTCGGGCAAATGGTTCAATGCCGTTTCCTACGGCCTGGACGCCAATGAAGAAATCGATTACGACGCCATGGAACGTCTGGCGCGCGAACACAAGCCGAAGCTGATTATCGCCGGCGCGTCGGCCTATGCACTGCGCATCGATTTCGAGCGTTTCTCTAAAATCGCCAAAGAAGTCGGCGCTTATTTCATGGTAGACATGGCGCACTACGCCGGCCTGATCGCCGCCGGTGAATATCCGAACCCGGTGCCATTCGCCGATTTCGTCACTTCCACCACGCACAAATCGTTGCGCGGCCCACGCGGCGGCTTCATCCTGATGAAGGCCGAGCATGAAAAAGCCATCAACTCCGCGATTTTCCCAGGCATCCAGGGCGGCCCGCTGATGCACGTCATTGCCGGCAAGGCAGTCGCCTTCAAGGAAGCGCTGGCGCCGGAATTCAAGACTTACCAGCAGCAAGTCGTCAAAAACGCCAATGCGCTGGCACAAGCGCTGATCGCGCGCGGCTTGCGCATCGTCTCCGGCCGCACCGAAAGCCATCTGATGTTAGTCGACCTGCGCGCCAAGAACATCACCGGCAAGGCCGCCGAAGCATTGCTCGGCTCCGCCCACATCACCTGCAACAAGAATGCGATTCCGAACGATCCGGAAAAACCATTCGTGACCTCCGGCATCCGGCTTGGCAGCCCGGCCATGACCACCCGCGGGTTCGGGGAAGCGGAAGCGACCAAGGTCGGCCACCTGATCGCCGACTTACTCGACAACCAGAACGACGCCGCCACCATCGACCGCGTCAAAGCCGAAGTCAAGAAACTGACCGACGCTTTTCCGGTCTATGGCTCTTAGGTTTAGTCAAATAAGCACGCAGTCATCCTGAAAAGGATGCGCTGCTGAGAAGCACAGACGACTTCCCTGAAGCTTTCACGGAAGTCGTTTGCACATCGTCGGCACATCCGTACACATGGACACAAAATGCATACAGCAGCTTCCTCCGATCCAAAACCATTGATGCCGCACGGCATCCAAGCGGTACTCTCGATCCATTTACCATCATGAAATGTCCGTTCTGCCACCACGAAGACACTCAGGTTCTCGACACCCGTCCATCGGAAGAGGGCGATTCCATTCGCCGCCGCCGCCGATGCATCAAATGCGAAAAACGCTTCACCACTTATGAACGCATCGAACTCACGATGCCGGTCATCGTCAAGAAAAATGGCAGCCGGGTTGAATTCGCCGCCGCCAAATTGCGCGCCAGTCTGATGCTGGCACTGCGCAAACGGCCAGTTTCTGCCGAGGTCGTGGACGCCACTATCAGCCGCATCGAGCAGAAAATCCTTTCCCTTGGCGAGCGTGAAATCAGCACCGGGCAGATCGGAGAATTGATTATGGAAGAGCTCAGGCAGCTAGATAATATTGCGTACATCCGTTTCGCATCTGTCTATAAGAATTTTGAAGACTTAGGGGCGTTCCAGGATGCGATTAAAGAGGTTGATCCAGAGCGCAATCGGCACTGAAACGACCCGCAGAATTGACTTGTATAAATGTATTGGATAGTTGATTGCGTGTGCTGCACTAATCACTTCAGCATCAAGCTTTTCATAAAAATATACTGCATTGTGTAATATTTTTATATTCAATATATGCATGCGTAAGACTGGCTATTTTTTGTCATACCCCCTCATTAAATTACATAAATAGTAATTTCAAGAAGCGCTTGCCGACTTTGTAAAATCGATTTCTTCGGCTTTGCGTTTATCCTGCATCATCAAACATTCTTTCAAAATATCGTGGAAATTCTCAATCATTTGCAAGGTATGGCGCTGGCTTTGAAGTGGGCGGAGCGCGGGCTGCTTACGACCGCCCCCAATCCCCGTGTCGGCTGCGTCATCGTCAAAAACAATCGCGTCATCGGCACAGGCTTTACCCAGCCGCCCGGCGGCAATCATGCCGAAATCGAAGCACTGCACGACGCCGCCGCCAAAGGGTTTGATGTACGCGGCGCAACCGTGTATGTGACGCTGGAGCCGTGCAGCCATTTCGGCCGCACCCCGCCTTGCTGCGACGCGCTGATACGCGCTGGTGTGGCCAGGGTGGTGGCGGCGGTGCAGGACCCGAATCCTCTGGTTGCCGGGCAGGGCTTGGCGCGCCTTAAAGCCGCCGCAATCGACGTCGTCTGTGATGTAGTGGCCGATGCAGCGCGGGAAATGAATATCGGTTTCTTTTCCCGCATGCAGCGCGGTAAGCCTTGGGTGCGGATGAAAGTGGCGGCCAGTCTGGATGGCAAGACTGCGCTGGCCGATGGGCAAAGCCAATGGATTACCTCGCCGGCGGCGCGTGACGATGGTCATGCCTGGCGCGCACGGTCCGGTGCGATCCTGACCGGGATCGGCACGGTAAATGCAGATGATCCACAAATGACGGTGCGCGCGCTGGCTGTGACGCGTCAACCGCTGCGTATCGTGATTGACAGCAAACTGGCGATTAGCCCGGATGCGCGCGTGCTGGCGGGCGACGGCAGCCTGGTGGTGGCGGCGCAAGCCAATCCTGGAAAAGAAGCGCAGTTGCGCGATATGGGGTGCGAAGTCATTTTTCTGCCCAACGCCGCCGGCAAGGTGGATTTGCCGGCGCTGATGCAGGAACTGGGACAGCGGCAGATCAATGAGTTGCATGTCGAGGCCGGTTGCAAGCTCAATGGTTCATTGATCCGCGCCGGTTGCGTCGATGAGTTGCTGCTGTATCTGGCGCCAAGCCTGATTGGTGAGGGCATGCCGATGTTTGCGCTGGGCGCGCTGGAGTCGTTGCAGCACAAGCGCCTGCTGCGCTTTCACGAAATCCGGCAAATCGGCGAGGATGTGCGTATCCTTGCCCGGTTCAATTAATTTTTTGGTGCGATATGTTTACAGGAATTGTAGGTGCAGTAGGGAAGATTACTTCAGTGCACGCGCAGGACGTGGGGGCGGACGCTGGCGTGCGTTTGACCATTGATGCCGGCGGCATGCCGATGCAGGACGTGGCCCTGGGCGACTCGATTGCCATCAATGGCGCCTGCATGACGGTGGTCGATAAGACGTCGCAGGGTTTTGTGGTGGACGTCTCGCGCGAGAGCCTGAACCATACGGTCGGCCTGGATGCGGTGGGCGAAGTCAATCTGGAGAAGGCGCTGACGCTGGCTGACCGGCTCGGCGGTCACCTGGTCAGCGGCCATGTGGATGGCTTGGGTACCGTCTGCAAGTTCGAGCCGATTGGCGAATCGTGGGAGCTGGTGATCGAAGCCCCGCTCGCCTTGGCTAAATATCTGGCGTACAAAGGCTCGATCGTGGTCAATGGCGTCTCGCTGACCGTGAACCGGATCGAAGATGTGGCCGCAGGCTGCCGTTTCTCGATCAACCTGATTCCGCACACGATTGAAGTGACCGTACTGAAACATTTGAAGGTGGGCTCGAAGGTCAATCTTGAAATTGATTTGATCGCGCGCTACGTCGAGCGGATGCTGTCAGTGCAGTAATGCTATTGATTTTTTCGGTATGAAAAGCAGTCTTCCGGCTGCTTTCTCGGTTTACGCAACGGCGTTAGGCATGAATTCCAGCATAGTTGGCCGTTTTGAGATTGCTCTAGCTTAAATCCATTAAAATAGCGGTCTGTTCAGGATAAAAAAAGTCATGTCTATTTCAACTACGCAAGAAATTGTTACCGAGCTTCGCGCCGGACGTATGGTAATCCTCGTCGACGAGGAAGATCGTGAAAATGAAGGCGATCTGGTACTTGCCGCAGAATTTGTAACGGCTGAGGCAATCAACTTCATGGCCAAATTCGGTCGCGGACTGGTGTGCCTGACCTTAACGGAGGAGCGTTGTGCGCAACTCGATTTGCCCATGATGACAGCCAATAACGGCACTTTTTACGGCACCAACTTTACGATGTCGATCGAGGCTGCCGAGGGCGTCACCACCGGCATTTCCGCGGCTGACCGTGCCAAGACCATTCAGGTCGCAGTCAGCAAGGACGTCAAGCCGTCCGATATCGTCCAGCCGGGGCATATTTTCCCGCTCAAGGCGCAAAAAGGCGGCGTCTTGATGCGCGCCGGTCACACCGAGGCTGGCTGTGATTTCGCCGAGCTGGCGGGTTTGACGCCTGCCGCGGTGATTTGCGAAATCATGAATGACGACGGCACCATGGCGCGCTTGCCCGATTTGATCGAGTTCGCCAAGCTGCACGGTTTGAAAATCGGTACGATTGCCGATCTGATCCATTATCGCAACCAGCACGAAAGCGTGATTGAGCGGATTGCGGAGCGTTCGATGCAGACCATCCACGGCGAATTCAAGGCGATCGCTTACCGCGACAAACCTAGCGGTGCCGCCCATCTGGCTTTGGTACACGGCAATATCACGTCTGACAGCGAAGCTTTGGTGCGGGTCCATCAGCCGGTTTCGGTCCTCGATTTTCTGGAAGTGCAAGTGACTACCCATTCGTGGAATCTGGCATCGGCAATGACAGCCATCAAGGCTTCCGAGTGCGGCGTGGTGGTATTGCTCAATTGCGAAGAATCGGCCGAGCAAATGTTTAGACAGTTTGCAGCGCTGAATTCGCCCGAGGCTAGCCCGCGTCCGCGCGGCGCCAGCGTGGATTTGCGCAACTACGGCATCGGCGCACAGATATTGAAGGACGTCGGCGTGCGCAAGATGCGGCTGCTGTCGAGCCCGCGAAAAATGCCTTCGATGACCGGCTTTGACCTGGAAGTGACCGGTTATCAGAATCACCCGCTGGATTAAGCACGCAGTCACGTTTTGCGAATTTTCAACAATGCCATTAGTTAGAGCGTAACTAAGACGTAACTAAATCGCAACTAAAGCGTACGAGCGCACAAAGGAAAATCATGACTGTAGGAAAATTCGAATCGAATATGAATGGCGAAGGCTTGCGCATTGGCATCGTTCAGGCGCGCTTCAATCCGGATGTTTGCCATGGCTTGTTGTCGGCTTGCATTTCTGAACTGCAACATCTCGGCGTGGCGCCTGAAGATATCCTGCATGTGAGTGTGCCGGGTGCGCTGGAAATTCCGTTAGCCTTGCAAAAAATGGCGGACAGCCAGCAATTCGATGCGCTGGTGGCGCTGGGCGCAGTCATTCGCGGCGAAACCTATCATTTTGAACTGGTCTCGAACGAATCCGGCGCCGGCATCACCCGCGTCGGTCTGGATGCCGGCATCCCGATTGCCAATGCGGTGCTGACCACCGAAAACGACGAGCAAGCCGAAGTGCGCATGGCCGAAAAAGGCGTTGATGCGGCGCGGGTTGCAGTCGAGATGGCAAATCTGGTTCTGGCATTGGAAGAGTTGGCCGATTTGACCGATCTGCCCGAGCAGTAAAGTTGGCGTGACAAACGAATGCATCCCGAGCCAGGTTCCAGCGAACTGTCGGGCTGCGGTATCTGTACTGCAACAAAATACGCACATGGCGCTGGCCATGGCGCGAGATAGACCTGAAATTTATGACCAACAAGACCACCCTCCATGCCAATCCGAGCAAAAGTCGCTCACCCCGTCACCGGGCGCGCGAATTCGCGTTGCAAGGCCTGTACCAATGGCTGCTCAATAACGAGGATGTCAACGCCATCGAAGCCCATATCCGCGAAGCGCATGGCTTCGACAAGGCGGACAAGGAGCATTTCGACGCCTTGTTGTACGGCGCCATCAATGCCGCAGTGCCGTTGCGGGCCGAAATAGCCCCGCTGATTGACCGCGCCATCAGTGAATTGTCGCCGATTGAACACGCGGTTTTGCTGATCGGCGCTTATGAATTGAAAAACCATCTTGAAATACCGTATCGCGTCGTCATCAACGAAGCGGTCGAGATAGCCAAATCTTTCGGCGGCATCGATGGTCACAAATATGTCAATGGCGTGCTGGATAAGTTGGCCGGCAAGATGCGCGAAGCCGAAGTCCAGGCTGGCCGCAAATAAGACAATATCGCTCTTTTCCTTCGGGGAAGAGCGCAAAAAAACCGCCATATCGTGATGGGCTTTTCGGTGCCAAAGTGCCGATGACCGATCGCCATGGCGGTTTTTCTTTTGGAAAGAATACCCATGTCATCGATTAGCATCGCTGCGCGCTTGCAAAACATTGCACCATTTCATGTGATGGAAATCGCCAAAATGGCCGCCGCACTGGAGCGGGAAGGGCGTCACATCATCCATATGGGCATTGGCGAGCCGGATTTTACCGCGCCGCCGGCAGTGATCGAAGCTGCTGCCCGGGCCATGCAGGACGGCCGGATGCAATACACCGCAGCTACCGGCCTGCCAGAACTGCGGGTGGCGATCTCGGACCATTATCGCCAGGTATATGGGCTGGAAGTGGCACCGACACGCATCATCGTCACCGCCGGCGCATCGGCGGCGTTGCTGCTGGCTTGCGCCGCGCTGGTCGACAAGGGCGCGGAAATCCTGATGCCGGACCCATCTTACCCATGCAACCGCCATTTTGTCGCCGCCTTCGACGGTTGTCCGGTGATGATCCCGAGCGGCCCGGCCGAGCGTTTCCAGCTGTCCGACGCCATGGTGCAGGGGCATTGGAACGACGCGACCCGCGGCGTGCTGCTGGCTTCGCCATCGAACCCGACCGGTACTTCGATTGCGCCGGAGGAATTGCAGAAAATTGTCGCAACCGTGCGCAGCAAGGGCGGCTTCACCATCGTGGACGAGATTTATCAGGGCTTGAGTTACGATGCCGCGCCGTTTTCCGCATTGTCGCTGGGCGACGATGTAATCGTGATCAACAGTTTTTCCAAGTATTTCAACATGACCGGCTGGCGTCTGGGTTGGCTGGTGGTGCCTGAGGCGCTGGTGTCGCCGCTCGAAAAGCTGGCGCAAAACCTGTTCATTTGCCCATCCACCATTGCGCAGCATGCGGCGCTGGCATGCTTTACGCCGGAATCGATTGCGATTTACGAGCAGCGCAAAGCCGAGTTCAAACGCCGCCGCGACTATATCGTGCCTGCCTTGCGCGCGCTGGGTTTTGTGGTGCCGGTGATGCCGGATGGGGCGTTTTATGTGTATGCAAATTGTTCGGCATTCACTGATGATGCCGATCAGTTGACGATAGATATGTTGAACCAGGCCGGCGTGGTGCTGGTGCCCGGACTGGATTTTGGCGCGCATACGGCGCGCAACTATATCCGTCTTTCATACGCCACATCGATGGAGAATTTGCAGGAAGCAGTGCGCCGTTTGTCTGTATTTCTGGCTGGCAGGAAGTAATATACTAGACATCGTATTTTTAATATACGCATATATGTATTGCGGTAAATCGATGTTTTTTAGCTATACTCCTTTTTTTTCTTCGATATGTGCGCGCCATAAAAACCTTGGCAGCAATAAAAAAGAGCCTCTCGTTACAGGGCTCTTTTTTATTGCGTTGGTCGCACTCTAGTTGGTCACGCTCTATAAGGCGGCAACCTGATCGGATGAGTTTTTCTGATTGTGCTTTGGCAAGTCATCTCTTGCGGTCGGTGGCAGTTCGGCAGGCTCGGCCTTTTTAGCCATTATTGGCCGCGCGTGCGGTCTTGCTCTAGCCGTTATGTGTGATGACACTTTCTTGCCCGTCGCAACTTCCTGCAGGTAACTGTATTCGGATAGAACTTTGCTGCCATAACCGGAATCAGTGGCGAATGCGGCCGCGCCGACATATTTCTTCAGGCCAGCCTCGACTGAGCCGCCCTGGACCACATATTCCTTCAGAATGCGCGAACCTACCTTGATGTTGGCTACCGGATTCAAGGCTGCTTCAACGCCGCCGTGTTTCTGGAATTTATCCTGATGAATTTTTGACATCACCTGCATCAGGCCTTGCGCGCCCACTGGGCTTTCAGAGAGCGGATTGAAACGCGATTCAATAGCAATCACGGAAAGAATCAGCAACGGGTCCAGTTTGAGCTCGTGCGCTACCTGATAAGAGGTCAATACCAGCTTGTGAATGGCGTCCCCGGCAACCCGGTAGCGCTTGGAGAGCCAGTAGGTAACCCATTTTTGCTGCGTCGAAGTGGCGCCAGCAGCTTGCTGTGGCCGCTCGGCCCGGGTCGTTTCCGGTTGGGTAGCGCGAATTTCCGGAGCAGTGGCGGCTGCAGCAGTGTTTAGCACAACCGGCGCTTGCGGCGCTTTCGCAGCGACGTTTGCATTTGTGTCATTTGCCGCATATTTTTCGGCGAATGGGGACCACTCCTTGAGTCGGTCGGCTAGCTCCGGCTTGACGAATATCAGGCTGACCAGGCCGATCGCAAGCAGACCTAAAATCAATACTGTGCGGTGCGCGGTAACGACATAATTTTTAGCCGCTTCACGGGCAAAATTTGTCCATAAGGCAGACTGGCCCGCCGTTTTTTGGGCATAACCGTACATTGCCCTGTTAATCTGGATAAACATGGAACCTCCTGAGCTGTCACGGCACGCACAGAATCCCGTTAATAGCGCATCAGATGCACAATCGCGAGAGACTTGTTACAAATATCGTGATTCAGAAACATCGTTTGTCGTCGCATGGCGCGCACGACAAACGCCGGAGTTGTTTGCTGCAGCTGGCTGCTCTGTGTGTCGGCAGGGTGTGGCAAACAACTTTTATCGGGGGCAAGGCAGACGCCTTATGAAAACACTCCTTAAAATGTCATATGGGGCCCCGAACCCCGTGAACATGAAAAATGTTTTTTTTACGCAAGTTTTTTATGCTAGTAAAGAACGCTTTCTCATCAAGTTGGCGCATTGTAGAAGCGTGAATATATCAAGTCAATACTATAAAATTTAATTTCTATTACTTTTATGTCTTATGTTTATGCTGCTATGCAGCATAAACCCATTAAATCAACTACTTGGCAGTACTTTCTCGGACAATGAGATAACTTTTGAAAACACTGTAAAAAAATGAAATATTCAGATTTGCGGGATTTTATTTCTAAATTGCAACAAATTGACGAGTTAAAGCGTATTTCCACGCCGATTTCGCCGCATTTGGAGATGACCGAGGTGTGCGATCGTACTTTGCGCGCCGGCGGACCGGCGCTTTTGTTCGAGCGGCCGGTCGGGCATAGCATGCCGGTGCTGGGGAATCTGTTCGGCACACCGCGCCGCGTGGCGCTGGGCATGGGAGCCGACGATGTCAGCCAATTGCGCAAGATCGGCCATGTATTGGCGAGCTTGAAGGAGCCGGAGCCGCCGAAAGGCTTCAAGGAGATTCTGGGCCTGGGTTCGCTGGTCAAGGCGGTCTGGGATATGGCGCCGAAGGAATTGCGCGGCGCGCCTTGCCACGACATCGTGTGGGAAGGCAATGATGTCGATCTGGCCCGGTTGCCGATTCAATACTGCTGGCCGGGCGATGCCGCGCCATTGATAACCTGGGGTCTGGTGATCACCAAGGGGCCAAACAAGAAGCGCCAGAATCTCGGCATTTACCGCCAGCAGGTGATCGGTCGCAACAAGGTGATCATGCGCTGGCTCGCGCATCGTGGCGGCGCGCTGGACTTTCGCGAGCATGCGATTGCCAGCAAGGGCCAGCCGTATCCGATTGCAGTCGCGCTCGGCGCCGACCCGGCCACCATACTGGGCGCAGTCACGCCGGTGCCGGATAGTTTGTCGGAATACCAGTTTGCCGGCTTGCTGCGCGGCAGCCGCACCGAACTGGTGAAAGCCATCGGCAGCGAATTGCGGGTGCCGGCCTCGGCCGAAATCGTGCTGGAAGGGCATATCTATCCGGATGAGTCGCATCCAAGCGGTTACGAACACGCATTGGAAGGGCCGTTTGGCGACCATACCGGTTATTACAACGAACAGGATTCGTTTCCGGTGTTTACCATTGACCGCATCACGATGCGGCGCGATCCGATTTACCACTCGACTTATACCGGCAAGCCGCCGGACGAACCGGCGGTGCTGGGCGTGGCGTTGAATGAGGTATTCATTCCATTGTTGCAAAAGCAGTTTGGCGAAATCACCGATTTTTATTTGCCGCCCGAAGGCTGCAGCTACCGGATGGCGATAGTGCAAATGAAGAAGTCGTATGCCGGCCATGCCAAGCGGGTGATGTTCGGGGTCTGGAGCTTTCTGCGCCAGTTCATGTATACCAAGTTCATCGTGGTGGTGGATGAGGATGTGAATATCCGCGACTGGAAGGAAGTGATCTGGGCCATCACTACCCGGGTTGATCCGTTGCGCGACACCACGCTGGTCGATAACACGCCGATCGATTATCTGGATTTCGCTTCGCCGGTCAGCGGCCTGGGCTCCAAGATGGGGATCGATGCCACCAATAAATGGCCGGGCGAGACCAGCCGCGAGTGGGGCACCACGATCCAGATGACGCCCGAGGTCAAGGCACGCATTGATACCATTTGGCAAGAACTGGGAATCTAAAAACACAATGCTGTAGGGGCCGATAAGTCGAGTATAATTCGCCTCGGCGGGCCCCTGCGCATTGTGGCATGGCTAACCTGGTCAGGTCGGGAACGAAGCAGCCACGGCCATTACCTGCAAGTGCCGCAGATCAGGCTCGCCTTTGTTTTTCTCCAGATTTTCCCCCATCTTCGGTATTTTCCCAGTCATTTTTAAACCGGCCAGGCGCGCTCCAGTATTGCTGTTTGCGAGCTGACAGTTGCCAGCGTGCCATAGACTCGGCCGGATTCGGTATCGATTCTGCTGGCGAGGAAGGCTTCGGCAATCGGCGCTGGCGCATGACGCAGCATCAATACGCCTTGCGCGATCAGCACCAGGCGCTGGGCAAAGCGGCGCGCCTGCGCTTCGCGCTGCTCCGGCGGCAACATTAAGTCGCCGCGCAACGCTTGCATCATGCGCTGCAGCCCGGGGTGGCCCGCAGCGGTTTCTTGCAGGTTGTCCAACAGCAGATGGAATCCTTCCGCTTCGCGATCGATCGCGCGCAATACGTCCAGGCACATCACATTGCCGGAACCTTCCCAGATCGAATTGACCGGTGCTTCGCGATACATGCGCGCCATCGGCCCGCTTTCCACGTAGCCGTTACCGCCCCAGACTTCCATGCATTCGCCGGTGAATTCCAGTGCGCGCTTGCAAATCCAGAACTTGGCGGCAGGCGTCATGATGCGCTGCCATGCGCGTTGCAACTGTGGTTGATCTTGAGGCCGATCTTTAAACTGCTCGCAAGCGCTGGCCAATTGCAGCATCAGCAAGGTTGCGGCCTCGCTTTCCAGCGCCAGATCGGCCAGCACATTGCGCATCAGCGGTTGTGCTGCCAGTGGGCGGCCGAATGCGCTGCGATGGCGGGCGTGGTGCGCGGCCTGCACGAACGCCTGGCGCATCAGCCCGGCGCTGCCGATCACGCAATCGAGCCGGGTGCTGTTGGCCATTTCGATGATGGTGGGAATGCCGCGTCCTTCTTCCCCGATCATGATGCCGTAGGCATCCTGGAACTCGACTTCGGCGCTGGAGTTGGAGCGGTTGCCCAGCTTGTCTTTCAGGCGCTGGATCAGCACCGCATTTTTCGTGCCGTCCGGCCGCCAGCGCGGCACGAAAAAGCAGGACAGGCCCGGATCGGTGCGTGCCAGCACCAGATGGGCGTCGCACATCGGCGCCGAGAAAAACCATTTGTGGCCGGTCAGCGCATAGTCGGCCCCGCGCCCAATGCCGGACAGCGGCCGCGCCAGCGTGGTGTTGCTGCGCACGTCCGAGCCGCCTTGCTTTTCGGTCATGCCCATGCCGATCAGAATCGAGTGCTTGTGCGCCAGCGGCAGATCGCGCGCATCGTGCTGACTGGAAAACAGCTTGACTTGCAACGTGGCGAATAGTGCGGCTTCGTTCCGGAGCACCGGGATCGCGGCAAAAGTCATGGTGGTCGGGCATAACGAGCCGGATTCCACTTGCGCATGCAGGAAGTAGCCGGCCGCGCGCGCCGCCTGCGCGCCCGGCTGCGGCCGCATCCACGGCAGCGCGTGCAGGTTTTCCTTGCGCAGCAGGGCCAGCAGCGCATGCCAGCTCGGGTGAAATTCAACCACATCGATGCGCTGTCCGTTGCGGTCATGCGTGTGCAATTCAGGCGCATGCCGGTTGGCCAGTTCGCCCAGTTCCAATACCGCTGGGCGACCCAGTTCAGCGCCGAACTGCGTCAGTGCCTGGGTGTGCCAGACCGCCTGCTCGCGCTGTACGCCTTCAGCCAGCGCAATATCGGTCGTAAACAGGTTGTAGTCTTGCAATTGCGGCACTTGATTGGTGATTTCGTGGGTTTGCCATTGCATGGTGCATACCTTTTTCCGTTTAGCGGTTACTCCAGAATAGATCGTTCATGCGGGGTTTGCCAAGGATTCGCTAGGGTCTGGCCAATACATTGCGATACATACCATCGGTTGACCGACATTGCTTTAGGTAAGTATTATCGACAGCTGCCTTTATAGATTGATTATTTCTTATGCGTTTGACTTTCAAGTATTTACTGATTGCTGCCGGTGTCGTGGTGCTGGGTGCGGGTGCTGTTGGCGCTTATTACGTGATGGTTCCTGACAGGAAACCGGTCGCGGCCAAAGCGCAGGATTCGTCCCAGAGCGTGAAGACTGTAGTAGCCGAGCAGAAATCGATGCCGATCACGATCAATCTCAACGGGAATGTCGTAGCCATCAATACAGTCGATGTGCGCCCGCAAATCCAGAATGTGGTGCGCGCGATTCACGTTGTTGAAGGGCAGGAAGTGCGCGCCGGTCAGTTATTGCTGACTCTCGATGGGCGCAGCGATGCCTCCATTGTTGCCAAGGCGCAGGCGCAACTGGCCAAAGACCGCGCCGATCTGGTGGATGCCGAAAGCACGCTCCAGCGCAACGAGGACTTGCTAGCCAAAAAATTTGTCTCGCAGGCGGTGGTCGATACCGCGCGCAGCCGGGTTGCCGCCGCGCGCAGCGTGATGCGCGCCGATCAGGCCAGCATCGAATCCAGCAGCATTGCACTCGGTTATAACAAGATTGCCGCCAGCATTAGCGGCCGCATCGGCGCCATCAATGTACACGCAGGTAGTCTGGCGCAACCGAGCGCCGCGCCGATGCTGACCATCTCGCAACTCGATCCTATTGCTGTCAGCTTTTCTGTGCCGGAGCGCGAGCTCGCCAATATCATCGCGACTTACCCCAAGCTGGATGCGCCGGTGCTGGTGCAACTGCCAGGCGGCCAGACGATTGAAGGCAAGTTGTCTTTCGTCGACAATGCTGCGGATGCCGCCACCGGCACGATACGGATGAAGGCGCAGTTCGCCAATCCGCAAAAACGGCTGTGGCCGGGTTCGTTCGTGAATGTCCGGCTGATTTCGCGCACTCTGCCGGCGGCAGTGGTGGTGCCGGCGCAGGCAATCATCACCGGCCCAACTGAACAGTTTGTGTATGTGGTGCAGCCTGACCATAGCGTGAAACCCCGCAAGGTCAGCATTGTGACTATCGAGGATGGGCAGGCTGCTGTGTCCGGCCTGGAAGCCGGTCAGCGCGTGGTGCTGGAAGGCGCACAAGACCTGCGTCCCGGCGCCACTGTCAAGGAAGTTCAGTCCGATATCCCAGCGCTTCCGGCTGCGGACAATGCCAAGCCACAACAGAAAAATCCATCGTGAATATTTCGGAATTATGTATCCGCAGGCCGGTAATGACGGTCTTGCTGTCGGTGGCCCTGGTCGTCGTCGGCTTGTTTGCCTATAACAAATTGCCGATTGCGGCCTTGCCCAGCTATAACACGCCGATCATCAATGTCAGCGGCTCTTTGCCGGGGGCCAGCCCCGAGATCATGGCGTCGTCGGTCGCAACGCCGCTGGAGAAGCAGTTTTCCACCATCGCCGGCCTGGCTACCATCAGTTCCAGCAACACCCTGGGCAGCACCTCGATCACGTTGGAATTTACGCCCGACCGGGACATCGATGCCGCTGCAGTGGATGTGCAGGCAGCCTTGCTGCGCGCGCAGCGCAGCTTGCCGGATGAAATGACTTCATTGCCCTCTTACCGCAAGGTCAATCCGGCGGACTCGCCTATTCTCTTGCTGGCGCTGACATCGCCGTCGATTTCGCTGGCCGATTTGGATGACTATGCGGAAAACCTGATTTCTCCTACGCTGTCGATCATCGATGGCGTGGCGGAGGTGTCGGTGTTTGGCCAGCGGCGTTACGCGGTGCGGGTGCAGGTCAAGTCGGACCAGTTGGCGGCGCGCAACCTGACGATGGATGAACTCGCCAGCGCCTTGCGCGCGGCCAATGCGAATAGTCCGGTTGGCGTGCTGGATGGCGCGCGCCAGAGCCTGACCCTGCAGGCGAATCAACAATTGCGCGATGCTAATGCCTTCGCCAACCTGGTGATCAGTAGCAAGGATGGGGCTACGGTAAGGCTCAAGGACGTCGCGAATGTGATTGACAGCGTCGAATCGACCAAGAACGGCAGCTGGTCGAATGGACAGCCTGCCATCGTGCTGGCGGTATTGCGCCAGCCGAATGCGAATACGGTGGCGGTGGTGGATGCGGTAAAGGCGGCTTTGCCGAAATTTCAGACGCAGATGCCGGCCTCAATTGATGTGCGGATATTGAACGACCGCGCGACCTCGGTTCGGGAAGCAATTCACGATGTGAAATTTACCTTGCTGCTGACCATTTTTCTGGTCGTGATGGTGATTTTCCTGTTCCTCAAGCGCTTGTCGGCCACCATGATCCCGGTGGTGACGCTGCCGATTTCGCTGATCGGCTGTTTCGGCCTGATGTACTGGCTCGGTTACAGCCTGGACAATATTTCCCTGCTCGGCATCACCATCGCGGTCGGCCTGGTGGTCGATGATGCGATCGTGATGCTGGAAAACATTGTGCGTTATGTGGAGCAGGGCATGGAGCCGCTGCCGGCCGCTCTGAAAGGCTCGCGCGAGATGGTGTTTACAATTATCTCGATTTCGATTTCGCTGGTGGCCGTATTCATTCCGATTTTCTTCATGCCGGGCGTGATCGGCCAGATGTTCCACGAGTTTGCGGTGGTGGTGTCGCTGGCGGTGCTGGTGTCGGCTGCGGTGTCGCTGTCGCTGGTGCCGATGCTGTGCAGTCGTTTCCTGCGCCACGAGACGCATGAAAACGATAGCTGGCTCAGTCGCAACTTCGAAAAAGGCTTCCAGGCGGTGGTCAGGGGCTATACGCATGGGCTGGACTGGTGTTTGGTACACAGCAGGACGGTATTGCTGGCGGCGCTGTCCACGTTTGCCCTGACTGCGGTGTTGTTCATCGAGATACCGAAAGGCTTTTTCCCGAGCGAAGATATCGGCCAGATTAGCGCCTCGATCGAGGGACCGCAGGATATCTCTTATCCGGCGATGGCGGCGCTGGTCCAGAAGGTGGCGGCGCTGGTCGAGAACGATCCGAACGTGGAGAGCGTCATGGCCCGTGCCAGAAGCGGCAACAGCGGCAACATGTTCATCGGTCTCAAACCAAAGGCGCAACGCCAGTCGATGGATGCGGTGCTGGAGCAACTGCGCAGCAAGGCCAATAGCATCCCCGGCCTGTCGGTGTATTTGAGCCCGGTGCAGAATTTGCGTCTGGGCGGCAAATCCAGCAAGAGTCGCTATCAATATGTACTGCAAAGCGTGCGCGCCGATGAACTCAACGATTGGTCGGAACGGCTGCAAGCCAAAATGCGGGCCGATCCGATCTTTCGCGACGTCACCAGCGACTCCCAGTTGAAAGGCTTGCAGGCGCAGTTGGATATCGACCGCGATCGCGCCAATACGGCCGGGGTTCAGGTCGAGGATATCCGCACCGCGCTCTACAGTGCCTATGGGGAACGCCAGGTCTCGACCATTTTTACCAGCAGCAACAGCTTTCAGGTGATTCTGCAGGATGCCGATAGCGGCAGTCAGGACGAGACGGATTTGCATAAAATCCATGTGCGCAGCACAAATGGCACTCTGGTACCATTGATGAGCATTGCCAGCGTGCGCCGCACGGTCGGGCCGGTCACGGTGAATCACCAGGGACAGTTGCAGGCCATCACCATTTCGTTCAACCTGGCCGCGAACAGCCCACTGGGTGACGCCAGCGCAAAAATCGATCAGTTCAAAATCGCATTGGGCATGCCGGCCAGCGTGATTACTTCCTACGCCGGCGATGCTGCCGCTTTCCAGTCGTCGCAGGGCAGCCAGGTCGCACTGTTGCTGCTGGCGGTGATCGTGATCTACATCCTGCTCGGCGTGCTGTACGAGAGTTATATCCATCCGCTGACGATCCTGGCCGGTCTGCCTTCGGCCGCGATTGGTGCGTTGCTCACCTTGCGTCTGTTCGGTTTCGAGCTGACCTTGATCGCCACCATCGGCATCCTGATGCTGATCGGCATCGTCAAGAAGAACGCCATCATGATGATCGATTTCGCCCTGGCAGCGCAGCGCAACCAGGGCATGACGCCGTTTGATGCGATCCGCAGCGCCTGCCTGCTGCGTTTCCGGCCGATCATGATGACCACGCTGGCGGCCCTGATGGGCGCGTTGCCGATTGCGCTCGGGTTGGGGGCTGGGGCCGAATTGCGCCAGCCGCTGGGCTTGGCAATCGTCGGCGGCTTGATCTTTTCGCAGGCGATCACGCTTTTCATTACGCCGGTGATTTACCTGTTCCTGGACCGTTTCAGCGGCAGCGGCCCGCTGCAAATCGCGCCGGAACTGATGCCGGATGATTACAAGCGCGCCGGTTAAACTTGGTGATTTTTAGAAATAGCAGGAGTATGCAAATAAATACAGTTATTGCCGCAATGTAAGCAGCATAACTTTAAAATACATAAAGCAGTATGTTATTTATTGGGAAGCGCGAGAATGCGGCTGCGATTGCCGGCGGCGTTCTGTGCGGCGCATCCGACTAAAATCCCGGCTTGCCACGGCGCTTGAATTGTTTGCTGCTCCATAAGGTAAAATCACGCCATGTCATATCAAGTCCTCGCCCGCAAATACCGCCCCAAAAACTTCGAAACCCTCGTCGGGCAAGAGCATGTGGTGCGCGCATTGACGCATGCGCTGGAACAAAAGCGCTTGCACCACGCGTATCTGTTTACCGGCACCCGCGGCGTGGGCAAGACCACGCTGTCGCGGATTCTGGCCAAAGCCCTCAATTGCATCGGCGCCGATGGCAAGGGCGACATCACCGCCCAGCCCTGCGGCGTGTGCGAAGCCTGCACCGCCATCGATGCCGGGCGCTTCATCGATTACATCGAAATGGATGCCGCCTCCAACCGCGGCGTGGACGAAATGGCGCAATTGCTGGAGCAGGCGGTGTACGCGCCGTCCAACGCGCGCTTCAAGGTCTACATGATCGATGAAGTCCACATGCTCACCAATACCGCCTTCAATTCGATGCTGAAGACGCTGGAAGAGCCGCCCGAGCATGTCAAGTTCATTCTCGCCACCACCGATCCGCAAAAAATCCCGGTCACGGTGCTGTCGCGCTGCCTGCAATTCAACCTCAAGCAAATGCCGCCGGGCCACATTGTCAGTCATCTGGAAAATATTCTGGGCCAGGAACAGATTCCATTCGAGTTGCCGGCGCTGCGTCTGCTGGCGCAAGGCGCGCAAGGCTCGATGCGCGACGGCCTGTCGCTGACCGATCAGGCGATTGCCTACGCGGCCGGAAAAATTACGCTGGAAGCAGTGCAGGGCATGCTGGGCGCGCTCGATCAATCGTTCCTGATTCGCCTGCTCGATGCGCTGGCGGTCGAAGATGGCGCTGGTTTGCTGGCGGTTGCCGATGAAATGGCGGCGCGCAGCTTGTCGTATAACGGCGCGCTGCAGGATTTGGGCACTTTGCTGCATCGTATTGCGCTGGCGCAAACCGTGCCGCAAGCGCTGCCGGATGATTTGCCTGAGCGCGACGATGTGCTGCGTCTGGCCGCCTTGTTCGATGCCGAAGAAGTGCAACTTTTTTACCAGATTGCCGTACATGGCCGCAATGAACTGGGGCTGGCGCCGGATGAATATGCGGGATTTTCCATGACGCTGCTGCGCATGCTGGCGTTTCGTCCCGGCGTCGGCGTCGGCGTCGGCGGCGCGCAAGCGGCACTAGTATCAGCGATTGTGCGACAGCCGGCTGCCAGAACAGCATCAGGCATGAACGCCGCAGCGGCGAGTGCAGTCGCCAGTCCCGCTCCGGCGGTAGCACAGGTTGCAGCACAGGTTCCAGCAAAAACCGGCATCAGCCCGGCAATGGCCGCCTTGCATGCGGCGCGTGCCGGGAGCAAATCCACGTCAGGTGCAAACCGATCCAGGCCAAGCGCGACCGTCAGCACCAGCAGCAGCATCAGTGCGCCGCCACCGTGGGACGAGGACGAATCGTTGTCCCGAGTTGCGCCATCTGCACTTTCCACATCCGGTTCTCCTGACGCGGCGGCTCAAAAAAAAACTGAATCGTCCGCGCAACCCGTATCTTCAGCCGTTGCCGTAACCGCGCAGGAGCCGCCACCGACTGTGATTTTGGCACCGGAGCCGGCACTGATACTGGAATTTCATCCATTGCCAGCCCTGGGCTGGGACGGTGACTGGCCGCTGTTGGCAGCGGCTTTGCCGATTCGCGGTGTGGTGCAGCAACTGGCCTTGCAAAGCGAGTTGGGCCAGGCGGCAAGCGAGGGCGACGGCGCTGTATTGCATTTGCGGGTGCCGATGGCAACCCTGCTGTCTTCCGGCAGTGTCGATAAACTTACCGCTGCATTGAACGTCCATTTCGGTCAGCAGCTGCGTATCACAACTGAAATCGGCGCGGTGATCCATACCGCCAACGCCCAGGCCAAAGCCGCGCAGGCCCAGCGCCAGCGCGAAGCGGAAGCAACGATTCAGAACGATCCTTTCGTGCAAACTTTAATGCGCGAATTCGGCGCCACCGTCGTACCGGGATCGATCAAACCCCTTTTATTAAAAACGCAAGGAGAGTAACCATGATGAAGAACCAACTGGCAGGCTTGATGAAGCAAGCGCAGGCAATGCAAGACAACATGAAAAAAGCCCAGGACCAACTGGCCCTGATCGAAGTCGAAGGCCAATCCGGCGCAGGCCTGGTGAAAGTCGTGATGACTTGCAAAAATGACGTCAAACGCGTCACCATCGATCCATCCCTGTTGGGCGACGACAAAGACATGCTGGAAGACTTGGTGGCAGCTGCGTTCAACGATGCGGCGCGCAAGGCCGAAGCCACTTCCGCAGAAAAAATGAGCGGACTGACCTCTGGCATGCAGATGCCTCCCGGCTTCCAATTGCCGTTCTGATGCAGCGATTATTTTCGCAGTCATTGTCGCAGTCACTGTTTAGGACGCGGACTCGGTGAAAACACCTTCCAGCCTGAGCCTGCTGACCGAAGCGTTGCGCCGCCTGCCCGGCATCGGGCCGAAATCGGCGCAACGCATGGCCTATCACTTGCTGCAGCATGACCGCGACGGTGCGGCGATGCTGGGCCGGGCGCTGTTCCAAGCGGTGGAAAACATCCGTCACTGCAGCCTGTGCAACACTTTCACCGAACACACTGTGTGCGAAATGTGTCTGGATGAAGAGCGCGACAAATCGCTGTTGTGCGTGGTCGAGACGCCCGCCGATCAGCTGATGATCGAACAGACATTGACCTTCAAAGGGCGTTATTTCGTGCTGATGGGGCGGCTTTCGCCGCTGGACGGCATCGGCCCGAAAGACATCCACCTCGAAAAACTGATCAATCGCGCCACCGATGGCAATGTGGGCGAAGTCGTGCTGGCTACCAATTTCACCAATGAAGGCGAAGCCACCGCGCACTACATCAGCGAAATGCTGAAAGCGCGCGGCCTGAAAGTCAGCCGTCTGGCGCGCGGCGTACCGGTCGGCGGCGAGCTGGAATACGTCGATGCCGGCACCATCGCCCGCGCCATGCTGGACCGCCGCGCAACCTGAGCGTTGGGGTATGCTCAAGAAAATACACCGGGCTGAGATGGCGGCCGTATTGCCATACTCATTGCCGTACTCATTGCTGTACTGCTGCATTGCATCAAAATTATTGATACAAGCTGGGTTATGATTAGAGCGAAATTTTTCCATAAGGAAACGTTCACGCCACACAGGAGACGGCATTATGAGCAAGGTTTATTTCAAGAAATTGGGTGGCGCGCTGGGACTTTTTTTGTTCGGGCTCACCGCTGTTAATGGTTCACTATTGGCGCAGACCATTGAGAAGCCGAAGGTTTCAATCGCCGTCGGCGGCAAAAACCTGTTTTATTACCTGCCCCTGACCGTTGCCGAGCAACTCGGTTACTTCAAGGATGAAGGCTTGCAAGTCGAAATCAGCGATTTCGCCGGCGGCTCCAAAGCCCTGCAGGCGCTGGTAGGCGGCAGCGCCGATGTCGTTTCCGGGGCCTATGAACACACCATCACCATGCAGGCCAAGGGACAGCCGATCACCGCATTTGTCCTGCAGGGGCGCGCACCGCAAATCGTGATGGTGGTCAGCAACAAAACCATGCCGAATTACCGATCGGTGGCGGATTTGAAGGGCAAGAAAATCGGCATTTCCGCGCCCGGTTCCTCGACCAACATGATGGCCAACTTCGTGCTGGCAAAAGGCGGCCTGAAGCCATCCGATGTGTCTTTCATCGGCGTCGGCACCTCGGCTGGCGCCTTGTCGGCGATGCGTTCCGGCCAGATCGATGCGATGGCCAATCTGGACCCGGTGATCACGATGCTGGAGCAGAAAAAAGAAGTCAGGGTAATCGCCGACACCCGCACCCTGAAGGACACCAATGCCGTTTTCGGCGGTCCGATGCCGGCCGCAACCCTGTATACATCCGAAGCCTTCCTGCAAAAATATCCGCATACCGCGCAAGCGCTGACCAATGCGATGGTGCGCTCACTGAAGTGGCTGCAAAAGGCCACACCGTCTGACCTTATCAAGGTGGTGCCGGAAAGCTATCTGCTGGGCGACCGTGCGCTGTATATCGATGCTTTCACCAAGGTACGCGAAGCGCTATCGCCGGATGGCACTTTCCCAGCTGCCGGCCCGAAAACTGCGCTGGCTACCTTGCAAGCCTTCCAGCCTGAACTGGCTGGCAAAAAAATCGATCTTGCCAAGACCTACACCAATGAATTTGTAAAGAAGGCTAACGCCAAATACAAATGATCTTCGGCGCTTCCGGTGCAAGCCGGAAGCGCCAACCTCCCTCGCAATCCGTATGACAATGGATTCCGGCTTGCCGGAATGAACCTCCATGACACCAGCACTTTCCCTGGATAATATTTCCTGCACTTTCATATCGAAACAGGATCGTTCGCAGCGCTATACCGCAGTGGCCGATACGCAGCTCCATATCGCGCCGGGCGAATTCGTGTCCGTGGTCGGCCCGACCGGTTGCGGCAAATCGACCTTGCTCAATGTCGGCGCCGGCTTGCTGGAGCCTTCCAGCGGCAGCGTCAAGGTTTTCGGCGAACCGCTGCACGGCATCAACCGCCGCGCCGGCTACATGTTTCAGGCCGATGCCCTGATGCCCTGGCGCAGTGCAATCGACAACGTGATTGCCGGACTGCAGTTTCGCGGCATGGAAGACCAAGCGGCCAAAGCGCTGGGCGAAAAATGGCTGGTGCGGGTTGGCTTGCAAGGTTTTGGCGACCGTTATCCGCATCAGTTGTCGGGCGGCATGCGCAAGCGCGTCGCACTGGCACAAACCCTGATCCTCGACCCGGACATCATCCTGATGGATGAACCGTTCTCCGCACTGGATATCCAGACCCGCCAATTGATGGAAAACGAGGTGCTGGAACTGTGGAATGCGAAGAAAAAAGCGGTGCTGTTCATCACTCACGATCTGGATGAAGCGATTTCCATGTCGGACCGCGTGATCGTGTTATCGGCCGGCCCGGCCACCCATCCTATCGGTGAATTCATCATCGATCTGCCGCGCCCGCGCGACGTGGCGGAAATTCGCATGCATCCACGCTTTGTCGAACTGCATGCGCAAATCTGGTCGGTCTTGCGCGATGAAGTGCTCAAGGGCTATCAACAACAAAACAAGGCAGCCTGATCATGTGGCAATTATTGAAACCGAATCACAACAATCTGCGGGCCTGGCAAGTGCTGGTACTGGTCGTATTTCTGGCCGGCTGGCAGATTGCAACGCGCGATCCGCAAACCGCCTTCTTCTTCGGCGAACCGCTGATCGTCATGCAGCGCATCTGGCAGTGGTTTACCGTCGGCAGCGGCAGCCTGGAGGTCGGCATTGGCGACAGCACCTGGTTCACCCTGCATTTCCCGGCTGAAATCTATTCGCACCTGCTGGTGACGCTGACCGAAACCTTGCTGGCCTTCGGCATCGGCACCTTGCTCGGGCTGGGAGTCGGCCTGTGGCTGGCCCTGTCACCGTTGACCTCGGCCATATTGGACCCTTACATCAAGGCCTCCAATTCAATGCCGCGCGTGATCCTGGCGCCGATCTTCGCGATGTGGTTCGGCCTGGGCATCTGGTCGAAGGTGGCGCTGGCGGTGACGCTGGTGTTTTTCATCGTGTTCTTCAATGTGTACCAGGGCGTCAAGGAAGTCAGCCCGATCATCCTGGCAAACGCGAAGATGCTGGGCGCTAACGGCAAGCAGTTGCTGCGCAGCGTGTATCTGCCGTCGGCAACCTCGTGGGTGTTTTCCAGTCTGCATACTTCGGTTGGACTGGCGTTCGTCGGCGCAATCGTCGGCGAATACCTCGGCTCCGCGCGTGGCGTCGGCTATCTGATTCTGCAGGCGGAAGGGAGTTTTGACATCAATACCGTGTTCGCCGGGATCGTGGTGCTGACCGTGTTTGCGCTGATACTCGATACGGCGGTCGGCCTGATAGAAAAACGCCTGATGAAATGGCAGCCGAAAGGCGGCGAAACCGAAAAAATATGAGGCGTTGACCAAGCGCGAATTTTGCAGAATTTACCAAAAAAAAGCGGCCGTTTGGCCGCTTTTTTGTTGCTGCAAGGTGATACCTAGCGCAGCGCTTCGATCATCTGTTCCAGTTTGACCGAATCGGCGCAGAACTGGCGGATGCCTTCGGCCAGCTTTTCGGTCGCCATCGCATCGTCGTTGAGCATGTTGCGGAAGGTTTTTTCATTCAGCACCAGTTTTTCGATTTCGGCGCTTTTGGCGTCTTCCTGGTTCAATGTGCGGCTGATTGGAGCCTCGCTGTCGGTCAGCTTTTGCAGCAATTCCGGGCTGATGGTGAGCAAGTCGCAACCGGCCAGAGCAAGTATCTGCGAAGTATTGCGAAAGCTCGCGCCCATGATTTCGGTGGGGTGGCCAAATTTGCGGTAATAGGTATAGATGCGCTTGACCGATTGCACGCCGGGGTCGAGCTCGCCGCTGTATTCCTGCCCGGTCGACTTCTTGTACCAGTCATAGATGCGGCCGACGAAGGGCGAGATCAGTTGCGCGCCGGCGTCGGCGCAGGCGACAGCTTGCGGCAATGCAAACAGCAGCGTCATGTTGCAGCGGATGCCTTCCTGCTCCAGCACTTCGGCCGCGCGGATGCCTTCCCAGGTGGATGCGATCTTGATCAGGATGCGTTCGCGCGCAATCCCGGCCGCTTCGTACAGCGCAATCAGCGCGCGCCCTTTGGCGATCGAGCCCACGGTGTCGAACGACAGGCGGGCGTCGGTCTCAGTGGAAACGCGGCCGGGAATAATCTTCAGAATTTCAAGCCCGAACGAGACCAGCAGGCGGTCGATGATATCGGCAGTCGGTTTGCCGCGATGCTGCTGGACCGCCTGTTCCAGCAAATGCCGGTATTCCTCCTTTTGCACCGCTTTCAGGATCAGCGACGGATTGGTGGTGGCGTCACGCGGCGTGAACGCTTTCATGCTCTGAAAGTCGCCGGTATCGGCGACGACGGTGGTGTACTGTTTGAGTTGTTCCAGTTGATTCATGGTGAGCATGTCCGTGTGATGTAGTGCGATAAGTTAATCAGCTTATTGTAGCCGCATCGCCGCGCCGCACGTTTGGCCGATCCGCTAAAATACGTCCATTCCAACTGAAGGCAACTGATATGGCAACTCTGATGACGCAAGATGAACTGAAGCAGGCAGTGGCGCGGGCCGCAATCGAATACGTGGTCGAAGGTGAAATCGTCGGTGTCGGCACCGGCTCCACCGCCAATTTTTTCATCGACGAACTGGCGAAAATCAAAGACAAAATCAAGGGCGCGGTCGCGTCTTCCGAAGCCACCGCCCAGCGCTTGCGTTCGCATGGAATAACCGTGCTGGACTTGAATCAGGTCGCATCGATGCCGGTGTATATCGACGGCGCCGATGAAATCACGCCGTTTGGCGCGATGATCAAGGGCGGCGGTGCGGCGCTGACGCGCGAGAAAATCGTCGCATCGGTGGCCGACAAGTTCATCTGCATCGCCGATGGTTCCAAGCTGGTCGATGTGCTGGGAAAATTCCCGCTGCCGGTCGAGGTGATCCCGATGGCGCAAGCGGTGGTGGCGCGCAAATTGGCGCTACTCGGCGGCGAACCGCGCCTGCGCCTGAAAGATGGCGTGCCGCTTCACACCGACAATGGCAACGTGATCATCGACATGGTTGGCATGCAGATCCTGAATCCGGTCGAGATGGAAGCCATCATCAATAACATCGTCGGCGTGGTAACGGTCGGCCTGTTCGCCAAACAAGGCGCGAATGTGTGTTTGCTGGGTACTCCGGAAGGCCTCAAGAAATTAGTTTTTTGATGGAGTATAGGTAAAAACATGGAATTGTCCGCATATTTCATATGCATACGTTAAAAATACCCGTCATAGTATTTTAATTATTTCAATGCGGGTGAGGGTTGTCCATTCATCGCCCCATTTTTTTGTCAGGATGCAACACGTGCCACTAGACCCAACCGCAATAAGCTGGACCAATCCCCGCAACATTCCTTTGGCGGAGGGAAAGATATTGCTGTATCTCATCCGTGTGGTCGACGCTACCGGGACGCAATACAGCTATATCGGCCAAACCAAACAAGGCGCGAAAGGATTGCAGGAATACGTCAAGGACGTCAAGAAAATTTTTGCAGCGAAGCCGCGCAAAGCCACGCTCGGCAAAGGGAAATACCGGGCGGTGCATCTGGCGCTGGCCAAGGCGTGCGAGCACGGCTGGGCTGTCGAGTTTTACCCATTGGAAAATGTCGGCATCGCGCTGCTGGAAAAAGTCGAGCAGAAACGCAAGGCCGAGCTGGAATGCAACCTGAACGCCGGTCGCAACTGGCTGGTCGAGGATTACAACAGCCTGTCGATCGCAGACCTGTTGCAATGATGTGGAATGCCGGCACTGGTTGTCACGCCGGCAACATGGGCATTGCACTCGAGAGTTGAAGTCGCGATGTCCGCGGGTGATGCTGCCAAAAACTGCCTTGGCTCCTCTCAGGCGTTGGCCAATTCGCCGTCAAGCACTCTCCATAAGCCAAGCGCATTGCCGTCCTGCAGAGATGCAGGCAGCAGATCCGCAGGCAGATCCTGATAACAAACAGGGCGCAGGAAACGGTCAATCGCACCAGCCCCGACCGACGTGCTGCGGCTGTCGGAGGTGGCGGGAAACGGGCCGCCATGCACCATCGCATGCGAGACTTCAACCCCGGTCGGATAACTGTTGACCAGAATCCGGCCCGCCTTGCGCTCCAATATGGGCAATAGCTGCTGGGCCGCGGCACGGTCAGCTGCGGTCAAGAATAAAGTGGCGGTCAATTGGCCGGACAGCTGTTCGGCAACTTCTCGCAACTGTTCGATGCTGCGGCAGGAGACGATCAGTGAACACGCGCCGAACACCTCATTTTCCAGTGCCGGTGTCGCCAGGAAAGTATCGGCGTCGGTCATGAACAGCGCGGCCTGCCCGGCGCACGGTGCTGCTGCGATCTGACCCCGCGCCAACAAGCGCACACCGGTTGTGGCGGCCAGACGTTCGACGCCCTTGTCATAGGCGGCGTGGATGCCGGGGGTGAGCATGGTGGCGGCAGATTTGCCCTGCAATGCTTCGACTGCGGCGTCGCTAAAGGCGGTCAGACATTCGCCTTCAAGCGCGATGACCAGACCCGGATTGGTGCAGAACTGCCCGGCACCCATGATCAGGGAATCGACAAAGCCCGTGCCGATTTGCCGCGCCTGAGTTGCCAGCGCATCCGGCAACAAGAAAATCGGATTGATGCTGCTCATCTCGGCATAGACCGGAATCGGCTCGTCGCGTTGCGCTGCAGCACGAACTAAGGCGAGGCCGCCCTGGCGCGAGCCGGTGAAGCCGACCGCCTTGATGGCCGGATGGCCGGCCAGTTCCTGACCGACCAGATTGCCATCGCCAAAGAGCAAGGAAAACACGCCTTCATGCAGGCCGCACGATGCGACCGCTGCCTGGATTGCCTTGCCCACCAGTTCCGAGGTGCCAGGATGGGCGCTATGCGCCTTGACCACGACCGGGCAGCCGGCAGCTAGCGCAGATGCGGTATCGCCGCCCGCGACTGAAAATGCCAGCGGAAAATTGCTGGCCCCAAAGACCGCGACCGGACCCAGGCCAATCTTGCGCAGACGCAGATCGGGCCGCGGCGGTGCGCGCTCTGGCAGCGCCGAGTCCAGCGTCGCCCCGAGCCAGCGGCCGTCGCGCACCACCTTGGCAAACAGTCGCAGCTGACCGACCGTGCGGCCGCGCTCGCCTTCCAGGCGCGCTTGCGGCAAGCCGGATTCCCGCATCGCGCGCTGGATCAATGCCGGGCCGATGTCGATGATATTTTGTGCGATCTGCTCCAGAAACCTGGCACGCTGCTCCAGCGTGGTTTCCCGATAACTGTCAAACGCCTGCTGCGCAAGAGTACATGCATGGTCTACGTCAGCGACATTGCCGGCGCCGAACGCCGGTTTGATTTCGCTGCCGCTTGACGGGTCAATTGCATACAGTTGACGTTCGGTGCCGTGTACGGCTGTTTTGCCGATCAGCATGTCGCCGGTGATGTCAATATTCAAGATGAACTCCTGGGTCTGGTATGGAATGGCAACAGGGCAAAATTTAACGATCCTTGGCCTTGCGCCAGACGGCGAAATCGATACGCGACTGCTCGTCGGTTGGTGGGTACAGGCCGAGAATGCTGCGCCCCTTGGCCACTTCTTCCATCACGAAATCCTCGAAAGACGTCATTTCAACGGCTTCGTCAGCGATTTCGTCGGCAATGCCGGCCGGGACCACAATCACGCCCTCGGCGTCGCCTACCATCACGTCGCCAGGGAAGACGGCCACGTCGCCGCAGCCGATCGGCACGTTGATGTCGAGCGCCATGTGCAAGGTCAGGTTGGTCGGTGCCGAAGGGCGGTTGTGATAGGCGGGCATCGCCATCTGCGCGATTTCAGGCGAATCGCGAAAGCCGCCGTCGGTGACGATGCCGGCCGCGCCGCGCACCATCAGGCGCGAGATCAGGATGCCGCCAGCCGATGCAGCGCGCGCGTCCTTGCGGCTGTCGATCACCAGCACTGCGCCGGGCGGACATTCTTCGACCGCCCGGCGTTGCGGATGGTTGCGATCCTGGAACACGCTGATTTGATTCAAGTCCTCGCGCGCCGGGATATAGCGCAGGGTATAGGCTTCGCCGACCATGTTGCCGGCCTCGGGGTTCAGGGGCCGCACGTCCTGAATGAACTGATTGCGCAGGCCGCGCTTGTAGAGCGCGGTGCACAGGGTCGCGGTGCTGACGGTCATGAATTTGGCGCGGGTCTGCGGATTAAGTGTTGTCATGTCTGTTCCAGTAATTAAAATATGTCGGGTTCACGGACGGCTGCGCCAAAATCGGTGCGCAGGAAGTCAAAATCGCAACCTTCATCGGCCTGCCCGATGTGGCGCGCAAACATCCAGCCATAACCGCGTTCGAAATACGGTTTAGGCGCGACCCAGGCTGCCTTGCGCTGCGCGAATTCTTCTTTGGAAATATCCAGATTGATGCTGCGGGCATCGACATCGACCGAGATCATATCGCCGGTGCGCACCAGCGCCAGCGGGCCGCCAATGTGCGATTCGGGCGACACATGCAGGATGCAGGCGCCGTAACTGGTGCCGCTCATGCGCGCATCCGACAGGCGCAGCATGTCGCGCACGCCTTGCTTGACCAGCTTGGTCGGAATCGGCAACATGCCCCACTCCGGCATGCCGGGGCCGCCTTGCGGGCCGGCATTCCGCAGGATCATGATGTGGTTTTCGGTGACGTCGAGATTCTCATCATCGACCGCTGCTTTCATTGACGGATAATCGTCGAACACCAGCGCCGGGCCGGTGTGTTTGAAGAAGCGCGGCGCGCATGCACTCGGCTTGATCACGCAGCCGTTGGGCGCCAGGTTGCCTTTCAACACGGCCAGCGCGCCTTCCGGATACAACGCTGTTTCCACCGTGCGAATCACGTCATCGTCATAGACCTCGGCCGTGGCGATATTTTCCCCCAAGGTTTTGCCGGTCACCGTCAACACGTCCAGATGCAGCTTGTCGCGGATGCGGGTCATCAGCGCCGGCAAGCCACCGGCATAATAGAAATCTTCCATCAGGTAGGTGTTGCCATTGGGGCGGATGTTGGCGATCACCGGCACCTTGCGGCTGGCGCGCTCGAAATCATCGAGGCCGATGTCGCAACCGGCGCGGCGCGCCATGGCGATCACGTGAATCACCGCATTGGTCGAGCAGCCCATCGCCATCGCCACTGCGATCGCATTTTCAAATGCGGCGCGGGTCTGGATGCGCGCCGGCGTCAGGTCTTCCCATACCATTTCCACGATGCGGCGTCCGCACTCAGACGACATGCGGATGTGGTTGGCGTCGGCGGCCGGGATCGATGAAGCGCCGGGCAGCGTCATGCCAATCGCTTCGGCAATGCCCGTCATCGTGCTGGCGGTGCCCATGGTCATGCAGGTGCCGTGGCTGCGCGCGATGCCGCCCTCGATGCCGACCCATTCTTTATCGCTGATCTTGCCGGCACGCCGCTCGTCCCAGAATTTCCAGGCGTCCGAGCCGGAGCCGAGCACCTGACCTTTATAGTTCCCGCGCAACATCGGGCCTGCCGGCAAATAGATCGCCGGGTAGCCGGCACTGGTTGCGCCCATCAATAAGCCGGGCGTAGTCTTGTCGCAGCCGCCCATCAGCACCACGCCGTCGACCGGATGGGAGCGCAGCAATTCTTCCACTTCCATTGCCAGCATATTGCGGTACATCATCGTGGTTGGTTTGACGTTGCTCTCAGACAGCGAAATCGTCGGCAATTCAACCGGAAATCCGCCGGACTGCAACACGCCGCGCTTGACGTCTTCCACGCGCTGCTTGAAATGCGAGTGGCAGGAATTCAGGTCGGACCAGGTGTTGAGGATGCCGATGATCGGGCGTCCAACCCAATCTTCGGGCGCATAGCCCATCTGCATGATGCGCGAACGATGCCCGAACGAGCGCAGGTCGTCCGGTGCAAACCATCTGGCGCTGCGTAATTCTTCTGGTGTTTTTCTTGGGTGAGTCATATCGGCGCCTTGGTTTAGCGAAGTATTTAAGGTGGTGTGCCGGACCGCGGTTACGCGGCCCGTTAGTCAATCAAGCAATCAGCCCTGCAGGCCCCATTTTTGAATGGTCTTGCGTTCGATGATGCGGAAGATGAAGTTTTCGACGATCAGACCAATCGCAATTACCGTCAGCAATCCGGCAAAGACGGCCGGGATGTCGAGCAGGTTGCGGTTTTCGAAAATGAACCAGCCCAGGCCGCCCTTGCCGGACGAGACGCCAAACACCAGTTCGGCCGCAATCAGGGTGCGCCAGGCGAACGCCCAGCCGATTTTCAGGCCGGTCAGGATCGAAGGGAAGGCGGCCGGCACCAGAATCTGGGTCACATACGCAATCCCCTTCAGTTCATAGTTACGCCCGACCATGCGCAAGGTGCGCGAGACGCCGAGGAAGCCCGCATGGGTGTTGAGTGCGACCGCCCACAGCACAGAATGGATCAGCACAAATACCAGGCTGCCATTTCCCAGGCCGAACCAGATCAGCGCCAGCGGCAGCAGAGCGATTGCCGGCAGCGGGTTGAACATGGCCGTCATCGTTTCCAGAAAATCGGTGCCGATACGGGTGTTGATGGCGAGGATGGTCAGGATCGCAGCCAGGGTGATGCCGGCGGCGTAGCCCATCAACAGCACCTTGATAGTGGTGAAAGTGCGGTCGACCAGGGTGCCGTCTGCGAAGCGGCTGTACATCGTGTGCAAGGTTTCCGACAGAGTGGGAAACAGCAGCGGGTTGTCCAAAATCGTGGCATACACTTGCCAGACGATCCCGATAAAAACAATGATCCCGGCCTTGCGCAAGAATGCGTTGCCCCACAGCCGTTCCATGGTGCTTAATTTGCGCTCGACTTCGGTGGGCTCGCCGGCCAGGCCGGAGGCGAAATCCGATTGCAAAATGATGCGTGATGTATTCGTCATGATTATTCCCTGTGACCTGGTTCGGCAAACAGCATGTCGTGGATCTGCTGTTCGAGTTGGGCGGCGCTGCCATCTTCGGCCGAGACGGTCTCGACCCCGGTGACTTCGGCCTTGACCCGGCCCGGATGCGGCGACAGCAGCAGAATGCGGTTGCCGATCTTGATCGCTTCGGCAATCGAGTGGGTCACGAACATGACGGTGAAGCGCGTGTCGTCCCACAGCTGCAGCAATTCATCTTGCATTTGGCGGCGCGTGAGCGCATCAAGGGCCGCGAACGGCTCGTCCATCAGCAAAATATCCGGCTCCATCGCCATGCCGCGCGCGATGGCAACCCGCTGTTTCATGCCGCCCGACAGAACGTGCGGCAGGCTGTTGGCGAAGCTGCTCAGGTGTACTTTGTCGATATACGCCATGGCGCGCTCTTTGGCATCCTTGCGCGACATCTTGCGCGCTACCAGCAGCGGAAACATGACATTGTCGAGCACGGTTTTCCAGGGCAGCAATTGATCGAACTCCTGGAACACCATCATGCGATCGGCGCCCGGTTCGGTCACGGTGCGGCCGTTGATGCAAATCTTGCCTTCGCTCGGCGTCAGATAACCACCGACCGCCTTGAGCAGGGTCGACTTGCCGCAGCCGGACGGCCCCAGCAGCACGAAACGATCGGATTTATTGACCTGGAAGCTGACCCGCTCTGTTGCGGTGATCAGCGAAGTCGGCGTCTTGTAGCGCAGCGTGACCGAGCTGACTTCCAGCAGTGAGGTTGCGGCTGCAGTTGTGGCGTGGCCGGCGGGCTGCGCCGCGTCCTGCGCAACGGCGCTGATGCGGGGAAATGGTTGGACTATTGACATGATGGTGGCGGGCTGCTTTTAGGTGTGGGGGAGCAAACCGGACGGTGCATTGCACCGTCCGGTCGTTTCGTCGCGAAAACCGTGGGCTAGTTGCCGTTGAGGTCTTTGGAAGACGGCAGGTAATAATCGGACCAAGCTTTTGGCATGGCTTTCAAAGTGCCGGTTTTGTAGAGGTGCGCGGCAAATTTCATGGTGCCTTGCGGCTTCGGACTAAAGTCCATCATGCCGGGCTGTTTCATCAGCTCTACCAAGTCTTCGATACTGGTTTTATCCTTGGTCACTTCCTTGTAGATCTCGAGCGCGGCGCGCGGGTCCTTCTGGATGAAGGCAATCGCTTCGATGGTGGCCGCCTTAAGCGCTTCGATCAGCTTCGGGTTGGCGTCGGCGAACTTGGTGGTGGTAAAGAACTGGCCTTGGGTCAGCGGACCGCCGATGATGTCGGTCGATTGCATGATGGCGCGCGCGCCCGGAACCGTTTTCAATTCCATATACTGGTACGGCGGCGCGGAAAAGTGATTCGTCACTTCATGCGTGGCGATGCTTAACGCAGCGGCGGCGTCGGGATGGCCGAGCTGCACCGTATTCGCGTCCAGCTTGGACAACTGGTCAGGACCGAAAGCCTTGACAGAAGCCATTTGCAGCAAGATGGCCTGGGTCGAAATTTTCACAGTCGGGACGGCAATTCTATCGGCCTGGCCGAAATCCTTGATCGACTTGACCTGGGGATTGCGCGTGATCAGGATCAGCGGTTGCGCCGAGATGGCGATGATGCCCTTGACGCCGCCGCGCGTGCGATCCCACAACAGCAGCAGGTTGCCAACCCCGGTATTGACGATATCGACGCCGCCAGCGAGCAGGGCATCGGTTTGCGCGCTGCCACCGTTAAAGGTCAGCCAATTGACGCTCACATTGGGCATGCCCATTTTTGCGGCCTGTTTTTCAATCAGGTGCTGCTTTTCCATCACATGGGTTGGCAGATAAAGAATGCCATTTTGACGGGTGATGGCGAGCTCTGATTTCTGCTGGGCCATGGCGCCGGCGCCACACAGAGTGCTGCCGATCGCGAACGCTACACTGGCGCAAAGGAATCGCGCTTTATTTCTCATCATGATGCTGTCTCCAGTTCGGTTGCATTACATAGATTGATGCTGCATAACGGTCTTTCAGTTGCCGTTTTGAAGCATTAAAACACTAATATATTAGTGTGTCAATGATGCGAAAAATGTTTTATGATGTGCCCACACGCAAGCGGAAATGCGCCTTTCAGATTCTTTATCGCCCTATTCACAACCCTGCTCACAACCCTGTTCACAACTCTACTTACCAGACGAAATAAAATTTTTATGAACGCAATCCTCCAACCTCCGCAGCATCAGCTTGACCGTTTCCGGCATGCAGCCCCGCAGGTGTTCGAGCATCTGCGTGAAATGATCATATCGATGACCCTTACGCCCGGAACCGTATTGTCCCGCGCTGAACTTGCCGCGCAGTTCGGCCTGAGCCAAACGCCAATACGCGATGCCTTACAGCAACTCGGGGTGGAGAATCTGGTGGATATATTTCCGCAGCATGCGACAGTTGTGCGGCCTATTGAGATTCCCCTGGCCCGGCAAGCACATTTTTTGAGACGCTCGATTGAACTGGAAATTGTTCGCACCCTCGCAGAAATGCGGGATGCAGACTTGATTGCACGTCTACGGAGCAGCCTCGCGCATCAGCGCCTTCTGGTCGATATGGATGAGCTCAAGGAGTTTGCCGCAGCTGATCAGGCATTTCATAAGCTGATGTATGACGCTGCACACGTACCTGATCTCTGGGTGTTGGTGCGCCGCCATAGCGGCCATCTTGATAGATTGCGGCATCTGCACTTGCCTATTCCGGGCAAGGTGCATGCAATCTTGCAGGACCATACGGAAATTGTGGACGCGATAGCAAACGGCGATGCAGCTTTGGCGCAACAACAGTTACGCAACCATCTGTCCGGCACGCTTTCCCATATTGAAGAGATCCGTGCGCGCTTTCCGGCCTACCTTAAAGATTAAGAATTGGCGGCTATTCAGCCCGCCACTTGGAGCGCAGAACGAACGCCCGGCAGCAGGCTGAAGAAGCTGGCTACAGGAAAATTTTTGCCGGCATGTTTGCGGGAAAAGTTGGCAACTCAACCTTGTTTTATGCATGTTAGCCGTGGAGTATGGCGAAAAATATAGCATTTACCGCATGTATTAATGCGGTATATTTAAATACTCTATGTGTTATCTATGCAGGTTAAACGCTTGGGCAGGTGGTCCGCAGGCACAGGTTTGGAGTCTGCAGTTTCAATATATTGATGGGAAAAAGCCATAAAAAAACCCGCTGGAGCAAACCAGCGGGCAGGTCTTGATTGCGCCGACAGTGCTTACTCGGTCGGCGGCGTATATCCGGTTGCGGCATCGGCACCTTCGCCAAAGAAATACTTTTCCATCTGCGTAGCCAGGTATTTGCGGGCCCGCAAATCGGCCAGGTTCAGGCGGTTCTCGTTGACCAGCATGGTCTGGTGCTTGAGCCAGGCTGCCCAGGATTCTTTCGATACGCTTTCGTATATCTTTTTGCCGAGTTCGCCCGGATACGGTGGGAAGTCCAGTCCTTCGGCTTCCTTGTTCAGTTTGATGCAGTGAATCATGCGTGCCATTGTGTTCTCCTTGGGTGCCATCCTTGCGGGAATGGCTGAACTTAAAGATTGAAAATTAAAGATTCTTGATCAAAACCAGCGATTTGCGCTGCCAGTTATACATGTGTTGCCGGTCTTTTGGCAGCGCGTCGACGCTGGCCCGGATAAAGCCGCGTTTCAGGAACCAGTGCGCGGTGCGCGTGGTGAGCACAAACAGTTTGCTGAAGCCGGCCAAGCGCGCGCGTTTTTCCATATGCATAAGCAGGCGTTCGCCGTCGCCCTGGGCTTGCACCTCCGGGTTGACCGTCAGGCACGCCATCTCTGCCATTTTTTCCGAATGGAATGGATAGAGCGCCGCGCAACCGAAAATCACGCCATCGTGCTCGATCACCGAGAAATAATCGATTTCGCGTTCGAGCAGTTCGCGCCCGCGTTTGACCAGGGTGCCGTCGGCTTCCAGCGGCTCGATCAGCTTCAGGATGCCGCCGACATCTTCAATCGTCGCTTCGCGCAGGCTTTCCAGGTTTTCGTAACTGATCATGGTGCCCACGCCGTCATGGGTAAACAGTTCCAGCAGGGCCGAGCCGTCCAGATCGAACGGCACTATATGGACACGCGGAATGCCGCTTCGGGAGGCGCTGACGCAGTTTTTTAAATAAAACGCGGTATCTTCATGCAGATATCCGGTATTGAGTACGGCGTCGGCCTGGGCTGAGGACAATTCGCGTATTGCGACTCCGGCACTGTCCAGCATCATCGGCGTTTCGGTAATGAAGATCAGTTTTTCAGCCCGCAGCGCGATGGCGGCAGAAACTGCAACATCTTCCATGGTCAGGTTGAACGCTTCGCCGGTGGGCGAAAAACCCAGCGGCGACAGTAATACCAGGCTGCCGGCACTGAGGATCTGATCGATGGTTTCGTAAGCGATCTTGCGGGTTTGCCCGGTCAGTTGCAGGTCGATTCCATCGACGATGCCGAGCGGACGGGCGGTGACGAAATTGCCGGAAATGATGGTGATTGCGGCGTGCGCCATCGGCGTATTCGGCAAACCCTGGCTAAACGCGGCTTCGATGTCGAGCCGCAATTCGCCTGCGGCTTCTTTCGCGCATTCCAGCGCGGCAGTGTCGGTGATGCGTATGCCGTTTTGAAAAAAGCCCTCGACATTGCGCAACGCCAACTGTTCCGCCACTTGCGGGCGCGAGCCATGCACGATCACGATTTTGATGCCGAGCGCATGCAGCAGCGACAAATCCTGCGCCAGCACCGGCAGCACGCCGGCCGTGACCAGCTCGCCCGGGAAGGCAACCACAAAGGTCTTGCCGCGAAACGCATGAATGTAGGGAGCGACAGAACGTAGCCACTGGACGAATTGAAGTGAATTTTCCATGCGCGCATTATAATTCGGCACGCTCTATTTCGTGCCTGTGTCTCTTAAAATCAATGTTAAATCCCCGCCATTCGCAGCCAAAACCTGCCGTAATTCCATTTCGCAATCCACTGCCACCGATTACTTTCCCGGAAGAATTGCCGGTGTCAGGCATGCGTGCCGACATTGCAGCGGCGATACAGGCGCATCAAGTCATCATCGTCTGCGGCGAAACCGGCTCCGGCAAGACCACCCAGTTGCCGAAAATCTGCCTGGAACTGGGGCGCGGCCAGCTGGGCCTGATCGGCCACACCCAGCCGCGCCGGATTGCAGCGTCTTCCACCGCCAAGCGCATCGCGCAGGAAATCGGCTCACCGTTGGGCGAGCATGTCGGTTTCAAGGTGCGTTTTGCCGATACGCTGACCCGCGGCGCATCGATCAAGCTGATGACGGACGGCATCTTGCTGGCTGAAACTCAGACCGATCCGCTGCTGAAACAATATGACACCATCATCATCGATGAGGCGCATGAGCGCAGCCTGAACATCGATTTCCTGCTGGGCTATCTGAAGCAATTGTTGCCACGGCGGCCGGATTTGAAAGTGATCATCACTTCCGCCACCATCGACGCCAACCGTTTCGCGCGCCATTTCGGGACCGATGAAAAACCTGCACCGGTAATCGAAGTGTCCGGTCGCCTGTATCCGGTCGAGCTGCGTTATCGCCCGGTGCAAGCCGACGCCAAGGACAAGGATCGCGATTTGATGACGGCGATTACCGATGCGGTCGATGAATTGTGCCGCATCGGTTCCGGCGACGTGCTGGTGTTTTTGCCCGGCGAGCGTGAAATTCGCGACACCGCCGAAGCGTTGCGCAAGCATCATCCGGCGCATGTGGAAATTCTGCCGCTGTTTGCGCGCCTGTCGGCGCAGGAGCAGGAGCGCGTCTTCAAGACGTCGAATGGACGCCGCATCGTGCTGGCCACCAATGTGGCCGAAACTTCGCTGACCGTGCCCGGCATTCGCTACGTGGTGGATGCCGGTCTGGCGCGGGTGAAACGATACAGCTATCGCAATAAAGTCGAGCAATTGCAGATCGAGCCGATTGCGCAATCGGCGGCTAATCAGCGCGCCGGGCGTTGCGGCCGGGTCGCCGCCGGCGTGTGCATCCGCCTGTATGAAGAGCAGGATTATTTGCTGCGGCCGAAGTTCACCGAGCCGGAAATCCTGCGCTCGTCGCTGGCGGCGGTCATTCTGCGCATGAAGTCGCTGCACTTAGCCGATGTCGAAACATTTCCTTTCATCGAGCCGCCGCCGGGGCGGGCGATTGCCGACGGCTATCAATTGCTGCAGGAGCTGGGTGCGGTGGATGACAACAATGCCTTGACGCCGCTGGGCAACAAGCTGGCCAAGCTGCCGCTCGATCCCCGCGTCGGGCGCATGATTCTGGCCGCGCTGGAAAATGTCTGCCTGACCGAAGTGTTGATTATCGCGTCGGCCTTGTCGGTGCAAGACCCGCGCGACCGGCCGATGGAGGCGCAAGCCGCGGCTGACGCCGCCCACAAGAAATTTGCCGACGAGAAATCGGAATTCCAGAGTTATCTGAAAATCTGGAAATGGTTCGAAGACGCGATCGAGCACAAGAAAACCAACCGCCAGTTGCAAGACAATTGCCGCGCCAACTTCCTGTCGCAAATGCGCCTGCGTGAATGGCGCGACGTCCACACGCAACTGCTGACCATCGTGCGCGAGCAGGGCTGGCGGCTGAATGAAGCGCCGGCCACGTACGAGAATCTGCACAGCGCGCTGCTGACCGGCTTGCTCGGCAACGTCGGCTTCAAGGCCGAAGACGAGCCGCACTTCCTGGGCGCGCGCGGCATCAAGTTCCATATCTGGCCCGGCTCCAGCCTGCTCAAGAAGCCGGGGCGCTGGGTGATGGCGGCCGAACTGGTCGATACCACGCGGCTGTATGCACGCTGCATCGCGCAGCTTCAGCCGGAATGGCTGGAGCGCGTCGGCAGCCATCTGCTGAAGAAATCCTGGGGCGAGCCGCGCTGGGAAAAGCGCTCGGCGCAAGTCTCGGCTTCCGAGCGTGCCACTTTGTACGGGCTGGTGGTGTACAGCCAGCGCCGCATCAACTACGCGCTGATCAATCCCAAGGAAGCACGCGAAATCTTCATCCGCGATGCGCTGGTTGGCGGCGAATTCGACACCCGCGCACCGTTTTTCGCCTTCAACCACAAGCTGGTGCGAGAAATTGAGAATTTGGAACACAAGTCGCGTCGGGTCGATGTGCTGGTCGACGAAGCGCTGATCGCCGCCTTCTACGACCAGATCATTCCAGCTGACGTGTGCAACGGCATCACGTTCGAAAAGTGGCATAAGGACGCCACCGCGCAGAATCCCAAACTGTTGTACTTGAATCGCGACGATTTGATGCGGCACGAGGCGGCCGGCATCACCACCGACTTGTTCCCGAAAAAATTAATGGTGGCCGGTGCCGAAATGCTGCTGACCTATCATTTCGAACCCGGCAGCCCACGCGACGGCGTCACCATGGCCGTGCCGCTGTATGCGCTGAACCAGATCAGCGCCGACCGCTGCGACTGGTTGGTGCCCGGTATGCTGAAGGAAAAAATTCATCTGCTGCTGAAATCGCTGCCGCAAAAACTGCGTCGCCACTGCGTGCCGCTGCCGAGCTACGCCGCAGATTTTTGCGAGCGGGCCGAGTTTGGCAAGGGCAATCTGATCGATGCGCTGATCGCCGACATCCGCGAGCAAGTCGGTCTGGTGCCGCTGACCACCGATTTCAAACAGGAAACCCTGCCGACCCATCACACGATGAACATCAAGGTCATCGATGAGCATGGCCGGCAACTGGAAATGGGCCGCAATCTGGCCGCCTTGCGCGCCGAGTTCGGCGGGCAGGCAAGGGAAAGTTTCCAAAAGCTGGCAGTGCAGGCGGTGACGGCATCGGGCGATGGCGCACCCGGCGTTTCTCAAATGGCAGTGCGTGGCGGCACGACTGCCCCATCGACGCAAGCCATCGGGCAAGCTGCCGGCAAAGCCAGCAATCCGTCCCAGCAGGAAAGCCTGACCAGTTGGTCGTTCGGCGCGCTGCCGGAACTGTTGGAAGTGCAGCAAGGCAAGCAAACGCTGATCGGCTTTCCCGCCCTGGTGGATCAAAAAACCCATTGCACGCTGGAAGTGTTCGACGACCCGGCCGTTGCGCAGCGCACCCACCGCATCGGTTTGCGCCGTTTGTTCGCGTTGCAGTTGAAGGAGCAGGTCAAGTATCTGGAGAAAAACATTCCCGGAATGCAGCAAATGGGCATGCAATTCATGGCGCTCGGCACCCAGGAAGAATTGCGCGACCAGATCATCCAGACCGCGCTCGATATCGCCTGCCTGCAGGAACCGTTGCCGACCGATGCGACCGCGTTCGACAAACGTCGCGACGAAGGCAAGTCGCGGCTGGGCTTGCTGGCCAACGAAATCGCGCGCCTGATCGGCCAGATATTGACCGAATTCCACGGCTTGCCGAAGAAGCTGCAAGGCGCCAAAGCCCATGCTGCGGCGGCAGCCGACATGCAATCGCAATTGCAGGCCCTGATCGGCAAACGTTTTCTGGCAGACAACGCCTACGCGCAACTGGCGCATTTTCCGCGCTACCTCAAGGCCATCAATGTCCGGCTGGACAAGCTGCGCGCCGATCCGGCACGCGACGTCAAGCTGATGGCGGAATGGGCTGCCGTTGCAACGCCCTGGCAGCGTGCGCTGAAAGAGCGGCACGCTGATCCGAAAATGACCGAATTCCGCTGGCTGCTGGAAGAGTTGCGGGTCTCGCTCTACGCCCAGGAATTGCGCACGCCGATGCCGGTATCGGCCAAGCGGCTGCAGAAGGTGTGGGAATCAATGCAGCGATAAATCAAGGAGTATGTTGATATTTATCAATAAATATATGCGGGAATTGATATGCATATATGGGAGTATGGTATTGCATCAACGCTTGAGAAAACAGCTCGCTTGTATGTGGCCCAGCATGTTGCCCATTCAGCCGGTGAATTAGCTGGTTTTACGGTCATCAACCTATTCAAAGCGGGGTTTCATCGTTATATTGTTATCAATCGCAGCGCTGGAAACACGCTTCGTATTTGTCGATAAAATTCCCTGTGTATTGTGATGAATGTTCATGGTCCGATGTCCATGGAAATTTGTTGCTTTAACGGTAATAAATAGTAATAACATTTTTCGTTTTTATGCAAAATAGCAAAAGCAAAAAGCCGATTGAAATCAAGATATCCACCGTGGTCGCGGTCTCCGTCATCCTGCATGTTGCAGAGTTGCCGCTGTTGCAGGCGGCGCTGCTTGAAATGACCGGCGGTGCGCCGGATTTTTTTGATGATGAATTTGCCGTGATTGACGTCGGCACGCTCGATCTGACTGGCGCGGTGGTCGATTGGCCGGCCCTGATCGACTTGCTTAAATCGCATCACCTGAATCCGATGGCGGTGCGCAATGCCCCGGCCGAATTGCACGCCCAGATCAAGGCATATGGCTTGAGCATTGACGTGGTGGCCAGGCCGCGCGCTGAAGAAAGTGAGGCCGCAGCGCCATCTATAATTATGCAGGCAGCGCCGCTCGCGGCTGCAGCGGCGATGATCATCGATACGCCGGTGCGCGCCGGACAGCGCATTTATGCGCGCGGTGTTGATCTGATCATCACCGCGGCGGTCAATAACGGCGCCGAAGTGATTGCCGATGGCAGCATCCATGTCTATGCGCCATTGCGCGGCCGCGCGCTGGCCGGCGCCAGCGGCAATGCCGATGCCAGAATTTTCGCCATGGTGATGGAGCCCGAGTTGGTGTCGATTGCCGGCATGTATCGCACTTTTGAAAACGGCTTTCCCCAAGACAAGGCGCCGCAGCCTGCGCAAGTCCGTCTGATCGGTGACAGGATCGAGATCGTCTCACTCAATCCTGCTCCGCGTTCCTGATCTGTATTCCCTATTTCGTATTCTGAAGGAGTTTTTTTGTGGCAAAAATCATTGTTGTGACTTCCGGCAAGGGCGGTGTCGGCAAGACTACCTCCAGCGCCAGTTTTTCTACCGGTCTGGCCATGCGCGGTCACAAGACTGCGGTGCTGGATTTCGACGTCGGCCTGCGCAACCTCGATCTGATCATGGGCTGCGAGCGGCGCGTGGTGTATGACCTGATCAATGTCATCAAGGAAGAAGCAACGCTGAACCAGGCTCTGATCAAGGATAAGCATTGCGACAACCTGTTCATCCTGCCTGCTTCGCAGACGCGCGACAAGGATGCGCTGTCGGAAGCTGGGGTCGAAAGGGTGCTGCAGGATCTGGTTAAAATGGGCTTCGATTACATCATCTGCGATTCGCCAGCCGGTATCGAGCACGGCGCGCTGATGGCGCTGACCTTTGCCGATGAAGCCATTGTGGTGACCAATCCCGAGGTATCGTCGGTGCGCGATTCCGACCGGATTCTCGGCATCATCCAAGCCAAATCGCGCCGCGCACTGAATGGCGGCGAGCCGGTCAAGGAACATTTGCTGATCACGCGCTATTCGCCCAAGCGGGTCGAGGCCGGCGAAATGCTGTCGTACTCGGATGTGCAGGAAATTCTGCGCATACCGTTGGTCGGCATCATCCCGGAATCGGAATCGGTGCTGCACGCATCGAACCAGGGCAATCCGGCGATTCACCTCAAAGGCAGCGACGTCTCCGAAGCCTATGAAGACCTGGTGTCGCGTTTTCTGGGCGAGGAAGTGCCGCTGCGCTTCACGACTTACGCCAAGCCGGGGATATTCAAACGCATGTTTGGAGGCAAGTGATATGGCACTGCTCTCATTCTTGTTCAAGGACAAGCCTAAAAGCGCGTCTGCCGCCAAGGAACGGCTGCAAATCATCATCGCCCGCGAACGCAGCGGCCGCGATGGCTACGACTTTCTGCCGGCGCTGCACAAGGAGTTGATCGAAGTCATTTCCAAATACACTAAGGTAAATGCGGAAGACATCATGATTTCGCTCGACCGCAAGGGCAATTTGGAAGTGCTGGATGTGAATGTGGTGCTGCCGGACCCGCAAATTAAGCGTTAATTTTTGGCAACGATGCAGTCCATAAAGAGTGGAATGGTTTTCTCCTCCGCTATCAAGGGGCGGCCGGCGCTCCCATCAAGCCCGCACGACTTAATATCTAATATCGCGTAAGCCCTTAATTCTTGAGGGCGCTCTCTCGCGATGGTAGCTGCCTATTCCTGCGGGATAACCAGCATAATCGATTGAGTAATGACGGAGTATCATCGAAAAGAATGCATTAGACGCATGCAAAACAGCGCTTGCGAAAAATACACACATTAGTATATTTCATCGTCAGATTTCGCCAGAAATGCGTGGGCAGCATTACAGAATCCCCCGAGCAGCATCCAGCCACCCCAGGCAATCAGCAACAGTCTCAAAGTAGCTTGCCGCCACTTGCCATAGATTGCCCTTGGTGCGGCTTCTATACTTTCATTACCCAGTGTATTGCTACGCCACCAAGCTGGCTTGGTTATGCTCCACATGGGCCACCGAACTGTGTGTGCTTAAAACTAATCGGGCCGGCTACTTCCAGCATGGCGGCCCTTGCGCAAAGCGCATCAAGCCTGTTGCTTGACCGGAGCCTCGACAGGCGGCGTGCCTTCCTTGAACAATTGTTGTAGCTGCGTGCGCAGTTCCGGCGTGTCCGGATGCTGGTGGACCGACACCGCATGTTGTACTGCGGCATCCAGCAACTCTTTGTCTGTGTCGGCAGACAGCGCCACCGTGCAATTCGTGTCGCTTGGGAATTCCCGGCAATCAATATATTTACGTGTCATTTCAACCTCCTCATCAAGCAAATGATGGCAAAACTCGGGGTAGGGCATAGTTCCGAGTCCGCCCGGACGAATACAAATGCGGACTAGGCCGCACTTTTATTTATAGTTGAAAACACCCCGCCCGCAAGACCATCTCGACACCAAATTGACGGCGTTATAGACGCTGATCAAAGAAACCGCAGTTACGATCTTATTTTGATAAAACCTGGCACCGCCTTTGTCCGCAGCTTCTGGTCGACGATCAATGCCGGCCGCCGTGCCGCTTTCTTACCGTAAAACAGATAAATACACATCGTAACGCACGCAATGCAGAGGTTTCACCAACAGCAACACGTGATGAACGGCAGATAAAAAAACTCCCGCGAGATGATCCAGTTCAGGTCATCTCGCGGAAGTTTAATTGTTACTGTAAAGCAAATTTACAGTTGTACGGTTATCCACCGTTCATTACTCATTTATCGTGTATTCATTGTTTTCGTGCGTTCAAAGTAACCCTTTCACCTGCCATACATCTCGTCGAAAGCTGGTTTATAGTCTTTCATGTACTCAATCGTTTCAGCTTTTACTTCTTCGCGTGTGCGACCGGAATAGCGTGAACCAGCGACACCGTGTGCGCCCGACCATTCACTCAAGTTGTCGCCGCGTTCGCTCTGCATCAACAGACCAGCGGCACGGGCTTGATCCAACTCAGCGCGCACTTCAGCACGAGATTTGGTTGATACTGCAATCGGCCCTTCAGAAGGTTCATCTGCGAAAGTTGAGCCGACGGTAGCGACTGCAGATAACGCAATCACCACAGCAACTAATAATCTGGTTTTCATATAGCCTCCAACCAGTAAAAATAACACCTTATCTGGCGGCTCCATCAGAGGTGTGCCTTACGCACCTCATCATTCATAAAAAAAACCGCCCCCACGCTTGCAATCATGAAACCACTTACTCTTGTTGCAAACCATCCTTCAAACATCCTTCTTTTAACGAAATAAAATCAAGACCATTTTCAAGAATCCGAACCAGCGTTTTAATCATCAAATAGATTTTAAGCTGTCGCATGAATAAATCTTGATTAAATTCTAGTTCGTAAAATGTGTAATGCAAGCTTTAATCAGCATTAAATTAGTGCTGTATTGAACCAGTATTAAACGCCAGGGATTGCAGCTGTTTGGCTGGAACCCGCTGCGTCGGGTTGCGCCAATACCAGCGGTTGCGACCCAGCCTTGACAAATTTGTGCTCACCGGCCTCGGGTGCGTCGAAATGAAACATTCGCATGGCAAGTCGGGTGAATTCCTGGTGCTCCGGGGGAGTCCTGCTGTGCCAACTGGCAAGGTGATCATAAAATCCCATTTTTTCTTGTGGCGCGCTGGGATTGAGGAAACCGACCGCCTGCCAGTCCTGGGTATGTTCGAGGATAGGCAGGAACAGATTGGCGACTAACTCATTTTTGCCGCGCAGATAAGGGTTTTCAAGCAGCAGCGGCCCATTTTCCCGGAACCATTGCGCCAGCGACGTGTTGACAGGAAGTTGACGACGCGGGTCGTTTAGCACCCGTCCCATAAACCTGTCTAAAGTCGGCGCGTATGAAGCCCATCCCGCGCGCGGCAGCGACTGCTCCCAAGTCGCGGACAGTCGTCTCAAGGTATACAACGAGACGGCTTCGCACAGTGTTTCCTCAAACCACAGGTGGGGTGCAATATTTGGTGGCGCGTGATTCTCGTAGTTGGCGAGGATATGAAATAGCTCGTGGGAAAACTCATAGACGAACTCTGCCCAATGCTTGCCCTTGGCAGCCAAATGAACCTGGTATTCGTTGGCCGGCCCCTTTTGGTACAACACAATAGGGCCTTGGGTGGTGGGCGAGACGATGATCGGACCCAGTTGCCGATCTGGAAAATGTATCAGCAGTTGGTCCGCGATCGCATACAACAAGGTTTCGATTTCCTCCGGTTTTGCATCGCCCCAATCGCCATCCATGACCCGGATCATGAATTTGTGGCTCTTCTCGGCACTTTGGCTATTGCCAGTTTTTTTCTGCTGGTCGATTTTCAAGTCCGCAGCACGGACTCCATGCGTGGTCAAAATCGACAGCATGATTGATGCACCCACAACAACCCGTCTCATGATTACCTCCGTAGCCAAGGAAACAGTGACACAGAAAACGCGATCCAGCCATGCCCGCAGTTGTTTAACCCAGCTATTTAAAATTTATACAGTCAAAATTTGTATCGAGTTTTGCAATTATTGAATCCGGTCAATGCTCAACTGGAATTTTCAATATCACATGTTCAATGTAGTCCATCGTCAATACACTTGCAACGACGAATGCTGCATCGGCAGTGCCTTCGGACATAGTTCATGCGGCAAAAAGTTAGCGCCTAGTCCACAGTCGATAGAGGCGAAAAAGGGCGGCGACATGCGGCTTCAGCCTTGCTGTAAAAATTCTCTGCATTAATTATAGTTAACGGGAGTATATTGTTAAATGCCGAGTTATCCGCATGTATGCATTGCGTAACTTAAAATACTAAAGCTAGTATATTGTGAGTAGTGTAGTCCTGCGGTGCCGGCATGCAATGTCCTGGTTAGTCGAAATCGAGGTAATCCGGAAGCCGGAATCGGCCAATGTCGCCGATTCAAAAATGGCGGCATCCGATTATCCGTACGTACTGCCAGCATTCCTGCTGGCGGTGATATAGGTGTAGCAGGTCCGTGCATCTTCAGCGAGTTCAAGGAAACTAATGGTGCGGTGTTGCCATTCGTTGAATTCAGGTTCATCCGGCCTTGGCGTGAGATCGCGTAACGCCATGCTCCAGTCCACGAAAACGCGGTGCTTGGCCCGTCCTTCAATGACCAGGCGCACATCGCAGTGGCGAGGATCGTCCTTGATCTTGTCCAGCAGGGCGAACAAGACTTCCCGCTTGCCTTCCAGCATTTGCATGAAGTAGCCATCCTGATAGATCAGGCAGCCGGTGACGCCCACCGAACGATTGGAAGCCTGGGACTGTTTCAGCAGAGCATCGAGTGTCTGCCCGGCCATCGGTTCCACCGCTTGGCTGACATAGATCAGGAAGTGGAGGGAAGCCGCAGCGCCCGGCGAGCCGTCCCGGATTTCACGCTCCACGGTCTCGATAAAAGTCTTTTCCTGTAGTGGGCGGTGAAAATGGTAGCCCTGGATGAAATCGCAGCCATAGGCGCAGAGTTCGATCTGCTGGGCACTGTTCTCGACCCCTTCCGCTACCAGTTTCAGCCCGAGCGCGCGGCCGAGGCCGATCACGGCACGAATAACGGTGCGGTTCTCGGGGCTCTTGTTGATGCCATCGACGAAGGTCCGGTCAATCTTCAGTACGTCGACCGGCAGCCGCGTCAACTGTGCCAGCGAGGAATAGCCAGTGCCGAAATCGTCTACGGCCACCCGCAGACCGAGATCGGTCAAGCTACGCAATATGCGCAGACTGGTTTCAACATCCGCCATCAGCGAGGTTTCAGTGATTTCCAGCACCAGGCGTGTCGGGTCGGCCCCGGTCGCGCGCAGCATGGTTGTAAAATCTTCGGCCAACGACTCTTCATTCAACTGCCGCGCCGAGACATTCACCGAGACGTAAGGGGCATTCCTACCCCAGCGATGGCGCCAGTCGACTTCAGCCTGGCAGGCCTGGTGAAATACCCAGGCGCCGATTGGCACGATGACGCCCGTCATCTCTGCAATCGGGATGAAAACCTCCGGGGAGACCTCGCCCTCGGACGAGTTCCAGCGCAGCAGCAGTTCTGCGCCGACAATACGGCCACTCTCTGCCGCAACGATGGGTTGAAAGCGGGGCGACAACTCGTCACGTTCAATCGCCATGCGCAGGCCATTGGTAATGGCCATCCGCTGCTTGGCCTGCTCGTGAAGACTCTCGCTGAAAAACTGCCAGCCATCACGGCCTTTTTCCTTCACCGCATACATCGCCGTATCGGCATAATGCAGCATGTCGTCAGCGCAGTGCGTACTGCCGTTGCCGATAGCGATACCCACGCTGGCCGTCACAAACAACGGCAGGCCCGCGAAATCGAATGGTTGGCGCAGAGCATTATTGATCCGTTCCGCCAGGACGGACAGAGTGGCCGGTTGTTCCACCTGATTGCACAGAACAACAAACTCGTCCCCGGCCAGGCGCGCCACGGTGTCGCCCGGCCGCACCTGCTCGATCAGTCGGTTCGCCACAGTCTTGAGCAGCATGTCACCGGCTTCATGGCCGTGGGTGTCGTTGATCGTCTTGAACCAATCGATGTCTACGAACAACAATGCCACGCTCAATCCATTGCGTCGCGATCGCTGCAAGGCAGTGACGATTCTTTCGCGGATCAAAGCACGGTTGGGTAGACGAGTCAGGGCGTCATGGGTTGCCCGCCACGTCAGTTCTTTCTCAACTTTCTTGCGCTCGGTGATGTCGCGCAGGGTAACAATCAGCATCCATTCGTGGTTATTATGGAATTTGGTGATGGAGGCCTCAAGCGGAAAAAAACTGCCATCCTTGCGATATCCGGTTACCTCATTACGCCCAGACATGCGACGCTCGGTTTCCTTCCCATCGACAAACCGTTTTAATAATTCGGCATACCGTTGACGGAAATGGGGCGGCAGCAGTAGGTGCACCGACAGGCCGAGCAGTTCTTCCTCGCTGTAGCCGAACATCAGGCAGACGCTACGCTTGGATTCGGTGATGATGCCATGGGCGTCCGTGGCCAGAATCGCCATGTTCGCTTTGGATAGGTTTTGTTGCATGGTGCCGATCTTTCGTCTTGCGACACTGACTACTGCCGCCAATGTGGTCGTGACCTCGGGTGATGTCGGCGATGCGCTCAACCGAGCCGCCTAAACCTGCTCAAGCGCACGCTCGGCAATCTGCGGCGGATTGCGGCAGACATTCTCGACGATGCAAAACGTGCTATCGACCTTGCAGCGCAATAGATAACTATTGATGATGACATGATGAATTTTGGCATTTCTGTGGATAATTGCAGTTAATTTCAACCGAAAAAGCCGTTGAATGCTGGCTGGAGCAGTCCCCAATGCAAGTCGTCACAGATAGCGATTTAGGGATTTGGAAATTTGGAATACGCTGATGCCTGATGCGGCTTTGGAGTCGAAAAAACCTCGTAAAATCCCGCAAGCCAATATTTACACAAAGAAATTTTGTGGTTTTGATTTGTAACAATTCATGCGTAGATTCCTGCGTGCGGTACTGCTGGCACTACTTAATATTGCGTCTTGACTAACTTATATTGTGCATCTTAATCACGGCGAGCACCGTCTACAAAAACATCAAAGACACGAAAAAAGAGTGGTCATGGGGCACATAGAAGGAGTGTGTAGAAACAGGACTCTACGCTGAAATTACGATTGAGCGCATTTTCTTATTTATTGGAGTATTTTTACAGTACCAATAAAAATATGCGATAAATACCATGAAGATAGTGATACACCCTACTTTTTACGAATCACATTGGGTTGTGGTGTCTTTCGGGTTTTTTATATTTTTCATGGACAATGCGTAATATCAGGACTTTGTCTGACTGTCGCAACCAAGGTCGCGGTGCAACGATGACGATGCATTCTTGCAAGAGATGGGCGGCGTGCCGGCCTCGCTGTACACCCATTTCAACAAAGAGCCCGCAACCATGAACGAATCCGCTGAAGCTGTCACCGCGCCCGGGTATAGCCTGCAACAATTAGTCTGGTACATGCTGCATCTGGGCGCACTGGGATTTGGCGGGCCGGTGGCACTGGTCGGCTACATGCAGCGCGACTTGGTCGAGGCGCGCAAATGGATTACGCCGGCCGACTATAAGGAAGGCTTGGCGCTGGCACAACTTGCGCCCGGTCCGCTAGCGGCGCAACTCGCCATCTACATGGGTTACGTCCATTACCGCATTCTGGGCGCTACGCTGGTCGGAATCGCTTTCGTCATTCCCTCGTTTCTGATGGTCGTGGCGCTCGGATGGGCGTATGTGCATTTTGGCGGATTGCCCTGGATGCAGGCAGTATTCTATGGCGTCGGGGCAGCGGTCATCGGCATCATCGCAATCAGTGCGAAGAAATTGACGGCCAAAAGCGTAGGCAAAGACAAGCTTCTATGGGCGATCTATTTACTTCTCGCTGCCGTGACGGTAGTGACCGAATCCGAAATTGCGTGGCTCTTTATTGCGTCCGGCGTATTGGTGTGGCTGTTGCGCGCACCGCCGAAATGGTTGCGCAAAACCAGTCTTCACGCGGTGGGTTTGGTACAGATTGCACCTATCGCACAACTGCCGCTGGTGCCCGGTTTGTTTGGCGCGGTAGATATTGCATTGCTGACGCAACTCGGGATTTTCTTCACCAAGGCCGGTGCCTTCATTTTCGGCTCGGGCCTTGCCATCGTGCCGTTTCTCTATGGCGGCGTGGTGACCGAGCATCACTGGCTCACGGATAAGCAGTTCGTCGATGCAGTGGCGGTGGCAATGATTACCCCCGGTCCGGTCGTCATTACCGTCGGTTTCATCGGCTACCTGATTGCCGGATTGCCCGGTGCCTGCGTCGCGGCGCTGGGCACTTTCATCCCGTGCTACCTATTCACCATTATCCCGGCGCCTTATTTCAAGAAATACGGAAAACTGCCCGGCGTTATTGCTTTTGTCGATGGCATCACCGCGGCTGCGATTGGCGCAATCACCGGCTCTGTCATCGTGATAGCCAAGCGTTCCATCATCGATATCCCGACAGCTTTAATTGCCCTGATTGCCATCGCGGTGCTGTGGAAATTCAAAAAGCTGCAAGAGCCGGTAGTGGTTGCCGTTGCCGCGCTTGCCGGACTGGTGCTGTACCCGTTGTTGCATGAGTAGGTTGGCGATCAACCAAAGGTACAAAGGTCCATAAGATGCGCTGGAAAAAAAGATTGTTGCAGCCGGGTGTGGCGGCAGCGCTGGGTGCGGCCTTGTTGTTCGGCGCGGGAACGCCGCTGGCAAAGTCGCTGCAGGATGGTGGTGCTGGCGTTACTCCCTGGATGCTGGCCGGACTGCTGTATTTGGGTTCCGGCGTCGGCCTTGCGCTGTATCGCTTTCTGATCCATGCCCCGGCGGTGCATCTTCCCCGCGATGAACGCGCCTGGTTTGCCGGCGCTATTATTTTTGGCGGGATAGTCGCGCCCGTGTTGTTGATGCTTGGCCTGACCGGGATGCCAGCCTCCGGCGCATCTCTTTTATTGAACGCCGAAGGCGTGTTTACTGCGCTGCTGGCATGGTTTGTATTCAGGGAAAATTTCGACCGGCGCATTGCGCTCGGCATGGTTGCCATCGTGCTAGGCGCGGCCATTCTCAGCTGGCCGGGGGATTTCAGTTTCGCCGGGATGATGCCGGCGCTGGCGATCCTGGCTGCATGCTTGGCCTGGGGCATCGATAATAATTTGACGCGCAAGGTGTCGCTCGCCGATGCGTCGTGGATTGCGTCAGTAAAGGGTCTGGTATCCGGTTGCGTCAATCTGACTCTGGCTTTGATGTTGGGGGCCGCAATGCCGCAGCCGCTGATTATTGGGCAAGCGCTGCTGGTGGGTTTTCTGGCGTATGGAATCAGTCTGGCGCTGTTTGTGGTTGGGCTGCGGCACCTGGGCACCGCGCGCACCGGAGCGTATTTCTCGGTCGCGCCATTCTTCGGTGCCGTGCTTGCCGTGTGGATGGGAGAACCGATAACGCTGCCATTGCTGGTTGCCGGCGCATGCATGGCGGTGGGAATATGGCTGCATCTGACAGAGCGCCATGCGCACCGCCATACGCATGAAGAAATCGAACACGACCATTCGCATCTCCACGACGCGCACCATCTGCATGACCACGATCACTTTGTCGCGCCCGGGATCAGGCATAGCCATCTGCATCGGCACGACGCGATCGCGCACACGCATGCCCACTTTCCGGATGCGCATCATCGACACCGACATTGATAGGTATTGAGGCGAGCAAGCAACTTTTGAAAGAATTGTGTCATGAATTTTTTTCGTGCTTTTTGTGGACAACAGGATAGGGTGCGCTATGCGCACCACCATCCATCATTGGCGCTAACCTGACGGCCGCATCGGTGCCGATGACGCACCGATGCGGTGCACATTAGCGCATCTCGAATGCTTCCTGGTGGAAGCTGAGGCGGCTTTTTAACGCGCTTTGCAAGCCCTCTTTGAGAGCGTCTGCAAGTCCTTGGGGACCGCAGAACCACACTTCCGTGCGTTTGATGCCGGTCTGCGTGGCGCTCAGTTTGTCGGTGGTCAGTACTTCGCCCTGACGGGCGCCATGTACGTGCAGCCGCACGCTCGGGAGGGTTGCGCACAGCGACTCCAGCTTCGCAACCAGGTTGTCGGTGTCGCGGTCGCGTGTGCAGTAGTGCAGATCGGCCACAGGCGCTTTTTCTGGCTGGCCTTGTAGCGCTTCGAGCCAGGCGAGGAACGGCGTAATGCCGATGCCGCCGGCAATCCATATTTGCTGCGCACGCGGGTTGCGGCGCGACAGGTCGAAGTGCCCGTATGGCCCTTCGACTTTGACCGTTTGCCCGGATGTTAATCGCTGCGCCAGGCCGCGGGTGTAATCGCCCAGCCCCTTGATCTGCAAGGTAATGTTGCGGTCGCTCCGGTTTGCGCTGGCAATGGTGAAAGGATGCGCGCCCTCGTTTGGATCAAAAGTGACGAAGGCAAATTGACCGGGGCGATGGCCTTTCCAGTCTGCGTCGAGGCGGCAACATACTTCGGTGATGTCGGCGGCGCTGCTGCTGACGGAAACAATCGTCCCGCTCACCAATCGACGCTGCCCGATGCGTCCGGTGAGCGAGAGCACGCTGGAAATCGCGCCACCTGTGAGCAATAGCGCAAGCAATACGCCGACCGGTTGCAGCCAGTAGTCAAGCGGCGCCAGCATCGCGGTGTGAAAGGCGAGCACCAAATAGATAGCTGGCATGATCCGGTGCAAATGGCGCCAGAATTTATAAGGGAAGCGCTTCCAGAGTGTGAGCAACAGCATCGCCAGCACTATGTAAATGGCCCATTCGCCCATGTCCTTGGAGAGATGGCGCAGGGTGTTGAACAATCCGGTGTAATGCTCTTTCGGCAAGCGGCCTGCGCTGCCGATCAATGTCTTGAGCACATCGCTTGACATCTTAAGCAGCCAATGTGCTGCGGCGAAACCAATGGCGAGAATACCCGCCCATTTGTGCAGCCGATAAATGCGATCCATGCCGCCCAACGGCCGTTCCAGCCAAGCCGGCCGGGTGGACAGAATCATGGACAGCGACATCAGCGCAATAGAAAAGAGCCCGGTCAGGTACAAGCCTTCCTGACGCATGGTCCATACAAGGGAGCCGCCGGACGGGCCGGTGCTGGAGAGAATATCCCAACCCCAAGTGAGGGTGACGATGGCCAAAAGGCCAGTAAGAATTGTTTTCATGGTTTGAGCCTGAAAGTTGAGGAGCTGTCCGCTGCAAGGTAGCGCAGCGGTCGAATCTGTGACCGTGCAACCATTTTGCGTAATCACGCCTGAACCTGCGGTGAAGCGCTCGTTCATGCTGGGTTCAGGATTGCCCGGGGTAGTGAGGGTCGTTATCATTGATGGATATTCAGCCTCAAAGGATTTGCTATGCCCCGCTTTGCCGCCAATCTCACCATGATGTATACCGAACATGCCTTCATCGACCGCTTTGCAGCGGCGGCGCAGGATGGTTTCAAGGCGGTGGAATTCCTGTTTCCATACGAATATCCGGCCCAGACTTTGCGCCAATTGCTGGCGGATAACGGATTGGCGCAAGTCTTGTTTAACGCGCCGCCCGGCGACTGGGAGAATGGCGAACGCGGCCTGGCGTCGTTGCCGGGGCGCGAGGATGCATTCAAGCGTTCGATCGACATTGCGCTGGAATATGCGCACGTGTTGGGCAACAGCAAGCTGCATGTGATGGCCGGTTTGATACAGCCGCAGCAAGACCAAGGCCGCCAGCGTGCGGTGTATCTGGAGAATCTGTCGTATGCGGCGCACTTGGCGGCGGCGCAAGGCGTGACTGTCGTGATCGAGCCGATCAATACCCGCGATATTCCGGGTTACTTCCTGACCCGGCAGGATGCGGCACAAGCCATCTGCGCCGAGGTGGTGGCCGCCAATTTGCAGGTGCAGTTCGACCTGTATCACTGCCAGATCGTGGAAGGCGATCTGACAGCCAAGCTTAAACGCGATATGGCGCGCCAAGCGTGCGGCACTGGTGGCATCGGTCATATCCAGATCGCCGGTGTGCCCGAGCGGCACGAGCCGGATCTCGGCGAGATCAATTATCCTTACCTGTTCGAGTTGATCGACAGCCTCGGTTATCAAGGCTGGATCGGTTGCGAGTACCGGCCGCGCGCCGGCACTTCGGCTGGGCTGGACTGGCTGAAGCCGTGGCTGTAAAGAGATTGCAGGCGTCAGAATTTGTTGCTGCTATGCAGCAATGGCCCGCAATGATCGGCTCTTTCATCATCACCGGCGAAGCCGGCACCCGGTTGCGGTTGCAGTCCCGCAGCCTGAAATAATATTCGGCCTTGGCGCTTGAAAAACTCTGCAATGCGCACGATGTACTCGCAAATCCCTCTCATATACGCCTGAATATCCTGATGAAGACGATAAAAAGTACTACTGCAATCGATCCCGCGCTGCCGCGCCGGTACCTCCCGCGTTGAATCGTATTATGTATTTCGTGAATAATACATATTTGAATAATAAATTAGTGATATATGCTGCATTGCGATATAGTTTGCCTGTCTCCTCCAACTCCGTAAAAAGATTGGATTTAGCCCGCGCCGCAAGGTCCGCGGGCATTTTTTTGCCTGCATGTCTTTAGCCACGCTGCTGCGCCGGCCATATCGTTCGCGCCGTCAAAGGTCAACCCCGCCTGCGCAACAACAGAGTAAACTGCGCACCACGTTCTTTCGCATAGTGCGATTCGAGCGAACTTGTGAGCGTCACCATGTCTGAAACACCTATTCCGTTATTTTCCGATCTAAACCTCAGTGCGCCATTGTTGCGCGTTCTGCAGGACCTCGGCTATGAGTTGCCGTCGCCGATTCAGGCGGCCACGATTCCTATTTTGCTGGACAATCGCGACGTGATTGGCCAGGCGCAAACCGGCACCGGTAAAACCGCCGCTTTTGCGCTGCCGATTCTGGCCCGCATCGACCTCAAGCAGACCACACCGCAAGCGCTGGTGCTGGCGCCGACGCGCGAGCTGGCGATTCAGGTGGCCGAAGCATTCCAGAGCTACGCCGCGCATATTCCCGGCTTTCATGTGCTGCCGATTTACGGCGGCCAGAGTTATGGCGCGCAACTCTCCGCATTACGCCGCGGCGTGCATGTGGTGGTTGGTACGCCCGGTCGCGTGATCGATCACCTCGATAAAGGCTCGCTGGACCTGTCGAAACTCAAAACGCTGGTACTCGATGAAGCCGACGAGATGCTGCGCATGGGTTTCATCGATGATGTCGAACGCATCCTGCAGGAAACGCCGGAATCGCGCCAAACCGCCTTGTTCTCGGCCACCATGCCGTCGGCCATCAAGCGCATCGCCCAGACCTATTTGCGCAAGCCGTCGGAAGTCACGATTGCCGCCAAAACCGGCACCGCCGACAATATCCGCCAGCGCTACTGGCTGGTGTCCGGCATGCACAAGCTCGATGCGCTGACACGGATTCTGGAAGCTGAAACGTTCGACGGCATGATCATTTTTTCGCGCACCAAACTGGGCACCGAAGAATTGGCCAGCAAACTACAGGCGCGCGGTTTTTCTGCGGCGGCGATCAATGGCGATATCCAGCAGCAACAGCGCGAACGCACCATCGGGCAACTCAAGAGCGGCGAGATCGATATCCTGGTCGCCACCGATGTCGCCGCCCGCGGGCTGGATGTGGAGCGCATCAGCCACGTGATCAATTACGATGTGCCGCACGATCCGGAAAGTTATACCCACCGCATCGGCCGCACTGGCCGTGCCGGGCGCAGCGGCGAGGCGATTCTGTTCATCACCCCGCGCGAACGCAATTTGCTGAAAGCGATCGAACGCGCGACCCGCCAGCCGATTTCGCAGCTGGAATTGCCGACCGTGCAAGTGGTCAACGACGTGCGGATTGCCAAGTTCAAGGATCAAATCACCGATACGCTGGCCCTGGGCGAACTGGAAATATTCACGTCGCTGATCGAAGAATATGAGCAGGAGCACAATGTTCCTGCGCTTGACATCGCGGCAGCACTGGCGAAAATGGCGCGCGGCAACGTGCCGCTATTGCTGGATAAAAAACAGCGCGAGCCGCAAGCAGCGCCGGCCCGGTTCGATGAAAGACCGGCCCGTTCCAGCAAGTTTGAGCGCCCTGAGCGGCAGGAGCGGTTTGAGCGTCCTGAACGTCCTGAGCGTTCCGAACGGCAAGAGCGCAGCGAGCACGCCGAGCGTCCGGCTTTCCCAAGGAAAGAGCGGGGCGAGCGCCCGGCTGACGCCGGCATGCAGACTTTCCGCATCGAAGTCGGCCATGCGCACGGCGTCAAGCCCGGCAATATCGTCGGCGCGATTGCCAACGAGGCCGGGCTGGACTCCAAAAACATCGGCCGCATCGACATCCAGGATGATTACAGCATGCTGGATCTGCCAGCCGACATGCCAAAAGAGCTGCTCGATCATCTGAAAACCGTGTGGGTGGCTGGACAACAGTTGCGCATCAGCCGCGATGGCGAACAGCCGGATAATGCCGAAAAACCTGCCGGCAAGAAAACGCCGTTTGCTGCTGCCAAAACGGGTGGCGATAGACGCGTGGGCGAGAAAAAATTCGGCGACAAACCGCCGTTCAAAGCCAAAAGCGATTTTGCCAAGGCCAAGCCACATCGCAAAGGCCCCAAGCCGGCGTAATGTTGAGCAGGTCGGGTTACGCGATGAAGCCGCTAACCCGCCTGCTGATTCTACTGATTCCGACTCGTCCTGTTTGGCGAACATGTAAGGTCAATATTTCATTGGATTTTTGCCAGATCGGTCTAAAAATTGAAAACTATACTGATCAAAGTGACTGGCATGGAGAACGCGCAATGCGTTCGCCTGGTCACCAATGCGATCCAGGATCTGCCCGGCATCGGCCACGTTGAGGTTTCTCTGGTCAACGGCGAAGCCAGCATCGAGCATGGACCGATGGTGTCGCACGAAGATATTCGTCAGGCAATCCTGGATGCCGGCTTTGACGCTTCCTGAACCCGTTTCCTGGATGCACTTGCTGACGCCTTACGAGGCCGAGGCCTGGATCGAAAATCTGAACCAGGCGTTGCAACAGTACCTACCCGAAGTCAGCACAGGCGGTTACGGCGTCTGTTTTTCGCTGGCGCAAGGGGGCGATATTTTTTTGCATAGCACCTCGGAAGGGTATGTGCTGCTGGACGTTACGCCGGATGCGCAGTGGGCCGCGCCGGTGATTGCGGCCGCCGTCAACGTCGCGCAACCTGACTCCCAAATCTGGCATTTCCCCGACGACAACTTAGTGCAATTGGTGCTGGGGCTCAGCAGTTTGGTCGCGTCAACAACCCTGGTCTTGCGCCACGATTTCCATTTGAACAGAAAGCGCATTCCGCCGCATCGCTGAGTGGTCAATTTCAGCCGGCTGCACCTCCCATTTCCACCACTGAGTAAATTTTCCATGAATCAGACAAAATTAATTCCACTACTGGGCGCGATGGCGTTCGCTATCGCAGGCAATGCCGCGGCCGCCGAACAAGTCGTCAAGATTGGTCACGTCGCACCGATTTCCGGCGGTATCGCCCATATTGGCAAGGATGTTGAAAACGGCGTGCGCATGGCGATCGAGGAACAGAACGCCAAAAACATCGTCATTGGCGGCAAGACAATCAAGTTTGAATTGCTGGCGGAAGACGATGCCGGCGATCCAAGACAAGCCACCACCGTGGCGCAAAAACTGGTGGATGCGAAAGTCAATGGCGTCATTGGCCACCTCAATTCCGGCACCACGATCCCCGCTTCGCGCATTTATCACAACGCCGGCATTCCGCAGATTTCCCCTGCCGCTACCAATCCGAAGTACACCCAGCAGGGCTACAACACGACCTTTCGCGTAGTCGCCAACGACAGCCAGCTCGGCGGCGCGCTCGGCCGTTACGCCACCGATGTCCTGAAAGCCAAGAATATTGCGGTGATCGACGACCGTACCGCATACGGCCAGGGCCTTGCGTCCGAGTTTGCCAAGAGCGTCAAGAAGCAGTCGGCAAGCGCCAACATCGTATCTAGGCAGTACACCACGGACAAAGCGACTGACTTCAACGCGATTCTGACCGCGATCAAGGGCAAAAATCCCGACGTTATCTTCTTCGGCGGGCTCGATTCGGTAGCCGGCCCGATGCTGCGCCAGATGAAGCAACTCGGCATTCATGCCAAGTTCATCGGTGGCGACGCCATTTGCACCGGCGAACTTGTCAAGCTGGCCGGCGACGCGATGGGCGAAGGCCAGGTGTATTGCGCGGAAGCGGGCGGTGTGATTGAGGCCAATAAAAAATCGCTCGACAACTTCAAGACTGCCTACAAGAAGAAATTCAATGCCGAAGTCCAGATCTATTCGCCGTATTCATTTGACGCCACCAACGCCATGATCGCTGCGATGCAGCAAGCCAATTCGGTCGCGCCGGCAAAATATCTGCCGTTTTTGGCCAAAATCAACTACAAAGGCGTGTCGGGCATCATCGCCTTCGACGCCAAAGGCGACATCAAGAATGGCGCGCTGACGATCTACACCTACAAGGACGGCAAGCGCACTCTGGTGACCGTGACCAAGTAAGTCGGGTGTACATGATGCCGGCACAACTGAATAATGGTTGCGCCGGCATTTTTATTTGTTATTAAATAACGTGGGGTATATGGAAAAACATGTGTTTTTCCGCATATATATTATGCGGTATTAAAAAATACATGGGGTAGGTTGGCGTCGAGCCAGGCGCAGCCCCATAGGACGACAAAAAACTGTCTAGACCCAGCCGCAATCGTGCAATTCCTTCTTGCAGTAGGCGTAAAACACCGGTGCTGCAACCACGCCGTGCAGGCCGAATAGCGTTTCCATTACCAGTATCGCGGTCAGCAATTCCCACGCGCGGGCGTTGACTTGGGCGCCGATGATTCTGGCATTCAAAAAATACTCCATCTTGTGAATCACGATCATGAAGATCAGTGAGGAAATCGCCGTATGCAAGCCGTGCGACAAGGCCACAATCACGATCACCGTGTTAGAGACGATGTTGCCGACCACCGGTATCAGGCCGACAATAAAAGTGATGGCAACCATGCTCTTGGTAAATGGCAGATGCACGCCTGCCAGCGGCAGCACCACCATCAGATAAAGCGCGGTGAAGGCGGTGTTGATGAGCGAAATCCGGACCTGGGCGAACACTACTTTCTGGAAAATTTCGCGCAAATTGACCACCCGTTGATGTAGCGCGGCGGCAAATGGCTGGTAGTGCGCATGCGCAGTGGCGTCCTGCAGCGCGACCATGCTGCCGATGATCATGCCGAGCAGCAGATGGACGATGATGCGCCCGGCTTCTTGCCCTAGCAATTTTGCCTCGCCCGCGTGCGCCCGCAACCAGTCGGTCAGGAGTGCGCGCAACGCATCGACGCCATCCGGCAAATGTTCGCGCACCCAGGCCGGCGTTTGATCGCGCGACGCTTCGATAATGTCGGCCAGCTTTTGCAGCAGCGCGGAAAGATTGCCGGTATCGCTGCGTGCGAATGCAAATATTGCCCAGATCAGGGCCGACACCGCCGCCACAATCAGCCCGGACAGCAAGGCAACCGCGATCCAGCGCGCCTGGCTGTTGCTAAATTTTTTGGCAATCGTGGGCGCTACCTGATGCACCAGAGAATGCACCAGCAAGCCGGAAAACAGCGCCAGCAGCAGGCCCGATTTGAGGACAATAAATAACGCCAGCGCCATCAGTGCGTAAGAGACTGCGACCGGCAAAGTGATCTGGCTTGGTTTGTTCATAGGGACAATGAATGGGAAGGTGAGCGTGATTAAGCCACTGCTTGTCAATAAACTCAATCGAAATAGGATTGAAGCACATCTGTCGAGAACAAAATGGCGCGGTGAATGTGCCGCTTAAATGCCAGCGAAGGTGGGAGTATGTTGATAAAACAATGCCTTTGCGCAAGTATATAAAGCGGCTTTAAAAATACATTAATCAGTATGTTAAGTCGTCATCAGTTGCAAATAATCAAGCTATTTTCCAGCAAAAAGGCGCCGCCGGCCCGGTTTTGATGCGCCGGCCACACTTGTCTGGCGCTGCGCCGCTCCGCGCCTTCATAGTCGGCCTTGCTGCAGGTTTGACCCAGATGACAGTTCAACCTACAAAATCCAGGCTATGTTGGCTAGCGCACAGAGAAGGATGATTTTTCGCGGTATTATTAAATTTACAATAATAATATGCGTATTGCATCGCAACACTTCCTCTCTAGCCCACGCAACACCACAACGAGTATCGTCATGGACCCATTATTCGCATCACCCCAATCTTCCATCTGCCTGATCCGGCGTTGTCATCTGCCGGAGATCTGCGCATGAGCACCACAATCAGCCCGCTGGCCGGCAAGCCGGCGTCGCAGTCGCTGCTGATCGATGTGCCGAAGTTGCTGGCGGCGTATGCCGAGCTGCACCCCGATCCTTCGGTGCCCGCCCAGCGCGTCGCTTTCGGCACCTCCGGTCACCGCGGCAGCTCGTTCGAGTGCAGTTTTAATGAATCGCATGTGCTGGCGATCAGCCAGGCGATTTGCGAATACCGCAAAATCCAGGGCATCGATGGCCCGCTGTACATCGGCATGGATACCCATGCGCTGTCGCAGCCGGCGTTCGAGAGCGCGCTGGAAGTGTTGGCCGCCAACGGGGTTGAAACGATGATCTCCAAGGGCGGCGAATTCACGCCCACGCCGGCGGTCTCGCATGCGATTCTGGTCTACAACCGCGGCCGCACATCGGGGCTGGCCGACGGCATCGTCATCACGCCCTCGCACAACCCGCCCGCCGACGGCGGCTTCAAATACAACCCGCCCAACGGCGGCCCGGCCGATACCGGCATTACCGGCTGGATTCAAGCCAGGGCCAACGCTCTGCTCGAAACCGGCCTGAAGGAAGTGCGGCGCATGCCGCTGGCGCAAGCGCGCCGCGCCGCCACCACGCATGAGTACGATTATCTGGAAGCCTATGTCGCCGACCTGGGCAGCGTGCTCGATCTCGATGTGATTCGCGCTTCCGGCATCCGCATGGGGGTGGACCCGCTGGGCGGCGCGGGCGTGCATTACTGGGCCCGGATCGCCGAGCGCTATCGGCTCGATCTGAGCGTGGTCAGCGAGGTAGTCGACCCGACTTTCAGCTTCATGTCGCTGGATTGGGACGGCAAAATCCGCATGGACCCGTCTTCGTCCTATGCGATGCAGCGGCTGATCAGATTGAAGGACCGCTTTCAGGTCGCCTTCGCCTGCGACACCGATTACGACCGTCATGGCATCGTCACGCCCGGTGCCGGGCTGCTGCCGACCAACCATTACCTGAGCGTCGCGATCGACTACCTGTTCCGCAATCGTCCGCACTGGAACCCGCAAGCGGCAGTCGGCAAATCGGTGGTCAGCAGCGCGCTGATCGACCGCGTGACGCAGCGGCTGGGCCGCAAGCTGTACGAGGTTCCGGTCGGCTTCAAGTGGTTCGTCGATGGCCTGTGCGACGGTTCGCTCGGTTTCGGTTGCGAGGAAAGCGCCGGCGCAACTTTCAGCCGCATCGACGGCACCGTCTGGACCACCGACAAGGATGGCATCGTGGCGTCGTTGCTGGCGGCGGAAATCAGCGCCCGCAGCGGCCGCGATATCGGCGATTTGTATCGCGACCTGGTGCGTGATTTGGGCGAGCCGTTCACGGATCGGGTCGAAGCGCCGGCGACTGCTGAGCAAAAAACCCGATTGGCGAAGCTGTCTCCGAGCCAGATACAAAGCACCGAGATGGCGGGCGAGAAGATCGAAAGCGTGCTCGATCATGCGCCCGGCAACGACGCGCCGATTGGTGGCATCAAGGTGATTACCGCCAGTGGCTGGTTCGCGGCACGCCCGTCCGGCACCGAGGACATCTACAAAATTTACGCGGAGAGCTTCAAGAGCAAGGCGCACCTGAAATCGATCGTGCAGGAGGCGCAAAGCATCGTCGATGCCGCGCTCGCGGCGTGATGTCGTCAGTGGAGCCGCGAAATGCAGCCATGAAATGGAGCCGCAAACGCGGCGGCTCTCGAACACGGGCACAGGTCTGGCGCGCAAACCAGCGCCGGGCAAAGGAGCTCGTGCGTGAGCAATGCTAATGCGCTAACGGTCTGGACTATCGGCCATTCGACGCATACGCTGGATGATTTTCTGGCGCTGTTGGCGCAGTACCGGATCGAGGCGGTGGCGGACGTGCGCAGCTTTCCTGGCTCGCGCCGCTATCCGCACTTTGGCCGGCTCGCGTTGGAAGCTAGCCTGACCCAACATCAGCTTGAATATCACTGGCTGCCGGCGCTCGGCGGACGTCGCCGGCCGGTTCCGGATTCGCCCAATACCGCCTGGCGCAATATCAGTTTTCGCAGCTACGCCGATTATATGCAGACGCCGGAATTCGCCGCGGGCCTCGATCAGTTTCTGGAACTTGCGCAGCGTTTGCGCACCACCCTTATGTGCGCGGAATCCCTGTGGTGGCGCTGTCACCGCTCGATGATCGCCGACGCCCTGCGCGCCCGCGGCATCGACGTGATGCATATCCTCGATGCGAAACACAGCACGCTCCATCCCTGGACTGAGCCGGCGCGCATCGTGGACGGCAAGTTGACCTATATAACTGCGGAAAACGACGCGCCGTTGCTGTGATCCCTCTGTCCGGTAAAAACGCAGATTGGCGCAAGTCTGCTGGCACATTCCGAATCGGCAGGCAAAGCAGGTATGTCTTGGCAGACGGCCTAGTAGAATGTGATGCATCGTTGCAGCATTAGAAAAATTGATAATTTTATATGCGTCGGCGCACCCACCACCTAACGCAATGGATTGATATGAATTTGCAACTTGACCTCTCGTCGCTGGTAAATGCCTTGTTGCGTCTGGAGGAAGCGCTGCAAGCGCATGGCGCTACGCCGGAGAACACGTTGTATCGTGATGCGACAATTCAGCGCTTTGAATTCAGTTACGAGCTATCCCACAAAATGCTCAAGCGTTATCTGGAAATGGCATCGCCCAATCCGGCCAGCATCGATGAGATGGCATTCCCCGATATGATCCGTAGCGCCAGCGAGCAGGGCTTGCTGCGCAGCGGTTGGGATCGCTGGAAGGACTATCGCAAGGCGCGCAGCATCACCAGTCATACCTATGATGAAGAAAAAGCCAAACAGGTGATGACCATCGTTCCCGACTTCCTGCAAGAAGCGCGTGCATTGCTGGGCGAACTCCAAAAAAGGGGTAAAAACGCATGAGTTCCATGCCTGATATAGACATCACCCCGGCGCAGTGGGTCAGCATATCCACCATCTTGCAGCGTCACGTATCGGGCCAGCCGATCTGGGCATTCGGCTCCCGCGCCACCCGCAGCGCCAAGCCCTACTCGGACCTCGATCTGGCGATCATCGGCGAACAGCCTTTGTCAATCGCGCTGCTGGCCGCACTGGAGCATGATTTCACCGAATCCGACTTGCCGTTCAAGGTGGATGTGATCGACTGGGCAACCACAAGCGAGGGATTTCGCGGGATCATTGCGCGAGATCGCGTGGTGTTGAAATGATACGTAGGAAACTGCAGGCCAAACGCACATGGCGCATATCGAAATTATTTATAAAATATCGGAGTATGCATAAAAACACTGTAATTTACGCATGATACACATGCGCATATAAAATATACTGGCACAAATAACTAAGTCCGCGCCAGTTTCTTGGCGATGAAGGCCGGGCGCTGTTCCCACAGCAGGCTGGCCACGAAAGTTGCTGCTCCCAGCCACAATACGACCACCAGCGCATTGACGTTGATGCTTTCCATTAAGGCTCCGGTCAGCAGCGGTCCGCCGCTGCCGGAGACGCCCCAGGTGGCGTTGATGATGGCGGTGGCGGCGACCAGGCGCTGGCCGGAAAAGCGTTCGCCGCAGGCCACCAGCGACAGCACATAGATGCCGCCAACAGCGCCGCCCAACACATACAGCAGGGTCCACCACAACCATGGCAGCGTGACTGCAAACGGCATCAGCGGCAGCAGCAGGCAGACGACTAATCCGCATCCCATATGGACGCGAGCACGGCCGGCGTGGTCGGCCAGCCAGCCGAGCGGGAACTGTAAGGTGGTGTTGCCGATCAACATCACGCTAGCAGACAGTAGCGCCTGTTCGACCGGAACCCCATGGCGCATCCCGAACAGCGGCAGCAGGCTTAGCGCCAGCGCATCGAACAGCGCGAAGAAGGCGGTGCCGAGGATGATCACGGGCATGCGCGGAGCGACGATTTTCCAGTCGGCCTTGTGCTCGTCGTCGATGATGTGGCTGCGGTTGGACATCAGCGCCAGGCCCGGAATCGATAGCAGAAACAGTGCGCCGCAAGCCGCGAAGGGCCAGGCAATCCGGCCTGAAAGCAGCGCCACCAAAGCCGGGCCGATCAGCTGGAACAGCGTGAAAGTGGTGGCATACAGCGCCAATACCCGCCCGCGCGAGCCATCCGGCGCCAGCTTGTTGACCCAGGCTTCGCCGACGGTAAACAGCACGCCCAGAGCTGCGCCGAAGATGAAGCGCAGTGCGCTCCAGTAGATCAGGTCGGTGCTGGTTTGCATCAGCACAGTGGCCAGCGCGGCAATTGCCACCGCGCCGATCATGCTGTTGCGCGGCCCGAAGCGCGCCACCCAGCCCGCCACGAACGGCACCACCGCCAAGATGCCGAGCGCGCCCAGCGCCGTCATCAGGCCGACGATATGGTTGCCCAGGCCGCGCTGATCGAGCGTTAAGGCGGTCAGCGGCAAGGTTGCGCCGAGGCCCAGGCCGACCACGGCCACGCTGACGGTGAGCGCCAGAAAATCCCGCCACGGCAGCGTCTTCATGGCCGCGCCCCGTGAGCGGCAGGCTGGCCGAACGCGAAAAAGTCAGCCAGTGCCAGAGTCGCTTCTGGCAGATCGGTAGTCGGATGATTGATTGTCAAGGGATGTAAAGTGCTTCTGTCGATAGGATAAAAGTGGTGTTGGCGGTTTCATGCAATCCAGCCCGGGATAATTTTAACAGCGCTGGACGGCGGCACTTGCATGCTCCTTCTCTCCCTGCCTCTCCCACAAGCGAATCGCATGGCGATTCGGGCACCAGGAAAAGTCATGCCAGGAGAGCATACAAGAGGAGCAAAACAGTGGATTGCCAGTTGGTGCGCTGCAAAACGTTTTGTTGTGACAAATTTCTACCAGCCGCGTTATGCTGATTTTCCTGATGCTTTTATGGATCGTGTTATGGATTGCGTTAAGTCCATCCCACTCGTCATCGTTCCTGCTTGCACCCTGCAGCAAGGCGCACATCCTAGCTATGTCGCGCAAATGAAATATGTCGATGCGGTATTGACCGGCGCTACTTGCCTGCCTTTGATTTTGCCTGCGTTGGGCGCGCGTATCGACTGGGATGCTCTGTTGTCTGCGGTCGATGGCGTGATGCTCACAGGATCGCCGTCCAATGTGCATCCCAGCCATTTCGGCCAGAGTGTCTTTGATGCTGCATTCGGCGCAGCTTGCCGGCAATACCAGTCGCAGAGATGCGCGCAAGTTGATTTATGAATATACCTAAGTAGTGCAGGCACGGAGCCTGCACTACTTGAAATACATAATATGAAATACATAAAATAGTTAAGCAACGATGGAGGCAGTTATGTCGATACGTGAAAACTTTTCTTATACGGATATGGATCTGTGGCTCAACGAAAAACGGGTTACGGAAATTGAATGTCTGGTGCCGGATTTGACCGGTGTGGCGCGCGGCAAGATTCTGCCGCGTGGAAAATTTACCCAGGAGCGCGGCATGCGTATCCCGGAAGCGGTATTAGGGATGACGGTGACCGGCAACTATCCGGTGGACGACGGGCCGTATGATCGCGCCATTTCATCGACCGACCGCGACATGATCCTGAAGGCGGACCCGACCACCATCACGATGGTGCCGTGGGCGGTCGATCCAACCGCGCAGGTGATTCACGACTGTTTTTTTGCCGATGGCATGCTGGTCGACTTCGCGCCGCGTTCGGTGCTGCGCCGGGTCCTGAAATTGTATGCGGACAAGGGCTGGAGGCCGGTGGTGGCGCCCGAGCTGGAGTTTTATCTGACCGCCAAGAATACCGATCCCGATTTGCCTTTAAAGCCGCCGGTCGGACGCAGCGGCCGCGCCGAAACCAGCCGCCAGGTCTACAGCATCGACGCAGTCAACGAGTTCGATCCCTTGTTCGAAGATATTTACGATTACTGCGAATTGATGAATCTGGACGTCGATACGCTGATCCACGAGATCGGCGCCGGCCAGATGGAAATCAACTTCCTGCATGGCGACCCGCTGGGCCTGGCCGACAAGGTGTTCTTCTTCAAGCGCACCCTGCGCGAAGCGGCGCTCAAGCATGATATGTACGCCACTTTCATGGCCAAGCCGATGACGGGCGAGCCGGGTTCGGCGATGCATGTGCATCAGAGCGTGGTGGACGCCCAGACCGGCCTGAATATTTTCAGCAATCAGGACGGTTCGGCGGCACCCATCTTCAAGCATTACATCGGCGGCCTGCAGCGCTACATGCCGGCGGCGATGGCGATCGTCGCGCCGTATGTCAATTCCTATCGCCGCATCGTGCGTCATACCGCAGCGCCGATCAACATCCAGTGGGGCCAGGATAACCGTACCGTCGGTTTCCGCGTGCCGGAATCCGGGCCGCAGGATCGGCGCGTAGAGAACCGGATCATCGGCGCCGACGCCAATCCTTATCTGGCGTTGGCGGTGACACTGGCATGTGGTTATCTGGGCATGACCGAGCAACTGGAACCGACTCCGATCACGGTCGGCAGCGCCTACGATCTGAAATTCGAGCTGCCGCAAGGCTTGCCGGAGGCGCTGCAATTATTGCGCGCGGAAGACAAGCTGCGCAGCGTGCTGGGCGAACGCTTCATCGATGTCTATTCGGCCATCAAGGATCTGGAGCACGCGGAATTCATGCAGGTGATCAGCCCTTGGGAACGCGAACATTTGTTACTGCACGTTTAAGGTAAATATTCGCTACGCGAGGACCGCTTGGTCCCCTCTCCCGGCATGGCTTTTCCTGGTGCCCGAATCGCCATGCGATTCGCTTGTGGGAGAGGGTTAGGGAGAGGGTCTTAGCAAAAATTGCGGCCGCATTATGTGGCAATACAATCAAGGTTAAGCCTTGTTTTGACCACCTTCGTTCTTGCGAGCACCCTCTCCCCAGCCCTCTCCCGCGCGCGGGAGAGGGGGCAGTCTAGTAACCATTTAAGACCCTATTGAAGCTATTACATCAAAAATTTCAGGTAAATCATGCATACAAAAACACTCGCCCCAACGGCCATCGTCGCACCTGCTGCAACCCGGCAGCACGCGCAATACAACACCAAGGCAATCCAGCAGTTGGATTCCGCCCATTTTTTGCATCCATTTACCGACCACAAGGATCTGGCCAGCCGCGGCGCCCGCGTGATGGTCAAGGGCGACGGCATCTACCTCTGGGATTCCGAAGGCAAGCGCAGCCTGGACGGCATGTCCGGCCTGTGGTGCGTCAATGTCGGCTACGGCCGCAACAGCATTGCGGACGCGGCCTATGCCCAGATGCAGCAACTGCCTTTCTATAACAGTTTCTTCAACACCACCAACATTCCGGCGGTGGAACTGGCCCACGCACTGGTCGAGATTTCTCCGCCGCAGTTCAATCATGTCTTTTTCACCAACTCCGGATCGGAAGCCAATGACACCAACGTGCGCATGGTGCGGCGTTACTGGGATTTGATGGGATGCAAAGACCGACACGTGATCATCAGTCGCCACAACGCGTATCACGGCAGCACGATGGCAGGCGCTTCGCTCAGCGGCATGTCCGCGATGCACGAGCAGGGCGGTTTGCCGATTCCGGGCATAGTCCACATCGGCCAGCCGTACTATTTGGAAGGCGGCAAGGGCATGACGCCGGAAGAATTCGGCTTGAAAGCGGCTTCCTGGCTGGAAGAAAAAATTCTTGAGGTGGGTCTGGATAAAGTGGCTGCTTTCATCGGCGAGCCGGTGCAGGGCGCCGGCGGCGTCATCATCCCGCCCTCGACGTACTGGCCGGAGATTCAGCGCATCTGCGACAAGTACGGCATCCTGCTGATCGCCGACGAAGTCATTTGCGGCTTCGGCCGTCTGGGGCACTGGTTCGGCTCGGAATACTTCGGCATCAAGCCGGATTTGATGACTTTTGCCAAGGGCGTGACATCCGGTTATATCCCGCTGGGCGGCGTGCTGGTGGGGGATCGTGTGGCCGATGTATTAATCGAGAAGGGCGGCGATTTCAATCATGGCTTCACCTATTCAGGCCATCCGGTCGCCTGTGCCGCCGCACTGGAAAATATCCGCATCATTCGCGCAGAGAAGCTGATCGAAAAAGTCCGCGCAGAAACCGGCCCTTATCTGAAGCAGCAATTCGAAGCGCTGGCCGATCATCCGCTGGTCGGCATGGCGGAGGCCTGCGGCTTCGTCGCCGGACTGGTGTTGGTCAAGGAAAAAGGCGCGACCATTTTTGACGCGGTTCCCTTCCCGAAAGAAGTGGACATCGGCATGGTGTGCCGTGGCCACATGTTCGACAACGGCATGATCATGCGCGCAGTAGGGGGCCGCATGATTATTGCGCCGCCGCTGGTGATGACGAAAGCGCAAATCGACGAAATGGTCGCTTTGATCCGGTTCTGCCTGGATGCGACTTTGGCGGATTTGACAGCGCGCGGTTTGCGCTGAAATACTGCATGCAGGTTTGATAAAATTTTCTGCTGCGGCTGGGAAGGCACACTCCACGAAAAACAGGCTAGGTGGCAGTTGCTTGTTGTCAGTGTCTTTCTTTCCCGAGGATGCCCGTAGACAGATCAACAGTTAAGTGCGAGATATCCGCCCAAAGGCGGTCAGTACATGCCGATTGATGGGTGCAAGCGGTATGGTATTGCGCGCTCCTCACTCCGGCATGGGGTTTGCTTATATACAGTATGTGGGACAGAGTTACTGTAGCGGCAAAAGAGGTTGACGGCGTGAAATCAATCAGCAATCAACGCAATGTCAAAGCACCAGCCCGAAGCTCAGGGAGCAACCATGCCCTACCATAATTTAAGTGATTTACCAGACAGCGTGCGCAATCATATGCCCGGCCATGCTCAAGAAATTTACAAGGAAGCCTTCAATCACGCATGGCAGGAATATGCCGACAGCGAGCAGCGACGTGAAGATGCGTCACGCGAAGAAACCGCCCATAAAGTCGCATGGGCAGCCGTAAAACGGAGTTATCAAAAAGACGATAAAACCGGCAGGTGGAAACCGAAACCGAAAAATTGAACTGTGCGCTGGTGGGAATATTGGTTGTAGCGAGGCCAAACGTGAATTCGTAGTCGCCACAAGATCATTCTGCTATGTTGTCATCCACCTTAAAATTCGCCAATTCGAAGCGCGAAGTCGATCTTGGCAGTGGTATTCCCAAGATTGAATTGCTGCGCTTTTATGCGGTTTTTGCGGCTATCCCTTGGGATGGCATGGAGGTTGCATAGATTGTGGCCGACGCCGTTTATCGCTGCGTTCACGTGGCTTTGCCGTCGGTGAAGTCTCATTTTATTCATTATTAGGAGCGTTGCCATGAATGCCCCCACTGAAAAGCATAAGGATCTGCCAAGCACCCCAAAGCAGGATGCGAAATCGGATGAACATAAACAACACGAGTCAAAGAGCAAACAACAAGATACCAAGAGCGGCCAGCAGAAAAAAGGTTCCGACACCCACCATAAGGGCAGTTAATTTTATCTGACCAAGGCGCGGGCTAGCTGCCCGCGCTTTTTTATTGTCCCTGACGCAAACAAATTGTATTTTTTACATTGTCTCTGTAATTTTTACCATTTTTGCATCGTTGAGTCCGTTCGCAATTGTTTCCCATATCATTTAGGATTTCCGCAAATATTGTGGGTTGTAGTAATAGTGCAGGCCTCCAGTTTTGCACCGGGCTGCAGACACGGAAGTCTGCACTGCTTGATTTTGCGTAGGAATTACGTCTGCCGTGAAGTTAAAAAAAATTTCAAGACATTCACCTCCTTAACATTGCAGCCTGCCAATTGATGCCCGCCGCGTCCGCCACCTCAAGGTCAGACTTCGGCATCGTTCAGAATATCCACATTCCGCGCTAGCCATTCTTCGAGGCAGCACCGGCACCAACGCCTACGTGATAGTGTCAAGCTTATGTGAGCCTGTGAGCGCATGCGCCAGAAACAAGTTTCGGTTGGACTACTTAATTAACAATTCAAGCTTAAGGAGCAGCAACATGCAAAAACAAAAAACAGATTGGCATGCGCAAGCAGCCGCCATGCAATTCAACGGCCGTGCTTTCATCAACGGCGAGCGGCTGGCGGCGCAATCGGGCGCTACTTTCGAATGCCTGTCGCCGGTGGATGGCCGCAAACTCACCGATGCGGCGCGTTGCGACGCGGCCGATGTCGATGCAGCGGTGCTTGCAGCCCGTGCGGCTTTTGACGATCGGCGTTGGGCCGGTCTGGCGCCTGCTGCGCGCAAACGCATCCTGATCAAGTTTGCCGATCTGATGCTGCAGCACCGCGATGAACTGGCGCTGCTGGAGACGCTCGACATGGGCAAGCCGATCAAGTACAGCCGCAGCGTGGATGTGCCTGCCGCCGCCAACTGCATCCGCTGGTACGGCGAAGCGATAGACAAGATTTATGACGAAATCGCCCCTACCGCCGACACCGCCTTAGCGCTGATTACGCGTGAGCCGGTCGGCGTGGTGGCTGCCATCGTGCCGTGGAATTACCCGATGATGATGGCGTCATGGAAGATTGCGCCGGCGTTGGCAGCGGGCAACAGCGTGGTACTCAAACCTTCCGAAAAATCGCCATTGAGCGCGTTGCGGCTGGCTGAAATCGCGCTGGAAGCCGGCATTCCGGCCGGCGTTTTCAATGTCGTGCCGGGTTACGGCCATGAAGCCGGCAGCGCGCTGGCGTTGCACATGGATGTCGATTGCATCGGCTTCACCGGCTCCACCAAAGTCGGCAAGCTGATTTTGCAATACGCCGGCCAATCCAATCTGAAACGCGCCTGGACCGAGCTGGGCGGCAAATCGGCCAACATCGTCTGCGCCGATTGCCCCGATCTGGATGCGGCGGTGAAAGCATCGATCGGTTCGATCTACTTCAATCAGGGCGAGAGCTGCAACGCGCCTTCGCGCCTGTTCGTGGAAGAATCGATCAAGGCGGAATTTCTGGCCCGTGCAGTGGCCATGCTGCCGCATTTCCAGCCCGGCGATCCGCTCGATGAAGCCACCGTGATGGGCGCGATTGTCGACAGCATCCAGCTTAAAACCGTGCTCGGTTATATCGCATCCGGCCAGGCCGAAGGCGCCAAGCTGCTGTCCGGCGGCACGCAGCAGCGCAGCGAATCCGGCGGCTATTACGTCGCGCCAACCTTGTTCGACGAGGTGAACAGCAGCATGAAAATCGCCCGCGAAGAGATCTTCGGGCCGGTGCTGTCGGTGATCGGCTTCACGGACTTGAATGACGCGATCCGCCAGGCCAATGCCACCACCTACGGCTTGCATGCGGCGGTCTGGACAGCGGATATCAACAAGGCGATCCAGACGTCGCGCGCGTTGCGTGCCGGCACCGTGCATGTGAATTCCTACGACGAGGACGACATCACGGTGCCGTTCGGCGGCGTCAGGCAATCCGGCAATGGGCGCGACAAATCGCTGCACGCGCTGGAAAAATACACGGAACTGAAGACCACCTGGATTCACATCGGCTAATGCGCATTGGCGCATTGGCACATTGCGGGCCAGACTTTTGGCCGCGTAGATAAAACCTGCATCACTCTTGTGTTGCAGGTTTTATGTTTTATGCCAGTATTTTTATAGACGCTTTATTTGTATGCGAAAAAGGCATTATTTTCGCCTATACTCACGTTTATATTTGACGCTGAAACCGGCGCTGATGTAAGCATAAACACCAAATTTTTTTAAACCACTGCACAGGACCGTTCCATGTTGCGTCGTCACGTTTTACGTTTTTCCATAGCACTTGCCTTGGCTCCGTTTTTGACCGGATTCGCCGCAGCGCAGGAAGTCATCAAACTGTCCACCACTACCAGCACGGAAAATTCCGGCTTGCTGGCCTACTTGCTGCCGCAATTCGAGGCCAGCACCCACACCAAAGTGCATGTGATCTCGGTCGGCACCGGCAAGGCGCTGGAGCTGGCGAAAAACGGCGATGTCGATGTGACGCTGGTGCATGCGCGGCCTTCCGAAGACAAGTTCATTGCCGCGGGATATGGCGTGAACCGGCGTGACGTGATGTACAACGATTTCATCATCGTCGGGCCGGAAAACGACCCGGCCGGCATCCGGGGCAGCCAGGACGTGATCGGCGCAATGAAGAAGATAGTCGATAGCAAAGCCAAGTTCATCTCGCGCGGCGACAACTCCGGCACCGATCAGATGGAAAAAAACTACTGGAATGATGTCGGCGTCAAGCCGCAAGCGCCATCGTATATTTCTGCCGGTCTCGGCATGGGCGAAGTCCTGACCATGGCGGCGCAATTGCAAGCCTATACCCTGACCGACCGCGCAACCTATGGCGCATATCGGGCCAAAACCGGCTTGGCGGTGGCGGTGCAGGGCGACCCGAAAATGTTCAATCCCTACGGCATCATTGCAGTCAATCCTGCCCGATACAAAGACATCAATTACAAAGGGGCAATGCTGCTGATCAACTGGATCACGTCAGCCGAAGGGCAAAAGAAAATTGCCGATTTCAAAGTCGATGGGCAACAGTTGTTTTACCCTTCAGCAACGAAATAATAGCCGGGAAAATTTCTGGCAGCGCGGTCCGTTGTCATCAAATCGTCATATGGTGCGATTACAGTGAATGGCGTGGGCGATAGTCTCGGCTATCACTGTATATTGACGCTTTATTTCACGAAAATACCGCCGGAATCCCGTTGCATCCAGGATGCAGCGGCTATATTCGCGGCCTGTTTGTCTTTGGCCGGGGTTCGGTACGCGATTGAATACGAGAGGGTTGCATGTTTGCTGCAGTAGATTTGGGTTCGAATAGTTTTCGCCTGCATATCGGTGTGCATGACGGCGAGACGATACGTGTGGTCAAGAGTTCGCGCGAGCCGATTCGCTTCGCCGCTGGCCTGGACCAGAATGGCTTTTTGAGCGAGCAAGCGATGCAGGGCGCGATAGAAACTCTGCGCCGTTTTAACGCCGTATTGGCGGCTTTTCCGCTGCATGCGATCAGGGTGGTGGCGACCAATACTTTTCGGATCGCCAAAAATGCGGCCGATTTTTTGCCGCTGGCGGAGCAGGCGATCGGATATCCGATAGAGATCATTTCCGGCGAAGAAGAAGGACGCCTCATATACATGGGCGTCGCATGCTCGGTGTCGGTCGCCAGCGAGCGACGGCTGGTGCTCGACATCGGCGGCGGCTCCACCGAGCTGATTCTGGGACGCGGCCCCGACATCGAACATGTCGAGTCATTCGGCATCGGCACTGCCAAGCAAAGTCTGGTATTTTTTCCTAGCGGCAGCATCGATGCTGTGACTTTCGATGCTGCGATACTTTCCGCCCGCAGCCATTTCGAAGATGCCGCGCCGCCCTATCATCCCGACAATTGGTCAGTTGCCTACGGCTCTTCCGGCACCATGCGGGCGATTTCGGATGCGATCCTGAAGAACGGCCTCGGCGACGGTGCGCTGTCGCATGCCAATCTGGACGCTTTGCGGCAGCGCCTGATTGCGTTTGGCAGTGTCGACAAGATTGATCTGATCGGCTTGAAGCCGGAGCGCGCGGCAGTGCTGGTGGGCGGGTTGTCGATTTTGATCGGCGTAATTCAGGAGCTTGGCATCTCCAGCCTGCAGCCGATTGCAGCCGGGCTGCGCATGGGCGTCATGTGGGATTTGTATTTGCGCTCCACCCGGCGCGATCGGCGCGAGCAAACGGTGCGCGATTGCCTGCAACGCTTTCATGTGGTGGAAAAGCGCGCCAACAGCGTCGCCGCCATCGCGGTCACTCTGTACCGGCAACTGAAGCCGGCGTCTGACGCCCTCGGCAAGCAGCTCTACTGGAGCGCGTTGCTGCATGAGGTTGGCCTGGCGGTGTCGCAAACCGATTATCACAAGCACGGCGCTTACCTGATCGAACATGCTGATTTGCCCGGCTTTACGACCCGCGAGCAAAAGCTGATGAGCCGTTTGATTCTGGCGCAAAAGGGCAATCTGCGTAAAGTCAGCGAGGTTTTATCCAATCCGGATTCGGCCAAGGCGGTATTGGCGCTACGTCTGGCGGTCATATTCATGCATTCGCGCATTGATTTGGACGTAAGCAGCTTGCGCCTGAAGATGAAAAACCGGATCGAACTGGAGCTGCGCCGTGACTGGATCGCGAGCCATCCGACCATTTTGTACTGGATGGAAAAAGAAATCGATTGCTGGGAAGATGTCGACATCGATTTCGTTATCAAGCGCACTGCGTGACACCTAATCTCTAGCCCCTCTAGCCCTCTATCTCTCTAGTCTTTAATTCCGCGGGCGTTCCAATGCGGCGTCCGGGGAGTAATTTAATTCTTGCATAATCCTATTTAATTTTATATATTATTTATACTATTTATTGGAGTATGAAAATGAACAAGAATCCTGTGCCAAAATCAGAGAACGCTGCAACTCCTGTTGCAGAAAAACCGGCGCCAGTCGTAGTCAAGGCAGCAACTGCTGCAGCGCCGTCCAAGACGGCTGCGGTGGTCAAAGTAACGCGCGTTGGCAAGCCGCCAGTCGCTACAAAAGCAGTTGTAAAACCAGTCGTAAAAAAGGCTGTAGCCCCCAAGGTCGTCAAAAGCACCGTGGCAAAAGTTGCCGCATCCGCAGTCAAGCAGCCGGCAGTTGCCAAGCCTGTGGTCGTAGCCAAGGAAAAAGCTAAAAAATCCAAGCTGGTCAGGGATAGCTTCACCATGCCGGAAGATGAATTCGCCGTTCTGGGTAAGGTCAAAAAAGCATCGCTCAAAGCTGGCTTCGATGTCAAGAAAAGCGAATTGTTGCGCATCGGCGTGGCGCTGGTCGATCAGCTGAGCGTGGCCCAATTGCAGAGCGCATTGGCTGGCCTGATGCCATTGAAGGCGGGGCGGCCGAAGAAAGACAAGTAATCCATCTGCGCAGAAAAGTAAGCAACACTACGCCGGGGCAATCGCCCCGGTTTTTTATGCATCGCAGTCAACAATTCTGTGCGCATGTCACGCAATCGACATGCAGCCGTCATGGCACGGAAATATTCCGCAGTTACGCTCTGCTTGTCTCCAATACAAGGGCGAACATGCGATTACTGACAATTCCTGCCGATGCGAACCCGCATTTTTCAAAACTGACATTAAGCCTTGCCACCAGCCCGGCCGAGGTGCGCGAAGTGCAGCGCTTGCGCTACAAGATTTTCATCAAGGCCATGGGGCTGACGACGCTGGTCAATCCGGAAGGTCTGGATCAGGATGAGTTCGATGCGTTCTGCGACCACCTGATTGTGCGCGACGGCAAAACCCTCAAGGTGGTCGGCACTTACCGCGTGCTGAGTGCCGATGCGGCACGCCGGATTGGGCGTTTCTATTCCGAGCAGGAGTTCGACCTCAGCCGGCTGGCGCATTTGCGCGGCCGCATGGCCGAAGCCGGGCGCGCCTGCATTCATCCCGATTATCGCAGCGGCGGCGTCATCATGTTGCTGTGGGCGGGGCTGGCCGCGTACATGCGCCGTGAACGTTGCGATTACCTGATTGGCTGCGCCAGCGTTAGCCTGACCGATGGCGGTCATAACGCAGCCGCGCTGTATCACGCGCTCACCGAACGCAATCTGGCGCCGCCCGAATATCGGGTAACACCACACCTGCCGTTTCCGACTGAAGAGCGCGAGGCAGGTCACGCGCCGGTTATCCCACCGCTATTGAAAGGCTATCTGCGCAGCGGCGCCTGGGTCTGCGGCGAACCGGCCTGGGACCCCGATTTTCACTGCGCCGACCTGTTCCTGCTGTTGCCGCTGGATCGGCTCGATGGCCGTTATGCGCGCCATTATCTGAAAGAGACGGATGCGTTGTGACGTCTTTCTTTCAGGCGGCCGGTCGTAGTGGCGGGTTTGGAGCCCGCCACTACGATGCCAACACGTTCATGGTGTGCTTAAAGATTAGAATGATGTTATTAAGTGCGGGAGTATATTAAATAATGGTGCCATTGCCGCATATATACATGGGTATCTTAAAAATACACATCAATGCACATAAAAATGTCATGCAATATTCATGATTATTTCAGCACCAGCTCCGGCGCCATTACAGCGCGCACATAAGTCTGGCTGAGGTCGTCCCGCATTTTTTGCGCAATCCACCAGACGCTGCCTTTGCGGATCGGCCAGTCTTGTTCGGCGCCGGTTATGAGCAGGGCTGCCAACTGGCCCAGGCTGGGCTGGTGGCCGATGATCAGGACCGGTTCGCGGCCTTGCGGCCAGTTTGCTGCAGCCAGTATTTTTTTCGCAGTGGTGCCGGGCGCGAGTTCGGCGCTGAGTTTGAATGGGCGTCCCAGCACTTCGGCGGTCTGGCGGGTGCGAGCGGTTGGGCTGACCAGAATTTTGCAGCCGCTGGGCAGGGTGCTATCGAGCCACTCGGCCATTTTCGCTGCCTGTTTGCGGCCTTTGCCGGTCAGAATACGATCCGCATCGGGCTCGCCCGGTTCAGCTTCTGCGTGACGCCACAGGATCAGTTCCATCATCAACCCTCATCAATTGCAGTGTGCGATCCCAGCGTTTGCATCAGGAATTGCTGGGCGCAAAAGTGGGCTTGTTTGGGGCGTGGTTTCTTGCGGTGGTAAGCGCCGCTGGAGCTCAGTTCCCACGCATTTACATTGTCTTTCAGGTAGGGACGCAAGCCTTCGGATATCACGCGTTTCTTGAGCGCCTTGTCATATATCGGGAATGCGACCTCGATACGGCGCAGCAGGTTGCGGTTCATCCAGTCGGCGCTGGCCAGATAGACGTTGTGCTCTAGATCATTGCGGAAATAATAAATGCGGCTGTGTTCCAGGAAGCGGCCGATGATCGAGCGCACCTTGATGTTGTCCGACAGGCCGGGCACGCCGGGTTTCAGCGCGCAGGCCCCGCGCACGATCAGGTCGATCTTGACGCCGTCGGTGGAGGCCGCATACAGCGCGCGGATTACCGGTTCATCGACCAGTCCATTCATCTTGGCGATGATGTGCGCCGGCCGGCCTTCGCGGGCAATTCTGGCCTCATTGCGAATCGCGCCGATGATGTTTTTTTGCAGTGAAAACGGCGCCAGCCATAGATGTTTCATGCGTTTCGGCACGGTCAGGCTGGTCAGGTGCATGAATACTTCGTTGACTTCGGTGCCGATTTCAGGGTGCGCGGTCAACAGGCCGAAATCGGTATACAGCCGGGTGGTTTTCGAATGGTAATTGCCGGTGCCGAGATGGGTGTAAGTGCGCAGTACGCCTTTTTCGCGGCGGATCACGAGCGCCAGCTTGGCGTGCGTTTTCAGCCCCACCACGCCATACACTACTTGTGCACCGGCTTGTTCCAGCTGATCGGCCCAGTTGATGTTGGCTTCTTCATCGAAGCGCGCCATCAGTTCGACGATGACGGTAACCTCCTTGCCCAGCCGGGCCGCAGTAATGAGCGCCTGCATCAGATCGGAATCCATGCCGGTGCGATAGATGGTTTGCTTGATGGCCAGCACATCGGGGTCCTGCACCGCGCACCGGATGAAGTCGATCACGGTCTGAAAGGTCTGGAACGGATGGTGCAGCAGCACATCCTGTTTCTTGAGCAGGGTGAAAATGTCGCCGTTGGACGGCAGCGGCGACTGTCCCGGAAAAAAAGGCGGAAAGCGCAGGTTCGGCGCTTGGGCGTGATCAATCAATTCTGACAGGCGCACCATGTTGACCGGCCCATCCACTGCATACAAACGGCTGTGATGCAGCGAAAACTGGTTCAGCAAAAACTGCGACAGATATTCAGGACAGTTTTTCGCCACTTCGAGCCGGACCGCGGCCCCGAACTGGCGGCTTTGCAACTCGCCTTTCAGGGCTTGGCGCAGATTTTTGACTTCTTCCTCGTCAACCCACAGATCACTGTCGCGCGTAACGCGAAATTGCGAGTAAGCCAGCACTTCGCGGCCGGTAAACAGATCCTCGATATGGGCATGAATAATGGAGGACAACAGGCAGAAGGTGATGCCGCCGCCGGACAGCGCTTGCGGCAATTCGATCACGCGCGGCAGTACCCGCGGCGCTTTCACGATGGCAACCGCGGTGCCGCGGCCAAACGCATCCTTGCCGGACAGTGAAATGATGAAATTCAGGCTCTTGTTAACAACTTGCGGGAATGGATGCGCCGGATCAAGCCCGATGGGTGTCAGCAATGGCCGTACTTCGCGTTCGAAATAGGCTTTTATCCAGGCCCGTTGCGCATCATTGCGCTCATTATGGCGCAGCAGACGGATGCCGTTTTTGGACAGTTCCGGCAACACCGCGTCATTGAGAATCGTATATTGATGTTGCACCAGTTGGTGGCATTCAGCACTGATGCGATCCAGTGAAGCCAGCAGGCTGGGATGTTCGGTGAGGACACCATCGATGCTGTTCTGCGCCAGGATACTGGCCACCCGGACTTCAAAGAACTCATCCATATTGCTGCTGACGATACACAAATAGCGCAGGCGTTCCAGCAGTGGCACGCTGCTGTCTTCAGCCTGGGCCAGCACGCGCCGGTTGAAGGCGAGCAAAGACAATTCGCGGTCAAGATAGACGCTGCTATTGGCATAAGGGGCAATGATGGCAAGACTGGACTTCATATTTTTTTTATTCATCGTTACACGGAAGCAATGGTAAAAATTTGGATAAATGAGTAGGTTAAGATTCTGGCAGTGTAGAGAGCTAATATGACAAGTTAATGACGAATTGACCTTAATATTAATGCCGCCTGGAAATATATCAAATAAATACTTCGCGTCATAAAGATGTCATAAATGTTCGGTAGAGTTCAGCCTGTCACATTTTTTACACAACGGAGCTGTCATGAATCTGAACAAACTCATTAAATCAGTAGTGCTTACAGCAGTCACAGCAGTCTCGGCAATGACGTTCTCTACCGTAGTGGCAGCCGATATCACAGGCGCCGGTGCAACTTTCCCGTATCCGATTTATGCAAAATGGGCCGAAGCTTACAAAGCGGCTACCGGCAACAGCCTGAACTATCAGTCGATTGGTTCCGGTGGCGGCATCAAGCAGATCAAGGCAAAAACTGTCAACTTCGGCGCTTCTGATATGCCCCTTAAATTTGAGGACATGGAAGCGGGAGGATTGATGCAGTTTCCTGCCATCATGGGCGGCGTTGTACCTATCGTCAACTTGCCAGGTGTCACTCCAGGGCAATTGAAAATGACTTCCGATGTTCTTGCGAAGATTTATCTCGGCAAGATTGTCAAATGGAACGCGCCTGAAATCGTTGCGATCAACGCAGGGGTGAAACTTCCGGATCAAGACATTACTGTAGTGCATCGTTCAGATGGTTCCGGCACGACATTTGTATGGACTGATTTCCTCTCCAAGACCAATGCCGACTTTAAAGCGGTGGTTGGCGCTGGTACTGCCGTTAAATGGCCTGCCGGTGTCGGCGGCAAAGGCAATGAAGGCGTTGCAGCCAACGTGCAACGTATCAAAGGCACGATTGGCTACGTAGAGTATGCATACGCGAAGAAGAATAAGATTGCGCATACCCAGGTAAAGAACCGTGACGGTCAATTCGTGCAACCTGACGATGCGAGTTTCAAGGCCGCAGCAGCGGGCGCTGATTGGGTGAAGACGCCAGGCATGTCGGTTCTGCTGACGAATCAGCCTGGTAAGGCAAGCTGGCCTATCACTAGCGCATCATTCATCATCATGCACAAAGCGCAAGCAGACGCAGGTCGTGCGAAAGAAGTATTGAAGTTTTTCGACTGGTCATATAAAAATGGCGGCGCGATGGCTACAGAACTTGGCTATGTGCCGATGCCTGCTCCAGTCGTCAAGCTGGTCAATGACGCCTGGAAAACACAACTGAAGGACGGTTCCGGCAAGGCAGTTTGGTAAGATAGTAATATTTGAATAGCTGCCGGCCGCCGGTTGTTAATAAGCATCCGGCGGTCGGCCGCTATTCTATCCCCCACTTCGGGATGTCATATGATCGCAGTCTTTTTTAAATACCCCAACCCATGAGCGCAAACATGAATGCCTTTTCGGATCGAGTTTCGCAACAAAATGGTGAAGCCAGTGATGGTCATATATTCAGCAAGGCGCTGAAGGCCACGATGCGCAAGCAGCGGCTTCAGGACTTTTTCTTCCATAAATTGACACTCTTGTTTGCCCTGAGTGTCTTGTTCGTTTTGATGGGCATTATCGTTTCGTTGATGATTGGCGCCTGGCCGGCTTTGCATGAATTCGGGCTGCCTTTCGTTACCAGCATCGAGTGGGACCCGGTCAATGATAAATACGGCGCTCTGATCGCTATCTCCGGCACTCTTGTTACTTCATTGATCGCACTGTTGATCGCGTTTCCGATCAGCTTCGGCATTGCCCTGTTCCTGACGGAAATCTGCCCGGCGTGGTTGAAGCGTCCATTGGGTACGGCAGTCGAGTTGCTGGCCGGAGTGCCCAGCATCATTTACGGTATGTGGGGCATGTTCATCTTTGCACCCATATTTGCCGACTATATTCAGCCGGCGCTGGCCAATACACTGGGGAAATTGCCCGTTATCGGCGAGTTGTTCAAAGGCCCGATGATGGGGATCGGCATGCTGGCCGCGGGTTTGATTCTGGCGATCATGATCATTCCCTTCATTGCCTCGGTGATGCGCGATGTATTTGAAACGGTGCCGCAGGTATTGAAAGAATCCGCCTATGCGCTCGGCTGCACCAAATGGGAAGTGGTGCGCAATGTTGTTTTGCCCTATACCCGGATTGGCGTGGTTGGTGCCGTGATGCTGGGCCTCGGCAGGGCGCTTGGCGAGACGATGGCGATTACCTTCGTGATCGGCAATGCGCACAAATTATCATGGTCTCTGTTTGCCGCGGGCAACAGCATCGCGTCCACTCTGGCAAACGAGTTCGCAGAAGCTGAGTCGGTTTTGCATGTGTCGTCGCTCTACGCTCTGGGCCTGATCCTGTTTGTAATCACCTTCATCGTGTTGTCAGCCGCTAAATTAATGTTGATGGGCATGTCCCGAAAAGAGGGGGTGAAATGAAAAATCCCGAGATGAATCCGGTGTATCGCCGGCGCTTGTGGACTCACCGAGTCGGCATAGCACTGTCGTTTTTCGCGATGGCGATCGGCTTGTTTTTCCTGATGTGGATCTTGCTGACCTTAGTCATTAAAGGCGTGGGCGGAATTGATCTGGCTATGTTCACACACACCACTCCCGCTCCCGGCAGCGAAGGCGGTGGTTTGATGAACGCGATTATCGGCAGCCTGTTAATGGTGGGCGCCGCCGCTTTCGTCAGCACCCCAATTGGTATTCTGGCGGGCATTTACTTGGCTGAATACGGAGAAGTCAGCTGGTTCGCCCAAATCACGCGCTTCGTCACCGATATCATGTTATCGGCACCGTCGATTGTGATCGGCCTGTTCATTTATGCAATTTATGTCGCCAACGTGCATCATTTCTCCGGTTGGGCCGGTAGTTTCGCGATGTCTCTGATTGCAGTTCCAGTGGTTGTGCGCACCACCGACAATATGCTTAATCTGGTCCCTACCAGCCTGCGCGAAGCAGCGTTTGCTCTTGGTGCACCGCGCTGGAAGGTGGCGACATCGGTGCGCCTGCGCGCGGTAAAGGCGGGGGTTGTGACCGGTATATTGCTGTCAATTGCACGGATCTCCGGCGAAACCGCACCGTTGCTGTTTACTGCGTTGAATAACCAGTTCTATAGCGCGAACATGAACGCTCCGATGGCCAATTTGCCGGTCGTGATTTACCAGTTTGCCATGAGCCCGTACGATAACTGGCGCTCGTTGGCCTGGGGCGGCGCGCTACTGGTGACATTTAGTGTTCTGGGCTTGAATATCCTGTCGCGCACCTTGTTTAATCAGAAAATCCAGCATTAACTTTCCACAGTGATCGATATGCATAATCAAACGTCTGTGAGCATGAACCCAAAAACGACTATCGGAATTTCTGACCTGAATTTTTTTTATGGCGCTTTTCAAGGCTTGAAAAATATCAATTTGAATATTCATGAAAAGAAAGTGACTGCCTTTATCGGTCCTTCCGGCTGCGGCAAATCGACTTTGCTGCGCACGCTGAATCGCATGTACGACCTGTATCCAGGGCAGCGCGCCGAAGGCAAGATCATGTATCACGGCAGCAATATTCTGGATCAGGGACAGGATGTCAACATGCTGCGCGCCAAAGTCGGCATGGTGTTCCAGAAGCCGACACCATTCCCGATGTCGGTCTATGACAACATTGCCTTCGGGGTGCGCTTGTATGAAAACCTGTCCAAAGGTGCGCTGGATGAACGGGTCGAATGGGCTCTGAAAAAAGGCGCAATCTGGGATGAGGTCAAGAACCAGCTGAACAAAAGCGGTCTTAGTCTGTCAGGCGGCCAGCAGCAGCGGCTGTGCATTGCGCGCGGAGTGGCGGTCAAGCCGGAGGTGCTGCTGCTGGATGAGCCGACCTCGGCGCTGGACCCGATTTCTACCGCCAAGATTGAAGAACTGATCAATGAACTGAAGGAGGATTACACGATTGCCATCGTCACTCACAACATGCAGCAGGCGGCGCGCATCTCTGACTACACTGCATACATGTATCTGGGCGAGTTGGTCGAATTCGGCGAGACGGATCAGATATTCATGAATCCGGCGAAGACGGAAACGCAAGATTACATTACCGGCCGTTTTGGCTAATCCCTGCATCTATTAAAACTACAAGGAGAAAATGATGCCAAGTGTGCATTCTTCCAAACAATATGATCTGGAGCTGGAAACGATGCAGTCCCAGGTACTGGCAATGGGCGGTTTGGTCGAGAGCCAGTTCCACGATGCGATGGCATGTTTTCGCAGCGGCGATATGGCGCAGGCTGAACAGGTCATCAAGGGCGATGCTGCGGTCAATCAGCTTGAAGTTGCCCTGGATGATGCCTGTAGTCGTTTGATCGTACGGCGTCAGCCAACTGCCAACGATCTGCGCATCGTCATGTCGACGGTCAATATCATTACCGATCTGGAGCGAATCGGCGACGAATCCAGCAAAATTGCCCGAGCCGCCAAGAGCATCAATGAACGTGGTGCAGCGATTCTGAATCACTTTGAGACCGTACGCGTAATCGCCGCCAGCACCAGCGCCATGTTGCATGATGCGCTTGATGCACTCGCACGCCTGGATGAGAAACAGGCGATTCAGATCATTGCGCAGGATGATGGCGTCGATTACGAGTTCCGTTCCATCATGCGCAATCTGGTTACTTTCATGATGGAAGATCCGCGTACGATTTCGGTTGCGCTCGATACCCTATGGGTTGCCAAGGCGATAGAGCGAATCGGCGATCACGCTAAAAATATTGCCGAATATGTCATTTACATCGTTGAAGGCAAGGATATTCGGCATACCGATTACGCTGCTGCCAATAAGGATAGCGCAGGGTAAGCATTATGGCGGTCGATAAAATATCCATTCTGGTGGTGGAAGATGAGCCTGCAATTGCGGAACTACTGGTTTTCACTTTGCGCTCCGCTGGCTGGAGCCCGGTAGTGGTGCGCAGTGTTGCGGATGCCTGGGAGTTTCTGCAGAAAAACACGCCGCAAATGATCTTGCTGGACTGGATGCTGCCCGACCAGAGCGGCTTGCGGCTGCTTTCCCGGGTGCGCGCCGAGCGCCAGTGGAATGGCTTGCCGATCATCATGCTGACGGCCAAAACCATGGAAGAAGATAAGATCGCCGGGCTCGATCACGGGGCCGATGATTACATCACGAAGCCATTTTCTCCGCGCGAACTGACTGCGCGCATCAATGCCATGCTGCGGCGCAAAAGCCCTGAACATGCGCAGAGCATGATGGCGATTGATAATGTGATGCTCGACCCGCTGAGTTGCAGCGTCAGCATCCTTGGACAAAAAATCGAGATCGGGCATGCTGAATACAAGCTGCTGAAGTTTTTCATGGCGCACCCGGAGCGGGTTTTTTCCAGGAGTCAATTGCTCGACAATGTATGGGGTGACCATGCCGTTATTGAAGAGCGTACCGTCGATGTGCATGTGCTGCGGCTGCGCAAGGTTCTGAAAGGTGCAGAGCATTTGATCAAGACCGTGCGTAGCGTAGGTTATATGCTGACCGAAAAATGAGTATCCAGACATTATGAGAGCAGCGTTGTTGTTCTGGATTCCGGCCGCCTTGCGGCTGATAATCCTCTTGCTTGGGGCCACAGTCTTAGGATATTTTTTCGGCCTGGTAGCGGGTTTGATTGCCGCCCTGATCGCGGTCATCAGTCAGTTGGGCCTGCAACTATCCTATCTTTACCAGTTAAATTCCTGGCTGGATGAGCCCATCAGCGCGAAATTGCCCGATGGCTGGGGCGCCTGGACCGATGTTTTCTCCCGTCTGTACCGAACCCGCCGCCTGGATGAAAAGAATCAGATTGAGTTGACCGAGTGGCTGGCGCGCTTTCGACAGGCTATGCACTTGCTGCCTGACGGGGTGGTCATCATGGATGATGTACTGTTTCTGGAATGGTGCAACCCGGCGGCAGAAGAGCATCTCGGCCTGACCCTGGATCGGGACAAGGGAATGCGGGTGACCAACCTGGTGCGCAGCCCGGACTTCATGGATTACATTATCCTGGGCCGTTATGAGCGGCCGCTGACGCTGTCGTTTAAAGAGCGCAAGCTAATCGTCCAGATTATCCCTTTCGAAAGTCGCCGCCAGATTCTGGTCACGCATGATGCGACCGATTCCGATCGTATTGACATGATGCGGCGCGACTTCATCGCCAATGCTTCGCATGAATTACGTACGCCGTTGACTGTCATTAACGGTTTTCTTGAAATTGCGCTCGGCCAGGGCAAGCTGGAGCCGCAAACCCGGACCGCGCACCTGAAGCTGATGTCAGAGCAGGGCAGACGCATGCAGAACCTGGTGGAAGACATGCTAACGCTGTCTCGCCTGGAGTCGGTCGATTACCCGATACGCTCGCAACATGTCAAGATACAGGTGTTGCTGGAAAGCATTCTGCGCGAGGCTAATGCCCTATCATCCGGACGGCATACGGTAACGCTGGAAATCGACGGCCCCGACATCAAGGGCAATACGGAAGAACTCAGAAGCGCTTTTGGCAACCTGGTGTCAAATGCAGTGCGCTATACCGACGACGGAGGAACCATCCAGATCGGCTGGCACATGGGTGCCAGCGGGCCACAATTTTCGGTGCAGGACACTGGCATCGGGATTTTGCCGGAAAATATCGCGCGTCTGACCGAGCGCTTCTATCGGGTCGACAAAAGCCGCTCCCGCGAGACCCAAGGCACAGGCTTGGGTCTGGCTATCGTCAAGCATGTGCTGTTGCGGCATGGCGCGACTCTGTCGATCGAATCGGCGCCCTCCGCCGGCAGCACCTTCACCGTACAGTTTTCCCATGGGTCTTTGTGTGAGCCGGCAGCGCTGCCGATGACAAAATGATTCCATTTGTTTCGTTTGATCTATGCCATAGGATCGCCTGTTATTTGTTTCATGGTGGCATTTTGCGGGCAGAATAAGACCCTATATCTCCGAGTCTTTGCGTCTTTGAATTGCTCCGGGATACTTCCTGAATGGCTTGGTATCGTCGTCGTCCAGGTTTATCAAACGGTCAAACGGGCACCATATGAGACTGATGCGGCGTTGCGATCTGAAAAAATGCTGCACCGCCGGCGTTTTTTTAATGCTATCCGGGTGCGCCAGTCTGTTGCCGCATTCCCGGGAAGATATGCGCACTCCATGGCACAGTTATTCTGATGCACAAGCCATGTTTGACAGCATCATTCCCTATACAACTTCGACAGCGGAACTGAAAGCGTTAGGCGTCGATCCGGAAAAAACGCCAAACGTCGCCATCTTGAGTCACGCCGACTTGCTGCGCAAGATTACCGCCGGCTCTTCCATCGATATCCGTTTGCTGGATACGGAATTGCAAAGCTGCCTGATGGAAAGTAAGACTTGCGTTGCCTATGAGATAGAACAGACGCATCTTGAACGCAAACGTTTTGGCAATTTTTGGTTGGATTTTCTGAATTTCCAGCGACGCGTGGATATTTCCGGATGGCAGTTCGATGCAATCGTCGTGGTCAGGAATGCGCGCGTGATATACAAACTGTGGAGTGGCAAGCCGAATATCCGGCAATTGCAGGAAGAGCGCACCCCTTTGGGGCCGCTACAGGGCTTGGGCGGTTCTTTGGTGCGCCGCTAGAGTCTGCTCCGGTCTCTTTTCCGGTGCTGCCTTGCCTCTGAAGTACTGGATAATGTATTTTAATTTTACCAATTAAATAATGCGCTAACAGGATAGCTATTACTGATACTCCCAATAACTATCCTGTTGTGTGGAGATTCGCGATTTATTTGTAGCCGGCGCGATCAAGGATTTTTTGCGCCACAATCTGGTTCTTGCCTATGGTGGCGATGGAAAGTTTCTCGGCCTTGAATTTGCCGAGCGACTCCAGTGCGGCATTGTGCGTTTTGACAGTGTGCACCGCTGGCCATTCGTTATTGCCATCAGAGAAATTACGCTGGGCGGAATCGCTGGCCAGATATTCTAAAAATTGGACTGCTGCTTTCGGGTGCGGAGCATTCGTGGCAACTCCGCCGCCGGCGACATTCACGTGTGCGCCAGAGGTTTTTTGATTGGGCCAGACAAAGCCGATCTTGCTCATTGCCTGGCGATCTTCCGGTTTGGTCGAGCGCATCATGCGCACGTAGTAATAGGTATTGGCTAGCGCTACCCCGCATTCGCCGGAGGCTACGCCATTGATCTGGTCGGTGTCGCCGCCGCGCGGAGGGCGGGCAAAATTGCTGACCATGCCGCGCGCCCAATCTTCTGTGGCCTTCTCGCCATCGCGCTCAACCAGAGAACCGATCAGGGACAGCATGTAAGGATGCGAGCCGGAGCGGGTGCAGACTTTACCCTTGTTTTTCGGTTCAGCCAGAGCTTCGTAAGTTGCTACATCTTCCGGTTTGACTGTTGCTTTGTTGTAGACGATGACGCGGGCGCGGGTCGAAAAGCCATACCACTGCGGTCCTTGGCCAGCGTCATTGCCTTGTAGGTGGGCCGGGATGCGCGCTGCTAGCACCTTCGATTTGACTGGTTGGAACAAACCCTCAATTTGCGCGCGCCACAGACGCGCGGCGTCCACCATCAGGATGATATCGGCCGGACTGTTCTTGCCTTCAGTCTTCAAGCGTTCTAACAGCGCATTATCGTCGGCTTCGATGCGGTTAATTTTGATCCCGGTTTTTTTGGTAAAGTCGCCATATAACGCATCATCGGTCTGGTAGTGGCGGGCCGAATAAATGTTTAACTCCTTGTCTTCTGCATGGACGCCAGCAACGACAGACAATGCAATAGCAGCGGACAGGATGTTGAGGGTGAATTTATGCATGCGGAATCCTTAAATGAGAATGATTTGCAACTTTTAAAGTATAACTGAAACAATTTTAAATACAAATCATTCTCAATTAAAAAATTTCGCAACGCAATATAAACCCGCGTCATAAGCTACAATCCGCACGTTACAAAACAGGCCCAAGCCATAACTCAATGCCATCTCTACGTTGTTTGTTTCCCTGCCTGAGCGCGGCACTATTTCTGATAAGCGGTTGCAGCCTGATTGCTCCAGCCCCGGTTGCCGAACCTGTAGCCATTAAACCAGTGCGTAATATCAAGATTGGACTGGCTTTAGGTGGTGGTGCTGCCCGCGGTTTTGCCCATATCGGCGTGATCAAGGCATTGGAGGTGCAAGGTATCGTTCCCGATATCGTGGTTGGAACCAGCGCCGGCAGCCTGGTCGGCGCCCTGTATGCGGCGGGCAACAATGGCTTCGCTTTGCAGAAAATGGCGATGGAGATGGATGAAGCCGCTATTTCGGACTGGTCGGTGCCGCTGTTTTCCAAGTTTAGCGGAATCATCAAGGGTGAAGGTTTGCAGAATTACATCAACAAGACGATTCGTGACGTGCCGATTGAAAAGCTGAAAAAGTCGTTCGGCGCAGTGGCGACCGATTTGAATACCGGTCAGCCCATTTTGTTTCAAAGGGGTAATACCGGCCTGGCAGTCAGAGCTTCATCGGCTGTACCCAGCATTTTTCAGCCGGTTAAAATCGGTAGCCATACTTATGTCGATGGAGGATTGGTGTCGCCAGTTCCCGCGAAGTTTGCGCGCGACATGGGGGCCGATTTTGTGATTGCGGTAAATATTTCATCGCAAGCCGATGTACTGACGGCGTCGGGTTCGCTTGATGTTCTGCTACAAACTTTCACCATCATGGGGCAGCGGATCAATAAATATGAGTTGAGAGAGGCTGATATCGTCATCCAGCCTGGTTTGGGTGGCATGAAGGGTAATGACTTCAATGGCCGTAATGTAGCCATCATGGCCGGTGAAAAAGCAACCGTTGCCGCGATGAGTGAAATCAAGAACAAATTAAAGGTAATGCGGCAGCAATAAAGCTCTTATTTATTGCACTGGTTCATTGATGCGGCGGGCGCCGTTGAAACGCTGTTTCCAGTATCCAATATCCATGCTTTCAATCCGCACCCGACCTCCGGCCGATGGGGAGTGGATGAACTTGTTATTGCCCAAATAAATTCCGACGTGCGAAAAGCTACGCTTAAGCGTGTTGTAGAACACTAGATCGCCTGGTTGCAGGTTTTGCGGCTCAATTGTCTCGCCAACTTGGCTAATTTCAGCCGAAGTGCGGGGCAGATTGGCTCCCCAAGCTTCTTTAAATACGTAACGCACTAAACCGCTGCAATCGAGCCCGCTTTCAGGTGTGTTGCCGCCGTATTTGTAGTGAATTCCGATCATCCCCATCGCTTGCATGGCCAATTCCGAGGCGCGATTGGAAAATTCAGCCGCACGATGACCCAAGTTCTGCAGTTTTTCGAGCGCAATGTTGGTTTTTGGCGGCAAAGGTTCAGAGGCCCAAGTCTGGCCATAACATAGCAGTGCGCTAACAAACATACACGAACGCATAATTTTTCTGCTCTGGCTAAACGCGAATTCTATTGTCATTGTTGCAACTTTATTCTATGAAGCTACAATGTAAATGAATGTCGCCAGCCTGTCAAAGTGCGGGACTGAAATAAATTTCATTTAATGGCTGGTTTTAGTCCGTCTGCGAAGGTCATCACTCTTGTTAAATGTGGCTGGCTTTAAGCGGCTTGCTGAAAGTAAAAACAGTTTTGATAGTGGGTATCTGGCACCTGTCGTACAATCCAGCAATATTCATTTCAGGAGGCGTGATGCAATCCAAGCAAATATTGACCCTTGACGATGTCAAGAAAATTGCCGCCGCAGCAGAAGCGGAAGCCAATAAAAACAATTGGGCAGTCGTGATTTCGATTGTGGATGACGGCGGGCATTTGCTCTGGCTGCAACGATTGGATGGGGTGGCACCGATATCGGCCCATATTGCGCCAGCCAAGGCAAAAACCGCTGCAATGGGTTGTCGTGAATCCCGGGTTTATGAGGAAATGATCAACAACGGTCGCGTTTCTTTCATGTCGGCACCATATATCGATGGCATGCTTGAAGGTGGTGTCCCTATCATGATTAATGGGCAATGCCTGGGAGCGGTCGGTGTCTCCGGCGTAAAATCTGCCGAAGATGCGCAGATTGCCAAGGCGGGTATCGCTGCATTATCGTTGTAAGCACACAAAATCTTTCCCTGACGTTTGTGGGTTTCTTACGCAAGCTTACAGATTTACGGGAGAGGGTATTTTGCGTTACAATCACCGGGTTTAACTAAACTTACACCCGCCGTAGCGCATACCATATTTCATCCTGTCAAAACAATTTGTCACCGACTCAGGCATATAAGCCCGAGACGCCGGTGATTGTCTTGGTACGGCGCAGCGGCGGTAACAATATCAGGAGTTACCCTTGCTGCCATTCTTTTCTGGCCACACCGTTCCGGCCATACTCGCACTAGCAGATGGGTCGATTTTTCAAGGTTTCTCAATTGGCGCTGAAGGCCATACAACCGGTGAGGTGGTATTCAACACTTCGATGACCGGTTACCAGGAAATTCTTACCGATCCTAGCTATAGTCATCAGATCGTCACACTTACTTATCCCCATATCGGAAACACCGGCGTCAACCCTGAAGATGTGGAGTCCGGCAAAATACATGCGGCTGGACTAATCATCAAGGATTTGCCGATTGTTACATCCAGCTTTCGGGCCACGCAAACTTTATCGGATTATTTAAAAGCTGAAAACATCGTTGCCATTTCCGGTATCGATACTCGCAAACTGACCCGAATTCTGCGCGAAAAAGGGGCGCAAAGCGGTGCCATTCTGGTGGGCAATGATGTCGATCAAGCATTGGCGCTGGCACGCACTTTCCCAGGACTTGGTGGCATGGACCTGGCCAAGGTGGTGTCTACTACCAAACCTTATTCCTGGGTCGAGACCGAGTGGCATTTGGGTAGGGGCTATGATCGGCAAATAGCGCCAAAATATCATGTTGTCGCTTTCGATTACGGCATCAAGCGCAATATCCTGCGCATGTTGGCACAACGCGGTTGCAAGATTACTGTGCTGCCCGCACAAGCCAGCGCTGCAGAAGCATTGGCCCTGAATCCGGATGGCATTTTTCTGTCCAATGGCCCAGGAGACCCGGAGCCTTGTGATTACGCCATCACTGCTGTCACGGAATTGATAGAGAGCGGTATTCCGACTTTTGGTATCTGCCTTGGACATCAAATCATGGCACTGGCCTCCGGCGCAAAAACGCTGAAAATGAAATTTGGCCACCACGGTGCCAACCACCCGGTACAGGATTTAGAAACCAGGCAAGTGCTGATTACTTCGCAAAACCATGGTTTTGCGGTGGATGCGGCAACTTTGCCGGCCAACTGCCGAGTGACCCACGTATCTCTTTTTGATGGCTCATTACAGGGTTTTGTTCGCACCGACAAGCCTGCTTTCTGCTTTCAGGGACATCCTGAAGCGTCGGCCGGCCCGCACGATATCGCCCACCTGTTTGACCGCTTTGTGACAATGATGGAAACAAGCGTGACGGAGAAGAAAAAAAATGCCTAAACGCAATGATATTAAAAGCATCCTGATTATCGGTGCCGGTCCGATCATTATCGGCCAGGCCTGCGAATTCGATTATTCCGGCGCACAAGCGTGCAAAGCCCTGCGTGAAGAGGGCTACAAAGTTATCCTGGTCAACAGTAACCCGGCGACCATCATGACCGATCCGGAAATGGCCGATGTAACTTACATCGAGCCGATCACTTGGCAGGTGGTCGAACGCATCATCGACAAGGAACGTCCGGATGCGATTCTGCCGACCATGGGCGGCCAGACCGCGCTGAACTGCGCGCTTGATTTACACAATAATGGCGTGCTAGCCAAGTACAACTGTGAACTGATCGGCGCTTCGCCGGAAGCAATCGACAAGGCCGAAGACCGCTCCAAATTCAAGCAAGCGATGACCCGGATCGGTCTCGACTCTGCTCGCTCCGGTGTGGCGCATACGATGGAAGAGTCCTGGGTAGTACAAAAGGAACTCGGTTTCCCGACGATCATCCGCCCTTCGTTCACTATGGGCGGCAGCGGTGGCGGGATTGCGTATAACGCAGAAGAGTTTGAAACCATCTGCAAACGCGGCCTGGAAGCGTCCCCGACTTCCGAATTGCTGATCGAAGAATCACTGATCGGCTGGAAAGAGTATGAGATGGAAGTGGTGCGCGACAAGGCGGACAACTGCATCATCGTTTGCTCAATCGAAAATCTCGACCCGATGGGCGTGCATACAGGCGATTCGATCACGGTCGCGCCGGCGCAAACGCTCACTGACAAGGAATACCAAATCATGCGCAACGCCTCACTGGCGGTTTTGCGCGAGATCGGTGTCGATACCGGTGGCTCGAACGTGCAGTTTTCAATCAATCCGGCAGATGGCCGCATGATTGTCATCGAGATGAATCCGCGTGTATCGCGTTCTTCTGCGCTGGCATCGAAAGCGACCGGTTTCCCCATCGCGAAAATCGCTGCCAAGTTGGCGGTCGGTTTCACGCTGGACGAGTTGCGTAACGAAATCACCGGTGGTGCAACTCCGGCTTCGTTCGAACCATCGATAGACTATGTTGTCACCAAAATTCCACGTTTTGCCTTCGAGAAATTCCCGCAGGCGGATTCCCATCTGACTACGCAAATGAAATCGGTGGGCGAAGTGATGGCGATCGGACGCACTTTCCAGGAATCTTTCCAGAAAGCGTTGCGCGGTCTGGAAGTTGGTGTCGATGGTCTGAATGAAATGACCAAAGATCGCGAAATCATAGAGGAGGAACTCGGTGAACCCGGCCCGGAACGTATCTGGTATGTGGGCGATGCATTTGCCCAGGGTTTTACACTCGAAGAAGTGCATCAGCTAACGCATATCGACATGTGGTTTCTGGTGCAGATCAAGGAAATTGTCGATATCGAATTGTGGCTGGAAACCCAGACCCTCGATGCGCTGGACAAACCGCTGCTGTACAAGTTGAAACAAAAAGGCTTTGCCGACCGTCGTCTGGCAAAGTTGCTCAAGACTACCGAAACTGTTGTGCGTGAGAGGCGCCATGCGTTGAATATTCGCCCGGTCTACAAGCGGGTCGATACTTGCGCAGCGGAATTCTCGACCAAAACCGCGTACATGTACTCGACTTATGATGAAGAGTGCGAAGCGCAGCCGACTGACCGGAAAAAAATCATGGTGCTGGGCGGTGGTCCAAACCGTATCGGTCAGGGCATCGAATTCGATTACTGCTGCGTTCATGCAGCACTGGCGATGCGTGCGGATGGCTATGAAACCATTATGGTCAACTGCAACCCCGAAACGGTCTCGACCGATTACGACACCTCGGACCGGCTGTATTTCGAATCGCTGACACTGGAAGACGTTCTGGAAATCGTTGCCATCGAAAAACCGTACGGCGTTATCGTCCAGTACGGCGGTCAGACGCCGCTGAAACTGGCACTCGAATTGGAAGCCAACGGTGTGCCCATCATCGGCACTTCACCAGACATGATCGATGCAGCCGAGGATCGCGAGCGCTTCCAGCAATTATTGCAAGAATTGAATTTGCTGCAACCGCCTAATAGGACTGCGCGCACCGAGCAGGAAGCGCTGGAAAAGGCAATGGAGATTGGTTATCCGCTGGTTGTGCGCCCATCGTATGTGCTGGGTGGGCGTGCGATGGAAATCGTGCACGAGCAACGTGATCTGGAACGCTATATGCGCGAAGCGGTCAAGGTATCGCATGATTCGCCGGTATTGCTGGATCGTTTCCTCAACGATGCGATCGAGTGCGATGTCGATTGCATCAGGGATGGCACGCGAACCTTTATCGGTGGCGTGATGGAGCATATCGAACAGGCTGGCGTACATTCCGGCGATTCTGCGTGCTCGCTGCCGCCTTATTCACTGTCGCAGGAAACCATTGATGTGATGAAGCTTCAAACTGCACAGATGGCGCAAGGCTTGAATGTGGTGGGTCTGATGAATGTGCAGTTTGCCATTCAGCAAAAGGACGGCAAGGATATCGTTTATGTGTTGGAAGTCAATCCGCGCGCCTCGCGCACGGTGCCTTTCGTCTCCAAGGCCACGGGTCTGCAACTAGCCAAAATTGCGGCGCGCTGCATGGTTGGGCAGTCCCTGGATAGTCAGGGCATTCTGAACGAAGTAGTGCCGTCTTATTACAGTGTCAAGGAAGCGGTTTTTCCGTTCGTGAAATTCCCGGGCGTGGATACAATTCTTGGCCCTGAGATGAAATCGACTGGCGAAGTCATGGGAGTCGGCAAAACCTTCGGTGAGGCTTTTGTTAAATCCCAGCTCGGTGCTGGCGTGAAATTGCCCAAGTCCGGCAAGGTATTTATTAGCGTCAAAGCCAGCGACAAACCGATCGCCGTGCAAGTCGCCAAAGATCTGGCTCGGCTCGGATTTGCGATTGTTGCCACCAAAGGTACGGCAGCAGCCATCAGCGCCGCTGGGGTGCAAGTCACGATGGTCAACAAAAAGAGCGAAGGTCGACCGCACGTTGTGGACATGATCAAGAATAACGAGATTGCCATGGTCATCAACACGGTCGAAGAAAAGCGCAGTGCGATCATCGATTCACGTGCCATCCGCACCTCTGCACTGGCAGCGCGTGTGACGACGTTTACCACTATTTTTGGCGCGGAAGCGGCGGTGCAGGGTATGGCGCATCTGGATAAGTTGCATGTCTATGATTTACAAGGGCTGCATAAAACTCTACACTAAGACGATACTTAAATAGTTAAACCCTAACCTGCAGAGGTCATAAACGGTGCCGAGCCTGATCGGTACCTTTTGTGGCCTCTGTAGCATTTATATAGTTGGAAATTATGAGCTCAGTACCTATTACCAAGCACGGCGCCGAACTTCTCAAGCAAGAGTTGCATCGTCTGAAAACAAAAGATCGTCATGAAGTTATTAGCGCAATCGCCGAAGCGCGCGCGCAGGGCGATTTATCTGAGAATGCCGAGTACGATGCGGCCAAAGAAAAGCAGAGTTTTATTGAGGGGCGTATTCAGAATCTGGAAGGAAAACTGGGCGCAGCCCAGATTATCGATCCATTGTTGCTGGAGGCTGAGGGACGCGTGGTGTTTGCTTCAACTGTCTACCTCGAAGATCTGGAGTCGGAGCTGAAAGTGACCTATCAAATCGTCGGTGAAGACGAGGCCGATATAAAGGAATTGAAGGTATCGGTGACATCTCCAATTGCTCGCGCACTAATTGGCAAATCCGCCGGCGATGTGGTCGAAGTTATGGCTCCAGCAGGTATCCGCGAATATGAAATTTTGGAAGTGCGTTATATTTAAAGCGCCTGCTCTGTGTTTCGCATCGATTGCCAGCAATTGAATTTTCAATGATTAACAGGGGGTATATTGAAAAATGCACCGTTCTCCGCATATTAATAAAGCGAAAAAATTTATACCCCCGTTTTTCAGTACTAGACGCTATTTGCTTCCGAGTGCGCTTTTTTTGGCGCTAGTTTGACGGGGCTTGGCGCGTTTGATGGTGCCACCTTCGGTTACGCGCTCATTGCCTTTGAGCATCACCTTGCTAACTGAGGGGCGCTTTGTTCCGCTGGCACTAGGTTTGACAATGGTCACCTCGCGCATGCCTCTGCCTTTTTTCTCGACGCGTCCTTTTGATGCTTCTTTTTGAGGACGATAAACCACCAGCAGTTTTCCAATATGCTGCACTGGAGCAGCCTTGAGATTTTCGCAAATGGTGTCATACATGGTAATCCGGGCTTCACGATCATCACCGAAAACACGTACTTTAATCAATCCGTGCACATCGAGCCCCGCATCAATTTCTTTGAGCACGGCAGGCGTCAAGCCGGCTTCACCGATCAACACAATAGGATTGAGCGCATGCGCTTCTGAGCGGAGTGCGCTACGTTCTACGGGGGTAAGTTTCAACATGATTTCGGTAACCAACTAATATATTCTAAAGGCACTATTCTACGCGAATGGCTAAAAACAAATTAAACAAAAACTGGCTGCACGATCATATCAACGATCCCTATGTAAAGCTGGCGCAGAAAGAGGGTTATAGAGCCCGGGCTGCATATAAGCTCAAAGAGATTGATGAGGATGAAAAACTGGTCAAGCGCGGCCAGGTCATTGTTGATCTAGGCTCTACTCCAGGCAGTTGGTCGCAGTATGTGCGCAATAAACTCTCCGGCCAGGATGGAGGTGGCATTCATGGCACGATTATCGGCCTGGACCTGCTGCCCATGGAGCCAATTGCGGATGTGCACTTTATTCTGGGGGATTTTCGTGAGGACGGTCCCTTACTTGCTCTGGAAAATGTGTTGGCTGGGCGCAAGGTAGATCTTGTGTTATCCGATATGGCTCCAAATTTATCCGGGATTGCTGTGACAGATGCGGCGCGCGTCGAATACCTGATCGATTTGGCCATAGCCTTCTCTAAGATACATATGAAGCCATCCGGCTCTTTACTGGTCAAATGTTTTAATGGCATGGGCTTCAATGATATTTTGGCGAAATTAAAATTGGAATTTAAAATTGTTACACAGAAGAAACCGAAAGCGAGCAGGGACAAGTCTTCTGAGATATTTTTACTTGGAAAAATTTTGAAAAATCCTGCGTAGATTACATTTCACACCTTGATTTTCACATTAAGCAGTCGCATATGCGCAATATCAAGCGCATGACATTGCGCGTAAAATAAGCACAGTGGGATAGGCAACAAATCGCGTTCGCGCTAAAGGAGTTCTTGTGAACAATATGTTTTCCAAAACAGCAATTTGGGTGGTGATTGCCCTTGTGCTATTTACCGTATTTAAACAGTTCGATAGTCGAGGAATGGCGGCTGGTGCTACACCTATTCAATATTCCGATTTTCTCGATGAGGTGAAGGCCCAGCGCATCAAGGAAGCGGTTATCGAGGATCGCAGCATCATTGCGACCACGAGCGATGGCAAGAAAGTTAAGACTTCAGTTACTTATCTAGACCGTGGTTTGATCGGCGATTTGGTCAACAATGGCGTCAAATTCGACATCAAGCAACCCGAAGAGCAGTCTTTCTTGTCGCAAATCTTCATTTCCTGGTTCCCGATGTTGTTACTGATTGGAGTGTGGGTATTTTTCATGCGCCAAATGCAGGGTGGCGGCAAGGGCGGTGCCTTTTCTTTCGGCAAATCCAAGGCGCGCATGCTCGATGAAGCTAGTAATACGGTGACTTTCGGCGATGTGGCCGGTTGCGATGAGGCCAAGGAAGAAGTGCAGGAATTGGTCGATTTTCTGAAAGAGCCTGCCAGGTTCCAGAAATTGGGCGGCCGCATTCCGCGTGGTGTCCTGTTGGTTGGACCTCCGGGTACAGGCAAAACTTTGTTGGCGCGCGCCATTGCTGGTGAAGCGAAGGTGCCTTTCTTTACAATTTCAGGCTCCGATTTCGTTGAAATGTTCGTGGGCGTTGGTGCGTCGCGGGTACGTGACATGTTCGAGAATGCCAAAAAGAATGCGCCCTGCATTATCTTTATTGATGAAATTGATGCGGTCGGACGTCATCGTGGTGCTGGCATGGGCGGCGGCAATGATGAGCGTGAACAAACGCTGAACCAGTTGCTGGTCGAGATGGATGGCTTCGAACCTAATGCCGGTGTCATTGTGATTGCCGCAACCAACCGTGCCGATGTTCTAGATAAGGCGCTGCTGCGCCCTGGCCGTTTTGACCGTCAGGTAGTGGTTGGTTTGCCTGACATACGCGGTCGTGAACAGATTTTGATGGTGCATATGCGCAAGGTGCCGGTTGCACCCGACGTCAAGGCAGATATTCTGGCCCGTGGCACTCCTGGTTTTTCTGGTGCCGACTTGGCCAATCTGGTCAATGAAGCCGCACTGTTTGCAGCCCGCCGCAATAAGCGACTCGTCGAAATGAAAGATTTCGAGGATGCTAAAGACAAAATCGTAATGGGCCCCGAGCGCAAGTCCGCGGTCATGCGCGAAGAAGAACGCAGGAATACGGCTTTCCACGAATCCGGGCATGCGGTAGTAGCAAAATTATTGCCAAAAGCAGATCCAGTGCATAAAGTCACCATCATGCCGCGTGGTTTTGCGCTCGGTCTGACGTGGCAATTGCCGGAGCATGATCGCGTCAATATGTATAAGGACAAGATGCTGGAAGAAATTGCCATCCTGTTTGGTGGCCGTATCTCGGAAGAAATTTTCATGCATCAGATGTCGACCGGCGCCTCGAACGACTTTGAACGCGCTACTAAACTGGCTCGCGCCATGGTCACTCGCTACGGCATGTCAGAATCTCTTGGTACGATGGTGTATGAGGATACAGAGCAAGATGCCTACTTTGGCCGCTCGTCTGCAAAGACAGTATCCGAGGCCACGCAACAAAAAGTTGACACCGAGATTCGACGCATTCTCGATGAACAGTACGCACTCTCACGTAAATTGCTGGAAGATAATCGTGAAAAAGTCGAGATGATGGCCAAAACCTTGCTGGATTGGGAGACCATTGATGCAGACCAAATCAACGACATTATGGAAGGCAACGCGCCACGCCCACCTAAAGATGGCATTCCGGCGAAGCGTTCTTCGTCCGATGATCATTCCGGTGATATATCACCCACTGCAACTGCACCTGCTTAACAACAGAAAGTTGTCCTCAGGCTGGACCCAGATGTAATTGCAAGGGTGAGACTATTCGGTCTCACCCTTTTTTATTATGGTCAATATGGAAACTTATTTTCAATGTGGACGTTATCGCTTGCCACTGCAGGAGGGTACGCGGCCACTCGTTATGGGCGTGCTGAATGTGACCCCGGATTCTTTTTCGGACGGGGGGCAATATCATGCGCTTGAGTCTGCGCTGTCGCATGCCGAACAGATGATTGCCGAGGGTGTCGATATCATCGACATTGGCGGTGAAACCACACGCCCCGGGGCTAAAGTGTTGCCTCTGAAAGAAGAATTGCAACGCATAATGCCGCTTGTTTACGCTTTACGTGATTGTGGCAAACCGATCTCGATCGATACCTACAAGCCGCAGGTAATGCGCCAAGCCTTGGCAGCTGGTGCCGACATGATTAATGACATCAACGGTTTCCGTGCGGAAGGGGCCGTGGATGCTATTAAAGACAGCGATTGTGGATTGTGTGTGATGCACATGCAAAAACAGCCGCAAAATATGCAGGATTATCCGCAATATACAAATCTGGTAGATGAGGTGGTTTGTTTTCTTCGGGAGCGCGTCGCGGTACTGCAGGCAGCAGGTGTTTCCCGCTCACGCATTTGTATTGATCCCGGTTTTGGCTTTGGCAAAACTTTGCCGCACAACCTGGATTTACTCAAGAGCATCGCCGTGATGCAGGAGACGCTGGACTTACCTTTGTTGGCCGGACTGTCGCGCAAATCCATGCTGGGTGCAATAACCGGGCAACCGGTTCAGAAGCGGCTTGCCGGTAGCCTTGCAGCTGCCTTGGCTGCGGCAGCGAATGGCGCCAAGATAGTGCGCGTGCATGATGTAGCAGAAACAATTGACGCTCTTGCCGTCTGGCAAGCGGCGACACGATAAATAGAATAATGAGGATCAATATGTCGAGGAAATATTTCGGTACTGACGGAGTGCGCGGTCGCGTGGGAGATGCACCGATTACCCCTGATTTTGTCATGCGGCTCGGTTATGCAGCAGGAAAAGTGCTCACCCGGACCGGGCTGACCGATACTAAGCCGGCAGTATTGATCGGCAAGGACACCCGTATCTCTGGTTATATGCTGGAGGCGGCGTTGGAAGCAGGGTTTTCCGCCGCCGGCGTAGATGTAATGCTGGCGGGCCCGGTGCCGACACCCGCAGTAGCCTACCTGACCCGCGCACTTCGTTTGTCTGCCGGTGTTGTTATTTCTGCTTCCCACAATCCTTACTATGACAATGGGATCAAGTTTTTTTCTGCCCAGGGCAACAAATTGCCGGATACCGTCGAGCAGGCAATCGAAGATGCGCTGGAGACTCCCATGTCCTGCGTATCTTCTGAGAAATTAGGTAAAGCCCGACGTATTGATGATGCGCAGGGCCGATATATCGAGTTTTGCAAATCGACTTTTCCGAATGAGCTGGATTTGCGAGGGCTGAAAATTGTTCTCGATTGTGCTCATGGTGCCGCCTACCAGATTGCCCCGCTTGTATTCCATGAATTAGGTGCGGATGTCGTCACCATTGGAAATCAGCCTAATGGCTTGAATATCAATGACGGTTTCGGCGCTACAGCGCCTGAGGCCTTGATAGCTGCCGTGCGCGACCATCAGGCTGATCTGGGCATTGCTCTGGATGGCGATGCTGACCGTTTGCTGATGACAGACGCTAGCGGGTGCCTGTATAACGGTGACCAATTGTTATATTTGATGGTCAAGGACCGATTAAAGAATGGGCCAGTGAGCGGCGCGGTTGGGACGCTGATGACTAATATGGCGTTGGAAGTTGCCTTGAAAAAAATGGGTGTCGGTTTTGCTCGTGCCAAGGTGGGTGATCGCTACGTGCTTGAAGTGCTGCAGGAACGTGGCTGGATTTTAGGCGGCGAGGGTTCTGGCCATCTATTATTTCTTGATAAACAGACGACAGGCGATGGCATCGTTTCAGCTTTGCAAGTTCTGTCTGCCCTGAAGCGCAGCGGTATGACGCTGGCCCAGTCGGTAGCTGACCTCCCGTTATTCCCGCAGACTTTAATCAATGTCAAAGTACCGGCCGGTTTCAATTGGCTGAAAAATGCTGGAATGGTGGCTGAGAAAGAGAAAGTGGAGCGTGAATTGGGTGACAACGGTCGTGTGCTGATCCGCGCGTCTGGCACCGAGCCACTGATACGTGTGATGGTTGAGGCTAAAAGCGCAGATTTGGCGCAACAGATGGCGCATCGTATTGCCACGAAAATATGAATTCAAAATTATTGTGGATTATTCCCCCGTGGTATTACGGTTGAATAGGTACCTGCGGTTGCAGTTTTCCTGAAAACCTAACCGTGCTCGACTGCAAGCTTGATTTCTTCAAGAGCCAGCGCTTGCACTACCGGGTGCAGTCCCAGAGCGACATGACCGATTTCAGACAATCCGATGTTTTTTGCGCCGTGGAGATGGCATGATCGTTGTGGCGCTACTATATTGTCGTGCAGCGAATAGATGGAAGTAATCAGCGCGCGACTGGCGGCGTCTTCCGAGTTGGCTAAATTGCGCAGCCAGTCGGAGGGCTGACCATGCTCCGCATCGCCACACCATCGCATCTGCAGACTGTTGATGCCAATAGCAAAATTCGCCAACACAGTGCCATGATGCGGGGTTCCAACAGAGATGATTTTTGCTATCCTGCGGCCGCTGTACTGGCGCAGATATGCCCGCGCGACCAGCCCACCCATGCTGTGCGCCAGAATGATAATTTGCTCTTTCCCGGTTGCTCGGCAGAGGTATTTCACCGCTTTGTCAATGCTGGCAGCATAGCCATCAATTCCACCCAATAATGGCTCAAGGTCGACAGCTTTGTGACTGATGTGCGACTGCACCAGGCACCGATGCATGCTGTGCCAATAGCCGCTATTGCAGCCATATCCATGTATGAGTAATACCGGCAACCCCGTTGCCTGCGGTGCAATAGCACCGGAAAATGATCGGAATGGCATATGCCACGAAGTCACCAGCATGCTAGCCCAGAACTCCTGCAGCAATAAGTGTATAGCCGTTTTCCAGCCAAGCCGCTGTTCGGTTGGTAGTGGGCTGCGGTGGCGATAGGCAATGAAAAAGCTGTTGGCGATCAACATAAAGCGAGCGCCGACGACTGCGCTGAAACTCAAGATCCATGCCAAAGGAATGCTGGTAACAAATAAAAAATCACGCAGCAGAATGTACAGACCAACGATTAGGGCGATTTGTAAAACAATCAAAACATTCGTGAGGAGTGTAATCATGAAAAGCCCAGTGCGACCACATCGAGGCGGTGATGGGTTACATGCGTTTTATTTTAAACAAATTTATATGGGAGTATGCTGTTAAACACCTTATTTTCCGCATAATAATAAGCGAATGTAAATAATACATGCCTTGGTATTTATTTTGCGCAGGTTTTTTTGCTGGGTGCCAGACTGACCAATCTGGTGCCGGCAAGTTTGTCATGTAAAAACTGGCCGTCTTTATCCAGTTTTGCTGTCAGTGCCCACAGGCACATGCCGGTAGCTATAACGCCAATGCCTTCCCACCCTTTCAGGCCCAATGCAAAATTGAGTGCCATGGCCGGCAGAAACCACATCCATGCCAGAAGGTAGCGTAGCGCCGCTTTGGCGAATGGGACGCTATCCAGACCAGGCGCTTCAAGCTTGATATGCCAAGTCTTCATCGCCAGTGTCTGGCCGCCGCGCATCCAGCTATACAAAAAATATGCACCCAAAACAATAAACAGCCAGAATTGTCGTGTGTGTCGCAATGTCAGAGCATGGCGGCTTTGCGTGAGGGTATCGAGTAGCAGCCCCGCAACGAAAACGATGCCAAAAACCAGCATGGCTTCGTACAGCATGCAGACCAAGCGACGTTTAAGCAGGGCAGGTGGTTTCAGCAAGGAGTTCTACTTTGTGTCGAGTGGCGCGGAGGGCGTCAGTATACTGGAATCTTTGTCAGGCGTTTGATTGGGTGACGTCGGTATCTTTTTGGGCTCTACACGCAAAATTTCATTGTTTTTGTGCGCCCTGGATAAATTTGCTACTTTTTTTCTGCTGGCAGCGGCAGCGGCAAGACTTTTTTTCTGTTCAGCGGAAAGTTGTTGATACTTTTGCCAATGTGCGCTTTTTTGGCTTGGATTGATTTTTTTTGCGCGCCAATAGTTCTCACGTGCAATGTGCCGTTGTTGCGGAGATAACTTGACCCATTCGCGCATCCGATTTTGTATTCGTCGGCGCTCTTCCGGCTGCATCGAGGGAAATTTATTGCCGATTGCCAGCCATTTCGTTTTCTGGGCGGAACCCATGCTGCCCCAATCGGCCGCCAATGGAGCAAGCGCCTGCTGTTGCGCTGCGGTTAATGTTGACCAGCCAGATTTGGCGTCACTTTGGGATGCCGCGGCCGCTTGAGTTGTCGTGGCAGTCGTACTTTGTGCCGCCGCTTCCGGGTTGGGGCCGCAGAGCGATAATGCGATTGTTAAAGCAATAAGCGCACATGCGCGAACTGTAGAGTGGAAAGTAATTTCATGCTCCATATTTACTCGCCGCGGTCAGTGAGATACGCGTTGAAACCATGATCGAGATAGGCGGCCGGCGGTAGTTCATCTGTCAGAATTGCGGTGTCGATATCTGCTGTGTCTGCGATACGCTGTTGCTGTTCAAATTGATAAATGCCGACTAGTCCGCCAATTAATACAAGCGCCGGCACGGCCAAGCCGATACGCTGCAACCAATTGAATGGAGTATGCAAGCCTAGTGTGCCGTGTGCGCCATATCCTGCAAGCCCTGCTTGTGTTACGGCTACGCGCAGCGGGGCATCTTTTTTCTTGCGCGACAATGCAATATTACGTGCCGTGGCCAATCTGGATACCGTGTCGTCTGGCAAATTCGCCATATTTTGATCCAGCGCGTGCCGAATTTTATAGGCGAATTCCAGTTCTTTGGCTTCTTTTGCGGTATTCATAATCGTATTCCTTTGGCGCGCAGAGAGATTGCGAGTGCATGCGTTGCCCTTGAGCAATGCGTTTTTACACTTCCTTCAGAGCAACCCATTGCGTCGGCTGTTTCCGTTACATCCATGTCCTCCCAATAACGCATCAGGAATGCTTCCCGTTGACGGGCAGGTAGTTTTTGTACTTCCGCGTCGATCAAGGTCAGCACCTGCATGCGCTCTACTTTGTCTGCACTGGATTCGGTTGCTTGCGAATCTCCCTGAGCTTCATGGTGTTCAAGCAGATCGAAGTCTTCGCCTTCTTCAGTGTTGCCGCGCATTGCCGAAAAAAGCGTAACCCAAGTGTTGCGCACTTTTTCCCGACGGAAAAAATCCAGGATGGTGTTTTGTAGAATGCGCTGAAACAACATCGGTAGCTCAGCGGCTGGTTTATCGCCGTATTTTTCAGCGAGCTTGATCATTGCGTCCTGCACAATATCCAGTGCCGTCTCGTTTTTACGTACTGCATAGAGCGCGTGTTTGTAGGCGCGACGCTCAACATTTTCCAAAAAATCCGAGAGTTCTTTGTCAGTTGCCACGTGCAGAAATGGTAATCGTGCGTTAAATAAAATAAATTCAGCCGGCGTCACAGTAAAACTGCAATGAAAGATACTGCATCGAACAGACTGGGGGATTTGGCGCAGTTTTTAAATTACGGGGCAATCGTAGCAAATATGGGGAAATCCTGCCTGCTTTTTGTAAGGGATGCCTAATTTGCACAGGATTAGCTTGACCAAAATGGTGCTACGCATTAACGTTACATTCGCTTCGCAATCTCGGAGTTACTGGTCTTTTCGTGCGCCGCGCATGATGCAGTGCATCGATTAGACGTGCTTTTACTTAAGAAGCTGTTTGTTCTAACCCACGCCACAAGCGTGAGAAATCGTAGTGCCGCAACAAAACTCTGGCTGAACGAGTGGCGTTTAGCGCTCACTTTGAACCATGTCTACGGATATGCTACGAAGCGACGTGACCGCACAAGAAAGGGAAGCCTCGGATTGTCGCATTGCACAGCATGATTTCGTCAGGAAAGAACATCCGATCAATCTCCAATGGATCTTGAAAGGAATGTAGCATGAGTGCAGAAGAAATTACAGGCGCGGAAATTGTAGTGCGTTGTCTGGCTGAAGAAGGTGTAGAACACGTTTTCGGCTATCCCGGCGGTTCGGTACTTTACATATACGACGCCATTTTCAAACAGAATAAGTTTCAGCATATTCTGGTGCGTCACGAGCAGGCTGCAGTGCATGCCGCCGATGCTTATTCGCGCAGTTCCAAAAAAATCGGTGTGGCCCTAGTCACGTCTGGTCCAGGCGTCACCAATGCGGTGACCGGTCTGGCTACTGCCTATATGGATTCGATTCCGATGGTGGTGATATCCGGCCAGGTGCCGTCGCACGCAATTGGGCAGGATGCGTTTCAGGAATGCGATACGGTGGGCATCACCCGTCCTTGCGTGAAACATAATTTCTTGGTCAAGGACGTCAGGGATCTGGCAACAACAATACGCAAAGCGTTTTTCATCGCGACTACCGGCCGTCCGGGCCCGGTACTGGTCGATATCCCTAAAGATATCTCGATGCACAGGTGCGTCTTTGAGTATCCGCGCGAACTGGAAATGCGTTCTTACAAGCCGGTCGATAAAGGCCATTCGGGCCAGATTCGCAAGGCGGTGCAATTGTTGCAGCAAGCCGAGCGGCCGATGATCTATGCTGGCGGCGGCGTGATTTTGGCCAATGCTGCTCCTGAGTTGAACAAGCTGGTCGATAAGCTGGGTTTTCCCTGCACCAATACGCTGATGGGATTGGGATCATGCAGAGCTTCCAGCGATAAATACGTGGGCATGCCCGGCATGCATGGTACCTATGAAGCGAACATGTCGATGCAGCATTGCGACGTATTGATCGCCATTGGTGCCCGTTTTGATGATCGCGTCATCGGCAATCCAAAACATTTTTGTTCATCCCCGCGTAAAATTATTCACATCGATATCGATCCATCGTCGATTTCGAAGCGCGTCAAGGTGGATATTCCGATTGTTGGTAACGTCAAGGATGTGCTGCAGGAATTGCTGGCGCAACTGGATGCGTCCGAGCTCAAGCCTAATGCAAACGCCCTGGCAAATTGGTGGAAACAGGTAAATGAATGGCGTAGTCGCGAGTGCCTGAAATACCCGACATCAACCGAGGTCATCAAGCCGCAGTCGGTGGTGCAAAAACTGTGGGAAGTCACCAAAGGCGATGCCTTCATTACTTCCGATGTGGGGCAGCACCAGATGTGGGCGGCGCAATATTATCCGTTCGAGAAGCCGCGACGCTGGATCAATTCCGGCGGTCTGGGCACGATGGGAGTCGGTCTACCTTTCGCAATGGGCGTACAGATGGCCAATCCGGATGCCACGGTCGCCTGCGTAACGGGTGAGGGTTCGATCCAGATGTGCATACAGGAACTGGCGACCTGCAAGCAGTACCACCTGACGCCCAAGATCATCATGCTCAATAACCGTTTTCTAGGCATGGTGCGTCAATGGCAGCAAATCGATTACGGCTCGCGCTATGCGGAGTCATATATGGATTCGTTGCCGGATTTCACCAAACTGGCTGAGTCTTTCGGCCATGTCGGCATGAAGATCGAAAAACCGGGTGATGTCGATGGTGCAATGCGCGATGCGTTTGCGATGAAGGACAAGTTGGTATTCATGAATTTCATTACGGATCAAACCGAGAACGTCTGGCCGATGGTCAAGGCAGGCAAGGGTCTGACTGAAATGCTGTTGGGCTCGGAGGATCTGTAATATGCGACATATCATTTCTGTATTGCTGGAAAATGAGGCAGGGGCTTTATCGCGTGTAGTAGGCCTGTTTTCCGCTCGTGGTTACAATATCGAGACTTTGACGGTCGCGCCAACGGAAGATGCAACGCTGTCCCGCATGACTATCGTCACTAGCGGGTCTGATGACGTCATCGAGCAAATTACCAAGCACTTGAATCGCCTGATCGAGGTGGTCAAGGTGGTTGATTTGACCGAGGGTGCGCACATCGAGCGTGAATTAATGCTGATCAAAGTGCGCGCGGTCGGCAAGGAAAGGGAAGAGATGAAACGCACCGCGGATATTTTCCGTGGCCGCGTCATTGATGTCACCGATAAAACTTATACCATCGAACTTACTGGCAATAAGGGCAAGCTTGATGCATTTATCAATTCAATCGAGCGCACCGCCATCCTGGAAACGGTCCGCACCGGCGGTTCCGGCATCGGTCGCGGCGAACGCATCCTCAAAGTTTAATGTAATCATCACCTTCAACTGATTTGGGAATAATAATGAAAGTTTTCTACGATAAAGATTGCGACCTGTCGCTGATCAAAGGCAAAACTGTAGCAGTTATCGGATACGGTTCGCAAGGCCATGCACACGCACAAAATCTCAATGACTCAGGCTGTAAAGTTACGGTCGGCCTGCGCAAGGGCGGCGCTTCCTGGGACAAGGCTAAAAATGCCGGCCTGAATGTTGCCGAAGTCAATGACGCGGTCAAGGCTGCCGATGTCATCATGATCCTGTTGCCGGACGAGAATATCGCTCAGGTTTACAATGAAAACGTCGCGCCGCACGCCAAGCAAGGTGCCGTACTGGCTTTCGCGCACGGCTTCAATGTGCATTACGGCCAAGTCGTGCCACGCGCTGATCTTGACGTCATCATGATCGCACCGAAAGCGCCAGGTCACACTGTGCGTGGCACTTACACCCAAGGCGGTGGCGTACCGCACCTGATTGCCGTCCATCAAGACAAATCCGGCATTGCCCGTGATATCGCGCTTTCCTACGCAATGGCCAATGGTGGTGGACGTGCCGGCATCATTGAAACTAATTTCCGCGAAGAAACTGAAACGGACTTGTTCGGTGAACAGGCTGTCTTGTGCGGCGGTACTGTTGAACTGGTCAAAGCCGGTTTTGAAACTCTTGTGGAAGCAGGTTATGCACCGGAAATGGCTTACTTCGAGTGCCTGCACGAGTTGAAGTTGATCGTCGACCTGATTTATGAGGGCGGTATCGCCAACATGAACTACTCGATTTCGAACAACGCCGAGTATGGCGAATACGTAACTGGCCCGCGCATTGTGACGGAAGATACCAAGAACGCCATGCGCCAGTGTCTCAAAGACATCCAGACCGGCGAATACGCGAAGAGCTTCATCCTGGAAAATAAGGCCGGTGCACCGACCCTGATTTCCCGCCGTCGCCTGACTTCCGAGCATCAAATTGAGGAAGTTGGCAGCAAGCTGCGCGCCATGATGCCTTGGATTGCCAAAAACAAGCTGGTTGATCAAAGCAAGAACTAAGAAATAGTCGTATCCGTATTGTTGTTCATTTAAAAAAAGGGGTGTGCGGCGACGTACACTCCTTTTTGTCTGGAAATGTTATGAAAAAAATCTGCACAGCAGTATCGCTATTGTTTGCAATCACTGGCGGGGCCATGGCTGCGCAAGTTGCCACTACCGGCACTCTCGTGAGCGTTTCTGCGGCTGGTGAAGTCCGGGCAGAAAACAATGAAGCGCGCGCCTTATTTTTTATCGAAGAACAGGATAAGGACAAGGCAGCGGCCGCTTCGAGGGTTAACCAGAAAATGAAGCAGGGCGTAGATATTCTAAAGAAGGAAGATCCTCAAGCGAAACTGGCTTCGCGCAATTACTACACTTATCCGGTCTATGCAGAAGAGCAGCCGCAAAGTGGCAATGGTGAGCCCAAGCGCCTGTTGACAGGATGGCGGGTCGGGCAATATCTGGACATGAAAACCGAGAACTTGCAAAAACTGCCCACCACCGTAGCAGCAGCACAAAATATTCTGGCGCTCAATGGCGTCACATTCGGCCTGTCCGAAGCCTTGAGTAAGCGCCTCGATGCAGACCGCATTACCGACGCTTACCAAAATCTGATGGCGCGGGTGCAGGTGATTGCCAAGGCGATGGGGCGCAATGTGGCAGACGCTGTCATGGAAAATATCGATTTTGACGGCGGCGATAATCCTGGACGGCCCTATATGGCAGCGTCAACGATGGGAAAATCGGCCAGAATGGATGGGCAGGTTGCCGAAGCCAGTTTCGAGCCAGGAGAAAGTACGCTAGCCACGCGCGTGGTGGCGCACGTACGGTTCAAATGACGCGGTAGATTATGGGCATTCTGTACAAAGTCATCGGGCTGTTGCTGCTGCCCTGTTTTGCATCCTGTTCCAAGCCGGCGCCGCCAGAAAATAATCCGCTCATGGAGCCGGTGAAAGCGCTGGAACGAGCCAAGGCTGTGGAAAGCCAGGTCACGCAGCAGGCCGAGCAGCAAAAGCGCATGTTCGAAGCCATAGAGAAATAGCGCGGTTTTCGTCGCAAGGAATTGACGTTATACTTGCCAGCCAAAATATTTGTTATGTCATTTTCATATTTGCCCCGGCCATATTGCATGAATATCGGAAGTGCAGGCAATAAGAAGGTATGGCAGAGAAGCCGGCACCGACTGATTTGGAAATGGAATTACGAATTACAATACGGGGCAAAAAGCCTCTCTACCGGAGTTATTATTTGAATAATTATCCTCATCCGATCATCGCGCGCGAAGGCTGGCCATTTTTGGCGATTGCCTTTGTAGTTGCCATTGTCGTTAGTACTTATTCAATCGCAATATCGATCCCATTCTGGATCATCGCCTTGTTTGTGCTGCAATTCTTTCGCGATCCTGCCCGGGTTATTCCACAACAGCCCAACGCAGTATTGTCTCCGGCCGACGGCCGAATCGTCGTGGTAGAAAAAGCGCACGATCCTTATGCCGGGCGCGAAGCGCTTAAAATCAGCGTCTTCATGAATGTGTTCAACGTCCATTCCAATCGGGCGCCGGTCGACGGCGAGATTGTGAATGTGCAATATTTCCCCGGAAAATTCGTGAATGCCGACCTCGACAAGGCATCGATAGAAAATGAGCGGAATGCGCTAACGATCACTGCATCGAATGGTCAAACCGTTACCTGCGTGCAGGTAGCAGGATTGATTGCCCGTCGCATCCTGTGCTATGTCAAAACGGGCGATAACTTGCATCGTGGTCAGCGCTATGGATTTATCCGTTTCGGTTCGCGCGTGGATGTCTACCTGCCGCTGAGCGCGAAACCCAAAGTTGCGGTAGGCGACAAGGTATCGGCGACCGAAACAATTTTGGCCGAATTTTAATTCCTGCAACAATTGGGCATCGCCAGAATGGAACTGCATGACAATCTTCAATCGTCGTAAAGCGAAAAGCAGCACCAACCTGTCGTCTAGGGCGCTCCGCGCAAAAAATAAATTATTGCACGGAGTGTCGCCGGATGAAGACGCGATAGCTGTTCGCCGGTTGCCGCGCCGCGGCATTTATCTGTTGCCCAATGCGGTGACTACCGCCGCACTGTTTTGCGGGTTCTATGCCATCGTGATGGCCATGAACCTGAAATTCGATCATGCGTCGATTGCCATTTTTGTCGCCATGGTGCTCGATAGCCTGGATGGCCGGATCGCCCGGCTGACGCATACCCAGAGCGAATTCGGCGCGCAATACGATAGTTTGTCCGACATGGTGTCATTTGGCGCCGCGCCCGCACTGGTGGTCTACGAGTGGTCTTTGCGCGGCATGGGTAAACTCGGCTGGCTTGCCGCTTTCGTTTATTGCGCTGGGGCCGCCTTGCGTTTGGCGCGCTTCAATACCAATATCACGGTGGTAGACAAACGCTATTTTCAGGGTTTGCCAAGTCCCGCCGCCGCCGCCCTGGTAGCGGGTTTTATCTGGCTGATGGACGACTTGCGTTTTGCCGGTGCCGATTTAAACTGGCTAGCCTGGTTCATTACACTCTCAGCGGGCCTGACGATGGTTACCAACGTCCCGTTTTACAGTTTCAAAGACATCAACTACCGAAAATCAGTCCCTTTCATCGCGCCTCTGCTGATTGTGCTGGCTTATGTTGCGGTATCAAGCGATCCACCCAAGGTTTTGTTTGGCTTATTTGTCTTGTATGGCTTGTCCGGGTATGTGCTGTATTTCTGGCGTTTGTTCAAGGGCAAGCCGGTCAGCATCATCCAGACCAAAACGGAATCTCACGACGATGATATCGATATCAAATAGAAATCTCGCGTCTTAATCAGGAGCACAGCATGGCCGCAAATTCAGCAGAAAAGCTCATCATATTCGACACCACCTTGCGCGATGGAGAGCAATCTCCGGGCGCCTCGATGACCCGGGACGAAAAGATCCGCATCGCCCGGCAACTCGAGCGCATGCGCGTCGATGTCATCGAGGCCGGTTTTGCTGCTGCATCCCAGGGTGATTTTGAATCGATCAAGGCGATTTCCGGCATCGTAAAAGATTCCATCGTGTGCTCGCTGTCGCGCGCCAATGACCGCGATATCGCACGTGCGGCGGAAGCGCTGGCACCAGCCGAGCGCTTTCGTATCCATACTTTCATCGCGACTTCACCGTTGCACATGGAAAAAAAGCTGCGCATGACGCCCGATCAGGTGTTTGAACAAGCCAAACAGGCGGTGCGATTTGCGCGAAAATTCACCGACGATGTCGAATTCAGCCCTGAGGATGCAAGTCGTTCCGACATGGATTTCCTGTGCCGGATACTGGAGGCGGTGATTGCCGAGGGTGCTACCACCATCAACTTCGCCGATACGGTCGGCTACGGTGTGCCGGAGTTGTACGGCAATATGCTGAAAAATGTGCGGGAACGGATTCCGAATTCAGACAAGGCAATCTGGTCGGTGCATTGCCATAACGACTTGGGCATGGCGGTCGCCAACTCGCTGGCCGGGGTCATGATCGGCGGTGCGCGGCAAATCGAGTGCACGATCAATGGCTTGGGTGAGCGCGCCGGCAATACGGCGCTGGAAGAAGTCGTGATGGCACTGCGCACCCGCAAGGATTATTTTAATTTTGAAGTGGGCATTGACGCTACGCAAATCATGTCGGCTTCCAAATTGGTGTCGCAAATCACCGGTTTCGCGGTACAGCCGAACAAGGCTATTGTGGGCGCCAATGCGTTTGCCCACGCGTCAGGCATCCATCAAGACGGCGTCCTGAAGGCGCGCGATACCTATGAAATCATGCGGGCCGAAGATGTCGGCTTGTCGGCCAACAAAATTATTTTGGGAAAATTGTCCGGACGTAATGCATTCAAGCAGCGGTTGGACGATATGGGCATCGCTCTCGATTCCGAAGCGGAAGTCAATGCGGCATTCGCACGCTTCAAGGAACTGGCCGACCGCAAATCCGATATTTTCGACGAAGACATCATTTCCCTGGTGTCCGACGAGCAGCAATCCCGCGAAAAAGAATGCTATCGATTCGTCGCACTATCGCAGCATTCCGAAACTGGCGAGCGGCCGGTAGCGAAAATCGTATTTTCGATTGAGGGGAAAGAAACTTCCTGCGAAGGGCAGGGCAACGGTCCGGTTGATGCCACCGTCAATGCGATCGAGTCGATTACGCAAAGCGGCGCCGAACTGTTGTTGTTTTCAGTCAATGCCATTGCCACCGGCACCCAAGCGCAAGGCGAAGTAACTATGCGCCTGTCCAAAGCCGGGCGTATCGTCAATGGCATAGGTGCAGACCCGGACATCGTGGTGGCATCTGCCAAAGCCTATCTGTCGGCATTGAACAAGCTGCAATCGAAGTCGGAAAAGCTCAATCCACAGTTGTAATGCAGATGTTCGTTCTGGACTGATAAGCGCGCAGGCCTTAGTCTGCACGCTCAATATAGGGAAATTATGGGGGTATGCCCATAAAACATCAATTTCCCGCATTAAATTTGTGCGCCGTTTAAAAACACAGCACGCAGTATGCTTTTATTCGCAAATGCTGCTTGTTCTACCTCATCCGATTGAAGAAATGTCTGCCTACCAATTCTTCCCGCGGCTCCAGCCAGGTATCCGGCCCATTCATCATCTTTCGCACGATGCCATTGCGATCGAAATGAACGTGCATCATCGAATCCCACACGCCATTTTCCTTGTAGCGATAAGTCCACACCGTCAAGTCCGATAATGACAGATAAGAGGTTTCAGCCGGCTTGCCGAAAGTGTGCAAAACGGTTTCCTGGTTCGTTACGCCGATCTTCACCGTTGCAAATTTTTGTGTGGTGAGCACTTGCTCATAGGATTTTAGCCGCTTGCTGGCGTCCAGCCGCGCCATGTAGGTTTGCTGTCCCCACGGGCCATGCACATATGCCAGGATGCTGTCGTCCCCGTCCTGATAGCGCGCGCTGGGTGAGCCCAACTTGCTGATGATTTCAGCTTCGCTCTGGCCGGGTGTAACGACCGGCACGCCAAGGTTGGCGCAACCTGCCAAACTGACCAAGATACAAGCCAGCAAAATTAGTTGGGCTGGTTTGGGGAATGTTTTCATCGGATTTTCTCACTCTGACCAAGTGTTTGAATGGACTTTGCATTTCCGCTATAATGCGCGTCTGGTTTAAATTAAGACCAGATTTTTATTTATTTGTTCACGGTGTGTAGGGTTAATTACTCTGTGCATCGCATGTTAAAGGTTCATTATGACTATCGAAAAATCCGCAAAAGCTGCCATCGTTGCAGACAATGCCCGCGCCCAAAATGATACCGGCTCCCCGGAAGTGCAAGTTGCGTTGCTGACCGCGCGCATCAATGACCTCAATGGCCATTTCAAACAGCACGTTAAGGATCACCATTCACGCCGTGGTTTGATCATGATGGTCAACCGTCGCAAAAGCCTGCTCTCTTACCTCAAGAGCAAGAACGTAAGCCGTTATCGCGACCTGATTCAAAAACTCGGTTTGCGTAAATAAGCAGTCCACGTTATTGCTATCGGATCGTATAAGTTGAAATGCCTGCGCCAGTTCGCTGTCGCAGGCATTTTGCTATTTTGCGATTCTGCATCGCAATGTTGTTTTGGTGTAAAGCAAGAGGGTGGCACGTCAACATTGACTTGGCACCTGCGGTGAGGTGAACGACAGCGCCTGAAATTCTGTCGGCAATTAGAAAGGAACTCTCCGTGTTTAATAAAGTCACTAAAACCTTCCAGTACGGCCAACACCAAGTCACGCTCGAAACCGGCGAAATCGCACGCCAAGCCTCTGGCGCAGTTCTGGTATCGATTGAAGATACTGTTGTGCTCGCTACTGTTGTGGCACGCAAAGATGCCAAGCCTGGGCAGGATTTTTTCCCCCTGACCGTTGATTATGTTGAGAAAACCTATGCTGCCGGTCGTATTCCCGGCGGTTTTTTCAAGCGCGAAGGCCGTCCTTCTGAAAAAGAGACATTGACTTCGCGCCTGATCGATCGTCCAATCCGCCCTCTGTTTCCAGAGGGTTACATGAATGAAGTACAGATCATCATCCATGTGCTGTCAGTCAATCCTGAAATCGACCCTGATATCGCAGCAATGATCGGCGCTTCTGCCGCGTTGAGCGTAGCCGGCCTGCCTTTCAACGGCCCGGTCGGTGCTGCTCGCGTCGGTTATGTCGATGGTCAGTATGTGCTGAACCCGACTACCTCGCAGTTGGTGAACTCCCAAATGAATCTGGTGGTTGCGGGTACCGAACTGGCTGTATTGATGGTTGAATCCGAAGCCCAGCAATTGTCGGAAGAAGTCATGCTAGGCGCAGTGATGTTCGGCCATGAGCAAATGAAAGCAGTCATCGACGCGATCCACGAACTGGTGCGCGATGGTGGCAAACCGGAAGTGCAGTGGGCACCAACTGCAAAAAACGAGTCGCTGATTGCTGCTGTTACCGCAGTCGCCGAGCCGCTGTTGCGCGCCGCTTATCAAATCAAGGAAAAACAAGCTCGCACCGCCAAGCTCAAAGAAGCGACCGCGAGCGTATCTGCTGCACTGGCCGAGCAGGCGGCAGCCCGTGGCGAAACGGCGCCGGATGCAGCTGAAGTTGGCAATATGCTGTTCGACCTCGAAGCCAAAATCGTGCGTTCCCAGATTCTGGACGGCGAACCGCGCATCGATGGTCGCGACACGCGCACTGTACGGCCGATTTCGATTCGCACCGGTGTCTTACCGCGTACCCACGGCTCAGCATTGTTTACCCGTGGTGAAACGCAGGCTTTGGTTGTTGCTACTCTCGGTACTGCACGCGACGAGCAAAAAATCGATGCGTTGATGGGCGAGTACGCTGATCGCTTCATGTTGCATTACAACATGCCTCCGTTCGCCACCGGCGAAACCGGCCGTGTCGGTACCCCGAAACGGCGTGAAATCGGCCATGGCCGTTTGGCCAAGCGCGCGTTGCTGGCAGCCTTGCCGGCACCGGAAGATTTCAGCTACTCGGTACGTCTGGTGTCGGAAATCACTGAATCGAATGGTTCTTCCTCGATGGCTTCGGTCTGTGGCGGCTGTCTGGCGCTGATGGATGCCGGCGTGCCGATGAAGGCGCACGTGGCCGGCATCGCGATGGGCTTGATCAAGGACGGCAGCAAGTTCGCCGTGCTGAGCGATATCCTGGGCGATGAAGATCACCTGGGCGATATGGACTTCAAGGTGGCCGGCACTGCGGAAGGCATCACTGCGCTGCAAATGGATATCAAAATCCAGGGTATCACCAAGGAAATCATGCAAGTCGCACTGGCGCAAGCCAAGGAAGGCCGCATCCATATTCTGGGCAAGATGCAGGAAGCAGTACCGCACGGCAGCAAAACCGAGCTGTCCGACTTTGCACCGCGTCTGATCACGGTCAAGATCAATCCGGAAAAAATCCGTGACGTGATCGGCAAGGGCGGCGCAGTAATCCGCGCGCTGACCGAAGAAACCGGCACCCAGATCGACATCAGCGACGAAGGCATTGTGACCATTGCGTCGGTCGATGCCAGCGCCGGCCAGGAAGCCAAGCGCCGTATCATGGAATTGACGGCGGAAGTCGAAGTCGGCAAGATCTATGAAGGCACAGTCCTGAAATTGCTCGATTTCGGCGCGATTGTCCAAGTCATGCCGGGCAAGGATGGTTTGCTGCACATCAGCCAGATCGCCAACGAACGCGTCAATGCGGTCGCTGACTATCTGAAAGAAGGCCAGCAAGTCAAAGTCAAGGTACTGGAAACCGATGACCGCGGCCGCCTGAAACTGTCGATGAAAGCCGCAGCGGCGGAAACCGGCGAAGCTGCACCACAGCAGTCGCAACCGCAGCAGTAATTTACAGCGCGTCTGTAGCAAACCGCCCGTACTGTAAAGCCGGGCGGTTTTTTACATTTGCGCGAGCCTGAGAACTAGCAGTAGAGGCAATACGACGCTCATGGCGTAAAATTAGGGGTTGGCAATTCGAGCGATAACAGACAAGCTCGCAACCTTTTATTCACTTTTAGCTAAAATTAACCGTTCATTATGAGCATCAAATCCGATAACTGGATCCGCCGCATGGCGCAACAGCACCGCATGATTGAGCCTTTCGAGCCTGGACAGGTGCGTGAGCAAAACGGCCACAAAATCGTCTCCTACGGCACTTCTTCCTACGGTTACGATATCCGCTGCGCCAATGAATTCAAAATTTTCACGAATATCAACAGCACCATCGTGGACCCCAAGAATTTCGATGAAAACTCTTTCGTCGATATCAAGAGTGACGTGTGCATCATCCCGCCCAACTCGTTTGCCTTAGCCCGCACCATCGAGTATTTCCGTATTCCGCGCAGCGTGCTGACCATTTGCCTGGGAAAATCGACCTATGCGCGTTGCGGCATCATCGTCAACGTGACCCCGTTTGAGCCCGAGTGGGAAGGTTATGTGACGCTGGAATTTTCCAATACCACGCCGTTGCCGGCCAAGATTTATGCCAACGAAGGTTGCGCACAAGTGTTGTTTTTTGAAGGAGACGAGGTGTGCGAGACGTCTTACAAGGATCGCAATGGAAAATATCAGGGCCAGATGGGCGTGACACTACCCAAGGCTTGATCCTTAATTTTTGTGAAAAAATAGGGAGTATCACTCCTAAACAAGTATTCCTGCATGCTTTCCATGCGCATAATAAAATACAAATATGAGTATATCAATGCCCGGTAACTGTGAGATATGACTTCCATTTCGCAGTGTAGTACCTGCATTTCGTTTTAAGTTTTATCATGCCAATTTTGTATCTCCGTCGCCTGACGGGTAAGGAACGTACTGCGGCGTCGAATCGGCATCTCGGTTTTTCGCTCGCTTTCATTGCCGGCGCCATCAATGCCGGCGGATTCTTTGCGGTCAATCAGTACACCTCCAACATGACCGGTATCGTCACCTCGATGGCTGACGATCTGGCGCTGGGCAATGTCGCCCTGGCGCTGGACGGATTAGGCGCCCTGTTGTCGTTCGTTAGTGGCGCTGCCTGCTCGGCGCTATTGATTAACTGGGCACAGCATCGAAATATGCAAAGTCAATATGCGTTTCCGCTGATGCTGGAAGCCGGCTTGCTGCTGTGCTTCGGACTGATGGGCGGCACGCTTTCGTTGCGTACCGGCTTGTTCGTGCCGGTCACGGTGATGCTGTTGTGCTTCATCATGGGTTTGCAAAACGCAATTATTACCAAGATATCGCATGCCGAAATAAGGACTACCCATGTTACCGGCCTGGTGACCGATATTGGTATTGAGCTCGGCAAGCTGTTGTATTGGAACAAGACACACCATGTTGGCGACGCTGCTCACGTGCAGTCGAATCTGCCCAAGTTGCGTCTTTTGAGTACGATATTATTAATGTTTTTTTGCGGAGGCGTGACCGGCGCGCTGGGTTTCAAGCATGTTGGCTTTATTTCCACCGTGCCGCCGGCCGTGCTTCTGATGCTCTTTGCCGTGGTTCCGGTGCTGGATGACGTGAAGAGCATCGCGCGGCGCTACTGGATCAGGCGGCGGTGGTTTCGCTGAGTCCGATTGCCTCCTGGCAGCTGTGATAAAACTGATTCTTGATCAGCCACAAAGGCATGTCGGGCAAGTTCCTTTGTGACTGATGCTCGGGACTGAATCGAATTACTGCTGAACGCAATCGACGTAGTAGCACAGCTTGCCATCCACTTCGCCCTTGACCAGACCATGCACATCGGTCTCGAAACCAGGGAATTTCTCGTTGAAATCGCGGGCAAAGCGCAGGTAATCTACGATGATCTTGTTAAAGCGCTCGCCGGGGATCAGCAGCGGAATGCCGGGCGGGTAGGGCGTCAGCAGGATCGAGGTGACGCGGCCTTCCAACTCGTCAATCGGCACCCGATCGATGGTGCGGTGCGCCATCTTGGCGAAGGCGTCGCTCGGCTTCATGGCCGGCTGCATGTCCGACAGATACATCTCGGTGGTCAGACGCGCCACGTCATAAGCCTTGTAGGTTTCGTGAATTTGCTGGCATAAATCGCGCAAGCCCATTTGTTCGTAGCGCGCATTCTTGCCGTTGTTGGCGGCGGCGAACTCGGGCAGGATGCGCCAGATCGGCTGGTTTTTATCGTAATCGTCCTTGAACTGCTGCAGCGCGGTCAGCAGCGTATTCCAGCGGCCTTTGGTGATGCCGATGGTAAACATGATGAAGAACGAATACAGCCCGCATTTCTCGATGATGACGCCGTGCTCGGCCAGATATTTGGTCACGATTGAGGCCGGGATGCCGGTCTCGCCGAACTTGCCGTCAATCGACAAGCCGGGCGTCACGATGGTGGCCTTGATCGGGTCGAGCATGTTGAAGCCCGGCGCCAGTTTGCCGAAACCATGCCAGGTATCTTCGGCCTTGATGACCCAGTCCTCGCGCGATCCGATGCCTTCTTCGGCCAAGCTGTCCGGGCCCCAGACATGGAACCACCAGTCAACGCCGTATTCTTCATCGATCTTGCGCATGGCGCGGCGGAAATCCAGCGCTTCGAGGATCGATTCTTCCACCAGCGCAGTGCCGCCCGGTGCTTCCATCATGGCGGCGGCCACGTCCAGCGAGGCGATGATCGCGTATTGCGGCGAGGTCGAAGTGTGCATCAGATACGCTTCGTTGAAAGCATCCTTGTCGAGCTTGACCGACTCCGATTCGCGCACCAGAATCTGCGACGCCTGCGACAGGCCGGCCAGCAACTTGTGGGTCGATTGGGTCGAGAAAATCATCGACTCCTTGGCGCGCGGCCTGTCCTTGCCGATCGCGTGCATATCCTTGTAGAACTCATGGAAGGTGGCGTGCGGCAGCCAGGCTTCGTCGAAATGCAGGGTATCGATTTTGCCGTCCAGCATTTCTTTCAGCGTTTCGACGTTGTACACCACGCCATCGTAGGTCGATTGCGTGATGGTCAGGATGCGCGGTTTCTTGTTGGTCGCTTCACGGGCGAACGGGTTGGCTTCGATCTTCTTCTGGATGCTTTCCAGCGTGAATTCTTCCAGCGGGATCGGGCCAATGATGCCCAGATTATTGCGGGTCGGCATCAAAAATACCGGAATTGCGCCGGTCATGATGATCGCATGCAAAATCGATTTGTGGCAGTTGCGGTCCACTACCACGATATCGCCCGACGCCACCGTCGAGTGCCAGACCATCTTGTTGCTGGTGCTGGTGCCATTGGTGACGAAATAGCAATGGTCGGCATTGAAAATGCGCGCCGCGTTGCGCTCGGATGCGGCCACCGGACCGGTATGGTCGAGCAACTGGCCGAGCTCTTCGACTGCGTTGCAGACGTCGGCGCGCAGCATGTTTTCGCCGAAAAACTGGTGGAACATCTGGCCGATCGGCGACTTCAGGAAAGCCACGCCGCCCGAGTGGCCGGGGCAATGCCAGGAATAAGAGCCGTCCTGCGCGTAATGCACCAGCGCGCGGAAAAATGGCGGCGACAGGCCGTCGAGATACGATTTGGCTTCGCGGATGATGTGGCGCGCGACGAACTCCGGCGTGTCTTCGAACATGTGAATGAAACCATGCAGTTCGCGCAGGATATCGTTCGGGATGTGGCGCGAAGTGCGGGTTTCGCCATACAGATAAATCGGGATATCGGCATTCTTGTAACGAATTTCCTGGACGAAGGCGCGCAGCGATTTGAGCGCGTGATTGGTTTCTTCCAGCGAGCCGCCGCCGAATTCTTCGTCGTCAATCGACAGGATGAAGGCCGAAGCGCGGCTTTGCTGCTGCGCAAATTGTGACAGGTCGCCATAACTGGTGACGCCGACAACTTCCATGCCTTCCTGCTCCATCGCCACGGCCAATGCGCGAATGCCCAGGCCGGAAGAGTTTTCTGAGCGGAAGTCTTCGTCGATGATGACGATCGGGAAGCGGAATTTCATGAGGTCTCCAATACAGTCGGATTACTTGGGAGACGCCTGGGCCAGTCGTGGCGAATGCCACTCCGCTTGCGCGCCGAAAAATTTAAGAAAGGATTTTCCCAGATATGCGGGTCAATGGGGAAAAAAATAACCCTGAACATTGCCAGAGCGCCGCCGCAGCGGGAAAGCGTTATTTTAGAGCCACAAAATGGCGCCTCAAGGGAATATTCCGCTAACGTTTTTGATAAGTCACGAAAGCGTAATTAAAGTCATTTTGCGCGCAATGATGCTGCTCCCGGGAAACTTCGCGCCAGTCTTGTGCGGAAATCGGCGGGAAAAAAACATCGCAATTAAAATTTTTGTCGATCTCTGTCACGATCAAACGCTCTGCCAGCAGCAGCGTTTCCGCGAAAATCTGCGCGCCGCCGATGATGAAGGCTTCTGCCTCTCCAACCAGTTGCAGGGCAGCGGCGATGGAATTTACAACTTCGATCCTGTCGTGGTTTGTAGCGGCACCGCATGCCGTGCCCCGGCTGATGACGATATTGCGCCGGTTCGGCAGCGCTCGGCCGATCGAATCGAAGGTTTTGCGGCCCATGATGATCGGGTGTCCGGACGTGGTGCGCTTGAAGTGCGCCAGGTCTTCCGGCAAACGCCAGGGCAGAGTGTTATTGATGCCGATCCCGTGCAGGGAATCGGTGGCGACGATGATGGTGAGTTTGCTCATGGAATGGCTGGCTTTTGCTGAAACGGTTGAATAGCGAGGATACCAGAGGCAATCGGTGCAGAAATCTGTTTGGACTGACAGCCTTTTAAGATTCGCGCTTGCGCCGCCAGAAAATATGCATCAAGGGCTTGACGCTGATGCCATGCACCACGATGGACAGCGTGATCACGATCAGCGTCAATTGTATGAACTCCAGGGCCATCGGCTCTGGCAAGTCGTGCTGTATCGCATACATCAGGTAATACAAAGAGCCTATGCCGCGCACGCCGAACCAACCGGTCAGGCAGCGCAAGCGCCATGGCGTGCCGCTACCCAGCATTCCCAGCATCACGCTCACGGGACGCGCCACCAGGAACAGGAAGAACGCAAAGCCCACCGCCCGCCAGCTCCACGAATTAATAAACAACATGCCGCCCACCAGCAGAATTAGCACCACTTCCGACAATCGCTCTAGATGTTCCTTGAACACCAGAGCGCCTTCGCTGACTGTTTCCGCCGCTGCATCAGCATGCACATCAACACCGGAAGCGTCTTTTGATTCCGGCAGCGGCCGGCCATCATACTGCTGGCCTTCGGCGCCACCAGACAGCGTTAACTCGGTTTGGTGCAGCGCGACAGCGGCAAAGAACACCGCCAAAAAGCCCCAGGCATCCATCAACACGCTCAAGCCATACACGACCCCGATCAAGCCCAGCCCAAGAAAATCGTCCAGGAGCTTCCTGCTCTGCTGCGGGCCGCGTATCTTCCAGACCAGCCGCGCCAGTAATACGCCCGACACCACGCCCAATGCGATGCCTGCCACCGTCGCCCATAGTACGTCCAGCAAGACCCAGCGTATTCCGGTTTCACCCACTTCATGCAAACCCAACATCCCCATGCCCAGCATCACAAACGGGAAGGCGCTGCCGTCGTTGATGCCCGCTTCGCAAGTCAGGGTAAAACGCAGTTGGTCGTGGTCGCCAGGATGGCGAATCTGCACGTCGGTTGCCAGCACCGGATCGGTGGGCGCGACGATAGCACCCAGCAATATGCATGCGCCCAGCGGCAAATCCAATACGTAGTAGCTAAAGGCTGCGACCAGCGCGACGCTAGCCGTCATCGACACGGTGGCCAGTAGTATGGGGGTGCGCCATCGTTTTAAACTGATGGGCGCCGGCATTTTGACGCCGGCAGAAAATAACGATATCAATACCGCGATTTCGGTCAGAATTTCCAGTAGCGCCGATTCATACAGCGGATTGAAGTGCAAGATATCCAGCACGGTAGGCCCTACCAGCAAGCCCGCCGCGAGATAAATAATGGCGGACGTGATAGGTAAATGCTTCAGTCTGGAAGAAGTCAGCCCCATGAAAAGCAGCAAACCGCCAACCAGTAAAAACCATAATGCAGTAGGAATCATGGTATCCGTTCAAACTTGCCATCTTGCATGGCGGGGTAAAACTTAATGCATTTGACAACAGTTTATCCGATTACGCCATCGCCGCAATGCGCGAGGCGCTGCCGGTCGCTGGTGATGTTTAGCGCTGTTGTATTGTTTTATATATAAGTGTTGAATCGAACCGCCGGCACTTGTTACACTTGTTATAGTCTTATCAAGAAAATAAGTGGGGATCGTTATGCCAAGCCCAGATATACACTTACCCCTCGCAGCATCGCATCCGTGGTTGATTGACCAGATTGCGTTTGACTGCATAGCGCATGAACGCATCGTCGCTGAGGACACGTGGTTTTATGTGCTTGCTGCGGCGTCCTTCGTCGAGAGTTTGGCGGATTTATACGCAGACAACCTGTTGCGCCACATGGAGGACGATCCCGAAACCAGCCAATGGCTGCGCGAGCGCTGGGAACCGGAGGAGTTGCAGCACGGACGTGCGTTGCGTCGCTATGTGGAGACGGTGTGGCCCGCGTTCGATTGGCAAACCGCATTTGACGGCTTTTGCACAGACTATCGCCCGTATTGCAAACCCGAACTGCTGGAGCCCACGCGCACGCTAGAGATGGTGGCACGTTGTGTGGTGGAAGCCGGCACCGCAGGCCTGTATGGTTTGCTGCAGCAAGTCAGCCCGGAGCCGGTGCTCACCACGCTCGTGGGGCATATCCGCGACGATGAAGTGGGGCATTACAAATACTTTCACCACTTTTTCCTGCGTTATCGCGCGATAGAGCGTCCGTCACGCTGGCAAGTGGCGCGTGTATTGCGGCAGAGATTAGGGGTAATCGGTCAGGAGGATGCCTACCTGGCGTTGAAAAATGCATTTGTAGTGCGCAACCCGGGACAGGCATTTAGTCCGAAGGATTTCCAGCGGTTTCAACACACGGCGGGCCACTGGGCGCGCGCCGATTATCCTTATGAAATGACGGTGAAAATGCTGCTCAAGCCGCTGCGCCTGCCTGGCCTCATCAACCGCATGGCTTTGCCGCTGCTGGTGCATCATGCCCGGCGCGTGGTAGCGCCGTGAACGCCGATGGGTTATTTCGTCGGTCGGGATGACCTTGGTCGCCCCGGCCTTGAAAAATAATTATTCCAGTTCAAATTCCGATGGATTAATCGCTAATTCCTTGGCGATTTTGACGGCTACCTTTTTCTCCGTATCGTCAAAATTGCCGTCGGAAGCGGCAATCGCAATAATCATGCGAATCAACAGACGCGAAGCCTCGGCATTCGATTTCATCTTGCCCAATGCCTGATAAGCCTTGGCTTCACCAATGTCTTTATCGAATTCAATCTGCCCGACAAAATCCTGGAAAGCCTTGATGACATCACTGGTCGTAAAAATCGATAGTGCGTCGTGGCTTTCGATGAATTTAATCATTTTTTGTTTTTCTTCTGAGCTGATATTGCCATCAGCCATTGCAATCAGTGCCGAACCGGCCATAGACGCATTCAGAAAATCCTTATTTTTGTATTTCAAGGCTTCTGTTTTTAATTCACCGGCTTTTGTTTTCAGCTTACTCAGAAAATTATTGAAACTCATTATGGATTCCTTGGTTAAGTATGTTGTTAGGTTGACTATGCATCTTACTTTTTTATCTTACTTTTCAAACGCTTGCTTAAACTGCCATGGGCGCGGTTAAAGCTGGGTGGTGCTGATAGTTGCTTAATGAAAAATCGGACGGTTCTATTTTTTCAAGCCACTCCGGTTCGAACTTTCCTGTCGCAGCAAAATCTGGAATGCGATCGGAAATGACTAACTCCGGCGCGGCGTATGGTGCGCGCTGCAATTGCTCCTGCAGCATATCGAGATGATTCTCATAGATATGGGCGTCCCCGATGAAATACGTGAACCAGCGCGGTTTGTATCCGGTCAGCCGGCCCACCAAGTGTAGCAGCGCTGCCGCTTCAGCCAGATTAAACGGCGTTCCCAAACCGATATCGTTGCTTCGGATATACAGGCAAAGCGAGATTTCCTTAGCTGTGGCATTCGGGATGAACTGGTACAAAAGATGGCATGCCGGCAGCGCAATGGAATCCAGATCGGCGCAATTCCAGCCGTGGAACAAAATGCGCCGGCTTCCAGGATTCGCGATGATCGTGCGCAGACAATCGCCCAGTTGATCGACTGCCTTATACAAAAGAATCTTGTTGACGCCCTCATCCTGCAGCGCCGATACCACCCGAAACCCTCTGTTTTTCGCGTCCGCAATTTGCAGCGTTCTGGTAGCGTCAAGCAGCTTGTAGGCTGGCCATGCGCGCCACTGGACGCCATACACCGGGCCCAGATCGTCTTCTTGCAGCCGGTACGGGTTTGAAAGCCATTCGGCATTTTCGTTGGCGTTCTGGTCCCACACCTTGCAGCCCAGAGCGCGAAAGTCGGCCGCACTGCGCGATGCTCGCAAAAATCCGACCAGCTCGCCCACGACTGATTTGAATGCAAGCCTCTTGGTTGTAATCGCCGGGAAACCGTCGTTTAACAAATCGAAGCGCAGCATGGCGCCAGGAATGCTGATCGTTCTAATCCCGGTGCGATTCTCTTGCCAACTTCCAGTGTCAATAATGGTTCGGACCAGATCGAGGTATTGCTTCATTGCATTTTTCCAATTCAGGTGCTGGATAGGTGGGGGCGCTTTCCGGTGGGCTTTCTTGCGCGTGGTCAGCGCAACGCTACTTGCAGATTGACGCGCATCCGATGGCAGAATGTTGCGCGTGCGCCGTCACCGGTGCGATCTGTTTTTTCGCTGCCGTGATCATAAACATGGCGCATGAAGTCGAGGTATCGGCGCATGGTGCTTTTGGCGAAAAAGATGTGTGGATTATATATAGATACCTACACACAGCAGACAGGAAGGGATTGTGGCGCACCACAGAAATTATATGAATAAAAAATCATTGGAGTATCGTTAAAAACACCTGTTTGCCGCATATTTACGCTGCAGTTATAAAAAATACATTGCGCAGTATATGCATGGTTGCAAGCCATGCTTGGCGGGCGTAACCCGGCCTTTCTGATCTTCATGTGCTTGATGAATACCGTCGGCATGGCGATAAAACCTCCGGCACCATCTTCGATTTTCTCGATAGCCTTACTTACGAAGCAGGTTTTCCGGACAGCAGGAGCGGGTCTCTCAAACGAATGATGTGCTGTATGTCATCCTCATCGGTGACGCTAATACTGAGCAATCCGGCCGCGCTCTCGTCCACAAATATCGTCTTTGGCTTATGAATCAGGTGGTCAAGCCCTTCCAGCCCGATCTCTAGCATGTCGCCCTTGGGGTTGTAGGTCACGCCGAACATCGGCACCCATTCTGCAGCGATATGGTCGCCGAGACTCAATCCCACCACCTCGATCTCGGCGCATTTCCGATCCAGGCCGCCAACTTTGGAAACGCCATCAAAAAACGTTTTCCATTCCGATTTTTCAATCTTGCGCGTAGTCATGATGCATTCTCCATCAAGTGAAATTGCCGGCGTGCTTAGTCTGCACGCCGACTGGAACCTCATCCCTTATGGCTTAATGGTCATTGCCAGGGATAGCCCAACCTGGATGCGGCACTGGCCGCACTGATACTTCGCACTGCCACATATTTATCGATGATTCCCGATATGCATTTTTCCGGACAAACCCTAGCTGACCTTGATCTGGGTCTCTCTCGTTTTTGTCGGCTCGGCCTTGGTCAATTCGATTTTGAGCACGCCGTTATGGTAGCTTGCGCTTCCTTGGTCGACGACAATCGGCGCCGGCAATGGAATGGTGCGGCTGAAGCTGCCGTAAGCGCACTGGAGTACACGGTAACGTCCATCGCCGGACTCTGATTCGAAACGTTTTTCTCCGCGCACGATGAGCACATCATTGCGCACCTCAATGTCGAAATCGCTCTTTTCCATGCCGGGCACTTCGAGCCGAACCATGATCTTCTTGCTATCCTCGAACACATCGCCGGCAAGCAGCGCCCAGTTCGGCGACGGCAGGTCGAAATCATTGCGGATATCGACCGCTGCCGATGCTTTGTCGCCGGGCTTGAAGCGGGTTAATGCACCGGCCGCCTGATGACGCAGCCGACGCCATCCTTCGGTGGCCGATTCCCATAACTCTTCCACATCCTGTTTCAATTCTTCGAGAATTCGCATGGCGGCTCCATTGCAAGATGGCGCACTTGTTGTGCGCTGGTGTCTAGAAAATGGTTACAGCCGATCAGTCGTATGCAACCGGGCGAAGTGCGTGCCTTCTTTACGCCTGTAAATAAGGAAAATGCTAAGGTAAATGCAGTTATTTCCTGTCATTGTTACTTTTGGACAGTCCAAAGGCGATGAGTTCTATGACAATGCCCAATGCGGCAAGTACAGCGCCGATCCATACATTGCCTGGCGCAAGAAAAATCAGCAACCCGCCCAGAACAACCAGAACGGTTGAAAGCGCGCGCCGCCAGTGCGGATGTTTAACCACATGCATTTACCTGGATTCCCACTGTAAAATTTCTCGGTAAGAATTCATAAATTGGACATGGCCGGCATCAGGACGTTTGGAAAACACATCATGATTCCATCATGAGATTGCAGATTGGATGCGTGTTGATTTGGCTCAAAACGATGCGATCCGAGACGTATCCTGCTTATTTCCTATTTAACTGCTTTTCGAAAGCCACATCCAGCTTGCTGACCCGCCTGGCCACTTGCGGGCCGACGCTGTTGACGTATTTCACGAAGTCGTCCAGCGGCAGCGCCTGGCCCATTTTTTCCTGCTTGCCTAGACCTGTGTTGAGCACCAGATAGAATAATTCGTCGCCGGTGCGCACCATCGAATACGGCTTGTTGCCGTCGCGCGCTTTCAGGCGTTCGATGGCGGCGCTGGCTTTGGTTGATCGCATCTTGCTTGCTCCTCGGGAAAAGATAATTTGATGTGCAGTGTCGGTTTGCACTGTGCGCGCCCGACTTGAATATAATTTTTATAGGGAGTATGCCAAAAAACATACACTACTCCCCATATTTTTAATGCGCTATATAAAAATACATAACGTGGTATGTTATTTCAATAAGGCCGTAAGCCGCATCATGTAGGGCGTCAATAAGCGCAGCGCATTGCGCCGCATGTACGTTAAATATTGTGAAAATTTAGCATATTACCTATGGCGCAATGCGCTGCGCTTATTGCACCCAACGAGAAAACGGTTGCCCAATAATTAAAATTATCCCGGCAGCGTATGGAACTGCAGCGCCGCCAGATTCGCATAGATTCCGCCCAGCGCCACCAGCGATGCGTGGGTGCCGGTTTCGACGATCTGACCATCTTCCATCACGATGATGCGGTCGGCGCGCTGCACGGTAGCCAGACGGTGCGCGATGATGACGGTGGTGCGGCCGACCATCGCCGCTTCCAGCGCCTTTTGCACCAAGCGTTCGGATTCGGCGTCGAGCGCGCTGGTGGCTTCGTCCAGCAACAGCAGCGGCGGGTTCTTTAACAGTGCGCGGGCGATGGCGATGCGCTGGCGCTGGCCGCCGGACAGGCGCACGCCGCGCTCGCCGAGGAAGGATTGATAGCCTTCCGGCAGTTGTTCGATGAACTCGTGCGCGGCGGCCATTTTGGCGGCGGCGATCACTTCCTCGTCGCTGGCACCGGCGCGGCCGTAGCGGATATTTTCCAGCGCATTGGCGGAGAAAATGACGGTGTCTTGCGGCACGATGCCGATGGCGTCGCGCAATATCTGCAAATCAAGCTGCTTGATATCGACGCCGTCGAGCGTGATTTGCCCTTGCTGCGGATCGTAAAAGCGCAGCAGCAATTGGAATAGCGTGGTCTTACCGGCACCGGACGGGCCAACCACGGCGACGGTTTCGCCCGGTTCGATTTCCAGCGTCAGCTGCGACACAGAGTCCGTCAGCGGCCGTGACGGATAGTGAAAAAACACGTTTTTCAGCGCCAGCGCCGAGCCGACTGCGGCGCGCGGCGGCAACGGTTGCGGCTGGGCCGGCGACTGCACTTGCGAATGCGCCGACAACAATTCCAGCAAGCGCTCGGTGGCGCCGGCTGCGCGTTGCGCCTCGCCCAGCACTTCCGACAGTGCGCCGATGGAGCCGGCCACCAGCACCGCGTACAGGATGAATTGCCCCAGTTCGCCGCCGCTCATGGTGCCTTGGATCACCGCATGGGCGCCGAGCCACAGCACGAATACGATGGCACCGAATACCAGCAGAATCGCCACCGCCGTCATGGTGGTGCGGGTGCGGATGCGCTGCATCGCGGTAGCGAACGCATCCTCGACCGATGCGCCAAAGCGCCGGCCTTCGATCGCTTCGTGGGTGAAAGCTTGCACGGTCGGCATCGCGTTGAGTATTTCACCCGCCATCGCCGAGGCATCGGCAATCCGGTCTTGCGAGGCGCGCGACAGTTTGCGCACCCGCCGTCCGAAAAATACGATCGGCAGCACCACCACCGCCAGCAACACGATGATGATGGCGGTGAGCTTGACGCTGGTGACGAACAGCATGCCGAGGCCGCCGACGAACAGCAGCGCATTGCGCAGCGCCATCGAAATGCTGGTGCCGACCACGGCCTGGATCAAAGTGGTGTCGGCGGTCAGGCGCGACAACACTTCGCCGGTCTGGGTGGTTTCGAAAAACTGCGGACTCTGGGTGATAACGTGGCGGTAGACCGCGCTGCGGATATCGGCGGTGACGCGCTCGCCCAGCAACGACACCATGTAAAAGCGGGCAGCGGTGGCGATTGCCAGTACCGACGCCACGCCAAATAAGGCCAGAAAGTAAAAATCGACGTTCTGAATGTTCTTGCTACCGGCAGCGACGACAGCGCCGGCGTTGCCAAAGCCGAGATCGATCATCTGCCGGAATGCATACGGAATCGCCAGCGTGGCGCCGGCGGCGACCAGCAATGCAATCCCGGCCAGCAGGAATTCACGCTTGTAAGGCGCGAGAAAAGGCAGCAGTCCTTTGAGTGTGGCCAAGCTGCTTTTTTGCGGCTTGAGCGCGATTGCGGTGCTGCTGGAAGTTGTGCTGGTGCTGGATGTTGTGCTGGTAGTGGTCATAATTTCTGTGGTTTGTCGTATCCGGTCATTTCAAGATAGCCGCGCCCGGCGGGTGCGCCGTCGCGGCTGATGGTCACAGCGCCTTCCCAATATACCGCGCCGGTGGAGCGCCGCGCATCGAGTTCCTGATCATCCTGCAACGGGGTTATGTGCCAGAGATCGCCGCCGGTTTGTATCTGCATCGCCACCGGGTAAATCGCTTTGGTGCGCGGCGATTGCCAGCGCCGTTGCGGGGTAAATAGTACGGCGTCCGGCATGAATTGTGTCATCTTTCCGGCTGGATTGCGCAGCGCAGCATGGCTCCACAGTGTCGCGCCGGCTTTGCTTCTGATGCGAAACGCCATCAGCGCGCTGCCATCATCCAGATTCGCGCCCAGCCAGTCCCAGCCGGCCGCATCGGCATCCAGCACGCTGCTCGACCATTCGTGATCGAGCCAGGCTGTGCCGGTTACTGTTAGCGGTTTGCCCTGGCGGATCAAAGTGCCGGCGACCGTCAATTGCGGCTCGCTGTAGTAATAACTGGCTTGTTGCGGTTTCGGCCCTTTGCGCGAGTAACCTTGTTCGCCTTGCAGCATCGGCGCTTGGCTTGGCTGCAGCGTCAGTTGCAAATCGAAGTCGCGGGTACGGACCACGGCCTGATAGCGGCCATCGGCGCTGCGGGTAAGCTGCCAGTCGTCGAGCTTGACGTCGGTATCGCCTTCCGCCGCGTAAGCCAGGCCAAAACCCTGACGGGCGCTTTTTTCGCTGTGCAGTAATTTCTTTTCAGCCGGATCGGACAAAGCCGCGTGCGCGATGATCAGTTGCTTCGGCGCAAAGTTGCTCGGGTTGGCGGCATCATGCTCGGTGGCCGAGCGGAAGAAAGTGATCTGGAAACCGAGCGGCTTATGCTCCGGCATTTGCAGCCAGCCGGTTGCGTACCACCATTCGGTGCGAAATTCAGGATGCGCGCCGAAGTCGGATGGAAAAATGAGCGCTTTATCCGGCGTGACCGCGGAGAATTGCGGCGGCGCAGCCCAAGCATTGGAAAGTAGCAAACACAGAAGTAGGGTGCGCCATGCGCACCGGAACAATTCCATCACCAATCCTCCTTCACCGCCTGAATCGCGCTGCCCGACAACGCTTGCCGTCCCGCCACCAGCGCTGTCAATGCGGCCGACACCAGCAGCAAACCGGCCACGGATACCAGCAAACCCCACGGCATGTGCAATTCCATAGTCCAGTGAAACGATTGCGGATTGACGATAAATACCAAAATCAAACTGATCAGCCAGCCCAGCACGAAACCCACCGCAATCCCGATCGCCGTCAGCAAGCCGCCTTCGGCCGCCAATATCGCCAGAATCTGCCGGCGCGTGACGCCAATGTGACGCAACATGCCGAACTCCCGGGCGCGCGCCAGGGTTTGCGCGGAAAAGGTAGCGGCCACGCCGAACAGGCCGATCACGATTGCGATCAGTTCCAGCAAATAGGTGACGGCAAAGCTGCGGTCGAAAATCTTCAGGCTGACAGCACGGATCTGGCCCGGCTCGGAAAACTCCAGTGCGCTGCCGAACGCAAGCCGCTTCAGCGTGGCGCTGGCTTGCGCCGGATTGACGCCGGCTTGCAGCCATAGCGCAGCATCATTGACCGTCAAATCGCCGGTCAGATTTTGATAATCCGATAGCCGGATTTGTATCGCGCCCGACTGTCGCGCATAGTCGCGCCAGATGCCGGCCACGACGAAGTCGTGTGGCTTGCCGCCAATCGGCAGGCTGACGCGCTTGCCCACCGCATAGCCGTACAAATCGACCATCGCTTCCGAGACCCAGATCGGCATCGCATCGGTGGGAACGATGGTGGCGCCGATAACCGGCACCACCTTGCCCGGCGCGTTGACATCAATCGGGCGCGCCAGCAAAACCACATCGGCGCGGTCGGACGCCAGCGCCAGTTTCGACAGGCGCAGGAAATCGGCGCGATTGACGCCGTTGGCAGCGCGGATCGCCTGTTGTTCCTCCGGCTGCAGACGGCCAGTGTCGCCTGTCATCGCCGAGCGCACATAAAGTTGGGCCGGCAAAACCTGCGTCAACCAGTCATCGACCGAGACCCGGAAGCTGGCGACCATGATCGCCATCGCCACCATCAGCGCAAAACTCGACAGCACGCCGCCCAGCGCAATCGAGGCTTGATTCGGCGCATTCGCCAGCCGCGCCAGTGTCAGGCTCAACACCACATTCGGCGTCTGTATCCGGCCCGTGAAAGAAAACAGGCCGGCTGCCAGACGTGGCATCAGTGCGATGCCGCCAATCAGCAGCAAGGCTACCGCCAGAAATCCGAATACCGGCAAGTCCGCCACCGGCGGCAATTGCGTGAATACTACGCCCAATGCCAGGCAAGCCAGCGCCGGCCACGGCGACGCCAGTTTCGCCAGCGCCGCATCTTCGCTGCCGGATTTGAGCGCCAGCGCAGGTTGGGCGCGGGCGGCTTCCCACGCCGGAGCCGCCGCGCCCAAAACGGCTACCGTCGCGCCGAGCACAAAGAACACCAGCGCGGCCAGCGGGCTGAAATGCACGGTGGGTTGCACTCCGGGGAAATAACCGCCGCCCAAGTCGCCGCCAAAAAAATGCAGAGCGGCAGCCGCCATCCCGTATCCGGCTGCGATGCCGCAAGCGGCGCCGATTGCGCCCAGCGTTGCGCCTTCCAGCAATATCTGGCCCATCAAATGGCGGCGCGTCATGCCCACCACGCGCAACAGCGCAAACTGGCTGCGGCGGCGCAGCACCGACAACGCCTGGGTGGAAAACACCAGAAACGCACCGGTAAACAATGCCACCAGCGCCAGCACATTCAGATTGACGCGGTAAGCGCGCGACATATTGGCGGTGCGCGCTTCCTGATCGGCGGTTTCCGTCGCCAGCAAACGGCCTTGAAATTCGCGGTTGAGAGCAGCCTTGAAAGCAGCGCGATTGACGCCGTCAGCCAGCTTCAGTTCGATCCGCGACAGCTGGCCGATGCGCCCGAAGCGCCATTGCGCCGCGCCGATATCCATCACAGCGATGCGTTGTCCGGCGCGGGAACGCAGCAAAGTGCCGGCCACGCGCAAACGGATGGTGCGACTGCCTGAACGCAGCTGCAAAAATTCGCCTGACCGAATTTTTAGCCATTCCATTGCTGCCGGGGAGAGAAAAATCGCATCATCGGCGAGAGTGTCGAAAGGTTGATCGTCAGCGGGAATTCCGATCAAGTCGGGCGCAATTTCAGCGGCACGGAACACATCAATGCCGAGAATCTTCAGCGCGCTGCGCTCACCTGAACCGGGTGCATTAACAACGCTTGCGTCCAGTTCCAGCACCGGACTAGCCAGCGCCACGCCATTACGCTCTGCCAGCAGCGGATAAAGCCGCTCGTCAAAGCGCGCCTGTACGCCGCGCACCTGCAAATCGGACAAGCCCGACAGGCTCTTGATCGCCGCCGAAAATTCGTTAAAAGCCGCCGCATTGATCAGATGGATCGCAAACCCGAGCGCCACCCCCAGCGCAATCGCGCCGATGGCGACAATGGCGCGCACCGGATGGGCGTGCCATTCGCCGAGCAACAGCCAACGGGTCAGGAGTCGCAAACGGATTGGCATGGGCGCAGACATTGAGGTAAGAAAATCAAGCCGGGCGCAAGCCGTTTTTGCTCAACACCAGCACGCGGTCGGCCAATTCCGCCGCCGCATACGAATGGGTCACCATGATGGCCGACGCGCCGCTGGCCTTGATTTCTGCACGCAACAACAGCAACACGCTGTGCGCAGTGTCGGGATCGAGGTTGCCGGTCGGCTCGTCGGCCAGCACCAGATTCGGCCGATGCACCAGCGCGCGGGCAATCGCCACCCGCTGCATTTCGCCGCCCGACAATTGGCGCGGGAAATCTCCGCCGCGCCCCTGCAAGCCAACCGCATCAAGCATTTCCTGCGCCCGATGCCGGCTTTCGCCATTCAGCAGCAAGGGCAGGGCGATGTTCTGTTGCAAGGTCAGATGCGGCAATACATGGAAAGCCTGGAACACGAAACCCATCTTCTTGCGCCGCAATAAAGTCGCAGCGTCGTCATCCAGCGCCGACATGACGACGCCATCAATAACCACCTCGCCCGAGTCCGGCGTATCCAGCCCGGCAATCAAGTTCAACAGCGTCGATTTGCCCACGCCCGATTCGCCCATCACCGCAATGAATTCACCCGCAGTCAGCGTGTAAGACAAGTCATCCAGCACGGGTTGTGCATTGCGGTACGACTTGGTGATATGGCGCAGTTCCAGCATGGATGCTCCGGTGGTGTTGTCCGTTTTGAATTGCGGAGAATTGCTATTTAGTTTTAATAATATAGGGAGTATCAATAAAAAATGCCACTTCTCCGCATATTTTCATTGGCTTTTATAAAAATACGTTGTTGAGTATGTTTTTAGCTAAATACGATAGATTGATAATGGGCGCTGCCGGCGAGAAATAGCTTATCGGCGTGTTGGGTGTAAGCGCTGATTATCCTGCATACGGCGGTTGGACGGGCGCGAAGCAGCAGCGTTTTGGATGATGCGCCATCCGAGTGCGTTTTTGCGGCGCGTATACTGAGCCGTTTCGGAATACTTATGAACGAGGATATCGCTATGACTCCCGCAGTAAGAAAATTTGTAGTGTCGGAGTTTGCCAGCCCGTCTGATGGCGAGCCGATTCGATCTGTAGTGCTGGAAACAGAAGAGTCCGTAATCGTCGTTTGGCATGTTCTTCCTGGGCAAGAACTCGCTGCTCACGTTCATTCACACGGCCAAGACACCTGGACCGTCCTCTCGGGTTCTGCCGATTATTACCAGGGAAACGGCGTGGTTACCAAGCTTAAAGCCGGAGAAATTGCCGTCGCGAAACCTGGGCAAGTTCATGGTGCCATGAACACTGACGCGAAAGATCCCTTTGTCTTCGTTTCCGTAGTAGCGCCGGGTAATGCCGGCTTTGCGTTGGCTGAAAAATAACCGTTAACAGCAGATGGCCGCGGTGAATGAAGCTCTAACATGCATTCCACCGGACTGCCTGCGGCGGCAGGTGAATTTAGATGTCAGACCTCAGCACGAAAGGTTGAAATGAATACACGATTATTTGCATTCGTCGGCGCAGACATTGGCCCATGGCGAATTGTCAGGACCGAAACCAGAGTTGGCGAGCCCCTGCCTGAAGCCAAAAGGCTCAACGTCGTATCCGCTTCAGAGGTGCAGTCTGAAACCAGTGCACCCTGGATACTTCGTGGGATAACCAGCAATGAACGATATGTCATGCGCGCAGAGAAGAACGAAATTGTGGCGAAGCAGCAAGGTCTGGCGCGCCCAGAAGCAACGTGCGCTGCACTAATACCGATCCGGAAGAACACAGCTTGGTGGGAGCTCACGCAAGACGAGCGCCAGAGCGTTTTCGAACAGTCAAAGCACGTCCAAATCGGGCTTAAGTACTTGCCTGCAGTAGCGCGCAAACTCCACCACTGCCGCGACCTCTCTGAGAATGAACCGTTCGATTTTCTTAATTGGTTCGAGTACGCGCCCATCCATGAGGTTGAGTTCGACAGGCTGCTTTCCGAACTGCGTGCGTCAGAGGAATGGAAGTACGTTGACCGAGAAGTCGATATCCGTCTCATACGCGAACATGTCTAACTCTTCGTTACAAGGTCGTAATCCGCACCCTTATGAAATGGACTCCACCATGAATGCTGCCGCAAAAGTAATCGGCCTGGATATTGCCAAAAACGTGTTTGTCGCTGTCGGCCAAGATACGCACGGGAAGATTGTATTGAAGCGCACATTATCGTGTAGTGACATGCTCAGTCATGTAGGGCGGGTGCAACCCGCATAGGGAGCATCAAAGGCCGTAACCCGCAACACGCGGGAGGGCGCAATTGAAGCGAAGCGCATTGCGCCGTATGTGAGTTTCAGTACTACTGGGGTCAGTCTCGATTAGTTTACTAATCAAAAAAACTATTCCGAAGCGGATTCCCTTTAATCTTGGTCCAACTGGTTGATGGGTGCGCGGCATTACTCATAGTGCGACCACATCCTGAGTATCTTGACGGTCCGTTGTTCCTCCAACACTTGATAGACCAGACGGTGCTGAATATTGATGCGCCGCGAATAAGCGCCAACCAAGTCCCCAACCAGCTTTTCGTAAGGAGGTGGATTCTGGAATGGGTTTTCGCTCAGGACCGCCAGCAATGACTTGGTTTTTTCCTTCAATCCGGCGGATGCCAGTTTCTGGGCATCTTTTTGCGCGTGTTTCGTGTAGACAATTTGCCAGCTCACCAGCCGAGCTCCTTGCCGCATTCGTCAACGGAAGCCGACAATCCTTCCCGTATCGATTCGCGCATGCCAGGGATAGACAATAGATAAACGGTTTCCTGAATCGATGCCCAGTCGTCTGCCGACACCAGCACTGCGTTGTGTCGCTTGCCAGTAATGACAATGGGTTGATGGCTGGTAGCCGTTTCATCGATCAGGCGATAAAGGCTTGCCCGTGCTTCGCTTACGGTAATGGTAGTCATGTTTTGCTCCTTCGTTGATTGCAATACCGTACGTTATGACGTACTTTTTGTCAATTTGCGCGTTTGGTGAATGATAACGAGGCTGCGCTAAATACGATGGATTGATGATGGGCGCTGCCGGCGAGAAATAGCTTATCGGCGTGTCGGATGTAAGCGCTGATTATCCTGCATACGGCGGTTGGACGGGCTAGTTATAGCGCCGCACGATCCCGCCCTGCAATCGGATTTCGGCAAAAGATTCACGATGAAGAAATATGTGTTTCCAGGACACCTGGCATGACGGTAATGAGACTTCGGTTGTATTTGGCGCAACATGCGGCGCAATGCGCTGCGCTTATTGACGCCCTACGAATTGCGCCTTACGAATTGCGGTTTACGACCGTGGAGTTGATCGGGCGGCGCAAGCGGTGACGCTGCGCATAGGTTAAGATTTTCTTAATCGCCCAATTTCAGGAGATACGTCATGAGTTCAAAATTGCGTTTTCCAGTCATTTTTACAGCCATGTTATCCACTGCATGCGTGTCTCCAGTTGCTTGGACGCCTCGATCTGATCTTTTGGGCAGTCCGGCATCAGTATCAGCCGCCGCGCGTGCGATTGTTATTACCCCGGACACTAAGTATGTAAACGTAATCGGCGGCGAAACCATTAGGTTCATTGCGGGTGACAAATCATTCGCCTGGGCTTTTGATGGTGCAAGAGACGCATTTTACTTAGACCAGATTGCACCACCAGGCGTGCTTGACCACAAAGTGATCGCTTATGTCGCGCCGAATCCTCTATATACCGGCGGTAATGGCGATCGTGCGGGTGATGGCGGCGGTCATAAGTAACTCCCGCGTCAGAACAGATGTCGCCTCGATAGGTATTTAATCAGCGGGGGCGCGAACGCATGATCCGCGTGGAAAGGCCGTAACCCGCAACACCCGGTAGGACGCAATTGAAGCGAAGCGCATTGCGCCGTATGTAAAGCATCAGGCACGACGCCGCGCGGGTTGCACCCGCACTTCATGACTTATTTGTCATCCGGCACAACAAGTTCTCGCAACACGCCACCGTCACGTACGGTGCCGCTGGTTGTGCCTTCACCCTCTATGCGGCGCTGACACGCTTCACGCTCCTCTGCCGGCAGCGCATTGCAACGTATCAAGGCATTTTGCTGATACGCACCCTGGCCGCTATCGAGGCGTCCCTTTTTTGACTCTTGCAGCGTTGCCCCGGCCTCTTTCAGGCACGTTGCGCGATCCTGGTTCGACTGGCCACTATTGCACACTGCGCGATCTGCCTGGTAGCGTGCGTTCGCGTCTGCCACATTACTTGCAGCCATTGCCGCTGTTGCGGCAAACGCGGTGCTCAATATGAATAGCGCCAGAGCCGGCAAGCGAGTTGTTTTACGGTGGTTATTCGTGGCTGCTGAAGCCCAATGAATTTGATTAATTGACATGATGATCTCCGATTTAGAGCCTGAATCTATCGAAAAACGGTGCCTGTTGTATGTGCGCTACCCGACTTAGTGCGCGCTTAATTGCGCCCGCTAACGGATCTCTGTGAGGCTTGCCTGGCGCAATCAAATTCCTCCCCACCGGCTTCGAGAATGGATTTTTGCCGATGGAACTCAGACGCGCCTTATCGGCGCTTATCTGTTCCTTTCTGTTAATAGCGCTCGCGGCGATCATCGCGCATCATCCGCTCCACCTCATCACGCAACGCCGTCAATTCATTTCGTAATTGAAGCTTTTCTTGCCGGGTAACGATGCCATCAGACTTGAAACGGGCTTCCTGGCGTTCAATCTCGCGTTCCCTGCGCTCCAGTTTGCGCGCTTCACCTTCCGTTATGCGGCCGGAGCGAACCCCTTCTTCAATCCGATCGCCGATTCTGAATTCGCGACTGTCGATACCGGGCGTATTGTCTGGCCGGTCAGACCGGTCAGCCCGGTCAAACTGGCCTGACTGTCGTGCATCAGCGCGAGGATTTGAATTGGTGATTTTATATTCAACTTCAGCGCGGAGGGCATCCAGATCCTGCCTTAATTGCTGGCGTTCTTGCGGACTGGCAGAGCCATCAGACTTAAAGCGATTTTCCCGGATTTGAATTTCCCGGTCACGTTGATATAGATACTGCGCCTCAGCAGGGGTAATGCGCCCAGACGCCAAACCTTGTTGAATCCGTGCGTTGATATCTTGCTGGGCACGGTTGATATCGGGTGTATTTGTACCTTGCGCCATCACTGGGGACATGCCTATGCCAGCAAACAAAGCAGAAGCTAAGAAGGAGCCAGCTATCAATTTCGATTTCATATCGTTTTCCTATTGTGTTTATGGATTAGCAAACAACGTGCAGAACAATTTAGCGAAAGGCTTGAATAGCAACGTATTTAATCGCGGTATGGGTTGTTCGGCCGGCGGTCAAAGCGGTTTGGTACGCCGTCACCATCACGGTCACGGTCGAAGCGGTTTGGTACCCCGTCATGATCGCGATCATGACGGGGGCGATGATCGCGATTCCAGCGAGGTTGGCGCCAGTCCTGCCTGTATGGCTGTTCCACATAGTAGGGTTGCGGCTGTACATAGACCGGGCGCGGCTGCACATAGACCGGCGCTGGTTGCGCATAGAAACCCGGAACCCCAATACTGACTGAAACGTCAGCACGCGCCATGGCAGGAGCGGCAGCTAACATCAGCATGGCGCCTGACAATAATCCTGTGATAACTGCGAATCGGCTTTTCATCGTAAATCTCCTTGAAATATTTCCGGTTGATGTCCGTATTACATGCCAAACAACGATGCCCTGCAATGCCGGATGCGTAACCGAGGTAACCAGATGTATCGGCACAGGGAAGCGGGAAGGGCAAGTCTGCTGACCAAATCAATTTCCAGCGCGCGCCGGCATCGGCAGAAAAAGTTCTCGTGCTGTCTTGATTTTCCGCATTGAAAATCCACATGCCAAGTGCCAAAGATGCCTGTCCGGTTATTCTTTGTATGGTGCGCTCGCAGTATCCTGAGATGCGTTCCCGACCGGCTGCTATGCGCAAAGTGTGTATTTGTGAACTACTCTATTGGGGGGGATATATGTCGATTACAGCGGGTGCCCCGGTGAAAGATTTTCCTATCGTTTGCGTCGGCGGTTCGGCCGGCGGCCTGGACGCCTATATTCGGCTATTGCAAAATCTTCCGGCTGACATGGGTGTCGCCGTCGTCGTCGTTAATCACATCACAATCATGCCTACCCGCCTGCATGAAATTCTTCCTCGCTACACAACTATGCCGGTCGATCTCATCACGGAAAGTTTGCTAATCGAACCTAACCGCGTATTTATCATTCCCGCAAATCGGGATTTACATGTACTTAATGGAGAGTTCCGACTAAAGCCAATCTCAAAGCCGCGGGGCTGGCCTGATGTCATCACGGTTTTCCTGCGTTCACTGACGCGTTACTGGGACGGCAAGCTGATTGCTATTATTGTCTCTGGCTATGATGGCGACGGGGCAGCAGCGCTGTGCGGCATCCAGGAAGTAGGCGGTATTACCATCGCGCAAAAGCTTAGTACCGCAAGCCAATCAGACATGCCGGCGAGCGCAATCGATAGCGGGTGCATCGATTTTGTGCTGTCGCCAGAAGAGATTGCGCAAGAAATTGTGCGCATTGCGCGAGAGTCGAAGTTGAAGACGAAGTAACACGAACTGCCGCTTGAGGGCGATATCGCCCATTCAAATTGCCGATGTTCGATGTTAATAGCTGCTCAATTTGCAACTTGCAGGTTGCAGGATCATTTCAGGAGGTAGGGTGCGCGCTGCGCACCGATTTGCGGCCAATCACGGCCAATCACGGCGTTTTCAGAATATTGCAGTTGTCCTTCAAGAAAGACAGTACTTCGACGAATTTTGTATCCCAATCGTCCAGCAGGTATTTTTCTGCTTCCGCAAAAAAATCATCCCATAGCGCTACCAAGCCTTCGCGCATTTCGTATGGGGCAAATTGGTTGATGTATGCCGGCACCAATACCGGATTGATGCCTTCCTTGCGGATTTTTCGCACTATTTCCCGCGCTTTTTTCTCGTTGATGCTGATTTTTGGCGCGGCGCTTCCGGCCAGACAGAGAAATAGGGTCAGCAGGGAATCCGAGTCCGATTTGCCTTCGGTGACGCGGGTCCAGTCTTTCGAGACGATGGCGTCAAAATTGCTCACATCGTCGGCGTCGTCACTGCGCAAGAAGTATTTTTGCTTGAGCTTGTCCAGCAACTCGGCCAGCGTGGTGCTCGGGTCGAGGATTTCCGGGATGTCGGTCTTGACGATTTTCTTGCGGATACGCTCCACAATGGGCCTGTACTGCTCGGGCATGTCGTCGGGGATCACGTGGGCGCGTTTTTTGGCGTCGGCGCTAATGCCCTTGGTTCTCAGAGCGTCTATCAATTGTGCAAATTCGAATGCGCTCGGCATCGCGCCTGCCTTGCTCTGACTTTTGCTGGCGCTCAAACGCAGCAGTATCGCAGTGCGTATCACCAGTTCAGCGGCTTCATCTTCCAGCGCGTCAGCGGGCATTCCTGCCTGTTCGGCGAGCCAGATCGCCGCTGCAATTTCATCCTGCGCATCTATGCGTTTCTTCTGCTCTTTCCGGTAGGCAACTGGCGTCAGGCGCGACCATTTTTCCAGGAAATCCTTGACCTGCGTGCTCTTGTGGCTGCCGATGATGGCGTCTTCCGGCAGGGCAAACAATTTTTTCAGCATCTCGGAGCCGCCGCGCGAATGCGACAGGAATGAATTGTCGCGCAGCGATTGCGCTGCCTTTTCCACATCCCCAGCGGTTTTTTCTTCAAGGTACAGACTCACCAGATTGACCATGCGCGTCAGCGCAGTTTCCACATTCGGGCGCAGGTATTGGGAGCCAAAAAAGTCGGCAATCTGGATCATGCCTTTCGGCGCGTCATCCAGAATGGCGCGCACTTTGGCAGGATCAATGATGCTGTTTTGCACTCCGAAATGCAGCGCCTTTTCAAAAAACGGGCGACCGTCGTACAGTGAAATCTTGTTGCTGTTATCGGGCATAGGAAATTGGAATTGGTTTAAAACGGTCTGATGCAGCACGGTGCAGGCAAGACATGACATGAAAAACATTGTCCACGAAAGACACGAAAAGCACGAAAGAATGCATAAACCTTTCTTTGTGCTGCGACTGAGAAGGGTTTTTCGTGCCTTTCGTGTTTTTCGTGGACAGTTTTACTGCATTATTTACAGCGCGGATTCCTCGCCCAATACAGCGGCAGGCGCTTCTTCCTGAACCTGTTCTTTGGCGTTCAAGGCCGCTTCAGCAAGCGCTTCAAGGCGCACGCTGTCACGCCAGCGCGCGCGCAACATGAACAGAATTTCGCTGAACAGATCGGGGGTGACATAGCGCAGCGTCCAGGTCAACTCCATCCAGTCGTGATCATTCACTTCTTCCAGGCTGAGGCGCGGATGCTCGTCGGGGTCGGCCGCCAGGTCATAATCGACCAGAGCGGTTTTCGACTCGTTGCCGTACTTGAAAAGATCGAACGTCGAGTACTGAAAGAAATGTTCAACCCGTTCGGCCTTGTCGGACAGATAGTCCACCAGCGCATCGCAGCCGCCATCGAGCGCGCCAATCGCATTCAGGAATTCGCCGGTATCGTGGTCTTCGCGAAAGATGACCGAGTTGATCATGCCGCGCAAGTGTTCGTGGCTGACATCGTTGTAGCGCGTCTCCAGAACCACCGCGCGGGCGAATTGTTCCGGCGTGACCAGCATATTGACGATGGACTCCTTGGATACGTCATATTCCCGAATGATCGCCAGCAGGTCGGAGGGCGGCAGATCATCGAGGGCGACCACCAGCGCGTAATCGCCCTCGGTATCGGCCAGGGATACCAGCGCAAATTCCGCACCGATAATATCGCCGGCGCGGACCAGACTTTGTGCTTTCAGTAGTGCAGGAATGGTGTTCATGGGCTATCCAGTGCAAAAAAGTGATTAGTTGTTGCGGTCAAATCCCTGTTCGGCGAGCCAGTCTGATCCTGCTTCTGCGAGATCGGAATCTGCGTCATTCCTGTCATCGTTTTCGTCGCCATAGTCGTTGCCAAATTCGTCACCATCATTGCTATCGGCCTCATCCGAGCCCTCGGCGTCATCCGAGCCGGCATGTTGCGGGATGCCGATATCGCCTCTGCAGTGCAGATATTCCAGGCCGGCTGTGACGATCAGGAACTGTTCGCCGTCCGGATGTGCAAGGACAGTTTTGGCAAGCTTGCTGGCCCATGCGGTTAATTCCAGCGATGGCAGCAGCGTTGCCCACAAGGGAAAATCTTCCGGCTCCTTGGTTACCAATGCTTCCATTGCCTTGCCGCTGACAAAGTTGATGCCGTTGTGGAAAGCGACTGCACCCATTTCCGGATAGTTCTTGATCATCGGCATCAGGGAAGGGATTTGGGCCCGCTTCGCTTCCAGTCGCGACGCTAGGACATCATTGCCGGCAGAATCGGTGCTCATGTCATCAAGCTCGGAATCATAGGCGGATTTGAGGTCGTGGAAAAATGGGGAAAGTCTCAATGCAGTACTCCTTGAATATAATTTGTCCAAATTTCTTTGGCTGTTTCAATCGGGTTGTCGAGCAAGTTGCGGCGGCGATTTTCATCATAGGCAGACCGTTTTGCTGCGACCGACAGCGTGTCATACGCTTCCTTGATTTCCCGAAATTTGTCTGGCGCATCGTCCGATGCATTCTTGTCCGGATGGAACAATGACGCTTTTTGCCGGAAGGCAGTTTTTACCTCCGCGAGCGAGGCGTCGCTTTCGATGCCCAACACGAGATAGTAATCTTTAATATTCTTCATTTAAGCTACCTTGGTATTTCTATGAGTATATTTAATGACCGCAATTAAAATATGCGTGAAATATACTAAAAATATCAATACTCCTTGTTTTTAGAAGTTTGACTACCGGGTCATTAGGCGCCGCAGCCAGAAACTGATTGCATCGACTGCAGCTACCATCATCAGCATCGCAATGATGACGCTGGCGGCTTGCTGCATCTGGAATAGCGACAGGTGGTATTTCAGCATCTGGCCCAACCCGCCGGCGCCGACCACGCCCAGGATGGCGGCGGCGCGGATATTGTTTTCCCAGCGGTACAGTGTATACGACAACATTTGCGGCAGCACTTGCGGCAGTGTCGCATAAAAGAAGGCCGTCATCGGCCGCGCGCCGTTAATGCGCAGCGTCGCTTCCGGCGCTGGCGGCAGGTTTTCCAGCGTGTCGGCGAACAGACGTCCCAGTACGCCGGTGGTATGCGCCGCCAGCGCCAGCGTGCCGGCGAACGGGCCAAGGCCGGCGGCAATCAGCAGGATCGAGGCCCAGACCAGTTCCGGTATCGAGCGCAAGATATTCAGTTTCAGGCGGATCACCGCGCGCGCAGTGCGGCCAAAGCGGCCGCTGGCCGGCAGCGCCAACGCGATGCCGAGCACGACTGCGATGCCGGTGCCGAGCGCCGACATCGACAGGGTTTCCAGCGTGCCGATGGCGATTTTCAGTAGGAAAGGTCCGGCCAGTTCAGGCGGCGCGAAGCCATGCAAAAATTCCATGCTGGAGCGCAGTGCATCGGCACTGAACAGCGCGCTCCATTGCAGCGGCAGCGAGGCAAAACTGGCGACGATCAGCGCCAGCAACGCAACGAGCAGGGCGACAGCAGAAAAATCGGCTACCGGCGGCGAGGGAATTTGACGGGTTTTCATGGCATTAACCCAGGCGTTTGCGCAAAAAGGTGCTGACCAGATCGGCGCACGCCACCAGCAGCACGAAGATGATCAGCATGGTGGCGACTTCGCCGCCGGCCAGCATCTTCATCGATTCATCCATCCGTTGCCCGAGGCCGCCGGCACCGACGAAGCCCATGATGACCGAGCCCCGGATCGCGCATTCCCAGCGGTAGGTGGTGTAAGACACCAGTTCCGAGGCCGCTGCCGGCAACGTGCCATACAGCAGCGCAGCCAGCCGGCTGCTGCCATTTTTCAGCAGCGATTCTGTAGCATGGGCGTCGGTGGATTCGAGGATTTCGGCGTACACCTTGCCCAGCATGCCGCAGTAAGTCAGTGCAATTGCCAGCACGCCGGCAGTCGGCCCCAAGCCGACGATGCGCACGAACAGCAGCGCCCAGACCAGTTCCGGCACGCTGCGCAACAGCACCAGCAGCCAGCGCGCAATTTGCCGGATGATGAAGCCGGCCAGTCGCATGCGGCCGCTGCCGAGACGGGAAATCGATAGCGACTGCGTCACCAGCAAGGTCAGCGGGATTGCTCCCAGCAATGCCAGAGTCAGGCCGGCGGTAGCCATGGCGACGGTTTGCCAGGTTGCTGCCACCATCAGCTGCAGAAATTCGCCCGAATGGGCCGGCGGCGCAAAATCGGCCAGGAAGCGCCCGGCAGCGTTCAGGCTTTGCGCATCGAGCAAAATCCAGGGTTTGAATTCGCTCGCTACCAGCATCGGCCACAGCAGCACCAGCGCGATGATGCTGCCCATAACGCGGGCGCGCCAGGCTGGATCGGGATGTTGCGAACGGGTTACAGGCATGGGTGTCAGCAGTGCGCAATGACGATGGCAGGCGGTGCGAAATCTACGGGTTGCGGCGTGCTGCCGGCATTCTGGTACAGCGCCGCAATCATCGCGTCGGTCACTTGCGCACGCGCCGCATCGAACATGATGCGGCCATCGCGCAAGCCGACGATGCGCGGGAAATGGCTGCGCGCCAGCTCCACCTGATGCAGGCTGCAGATCAGCGTTGCATTGCGGCTGGCAGATTCTTGTTGCAGCGCGGCCAGGGTTTGCAGCGCCAGTGTCGGGTCCAGCGCCGACAGCGGTTCATCGATCAGGAAAGCTTCGGCGCTGGATACCAGCAGGCGCGCCATGCCGCAACGCTGGCGTTCGCCGCCGGACAGGCGATCGACCCGCGCATACAACTTGTCTTGCAGATTAAAACGCGCCAACGCGTCATAGGCGGCTTGCGCGTTGCGCGCGCCCGGCTTGATCAGCGACGCCAGCGCCCGCCAAAAGCCCCATTGCGGCAAGCGTCCGGCCAGCACTGCCGTCACCACGCGCTGGCGCGGCGGCAGCGGCGGCGTTTGCGGCGCCAGAAACAGCCGCGCGCGCAGCAGATGGCGCTCGGCGTGGGTCAAATCCCAGGGCGACATTCCGAATGCGGAAAATTCGCCCGATTGGGCCCGATGGGCGCAGGCGAAAGTGTGCAGCAAGGTAGTCTTGCCGGCGCCGGAAGGCCCGATCAGCGCCACCTGTTCGCCCTGGTCGATCGACAGGCTGACGTCAAGCAAGGCAAATCCGGCCCCGGCATCTGCATGCGCGGTCGAAGGATGGCGTACGCTGACGCCGCGTAGAACGAATGACATTGTTATTTCAGTCTTATTTCAGCAAGCCGGCGTTGCGTGCTGCCGCTTCGATGGCTGCATAATTTTCAGCCTTGGTCGGAATGAATTTGCTGGCGCGTTGCAAGTCGAGGATTACCTTGTCGGCCGGATTCTTGGCATCCAGCGCCAGGAAAGCGTCGGACAGTTTTTTACGCACTACCGGGTTCATGTCGGCGCGCACGGTCCAGTTATAGTCGTAATAGCCGGGCGTGGTGTAGAACACATGCACCACTTTGGTGTCGACCTTGCCGCCCGCGACCAGTTTTTCCCAGACCGAAATATTCAGCGCGCCGGCATCGACTTTGCCGCCGGAAACTGCGGCAACGGTGGCGTCATGCGCGCCGGAGAAAGCGATGCGCTTCATGTCGGTATCCGGATTGATTTTCGCTGCCAGCAGGTAGGAACGCGGCATCAGATGACCGGAAGTAGACGATTCGGAACCGAAGGTGAAAGTCTTGCCTTTCAGGTCTTCCAGTTTGGTGATGTCTTTGCTCGTGGTGATGAAGACCGATTTGAATTTCTCGTCTTCTGCGCGTTGCACCAGCGGCACAACCTGGTTGTTGCTGCGTACTTTGGCCTGGATGAAAGTGAAGCCGCCGAACCAGACCATATCTAGTTTGTTATTGATCAAGCTTTCGACCGATGTTGCATAGTCGGTTACCGGCGTGAATTCGACCTTCATCCCGAGCTTTTTCTCCAGATAATCGCCCAGCGGCTTGAACTTGCGCTGCAATTCAGTCGGTGCTTCGTCGGGAATGGCCGACACGCGCAAAACCTGCTGCGCCTGCGACAGGCCGGATGACAACAGCATGACTGATGCGAGTGCGGTCGACAGCAGCGTTTTGAGCATTTTGGAGCACGAGAGATGCGACATGGAAAACCTTTCTTAGTGTTTGCGAGAATTTTTGGCGCGATTTTGTGTCTATTTCAGGCGCGTATTATCCGCGAATTACCAGTTACGGGCATAATTGGTAAAAATTCAAGTTCAAGATGTCGCTGCAGGAGTTGCTGGTTTTTGCTGGTTTTTGCTGATTTTTGCTTATTCCCGATCAACTTACCTGAATCCATACCTATGCCACTACAACAGAGACTTTCCGCGTCGCGTGCGACCGCCGCAGATCTGCTGCACAACAGCGCGGCCAACGCAGAGGCGATACGCGCCGAACTGCACTCGGGCTTGCTGGCAGCACAAGCCACCACTTCACCGAAATACCTGTACGACGCGCTCGGCTCCCGTTTGTTCGAGGCGATCTGCCTGGTGCCGGAATATTATCCGACGCGCACCGAGGCGGCGATTTTCGATGCCAACCTGGCGCAGATCGCGCAAGCGGTCGGGCCGGGTGCAACCTTGATCGATCTGGGCGCCGGCAATTGCGCCAAAGCGGTGCATCTGTTCCCTGCCTTGCAGCCGCGCCAGTATGTGCCGATCGATATCTCGGCCGATTTTCTGGCGCAGGCGCTGGCGCCGATACAGCCGTGCTTTCCGGCTATCGAAATGATGGGAGTCGGGCTCGATTTTTCCAGCAACCTGGAGTTGCCTGCTACCGTCAGGCACGAAAAACGGGTGTTTTTTTATCCGGGCTCGTCGATCGGCAATTTTGCGCCGGCACAGGCGGCGGCCTTCCTGAGCCGGATACGCGCTGCTTGCGGTGCCGACGGCGCGCTGCTGATCGGGGTCGATTTGATCAAGGATCACGCCATCCTCGACGCCGCCTACGATGATGCGCTGGGAGTGACGGCGGCGTTCAACCTGAATCTGTTGCATCATCTGAACAGCTTGCTCGGCACCGATTTTGCGGTGCGCGATTGGCGGCATCGGGCGTTTTACAGCCCGCAGCAGAGCCGCGTCGAAATGCATCTGGAAGCGCGCCGGCCGCTGACTGTGCGCTGGCCGGGCGGGCAGCGCCATTTTGCCGAATTTGATCGCATCCATACCGAAAGCAGTTACAAGTACACCCCGCAATCGTTTGCCGACTTGCTCGGCGCAGCCGGTTTTGGCGCGATCCGGACCTGGACCGATGCGCGCGGCTGGTTTGCCGTCATGCATGCGCGGGCTGTGTGACCGGACCAGGAGCCCGACATGCTCATTTCCCTGCTGGCTGAATACGACCTGACAAGACAGGCCACGTTGGCGCTGACTGAGCCGTTGTCCGACGAGGATTGCTGCGTGCAATCGATGCCGGACGCCAGCCCGGTCAAGTGGCATCTGGCGCACACCACCTGGTTTTTCGAGACTTTTGTGCTGGAGCGGTTCGAGCTTAACTTCAAGCCGCATCATCCGGCTTTCCGTGTGCTGTTCAACTCGTATTACCACGGTATCGGCAACCGGCATCCGCGCGCCCAGCGCGGCCTGATCACGCGGCCATCCCTGGCCGAGGTGGAAGATTACCGCAGTAATGTCGATGCCCGCATGGCGGCGCTGATTCTGATCGCCGCCGCGTTGTCGCCGGCACGGTTGGACGAACTGGTGCAACTGGTGACGCTGGGCTTGCAGCACGAACAGCAGCATCAGGAACTGTTGCTAACCGATATTCTGCATCTGCTTTCCTGCAATCCGATGCTGCCCGCCTATGCCAGCGGCGCGGTGCCGCCGCTGGCCTTGGTGTTGCCCCTACATTGGCAACAGCATCAGGGCGGCTTGGTCGAGATCGGTAATGCCGGCGGCGGATTCTGTTTTGATAACGAGTTGCCGCGTCACCGGCAGTTTGTCGAACCGTTCGCGCTGGCGTCCCGGCTGGTGACGAACGGCGAATACCTGGCTTTTATCGAGGATGACGGCTATCGGGAGCCCGCAGAGTGGCTGTCCGAAGGCTGGGATTGGCTGCAATTGCAGCAATCTCAGCAACCGCTGTACTGGCGTCAGATCGACGGCGAGTGGCATGAATTTACCCTGCACGGTTTGCAACCACTGGATTTGCAGCGCGCAGCCACCCAACTGTCTTATTTCGAGGCCGATGCTTACGCCCGCTGGTTTGATGCGCGCCTGCCCAGCGAAGCCGAGTGGGAGTGTGCGGTGGACAGCCAGGCGCAGTCAGATGAACAAGCTTTATTGCAATTATTCGATACCGCATGGCAATGGACGTCGAGCAGCTATGCGCCGTATCCGGGCTTTCGGGCGGCTGCAGATGCGATCGGCGAATACAACGGCAAATTCATGGTCAATCAATATGTATTGCGCGGCGCATCCTGCGCCACGCCGGCTGATCATGCGCGCTCCAGCTACCGCAATTTTTTCCCGACCAGCGCGCGCTGGCAATTTACCGGCATCCGCCTGGCACGATCTTTGTGATTTTTTGAGGTGCGACTCTATGGGAGTATGCCTAAAAACAAGGTATTTTCCGCACGTTTTAATTGGTTTTTAGAAATATACCATTTATAGTATGTTGCTAAAAATTATGCGATATCAAGTTTGGTGTAGGGGTGGGTTTGGAATCCGCCCCTAAAATTCAACGCGCATTTTTGCAAAAGGCTGTTCTTTTCCAGTAATGCCGAGTTCCGTGTCGTGATGCAATTTCCAGTTCGCACGCGTATACGGTTTGTCATGGCCGGAGAGGACGAGCGCCACTTTGGTTAGCATGCTTTGCGACGGCACCGGTTTTACATACGACATGCCTATCAGGCCAATGAGGGTTGCGATCATCAGTGCACGGTTCAGCAGGGGTTTTTCCAGCTTGCAAGATAATGCGATGAAGCCCAGGCTGACCGCGGTGCCGAGGATCCCGCCCGATACCGCTTCCGTTACCGAATGGACTTGCACCGCAATGCGCGAGGTGCAAATCAGCGCTCCCAGCAACAGCCCGCCCAGCACTCCGGCGGTGCGGGTCGCAGTGCCGGCGTTTTGCAGCACTAGGTAGAACAGCACCGGCATCACCGCCATGGCGCGCATCGCGTGACCACTGAAGCCGGTAAAATCCAGCGCCGGGATGCCGACGCCCCAGCCGATAAAGGCGATTTTCGATGCAATTACGACCGCCAGACCTGCGCCAAACAAGCCGCACCACCACAAAGACATGCGCCAAGCCCCACCCAGCGCAAGCCAGGCGGCAAAAGCGGCGGCAGCAGGCATCATTACGGTGCTGCCGCCATAACCGGTAATCGTGGTCCAGTAATGCATGTGAAAATTTCCTAAAATGTAAATGAATAAAAAAATCCCGACCAGGCGGGAACCCGGCCTGTCGGATATGCGTTATTGAGCGTTTTCGGGTTCAGCGTTCTTGGGCGGGTACGCAATCGGGATGATGACGGTCAAAGCGGTGCCCTGGTTCTCGCGGCTGTCGATGATCAGTTTGCCGTGCAGCGTGTTGACGCGTTCCTTGATGCCGATCAGTCCATATGAATGTGTTTTCCTGTGGCTATTCGGGAGCAAGCCGATGCCGTCGTCGGCCACTTTCATCAACACGTTGCCGGCCTCCTGCGACAGGCTGATCGTGATTTGATTGGCTTGGGCGTGACGGCAGACGTTAGCCAACGATTCTTGCAGAATGCGAAACAGTGCGGTGGATTGCTCGTCATCGAGCTTGTACTGCGCATCGGCGCCGCTGATGTTCAGGGTGCAGGTAATGCCGCTGCGGCGCTGGAATTCCTTGACTTGCCACTCGAATGCCGCCGGTAGGCCCAAGTCCAGTACCGGCGGGCGCAGATTGTTGATGATGCCGCGCACCGATTTGATGGTGGTATCGATATCATTGAGCGCCGACTTGACCTTCGCGTTGAGTCGCGGATGGCTGTGTGCGGTGCGTGCTGCCAGCATCGAGGCGTCGATGCGCAAGGCCATCAGATTCTGCCCCAGTTCGTCGTGAATTTCGCGCGCGATGCGCTTGCGTTCGCTTTCCTTGACGACTTCCTGATGCGCGGCCAGGCTGCGGATGGTTTCCTGCGATTGCAGCAAGGCATCTTCAGTTTGCTTGAATTCGGTAATATCAAGCACAGAGCCGACCAGCGTTTGTGGCTTCTGGTTTTCGTTGTACAGGATGTTGCCCTGTAACCGGACGTGCCGTATCGTCCCGTCCGGGCGGACAATCCTGCTGATGCCGCTGAAGTTGTTATCGTGCTCGATTGCGTGCTGGATCATCTGATATGCCGCCTTGCCATCTTCCGGATGCATAACTTGCAACATATTTGCAATGCTGGGAATAAATGCTTGCGGCGGCAGGCCACAAATCCGGAAAAATTCATCCGACCAGAGTGATACACCGCTGGCAATGTTGCGCTCCCAACTACCCACATGCGCCACCCGTTGCGCCTGATGCAAGATATATTGGGTGTGCTTCAGCGCTTCTTCGGTGCGTTTGTGTTCGGCAATTTCTGCGTTGAGCCGGGCATTTGTCTGTAATAGTTCCGCGGTGCGTTCCCGTACCTTTGCTTCCAGGTTGTCATGGGCGTTGTGCAGTGCCTGCTCGGCCGTCTTGCGCAAGCTGATATCTTCTACTACCAGGCGACAGGTGTGTTCGGCGGCATCAGCATTGGCTTCGATATGGGCGAAAAACGGGCGTTGCTCGGCATTCAGAAGCTGCACTTCGCACGACTGTTTTGTCTCGCTGGCAAATACGCGCGTCAGAAAAGCATTGAAGGTCGGACGTGATTCGGGCGAGATGAAAGCGCCAAAGCGCCGTCCCACCAGTTTGGAGCGCGCCAGCCCGATCAAACTGGTGCCGGTCAGGTTGACTTCGTGCAAGGTAGCGTCGCGGTCCAGCGTGAAATACCCGATCGGGGCAAACTCATAGAGATCGGTATAGCGCGCCAACAGCAATTCGATTTCCCGTCGGGCATCTTGCAGCTCCAGTAGTTCGCTATTTTGCAGCGTGAGTTCGATTTGATTGACCTGCAGTTCGTGCAGTTGCTTGCGTACATCCGTGTCACTAAGCAATGTTGCCGGATTGAGGCCGTCATTGCGCAACACTTGCTCCGCTCTCAGACGCAGATGATCGGTGCCTGTGGAGTCATTAGAACTATTCATTTTTTGTTTGTTAGCAGTCATTAATATCTCCCTTCAGGTCTTTGCAGGTCGTACTGCGCAAGAAAGAATGCATTGCTTATTTATACATAATATAGGTTTGGACGCAATATGTTTGGTGCGATGGAAAGTGTGCTGAGTATGTTGCAACCATCGGCCGCGCGCGTCATTTTATTTCTTGGCGGCGCTGATTTTCAGGCGCAGTTCTGCTTCCAGATGTTTGGCGACGGTGATGTCGGTGAAGGTCATTACCACACCGTCGATCACGTTTTCCAGCGTGCGGTAAGGCATGATGCGCGCTTTGAACCAGCGACCATCGCCGGTTGCAATCTGTTTTTGCGAAAACACCAGCGTGCGCAGCACTTCGCGGGCGTCCTGCTGCAGTTCCGGATAGCCTAAATCAGTGACAATGTCGCTCAACGGGCGTCCGATATCGCTGCCGATCAGTTTGAAAATCTGGGTTGCGTGGGTGGTGAAGCGCCGTACATGTAGTGATTCGTCCAGAAATATGGTGGCAATGTCGGTGCTATTGAGCAGGTTTTTCATGTCGTTGTTGAGCAGCGACAGATCGTCTACCTTTGATTGCAGTTCGGTATTGACGGTTTGCAACTCTTCATTCAGGGATTGCATCTCTTCCTTGGAGGTGGTCAATTCCTCGTTGGTGGATTGCAGTTCTTCATTGGTCGACTGTAATTCTTCATTGGTGGCGGTAAGCTCTTCCTGCGAGGTCTGCATTTCTTCGCGGATGAGCAGGATCTCTTCGCGGGCGCGTTCCAGTTCGGCCTGCGGCACATGGTCGAGCAGGTCGGTGGTTGGGGCCGTCTTCACCAGTGGTGTGGCCACATCGGTAAATACGATCATGACCATGCCATGCAACAGTTCCGGTTTTTCAATCAACTGCACCGTGATATTGACGGTTTGCACTGCGTCGCCGCTGCCTTCGAGCTGCAAATTTTCCAGCGTGACGGCGCCAGTCTGGCGCACCACTTTTTTGAATGCGCTGGCCAACTGGTGGCGCAAGCTGTCGCGCGCCATCGCATAAATATTCCAGTTGGCCTTGCCTGCGGCCGGCTCCAGATATTTTCCGGTGCGTCCATTGATGTACAGGATGTCGCCCTCGGCGTTGACCAGGACTGCTGCCGGCGTGTATTGCTGCAATAAAAACTGATCGGCTTGAAACTGCAGGTTGGTGGCCGGGTGGACGACCTTGTGTTGCTCCTGCACGACGCTTAATCCGACCGGAAATTTGACTGGAAAATCGACCGCCGTAGTGCGCGAGGTATTGCTAAGACGCCGATACAGCCGCGCCTTGTTGTCCAGCGGCGCGAATAGACTGGTAAAGCTGCCGGTGGTTTCGGCGCTTCCCAAGAGCAAAACGCCGTCGCGGTTGAGCGCGTAGTGAAACAGCGGTATCAGCCTGGCTTGCAGTTCCGGCCCGAGGTAGATCATCAGGTTGCGGCAGGTCAGGATGTCGAGTTTGGTGAAAGGCGGGTCCATGATGATGTTTTGCGGTGCAAAGACCACCATTTCCCGGATTTCCTTGCCAATCCGGTAGCCCTTTTCATCGGCTATGAAAAATCGACTCAGGCGCTCGGCAGAAACATCCGCAGCAATATTGGTGGGAAAGAGACCCTGACGCGCACGGTCGATCGCATCATGATCCAGATCGGTGGCGAAAATCTGCAATGAATAGCGCGCTTTCGGCTTGATGCGTTCCAGCGTTTCCTTGAAAACAATGGCCAGCGAGTATGCCTCTTCGCCGGTCGAGCAGGCCGGCACCCACGCTCGCAGCGCCTTGCCATTCGGATTGGCGGCCAATAGCGCAGGGAGTGTTTCGCTTTGCAAATAATCCCAGACTTGCGTATCACGGAAGAAATTGGTGACGCCGATCAGCAATTCCTTGAATAGCAAGTCTTGCTCCTGCGGATTTTCGCGCAGATAGCGCACGTAATTGCTAATCGCGTCGATCTGGTGCAGGCTCATGCGGCGCTCGATGCGGCGGTAGACGGTGTTTTTCTTGTAGAGCGAAAAATCGTTGCCGGTGCGCTCGCGCAGCAAGATGACGATTTTTTCTAAGGCGCTCTGGGATTTGCTTTCCAGAATCAGTTCATGTCCGGTGTTCGGGCGCACTTGCCGCAGGTAGGTTATGATTTTTCCCGGCAATTCTTCCACGGGGGCGACGATGTCGGCCAGCCCGGCATTGATCGCGCTGTGCGGCATCGCATTGAATTTGGCGCTGGCCGGCTCCTGCACCACGGCCAGTCCGGCTTTTTCCTTGATGGCGCGCAGGCCCAGCGTACCGTCCGAACCCATTCCCGACAGAATGACGCCGATCGCCATTTCACGCCGATCTTCGGCCAGAGCCCGAAAGAAGAAATCAATCGGCAAACGCAGCCCACGCGGCGCTGCCGGTTCCAGCAGGTGCAGCAGGCCGTGCAGGATCGACATATCCTTGTTGGGCGGAATCACATAGACGCAATTCGGCTTGACCTTCATGCGGTCGGTGGCTTGAAAAACAGCCATCGGCGTGATGCGCTGCAGTAGCTCGGGCAGCATGCCTTTGTAGGTCGGGTCCAGGTGCTGGATCACGACATACGCCAGTCCGCTTGCCAGCGGCACGTTTTCAAGAAATTGCGTCAGCGCTTCCAGTCCGCCGGCGGAGGTGCCGATGCCAACCACCGGCGGCATGCCGGTCTTCGGCTTTGCTTTGGACGCGACGATTTTCTTCACTGAAATTGATTGGTCCAAATTGGCCATGCATTCTTTCTTGCCCGCAAAGCGCGGGATTTCGGGCGCTAGTCCGCAATTGTATCAATGCCAGGCGCGTTCAATAATCAATCGATATTGCGACGGCGCAAAGTAGTCGCGGGATCAGAGGCGGGCAGGGTAACAATAACCCATGCCACGCCGCTGTCTGCGCAACTACGCGCTAATTATTACCTGCGCACTGCCCGCCTGCTCCCGCTGGCGCAGCGCCAGATGCCGGTTGACGGCGCTCAGTACCGCCTTGAACGAAGCGGTCACGATATTGCCATCGAGGCCGACGCCGAACAGGGTTGGCCCATTTTCGAGGCGCAGCTCGACGTAGCACACCGCCTGCGCATTGGCGCCGGAACCGATCGCATGTTCGTGATAATCCATCAACTGGATATCCAGGCCGAGCGCATTGACGAAGGCATCGATCGGCCCGTTGCCGCCGCCCGCCAGCGCCATTTTCTTGCCATTCTGGACGATGTCGATTTCAATCTGGACCGCTTCCGCCTTGGCAGAATCCTCTTCCATGCGGTGCGCCTGATAGGCATAGGGCGTGGTGTGAGCGAGGTACTCCTGCTCGAAAATAGCGTAAATGTCTTGCGCGGCAACTTCGCCCCCGGTGCGGTCCGTGGTTGCCTGCACCGCGCGGCTGAATTCTATTTGAAGGCGGCGCGGCAGCGACAAACCGTATTCCTGTTCCAGCAAATACGCCATGCCGCCTTTGCCGGACTGGCTATTGATGCGGATCACCGCGTCGTAGCTGCGCCCGAGATCGGCCGGATCAATCGGCAGATACGGCACGTCCCACTGTGCCTCCGCCTGCTGCTGGGCGAGACCTTTTTTGATCGCATCCTGATGCGAGCCGGAGAAAGCGGTAAACACCAGATCGCCGACATACGGATGGCGCGGATGCACCGGGATCTGGTTGCACTCTTCGACGCAGCGCCGCACGCTATCGATATCGGAAAAATCGAGCCCCGGATGTACGCCTTGGGTGTACAGATTCATTGCCAGCGTCACCAGATCGACGTTGCCGGTACGCTCGCCATTGCCGAACAAACAGCCTTCGACCCGATCCGCGCCGGCCATCATCGCCAGTTCGGCTGCGGCCACCGCGCTGCCGCGGTCGTTGTGCGGATGGACGCTGATGACGATTGCATCGCGCCGTGCCAGATTGCGGTGCATCCACTCGATCTGGTCGGCATACACGTTCGGCGTACTGGATTCGACGGTGGCCGGCAGGTTGAAGATCATCTTGTTATCCGGTGTGGGCTGCCAGACTTCGGACACCGCATCGCATACCTCTTTGGAAAATTCCAGCTCGGTCTGGCTGAACGATTCCGGCGAGTATTCGAAACGCCACGCGGTTTCCGGATGCGCGCCAGTCATGGCTTTGATGTGCCGGGTGCCGCTGATGGCGAGCGCCTTGATGTCAGCGCGCGACATTTTGAAGACGATGCGGCGAAAAGCCGGCGCCACCGAGTTGTACAGATGCACGATTGCGCGTTTGGCGCCGAGCATGGATTCGATCGTGCGGTCGATCAGGACCTCGCGCGACTGGGTCAACGCAATAATGCTGACGTCGTCCGGAATGCGGTTTTCATCAATCAACATGCGCACGAAATCAAAATCGGTTTGCGAGGCGGAAGGAAAGCCGACTTCAATTTCCTTGAAGCCGATCTTGACCAGCATCTCGAAAAAACGCAGCTTCTTTTCCAGGCTCATCGGCTCGATCAATGCCTGATTGCCGTCGCGCAAGTCGCTGCTCATCCAGATCGGCGCTGTGGTGATGATCTGATCCGGCCAGCTGCGGTTGCTTATTTGGACAACGGGAGACGGGCGATATTTGGCTGCAGGGTTGAGCAACATCATGATGAATCCTTTGGGTTTTGAGAAAAATTTGAATAGCGAATGTGGCAGCGAGGCTGCCTGACTGCCACTTAACGCGAGGCCAGGCAACCGATCGGTAGCGGTAGCAGCAGTAGTGGCAGTAGCGGTAGATTCAGCAGACCCAGCGAGCGCGCAACAACCATCATGGCGACAAATGCGCCTTGCGTGATGGTTGCAGGATTCGGTGTGGAATGCATGTTGGATATTAAATCAGCAGTATTGTTTTCTTGCCGGACTGCTGGCAGCGCGCTGCCAGCAGGGTAAAACAGAAGGCGGGCGTTTTACGCCAGCGGCAGTCGTAGCAAGCCTGCTAGCGGAGCGCCAGCAGGCTGTACAAAGTTCGGAAGGGGGAATTGAGCGAATGACATGGGCTCAATGTAGTAGGCGCAAGCGGGGTTTGTCAAGCCTCTTGCGGTATTTCATGCATATTGGCGATGCTGCAACTACGCTGCTGCTACGACTATCCCGGCTGGTCCTTCTGTCATTTCGCCAATCACTGCCGCGTCGGCAAAGCCTTCACGGGCGAATAATGCAAGGATTTCGTCTACCGCGGCCGGATCGCACGAAACCAGCAAGCCGCCGGAAGTTTGCGGGTCGCATAGCAACGCTTGTTGGGTCGGCGTGATGGCGTCCACCAGTTTCACATCGTGGCCGTAGGCTTCCCAGTTGCGGCCTGAGGCGCCGGTGATAAAGCCTTGTTCAGCCAGTTGCTGGACGTTCGGCAGCAGTGGAATCTGCGCCATGTCGAGCTTGGCGGTCAGCTTGGCGCCGCGCGCCAGTTCCAGCAAATGGCCGAGCAGGCCGAAACCGGTGACGTCCGTCATTGCATGCACAGTGTCGAGGTCGGACAGCGCGCGGCCGGGTTTGTTGAGCTTGGTGGTGTTGGCTATCATCGCCGCGTAGCCGGCGGCGTCCAGCGCATCTTTTTTCAGCGCAGCGGACAGGATGCCGACGCCGAGCGGTTTGCCGAGAATCAGCTTGTCGCCTGCCTTGGCGTCGGCATTGCGCTTGACTTTGGACGGGTGGATCAAGCCCATCACGACCAGGCCATAGATCGGTTCCACTGAATCGATGGTGTGTCCGCCGGCAATCGGGATGCCGGCTTCGGCGCAGATAGCTTCGCCGCCGCGAATGATTTGGCCAATCACTTCCACCGGCAGTTTGTTGATCGGCATCCCTACCAAAGCCAGCGCCATGATCGGCGTGCCGCCCATTGCATACACGTCGGAGATCGCATTGGTGGCGGCGATCCGGCCGAAGTCAAACGGGTCATCGACGATCGGCATGAAAAAATCGGTGGTGGCAATTAGCGCCTGCTCGTCATTGAGCTTGTATACCGCTGCGTCATCGGCAGTTTCGATGCCGACCATCAACTCTTTCGGCACCGGGAAGCCGACCGAATTTTTCAGAATTTCAGACAGCACGCCGGGCGCAATCTTGCAGCCGCAGCCGCCGCCGTGGGAAAACGCGGTCAGTTTGATTTTCGAGTCGGTCGGTGTATTCATTGGGATTGCCTTAGTAAGGTCATAAGTGAAGCAGATTATCCATCAACTGCAGCAAAGCGGTTTTTTCCCGCTCTGGTGAAAATAGCGGCGCACGCGCCGCGCATTGCCTTTGCAGCAGCGCGTAAAACGCCGGGTCGGCGATGCTTTGGTCGATCAGATGCGCCAGTTGCCGGCTGTCTCCCAGCGGAAAATAGCCGGCGTAGTCGTCGCCCAGCATGCCCCGGTTGCCGGATATGTCGCTAGCCAATATCGGCACGCCGCTGGCGATGGCTTCGATAATGACATTGGCGCCGCCTTCCATCCTGGAACTGATGACCATCAGATGGCTGCGCTTCAAGCGCTGGCGGGTGGTCGCATGCGGCTGGTCGCCGAGCCAGCGGTAGCGCGCTTCTTGTTGTTCAGTTTGCGCTGCCAGGCGGCCGAGAGCAGGTTCCAGCGCACCGCCGATATGGATCAGCCGCGCTTGCGGCGATTGCACCAAATGGACGGCGCGCATGAAGGTGGCCGGGTCCTTTTCGGCGCGCAGGTGGCCTATCATCGTTATATTCAGGTGCCGCCGTGCTGCAGGTGATGTAGATGCGACGGCTTTCAGAGTCGGCGTCGATTGGTGGATAACCTGTGTTTTTGCGCGCAGATCGGCCGTCAATTCCTGCCGTCCCGACGCTTGCAATACCACCAGTTGTGTGGCAAGTTGCAGCGAGCGCTGCGCGCTGGTATCGGTTTGGATGTCGCGATACAGGTCGGTGCCGGTCAGTACCACCACCAACGGAGATTCGGGCTGGGCCGCGGCAAATGCCGCAATCGATTCCGCAGAGCGTCGCGCATGCAACGCGATCATTGCATCAATTTTCTGGCCGTCCCACTCGGCGGCGATGCGTACTCGATAATGTTGGCGAAGAAATTGCGACCAGCGCCGGGCAGTTTGCCAGTTGCCGTTATTGGCTTTTGCCAGTGCGGGACTGATAATGACAATCTGCGGCATATTTCTTGTTAGCATATTCCTCGATAGCGCGAAAATTTTCCGAAAAATATGATAAATCCTTCGTTTCGAAACGCCTCTTCGGAAGAACTGGCAGCGGCCTTGCAAGACGCGAGGCATTATACGCTGGTGCTGTTTGATCGTTTTTCGGCCGCCAGCCTGGATGTATCAGCGCATGTGCCGTTTTTGCCCATCATCAATCCGCCGCTGTGGGAGTTGGGGCATATCGCTTGGTTCGCCGAATGGTTCGTGCTGCGCGAGGCCGAATCGAGCAACCCCGCTGCGGCGCAGCGCCCCTGCCTGCTGACACAGGGCGACGACTGGTTCGATTCGAATACCGTGCCGCATCGCACGCGCTGGCTGATCGATTTGCCCAGCGCCGGCGCGCTCAAGATGTATTGCTGCGAGATATTGGATCGGGTGCTGGATAAGCTGGAGAAATCAGGCGCATCAGGCCGTGACTTGGCACCTTACCAGCTGGTGTTAGCGCATGAAGATATGCACGGCGAGGCTTTCGCGATGACCTTGCAAACCCTGGGTCTGGAAGCACCGCCGCGGATAAACCAAACGACGGCAGCGCCAGCGCCGCAGATTGCGATCGATTTTCCCGGCGGCACGATGATGCTCGGCAGCGCACCGGAGTCCGGCTTCGTGTTCGACAACGAAAAATGGGCACATCCGATGCTGGTGCCTGCCTTTAGTATCGATGCAACATTGGTGTCGAATGCCCAGTACAGCGATTTCATTGCGGATGGCGGTTATCAGAAGTCGGATTTTTGGAGCACTGCCGGCCGGGCATGGCTGATGCAGCAGGACCGTTCAGCACCGCGTTACTGGCAGCGCGATGGTCTTGGGTGGTGTACTGAAAGTTTCGGCCGGCTGACCGCTTTGCCTGCCCATCAAGCGGTGCGCCATATCAGCCTGTTCGAGGCGCAGGCTTACTGCCGCTGGGCCGGTCGCCGGTTGCCAAGTGAATCCGAGTGGGAGTACGCGGCCATGTCGGGTCATGCGGCTTTTCAATGGGGTAGCTTGTGGGAATGGACCTGTACGCAGTTCGAGCCTTATCCCGGCTTTGTGGCAGATGCCTATCGCGAGTATTCGGCGCCCTGGTTTTGCACCCATCAAGTCTTGCGCGGCGCATCTTTTGTGACCCGGCCGCGGATGCGTTCACCGAAATTCAGGAATTTCTATTTGCCGCAACGCGACGATTTCTTCGTCGGCTTCCGGACTTGCGCTGCATGATAATGGGGTAATTCAGTTAGATATACATGGCAATGTATTTTCTAATATGCCAATGAGAATATGCGGAAAATGGTATGTTTTCTGGCATACCCATGGTAAACGTAAAAATGGCCGCCGGATTGCTCCGGCGGCCATTTTCTATCTTGCGACTACTTGTTGCCGATTACCGATTGCCATCGCTGTAAGAGCGACGCGCACCGCCGGTGTCGCCGGTGCGGCCTTTGTAGCCGCCGCCATTACCGTTGGCACTGCGCGGCGCAGCATTCGGATTGCTGAAAGTGCGTTGGCCTGGTTTGGCGCTGCCACGATTGTCGCCTGGCTTCCAGCCGCCTGCTTTAGATGGCGAACGTGAAGTAGACGCTGTCTTTTTAGGCTCAAAACCTTCAACCACATCGACTGGAATCAATTGCTTGGTGAAGCGTTCGATACGCTTGACGTTCATGCCTTCAGCATGATTTACCAGTGACACGGCAACGCCGTTACGACCAGCACGGCCGGTACGACCGATACGGTGGACGTAATCTTCCGGGAATTTTGGCAAATCGTAGTTGAACACATGCGTGATCGCCGGTACGTCGATACCGCGGGCGGCAACGTCGGTGGCAACCAGCACGCGAACTTGACCGCGGCGCAGCGAATCCAGTGTGCGGTTACGCGCACCTTGGTGCATGTCGCCATGCAGCGCAGCAGCGGAGAAGCCAGCGATGTTCAAGCGGTCGGCTATGGTGTCGGCGTCACGCTTGGTGGCGGTAAATACAACTGCCTGGTCCATCGTGGCGTCGCGCAACAGATGGTCGAGCAAGCGATTCTTGTGCGACAGATCGTCTACAAAGTGGACTTTCTGGGTAATGTTTTCATGCTTGGTGGCGGAGCCGGCAATTTTGACAACAACTGGATTGTTGGTGATTTGCTGTGCCATGCGGCCCACTGTGCCGTCCAGCGTAGCGGAGAACAACATGGTCTGGCGTACCGCAGGAGTGGCAGCAACGATTTTTTCGATGTCTTCGATGAAACCCATATCCAGCATGCGGTCGGCTTCGTCCAGCACCAGAATTTGCAACTGGGAGAAGTCAATCTTGCCCGATTCCATATGATCAATCAGACGTCCAGGCGTGGCGACCAGAATTTCCGGGTTTTTCGCCAGCAATTGCATCTGTTTTGGATAAGGCATGCCGCCCAGGATGGAAATAGTTTTCACACGCTTCATGTGCGAGCCGTATTTTTCAGCAGCATTGGTAATTTGCAGCGCCAGTTCACGCGTCGGCGTCAGCACCAACATTTTTGGCTGTGCCGGCTGAAAACGTGGACGGTCGCCGCGGGCACGGGCTGCCTGGCGTTCTTGATTGGAAGTTTTGTTTTGTCCCGCATCGGCTGGTTGCTCGATGGAGGCGAATTTGTGCAGTGCAGGCAACATGAACGCGGCAGTTTTGCCGGAACCCGTTTGCGACGAAACCATCAGGTCGCGGCCCTGCAATGCTGCCGGAATTGCTTGTTCCTGAACCGTGGTCGGCTTGGTGTAACCAGCCTCAGTCAGTGCTTGAATTACGGACGCGTGTAGGCCTAGAGCTTCAAAAGTCATTTTTTTCTTTCGTAAAAGTCAGCGTTCATGCAAATGCGAGAACGCAAAATAGCAACGCCAACCAACGAAATGACTTGAAATGAATACAAAGAAATTTCGGCACAAAAGCTTTGCGCCGGGACTGTGTCGGTGTGACACAAAAGGCGGGAAGGCTTTAAATGCTGCATCCGATGGAATGCAACATAGGCTTGCGAAGCTGCTAATTTTATTGCGGTTTTATTATTTCTGCGCTGCGTACTGCAATGCAAGGCGCATATCATACAGCAGTTTTGCTGCACTTGCACCATCTCATTCAATCCGTATCGGACGCGGTGGATTCAGGGCTTGTTTTCCCGGGATGGCCGCTTGCGTCGGGCGAGCGCGAAGAGCGCGGCGATGATCGCAATGAAGAGCGCGGCGATCCCCAGTCGTGCCGCCAGCAGCAGATTCGACGGTGCGCCGCCGGCCCGCAGGGTTTTTACCTGCGCCGCGCTGATCTGTGCCTTTGGATTGCCATAGTGTTGCAGCAGATACGCGCCCAGCGTTGCAATCTGTTGATCCGACAACTCCTTTTTAAATCCCGGCATCAACACCTCAGACGTATCGCCTTGTCGCTGAATGCCTTCCAGCAGCACCATCGCCAGATTGTTGGTGTTGCTTCTGCCGAGCGCCGTATTATGAAACAGCGGCGGCAAACCGCCATCGAAGCTGCCCTGGCCGCGGGCCTGGTGGCAGGTCGCGCAGTGGGCGTCATACAGTTGCGGGCCGTTCATCCGGCTCAGGTCGCTGGGCAATGCCACGCCGCGGATGCTGTTCAACTCGTCGGCCGCCGCGCCCCATGCATATACCGGGCGGGTGTCGGCCGCCTCGCGCAGCGCCGGTACCGTCTTTAGATAGCTGGCCATTGCGCGCAAGTCGTCCTCGGTCAGATGCCGTAGGCTGTGATCGATCGCCTCCGCCATCGGGCCGGCCGTCTGTGCCTTGTCGGCAATATGGCCGAGTCGCAAATAGTCGATCAGTTCCTGCTCACTCCAGCCGCCGACGCCGCTATTCGGATCCGACGTGATATTCGGCGCGTACCAAGCGCCGACATCGCCGCCGGCCAGTTCGAGCGATTTCTTTTCAGCCATCAACATATTGCGCGGGGTGTGGCAGGAGCTGCAATGCGCCAGCCCGCGCGTCAGATAGGCGCCGCGATTCCATTCCGGGCTCTTGCCGGCGTCCGGTGCGAACGGCTTGCTGTCGAGGAACAGCAGATTCCAGACCGCCATCGTGGGCCGGATGTTGAAGGGGAAGGGCAGCCTGGTCTGTTGTTGCGGTGCGGCATCCACCGGTGCTACGCCCTGCATGAAATACGCGTACAGCGCGCTGGTGTCGTCGTCCGAGACCAGTGCGTAAGAGGTGTAGGGCATCGCCGGATAGAGCTGCCGGCCATCGGCACGGATGCCGGCGCGCAAGGCAGCGTTGAATTGCGCCTGCGTATAGTTGCCGATGCCATGGGTTTTCGAGGGCGTGATGTTGCTTGACACAATCGTGCCCAGCGGAGTCGGTAGCGCCAGGCCGCCGGCCATGGCCTTGCCGCCCGGCGCGGTGTGGCAGGCGATGCAATCGCCGGCGGTGGCCAGATATCGGCCGCGCTGGACCAAATCGGCATTGGCGGCCTCCGGCGCGGCGGCGCAAGCGTTCCAGCTGGCGAGCGCCAGCGCGACGGTGCTGAAATTAAGGTGCAGGCGTGTCATCCATTTCATTGCAGGCCACCTTGACGCTCAGGATTTCGGCGCAGCCGCAGCCGGCGCACGCAGGTTGGATTGTTCGAGTATGTGCTGCGCGGTGCGCAGCGCCACGGCCAGCCCGGTCAGGGTCGAATTGCAGGTGCCCGCGGTGGGCAGCACACCGGTGCTGGCGATGAACAGGTTGTCGTGGTCGTGTGTCCGTCCGTAGCCATCGACCACCGAGGTGTTCGGATCGGTGCCCATGCTCATGGTGCCGCAGATGTGCTGATTGTTGGCGAAACTGCCTTCCTTGCTGTAGCGCAGGTTGCTGCTGCCCATCAGTTCGGCAATCCGCGCGAAATCGGCTTTGGATGTCTCCGCGCCCTTGCGCGTGTAGTCGTCGATCGCGTAGTGCGCCTGCGGTTTTCGGATGCCCATCGCATCTTTCTGGTCACTGAGCGTGATGCGGTTTTCCGGGTTGGGCAAGACTTCCAGCACGTTCTTGACGTTGAACTCGTGGGCGGCGCTATGGCGCAGGCGCTGCTCCAGTTCGATGCCGTACACGCCCTGGTCGATTAACGATTGCGTGCTGCCGGCCACCCGCGAGCTGTTGGTGAAATCCAGGCGGTACGGCGCATGTTCGCTGCGGAACGGGCCGTCGCGCAAGGTATTGATCGAGTTCGGACTTTGCGGCCCGCGTCCCAGCCAGAGTTCTTCCTCGACGTCAAATGTCAATGAGGTGCTCGGATGATCCATCAGGTTGCGCCCCACCATGTCGGAACTGTTGGCCAGGCCTTTCGGATACTTGTCGCTGGCCGACAGCAACAACAGGCGCGGGCTTTCGATGCCGTTGGCCGCGAGAATGAAGCTCCTGGCCGTGACACGATGCGATAGCTTGTCGGGGTCGTAATAATGGACGGCGGCAATCCGGCCCTGGGCATCATGCTCGATCCGGTACACATTGGCGTTCGGAATCAGCCTGGCGCCGGCGGCTTCGGCGTCGGCGGCCGCAATACCGCCGTGGTATTGGGCATCGATCGGGCAAATCGGCTGGCAACTATTGTTGCCGCAGCAGGCCGGCCGGCCGCCGTAGGTGCGGCTATTGCGTGCGGTGGTGTTGCCGACCACCTGGTAGGCCGGTGCCAGCCGTTCGCGCAAGCGCTGCATCGCATACGGTTCGGCCACCGGTTCCATTGGAAACGGTTGGCTGCGCGGTGAGCCGGTGTTGGGTGCGCCCGACACGCCCATGATCTGTTCGCCTTCCTGGTAATACGGGTCGAGTTCTTCGTAAGTGAGTGGCCAGTCCACGCCGACCCCGTACAGGCTGCGTATGCGCAGGTCGTTCGGCAGCATGCGCCATGCCTGCGCGGCCCAATGCCAGGTAGTGCCGCCGACCTGCCGGATGTACTCGGCCGGATACGGATACGGCCCGGCCTGCACCAGATAGCCATTGTCCTTGGGCTGGTATACCGGATACGGCGCCCAGGGCGACGGCGGATACGGCGACATCCAGTCGCTCTTGCGGGTGGAATTGCGGAAGCGGGCCACGATTACGTCGCGCGTGATGCGCGGCCCGGCTTCCAGGATGATGACCGATGCGCCGTGTTGCAGCAATTTGCGCGCGATGAGCGAACCAATGATTCCGGAACCGATGACCACGAAGTCGGCCGACAATTGTTCGGACATGGTGCGCTCCTCAGAGTGGTTTTCTGGCCCAGCTGCCGTACACGCCGTAGGCGTAGGTCGGCGGCTTCAGCTTGTCTGCGACGATGACCGCGTTGAGCGCGGTTTCATACGCCAGACAGCGTGCCTGCTCGCCGCTGCCGACGATGCCCATGAACCAGGCGGTGACGATCTTGCGCGGCAGCGCGGCCAGCGGCGAATGCTCGGCGTCCAGTATCTGCTGCAATTGCAACAGATCGATCTTGCGCGCGTTGAGCAGCGCCAGCAGCGCCCTGGTGGCCGCAGGAAAGCCAGGATCGTCGGCGCTGAGGGCGTCGTACAGGCGCGTGGCCTGCACCGTATCGAGCGATTGGCGACCTGCCAGCAGCGCGGAAACCGCCAGGAATGCGCCGTGGTCGAGGTCGGCCGCCGGTTGCGCCAGCGCCCACGGAATCAGTGAAACGGTGTAAGTGGACAACAGCCCGGCCGACAGCAAACCCGCCAGCAATGTGCGCCGCGCAGGATTGGGCGAGCCGGCGCTCCCTGTTGTTTTCTCTGGAATTTCCTCTGGATAATCCATGGCAAGTGTCCATCTCAACAAATACTCAAAAGGAATGGTGCGCACCGATCATCGGGATCGTCCGATTGTTGACGCCGCTCAGGGTTGCTTGACTGAAAAGGCGTCCATTACACGCGCTGAGTACACCAGCGCCGCTCCGGCATTGACCGCGATGGCGACGCCCAGCGCTTCGGCGATTTCTTCCCGGCTGGCGCGGTGCTTGGCGGTGGCGTCGGTATGCGTCGTGATGCAGCCGTCGCAGCGGAGCGTGACCGCTACCGCGAGCGCGATCAGTTCGTGCGGATTGGGGCCGGTATCTTCGCCGCCATGCTGTAGCGGCTCATCGGTCAACAGCCGGAGCGGCCCGATGTCGATGATGTGCTGCAGCTTGCCCTGGCCCTTGTGGACAGTGATATCCATCACGATCTCCCTGGGTTGCGCGATTATTTCCTGCTCTTGTCGTCGATGCTCGGCGAGCCGGCGCCATATTTGACAAACATCAGAAAGCCGCCGGCCATCGCCAGGTTCTTCAGGAAGTTATTCATCTGATTTGGATCGGCAAAATTCGTATGCGCTACCAAGGCTGTTCCCACGCTGAACAGTGCCAGAATCGCCGCCACCCAGCGGGTCTTGAAGCCGAACAGCAAAGCCAGGCCGCCGCCCAGTTCGATCAGGATTACCAGCGGCGTCAGCACAGCCGGCATTGGCAGGCCGATCGACGCAAAGTATCCGACGGTGCCGCTGTAGCCCATCAGTTTGCCGAGGCCCGCGATGATGAAAATTTGCGACATCAGCAGTCGTGCTGCGATCGTAAGCACCTTGTCCATGATGACCCCTCTGTTATTGGCAAAACGGAAACAAATCATTGATCAGATTAGCCCCGTTGCGTGCCTCCGCTTTGTTTTGCAACAATAAATACAATGCTGCCGTTGCGCACCTGTGCGCGAAAAATGCGAAAAACACGAGCCTGCCCCGCAATGCGGCGGTTTTCTTGCATATATGGAGTATGTTTATTTTTATGGCATATACCGCATATAGCTATTGCGGATGTAAAACATACTCCAGCAATAATCAATCATGTTTCAACCATATTTTTTCGTGTATTTCGTGCGGTCGCGGCATAAGGAATGCCGAGTGCCGCGACATCCGTGCGGCAAGACGGGCGAAGGGCGCAAACCCGGGGGAGTTGTGACTGGACTGGTGCAGGACGGCATCGTCCATGTGTTGCGGACGGCGCGCGATCCTGGTCGCAAGATCGCGGCCGCTGATGGGGAGTTGCTGCAGCGGCGCTGAATCATCCGGCCGCCGCCATCCTGCATTTGGGGAAATGCCGATGGCTGTGAATGCTGGCTGTGAATCCTATTCACGGCGCAATTTTTAGTCCGCGTTGATTCCCATTACATGCGAGAAGCCGCCATCGACATAAGTGATTTCGCCGGTGACGCCAGCCGCCAGATCCGACAGCAGGAAAGCGGCGACATTGCCAACATCTTCAATCGTTATGTTGCGGCGCAGCGGAGCATGTTCGGCGACAAAACCGAGCAATTTGCCGAAATCCTTGATGCCGCTGGCAGCCAGGGTTTTGATCGGGCCGGCAGAGATGCCGTTGACGCGAATGCCTTTTTTGCCGACCGATTCCGCCAGGTAGCGCACGCTGGCTTCCAGCGAAGCCTTGGCCAGACCCATCGTGTTGTAGTGCGGAATGGCGCGTACCGAGCCGAGGTAAGACAGCGTCAGCAATGCCGAATTGGCGCGCAGCATCGGCAATGCCGCTTTGGCCAGCGCCGGGAAACTGTAAGCCGAAATATCATGCGCAATCGCGAACGCTTCACGCGTGAAGCCATCGAGGAAGTCGCCGGCAATCGATTCGCGCGGTGCGAAGCCGATCGCATGCACCAGGCCGTCGAGATGCTGCCAGGATTGGCCCAGATCGGCGAACAGTGCATTGATTTGATCGTCGCGGCTGACGTCGCAATCGTAAATCAGTGTGCTGTCGAATTCCTTGGCGAAATCGACGGTGCGTTCCTTGAAGCGTTCGCCGACATAGGTGAATGCCAGTTCGGCGCCTTCGCGTTTGCATGCTTTTGCGATACCGTACGCGATGGAGCGGTTTGACAACAAACCGGTGATCAGAATTTTTTTGCCTTGCAAGAATGCCATGTATGTCTCCAGGTGCTACCGCAGGATAGAAGCGGCTTTCAGCGCCAAACTGGCGGGAAGCTGCAAATATATATTCGAATAGGGTTATTTCTTCGGTGTGCCCGAGTTTTTTATAAATAGCTCGGGATTGTAGGTTGTCGTCGACGGGACGGCAACTGTTCTCGCGATACTTTCTTGCGATACAGTCCGGTGCGAAGTATAAATGTTCGCGTTCGTGCCGGGTGCCTTTCGGTAAAATGGCGTAAAAAAGAGGGAGTTGTGATGCACGATATGCACTTTGGTTCCCGGCACCTGTTCTGGTGCGCCGGATGAAAAAAATTCTGAATGCCTTAGTGCTGTGCGCCAGTTGCCTGCTCGGCACTCATGCCTTGGCCGCGCCTGCTTTCTCGCTCTATGACACGCCGCGCTATGCAGCCGGTTTCACCCATTTCGACTACGTCAATCCGGCCGCGCCGAAGGGCGGCGAGCTGTTCCTGGCCAATCCCGACCGCCGCACCAGTTTCGACAAGTTCAATCCTTTTTCGATGAAAGGCGTCGCCGCTGCCGGCGTCTCGACCCTGATGTTCGAGACCCTGACGGTGGGTTCCAGCGATGAAATTGCGACCATGTACGGCCTGCTGGCCGACGACATGGAATTGGCGCCGGACCGGATGTCGATGACGTTCCGGCTCAATCCATTGGCCCGCTTCAATAATGGCGATCCGGTGCTGGCAGTCGATGTCAAACACTCATATGACATGCTGGTGACCAAGGGCGCGCCGCAATTCAAGTCGGTGTTTGCCGATGTCAAGCAATGCGTGGTGACCGGCGAGCGCAGCGTGCGTTTCGATTTCAAGACGCTGAACCATGAATTGCCGCTGATCGTCGGCAGCGTGCCGGTGTTTTCGCGCAAGTGGGGCGCGAAAACCGAATTCGACCGGATTCAGCTGGAGCCTCCGATCGCCTCCGGCCCGTATCTGATCGATAAATTTGATATTGGCCGCGCCATCAGCTTCCGGCGCAATCCGTCGTATTGGGGTACGAACGTGCCGTCGCGCAAGGGCATGTTCAATTTCAACCGGATCAATTATCGTTTTTATCAGGACGATGTGGCGCGACTGGAAGCGTTCAAGGCCGGCGAGTTCGATGTCGTGGTCGAATACAGCGCGAAGAACTGGGCGCGCAGCTATAAGGGGCCGAAATTCACCAGCGGCGAGATCGTCAAGCGTGCCTTGACGCATTCCAACGGCGCTGGCATGCAGGGCTTCGTGATGAACTTGCGGCGGCCGCAGTTTCAGGATATTCGGGTGCGCCGCGCACTGGCGCTGGCGCTGGATTTCGAATGGATGAACCGGCAACTGTTTTACAGCCAATACACGCGCATTTATTCGTTCTTTAATAATAGCGAGATGGCCGCGACCGGTTTGCCGTCGGAGGACGAGCTGAAGCTGTTGCAACCGTTGCGCGCCAAGCTCGACCCGGCGGTGTTCGGCCCGGCTCCGCTGCCGCCCAGCACCAACCCGCCGGCGTCGCTGCGCGCCAATCTGCTGCAAGCCAAGGCTTTGCTACAACAAGCCGGTTGGAATTACCGCGACGGCGCGCTGCGCAATGCCAAGGGCGAACCGTTCGAGTTCGAAATTCTGGACGACCAATCGGCGCTGTCGCGCGTCATCAGCGTGTATGTGCGCAATTTGCAAAAGCTGGGTTTTCAGGTCAAGCAGCGCACTGCCGATTTTGCGCTGGTGCAAAAACGCATGGAGGAATTCGATTTCGACATGACCAGCACCCGGTTCCCGGATGTCACCAGCCCGGGCAATGAAATGTTTGACATGTTCGGCTCCAAAGCGGCCGATCAGCCGGGTTCGAACAATGCCTGGGGACTGAAAGATGCTGCGGTTGATCGCTTAGTGGAGTTGTTGGTTGCGGCAAAAACGCGGCGCGATTTGGTGGCAGCGGCGCGAGCCTTGGACCGGGTTTTGCTGCACAAGCATATCGTCGTCACGCACTGGTTTTCATCCACCCATCGTGTCGCTTACCGCAATCGTTTCGGCATTCCCGCCAAGATGCCGCTGTATTACCAGGCCGATCCGTATGTGATTTCGAGTTGGTGGGAAGAAAAACCTAGATGACAATTAAAACCTGATGTTGCGCAGGATGCAAAGACAGGAGAATTCTTGTCCACGAAAGACACGAAAAGCACGAAAGAATGCATCGCAGCCACTTTTCGACTGCAGCTAAGAAGGTTTGTTCGTGTCTTTCGTGGATTGAATTTTTTATCTGTAATATCAGTAAAAACTATGGAGTATGGTTAAAAATAGTGCATATTCCGCATACTTTATATACGGAATATAAAAATACAATTGGTAGTATATTAGTAGTATTCATGCGACACGAATCGGAATGAGACAACGATGAATCTGTGGGCTTACATAGCGAAACGCCTGTTGCTGATGCTGCCGACCTTGATCGGCGTGGTCAGCATCACCTTTGCGGTGATCCAGTTCGTGCCCGGCGGTCCGGTTGAGCAAGCGTTGCTGGAACTCAAGGGGCGCGGCGCGGCGGGCGAGGCATCCGGCGGCGGCGCGGCACAATATCGTGGCCGGCAAGGGATCGATGCCGAGCGGGTGGCGGAGATCAAGGCGCTGTATGGTTTCGACAAGCCAGCGCCGGAGCGTTTCTGGAAAATGCTCAAAGGCTTTGCCACCTTCGATCTGGGCCAGAGTTTTTACCATCACAAGGATGTCTGGGAATTGGTTAAATCCAAGCTGCCGGTGTCGATCACGCTGGGATTGTGGACTTTCTTCCTGACCTATTTCGTCTCGCTGCCGCTGGGGATTGCGAAGGCGATCCGCGAAGGCAGCCGTTTCGATGTGTTGTCGAGCATGCTGGTGTTGATCGGCTATTCGATTCCGGGCTTTGTGCTGGGCGTGTTCCTGCTGGTGATGTTCGGCGGCGGCAGTTTCGTGCAGTGGTTTCCTTTGCGCGGTTTGACCTCGGATAACTGGGAATCCTTGTCGTTGCTGGGCAAAGTGCTCGATTATCTGTGGCACATCACGCTGCCGGTGACGGCTTCCGTGGCCGGTTCTTTTGCGGTCATGACGATGCTGACCAAGAACACTTTTCTGGAAGAAATCCGCAAGCAATATGTGCTGACCGCGCGCGCCAAGGGTTTGAGCGAAAACACGGTGCTGTACAAACATGTGTTTCGCAATGCGCTGATTCCGCTGGTGACCGGCTTTCCGGCGGCATTTATCGGCGCTTTCTTTGCCGGCAGCTTGCTGATCGAAACCCTGTTTTCGCTCGACGGTCTGGGTTTGCTGTCGTATGAATCGGTGGTGCGACGCGATTATCCGGTGGTGATGGGCACGCTGTATCTGTTTACCCTGATCGGCCTGGTGGTCAAATTGTTGGGCGACCTGTGTTACGTCTGGGCCGACCCGCGGGTGCAGTTTGAAAGTCTGAACAAATGACAACTTCTTCCGCTTCCATATCACCGGGACGCCGCATCTGGCTGCGTTTCAAGCAAAACCGCCGCGGTTACTGGAGCCTGATCCTGTTTTCCGTTTTATTTGGACTCAGCCTGATGGGCGAATTGTTGTCCAACGATAAGCCGCTGGTGGCGCGTTACAACGGCGAACTGGTGTTTCCGGTGCTGATAACCTATTCGGAAAAAACCTTCGGCGGCGATTTTGATTCGCAGGCAGATTATCTCGATCCCTTCATCCGCGAGCAGTTCAGCAAAAATGGCAACTGGGCGATTTACCCGCCGAACACGTACAGTTTCGACACCCTGAATTATTTTGCCAAGTCGCCCAATCCAGCGCCGCCATCCAGCGAAAACTGGCTCGGTACCGACGACCGCGGCCGCGATGTGAGCGCCCGCCTGCTGTACGGTTTTCGGGTATCGGTGCTGTTTGCGCTGGCGCTGACTTTTACCGGCGTGCTGCTAGGCATGATCACCGGCGCGGTGCAGGGCTATTTTGCCGGCAAGACCGATTTGCTTTTTCAACGCTTCATGGAAATCTGGAGTTCGATGCCGGAACTGTACTTGCTGATTATCTTTTCTTCGATTTTCGAACCCAGCATTGGCCTGTTGTTGATATTGCTGTCGCTATTCGGCTGGATGGGTTTGTCGGACTATGTGCGCGCCGATTTTCTGCGCAACCGCAATCTCGAATACGTGCAGGCGGCGCGTGCGCTGGGCTTGTCGCATGGGCAAATTATCTGGCACCATGTGTTGCCAAATAGCCTCACGCCGGTGGTTACCTTTTTGCCGTTTCGCATGAGCGGCGCAATTCTGGCGCTGACCAGTCTGGATTTTCTCGGACTGGGCGTGCCACCATCCACGCCTAGCCTGGGCGAATTGCTTGCCCAGGGCAAAAACAATCTGGATGCCTGGTGGATCGCGCTGTCGACGTTCGCGGTGCTGACTATCACCCTGCTGCTGCTGACCAATATCGGCGACGCCTTGCGCAATGCGCTGGATGTACGGAGGAAGGCATGAGCTTGCTGGAGATACACAACTTGAGCGTGGCCTTTGGTTCGGCCACCGTGGTCAATGACGTCAGCTTCTCGATTGCTGCCGGCGAAAAGCTGGCGATTGTCGGCGAATCCGGTTCCGGCAAGACCGTCACCGCCTTGTCGCTGTTGCGGCTGAATCAGGATGCGCGTTATGACGGGCGCATCCTGTTCGAGGGACAGGACATCCTGAGCCGCTCGGAAGCTGCGATGCGTGCTGTGCGCGGCAAGGACGTGGCGATGATCTTTCAGGAACCGATGACGGCCTTGAATCCGCTCTTCACCATTGGCAACCAGATCGCCGAAGTCCTGATGCAGCATGAAGGCATCAGCACCAAGGCGGCGGCGCTGCGCACCGTCGAATTGCTGGACAAAACCGGGATTCCGGAGCCGGCGCGGCGGGCTTTGTCGTATCCGCACCAACTCTCCGGCGGCCAGCGCCAGCGCGCGATGATCGCGATGGCGCTGGCCTGCAAGCCCAAGCTGCTGATCGCCGACGAGCCGACTACCGCGCTGGACGTGACGATCCAGGTGCAAATTCTGGAGTTGTTGAATCAATTGCAGCGCGAAGAAAACATGGCGGTGCTGATGATCTCGCACGACCTGAATCTGGTGCGCCATTTTGCCGACCGGGTGGGCGTGATGGAGCAGGGCCGTCTGGTTGAAATCGCGCCGACGGCAGAATTGTTTGCCCATCCGCGCCAAGCCTACACGCGCCAATTGCTGGCTAGTCGTCCGCAACGGCAGGTTAATCCGGTGGCGACCGACGCACCGGTATTGCTGGCTGCGCAACAGTTAAGTTGCACCTTCCAGATCAAGCAGGGCTGGTTCAAAAAATCGCAATTTGTCGCCGTCGATGACGTCACGTTAACGCTGCAACAAGGCGAAACGCTGGGCATCGTCGGCGAATCCGGCTCCGGAAAATCGACGCTGGGGATGGCCTTGCTGCGGCTGTCTTCGGCCAGCGTCGAGGGCCGGATTCAGTTTGACGACCAACCGGTGAGCGCGATGTCGAGCGCCGCGATCCGGCCCTTGCGCGCCAAGATGCAGGTGGTGTTCCAGGACCCGTTCGCCTCGCTGTCGCCGCGCCGCACTATTGAGCAAATCGTCGGCGAAGGGCTGGCGCTGCACCAGCCGCAATTGGACGCCGCCGGGCTGCGCGCCGCGGTGGTCAGCGGCTTGCTCGAAGTCGGCCTGAGCGCCGACATGCTGTCGCGCTATCCGCATGAATTTTCCGGCGGCCAGCGCCAGCGCATCGCGATTGCCCGCGTGCTGGTGCTGAAGCCGGCGCTGATCCTGCTGGACGAGCCGACTTCATCGCTGGACGTTTCGGTGCAGCAGCAGGTTTTGCTGTTGCTGGCGGAATTGCAGCGCAAATACGGCATGGCATATTTGTTAATCAGCCACGATCTGGCCGTGATCCGCGCGATGGCGCACCGAGTGATGGTGCTGAAGGACGGCAAGGTGCTGGAAGCCGGCCTGACCGAAACGGTCATGTCGCAGCCGAGCCATCCCTACACGCAACGGTTGCTGGCGGCTTCGGCGTATGCGCTGGAGGGGCAAAGCGCGAAGGCGGGTTTGGAGCGCGGCCCAGCGAAAGAAGAATGATTGCAGGCGTCGGATGGGTGAAACCCATCATTTGCGTTGATAGCGATTGAAAAGCGATGGGTTTCACCCATCCTACTAAAAAACAGGGAGTATAGTAAATAATAGGCTTATTCACGCTTATATTATTGCGGATGCTAAAAATACAGTATTAAGTATAATTAATAGAACGGAAACTGATCGGCTGCCCGCCAAGGAGATGCAAGATGAAAAAATCCCATGTTCATATAATTTCCAGGCCGCTCGGTGCGCTGGCCGCTGCGCTGATTCTGGCATCCTGCAGCACAGTCCAGACTACCCAGGGCGGCGCTGTCGGCGTTGGCCGCGCGCAAAGAATGTCAGTGTCGGAGCAGCAGGTAGAACAAGCGGCGCGCCAGCAATATGCGGAAGTGCTGGAGGATGCGAGGAAGAAGGGCACGCTGAACCGGGATGCCGCGCAAATAAGCCGGATTCGCAGCATTGCCAATCGCCTGATTGCGCAGACTGGCGTATTCCGTCCTGACGCGCGCAACTGGCAATGGGAAGAAAACCTGATCACCGCGCCCGAAGTCAACGCCTGGTGTATGCCCGGGGGCAAGATTGCGGTGTACACCGGCCTGATTGAAAAATTGCGCATCAGCGACGACGAACTGGCTGCGGTGCTCGGCCATGAAATCGCCCACTCGTTGCGCGAACATGCGCGCGAGCGGGCTTCGCAGCAGGTGGGAACCGATCTGGCCTCGGCCGGCGCAGAAATACTCGGGTCCATTTACGGCATCGGAGGGCTGGGCAAGGTCGCCAGCACCGGCTTGCAGCTCGGCATCGGCTTGCCGAATTCGCGCTTGCATGAGACCGAGGCCGACCGCATCGGCGTTGAACTGGCCGCCCGCGCCGGTTTCGACCCGCGCGCTGCAATCAGCCTGTGGCAAAAAATGGCGCAAGTGAGCAATGGTTCGTCGCCGGAGTTCCTGTCGACGCACCCTTCGCGCGAAAGCCGCATCAGCGATTTGACCGAATATGCGCAACGCGTGATGCCGCAGTTCGAGCAGGCCAGGAAAAAACGTTGATGCCGCTGATGCCGTGCGCGCTGGATATGGGGGCGTGGGAGGTGCGCGCGATCTCGCCCGGTAAATTTGCTGCGCCCGTATTCGACTTCGAACTGCGTACAAATATGCCATAATCCAAAGCTAATTCATGCATTTGCACGCATATTTACACCAAAATTTATACCGAAATTTACACTAAGCAGCTTAAAACATGGCCAAGACGCTCTATGACAAACTTTGGGATTCGCACGTTGTACATGCCGGCGAAGATGGCACCACGATACTGTATATCGACCGGCATCTACTGCACGAAGTCACCAGCCCGCAGGCTTTCGAAGGGTTGAAACTGGCCGGGCGCAAGCCGTGGCGGGTTGCTGCCAATCTGATGGTGGCGGACCACAATGTGCCCACTACCGACCGCATCCACGGCATTGCCGATCCAACTTCACGGCTGCAAGTCGAAACGCTGGATGCGAACGCCGCTGAATTCGGCCTGACCTATTTCAACATGCGCGACAAGCGCCAGGGCATCGTCCATGTGATCGGGCCGGAGCAGGGCGCAACGCTACCCGGCATGACGGTTGTTTGCGGCGATTCGCACACCTCGACCCACGGTGCGTTCGGCTGCCTGGCGCACGGCATCGGCACTTCCGAAGTCGAACACGTGCTGGCGACGCAGACCTTGCTGGCGAAAAAATCCAAGGCGATGCTGGTGCAGGTGGACGGCGCACTGCCGTTCGGCGTCACCGCCAAGGATATCGTGCTGGCCATCATCGGCAAGATCGGTACCGCCGGCGGCACCGGTTACGCGATTGAATTCGCCGGCTCGACCATCCGCAGCCTGTCGATGGAAGGCCGCATGACTGTCTGCAACATGGCAATCGAAGCCGGTGCCCGCGCCGGCATGATCGGCGTCGATGAAACCACGATCAATTATGTCAAGGGACGGCCGTTGTCCCCGGTCGGCCCGCACTGGGACCGCGCAGTGGACTATTGGCGCACCCTGCATACGGATGCAGGCGCCCGGTTCGACCTGGTGGTGACCCTGAATGCAACTGAAGTCAAGCCGCAAGTAACCTGGGGCACTTCGCCCGAGATGGTGGTCTCGATCGAGGATCGGGTGCCGGACCCGGATCAGGAAAAAGACGCAGTCAAGCGCGATGCAATGGAAAAAGCCCTGGCTTACATGGCTTTGAAGCCGAATACCGCGATCTCCGACATCCGCATCGACAAGGTTTTCATCGGTTCTTGCACCAATTCGCGCATTGAGGATTTACGTGCCGCCGCTGCAGTGGTGCGCGGCAAGTATCGGGCCTCGAATGTGCGGCTGGCGATGGTGGTGCCAGGCTCCGGCCTGGTGAAAGATCAGGCCGAGCGTGAGGGACTGGACAAGATTTTCCGGGATGCCGGTTTTGAATGGCGCGATCCGGGTTGTTCGATGTGCCTTGCCATGAATGCCGATCGACTGGAGCCGGGCGAGCGCTGTGCTTCGACCTCGAACCGCAATTTCGAAGGACGCCAGGGGCAGGGCGGTCGCACCCATCTGGTGTCGCCCGAAATGGCCGCTGCCGCTGGTATCGCCGGACATTTCGTCGATGTGCGGCTGTTCCGTTAAACCACTTATCACTAAAAAATCAATATGAAAAAACTATTCGCCCTGAGCTGCATCGTTTTCATCCTGAGCGCCTGCAACACCATGGAAGGGTTTGGCAAGGATGTCCAAAAAGTAGGCACCAAGGTTGAGGGTGCGGCGAGGAAATAAAGCAAATATTATGGAAAAATTTACCGTACTCGATGGCTTGGTAGCACCGCTGGATCGTGCGAATGTGGATACCGATGCCATCATCCCGAAGCAGTTCCTGAAATCCATCAAGCGCTCCGGTTTTGGGCCGAACTTGTTTGACGAATGGCGCTATCTCGACCATGGCGAGCCCGGGCAGGATAATACCCGGCGTCCGCTCAATCCCGATTTCGTCTTGAATCAGCCGCGTTATCAGGGCGCTGCCATCCTTTTGACGCGCAAGAATTTTGGCTGTGGCTCATCGCGCGAACATGCGCCATGGGCGCTGGAGCAATACGGTTTCCGGGCCGTGATTGCGCCCAGCTTCGCCGATATTTTCTTCAATAACTGTTACAAGAATGGCTTGCTGCCGATTGCGCTGACCGAGTCGCAGGTAGATCACCTGTTTAATGAAGTCAAGGCGTTTCCGGGTTTCCGGCTTGTGATCGATCTGGAAAAACAGTTGGTGACGACCGCCAATGGCAGCGTAGCGTATCCATTCGATATCGATACATTCAGGAAGTATTGCATGCTCAACGGGCTGGATGACATCGGGCTGACATTGCGTCAGTCTGACCTGATTCACGCTTTCGAAGAACGCCATATTGCCTCCCAACCTTGGCTGGCCAATACTATTTGATGCTTGCATCTTGACCGACTAATTAGTCGGTCAATCATTTAGTCATTTAATTGCAAAGAACAACAATGAAAATCGCAGTCTTGCCGGGCGATGGCATCGGCCCTGAAATCATCGAACAAGCGGTGTTGATACTTAACGCGCTGGGCGAATCTTTTGAGATGGAAACTGCGCCTGTCGGCGGTGCCGGTTATGCCGCGCATGGTCACCCGCTGCCGGAAGGTACGCTGAAACTGGCGAAAGAGGCCGATGCCATCCTGTTTGGCGCGGTCGGCGACTGGAAATACGACACGCTGGAACGTTCGTTGCGCCCGGAACAGGCAATTCTAGGCTTGCGCAAAAACCTGAATCTGTTCGCCAATTTCCGGCCTGCTATTTTGTATCCGGAACTGGCTGGCGCATCCACACTGAAGCCGGAAGTGGTTTCTGGTCTCGACATTCTGATCATCCGCGAACTGACCGGCGACGTTTATTTCGGCCAGCCACGCGGTGTGCGCGAATGTCCGGACGGCCCGTTCAAGGGCCAGCGCGAAGGTTTCGACACCATGCGCTATGCGGAAGGTGAAATCCGCCGCATTGCCCACGTCGCATTCCAGGCGGCGCAAAAACGCGACAAACGCCTGACCAGTGTGGACAAGGCCAATGTGCTGGAAACCTTCCAGTTCTGGAGAGACATCGTCACCGACGTCCACCGCGAATATCCGGACGTGGCGCTGGACCACATGTATGTTGACAACGCCGCCATGCAACTGGTGCGGGCCCCGAAGAAATTCGACGTGATAGTGACCGGCAATCTGTTCGGCGACATCTTGTCGGATGCCGCTGCGATGCTGACCGGTTCGATCGGCATGTTGCCATCGGCTTCGCTGGACGCCAACAACAAGGGTTTGTATGAGCCGTCACATGGTTCCGCACCCGATATCGCCGGCAAAGGCGTGGCCAACCCGCTGGCCACGATTCTGTCGGCAGCGATGATGTTGCGTTTCTCGCTGAACAAGGCGCAGCAGGCTGATCGGATTGAAGCCGCCGTCAAGAAAGTGCTGGCGCAAGGCTTGCGCACACCGGATATCTTTGAGGCTGGCACGCGCAAGGTCGGCACCCAAGAAATGGGCGCGGCGGTGTTGCAAGCACTGGCCTGAGTAGTACCTTATATCGGTAACGATTGAAATATTTTTGGAATTGCACGTGAGGAAATTATGAAATTAGTCGGTTTAGTCGGTTGGCGCGGCATGGTTGGTTCGGTCCTGATGCAGCGCATGCAGGAAGAGGGCGATTTCGCCCATATCGAACCCGTATTCTTTTCGACCTCGAACGCGGGTGGCACAGCGCCCACAATGGCGAAAAATGAAACGGCGTTGAAAGACGCCAATGACCTCGATGCACTCAAGAAATGCGACATCATCATCACGTGCCAAGGCGGCGATTACACCACCGAAGTGTTTCCAAAGTTGCGTGCAGCAGGCTGGAACGGCTACTGGATCGATGCGGCATCGACCTTGCGTATGCAGGACGATGCGATCATCGTGCTCGATCCGGTTAATCTGGGCGTCATCAGAACCGCGCTGGACAATGGCGTGAAAACCTATGCGGGCGGCAATTGCACCGTGTCTTGCATGCTGATGGGTTTGGGCGGCTTGTTCCAGCATGATTTGGTGGACTGGATGACCGCGATGACGTATCAGGCTGCCTCGGGCGGCGGAGCCCAGCACATGCGCGAATTGCTGACCCAGTTTGGCACCATCAATTCTTCGGTGAAAGCGTTGCTGGACGACCCGGCTTCCGCCATCCTGGAAATCGACCGTCAGGTACTCGCCACACAACATGGTATGGGCGCTGATGAAACCCAGCAATTCGGTGCTCCTCTGGCCGGCAACCTGATTCCGTGGATAGACAAGGACCTCGGCAACGGCATGTCGCGCGAAGAATGGAAGGCCGGCGCCGAAACCAACAAAATTCTCGGCAAGGGTGAAGGATTCGGTTCCAGGGCGATTCCGGTGGATGGCCTTTGCGTGCGCGTGGGCGCGATGCGTTGCCATTCCCAGGCATTGACCATCAAGCTCAAAAAAGATGTGCCGCTCGATGAAATCAACGACATCATTGCGCAGAATAATCAATGGGTGAAAGTGGTGCCGAACAACCGCGAAGCATCGATGCGGGATTTGACGCCTGCTGCAGTTACGGGCAGCCTGACCATCCCAGTGGGGCGCATGCGCAAGATGCAGATGGGTGGCGAATATCTTTCCGCATTTACGATTGGCGACCAACTGTTGTGGGGTGCAGCAGAACCCTTGCGAAGGATGCTAAGGATATTGCTGGAAGCATAATTTTTTGTTGTAAATATACAAATCTAACCCACTGAATTTTATTCGAGAGAATGTTTGGTGGGTTTTGCATATCAAGTGTGGGCTTAGTGAATGTGGTTCGCTTGCACGGCAAAGATTGTAATGATATGTTGATCGCTCTGAGAACAATATTGCCCGGAAGCAGTAATCGTGTTTCTTGTAAGGTAAGCTAACCGTAAGCATAAATATGCCAATCAATACGCATCCAAAAAGCCCGTCCAAATTTATTTCCTCTAGCCTAAGAACACTAGCCTTTGCTGTGGCTTCGACCGTATTGTGTTCTGCAGCGCATGCTGCCGGCTTGGGTAAACTGACGGTTTTGTCCTCGCTCGGACAGCCGCTCAGGGCGGAAATTGAACTATCTTCTACCTCTCAAGACGAGGCCGGATCTTTAGTGGCGAAACTGGCCCCAACCGATGCATATCGACAAGCTAAAATTGATTTCAATCCTGTCTTGCTGTCATTGCGTTTCGCTATTCTGCAGCGTGGAGGGCGGCAAGTCATTAGCATGACTTCAACGCAGCCAATTAATGAGCCGTTCGTTGACGTGCTGCTTGAACTGGGCGGGAACAAAGGCCGCCTGATTCGCGAATACACTTTCTTGCTGGACCCGGCTGACTTGCGCCTGAGTCAGAATGCCCAGGTAGTTACACCGGTGGCGGTGCCCGTTGCGCCGGCGCTGGCAACCGCAGCGTCCGCCCCAGGATTGCCCCCGCAAGAAAGGGCCGCAGGGGTCAATAATCCGGTGGCAAAAGAACGTTCCAGGGCAATCGAAGACAAAAAATCCGCCAGTTATAGAGTCAAGAGCGGGGATACGCTGACTCTTGTTGCATTGAAATTCAAGCCGGAAGGCATTTCGCTGGATCAAATGCTGGTTGCATTGTATCGGGCGAATCCGAATGGATTTGTCGGCAACAACATGAACCGGATGCGTGCCGGCGCTGTTTTGTCGGTTCCCGACAGTAATACTACAAGCAACGTCGCGTCACCTGCCGCTTCTGCCGTCGTGATTGCTCAGGCTGCTGACTTCAACGCTTATCGTAACCAACTTGCCGGCAAGATTGCCCGAGACGCAGCAAAATCTTCTGCCGCAACGAAACAAAATGCGCAAAATACGCAAAGTGCGGTAGGCAAGATTGAGGCCAAAGTCGAAGAAACGCAGGCAACCGTTTCTGAATCAAAAGATAAATTGCAGTTATCCAAAGCGGTTGCCGGGGCCGGCAGCCCAGCCGGACTGGCTAACGGAGCTGCGCTTGGCGGCGAAAACACAATTGCAGCCGATAAAGCGCTAGAAGAGGCAAGTGCGCGCATTAAGATCCTGGAGAAGAATTTAAACGACTTGCAACAGCTTCTGGAGATCAAGAATAAATCGCTGACGGAACAACAACTTAATGCACAAACTGCTCAAACTTTGAAAGTGGCGCAGCCAGCAACGCCTGCTGCAGTTGTCCCAGTTGCCGCATTGTCAGCGCCGGCGCCGACAAAAGCGAAAGTAGTCGCTGCAGAGCCGCTCGCCAAAACAAGTTTCTTTGACGAATTACTGGATAATCCTTTATTGCTGCCTGGCGCCGGTATTCTGATCGCCATTCTGGGCGCTTTCGGTATCTACAGTAATCGCCGTAGAAAAAAATCGCACAATAAGTTCGACGACAGCACGTTTGCCGCATCGGGTCTGCAAACGAATTCACTTTTTGGCTCGACCGGCGGCCAAAGCGTGGATACCAACAATAGCGTCTTCAATTCCAGTTTTGCACCGTCAGCCAGCCAACTCGACGCCAATGAAGTCGATCCGGTCGCTGAAGCAGATGTGTACATTGCCTATGGGCGCGATGCTCAGGCTGAAGAAATTTTGAAAGAGGCGTTGAGGACGCAGCCGGACCGCCATCCGGTACGTCTGAAGTTGCTTGAAATTTATGCGAATCGCAAGGATTTACGCTCTTTTGAGATGCTTGCCAGCGAACTGTATGGAATGACAAAGGGGGAAACTGATGAGTGGCATCAGGCTGCCCGGCTCGGTGCGGCACTGGACCCGAATAATCCTTTATATGCCGGTGGCGCGCTTTCTGAAGAAATCGCTGCCAAGGCCGTTGCATTGGGTGCGCCAACCTTGCCCCTGGAAGAACTTGATCCGGAAGCTCTGCTGGGCAATTCGCAATCGCATGCCAACGTTGATTCGGTGGAGTTTGCATTCGAAGCTATCGAACCGGTGCCGGTAATTGGACCCAAGCCTGAATCTGCCGAATCGATTGATCCGGTTCCTGATTATATTGCCGAGGCAGAGAATTCGATTTCCAATGGACTTGATTTTGATTTGGGTGAGATTGCTGACTCTACATCGGAATTCGATACAGTCGCGACCAAGGATAACGAGCCTGACGATAGCAGCATTGATTTTGTAACTGAATCCCTGGCTGAACCCGTCATGCCGGAAAAGGAAGTGGAGGCCGCACCTAATTCCATTTTTCCCAAGTTCGATTTGGATGAATTCGATTTTGATTTCCTGGGAAGCACAGCAACCGACAAAGCAGATGCCGGGCAAGATTCGCAGCTACCATTGGCGAATGCGGCTCATGCCGCTTTGCCTGTAATGGATGCTGAAATTGAAATTGAACTTGAACCTGAAACGGAAGCTTCTGCCGAGCCGACAACACCAGGGCTAGAGTTCGATTTATCCGGATTCGATCTGGATTTTGATCCAGTCGAGCAGCCAAGCGCGTCTACTCCAGATGAATTAGATCAAGTGGCACAATCCGATATGGTTTTTGGAGATGTTGAAATGTCGACAAAACTCGACCTGGCAGTTGCTTACCAGGAAATTGGCGACAAGGAAGGTGCTCGCGAGTTGCTGGATGAGGTGCTGATGGATGGCACAGCGGCGCAAATCGAGAAAGCCAAAATCATGCTGGCCGAACTGGTCTGATTACTTATGTTGCAAAGGACGGGCGCAGCGTTTTGCTGACGCCCGTTTTATTTTTTGATATTGAATGGATCTGAATTGAAGCGCATAGCCCTCGGTATTGAGTACGACGGTTCGCCCTGGTCTGGCTGGCAAACCCAGCCGGATGGCAGGACAGTTCAGGATGTACTGGAATCCGGACTCGGTAAATTCACCCGGCGCGAGATGGCAACCGTGTGCGCTGGCCGCACCGATGCAGGTGTCCACGCAATAGAACAAGTAGTGCATTTTGATACCGATATAAGCCGGGAAACGGCTTCCTGGGTGCGCGGCGTGAATGCTTTTCTACCGCCCTCGATTGCAGTACGCTGGGCCTGCGAAGTCAAGCGTGATGACGATGTGGCTGACCACGCATCTGGCCATTTCCATGCGCGCTTTAGCGCGAGCGCGCGCACTTATCATTACGTCATCTATAACCATCCGATCAGATCGCCACTGTTGACCGGAAAAGTCGGCTGGGTATTTCGTCCGCTGGATGAAAACAACATGCGCATTGCAGCCCAAGCGCTGATTGGCGTACATGATTTCTCCGCCTTCCGGGCCTCGCAGTGCCAGGCAAAATCTCCTGTGCGGACGATGCATGCGATCGATATTGTGCGCAACGGCAATTTGATTGTAATTACCTTGTGTGGCAATGCTTTTTTGCATCACATGGTTAGAAATATCGTCGGGTCCTTGATATTCATCGGCAACGGTAAAAAGTCATCCGATTGGCTAAAAGAAGTACTGGAGGGGCGCGATCGGAAGTATGCAGCGCCAACATTCATGCCCGATGGACTGTATCTGGCGAAAATTGAATACGATCAAAAATGGCGATTGCCACAGGAAGAGATGAATTTTTTGCCGTGGATATAAGGCTATCAACTATTTCATGATTATTGAAATATGTTGGAGTATGCTAAATATCGTATTAAACGCCGCTTTAATTCATTGGCTATTATAAAAATACGGTAGATAGTATGTGTAAAAAATTTAATGGCTTGGCAATGACAGCCAGCGCGGACACGAATATCGTTTGATATAAGTTTGTAAATGCTGGTGATGATTAGATCGACGCCACTTTGGCAAAACCTGTTTTTGACCAAAGTGAAGATTCCGGCGCCATCGTTGACGCCGTGGGGTGCAGGGCATCAACGATGGCATTGCAAATCAGGAACCCTTGCAGCCACAACCGCCGCCACCACCGCCGCATCCGCCTGATTGCGGCGCATTATCGGCATCAGCCGCTGCTACCGGCTGTTTTGGGTGGATAGTGAAATCAATCACCACGGCATCCGGGCCATTTTGCACATATTCATGGCGAACCTGGCCATCGTAGCGCTGCTGAATCTGGCTCAATAATGGCAGAGGATCATGATCGTTGACAAAGCGCATTACATCGCCTTGCTCCAACGATTCCAGCGCACCAAAAATGGCCGCATGGCGCAAGCGTTTGGAAACGCCACGTACATCGAATTGATAAACTTCAGGGGTTGCTTGGATTGACATAATAAATTCCGAAAAAGTAATACGTCATCCTATTTTTTACCCTGCGTGATTTCCTTAAGACCGATCAAGTTTTTGCAAAGGTGTTCAGCGTCGGGCCCGCCGTGCGCACTTTAAAACGGCTGGCGGCCTCCAGGCTCTTAGAATGCATACCCGACACCGATCAGCAGCACGTCGGTGTCGCGGTGGTAGTCGGTGAGGACGCGGTTCCATGAAAATCGCAGCAGGAAGTCCTGACTCAAGCGGTAACGCGCGCCTATCGAGAGCAAACCTGCCCATTGCTTGCGCTTGTCCTGCCCGCGGTCGAAGGCGAGGTAAGGCCCGGCACCAACTCCCAGCGCAAGCCGTTCGTTCAGCGGACGTACCAGCCAAAGTTGCGTGGCTACGCCTTGGCGGCGCAGCAGGTGGGCATCGTTTTCGTTCAGCCAGGTGAGCGTCCAGTCCAGATTGCGGCCAAGTCCGCGCCGGTATTCCAGGCTGGTGGCCGTCGCATCTTCAGAGTGGAAGCTGTTGACTATGGTTTGCCCCACCGACAGCGTCAGTTCGTGGCCGGTGGCCGACCGGTCTGACGACGACATGGTGCTCTGCGCATCCGGCACCGGCGAGTCATCAAGACGGTAGCCGACACCGAGCAGCACGGAAGAAGTATCGATGCCGTCGGGCACAACAACCCGGTTGGCGCGCAGCTGCACGAACCAGCGCCGTTGCGTCTGCCAGGTCGCTGCCAGGCTGGCCAGCATGCCCCAGCCGTGCTCGTTGAGGTGATCGGCGCCGTTGATGGAAGTGGTGTCGAAGTAAAAATAAGGACCGATCCCGGCGGCAACCGAGAGCCCCGGCCCCAGCTCGTTGGTGCGCGCCCAAATCTGGGCGCCGATGCCGTCGCGGTGATGGTTAGCCGGGTGGCCCTCGTTGAGATAGGTCAGGCCCAGTGCTGCATGATTGCCGAGCCGGTGTTGATAGTCCAGCGACCAGGCATAGGTATTTTCATCCGTATGGCGCTGTTTCAGTCCCCCAGCCAGTATGGAAATCTCCTGCGCCTGCACAGAATGCGCGACCAGACTCAACAACAGGAAAATGGCAAAAAGCGCATCACGCATCTTGATTGACTCCGTCAACTCGGATACCGGGGGCAGAACACGATTTATCCAGATAAAACCGATGCCGACAGCGGGCACCGAATCACGCGCCTTCGAAGCGGACACGCTTGATTATAAGGTTATCGCATTTGCAATGTTGATGGCTAATGCAAGGTTTCTTGCTTGATGTTGCGTCAGCTGCAGTTATTCGCCTGCACTTGCTGTAAAACAACGCTGGCTACACGTGTAGGATTTAAGAAATACATGGGTATGCGATAGAAACATCGACTTGCCGCATGAATTCACTATGAGTTGAAAAATACAGTATTAAGTATATTGCAGGCGCAGAATGTGAAAGAAATCCAGATTATGCATGCTAGGGACGCTGTTTTTCTGTCTCGGATTGTGCCGGCATGGGTAAAAATCCCAAGCGCCGCGCCTTGTCTACCGCCTCAAACACCGCTTGTTTGACGAATTTTTCCAGTGTGGCGGTGTCACGCAATTTCTCAGCAATAGGATCGGGCTGCTGATTTAAATCGATTGAATCTTGTTCCATGATGTTTCCTCATAAATTTTATCCTGTACGCCAACTGCACCTTCTGCAATTAACTGCGGGTTAGCAGGTTCAGAATTGTCGAATACGCTCCATTCGTCCGCAATCGGCAAATACAGCGAGCGAAAATTTTGCACGCTGCGTGCATAGCGCCGTGCGATCACATCGGGCGGAATATCATGCCCACCCATCCGTACACGCAATGCAACCCGTTCTTGCGCCAGCCTCACAGTATTGAGCCAGACATAGCAAAGATCAACCCGATAGCCTTGCGCTTTCAGTTTAGTCAGGAAAACCGAAAAGGTACGACTGGATAAGGTAGATTCAAACGCAAAACTCTTGCCCGAGCCAGCCAATTCATGCAAGCGACGCAACATGATGCGCCCCGCTTCAAACGCAGCGGCTTCCGGATTAAAAGCGGAAAGCCCGGCAGCGATTTGATCCACATTCACAAAATCCGGAATCGCCAGATAGTCACGCAAGACCAGCGGCGCAATGGTGGATTTGCCTGCGCCGTTGGGACCGCCTATGACGATTACGTGGGGTTGGGGCATGGTGGTTTGCTTGGTTCTTGATATGGGGTTGAGTGTTGTGCTGGTGAAACTTTAGCCCAACCTACGGGCTGTTGGTGTGCGACTTGCGGTCTTAGATCGATATTGCGCGCGCAAAATCATTGTCAGATCTAAAATCATCAAAGGCAGGCCACCTTAATGCATCAAACCGAAATGTCTTGTCGTCTTCCATGGCTTTTTTGATATTTTCTAACATTTCATTTTTCTTGTTTAGAAGTGCATAGGATGCGGCTTTGACACTGTGTGACGATGTGAAATTTAGAACGGTTTCCAGCCGACTAGTTTGTACTTTATTTTTAAGTTTTTTACACGCTATTTCGTAGTTAATAATTTCTCCTTCAGCCTCAGCCCGGTAGGGCGGAAAAGCGAAGCGCATTCCGCCGAATGACCACTTACTTCCCCCAACTATCCTTCAAAGTCACCACCCGATTAAACACCGGCTTCCCGGCCACAGAATCCACCCGATCCACCACAAAATACCCTTGCCGCTCGAACTGATAGCGGTCTTCCGGCATCGCGGCGGCCAAGCTGGGTTCCAGGTAGGCCATCACCACTTCCTTGGCGGTCGGGTTCAGGGCCAGTTTGAAGTCGCGGCCGCCGGCGTCGGGTTGCGGATCGGTGAACAGGCGATCAAACAGGCGCACTTCGGCTTGCAGCGCTTCGTGGCTGCTGACCCAGTGGATGTTGCCTTTGACTTTGTAATTGGCGCTGCCCTCAGTGCCGCTTTTGCTGTCGGGGAAATAGTTGCAATGCACGGCGATTACATTGCCGTCGGCGTCTTTGTCGCAACCGGTGCATTCGATTACATAGCCGTAACGCAGCCGCACTTTGTTGCCGGCCTTGTCGCCGATCGGCGGATAGAGGCGGAAGTAGCCTTTGCTCGGCTCTTGCATGAAGTCATCTTGCTCGATCCAGAGTTCACGGCTGATGTTGAAGTGGCGCAGGCCGCGTTCCGGGTAATGCGGGTGGATCGGGGAGGTGCAGGCGTCGCGCAACTCTGCGGGGAAGTTGTCGATGATCAGTTTTAGCGGACGCAATACGGCGGCGGCGCGCGGCGCTTTCGGGTCCAGGTCTTCGCGCAGGCAGCCTTCGAGCGTGCTCATGTCGATCCAGCCGTCGGATTTGGTGACGCCGATGCGTTCGCAAAACAGTTGGATCGATTCCGGCGTGTAGCCACGGCGGCGGATGCCGACGATGGTTGGCATGCGTGGATCGTCCCAGCCATCGACGATGCCTTCGTCCACCAGTTGTCGCAGCTTGCGCTTGCTGGTGACGACGTAGGTCAGGTTCAGCCGCGCGAATTCGTACTGGTGCGGCACCGGTTTCTGGAAGAAACCACCTGCGGCGCAGCGCTCTATGATCCAGTCGTAGAACGGGCGGTGATCCTGGAATTCCAGCGTACAGACCGAATGCGTGATGTGTTCGAGCGCGTCCGACAGCGGATGCGTGAAATCGTACATCGGGTAGATGCACCAGGTGTCGCCGGTGCGGTGATGATGCGCGTGGCGGATGCGGTAGATGGCAGGATCGCGCAGGTTCATGTTGGGCGAAGCCATGTCGATCCTGGCGCGCAGGATGTGTTCGCCATCCTTGAATTCGCCTGCCTTCATGCGCCGAAACAGGTCCAGTGATTCGGCGGCCGGGCGCTGGCGGAACGGCGAATCGATGCCGGGCTGGTTGAAGTCGCCGCGGTTGGCTGCCATGTCTTCGGCGCTCTGGCTGTCGACATAGGCGTGGCCGCTTTTGATCAGGTATTCGGCCATGTTGTAGAGCTGGTCGAAGTAATCGCTGGCGTAGTGCAAATGTTCGATGCCGTCCTGTTCCCAGCTGAAGCCGAGCCACTTGACGCTGTCGATGATGGTGTCGACGTATTCCTGATCTTCCTTGGCCGGGTTGGTGTCGTCGAAACGCAGATGGCAGCGTCCATCGTAATCGCGCGCCAGACCGAAATTCAGGCAGATCGATTTGGCATGGCCGATGTGCAGGTAGCCGTTCGGCTCCGGCGGGAAGCGGGTAATCACGTTCGGCAAACCGGGGCGAGTGTAAGTGCCGGCCTGGAGGTCGGTCTCGACGATGGCGCGCAGGAAGTTGGAGGTGGCCGGAGTTGTTGCGGCGGCTTGGCCATTGCCTTTTTTGATGTCGGTGCTCATGTGTGTTCTTTGATGATGTGTTGGATTGATATTGGTTGAAAGCATTCTACCGTAGAGGCTGACAGGCAGTCGGCTAGTGTGGCTGATGCAATAGTGCAACAGGCAGCCTTGCCAGACGTTAGACTGATGGGCTTTGATTGGCCCAGTTGCACCGAACCGCGCCGAATCGCCATTTTGTTTCCAAGCCTGCCATCCGATGACCGAAATACTATTGCTGTGCCTGTTCGCCTTTTTTGCCGGCTTGATCGATGCGGCAGTCGGCGGCGGCGGTTTGATCCAGATTCCTGCGCTGTTTAATTTCATGCCGACTACCGCGCCGGCGACTCTGTTCGGCACCAATAAGGTGGCGGCTATTTCCGGCACTTTTTTCTCTGCGCGCTCGTATTTCAAGCGGGTGCGCATTGCCTGGACGCTGGTGTTGCCGGCTGCGGCCAGCGCGTTCGTGATGGCATTCGCCGGAGCGGCGACGGTGTCGATGGTGCCGAAATCGTTTCTGAAACCGGTGGTGTTCTTCCTGCTGGTGGTAATTGCAATTTATACGCTGTGGAAAAAGGATTTTGGCACTATCCACAAGCCGGTCCAGGTCGGCCGGCGCGAAAAAATTATCGCGGTGCTGATCGGCGGCGCGATCGGTTTTTACGACGGCTTGTTCGGCCCCGGCACCGGCAGTTTTTTGATCTTCCTGTTCATTCGCTTCTTCGCGTTCGATTTTCTGAATGCTTCGGCTGCCGCCAAATTCGTCAATATCGCCACCAATGCGGCCGCGCTGGCTTTCTTCGTACCGGCCGGCTATGTGTTGTGGCAAGTTGCGCTGCCGATGGCGCTGGCCAATATTATTGGCGCGGTTTGCGGCACTTGGCTGGCGCTGCACAAGGGTGCCGGATTTGTGCGGGTATTGTTTCTGGTGCTGGTGACAACGCTGATCATGAAGCTCGGCTACGAGATATTCTTTTAACTGATTCAGCGTTGGTTTGATGGGATTATTGCGTGGTCATTGCGCGTTGTTTCTGGCAGCCACAAGTCTTTTGCCAATGGCGCGCTAATGATCAATAGCTAATAACTAACGCGCGCTCGAAAAAGCCTTCTTCAGTGCCTCCGCCGCCATTTTTTCCGCTGCTTTTGCTTTCGGCACGACGGCTCCCATGCCAAAGAACTCGTGCGTGACGCCGGTATATTCTTTATACGTAACCTTCACGCCGTCTTTCTTCAATCGGTCGGCATAGCTTTTTCCCTCAGAGCGTAGCGGGTCGATTTCAGCTGCAATCACCGTAGCCGAAGGCAGACCTTTCAAGGATTTTGCTTTCATCGGCAATGCGTAAGGATTGTCGCCGTCCTCCTCCTTGCTGGAGTAGTGCTTGAAAAACCATTGCATCATGGCCTTATTGAGCGGTTTGGCTTCGGCATTTTCCTGATACGAAGGGGTATTGAAGCCGTTATTAACCACCGGGTAGACCAGCAATTGATGCACCGGCAAAGGCGCCTGTTTGTCCCGCGCCATCAGCGACACCACTGCCGCCAAGTTGCCGCCGGCGCTTTCGCCGCCTACCGCAACACGCTTCGGATCTGCATTGATTTCTTTCGCATGTTCCAGCACCCAGGTGTAAGCGGCGTAGGCATCGTTGGGCGCGGCTGGAAATTTATGCTCGGGTGCCTGGTGATAGTCCACCGCCACCATGATGGCTTGCGCGCCTTTGGCCAAGGCACGGGGCGAGGCATCATACGTTTTCGTATTTGCGATGACAAAGCCGCCGCCGTGGTAATACAGCATGACCGGAAACGGTCCTTTTCCTTGCGGGGTGTAGACGTGAATCGGAATTTCGCCGGCTGGCCCCGCAATCGTCATGTCTTTCACGCTCACGCCCGGTTCAGGGTCTGTGCTTTTTCCTTGATCCTGCAATACTTTCTTGACCGCATCCGCCGGCGTGGGCTGTTTGCGCGCTTCTTCGGGGGTTAAGGTTTCAAGCGGTTTTGCTCCAAGCGCTGCCAGCGCATCGAGCACCTTTTGCATGTGCGGTTCGGCCATTGACTGCTTGCTGGCAGGTTTTACGTCATTTTTCGGGTCATTTTTCGCATCATTTTCTTGTGCAGGAGAGAAGCCGGCAGCCAGGAAGAGTGCAGTGGGAACAATAAAATAGGTGCTTTTCATGCCAAGTTCTTTCTGATTGTTATTCAAAATTGATTGGGAGCATTCCTGGACATTGTAAATATGCAAATTTGGCTGATTTTGCCACCCACTCGAATATGCGGTGCATTGCCTATTGCGCGGCTGGGCCAAGTTAGTCATGGTGTTTTTCTTGTTCGTTCCTACTTGCGTAACAATTAGTTGAAATTAGTACAAACCCGGATCGATTTCAAGCGGGGGATGCTTGGTTTGTGCGTAACAACAAATTCATTGTTCTGGTTCAAATCAGCCGGCCATAACATTGCTACGGATTAACGCGCGCTGTTTCAATCACCTCGCTAGCGCCGGGCTTTGTGGGTGCAGTTTCATAGGGAGTATGGTGATAAATACAGTGTTTTATGCATATATTCACTGCGTAAATTATAAATACATTATCCAGTATGATTTTAATGCCAGGTCACTGTGCTGCAAATGCGCTTCGAACCGCTTCCAGCCGCTTGCGGTTGACGCCGAAATCCTTGCGCCCCAGGCGCGATGCCGAGCGCATCTGGATCACTCCGGCTGGTTCGTCGAGTGCAAATTCGACATCGTCGATATATTTCATCAGAAGCGTCTGAAATTGCGCGTACAGATAGCCGGGTTCGGCGCTGATGACGGTGGCGCCGCGCATGCCGCGCACGATGGCGGTCAGCCTGGCGAAAGCCGCCTTGCCGTCGCCGCGATAGACGAGCGGGGCGATCACGTGATAATCGGTGTGCGGATGCAGCGCGGCCTGGCTGGAAACGCTGTTCCAGGCGTCGGCCCGCGGTGGTTTTAGCTGGCCGTCGTGCAGCCCCAGATCGGCCGGCTGTTTGCCGTTAAGCAGCCCGGCCTGACCGACCGCCAGCACCAGCAGCGGAATGACGATGAACACGACGACGGCGATCACACGCAGAGTTTGGCTCATGATGGGCGGCTGGCTGGTATCAATGATTGGTATATTACCGTCATGCGTAAAACATTGTGGCCCTATCCGAAAATCGTCGCCCATCGCGGCGGCGGCGCGCTGGCTCCCGAAAACACGCTGGCGGCGTTGCGCTGCGGCTTGGCGCACGGTTTTCATGCGGTCGAGTTCGATGTGATGTTGAGCCGGGACGAAATTCCGGTGCTGATGCATGACGAGCAATTCGGCCGCACCATCAGTGGCGCTGGCAGCGTGCCGACGTCGAGTGCGGCTGAACTGGCCGCGCTGGACGCCGGCAGCTGGTTTGGCAGCGCATTTGCCGGCGAACCGGTACCGAGCTATGCGCAAGTGGCGGCGTTCTGCCGGGCCCAGGCTATCTGGATGAACGTCGAACTCAAGCCGGCCGCTGGTTTCGAGGCTGCAACCGGGCGCGTGACGGCGACGCTGACGCGGCAACTGTTTGCCGACGAAATCGCCGCTGAAATTGCAACTCCAAGCGCCGCTCCGCGCGCTTTGCCCTTGTTTTCTTCATTTTCTTTTGATGCATTGATGGCGGCCCGGGCCGCTGCGCCTGAAATCCCACGCGGCTATCTGGTGGATGTGATCCCGCCCGACTGGCGCGCACGATTGCTTGCGTTGGCGGCAGTGGCGCTGCACACCAATCATCAAAATCTGTCACGCACACTGGCGCAGCAGGTAAAGGCGGCGGGCTATGGCCTTTTTTGTTACACCGTCAACGACCCGGCGCGGGCTGCGGAAATTCTGTCCTGGGGCGTGGACGGATTTTGCACTGATCGCATCGACCTGATCGGCGCGGATTTTTCGCTGGGTGCGGCGGCGACGTAATTGCTGATAAATAGCCAATTTATAGCCGCTTAATGGACGGTAAGCGGCGGGTAAATGCCATTTACCCATCACGTATAATCGTTTTTCTTGCAAAGCATCTTTTATAACGCATTCTTATTCTTAGCCAAAGCACATGAACTCGTCCGAAATCCGCGATAAATTCCTCCAGTTTTATGAATCCAAGGGCCATACGGTGGTGCGCTCATCAAGCCTGATTCCCGGCAATGACCCGACCTTGTTGTTTACCAACTCCGGCATGGTGCAGTTCAAGGACGTGTTTCTGGGCCAGGACAAGCGCAACTACACCCGCGCCACGACTGCGCAGCGCAGCCTGCGTGCCGGCGGCAAGCACAACGATCTGGAAAACGTCGGCTATACCGCGCGTCACCATACTTTTTTCGAGATGCTGGGCAATTTCTCGTTTGGCGATTATTTCAAGCGCGACGCGATCCATTACGCATGGGAATTGCTGACTTCGGTCTACAAGATGCCGAAAGAAAAGCTGTGGGTAACCGTCTATTTTGAGGACGACGAAGCGTATGCGATCTGGGAAAAGGAAATCGGCGTGCCGGCCGAGCGCATCATCCGCATCGGCGACAACAAGGGCGCGCGCTACGCATCGGACAACTTCTGGCAGATGGCGGAAACCGGCCCGTGCGGCCCGTGCAGCGAGATTTTTTACGACCACGGCGCCGAAATTTGGGGCGGCCCTCCGGGCAGCGCCGAGGAAGACGGCGACCGTTACATCGAGATATGGAATCTGGTCTTCATGCAGTTCAACAAGGACGAGAAAGGCGTGCTGCACCCGTTGCCGAAACCTTGTATCGACACCGGCATGGGACTGGAGCGCATCACCGCAGTGCTGCAACATGTGCATTCGAATTACGACATCGACAGCTTCCAGACGCTGATCATCGCTGCGGCGCGTGAAACCGGCTGCATGGACCTGACCGACAATTCGCTCAAAGTGATTGCCGATCATATCCGCGCCTGTTCCTTCCTGGTCGTCGATGGCATCATCCCCGGCAATGAGGGGCGCGGCTATGTGCTGCGTCGCATCGTGCGCCGCGCGTTGCGCCACGGTCACAAGCTGGGTCAGACCAAACCGTTCTTCTTCAAGCTGGTCAAGGATCTGGTGGGCGTGATGGGCAATGCCTATCCGGAACTGACTGATGCCGCATCCCGCGTCGAGCAGGTATTGCAACAGGAAGAAGAACGCTTCGGCGAGACGCTGGAACACGGCATGAAACTGCTGGAAACCGCGCTGGCCAAGAACAGCAAGAAGCTCGATGGCGATACCGCCTTCGCCTTGTATGACACTTTCGGTTTCCCGCTCGACTTGACCGCTGACATCTGCCGCGAACGCAATATCACGCTCGACGAGGCAGGTTTCGATGCTGCGATGGCGCGCCAGAAGTCAACCGCGCGCGCCGCCGGCAAATTCAAGATGGCGGCCGGTATCGAATACAGCGGCGACAAGACCCAATTCGTCGGTTACGACCGCTTGATCGAGGCCGGCAAAGTCGTCGCGCTGTATGTGGACGGCACCGCGGTACAGTCGATTGCGGCGGGCCAGCATGCGATTGTGGTGCTCGATAGCACGCCGTTCTATGCGGAATCGGGTGGACAGGCGGGCGACTCCGGCGTGCTGGAATCGGTCTATGGCGCTGACGCGGCGCGCTTCGAAGTGGAAGACACGCAAAAAATCCAGGCCAACGTTTTTGGCCATCACGGCATCCTGAACAAAGGCGTGCTGACTATCGGCGATACGCTCAATGCGCAGGTCGATGCGGCTGTGCGCGCGCACAGCATGCGCAACCATTCGGCCACGCATTTGATGCACAAGGCGTTGCGCGAAGTGCTGGGCAGCCATGTGGCGCAAAAAGGTTCGCTGGTCGACGCCGACAAGACCCGCTTCGATTTCAGCCATAACGCACCGATGACGGCTGACGAGATCGGTCGCGTCGAAGATATCGTCAATCGCGAAATTCTCGCCAACGTCGCGACCCAATCGCAAGTGATGTCATATGACGACGCGGTCAAGCACGGCGCGATGGCGCTGTTCGGCGAGAAATACGGCGACGAAGTGCGGGTGCTGGATATCGGTTCCTCGCGTGAATTGTGCGGTGGCACGCATGTATCGCGCACCGGCGACATCGGCTTGTTCAAGATCGTCGCCGAAGGCGGCGTCGCGGCCGGCATCCGGCGCGTCGAAGCCGTCACCGGCGAAGGTGCGCTGGCGCTGGTGCAAACCTTGAGCCGCCGGGTGCAGGACGCCGCGGCCGCACTGAAGGCGCAACCGGAAGAATTGACGCAGCGCATTATGCAAGTGCAGGACACCATCAAGACGCTGGAAAAAGAAGTCGCCGCGCTGAAATCAAAACTCGCTTCCGGTCAGGGCGATGAATTGCTCAAGCAAGCTGTGGCTGTGAACGGCATCAAGGTGCTGGCTGCAACGCTGGACGGCGCCGATGTGGCGACGTTGCGCGAAACTATGGATAAGCTCAAAGGCAAGTTGAAAACCGCCGCCATCGTGCTGGCCGCCGTCAATGACGGCAAGGTCAGCCTGATCGCCGGCGTGACTGCCGACGCGACTGCAAAAGTCAAAGCCGGCGAACTGGTGAATTTCGTCGCGCAACAGGTCGGCGGCAAAGGCGGCGGCCGCGCCGACATGGCGCAAGCCGGCGGCACCGATCCGAGCGGTCTGGCGCAAGCGCTGGCCGGCGTTGCGGCCTGGGTCGGCGAGCGCACCTGAGTATTGCTGCGGAGCGAGCGGGCTTTGCCTGATTTCAGGTTTTGCCCGGTCTGAAGCGCTGCGCCGATCATCGATTTCATGCTGATCGGCGCAGATGCGTTCACGCACCAGATTGAACGCAATGTGTTGTTTTTAATCGCATTAACATTAACTCTCCATGATTTTGCACCGGTCTGTTGCATGTAAGGATCACGATTGAAAATTATTTTGTTGCGACGCACCATGAAAATGCGTTTTCTGTGAAATTTGGCGTATTATTTGATGACTAAATTATCCACGGATAGAAATCATGCAATTTAATAAAGAGATAGATGCACGCGGTCTCAATTGCCCTCTGCCTATTCTGAAGACCAAAAAAGCGTTATCTGAAATGTTAAGCGGGCAAATATTGCACGTGCTGGCAACAGACCCTGGTTCGGTGCGGGATTTTCAGGCGTTTTCGAAACAGACCGGTAATGAATTGTTGTCACATGAAGAACACGATAGGGAGTTTGAGTACTACGTTAAACGCAAGTAATTTATAAGTAAATCCCCCGCTCCGCTGGGACTCAACAAGATAGGCGCCCACTCCAATAACGCGATTGCGATTTTGGGCGGCCTTGCCCGAAATAGGCGCATGGTGTTTTTCCTGCCGCCCCCCGCTGTACCGCCTCCGGCGTTTTGATTCGAAACGACCGGTGCGCACATTTTCCTCCACTGCACCATCCCGCCCTCTATTGTTTCTAAAAAACAATATTAACGCCTGCTGCTTTTAGCGATAGCCCCAAAAATTAGCCAGAGAATGGACCTGCGTGGACCCGCGTTCTGCCTGTGGCGGCGCACTCCCAAAAACTATTGCTGCCTGCATGGCGGTGCGATGTCTGTGCGGAAATCCAGCCTCGGATTGCGTGCCTAGTGCGGAAAGCCAGAAAATCCCTGTTTTCCAAGCTTTAAAAATTTTATAAATATTCCTTTTTATTCATGATGTTAGGCAAGTATCCTGCTGTTTTTTGAGGTTGGCATGAAAGATGCTTTTACCTGTTGCAGGCGGCAGGGTATTAATGCCGTGCGCCCGAAATGCAACGCATACAATAAATCCAAAACAGGAGAAGACAATGAATTCAAAACACCATCTCAAGAGATTCCTCACCACGCATACTCTGGCTGCACTGGTCGCGGTGGCCGGGTTTCCGCTGGTCGCGAATGCCGCTGACCTGGTTCGTCTGGGCAATCTGAAATTCGCCCACTACGGTGCGGTCGCCTATATGAAAGAAATTGCACCCAAGTACAACCTGAAAATTGAAGAGCGGGTATTTGCCAAGGGGCTCGATATCGTCCCAGCGATCATCGCCGGTGAAATCGATGTATCGGCCAGTGCGCTGGAAGCGGCGATATCCGGACGGGCCAGCGGGGTCAAGGTATTTCTGGTGGGCGGGTTTGCCAAGGGCGGCGTGCGCATCGTCGGACGCCCCGATCTGAATATCCGCAGCATTGCCGAACTTAAAGGCAAAAAAGTCGGTGTCACCAGAGGTGGCCCGCAGGAAATTCTGCTGTTTACCGAGCTGGCAAAAAACCATCTGACATGGTCGGATAAGCCGGGCAAGGATGTTCAGATCATGTACATGGGATATCCGGACCTGAACCAGGCCCTGTTGACGAAAAACATCGACGCGATGAGCCAGTCCGAGCCTTATTCCACCCAGGCGCTGAATAAAAAATATGGCACGGAAATCATGCGTCCGTATGACACCCCGCTGGGCGAGCCGGTGCGGGCGCTGGTGATGACGGAAAAAATGTACAAGGAACGACCTGACGTGGCAGTACGTTTCATGCAGTGCTTTGTGGCGGCCACACGCCATTTCATCAGCGATCCGCTAGCGGCCGAGACGTATGTCCGTGCCTCGATGTTCAGGAATCAGGTCAGCAGCGAGGATTATCGCGACGCGATGGAGAATGCCTCCTTTACAGAAGATATTTCCGTCAATCACGTGCAATTGACGACCGATTACATGGTGAAGTACGGTATCGGGAAGATGTCAAGCCCTCCTGCAGCGCTCGATTGGGTCAAACTCGATTTGCTGGGCCAGGCCAAGAAGTCGATCAAGAATTGAGAAGGGACCGACATGAACTTCTCTTTTCTCAAAAAATTTCTGCACGGCGCGATCGTGCCCCTGATTGCGCTGGCGCTGTGGCAAGCGCTGTCGTGGTTTGGATTGATCAATCCACAGATCGTGCCGTCGCCGCTGGCGGTGGTGCGCAAGTGGGGCGAATATCTGGCGCCAACCGAAGCCTACTCCCCGGAACTGGGGAATTACGCGCTGTGGCTGCTATCCGGTGAATTGCTGCACGACGCTTATGCCAGCATGTCACGCGTGATTGGCGGATTCCTGATCGGCGCGGTGCTGGCGCTGCCGCTCGGGCTGTTGATGGGGACCAATAAAACGATCTACAAACTGTTCGATCCGCTGATTCAGGTGCTGCGTCCGATTCCACCGATTGCGTACATTCCCTTGGCGATTTTATGGTTTGGCTTAGGCAATCCTCCCGCGTTCTTCCTGATCAGCATCGGCTCTTTCTTCCCGATCCTGATGAACACTATTGCCGGTGTGCGTCATGTCGATGGCATTTACATCCGGGCGGCGCGCAATCTTGGCGCCGGGCAAATGACCATGTTCCGGCGCGTGATTCTACCGGCAGCCACGCCCTATATTTTGACCGGCGCCCGGATTGGCATGGGGACCGCATTCATCGTGGTGATCGTGGCGGAAATGATCGCGGTCAACAATGGCCTTGGATTTCGGATTCTGGAAGCTCGCGAGTATTTCTGGTCGGACAAAATCATCGCCGGGATGTTTACGATCGGCTTCTTCGGCCTGGCAATCGATATGGCAATGAACGCGTTGAATAACCACTTGCTGAAGTGGCATCGCGGACTCGAGCACAACTAATCTGGAGACAATATGACAACCATCAGAATTGAAGCAGTCAACAAGGTATTTTCTGGCGACGGCGGCGATGTGGTAGCGCTCAAGGATATCAATCTGACGATTGCCGGCGGCGAATTCATTTGCTTGCTCGGCCCATCGGGTTGCGGGAAATCGACGCTGCTCAACGCCATAGCCGGATTTTCACATCCGACTTCGGGTGGCATTTGGGCCGGCGACGTGCGCGTCGCCAAGCCTGGCCCGGATCGCGGCATGGTGTTTCAGGAATATGCGTTGTTTCCCTGGATGACGATTCAGCAAAACATTGCGTTTGGCCTCGAAATCGCCGGACGTTCGGCGTCTGCGATCCGGGAACGGGTCGAATTATTGCTGAACATGTTGGGCCTGCATGAATTCCGGGATCGTTTTCCGAAGGACTTGTCCGGTGGCATGCGGCAACGGGTCGCCATCGCACGGGTGCTGGCGCTGGATTCCCCGATCATGCTGATGGATGAACCGTTCGGTGCACTGGACGCATTGACCCGCCGCAACCTGCAGGATGAGTTGCTGAAGATATGGAAAGAGTTCGGCACCACCATCGTTTTCGTGACCCACAGTATCGAAGAGTCGATCTATCTGGCTGACCGCACCATAGTCATGACGTATCGCCCCGGCACCATCAAGCGCGATGTGCGGATCGCGCTGCCGCGCCCACGCGACCCGAGCGACCCCGAGTTCAACCGCCTGAAACGGGAACTTGGTACGCTGGTGATGGAAGAGCAGCAACGCCATCGCCAGGATGAAATGCTGGCAACAACGGCGGATTGAGGCGCTCTATTGATCCGCAACGATGATGCGGCGGAAAGGATTTTCCAATAAACCAACCTTTCCGCAACTTCATTTTTACAATTTATGCTGGAGTATAGTAAAAAATACTGCTTCTTCCGCTTTATTTTATAGCGATTTAAAAAATACACTTGATAGTATATTTTTATTGGCAAGAAGGCTGAAAGGCTGGTCTTCTGCCCTGCCGAGTCCCCTTCGCCTGCCTGCCGCGGTGTATGATGGCGCGCCGGTCGATGCCGGGTGTGCATCGATGTTGTCACAAGGTGTGGTTTAAACGCGGAGTTCAGCCAGTGTTCGCTCATCGCAATCTCAAAAACTCGGTCATGGTAGTGCTGGCACTGGGCTTGCTGGTCGCAGTTGTGGTTTTTGCCTACTGGTTTGCGAAACGCCGCAGTCTGGACGATATGCATCGGATACTGGCGCCGCGTGCGGAGTTTTACGCGGCAACTCTCGACGGCATCCTGAGTAAATATGAATTCCTTCCCTTGGCGCTGGCGCAAAGCGCTGAAGTGGCCGATCTGCTGCAACACAAGGACGCGGCAAAGGTGGCGCGCGTCAATGGCTATCTCGAGGATATCAATGCCCGTGTCGGTGCCTTCGCCGTCTACGTGCTGGACCCTCAGGGCGTCGTGTTCGCATCGAGCAACTGGCGAGAGCTGACTTCGTATGTCGGCCAGAACTATGCTTTCCGACCGTATTTTGAACAAGCCATTCGCGGCGGGATCGGACGTTTCTACGGTATCGGCGTATCGACCGGCGAGGCCGGATTGTTCATTTCCCAACCGATTCGACGTGGCGGGCGCATCATCGGCGTCGCGGCGGCAAAAGTAAATCTTGACTGGATCGAACGGTCATGGCGAGCGCCGGGCGCAACCGAGCGGATATGGGTGACCGATTCCAATGGCGTAATCATCCTGTCCTCATTTCCCGGTTTGAAATTTACAACCCTGGTGCCGTTGTCGGATGCGCGCAGAAAAACGATTAGCCAGCAGCGCCAATTCATGCATGAAGCCTTGCCCTCGGTTGACCATCCGGTGCTGGAGCAATTTGCAGATGGGGCGAAGGTCATCTCTCTGACCCACCCGGCGCATGACCGTGCGGCACCCAGCGGTGAGTTTCTTGCTGTGGGGCGTCGCCTTGCACCTTTGGAATGGCAAATTACCGTGTTGTCCGATCTGGGCCAGGTGCGCGCGGTAGCCAGAAATGCGGCGCTCGCTGCGACGCTTGCCTGGGCGGTAGTATTGCTCGGCGTATTGTATGCAAGGCAACGCCGCCGGCGCATACATGAACGGCTGGCCGCGCAAGCAGCACTCAAGTGTGCCTACGATGAGCTGGAAATCAAGGTTGGACAACGGACTTCGGATTTGCTCGATGCCAATCAACGTCTGCAAGCCGAAGTGGCCGAGCGCGAGCGCGCAGAACAAACGCTGCGCTGCGCCCAAGCCGAACTGGTGCAAAGCGGGAAACTGGCCGCGATCGGACAGATGGCGGCGGGCGTCACCCATGAACTGAACCAGCCGCTGGCCGCACTGCAAACCTTTTCTGATAATGCCCGGGTATTCATTGCGCGGGGCCGCACCGAGGAAGCGCTGGAAAATCTTTCCATCATCTCCGATCTGGTTAAACGGCTTGGTTACATTACCTCGCAGCTGAAAGCATTTGCGCGGCGCAGCGACGATGCCAGAAGGCCAGCCCATGTGCAGAAAGCCTTCGCACAGACGATGCTGTTGCTGCATGCAAGAATTGCCGCAGAACAGATACAGCTGACAGCTGCGTGGCCGCAGCAGCCACTCGTAGTACTGTGTAGCGAGATCGGGCTGGAGCAGGTTCTTACCAACCTTTTGTCAAACGCGATCGACGCGATGGCCGAATCCGCTACCAAGCGGATCGAGCTCAAGACCGTGAACAATGCCGATTGCCTGGAAATCCACATCTGCGATACAGGGACCGGAATTCCTGCGACTCTGATCGAGAAGATATTCGACCCGTTCTATACCACCAGGGAGCAAGGCTTGGGGCTGGGGCTTTCGATTAGCGCAGGGATCATTCGCACCGCCGGCGGGCTGCTATCGGTTCGAAACCGGCCAAGAGAAGAGGGCGGCGGTGCGGAATTTATCATCAGGCTGACATGCGTATCCGAGTGTGATGCCGAAAAGAGGGAAACATGATGCAGGAGCGAAGCTTTGACGGCATGCAGGTCTTGTTGGTGGAAGACGATGCGATTGTCAGGAAGGGGGCCAAGCAGGCTCTGGAATTGGCCGGTCTGAGCGTCATCCCGTGCGCCACTGCCGAGCAGGCGCTCGAATATTTATCACCTGAGTTCCCCGGCATTGTGATCAGCGACGTGAAGTTGCCCGGTATCGACGGCCTGGAATTGCTGCGAATTGCAGTCACGCAAGATGCGTCGTTGCCGGTCATTCTGGTTACCGGCCATGGCGATGTCTCGATGGCGGTGAGCGCAATGCGGCAAGGCGCCTACGATTTCATCGAGAAACCATTCTCCGCCGATCTGCTGGTAGATGTGAGTTATCGCGCGCTGGATAAACGGCGCCTGGTGCTGGAAAACATCGATTTGCGACGGCAACTGGAAAACCGCGAGGGCATCGAGGCACGGATTATCGGGCGCAGCAATGCCATTGCAAAGGTACGGCAAGTTGTACTGAGTCTGGCGGCGAAGTCGGCGGACATCATGATCCTGGGCGAAACAGGCACGGGCAAGGAGCTGATTGCACGCTGCCTGCATGACTTCAGCGATCGCAGAGACCATCACTTTGTCGCGATTAATTGCGGCGCCTTGCCGGAGTCTATTTTTGAGTCCGAGCTGTTCGGTCATGAGGAGGGGACATTTACCGGCGCCAACCGGCAACGCATCGGCAAGATTGAATACGCTAGCGGGGGTACGCTTTTTCTGGATGAAATTGAAAGCATGCCGCTCTCGCTGCAGGTCAAGTTGTTGCGCGTGTTGCAGGAAAGGCAGGTGGAGCGGCTGGGGTCGAATCAGGTGATTCCGATCGATTTGCGGGTGATTGCCGCGACCAAAGACGATCTGCGCATTCTGGCCGAGCAAAACAAATTCAGGGCCGACCTTTACTACCGCCTGAATGTTGCCAGCATGACCCTGCCCGCGCTGCGGGATCGGCGTGAAGATATACCGCTGTTATTCGAATTCTTCGTTTTGCAGGGGGCGGTACGCTATGGCCAGACTGCCCCCTTGATCGGGATCGAATTATTGCGTGCATTGATGGCGCAGAAATGGTCAGGCAATGTGCGGGAACTGCGCAATATTGCCGATCGCTTTGTCTTGGGATTGCTCGACGAAATGTTGATGCCGTCCGGCATGCAGCGGGAAGGTTCGCTTGCCGAGCAGGTCGACGCATTTGAAAAATCCATTATCGAGGATGGTCTGCGGCGTCTGGAGGGTAATGTGGTTGCAGCGGCCGAGAGCCTGAATATCCCGCGCAAAACGCTGTATGACAAGTTGAAGCGATTTGAGATATCTACAGAAAAATTCCGATCCAGATGAATGAAGCGTCTGGCAAGGCTGGCTACAGTGCGTGGGTCGGATTCAGGATTTTCTTGCATGGATTAATCCGCAGTAATCACCCATGTAAAATGCGCTGCTGCAGCGTCGATGTGATAAAACCTTGCAACTACTGCCAGCAGAACTGAATATAGGCAATTGTTGAAAACAAGCGGCATTCAGGTGCAGGAATAAATAGAACGACCGTCTTAAATTATGTCTCGGTGTTTATGATTCGCTTTATAATTCAATTTCGTTTACGTTAACGTCAATTAAACTTCATTTGCAAACTTGCACAGTAAAGGCAGAACTATGAAAGTCTTGGTCCCGGTCAAACGCGTGGTGGATTACAACGTCAAGGTGCGTGTCAAGTCAGACAACACTGGTGTCGATATCGCCAACGTCAAAATGTCGATGAATCCGTTCGATGAAATCGCACTGGAAGAAGCGATGCGGCTGAAAGAAGCAGGCAAAGTTACTGAAGTTGTCGCCATTTCATGCGGCGTGACGCAATGCCAGGAAACCCTGCGCACCGCGATGGCCATCGGCGCCGATCGCGCCATCCTGGTCGAAACAGAATCCGACATCCAGCCGCTGGCCGTGGCCAAACTGCTCAAGGCGCTGGCCGACAAGGAACAACCGCAACTCATCATCCTCGGCAAACAAGCCATTGATGACGACTGCAACCAGACCGGCCAGATGTTGGCGGCCTTGCTGGGCTGGCCACAAGCCACTTTTGCTTCCAAAGTCGTGCTGGAAGACGGCAAAGTCACCGTCACCCGCGAAGTCGACGGCGGCCTGGAAACACTTGCTTTGACCTTGCCTGCGATCATCACCACCGACCTGCGCCTGAACGAACCGCGCTACGTCACGTTGCCGAATATCATGAAAGCCAAGAAAAAGCCGCTCGACACAGTCAAGCCGGCCGATCTGGGTGTAGACGTCAGTTCGCGCCTGAAGACCCTGAAAGTTGTCGAGCCAGCCAAGCGTAGCGCCGGCATCATGGTGCCAGACGTCGCCACGCTGGTTGCAAAACTCAGAAACGAAGCGAAAGTCATTTGATTCACTGAATGACGCATTGATCGATTTATTCATTGATTTACGGACGATAGGCGCAGATTGTGGCACCGCGTCCTTTTCACTTCATCCTGCTCATCCTGTTATTAGGAAAACATCATGGCTGTACTCGTCATTGCTGAACACGACAATGCTTCCTTAAAAGGAAGCACGCTCCACACCGTCACCGCTGCCGCCGCCTGCGGTAGCGATCTTCATATTCTGGTAGCGGGCCACAATTGCGGCGCTGCCGCCCAGGCCGCGGCCCAGATCGCCGGCGTCGCCAAGGTACTGGTGGCCGATGCCGCCGCTTTTGCCGACGGCCTGGCCGAGAACGTGGCGGAACAAGTGCTGGCAATCGCCAACAACTATTCCCACATCCTTGCGCCTGCCACTGCCTACGGCAAAAACATCCTGCCTCGCGTGGCGGCCAAACTCGACGTCGCTCAGATCTCCGAAATCACCCGGGTTGATGCGCCCGACACCTTCGAGCGTCCGATCTACGCTGGTAACGCGATCGCTTACGTACAGTCGAGCGATCCGATCAAGGTCATCACCGTGCGTTCAACCGGCTTCGATGCCGCTGCTGCCGGCGGCTCCGCTACAGTCGAAAACATCGCAGCGGTGGCCGATTCCGGCAAATCCGCCTTCATCGGGCGCGAAGTCGCGAAATCGGACCGTCCTGAACTGACCGCCGCCAAGGTCATCGTATCTGGTGGGCGCGGCATGGGTTCCGGCGAGAACTTCAAGATCCTTGAACCGCTGGCTGACAAGCTTGGCGCCGCAATGGGTGCCTCGCGCGCTGCAGTCGATGCCGGCTTCGTGCCGAACGACTGGCAAGTGGGGCAGACTGGCAAGATCGTCGCGCCGCAGTTGTATATCGCGGTCGGTATCTCGGGCGCGATCCAGCATCTGGCCGGGATGAAGGATTCAAAAGTCATCGTTGCCATCAACAAGGATGCGGAAGCGCCGATCTTCAGTGTGGCCGATTACGGTATCGTCGGCGATTTGTTCGATGTGGTGCCGGCACTCGTGGCGGAATTAGGTTAATTCGCCGATTTAACGGCATTAAAGCGATGGGACGTTTGGTCTTTGTCGCTAGATTGACAGGCACGCGCCTGTCAATCCGCAATAATTACAGGGTTTGTTAGCAATGGGTTCTTGACCGAGCCTATCGCTAACAGACCTATATTTTTGCCCATTTACTGGAGTTGGACGATGAGTTATGTTGCACCTTTGAAAGATATGCTGTTCGCGATGAATGAACTCGCTGGTTTGTCTGTCGTGAACGGCCTGCCGGGTTGCGAAGACGCTACACCGGAAACCGTTGAGGCGGTGCTGGAAGAAAATGCCAAGTTCTGTGGCGAGGTCATTGCCCCGCTGAATTGGGCGGGTGACCAGACGCCGAGTACTTGGCGTGATGGCCAAGTCACTACCACCAAGGGTTTCAAGGAAGCGTTCAAGGCCTACGGCGAAGCCGGCTGGCAAGGCGTGCAACATCCGGTCGAATTTGGCGGGCAGGGTTTGCCAAAACTGGTGGCAACGCCGTGCATCGAAATGCTCAATTCTGCCAACCTGTCTTTCGCCCTGTGCCCACTGCTGACCGATGGCGCGATTGAGGCGCTGATGACTGCCGGTACTGACGAACAAAAATCGATCTATCTGGAAAACCTGATCTCCGGTAAATGGACCGGCACCATGAACCTGACCGAGCCGCAAGCCGGTTCCGACCTGGCAGCAGTACGCACCCGCGCGGTGCCGCAGGGTGACGGCACTTACAAGATATTCGGCACCAAGATATTCATTACCTACGGTGAACACGACATGGCCGAAAATATCGTCCATCTGGTGCTGGCCCGCACCCCCGATGCGCCTGAAGGAGTGAAAGGCATTTCACTGTTTGTTGTGCCGAAATTCATGGTCAATGCCGATGGTTCGCTCGGTGCGCGCAACGATGCGCATTGCGTCTCGATTGAGCACAAGCTCGGCATCAAGGCCAGCCCGACCGCAGTATTGCAATTCGGCGACCACGGCGGTGCCATCGGTACTTTGGTCGGTGCAGAAAATCGCGGTCTGGAATACATGTTCATCATGATGAATGCGGCCCGTTTTGCGGTCGGGATGCAGGGCGTAGCTGTCGCCGAGCGCGCCTATCAGAAAGCCGTGCAGTTCGCCAAAGACCGCGTGCAGTCGCGCGACCTGGCCGGTTCCGCCGGGCCGGTAGCTATCATCCATCATCCGGACGTGCGCCGTATGTTGATGTCGATGCGCTCCCAGATTGAAGCATCGCGTGCGCTGGCTTACGTCGCCGCCGCCGCTTCCGACATCGCGCATCACCATGCTGATGATGCGACGCGCAAGACCAATCAGGCTTTTTACGAATATCTGGTGCCGATCATCAAGGGTTGGTCGACCGAGATGTCGCTGGATGTGACCTCCACCGGCGTGCAGGTGCATGGCGGGATGGGCTTTATCGAGGAAACCGGCGCGGCGCAGCATTATCGCGATGCCAGAATCCTGACCATTTACGAAGGCACGACTGCAATCCAGGCCAATGATCTGGTTGGCCGCAAGACGGTGCGCGATGGCGGTGCGACTGCCAAGACGATTATTGCCCAGGTACGTGCAACTGAAGCGGCGCTAGCGGCCCACTGCGTACAACATGCGTCAGCCGATCTGGCCGCCATCGGCACGCAACTCGCTGCCGGCGCGACTGTGCTGGAAGAAGTTGTTACTTATGTGGCCGGCAACATGAAGTCCGACATCAAGGCTGTGTTCGCCGGTTCGGTGCCTTACCTGAAGCTGGCGGGCATCGTGCTTGGCGGCTGGCAAATGGCGCGTGCGGCATTGATTGCCGACCAAAAACTGCAATCAGGCGAGGGCGATGCCAAGTTCTACCAAGCCAAGATCGGTACGGCGCGTTTCTTCGCAGACCACATCCTGTCGCAGGCGGCCGGCTACCGGACTGCAATTGTTGCGGGCAGCGCGGGCGTCTTGGCGCTGACCGAAGACCAGTTCTGATGTAGTTCCCGGTCTCCACGATGAAAGGGCAGCCTGACAGCTGCCCTTTTTTATTGCAACAATTGTTTAAGGAGAGCACGTCTGCGATTAATTATCAACCTAACCGGTAAACCCGGTTTGCACGCCAACGGATCAGTTCAAAAATGTCCGGGGGCGGCAGGATATTGAGTTTAATCTCAGGTTTAATCTATCTCAGTCCGGTTAAGCTATTGGTGGCGCTTGTCGATGCAGGTCTCAAGTTTTTGCATACCTGCGCACACCTAGATCCTCCGCTGCAATTTCCGGTGTCTTGTCCGACATCAAATCTGCCAGCAATTGTCCTGAGCCGCACGACATGGTCCAGCCCAAGGTGCCGTGGCCTGTATTGAGCCATAAACCGGGGATGGAGGTTGGGCCGATAATCGGAGTGCTGTCTGGAGTCATTGGCCGTAGTCCGGTCCAGAAGGTGGCTTGCTTGACATCGCCGCCGTGCGGGAATAAGTCGGTGACCACGTACTCCAAGGTCTCACGCCTGCTGTCATGCAGTTCCAGGTCGTAGCCGACCAGATTGGCCATGCCGCCGACGCGGATGCGGTCATTGAAACGGGTCACAGCAACTTTGTAGGTTTCGTCCAAAATAGTCGAGACTGGAGCTGCCGCTGCATCGGTAATCGGCACAGTGATCGAGTAGCCCTTGACCGGATAGACGGGAACATCCACCATGCCGCGCAACAGAGCGGTCGAAAAGCTGCCGAGCGCCACCACAGTTGCATCCGCTTCCACAGTTTCGCCTGCCGAGCGCACCCCCCTCACTTTGCCGCCTTCGATCACCAGACTGTCAATACTGCGGTTGAACAGGAAACGTACCCCGGCAGCTTGCGCCAGTGCGGCGAGTTTGGTGGTGAAGAGTTGGCAATCGCCAGTCTCGTCGTTGGGCAGGCGCAGGCCGCCGCTCAATTTGTCTTTTATCTGCTCCAATGCAGGTTCGGCACGACTGAGTTCATTTCTGGTGAGTAACTCGAACGGTACGCCCATCTCATGCAGGACCGCGATATCCTTGGCAGTGTCATCTACTTGCTTCTGGGTGCGGAATACTTGCAAGGTGCCCTGTTGACGTCCTTCGTAATCGATGCCGGTGTCGGACCTGATGGTCTTGAAGCAATCCCGACTATATTCGGCCAGCCGCACCATGCGCGCCTTGTTGACCGCATAGCGTTTCTCGGTGCAATTGGCTAGCATCTGGGTCAGCCATTGCAGTTGAAACAGTGAGCCGTCCGGCTTGAGAGACAAGGGCGGATGTTTTTGCAGCAACCACTTGATCGCTTTCGCGGGTACGCCTGGGCCGGCCCAGGGTGATGCGTAGCCAGGGGAGATTTGTCCGGCGTTGCCGAAGCTGGTCTCCAGTGCGACTTCGGGCTGGCGCTCGATTACAGTCACATCATGCCCTGCACGTGCCAGATACCACGCGCTGGTGACGCCGACTACACCGGCTCCAAGAATCAGAATGCGCATTAGAATCTCCTGAAAAAATACATATATATTATTAAGTATTGCTATGGTAGTGATTACAATCTAGTAAATGTTCATGTATTTCAGTGTTTTAAAGGAAAAAATAATGCGTATTCAACGACAACCTGTGCGCACTCTGGATAAGCTAGATCGCAAGATACTGACGCTATTGCAGCAGGATGGCCGGATGGCGATGACTGAATTGGCTAATGCGGTCGGCCTGACCATCACCCCTTGCATCGAGCGCGTCAAGCGCATGGAGCGTGACGACATCATTACCGGTTATCACGCGCGTGTTAACCCCTTGTCGCTGGATGCGGGTTTACTGGTGTTTGTTGAAATTACGCTGTCGGCCAAATCCGGGCGGACTTTTGATGATTTTCGACGCGAGGTGGTGCGGATTCCGCAAGTACTGGAGTGTCATCTGGTCTCGGGCGACTTCGATTACATCATCAAGGCCCGCATCAAGGAGATCGGCCAATATCGAAAATTGCTGGGCGATATCCTGCTGCAGTTGCCGGGAGTAACGCAATCAAAAAGTTTTGTCGTAATGGAGGAGGTCAAGGAAACATTGACGTTACCCACAGACGTATGACTCTCTGGCTCATCCGAAAGCGCCGCCGGTCAGTAATAGGTCCGAAATGCGCGCCATCGCAGCAATCAGAGCGGTCGCACCGGTGCCGACAGTCAGTACCAGCAATATTGCCAAAGGCCAGTCCGACATAGATTGTCGTCCTGAATTGGGATTGAAGCGCGCATCCCATACATCATCGGACGTGACGCCGATAGTCAGCGATTCGATGCATCCCGCCAGCACAGACAGGACGAACAGACAGCCTGTAAACATCCAGGGTTGATCAGGTGCCATCAGAGCGATCAGCACAGAGATCGGAAGACTGGCAAAGTGTAGCCACGCCCATTTGTCTTGCCAGCCATGTAAATACACCCGATGCAGGCCCATACCGCCCAGAAACGTGGCTAAAAAAGTGGCAACAGTCTTGTTTTTGTGGCGAGAGCACATAATTTCGTTAATTATGGTTAATTAATACAGGGAGTATGGCTTAAAACGCATAGTTTTCCGCATATATATTGGATGTTATTTAAAATGCACTATAGAGTATAGTGCATGACCATGCGGTATTTTTGAAATTCATAGCCTTGTAGCGATTCTGCTGAGTTTGAACTATTATTCCGGGCATTGTCCGGGCGACTGTTAAGCCAATGTTAAATATCTGATAAATGGAAGTCTTGATAGCGCCGAGTGCAGATGGTTTTGCCATGGTTGGCAACTGCGCGCAGCCGGCAATATGTTTCTTGTTGCAGTGGCCGTGGTAATCAAGCTATAATTTACGGCTTTTTCCGCATTCGAACACTTTTTTGGAAATAAATATGGTCGTCATTCGTTTAGCTCGTGGAGGCGCAAAAAAGCGTCCTTTTTTCAATATCGTAGCAACTGATTCACGCAATCGTCGCGACGGTCGTTTTATCGAACGTATCGGTTTTTATAATCCGATGGCTGCAGGTGGTGAGGAATCGATTCGCATTGTGCAGGATCGTCTGGCTTACTGGCAGGGCGTTGGCGCACAATTGTCGCCTACAGTGGCTCGCCTGGTTCAGGCTGGCAAAAAAGTAGCTGCTTAATTGTCGCTTAAAGTTGTAGCAGGGGTGCAAATTCCTGCCGATTTAGTGCTGGTGGGGTACGTATCTGGTGCTTACGGAATTCAAGGCTGGGTTCGTATCAGGCCATATTCTGCTGACGCTGATGCGCTGCTGAACGCAAAAAAATGGTGGTTTGACCGGCCTGATGTGCATGATGTTGATGTGATTCAGGCAAAGTTGCATGTTGACGATGTCGTTGCGCAATTGGTCGGAGTCTCAGGTCGTGACGCGGCGGAAGCGCTGAAGGGTACCGCTATACAGATTCCTCGCAGCCATTTTCCTACTCTGGCAGATGGTGAATTTTACTGGGTTGATTTGATCGGCCTGGATGTCAATGATCTGGAAGGTGCGCCTCTGGGCGTCGTCCAGGATTTGATGAGTACCGGTGCGCATCCGATTCTGCGTGTGGCGGTGGTGGATCTCCAAATTAAGGATAAACCGGCACGGGAGTTATTGATTCCTTTTGTGGATCAGTTCGTCAAGACGGTTGATTTGCAAGCGCGAAAAATTACGGTCGACTGGGGTCTGGATTATTAGATTCCCGCATACTATGTTCTTGATCTGGCTGGCATTGTTGGGATAAGGAGGCGAGATGCAATTTGATGTCGTCACGCTCTTTCCTGAGATGTTTGTTGCGCTGACGCAGTCCGGCGTTACAAGGCGTGCATTTGAACAAAAAAAATGTGATTTGATGTTGTGGAATCCGCGTCAGTTCACGTACGACAAGCATCGCACCGTAGACGACCGGCCGTATGGCGGTGGACCAGGGATGGTGATGCTGGCTCAGCCTCTGGATGCAGCCATTGACGCTGCCAAGCAGCGTCAGAAAGCGTTGGGTTTGCCTGTTCCAAAAGTGGTGTATTTGTCGCCACAGGGTAAGGTGCTGAATCATCGGCGTGTAATGGAATTGACCAGGCAGCCTGGGCTGGTGCTGCTGTGCGGGCGTTACGAGGCGGTTGATCAGCGTTTGCTGGACGCCTGTGTTGATGATGAAATCAGTCTCGGCGATTTTGTTCTCTCCGGCGGAGAATTGCCTGCGATGGCCTTGTTGGATGCGATTATCCGGCAATTGCCTGGTGTGTTACACGCCGAGTCATCTGCAATTGAAGATAGTTTTGTCAACGGTTTGCTCGATTGTCCGCACTACACAAGGCCGGAGAACTATCATGAAGTGCTGGTGCCTCCAGTATTATTAGGTGGGAACCATGCAGATATTTATAAATGGCGACGTCAGCAGGCGCTCGAAGCAACTGCCAGGAAACGTCCAGACCTGTTAGCTAAAGCGCGTGAGGAAGGTTTGCTTACAGTTGCAGATGAGAAATTTTTAAGGTGTTTTTAGTAGATAGTAAAGAGCGGCTAAAACCATTTGGTTTGCCGTATGTTTAATCCCATCCTCTACTGGGCAATGGTGGAAAATCAAATGCGCCAGCAAGATGGTATATGGAGTTAAAAATGAATTTGATTCAACAACTTGAGCAAGAAGAAATTGCTCGCTTGGACAAGAATATCCCAGAATTTGCACCTGGCGATACCGTCATCGTCAATGTGAACGTTGTAGAAGGTACGCGCAAGCGCGCGCAGGCTTATGAGGGTGTGGTTATTTCTCGTCGTAACCGTGGCTTAAATTCCAACTTCATCGTTCGCAAGATTTCTTCTGGTGAAGGCGTCGAGCGTACATTTCAGTTGTATTCTCCATTGATTGCTTCAATTGAAGTCAAGCGTCGTGGTGATGTTCGTCGCGCCAAACTGTATTACCTGCGCGAGCGTTCAGGTAAATCGGCACGTATTAAAGAAAAATTGCCAAATCGTCGTACGGTGGCAAAAAAATCCGCATAACGTCGGGTATGTGTTTTGTGTGAAAAAAGGGCGCCCGATGGTGCCCTTTTTTTGTTGAAGCAGAGGTGACTTTTGTCCAAACTGATTTTTGACCCGAAAATTGCACCAGTGGTGTCGATTGCAGGCGAACTGGCGGTGCCATCGGAACACCTGGTGTCGTCGTGGCTGCGACAGCGCTTTGCCAGTCCGCCGGTGTGGCACCCCGAAATCACAGACGAACACGGCTTGAGATTGCAGCGATTGCCGCTACGCCCAGCATCGGTGCTAATTCCTCTAGTGGCTAGAGAGGGTGGGATGACTTTGCTTCTGACCCAGCGTACTGCACATTTGCATGATCATGCGGGGCAGGTCAGTTTTCCTGGCGGCCGTGCCGAAAAAATCGATGTGTCGGCCATTGAGACCGCCTTGCGGGAAACTGAAGAGGAAGTTGGTATTCATCGTAGTCGTCTGGATGTATTGGGCACCTTGCCCAACTATTGCACTATTACCGGTTATCTTGTTACTCCGGTAGTTTCAATCGTCACGCCTCCATTCGATTTCGAGCCAGATCCTTTTGAGGTCGCCGAGATTTTCGAGGTCCCGCTCTCATTTTTGATGGACGGTGCGCATCATCAGCGCCGCACAACCGAATTTCCGGCGGGACTTGGTCGCCGAACATTCTATGCCATGCCTTATGAACGATTTTTCATATGGGGTGCGACTGCAGGCATGCTGCGTAACCTGTTCCATTTTTTGAGAGCTTAATTTATTGTTGCTGCGGTATGCTCTCAGGATGGCATCGTTTACTGTAAATTCCGATTATAGAATTATGTTTTTCCATATTATCGTCAGTCCTCTGTTTTTTTCTGATCGTATAAAGCTGTTTGATTCTATTGGTGCGCTAGGTTAAGGTAGAGCTTCACTGATTTTTAAGATGTTCCAATGACCTTTCTCTCCATACTTTGCGCTTTGTTGATTGAGCAACTCAAGCCGTTACGCGCGGACAATCCGATTTATACCGAAATCAAAGCTCTGGCAGTCCGTGCGGAAGGCTGGTTCAACGCCGGTCAGGCTCATCATGGACAGCGCGCCTGGATTTTCATGATGCTGGCACTAATGTTGCCCACCATATTGATTTATTGGCTAAGCATCAAAATCAGCCCGATTGCTGCCTTTGCCTGGAATGTCTGTATCGTGTATCTGACGCTCGGTTTCAGGCATTACAGCCATTTTTTTACTTCTATTCAATTGGCATTGAATGCCGGCGACGATGTGACCGCTCGTAACTTGCTGGCAGAGTGGACTCAACAGGATACAGTCGGTATGGATGTTGCTGAAATATCGAGGATTGCAGTCGAAAAAGCCCTGATTTCCACACATCGGAATGTGTTTGGTGTTTTTTTCTGGTTCCTGATGCCATTGGGCCCTGCCTGCGCAGTCATGTATCGCGTTGGCGAATATCTGGCACGTGCTTGGAATGATTCAGATCGCGTGGGTAGCAAAACGTTTGGCCAGTTTTCTGCCCGCGCGTTTTATATCATCGACTGGATTCCGGTGCGTTTGACGGCAGTGGCATTTGCCATAGTGGGCAACTTTGAAGATGCCATTTATGCTTGGCGCAATTTTGCAGGTAACTGGAAGGATGAAGCGATTGGTATCATCCTTTCCTCTGGCGGCGGTGCCATGGGCTTTCGGCTTGGCACACCGTTTGAAAATGCGATCGACATATTGCCTGTAGATGCCGCTATAGTGGACTCGATTGCCATTGAAGTTGATAGCGCACCGGGAGATGAACCATCGATCCGTGCGCTGCAGAGTACGGTGGGTCTGGTGTGGCGCGCACTCTTACTTTGGATGTTATTGCTCTTGCTATTGTCGATAGCAGTCTGGCTGGGTTAGTCTTCCAGAGGCTATTGGTTGCTATCGATTTCATATTGTGGCTTGCTTTTTCGTGCACAAGTCTTCTATAAGATATAATACGTAAGAATTTTAAAGGCTTGATGCTACATAATGGCGGCAAGCAAACCTGGATAGCAGATATTATAGAAATTAGCTGCAAACATGGCGCATAAAGATATAGATCCAATCATTAAAGAGTTTTTCATACTCGGCATTAATAGTAATGGAAAACAGTTTCGCCCAAGCGATTGGTCTGAACGCCTATGTGGGGCCATGTCCTGCTTTCAGCAGGGTGGAGGCAGAAACGCCCATCTCCAGTATTCGCACTATGTGCGTCCGATTCTGCTCAATGGCATTCGTTCAGTAGTGGTGAACGAAAAATTGCGCCTGATTGAGCCGCTGGCATACCATTTTGTTGTTGATTTTGCAAAAGATAATGATTTGCAAGTGGTCGATGCCTGTTTGCTGCCCGAGCCTGATAAGAAAAAAATCTAAAAATGTCTTTCCTAGCTGCAATCGTAGCTGATTTTCTTGCCTGCGCTGCTTAAAAATCAATTATTTGTTGAGAGTAAGAAATTAGATGCGGTGCGCCCAGACTACTTTACATTTGAAAATGGATTGATGGATTGATGGATCGACAAAATAGCAACAACTTCTGAGATTACTTTTGGTAAGGTAACGTATTTCTAACCATACTGCAATAATTAACGGTACTGAGATGGGGCTGTCGAGTGCCTTTAATGAAGTAGTTCCCCTATGTATTTTCAAGTATTCAAGTGTGGTGTGCTTGATTTTTTCATCAGTATCGTGTTTTTTGCTTACTCCAAAAACGGCTACTTTAGTATAGTAAAGAATGTAAAAAAGGAGAGCTGTTGCTCTCCTTTTTTACATATAAAATCTGGCTGTTTTGTTAAAATAAAAACAGTCCCTCAGATTAACTGCGTGTTTCTACCTGTGATAACGGTTCCGTCGATAACGATGGCAATGGCTTGCGCTCGCGATGCACTTCCACGGGGGGAGCAATTTTGTCAGCAGCTTCCTGTGCTGCGCGCAATTTCTCTGGATCGGTAGTAGCTTGCATAAGACCAGCCGAGGCAAGTACTTGCTGCAAATCGAGAGCGGTGCTTGGCATTGAAACTGCAGAGATGGGGGTAGATGCAATCGGTGTTTCCTCCTCAATCGGAACAGCAACTGCAACTGGCACAGTTACCTCAATCATCTCAACTGGAGCAACCACCTTACTCGGAGTAGCCATTTCATGCGGTGCAGTGGATTCACTTGATGTCGTTTCTGCATCATTAATCTCGACAACAGGTATTGGAGCAATAGCGGTCGGTGCCGGGGTTATCTCGATGAACGCATTTACCGCGATTTCAGGCACTGTCTCGATCCGGGTTGTAGCAGGTGCTACGATGGACACGGCGTCAGATACTATTGGCGTCGAGTGAACCATATTGGCCCAAGTTGATTCAACAGTTGCTTCAGTTGCCTCTGTAACGGCATTATCATCGACGAATTCGAGTTCGTCTCCGGCCTCGCGATCGCGACGGTTGCGGTTGCGGCCACCACGACGGCGGCGGCGGCGCGGCTCATCGCCCTGCTCACTGGTTTCTGCGCTCGTTAGGGCGGCATCTTCCATAGTCGATTCGCTGCTATCCGTATTGTCGGGTAGAAGTATTGGTGCAGCAACAGCAACAGCAACAGATACAGTACTGGCGTCGGCGGCCAATGGTAGCGACGGAAGCGGCAACGCCTCTTCAATTTTCAACTCCGCAGCATCGGAATCCTTATTTTCAACGCGGCTGCGTTGCTGCCGCTCTCCACTATTGCGACCACGACGACCTTCATTTCCTTCTTCAACTTCGCGTGGCGGCCTGGGTTGGCGCGGAGGGCGTGGCGTGCGTATTTCCATAGCCTCGCTTACGACGGGCTTGACTATTTCGTCACTGACATCAAGCCGTGCAGCGTCACGTTCTTCGCGGTTGCCACGGTCTTTGCTATTGCGACCGCCTCGGCTGCGCGGGCCGCGGCTGTTGCGCTCATTGCGTTCGCGGCTTGTTTGTGGTTTTTCCTCATAGATAATGACTGGAGTGGCAACGGTCGTGAGCGGTTTTTTGCCGAACAACAAGTCCATGAATTTGCTTAAGAAACCTTCCTTAGCCGGCTTTTTCGCTGCCTCTGCAGAGGTGTTTGCCAAAGGCACCGCTACCGGTGTGCGATCTACCAGCGGGGCAGGTTGAGATGGCGTGATTCCTTTGACCATAGCTTCCTGGCGAGGCTTTATTTCCTCTTTTTGGCGCTTACCGTAACCGATGTCGGTTTCAGCCTCTTCCACCATAGTATAGCTGGCCTGGCTGTCTTCCAAGCGCGGATCGTCCAGTTTGATACGTTCGAGTTTATAGTGTGGTGTTTCCAGGTGTTTGTTCGGAATCAGGATTACGGTAACGCGATGACGAGTCTCTATTTTTAGTATTTCGCCACGTTTTTCGTTAAGCAGGAAGGCTGCGACATCCACTGGAGCCTGTACGTGGATGGCGGCCGAATGTTCTTTCATCGCTTCTTCCTGGATGATGCGCAGGACTTGCAAAGCGGAAGATTCGGTGTCGCGGATATGGCCAGTGCCGTTGCAGCGCGGGCAGGTTACATGGCTGCCTTCTGATAGTGAAGGGCGCAAACGCTGGCGTGACAATTCCATTAGTCCGAAACGGGAAATTTTGCCCATCTGGACCCGAGCACGATCATAGTGCAGCGCATCTTTCAGGCGGGTTTCAACTTCACGCTGATTTTTTGCGTTCTCCATGTCGATGAAGTCGATCACGATCAAACCGCCCAGATCCCGCAGGCGCATTTGGCGGGCAACTTCTTCGGCCGCTTCAGCGTTGGTATTGAAAGCCGTGGCTTCGATATCCGAGCCGCGTGTTGCGCGCGCTGAATTGACGTCGACTGATACCAGTGCTTCAGTATGGTCAATCACAATCGCGCCGCCGGACGGCAACGGCACAGTCCGCGAATAAGCGGTTTCGATCTGATGCTCGATCTGGAAGCGGGAAAACAGTGGTACGTCATCGCTATAGCGCTTGACGCGATGCACCATGTCGGGCATCACATGGCTCATGAACTGGTGTGCCTGTTCGTAAATGCCATCTGTATCGATCAGGATTTCGCCGATATCTGGCTGGAAATAATCGCGAATAGCGCGGATCACCAAAGAAGATTCCTGGTAAATCAGGAATGCACCCGGCGCTGACTTGCCGGCACCTTCAATCGCACGCCAGAGCTGCATCAGATAATTTAAATCCCATTGCAGTTCGTCCACATTGCGCCCAATTCCTGCTGTGCGGGCAATGACGGACATGCCGCCTGGCAAATCCAGCTTGTCCATGGTTTCGCGCAGTTCCTGGCGGTCTTCGCCTTCTACTCGGCGCGACACACCGCCGCCGCGCGGATTGTTCGGCATCAGAACCAAATAGCGGCCCGCCAGTGAAACGAAGGTGGTCAGAGCAGCGCCTTTATTGCCGCGTTCCTCTTTTTCCGCCTGCACCATGATTTCTTGGCCTTCACGCAAGGCATCCTTGATCGAGGTATTGCGGACATCAACACCTTCCTTGAAGTAGCCGCGTGCGACTTCCTTGAACGGTAGGAAACCGTGACGTTCTTCACCATAATTGACGAAGCAGGCTTCCAGAGAGGGTTCGATGCGGGTGATGACACCCTTATAGATGTTTGACTTACGCTGTTCGCGTCCGGCCGCTTCGATATCGATATCGATGAGTTTTTGCCCATCGACAATAGCGACGCGCAATTCTTCTTGCTGCGTGGCATTAAACAACATGCGTTTCATGTATATGCTCCATGGCCAAAAGGCCAGCTTAAATGCTGTCTGATCTGTTTGTTAGCAGGCAGCAAATGTATAGGGATGCACGCAAAACGATAGCTTGGGGAGAGAATTGCCTTATTCTGAAGAAGACGGGCCATAGGCGCCGAATTCAACATGGGCGCGGATGGAGTCAATCTGTTTGCCGAGTGCGCACATCGTCAGTGGTGCTTCTGTCGTCGAATCTATCGATTCAGATGCTTGGCGGTGAGCAGTTAAAATGAGCTAAACAAATTACGGGTTTAGCGAAAGCGGCAATAGTAATCAACCACATCAACCAGCAAGCCTTCTTTTATGTTTAGTATGAAGGTGGGCTTACCGGCAATATATCCTTGTAATCCAAGCAATCTTTTCCAACATCCTTTACGTTATCCGATTACAACAACGGTGCAACCTTGATTCGCACAGAATGGTACGTACACATCTTTTCCACCGAATTTGCAAATTGGCGAGGCCAGTGGAGACGCCCCTGTGTAGAATGCCTTTATTATTCTTACACTTGCGACGGTTTTTAACTGTAGCGAAATGATTATATATTCAAAATGAAAGACTTAATGAGATTTTCTGGGAATGAGGCTCAAAAGCCGGTTCATCATCCGGAGTTGCAAAACCAGTCGCCCGCGCGATTCGTCCATATCGCTGAAGAAGAAGCCGGGCAGCGGATCGACAATTTTCTGCTGCGCGTATGCAAGGGTGTGCCAAAAAGTCATATTTACCGGATTTTGCGTTCTGGGGAAGTTCGCGTCAACAAAGGGCGGATTGATCAAACATATCGGTTGCTGCCGGGCGATATGGTGCGTATCCCGCCGATTCGCGTATCGGAAAAAAAAGTGCAATCGGTACCTGGTGCGGAATTTAAAATATTGCTGGAGGATAATCATCTTCTTGTGATTGATAAACCTGCAGGTATAGCTGTACATGGAGGCTCTGGAGTAAGTTATGGTGTGATAGAACAGTTGCGTGCAGCCCGTCCTGATGCGAAATTCCTTGAACTGGTGCATCGACTGGACCGCGATACCTCAGGTATTTTATTGCTGGCGAAAAAACGCTCTGCCTTGGTGCTTCTGCATGAACAGATCCGTGAAAGGCAACTGGATAAGCGTTATCTGGTACTCGTGCATGGTGATTGGCAAAATCAACGACAGCATGTCAAATTGCCTTTATTTAAATACACTACGTCCGAAGGAGAGCGCAGGGTGCGGGTGCAGGCGGATGGCTTGGCATCGCACACCGTGTTTACATTATTAGAAAATTATGGAGCGTTTGCATTGCTTGAGGCAGAATTGAAAACAGGCCGCACACACCAGATTAGGGTGCATTTAGCATCAAGCGGATTTGCGATTGCAGGTGACGATAAGTATGGCGATTTTGCCCTCAACCGTGCATTGTTAAAAGCGACTGACACGCGTGGTGTACTAAAACGCATGTTTTTGCATGCGCATCAAATCACTTTTAATCATCCCGAAACGGGCAAGCCTGTGACTTTAAAGGCAGCACTGGCGCCGGAATGTGAAAATTTCTTGAAAAGCATGATGCGTGTTTGAAAATGCCGCGTTAAATTGATATAACACGAGCCTATTAAAGGCCGCTTTTAACGCTTTACCAACATATGAATTAATGGAGTTGGCAGTATGTGCTGCCAAAAAAATGGCAAGAAAGCAATTTGATTTAATCGTGTTCGATTGGGATGGCACCCTGATGGATAGCACTGCGACCATCGCTAAATGCATTCAGTCATCGGCCAGGGATTTGGGCTTGCCGGTTCCGGACGATAAAACGGCATCGCACGTGATTGGATTGGGTTTGCAAGAAGCCATGGAGGCCGCGTTGCCTAGCGTCAACCCAAAATATTATCCGCGCATGATCGAGCGTTATCGTTACCATTATTTGACTAAAGACCACGCATTGACCTTATTTGAGGGCGTTCCTAAGATGCTGGCAGAGTTATCGCAAGAAGGGTATTTTCTTGCTGTAGCAACCGGCAAGAGCAGGGTTGGCTTGAATCGAGCTCTAGACGCTGTCAATTTGTTGTCTTTATTTGATGCGACACGTTGTGCGGACGAAACCTTTTCCAAGCCCCACCCAGCCATGCTGCAAGAATTAACCCGTGAACTTGGTCAGGATGTAAAGCGCACAGTCATGATCGGCGATACCACGCACGATCTGCAGATGGCTGCCAATGCAGGTGCCGCCGGCATTGCCGTAGAGTATGGCGCGCATCCAGAGCATCAATTGCGAATAATGAACCCGTTGTTTTCAGCCAGTTCCGTGCCTTTGTTACATGACTGGTTGTGTCGGTACGCGTAAATGAGAATAGTCGATGTAATCATTCCAATCTGTGGTTCGGATGAAGTCCAGGAAGGTGGAAATGGGGTGCGTTTTCTCGTTACTGCGGGGGGAGAAGATGCCGTGGGCTTCGTCGTACGTCATAAAGGTATCGTGCGTGGCTTTCTGAACCGATGCGCGCATGTTCCAATGGAACTAGATTGGAATCCAGGTGTTTTTTTTGAATCCAGTGGCTCATATCTCATGTGTTCAACACATGGGGCACTTTATACTCCAAGTACAGGAAATTGTGCCGGAGGACCTTGCCGTGGTGCAAACTTGCGGGTAATAACAGTCCTTGAAGTCGATAACGAGATTTTTTGGCAGGCGGATGACTACATTCGCCCGGCAATGGCCTGATACAGTATCTCGATAGTTAAACGGCAGCAATTATTCCCGTCATTTTTTCGTAAATATTCTATCAATCGCTTCGAAGCCGCGTTTGCATTTTGCGGCCATCAGGGCAAACGTAAATAGCTAAAACCATGAATGATAATGACTTCGACAGTTTATCTAGGAAGAATTCAATGGACCAAATGAAATCCGACAATAAAAAAGATGGATGGGAGCGTGAGGTGTTGGAAAAATTAGCTTTTTCCACAATCAGGGAGCAGCGAGCAAGCCGTCGTTGGGGAATATTTTTCAAGCTTTTAACGCTTTCTCTCCTTTTTTATGGCTTTTGGCTGATATTCAATCTGGGTGATGCCACTATGAGCACGCAGGGTCGCCATACCGCGCTGGTAGAGATTAATGGGACAATTGAAGCCGGAGGCAGTGGTGCGGCTGATGTGGTTGTTCCCGCGCTGAATAATGCATTTTCTGCAGATTCGTCCGTTGGCGTCATTTTGCGTATCAATAGTCCCGGTGGAAGTCCGGTGCAGGCTGGCATGATCAACGACGAAATTGTGCGGATGCGAAAAACGTATCCGGGCAAGCATCTTTATGTTGTCGTTGATGAAGTTTGCGCATCCGGCGGTTATTACATTGCTGCGGCCGCAGATAAAATTTATGTCAATAAAGCCAGTATCGTCGGTTCTATTGGAGTGCTGATGGATGGTTTTGGCGTAGCTGGTTTGATGGAAAAGCTCGGCGTTGAGCGTCGGTTGCTTACTGCAGGAAGTAACAAGGGTTTCATGGATCCATTTTCGCCGCAATCTGAAAAAGATAAAGCTTATGCTCAAACCATGCTGGATGAAATTCATACGCAATTTATCGATGCGGTACGCAAAGGCCGCGGAGCGCGCCTAAAAGAGTCGCCCGAGATATTTTCCGGTTTATTCTGGAGTGGGGCCAAGGCAATTGAGTTGGGCTTGGTTGACGGGCTGGGAACAGTTGATACAGTCGCTCGCGAAATAATTAAAGCTGAAGATATTGTCGATTACACCGAGCATGAAGGCTTGCCTGACCGAGTCTTGAAAAAATTTGGAGCTGCGGTGGGGGCCGCAGCGGTCAAGTCGGCATGGCATGGCACTCTGCCGATTTTGCGATAAATGATGGCAAACTGAGTCCGGGGAAAAAGTATCTTTGGATGCAGTTTGAGGGGGTTTTTTTGCCGCAGCGTTACAAAGAACTGCAAGCTTAATAAATAGAGATATTCTTGCTTTTGTTTTTTAAACGCAAATATTTCCTTGTAACTTTTGAGTCACTGCCTATATTTAGAATGTGATCAGTTGGTTCCGCAAGGAGGTGAATATTCACACAATATTTGAGTTTTAGAAGTAATAAGTTTGGATACGAGAACACTACTCGTAACCGCATTCAATGCGGCCTGAGGAGTATGATGCTCCTTAAAAATGCTCCCACAATACAAGGGGAATGAAAGCGGCGGCGCAATACCGCCGTTTTTATTTGATTCTGAGTTTTCTTTCTGCGGTCGGGTAGCGCCTGTTCGCAGATGCAAAGAGTGCATCTTGGCGGAGTCCAGCCATCGTTCGACCAACCCAGTTCTCTGAAAAAAAATAGCGTTCACCAGGATCAGGCTCTCCTCATCCATCCTTGATGCTTACCTGACAGATTTACTCAGGTTTGCTATACTTGACAAAATCGTTTGGGAATTAAATGAATCTTTAATGGTTTGCTGAATGTGTTTTTAGGATTGGGGTTTTGATGCGTCTGACAACAAAAGGCCGTTTTGCGGTGACTGCCATGATTGACTTGGCTTTGCGTCAGGATAATGGCCCTGTCAATCTGTCTGGCATCAGCCAGCGGCAGGAGATTTCACTTTCTTATCTCGAGCAACTGTTTGGCAAGTTGCGTCGCCATAAGATTGTAGAGTCTGTGCGTGGTCCAGGAGGGGGTTACAGCTTGGCGCGCAAGGCCGAGGATGTAACGGTGGCAGACATTATAATTGCGGTTGATGAGCAGCTTGACGCGACCCAATGTGGTGGCAAGGAAAATTGTCAGCACTCGAAACCGGAAACCGGTGGCCGTTGCATGACGCATGACCTGTGGACAACCTTGAATGCAAAAATGGTCGAATATCTCGATTCCGTGTCGCTCAAGGATCTTGCTGATCAGCAAATACAAAAGAATACTGAACAAAACGTGATTGTCATGCAATCGCGTCGTACCCACGTCGTCGCCTGATGATATTTGGAGCTTGAGAATGAATGCACCGTTGGAAAAAAGCCTGATCGAGTCATTGAAGGCACCGCATTTCCCTATTTATATGGACTATTCTGCAACAACGCCGGTTGATCCACGCGTTGCTGACAAAATGATCCCTTATCTGCGTGAGCAGTTTGGCAATCCTGCTTCGCGTAGCCACCTGTATGGTTGGTCGGCTGAAAAAGCCGTGGAGGAGGCGCGTGCGCAAGTCGCCGCGCTGGTGAATGCCGATCCGCGCGAAATTATCTGGACTTCCGGCGCTACCGAAAGCAATAACCTCGCTATCAAGGGCGCAGCCCAGTTCTACAAGACCAAGGGCAAACACATCATCACCGTCAAGACCGAGCACAAGGCAGTGCTCGATACGGTACGCGAACTGGAGCGGCAAGGCTTTGATGCAACCTACCTGCAGCCGCAAGAAAATGGCTTGATTACGATTGACCAATTGAAAGAAGCGATCCGTCCCGACACGATCCTGGTATCGGTGATGCTGGTCAATAACGAAATCGGCGTAATTCAACCAATCGACGAGATTGGCGAGCTATGCCGCGCCAAAGGCATCATTTTTCATTGTGATGCAGCCCAGGCAACCGGCAAAGTGGAGATCGACCTGGAAAAGTCCAAGGTTGATCTGATGACTTTCACCGCACACAAGACTTATGGCCCGAAAGGTGTTGGCGCACTGTACGTAAGGCGCAAGCCACGGGTACGCATCGAGGCGCAAATGCATGGCGGCGGACATGAACGCGGCTTGCGTTCCGGCACCTTACCGACGCACCAGATCGTTGGCATGGGTGAGGCTTTTCGTATCGCCAAGGATGAAATGGCGACAGAAATGGTCCGCATCAAAGCGTTGCGTGACCGTCTGGCCAAGGGTTTACAGGATATTGAAGAGGTCTACATCAACGGCGACATGGAACACCGTGTGCCGCACAATCTGAATGCAAGCTTCAATTTCGTCGAAGGCGAATCGCTGATTATGGCGATCAAGGATATCGCGGTATCGTCCGGCTCCGCCTGCACTTCGGCCAGCCTGGAGCCTTCCTATGTATTGCGTGCGCTGGGTCGTAGCGATGAACTGGCGCATAGCTCGATTCGGTTCACCATCGGCCGTTTTACAACTGAAGAAGAAATTGATTTCACCATCGAACTAATGAAATCCAAAGTGGCTAAATTGCGCGAACTGTCGCCGCTATGGGACATGTACCAAGAAGGAATCGACATCAGCTCAATCAAGTGGGCAGCCCACTAAGCTGGATTTTTTCGTATAGAAATGTAAAACGAATCAACGTATTGTTTTAAGGATCATCAAAATGGCTTACTCGGAAAAAGTTCTCGATCACTACGAAAATCCCCGCAATGTCGGCACGTTCGACAAAGGTGACGATTCTATTGGCACCGGCATGGTTGGTGCGCCCGCTTGCGGCGATGTGATGAAGCTGCAAATCAAAGTCGGCGCGAATGGCGTGATCGAAGATGCCAAGTTCAAGACTTACGGTTGCGGCTCCGCGATCGCATCCTCGTCGCTGGTGACCGAATGGGTCAAGGGCAAGACGCTGGATCAGGCGCTGGATATCAAGAACACACAAATTGCCGAAGAACTCGCGTTGCCGCCGGTGAAAATCCACTGCTCTATCTTGGCTGAAGATGCGATCAAGGCAGCGGTGCTGGACTATAAAACCAAGCACGGCGCGCAATCGCCAGCGGCATAAGTATTTGGTGCAAACAGCATTCCTTCTCCCAATCGGGGGAAGGGTATGGAGAAAATCATGGCAATCACTCTGACTGAAAAAGCGGCGAAACACATCAGTCGTTACATTGACCGGCGTGGTAATGGCATCGGCCTGCGTTTCGGGGTTCGTACCACCGGTTGTTCCGGTTTGGCCTACAAGCTCGAATATGTTGACCACATGGAAGCGGAAGACATCGTGTTCGAATCGTATGGCGTCAAGGTATTCGTCGATCCGAAGAGCCTGTCTTATATTGACGGCACCGAACTGGATTTCGCTCGCGAAGGCTTGAACGAAGGTTTCAAGTTCCATAACCCGAACGTCAAGGACGAATGCGGTTGCGGAGAATCGTTTACGATCTGACGTATTTTGCAGAGTGCAGATTATCGCTTTCTACTTTTCTTCCCCCCATTCTCTGCTGAAAATGATGGGCATATTGCCCGAAAATGAGCCTGTTGATGTTTGGACAGGCTTTTATTTTGATTATTGTGCAACTACAAAATGCAAAATCACTTCGACTTATTCCAGTTTCCGCAACAGTTCACGATCGATGCCAATGCGCTGGATGCCGCATATCACGAGGTCCAGAATCGTGTTCATCCTGATAAGTTTGTCAGTGCCACCGACGCCGAAAAACGGGTGGCGATGCAATGGGCGACACGCGCCAATGAAGCTTATCAGACCTTGAAGGATTCTCTCAAGCGTGCTGCTTACCTATGCGAACTGCATGGCATCGATCTGCAGACAGAATCGAATACCTCGATGCCGACGGCATTTCTGATGCAGCAGATGGAATGGCGCGAAGCGCTCGATGATGCCAGGGCGACCAAGGATGTGTCGGCGCTGGACCGGATTGATGCCGAATTGCGTACGGTACGCAAGGACCAAGTGGCGCGGATCGGCACCGCGCTCGATGGCGCAGATTTCACGCAAGCAGCGTTGGGCGTGCGCCAATTGATGTTTCTGGAAAAATTCGGCCATGAGATCGGTGATACATTCGCCGCCCTCGAAGCTTGAGTTCCGAATACGCGAAAGTGACAATTGATGCCTGATATCTGGTTATTCCTGGCCGCTGCCGCGACTGTGACGCTGGCACCGGGGCCGGACAATATTTATGTGCTGACCCGCGGCATTACGCAAGGCAAAAAGGCCGGTTTGGTGGCCGCGCTGGGTTTTAGCTCCGGACTGATTTTCCATACCTTGCTGGCGGTGCTTGGTTTCGCCGCGATGATCAAGGCTTCGCCGATTGCTTATGACGTGATCCGCTATGCGGGAGCCGCGTATCTGATCTACCTCGGTGTGCGTACTTTACGCTCTGGTGCAATCGTCAACACGGGCGCGCCTGTCGCTCTGGTCGCACCAATCAGAATTTATTGGCAGAGCGTGATCGCGAATATCCTCAATCCCAAGGTAACGCTGTTTTTCATCGCTTTCCTGCCGCAGTTCGTCAATCTACAGGCTGGGCACGTCGCAGCACAAATGTTGTTGCTGGCAGCATTATTCATTCTGGTAACGCTATGCATATTCGGGAGCCTCGCCTTATTTTCCGGAATAGTCGGGGCCTACCTGCAGCGTAACGCTTCCGCTTCCATTTATTTGAATCGTCTGGCAGGGTGCGCCTTTATCGGCCTCGGTATCCGCATCGCCTTGCCGGCATCACGGTAACTTCGCATGGCACTCTTACAAATCGCAGAACCCGGCATGTCCACCGCGCCGCACCAGCATCGGCTGGCGGTCGGGATTGATCTAGGTACCACCAATTCGCTAGTCGCCACCGTGCGCAACAGCATCCCCGAAATCCTGATGGATGCGGAAGGGCGCTGCTTGCTGCCTTCCATCGTGCGCTATCTGCCAGGCGCTCAGGTGCATATCGGCCACAAGGCGCAAGCGGCGCAAACCACGGACCCGAAAAACACTATCGTGTCGGTCAAGCGTTTCATGGGGCGCGGCCTGAAGGATGTTCCGTATGTCGAAAACCTGCCCTACGATTTCCAGGATGCGCCCGGTATGGTGCAGATTAATACCATTGCCGGCGTGAAAAGCCCGGTGGAAATTTCCGCCCAAATTCTTGCCACATTGCGCCAGCAGGCGGAAGACGCGCTTGGCGCCGATCTGGTCGGTGCGGTCATTACGGTGCCCGCGTATTTCGACGATGCGCAGCGCCAAGCCACCAAGGACGCTGCCAAGTTGGCTGGCTTGAACGTATTGCGCTTACTGAGCGAGCCGACTGCGGCGGCGATTGCTTACGGACTGGATAATGGCTCCGAAGGAATTTATGCGGTGTATGACCTCGGTGGTGGCACTTTCGATATTTCAATCCTGAAGCTGACCAAGGGCGTGTTCGAGGTTTTGTCCACTGGCGGCGATTCTGCACTGGGCGGTGACGATTTCGATCATCGCTTGTTTTGCTGGATCATCGAACAGGCGAAACTGGCGCCGCTGTCGGACCGGGATACTCGCCTGTTGATGGTCAAGGCGCGCGAAGCCAAAGAGCTGCTGTCCTCCAAATCCGAGACCCATATCGATGCAGTGCTGCACTCGGGCGAGAACGTGCATCTGGTATTAAGCGCCGCTAAATTCGTCGAGATTACCCAGCATTTGGTTGCCAAAACCCTGTCGCCTTGCCGCAAGGCGCTGCGCGATGCGGGTTTGTCCACGGACGATATCGATGGCGTGGTGCTGGTCGGCGGCGCGACCCGGATGCCGCATGCCCGCAAGGCGGTCGGCGATTTCTTCCAGAGCACGCCTCTGGCCAACATCGATCCGGACCAAGTAGTCGCGCTGGGTGCGGCGATTCAAGCCAATTTGCTGGCGGGCAATCGCGCTGCGGGCGACGACTGGCTGTTGCTGGACGTAATTCCGCTGTCGCTCGGGATCGAAACCATGGGCGGTTTGGCTGAAAAAGTCATCCCGCGCAATGCCACCATTCCCTGCGCCAGGGCGCAAGAATTCACTACCTTCAAAGACGGTCAGACTGCGCTGGCGGTGCATGTGGTGCAGGGCGACCGCGAACTGGTCAGCGATTGCCGCTCGCTGGCGCGCTTCGAGTTGCGGGGCATCCCGCCGATGGCGGCCGGCACCGCGCGCATCCGGATCACTTATCAGGTCGATGCGGACGGCCTGCTGTCGGTGTCGGCGCGTGAATTGCGTTCCGGCGTGGAAGCCTCGATCGTGGTCAAGCCATCGTACGGCCTGGGCGATGACGAGGTAGCCCGCATGTTGCAAGATTCATTCGCGTCGGCGGATATCGACATGCAGTCGCGCGTCTTGCGCGAAGAGCAGGTCGAGGCCGAACGGATCATGCTGGCAACGCAGTCGGCGCTGGAAAGCGATGGCAACTTGCTATTGTCTATTGATGAGCGCATCGCAATCGAGGTCTTGCTGCAAGGCGTACGGGCGCAAGTGCAGGGCATCGATCATGTCGCCATTCGCGCTGCGGTCAATGCGCTGGCGCACGGCACTGAACAATTCGCGGCCCGGCGCATGGATCGTAGCGTGCGTTCTGCGCTGGCAGGCAAGAAGCTCGATGAAATCGCCTAAGGCTAGAATAATGCTTTAACAATTTAATGCGTCGTTTCCTGCCGGAGACGACAGCTCATCCCATTATCGAGGTAAATATAGTGCCCCAAATCGTCATACTTCCCCACCCGCAACTGTGCCCGGAAGGCGTGGTAATCGATGCGCCGGTCGGAAAATCGCTGTGCGATGTATTGCTTGACAGCGACATCGAGATTGAACATGCATGTGAAAAATCCTGCGCCTGCACCACTTGCCACGTCATCATCCGTGAAGGCTTTGCCTCGCTGGAAGACGCAACTGAAGCCGAGGAAGATTTGCTCGACAAGGCCTGGGGCCTGGAACCGGCTTCACGCCTTTCCTGCCAGGCGCTAGTGGGCGAAGAAGATTTGGTAGTCGAAATTCCAAAATACACAATCAACCACGCCCGCGAAATGCATTAGTTGCATTATTCGCAGACAGGTGAGACCGGAGAAGCGCATGAAATGGACCGATACCCAGCGTATTGCAGAAGAGCTTTTCGATAAATTCCCGCAGATTGATCCGTTGACAGTGCGCTTTACGGATTTGCATCGTTGGGTGACTGAACTGGATGGTTTCGACGATCAGCCTGAACATTCGGGCGAGAAAATACTCGAAGCGATTCAGATGGCCTGGATCGCCGAAGCAGAATAGATTCAGCCTAAAATCGCACTGAAATACGCGCTGGTACGTACACTGGTATGTAGTCATAAGGCGTTTTAAACGCGTTCAATGTAGATGATAATACTGTGTTGTGTATTTTTTTAATCCGCAATATAAATATGCGGTAATAGCAATGTTTTTAGTGGTACTCCCTGTTTTTTAAATTACGCAGGAATTTTTCCGGTACTTTTTTCTGCGTTCAGAATGGATGGTTGTGCAATGACAGATGTAAAACCCGCAAGCCAGATGCATGAAATCCGACCTGGCCAGTCGATTGAACTGCTCAAGGAATTGCATATCTTGACGCGCGACGGCAAGATGAATCAGGATAGCCGCCGTAAGCTCAAGCAGGTGTATCACCTATATCAATTCATCGAACCATTGATGCAGCAAGTGTTGCAGGAGCGCAGCGAAATCCGTTTGGTCGATCACGGGGCAGGGAAGTCGTACCTGGGCTTTATTCTGTACGATTTGTTTTTCAAGTCGTTGGCCGGCTCTTCGCATATTTACGGTATCGAAACCCGGGATGAACTGGTCAGGAAGTCCGAAGAATTAGCAGCACGGTTGGATTTTCCCGGCATGTCTTTCCTGAATCTATCGGTAGCCGAGTCTACATTGTCCGACTTGTTGCCAGCCGAGGTCGATATTGTCACCGCCCTGCATGCCTGCAACACGGCTACCGACGATGCGATTCATTTCGGTTTGAAAAAGAAAGCGCGTTTCATGGTGCTGGTACCTTGCTGCCAAGCAGAAGTCGCTTCAGTGCTGAAAAGGAACAAGGGCAAAACGCTGGCAAAAAGCGCCTTGACCGAAATCTGGCGCCATCCGCTGCATACGCGCGAATTCGGCAGTCAGGTCACCAATGTGTTGCGTTGTCTTCAACTGGAAGCACATGGTTATCAGGTCAACGTGACCGAACTGGTCGGTTGGGAACATTCGATGAAGAATGAATTGATCATCGCCACTTATCAGGATTTGCCGCGCAAGCGTCCGTCGGAACGGCTGCAGGAAGTCTTGGCAACGCTGGGGCTGGAAGAAATGACAGAGCGATTTTTTACCGCATAGCGCTAATGCTCTGTAAACGTTAAAAACCCGCGCATCGTTCTCGATGCGCGGGTTTTTAACTGATTAGACTTTGGCAGTAACGACTCAGAGGCGTTCGATGACCGCTGCAATACCTTGGCCGCCGCCAATGCACATGGTGACCAAGCCGTAGCGTTTGTTGGTGCGAATCAGTTCATACACGCACTTCACGGTCAGGATCGCACCGCTCGCGCCCAGTGGATGGCCTAGCGCAATTGCGCCGCCGTTCGGGTTTGTGCGCGCTGGATCGAGTTCCAGGCCGCGGCAGACGCCCAACGACTGCACTGCGAAAGCCTCGTTCGATTCGATTACATCCATGTCGTCCAGTGTCAGACCGGCGCGTTTCAGCGCAAGTTGCACGGCAGGAATCGGGCCGGTACCCATAATCGCGTTATCCACGCCGCAAATCGCATACGACACCAGACGTGCCAATGGCGTCAGGCCAGCGCGTTCCGCTGCGGATGCTTCCATTAATACACAGGCAGCGGCGGCGTCATTCAAGCCGGAAGCGTTACCAGCAGTCACGGTGCCGCCTTCTTTCTTGAATGCCGGCTTGAGCTTGGCCAGGCTTTCCATCGTCGTATCCGCTTTTGGATGCTCGTCTGTATCAAAAACGACTACGCCTTTGCGGGTCTTGATTTCGATTGGAACGATTTGCGATTTGAAGTGACCTGCAGCGATTGCGGCAACCGCTTTCTTCTGGCTATTCACGGCAAAGGCATCCTGCTCTTCGCGCGAGATACTGTATTTGTCTGCCATGTTTTCAGCCGTGATGCCCATGTGGCCCACGCCAAACGGGTCGGACACTGCGCCGACCAGCATGTCGATCATCTTGGTATCGCCCAGACGTGCGCCCCAACGAGCCGACGGAACAGCAAACGCGGCACGGCTCATGGTTTCAACGCCGGCACCGACGGCAATGTCGGTGTCACCCAACTGAATCGCATTGCTTGCGGTAATGATTGCTTGCAGGCCGGAACCGCACAGGCGGTTCAGGGTCAGTGCCGCCGATTCCAGCGCCATGCCGGAATTGATGCCGACCACGCGCGAAACGTACATGTCGCGTGCTTCAGTGTGGATCACGTTGCCGCACACGATTTGACCGGCGCTCGCAGGATCTACCTTGGCGCGGGAAAAGGCTTCCTTTACTGCATACGCCCCAAGGTCGCAGGCTGCTATGTCTTTCAAGGTTCCGCCATAAGTGCCAATTGCAGTACGTGCTGCGCCGACGATCACTACTTGTCTTACGTTTGCCATGTCATTTCCTTGTGATTAAATTATCTGTAGTTAACGAATGATACGAAATATGCAGCGATGCCAAGCGCGCAAACTTGCATCCAAATTAATTATAGCGCGCAACAACACATAAATTTCTTGCTATAAAGCGGAAACAAGCATGCTTGCCAAGGTAATATCGGAGTTGCTTAATGCGCTACGGTAGCACAGGCCGGATGGCTACAACCTGTTTCAGAGAGATAGTATGCGCTGCATCAATTTATTGCTGTTATTGCATCTGTTAAATCGGTATGCGTCAAAAAAAGGAAAATAAACATGACACGACTAACAATCGACCTGCGTAGCGATACGGTCACCCAACCTTGTGCCGCCATGCGCGCCGCAATGGCGCAGGCACCGGTGGGCGACGACGTGTATGGCGATGACCCCAGCGTCAATCGTTTGCAGGCACTGGCGGCAGAAATTTTCGGTTTTGAAGCGGCGCTATTCGCGCCTTCCGGCACCCAGACCAATCTGATTGCCCTGCTCACGCACTGCGGACGCGGCGATGAATACATCGTAGGCCAGCAGGCGCACACCTATAAATATGAAGGCGGCGGTGCCGCCGTTCTGGGCAGCATCCAGCCACAGCCGCTGGCGCATCAGGCCGATGGCAGCCTGGCGCTGGAAGATATTGCCGCTGCCATCAAACCGGACGACTTTCATTTCGCCCGCAGTCGTTTGCTGGCGCTGGAAAATACCATTGGCGGGCGCGTGCTAGGTGCCGATTACCTGCGGGCCGCTACCGATCTGGCCCATCAGCGCGGCTTGGCTACCCACCTTGACGGCGCACGGATCTGCAACGCGGCGGTGCAGCAGGGCATCAGCCTGAAAGACTCGGTCCAGGGTTTTGACAGTGTTTCGGTTTGCCTGTCGAAGGGACTCGGCGCACCGGTCGGTTCGGTACTGTGCGGTAGTCTCAGCTTTATCGGTCAAGCCTTGCGCTGGCGCAAGATGCTGGGTGGCGGCATGCGTCAGGCTGGCATCTTGGCCGCTGCCGGCATCTATGCGCTGGAGCATAACGTTGCGCGCTTGGCCAAGGATCACGCCAATGCACTGTATCTGGCGCAAGGGTTGGCAGAGATACCTGGCCTGGTGGTGCAGGTACCGCAAACCAATATCGTGTATGTGGATTTGCCGCCACAGTGCTTGCCGGATCTTGCGGCTGCGCTGCATGAAAGCGGCATCGTTGCCAGCGTGAGTGCCCATATGCGGCTGGTGACACATAAGGATGTGTCGCGTCAGGACATGGCATATGTAATTGAGGTATGTGCGCGCTGTATTGGGGCGAACTGACCTGCTCGCGGTTCAATCGATGTACCAATAGTGCAGTGTGAGACACAGTGCTGTTTGTTTTTGTTCTTTTATGCTGCGCTGCACAAATAATTCTGGACAATTTTTTTCTGCATGTGTAAAGTGTATTTGTGCAGTGCAGCATTACTTGGTTTAATCATCCATCTTTATCAGCAAGGAGAATGTTATGTCTACAATTCAAGAGCAGTTTCTGGAAGCCAGCAAGTCGCATTTTGAAGCACAATTGGCAATGATCAATTCATTGACTGCCAAGGTGTTTGGCGAAGCTGAAAAAATCATCACACTGAACGTCAATGCCGCCAAAGCCACATTCGAAGATTCTGCAGCCGCAGGCCAAGAGTTGCTGGCTGCAAAAGACGCGCAAGATTTTATGAAGATTTCCGCTGCCCAGACACAGCCGAGCGCAGAAAAAGCAATGGCGTACAGCCGTGAACTGGCCAGCATTACTGCCGCCAGCCAAAAGGAACTGACCAAGGCTGCAGAGGCGCAGATCGCAGAAACTAACGAAAAACTCACGAAGATGATCGCCGAACTGACCAAGAACGCTCCGGCCGGTTCCGAAAGCATGGTTGAGATGCTCAAGTCGGTGGTTGCCAATACCAATGCTGGCTACGATCAGATGCTGCAAACCACCAAAAAGGCAGCAGAAACATTGGAAGAAAATGTTGCCAAGGCATCTAAAAGTTTTTCTGAAGCAGCACAGAAGTCGACTGTCAAAACCGGTAAGAAGTAATTTGGTGACGACAATCTAAAAAAGGGCCGCCATTGCGGCCCTTTTTTGCGTTTACCGGTTGCTGCCGATTATCTTATTGCGAGATGAAACTGCCATAATGTTTTTATAAAATTAATAATAACTATGGGAGTATGCTAATTAATACTGGCTTTTCGCATAATATGAATTGGCCTATTTAAAATACACAAGCATGTATAACTCAGGTGACGCTTTTCTTACGGACTGGAACGGCAGGCAAGCAAAAAGGCGGCAGTGCCGCCTTTTTGCTTAGACTAAAGACAAGCTCCAGATTGTTTATCCTTGCGAAGTCAAGCTGCCGTTAACCACTTTGATCCGGTCGCCACTGCGCCATCCTGATTGCCCGGAATCAGCAAAACTGCGCATGCTGCCGTCTTCCATGCGAACCCGAATTTCATAATTGGTGGTGGTCCGGGTGCGTCTTTCAACTTCATTGCCGGCAAATCCGCCGCCGACAGCACCGGCTACGGTTGCCAGCTTTCTGCCGTTGCCGCCGCCGACCTGATTGCCCAATATGCCGCCGAGAACGGCACCGGTGACAGCGCCGATACCGTTCGGTTGCGCCGCTTGCTGGATCGCATTCACTGATTCAATCGTGCCGCAATTGCCGCAGATTGCGGCCTGCACCGGTGGCACATAGGCGTTTTCACTATAGCTCGGAGCCTGTTTATAGACCGGCTTATGCACCGGCTTAAACACTTGTTTGTGCGTGGGTTGGCTTTGTGCGTCCGTAGTGGAGCTGGCCTCTTTCGTGGTTGCGAACTGTGTTACTTCCGTGGTCGGCACCAGCGGCGATACTTTATCGGCGGCGGGTATTGGCGCCGATGACGCAAGTACCGCTACCGGTGTCGTGCTGCTGTTTGAGTTTGGTAGCAAGCCGGTCATGGCGGCCACGCCGACCAGACTGAGCAACATGACCGAGACAGCGGCACCTGCAACCAGCGGGTGGATTTTGCTTGATGTTTTTTGATTTTCCATTATCAGTCCCGAATGCCATTGATTATTTTGATGACGTGATTATCAATGCTAAAACGCAATACAAAAAGTCGGATTGTGTGTCAGTTGTAAGGCTATGTAAGCGGAATATTTCTGGCATAAATGCGATGGGGCCGCATCGCGCGGCCCCATGAAACTTCCTATTGCAGAAAAATCAGTCTTCGCGGCGCAAATGCGGAAACAGGATGACGTCGCGGATATTCGGCGAATCGGTGATCAGCATGATCAAACGGTCGATACCGATACCGCAGCCGCCGGTCGGCGGCAGGCCGTATTCAAGCGCGCGGATGAAGTCGGCGTCGTAAAACATCGCTTCCTCGTCGCCGGCATCCTTGGCCGCGACTTGCGCTTGAAAGCGCGCAGCCTGGTCTTCCGCATCATTCAACTCGGAAAAACCATTGGCGATTTCGCGCCCGACGATGAACAGTTCGAAGCGCTCGGTGATGCCGGGCTGGGTGTCGGAAGCGCGCGCCAGCGGCGATACTTCGACCGGGTAATCGATGATATAGGTTGGCTCCCATAGCTGCGCTTCGGCGGTTTCTTCGAACAAGGCCAGTTGCAGCGCACCCAAGCCGGCGCCGGCGAATGGCTGAACACCGAATTTTTTCAGTTCAGCCTTGATGAATTCGCCGTCGTGCAGTTGTTCATCGGTGTAATGCGGCGCGTACTTGTTGATTGCGCCGACGATGGTCAGGCGATGGAAGGGCTTGGTCAGATCGAGTTCGCGACCCTGGTACGTCAGCAGGGCGGTGCCGTGCGCATCGATGGCGGCCTGGCGGATCACCGCTTCGGTGAAATCCATCAGCCACAGGTAATCGACATACGCGGCATAGAATTCCATCATCGTGAATTCCGGATTGTGGCGCGGCGATACGCCTTCATTGCGGAAGTTGCGATTGACTTCGAATACGCGGTCGAAGCCGCCGACTACCAGGCGCTTCAGATACAGTTCTGGCGCGATGCGCAGGAACATTTGCATGTCCAGCGCGTTGTGATGGGTGATGAAAGGCTTGGCTGTCGCACCGCCGGGAATGGTGTGCAGCATCGGTGTTTCGACTTCCATGAAGTCGTTTTTTTCCATGAAACGGCGGATCGACGAGATCGCAGCGGTACGCGCCTTGAAAGTGCGGCGCGTTTCTTCGCTCATGATCAGATCGACGTAACGCTGCCGGTATTTGGTTTCCTGGTCGGAAAGGCCGTGGAACTTGTCGGGCAGCGGACGCAGCGATTTGGTCAGCAGACGCAGCTTGGTGACCTTGATCGACAATTCGCCGGTTTTGGTCTCGAACAGCGTGCCTTCAGCGCCGAGGATATCGCCCAGGTCGTAATGCTTGAACGCTGCGTGCTCCGCTTCGCCGGTCACGTCATTGGTGATGTAAAGCTGGATGCGGCCGTCGGCTTTGGGTCCGGAGGCGTCCTGGATGGTGGCGAAGGAAGCTTTGCCCATGACGCGCTTGAGCATCATGCGCCCGGCAACCACCACCGTCACCGGTTCGGTCAGTAGCGTTTCACGTGCGGCTGCGCCTTGGTATTGCGCCTGTAGTGCAGCGGCCTTGTGCTGTGGCCGAAAATCGTTTGGGAAGGCAATTCCCTGGGTGCGAAGTGCAGCAAGCTTGCTGCGCCGTTCGGCGATGATCGAATTTTCGTCTAGCGGCGTAGCCGCTGGTTCATTGTGCTTGGTCATATTATTTTAGGCAATGTGTGCAAAATGGCGAGATGGTGAGATAGCGCGTGGGCGTATCGGGCCGGAATGCGAAGTGAGTTTAGACGCCCTGTTTTAGCGAGGCAGCGATGAATTCATCCAGATCACCGTCCAGTACCGCTTTGGTGTTGCCGGTCTCGAAACCGGTGCGCAAATCCTTTATGCGCGACTGGTCGAGCACGTAAGAACGGATCTGGTGGCCCCAGCCGACATCGGTTTTGGAGTCTTCCAGCTTCTGCTGTTCGCTCATGCGGTTGCGCATTTCCAGTTCAAACAGTTTGGCTTTGAGCATGTCCCACGCTTCGGCGCGGTTGCGATGCTGGCTGCGGTCGTTCTGGCATTGCACCACGATACCTGTTGGTCCATGCGTCAGGCGCACCGCGGAATCGGTCTTGTTGATGTGCTGGCCACCGGCGCCGGAGGCGCGATAGGTATCGATTCGCACGTCGGCCGGATTGATGTCGATATCGATCGAATCATCGACCTCCGGGTATACGAACAGGCTGCAAAATGAGGTATGGCGACCGTTGGCGGAGTCGAACGGTGATTTGCGCACCAGTCGATGCACGCCGGTTTCGGTGCGCAGGAAGCCATAGGCATAATCGCCTTCGACTTTCAGGGTCGCGGTCTTGATGCCGGCCACTTCACCGTCGGACTGTTCCAGGATTTCGACCTTGAAATCCTTGCGTTCGCAATAACGCAAGTATTGGCGCAGGATCATCGAGGCCCAGTCTTGCGCTTCGGTGCCGCCGGCACCGGACTGAATGTCGATGAAGCAGTTGTTCGGGTCCATCGGATTGCTGAACATGCGCCGGAATTCCATCGCGGCAACACGGGTTTCGATATCTTTGGTGTCGGCTTCTACCGCTTCAAGCGTGTCTTCATCCTGCTCTTCGCGCGCCATCTCGAACAGGTCGCGGGTATCGCGCAGATCGGCTTCGATCTTGATCAGGGAGTAGACGATATTTTCCAGCGACTTTTTTTCCTTGCCCAAGTCCTGCGCCCGTTTCGGGTCGTTCCAGACAGTGGGGTCTTCCAGTTCCGCGTTGACGGATTCGAGTTTCTCGGACTTCAGATCGAAGTCAAAGATACCCCCGAAGTTCGGTTTCACGGCTAGCCAGGTCGGCGAGCAAGGCGGAGAGGGCGTTTAAGCGTTCAGCTTCCATGATGTAATTATCTGCAATCAAACCGCAAATTATACCCGAGCATGTAGCAAAAATTGTTCTGCGCATGTATTCCTACACTACCCAAAATGCGCGTTATTGACGCCGCATTGCTTTTCGATCCATGCGCAATAGCGTTGCGCAGCACGCATCACCAGCCGAAATTTCTTCAAAATACCCAAATGGGTAAACGCTTCTTCAAAGCAATTTTTGCCATTATTTTTCATTTTGGTAATATCTGCACTTCTTTTGCGAGGCAAAATTGTTTTTTTCACAAATGCGTTATTCGTTAGAATGTATCTGCGCAGGTCTCCAATAATCATGTTGTCCGATTAATTTCTTTGGCGGTATGGAACAAGAATAATCGTCGTCGGACAAGCACTTTTCAGGCAGTTGCCCGTATTTCTTCGTGGTTTTCAATAGGTTCAATAGCGGTTTTTTGCCTACGATAATTACAGGCATGCATTTTTATCCATGCGCTACCTTACTTGTCATAGGAAACCCATATGTCATCATTCAGTTTTTTTCCAGACCTGCCAGGCAGCCTTAATGTTTTGACCGCTTTGGGGTTGATACTGATTGCCGGGATATTTGGCGCACGTCTGGTTAAGCATTTTGCTCCGGTGCCGGCGATTACCGGTTATGTGCTGACCGGATTGTTGATCGGCCCCGTTGGCCTGAATCTGATCAGCGCTACCGCGCTCAATGAGCTGGAGCTGATTGTCGAACTGGCGCTGGGTTTATTCGTCTTTGAGCTGGGGCGGCGTCTTGATTACCGCTGGCTGCTGAAAGAACGGTGCCTGCTGATTACCGGCGTAGCCATCAGCATCAGCGTGTTTGTAGCCTTATTTATATTGTTGCTCAGTCTGGGGCTCGATACCCTCACTGCGGCACTGGCTGCGGCCATCGGCATGGCGAGTTCACCGGCGGTGACGCTCAATGTGGTACAGGAAGTCAGGGCCGAAGGCCAGGTCAGCGCCCGCATGCTCAATATCGTTGCGATCAACAATTCGCTGGCTTTTCTGCTGTTTATCGTGTGCCTGTCGGTGCTGCATTGGCAGTACGGCGCCAGTTGGAGTATCGCCCTGCTGCATCCGTTGTATCTGATTTTCGGCTCCATCGTGTTCGGTTTGCTGGCCGGCAGATTGCTGGTTTTTGCCAGCCGCCACCTGGGGCCGGAGAGTCACGCGCAGCGGATCGTGGTGTTTGCGCTGGTTGCAGCCACCATCGGAATTGCCGATATGTTCAAATTCCCGGCGCTGGTGTCGTTGCTGGTATTTGCCGTCAGCAGCCGCTATCGCGACCGTCAGCAAGTGGTGGTCGAATCCGAATTCAGCCAGATCAACAGTCTGCTATGCGTCATCTTGTTCGTGTTCGCCGGCGCCCGTCTGGAGCTGGCGCATCTGGGACAGTTCTGGCTGATTGGCCTGGCGTACATTGCGGTGCGGTTGGCCGTCATGACTGGGCTGGGCGCATTGTTGTCGTCCTGGAACGGCTTGCATGCGCGCCAGGGCGCGTTGCTCGGTTTGGGCTTGTTGCCGATGTCCGGGGTTGCCATCCTGACCGCGCAGTATGTTTCCAGTATTCATCCCGAGTTTGGCGCGCAGCTCTCGGCGCTGGTGCTATCGGTGGTGGTGGTGCTGGAAATCATCGGCCCGATTTCGACCCATTACGCACTGCTGGCGTCGGGCGAATCGAATATTCATAAACCCTGAGCTGAGGAGAAAATCATGCTGGAATTCATATCTTCCAAGCCGCTGACGATGGGCGTCGAGCTGGAATTGCAAATCGTTAATCGGCGCGACTACAATCTGACCCGCGGCTGCCCTGATTTGCTGGCGCTACTGGACAAGACCGCGCACGGTTACGACATCAAGCCCGAAATTACCGAAAGCATGATCGAGATTGCCACTTCGGTGCACACCAATCATCGCGATATGCTCTCTGAGCTAGCTGCTATGCGCACGCTGCTGGTTACTGCCGCAGACAAGGTCAATGTTGGCCTCGCAGGCGGTGGCGCGCATCCGTTTCAGCACTGGGACGAGCAACGCATTACGCCGGTTGCGCGCTACCATCTGGTGTCGGAACTGTATGGCTATCTTGCCAAACAATTCACCGTATATGGCCAGCACATCCATATCGGCTGCGCCAATGGCGATGAGGCGGTGCGACTGGTGCATCTGCTGGCGCGCTACATTCCCCACTTCATTGCGCTGTCGGCTTCCTCGCCGTTTTATCAGGGCGTCGATACCGCGTTCCAGTCTTCGCGCCTAACCAGCATCAACGCGTTTCCTCTGAGCGGCTGCATGCCGTTCGTGCTGGACTGGGCAGCGTTCGATGCGTATTACCAAAAGATGGCGAGCTTGAATATCGTTGCCAGCATGAAGGATTTTTATTGGGATATTCGGCCCAAGCCGGAATACGGCACGGTGGAAATCCGGGTCTGCGATACCCCGCTGGGGATCGGCACGGCGGTGCAGTTGGCTGCTTACGCGCAAACTCTGTGCAAATACTTCCTCGATCATCGTGCGCTGTGTCCGACCCAGGATACGTACCTGACGTATTCGTATAACCGTTTCCAGTCGTGCCGCTTCGGACTGGCGGGTCTGGTGATCGATCCGGCCAAAAATACCCAATTGCCGATCAAAGACGATATTCTGAATACACTCGACATGCTAGGCGACACTGCGCGCGAACTCGGCACCACGGACGTGATAGCGGCAATCCGGGAAAACGCGATCAAGGGCAGTTCCGACGCGGACTGGTTGCGCGCCGCCTATGCTGAAACAGGTTCACTGAACGAAGTGGTGCGGCGGCAAGCGGAAGTGTGGATGGGCAACGCTTGAAAATTCTTCCTTGATATTATTTATAGTGGGAGTATGGCGAAAAACATGGCATTTTCCGCATTATATAATTGCGAATTATTAAAATACAATGGTATGTATCGTTGTATTGAGAAATTAGTGGCAAAACCATATTGGCAGCCCGCTCATCCTGTATTCGATCGTGCGCACGCTTAAACCGGTGTCTGAATCAGGCACAATGGCAACTGTGGCGACAACAAAGCTAAATCGTGAGCATGTGCAATTCTTTCAATCCCTTGATTAAAAACGCCAGCGCGCAATGCTTGCTGCCCGGATAATGCTGCGCAAATTGTCTTCCGCGCTGGCCGCGATGTTTGCCAGATCGGCTGCCGCCAATCCGAAGATCGCATGCTTCCACTGCGGCGAACTGGTACGCCAGAAGCGCGTGGTGCAAGTCGTGTTCGACGGTGTTTGCCGCGACGTCTGTTGCCACGGCTGCGCCGCTATCCTGTCTACGGTCGAACAACTGGGCCAGTCTGAACAATACCTGGCCCGCAAACAGCAATTAGATTAGAGATGGATGCGCCCGATGCATAATTCACACCCAGCCTCAGCCTCCCCGGGCAGCCTTGCGCCAGCCGCCGGCGACCCTGCCCTGAAACACGAAAAATTGACAATTGGCGGCATCCGTTGCGCGGCCTGCGTGCAATTGATCGAATTCCGTCTGCAACAACTGGTCGGCGTAACTGCTTTCAAGGTCAATAGCGCCAGCCATCGCGCCGAAATCACCTGGGATAACCGCAGCATATCGCTGCCGCGCATCGTGGCGGCTATTTCGGATTTGGGCTATAGCGCATTGCCGGCCGGTTCGCAAGGCTCGCTGGAAGAGCGTGAAAAGAAAATGGCCCTGTGGCGCCTGTTTGTGGCCGGGTTTGCGATGATGCAGGTAATGATGTATGCATTTCCGGCATATCTGGTTCCGGTGGCTACCGTAGGTGGCGATCTGACGCCCGATATCGACTTGCTGCTGAAATTGGCGAGTTTGGCAATTACGGTGCCGGTGGTGGTGTTCTCTGCCTGGTCATTTTTCCGCGCTGCCTGGCGCGATCTGCGCAATCGGCATGTCGGCATGGATGTGCCGGTCTCGGTGGGGGTGCTGGTGACTTTTTTCGCCAGCATCTGGGCCACTTTTGCCGGCGGCCCGGTGTATTACGATTCGCTCATCATGTTCGTATTTCTGCTGCTGGCAGCACGCACCATCGAAGCCAAGGTGCATCGAAAAAGCACCTCGGCCTTGCGCGCGCTGATCCAACTGGTGCCGGCGCACGCCGAAAAATTGACCGATTACCCGAATTCGCGTCAGGTCATTCAGATTGTCGCAGAGTCGCTGCAGGCCGGCGACAACATCCTGGTGCCGGCCGGCGCCCACATTCCGGTCGATGGCGTGGTTATCGAGGGCCAGAGCGAGTGCGACGAAGCCTTGATGACCGGCGAATCGCATCCGGTTCTCAAGTCCCGCGGCAGCAAGCTGATCGGCGGCGCACTCAACCTGATCGGACCGCTGGTGATGCAGGCCGAACAGGTGGGCGACCAGACCCAGCTCTCGTCGCTGGTCAAGATGATGGAAGCCGCAGCCAATGAAAAACCGCCGCTGGTGGCGCTGGCCGACCGTCATGCCAGCCGCTTCCTGTTTGCTATCATGCTGCTGGCTATCGCATCCGGCATCGTCTGGTGGCAAATCGATCCGGCCCGTGCGCTGTGGATTGCCGTCACCATCATCATAGTTACCTGTCCCTGCGCATTGTCGCTGGCCACTCCGGGCGTGATGTCGGCGGCAGTCGGACGGCTGGCCAGGAATGGCGTGCTGATCGCGCGCGGCCGGGCGATTGAATCACTGGCACGCACCACTCATGTGGTGTTTGACAAGACTGGCACACTCACTCACGGCCAGCTACGCCTGCTCGATACGTTGTTGCTGCGACAGGATGCAATCTGGAACGGAGATTCCGCGCAGGCGGCAGCGGCCAGCTTGGCCGCTGGCTCGCTGCACCCGGTGTCGCAGGCACTGGCAGCGTCACCAGCCTCAATAGTGCAGGATGAACGGCGCGCGCAAGGCATCCCGGAGTTTGAAAGCATCACGGAAATTGCCGGTCTAGGTCTCCAAGCCCGCGCTGGCAGCGGACAGACTTACCGTTTGGGAAGCGTGCATTTCGTGCAACAACTGCACTGCCAGCCATTGGAAATTCCGCCGCAATATGCTGGCAAGACTCTGGCCGCGTTCGGCGACGCAGGCGGCTGGATTGCCCTGTTCGTGATGCAGGATGGATTGCGTTATGACGCCAAGGATTTGATTGCTTTTCTGCTGCAGCAAGGTAAGAAAGTCATGCTGCTGTCAGGCGACAGAACGGATGTGGTGGCGCAAGTCGGGCAGGAACTCGGCATTGCAGAAGCGTTCGGGGAGCTGGGTCCGGCACAGAAATATGCGGCGATTAAAAAAATTCAACAACAAGGCGGGGTGGTCGCGATGGTCGGCGACGGCATGAACGACGGACCGGGACTGTCGCTAGCCGATGTTTCGATTGCGATGGGGCAGGGCGCACCGATTTCACAGGCCAGAAGCGACGTGATTCTGATTTCAAACCATCTGGGCGATTTGCGGCACGCCTTCCAGACCTCGGTCAAAGCGATGCTGCTGATCCGGCAGAACCTGGGCTGGGCCCTGCTGTATAACGCGATCGCCATTCCCGCTGCAATGTCGGGTGTGCTGGTGCCGTGGCATGCCGCAATCGGGATGTCCCTGAGTTCTCTGGTGGTGGTACTCAATTCGCTGCGCATATCCTCTCAAAATACGCAATCGCAGCGCAATTTGAATGGCACAATAGCGGCTGTTGCGCGGCATGCGGGGTGAGTTTTGGCCTGCGTTTCGAATGTCGCGGGTGATTTTTGTTTGGGCCAAGCATTTTTTGTCGACACGGGTAATTGCTTTCTATGGATATACTTTATTTACTGATTCCGATGAGCGTCGTACTGGTATTTGCCATCGGCGCGGTTTTCTGGTGGGCAATAAATCATCGTCAGTTCGATGACCTCGATGAAGTATCTGAACGCATTCTGAACGATCCCGATTAATGTGCATTGTTCTCGGCGGAAACTGCACCGGGAATGATAAAAAATATCGCAACAGAGCCTGGCATATCCATTTTTTAGCCAGCAGCTTGCATATTTGTCGCTAACACGAAAATCAATTACAAGCTTTCCTATTTCACCGCCATTGGTCGGCGTCTGCGGCGTCCTGCCGAATTTGATTTAGATCAACATTTGATTTCCACCCAGCACTTAAAGTGGCGTCAGAATTTAACAAACGAGCTTAATAACCGAGCTAAAACATGAGCCAATCAAAAGTAGATACCTACAATTATCGTGTGGTGCGCCAGTTTTCCATTATGGCGGTAGTCTGGGGCCTGGTAGGCATGACGGTAGGGGTGCTAATTGCCGCCCAACTGGCGTGGCCGGAGCTGAATTTCGGCATACCTTGGCTGAGCTTTGGCCGATTGCGACCATTGCATACCAACGCAGTGATTTTTGCGTTTGGGGGTTGCGGCCTGTTTGCCACTTCATATTATGTAGTGCAGCGCACCTCTAATGTGCGTTTGTTTTCCGACAAGTTGGCGGCATTCACTTTCTGGGGTTGGCAACTGGTGATTTTACTGGCGGCTATTTCGCTGCCTCTAGGCTATACCCAAGGCAAGGAATATGCCGAACTGGAATGGCCGATTGACATTCTGATTGCCTTGGTCTGGGTAGCTTATGCAGTGGTGTTTTTCGGCACACTGGTCAAGCGCAAGGTTGCGCATATCTACGTGGCAAACTGGTTTTATGGCGGCTTTATTCTGGCGGTCGCGTTGTTGCATATCGTCAATGCTGCCGCCATCCCAGTATCTTTTACCAAATCGTACTCGGCTTATGCCGGCGTGCAGGATGCAATGGTGCAATGGTGGTATGGCCATAACGCGGTCGGTTTTTTCCTGACAGCGGGTTTCCTGGGAATGATGTATTACTTCATTCCGAAAGTCGTTGAACGTCCGATTTACTCGTACCGTCTGTCGATCGTCCACTTCTGGGCGCTGATTTTCACTTACATGTGGGCCGGTCCGCATCATTTGCATTACACAGCGCTGCCTGACTGGACGCAATCGGTCGGCATGGTGTTTTCGCTGATTTTGTTGGCGCCTTCGTGGGGCGGCATGATTAACGGTGTGATGACCTTGTCCGGCGCCTGGCACAAATTGCGTAGCGACCCGATTCTGCGCTTTTTGATCGTGTCCCTGTCGTTTTATGGTATGTCCACCTTTGAAGGCCCGATGATGGCCATTAAGACGGTCAATGCGCTTTCGCACTACACCGACTGGACTATCGGGCACGTACATTCGGGTGCCTTGGGCTGGGTTGGGTTCGTTACCATCGGCAGTCTGTACTACATGATCCCGCGTCTGTTCGGGCGCACTTCGATGTACAGCAAATCGCTGATCGAGGTGCATTTCTGGGTGGCTACGATTGGCGTGGTGCTGTATATCGCATCGATGTGGATTGCCGGCGTGATGCAGGGCCTGATGTGGCGCGCTGTCAATGTCGACGGCACCCTGACCTACACTTTTGTTGAGTCGGTCAAGGCTACCTACCCGTACTACGTCATTCGCTTGACCGGTGGAGTGCTCTATCTTTCCGGTATGTGCTTTATGGCCTACAACGTATACAAAACCATTGCAGGAGTAGCGCCTTCGGAAGCAAAGATTCCGGTATTGGCACCAATGGCAGGTCATTCGACTGCCAAAGCCTGAATCAACAGACGTCTTTAGGAGAGAATAATGCGTAAATTTACTCATGAAATGATTGAGAAGAATGTCGGCTTGTTACTGGTGCTAATTATCCTGGTGGTGAGCGTCGGCGGTCTGGTGGAAATTGTTCCCTTGTTTTTTCAAAAATCCACCACCCAGCCGGTGGCTGGCTGGAAACCGTATTCGGCGCTGCAATTGTCGGGCCGGGATATTTATCTGCGTGAGGGTTGTTATAACTGCCATTCTCAGATGATTCGCCCGTTTCGGGCCGAGACCGAGCGTTACGGGCATTATTCGGTCGCTGGAGAATCGGTCTATGACCATCCATTTCAGTGGGGTAGCAAACGCACTGGGCCGGACCTGGCCCGTGTCGGCGCGCGCTATAGCGATAATTGGCACCGCACTCACTTGAACAATCCACGCGATGTTGTGCCTGAATCGAACATGCCAGCTTATCCGTGGCTGTCTCAAAACACGCTCAATGCAAACGATGTCGCGCCCAAAATGCGTGCTTTGCGCAAGGTGGGGGTTCCATACACCGATGTCGAAATTACGCAAGCTGCAGCAGAAATTGACGGCAAAACAGAGCAGGATGCCTTGATTGCCTATTTGCAGATCCTCGGGACTGCAATCAAGAACAAGGATTAAGCGCTGGCCGGAGTGAATAATGTCTAGGCAAGTCGAGATAGCGAGGGATGTATGAATTTCACATTGATAAGCAGCATTGTTACGGTACTGAGCTTTGTGGCTTTTGTCGGTATTTTATTTTGGGCTTACAGCCGAAATAATAAGGAGCACTTTGACGCGCTCGGCAAGTTACCTATTGATAACGATAATGAAACGACAGGAAACTGATCATGGCAGATTTTTTTAATCAGGGGTGGAGCATCGGGATCGCCATCGTGGTGGCGATCAGTATCTTGGCGTGTGGATTGCTGTTATGGTCGCAATCAAAAGTGCGGGTCAAGTTGGGTCAGGACGGCAAGCCTTTGCCAGTGGAAACTACCGGGCATGTCTGGGACGGTAATTTGTCTGAAAACAACAATCCATTGCCGCGCTGGTGGATGGGCCTGTTTTACATGACGATAGTATTCGGCGTTGTATACCTGGCGCTGTATCCGGGCATGGGAAGCTGGCAGGGTGCATTCGGCTGGAGCCAGTTGAGTGAATACAACCAGGAAGTGGATGCCGGCGAGAAACAATACGGTCCACTATTCAACAAATTCCTTGCAATGGATATTCCGGCAGTAGCGAAAGATCCGCAAGCCAGAGAAATCGGCCAGCGACTCTTCCTCAATTCCTGTGCGCAGTGTCACGGATCCGACGCGCAGGGTACCAAGAGTTTTCCGAATCTGGCTGATAAGGATTGGTTGTACGGTGGCGCACCGGAAGCCATTAAAACCACTGTACTTGCGGGACGAAATGGTCAGATGCCGCCAATGGGTGCTGCCGTGGGAAATGAGGATGATGTACGCAATGTTGCCAACTACGTGCTGAGTTTATCAAAATCAACGCACGATCCAATCAAGGCAGTACTGGGCAAACCCAAATTTATGGTGTGTGCCGCTTGTCATGGAGCCGACGGCAAAGGCAACCAGGCGTTGGGAGCACCCAATCTGACTGACAAGATATGGTTATACGGCGGTGATATTAATACCGTCATGGAAACCATTAATAAAGGGCGCACCAACCTGATGCCCGCCCACAAGAGCATGTTGGGTGAAGCTAAAGTGCATCTGCTAGCAGCGTATGTATGGGGGCTTTCAAATAATCCATCTTCCGATGGGCAAATTTCCACCTCAGATGCCAAGACAGTTGGGTTATTGGCAAATACCAAATAAAACAGGATATCTACCTTAGACAGGCAGTAACGATTTAAATGGAAATTAAGCCACTAAAGCAATACAGCGCCAAGGAAATTGACCAGTCGCTTTTCGAGACAGGCAAGAAGATTTATCCACGGGCGCTGACCGGCTGGTTCTCGACATGGCGCTGGACTATGGTTTGGTTTACCCAAATCATTTTTTACGGGACCACCTGGCTCACATGGAATGACCGCCAGGCGGTACTCTTTGATTTGGCTGCCCGTAAATTTTATATTTTCGGTATGGTTTTCTGGCCGCAGGATTTTATTTATCTGGCCGTCTTACTGGTCATTGCGGCTTTATCGTTATTCTTGTTTACGGCCGTGGCGGGCCGTGTTTTTTGCGGATACGCTTGCCCGCAAACCGTCTACACAGAAATTTTCATGTGGATCGAGAGCAAGATTGAGGGCGACCGCGCCAAGCGCATGCGCCTCGATGATGCGCCGATGTCGCCACGCAAATTTATTCTTAAAACAACCAAGCATGTCGCCTGGATCGCGGTTGCACTCTGGACCGGCTTTACATTTGTCGGCTATTTCACGCCGATTCGCACCTTGGCCGCAGAAGTTGCCAGCTTTGATCTTGGCCCGTGGCAAATATTCTGGATACTGTTTTACGGTTTTGCCACTTACGGCAATGCCGGCTGGATGCGGGAACAGGTTTGCAAGTACATGTGCCCTTATGCACGTTTTCAAAGCGCGATGTTCGATAAAGACACCCTGACCGTGACTTACGATGAGCAGCGCGGCGAACCGCGCGGCTCACGTAGCAAGCAAGCCGATCTCTCGACACTGAATCTCGGCTCCTGCATTAATTGCACTCTATGCGTGCAGGTATGTCCGACTGGGATTGACATCCGTAACGGCTTGCAATACGAGTGTATCGGTTGCGCTGCTTGTATTGACGTCTGCGATCAGGTCATGGACAAGATGCATTACCCGCGAGGCTTGATTCGGTATACCACCGAGCATGCGCTAGCGGAAAATCTGAGCAAGCGCGGCATCTGGGGCCGCGTCTTGCGCCCTCGTACCTTGATTTATTCGGGGATTCTGGGCTTGATCATATTGATTACCGCTCTATCACTGGCCACTCGTTTGCCACTGAAGGTGGATGTGATTCGGGACCGCGGCATGCCGCGCATCATGGAAGACGGATCGGTGCATAACGTGTATCGCCTACAGGTAATGAATACCGAGGAAACTCCCCACCGATACACGATAGAAGTTGGCGGTATTTCGGGCGCGGAAATTATTTCCGATAACAACTTTGCCGTTCCGGCGGCGTCCACGACAGCAGTGCCAGTCAGGGTTCGGGTAGCATCGGGCCAGGCTGAGCCTGGCTCCAATAAAATCGTCTTTACCGTGCAAGATCATGATGATATGAGCGTGTCAGTGAGCGAAAAAGCGGTATTTCTGATCCCGCGTTAAGGAAATATTATGGAAGCACGTCTTCATCCAGAACTTCAGCCAGGCAAAGCCAAAGCTGTGCACTGGTATACCGAGCCTTGGGTCTGGTTAGTGATTGCAGGGCCGGCGATCGTTATGGTTGCTGGTTTTTATACCGCTTATTTGGCCTTTCAAGGGGCCGATAAAGTGGTTGCCCAGGATTATTACAAGCAGGGTTTGATGATCAATACGAATATCCAGCACGATGCCAATGCCCGTGCCCGCAACATGTCTGCTGATATGGATTTTGATCGGGTAACTGGCCGCATTGCAATCCATGTGAAAAGTGACGCCGCCCTCCCGGACTCCTTGCAGTTAAGCATTGCAGAATCCAGCCCGCGTTCTGCCGTCAATGAATTCATCCGTCGTGGCACTCTGAATCGGACCAGCCCGGGCACTTACCAGCTGATGTACTTGCCGCCATCTGCGCCTGCGCAGCAGGCTAACCTGCTTTGGCATGTCAAGATCGAAGCTCCCGATTGGCGGCTCACCGGCGATTGGTCCGATCCAATGCACGCCCAGTTACAACTCAAGGCAATCAATTGATTCCATACAGCAGAAGGGGTGTAATGTGAAGAGTACCGAGGCGGTGTATCCAGCGGTTGCCGTGCGCAGTATCCTGATGGTGATACTCTGGCCTTCATTCCTGACAGCATGTGTGGCAAGCGGGCTGCTGTTTAGCCTGGTCGATCCGGAGCAGCTGATTCTTCTGGATAATAGAATTGAATTAAGCAATCTGGGTGTGTACACCATAGGTTTTTTTGTGTTCTGGTTATTGGGGGCAATCTCCAGCGGCCTGACGGTTTTGTTGTCGACCGATTCCAAATAATCGGAAATAATCTGAAATTGCGCAGCGCGCTTTGCCCGCAGTCCTCGGGGATTTAATCCGACATGCTTTCCGTTCCATTAGTTATTGCAGCACTATCCGCTGGCCTGCTTGGCGGTGCGCATTGTATTGGCATGTGCGGCGGTATTGCAAATCTGCTGGGTTCTGCCGGATCTGCAGGTTCTTCCGAACGCAAAGTCATCTCCATCAAACTGCAACAGTCCGGTGCGCCTGGTAAAGCATGGCGCATGTCAGCATTGCTGCATGCCGGCCGTATTTGTACCTATGGCGTGCTCGGCGGCATAGTCGGTGCGCTGGGTGCTGCCGGCTTGCTTTTCAAACCATATCTGCCGGTGCAGATGACAATGTTTATTGTCGGTAATTTGGCCTTGATCTGGCTGGGGCTGCGTTTGGTCGGTTATGCGCCAGGATTGATGCTGCTCGATCGACTGGGGCAAAAAATTACATCTCGTGTAAAACTGCCGGTCCGGTTTTCACTGGCTGCACAAACGCGCCGCCATCCGTTTCTGGTCGGCATGACATGGGGTTGCATGCCCTGCGGTCTGGTGTATGCCGTTCTGCCATTTTCATTGCTGTCGGGTGGCGCTTTTTCCGGTGCAGTGCTGATGCTGATTTTCGGTCTGGGCGCCTTGCCATACCTACTGTTCGCGCAGGGGATGGGCCAATGGCTCAATCAGCGCGTTTTACCTATTATTTTGCGGTGTAGCGGTGCTGCAGTATTGATCGGCATCGGCCTGTTCGGGTTGTGGCATTACGATATGACGGGCTTGCCGGCCATATTCTGCGTCACGCCAATACATTAATCCTGGAGCCGAAGCCAAAGCTCAGAAACGCCTTATGCACTGTGCTGCAGAATCTGCGATTCAGGCACCGCTTAATCGGCTGAAATGGACGCCGAAAATATAATAAAAATTGTGGGGTATGCGCATATTAATAGGGTTTCACGCATGTGTTAATTGCGTATATAAATATACAGATATAGGTATATGTTTTCTTCCAAGCGTTAATAGTGGACCCGTGCGTAGGGCGTCAGCTGTGCTGCATCGCGCGCTTGCTTGAGGGTGAAGATACCTTTTTCGGCCAGTAATGGAATCATTTTGAGCAGCACCTCGGCGGTGACGATGGCGTCTCCCAATGCGGTGTGGCGACCGACAATATCTACTCCGAGGCGAATTGAGATTGCTTCCAGCGAGTGCTGTTCCTGGTGCGGATGAATTACTTGAGACAGCAGCAAGGTGTCGAGGACCGGTTGGGTGAAGCTGATGCCAGTTCTTGCCTCCAGCATCTGTAAAAAACGCATGTCGAACGCTGCATTGTGTGCCACCAGAATGGTGTCTTGGGCGAAGCGATGGAATTGCGGCAGCACTTTTTCTATCGCCGGCTGACCGATCAGCATGGCGTCGCTGATGCCATGGATGGCGATTGATTCTGCGCTGAGTTTGCGGCCTGGTTGTATCAGTTGATCCAGGTTTTCATGCGACAACAGGCGGCCATTGACGATATGCAGTGCGCCCAGCGAGATGATTTCATCGCCGGCCGCTGGTTCCAGCCCGGTGGTTTCGGTGTCGAACACGGTGTAGCTGAGTTGCGACAGCATTTGCTGATCAAGCACTGCGGTCTGGCCCGATTGCTGGAACAGGTTAAAGTCGTAAAATTCTGGCCGCGCGGATGTGCTGCGGCGGATATCGAGTGCTGCCCGCGCTGCCGCCAGTGGCAATAGCAAGCGGTAGCACGAGGTCTGCCGCGCCAGATCAAACCGGTAAACTGCTTCGCCGCCTTGGCCAGCGATCACCGCGTTTAAGGTGAGTAATGGGTTGGCGGCGCCCATCTGGAGCGGCGTGTTCTCCCATAATCGCAAGGTTTCTGCGGCCACCGGCGCACCGCGCCAGGTCAGGTCCAGATGGGCCAGGCGTTCGGTACGCTGCAAATCTAAATGCAGCGTGCTGACATTGCATTGGGTGGTCAGGCGCTGCGTCAAATACGCCAGTGATTGTGTCAGTGCATAACTATCCACCTTCAGCCACAGCGCTGGATCGATGGTGTCGCTGCTGTTGATGCGCAGGGTTGGCGTTGCGATGCGCCGCTGCAACAGTGCAATCAGATCGACGCCACGCATCTGTTCAAGCTGCCAACCTTCGTTTCGACAATCAGCCTGGCCCTGTTCCGCCTGGTTGATCTGGCGTGCCAGGCGCTGCGATTCATCATCTATGACGGCAGTGAACTGGCTTCTTTTTTCGCTACTCATGTCGGGGAATTGCTGCATCGTTTCCAGCGATGCGCGGATGTTGGCCAGCGCCGCACGCGTGTCCTGGGTAAGCGACTGCAGTAATGTGTCGCGCTGGCTTTCTGCGGCAACGTTGCGGGTGATGTCTTCCAGCGTCAGCACAAAGCCGTCTAGTGCATTGCTGCCGTCCAGCACCGCAGCCATGTGCGCGCGCACCAACTGGCCATTGGCCAGGGTGGCAACAAAATCGGAGACTGCTCGCGCTGATGGTTCGGTCTCTTGTCGGCGTTGATGCTGGATTTGTTCCAATGCATGCACGATTAAGTCGCGCTCAATCACGCCAAAAATAGAGCGCCCCAGCCCAATCGTGGTGCCGGTCGCATCGTGCGCCTCCAGCACTTCGGTTGCGTGGGTGTTGTAGAGCAGGATGCGACCTTCGATATTGCAGACCAGAACACTTTGGGCCAATTCCGACATCAGCACTGCCAGCCGGTTTTTTTCTTCCGCCAGTGCACGATTGGTCTGCGCAATTTTGGCTTGAACGTCAAGTTGCAGCGCCTGAAAAGTGGTTGCGAGAGTGTTGATTTTTCCTGCCAGCACACGTACTTCTGCCGCCCCCTGCGGTGTTGCGCGATGTTCCGGATTGGTGCTCAGCATTATTACGACATCTTCAGCCAGTAGCGCCAGCGGACGCACATAGCGGTCCTGCAGCGCCGCAAGGCCGGTGCCCAATCCCAGCAGTAGCAGCAGCGCCAGTGGAATTAAAAGTGGCAGGCGCGAACCCAAGAGTTGGGCCAGCAACGCCTGTTGCGGTGCCTCCAGACTCGCTGACAAGATCAGAAACGGGAGGACGAAAATCCCCAGAAGAACTGCATACAGCAGCGCCAGCACCAGCCAGAAACGCATTTTCGCCATCATTCGTGCGCCAGCAGGCGCTGCACCTGGGCGATCAGATCCTTGGTGGAAAACGGTTTGGTGACATATGCATCGGCTCCCAGCGCGATCCCTTTACTCACTTCTATTTCGCGCCCCTTGGCCGAGAGCATGACGATCTTGATCTGGTTCCATTGACTGTTTTCGCGCACTCGCTGGCAAACTTCGAAGCCATTGAGTTTTGGCAGCATGATGTCCAGCAGCACCAGGTCAGGCTGGAAAGAGGCAATTTTTTGCATCGCATCTTCACCGTCGCGTGCGGTAGCGACTGCATAACCGCTTTGTTGCATCAGGAATTCAAGCGAGATGACTATGTTCGGTTCGTCATCGGCAATCAGGATTTTATGGGTCATGTTATGTCTCCGGCGTTGCTGCTAGTGGTAGCGTAAACGCAAAAGTTGCGCCTTCGCCCGGCCGGGATTGGACCCATAACCGGCCACCGAAATGATGAATGATTTCCCGGCTGATCGGCAAGCCGAGTCCGGTTCCTTGCGGTTTGCCGGTCAGCGTGTCGCCGCCCTGGCGGAATCTGTCGAAAATCAATTCCTGGTCTTGCTGCTGCACGCCGGGGCCATTGTCGTTGACCGCAACTTGCCACTGATCGCCAAGCGTATCCAGGCTGACGCGGATGCGGCCTTGGGTTTGATCGCAGAACTTGACTGCATTCGACAGCAGATTGAGCATCACTTGCATCAGACGGTCATGGTCCGCCACGATGGGTGCCGGCTGCGATGGCAATTCAAGCGTCAGGCGGATGCCATTCTCCTTCAGCAACTGGCTGATGGTGCTGAGCGAATCGGTAATTACATCCCTCAGATCGAGCGCTACCGCTTGCCATTCTGCGCTGCCGGAGCCGATCTTGGCAAGATCGAGTACATCGTTGATCAGCCGGGTCAGGCGTTCGCTTTCCTTGATCACTATATCCAGATACGCACTGCGTTGAGCGGCTGCCAGGCCGGGATTGTCGCGCAGTATTTCCGAGAAGGCTCGAATCGAGGTCAGCGGCGTGCGCAGCTCATGGGTTATGGTCGAAATGAAATTATCTTTTAAATGATCCAGCTCGGTCAGTCTGGCATTGGCGGCCTTCAGTTCAGTCGAGGCTTGTTCCAATTCGTGCGATTTTTGCTCCAGTTCACGGCTGTAGGCGATTACTTGCGAAGTTTCATTCAATATCGCCATGACTTCTTCCAGTCCGAGCGGCTCTTCATCTACCACCGATGCGATCATGGCGCGCGCCGAAGCCGCGCCAATGGTGCCGGCCAGCTGGATTTCAGCGAAATGCACCAGTTCGGCATCGGCCATCTTGAGATTTTTGGTACCGCGCTGCCGGCTGTGCTGGGCCAGCAATGCATCGGCTCGGGCGGCTCCCAGGAAGCGCCGCAACAAATCCGACAGTACCTCGACCGAGGCACTGCCGCGCCATACGCGGGTGCCAAGCGCGCGGGCGTCCACAAACAAAATCGCCTGGGCTTTTTCGGCGGCATTCTGACGCCCTGTGAGCGAAACCCCAACATACAAGCCCAGATTAGCCAGCAGGCTCCAGAACAGCGCGTGCGATACCTGATCCAGCCCGTTCAAGCCGAACAGTTGACGCGGTTTCAGCCATTCGATGCCAAACGGCCCGAGTTCGATAAAACTTTCTGGCAGCCAGCCGGACTGTGCAAACGAGGGCAGCAGCAGGGTGTACAGCCAGAGCAGAAAGCCGGCGCATAAACCGGTCAGCGCGCCGCCCAGGGTACCGTTTTTCCAGTAGATGCCGCCCAGCATGGCCGGCGCGAACTGGGCCACCGCCGCAAATGAAATTAGGCCGATCGAGACCAGCGCATAGGTTTCTCCGGCCAGGCGAAAATACGCGTAGCCCAGCATCATCAGCAGCACGATCGCGCCGCGCCGGATATTGAGTAGAAACTTGCTCAGGTCGGCATGCCGGTTGCGCCGAAAGGACGCGCTGCGCAACAGCAGCGGCATTACCAGGTCGTTACAGACCATGGTGCTCAGAGCGATGCTTTCGACGATGATCATGCCGGTTGCCGCGGACAGTCCGCCGATGAATACCAGCAGCGTCAAGCCTTGCTGCTGTGTTTGCATCGGCAGCGCGAGCACGAACATGTCGGCATCGACGCTGCCATCGGGGAAGTGCATGATGCCGCCAAACGCAATCGGCAGCACAAAGATGTTGATGATCAACAGATATAGTGGCAACACCCAGATGGCGCGGTTGAGGTGGCTTTCATTGATGTTTTCAATCACTGCTATCTGAAACTGGCGCGGCAGAAACAGCAATGACAGCATCGACAGCAGGATCAGCGAAGCCCAGCTGCCGAAGGCGATGCTGCCAGTGTCGCTGCCGACGGTGAGTAATTTTTGCAATTGCGGAACCAGCTGGGCCTGCTGGAACAGGTCGCCAAAACCGTCATACATGCTGAAGGTAACGAAGATGCCGACCGCCAGGAAGGCCACCAGCTTGACGATGGATTCGAAGGCGATGGCGGCCACCATGCCTTCATGTCGTTCTGCAACATCCAGATGGCGGGTGCCGAACAGGATGGTGAAGGTTGCCAGCAGCAGGGCAATATACAGCGTGGTGTCGCTCCAAATCGGCCCCGCCTCGATACGCCCGGTCATGATGCTCGGATAGTGCAGCAGTACGGAAAAGCTGGCCGAGACGGCTTTCAGCTGGAGCGCGATGTAAGGCACGATACCGACTACGGCAATGATCGTCACCAGCCCTCCGAGCAACGCGCTTTTGCCATAGCGTGAAGCGATGAAGTCGGCAATGGAAGTGATGCGGTTGGCTTTGCTGATGCGGATGATCTTGCGCAGCACCATCCACCACAGCGCGATCATCAGCGTCGGGCCTAGATAGATCGGCAGAAATCCGATGCCGCTTGCAGCGGCGCGCCCGACGCTGCCGAAGAAGGTCCACGAAGTCGCATACACTGCCAGCGATAGCGCATAAATTGTCGGATTATTGATGATGCTGGCACCGGCGTCGGCCCGTTTGTCGCCGTAATAGGCGATCGCAAACAGCAGGCCCAGATAGGCGAACGACGCCAGTACGATGACCCAGCCCTGCAGCATCTCAGTCTTCCGCAGCCAGAGTCACGGCGTCGCCGGCCGCATGGCTCTCGGGGTGCGACGATTTTTCCGCAATATACGCCAGCAGGCCGATAATTAGCGCCCAGACAATAAACAGATAAGCATACAAAATAGGGATGCCGAGCCAAGTGTTTGCATCGTTGAAAAGTGCCAGTAGCGGGTAATTCAACAGGAGCCAACCCAGGACGAATATGGCGGCAAAGCGCTGGCCGGTAAGGTTGTGTTGGAACATGGAATATCCTTTGCGGCCTGACTTCGGATGGGATTGATATTGCTCTAAAGCGTGGCGACCGTCAAATTTGCTCCGATTAAAAAAGCCCCGGAAATTACTTGCCGGGGCTTTGTGTTTCACATCAGGATATTAATGACCGGAAGCGCCTGCAGCTCCGATACCGGTTTCAGAACGCACTTTCTGCGCTTCGTAACCTGCGCGGTCGAGACGGGCCCGATCGCTGGTGTCAAGAATCGAAAACAGCCAGATGCCGACGAAACCGGCAGTCATTGAGAACAATGCCGGCGAGGTGTACGGGAAAATCGCTTCCGCGTTACCTAATACATCAACCCATACCGACTTCGATACCACCGTCAAACCAACTGCGGTAATCAGGCCGAGGAAGCCCCCGATGGTGGCGCCGCGCGTGGTGCAATCTTTCCACAAAACTGACATGAACAACACCGGGAAGTTGGCCGAAGCGGCAATCGCGAATGCCAACGACACCATGAAGGCAATGTTCTGTTTCTCGAACACGATACCCAGAACCACCGCAATGATGCCCAGGACAATGGTAGTGATGCGCGATACCCGTAGTTCACTGGCGCTGTCTGCCTTGCCTTTTTTGAACACGGTTGCATACAGGTCATGCGATACCGCTGACGCGCCGGACAGCGTCAAGCCTGCCACAACAGCCAGGATGGTTGCAAACGCTACGGCCGAGATGAAGCCGAGGAATACGTTGCCGCCCACTGCTTTTGCCAAATGGATAGCTGCCATGTTATTGCCGCCCAACAGCTTGCCGGCCATATCCTTAAATTCAGGATTGGTGCTTACCAGAACGATGGCGCCAAAACCGATGATGAAAGTCAGAATGTAGAAGTAAGCGATCCAGGTGGTGGCCCAGAATACCGATTTGCGTGCTTCTTTTGCACTTGGCACAGTGAAGAAACGCATCAGGATGTGTGGCAAGCCGGCAGTACCGAACATCAGAGCCATACCGAACGAGATCGCAGAGATAGGGTCCTTGATGAAAGTGCCTGGCCCCATGATGGATTGCCCTTTTTCATGAATTTCAACCGACTTGGCAAACAGCGCTTCAGGGCTGAAATTGAATTGCGACATCACGACATAGGCCATGAAGGTGGCGCCTGACAACAGCATGATCGCCTTGATGATCTGTACCCAGGTGGTTGCAGTCATGCCGCCGAACAAGACATAAACCATCATTAGGCTACCGACGATCACGACTGCGATCCAGTATTCCAGGCCGAACAGCAGCTTGATCAACTGGCCGGCACCCACCATTTGTGCGATCAGGTAAAAAGCGACTACCACCAGCGTACCCGACGCTGCAAAGATACGAATTGGCGTTTGCGAGAAGCGATAAGCTGCTACGTCGGCAAAGGTGAAGCGGCCGAGGTTGCGTAGCCGTTCCGCCATCAGGAAGGTAATGATAGGCCAGCCGACCAGGAATCCGATCGAATAGATCAAGCCGTCATAGCCATTCAGATAAACCGCAGCCGAAATGCCCAGAAAGGATGCTGCCGACATATAGTCGCCGGCAATCGCCAGACCGTTCTGAAAGCCGGTGATGCCGCCGCCTGCAGTGTAGAAATCGGCTGCGGACTTAGTTTTGGCAGCGGCCCATTTGGTAATGAACAGGGTGAAGATAACAAACGCGGCAAACATGCTGATTGCCGTCCAGTTGGTCGGCTGCTTGACAGCCTGACCAAGATCGGCGCCGGCAGCATAAGCGGCACCTGCCAGCGAAAACAGTGCCAGCGCACCAAAAATACGTTTCATATTCGACATTAAAGAACCTCTTTACGAATTTTAGCGGTTAGATCATCGAATTCGGTATTGGCGCGTCGAACGTAGATGCCTGTGATGATGACGGTAAATACAATCACGAAAAGCCCGATTGGCATGCCCCAGGTCATGACGCCTGCCCCCATTTTGGTGGAGAGTAATTCCTTGTCGAACGCGATCAGCATGATGAAGCCGTAATACACGATCATCATGAGCCAGGTCAGAGTCCAGCCATAACTTGAGCGGGTTGAAACCAGCTTTTGATAGTTAGGGTTGGATTTTATCTTTTGAACAAGATCATCTTCCATTTTTGAAATCTCCTATAGTTAGATTGTCAGTACGCGAGGTCGAATTGATAGAGACGTTGGCGCAGGAAAATTATCGGTTCGCCTGGCGCCATTTGATGTAAAGAGATGTTTAAATCATCGTCACAATATGGCCTCAACAATCAGGCTATCTTCAATTACTTACTTCACACTTACTTTGTGCGCAATCCTTGAATAGGAAAATTAATGCGCTGGCAGCAGCTAAGTGCAGATGCGCGGCGCAGCCGGGCCGAGATTTGGCGCTGATTTAATACTGTTCTGTGTAATTATTTATCGGCATTAAATGCGTGCGGTAAATGCACTATTATTGGCTATACTCCTATAGATTTCCTTATTCCATAAACCTGCTTCTTTTCTCTTTATTCATGTGCGGGCCGATCCTATGCGCCAGACCAAATCCTCCTTGACCGACAAAGAGCTTGCCAAGATGGCAGATTTAGAACCATTTTCCACCTTGGCGCAGGAACGGCTGCGGGAACTATTCGAGGCAGCCCAGCTGGTTTGCTTTGCCGCCGGCGCACCGATTTTTGATTCCCAGCTTCAGCACGGACAGCGCGGCATCCTGATTATTCGTCAGGGACGCGTGTCGGTGCGCAGCACCGCCATAGAAAATGGTGCCGGCGAACTGCTCGGTCCCGGCATGTTGCTGCCGCTCGATCTCGCTCTGCCGGGGCGGGAGACGGATGAGACCTATACCGCAGCCGAAGATTGCGTGTGCTGGTCGCTGGCGGCACCTTGCATTGCCGCGTTGCGGGCAGAGCCGGCGGTGCTGCGCTGGGCCATCGCCCAGTGCTGGCGCCATCACGAGCGGATGCTGCACGATATCGCGGCCGATATTGAATCAAACCGCATCGCCGCACAGATCAAGTTTCAGCCTTTGAGCAGCCTGATCAAGCACAGTCCATTGACTGTCGACGTATCAGATAGCGTCAGCCAGGCGATTGCACTCATGACCCAGCACCGCATCGGGTCGGTGATCGTGACCGATGCCGGGCGCGTGGCCGGCATACTGACCGAGTCCGATACGCTGCGACGGGTACTCGGGCCCGGCTTGGATCTGGCGCGTCCGGTCAGCACGGTAATGACGCCAGCGCCGGTATGTTTGCCTATGACCAGTTCGGTGGCGGAAGCGGCGCTTGCTATGGCCAGCCGCTCGATTCGTCACCTGCCGGTGGTGTCGGAAGATGGCGCGCTGGTTGGAGTAATTTCGGAGCGTGACCTGTTCGTGCTCCAGCGTACCGGTTTCGGCCATCTGGAAGCCCCGATCGAGCGGGCAACTTCGGTGGCAGCGTTGCGCAATGCGGTCGATAGCATCCGTACCACCTGCAGTGGTCTGTTTCGTTACGGCATGAGCGCCGAGCAGATCACGGCCATGGTCTCTGCGCTCAATGACCGGGTGCTGGTTCAGCTGATCCACATCGTCGGCGAGCCGGTGATGCAGGAGGGGCAAGAGGGGCAGCCAGCGCGCTATTGCTGGCTGGCCTTTGGATCGGAAGGGCGCCAGGAGCAGACCTTTTCCACCGATCAGGACAATGGCATCATTTTTGCGCCGCCGCCGGGCGCCGATGCAGCTGCAGTCACGGCGCTGCGCAACACATTGCTGCAGTTTGCGTCCACCGTCAATGTGGGGCTGGATGCCTGCGGCTTCCCTCTGTGCGAGGGCGACATCATGGCGCGCAATCCCAAGTGGTGCCTTACTTTCGATGAATGGAAGAGCCGTTTTGCCACATGGATTTGCACGTCCGACCGGCAAGCGTTATTGCTTTCAAGTATCTTCTTCGATTTGCGCCCCCTGTACGGGGATGCGGCACTGGCGGAAACCCTGCGCGACACTCTATTTGCGCTGTGTCGGGATAATCCCCTATTTCTGCATCTGATGGCCAAGAATGCGCTGGAAACCTCGGTTCCGCTGGGCGTGCTGTCGCGTTTTTCCACCGATGGCGGCAAGTTCGGAGGGACTATCGACCTGAAAAAACGTGCGGCCCGACTGTTTGTGGATATCGGCCGAATCTTTTCTCTGGCGCACGGTGTGCGCGCCACCAATACCGCCCAGCGCCTGCTGTTGGGCGGCGCCAGGGCGGGGCGAAAACCGGAGGCGATCGAGGCCGATGTCGCAGCCTTTCATTTCATCCAGACCATCCGCATACGCGGCCAGCTCAACCGTTCCGCGGACAGTCACGATGATCCTAACCGGATCAATCCCTATGCCTTGAACGAAATCGATCAGCGGGTTTTGATCGAAGCATTACGGCAGGTAAAGCTGTTGCAGGCGCGCTTGCGAGTTGACTATCAGATATGAGCCGGCCGGACTCTCCCTGATCCGGCGAATGGTCGGCGAGCCTGTCAGATGTTAATGCGACATCAGCACCGGCAATGTCATGGATTGCATCATGGTGCGGGTGGCGCCGCCAAGCATCGTTTCACGGAAGCGTGAATGACCGTAACCGCCCATGACGATCATGTCCACATGCATATCGCTGGCCAGGGATAACAGGCTGTTGCCAATATCGATGTTGCTAGCTTGTAGCGATACTTCGACCTTGACGCCGTGGCGGGCCAGGTACAGTGCGATATCGGCGCCGGGCTCGACGCCGTGGGTATCGGTCTTGGCGTCGTTGTTGAATATCACGACATGGACGATCTCGGCCCGTTTCAATAGCGGGATCGCATTGGTCACTGCGCGGGTGGCTTCCTTGCTGCCATCCCACGCGATCAGGATGCGTTTTCCGACTTTTTCAAAGTGTCCTGCATAAGGAATCACCAGCACCGGGCGCCCGCTATGGATCAACACATATTCCGGAAAATCTGACAGCACGGTGGGCGATGCTTGATCCGGATCGATTTGTCCAATCACCACCAGATCGCTGTAACGGGCCTGCAAGCAGATGCCGCCGGCAGCCTCGTCATCGATCACCCGCTGCTCGAATGAACTGACGCCGATTTTCTGAACCAGCGGCTCGAATTGCTGCAGCGCCAGGTTGGCGCGCTCCCTGAGAAACGCCATGTGCGAGATCAAGCCCGGATCGTTGTCGCTGATGGTCTGGTCCCGATACAGGTAACGGGATACGCCGGTCATCGCTGCGCCGATCAGGTGGGCATTTTCAGCCAGTGCGATTTCACTCGCAATCCGGATGCAATCTGCTGCGTGTTTTGACTCGTCGACGTGCACGAGAATGGTCTTGAACGACATGGCGTACTCCCTGGTTGATGTACAACTGAAAACAGTAATGTGGGCCGCTCCCGACAGGTTTGATCAATATCAATATTTTTAGCCGCAGTTGCGGAAGCGGTAGTGAATCAACTTTTGATATTGCTCAAACCACGATTCCCTCCAAGTACAAGAATATTCTTTCATGCGGTGGCCGGATTCTTTGTTTGCCGCAGAATGTCGCCCATGGTTTCTCATTAATTATCCAGGAGCACCATCATGCAAAACTCCGAAAACACTATGTTAGATTCCTGCAAAAACCAGTTGCATGCAACCCAGCAGCTGGCAGAAACAGTATTAACCTGCACCGAAAAAATCGATCAGGTAATTCTGAGTACAGCGCATGCGTTGTTCAATGAGCAAATGCGGCTTGCGCAGGCGCTGCTGACCAGTCGTGATATGAATCAGATTGCCCTGTTGCAATCGAGTTTTTTCATACACACGCCGGATTACATTAGCAAATCCCAGAAAGAGATGTTGCAAATATGTCAGGAAATGCAAAACAAGGTCGGAAAAAACATTGAACAGTACTTTGAACATGCCAGTAACGCACAATTCATGCCGATGCCCATGATGCCGATGCCAATGCCAATGGCGGGGAGTAAGGGCAGTGGTGACTTAATGAGGCCAATGAGCGATCTGTTTAATGTCTGGAGCACGGCCTTGAAGGAGGCGTCGACTCTTGCTACCCATAATATCGAGGTCGCTCGCACCAATTTTGAAAAAGTCAGCGACACCATCACGGAAGAAAAGAAAGCCGCAATCAAATTCGCAACCGTCCACGAAAAGCAGAAGTAAGAATTTTCCGGCGTCAGCGATGCGGGGTGTTAATAATGTTTTGCGCCACCGCATACTGCACCAGTTGCGCGAGCGAATCCATATGCATTTTGTGAAGCAAGTTGGTTTTGTGGGTGCTGATGGTTTTTACGCTTAAATGCAAGAATTTGGCAATTTCGGTAATCGATTTGCCATGCACCAGAAGATTGAAAACCTCGAATTCGCGGTTTGACAGCCGGTCGTGCGGCAATATCTCGTGCGGCTCCATGATTTCCAGCGCCAGTTGCTCGGCGACTTCGGCGCTTATGTAGGGGCGACCGGCCGCCACTTTTTCAATCGCACTGAGCAATTGCGTACCGGCGCTTTCCTTGGTCAGGTAACCGCGCGCTCCCGCCCGTATCGTGCGCACTGCATATTGCTCTTCTTCATGCATGGTGAGCACCAGAATCGGCAGTTTTGGCGCTTCGATCTTGATTTGCCGGATCAGTTCGACCCCGCTGCGCCCAGGCATCGAAAGATCCAGCAGCAGCAGGTCAAATCCGCCTTCCCTTACTTTTGCCAGAACTTCAAAGCCGTTAACGGCTTCGCCGACGACTTCGATATTTTCTGCGCCGTCCAGGATGCGTTTGAGGCCTTCACGCATGATGGTGTGATCGTCTGCAATGACTAAACGTATCATAGGTTTAACCATTCTTGAAAGGTAAGGTGATTCCTTGAGTGGACAGAAGCATTGATCTTAAGCCCGGGCGGAACGATGTTGTGAATGTAGCACTATTCATTCCGGGCCTATGGTGTTACGACTATCCTGCGATACAACACAATCATAATTATTCAGTCTAATCAAGCGGTGCTTGATTTGGTGCTTGATTTTCCCACCCGATATACCAGCACCGGGATCTTGCATAAGGAAAGCACTTTCGAGGTAACGCTGCCCAGAATCAGTTGCCCCCAACCGCCGCGTCCGTGGGACCCCATAAAAATCAGGTCGCACTGATTTTCCTGGGCTACGTGGACGATATTTTTCGCAGGAGTATCCGCAAACTCGATTAACCCGGTAAATTTCAGGCCGGCGGCCTCAGCCGATTTCTGTACCGTCTGCAAGTAGCTTTCCCCTGCCTGGCGCATTGATTCCTTATACTCTTCTTCAGACGGATAGCTGGGGGGAATGATTTCCACATAGATCGGATACTGGTAATCGGGGGCGACGTACACTCCCACCACTTCAGCATTCAATTGCCGGGCAAATTCCACACCGGCTTGTGCGGCAGTGTTGGAGAAGTCGGAACCATCAGTTGGAATCAAAATCTTTTGATACATATGGCCTCCTTGAAGAAATATATTCCGAAGTGTTAAAGGTGACAGGCTGCTTATGACTATGCTTTGCGAATGAACAAACTGCACTCCTGATAATTGCAAACAATTGCAAATTGGCAAAGGAAGTATAGGTGATTGTGGCAATGGTGGCTAGATTTACCTTGATGGTGCAGGGAGCTCCGGCAGCAGGCCGTCGCGCGACTCCGACTCGGGTAAGAATGCCTTGAAAAAATGGTGCATAAAGCTGAGAAAAACCAGCCAGCCGGCCCCAATAGTGGCGCTTGGCGTGACCTCATCTTGCTCCGCTGGGAGCAATTGCGTATTTCAATCTCTTCCAGAAAAGCATAAAAATACGAGAGTATGCTTTTTTTCAATGCCTTTCCCGCATTAAAATAATGCGGCATTAAAAATACAACTTGCAGTATGTTTCTATCTCAATACGAACTGCCCGTCGGATTCGATTGCTTGCCGGACTTTTCGACTGATCCTTTGAGTTTGTCGATCGCTGCGGTGAAAGATGTTTTCATGTCTTGCCAGGCGCTTGCGCTGGCGTTTTTGAGCGCGTTGAATTTCGTCTCAAGATCTTTGAGGTCCTGGTTGAAGCCCTGAATATCCGTTGTCAGCTTTTTTTTCAAAGCGGCGCTGGCGTCTTTCGCCTTGACTCCCAGTTCATCGACCTTGGCTCGCAACTGGTCGATTTCCTGGCGCGCCATCTGCAGCGTGGATTCGCGTTCGCTCTGGGTAGCCGTCGCTGCGCCGCTTGCTTGCGTTTGTGGTGCCGATGGTTCTGCCGTCCCCATTTTCGGCAGCGGTGTTTCAGCCTTTTCGCATCCTGCCAGCAAGCTCAGACTGGCCGTCAATGCAATTGCAATCACAGATAATCCGGTTCGTTTCATCTTGGGCCTCATCGGGAAAAAGAGAAAAGCGTGGGATGCCTGCAGCAAGGACGACGTACATCGGAGACCGGCCCAAGCTGCCGCATTTCACGCATTTCCAGCCTAATGCAAGAGCCTGCAGCTTGTCTGATAAAAATCAAATCGCCGCAATAAAAACCAGCCTTGCGCGCTCAGGCCGCTTCCGCATGCTCCACCATCAATTGCACCCGTGTCACGCCGTTGTATTCATTGGCGTCGAGCCGGAATGCAACGCGGGTCCGTTCCGGCAGCGCATCGGCGTGGCCGAACCAGATCGCATCGAAGCGCTGGCCGTTTTTTTCCAGCTGCAGTTTCAGGTGGCGCTCCTTCAGCACGCGCTGGCTGACGATGCGGAATTCGTCGCAAAACAGCGGCGGCGCGAAACCTTGGCCCCACACCTGGCCATCCATGACTTCGATAAACTGGGTGGTGAAATACGCGTCTTCCAGCGCGCCGTCGGTTTCGATGATGCGCTCCAGTTGATGCGCGCCGAGCCAGCTTTGTCCGACGGCCTCGAACGCTTTTGAAAACGCCGGCAACGCATCGGCGCGGATCGTCAAGCCGGCCGCCATCGCATGGCCGCCGAATTTTTCGATCAGGGTCGGGGCTTGCTTGGACACCAGATCGAGCGCGTCGCGCAGATGGAAGCCCGGGATCGAACGGCCCGAACCCTTGATCAATCCTGCGCCGCCGGGCGCGAAGGTGATAGTCGGGCGGTAAAACTTGTCTTTCAGGCGCGAGGCGACGATCCCGATCACGCCCTGGTGCCAGCTTTCATCGAACACGGTGATGGTAGTGCTGTCCTGCGGCGCGAAGTCGTCCAGATGCAGCAGCGCGGCGTCCTGCATGTCGGCTTCTATCGCACGCCGTTCGATATTGATTTCATTGAGCTGTTGCGCAATCGCCCAGGCCCGGCCTTCGTCGTCGGTGCTCAGGCATTCGATGCCGAGAGACATGTCGGCCAGCCGTCCGGCCGCGTTCAGCCGCGGCCCGAGCGCAAAGCCGAGATCGAACGGCGTGGCGCGCCGGGCTTCGCGCCCGGCAGCGCGAAACAGCGCCGCCACGCCGGCGTGCATGCGGCCGGCGCGCATGCGCTTCAAGCCCTGCGCCACCAGAATCCGGTTATTTGCATCGAGTTTGACCACGTCGGCCACCGTGCCGAGCGCCACCAGGTCGAGCAGGGAATCGAGCTTGGGCTGGGTCTGGGCATCGAATACGCCGCGCTGGCGCATTTCGGCCCGCAGCGCCAGCAGCACGTAAAACATCACGCCCACGCCGGCCAGGTTCTTGCTGGGGAAACCGCATTCAGGCTGGTTCGGGTTGACGATCACACGCGCATTCGGCAGCGTGTCGCCCGGCAAGTGATGGTCGGTAACCACCACTTCGACGCCGCGCCGGTTGGCTTCCTCCACGCCGTCGATGCTGGCGATGCCGTTATCGACGGTGACGATGATGTCGGGCGATTTTTCGCGGATGGTCAAATCGACGATTTCGGGCGTCAGTCCATAGCCGTATTCGAACCGGTTCGGCACGATGAAGTCGACTTGTGCGCCTAAAGCACGCAAGCCGCGCAAGCCTACCGCGCAGGCAGTGGCGCCGTCGCAGTCGTAATCGGCGACGATCACCAGCTTTTTGTGCGCGGCAATCGCATCGGCCAGAAATGCCGCCGCTTCATTAATGTGCAGCAAGCCGCCGGGCGCCATCAATGATTTCAATTCGCTGGATAGTTCGTGCATTTCGGTCAGGCCGCGCGCCGCATACACGCGCGCCAACACCGGATGGACGCCGCTCTGGCGCAGCATTTCGGAAGCGCGGAAAGAATAAGGACGGGTGGTGATTTGGGTCATGGTGTGTCTTTTTTAACTGATGTTACGGATTGTCCACGAAAGACACGAACAGGCGTTCAGAGTGCGATGAGTTCGGTAAAAATAAGGAGTATCGTAATTTTCATGGCAATTCCCGCATATATTTATTGCGGCTTTGAAATATACTCAACACATTGATGGAAATGCGTTGAGTCCTTGCCTTAACTTGGTGCTTATTCCGCACTATTTTTTCGTGCCTTTCGTGGACATCATTTTTGCCATGATGAACCTGCGTAGCGCCGCTTACCGGAGTTTATTCAGCGTCGGCTGCAACCAAAACCGCCGCAACGCCATTCTGCTGGTGCGGTAACCGCGCAATTCTTTGTTGTGGTTCAGAATCAGCGCAATGCTGCTGATTTGACCGGACTTCAACGCGTCCAGCAGCGGCGCGAACCAGTGTGATTCCAGTTCCTGTACTTGCGCCAACCAGCGCCCCCAGTCGCCGGCCAGAGCTGCTTCCAGCAGCGCGTCGAGCACCAGCAAGCCCTGTTGCGGCGCAGCCGAAATCAGTTGCCCGGCGGTCATGTCGCGGGTCTGGCCCAGCGCGCCCATCCACTTGGGCAAGTTGATCGCGGCGGTATAAGAAGGGTGCGCCGAAGAGTGCGCCGGGGTTTGCTCCGACAGCATGGCGGTTGGCGTGCCGCCCCACAGCCAGAGCGAATTGACCGGCTTCTGACCGCGCATTTCACGCGCTTGATTGATCGCATGATCGTGCCAATGCATCTGGACTTCATTTTGCAGCTTGCGCCAGTCGCGCTCAAAGGGGCCTTTCGGCATCCAGATATCGATATTGTGGCCGCAGGCCGCGTCCGGCGTAGAAGTGCGCAACGCATTCCAGGCATCGGCGCGCATGAACCAGGTGTGTGCATCGCCATAGCGCAGCGACATCCCAACTTCCGTAAATAGCGGTTCGGCCAAGTCGAACAGGGCGCGGGACTCCTGCTCGGAAATCGCTAACTGCCGCTGATCCATCAGCACCAGATGGTCGCGCGTGACATGAATGTGGACCGGGTGCAGCAGAAACCAGACGCCGTCATCCGGACTCAGGCCGAACATTTTCATCGCCGCCGCCGCCACCGGCGGACTGCCGCCCTGCGCCAAGTGCGCAGCCAGCCCGAATTGCTGCGCCAGCCAGGCTTCGTGCGGCAAGGCGTTGGCAAAGCCGTCGAAAGTCTGCCATTGCGGCGCTTGCGGCACGATTTTGGCGCGTCCAAGCAGGGTGGCTAACGCCGGGGTTTTTAATTGCCTGATCAGGTCAGGCGCCAGTTCAGGCGGCGGCAGGCCGAACGGCAGCAGGATTTCAATATGACTCATGCCGCGATTGTAGGACAAAAAGCGCATATTAATCCCGCAGCTTCTCAGCAAACGGCAAGCGTCATGTGCCCGCATGATGTTGGTTTTTCATCGAACTTTCTTGTTGCTCGCGGAGAGTCGCAGTAATCTACCCGCACTAATAATTGCCATGCAGAGTCGACCATGCCGGAAGAATGTTTATATAAAATTAAGAAAGCGGATTGAGCGCTATGATTGCTTCGATCGTATCCATCGCTTTGGGCGCAGCGCTTGGCGCGTTGCTGCGCTGGAGGCTGGGGCTGGCATTGAATGCAATCTGGCCGAATTTGCCGCTCGGCACTTTGGTGGCAAACTTGGTCGGCGGCTTGCTGATTGGTATTGCGAGCGAAGTTTTGATCAGCCGGAGCGCCATTCCGCCCGAGTGGCGGCTGGCCATCATTACCGGTTTTCTGGGCGGTTTAACCACGTTTTCAACCTTTTCGCTGGAAGTCAGCACGCAACTGCAGCAGGGCAGAATCGCCAATGCCGGGATTGAAATAATGGTCCATGTGGTGGGTTCGGTGCTGCTGACAATCGTCGGCATCGTGATTGCGCAACAAGTGCTGCGCGCCTGATTCGGCCTGATTCAAGGAGAATTGCATGACCGGTTATCAACTGACATTCTTTACCCAGCAAGGCCGCCGCCATGGCCATGTGCCGCTGGCCGAATAGCTGATGGCGCTGGTGCAGTCGATGCAAATTCGAGGAGCAACCCTGCGCACCGCGCAGGAAGGCATCGACAGCCATCACCGGCTGCATTCCGCCCATTTTTTCGAGCTGGCCGATCAACCGGTCGAGGTCACCATGGTGGTTTCCGAAGAAGAGTCGGAAAAATTGTTTGCGCTTCTGAATGCGGAGCCGGGCCTGCATCTTTTTTACGCCAAAACCGCGGTTGAATTCGGCACCATCGGAGCGTAGGAGCACGGCATGCCGTGCCGTACCCATACAACCACGGCATGCCGTGCCCCACGGACATCGCCCGGCCAATTGGCTTGGCGCGGATTGAAACAAACGATAAATACCGCAAACGTTATAACGTATCATTCTGCATCGCCCTGCCAATTGGCTGGGCGCGGATTGAAACAAACAAAAAAAACAAACAAACGGGAATTACACATTGAGTATCTTAAAAAACCTGCCGTTTGAATGGCTGGTCGGCTTGCGCTATACCCGCGCCGGACGACGCAGCGGGCGCAATAGTTTCATTTCCTTTATTTCACTGATTTCGATGGCCGGCATCGCGCTCGGCGTGGCGGCGCTGATTGTGGTGCTGTCGGTGATGAACGGCTTTCAGAAGGATGTGCGCGACCGGATGCTGTCGGTGCTGGCGCATATCGAAGTATTTGACGCCAGCGGCGCCATGACCGACTGGCAGGGCACCGCCAGGCAAGCGATGCAGGATAAGGAAGTCATCGGTGCCGCGCCGTATGTAGCCACGCAAGCGATGCTCACGCGCGACGATATCCTGCGCGGGGTCGTTATCCGCGGCGTGTTGCCGCAACAGGAACGGGCGGTGTCGGATGTCGCCAATCAGGTGCGCCAGGGCAACTTCGATGATTTGAAGGCGGGCGAATTCAACGTGGTGCTGGGCGGCGAACTGGCGCGCGCGCTGCATGTGGAAATTGGTGAAAAAGTGACGATGCTGGCGCCGCAAGGACAGGTGACGCCGGCCGGCGTGCTGCCGCGGCTGAAGCAATTCACCGTGACCGGCATCTTCGAGGCGGGGCATTTTGAATACGATTCGACGCTGGCGTTCATCCATCTGGAAGACGCGCAAAAGATGTTCCGGCTGGCAGCGCCGTCCGGCCTGCGCCTGAAAATCAGCGACATGCAGCGCGCGCCGCAAGTGGCGCAGGATTTGTCGAAACTCCTTTCCGGCGACTTGATCATCAGCGACTGGTCGAAGCAAAACCGCAACTGGTTTGCCGCGGTACAGACGGAAAAACGCATGATGTTCATCATCCTGACCCTGATCATCGCAGTGGCCGCCTTCAATCTGGTGTCGACCCTGGTGATGACGGTGACCGACAAGCAGGCCGATATTGCGATTTTGCGCACGCTGGGCGCGTCGCCGGGTTCGATCATGAAAATATTCATGATTCAGGGCGCGCTGGTCGGCTTGCTCGGCACCGGAATCGGCGTCTTCCTGGGCATTCTGGTGGCGCTGAATGTCGATGTGATCGTGCCAGTTATCGAGCATCTGCTGGGCGTGCAGTTTTTGCCCAAGGATATTTACCTGATTTCCTCGCTGCCGTCCGATTTGCGCTGGCCCGATGTCTACACCATAGGTTGCGTGGCGGTGGTGCTGGCTTTCCTCGCCACTTTATACCCGAGCTGGCGCGCCGCGCGCGTGCGCCCGGCGGAGGCTTTACGCTATGAATGATCTTAATACCCATCTCCGGGAGCACTCGTTGCCGCCGCTGATCCAACCCGTCGTATTGTCGTGCCGTGGTCTGTCCAAAAAATTCGTCCAGGGTGCATATTCGGTCGATGTGCTGTCCGGCATCGACCTCGATGTGCGCAAGGGCGAGCGGGTGGCGATTGTCGGTGCGTCCGGTTCCGGCAAATCGACCTTGCTGCATTTGCTGGGCGGCCTCGATACGCCGACCTCGGGCCGAGTATCTTTGCTGGGGCGCGATTTTGCCAGCCTGAACGAAAAAACGCGCGGCGATGTGCGCAATACCGCACTCGGTTTTGTGTACCAGTTCCACCATTTGCTGCCGGAATTCTCGGCGCTCGATAATGTCGCGATGCCGCTGCTGATCCGGCGTCTCAGGCGCAGCGATGCGCAGCAACAGGCGGCAGCGATCCTGACGCGGGTTGGATTGGGGCACCGCGTCACGCATGTGCCGGGTGAATTGTCCGGCGGCGAGCGGCAGCGGGTTGCGCTGGCGCGCGCGCTGGTGACGCAGCCGGCTTGCGTGCTGGCCGACGAGCCGACCGGCAACCTTGACCGCAAGACTGCACATCAGATTTTTGATCTGATGCTGGAATTGTCGAGTACGCTCGGCACCGCCTTCATCATCGTGACGCACGATATCGAACTGGCGCGGCGTTGCGACCGCGTGCTGCGTCTGGCCGAAAATGGCTTGCAGCCCTATGTTGAACAAGTTGAACAAGTTGGGCATATCGAGCATGTGGATTGACAGCCATTGCCACCTGGACGCGCACGAATTTGGCGCCGACGGTGGCTTGGCGGGCGCATCAGTGGCGCAAAAGGCGGCGCAATTGGGCGTCGACTGGATTGTCATTCCGGCGGTGGAGTCTGCCAATTTCGCGGCGGTTGCCGCCTTAGCGCACAGCCAGCCCAATTGCGCGTATGCGCTGGGGATTCATCCGATCTTCGTGCCGCAGGCGCAACAGGCCGATTTAGACGGTTTGCGCCAGAGCGTGGCGGCTGCAATGCAGGATCCGCGCCTGGTCGCAATCGGTGAAATCGGACTCGATTTCTTTGTGCCCGACCTGAAAACTGCGGCCATGGCTGAAAAGCAGACCTATTTCTACCGCGAACAATTGAAAATCGCCCGCGACTTTGGGCTGTCGGTGCTGTTGCATGTGCGGCGCTCGCAGGATTTGATACTCAAGCAGTTGCGCATAATTGCTGTTCCCGGGGGCATCGCGCATGCATTCAACGGCAGCATGCAGCAAGCGCAAGCTTTCATTAATCTCGGCTTCAAGCTGGGCTTTGGCGGCGCGATGACTTTCCCGCGTGCATTGCAGGTTCGCCGTCTGGCCGTGGCGCTGCCGCTGGAATCTATCGTGCTGGAAACCGATGCGCCGGACATTTCGCCGGCATGGCTGCACCCGGCGCGCAACAGCCCGGAACAGTTGCCGCAGATCGGCGCGCACCTGGCCGAGCTGCGCGGGCAAGCGGCCAGCCATGTCGCCAGCGTTACCTCCGCCAATGTCGCGGCGGTGCTGCCGAGATTGGCAGCGCTGGCAGCCGTCAACGTTCAAAATTTTCGATAGCATTATAAAAAATGGCAGAGTATGCCGATAAATTGCCTATTTTCCGCATATGTACAATGCGGAATTTAAAAATACGCAATCCAGTATGTTAAATATTCAGTTTCCCATATAAATATCCATGCGTAGCGCCATCATCGGTTTTGTGATCGGTATTGTCTGGCTGCAAAACCAGCCGGCGTTGCCGACTTTGGCGCTTACGTTGCTGTTGCTGGCGGCGGCAGCGATGCTCGGCATGGCTGCGCGGCGCTGGCTGCGGCCAGTTTTGCGGCCGGCTTTGCTGCTGGTCTGCGGTGCCGCGCTGGGTTTTGTCTGGGCCGGGCTGCTGGCGCAGCAGCGTCTGGCGCATGCGTTGCCGGACGATTGGGAAGGGCGCGACGTGACGCTGATCGGCACCATCGACAGCCTGCCTTACCGCTTCGATCAGGGCGTGCGCTTCAATCTGGCGCTGGAGCAGATGGTGGCTTTGCAGCCGGACGGCAGCACGTTAATAGTCCCCGACTTGCCGCCCGATTTCCCGCCTAAAATCGCCTTGTCCTGGTATGCGATGCCGGCAGCGGATGTGGTGCCGGCGATTGAGCCCGGTGAGCGCTGGCAACTCACGGTGCGGCTGCAAAAGCCGCACGGCAATGCCAATCCCGACGGTTTTGATTATGAAGTTTGGCTGCTGGAGCAGAATCTGCGCGCCACCGGTTATGTACGGCCAGATGCGCAAGCGATGCTGAAGAACCGGCGCTTGTCCAGTTTTGTGTTTGGCTTCGGCAATCTGGTCGAATACTGCCGCGCCGGTTTGCGCGAACGCATTTATGCCGCATTGCCCGAGCATGAATATGCCTACGCCGGCGTGATTGTCGCGCTGGTGGTCGGCGACCAGCGCGGGATCAATCAAAGCGACTGGAAAGTATTCAACCGCAGCGGCATCGGCCACCTGATTTCAATTTCCGGCCTTCACATCACGATGGTGGCCGGCTTGTTTGCTGCATTGGCGCAATGGCTATGGCGGCGCTCATTTTTTACCAATGCCGAGCTGCCTTTGCTGCTGCCAGCGCAAAAAGTCGCAGCCTTAAGCGGGGCCGTGATTGCGCTGCTGTATGTGCTGCTGGCCGGTTTCGGGGTGCCGGCGCAGCGCACTTTATACATGTTGACGGTGGTGGCAGTTGCGCTCTGGTGCGGTCGCCTAACCAGCGTTTCGCACGTGCTCTGCACTGCATTGCTGGTGGTGGTTGTGCTCGATCCTTGGGCAGTGCTTTGGCCCGGATATTGGCTGTCATTCGGCGCGGTGGCGACCATCCTGTATGCCAGCGTCGGGCGCGCCCAGCCGCAGCGCCATCTGACGGAGATGCCCGACAGAATGACGCGCTGGCGTCAGATTCTGACATCCGCCGCCCATACCCAGTACGTGGTGACGCTGGGTCTGGTGCCGATGACGATGCTGCTGTTTGGCCAGGTGTCGCTGGTCAGCCCGGTGGCCAACGCGGTCGCGATTCCACTGGTCGGTTTGCTGGTGACGCCGCTGGCCTTGTTGGGCAGCGTGCTGCCGGCACCATTATCGGACTGGATTTTGGTCGTCGCGCATGCGCTGGTGGCGTGGCTGGCGGACGGGTTGCAGTGGCTGGCCGGTTTACCGTGGGCGGTCTGGTCGGCGCCGCTGCCGTCCTGGTGGATTTTCCTGTTCGTCTTGCTGGGAGCCGTATGGTTGCTGGCGCCGCGCGGCTGGCCGCTGCGTTGGCTGGGTCTGGCGGGCTGGCTGCCGCTGGTGCTGAACAGCCCGACCCAGCCGCAGCCGGGCCAGATGTGGGTGACGGCTTTCGATGTCGGCCAGGGCATGGCCTTGCTGGTGGAAACAAAGCAGCACCGGCTGCTGTACGACACCGGTGCGTATTATTCGCCGCAATCGAATGGCGGCAACCGCGTCATCTTGCCGTACCTGAAAGCGCGCGGTATTGCGACACTGGATGGATTGGTCGTGAGCCACAACGACAGCGATCACTCCGGCGGCGCGCTGTCGATTCTGGACGAGATCAAAGTCGGCCAGGTCTGGTCTTCGTTGGCGCTGGCAAGCCCAATTGTCGCTGCGTCGCCGCGCCATCAGCATTGCGTGGCAGGGCAATCGTGGCAGTGGGATGGGGTCCGGTTCGAAATGCTGCACCCGCAAGCTTTGATCCTGGATAACCCGAAACAGAAGCCGAATACGCTCAGTTGCACCCTGAAAATCAGCGCCGGCGGCCTTTCGATCCTGCTGCCGGGCGATATCGAGGCGGCGCAAGAATCCGAGTTGCTGGGCAGTAACCGCGACGCATTGCGTGCTAATGTGCTGCTGGCGCCGCATCATGGCAGCGGCACTTCGTCGACCGTGGCTTTCCTGGATGCAGTCCGGCCGGATCTGGCGCTGTTTCAGGTCGGCTACCGCAACCGTTATCGGCATCCGAAGCTAGAAGTGTTCGAGCGTTATGGCGCAATGGGAATACAGCGCCTGCGCAACGATGCATCCGGCGCAATCACTTTACAATTCGATCAGACAGTACACATTTCCGAATATCGCAGCAGCCATGCCCGCTACTGGTATGGGCGCTGAAACAAAAAATATAATGACAACCAAACCACTACTCCATTTCGCCCACGCAAACAGTTACCCGGCCGGCACTTATCGCGTATTTTTCCAGCATCTGCAACAGCATTACCGGGTTCAGGCGCTCGACATGCATGCCCACAACCCGAAATATCCAGTCAAAAACGGCTGGCGCGCGCTGAAACAGGAATTGATCGACGACATGGCGGCGCGTTATACCAAACCGGTGATTCTGGCCGGCCATTCGCTGGGCGGGATGCTGAGTCTGATGGCGGCCAAGGATCGGCCCGATCTGGTGCGTTGTGTGGTGTTGCTGGATTCGCCAGTGGTGGCGGGATGGCGCGCATTGCTGTTGCGGGTCGCCAAATCGACCGGCCAGGATTTAAAATTTTCGCCGGCCAGGCTGTCAATCAAGCGCCGCAACGTGTGGCCCGATACCGACGCCGCATTTGCGCATTTCGCCGCCAAGAAGATGTTTGCGGTTTGGCCGCCGCAAGTGTTGCACGACTACCTCGACAGTGGGCTGGTGCCGCATCCGGATGGCGTGACCCTGCGCTTTACGCGTGAGATCGAGACCGCCGTCTATCGCAGCCTGCCGCATCATCTCGGCATAATTGTGCGGACACCGTTCCCGGTGCCGGTCGGGTTTGTCGGCGGCACCGATTCAGTCGAGTGCCGGCAAGCCGGTATGGCTGCAACCCGGCGTCTGGTCGGACGGCATAACCGGAAAATCCCGGGCGGCCATCTGTTTCCGATGGAGTCGCCGGTGCTGGCCGCCAGCGCCCTGCACGACATGATCCGGTCGCTTTTACCGTCGCGGGGGTAAACCTTGCTACGCACTCGTCCGCGAAAGACACGAAAAGCACGGAAGAATGGAATAAACATGGGAACGATTTTTGCAAGTTGGGTTAGCGGCTTCATCGCGTAACCCAACTACTGATTCCGATTCATCCGGTCCCGGACGTGCGTATCTAACATCAGTGGGTAATTTCCTCTGAGCATTAATCCTTTTTTGCGGCTTGCCGATCTGCCGGAATGGGCCAGATTGGGCTGGGATAGTGGCAAGTACGGTGCCGGTTTGCGGTATAATTTCAATTTCCCGCTCGTGCCGCTCGGCACCTTCTGCAATGACCAAGTTTGTATTCGTAACCGGTGGCGTAGTCTCTTCCCTTGGCAAAGGAATTGCAGCCGCCTCCCTCGCCGCGATTCTCGAATCCCGCGGCCTCAAAGTCACCCTTCTGAAGCTCGATCCGTATATCAACGTCGATCCCGGCACCATGAGCCCGTTCCAGCATGGTGAAGTGTTCGTAACCGACGATGGCGCCGAGACTGATCTCGACCTCGGCCATTACGAGCGTTTCATTTCGACCCGGATGAAGAAGGTCAATAATTTCACTACCGGCCAGATTTACGAGTCCGTGATCCGCAAAGAGCGCCGGGGCGAGTACCTCGGCAAGACCGTGCAGGTGATTCCGCACATCACCAATGAAATCCAGGATTACATCCATCGCGGCGCTTACGGTTACGACGTCGCATTGGTTGAAATCGGCGGCACCGTCGGCGATATCGAATCGCTGCCATTTCTGGAGGCGGTGCGCCAATTGAGCCTGCGCGCCGGCCGCAATGCTGCCGCATTCGTGCACCTGACACTAGTGCCTTACCTGGCTTCCGCCGGCGAACTGAAGACCAAGCCAACCCAGCACAGCGTGCAAAAATTGCGTGAAATCGGCATTTCGCCGGACGCCTTGCTGTGCCGCGCCGACCGTCCGATCCCGGATGACGAGCGGGCCAAGATTTCTTTGTTTTCCAACGTGGTCGAAGAAGCGGTGATCTCGGTCTGGGATGCCGACACGATTTACAAGATTCCGCAAATGCTGCACGACCAGGGCCTTGATGACATTGTCTGCGAAAAGCTCGGCCTGTCGCCGAAGCCCGCCGATCTGTCGATGTGGACCAAGCTTATATACGCGCTGGAACACCCGAAGACCGAAGTGACCATCGGCATGGTCGGCAAATACGTCGATCTGACCGAATCCTACAAGTCCCTGATCGAAGCGTTGCGTCACGCCGGCATTCATACCGAAAGCCGCGTCAATATCGAGTACCTGGATTCCGAGGAAATCGAAGAAAAAGGTACGGCAGCACTCGCCAAGTACGATGCGATTCTGGTGCCGGGCGGCTTCGGCAAGCGCGGTGTGGAAGGCAAGATCGCCGCCGCCCAGTTCGCGCGCGAACACAAGATTCCTTATCTGGGAATCTGTCTCGGGATGCAGGTTGCCTTGATTGAATACGCGCGCAACATGGCCGGCCTCGCCAATGCCAATTCGACCGAATTCAACCCGGAAACCGATCAGCCTGTGGTGGCCCTCATCAATGAGTGGCAAAACCATGATGGCCAAGTAGAACGACGCGATATCAATTCCAACCTCGGCGGCACCATGCGTCTCGGTGCGCAAACCTGCACGGTCAAGCCGGGCACAATGGCAGCGGAAATCTATGGCACTACGGTGACGGAACGCCATCGCCACCGCTACGAAGCGAATAACCATTATCTGGGTCGGGTCGAAGAAGCCGGCATGGTTGTGTCGGCCCGTACTCCAACCGAAAATCTGTGCGAAATCATGGAGCTGCCGCGCTCCGGACCGAACGCGCATCCGTTCTATTTCGGCGTGCAATATCACCCGGAATTCAAATCGACTCCGCGTGATGGTCATCCGCTGTTCACCGCCTTTATCAAGGCAGCACTGGCCTACAAGCAGGCTGCCGAAGTTACGGAGACCGCATGAAGCTTTGCGATTTTGAGGTCGGTCTCGACTATCCATTTTTCCTGATCGCCGGCCCGTGCGTAATCGAGTCGCGCCAGATGGCTTTTGACACCGCTGGTCAGCTGAAGGAAATCACCGCGGCGCTGGGAATTCCATTCATCTACAAATCCTCCTTTGACAAGGCCAACCGTTCTTCCGGCACTTCTTTCCGCGGCCTCGGCATGGAAAAAGGCCTGGAAATTCTGGCTGATGTAAAGAAACAAATCGGGGTGCCGGTCCTGACAGATATCCACGAGATCGACGAAGTCAAACCGGTAGCCGCCGTGGTCGATGTGTTGCAAACGCCAGCTTTCCTGTGCCGCCAGACCGATTTCATCCATGCTTGCGCGCAGTCCGGCAAGCCGGTGAACATCAAGAAAGGTCAGTTTCTGTCGCCGCACGACATGAAAAACGTGATCGACAAGGCGCGTGCCGCCGCCAGGGAAGCCGGTTTGCCGGAAGATAATTTCATGGCGTGTGAACGTGGCGCATCGTTCGGTTACAACAACCTGGTGTCCGACATGCGGTCGCTGGCGATCATGCGCGAGACCGGTTGTCCGATCGTGTTCGACGCTACCCATTCGGTGCAATTGCCGGGCGGGCAGGGCGCGACTTCCGGTGGACAGCGCGAATTCGTGCCAGTGCTGGCGCGGGCTGCGGTAGCGGTGGGCATTTCCGGCATCTTCATGGAAACCCATCCGAACCCGGCAGAAGCAATGTCGGACGGCCCGAATGCAGTGCCGCTGGCGCGCATGCGCGAACTACTGGCGACCTTGATCGATCTGGACCGGATCGTAAAGAAAAACGGCTTCCTCGAATCCAGCTTCTGATTCAAGCTGATTTCTGGTGATCCTCAAGCCATTCAGTACCAGATTACCAATCTACAAAATTCTTTTTTGGAGCTTTACATGAGCGCTATCGTTGACATCATCGGCCGTGAAATACTCGATTCACGCGGCAATCCTACTGTCGAATGCGACGTACTGCTGGAATCCGGCGTCATGGGCCGTGCTTCAGTGCCGTCCGGCGCATCGACCGGTTCGCGCGAAGCGATTGAACTGCGCGACGGCGACAACAGCCGTTACTTCGGCAAGGGCGTGCTGAAAGCCTGCGAACACATCAACACCGAAATCTCCGAAGCGATCATGGGACTCGACGCCAATGAGCAAGCGTTTCTGGACCGTACCCTGATCGACCTCGACGGCACTGAAAACAAATCCCGCTTGGGTGCCAACGCCATGCTGGCAGTCTCGATGGCAGTTGCGAAAGCCGCTGCCGAAGAAGCTGGCCTGCCGCTGTACCGCTATTTCGGCGGCTCCGGCGCAATGCAGATGCCGGTGCCGATGATGAACATCATCAATGGCGGCGCGCACGCCGACAACAACCTGGACATTCAGGAATTCATGATCATTCCGGTCGGCGCACCGAGCTTTCGCGAAGCGATTCGCTATGGCGCCGAAGTATTTCACACGCTGAAGAAAATTCTGCAAGGCAAGGGCTTGACCACAGCCGTCGGTGACGAAGGCGGTTTTGCGCCATCGGTCGCCAACCACGAAGAAGCCATCAAGCTGATCATTCAGGCCATCGAAGAAGCCGGCTTTGAACCAGGCACCCAGATCGCACTCGGACTGGACTGCGCCGCCAGCGAATTCTACAAGGATGGAAAATACCACCTGGCCGGCGAAGGCTTGACGTTGTCGGCAACCGATTTCACCAACCTGCTGGAAACCTGGTGCGACAAGTACCCGATCATCTCAATCGAAGATGCAATGGCTGAAAACGACTGGGAAGGCTGGGCAATCTTGACCAAAGCCTTGGGCCAGAAAGTCCAGCTGGTGGGCGACGACCTGTTCGTGACCAACACCAAAATTCTGAAAGAAGGCATCCAGAAGGGCATCGCCAATTCGATCCTGATCAAGATCAACCAGATCGGCACTCTGACCGAGACTTTCGCTGCGATTGAAATGGCCAAGCGCGCCGGTTATACCGCAGTGATTTCGCACCGCTCCGGCGAGACCGAAGATTCCACCATTGCCGACATCGCGGTCGGCACCAATGCACTGCAGATCAAGACCGGCTCGATGTCGCGCTCGGACCGCATGGCGAAATACAACCAGTTGCTGCGCATCGAGGAAGATCTGGGCGACATCGCCAGCTATCCTGGTCGTGATGCGTTCTACAACTTAAAATAAACCGATTCCATTTCTAAATCACTCGTGCACTTTGTCGGCTTCGCTTGCCGTACCTGCGTACTGTCTACGCTTCGCCTTCGCGTTCACGAATGATGTAGAAACGGAATAAGGCCCGGTCGCAAAAATTCAGTTTTGCGACCGGGCTCTTGATCCTGATTTTTCCCGATGCGCCTGATCACCATTTCCCTAGTGCTATTACTGGCGCTGATCCAATATCCACTCTGGTTAGGCAAGGGCGGTTGGTTGCGTGTGTGGGATCTGGATCATCAAGTCAATGAGGCGCTTGACAAGAATATTGCGCTCAAAGCGCGCAACGACAAGCTCGAATCTGAAGTTCGTGATTTGCAGGATGGCACCGGTGCGATTGAAGAGCGGGCCCGGTCTGAGCTGGGCATGATCAAGGAAGACGAAATATTCATTCAGTTGCTGGCGCCTAGCGCGGGTGGCGCGCCGCTTCAGATAGCACCACCGCCAGTACCAAAGTTAGCACCTCGCCCCAAGGCGCCTGCAGCTAAAAAACCTGCCCGGTAGCGCCGGCGGCGCAAAATCTGCGCCGTCTGCCTTTTTGGAGGATGGAATCCAGGTTTATGCCAGCGACCCCAGCGCCACCCGTGCCGCGGCCAAATCCCAGGCGGCCTGACCTACGGTTTTAAATACCGGCATCTTCGGCATTTGCGCCGATAAGCGCACCGTGCCATCCAGTAGTTGTGATAACGCAACTACCTGGCTCCAATCGACTTCAGCCTGCAGCAGATCGCCTGCCTCATGCCGGGCACCGTCCAGATCGTCCACTATTATTTGCCGCTGGTGCAGTAATTGCGGCGGAAATTCCGCCATCTCAGGCTTGAACGCGCCCACTCCGATAGCCAGCGTGGCGGCGGCAATCTGCCTCGGAATGACCGGGGTTTTGGACGTGGTTAAGGCGATCACGACATCGGTTGCGGGCAACTCCGATTCCAGTTGTGCTGCGCAAAGCGGCGCAGCGGTAATCCCGGAATGGCGCTCGCGCAACGCAGCGCAAAATGCTTGCGCCTTGTGCGTCGTAGTGGCGGCGATCCAGAACCGCGACACGCCAAAAAAATCCACCAGCGCTTCGACGTGCGCTGCAGCCTGGATTCCGGTGCCGATGATCAGCACTGATTCGGGCGCTTGCGGCATCAGAACCTGAATTCCCAGCAGCGTGACGGCCGCGGTGCGGCGCGCGGTAACGGTCGGGCCATCCAGCAGCATCAGCCTGCGCCCGCTGGCGGTTTTAAAAACGATCACTTCGCCCTGAATTGCGGGCAGGCCGTGCTGCGCATTGCCGGTGTGCACTGTCACCAATTTGGTCACGCTGATGTCGCGGCCGATGGCGGGCATACACAGCAAAACGCTGGCCGGATCAATCGGCACCACCAGACGCTCGGGAGCCTGGATGTGCTGCTGGGCTAATTCGCGCATCGCTTGCGCGATCGCAGGCACCAGTCTGGAATAAGGCAACGCTTGCGCAGTTTGGCTCGAATCTAAAATTTTCATGGCGATAGTTTTATAATTTTTATAGGGGGTATATGCAAAAAATCATGATTTTCCGCATATATCTATTGCGCTATCAAAAAATACATTGGCGGGTATATGTTCCGGAAAAATCTGCTACGCCAGCCGCCCGGATTGCTGCACGCCGGCTCAAGATTGCGCAATTCAATGCTTGAATGCGCTGTCAGGCAGCAAGTGTTCGACCGGCACGCCAGTCACAAACAATTGCGCGCAATCGACTTTGTCGAACGCGTAGTGCTGGCCGCAAAAGTCGCAATTAATCTCCAGCGCGCCTTGCTCCTGCAGCGCCTCGGTGATTTCGTCCTGACCCAGCATCTTCAGCATGTTGCCGACTTTCTCGCGGCTGCAGTTGCAATGAAAGCAAGGTTGCCGGGGTTCGAAGACGCGGATGGTTTCTTCCCAGAACAGGCGGTGCATCAGAGTGCTGATGTCGGTCGATAGCAACTCGTCGCGCTGCAAGGTGGTTCCCAGCGCCACTGCGCGGTGCCAGGTTTCCAGGTCATCTTCGACCGGGGCGTCGATGCCGCCGTTCTTGGGCAGTTTCTGCAGCAGCAAGCCGCGCGCTACCGCGCCGTTGGCGGCAAGCCAGAGCTTGGTGTCGAGCTGCTCGGAACGCAGCATGTAATTTTCGATCACTTCTGCCACCGAATCGCCATCCAGCGGCACGATGCCTTGATAGGCTTGCTGGCCCGGCAGTTTGTCGTGCGGATCGAGCGTGATCGCAAAGCGGCCTTTGCCGTGCGCATGTATCAGTTGCTGCAAGCCGGCCGCGTCGTCGATGACAACATCAGGCGCGAGTTTGGCGGTGGCGCGCAGTTGCAGATCGGCGTCGCATTCGACCACCAGCAGCCGCACCGGGCCATCGCCGTGGATCTGCATGATGATCGCGCCATTGAATTTAAGATTGGCCGACAGCAGGGCGGCCGCCGCCAGCATTTCGCCCAGCAGCGTCTTGACTGCCGGCGGGTATGCGCTGTGCACCAGAATCTGCTGCCAGGTGTCGGATAGTTCAACTAACTCGCCGCGTACCGCGGCGTTTTCGAACATGAATTTTTGCAGCGTATCTGCTGTGTCTGCGGTATTTTCTGTAACTGCCATCATCATCCGATCCGTTTGCATTCTGTTTTGAACAATTGGCCGCGCGCGACGTAACTGGCGGCGCTGGCCTGGAGTTGCGCCACGTCCTGTTCGCTCAAGCTGCGCACGGCCTTGGCCGGCGCGCCGATGATCAGGCTGTTGTCGGGGAATTCCTTGCCTTCGGTGACCAGCGCACCGGCGCCGACCAGACAATTTTTGCCGATTTTTGCGCCATTCATGATCACGGACTGAATACCGATCAGCGTACCGTCGCCGATGGTGCAGCCGTGCAGCATTGCCTGATGGCCGATCGTGACATTCTCGCCGATGGAAAGCGGATAACCGATGTCGGTATGCAGCACGCAGGATTCCTGCACGTTGCTGTTTTTACCGACGCTGATAAGTTCATTGTCGCCGCGCAGCGTGACTTCGAACCAGACGCTGGCGTTGGCTGCAATGTCGATTTTGCCGATCAGGTTGGCGCTGTCGGCGATGAAGGCGGAAGGATCGATCCGGGGCGCGTGTTCGCCCAATTGGTAAATGGCCATGTTGTTCCGTAAAATAAGGGGGTTAAATTTTTTATGGCGTTATTTTAACGCTGCCCGCATGAATCCATCTTCCCCGCCTGATTTCTCTCCATCACTAGCAGAGTTGCGTGATTTGCGTGCCGCCGCGCTGTTCTGGTTGTGCGAACCCGATCCAACCCACAAAGCCGCAGGCGTGACCGCACTGGCGCAGGCTTGGCAAACGGGCGCGATGGCGCTCGATGTGGCGGCGACGCTGGCGACGGATCGCACCATTCCGGGCCAGCCGGCCAAGCCGGAACTGGTGTCGCCGCTGGCGGTGAAGCGGCGCGCAATGCACACCGTCGAAGGCCGGGCAATCCTGATCCATGCGCTGGCGCACATCGAATTCAATGCGATCAATTTGGCGCTGGATGTGATCTGGCGCTTTCCGGATATGCCGGTGGCGTATTACGCCGACTGGCTGCAGGTGGCCGCCGAGGAAGCGCTGCATTTCTCGCTGCTGGCCGGGCATTTGCACGCTCAGGGTTACGCTTACGGCGACTTTCCGGCGCATAACAGTTTGTGGGAAATGGCGGCCAAAACCTCGGACGACATTCTGGCGCGCATCGCGCTGGTGCCGCGCACCATGGAAGCCCGCGGGCTGGATGCCGCGCCGCCGGTGCGCGCCAAGCTGGCGCAGGCCGGCGACTTGGCGGCAGCGGCGATCCTCGACATCATCCTGCGCGATGAAATCGGCCACGTCGGCATCGGCAACCGCTGGTACGACTGGCTGTGCCGGCAGCGCGGCCTGGAACCGGTCGCAACTTACGCCCGGCTGGCGCAGGAATTTGCTGCGCCGGTGCAGCGCGGCCCGTTCAACCTGGAAGCGCGGCGGGCGGCGGGTTTCAGCGAGGCGGAACTGGCGGCGCTGGGGCAGTGAAGCGTTGCGATCCACCAAAATCGCACCATTTCGCTTTTCATTGGCTTGCCGGCTGAATAGTTATTTAATTTTTTAATAATTGGCAGTATATAAATATACCGCATGTTATATATGCGGTAAATGCCGTGTTTATTGGCATACTCCATATAGGATAGCAGATATGGAAGTCGCTGCCGGTTTGGCTGTATAGCTAAATTCATCCATGCGCTGCGCGACGAAGGCAGAATCCAGGCCGAAGCCTGGCTCACTCAAAATTTCGACAGCATCGGCGCGCGTTCGTCGTTCAACCTGGCGCGCCTGCTGCACGCGTGACTAGGGCTGGGCGGCGCGCTCCTGTTCCATCAGGCGCAGCACGCGGCGCTGGATTTTGCCGGTGGTGGTCATCGGCAATTGCGCGATGAATTCGATCTCCTTCGGATATTCATACGGCGCCAGCTTGCCGCGTACATGATTTTGCAATTCGGCAATCAAATGCTGGTCGCCGATGATGCCGTCGGTGAGCACCACGAAGGCTTTGACGATGTTGCCGCGTTCTTGGTCCGGCTTGGGCACCACGACCACGTTGGCCACTGCCGGATGCTTGAGCAGGCAGTTTTCGATTTCGGAGGGGCCGATGCGGTAGCCGGCGGCCTTGAACATGTCGTCGGCGCGGCCTTCATACCAGAGGTAGCCGTCGCCATCCATCCGCGCCAAGTCGCCGGTGCGGCACCATGCACCGCTGTATTTGCTGCTGGTCGCTGCCGGGTTTTTGAAGTAACCGATGAAAAATATCGGGTCCGCATCGCCGTGGATGTCGGTGCGGTTGAGCGCCACTTCGCCAATCGTGCCGGCACCCACCGGATTTCCGTCGTCGTCGATCACCGCGACCCGGTGGCCGGGGTAAGGGCGGCCCATGCTGCCGGCTTTGGCCGGCCACTGCAGATAGGAATTTCCGACGATGTAATTCACCTCGGTCTGGCCAAACATTTCATTGACCGTAATGCCGAGCGCGCTGCGGCACCAGTCGAACACCGCATCGCCGACCGCTTCGCCGGCGCTCATGATGGCGCGCAACTGCAGCGTGTGATGCTGTTTCGGATCAGGCCTCGCTTTCATCATCATTTTCAGCGCGGTGGGGAACAGGAAGGCATTGGTGATGCGATATTTTTCCAGCAGCGTGAAAGCAGTTTCTGCGCTGAAGCGGCCGCGGTAACCCAGAATCGGCATGCCGAAATACAGGGTCGGCAACAATGCATCCATCAGGCCGCCGGTCCAGGCCCAGTCGGCTGGCGACCAGAAGACGTCGTTATCTTGCGGAAAGCCGTTTTGCGATGCGACAAAGCCGCTCAGGTTGCCGATGATGGCCGAATGCGGGATCAGAGCGCCTTTTGCCGGGCCGGTGGTGCCGCTGGTATAGATCAGGATCGCCGCATCGGTGGCCAGTGTCACAACCGGCGCAAATTCGACGCTCGCCTGCGCCATTTCCTGCTGCCAGTCCAGCGCGTCGGGCAGACTGCACTCCAGCGCCAGCATATGTTTGAGATGCGGGCAAGCGGCGCGTATTTGTTGCAGATGGGCCGCGCCGGCCTGATCGACGATGGCTATCGTCGCCGCGCTATCCTGCAAGCGATATTCCAGCGCATCGGGGCCAAACAGGGATGACAGCGGCATGGCGATCGCGCCGAGTTGATGGCAGGCGATATGCGTAATCGCCGTTTCGGGACATTGCGGCAAAATGATCGCTACGCAATCGCCGCGTTGCACCCCGAGTCGGCGCAACAAATTGGACAGCCGGTTGGCCTGTTCTTGCAGCGCCGCATAGGTGAGCGTTGCGGTGTGGCCGGTTTCATCTTCGTGATAAATCGCGATGCGCTTGCTGCTGTTGCTGTCCTTGGCCCAGCGGGTGCAACAGACTTCGGCAATATTGAGTTCGGTCGGCACCTCCCAGTGAAATGCTTGGTAGATCGCGGCGTAATTGTCTGCCGCATCTGTCGTCGGTGTGGAATTGGGTGAATTCATTGGGTCTCCAGTATAATTATTGAACGGTCGTGCTTTTTAATCGCTGGTTAAACAAATATTTATGGAAATCATCAAACAATCTCGCTCTGAATTTATCACGCTTCGCGGCCTGCAATACCATGTGCGCCATTGGGGTAATGATGATGCGCCAAAACTGTTCATGCTGCATGGCTGGATGGATGTGTCGGCCTCATTCCAGTTCGTAGTCGATCGTCTGCGTCAGGAATGGCATGTGATTGCGCCGGACTGGCGCGGTTTCGGCCTGACGCGATCAATCGGCGTTGACTGTTATTGGTTTCCCGATTATGTGGCCGACCTGGATGCGTTACTAGACCACTATGCTCCGGCGCAGGCGGTCAATCTGCTGGGGCACAGCATGGGCGGCAACGTGGCTGGCATTTACGCCGGCGTGCGGCCGCAGCGCGTCGGCAAGCTGATCAATCTGGAGGGTTTCGGCATGCCTGTGACGCATGCGCAGCAAGCGCCCGGACGTTACGCCCAGTGGCTCGATGCATTGCGCCAAAAGCCGGCGCTACGCACTTATCCGAGCCAGGCGGCGGTTGCCGCCCGGCTGCAAAAGACCAATCCGCGCCTGAGCAATGCGCGGGCGGCTTTCCTTTCTGCGCATTGGGCGGCTGAAAATAGCGACGGCGCTTGGGAAATTCTCGGCGACCCGGCGCATAAAATGACCGGCCCGCTGCTGTATCGGGTCGAGGAAATCATGGCTTGCTGGCAGGCAATTACGGCACCGGTGCTGTGGGTCGAAGCTAGCGATACCGATGTCTGGAAGTGGATGGGGCCGAAATCGGAGGCCAGAATCGAGATCGATCGCCGCATCGGTTTTATCCGCAATGTCACCACCGCAATGATCGACGACGCCGGCCATATGCTGCACCATGATCAACCGGAAGTTCTGGCGCGCCTGGTGGAAGATTTTCTGCTGGAATAATAAGAATCACGCTGATGCTGGCCGAGGCACTGGCGAAGCGAAAAATGTGCACTTGCAGCATTAGTCTTCCAAGGGGGGTACAATAAATTTCCCCCTGATGCGCAACCCGCTACCATTTTTATGTTATTTCCATGTTAAATGCCGATCTCCATTGCCATTCCAACGTCTCCGATGGCGTCCTGACACCACAGGCGCTGGCTGCGCGCGCCAAACTTAATGGCGTTGAGCTGTGGGCCTTGACCGACCACGATGAAGTTGGCGGCATTGCGCGGGCCAGAGTGGCCGCGGCTGAGAACGGGCTGCGCTTTGTGGCAGGGGTTGAGGTTTCCGTCACTTGGGCGGCGCAGACGGTGCACATCGTTGGCTTGCAGGTTGATGAAACCAATAGTGCGTTGTTGCAAGGCTTGCAGGCGACTCGCGGCGGGCGCGAACATCGCGCACGCGCAATCGCTGCAGAACTGGCGCAACATGGTATTGCGGATGCTTACCAAGGCGCGCTCAAGTACGTGGGCAATCCGGATTTGATTTCCCGCACCCATTTTGCCCGCTACATCGTCGAGTTAGGCCATCAACCGGACATCAGCGCGGTGTTCCGCCATTATTTATCGGAAGGCAAGCCCGGTTACATACCGCACAGCTGGGCCACGCTGAAAGATGCTGTCAGCTGGATCCGTGGTGCCGGTGGCACTGCAATTGTGGCGCACCCGGGGCGCTATAAATATAGCGCGCTGGCACTGGGCGCATTTTTGGATGAATTCAAGCAGCTCGGCGGCGCCGCTATCGAGGTTGTTACCGGCAGCCATACGACCGACCAGTATCCGATTTATGCCAAGGTGGCGCAGGACTACGGCTTCATGGCGTCGCGCGGTTCGGACTTTCATGGACCGCACGAGTCGCGCGTCGATCTGGGCGGATTGCCGCCTTTGCCGGCTGGCGTGATACCGGTCTGGCACGACTGGATTTGACCGTTCCACGACTGGGCTATCGTTCCTATACGCAGCGCAAACAGACGCGCTATATGTACATTCTGCCAGGCTTGCACCCTTGAAATTTCTTTGTGAACGCCTTATCTTCGGAATAACTTATTTCTGATCCAGTCGATAAAAGGCTTTAAATGAAACGCATTGTCCTGTTCCTCGCCACCAACCTTGCCGTGATGCTGGTTATGTCCGTCGTATTGTCGGCATTGGGGGTGAATCGCTACTTGACTGGCAGCGGCCTGAATCTGGGCAGCCTGATGGCGTTTTCTCTGGTGATCGGCTTCACGGGCGCGATTTTTTCCCTGTTGATTAGCAAACCGATGGCGAAATGGTCCACCGGCGCGCGCGTCATCGATGCACCTGCGTCGTCCACCGATCTGTGGCTGCTCGATACGGTGCGCCGCCTAGCCGAGAAAGCCAGCATCAGCATGCCGGAAGTAGCGGTGTTTGATGGCGCGCCGAATGCCTTTGCCACCGGCGCATTCAAGAACTCTGCGCTAGTTGCGGTTTCCACTGGCTTGCTGGAAAGCATGACCAAGGAAGAAGTCGAAGCCGTCATCGGCCATGAAATTTCTCACGTTGCCAATGGCGATATGGTAACCATGGCCTTGATTCAGGGCGTGGTGAATACCTTCGTGGTCTTTTTGGCGCGGGTGGTGGCTTATGCAATCGACAAGGCCGTGTTCCGTGGCGGCAATAACGATCGCGGCCCCGGCATCGCCTACATGGCTACGGTGTTCGTCTGTGAGCTGGTGTTCGGCTTGCTGGCATCCATCATCGTGGCCTGGTTTTCGCGCCAGCGCGAATTCCGTGCGGACGCCGGATCAGTGCAGTTGCTGGGTCGCACCGAGCCGATGGTGCATGCGCTGGCCCGTCTGGGCGGCGTTGAACCGGGCGAGTTGCCGAAGTCGATGGCAGCGTCCGGGATTAGCGACAAGCCGGGTTTTTCAGCGCTATTTTCGACCCATCCACCGATTGAGGCGCGTATTGCGGCACTAACTGCGTTGCGCGGCGGCCAGTAAATTTGTAATTACCCAATTACCCTTAATCCCATATTTAACCCACATTTAATCCACTACAGCGACGGTAGTTTCTTACGCTACCGTCGCTTTCATTTTCCATCATGAGCCAATTTTTCCAGCTACACCCAGACAATCCGCAACCGCGCTTGCTCAAGCAGGCGGCGCAAATCATCCATGCCGGCGGCATCGTTGCATTGCCGACCGATTCCTGCTACGCGCTGATCTGCCATCTCGATGACAAACACGCGGTCGAACGCTTGCGCCGTATCCGCGGCATCGATGACAAGCATCTGTTGACCTTGCTGTGCCGCGATTTGAGTGACATCGCGGTCTATGCGCGAGTCGACAATACACAGTTCCGCATGCTCAAGGCCGCCACGCCCGGCCCGTATACCTTCATTCTGGAAGCCACCAAGGAAGTGCCGCGCCGTTTGAGCCATCCGTCGCGCAAGACGATCGGCTTGCGAGTGCCGGAAAACCGCATCGCGCAAGCTTTGCTGGAAGAGCTGGGTCAGCCCTTGCTGGGTACGACCTTGATCTTGCCGGGACAAACAGATCCATTGAGCGACCCGGAGCAGATTCGCGAACTCCTGTCCAAGCAAGTCGAACTGATTGTGGATGGTGGGACCCGTGGCTTGGGAGTGACTACCGTGATCGATTTGGTTGGCGCTGAGCCGGTGCTGGTGCGCCAAGGGCGCGGCGACGCCGCATTATTCGGTTTGTAAGAAATTCCAGGAAAAATCCGCGTGCTTTAGTATAGTGTGGTATGTATTTTTTTATAGTCAATATTTATATGCATAAATAGCACTATTTTTACCTATACTCCCATCATGTTTAAAATATGATGGGAGTGTGAAACGTACCTGCTCCGGTTTTTATCGCGCTTGATGCGGTATCTGTAATTGCCGCAAACCGGTGGCGGCCCATCCCCTCTGATAAAATCCAGCCATGAATGACATGATCCAAACCGTCGCGGTATATGCGCTACCGGTATTATTCGCCATCACCCTGCATGAGGCGGCGCATGCCTATGCTGCCAAGTATTTCGGCGATTTGACTGCTTACCAGCAGGGGCGCATGAGCCTCAATCCGATCAAGCATATCGATCCTTTCGGCACCATCCTGATCCCGATCATGATGTATTTCGCTACCAGCGGCGCTTTTCTGTTCGGTTACGCCAAGCCGGTTCCAGTTGATTTTTCACGTTTGCGTAATCCGAAGAAGCAAATGGCCTGGGTCGCTCTGGCGGGTCCGGCGGCGAATCTATTCATGGCACTGTTGTGGATGATATTCGGCATTCTGCTGGCTGCGCTGCAGGTAGGCGACGTGTTTTTCATGCGCATGGTGCAAGCCGGAGTGCTGGTCAATCTGGTGATCTTTGCTCTCAACCTGTTTCCGTTGCCGCCACTGGACGGTGGGCGCATCGTCACCAGCCTGCTGCCGGATAAATATGCGGTTCAGTTTGCCCGCATAGAACCTTACGGCTTCTTCATCCTGATTGGACTGATGCTGCTGCGTGTGTTGGAATATTGGCTGATACCGGTAATGGTGATTGCCAATACCGTATTGAAATTAATCGTTTCTCCTTTGAACTTACTTTTGAACTGACCGACTAACTATGTATCCTGATCGCGTTGTATCCGGCATGCGCCCCACCGGCGCCTTGCACCTTGGCCATTATCATGGCGCCTTGAAAAACTGGATAAGGATGCAGACCGAAATGCCGTGCCTGTTCTTTGTTGCCGACTGGCATGCATTGACTACCAACTATGACGACCCTTCGCTAATAGAATCTAGCACGTGGGATATGGTGATCGATTGGCTGGCGGCCGGCGTGGACCCGTCCGAAGCGACACTCTTCATTCAATCCCGGGTGCCGGAACATGCAGAATTGCACTTGCTGCTGTCGATGGCCACGCCGCTGGGCTGGCTGGAGCGGGTGCCGACCTACAAAGATCAGATCGAAAAGTTGTCGCACAAGGATCTCACTACCTACGGCTTTTTGGGTTATCCATTGCTGATGGCTGCCGATGTGCTGATTTATCGCGCCACCCAGGTGCCGGTAGGCGAGGACCAGGTGCCGCACGTCGAGATAACGCGTGAAATCGCGCGCCGTTTTAATCATTTATATGGCAAGGAAAAAGGCTTCGAGGAAAAAGCGCAGGGCGCAGTCAAGAAACTCGGCAGCAAGCGCGCCAAGATGTATAACCAATTGCGCACCGAATTCCAGCAGCAAGGCAAGGAAGATGCTCTGGAGCAAGCCAAAGCCATGCTTGATGATGCGCAAAGTCTATCGATGATCGACCGTGAGCGGCTATTCGGCTATCTGGAAGGCAGCCGCAAGCTGATTCTGGTCGAACCGCAGGCGCGTCTGACTGAGTCCTCGCGCCTGCCGGGGCTGGATGGGCAAAAAATGTCGAAAAGTTACGGCAACGCGATTGCGCTGCGCGAGGACAAGGACTCGGTCACCAGGAAAATCCGCACCATGCCGACCGATCCGGCGCGCGTGCGCCGCACTGACCCGGGCGATCCGGAAAAATGCCCGGTGTGGCAGTTGCACCAGGTATATTCCGATTCCACCACCAAGGAATGGGTGGTCAAGGGTTGCACCTCCGCCGGCATTGGCTGCCTCGAATGCAAGCAGCCGGTGATCGACGCGGTGTTGAAAGAGCAGGAACCGATGCGCGAACGAGCCCAGCAATACCTCGACGATCCGTCGCTGGTGCGCGCAATCGTCGCCGACGGCTGCGACAAGGCGCGCAAACTGGCGCAGGAAACCATGCGCGACGTGCGCGAGGCAATGGGTTTGAGCTATAGCTAGCCTAATAAGCATCAATAAGCCGATCCGGATGCGCCATCTTGCCGCTTCGCCCACAGGTCAGGGTGCTCCTTCCGCCTGGGTGCAGCGCTTTGCTGCGCTGATTCCGCCAGGAATAGTGCTGGATTTGGCTTGCGGCAGCGGTCGCCATGCGCGCCTGTTGGCGGCTTTGGGGCATCCGGTATTGGCTGTGGATCGCGACTCGGCTGCGCTGGCTAGCGCGGCCGGCCAGGGCGTGGTCACCTTGCAAGTCGATCTGGAAGCCGATGCTGCGGAATGGCATTTTGACGCCGGACATTTTGCTGCGATTATTGTTACCAACTACCTGCATCGACCTTTGTTCCCGCATATTTTAGACAGCTTGGCAAACGGTGGCTTGCTGATATTTGAGACTTTCGCCAGCGGCAATGCGCTCTACGGCAAACCGTCCAATCCGGATTTTTTGTTGGGCCGGGGCGAGTTGCTCGAAATGCTCAGGCAGCATCCTTCAGTTACCATGCATGTGCTCGCATTTGAAGACGGTTATACCGAAGTGCCGAAGCCTGCGATGGTGCAGAGGATTTGCGCCATCAAAAACGCAGCAGACTTTGCTCCTGGTCAGCCGCGATTGTTTTGAAACCCTATACAAGCAAAAAAAGCAAAAGAGCAACACTGCACCACGGCCGCGGGCTATCCGCTACAATTAATCCTTTATATCCCAACGTATTAAAGACTCTCTATGATTAAGGGCAGCATAGTAGCAATCGTCACCCCCATGCACGCAGACGGCAGCCTCGATCTGCCTGGCTTGCGCAAACTAATCGACTGGCACATCGCAGAAGGCACCGACGGTATCGTGATCGTCGGCACCACCGGCGAATCGCCGACGGTCTCGGTGGAAGAGCACTGCGAACTGATCAAAGTCGCGGTCGAACATGTCAACAAGCGCATTCCGATCATTGCCGGCACCGGCGGCAATTCTACTTCCGAAGCAATCGCGCTGACGCGTTATGCCAAAGAAGCTGGTGCCGACGCGTCCCTGCTGGTGGTGCCGTATTACAACCGGCCCACGCAGGAAGGCATGTATCAGCACTTTAAAAAAATCGCCGAATCGGTTGATTTACCGGTGATCCTGTATAACGTTCCCGGCCGTACCGTGGCCGATATGCATAACGACACCATCCTGCGTCTGGCGCAAGTTCCGGGCATCATCGGGGTCAAGGATGCAACCGGCAACATCGGACGCGGCACCGACCTGATTCGTCTGGCACCGCAATCTTTCGCGGTATATTCAGGCGATGATCCGACCGCCATGGCTCTGATGTTGTGCGGCGGTAAAGGCAATATTTCGGTAACCGCCAACGTCGCTCCGCGCGCGATGCATGCATTGTGCATTGCGGCAATGGAAGGCAATGTGGCGCGAGCAATTGAAATCAACAATCGATTACTGCCGCTGCACAACAAACTCTTCATCGAACCAAACCCGCTGCCGGTCAAGTGGGCGTTGACTGAAATGGGTTTGATTCCGCCGGGGATCCGGCTGCCGCTGGTGCCGATGTCTGCGCAATACCAGGATACGGTACGTTCTGCCCTGCGAGAATCCGGTGTATTGCCGGGTGCATTACAGGGTAAATCGCAGTAAGCGCCAACTTCTTTAACGGCCGGAGAGGTTGCATTACTCCGGCTCCGAACTTCGCTTTTTCATTCCGAAATGATATGACTATTCGCAAGAACACTCAGATGGATCAACGTAAGATCGCCCAGCGTGGCATTGTTTATGGCCTGGTTTTGGCTGGCCTGGCCGGTTGCAGTTCCATCGGTTCCATGCTTGAGTCAGACAAGCTCGATTACAAAAGCGCGGGCAAGGCATCCACATCTTCTTTGGAAATTCCACCGGATCTGACGCAGTTGCAGCGCGACAACCGCTATACAATTCCTGATATCAATAACCGTGGCACTGCAACCGCTTCTGGTTTTAACTTGCAACAAAATGTGCAGCGTCCAGCCGCAACTGCTGCAGCGGTTGCGCCCAAGGCGGTGGCCGACATGCGCATCGAACGGGCTGGCGACCAACGCTGGCTGGTCATCAAGCAAGCGCCGGAAGTGTTGTGGCCGAAAATCAAGGAATTCTGGCAGGAATCCGGCTTTTTGATCAATATTGAATCTCCTGAAACCGGCGTGATGGAAACCGACTGGGCAGAAAATCGGGCAAAAATTCCGCAGGATATTATTCGCAAAACCCTGGGCAAGGTTCTGGATTCGTTGTATTCGACCGGTGAACGCGATAAATTCAGGACGCGGCTGGAGCGTGGCGCTGATGGCACCACCGAAATTTTTATCAGTCACCGCGGCGCGCAAGAAGTGCTGACTGGCAGCGACAAGGAAACTACGGTATGGACGCCGCGCCCTGCCGATCCTGAGCTTGAAACCGAATTTCTGGCACGTTTGATGGCGCGCTTCGGCGTCGAGACAGAGCAGGCCAAGGTGATGGTGGCGAACGCCGCGCCTGTGCAGGCGCGGGCCAGGATCGTCAAGGCGGGCGGCGCCAATGGCACCTATGTCGAAGTTGATGAAAACTTTGATCGGGCCTGGCGTCGGGTAGGCCTTGCTCTGGACCGGGTCGGATTCACGGTGGAAGACCGCGATCGCAGTCAGGGCCTGTATTTTGTCCGTTACGTGGATCAAGACCTGGATGCCAATAACAAGCCTACTGCCGAGAAAGGCTTCCTGTCCCGCCTGTTTTCATCCAGCCCTTCTGACAAAGCCAAAAAAGCGCAGCGTTATCGGGTTGTGGTCAAGGGCGTTGCCGCGACCAGTCAGATATCTGTCATGGATGACAAAGGAAATTCTGAAACTTCATCGGCGGCCGGGAAAATTCTATCTTTGCTGAATGAGCAATTGAAATAAATTACGGGAGCTGAGGTTGCTTATGGCGTTTATGGCTTTCATGGCGCTGAAGGTGCCAATTATCGCTGTACCTGTTTTTTGAAGTTTTCCAGCCTGGGCAGCGGCAGCGATGGTAACGCGCTGCTGATCTGCGCTGCATCGGGTATCACGCGCACCACGGTGATGCTCGATTGTGGCTTTGGCATGCGCGAGGCCGAACGCAGATTACTACGACTTGGCATGACGCCAGGAGATTTGTCCGGCATCGTGGTCACCCATGAACATCAGGATCATGTCGGCGGCGTATTCACGCTGGCGCGCCGCCACCGCATTCCTGTCTGGCTCAGTTTCGGTACTTATCTGGCTGTAGCGCATAAATGCGAGGGAGTTGAACTGCATTTTTGCCGCGATGGCGATAATTTGACCATTGGCGACTTGTCCTTGGCGCCTTACACCGTGCCGCATGATGCGCGCGAGCCGCTGCAATATATCGCAACCGATGGAAACTCCACACTTGGCGTGCTAACCGATGCAGGCCAATCAACGCCGCATCTGGTGCAGGCTCTGGGCAGATGCGACGCTCTTTTGATGGAGTGCAATCACGATCGGGTGATGCTAGCCAATTCCAAATATCCGTATTCACTCAAAAAGCGTATCGGCGGCGGCTATGGACATCTTTCCAATAAAAGCGCGTCAGAGATTCTGCGTCAAATCGACAAGTCACGCCTGAAGCGGCTGGTCGGAGGCCATCTCAGCCTACAAAACAATACGCCTGAACTTGCTCTGACAGCTTTAATGCGGGGTTTGGATGGTCATCAGGCCGAGGTGACAGTGGCATGTCAACAGGATGGATTCGGCTGGATCGACTTGTCGCTGACTTGATTTATTTTTGTGTCCACGGTACGGACAAGTTTTTTGCTGCAGCGCAATAAAATTTGTTTCAGATACAAAAAAGCCAGCCGACTGGCTGGCTTTTTTAAGCAATCTTACGATTACTTGGCTGGTGCATCAGCAGCTGGTGCAGCAGGAGCAGCTTCAGCAGCTGGTGCGGCAGGAGCAGCTTCAGCAGCTGGTGCGGCAGGAGCAGCAGGTGCAGCTTCAGCAGCTGGTGCAGCAGGAGCAGTTTCAGCAGCTGGAGGAGTAACAATAACTTCTTCTTTTTTGCCGCAGCCAACCAAAACGATAGCCAACAGGGAAGCTAACAAAAGTGATTTTTTCATGGGTATTCCTTAGGTTGAATAAATTACAAATTTATGCGATGAATAATTACCGGTAATTATCGCTCAATAGGCTGGTCTTTGTTCGAATATGCACTTTTTGGTGCACTGCGATACTTATGACCCTACCAACCCGAGATTATAGTGATTTTTCAGCGTTCTGCTATAAGTGCTTAAATTATTTTTTGTAATATCGCAACATATGCCGGCTCAAATCCAGTAGCCCGAGATGAAGACGCGCCATTCCGTAAATTTGATTAGGCATTGTGTGTTGTTAATATATAAATATTTAAGCTGGGTTCAGCCAGCCGTCCTTGTACCACAAATGCAGTGCCTCATGTACGTCAAGCGAAGCAGTCGCTACTTCTTTGCCGTCCAGCACACGGCTATCCGCCAGCAAGTCAAGCGTGGCCTTGTCGGCGCGAGCGACGGCGAACGATTCTCCATTGATGAAGACATGTTTGCCGCGATACAGCATTTGGGTTTTGCGGGATAGCGTTAGGCCGCGCTCGCTGGCCGCCTTTATGAATTTTTCAGCAGAGAGCGGGCGTGCTGGCGGCTTAAAAGTGACGCTGGCTTTCGGCTCCGACAGGTAGCCGCCCAGAAACAGCGCCATATCGTCTTCGGTGAATTGCACCTTGATCAATTCAGCCGAGATGCGCGACAGCATGGCGCGGCTGATTTCGGCCGGGTGCGCAGTCGGTTTCAGGTCCGGGTCAGCGTATTTTCCGGGCAGGTCGATCGAATCGGCCATGAATTGCAGGAATGCTTCACCCAGTTCCTGGTAGGCAGGGGCCCGGAACCCGATCGAGTAGGTCATGCATTCGCCGAGCGCGACGCCGTCATGGGCGTAATGGGGTGGCAGGTACAGCATGTCGCCCGGTTCCAGCACAAACTCTTGTTCCGGCTGAAAATCGCGCAGGATCTTGAGTGGCAAGCCTTCGATGATGCTCAGGTCTTTTTGCGCCCCGATACGCCAATGGCGCTGGCCGTGCGCCTGCAGCAGGAACACGTCGTAGGAATCGAAATGCGGGCCGACGCCGCCGGTGTCGGTGGCGTAGCTGATCATCAGGTCGTCTAGGCGCGCATCGGGCACGAAGCGGAACTGCCGCAGCAGCGCATCGGCCGCATCATGATGCAGGTTGACGCTTTGCACCAATAGCGTCCAATTCTTCTGCAGCAGGTCGGGAACGGCATCAATCGGACCGTTTTCCAGTTTGTATTGCTGATCGAAATGGGTCAGTAGCCGGGATTCAACATCCTCTTGCCGGGCCAGCGCGAACAGCGCCTGGCGCGATAGCAGGGGCTTGAAGCCGGGAATGGCTTGCCGGATCAGCAGCGGTTTTTTATGCCAGTAATCGCGGAAGAATTGTGCCGGCGTCAATCCGCCCAGGAGAGTGAGTTTTTTCATGCGTGCATTATAGTCAAGCTAGCTGGGCAGGTATAATCTGGCCATTAACCTCAGAAAGGATTGAACATGAAGATTGCCAAAAATACGGTAGTGACTGTGCAATACAAACTGTCAGATGCACAAGGTAATCTGATCGAAGAGGGCCGTGAACCGATGGTGTATCTGCATGGCGGCTACGAGAACACCCTGCCCAAGATCGAGGAAGCGCTGGAGGGCAAGGAAGCCGGCTTTGAGACCACGCTCCAGGTTGAGCCGGACGACGCCTTCGGTGAATACGATGCCGAGCTGGTCAAGGTCGAGTCACGCAAACATTTGCCGAATCCGCTGGAAGTCGGGATGCAGTTCGAAGGCACTCCGGAAGAAGAAGATGGAGACGACAATGGCTTGATTTTTACCGTGACCGATATCACCGACGACAAGGTGGTGCTGGACGGCAATCATCCGCTGGCAGGCATGGCGTTGCGGTTTTGGCTCAATGTCAAGGAAGTTCGCGCCGCCACTGAGGAAGAAATTGTGCATGAACACGTGCATGGTGCGCATGGCCACCATCATGACGATGACGATGATCTCGATGAAGGCGCGGGTGACGCATTTCGCTCCCATCCGCTGCACTAAATCGGCTGCTACCGGAAGCAAAATTTGCAATATAAAAAAACCGCAGACTGCGTTCTCTGCGGTTTTTTTACGTCAGGCAATTTTGAACGCGGTTTTTGTGCGAAATATATACTAATTATAGTATTTTTAGTAACCGCTTAATATATAAGCGGTAATAGGCATGTTTATACACATACTCCTTGTTTAATCTGCGATCGATGATGCTGTGAGGCGAAACAGCGTGCGGCTTGCCGGTTGGACGCTGATCTTTGCCCAGCCGGTGCTTAGGCCCATGCTGCCGATGTTTGCCTGCCAGTTGATCGCATCCGGTTTTGCTTGCGCCTGGCCGTGCAGCAGCAACACCTTGCCGGGGAATTTTTTTGCCAGTGCGGCGAGTTGCTTGCGCACTTCGATAAAGCCATCGCGCCGCCCTCCGAGCTTGGCCAGTTGCACCGCATCGGGCACGATTAACGGGTTGCCATCGCAAAACAGCACGATCGCCCGATTTTTTCGCTGCGCCGCATGGATGAAGATCCGTTCCAGCCATTCGCGATTGGCGATTAAACGGTCTTCGAATTCGCTGTTGCGCCCGGCATCCGGCAGGTAATGGTTGTTGTCGGCGGGAAAATTGATGGTTGCAAACAGGACGTTGCCATATTCCCACCGGGCATTTTCCGCATAGCTGCGAAATTTGGCGCTGCTGCTCTGGCGAATCAGCGTGGTGCTGGTGCTACCAAACGACACATCGTCTGAAAAAAACAGTTCGCGTACGCGATTCAATTTTTGAATCGCGATCGATTTGCCGTTTTTGGCTTTGCAATTTGCCCAGTCGCTGGCGGCAAGCGATACGATCAACGCGTTTTCAGATCTGCCGAAGATTTTTCGGCTGCGAGAATATACATTGTCGCTACAGCTCTCGGTGTCGGATTTGATGCCATTGACAACCACGAACCCAAGGTTCTCTGCATTACTGGCATTGATTGCCTGCTGCAGCGGGTTTTTATTGGCATCAAGCTGGAAGGTATGCGCAATCACGCCAAAGTCGAAGCTATTCGGTTGCGCCCCTGCAGCCACGGATGGAGTCAGCAGCAAGCTGGCCAGGAGTGGTGATAAAAACGGCAATAAAAATGGAAATAAAGCCGGTCGATTCATCGCAGCGCGCATTCAGGCATTGGCCAATTGTTTGAGGCGATACAGCGCATCGAGCGCTTCACGCGGCGTCAGTGCATCCGGTTCGATCTCGGCCAGCGCGTCGGTGACGGCATTGCGTGCGGTGGGTTCTGGTTCGATCTCCGGCGGTTCGATCTCCATTGCGCTGGCCGCTGCAAACAGGTCCAACTGCGGCGACGCCGATGCCGAATGCGCCTCCAGCGTAGCCAGATGCCGGCGCGCGGCGCGGATCACCGTCGGCGGCACTCCGGCCAGTTGCGCTACTTGCAAACCGTAGCTTTGCGAGGCCGGGCCGGCTTCCACCGCATGCAGGAACACGATGTTGTCCTTGTGTTCGATCGCCGACAAATGCACGTTGGCAGCGCTCGGATGCAGTTGCGGCAGTTGCGTCAGTTCAAAGTAATGGGTGGCGAACAGCGTCAAGCTTTTGGTGGTTTCGATCAGATGCCGGGCAATCGCCCAGGCCAGCGCCAGACCGTCGAAAGTGGAGGTGCCGCGCCCGACTTCATCCATCAGCACCAGCGATTGCTGGGTGGCGCCGTGCAGGATGGCAGCCGATTCGGTCATTTCGACCATGAAGGTGGAGCGCCCGCCTGCCAGATCGTCGGCCGCGCCGATGCGCGTGAAGATGCGGTCGATCGGGCCAATCGAGGCGCTGGCGGCCGGGACATAGCTGCCGACATACGCCAGCAGGGTGATCAACGCCACCTGGCGCATGAACGTCGATTTGCCGCCCATGTTGGGGCCGGTGATCAGTTGCAGCCGGCGCTCGGGATTGAACAGGCAATCGTTGGCGATGAAGCGTTCGATCTGGTTTTCCACCACCGGATGGCGGCCTTGCACGATGTCAATGCCGGGCTCGGCTACCAGCGTCGGTGCGCACCAGTTGTGGCGCGCAGCGTGGCCTGCCAGCGCCACCAGCACATCGAGTTGCGCTACCGCATGGGCAATATTTTGTAACGTGGCAATAAACGGCGCCAACGCGGTGAGTAGTCCTTCATACAGATATTTTTCGCGTGCCAGCGCCCGTTCCTGCGCCGACAAGGCCTTGTCTTCAAACGCCTTGAGTTCCGGCGTGATGTAGCGCTCGGCATTTTTCAGGGTTTGGCGACGCCGGTAATCGTCCGGCACCTTGTCGGTTTGGCCGTGCGTGACTTCAATGTAAAAGCCCTGCACCTTGTTGTATTCGACCCGCAAATTGGCGATGCCGGTGCGCTGGCGTTCCCGCGTTTCCAGATCGAGCAGGAATTGCCCGGCGTTCTCGGACAGCGCGCGCAATGCATCGAGCTCCGCGTCGCAGCCGGTTGCGATCACGCCGCCGTCGCGCACCATGGCGGCCGGTTCCGTCATCACGCTGCGCGTGAGCAGATCGAGACAGTCTTGCGGGGTGGCTAGTGCATCCTGCAGGTACGCCAGCAAGGCGGTGTCGGCTGCGCTAGTGCAGCGCGTAACCTGGTCGCGCAATGCCGGCAATTGTTGCAAGCCGTCACGCAGGCTGGCCAAGTCGCGCGGGCGGGCGGACACCAGCGCGATGCGGGTGGTGATGCGTTCGATATCCGGAATCGCAGCCAATAGTCGCGACAGTGCATCGTTAGCGTCGTACTGCTGCAGCGCGGCAATCGCGCCAATCCTTGCCTGTGCGATAGATTTGTCGCGGCTGGGATGGTGCAGCCAGTGGCGCAGCAGGCGCGAGCCCATCGCGGTGCGGCAATGGTCCAGCAACGAAAATAACGTGGGCGCCGCCGATGAAGCATCCTGGCCGCGTATCGTTTCGCTGATTTCAAGGTTGCGCCGGGTAGCCGCATCGAGCCCAATGAATTCGTTTTCGGACTCGACCGTCAGCGTGCGCACATGCTGCAAGCTCTTGCCCTGAGTCGCTTGCGCATAGCGCAGCAGAGCGCCGGCTGCGCCGATGGCGGCGCTGAAGCCTTCTGCGCCGAAACCGCTCAGGGTGGCGACATTGAGCTGTTCCAGCAAGGCTTTTTGACTGCTGGAGAAATCGAAATGCCAGTCTGCCACCCGCACGGTTTTATCGGCGATATTCGCCGGCAGCGCGAAATCGCCGCCATCGGCCAGCAGGATTTCGGCCGGTACGATGCGCTCCAGTTCCTGCTGCAGGCGCGTATCGGAGGGTTTCGCCTGTTGCGTAAATTCCATCAATTTCAATGCGCCACTGGCCATCGAGAGCCAAGCCAGGCCGATAGTGACGGTTTTGCGTTGCGTGACTTTGCACAGGGCCAGCAAAGGCTGCTCGGATTTTTCCGCCAGCAGATGCGGGTCGCTCAAGGTTCCGGGCGTGATGACGCGCTGGACCTTGCGCTCGACCGGGCCCTTGCTGGTCGCCGGGTCGCCGATTTGCTCACAGATCGCAACCGACTCGCCCTGCTTGATGAGTTTGGCCAGATATTGGTCGGCGGCATGAAAAGGAATGCCCGCCATTTTGATCGGATTGCCGGCGGAAGCGCCGCGTTGGGTCAGCGTAATGCCCAATAGTCGTGAAGCCTTTTCCGCATCTTCGAAAAACAGCTCGTAAAAATCGCCCATCCGATAAAACAGCAATGTGGATGGATAGTCCGCTTTGATGCGGAAATATTGCTGCATCATTGGAGTGTGCTTTTCCAGGGGCTTTATTGCACTAGATTTTTCCTGGATTTCATTGATTTCTACCGCCATTCAATCCTCTCGTGTGGTGTCAACTAAAGACACTTTTTTCAAATTTTTCACTAAAAAGTAGCAGCTCAGTAGCATGGCTGCTGACTTTGCCGATGCGCATCGGAAGATGCGGTTTGCGTCCTGAGCATTTCCCATTGCCGAAAGGCGATACTGACCATCTGCGCCATTGCAGGATTTAAAAGCAAGCGCCGGAGTGCAGTGTACTGTAGTCGTTGCTAAACTTGGTTTCAACAAGTAGCTCGTTGAAAGGAATGCAGCATGAACATATCAGCGAAAAATGCACAACAGGCGGCCGCCACCCTCGGCGATCCGCGCTGGGCTGCGGTTGTCGCTCGTCAGCCCGAGGCAGAGGGCACGTTTTATTACTCGGTCAACAGCACCGGCGTGTATTGCCGTCCTTCCTGCGCAGCCAGGTTGGCGCGGCCGGAGAACGTGCGTTTCCACGCGAGTTGCGCGGACGCCGAACTGGCCGGATTTCGGCCCTGCAAGCGTTGCAAACCGGACCAGCCTTCGCTGCTTGAGCAATATGCAGTCAAAGTCACTGCAGCCTGCCGGATTATCGAAACATCGCAGAGCGTGCCGGGCCTGCAGGAGTTGGCACAGCGCGTCGGCGTAAGCCCTTATCATTTTCATCGCCTGTTCAAGCAGGTCACCGGATTGACGCCAAGGGGATATGCGACGGCGCAGCGCGAGCAGCGAGTGCGCAATGCACTTGACGGTAGTGACACGCGCATTGGCACCATCACCGCAGCCATTTTCGACGCCGGTTACAACGCCAACTCCCGTTTTTATGAAAAATCGGATGCGCTGCTGGGGATGACGCCGACCACCTATCGGGCCGGCGGCGTCAACACGGAAATCCGTTTCGCGATTGGCGAATGCACGCTCGGTGCGATTCTCGTGGCCCAAAGCGAGCGCGGCGTTTGCGCGATTCTGCTGGGCGACGATCCCGACGCGCTTGCGCGCGATCTGCAAGATCGCTTCCCCCGCGCCACGCTGATCGGCGGCGACAGTGCATTTGAGCAACTGGTGGCCACGGTGGTCGGCTTGGTCGACGCGCCCGGCACGGGTCTGGGCCTGAATTTGCCGCTGGATATACGCGGCACCGCATTTCAACAACGGGTCTGGCAAGCGCTACGCGAGATTCCGTCCGGCCAAACCGCAAGCTACACCGAGATCGCCCGCCGTATCGGCGCTCCGAAATCAATGCGGGCGGTGGCTGGGGCGTGCGCCGCCAACGCGCTGGCGGTGGCGATTCCATGCCACCGGGTGGTGCGCAACGATGGCGGCCTGTCCGGCTATCGCTGGGGCGTCGAACGCAAGCGCGCTCTGCTGGAGAATGAAGCGCGCGCATTGCTGCAACAGGAGGTGCAGGGATAACAAGTCCGCAATGGCAATCTGACGCATTCTCCACGAAAGACACGAAAAGCACGAACATCACTCAGAACCCAACTGGTTTCATGAAAATAGGGAGTATCACAATTTTCATGGCATTTTCCGCTTATATTAATTGCGTATATTAAATACACTGCAGATAGTACATGGCATGAGCCGAACCCTTGCCGGCGCGCACGCAGCTTTTTTCGTGCCTTTCGTGGAGATTTTTTCACCATGATGAACCTGCAACATCAGAGGCGTAACATCCGTGACAATGAATCTATTCGACGACACTGAGCAAGGCCGAACCTGGCGCGAAGAGTTGTGTCCAGGTGCAGTAGTGCTGCGCGGCTTTGCGCTGGAATGTCAGACGACTATCTTGGCGGCCTTGCACGAAATCACAGCCAAAGCGCCGTTTCGCCACATGGTCACGCCAGGCGGTTTTCGGATGTCGGTGGCGATGACCAACTGCGGTGCCTGCGGCTGGGTGTCCGATCGTAGCGGCTACCGCTATGACGCGCTGGACACCGACAGCGGCCAGCCTTGGCCGCGCATGCCGGAGGCGTTCCTGAATTTGTCCCAAGCGGCCGCGGCGAGCGCCGGTTTCCAGAACTTCGAACCGGACGCTTGCCTGATCAACCGCTACCAACCGGGCGCACGCCTGTCGCTGCATCAGGACAAGAACGAGCGCGACTTTGGGCAACCGATCGTCTCGGTCTCGCTCGGCATTCCGGCGGTCTTTCTGTTCGGCGGTTTCCGGCGCGACGACAAGCCGATGCGGGTGCCGCTGACGCATGGCGACGTGGTGGTGTGGGGCGGTCCGGCAAGGCTGCGCTATCACGGCGTGATGCCGCTAAAAGCGGGCCATCATGTGTTGTTGGGCGAACAGCGCATCAATCTGACATTTCGCAAAGCAGCCTGATTTTGAAATCGAATATTGAAAGCCGCGATGGGTGTTGATCACTTCAGGATATTTGAAGAAAAGTGAAGAAAATCCATTCGCCCTGTATTGCCATTCAGTAAGTTGAATAGCCCACAGGGCATATATATTCCCAGTCCCTAATTTATCGCTTGAAGCGCGCTTCCGCCATTTCGTCGGCCACCACGCTGGTCGGTAATCCTTCGCGGTCGGCGCGGGCGAAGACTTCAGCCAGGGTGTCGCTGATTTTACGCACCTGGGCTTCGACTTCAGCCTCCGGTTTGTGGAAGTATTCGTAACAGACCTTGATGATGCCACCGGCGTTGAGCACGAAATCCGGTGCGTACAGCACGCCTTTTTGACGCAGCAGTTCGCCCACGTCGGCGGTGGCAAGCTGGTTATTGGCAGCGCCTGCCACGATCTTGGCTTTGAGGCGGGACAGGGTGTCGGGGTTGAGGGTAGCACCCAGCGCGCACGGGGCGTAGATGTCGGCCTGTACATCGTAAATGGCGTCGGCCGCTACGATTTCGGCACCGAACTCGGCACGGGCACGTTCCAGCGCGGCGCGGTCGATGTCGGCCACGATCAGTCTGGCACCGGCTGCATGCAGGCGGCGGGCGTAGTCGTAACCGACGTGGCCCAGACCTTGCACCGCAACGGTCAAGCCTTCCATCGTGTCACGCTTGAGGTGGTGCTTGACGGCCGCCTGAGCGCCGACAAAGCAGCCCAGTGCGGTGTGGGGCGATGGATCGCCACTGGCCCCGAGACCGGCAACATAGCCGGTTTTGGTGGCGACATGCGCCATGTCTTCCGGGCTGGTGCCAACGTCTTCGGCCGTGATGTAACGGCCGCCGAGGCGTTCCAGCGCTTCACCCAAGGCTTCGAACAGGGCCGGCGTCTTGTCGGTCTTGGGGTTGCCGATGATGACGCTTTTACCGCCGCCGAGGGGCAGGCCGGCGACCGCGTTCTTGTAGGTCATGCCGCGCGACAGGCGCAGCACGTCGTTGATGGCCATCGCTTCGCTGGCGTAATTCCACATGCGGCAACCGCCCATGGCCGGGCCGAGGTTGGTGTTGTGGACCGCGATGATGCCTTTGAGGCCGGATTTTGGTTCGGAGACGAATACCACTTGTTCGTGGTCGTCGAAATTGAGTTCATTGAAGATGAAAGCGCTCATGCTGATGGCTCCGCGCGGATGACAGACACTCGACCGGATAAGGGCGGGTGATGCTTTTCCACATTGTTTATGGTTAAAGGTCAGTAGGTAAAACGAGGCGTTTGCGGCGGGTTGGTGCCGGCAAACGATACAAGCGGCGATTTTGTCGCCTCGGTATGCTATAAATTATCGGTTTTCAAAAGCGCAATTACACGCGCCTCAACCCTCGCCCAGATACGCTTTGCGCACTGCATCGTTGGTCAGCAAATTGGCGCCGGTATCGGCCAGCACCACGCAGCCGTTTTCCAGCACGTAACCGCGATCAGCCACATTCAGCGCCTTGTTGGCGTTCTGTTCGACTAAAAATACTGTTACGCCCTGCGCGCGAATGGTGCGGATGATCTCGAAAATCTGCGCGATGATCAGCGGCGCCAGGCCCAGCGTGGGCTCGTCCAGCAACAGCAGGCGCGGCCGGCTCATCAGGGCGCGACCAATCGACAGCATTTGCTGCTCGCCGCCCGACATGGTGGCGGCGCGTTGATTATTGCGCTCCATCAAGCGCGGAAACAGCTTGAAAACGTGTTCGATGCCGGCGTCGATTTCCCCGTTGCTAGCGAAAAAGGCACCCATCTTCAGGTTTTCCAGCACGGTCAGGCTGGGGAACACGCGCCGTCCTTCCGGCGAAATCCCGATCCCCATGCGCATGATTTCATGTGTTGCGCACTGCGTGATATCGCGCCCTTCAAACAGGATCTTGCCGCTGGAGGCGCGCGGTTTGCCGCACAGCGTCATCAGCAGCGTGGTTTTGCCGGCGCCGTTGGCGCCGATCAGGGTCACGATTTCGCCCTGTTTGACTTCAAGCGAGACACCGTGCAAGGCTTCGATGGCACCGTAGTGAGTGTGTACCTGCTCAAACTGCAACATCATTCTTCTCCCAGATAAGCTTTGATCACGCGCGCATCGTTGCGTACCTCGATTGGCGTTCCTGTCACGATCGGCTTGCCTTGCTCCATCACCAGAATGCGGTCGGAAATGCCCATGATCAGGCTCATGTCGTGCTCGATGAGCAGCACGGCCACGTCATGTTCGCGTCGCAGGCGGTCGATCAATTGCTGCAATTCCTGCTTTTCCTGTGGATTCAAGCCGGCTGCCGGCTCGTCCAGCAACAGCAGACGCGGCTTGGTGATCATGCAACGGGCGATTTCCACGCGGCGCTGAAGGCCGTACGACAGCGTGCCCGCTGCGCGGTTGGCCAGCGCCCGCAAGTTCAGCTGGTCGAGCCAGTAGGCGGCACGCTCCAGTGCCTCGCGCTCGGAGCGTCGATAGCCGGGTAGTTTGAGCAGGCCCGGCAACAGCCCCGTGCGGAGCTGGGTATGCTGCGCCACCAGCAGGTTTTCCAGCACGGTCATGCTCTTGAACAAGCGGATATTCTGGAACGTGCGCACCAATCCATGGCGCGCCACCAGATGGCTCGGCATGCCGCCGATAGCGGTGTCGTCGACCAGAATAGCGCCGTCGGTCGGCCGGTAAAATCCGCTGATGCAATTGAATACGGTGGTTTTGCCGGCGCCATTGGGGCCGATGATCGCAAAAATTTCTTTTTGCATCACAGAAAAATCGACGCCATCGACTGCCAGCAAGCCGCCGAAACGCATCGACAGCCCAGCAACTTTCAATAATACGGCGCTCATTGCGGCAACTCCACATGTGGGCGAGTGGCGGGCAGCAAGCCCTGCGGACGCCACATCATCATCAAGACCATCACCAGGCCGAAAAACAGCATCCGGTATTCGGCAAAGCCGCGCGCCAGTTCCGGCAATACAGTCAGCAAAATCGCTGCCAGAATCACGCCCAGTTGCGAGCCCATGCCACCCAGTACCACGATGGCCAGGATCAATGCTGACTCGATGAAGGTAAACGATTCCGGTGTGACCAGGCCCTGCCGGGCGGCAAAGAAGCTGCCGGCGAGTCCGGCAAAAGCCGCGCCCAGCGTAAAGGCGGACAGCTTGACCCGGGTCGGATTGATGCCGAGCGAGCGGCAGGCGATTTCATCTTCCCGCAACGCTTCCCAGGCCCGTCCCATCGGCATGCGGATCAGGCGACTGGTCACGAAGTAGGTAAACAGCACCAGCAGCAACGCCATGAAATACAAGAAGATCACCATGTGCCCACCCTCATAGGGCAGACCGAGCATTTGGTGGAAGGTGGTGCCGCCTTCGACGCTGGCGGTGCGCGTCATTTCGATCCCGAACACGGTGGGTTTGGGAATGCCGGACACGCCATCCGGGCCGCCAGTCAGGCTGGTCAGGTTGTTGAGCAGCAGACGAATGATCTCGCCGAAGCCGAGCGTGACAATGGCCAGATAATCGCCGCGCAAGCGCAATACCGGAAAGCCCAGCAGAAAGCCGAATAGCGCCGACATCCCGGCGGACAGCGGCAGGCATTCCCAGAACGTCAGGCCGAAATACTGGTTCAGCAGCGCATAGGTGTAACCGCCCACCGCATAGAACGCAACATAGCCCAGATCGAGCAGGCCGGCAAAACCGACCACGACATTCAAGCCCAGTCCGAGCACGATATAAATCAACGCCAAGGTGGCCACGTCTACCGCGCCACGTGAGCCGAAGAAAGGCCAGAGCACGCCGATTACCAGCAGCAACAGCACGATGGCGCGTTGTTGCCCCGGCTGCATCCGAGGTACCGCCGGCCAGCGCACGCTGGCGCGCACGTCTGCCGTGGTGCGCGCCAGCCACGGTTTGGCGAGTTGAAACAGAAACACCAGCGCCACCGCCATCAGTACCGGTGTCCAGTTTGGATGCAACACGACCCGATAGCCTTCAAACTGCAATCGCAGTCCGAGGATAGGAATCGTCAGAATGGCGGTTACTACTGCCGCCGCCACGGCGTTCTTGAATGTATGTCCCATCGGGCGTCCGTTCTATTCTAATGTCTCGTTTTTGTCAGCCTGGCCAGCGCTGCTAGCGCTTGTATTTGTGTGTGCGTTGCTTCACACTTTTTCCACATCCGGTTTGCCCAGCAAGCCAGTCGGACGGAATAGCAGAATCAGCACCAGCAGGCCGAACGACACCACGTCTTTATATTCGGAAGGCATGTAGCCTGCGGCGAAGGTTTCCGCCAGGCCCAGCAGTACGCCGCCCAGCATCGCACCCGGAATGCTGCCGATGCCGCCCAGTACCGCCGCGGTGAAGGCCTTGATGCCGACAATGAAGCCGATGTACGGATTGAGCTTGCCGACCGATAATGCGATCAGCACTCCGCCCACCGCAGCCAGCATGGCGCCCAGAACGAAGGTGAAGGAGATCACGCGGTTGGTATCGATGCCCAGCAGATTGGCCATTCCCATGTCTTCGGCACAGGCACGACAGGCGCGTCCCATGCGTGAACGTCCGATAAACAGCGTCAGGGCCACCATCAGCAGCAGCGTTACGCCAACGATCAGCAGACGCGAATAGGGAATGGTGACAGTGAAGTCGCTACCCATTTGAAACTCGATGGCGCCCGAGATCAGCATTGGCACCGACATGTCGCGCGAACCCTGGCCCAGTTGCACGTAGTTTTGCAGGAAGATCGACATGCCGATGGCCGAGATCAGCGGCACCAGGCGCGGCCCGCCGCGTAGCGGCCGGTAGGCGACCCGCTCGACCGTCCAGCCGTATAAGCCCGTCACCAGCATCGATACCATAAGTGCCGCAACCAGTATCAGCGGCAACGGATAACCGGCTTGCACGCCGATGGCGGTGAGTGTGACCAGGCCGACATAAGCCCCGATCATGTAAATTTCGCCATGCGCGAAATTGATCATTCCGATAATGCCGTAGACCATTGTGTAGCCGATGGCGATCAGCGCGTAGATTGCGCCCAGACTTAGACCGTTGATAAGTTGCTGGGTAAATTGCGGAAGCAGCTCATTCATGGATATGTATGCATGGGAAAAAGAAATTATAGATGGCACGCGCTCCCCATCCATATTGCGATGGGGGCAGGTACAAGGTTGAGATCAAATTTGCCCGGATACCATGTGCAGGTACCGTGCCGCTACCGACTACTTGGCTTCGCTCTTGGTAGCGTCCTTATGCCAGGTATACACAACGAACTTGAAGGATTTCAGATCGCCCTTGGCGTCATATGCCACGTTGCCGATCGGCGTTTTGAAAGGATTGCTGTGGATGTAGGCGGCAACCTTGGTCGGGTCGGTGCTCTTGGCGCCGGTCATGGCGTCGGCAATGACTTTTACGGCTGAGTAGGCAGACAACTGGAACGGCCCGCTCGCGTCACGCTTTTTGTCTTTGAAGGCTTTGACCAGGGCGGCGTTTGCAGGGTCGGCAGCAAAGTCAGCTGGCAGTGTCACCAGCATGCCTTCAGAGGCCGGGCCGGCGATCGCCGTAATGTCCTTGTTGCCGACACCTTCCGGACCCATGAAGACCGCTTTGATGCCTTGCTCGCGCGCCTGGCGCATCAGCATGCCCATTTCCGGGTGATAACCACCGAAATAGACAAAATCCACACCTTTGGATTTTAGTTTGGTAATGACGGCCGAGTAATCGCTGTCGCCTGCGTTGATGCCTTCAAACAGCACGACCGGAATCTTCGCTGCTTCCAGGCTCGCTTTGACTGAAGAGGCAACGCCCTGTCCATACGATTGCTTGTCATGCAGAACCGCTGTTTTTTTGGGTTTGAGCTTTTCGATTACATACTTGGCGGCGGCAGGACCTTGCTGGTCATCGCGGCCGATGGTGCGGAAAATGAATTTGTGCGGTTTGTTTTCAGTCAGTTGCGGCGCGGTGGCCGAAGGCGTGATCATGACTACGCCTTCATTCTCGTAAATATCCGAAGCTGGAATGGTGGAGCCCGAGCAGACGTGACCGATCACGTATTTGATGCCCTGGCTGACGATTTTGTTGGCCACTGCCACCGCCTGCTTCGGCTCGCAGCTGTCATCCATGATCACGGCTTCGAATTTATTGCTGCCGCCGGCAGCGTTGATCTGTTCGATGGCAGTCAGTGCGCCGGCCTTGACCATATCGCCATACTGCGTCACGGCGCCAGTCATCGGACCGGCGATGGCGATTTTTACGGTTTCCGCGTGGGCAACCCCTGCAAAGGAGACGGCAGCACTGACGGCCAAGGCAATTTGTGTAAGACGATTCAACGATTTCATGAAAATTCTCCGATTTATTTTGTTATGGTTGCGGTAATGTCGATTCAGCATGACAACGTCCGGGTTTCCTATTATGCCTATAGGAATTTATAAAAAGGGCTGCCGGTTTCAGGTGCAGCCGATTTATTTTTTGCCGTAGAGCTGAATTAATCCACGGCTTGAAATTTTGGATGTTCCAATCCTGACGGGAATTTGCCAGGTGAGAGGTCGTTAGACATGCAATGCATGTCCGAGCGCGCGCAGCGCTGCTTCCTGTACCGCTTCGCCGAGTGTCGGATGGGCGTGGATGGTGCCCGCCACGTCCTCAAGCAGTGCGCCCATCTCAATCGAATGACAGAACGCTGCGCTCAGTTCGGATACGTTGCGTCCCACCGCCTGCCAGCCGACAATCAGATGGTTGTCACGGCGTGCCACCACGCGCACAAAACCGTCCGTGGACTCAATGGTCATGGCGCGGCCGTTGGCGGCGAACGGAAACAGTGCATTGATGCAGTCAAGTCCCGCTTTCAGCGCGCTTTGTGGCGTCTGACCGACGACCACCACTTCGGGATCGGTGAAGCATACGGCGGGCATTGCGGCCGGCAAGAAATGACGGCGTTTGCCGGCAATGATCTCGGCCACCATTTCACCCTGCGCCATGGCGCGGTGTGCCAGCATCGGCTCACCCGTCAGATCGCCAATCGCCCAGACATCGCGCATCGAGGTACGGCATTGGTCGTCGATTTTCACCGCGTGACCCGCCATGTCGAGCATCAAATTTTCCAGGCCCCAGCCTTGCGTGCGAGGGCGACGGCCGACCGCCACTAGCACTTGGTCGGCCGGCAGTTCAGATTCTTCGCCCTGCGTGTTGCGCACACGTACCGCCTCGCCGCTCGCGTTCAATCCCTGCACCGTACAGCCCAGATGCAATTTCACTCCCAGCCGTTGCAGCGCGGCAGCCACCGGCTTGGTCAGATCTTCGTCGTAGGCAGGTAGCACGCGGTCGATCGCTTCGACCACGCTTACCTCTGCACCCAGCTTGCGATAGGCGATACCCAGTTCCAGCCCAATATATCCGGCGCCGACAACCACCAGACGCCGGGGCAGCGATGATGGCGACAAGGCTTCGGTAGAACTGATTACGGGGCCGCCGAACGGCATGTTTGGCAGCGCCACCGACTGCGAACCGGTTGCCAGTAACAAGTGCTGGCAACCTATACGCAGCGGCGTAGATCCTGCCACAGCCCCCGCACTTTCTGCGCCTTCGCCGTTCTGTTGCACCTCGACCGTCTTGCCGTCGATGATGCGCGCCCACCCTTTAATTACCTGCACTCCGTTTTTCTTGAGCAGCGCCGCCACGCCAGAGGTCAGTTTGGTGACGATGCCATCCTTCCAGCGCACTGTTTGCGCCAGTTCGATGCGCGGTGACTGTACATGGATGCCCAGCGCCGAGTCGGCAGCATAATGGCACGCCTTTTCGAACTCGTCGGCGGCGTGAATCAATGCCTTGGACGGGATGCAACCGATGTTCAGACAGGTTCCGCCAAGTTGCTCGCCTTCGATTAGCGTAGTGGCAATACCCAGTTGTGCAGCACGAATTGCGGCGATGTAACCGCCAGGACCGCCGCCGATTACCAGCAATGTTGTTGATTGTGTGTTCAATATTTACTCCACGAACAGGGTTGCCGGACATTCCAGATAGCCGCGCAGCGTTTGTATGAACTCGGCTGCGTGCATGCCATCGACTACCCGGTGATCGAATGACGACGATAAATTCATCATTTTTCGCGCCACCACCAGACCGCCACGCATCATCGGCCGTTCGACCATCTTGTTGACGCCGACGATGGCCACCTCGGGATGATTGATGACCGGCGTGGAGACGATGCCGCCCAATGCACCCAGGCTGGTAATTGTGATGGTGGAACCAGAAAGCTCTTCGCGCGTCGCCTTGCCGCTGCGCGCAGCTTCGGCCAGGCGTGCCATTTCCGCTGCGCACGACCACAGGTCACGCGCCTCCGCATGCCGCAACACCGGCACCACTAGGCCAGCGTCGGTTTGGGCGGCAATGCCGATGTGGACCGCACTGTAGCGCGTAACGATGCCGGCATCGTCGTCGAAACGTGCATTGATTTGCGGAAACTCGCGTACCCCGAGTACCACCGCGCGCATCAGCAGCGGAAGCAAGGTAAGTCGTCCACGCTCAGCGCCCCATTGATTGTTCAGACGGGTGCGCAACGCTTCGAGCTCGGTTACGTCGATTTCTTCGACATAGGTAAAGTGCGGAATGCGCCGTTTGGCCTCCTGCATCTTCTGCGCTATCTTGCGGCGCAGTCCGATGATCGGCAGCGCTTCTTCGTCATTGCGCTCCTGGTAGCGCATTTCATTCTTGGTTGCGCCTTGTGGATTTGCGCCGCGGGCGACATAAGCATCAAGGTCTTGTTGCATGATGCGGCCTGCCGCACCACTGCCTTGCACGTACTGCAGTTCGACACCCAGATCCCAGGCGCGTTGGCGCAAGGCGGGCGACGCGAGAGGTTTTTCGCCGGCTTGCCGCGCTGCTGACGCAACATATGCCGGTGCCGTGTTCGCAGTATTGTTCAGCGCAGGGATTTTCTTGGGTGCAGGTGCAGCCACAGCCACAGGCGGTGTGATTGGTTTGGATGCAGTCGCAGCCGTGGATGGCACATTCGGCACGTTCGGTTCGGCTGGCGTCGCGATGGGGGCCGCCGCGTTGCTGGCACTGGCGTCAACGTTGCCTTTGCCTTCGATTTCAATCCGTATCAGTTCAGCGCCTACCGCTATCACTTGTCCGGCTTTCCCGCCCAGAGCCAGGACGGTGCCTACCACTGGTGACGGAATCTCGATGGTGGCTTTGTCGGTCATTACATCGGCCAGTACCTGATCCTCGGCCACGGCGTCACCTGGTTGCACACGCCACACTACTAATTCGACTTCTGCAATGCCTTCGCCGATATCCGGCATCTTGATTACATGAATACCCATGTCATGCCTCCATCGTACGTTTGAATGCCGCCGCTACTCGCGCTGGTCCGGGGAAATAAGCCCATTCCTGCGCATGCGGATAAGGCGTGTCCCAGCCGGTCACACGCTCGATCGGCGCCTCAAGCTGATAGAAACAATGTTCTTGCACCAGCGCCGTCAATTCGGCACCAAATCCGCCGGTGCGCGTCGCCTCGTGCACGATCACGCAGCGGCCAGTCTTTTTAACCGAAGCAATAATAGTCGGCAGATCCAGTGGCCACAGGCTGCGTAAATCGATAATTTCAGCATCGATCCCGCTCTCTTTTGCTGCGGCCTCCGACACGAAAACCATGGTGCCGTAAGTAAGCACTGTCAGAGCAGTTCCAGCACGAAACACCGACGCTGTCTCCAGCGGTATCGTGTAGTAGCCTTCCGGCACTTCGCCCAGCGGATGCTTGGACCACGGTACTACCGGTTGGTCGTGGTGGCCATCAAACGGTCCGTTGTACAGGCGTTTTGGTTCGAGAAAAATTACCGGGTCGTCGTTTTCTATCGAAGCGATCAGCAAGCCCTTGGCGTCGTAAGGATTGGACGGCATTACGGTGCGTAGTCCGCAGACATGCGCAAACATTGCTTCCGGGCTTTGGCTGTGGGTTTGCCCACCGTAAATGCCGCCGCCGCAGGGGGTTCGGATCGTGATCGGCGCGGTGAACTCTCCGGCTGAGCGAAACCGCAGTCTTGCCGCTTCGGAAACAATCTGGTCGTAGGCGGGATAGATGTAATCGGCGAACTGGATTTCGAGCACTGGCCGCAAGCCATACGCTCCCATGCCGACGGCCGCACCCACGATTCCTCCCTCGGAAATTGGGGTATCAAATACCCGTGATGTGCCGTATTTTTTCTGCAAGCCTTCGGTGCAGCGAAATACGCCACCAAAATAGCCAACATCCTGGCCGAACACGACCACATTGTTATCGCGTTCAAGCATCACATCCATGGCCGAGCGCAAGGCCTGGATCATGGTCATGGGCGTCTTTTTTTCGTTCATGTTTTTATCTGCGCTCATGGTCAAATTCCTAGCTGCTGGCGTTGTACTCGCAAATGTTCCGGCATCTCTTTATAGATATCGTCAAACATCTCGGCAGGGCTGAAAACATTGCCGCTCGCCATCGTGCCGTATTGCTCGGCTTCTTTTTGCGCGGCAATAACTTGCAACTCCAACTCCTTCTGGGTTTCTGCATGCTCTTGTTCTGACCACGCGCCAATACCGATTAAATACTGTTTGAGTCGTGCAATCGGATCGCCGAGCGGGAAGTGCGCCCAGTCGTCGGCCGGACGGTACTTGGACGGATCGTCCGAGGTCGAGTGCGGACCGGCGCGATAGGTGACCCATTCGATCATGGTCGGACCCAGGTTGCGTCTAGCCCTTTCGGCAGCCCACTTCGAGGCCGCGTAAACGGCGAGGAAATCGTTGCCATCCACACGTAGTGATGCGATGCCGCAGCCGACACCGCGTGCCGCGAAAGTAGTGTCCTCGCCGCCTGCGATAGCCTGGAATGTTGAGATGGCCCACTGGTTGTTGACCACATTGAGAATGACCGGCGCCCGATATACATGGGCAAAAGTCAGAGCGGTATCAAAATCGGCTTCGGCAGTAGCGCCATCGCCAATCCAGGCCGAAGCAATCTTGGTGTCGCCCTTGATGGCAGAGGCCATTCCCCAGCCCACTGCTTGAATGTACTGGGTCGCCAAATTGCCAGAGATTGAGAAGAAGCCAGCCTCACGCACCGAATACATCACCGGCAACTGCCGTCCCTTGAGGGGATCGCGCTCGTTCGACATAAGCTGGCAAATCATATCCACCAGAGGCACGTCGCGTGCTATCAGGATGCTTTGCTGGCGATAGGTAGGAAAGCACATGTCGTCGACGTTGAGCGCCAGCGCTTGTGCCGTCCCGATGGCTTCTTCGCCCAGGCTCTGCATGTAAAAAGACATTTTTTTCTGGCGCTGTGCGATCAGCATGCGGGCATCGAAGATGCGCGTTTTCATCATGGCGCGCAGCCCGGTACGCACTGTTTCCAGTTCGATTTCCGGTACCCACGGCCCGACGGCGTGACCTTCGTCGTCGATCACCCGCACCAGCGAATAGGCAAGATCGAGGGTATCAATTGGCGACGCTTCAACCGGAGGTCTTCGCACCTCGCCCGCAGGCGATAGCCGCAAATAAGAAAAATCAGTCGCATGACCCGGGCGCCCAGTAGGCTCCGGCACATGCAGACGAAGGGGTTCGTTCTGCCGCATTCGTGTCTCCTCGCGTGATCGTGTCGCGCGTTTTGTCGTTATATTCGGCTCGGCGCATGGTGGTGACCGGTGCCGACCTTTTGTTGTCTTGAAGTCTGCGTGATTGCCGCTGGCTTCATTTTTCACTGATAGGAAATCCAATTGGATCGACCGAAGTATCCTCGTCGTGCATAAGCATGTCAACTCGAAGTCGTCGTAATGTCAGGGCTATCTCATCAAAATTAATTTGACATAAATCATTGCAAAAATCGGAATTTTCTTTTCGCGAAAAAGGAGAAACGCGATGGAAAAATAAATAGAAGAAAAGTTCCAAGAGCATTTTTGAAAATTGACGGATCTATATTGACGGATCTATAAATAGAATGGAAAAACTGTATTCGTTAGAGAAATTTTTTTGCGATGTTGTATGGATTCCGGTTGCACTTCGTGTCTGAATCCGCGTGCTAAAAGCGAGAAAATCTTAAAGTGCCGGACCATAATTTCCCCGATTGCAGCTAGGAAAAAATTGTTCAACATCTACTCTCGGCAATATCTATAAAACAAACAGAAATGCCGCAGAACATTTAAAATTGGCTTTGAGCATCATCGCCGACGCCATCCTGCGCTAATGGAATTACTTCGTTTTTCTACAGACAAGCAATGAACTTCCGCAAATTTTTTTAAACGTTCTTAGTTTTAAATTGATCCGGAAATTTCAGGATGATCTTCATGAAATTTCAGAAACAATCCTAAAAGTTCACCAACATCCGGGTATCTTACAAAGGTTTTCACTATGTTTTCATCACTGCGCACACGGCTCATCGCCATCTGTGTTTCTGTCGTTGTTCTCGCCATGCTGATCGTCGTGACGGTCAATTACAACACCGCCAGGCGTCATACGCTGACGTCATTGAATGGGCAGATGCAGCAGCTGTCGCAGAGTCATGCAAGCGGCATTGCCGAGTGGGTGCGTTCAAAGCGCACGGTCGTGGAGTCGATCAAACTAAACATCGGTGCGCCAGATCCATTGCCGTTTTTGACGGCGGCGGATAAGGCCGGCACGTTTGACAATGCCTATATCGGCTTCGCTGATAAACACGCTGTTTTCTCTCGGCCGGAAGGCATTCCTGCCGACTACGACCCTACGGTTCGGCCGTGGTACACGAGGGCCGCGCAGACTGGCGGACCAATCCTGACGACACCCTATGTCGATGCCGCCACCGGCAAGCTGGTGGTCACTTTCGCCGAGCCTGCCAGTTCACAAGGCAATCTTCAGGGCGTGGTCGCAGCCGACGTTCTTCTGGATAACGTGGTGAAGACGGTGATCGCGATCAAGCCGACACCGAACAGTTTTGCCTTCCTGCTGGACGAAAATGGCATGATCATTGCCCATCCGAATAAACAGCTGACGATGAAGCCTGTGTCGGACCTGAGCCCAGATTTGACTCCTCAGAGGCTGACAGAGATTGACCGTTCCCGGCAAAACGATGCGGTGCATCTTAATGGTCGTGATGGCATGCTGCATGTGACCCGCGTTGAAGGCACCGATTGGTTGCTCGCTGTCGTTCTCGATCGAACTGAAGCGACGCAAGCGCTGGCCGCAATGCTGACCACGTCCGCCATTACCGCGTTGCTGGTCATTGCACTGGCTGCGTTGCTATTGACCGTGATAGTCGCAAAGGCACTGAAGCGGATGCAAATGGCGCGCGATGCAATGGAGGATATCGCTTCCGGTCATGGCGACCTGACCCGACGCCTGGATGATCGCGGTTCAGATGAATTGGCGCAGATCGGCAGCGCCTTCAATCGCTTCATCGGTAAAATCGCTTCTATGCTGGTGGAAATTCGCATCGCCGGTGAGTCGGTCAAGGTGGCAGCTCAGGAAATCGCGATGGGTAACCTTGATCTGTCTTCCCGCACCGAAGAGCAAGCCAGTTCGCTGGAAGAAACGGCCTCATCGATGGAAGAACTGACCTCGACCGTAAAACAGAGCGCTGAAAACGTGCATCAAGCGAACTTGTTGGCAGGATCTGCATCCGAGGTGGCGCAAAAGGGCGGAGCCGTTGTGGCGCAAGTCATTGAAACGATGGGATCGATCAATGCATCCGCGAATAAAATTGTAGATATCATCAGCGTGATCGATGGCATTGCATTCCAGACCAATATTTTGGCGTTGAATGCCGCCGTGGAAGCGGCACGTGCGGGAGAGCAGGGACGCGGCTTTGCCGTAGTCGCCACCGAAGTGCGCAACCTCGCCCAGCGCAGCGCGTCGGCCGCCAAGGAGATCAAGATTCTGATTGGCGACTCGGTCGACCAAGTCGAGGCTGGCAGTAAATTGGTGGGGCAGGCCGGCACCACGATGGACGATGTGGTGACAAGCATCAAACGGGTAACCGACATCATGAGCGAGATCACGGCTGCGGGCCGGGAGCAGAGTAGCGAGATCGAGCAAGTGAATCAGGCCATCGCTCAAATGGATCAAGTAACGCAACAGAATGCGGCTTTGGTGGAACAGGCGGCCGCAGCAGCCGAGAGCCTGCAGGATCAGGCCACTAGCCTGACGCACGTGATCAGCGTGTTCAAACTCGACGATCAGCCGAGGATAGCGGCACCGTCACCCCGGTCAAACCAAGCGCGCCATTTCCTGCCAGACGATGCGTCAAGTCAGGACGCATGAACACCAAGGCGATTGCATGAAGCGGGTGCCAGTACCATGACCAAGAATCGAAAGTAGTGCTTGTAAGCTGGTCCGGAAAGGCGTTTACTCTCGATACTTGGACGTCGAGATGGCAAACGCACCGATATCACTGCTCGAAGCATTCGAAGAATTGTTGCTGGCCGCCATTTGCGCATTCATCAGTGGGCTGTGCCCGTCACTGGCGGGCCAGCACATGGCTATCGATGGCAAATGTGTACGCGGCTAGCATGGTGGCAAGCAGAGCGCATTCATCTGTATAGACCTAGAGCAGCACGAGTGGTTTGATGCTTGAGCAGATCAAAACTGCCGACAAGAGCAACGAGATCACCGCCATACCGGAATTGCTGCATGCACTGGCATCAAAGGGAGCATCGATCGCCATCGACGTGATACCAGCACGACATTGCTGCACAAAATTGTGCAAAGCGGTGCGGACTACGTATTGGGTGTGAAGAACAACCAATCCGGCCTGGACGAAGCCGGATTGGCAAGGCGCACAAAACTTCGCCATTCTGCGCCGTATTGCGCTCAACCTGCTCAAAAGCGACATCACCACAAAACTCGGTATCACCGCATCGCCGCATCGCCAACAAGCGACTGAAAGTCGGTTGGAACGTTGATTACCTCGGCAAGTTACTGGGCCTAAACAACTGACCATTCATGCAATCGCTTTGGTGGAAACGGTTATCGCTTCCAAGTCGTTTCACGACCATATGTCAATCCCTTAACCCCGCTCGCCCATGATGTAGTGTTCAAGCTGCTGAATAATGAATTGCTGTTCGGAAATTATGTCTTTCACCAGGTCGCCGATAGAAATAAGGCCAACCAACTTGCCATTGTCCATGACGGGTAAGTGTCGCAATCGATTTTCAGTCATCAATGCCATGCATTGCTCATTGGTTTGGTCAGGGCTTACATACATGACAGGGGAAGTCATGATGTCGCTGACCGGGGTATTGTCCGACGAGCGCCCCAGGATATGCACTTTCCGGGCGTAGTCACGTTCGGTAACAATGCCGACGACCCGTTCTCCCTCCATTACCAACAGCGCTCCAATACCTTTCTCTGCGAGTAACTTGATAGCATCCAACACCAATGCTGCGGGCGTGATGTTCCAGACCGTCTGATTGTGCTTTGAGTTGAGAATCTGTGCGACGGTTTGCATGGCTGATCTCCTTTAAAAATTTCAATATAATAACTATATATTCGCTGATTCGGCCTATCCTGACAATCGTTTCTACTGTTGGTTTTGGGATGGATGCCGTAAAACCATTTCGCGCTACAACAAAATATATTTTCCTTTAAAACAATCTCAGTCTGCCACGAGCGTGAATTTTTTAGTGTCCTTTGGAGGCACTCATGCGACGTCCTTGCTTGGGTATGCCGAATAGTTGACCTCGCTCAACACAGTACCGTGCCACCAGCCTTTTCATAGCCAGTTTTCAGCGGCAAACAACTGACGCGCGGCAGGGTAAAAAGGAATCGGGGATTGGCGTTCTCTAAGCAAGGATATTGGAAGCGGCGGTCGCTATGGGTGATTTGCCGCTTACAAAGCGCTGGATTGCGACTCCTTCTCCAGTGCCGCAATATCGATCTGGTAGTGACGGTCGCCACCATTGATGCGCCTGATTTTCCCCTCCCGCAGCAGAGTGTTGATAATACGGCTGGCTGTTTCGATGGTCATGCCCAGCACCGAGCCTATGTCTTCCAGCGAAAACAGCGATGACACATCGGAATCATCCGAGTCACGCATCTTCAATAGCAGGCGGGCCATTCGTACGCGCGCCAGACCGTTGGTGAGCTCGCCAAACCATTGGTCGGCCTCGATCACGGTCTCGTGCCATTTCCTCATCAAATTGCGGTGCAAGCGGGGCGACTCGCGATCCAGACGTGCAATGGCATCGCTCGGAACACGACAGGCAGTTACTGTATTGATGGCAATTGCGTCGTTCTCGTAATGTTGGCTGAGACTGGCTTCCAAGCCAACGATGTCGCCGGTGCGCAGGATGCGCAGGATGCGCTGGGTGCCATCGGCATTCAGGCGATTCAACTTAACCATGCCGCTACGAATCGTATACAGACCATTTACTTTATCACCCTGCTTATATATTACCGCTCCGGGAGTAAACCGGAAATCTTCGATGGGCGCTTGAATCAGACGAAAATCTTCATCGGTAAAATCAGAAAATAATGAGTTTTTACGCACTGCGCACTTACCGCAATCGGCAATATCTCGTATTACAGGATGAATTTGCGTAACTTTCATAATGGGTCTCTGGTTGCGAGAAAAATATAAGTACTCGGATAATACATGGATGTTTGACTAGGGAAAACCAAGCTTGCCTCTATTGTAAGTCGAATCAATTGTTGCGACGCAATACAACTGCACCTGAAAATAAATCTTTCATACCTTATTTTTAAATGGCCAACTAGATATTTTTCATGAAGTGGAATCATTTTTTCATATCGTGGAAACTGATTCGCTCCAATAACGAAGTTATCTTTCATTTTGAGAAATGATATTCCACATCGCGATAATTAGTTTATAAGGTATTGATAAATATAAATAAAATTTTAGATATATGTCTTATATAAGACCTTGTTGCTTTGCAAAAAAAAGCCTAATATTATTTACATCAACTTTGACTTTATTTAATTTATCTACTTTTTTGCCATCAGGAGAATGCAATGTCGACACGTGAACAGCAAGTAGCAGAACTGCAAAAAGATTGGGACACCAACCCGCGCTGGAAAGGTATCAAGCGTAACTACAAAGCGGAAGACGTGATCCGTCTGCGTGGCTCCATCAAGGTTGAGCACACTTTGGCGAAAAACGGTGCCATCAAGCTGTGGGACCTGGTCAACAACGAGCCGTTCGTCAACGCACTCGGCGCATTGACTGGCAACCAGGCAATGCAACAGGTCAAGGCAGGCCTGAAAGCGGTCTACCTGTCCGGCTGGCAAGTTGCAGGCGACGCCAACGTTGCTGGTGAAATGTATCCCGATCAATCGCTGTACCCAGCCAACTCGGTACCGCTGGTGGTCAAGCGCATCAACAACTGTCTGACCCGCGCTGATCAGATTCAATGGTCCGAAGGCAAAGGCGACACCGATTTCTTCGCGCCGATCGTGGCCGATGCAGAAGCCGGTTTCGGCGGCGTGTTGAACGCATTCGAATTGATGAAATCGATGATCGAAGCGGGCGCTTCCGGCGTTCACTTTGAAGATCAGTTGGCTTCGGTCAAAAAATGCGGTCACATGGGCGGCAAGGTTCTGGTTCCTACTCGTGAAGCGGTTGAAAAACTGAATGCTGCGCGTCTGGCAGCCGACGTTATGGGCACACCAACTGTATTGTTGGCTCGTACCGATGCAGAAGCAGCCGATTTGATCACCTCCGATGTGGATGACAATGACAAGCCATTCCTGACGGGGGAGCGCACGGTTGAAGGCTTCTACAAGACCAGACCAGGTCTAGAACAGGCAATCTCGCGCGGTTTGGCTTACGCTGAATACGCCGACATGATCTGGTGTGAAACCGGCAAACCTGACCTGGAATACGCCAAGGCATTCGCTGACGCGATTCACGCCAAGTTCCCAGGCAAGCTGTTGTCCTATAACTGCTCACCGTCGTTCAACTGGAAAAAGAACCTGGACGATGCCACCATCGCCAATTTCCAGAAAGAACTCGGCCGCATGGGCTACAAGTTCCAGTTCATCACCTTGGCTGGTTTCCACGCACTGAACTACGGCATGTTCAACCTGGCGCACGGCTATGCCCGCAACCAGATGTCGGCTTTCGTTGAGTTGCAAGAATTGGAATTCGCAGCAGCCGAAAAAGGCTTCACCGCAGTCAAGCATCAGCGTGAAGTCGGTACTGGTTACTTCGATGCAGTAACCCAGGTAATTCAGCAAGGCCAGTCGTCCACCACTGCACTGCGTGGCTCAACTGAAGATGCACAATTCTTCGATGACAAGAAAGTTGCATAAATCGCGCACATTGCGCTGATGCTGCGTCGGGAAAATTTCTTCGGCGCTGCTAATGCTGCGATGATGTTGCAATAAAAAAACCGCCGGGGGCAACTCTGGCGGTTTTTTTATTGCAACATCATCGCGTTCTATTAAGTGCTTGAAATGCTTGCGTCCTCTTAATACTGGAGTGGAGAATATTTTTTTCACGCATTTAATATATGCGGTAAATCCCATGATTCTTGGCATACTCCCTATTTATATTTTTCCGCCTGCTTATCTTGCCTGCTGCCGAGCGCTGGCCGGGTTGGTAATTCTGTTGATGGCATGTCCGCAGTGCAGACTTGTTAGAATGGCGGCATTGTTGCGGCGGCGCGCACCGCGTTTTTCTGTCGACTTGAAAGGTGCGGTTTTTGATCAAGCGTCAAAAATTTTATTGGCCGTCGCTACGCCGTTTCTTACTAAATATACTCACTTACCACGATTGAACCCTTTTTTATGTTGAGCTACCGCCACGCCTTCCATGCAGGTAACCACGCCGATGTCTTAAAGCATGTCGTGACCATGCAGTTACTGCAGTACCTCGGCCAGAAAGACACGCCTTACATGTATATCGACACCCACGCCGGTGCCGGGCTGTATGCGCTCGATAGCAGTTACGCGACCAAGAATGCCGAATTCGAAAGCGGCATAAGCCGTCTGTGGGAGCGCAAGGATATGCCTGCGCCGCTGGCCGAATATGTCAAGCTCATCAAGCAGCTCAATCCTAGCGGCAAGATGCGCTATTACCCCGGCTCGCCTTATGTGGCAGATAAAACCATGCGCGAGCAAGATCGTCTGCGCCTGTTCGAGCTGCATCCGAGCGATAGCAAGATTCTGGCCGATAACTTCCGCAAGCTCGCAGCGCACGCGGCAGAGCAGGGGATACGGCAGACGGGACGCGGCACGCGCGTGATGATTCAGCGCGCCGACGGTTTTGCCGGTTTGCGGGCGTTATTGCCGCCACCGTCGCGGCGCGGCTTGGTACTGATCGACCCGCCCTACGAGGATAAAAGCGACTATCGCCGCGTTAAAGACACGTTGACAGATGCATTGACCCGTTTTGCTACCGGCACTTACGCGGTCTGGTATCCGGTGCTTAACCGGATGGAGTCGCGCCAGTTGCCTGAAAAGCTGAAACAACTGCCCGCCAGCGGCTGGCTTAATGTCACGCTTTCCGTTTGTGCGCCGTCGCCTGATGGTTTCGGCCTGCACAGCAGCGGTATGTTCGTGATCAATCCGCCGTGGACGCTGGAGCCCATGCTCAAGGAACTGATGCCCTACTTGGTGAGTGCGTTAGGAACCGACGCCAATGCCGAATTTACACTGGAATCGGGCGCGACGTTAGCGAAGTTTACCGGTACGCGTCGGGTTTAACTGATATGAAAATCGCGCTCAAAGCTGTTATCGGCTATTTGCCGGCCGCGACCGCCTACAGAGCGTTATTGCGTCAATAGCAAAAATACCGTCGGTTTTTTGTGGAAAGCAGGCATTTCGCCGGCACCGAGTTCCCGGCGCCACTTGCCAGCTGTTTGCGTACGAATCGATTCGGTCGGCAAAGTCAGGTCTGTGGCGATGCAAATCAGGGTATCTGGCAGGCAAGCGCCGGCCAGTGCTTCGAGCATCGCACCGTTGCGGTACGGCGTTTCAATGAAAAGTTGGGTTTGCTTCTCCTGGCGCGAGCGCTCTTCGAGCGCCTTGATGCGCTTTATACGCAATCCGGCATCGGTCGGTAAATATCCGTTAAAAGCAAAACTCTGGCCGTTCAGGCCGCTCGCCATGACAGCTAGCAGCAGCGATGACGGCCCGACCAACGGGCGCACCTGAATGCCGTGTTGATGCGCCAAACGCACCAAATTGGCGCCTGGGTCGGCCACCGCCGGCACCCCTGCTTCAGAAATCAAGCCCGCATCCTGGCCGGCCAAAATCGGCGCCAGTAATGCCGGCAGGGCTGCAGCTGGAGTATTGACATTCAACTCGGCAATGCTAATTTCCTGCAAAGGTTTTGCCAGTGGATGTGTGGCAGCAAGCAATTTCAGGAAAGCGCGCGTCGATTTGGCATTTTCCGCCACAAAATAATCGAGACCAGCGCTAATGGCCTGGACTTGTTGTGGGATGATGCGCGACAACAAGTCGCCTGCCTCGCCATCGGTCTGGCCGAGCGTGTTGGGGATTAGATATAGAATGCCAGCCATAGTTTTATCGATAATATAATGAGTATATTTTTATAGCCATAATTAATGTGCGGTAAAGTGGCAATAAAACACTATACCCATTACTGTATTTATATGGAAGTGTAAAATGGCACGCCGGCGCGGCGTAGCATCGTAGTCAGCGCAATGAGCGGCAAGCCGGTCAGGGCAGTGGGATCGGTGCTCTCGATTTTTTCAATGATCGTAATCCCCAGCCCTTCGTTTTTAGCACTGCCAGCACAGTCGTAAGGCTGCTCAATATGTAAGTAAGCACTCAATTCATTGTCTGGCAAGTCGCGGAAAGTGACGAAAGTTTGGACATTCTCGACTTGTACCTGATTTACAAGCGTGTTCTGGCGGCTATCCCAAAGACATAAGGCGGTATGAAAAATCACGCGGCGGCCGCGCATTTTTTGCAATTGAAGCAATGCGTTTTCATAATTTCCCGGCTTACCGATCTGGAGATCGTCGAGTGTGGCGACCTGATCCGAGCCTATCACCAGCGCGCCCGGTGCTAACGTTGCGATTGCTTGTGCTTTTGCGCGGGCCAGACGCAGCGCGGTCATTGTCGGTGTTTCGCTGGCAAGCGGGGTTTCGTCGATATCAGGAATCAATACCTCGAACGGCAATTGCAATCGGCTCAATAATTCATGCCTGTAACGTGAGCTTGATGCAAGAATTAGTCGGGGCGGTAATTTGAGAATCAATGTGAATGACCTGGTTAGCTAACGAATATAAATATACTTCGATAAAGTGCGCTAACACTTTGACGAATGCTTGAAAAGCCTGTTATTATCGCAGGTTTTCCGGGTTCGGCTTTGCCTATGAATGCTTTTGTAATCGACGCCTTCGAATTTTGTCGGCTTAAAGAACGCCGTCAAGGTGAGATAGCTGTCGCAGATTCTTCACGGCTTTCAGGCGAATGTATTGATAAATCAGCAGTTCTGTCCTGGTCGATTGATGGCGGAACCGGCGCTTTAGGGTTTGAGCAACTGACGTTGTCCGTATCCGGATCTGTGTCACTGCTGTGTCAGCGCTGTTTGACTCCATGTACATTTGATATCGCATCCGAATCAAGCCTGACTCTTGCAAAAGATGATGTGCATGCGGATGAAATTGAAACAATGCTGGACGACGATGCAATAGACGTTATCGTTGGAACAAAAGAGCTGGATGTTGTTGAGCTGATTGAAGACGAGGTGTTGTTGGCGATACCTCTTTCACCCAAGCATGAAGTATGTCCGGATCCAGCAGCGCTGAAGGCTTTGAATGGGGCAAAAAAAAGCTCGCCATTTGATGTTTTGAAGCGGTTGAGTTAGGCTGGGAACTGATTTTAAGCAAGTGTTCCAGTTTGCCTGTGGGCTTGTAAACTGGATGTGTTACTATTTTTGATCTTGAGTATTAGGAGTTATCATGGCTGTTCAGCAAAATAAAAAATCCCCGTCGAAGCGCGGCATGCATCGTGCGCATTCTTTCCTGGTTACACCACAATTGGGCATTGAACCAACTACTGGCGAAACGCACTTGCGTCACCACATCAGCCCAAATGGCTTTTATCGTGGTCGTAAAGTGCTAAAGACAAAGAACGACGATTAATCGCAGTTCCGGATTAAGAACGGCGTGACGAGTTTTGACTTGGCGCCGTTTTTTTGCGCCTAAAATTAATGCTTCCGTGATTTTGAATCGCGCCGATTCTGCCCCATAATGCGTGGCTTGCATAAGGCACTGAATCAAAATAATGACAATTAAAATTTCTATTGACTGCATGGGCGGCGATCATGGTCCGTCTGTTACTGTACAAGCCGCCATTGCATTTCTCAATCGTCAACCCGATGCCGAGTTGGTGCTGGTTGGACTGGAAGACGTGATTCTCGCGGAATTGAAAAAACATAAAGCGGTAGGACATACGCGTCTGTCCATAGTGCATGCATCCGAAGTTGTCACGATGGACGATCCCGTAGAAATTGCCTTGCGCCGTAAGAAGGATTCCTCCATGCGCGTAGCAATTGGTCTGGTGAAGGACGGACGGGTGCAAGCCTGCGTATCGGCTGGTAATACGGGTGCGCTCATGGCGGTATCGCGGTATGTGCTCAAAACGATAGCGGGTATTGAACGTCCGGCCATCTGCGGCATTCTTCCTAATCAGAAAAACGGCCCAACCTACATGCTCGACCTTGGCGCGAATGTGGATTGCAAGCCGCAGCATTTGCATCAGTTTGCTATCATGGGCTCGGCGCTGGTATCGGCGATTGAAGGTAAGCCCAGACCGACAATCGGCTTGCTGAATGTCGGTGAAGAAGCAATTAAGGGCAATGACGTCGTCAAGCAGGCGGGTGAATTACTGCGTGCTGACAGTGCCAAGGGTCTACTTAACTTCTATGGCAATGTAGAGGGCAATGATATTTTTGAAGGCACTACAGATATTGTCGTTTGCGACGGTTTTGTTGGCAATGTTACATTGAAAGCGGCTGAAGGCATGGGCCGCTTGGTAAAATCAGGATTGACAGCAGAATTCAAGAGCAATTTTTTGAGTATGTTGGGTGCATTACTGGCGCAGAAAGCAATTAAATCTTTTTCCGCTCGGATGAATCCGTCCCGCTACAATGGTGCCAGTTTGTTGGGATTACGCGGCTTGGTATTCAAGAGTCATGGCGGTGCAGACACCTATGCGTTTGAATGCGCAATCAGACGAGCTTTTGACGCAGCAAAGTATGATGTTTTGTCCCGTATTTCCAGGGCGATCGAAGACTTGATGCCGACTACAGTAAGCGAAATCTTGCCAGGTCCAGATGCAATCAAATCAACGCAATTAACTAAGTAATAATGAGCATAAAACGGCATGAATCCATACAGTAAAATCATTGGAACAGGTAGTTTCCTGCCTAAAAATCGTGTAACGAATCAGGATCTCGCCAAACGAATGGCTGAAAAGGGGATCGAAACTTCGGATGAATGGATTGTTTCGCGCAGTGGTATTTCTGCCCGTCACTATGCTGATCCAGGTACACAATCCAGCGATCTGGCTGTTGAAGCTGCAAAAAATGCACTTCAGATGGCTGGACTGGTTGCAAATGACATTGACCTGATCATTCTTGCCACATCAACGCCAGACTACCTTGGCGGTTTTCCCAGCACCGCGACCGTAGTGCAGCGCAAGCTTGGTATTACCAATGATTGTGCCGCTGTGGATGTACAGGCGGTATGCAGCGGATTTATCTATGCCGTTTCTATTGCTGATAGTTTCATCAAATCTGGTGCACACAAGAACATACTCGTAATTGGCGCAGAGGTGTTTTCCCGCATCCTCAATTTTGACGATCGTGGAACCTGCGTATTGTTTGGCGATGGCGCCGGTGCCGCTATTCTGTCATCTTCTGAAGAGCCAGGGATTCTGGCCAGTAAATTACATGCGGATGGAAGGTATAACGAGATTCTATATGTCTCTGGCAATGTCGGTGGTGGGGTCCTGGAAGGTAGTGCTTTTCTATATATGGACGGCCAGGCAGTGTATAAGTTGGCGGTAAAATTACTAGATAAAGTCGCGCATGAAGTGCTCGATAAAGCTGGACTAAATGCATCGCAAGTAGATTGGATGGTTCCACACCAAGCGAATATCCGAATTATGCAGGGCACAGCCAAGAAGCTCGGTTTGCCTATGGAAAAAATGATTGTCACAGTTGATCAGCATGGCAATACATCTGCAGCATCCATTCCATTGGCACTGGATGTCGGTATGCGCGATGGACGCATCAAGGCTGGGCAAACTGTGATGATGGAAGGCGTTGGTGGTGGTTTCACTTGGGGTGCGGTGCTCGCACGGATGTAATTAATCGATTATCAATAACTAGCATGAAAAAATTTGCATTCGTATTCCCGGGTCAGGGCTCTCAAAGCATTGGGATGTTAAATGGCTTCACAGATAACGTAGTCGTGCGGCAAACTATTGCTGAAGCATCAGAGGCATTGCAGTGTGATCTTGCCAAGTTGATCGGGGAAGGTCCGAAAGAAGAACTGGATCTAACAACGAACACACAGCCGATAATGTTGGCTACTGCCGTAGCGTTTTATCGGGCATGGATTGCCGTCGGTGGTGCGATACCATCACTTGTTGCAGGCCACAGTCTTGGTGAATATTCTGCCTTAGTCGCTTCTGGCGTCATACCGTTTTATGATGCTGTGCGTTTAGTGCGTTTTCGTGCGCAGGCAATGCAAGAAGCTGTGCCCGTCGGCAAAGGCGGCATGGCAGCGATCCTCGGTTTGTCGGACGATGCAGTGCTTGAAATATGTGCGGCGTCCGCGCAAGGCGAGGTTGTGGAGGCGGTTAATTTTAATGCGCCGGCACAAGTGGTAATTGCAGGGCACAAAAATGCCGTTGAGCGCGCCTGTGAAGCGGCCAAGGCAAGTGGTGCGAAGCGTGCATTGCTACTTTCCGTATCTGCTCCATTCCATTGCTCTTTATTAAAGCCAGCATCAGACCGTTTGCGTGATTTTATGGCGGACCTGACTTTTTTTGCACCACGGATTCCTGTGATCAATAACGTCGATGTTGCAATCGAAAACGATCCATTGAGAATCAAGGATGCTTTGGTGCGACAGGCTGCTAACCCGGTCAGGTGGGTAGAAACGATGCAAAAAGTTGCAGCAGAAAGTGTTACCCATGTCGTAGAATGCGGACCGGGCAAGGTATTGATCGGGCTGACAAAGCGTATCAATGCTGATTTGGCGGTGGAAGCACTTTTTGATCAGGCATCTCTGGATAAAATTTTGGAGCTAATGAAGTGACGGTGCGCAATTTAAATAATCAAGTGGCACTAGTTACCGGTGCTTCCCGTGGCATTGGCCGCGCAATTGCACTCGAATTTGCCAAGCAAGGAGCGATAGTCATCGGTACCGCAACTTCCGAAGCTGGAGCCGCTGTAATTACCGATTACCTAGCTACATTTGGTGGTGGTCTGGGTAAGGGTGTGGTACTTGAGGTGAACGACGTGGCGGGATGCAGCGCGCTGGTTGATCATATTCAGAAAAATTACGATGGGTTGTCGATTCTAGTTAACAATGCCGGCATTACGCAAGATCAGCTTGCTTTGCGTATGAAAGAAGAAGAGTGGGATGCTGTCATTGCGACTAATTTGACAGCAGTGGCACGTCTTTCCCGCGCTGTGCTGCGTGGCATGATGAAAGCGAAAAGTGGGCGCATCATCAATATCACTTCGGTGGTGGGATCGACAGGCAATCCAGGGCAAATGAACTATGCGGCGGCAAAAGCCGGAGTGGCAGGGATGAGTAGAGCGCTGGCGCGGGAAATTGGCAGTCGCAATATCACTGTCAATTGTATTGCCCCCGGCTTTATCGATACGGATATGACAAAATCATTGAACGATCAGCAAATAGCGGCATTATTAAGTCAGATACCATTAAATCGTTTTGGCATACCTGAGGATATCGCTGCTGCTGCAGTATTCCTAGCCTCACCTCAGGCAAGTTATATCACCGGCACGACCTTGCACGTTAATGGCGGGATGTACATGGGATGATGTATCACTGATGGATGTTATTAGTTTTTAAGCTAAATTTGAACGAAGAAACTGAAATTTATTTTTTGCGTCGCAAACCTGATAAAATGCGCGCACTTTCCGTAACCAATACACTGGAGGCAATACATGTCTGATATTGAACAACGCGTAAAAAAAATCGTTGCAGAGCAACTGGGTGTCGCCGAAGCTGACATCAAAATCGAATCATCGTTTGTTGATGATTTAGGTGCGGATTCACTCGACACAGTTGAGCTCGTCATGGCATTGGAAGATGAATTTGAAATGGAAATTCCGGATGAGCAAGCCGAGAAAATAACTACTGTGCAACAGGCGATTGATTATGCCAAAGCACACGTTAAGGCTGCTTAAATTACTTTGATTGACTTCTGGAGAACTGTTTGAGCCGCTCACGTGAACGCCGTGTCGTCGTAACTGGTCTCGGTTGCGTTTCACCTATTGGCAACACGGTTGCCGATACGTGGAGCGCAGCGATCTCAGGCAAATCCGGTATTGCGACCATTACCAAGTTTGATGCTACATCTTTTTCGACGCATTTTGCAGGAGAGGTGAAGGGCTTCAATATTGAGGAATATATTCCTGCTAAGGAAGCACGTCACATGGATGCTTTTATCCATTTTGGTGTGGCAGCCGGAATTCAGGCAATGCAAGATAGTGGTCTGGTTGTAACAGAAGCTAATGCCGAGCGCATTGGCGTCATAATAGGATCTGGCATCGGTGGTTTGCCAATGATTGAGCAGACGCACACAGAATATGTCGCGCGCGGACCGCGTCGGATTTCACCGTTTTTTGTGCCCGCATCCATCATTAACATGACTTCCGGTCACCTGTCGATCAAGTATGGGCTAAAAGGTCCTAACCTTGCCATTGTTAGTGCGTGTACTACTGGTTTGCACAGTATTGGTACAGCTGGGCGCATGATTGAATATGGCGACGCCGATGTGATGATTGCCGGTGGCTCAGAATCCACCTTGTCGCCGCTCGGTCTGGGGGGGTTCGCTTCTGCCCGTGCACTTTCCTCGCGTAATGAAGATCCTCAGACCGCATCTCGACCTTGGGATGCCGATCGTGACGGATTTGTACTTGGGGAAGGGGCCGGTGTGATGGTTCTGGAAGAGTATAAGCATGCAAAAGCGCGAGGTGCCAGGATATATGCTGAACTCGTCGGGTTTGGCATGAGTAGCGATGCCTACCACATTACCGCGCCAAATATGGATGGTCCGCGTCGCAGCATGGTGAATGCATTAAAAAACGCAGGCATTAATGTCGATGAAGTGCAATACCTTAATGCGCATGGCACATCAACGCCAATTGGTGACAAGAATGAAACTGATGCGGTCAAGGCTGCATTTGGTCAGCATGCCAAGAACTTGATCGTTAATTCGACAAAGTCAATGACCGGTCACTTACTGGGCGGTGCTGGTGGGTTGGAATCTGTCTTTACAGTGTTGGCCTTGTATAACCAAGTATCACCGCCGACTATTAATATTTTCAATCAGGATGCTGAGTGTGACCTGGATTATTGTGCTAACACAGCACGAGATATCCCTATTCAATATGCAGTCAAAAACAACTTTGGCTTTGGTGGTACCAACGGTACACTCATTTTCGGAAAAATCTAATTAATACAGCCCGTCCTCGCGAAGGGCGGCTCCTTTTTTCTTTCAATTATGTCCATAGCGGTCACTACCGTTGTGCGTCCATCCCGATTGTTGCTGGTCATGGTGACCGCGGCTTGGCTATGCATCATTTTGATCGCAGGTCTGATAGGGTGTAATTATTTGAGCATTTTGTCATCGTGGGAGCGTCTATTCGTCGTGCTGGCCTATTTTTTTGTGGCAAGTCCATGTTGGAGTTTCTTTTTTTTCTTTGCACAAAGATATTATTTGATCACCATATCTCCTGCCGGGCAGATACGATTATTAGAGTTGGGCACATCGGCCAATAATGGATGGGGCGTATTGGATAACGACAGCTCTGGTAAGTTTATTGTCAATTTGTTGGAAGATTCGACTTTATGGCCAAAATTGTTATTGTTGCGCCTGCGTTCAGATAGTGGGCACCTTACTGTTTTACCTATATTGCCAGATAGTGTTTCACTTCAGTCATTCAGGTCATTGTCGGTAGCTTTACGATGGATCGCTGCACGGGTAAAACGAGATAATAATGAAATTTGATGAGGCTTTCAATCTCAAGAGTTGAACTTAATGCATTGCATGCAGTCAATAGTTTTAAGCCGCGTGCATGTTGCGAAATACAAGGGAATAAGGATTGACAACAGAACGCGACATTGATAAACGACTTGTCGAGCGTGTTCAGCATGGCGACAAAAAAGCGTTCGAGCTATTGTTTTCCAAGTATCAGCGGAAATTGATGCGGCTTGTGTCTCGACTCGTCCGTGATCAGGCAGAAGCAGAAGATGTAGTGCAGGAAGCTTTTATTAAGGCTTATCGTGCATTGCCACAATTTCGCGGAGACTCAGCCTTTTATACGTGGTTGTATCGGATTGGCATCAACACGGCAAAAAATTACTTAGTCACGCAAGGACGGCGCGCACCAACCTCGACCGACGCAGACGTAGAAGAAGCGGAAACTTTTGACGATGGAGAGCACCTAAGGGATATCAATACACCGGAATCTATGCTCGCTACTAAGCAAATTGCCCAGACAGTGAATCTGGCAATGGAATCCCTTCCTGAAGAGTTGCGTACAGCGATTAGTTTACGTGAAATTGAGGGTTTAAGTTATGACGAAATTGCGGATGTGATGGAGTGTCCGATCGGTACGGTGCGCAGCAGGATATTTCGTGCCAGAGAAGCGATAGCAGAAAAATTAAGACCACTGTTGGATACAGCATATGACAAGCGCTGGTAAAACAGGATCAACCACTTGAGCTTAAGGGGATAACCAAGCTGCGGCAAGGTAATTTATGAACATGAAAAAAATGACCCAAGAACACATTTCGGCTTTTGCCGATTCTGAGTTGGCAGATCAGGAGTTCGCTGCTGTGTTATCTGCTCTTCGCGTTCCAGAACAGCGCGAAGCTTGGGATGTTTACCATCGTATTGGTGATGTATTGCGTTCGGAAGATCTGGCATATGAGATGCGGCCTCGGGCACAGCAGCGGATGGCAGCTTTACTGGATGCAGAACCGATTGTATTTGCGCCTGCCCAAACGAGTAATCAGTCTAAAAGGCTGTCTTCTGATTTTGAGTACTTGTCCGTTGAACAAAACGGACCTGCATCAAAGAGGATTGGGAAACATTTTTTCAGACCCGGGCTTGCAGTTGCGGCGGCGGCAGCAGTTGCGTTTTTCGCTGCACCCCCACTCATGGTTGCATTCAATGGCTGGGGCACTGATGTTCCTCGTTTTGCGTCATCTAGTTCGCCTGTGATGGCAGCGGTTGAAAAAGGTAATATCAAACTTAAGGCGGGAGTTACCACCAAAGACAGCGTTATGTATGCGACTGATACGAGCTCTTCCAATGTGATGTTGCACGACTCCAATATGGATGAATATCTTTTTGCGCATCAACGCTTTTCTCGTTCTGGCTACAGTAATGCACAGTATGCAAAACCTGCGTCTTTTACAACAGAAATACAAAATAATTAATTTATGCGCATAGCATTGGTTGGGATGAGGCTTGTCGTTCTTTTTTTTATTTTTTATGCATTTTCTGCGCGAGCAGGCAATAGTAATTCTTCCGGAAATCTTCCTGAGCAGACAATGTTCAAAAAGATGAGGGTGGCTGCGCAAAAATATAATTATTCCGGCACGTTCGTGTATCAGCAGGCCAATCAAATGCGTACATCACGCATTACGCATTTGCTGGAAGGGGAAAACGAGCTTGAAAAACTTGAGATACTCGATGGTAATTTGCGTGAATACATACGTCGTAACGAAGAAGTAACCTCTTACATCCCGGAAGAAAAAACGCTTTTAATTGAAAAGCGTGTGACTCAAGATGTCTTCCCTGCAATATTTTCTGCTAGCTTGGATGACGTTGCTATTTATTACCATTTCAGGAAGAGTGGTGATGGCCGTGTGGCGGGATTTTTTTGTCAGTCCATTCTGCTGGAGCCGAAAGACGATTTGCGTTATGGCTACAGGCTATGTGTTGAGAAAACCACCGGCTTGTTATTGCGCGCACAAACGCTGGATAAGGATAATGCAGTAATCGAGCAAATCTTTTTTACCCAGATTGAAATCGGTAAAATTGATCGCAACCGCGTTAAATCTGGTTTTGGAAATGTTTCAGGCTGGCGCTTAGAGAGTGCAGCCATGAAACTCGTCAGTATTCATGGCTGGGAAGTTAAATGGGTGCCGCCCGGATTCAAGAAAATTCGTGAAATGAAACGCCTGGTTTCGGACAATTCTGCTTCTGCTGTCGAACATGCTAACAAGCCAGTTGTTGTCAGGCGTGAGATTGAACAAATAGTGTTTTCCGATGGCCTTGCAGCGATCTCAGTATTTATCGAACCTAGTACGCAAAGCCGCACGGAGGGTGTGCGTCAGCAGGGTGCAATGAGCATTCTAGGTAAGCGGCAAGGTGATTTTTGGCTTACTATCGTCGGTGAAGTGCCTGCAAAATCAGTTATGCAACTGGCTAACTCCATTGAATACAACCCAAAATAACCATATGAAAATTCCTATTTTTATTAGCAAGACACTTTCTGTGATCATGTTGAGTGTGGTAGGCGTGTTTTTTTCGTCTGCTATACCCGGCTTGGGTGGTAGTGCGATTGCGGCTCCTGCAGCGGTGATGCCTGCTGGTTTGCCAGATTTTGCCGCGTTGGTGGAAAGAACCGGCCCTGCAGTAGTCAATATACGTACGACGGAAAAAATGAAAGCCGAACCTGCTACTCGCAGTAATGATGAGCAGGAGATGCAGGAATTTTTTCGCCGCTATTTTGGTATTCCGATCCCGCAGCAGCCTGACCATGCCCCACGTAACAACAAGCAGGCTCCGCAACAAGAGGAAGACGTGCCACGTGGAGTTGGTTCAGGATTCATCCTGTCGGCAGATGGTTATGTGATGACCAATGCGCATGTCGTTGATGGTGCGGATGAAGTCTATGTCAAATTAACTGACAAGCGGGAGTTCAAGGCGAAAATTATTGGCGTCGACAAACGCACCGATGTTGCTTTGGTCAAGATTGAAGGTAGCAATCTGCCGCGCTTGACCATTGGTGACTCCAACAAGATTCGGGTGGGCGAGTGGGTGATTGCGATCGGCTCCCCCTTCGATCTGGACAATACAGTGACTGCCGGCATCATTTCGGCCAAAGCGCGTGAGACCGGGGATTATTTGCCTTTGATTCAGACTGATGTCGCAGTCAACCCAGGTAATTCGGGTGGTCCTTTAATCAATATGCGCGGCGAGGTAATTGGTATCAACTCCCAAATCTACAGTCGCTCCGGCGGTTACATGGGAATTTCGTTCGCCATTCCGATTGATGAGGCGATTCGCGTTTCCGAACAATTGAAAGCATCAGGCAAGGTTACCCGTGGTCGTATTGGGGTGCAGATCGGCGAAGTTACCAAGGATGTCGCCGAGTCGCTTGGCATGTCCAAGGCACAGGGAGCGCTGGTGCAGCGGGTCGAATCAGGTAGTCCGGCAGAAAAGGGGGGGCTGCAGGCTGGCGATATTATTCTTAAATTTAACGGTATTGCCATTGAGCGACTCTCCGATTTGCCGCGCCTGGTGGGTAATACCAAGCCAGGTACCCGTACTTCGTTGATGATCTGGCGCAAAGGCGCTAGTCGCGAACTGGCTCTGGTGATCACGGAAATGGAATCCGATAAAGTTGTTCAAAAAGAGGATAAGAAAGCCAAGCCTGCTGCTGTAGCAAATGCTTTGGGCTTAGTGGTCAGCGACCTTGCGGTTGCGCAAAAGAAAGAGCTCAAAGTCAGCAACGGTGTAATGGTTGACTCTGCCGAAGGATCAGCCGCTCGGGCTGGGCTGCGAGCCGGCGACCTGATTTTGCAATTTAATAATACCGATGTCAAAGATGCAAAGGAGTTCAACGCATTAGTGGCGAAAGCTGAACAGAAAAAAATGGTGGTACTGCTGGTGCGTCGCGGGGATTCTTCGCAGTTTGTCCCGCTAAAGCCAAATAGCCAATAAATCAGTTGCCGTTTGCAAGGGCTGCAAGCTAATCTGGCTTGCAGCCCTTTGTTTTAATAACGCTTACTGGGTGCGGTCCATGATTAAATTTACGCTTTACTCGCGACTGTATTGCCATTTGTGCGATGACATGTTGCAAGCATTGGAGGCGCTGCGGGAGCTAGCTTCATTTGAAGTGGAAGTTCTGGATGTCGATAGGGATGAGGCCTTGTTGGCGCAGTATGACGAACTGGTGCCAGTGCTGGTCGGGTGTCGTGACGATGCGACCGCGCTGCAGTTATGCCACTATCATCTGGATGTAGAGAAGGTAAGTGCGTTTTTGATGATCCAGCCCGATCATGCATGATCCCTATGATTACAGCTTCCTTGAAACTGACATTAATAAACGTACAGCTATAGGTATTTTTTAAGACGCACTGATTACGTGCGGTAAGCACTATGTTTTTTCATATACTCCATATAAATTATATTTTTTGGAGAGCTATTACGAATCTGATAAGAGATCATTTTTGTGACGTGCTGACGTTCCGGATTGGTTTGGTGGGAAAATTTTTCTGCTTGATCTTTGCAGTTTGTTTTTGGGCTGGGACAAGTCTACAGTCGATGGTCCCGATTACATGGGTATTCCATCCTAAAATCCGGTAAAATGCCGGCTTCGAATAACCTTCAGCAATAAGGCGCTCGCCAGGGAAATTGCCCGGCTTCGAGCGCCTTTTTTGTAACCGCGCTTGGCTCAATGAATAATATCCGCAACTTTTCCATCATCGCTCATATCGATCACGGCAAATCGACTCTGGCTGATCGCATCATCCAACTCTGCGGCGGCTTGTCTGACCGCGAAATGGAAGCACAAGTTCTTGACTCCATGGATATCGAGCGTGAGCGTGGCATCACGATCAAGGCGCAAACGGCAGCGTTGAGTTACAAGGCCCGCGACGGCCAAATTTACAATCTGAACCTGATCGACACTCCCGGTCACGTCGATTTCAGTTACGAAGTCAGTCGTTCTTTATCCGCTTGTGAAGGCGCGCTGCTGGTAGTGGACGCCTCACAAGGAGTGGAGGCGCAAACCGTTGCCAACTGTTACACCGCAATTGAGTTGGGAGTGGAAGTGGTGCCGGTCTTGAACAAGATCGACCTACCGTCTGCCGACCCGGAAAACGCGATTGCGGAAATCGAAGAAGTCATCGGCATTGATGCCGCCGATGCGGTCCATTGTTCCGCCAAGACCGGCCTCGGCGTGCAGGATGTAGTTGAGTCGATGATTCGCAAGGTACCGCCGCCGCAAGGCGACCCGGATGCGCCGTTGCAGGCCCTGATCGTCGATTCGTGGTTCGATAATTATGTCGGTGTGGTAATGCTGGTGCGCGTAAAAAACGGCACCCTTCGTCCCAAGGATAAAATTCTGTTCATGGCTACCGGGGCGCAACATCTGGTCGAAAGCGTTGGGGTGTTTACGCCAAAATCTGTGTCCAGAAGTTCCTTGTCGGCGGGACAAGTCGGCTTCATCATCGCCGGCATCAAGGAATTGAAGTCGGCCAAGGTGGGCGATACAGTAACCTTGCTGGGAAAACCTGCGGCGGAAGCGTTACCCGGCTTCAAGGAAATCCAGCCGCAAGTCTTTGCCGGCCTGTTTCCGGTCGAAGCGAATCAGTATGATGCGTTACGCGACTCGCTCGAGAAGCTGAAACTGAACGATGCGGCATTACAATATCAACCGGAAGTGTCGCAGGCGCTCGGTTTCGGTTTTCGCTGTGGATTCCTGGGCTTGCTGCACATGGAAATCGTGCAGGAGCGACTGGAACGCGAGTTCGATATGGACTTGATTACTACCGCGCCTACCGTGATTTACGAGGTTGTGTTGCGCGATGGAACCATTTTAATGGTTGATAATCCATCCAAGATGCCAGAGCCCTCCAAAATCGAAGAAATTCGCGAACCCATCGTCACCGTCAACCTCTACATGCCGCAGGAATATGTCGGCTCGGTGATCACGCTGTGCACCCAGAAGCGCGGCATTCAAATCGACATGAATTACCATGGTAAGCAAGTTCAATTGACCTACGAAATACCGATGGCGGAAATTGTGCTGGATTTTTTTGACCGCTTGAAATCGACTTCGCGCGGCTACGCCTCAATGGATTATGTGTTCAAAGAATATCGCACGGCCGATGTAGTCAAGGTGGACATGCTGATCAATAGCGAGAAAGTCGATGCGCTGGCGATCATCGTGCATCGCGCCAACAGCCTATACCGCGGCCGCGCAGTGGCTGCGAAAATGCGCGAACTGATTCCGCGTCAGATGTTTGACGTTGCAATCCAGGCTGCCATTGGCGCCAACATCATTTCACGCGAGAATGTCAAAGCCTTGCGCAAGAACGTGTTGGCCAAGTGTTACGGCGGCGATATCAGCCGCAAGCGCAAGCTGCTGGAAAAACAGAAGGCTGGTAAAAAACGCATGAAGCAAGTCGGCTCGGTGGAGATTCCGCAAGAAGCGTTCCTGGCTATTTTACAAGTGGATGACAAATGAACCTGCAAGCTATTTTGGGAAATTTCGCATTAATTCTCTTCGTTCTGACGATTGTTACCGGGGCGGTCTGGTTTCTGGATAAGTTTTATTTGTCTAAACAGCGGCGTGCTGCGGCAAATGCTGCTTTGGCTGCATTTGATGCACGCAATGCCAAGTTGCAAAGCGATGGCATCAAACTCGATATCAGCGGACGTGCCGCGATGGAAGCCAATATCCTCAGACAACCCACCTGGATTGAATATTCCGGGAGTTTTTTCCCTGTTATTGCGATGGTTTTTTTTCTGCGCTCATTTTTGTATGAACCTTTCAAGATACCGTCGAGTTCGATGGTGCCAACCCTGGTGATAGGGGATTTGATTTTGGTAAATAAATTCACTTACGGGATTCGTTTGCCTATCATTAACAAGAAAATAATCGAAATCAATAATCCGCAGCGCGGTGATGTGATGGTATTCAAGTATCCGAAGGATACGGCGCTGGATTACATCAAACGGGTGGTCGGTGTGCCTGGCGATAAAATAATGTACAAAAACAAGCGCTTAACGGTAAATGGTGAAAAAATTAGCTATCAGCCACTACCAGATTACCTTGATGAAGAACATTTGAGCTATTCCAAGCAATACACGGAGAATTTGACCGGGGCCGCGCACCAGATTCTCAACGATGAGCGGGCACCATCGTTCGTGCAAAATCCCGACGCTTTTCCGCAGCATGAATTGTGTACTTATAATATCGAAGGATTCGCGTGTATCGTGCCGAAAGGGCATTATTTCATGATGGGCGACAATCGCGACAATAGTCTGGATAGCCGCTACTGGGGTTTTGTACCGGATCAGAATATAGTCGGCAAAGCATTCTTCGTCTGGATGAATCTGGGCGATATCAAACGTATCGGCAGTTTCCATTAAATCAAAACGGGGACGGATGTATGCGCGCAGCAGTAAAAATCAGACAACAGGGGCTTACTCTGGTAGGGTTGATTTTTGTATTGGCAATTGTCGGTGTGATCGCCATATTGGCAATGAAGGTGGTGCCAACTGCAATTGAATACAGTGCAATCCGCAAGGCTATTGTGTCGGCAAAAGATAGTGGCACGACCGGGGCTGAAATCCGGGCCGCCTTTGACCGGCAAGCAAATGTCGGCTATATCGATGCGATTGCCGGCAAGGATCTGGACATCACTAATGTTGATGGTGAAACGGCGGTAAGCTTTGCTTACCAGAAAAAAATTCCTCTGTTTGGCCCTGCTACCCTGTTGCTTGAATATGCTGGCACCACGGCCAAAATTTCTCCAACCAAAGTGTTAGATTGAGATAAGTTGAAATAGATAGAGTTACGGACCAAAATGGATTTGATGTTATTACAGAAGCGAATGGGCCATACGTTCAAGAATATCGCCTTGATGGAACAGGCCTTGACGCATCGCAGCCACAGCAGCTTGCACAATGAGCGTGTCGAGTTCTTAGGGGACTCGATACTGAATTGCGTGGTCGCTTCATTATTGTATAAGCGCTACCCCGACATCAATGAAGGGGATTTGTCGCGCGTGCGTGCCAACCTCGTCAAGCAGCAGGCATTGTTCGAGATAGCCCAAAGCTTGGGCTTGTCGCATTTTCTCCGTCTGGGCGAAGGAGAGTTGAAATCCGGCGGTTTCCGGCGGCCATCCATATTGGCCGATACGCTCGAAGCCATGTTCGGCGCTATTTATCTGGATGCAGGTTTTAATGTTGCGCACGATGTCATTTGCGCGCTATACAACCCGATTCTCGATTCGGTCAATCTGGCTACTTTAGGTAAAGATGCCAAAACGCTATTGCAAGAATTTCTGCAAGGCAAAAAAATAGCTCTGCCACAATACAATGTGGTGGCCACGCACGGGGCTGCGCACAATCAGGAATTCGAAATTGAATGCCTGGTTCCCAAGCTCGATATCCAGGTATTCGGCACTGGTGGAAACCGGCGTGCCGGGGAGCAGGAAGCGGCAAAACTGGCATTGGAGGCTGCAAAAGCTGTAGCCTTGAAGCCAGCTGCACACAAGATCAAGCCGCGTGCTTCACAATTGAAGCTGACTGGAATAGCGACACACCAGCCTGATGCGCCTGTAAATTCAACTGCCGAGAATACGGAACGAAACCCGGAGCGCTCCGGACTCGACAGCGCAAAAATAATATAATGCCAGTATGTTCAGATCCATATCCGAACCCCATCATCCATTACCGCCACCGATACTCAAAAACGCATGACAGAATCCGTAACTACCGAAGCTTCCGCAACTCCTCCAATCCCCGCTAATTTCCGCTGTGGGTACATTGCCATTGTCGGCCGCCCAAACGTCGGGAAGTCAACCTTGATGAATGCCTTGATTGGCGCCAAAGTCAGCATTACGTCGCGTAAGGCGCAAACCACGCGCCATCGCATCACCGGCATTCAGACGGTTGAGGATGCGCAATTCGTATATGTCGATACGCCAGGCTTCCAGACGCGCCATTCGAATGCATTGAACAAGACGCTCAATCGCACGGTCACTGGTACGCTCGGCGCTTCCGACGTGATCCTGTTCATCATCGAAGCTGGCACGTTCGGCCCTGCGGATAGCCAGGTGCTGGCGCTGATCCCCAAAGACGTGCCTTGCATCCTGGTCATCAATAAATCGGATCGCATCAAGGACAAGGCTGTGCTGCTGCCATTCGCACAAAAAATTGCGGCGATGCATAATTTTGCTGCTGTAGTGCCGGTGTCGGCCAAGCTGCGCTTTCAGCTCGATAATCTGCAAGGCGAAACCAAACGCTTCCTGCCGGAAAATCAGCCGGTATTCGGCCCCGACGATATCACCGACCGCAGCGAAAAATTCCTTGCCGCCGAGATCGTGCGGGAAAAATTGTTCCGCTTTGTCGGCGACGAGTTGCCGTATACCAGCACCGTATTGATTGAGAAATTTGAGCAGGAAGGCGATCTGCGGCGCGTTTTTGCTGCCATTCTGGTGGAACGTGACACGCACAAGTCGATGGTCATCGGTCAAAAAGGTGCGCGTCTGAAAGATATCTCGACTCAATCGCGGCTGGATATGGAAAAACTCTTCGGCGGCCCGGTCTATCTCGAAATCTGGATCAAAGTAAAATCCGGCTGGGCCGATAACGAAGCCGGATTGCGCGCCTACGGTTACGAGTAAGACCAGGAATCTGACGGACGTGGTGGAAGTGACAAGCGCTGACGTCACGCAGCCGCCCGATGCTGCAACATCCGTGCGGCAGCCAGACTTGGCGCAGGACAACATTCCTGAATCCAGCAAGCCAGTTGTCAAGCGCGGCCCACGGGCCCAGCGCGCGGCCAATTCCACTAGTGCGGTTGCAGAGCCGCCGCCCAAGCGGCTCCAGTCGCTGGAAAAAAATCATCGCATCCTGGCGCAACCCGGTTTCGTGCTGCACAGTTATCCGTACAAGGAAACCAGCCTGATCATCGATTTTTTTTCGCGTGATCATGGCCGCGTGGCGCTGGTTGCCAAAGGCGCCAAGCGCCCACATTCTGCCTTGCGCGGCGTGCTGCAGACGTTTCAGCCGCTATCGGTGGGCTGGAGCGGCAAGGCGGAAATCCGTACCCTGATTAGCGCGGAATGGGTCGGCGGCTTACTGCCGCTGGAAAAATCCGCGCTGTTGTGCGGCTTTTATCTGAATGAATTACTGGTCAAGTTGCTGGCGCGCGATGATCCGCATCCAGCTCTGTTTAATCATTACGTTTCGACCCTGAACCAGTTGGCGCATGGTGAAGCCGCACCGATCGTATTGCGCCGTTTTGAGCGTGCGTTGCTGAAAGAAACTGGAGTGGCGGCTGATCTGACTCTGTGTACCACCACGCGACATGTCGTAACAGCGGATGCCATATATGTCGTCGATCCGGAGCGCGGAGCGCGTCTGGCGCGGTCCAGCGATCCCTGGCCGCGGGTTAAGGGGCAGACTTTGCTGGATATGGAGTGCGGGAATTATGCCGCTCCAACCACTCTTGCCCAGAGCAAGCTCTTGATGCGCGCATTGCTGGCCCATCATTTGGGCGGTGCACCGCTCAATACGCGCCAAATTCTGATAGATTTAATGCAGTTATAAGTCAACCATAGTCACCACTCTCCATCACCCAAATGAGCTTCTTGCAACCGACCAGTCAAATCATCGATTTAGGCGTCAATATCGATCACGTAGCAACCTTGCGCAATGCGCGCGGCACCATTTATCCGGACCCCATCCGCGCTGCGTTGTGGGCCGAAGAGGCCGGTGCCGATTCCATTACCCTGCATTTGCGCGAGGACCGGCGGCACATCAAGGATGCCGACGTAATAGCGATTCGCCCCCAACTGCTGACCCGGATGAATCTTGAATCTGCAGTCACCCCCGAGATGGTCGATTTCGCCTGTCGCATCAAGCCGCAGGATGTGTGTCTGGTGCCTGAGCGGCGCGCCGAAGTGACCACCGAAGGCGGGCTCGATGTGGTGCGCTATTTTGCGCAAATCAAAGCCGCAATACTTCAGTTGCAAGCGGAAAATATTCGCGTGAGCCTGTTCATCGATCCTGACCCTGAGCAGATTGCAGCGGCCGCGCAAGTCGGCGCGCCGGTGATTGAGCTGCATACCGGCCGCTATGCGGATGCGCATACGCAGGAAGAGCAGAGCAAAGAATTGGCACGGGTAAAAGAAGGTGTGTTGGATGGCATCAGGCGCGGCATGCAAGTCAATGCAGGTCACGGCCTGCATTACACCAACGTGCAAGCGATCGCCGCCATTCCCGGGATTGCCGAGCTCAACATCGGTCATGCTATCGTGGCCCATGCGGTATTCGTCGGCTGGAAAGCGGCGGTGGGCGAAATGAAAGCGATCATGGTGCAAGCGCGTCTGGCTGCACTGCAAGCGTGCGAGTAGATGAAATAACGAGTGGGTGAAAAATGATTTTCGGCATCGGCACTGACATCATCCGCATCCAACGCATCGAGGCTGCACTGGAGCGCAATGGCGAGCGCTTTGCAGAAAAAATTCTCGGACCGCTGGAGCTGGAAAAATATCATCGGCGCAAACAGCAGGTCGCCGCACGCGGCATCCGTTTCCTGGCTACCCGTTTTGCCGCCAAGGAAGCGTTTTCCAAGGCAATCGGACTCGGCATGCGCATGCCAATGACCTGGCGTGCGATGCAAACGCTCAATGCCCCGAGCGGCAAGCCGATCGTTGTCGTCAGCGGTGCGCTCAAGGAATTCATGGACAACAATCGGTTAGCGGCCCAAGTTTCGATTACCGACGAGACCGATTATGCGGTCGCCTTCGTGATGGTAGAAAAAACGTAAAAAAGCATAGAAAAACATGAGAACAATTCGTAAGGCAGATTTCATTACCCCATCCCTAGTCGCCACCCTCGGCCCGATCATGCTCGATGTGGTCGGCACTACGCTGGACGCTGAGGACATCCGCCGCATCCAGCATCCGCAGACTGGCGGCGTCATACTGTTTGCGCGCAATTACACCAGCCGCAAGCAATTGACCGCATTGACCGCCGCGATCCATGCGGCCCGCCCTGGCGTCCTGATTGCGGTCGATCACGAAGGCGGGCGCGTGCAGCGCTTCAAAACCGGTGGCTTCACCAAATTGCCGGCGATGCGGACTTTGGGGGCTTTGTGGGAGCACGATGTATTGCAGGCCACCAATGTCGCCACTGCGGTGGGCTATATTCTTGCCACTGAGCTGCGCGCCTGCGGCGTCGATATGTCCTTTACCCCGGTGCTGGATCTGGATTATGGCGCATCCAGCGTGATCGGCGACCGCGCCTTTCATCGCGATGCGCGGGTGGTCACGCTGTTGGCGAAGAGCCTGAATCATGGTCTGCTGCTCGCCGGCATGGCGAATTGCGGCAAGCATTTCCCCGGTCATGGCTTTGTCCAGGCCGATTCGCATGTCGCCATTCCGGTCGATGAGCGGCCGCTGCAAGCCATTCTGGCGGAAGATGCTGCGCCTTACGACTGGCTCGGCATGAGTTTGTCGGCAGTGATGCCAGCTCATGTGATTTACCCCAAGGTGGACAAGCATCCAGCCTGTTTTTCCAAAAAATGGTTGTCGATGCTGCGCAATGAGATGGGCTTCGAAGGCGTCATTTTCAGCGATGATCTGAGCATGGAAGGCGCCAGCGTGGCTGGCAGCGTGCTCGACGGCGCCAAGGCAGCACTGAAAGCAGGTTGCGATGTGGTGCTGATCTGCAACGCACCCGACAAGGCAGATCAGCTGCTGGCAGGGATCAAGCCTGGCACCAGCTTGGCCGCGCGTGCCGCTGCTGCGCGTTCGGCGGCGCGCCTCGCCGCTATGTTGCCGGTTGGGCCCGCGCTGGATTGGCAAAACTTGCAACAGGATGCGCGTTACCAGGCTGCACTTGTCCTGATGAAATCACTATAAATTGTATTTATAGTGAGTATATTTTTTTCAGCCATAAATTAATGCGGTAATAGCATTGTTTATTGGTATACATAGCTTAGTATATTTTATTTTATGATGCCGTATAAACACTGTTCTTGACTGACACATTAGGTATTCATGTCCTCGCGATGACCGAAAATGTTGTTCCACTTCCCCGTGATCTTGTTTTGGAAACGGTTGCCAAACTGCCGCATTTGCCCGGCGTGTATCGCTATTTCGATGTGGAAGATAAGGTGTTGTATGTTGGCAAGGCGCGCGACCTGAAAAAACGCGTTTCGAGTTATTTTCTGAAAAATCTCGCTAGCCCGCGCACTGCAATGATGGTCGAGCGCATTGCGCGGCTGGAAACCACAGTGACCCGTAGCGAGGCCGAGGCCCTGATTCTCGAAAACAATCTGATCAAATCGCTGCAGCCGCGTTTCAATATTCTGTTTCGCGACGATAAGTCGTATCCCTATCTGAAGATCAGCGGACAGAACGTGCCGCGCATGGCGTATTACCGTGGCGCGGTCGACAAGAAAAGCCAGTATTTCGGGCCGTTCCCGAGCGCCTGGGCGGTCAGGGAATCGATGCAAATCCTGCAGAAGGTTTTCCAGCTGCGCACCTGCGAAGATAGCGTGTTTGCCAACCGTACCCGGCCCTGTCTGTTGCATCAGATTCACCGCTGCAGCGCGCCTTGCGTAAATATTATTGCGCAGGAGGATTACCTGGTCGATGTCGAGAATGCAGCCAAATTCCTGCGCGGGCGGCAGTCCGAGGTGCTGCAGACGCTGGAAGCGAAGATGCATGGGTTTGCCGCTGAACTCAAGTTCGAGCAGGCTGCGGCAGTACGCAATCAGATGAATGCGTTGTCGCGGGTGCTGCACCAGCAAAGCATGGAAACCACGGACGATAGCGATATCGATATCATCGCGGTGCTGGTGCAGGGTGGGCGCGCCTGCGTCAATCTGGCTATGGTGCGGGGCGGACGCCATCTTGGCGACCGCGCTTATTTCCCGATTCAGCTTGACAGCGCCGACGTTGGTGCCGGCACGCTGGAAGTTGAGGTTCTGAAGGCATTTCTGGCCCAGCATTACCTCGACAAATTTATTCCCGGCACGCTGATCCTGAGCATCGAATTTGATGAGCCCGCTTTGATGGTGGCGCTGATGGAGCAATGCGGTCATCGGATCAACCTGCTGTTTCAGCCGCATGGACAGCGCCATCAATGGCTGGAAATGGCTGCCAAGGGAGCCGAGATATCGCTTGCGCGCCTGCTCTCGGAGCAAGGTTCGCAGCAAACGCGCACCCGCATGCTGGTCGATGTGCTGGGCATCGATATTGCCGATATCGATGCATTGCGCATCGAATGCTTCGATATCAGTCACACCCAAGGCGAAGCGACTCAGGCATCGTGCGTGGTGTTCCAGCATCATGCGATGCAAAATGGCGAATATCGGCGCTACAACATCACCGACATTACGCCCGGCGACGATTACGCAGCAATGCGCCAGGTATTAAAACGGCGCTACGAGAAAATCGCCAACGGCGACGGCATAATGCCGGACGTGGTGTTGATCGATGGTGGTAAAGGCCAGGTCGAGGTGGCGCGGCAAGTGTTTAGCGAGCTGGGGCTTGATATCAGCCTGATTGTCGGCGTCGCCAAAGGGGAAGGCCGCAAAGTCGGACTGGAAACGCTGGTGTTCGTTGACGGCCGTGCGCCGCAGGAGCTGGGGCGCGAATCTGCCGCCCTGATGCTAGTGGCCCAGATTCGTGATGAGGCGCACCGTTTTGCCATCACCGGCATGCGAGCCAAGCGTGCTAAAACGCGCCAGACTTCGCGTCTGGAAGAGATTGAGGGAATTGGCGCTAAACGGCGTCAGAAACTTCTGATACGCTTCGGCGGTCTGCGTGGCGTGGTAGACGCCAGCGTGGATGATATTGCTTCGGTTGAGGGCATTTCGCGACAACTGGCAGAAGAGATCTACAAGCAACTGCACTGAATCGGTCGCTGGATTGCCTTATCAGCGATTCGCATATTAAGATAAGAATCAAAAGATAAACTTATGCCACTAAACATTCCTATTTTTCTTACTTGGTTGCGCGTCGCGCTGATTCCGCTGGTGGTCGGCGTATTTTATTTGCCCCACGGAATGTTGTCGCCCGACGCCCAGGGCTTGGCCTCAACGCTCATATTCATAGTGGCTGCCATAACGGATTGGTTAGACGGTTTTCTGGCCCGTCGCTGGAATGAGACTTCTGCATTTGGCGCTTTTCTGGACCCGGTGGCGGACAAGCTGATGGTAGCGGGCGCATTGCTGATACTGGTGCATCTGAACCGTGTCGATGCAGTGATTGCATTCATCATTATCGGGCGGGAAATCACCATCTCGGCGTTGCGCGAGTGGATGGCGCAGATCGGCGCTTCCAAATCGGTTGCAGTAAGCTCTTTGGGGAAAATCAAAACCGCGGCGCAAATGATTGCCATCCCCATGCTGCTTTACTATGACGACCTGTTTGGCGTAATCGACACGCGCCTGTATGGTGCCTGGCTAATGGTTGTGGCGGCGGTTCTTACCGTGTGGTCGATGTTTTATTATCTGCGCCGAGCATGGCCGCTTATCAAAGAAAACGCCGGTAAATCACTCTAAGTTCTTGACAAGCAATTTACGTATTATATAATGTGCGACTGTTGTGAACGCGGGAGTAGCTCAGTTGGTAGAGCGCAACCTTGCCAAGGTTGAGGTCGAGAGTTCGAGCCTCTTCTCCCGCTCCAGTTTTAGAAGTGGCAGTAATATTAGTAAAGCAAGAAAATTGCGGGAGTAGCTCAGTTGGTAGAGCGCAACCTTGCCAAGGTTGAGGTCGAGAGTTCGAGCCTCTTCTCCCGCTCCAGTTTTAGAAGTGGCAGTAATATTAGTAAAGCAAGAAAATTGCGGGAGTAGCTCAGTTGGTAGAGCGCAACCTTGCCAAGGTTGAGGTCGAGAGTTCGAGCCTCTTCTCCCGCTCCAGTTCATAAAAGGAAGCTATCAAGCTTCCTTTTTCTATTTTCGCCTGGCTTTTTCCTCGTGTCTAATTGGCCTGCGAATTGCGCTGTCCGGCCTTGATGAAGTAACGACTCAAACCTTCTTGGCCCACAGACTGCACCAGCCCTCGGGGCTGATCTGGCCATCAACCAGCTTGCAGGTATTCGATTCGGCAATGAAATTCTGGCATCCACTGCATTTCTGCTCGCCCTTCGGCTGAGTCTGGTACTGCACGCTTGCCTGTGGCACTTTCTTGGTCGCCGCCGGTGCGGCAGAATCTGCACTGGGGGTTGGAGCGCTGGCTGGAGCGGAACTGGTTGAGTTCGCGCCTTTCTTTGAATCACATCCTGAAAGTGCGATCGGCAGCCACAGACTGCAACCAACCGCCAGTGCTCCGCGCAATACAACCCTGCGTGGCGGGATTTCTTCTTGCATCATGCTTTCTCCTTTGGGGGATGCTTCCTGGATCTTGCCGCGCCGTGCTTTCACCTTGCCATTGAACTGCTTCCAGTTGCCTTCAACGATATTCTTCACCATCTCGAATTCACGCATTTCATGCAGACTTAATGACACAGCGGGTGCACCGGTCTTTGGCTAACCCGTGCGCCAAAATCCCGGCTGGCATCTCAGGCGAAAAACCGTATAGGTTCAGCATGCGTGGCCACTTTATTTGTTTTTTTGTCATCCATGTTGTTATCTTGTTCGATTCCACAGCAACTGGATTGAGAGAAATCAAGCAGATTGCAGCCAATTTAAGCCGCATCAACAAAACCTGCAACGACGCCAATAACAGCGCGATCCCGTGTCATATCATCAAAAACATCATCCACGAAAGCCACGCGACCATGGAAACCGCCAACTTCGACCAGGTAGTATCGATTCCCGCCGCAGACGCGGTCATCGAAGGGCGCCTGGTGTTGCCCGGCGAAGCCATCGGCATTGTGGTGTTTGCCCACGGCAGCGGCAGCTCACGTCATAGCCCGCGCAACAATTATGTGGCAAGCATGCTGTATCAGGCGCAGATCGGCACGCTGCTGCTGGACCTGCTGACACCGCAGGAAGATGAAAAATACGCAAACCGGTTTGATATCGCACTGCTCACCCAGCGCCTGCTTGCCGCGCTGGAATGGCTAAAGAGCGAAACGCGGAGCCGGGCATGCAAGCTGGGGATTTTTGGTGCCAGTACCGGCGCTGCCGCCGCACTGGAAGCTGCAGCGGTGCTGGGCGACGACATTAGCGCGGTCGTGTCGCGTGGTGGACGCCCCGATCTGGCCAGCAGCACGCTGCATAAGGTCCGGGCAGCGACCTTGTTGATCGTCGGCGCCCAAGACGAGCAAGTGCTGCAACTGAATCGACAGGCCTATGCCCAATTACAATGCGAAAAATCCCTGGATATCATTCCCGGCGCGACCCATTTGTTTGAGGAAGCCGGCACCCTGGAGCAGGTCGCCCATAGTGCTGCGGACTGGTTTGAAAAAATATTTCGGAGTTAGGGTGGCAGCCGACATGGATACGCAGCAAAACTGTCGCCCATATCAAAGTTAGATCCGCCCATTGACCCATCACAAGCCGGGAAAAAGTAATGACTGCGTTTGAGATAGTCGCACTTATAGGTGCTTTTGCGGGCCTTGCCATGGTTCTTGGCGGCATATGGTTGGTAGCAAAGGGGGTCATTACGATGGCCGCAACCCCCAAGGCGGATGCGCTGACAATTGAATGGAAGAAACAATTTAGGCTGAATACTCAGGTTCCCGGCTTGGCATTCTTCCTGGTAGGCCTACTGTTCGTATCTGTCTCATTGGGATTCCTGAAACCCCCAGAGATAGTGCCGATCGAATTTGAAGGCCAAATCAAGGGAGTTGATGAGCCTGTTTCTGTCTTTGTACGGCCCGCGAATTGGGAGCTGCCCAGCAACACAACGGGACAAATAAACGGGAAGGTATATCCAGACTTCTCTTTTCTAGTGCTCATAATTAGTGCGCCAGGATACGAGCCGTTCACGAAGTCGATAAAGATAGGCGCCGACGGCCAACGCCTGGCACGACTTGGTACCTTAGAATTGCGTCGCAAAATTCGCGAGAGTGACCTCGACAAAAAGATCGCCGACCTGCCGTTCAACTCGCCTGCACCCGCAGCCCCTAACGCCGCTGCCTTCGGAGTACCGCAATGAAAGACCGCAGATATTTTCTTTCAGCAATCGTTGCCGCCGCGGCATTGGCATTGGCATCCTCAGCAATTGCGCAACCCATCTACGGACCGAGCGTTCCAGTTCAAGGTCAACTGCTGTCACGCACTCTCAACACGCCAGTCCCGGGTGTAACCGTGTTTCTGATCCATCCAGTACTCGGGCGAAGCGGACCTTCGTTTACAGACGCATATGGCCGCTTTGGATGGTTCGCAATACCCATTCGGCCGGAGCCCTACTTCATTGAGCTGTACTGGGGCCAGAATTTGATCTACCGCCAATTGATTTCGATAACCGCCCCAACGCTGCTTCCGCCCATCTATCTGTGACAAAGCGGTCTAATCAATAACCCTGTGGTCGAGCGGGACACACCCACCCACACGGTAGCAAGCCTGGCCGTTGCAGGCAGCGTCCGGTATTCCCAAAAGCAACTGGCTTCCGCACCCCCGCAGGGTACGGTCTTTGTTGGTTCCATCCGCGCTACGCGATCTGGACCGACAACATACTTCCGTTGATGAAATTGCCCTAAGGTTACCCACATTTTCTATGAATAACGCTGTGCGCAAGAAGCCTGGAAATTTATTAAGTCATTGAAGAAAAACACTTTTATGGCAATGCAGAATTGCATTGCATCGGCTTGCGATCAATGCAGGAGAATAACAAACAGGGCCTGAAATACCACCTTTCGTATAAGGTGCCAACTCAGAACCGATCTCACATGTAATGTCAGAGTTAGTCGAAACTACTACAATTTATCAAGCACAGGAGCTTCTATGTCGCTGATCGCCAACCTAGTCGTAGCCCTGATCGGGCTCCTGCACGTCTACTTCCTCGTGCTCGAAATGTTCCTTTGGGATAAACCAGCCGGGCTTCGCGCTTTCGGCCAAACCAAGGAGGCCGCTACCGCCTCGAAAGTTCTCGCTGCCAACCAAGGCCTATACAACGGCTTCCTGGCCGCCGGTCTGTTTTGGAGTCTGATTCTTGGCGCAAGCGGCACCGGCGTGAAAGTGTTTTTCCTCTGCTGCGTTCTGATTGCGGGACTGTATGGCGCGGCAACCGCCAGCCGAAAAATCCTCTTTATCCAGGCCGTTCCAGCGGCACTTGGTCTGGTTTTGGTGCTTCTGTCGTGAGCACGCCCGCACACATGCGGCGCAATGCGCTGCGCTTATTGATGCCCTACGAATTGCGCTACGGCTTTCTATGTACAAGCCAAGTCGCCCAATTCATTCAACATGGGTGCCACGCGCCAATCGACTTAAACGTTAGGCAGAAAAGCCGAAGATTCGGCACGTCCAAAAGGTTATCTATCAAATGAACATAGAATACAAAGCCATTACCGATCGTATCGCCGCCTTGATGATCCGTATTCCGAAACTCGGTTTATTTCTGCAATCGGCTCAGGCGTATCTGTCATCCGATCCTGCAAGCTCTTTGACCAAGTCCCGCATTATTTTGGAAAAGCTGCTTCTGATGCTTTATCGCAAGGAGATGAAAAAGGAACCGTCACGGCCGATGATTGGAGACATGTTGGGTGACAAGGGGTTTATTGTCAAAATTCCCAGGCGGATCTCTACACGTATGAGCGCCGTCAGGGATATGTCAAATCTTGGTCCGCACGGCGAAGATGTCATTGCGGCTGACGCCATCCGTGTGATGCGAGACTTGATTGACGTGCTGGAGTGGTATGTAGCAAATCACAATCCCAATTTTCAGGTGCCTGTAGGTGACGACGCCAGACAGTTTCTCGACATCCTTCCGCAATTGAGGACCAAGTACCAGCAGTATCTGCGTTCCGAGATCACATCAGTCAGGTTTGTCCAAACTCCGGATCGCTGCTATCTCGAAATCACGACAGCTGACAATGTCAGCGGCTACCTAATGGACGAGACTAGTAAGCGCACTGATTTGGCGTTCATTTCAGGCAGTTCCACGGCTGATGACCAGTTATTATTTAGCCCAAAAAATTCCATCACCGAAAATGCGATCCGTCTCCTTACAAACTTCGACGTGGTATCAATCATCAACTGCACCGACTTATTTATGCCGGAGGCTGCAAAGAGGATCGACGACCATTGGAGGCAGCATCGCGAACTTCTAGATAATGTATAGGTTCCGCTGGAATGGAAGCGGTGCCTCACAAATCAATCAACCAAGGACGTAAAGCGCAATGCGTAGGGCGTCAATAAGCGTAGCGCATTGCGCCGCATGCCTGCGCAGCATGACAACTCCCGATAATCCACAATGCGGATGATCCGATAACACGGCCCATGCATGGATGATAAAAGGATGCGTAATCCGAACCAAGCGAACCCGCATCCGGGAGAAGATCAATATGATGTACCAGCAGATCGTTGTCGAATCGCCGCAGAAGAGTCATCGGAAAGAAGTAAGTGCCGCCCGGACGCCATGCGCGTCGGTAATTGAGTACTGTTAGTATTTACATACGTAACATATGGCGCAATGCGCTGCGCTTATTGACGCCCTACAAATTCAACCTATACATTAGATGGGTATTTTTATAATACTAATGAGAACGTGCGGCTAACGATGCGTTATTGGATATACCCCACTGAATCATGATTTAGCATGGCGCCATATCGCTGCCAGCAAAGGCGCGCTGGCGTCGGCGATGCGGTCCAGGCTTTGTTCGCGCAATTGTCCCAGATCGACGGTTTCGTCCGTTTCCAGACCGGCCCAGCGCAGCAGCGCGGCGCAGGCGGCGGGGCTGTCGAACAGGCCGTGCAGGTAGGTGCCCATGATTTGGTCGTCGTTTGAACGGGCGCCTTCCGGCCGTGTTTGGGCGCCATCGTCGATGATGAAGGCTGGGCGCGCTAATGCTGCGCCGTGCGAAATGCCCATGTGGATTTCGTAACCAACCACCGGAATGCATGCTTCCACATCGCCAAACGCGCAGTGGCCGGCGGCTTGCGATAGATGCTTGTCCTTTGTCAGCAGGGTGTCGATATCGAGCAAGCCCAGCGCGGGCGTGACGCCTGCCGCGCCTTCGACACCGTGCGGGTCGGTCACGCTCTGGCCCAGCATCTGGAAGCCGCCGCAGATGCCGATCAGTTTGCCGCCGTAGCGCAAATGCTTGACCAGCGCATCCTGCCAGCCTTGCGCTTTCAGCCAGTCGAGATCGGCGCGGGTATTTTTGCTGCCGGGCAGGATGATCAGGTCGGCGGCCGGGATCGCGTGGCCGGGGCCGACGAAGATCAGATCGACGTCGGGATGGGCGCGCAGCGCGTCGAAATCGGTATGGTTACTGATTCTTGGGAAGACTGGCACCACGACGCGGAATTTTCCGCCTGCGGTCTGGCCCGGCTGGATCGCATCTTCTGCATCGAGGAATAATCCATGCAGATAGGGCAAGACCGCCAGCACCGGTTTGCCGGTTTGCTGCTCCAGCCAGTCGAGGCCGGGTTCGAGCAGGCTGATGTCGCCACGAAAACGGTTGATCACGAAGCCGATAATGCGCGCGCGTTCGCTGTCCGACAGGCAGGCTAGGGTGCCTACGAAATGGGCGAAGACACCACCGCGATCAATATCGGCCACTAGAATTACCGGGCAATCGACTGCTTCGGCAAAGCCCATGTTGGCGATGTCGCGGTCGCGCAGATTAATTTCGGCCGGGCTGCCCGCGCCTTCGACCAGCACCACTTCATAGCCGGCCAGCAAGCGCTGGTGCGATTCCAGCACCGCTGCCATCGCGATCGTTTTGTACTGGTGATAATCGCGGGCGTTCATGTCGGCGCGCACCTGGCCGTGGATGATGACTTGCGCGCCGGTGTCGCTGGACGGCTTCAGCAGCACCGGGTTCATGTCGGTGTGCGGCTCCAACCCTGCGGCCCGCGCCTGCAAGGCTTGGGCGCGGCCGATCTCGCCGCCGTCGGCGGTGACGGCGCTATTCAGGGCCATGTTTTGCGGCTTGAATGGCACCACCCGCACTTTTTCACGCGCCAGCAAACGGCACAGCGCTGCCACCACGGTGGATTTGCCGGCGTCGGAGGTGGTGCCTTGCACCATCAAGGTACGGTAGGGGAAGTTTGTCGTGGCTTGATTTGTCATTATTTGATCTTTCGGTGTTGGCGCGCCAGTTCGATTTTTTCGCACAGCGCAGCCGCGCCGTCTATCATGCGCGGCCCGGCGCGGCTGAGTAGGTCGCCGTCGAGTGAAAATAAATTACCGCGCCGCACTGCCGTCATGGTGCTGTAGCGCTTCCATACATTGACGCCGCCACTGGCTTGATTGCGCTGGTCGCCGCTGAAAATGGCTTCCGGATTTTCTTGCAGCACCGCTTCGATACTGACATTGGGCGCGGTGACTGTCATGTTGGCAAAGATGTTTTCGCCGCCGCACAGGCGCATCGCGTCGCTCAGGATGTGCTGGCCGTTGAGCGTGTACAAGGGTTTGTCCCAGACTTGGTAAAACATCCGCACTGGCGGTCGGCTTTGATATTGCGTCTTCAGCTTTGCCAGTTTCTGGCGCAGCTCGGCGGCGGCTGCCTGTGCCGTCTTGTCGGTTCCCAGTAGCTTGCCGATGCGCAGGATGTTGTCGGCAATGTCATCGAGCTTGTGCGGCTCGCTATAAAACAGCGGGATGCCGAGTGCGCGCAATTGCGTGATCTGGCGTTCCGCATTGCCGTGCAGCCAGACCACGATCAGGTCCGGCTTCATGGCAATCACCCGTTCCATGTCGATCTGGCGGTTGTCGCCGACCTGCGGAATGCTTTTAGCTGCTGCTGGAAAATCGCTATAGCTGACGGTACCGACGATGCGCTCGCCGCCGCCGGCCGCGAATACCATTTCAGTCACGTGCGGGGCCAGCGTCACCACCCGCTGCGCCGGTTTTTGCAGGGTCACTGTCATGCCGGCGTCATCCCGCACGCTGATCGCCGCCATTGCCGGGCCGGCTAATAAACCGAGGATGAGGAATAACCAATGCAGTCGATTGTTCATAGTTTTTCTTTGTCCCATGTCGTTAGCGCCGCGCCCAGGCGCTGCCATCCATCTTCATCCGGCGGCAGTCCGAGCCGGATACCCCGGGCGGCATTCTCAAACAGGCGCACCCAGATGCCGCGCCGCGCCATGTGCTGCCAGAAGGCAGCGGCCTGCGGTTGCTGCTCCGGCCACCACTGGTACAGGTCGCTGCCATTGCTGGCAATGCCCACTTCAGCCAGCAGTTGCCGCAGGCGCGCGCCATCCATGTGCAATTCGGCGCGCATCGCGCGCTGCCATGCGCGATCCATCAATGCGGCGCGGCCAATCTGCTGCGCCGGGCCGCTGACCGCCCACGGGCCGAGCATGTCAGCTAGCGCCGTCAACATCTGCTGCCGGGCGGCGACGAAGCCCAGCCGCAGACCTGCCAATCCGAAAAATTTACCAACCGAGCGCAGTACGATCAAGCCCGGCCGGTCGCTCCATTGCCCGATGCTGTTGTGCGGCGTCATGTCGCCGAAGGCTTCGTCCACCACCAGCCAGCCGCCGTGCGATGCCAGCCGTTCAGCCCAGGCCAGCAGCAGTTCCGGCGCGACAGTGGCGCCGGTCGGGTTGTTCGGATTGCAGATCACCATCACGTCGCACGCATTCACCGCAGCATCCAGTTCGGCGTAAGGAACTTGCCGCAGTTGATGCCCATGCTGCGCCCAGTGGTGCGCATGTTCCGCATACGAAGGCGCTGCCACCACCACCTTGGATGCTCCATTTAACAACAGGCGCAAGCGCGGCAAAGCCTGAATCGCTGCCTGCGTGCCAGCCACCGGTAACATCAGCGGCGCGTTGTAATACGCGCAAGCGGCCAGCGCCAGTTCCGGATCGGTTTCCGGCAGCCGGTGCCAGGCGTCAAACGTCAGTTGCGGCGCTGGATACGGATGCGGATTGATGCCGGTCGAGAGGTCGAGCCAGTCCTGCAATGGCCGATCAAAACGGATTGCCGCGTCGCGCAGATTGCCGCCGTGTTCCAACATATATCATCACCTCAATCGTAACTGTTCAGACTACTATGAATGCCCCCTCGCCCGCTTGCGGGAGAGGGTTGGGGAGAGGGCGATTGCAAAGTCGACGACTTAATTAATCGCTTTGCTCTTCGTGGATGCTTTGTCGGGGGTAGCCCGACGGCTACTCACTTTTCTTTGCTTCGCCAAAGAAAAGTAAGCAAAAGAAAGGCGACCGCAGACTTGCCCTTCGGGTACCCGTTTGTGTGCTGCAAAAAATGGGAAATGAAGGAACTCGCTTCGCTCAAACAGCCTTCATTTCTGATCCATTTTCTGCAGCACACAAACGGCTGCGCCTCAAGCGGCCTAACGTCAAAAACAGCGCCAATACAACCGCTAATGACATAAAAATGTAACTTGGATATCAACCGCATAGCTGGCTGAACAGTTACCCTCAATCAGTAGTTGCAGGGGGTATATCGATAAAGCATAGCATTTCCGCATATTTTCATTGGGTATTTAAAAATACCTTAATTAGTATATGCAAGTATCGCAGTCAGACCCAGAACAACAAACCAGAGCGCTGCCGTTGCCGCCACCAGCTGCCAGGCGCGGCAGATGTCCGCCGCCACCGCAGTGCGCCCCAAGCCCAGCGGCGGGCGTTGTTCAAGCTCGCCGTGATACACCGCTGCGCCGCCCAGCGTCAGACCGAGCGCACCGGCACCGCTGGCCATCACCGGCCCGGCGTTGGGGCTGGACCAGGCCGGCGCTTGCGTGCGCCAGCACTGCCAGGCGCGGCGTTTGTCGGCCAGAGTTTCGCCCAGCAACAAATACGAGGCGGCCGTCAATCTGGCCGGAATCCAGTTCAGCACATCATCAAAGCGCGCCACAAAGCAGCCGAATGCCAGAAAGCGGGGAGTGCGGTAACCCCACATCGCGTCCAGCGTATTGGCCAGCCGGAACAGCAGCGCGCCCGGCCCGCCGGCAATGATGAACCAGAACAGCGTGCCGAATACCGCGTCGTTGCCATTTTCCAGCAGCGATTCCACGCCGGCCTTGGCCAGATCGGTTTCCTGCGCGGTCTGGGTGTCGCGGCTGACGATGCGGGCGGTCAACAAGCGCGCCTGCGCCAGATCGCCGCGCGTCAAGGCGTGGGCAATCGGCAGCGCATGTTCGCGCAGGCTGCGCAAGCCGATGCAAAAATACAGCAGCAGCGCATGCAATACCAGCCCCGCACTGCCCATGCCGCTATCGGTCAGCCACACCGCTAGCAGCGTGAACGGCATGACCGCCAGCAGCCACGCCAGCGTGCCGCGCCAAAAACGGCCGGTGCCGCAGTTCAGCCGGCGTTCGATCAGATTCGCCCAGCGCCCGAAACCCACCAGCGGATGCCAGCGCCGCGCCTCGCCCAGCAGCGCATCGAGCGCGATGCCGGCCAGCGTCAGCAGCGCCAGCAACGGCAAATCCAGCCCGATCAGCATCGGCCGCCCTTGAGCGCCAGCGGCAAACCGGCTGCAACCAAGATCACCCGTTCGCAACGGGCCGCAACCGCCTGATTCAGGCGTCCGGCTTCGTCGGCGAACCAGCGCGAAACTGCACTGAGCGGCACCACGCCCATCCCGACTTCATTCGAGACCAGCACGACGTCGCCGCTCACCGTCTCCAGCGCGTGCAAAAACCGTTCGCGCTGGACTTCAAAACAGGCCGGCGGCGTGATGCGGCCGATTTCGGGAAAATCCTGCGCTTCGGCAAACAGCAGATTCGACAGCCACAAGGTCAGACAATCGACCAGCACCAGGCGCCCGGGCGTGCTCCATTGCAGCAGCGTGTCGCCCAGCGCCAGCGGTTCTTCCACCGTGGTCCAGACGGCAGGGCGCTGCTGCCGGTGATGCGCAATGCGTGCTGTCATTTCAGAGTCGCCGGCCTGGGCGGTGGCGAGATATACCACTTCGCGGCCGCTGGCAATCGCCACACTTTCGGCGTAGGCGCTCTTGCCGGAACGGGCGCCTCCCAGAATTAAAGTACGGGTCAAGTGTTGGTTCATGTCGTTTCCTCGACGGGAATATAAATTGTCCGCTTGCCGTGTTGCACCGTTTCAATCGGATGCCCGAGGCAGCGGCTCAGAATCGGCGCTTGCATCACTTCGGCCACCGGCCCCGCCTGCCATCGGCCGTCGCCCATCAACAGCAGCGCGTGACTGGCGACGCTGTGGGCCAGATTCAGGTCGTGGCCGACCATCACTACGGTTTTAGCCTGCTCGCGGCACAGTTGTGCCAGCAAACGCATCACGCTGACCTGATGCGCCAGGTCCAGCGCATTGGCCGGCTCGTCCAGCAGCAGCAGGGACGTATCTTGTGCCAGCAGTGCGGCAATCGCGACCCGCTGTCGTTCGCCACCGGACAGCGTGCGCACATCGCGCGCGGCCAGCTGATCGACTTCCATTGCCTGCAGCGCCCGGTGTGCGGCCAGATGGTCGTCGCTGGCTTCCCAATACTGGTCGGCGTGATACGGATGGCGCGCAGTCAGCACGGTTTCGATCACGCTATAGCCGAACGCGTCGCTGCGCGCTTGCGGCAGATAAGCGCGTTCGCGTGCCAGCGCTTCCAGCGGCCAGTCGGATAGCGCTTTGCCGCCCAGTTCGATATGGCCGCCGTCCGGTTGACGCAAGCCGGCCAAGGTGCGCAACAACGTGCTTTTGCCCGCGCCGTTGCGGCCGATGATGCACCAGCATTGTCCAGCCTCGATTTGCCAGTCCAGACCATCCAGCAACAGGCGTGCGCCGATCTGCAGTTTTAGATTAAAGGTGCGCATTATTTCCGTCGGATATGGTGGAGCTGCAACAGGAATACTGGCACCCCGATCATCGCGGTCACCACGCCGACCGGCAATTGTTGCGGCGACAGCACGGTGCGCGCCAAGGTGTCGGCCAGCACCAGAAAAGTCCCGCCGACTAGCACCGCTGCCGGCATCAACAATCGATGGTCCGGCCCTAGCGCAAAGCGGCAGGCGTGCGGCACGATCAGCCCGACAAAGCCGATGCTGCCGGCGCTGGTGACCGCGCTGGCGGTGAGCACGGCAGCGCACAGGAATAGTCCTTGGCGCAGCAAGCCGACGCGCACCCCCAAGGTTGCCGCCGCCTCCGCATGCAGCGCCATCACATTGATCGAACGCGCCACCCGCTGCGCGAACAGCAGGGCTGCGATTAGCACCAGCCACGGCAGCCAGCGCACCTGGGTGCCGGACAGATCGCCGATCATCCAGAACACCATGCCGCGCAAACGACTGTCCGGCGCAATCGACAGCATCAGGGTCACCAGCGCACCGCAACCCGAGGCCAGAATCACGCCGGTCAGCAGCAACAGCGAGGCCCCGCCCTCCGCCGCCAGGCCGCCGCGCAGATCGCGCCGCGCCAGCAGATACAGCAACAGAGCCACCGTTATTGCGCCGCCGAAGGCAGCCGCATCGATCACCCAGGCCGACGCCATCAGCAGCATCGCCGCCAGCGCGCCGACTGCCGCGCCACCCGAGACGCCCAATACATACGGGTCGGCCAGCGGATTGCGCAACAATGCCTGCATCATCACGCCGGCCAGCGCCAGCGCAGCGCCGGTCACGAATGCGGATTGCGCCCGCCCGAGGCGCAACTCAAGCAGCGTCGCCGCCAGCGTGGTCGGCGCGCCTTGCAGGATTTCGCCCAGGGCCGCCACCAGATCAGACACCGGCAACACGATTGATCCCACCATGCCGGCCAACAGCAGCGCGCAAGCGGCAAGCGCCGCCAGCAAGGTCAGGGTGACGAGGCTGCGATGGCGCGCCGTGAACGATGCAGCAGAATCAGGATTACAAGACACTCTTGTCCTTTGTCAGGGATAAAACGGCTACCAGCATAATGTGCACCGGCCTTCAAGTTGGTGATTGTACTTTTGCGACAACTTAAGCCGGACGGGTCGGATACGGTAGGTTGGTGCTGAGCGGTTTCTGTAGGAGCGCACCCGGGCGCGATTAACAGCTGCAGTCTGGCGACTGCTTTCGCGCCCGGGTGCGCTCCACCAAAATCGTGGCATTTCGCTCTTAATTGTCTTGCCGGTTAAACAGTTACTCAATTTTTAATAAACATGGGAGTATGCCTAAAAATAGCGGATATCCCGCATATATCACTTACGCATTTAATAAATACCAGACAGAGTAACAATAAACAATCAGATCCCCGCCATCATCCAGGCGCCGCTGGCGGCCACCACGGCGCCGGTTGCGCGCAGCACCAGATTTTGTTTATCCAGGCCCTTGCCCAGCGCCAGGCCGAGGCCATGCAACGCGGCGGTGGCTGCGACAAAGCCGATGCCGTACTGCCATGCCGAACCGAGCAGCGGCATTTCCGCTCCGTGCGCATGGCCATGGAAAATCGCGAACAAAGCCACAATGCCGGCACCAATCGCCGGCGTCACGCGCACCGAAAAAGCGATCAGCAAACCCAGTATCAGCACCGAAGCGGCAATGCCGATTTCGACCATCGGCAATCCGATACCGGCCATGCCGACGCCGCCGGCGACTGCCATCAGCGCCACGAAACTGGCCGGCACCAGCCATTTTGCCCGCCCGCCCAGCTGAAAGGCCCAGACCCCGACCGCGACCATCGCCAGCAAATGATCCAGGCCAAACAGCGGATGGGCAATACCGGCCATCAAGCCGCCGCCATGACCAGGATGGGCATTGGCAATGCCGCAGAAAGCGACGGAAATCAGGGCGATACAACAGCGGATAAATTTACGGTTCATTGGAGTTTCCTTAAGATAAAAATGTGACGGACGATTCAGGTTTATTACGATTCTTTATTTATTTCAGTGTTATTGCGCCAAACGTTCTCATACACCATGTCCTGCAAATCCTACCGCTGGGCCCAGCCTTCCAGCTCCAGCATCGGCTTCGGATAGAACGCTTCCACGTGTCCCACGCACAATATGGCGACTGGTTTGGCACCGTCAGGCATGCCCAGCAGCAGGCGCAGTTGCTCCGGGTCGAACAAGGAAACCCAGCCCACGCCGATCCCTTCGGCGCGCGCCGCCAGCCAGAGGTTCTGGATCGCACAGGCGACCGAGGCCAGATCCATTTCCGGCAGCGTGCGGCGTCCGAACACATGCTCGTCGCGCCGGTCCATCAGCGCCACCACCAGCAGTTCGCCGCACTCGCGTATCCCTTCGACCTTGAGGCGCATGAATTCGTCTTCGCGCTCCTGCAAGGCCTGCGCGGTAGCGACGCGCTCCTGCTCGACCATCTGATGAATCGTGCTGCGCAGGGCGGTATCCGAAATCCGGATGAAGCGCCACGGCTGCATGAAGCCGACGCTGGGCGCCAGATGGGCCGCATGCAGCAGGCGCGCCAGCAATTCCGGCGCGATCGGGTCGGGCAGAAAATGGCGGATATCGCGCCGTTCGGCAATGGTCTTGTAGACCGCTGCGATCTCTTCGTTGCTGAATCGGTTCATGGCAAGCTCATGGAAAATTCATGGCAAAAACAGCGCGGCGGCCGCGGCTGGGTTGGAGGGGAAGTAACAGTGCAGATAACTGGCTGTCAGTCGCCCTGATTGGAAGATTTTTTCACCGGGCGAGGTATTGTGCAAGCGGGTTCCGCAAGCCAGCGGCACTAACGGCGACTCGATCATCGAATGGTGAAAGGTATGGCTGCGCAACACGCCGCCCGGCATCGGCGCCGATTGATAGCCGAGGCCTGTCAGGCGCGGCTGCATCACCGCATGCCCTGGCAGCAGACCGGCCATCGCGCCGCGTTGTCCGGACTTGTCGGTCAGCGATTCGAACAGGTACAGCATGCCGCCGCACTCCGCGTACATCGGCTTGCCCTGTTTGAAATGGTGCTGCAATGCCGCTTTCAGCGCCACGTTGTCTTGCAACTCTGCCAGATGCAGTTCCGGATAGCCGCCCGGCAGGTACAGGCTGTCCACCTGCGGCAGCGCCTGGTCAAGCAGCGGGGAGAAAAATACCAGTTCGGCCCCCATCGCCCGCAGCAGATCCAGGTTGGCCGGATAAATGAAGGAGAACGCCGCATCGCGCGCAATGCCGATGCGCACGCCGGACAGGAGCTGCTGCGGCTGCTGCGGTGCATTTTCAGCGCCGGCGTTGAATTCGACGGCGGCCGGCAATGCGGCCAGGCCGGTCAATCCAATTGAAGCGGCGGCGGCAGACAGGCGCGCTTCGAGGTCGTCGATCTCGTCGGCCTGCACCAAGCCCATGTGCCGTTCCGGCAACGCAAAATGTGCGGCACGCGGCAGGCTGCCGAAATAATGCAGTTCCGGGCGCATGCCCTGCTGGATCATTTCCGCATGGCGTTCGCTGGCAACTCCGTTGGCGAATACGCCGGCAAACGGCAGCCCCGCACGGAAATGCGCGAGCCCGTAGGCGATCGCGCCCAGCGTTTGCGCGACGCCCTTGGCATCGATCACGGCCAGCACCGGTACGCCCAATAGTTCGGCCAGATCGGCGCAGCACGGCGTGCCGTCGAACAAGCCCATCACGCCTTCGATCAGGATCAGATCGGCATCCAGCGCGGCTTCATATACCAGCCGCCCGCATTCGGCCTCTCCGGCCAGCCACAGATCGAGCTGATACACCGGCTGACCGCTGGCACGTTCCAGAATCATCGGATCGAGGAAATCCGGCCCGGCCTTGAATACTCTGACCTTGCGCCCCTGATCCGCATGAAAACGCGCCAGCGCCGCCGTCACGGTGGTTTTGCCGTGATTGGAAGCGGGCGCGCTGACGAATAGGGCAGGGCATAGGGCAGGGCAGCGTCGCGGATTGTGCGAGCTACTCAAAACTCGACGCCTTTTTGCGCCTTGATGCCCTGGGTCTGATACGGATGCTTGAGCGGGCGAATCTCGCTGACCAGGTCGGCCAGTTCGATCAGCTGTTCCGGCGCATGCCGGCCGGTGACCACAATGTGCAGCATCTCGCGCCGCTTGGCGAACACGCCGAGCACTTCGGCCAGGTCCAGGTATTGATACTTGAGCACGATATTCAGTTCGTCGAGTATCACCATGTCGTAGCTCGGATCGTTGATCATCCTGAGCGCTTCGGCCCAGCCGCGGGCCGCGGTTTCGATGTCGGCGTTGCGGTCCTGGGTGTTCCAGGTGTAACCGGCTCCTACTACGTGGAAGTCGCAGTTCGGATTGCTGCCCAGCACTTCGCGTTCGGCGCTGTGCAACGCGCCCTTGATGAATTGCACCACGCCCAGCTTCATCTTGTGCCCGAGTATCCGCATCCCCATGCCGAAGGCGGCCGTGGATTTGCCTTTGCCGGTGCCGGTGTAGACCATCAGCAAGCCTTTTTCCTTTTGCGCAGCGGCCTTCTTCTTTTCGAAGCCTTCCTTGTGGCGCTCGGTCATCCGCTTGTGGGCTGCTGTATCAGTCTTCATTCAGAATTATCTCCAGGTGGTTCCGCTCAGGTCGGATAAAAGTGCCGCTACCCGGGCACGGCTCGGGTGGTAGCCGATGAAGACCAGCTCCGATTTCTGCGGTGCCGGTTTGGCCGCATCGGCGCTGATGACCAGCCGCGAACGCACCGCCTGTACCAGCACCGCGCTGGCGCTGTCATCGCTGCGAATGAAGCCCTTGATGCGCAGCAGCGGTTCCTGCTGTGCGGCTGCCAGCAGCGCAGCTTTCAATTTTTCGGTCTGCTGCGGCGCGCTGCTGCGCAGCGTAAACGACAGCCAGCCCGGGTCCTGCTCATGGAAGTGCTTGTGCGTCGCCAGCCCGTGCGTATGGGCATTCATGCCGGAGTGTGCATGGCCGTTCAGGCGGCTCTGGCTGGCGAGTACCGACGCATCCGAACCCGGCATCGACGCAACCGGGGTATAAGTTTGGTGCGCGACCAGCGTTGGCTGGTGCAGCCGCAGCCCCAGTGCCAGCCGGATATCGAGTTGCGCGTTGTACGCGAGTTCCAGGAAGCGCACGTTTGGCGCACGTTGCCGCACCCGGGTTTCGGCCAGCAGCAAAGCGGCTTCATCCATCGCGTCAATCTTGTTGAGGACCACCACATCCGCATATTCGAGCTGCTGATCGAACAGGCTGGATATCGAATTTTCAACTGCGGAATTGGCTTCAGCACTGCGTTCGAACTGATTCGACAGCAGCAATGGCGTATCCACCACAGCCAGCGTCGCGTCCAGGATGAAATCGCCGGTCAATTCAGGCCCTTGCAGCAGTTCCATGATCGCCGTTGGCAGCGCCAGTCCGGAGGTTTCGATCAGCACATGATCGACATTCGCACGCCGCGCAGCGATCGCGCGCATGGTGGGGATAAACAGTTGGTCGTCGCCATACGCAATCAAGCCGTATGGAAAATCATGAATCCGGATCTGCTCGTGACCGTCCGCACTGTCGCGAATCAGCGCACCATCGATCGACACTTCGCCGAACTCATTGATCAATAACGCCAAGCGACGACTTTGCCGGCTTTTGATCAGGTTGCCGAGCAAGGTGGTTTTGCCGGAGCCGAGGAAGCCGGTCACGATGGTGACTGGGATCATTTCCTGATATCCCATGCAGTCAACTGCTGCACCACCGCAGCGAAGGTCGAGGCGGCCAACGGGTACGCCAGTTGCGGGCGTTTGATCACCAGCAGCGGAATATCCAGCGCTTGCGTCGATGCCATTTTGGCGCGATAGCCGCCGGCGTCGCCGGAATCTTTGGTGACCACGCAATCGATTTCCCAGTCCTGCCACAGCGCGGTATTGAACGCTTGCGAGAACGGCCCTTGCATCGCACAGATATGGCTGCGCGGCACCCCTGAATCGATTGCCCGTTGAATGAATTCAGGTTCCGGCGTGACCCGCACAAACCACTCGCGCTCGGCCGCACCCGGAGTTTGCAGAAAGGTCGCCAGATCTTTGGAGCCTGTCGTCAGAAAAATCCGCTTGCCGGTCGCAATCGCGTGCTGGGCCGCCTGCTCGACGCTGTCGAACAACTTTTCGTGCAAATCACTGCCTTCCGGTTCAAGCGTGCTGGGACGCTCGTAACGGATATACGGAATCCCGAGTGCCTGCGACAGGCCGATCAATTGTTCCGACATGTGGTTCGCATACGGGTGCGTCGCATCGACCAGTACGCTGGCCCGGGCGCGGGTCAGCGCCTGTTTGCGCGCTTCCACCCCTTGCCGCCCGGCCCAGACTGTCACGCCCGGGCAATTGTCCATCGCCACTTCCGCGCCGTATTCGGTGGCGGCGGAAACCACCACCGGATACTCCAGTCGCGCCAATTCGGTAGCCAGCGCATTGCCGTCGCTGGTGCCGGAAAACACCCATACCGCGTGTTCCGGCATCGGTTCATCTTCCACCTGCTGCTTGGCCGGAGAGGCCCAGTCGTTGTAGCCGCGCGGGGTGAAAATCCAGTCGCGCTTGCGCTCGGTAAAGCGGTTGCCGATCACGATGGTGGTCAGCATGTCGAACTTCAGCGTTAGCAATTCGTCGAGCCGGTGGATGCTGACTTTCTGGTCGGGCCGGTAGGCATTCCGGACCACGCCGCACAGCGTTTGCGGGGCTTTTGATTCGAGCATGATGTTCAGGATTCGGTACACGCCTTGCTGACGGCCGGCGCTCTGCACGTTGTAAAACACGCAAGCCAGATCGGCCTGCGCAATATGGCGCGCGCGGTTTTCGATCCAGTCCCACGGGCACAGCAGATCGGACAGGCTGAGGGTCGCGAAGTCATGCGACAGCGGCGAGCCAAGCAGCGATGCGCAGGCATTGGCCGAGGTAATCCCTGGCACCACGTTGACCGCGAAGGTATCGTCTTCGCGGATTTCCTCGAAAGCCAGCGCCGCCATCGCATAAATGCCGATGTCGCCGCTGGAAACCAGCGCGACTTTGGCGCCGCTGCGGGCCTTCTCGATTGCCAGCAATGCGCGTTCGCGCTCCTGCGTCAGCGGCGGCGTGTGGACTTCCTTGCCGGCCAGCCAGGGTTCGATCCAGCGCAAATACAGCTCGTAGCCGACAATCACATCGCTGTCACGCAATGCCGCTTCGGCACGCGGCACGATCATATCGGCAAATCCCGGCCCGACTGACACCAGATTCAATACTCCACTCATAATCCTAAATTCCCCAGTTGACCGCTTAGTGGCTTCGATATCCACATGATTAGATTGATGTTTTTCCCACTAATGGGTTTACTTTTTGGGTGGCCCCGCTACAGGTGCGATTGCACATTTTTCCGGCTCCCTGGCGTTGTTGTTCCTCCTAGCAGAATGCAGTCTGCGTCGTCGTCACGCCTAGCCAGGAATCCGGAAAAACGCACACTCGCACCTGCCCAACTGAGGAATCTAGGATCCCATCCAATTCATATCCTGCACCACTGCCACGGCTACGCCGTCCAAAGTTGTTTTCGGCACCAGCAAATGACCGCGCCCGCTGGCAATCAGCGCGCACGGCTCGCATACCCCATCAACGCCCACATTTTGCTGCACCCAAGCCGAAGGCTGCGTCACCCACGGCCGCGCTGCCACGGTTGCGCGTGCAATCACGCGCAACGGCAAGTCATGGCGCTCGCAGAAATCGAGCAATCCCGGCTCCCGCGCTTTCAGATCTATGGTCGCGATCTCGCGGATTTCACTGATGTGGCGCTGCCCCAGTGTCAGCGCCTTGCACACCGCCGCTTCGATCCGCTCGGCAGGCACGCCTTTGCGGCAGCCGATCCCGACCACCAGCGGCTTCAGGGCCTCGGTCGCGGTGGTCACCACCGGCACCGCGCCGACCGCATTGGCAACCCGATACGCGAGACGGTTGGCGCCGCCTTCGTGACCGGCCAGCAGCGACACCGCATAACGCCCGGCTTCATCCATCACCACCAGCGCCGGGTCGCTGTGCTTGTCCAGTGTCAGTCCGTCGAGAAAACGTACTGCGATACCACTGGCCGCCAGCATCAGCCACTGCCCATGCCGTCGATAAGTTGCTGCGAACTGCTGTTTCTGCGGCACCTCGGGATTCAGCCAGGGTCGATAGATTTCACCGCCGAGCCGTGCTTGCAGGGCAAGCGCCAGCGCTTCGCCTTCTGCGCGCACCGGCCAGATGCCGAGCGAGGCATCAGCAGCATTCAAAACACTCACGCAGCGGCCTTTTCAGGCTGCTCTGGCGTTTCGGCTTTGACGGCTTTCGACCTGGGTTTTTTCACCGCACGGAACAGATGCTTGAAATCCTTCGAGTACAAGCTCGATTCCACTTGCGCGCCATGTCCCAGCGCCGCGCCGACCAGCATCATGGTGGTCAGGTTCCATTCGCCGCGCTTGGTCTCTTTCAGTATCGTGCCCAGCGTGCCCTGATAGATGCGCTGTTCCGGCCAACTGGCGCGATACACCAGAGTCACCGGCGTATCCTCCGGATAATGCAGGCGCAAATCGGTGACGATCTTCTTCAGGTGCGGCCCCGACAGGAAGATGCACATGGTGGCGCGATGCTCGGCCAATTTGGCAATCGCTTCCGCTTCCGGCACCGCTGACGCCCGCCCGGAAACACGGGTCAGGATCACGGTCTGCGACACCTCCGGCTTGGTCAGTTCGGACTTGATGGCGGCTGCGGCAGCACTGAACGACGACACGCCGGGCACCACTTCGTATTCGATGCCGAGCGCATCAAGCCTGCGCATCTGCTCGGCCGTCGCACCATAGATCGCAGGATCGCCGGAATGCAGACGCGCCACATCGCTGCCGGCCGCTTGTGCGCGCACATAGCAAGCCTCCTGCTGTTCCAGGTTGAGTTCAGCGGTATCGATCAGCTCGGTTTCCGGGCGACAATGCTGCAGCATCTCTTTCGGCACCAGCGAACCTGCGTACAGGACCATCGGGACTTGCCCCAGAACTTTCGCGCCGCGCAGCGTAATCAGATCGGATGCGCCGGGACCGGCGCCTATGAAATACACTTTCATGAATGTCTCTTTTCTCTTGGTGTCTTGCGTATCAGTAGCGTGGCGAGGTAACCCATCGCCTCGGTCGCGCACAGGCTGCCGACATCGGCAGACAGCATTTCGCCCGGCAAGCCGATGCGGCGCGCAAACGCGCAATGCTCGGCAATACCCATCTCGCGCAGCAAATCCAGCACCCAGGGCAGACGCGCACCGACCTTCATCAGCACGATGATGTCGTGACTCTCGATGTCGCTGCGCAGCGCGGCGGGATCATCGGGGCAGGGCAGGATCAGGGTGCGCTCCTTGCCTTCGCCGAGCGGCCAACCGAGCGCCGACGCGGCTGACGCGTAGCTGGTAATGCCGGGGAAAGTGCGATGCGGCATACCCGGCAGCCGATCGCGCAATGCTGCCAGCACATAGCCGTAAGTCGAGTAGGTGAGTGAATCGCCGATTGTCAGGTAAGCCACATTGCGCCCGGCGCACAGCTCGACGGCAATCGTCTCGGCCACGCCGGTGTAATGTTCGCTTAACACCGAGCGGTCCGGGTCCATGTTGAACTCGACATCCCGTATCCGTTCCGGTGCTATATCAAAACCCGCAATACCGGTCAGACATTGCAAGGCGACCGAGTCCTGCGTACCACGCGCCCGAGGCGCGAACACGACATCAGCCTGCTGCAGGGCCTCGACTGCGGCCAGCGGAATATAACCGGCCGGGCCGGGGCCAACACCTATGCCCCAGAACATGCCGAGTTTTTGGGGCGTGCCGGTCGCACTCATGCGTCCTCTCCAAGTGCATTGCCGTGCAGATCGAACAGGCGTACTTCAATCCGCTTTGCGGCTGGCACGCGCTGGTGCGCCAGCACGCCGATGCGGCGTTCGATTTCGATCCACAAGGCGTGCGCGCCGGGTTCACTTTTCATTCGTTCCATTGCTGCTTCCACTGTGTTTGCATTCGTTATTTCCTGTACCAGATGCGGCGCGAATCCGCGCTCCGCCGCCACCCGTGCCACACATCCCATCGCCATTCCGCTCTTGCTGGAATGCGTGTCCCACACGCCGTCCAGCACCTTGGCCAGCTTGCCCGGATGCCCTAGAAGCCACAGCACATCCAGCCCGCGCTGCTCCTCGATCAGCGCTTTTTGCGTGAAGTCGAGCGCGTCGCCCAGGAAATTCGCAATTTGCACCGTGCGCTTTTCCGGCAACAACAGCACGTCCTTGGCGTAGTCGCGGCCGATTTTGCCCGGCAGGTAGGCGATGCACTGCGCATCGCCGCCCAGTGCGACCCGGATGTAGACCTCAATCGAGGCAATCCAGGACGCCATCGACATCGGCTCGACAATGCCCGAGGTGCCGAGAATCGAAATTCCGCCAAGAATGCCGAGGCGCGGGTTAAAGGTTTTTCGCGCAATCACTTCGCCGTTTTCGCAACCGATGCGCAAATCGAAACCTGCATCCTGTTCTTTTCCGCCATCAGCCTGCTCCGCCAGCACTTCGGCCACCGTCTGCCGCATCATCTGGCGCGGCACCGGATTGATCGCCGGTTCCCCCACTGCCACCCGCAAACCGGGCTGGGTCGCGGTGCCGACGCCTTTGCCGGCGAAGAACCGGATTTGCCCCGCATCGTTGCGACACACTTCGGCGAAGATGGTCGCGCCGTGGGTATTGTCCGGATCATCGCCGCCGTCTTTCAATACTTCGACGCGCACCGTGGTTTCGTCCAGCCAGTGCACATTCTGGATCGGCACTATCAGGTAATGGGCGCGGTCCGGCAGCGTCACGCGTACCCGCTGACATTCCTTGCCATTGAGCAGCAGGTAAAGTGCAGCCCTGACTGCGGCTGTCGCGCAACTGCCCGTGGTACGCCCCCGGCGCAGGCCATTCAGCGCCAGTACACTCAGATCGAATTCCTCTTGTTCAGCCAGGTTCATACGCTGCGAGCTGATTTAATGCATCGATCATCATTGCGTTGACCACGGTTGCCGCCCAGGGCGAACCGCCGCGTGTGCCGCTGTTGGTAATGCGCGGCACTTGCATGCAGCGCCGCAAACTGTCCTTGCTTTCACGCGTGCCGACAAAGCCAACCGGCAGTCCGATTACCAATTGCGGACGCCAACCGTGTCCGCGTATCAGGCGCGTCGCTTCTGTGATGGCGGTGGGCGCATCGCCTATTGCCAGAATGATGTCGTTGCCGAATTTTTCCCACGCGCGCCGGATTCCGGCTGCAGAGCGGGTGATGCCTTGCGCCTGCGCCATCAGCGCGGTTTCCCGATCATGCACGCCGCACCAGGTCTCGATGCCGAGTTGCTCCAGCAATGCGCGTTTCAGGCCGGTCTGCACCATGGTCACGTCAGTCACCACACGCTTGCAACGCAATAGCGCGCGGATGCCGGTCTCAATCGCGCCCGGCGAAAAATAGATGTCATCGACCGCGTTAAAGTCGCCGCTGGTATGCACCAGCCGCTGCAGCGCGGTCAGATGCGCGGCAGGGAAGATCGACCAGTCGCGCCCCGCCGCGATAATGCGAAAGCTTTCGGCTTCGATCGGGTGCGGTTCATAACGCGTGAATTCGGGTTCGGCAGGCGTCGGGGGCAGGGTGGCTGCGCCTTCCAGCAAGCCACGCACCTGCAGATGATGCGCTTGCTGCGGCTCTCCGACTTGCTGTTCGAAGCCGACAATTTGCACCCGGTACTTGCACAGCGAACAATTCATCGCTGCACGGCCCTCAACCGCCTCCCGCGCACGATCGATCAACACATCGGCCACGAACGGATGCACCCCGAGATAAGCGGCCTTGAGCAGTTCCAGTTCCGGCTCGCGCTGCTGTAATGCATCGGCGGCGGCGTAAATCCGCTTTACCAGCACGCCGTCGAACAGGAAGAACGGCAGCACGACCAGCCGCTTGAATCCCAGGCGGACGGCAGCGCGCAGGCCGTCATCGACCAATGGCTTGGCGGTGCCGGAAAAACAGACATGGACGCCGCCGAAACCCATGCCTTCTTCGAGCATACGGGCGAGCTTGGCGATTTCTCCGTTGGCATCCGGATCGGTGGTGCCGCGTCCAACCAGCACCAGACAAGTATCGTCGCGCCGCACTGTCTGCGCGGAAAGCGCTTCGGCCGCAACGATGCGTTCCCGGGCCAGTTGCAGCAGTTGCGGATGCAGATTCAGCGGCGCGCCGAAATGGAAATCGATCTCCGGATATTCCTGGGCCAGCGCCAGCACCTCGCTCGGCATGTCATTTTTGGCGTGGCGCGCACCCAGCAGCACTCCCGGCACCACCGCAATTTGCCGCACGCCCGCAGCCAGGTTGGCTTTAACCGCCTGGTCTATCGTCGGATTGGCAAATTCCAGATAACCGTGACTGACCACATGCTGTGGCGCACGTGCGCGGACCAGCTCAACCAGCGCCTCGAACTCGCGCACGCCATCCGGGTCGCGGCTGCCATGACCGGCAACGACGATGCCGAACTGAGCAGGATTTTGCATCTGCGTCATTTCTGCACCGCTGCTTCGATCTGGCTGGACATCGGATTGCGCGTGCGGATCAGCATGATGCTCATGTCGGAGACATCGCGCTGCGCGCATTCGGCCAGCGTGCCGCGCCATTCCGCTTCGCCGCGTGTCAGGTTCTCCCAGACTTCAGTCGGATGTTCGGGCGAAATGCCATTTTCGAGCAGGTAAGCTGCGATATGGCGTGGCATGAACGAGCGCGCTGCATCCCACGGGCAGGGGATCACGATGGCATTGCGATTATCTTCGAGCACATGCACCAGATGACGTTTGAACGGAGTCAAATCGCCGCGCCGATGAAAGGTGATGAAGGTGGTTTCATCAAAGCAGACCTTGCCGCGTGAGGCCAGAATTTGGGCCGAGGAAATGCCGGGCAGGGTTTCCACCGGATGGCCGCAGGCGCGCTCGACCCGTTCCAGATACTGGAAGCCGCTGAAATGGATGTCGCCCATGAAAACCACCACGCAACGCTTGCCCGCATGATGCGCCGCGGCCACTTTGTCCAGTTGCGCGACCTGGTCGCGATAGTTCATCAGCACCACTTCTGCGCTGGCCGGAATGATGCTTTGCACGACATTGACCACCGCGTCGAACCCGGCCACCACGTCGGCATCACGGATCAATTCTGCGCCGCGCTGCGTCAAATAACCGATGTCGCCCGGGCCTGCTCCAATACAAATAATCATGTTGGTTCCTTAATATTTGTCAACGGGATTGATGCTTCCCATATTCATAGGACTTACGCAATCCCAGAAACGTAGGTCGGAAAAGCGCAGCGCCTTCCGACAATCAGACGCAACGTCGGAAGGCGCTGCGCTTTTCCGACCTACAGTTCTACTTAAAAAGCCGTATTTTGTGTAAGTCCTAATTCATGTTGCTCATGTTGTTTTCATGCAGCCACGGATCGTCAGCGCCAGACTTTCCGCCGACAGCTCTTCCAATGTCAGGCATTCAGCGCCTAAAGCCTGCGCCAGTTGCGCGGCCCGCCCCAGGCGCAGATAACCGGTTTCGGTATCGAGCACCAGCGCCGGCACAGCGCGCGCGGCCAGCATCTCTGCCAGCGCCAGCGTTTCACGCCAGGGATCGCCGCCATCGTGCAATGCCACGTTGGCCTTGCCGTCACTGAGCAATACCAGCAATGGGGGCGCACCGTTGGCAGCGGACTGCTCCAGGGTTTCCAGCGCCATTTGCAGTGCGTGTGGCAACGGCGTGCGGCCGCCGGTGGGCAGCTCGCGCAAGCCCTGTTCGGCACGATCGACGCTGCGGGTAGGCGCCAGCAGCAGCGCCGCTGCGTCCCCGCGAAAGGAAATGACTGCCACTTCGTCACGCCGCTGGTAGGCATCGGTCAGCAGTGCCAGTACCGCGCCCTTGACCGCTTCCATGCGGCGCTGCGCAGCCATCGAGCCGGACGCGTCCACCACGAACAGGATCAGATTGGCGCTCTTGCCGGCGCGAATCTGCTGGTGCAGATCGTTCTTGCTTACTTTGAATTCCAGCGGATTACCTGGTGCGGCAGTGCGCAGCGCCGCGCTTCGCAATGTGGCCCCGACCGCAAGGCTGGTTGGATTCTGATCCGGTACTGCACGCACCATACGACCACGCGGCACATCCGCTACCGCGCTGCGCCGGCCGGCGATGGAACGCGCAGAAATTGCGTCCACTGCAATCCGCCGCACAGTACCGCTGGCTGCGGCGGCGAATACCTGTTGCCCGGTTTCTTGTTCATTATTTTGTTCGCGCTCTTTTTCATCCCTTTGCTGCGGCCCGTCTTCCTCGGATGATGCTTCGGACTCTTGTTCCGACTCTTGCGGCTGGCTGGCTTGCTGCATCAATTCGTCAAGTCGATCCTGATCCAGTCCCGGCTGTTCGAAAGGCTTGCGCCGGCGGCGGTGCGGCAGCACCAGTTGCGCCGCACTGCGCACATCGTCGGGCATTACCTGCAAGCGCCCGTCGAGTGCCGCCAGCGCGCGCGATGCCTTGTGCATCACGATATCGGCACGCAGGCTGGCGACATCGAATTCGCAGCACAGATGGCTGATCAGATCGAGCAGTGCATCATCCAGTATCACTTTCGACAATAACTGCTGCGCGGTGGCAAGTTGCGCCCGCAATGCATTTTGCTGTTGAGCCCAGGCGCTGACGTAGCCGGCCGGATCGGCTTCAAACGCAATGCGACGGCGCACCACTTCGGCGCGCAAGGTCTTCTCGCGCGGCGCGGCCACTTCGACCATCAGGCCAAAACGGTCCAGCAGTTGCGGGCGCAGATCGCCTTCTTCCAGATTCATGGTGCCGATCAGGGTGAAACGCGCCGGATGCGTGACCGACAGACCTTCGCGCTGCACCGAATTGACGCCCATCGCCGCCACGTCCAGCAGTACATCGACCAGGTGATCTGCCAGCAGGTTGACTTCATCTATATACAGAATGCCGCGGTGCGCTGCCGCCAGCAAGCCGGGTTGAAAAGCGCGCTTCGCGCCCTGCAACGCGCGCTCCAGATCGAGCGTGCCGAGTACCCGGTCTTCGGTCGCGCCCAGCGGCAGCGTAATGAAAGGCACTGCAGCAGGCTGCACGATGGCAGCCGCGTCGCTGCAGATTTCGCAGTGCCCGCACGGCGTACCGGGCAGACAGTTGAACGCGCAACCTACAATGCGTTCGATTGGCGGCAGGATATCGGTCAGCGCCCGCGCTGCCGTGCTTTTGGCGGTGCCTTTATCGCCCCGGATCAGCACCCCGCCCAGAGTGGTATCGACCGCGCACAGCAGCAACGCCGTCTTCAACTGCGGCTGTCCGACGATGGCGGAAAATGGAAAATGCATGTTTGTCATTTTTTCTAAGTTTATATGCCGCGCGGAGTTTCGCCGCGCGCTTCCAGCAAGGTTTCGCTTTGCAGATACAGTGCGCGCAGCGCTTCCAGTGTCTGCGGTTTCGGCTCGGCCCACATGCCGCGATGGGCGGCTTCCAGCAGGCGCTCGGCGATGGCGTTCTGCGCCCACGGATTGGCTTCCTGCAGGAAGCGCTGAATTTCGGGATCGAATGCATAACTGCTCGCCACCTGCTCGTACATCCAGTCATCCATCACCTGGGCAGTGGCGTCGTAACCGAACAGGTAATCGACTGTTGCAGTCAGTTCCAGCCCGCCCTTGTAACCATGCCGCTGAATGCTCGCCAGCCACTTCGGATTGACCACGCGCGAGCGGAACACCCGCAGGGTTTCTTCCTTCAGATCACGGACCTGAGCCCGCGCCGGATCATGGCTGTCGCCGAAATAGCGGCGCGGCTGCTGGCCGGTCAGCGCGCGGATGGTGGCGATCATGCCGCCGTGAAATTGCAGGTAATCGTCGCTATCGAAAATGTCGTGCTCGCGATTATCCTGGTTGTGCAGCGCCACCTGAACGCCCGACAGCCGGACCCGGAACGCATCGCGCTGGTCTGTCCCTTGCGCGCCACGCGCATACGCATAGCCGCCCCAGTTGACATAGGCTTCGGCGAAATCGGCATCGGTTTGCCAGTTTTTTTCCTGAATCAGCGGCAGGATACCGGCGCCGTAGCTGCCGGGTTTTGCCCCAAAGACACGATAGCCAGCACGTTGTGACGCCTCTTCTTGCGGCAATCCCTTGCCAATCCACTCGCCCAATTCAGCCAGATAATGCTTGCGCACGAAATTCTGCGACGGCGGCTCGTCGAGCTTGATCACGGTATTGACCGCATCATCGATCAGGTCGATCAACTGCGGGAATGCGTCGCGGAAAAAGCCGCTGATACGGGTTGTCACGTCGATGCGCGGGCGTTTCAACTCTGCCAGCGGCACCACTTCGACACCGATCAGCTGACGGTTCTCCGGCCGCCACACCGGGCGCACGCCGAGCAGTGCCAGTATCTGCGCCACGTCGTCGCCGTGGGTGCGCATCGCGCTGGTGCCCCAGATGCTGAGGGCGACGCTTTCCGGATAATCCCCGGTTTCACGCAGATGGCGCGTCAGCACTTCGTGCGCCAGTTGCTGCCCGACACGCCAGGCCGATTGCGACGGCACGCTGCGCGGATCGACTGAATAGAAATTGCGCCCAGTCGGCAGGATGTGCGCCATGCCGCGCGTCGGCGAGCCGCTTGGCCCTGCAGGAACATAAGCACCGGACAAACCGCCCAACAAATTATCGATCTCGTCCGAAGCGCGCGCCAGGTTCGGCACCAGTTCGCGGCAGGCAAAACCGAGGACCCGGCGCAAGGCGTCGTAACGAACGCTGTCATCCGTGACTGCAACTTTGTGGACGATTTTGGCCGGCATGCTGCGCGCCGCGGGTTCTTTTAACCGGTGTTTGCTCACTTGCGACAGAACACTGCTGCGCGAGCGCAGTGCCGGTTGCAGCAGCGGCCGACTGGCTGCGGCGCTATCGGCATCCAGTCCGGAAAATGTCTTGGCCAGGACTTCGTCGATACGGGTTGCAAGATAATCGTGGGCCTGCAATTCGATGAACAGTTTGCGGCACAGCACGTCGATTGCCTCCAGCGCATCGGCGCGCGTGACCACAGGCCGTTCGGCCAGCCGGCCCAGGGCGCTGACGACATTCAATCGACGCCCCTTGGAATCCAACAGCATCTCGATTTGCAAGCCGAACAGCCGCGCCACTTCCGCCTGCAGGCCGGGAATATCCTGATTCGGCAGACGCGTCAGCGACACCAGCATGTCCACCAGTTGCTCGTCTTGCGGCGACTGCCCGAGAATATGCAGGCCGTCGCGGATTTGCGCCATCCCCAGTTCGCACAGGTAGCCGTCGAGATCTTCAATCAGATGGGCGACATCGGCGCCTTCCATATTTGTCAGCGCAGCCGGAAGTGCTTCGTCATCCTCATGTGGATGATCGTGATCGTGCCCATGTTCATGCTCGTGATCGTGATCGTGCTCGTGCTCGTGCTCGTGCTCGTGATCATGGTCATGGTCATGGTCATGATGCAGCAGTCGGGCCTGCAAATCCGCATCCAGATTGGTTTGCTTGACCAATTCCCATATCTGTTGCTGCAACAGCGGCAGCTTGGCCGGATCGAGAACCTCGACCTGATAATACTCATCGACCAGTTGCGTCAACTGGGCCAGCGCGCCATAGGTGTCGGCGGTGGTCATCGGCGGCGTCAGGTGATCGACGACGACCGCGTGGGCGCGGCGTTTGGCCTGCGCGCCTTCGCCGGGATCGTTGATGATGAATGGGTAGAACAGCGGAATATCCGCCAGCAGCGCATCCGGAAAGCAATTCTCGGACATGCCGACGCCCTTGCCGGGCAACCATTCGAGCGTGCCATGCTTGCCGACATGGACGATGGCGTCGGCGCGCCATTCGTCGCGCAACCAGCGATACAAAGCGTAGTAATGATGGGTCGGCGGCAAATCCGGCTGATGGTAGATCGCGTCCGGGTCCATGCCGTAGCCGCGCGGCGGCTGCAGTGCCACGAAGGCATTGCCCAGTTCTATCCCCGCCAGCGCAAGATGATCGTCATGCAGATAGGCGACACCCGGCGCTGCACCCCATTGCGCAGTCATTTTTTCCTGCATTTCGTGCGGCAAATCGGCAAACCAATCTGCGTATTGCGCTGATGGCACGCGGCCAACCGCGTGCGTCAACTGCTCGCTGGTGAGATAGGTATTGTCGTAGGCGCAGCGATCAATCAGCGCGTGGATCAGCCCGGTGCCGCTCTCGGGCAACTGATCAATTTGGTAACCGGCGTCTTGCATTGCACGCAGGATATGCATCAGCGAGGCAGACGAGTCGAGGCCCACCGCGTTACCGATTTGCGATGCCTTGCTATTCGAATTGGTGAAGATGAAAGCCACGCGCTTGTCCGCATTGGGCAAGCGTTTCAACTGTGCGAAGCGCGCCGCCAGCCCGGCTACACGCGCCACGCGATCTGGTACCGGTTCGTATTCGATCAGCTCTTTGGAGTGGCCGACAGAGTGGCCGGCAGCCCTGGCCTTGAACGATACCGGCACGCTGATAATGCGCCCGTCGAACTCCGGCAACACTACGTTCATTGCTGCTTCGAGCGGATTCAGGCCACGCGCCGATTGCTGCCACTGATCTTGCGTCATGCCGCTGGTAATGGCTTGCAGCACTGGCACATTCAACTGTTCCAGCGCGCTTACCGACCAGCCGGCCGGGGTGGGCCCGCCCGGCGTGATTTCGCCCATCGCAAACGAGGTGGTGTTGATCAGCACGTCGATATGCGAAGCCGGCTGACCGTCGATTGAACCCGTGAAATAAGCCAAGGCAGTCGGCAGCTGTGCGCCGCCATCGCTGCCGGCACGTAGCGACGAGGTGAATACCGGCAGCACATTCATGCCGTGCTTTTCCAGCGCATCGATCAACGCATCGACAAAACGCGTGTTGCCGCTGATCCAGTGCGCACGGTAGAAAATAATTCCGACGTTCGGCCGCTGCGATCCATGCACTAATTCGCGCTGCGCCAGCCAATCATCGATGCCAGCGCCCTGGGCCAGATCCGGGTGGTAGATTCCGTGCTCGGGCAAAGCAACCGCAGGTTCGTAGGCGAAGCCGCTCAGTAGAAAATGATCGGATAAATAACACAAGAACTGGGCCAGATTCACGCTGCCGCCAGCTTGGAAATACGCCAGCGCCTGCTGCAATACATCCGATGCAACAGTCGATACAGCCGCCAGCTCCAAGTCGGGTTCACCGGTGCCGCTGATTGCGATCAAATGCAGACCGCGATTCTGGACTTGTCGCAGCAGTTCGGCAAAACCCAGCACGCTGCCAAGACGCCCCAGTACCCGCAAGATAATGATTTGTGCGTCGGCGAGTTCATGCGTCAGCAACGCCGCCATCCGGGTTTCACTTTCCAATGCTTGCAGGTTGACTCCGGCGACAGCAGGAAATTCTTGTGGCAGTTGCGCCAGCGCACTTTGCAGGACGGTCAGATCGTTCGGTGCATGCGTCAGCAATGCGATTTGGGAACGCGGCAGCATTGCTTCAGACATGTTGGTTTTCCAATGAGCAGGTATCGCCTTCAGCCAGGCGATGAAAAATCAGATCGCTGACTTCGCGCCCACCTTCCAGATGTTCGACAACGATGCGTTCCAGCGCTGCCTCGTCGGCACATTGGTACCAGACGCCTTCCGGATACACGACGAGTATCGGTCCCTGATTCTGGCAGGCAACCATGCAATGGGTTCGGGTGCGCTTGATGCGCAGCTCCGGGCGGGCGTCAATCTTCTCCCCCATCAATTCGAACATGGCTTGCGCCTGCACGCCATCTTCGGTACAGCGCGGCCCGACGCACATGAATACGTGTCTGGTGTGAGTTCTCATCAAATTTTCTACAAAGTTGTCCGGGTTTGCACCACGGAAGCAGTTAGCTGACTGGTATTACTAAAGCAGTTTTTTGTAGGAGCGCACCCGGGCGCGAAAGCAGTCGCCAGACTGCAGCCGTTGATCGCGCCCAGGTGCGCTCCTACAAAATCGCACCATTTCGTTCTTAATTGCCTTGCCGGCTGAATAGTTGCGTTATTTTCATAAAAGTAAGGAGTATCGTTATTTTTATTGTGTTTACCGCATATATTTATTGCGGTAATAAAATATACTATTCTTGGTATATAAGTCCGTCATCCCCGTGAAGATGGGGATGAACGGATTTTCAGGGATTACTTCTTGCGTGCTGAATAGTTGCGAGCTTCTTGTAAAACAAGCCCATCAAGCCACCCAGCGCCAGCCAAAACACCGCATTCGCAATCGTTGTGGCCTGGATGAAATCCTGCGCCAGTTCGGCGGGCGCTGCGCTTGCGTGAACTTCCGGCTGTGGCGCACCAATCAGATGCGGAACAGCCAGCAACAATGCGCCGAACAGTTTGAGTTTCCAGTTGCGCGTAAAAATCAGCAGCGATAATCCGCCGGCCGTCACCACCGCAGTGCCGAGCCACCATAGCTGCCGATCCGCCAGCGGCGCTGCTTCGGTGCCGGGCACCTCCGGCGGCAAGCCCAAGGAAGGAGCAACGAAAAAAACCGCGTAGCCAGCCAGTCCCCACAACAAGCCGGAACGCCAGCCGCCGGCATCACTGCGCAAGCACAGGCCAGCGCCCAGCAGCAGCCCGAAACCAACGGCCAGAATGGTATTGGCCAGCACCGTAAACGCCGTCCGCTCCATACCATCGGCAGGCTGCCACGCATCCGGCGCATGTTCGTGTTCGTGCGCTTGCTCAGGCGTATGGGTATGCGCATTTTCGGCATGTGAAGGCGCAACAGCAGCATCGGATACTGCGGCCGCAGCCGCAGCTTCTTCATACACTTCGGCCTTCGATATGATCGGGCTGACCTGGATTTTCTGAACAACAGTCAATGTCAAGCCCGCCAGCATTCCTGCCAATGCAGCAGCGGTAACGATGCGCTTGAATGCCGCCATATTGAGGATGCCTGGCATTGGTATTGGCATATTCATCAGTGACATGCGAATCAATGACAAGGAAAAGCTGCGGAATGACGGGCGTCATGCGCGGCATTATGCAAAACTGAAGTCTCGGCGAAAGCCGCGCCATATAGCAGCACCAGTCCAAGGCTGCAGGAAAGTAAAACAGGCATTACTTTGTCTTTCCAGACAGTTGAGCGGGGCTGCGAGTCGACGTTATCGAGCAAACCAGGTATTGAAGACATCTGATACTCCTTCTTGAGGGAAACACCCAAGCCATGGCAGCGATCAGCACAGAGATGGATGACATCTGCATAGCGAATCAGCGCCATAAGCGCATGAACAAGCTTGTATGTTGAGAAGGAAGTGACAGACGGAGGGCGCAAAAGGCCAGCCATCTGCATCGCCCTCCGCGATACAAACTCTACGATAGCTTCAGGCTGGTCTCCGGGCTTACGAGTGGAATTCCCTAGTCGGGTTTTCCTAGATTTGCGCCTTCCCATGCATTGCACAGTGGCTTACTGCAAATCTTTTTACTCGATTACCGTTGCGGGGGCAGCGTCGGATTTGCTCTCTAAATCAGAAAACTTACCGACTTCCCATTTCATTTTGCAAACGACTGTTTGCAAAATACCTGAAACAATGAAAATTATTATAGGTGCCGAAGGAGATACTTACAAGCCTTTAAAACGCGCTATTCAGTCAAAGCAGCATCGTTCATGAGGCCTGTAATGCAAGTATTTCCAGCGGTAAACACAAACATCAAAACGATCAGAAATCGTAGCGCGCAGAAAGCTTCAACTGGCGGCCGGCATCAGGGTAAATCCCGCCACGGCAACTGAATGCTTGGCTGAAGTAATCCCTGTTGGTCAGGTTGGTGCCGGCGATCGCCAACTCCCATGCGCCGAAGCGTTTGGCATATCGTCCATCCAGAGTCACAAAAGATGGTATATGCGACGGACAGCTATTGTCGAAATCGCCGCCATAACGCTGCGCATCCACCCACTGCACGCCGATATTGGCGGTCTGGCCATTGCCCGGAAGCCAACTCAAACGGACCGAAGCAGTGTTTTTCGGCACCAATACCAGTTCGCGACCGGTATTGGGGCCATCAGTAAATTTGGCGGAAACATGTTGCAAGTTGGCCGATAGCATGAAAGCGGTTGCCAGGCGCGTGCTGGCTTCAATTTCCACTCCTTGGCGACGGGTTGGGTCGAGATTGGTGTTGGCGCCAAACAAGCCTACCGTCGGATCGAAGAAAATTTCGTTTTTCAAACGATGCTGGAACAGTCTGACCGTAACTTTTTTACCGGCGTCGCCGATGCTGCCGCCGAGCTCCAGATCGCGCGAGATTTGTGCTTCGAGCGGCGTATTGAAGACTGGCGTGAAGCCGTTTTCATCGACATTGGCTACGCGGAAACTCCTGCCGGTCTTGGCGAAAAGGTTGACCATAGAAGTGACGTCATAGCTGCCCTGCAGTTCCCAAGCATTGAGGGAGTGCGATTTGGTGTAGTTGGTTCCGCCTGCCGGATCGACAGAATCCTTGTCGAAGATTTCGTGGCGTGCGCCTAGAGCCACGCGGGCTGGACCCACACGGATCTCGTCACGCGCGTAAACCGCTTTTGATTTCTGGGTGGCATGTTCAAAGTCTGTGTCGCGACTCCAGTCTAGGAAATCGAATCCAGCGACCAGTTCGTTGGTCATGCTGCCTTGTGCCGTGACATTACGTATGCGCGGCGAAAACTGGGTCTGCTTTCCCTTGAGAATAAAGTTTGGTGTACCACCGCTTCCAAAATTAGTGGTTCTTTCACGGTGCGACAACTCGGCCGCGGCTTCCCAAGCGCCAAATTTGCGCTCGATGAAAGCCGTGTAGCGGTTGGTGTCGATGGAAGCAAAATCATCCGGCTTAAGGGTTTGGCGCGGATTTTTTTCAAATTGCTCCAAAGTAAGCCCGCCCGCCAAACGGGAATCCTGACGCGCGATATCCACCCGCAAGCCGACTCGTCCCTCGTTTGACGCCCATTGCGCACCACCGCTGAAATTTTCCTGGTTCACCGCATTGTTGTCGCGGTAGTTGTCGGACTCCAGCTTGCTGACGTTGGCATCCAGAGAGAATCCATCCCAGCCTTTCGCGACGGAGGCACGTACAGCTTTGTGGTTGAACTGGCCGATTTCGGCCGTCACGGAACCATGCGTCGCATTCAATTGTGGACGCTTGGTGATGATATGGATCACGCCGCCAGTTGCACCATCTCCATACAGCACGCTGCTCCCGCCGCGCACGATTTCGATGCGTTCAACGGTTTCAATAGGAATGGAAGAAAAAACCGCTCCGCCAAACTCGCTTTCCGAAAGTCGGACACCGTCAACCATAACCACCAGATTGTTATCGCTGGTGGTGCCGAAGCCACGCATATCGAGAGAAAAATCCTGCGTCCCAAAAAGATTCTGGCGGCCATACACGCCGCCTATTTTGCGGATCGCTTCATTGACATTATCGGCACCGGCCTCACGAATTTGGTCGGCTGTGATAACTGTCGCACCGATCGGACTGAATGCAGGATCGTTCGCAAAACGTGAAGCCGTCACCATAACCGGCGCCAGCGTTTTATCGTTATTGGTTTGGGCTGATGCCGGAGCGATGCAGCAGGCAGATAAGGCAGACGCCAGCGCAAGCGGCTTCCAGGCCGGCGTGCGGCTGGGGAGGGTGGAGAAAATCATGATGTCGTTTCAAATAAAAATCCCCCGGCCTGCGTCCCCGCAAGCCGGAATCAACGAAAGTGCGGGTTCGCGCGCTTCCACCTATTCTGGCCGGTATCCGGGCTGACAAGCCAAACCGTCTCACCTTCCCGTGCGAGTTGCACAGTGGTCCTGAGAGGCGGTTTGTCACTGAAATTCATAGTGACGCTTGTTTTACCGTTGCGGGGGCAGCACACGTTGGCGGACGAGGGTGTCATCTACGCCGTGTTTCCCGTTTAACTGCAGACATGGGGATGTCTGCGGGCACCAAAACGTGCGTATTGTATGCCGCAAGCCCAGCTTGCAACAACCGCGCTCTAAAAATCTTGTGCTGGTATTTTGTCAATCCGCATGGATTGGCGCGGTAAATAGAGTATTTTATTGTTTGCTTTGGGCAAGTATGTTAATTGTTAAAACGTTACTAAAAATCCGGAAGATACCGATTTGTAAGGTTTTTCCAGAATTACGAAACGGGCATCTCACGGCATAAATCGCACGCTAAAAATCGCTAATTACATGCCCATAATGGGCTAGAGAGCTTATCCATGAAAATCGCAAACGATGTCACCGCACTGGTTGGCAATACGCCTTTGGTCCGTATCAACCGCATGGCGCAGGGCGCGGTTGCCACCGTGCTTGCCAAACTGGAATTTTACAGTCCGGCGCACAGTGTCAAGGACCGCATCGGCGTGTCTATGATCGAGGCCGCAGAGCAGGCCGGCCTGATCAAACCCGACACCATCATTGTTGAGCCGACCAGCGGCAACACCGGCATCGCGCTGGCCATGGTGTGCGCGGCGCGCGGCTATCGCTGCATGTTGATCATGCCCGACACCATGAGCCGCGAGCGGCGCATGCTGCTGCGTGCTTACGGTGCGGAATTGGTGCTTACGCCGGGCAGCGAAGGCATGCCGGGCGCCATCAGGAAGGCCGAGGAGTTGGTGGCGTCAGATGCGCGCTACTTCTTGCCGCAACAATTCAAGAATGCGGCCAATCCAGAAGTGCATCGCCGCACTACGGCTGAGGAAATCTGGAACGATACCGACGGCCAGGCCGATATTCTGGTGGCCGGGGTCGGCACCGGTGGCACCATTACCGGCGTGGGTGAAGTATTGAAAGCACGCAAGCCCGGCTTCCAGGTGATTGCAGTGGAGCCGGATGGTTCGCCGATGTTGTCCTGCGGCACCAAAGGCCCGCACTTGATTCAAGGGATCGGCGCCGGTTTTGTGCCGGATATCCTGAACACGCAGATTTACGATGAAGTCATACGGGTCAAGAATGACGACGCGTTCACATTCGCCCGCCGTGCCGCGCGCGAAGAAGGTTTGCTGGTTGGCATTTCATCCGGCGCTGCGCTCTGGGCTGCGCTGGAAGTTGCGCGCCGTCCGGAGAATGCCGGAAAAATGATCGTTACCATCATTCCATCCTTTGGCGAACGCTATCTGAGTACGGCGCTGTATGCCGATCTGATGGATTGATCGGGACCAAAGGCAAGTAGGGCGGATTATGTTGCGTTGCGGAATAATTCTTATACGGCAAGTCTCAGCCTATACATAAATTATTTATTGGGTATTTTAAATTATGTGAATGCTGTTATTCCGCAGTTGCTGGTTTCTCTACTTTGAAGCAATTTTTTCTTGTTTTTTTCTGGTTTTTACAAGAATTTTGCTTCGAAGTTAATTTTGTTACGGTAAATCATCTACCTTAAGATATTCTTTTTATGAATAAAACGTATAGTTAAACATAATTTGATTTATATCTTTCTGTGCCTATACTTATACTGCATTGCAGCATTTTAGATTACACAGAAGGAGTAAATTATGTCCATCCATACGCACCCAGCAAGTAGTTCACCCAGATTCAACATTCTGCAGTTCATATATGCGCGACTGGTTCCTGTTGCGGCTAACGTCGGCGCAGAACGCAAACCGATGGGATTTTTCAAACGCTTGGGCCAAAGGATTGAGCGCAAGGATATGGAGCGGAAAGAAGCTTATTTGGCTGATGCGTCCGATATCTATGATCTGGAACATCGGATGAAACAATTTGAGAACATGCGTTCTAATAATTCCAGCCAATGGGGCAACAATTCAAGGTACTACTGATCTGGTCTGGTGTGTTTTGTGGTTTTCATGCGCAATTCAGGCTCCATAGCCCATGTAATGAAATTGAAAAAAATCAAACTTCACTGAGCCCGGTCCATAATCGTCAGGTTTTGGTGCATCCAGCGCAATAGCAGGCTAACGTTAAAAATCAATTAACTGGTTGACGCAGTGCACGCGAACTGAAGTCGCGCTGCGCCGTTGAGACGTTGGTAATGTGCATGTTTTTAGTGCACTCGCGTGCAACAACTCAGCAGCGGAGCAGGAGCAGGCGTCACCATGGGTGCCACGCTCTACGCGAACGCTTTGTCCAGCCCGCAGGACGCTGCGTCCACTTACCTGAAAATAATGCGTTACAACATCGAGTAGTTGATGCTGGGACAAAAATTGAATTGAGAGTTTCCTCAGATTTCGAGGTTGTCGATCAAGCGTGTGACGCCTATTTTGGCGGCGCACAACGCTACTAACGGCACGCCTTCTGCCAGATCGCCAGCGGAGGGCGGTTGGAGGTCGATGCGCTTGCGCACGGCAACGTAATCCGGCTTCCACCCGCGCTTTTCCAGTTGCGCCATCGCGTGCCGCTCCAGTTCGAACATGTCGAGATGGCCGGTCCGGACTTCTTGCGCCACCGCGTTCAGGGTCTGGAACAGGTGCGGCGCTTCGGCCCGCTCGTCGCTTGATAAATAACGATTGCGCGACGATAGCGCCAGGCCGTCGTCTGCCCGATAGGTTTCGGCTGCGATGATCTCAGTCGGTAGCGCGAACTGCCTGGACATGTTGCGTACAATCATCAATTGCTGGTAATCCTTCTTGCCGAATACCGCCACCTTGGGTTGCACGCACGAGAACAGTTTCAACACCACCGTGGTGACACCGGTGAAGAAACCAGGGCGAAACTCGCCTTCCAGGATATTGCCCAGATCGTTTGGCGGCTGCACCCGGTATTCCTGCGGTTCCGGGTAGAGGTCTTTTTCGGTTGGTGCGAACAATACGTAGACGCCTTCTTTTTCCAGTTTTTCGACATCGGCCTGGAAGGTGCGCGGGTACTTGTCAAAATCTTCGTTGGGACCGAATTGCAGGCGGTTGACGAAAATCGATGCCACCACAGGGTCGCCGTGCCGGCGCGCCAGACGCATTAGCGACAAATGCCCCTCGTGCAGGTTGCCCATCGTGGGGACGAATGCGCTACGCAACTGGCCGCGTAACTGATCGCGCAATTCTTCAATCGAGGTGACTATTTTCATGGGACTCTTTCAGGCTTGTGTCAAGTGTGCGCCGGCATCTCGGCAAGGACGAATGCATTTTGATAATCAGGTCGGCGCGTAAGCCAGCCGTACGTAAATCGGGGCAAACGGTTCAGCCTGGGTAATTTCTATCAGGGTTTCTTTTGCCAGTTCGAGCAATGCGACAAAATTCACCACTAATACCGGTATTCCGCGCGTGCTATCGAATAGATCCGAAAACTCGACAAATTTGCAGCCTTGCAAGGCACGCAGGATGCCCGACATGTGCTCGCGCACCGAGAGTTCTTCGCGGCTGATCTGGTGGTGCTGGACCAACGTAGCCCGACGTAGCAGGTCGGCCCATGCCGATTCCAGTTCTATGACGCTAATATCGGCCCAGCGCACCACGCTTTGATCCACCTGTACTTGTGGCAGCAGGAAATCGCGCCCCAGTTGCGGCAGTGCATTGATCTGCAGTGCAGCCAGCTTCATCTGTTCGTATTCCAGCAGGCGGCGTACCAGTTCGGCGCGCGGATCTGCGGCTTCGTCGCTGCTATCGATTTTCCTGGCCGGCAGCAACATGCGCGATTTGATCTCGATCAGCATGGCCGCCATGAGCAGGTATTCGGCTGCCAGTTCGAGATTGTGGATGCGCACCTGCTCGACGTATTGCAGGTATTGCCGGGTTACCTGCGCCATCGGGATGTCGAGGATATTGAAGTTTTGCCTGCGAATCAGATATAACAACAAATCCAGTGGCCCCTCGAATGCTTCCAGAAAGATTTCCAGCGCATCCGGTGGGATGTACAGGTCGGTGGGCATGCGCAACAGCGGCTCGCCATACAATTTGGCCAGCGCAGGGGTTTCAACCGGACTATCGCTGGCACTCACGACTGCTTTATCAACTGCGGTTGCGGCGTTTTCCTGTATCGACGGCTGTGTCGGTTGTGCCTTGAGTTGCACTTTCTGCAACTAGTACTCTTAAAGTTTATTTTGGTACACGTAAGCCTGTTGCTTCACCTGCGAATCCTTGATGCGTTCTTGCGTATTCAGATCAAGTGGTTCTTTGTCCCACAGCAGGGCGCGACCTTCGCGTTGGCTTTTTTCGATGTTTGGATTTTGTTCCTTCAAATTCTTGAGAAACAGGGTTATTTCGGATTCGTAGCGCTGGAATTGTTTGGTGAGTTTCATTATGTTTTTGATTGTCTGGTAAGTTCAAGACATTATTCTACCTTGTCTCAAAGCGATTTTAACCAAAGGAAAAAGTACTTTGTGCAACGATCTGCTTGCACGATTCGTTTTAAACGCGTGCAGATACCGCTGTCAATATACCCCTGAGAATGTCGATTGGTTTTGGCGGGCATCCGGGCACGCTCACATCGACCGGAATCACATTGGAGACGCGCCCGCAACTTGCATAACTTTCGCCGAAAATTCCGCCAGTGCAGGCGCATTCTCCAATTGCCACGACAAGTTTCGGATGCGGTATAGCGTCGTAGGCATACTGCAAAGCGGCTTCCATGTTTTTTGTCACCGGGCCGGTGACCAGCAGCATATCGGCATGGCGCGGACTGGCAACGAACTTGATGCCCAGTCCCTCCATATTGTAGTAGGGGTTGCCCAACGCCTGTATCTCCAGTTCGCAGGCATTGCATGAGCCGGCATCCACTACGCGAATACATAAGGCGCGCCCAAGAGTATGCAGGATTTCCGTTTGAATTTTTCCATGTTCTGTGCGCCAGACATCATGCGGCTCGGGTGCCGTTTCGGTCGGAATGCCAACATGAACGATTTGTTTAAATAGTTGCCACATCAGAGGTCATGTCCCGAATAGCTGAGGTTGAAGGATTTGTTGATCAGCGGAAAATCCGGAACAATATTGCCCATGATTGCATGTTGCAGAATTGGCCAGTTCTGCCAGGAAGGATCGTGGCAGTGACAACGGAGAATATTTCCTTGCGCATCATTTTCTATCGCCACAAATACCGCGCCGCGCCAGCCTTCTACCCAGCCTACGCCTAAACCATCGGTACTGGGTTTGGGCAAGGAGACTGTGGTCGGTCCTGGCGGTAATTGACGCGCGATTTCCCGCAACAGACGAATGGATTCGAAAATTTCTTCGAACCGTACAAATACCCGCGCCGCGACATCACCATTGTTGTGCGTCGCCATGTGAACATTGAGTTGCTCATAGGGACTAATGGGCTGATCGGTCCGCACATCCCATGCCTGCGCGCTGGCCCGTCCGGCCAATCCGCACAAGCCGAGTTCTGATGCCAGTTTCGGCAACACACGGCCGGCGGTAATGAACCGGTCCTGCAAGCCAGCATGTCCTTCATAGATGCTGCGAAGCGTTTTGACCTCCGCCTCAATGTGCGCGCACTGCGTCGTCATCAAGTCTATGCCAGAGGCGTCAATATCGACTGCCGTGCCACCGGGGACAATACAATCCATCATGAAACGGTGGCCAAACAGTTGATCATTCAGCCGCACCCAATCCTCTTTCAGCAACATGAACTGCGCTAGTCCCACCGCAAAACCAGCATCATTTCCGATCCCGCCCAAGTCGCCCAAGTGATTGGCGATACGCTCACGTTCCAGCAGCAATGCGCGTAACCATTGCGCGCGCGACGGTATTTGGCATGCGGTTGCGGCCTCAGCGGCCATGCAATAGGCCCAGGCAAAGGCGACCGTCGAATCGCCAGAAACGCGGCCCGCAAGCTTGTATCCGTCAGCGATATGGAGCCTGGTAAAAAGCTTATCGGTCCCTTTGTGGGTATAGCCAAACCTTTGTTCCAGACGCAAAACTTTCTCGCCCACTACCGAGAAACGGTAGTGTCCAGGCTCGATAATGCCGGCATGAATTGGGCCTACGGCAATTTCGTGTACGCCGTCTCCCGCTACCGATACAAACGGATAGTTTTCCAGCTCGCTGTCAAATTTTTCTAGTCCTGAATATTGTTGGCGTAGCGGGAAGTAGTCTTTAGGCCACCTGCCGTGATTGAGCCAGGGACGCACATCTTCCGCTCTGTTCGCACTAATGCCTAAAAGATCGAAAATTGACCGTTGCATGCGCACTGCAGCGGGGAACACTCCGGACAGGTCCGGATATCCTTCCTGTTCGCTCACCACTAGCCGAAACCAAAGCAATCCCTCTGCCACACAATACGCTGCCGAGATAATGAATTGATCGGTCTCTGGCGTTTTGTGGGTACCCCAAAGAGAGATCAGACGCCCTCTTTCAGTCTGGATTATTTGTGCAATGCGCACCCAGTCCTGCCTCCCGATCTCGGCAATCCATGCCGGCGCGCTTCCCGGCAACGATCTCAAAGGAACCGCATATCTTTCAACCAAGTCATCAGTTTTCATACATTCCCCACGATGATATTGGCCGCTTGCCGGAACCACGTATTCAGGTAGGGCGGGATATACAAGCCGAGCATCAGCGCCAGCCCAAGATGCATGAATACCGGTAACAATGCCGGCGAGTGCGCGAGCGGCTTCGCGGTGGTTTCGCCGAATACCATAGCCTGCACGCGACTAAAAATCGAGGCGAACGCTACGCCCAGCGACAACAGCAGTATCGGTGTCGCCCACGGCAAATCACGCATGGCGGTTGTAACAATCAAAAACTCACTGGCGAACACGCCAAACGGCGGCAAGCCGAGAATCGCCAGCGATCCTATCAGCATGCCCCAGCCCACTGTCGGACTGACTTTTACCAAGCCGCGGATGTCTGCGATGACCTGGGTGCCCGCCTTCTGACAGGCATGACCGACAGTGAAAAAAATCGCGGATTTCACTAGCGAGTGCACCGTCATGTGCAGCAAGCCGGCATACGTTGCGATTGGCCCACCGATGCCGAATGCAAAAGTCATCAGCCCCACATGTTCGATTGACGAGTAGGAAAACATGCGCTTGACATCTTTTTGCCGCGACAAGGAAAAGGTCGCCACTACCACCGAGATCAAACCGAAGCCGACTAGCAACTTGCCCGGGATGCCATTCTGTAACGCGCCGTCTGCGAGAACTTTGAAACGCAGCACCGCATACAGCGCGACATTGAGCAAAAGGCCCGACAGCACTGCAGAGATTGGCGTTGGCCCTTCGGCATGGGCGTCGGGCAACCAGTTATGCAGCGGCACCAGGCCCATCTTGGTGCCGTAGCCGACCAGCAGGAACACAAATGCGAGCGACATGATGGCTGGCTCAAGTTGTGTCTTGATGCCATTAAGATTGGTCCACAACAGCGCATCACTGTCGCCGCCAAGCTGACGATCAGCGGCAAGATACAAAAGTATCGTTCCAAACAGTGCCAGTGCAATACCGACGCCGCACAAGATGAAATATTTCCAGGCCGCCTCCAGGCTGGTGAGGGTGCGATATACGCTAACCAGCAGAACGGTAGCCAGCGTTGCGCCTTCCATTGCCACCCACAAGATGCCCATATTGTTGGTCAACAGTGCCAGCAACATGGTGAACATGAATAGCTGATACATGCTGTGATACAGACGCATGCGGCTAGGCGTCATCTTGCCGCGATCGCGCTCGATGCGCATGTAGGGACGGGAAAATAATGCGGTAGTCAAGCCGACAAAAGCGGTCAAAGTGACCAGAAAAACATTCAGGGGATCGACGAAGAATAATTTTCCGAAAGCGAAGATGGGACCGCCGGCGATGATCTTTGCAGTCAATACTGCGGCTGCAATGAAGGTAACCAAGCTGAACCCGACATTGACTTCAGGCGCTGCTTCATGTTGCCCAACCAGGCCCAGCACGACGCCGCCTAGTAACGGCGTGATGAGAACCAGCAATAATGGATCCATGTCAGTCTTCTTTCAGCTTTTCCAGATTGTGGATATCGAGGTTGTCGAACTGCTCGCGGATCTGGAACATGAATATGCCAAGTATCAAAATACCGACCAGAACGTCAAGCGCTATTCCGAGTTCGACGATCATCGGCATGCCGTTGGTGGCGGCAGTCGCCGCAAAAAACAATCCATTCTCCATGGCGAGAAATCCGATTACCTGCGGCACCGCTCTGGAGCGCGTGATCATCATCATGAATGCAAGAAGGATGCAAGCCAGCGCAATGCCCAGGGTGCCGCGGGCGATCGAGGAAGATAGCTTTGCTACCGGAAGAGCGAGATTGAAGGCGATGATCACCAGCACAATCCCGACCAACATGGTGGCGGGAACATTGATCAACGGTTCCACATCCCACTTGACATTCAAGCGCAGAATTAACTTGTGGAGTATCCAGGGAATCAACAGCACTTTAAGCGCAAAGGTCAGGCCGGCAGAAAAATACAGATGAGGGTCATTCGTGACATACGCCACCACTAAAGCGGAGGCAACCAGCGTGGCGCCATGCAAGGTGAACAGGTAAATCAATGAAAGGATTCTGCGTTGACTAAGCATGGCAAAAGTCAGTAACAGCAGCGTGGCAGCCAGCAGGTTCAAGATTTGTATCGTGAAGTTTGGCATTCTATGCGCCTAAAAGGAAATGCACGAGCATGCCGATGACCGCCAGAAGAAACGCGGTGGTAAGAAATTCAGGGACCCGGAAGATGCGCATTTTGGCGCTACTCATTTCGATCATGGCGAGTAATGCGCCACCAATGGCCAATTTAATTAACAAAATAGGGAGTGCCGTGAGCAGCGCAAGCGGATGGCTCGCTTCCGCGATACCCCAAGGCAGGAATAGTGCAATTCCTATGCAGGAATAGGCGAAAAGTTTCAGGCTGGCTGCCCATTCCATCAATGCCAGATGGCGTCCCGAGTATTCCAGTAAAAGCGCTTCATGAATCATGGTCAGTTCGAGATGCGTGGCGGGATTATCGACTGGCACACGGGCATTTTCTGCCAGCGATACCATCGTAAATGCCACTCCGGCAAAGGCCAGGCTGGGGTAGATCGCCAACTCGCGATGCACCAGACTATCCACCATGCTGGTCAGCAGGGTCGATTGTGTAATCAGCGAAGCGGAAAACAACACCATCAGCAGTGCGGGTTCAGCCAGGAAGCCGACCAGCATTTCTCGCCGCGCACCCATGCTGCCAAACGCGGTGCCGACGTCCATCGCGGCCAGCGACATGAAAACGCGCGCCAGCGCCAGCAGGCCGACTAGCGCAATCGCATCGGCGGCAGGCGATAGCGGCAGATCGGTCGACAGGGTCGGCGTGATCGCGCAAGCCAACGTCAGGCAGCCAAACACGATATAAGGCGCGGTGCGAAACAGCGGACTAGCGTGTTCGGCCAATACGGATTCTTTATGGAATAGCTTGTGCAGCATGCGGTAAGGCTGGAACAGGCTGGGAGCCTTTTTATTCTGCAGCCAGGCTCGACACTGATTGACCCATCCGGTCAACAATGGCGCAGCCGCCAGCGCCAGTATTATTTCCAGTAGTTGTACAAAAGAACCAATGAAAGTGATCATAAATTCACCGCCAGCAACAATATCAAAAGAGTCAGAAAACTGTAGAACAGATACACAGCAATCCGCCCTTGCTGCAGCAGGCTGATTACGCGCGCGATGCGATCGGTAATCGCCTCGATCGGACGATACAGCAGGCCCCAGAAAGGATCTTCAATCGTCACCTTGTAGCGAGGAATTTTATCGAATGCTGAAGGTAGTTCGCGCGTCATTCGGAAAAAAGAGCCGAAAATTTCCCGGATCGGCTGACCGAAGCCTTCTGCTGTGTCTTGCATCCGAGCCGTTTGAAAAGGGAATCCGCAAGCCCATGGAATAGAGCGCCGGAAGCGGCCATGGTACAGGCGTCGCACTAGAAAATAAGCCGCGACGCAGCATGCTATCAATACCAGCACGAATGCCACCGGCATGTAACTGGCCCGATCTGGCGTGACTGGTGTAAGCAGCAGCCAACCGCTTTGCGTGACGGCCGCACCGATGCCGCCGCCTACCAGCAGGTGCGTGACTTGATCTATCAGCACCACCACCTGCACCGGAAACAAGCCGAAGAATATGCATGCTGCGACCAACCATGCGAAACCCGTGCGCTCCCAATTATCCGCATCATGCGCACCGTACAGCTTTTGCTCGCGCGGCTGGCCGAGAAAGATGATCGCGAAAAATTTGACCATCACGTAACCTGCCAACGCGCCAACCAATGCGATGACCGCAGCCACGACAGGGATCAGCATATTGAGGAATGAGTTCGGCAACCCCGGAGTAAATAAGAAGCTTTGCAACAACAGCCATTCCGACACGAAACCACCGAACGGAGGCAGGCCGGCAGCCGCCAGTGCGCCCACCAATGCTGCCCATCCGGTCCAGGGCATAAAGCGCATCAGCCCGCCCAGATGACCGAGACTGCGCTCCTTGGTTGCATGCAGCACCGTGCCGGTGCCGAGGAAAAGCAAACTTTTGAAAGCGCCATGGCTTGCCACATGATAAAGCGCTGCAGTGAGCGACAGCGCGGCCAGGGCCGTCATGTCGTAGGCGCTAAACAGAATCGTCAATCCGATGCCGACAAATATCAATCCGATATTTTCTATGGAAGAGTAGGCCAGAAGACGTTTCATGTCAGTTTGGGCCGCACTCAGCACCACGCCGAACAAGGCTGTCGCAAGTCCGATTGCCAGCGTAATGCCACCCCACCACCAAACCTGGGTATGCAGCAAATCGAACGTTACCCGTAAAACGCCATAGATGCCGGTCTTCAGAACGAAGGCGCTCATCAGGGCCGAGATCGGCGATGGCGCGGCCGGGTGCGCTTCCGGAAGCCATATATGTAACGGCAATATGCCGGCCTTGGCGCCAAATCCGAATAGCGCCAGAAAGAAAGCGATCGCGGCCCAGAACATATCCAAATGCTGCAGGCGCATGTTGGCAAATGTGTAGTCGCCGGTATTCGCCTGTAGCAGGCCAAAACACAGCAATAGCGCGAGCGCGCCAACATGGGATATCAGAAAGTACAGAAAGCCTGCACGGCGCACTTCAGGCATCCGGTGATTCGCGGTAACCAGCAACGTTGCAGACAAGCTCATGGTTTCCCACGCGACCATGAACACATAGGCATCGTCGGCGATTAACAACAAAGCCATGCTGGCAAGGCAGATGTGATATTCAAGGCATAACAGTCCCGGCGGGGTTCCTTCGCCTTTACGAAAATAGCCGGCAGAAAAAATCGAAACCCCGGTGCTGACGATGCCAAACACAAACAGGAAATAGGAAGACAGACTGTCGAGTCGCAGGTGAAACGGCAAATCCGGCAAGCCGATGGGCAAGACTGCGGTTTGCGTAGCCCCAAAGGCGCTGATCAGGCCGGTAGTGCCCATGATGATGCCCAGTACTGCTCCCAACGGGAACAGCGCATACGCAACCAAAGCGGTTTTTTTTATAATGAGCAGGCCACAAAAACCAATAATCAGCCACCCTGCGATGACCATTAGTATGTAGTCAATTGGAATCAAGTTTGGCACCGTCGCCTTTTATAGTTGTTCGCGAGGGTGGCAGTGACGTTAAGACGATTCATCCGGTAGTCCCCCCAACATTGATCATGCCGGACATGTTTATAGATTTTTTTGTATTGTGCACCTTGGAGTATGGATGCCTCAAGTTATTCATCATGCATGTGCGCCTGGAAAGTGCTCTACGCTTGCCGAACTCAGGACGAATCGGCTGCAAAAATGTGAACAGTCGATGCTGCATTTACTGCCCGCGATAGACGCCGAACCAAAGCCAGGGCAAATAGTCCCCTATCAGACTTATTTATAAAAAAATATTGGGAGTATGGGTAAAAATATAGTGGTTCCCGCTTGTATTCAATGCGAGAAGAAAAATACGGTATTGAGTATGTTCTATCGCCTGAGGATTCGGCGCATCACTGTCGGCGCTGGTTCTTCCGGGTTGGCATGGGTGTGCTCGAGTTCCGGCGCGATTTCGAATCCGAGCGCCGCATAAAAATCCAGCAGGCGCGGCTGATCGGCGCGCACCGCCAGTCGCAGTTCGGTGACATCGCAACCGAGCGCATGGTGGATTACCGCTTCGAGCAAATGCAGCGACAGATTTTGCTCGCGGAAGGCAGGAATAATGCCCATCCGCAGTATTTCCCAGATGTTGTGCTCGGTATCCATCGGCAGCCAGCGCACCGAGCCGACCGTCTGCTGGCCGATTTGCAGGATAAAGCCACCGCCGAGGTGCAGGTCCTGTTCGACTCTGGCGGCCGATTCGGTATGGCCACTGGAGCTTGCCGCCACTTTTTCTGCCCACGCGGCGGTGGTGATCTCCGCGATGGTTTGGGCGTCTTCCAGATTTGCTTCTCGTATGATCATATCTATGGGAAATCGACAGCGGGGGTGAAAAGCGGCTGGTGAGGATGCATCGTCGATATCGTCCTGTTGTGGTTTTAGATGCGGTTAACCTACTCGCATCCCAGGTGCGGCGCCCGGCCACGGGTTGAGGATGTAAAGCCCCGGATTGGCTTTTTCGTCGGCGGCAGATGCGGCTAATACCATGCCTTCTGACACGCCAAATTTCATCTTGCGTGGCGCCAGATTAGCCACCAGCACGGTCAGTTTGCCGATCAGTTCTTCCGGCTGGTAAGCCGATTTGATGCCGGAGAACACATTGCGCAAACGGCCTTCGCCCGCGTCCAACGTTAAGCGCAGCAGCTTGTCGGAACCTGCGACGTGTTCGCAATTGACGATCATGGCGATGCGCAAGTCGATCTTGGCGAAATCGTCGATTTTAATTTCAGGCGCAAGTGTTTCGATTTCATGATTGGCGGAGCCACCGTTCTCACCCTCTTCCTGAGGGAGAGGGTGAGAACGGTGGTTTTCGTTAGTGTTGGCAGACTGCTCCGGCATCTCAAACAACGCATCTAGCATTTTTGGGTCAACCCGCTGCATCAGGTGCGCATAGGGTTTGATCCGATGTCCATGCGACATCGGCACATTTACGTCGGCCCATTGCAATGGCTGCAGATTGAGCATGGATTCAACCTGCTTCACCAATTCAGGCAGAACCGGTTTCAGGTAAATGCTCAAGATGCGGAACGCTTCCATAAGGCGGCTGCACACTTCGTGCAAGGCGGCGCTGTTGGCCGAGTCTTTCGCCAGTTCCCACGGCTTGTTGGCGTCCACATAAGCGTTGACGATGTCGGCCTGGTCCATCACGGCACGCAAGGCCTTGCCAAATTCGCGGCCGTTAAAGAGCGCCTGAATCTCGGTTGCGGCAGTGCGCAGCGTCGACAGGAACGGGTCAGAATCAGTCGCCCATTCCATGCTGAGTGTGCCGTCGAATTTTTTGGCGACAAAACCGGCTGCGCGGCTGGCGATATTGACATACTTGCCGATCAAATCCGCATTCACCCGCGCCACGAAATCGTCCGGGTTGAAATCGACGTCTTCCACCTTGGCATTGAGTTTGGCGGCGATGTAATAGCGCAGCCATTCCGGGTTCATGCCGATGTCGAGGTAGCGCAGCGGCGAGATGCCGGTGCCGCGCGATTTCGACATCTTCTCGCCGGAGACCGTGATGAAGCCGTGCGCGAATACGTTATTCGGTATTTTCTGGCCGGAAAACTTCAGCATCGCAGGCCAGAACAAAGTGTGGAAGTAGGTGATGTCCTTGCCGATGAAATGGTATTGCTCGGTCGTCGGGTCGGCCATGAAGGCGTCGAAGTCGCGTCCGGTCTTGTCGAAATAGTTCTTCAGCGACGCCAGATAACCGACCGGCGCATCCAGCCAGACGTAGAAATATTTGCCCGGCGCATCGGGGATTTCGATGCCGAAGTAAGGCGCATCGCGGCTGATGTCCCAGTCGCTCAGTCCGCCGTCATTTTCCAGCCATTCTCTGGCCTTGTTGGCGACTTCCGGTTGCAGGCGCGGCTTGCCATCGACCGTATTATCAATATTCCCTAATGCCCATTCGCGCAGGAAGTCCACGCATTGCTGGTCAGACAGTTTGAAGAAGAAGTGTTCGGACGATTTCATCACCGGCGTGGCGCCGGTCAGCGTCGAGTACGGATTTTTCAGGTCGGTCGGCGCATAGACCGCGCTGCAGACTTCGCAGGAGTCGCCATATTGATCCTTGGCGCCGCATTTCGGGCATTCGCCCTTGATGTAGCGATCCGGCAGGAACATGTTCTTGACCGGATCGTAGAACTGTTCGATGGTTTTGGTGGTGATGAAGCCGGCGGCCTTGAGCTTGCGGTAGATGTCGCGCGAAAGTGCGTGATTTTCCGGGCCGTCGGTCGAATGCCAATTGTCGAAGGCGATATGAAAGCCGTCCAGATATTGCTTGCGTCCGGCCGCGATGTTGGCGACGAATGCCTGCGGCGTGACGCCGGCTTTTTCGGCCGCGATCATGATCGGTGCGCCGTGCGCATCGTCGGCGCCGACAAAGTGCACTTCGTGGCCCTGCATGCGCTGAAACCGGACCCAGATGTCGGCCTGGATGTATTCCATGATGTGACCGATATGAAATGCGCCATTGGCGTAAGGGAGGGCAGTAGTAACGAACAGCTTGCGGGTCATAATTGGTGCGCTTTTGATATGAAGTAAGCGTCATTTTAACAGTGCAATAGGCCTGTGGGGCATAGGGGCATGCTGTAGCGCCTGCGGTTTTGCGCTAGACTTGCCCATCAATCATGGAGATACGTATGCAGATTAGTGTAGAAGCGGTTAAGGAAGTCCTGTCGAGAGTAATCGACCCCAATACGAATAAAGACTTTGTAGCCACCAAATCGGCGAAGAATATTGTGCTCGACGGTGCCGATATCGCACTCGATATCGAGCTCGGTTATCCAGCCAAAAGCCAGATCGATGCGATCCGCAAAAGCGTGATTAGCGCGCTGCGCGGCATTCCCGGCGTGGGCAATGTCAGCGTCAATGTGTACACCAAGATCCTTTCGCACTCGGTGCAGCGCGGCGTCAAGCTGATGCCGAATGTCAAGAACATCATCGCTGTCGCCTCCGGCAAGGGCGGCGTCGGCAAATCGACTACTGCGGTCAACCTGGCGCTGGCGCTGGCCGCCGAAGGCGCGGCGGTCGGCATTCTGGACGCCGATATTTACGGTCCTTCGCAACCGATGATGATGGGCATTTCCGGCCGTCCGGAGACGGTGGATGGCAAGACCATGGAGCCGCTGGAAAATTACGGCCTGCAGGTATCCTCGATCGGTTTCATGATCGACCCCGACGAGCCGATGGTGTGGCGCGGTCCGATGGTCACGCAGGCGTTGCAGCAATTGCTGGAACAGACCAACTGGCGCGACCTCGATTACCTGATCGTCGACATGCCGCCGGGCACTGGCGACATCCAACTTACGTTGTCGCAAAAAGTGCCGGTGACTGGTGCAGTGATCGTCACCACGCCGCAGGATATCGCTTTGCTGGATGCGCGCAAGGGATTGAAAATGTTCGAGAAGGTCGGGATTCCGATTCTTGGCATCGTCGAAAACATGAGCACGCATATCTGCTCCAACTGCGGTCACGCCGAAGCGATATTCGGCTCCGGCGGCGGCGAGAAAATGTGTTCGGAATACGGCGTTGCGTTCCTCGGCGGGCTGCCGCTGACGATGTCGATTCGCGAGCAGACCGATTCCGGCAAGCCCACCGTGGTGGCCGATCCGGATGGCCAAGTGACGGCGATCTACAAGGAAATCGCCCGCAAGATCGCGGTCGGGGTAGCTGAAAGAGCGCGCGACATGAGCAGCAAGTTCCCCAGCATCGTGATCAAAAATGATTGAATTCCGGCGCGGATGGGTTCTTTCTGCTAGCGGGTTACTCAGTTATATTGGGAGTATGATTAAAAACACATGCTTTCCCGCATTATTTTAGTGCTGTGTTTAAAAATACATTGCTAAGTATGCTTTAATTCAAGATCATCCCGGCTGCAACCGCAGCTGGAATTGATTTGATCCATCGCACTGAAATGAGGTTTGAACGTGGAGACGCAAGCAATCGATGTGAGTGTCATCATGCAGCGCAAGGCGCTCGATAATCGCTGGCAGTCGCACCAGTGGCGTCCGCTGGAAGTACTCGACAGCGCCGCCTTGCCGCCCGGCAGCGCCCGCTGTCTGCTGGATGACGACAGCGATACGCGCTGGCTGTTTCCCGGCTTCGACATCAAGCTGTTCAGCGATGAAGGCGAGGGTTATTACCTCAATATCAGTTCCGCCACCCCATGCTGGTTCATCATGTGGCGCATCGAGCAGATCGACGCGCAGGAAATTGCCGTGCCCAAAGCGGTCACGCTGTCCTACAACGAGGCGGCGCGTCTGATGGATGGCGGCGAACAGGTCGATACCTTGCCTGCATCGGCGGCGATCATCGAACGACTCAGCCGTTTCACGCAGGAACATTACCAGCCCGAGATCAAGCGTAAACGCAAAAAACCCTCATTCGAAGGCGGCGCTGGCGTTGACCTGATGGCGCAAGCGGAAGGGAAGAGCGATGGCGGCCGATGATTTCTTCGCGCGCTGGAGCAAGCGCAAGATGGATGCGACGTCAGCGCCAGCCGCCGTTGATTCTGCAGTCGCGCCCGATGTAGACAACTCGCCGGCGGTAACCGATGCGCCAGCGGTAGTCAAACCCTTGCCGACGCTGGCCGATGTCGAAGGCTTGACCGCAGAATCCGATTACACCGCATTTTTGGCTAAAGGCGTCGATGAGAGCGTTAAACGCTCGGCGATGAAGAAATTGTTTGCGTTGCCGCAGTTCAACATCATGGATGGGCTCGATATTTACATCGGTGACTACAGTCAACCCGACCCGCTGCCGCCCGGCATGCTGGAAGCGTTAAATCACGCCAAGAGCGCGCTCAATCCGGCGCAATTCTTTACAAAACCGGTGTCGCAATTGCTGGACAAAGTGGAAGAACAAGCGCCGTTTGCAGCAAATCCGTCCGAGGCGACCGAACTTGAGCAGGACGCAACGGAGTCAGCGTTCGCAGCGGACAATCCCGCGCCAGTCTTGCCGCAAGATGACATGCAAAATAATATTCAAGCAGACCCGCAGCCGGCTTTGGCGCAGCAATTGGATGCGCTGCCGGCTGGCGTCGAAACACTTAAAAACGAGACAGTATGACGACCGAATTCAAAATTTGTAATTGCAACCACAGCATGCCGCTGGACGCTGCGGCCGGCGCACAACTTGGCGCAGCGCTGGGCGTCGGCGCGCTGCCGGTGGCGAGCCAGTTATGCCGGCGTGAAATCGGTGCGTTTCTGGGCGCGTTGGACGGCGTGAATGATGTTGTCGTCGCCTGCACCCAGGAGCGCGCGCTGTTTGCTGAACTGGCGCAGCAAAAAAATACCGTGGCGCCGATTCGTTTCGTAAATATCCGTGAAACTGCCGGCTGGAGCATGGAATCGAAAACGGCATTGCCGAAAATGGCCGCATTGCTGGCCGCCGCCGCTTTGCCCGATCCGGAACCGGTGCCGATTGTCAATTACGATTCGGCCGGACATACGCTCATTATCGGGCCAGCCGATCAAGCGCTGCCGTGGGCGCAGCGTCTGGGCGCACAAGTCGATGTCAGCGTGTTGTTGACCTCCGGCAGCGATTCCCAAATGCTGGGCGAACGCAGCTTTCCCAGCTTTTCGGGCAAGCACATCGCGATTTCCGGCTGGCTGGGCGCATTCAAGGTGCGCTGGCAGCAAGATAATCCGATCGACCTGGAAACCTGCATTCGCTGCAACGCCTGCATCGAAGCCTGCCCGGAAAGCGCGATTGACCTGGCTTATCAGATCGATCTCGACAAGTGCCGTTCGCATGGCGATTGCGTCAAGGCCTGCGGCAGCATCGGCGCCATCGATTTTGCGCGTGGCGACATCAAAGCGGGCAACGACCGTGGCGGCGAGTTTGATCTGATATTCGATTTGTCCCGCACGCCGCAAGTGCGCGCCCATCAGTTGCCACAGGGATATTTCGCACCCGGGCAAGATGTCGCCCGCCAGTTTGAAGATGGCCTGAAACTCACGCACATGATTGGGGAATTCGAAAAGCCGAAATTTTTTAGCTACAAGGAAAAGCTGTGCGCCCATAGCCGCAATCAAAAAATCGGTTGTAACGCCTGCATCGATATTTGCTCGGCCGAAGCTATCAGCCACAACGGCAATCACGTCAAGGTCGATCCCAATCTCTGCGCTGGTTGCGGCGCTTGCACCACAGTTTGTCCGTCCGGCGCGATGGCGTATGCATACCCGCGTGCCGCCGACATGGGGCTGCGCCTGAAAACGCTGCTGACCACGTATGCCAAGGCCGGCGGCCGTAACGCCGGGCTGTTATTACACAGCAAGGGGCAGGGCGCAACATTGGTCGAACAGGTGGGCCGTTTGGCGAGAGCCGGCGGGCGCGGCATTCCAGCGCGCATCATTCCGGTCGAATTACATCACACCGCTGCGGTCGGCATCGATATATGGCTGGCCGCGTTTGCTTACGGCGCAACCCATATCAGCGTGCTGGTGACGGAGGAAGAAGCGCCACAATATCTGGAAGCGTTGCAGCAGCAGATGGAAATTGCCCAAACCATCCTGTCCGGTTTGGGATATGCGGGCGCCCACTTGCAGTTAATCCGGGCTAAAACTGCCGCCGATCTTGAGATCGCCGTGAACGCGCGGGCGCTGACGCCAGCCCAGACGGCGCAAAGCTCTGCCTCTTTCAACGTGGCGGCCGATAAGCGCACCACATTGGAATTTGCACTGGAGCATTTGCACCGGCATGCGCCAACTAAGGTGGAGCAGATCGCGTTGCCGGCCGGCGCTTTGTACGGCGCGGTAATGGTCAACAAAGACGCCTGCACCTTGTGCATGTCCTGCGTTGGCGCTTGCCCAGAATCCGCGCTGACCGATAACCCGAATTTGCCGCAATTGCGTTTTATCGAGAAAAATTGCGTGCAGTGCGGCTTGTGCGAAAAAACCTGTCCCGAATCTGCGATCACGCTGTCGCCGCGCTTGCTGTTTACGGATGCGGCCAAACAGACGGTGGTGTTGAACGAAGCGCAGCCCTACCATTGCATTCGTTGCAACACCCCATTCGGCACGCTGCAGATGATCGACAACATGCTGGCTAAATTGTCGGCGCACGGTGCTTTCGCCGGCAATCTGGATCGCATCAAAATGTGTTCCGAATGCCGCGTGATCGATATGATGGAAAATAAAAACGAGGCGTCAATAACCTCTTTAACGCGCCCGCATTAAGCCGGAGATTACATGAATACCAGTGAATCATTGAAGTTTGAAACTCCGGATCAGAGCGAAGAAACCGCCCGCGCGGATTTGTACGGTTTGCTCGCTACGCTGTTCTACGCCCCGCCATCACAGACGCTGATCGATACCATCGGTTCGGCGCAATCCGAGGGCGATGGTGTGTTGGAGCAAGCGTGGGCGGAGCTGGTGCTGGCATGCAAAAATGCGAAAGCAGAAGAAGTGCGGGAGGAATACGATCAACTTTTTATCAGCACCGGCAAGCCGGAAGTGATGTTGTACGGCTCGTATTACCTGTCCGGATTTCTGATGGAAAAGCCCTTGGCAGCGTTACGCACCGATCTGGCTGAACTGGGTTTGGAGCGCGTGGCTACAGTAAACGAGAGCGAAGATCACATTGCCAGCTTATGCGAAGTGATGCGTTATCTGATCGCCTCAGATGATGTTTTGCACGCCAATATTTCAGCGCAAAAAACTTTTTTCACGACGCACATGCAAGCGTGGGTTCTGGATGCATGCGCCGCCATCAATGCCAGTCGCCACGCCCGGCTGTACGCGGCAGTGGCCAACTTGGCGCGGACGTTTTTTGAAGTGGAGACGCAGGCTTTTGATATGGATTAAGTTTCCCTCTGTAATTGGTATTTACTAATGGTACGCATAAGATCAAATTTGCATTGAGACAATTTTTTAAATTAAGTATACTATTCCAGAGTATTTTTATTTGCGCATTAAAAACATGCGATAAATTCACTATTTTTGATGGTACTCCATAGTTTTTTGAATTTCGGAAAATGATATGGCAAGCACGAGAACGCATGCGTGAAGCCGTTTTGCAAAATTTGATGCTGGTATGTCGAGACCACATTGCATTTGTCCGTTGAACTATTGAAATAATTTACATAAGATACAAGGCAATAAGCAGCCAAGTCATGATCCACGATTGGTTGTATAAAAACATCAGGATTCCCACCCTGTATTGAGGAGATAGTAATGGCGGATACCAACAAAATCGCACGCCGGACATTTTTTTCCGGGCTTGGTTTGGCTGTTGTGGCTGGAGTTGCTGCCAAGGTTGCAAGCACCGCACCTGCTGGAAAAGCGCTGGATGTCGTCGTTGCCGAACCTGCCGGCAATGGTTATCGACTGACAGAGCACGTCAAAAAATACTACCGCACTACCACTATCTAATACTGAGGTGACAACATGCTGTTGACTCGCAAAAGCGACGCCGGCCAGCGCTCGCATAGCCGTTTTACATCAAGTCTTGCCGCGAGCTTGTCGCGTGCGCTACCGACAATGGATCGCCGGCTGTTCCTGAAACGCTCCGGCATCGGCGTCGGTGCCGGGATCGCCGCCGCGCAATTGGGCTTGATACAAAAAGCCAGGGCGGCTGTTGAAGGCAAAGCAACCGGTCCCAAGATCGAAGTGAAACGCACGGTATGCACGCATTGCTCGGTCGGTTGCGCAGTGGACGCTGTGGTGCAAAACGGCATCTGGATTCGTCAGGAACCGGTCTTCGATTCGCCGATCAATCTGGGCGCGCATTGCGCCAAAGGCGCGGCGTTGCGCGAGCATGGCCATGGCGAATATCGGCTGAAATATCCGATGAAGCTGGTCAACGGCAAGTATCAGCGCATCAGCTGGGATCAGGCGCTGAACGAAATTTCGGCCAAAGTGCTGGATATCAAAAAGGCCAGTGGTCCGGATTCTGTGTTCTGGGTCGGCTCGTCCAAACACAACAATGAACAGTCCGCCTTGCTGCGCAAATTCGTATCCTTCTTCGGTAGCAATAATTGCGATCACCAGGCGCGCATTTGCCATTCGACTACGGTCGCAGGTGTTGCCAACACCTGGGGTTATGGCGCAATGACGAATAGCTACAACGATATGCAGAATTCGAAGGCGGCGATGTATATCGGCTCCAATGCCGCCGAGGCGCATCCAGTATCGATGCTGCATTTGCTGCACGCGAAAGAAATCGGCTGCAAGGTAGTCGTGGTCGATCCGCGTTTTACCCGTACTGCAGCCAAGGCACATCAATATGTGCGGATTCGCTCCGGGTCCGATATTCCATTCCTGTATGGTTTGCTGTATCACATTTTCCAGAATGGATGGGAAGATCAGGAATACATCCATAATCGCGTCTACGGCATGGACAAGATCAAGGAAGAAGCGCTGACCTGGACGCCTGAAAAGGTGGAAGAAGCGTGCGGCGCGACCGAAGCCGAAGTTTTCAAGGTCGCAGAAACCCTGGCCAAAAATCGCCCTTCAACCGTGGTCTGGTGCATGGGGCAAACCCAGCACAGCATCGGCAATGCGATGGTGCGCCTGTCCTGTATCGTGCAACTCGCGCTGGGCAATATTGGCAAATCGGGCGGCGGCACCAACATTTTTCGCGGCCACGACAATGTGCAGGGCGCAACTGACGTCGGGCCAAATCCTGACTCTCTGCCAGGTTACTATGGGCTGGCAACCGGTTCCTGGAAGCACTGGTGCACCGTGTGGGGCGTAGATTACGAATGGGTTAAAAAGCAGTTCGCATCACAAGAAATGATGGAAAAATCCGGCACCACCGTGTCGCGCTGGATTGATGCGGTGCTGGAAAAAAATGAGTTTATCGACCAGGAAAACAACGTCAAGGCGATGGTGTTTTGGGGCCATGCGCCGAACTCCCAAACCCGCGGTCTGGAGATGAAGAAGGCATTTGATAAGCTCGATCTGCTGGTGGTAGTTGATCCTTATCCATCGGCAACAGCTGCCATGGCCGCCATGAAAGTGGATGGACAGGAACTCAATCCCAACCGTGCCGTGTATCTGCTGCCTGCTGCGACCCAATTTGAAACCTCGGGTTCCGTCACGGCGTCCAATCGTTCACTGCAATGGCGCGAAAAAGTCATTGAGCCTTTGTTCGAGTCGCGTACCGACCATATGATCATGTATCAGTTGGCGCAAAAGCTCGGCTTCGGCAAGGAGCTGGTCGCCAAGATCAAGCTGGTCCCAGGCAAGGGCGGCATGATGGAGCCGGAGCCGGAGGATATGTTGCGCGAGATCAACCGTGGCAGCTGGACCATTGGTTACACCGGCCAGTCGCCGGAACGGTTAAAAGCACATATGCGCAACATGCATTTATTCGATGTTAAAACATTGAGATGCAAGGGTGGCAAAGACGCCGCCACCGGGTACAACCTAACCGGAGATTATTTCGGCTTGCCGTGGCCCTGTTATGGCACACCGGAACTCAAGCATCCCGGCACACCTAATTTGTATGACACCTCGAAGCACGTGATGGATGGCGGCGGCAATTTCCGTGCCAATTTTGGTGTTGAAAAAGATGGTGTGAATTTGCTGGCTGAAGACGGCTCACACTCGGAAGGTGCTGATATCACCACTGGATACCCGGAATTTGATCATATTTTGATGAAAAAACTGGGCTGGTGGAACGAACTCACTGATGCCGAAAAAACAATGGCAGAAGGCAAAAACTGGAAGACCGATTTGTCAGGCGGGATCCAGCGCGTGGTGATGAAAAATCATGGCTGCTATCCATTTGGCAATGCCAAGGCACGTGCCGTGGTGTGGAATTTTCCTGATCCAGTGCCAAAACACCGTGAGCCTTTGTATGGAACGCGGCCCGATCTGGTAGCGAAATATCCGACCCATGACGATAAAAAATCATTCTGGCGCCTGCCGACTCTGTATAAGTCAATCCAGGACAAGAATGTTGCGGAAAAGCTGTACGAGAAATTCCCGATCATTCTTACTTCAGGCCGACTAGTCGAGTATGAGGGCGGTGGCGAGGAAACGCGCTCCAACCCGTGGCTGGCAGAATTGCAACAGGACGCTTTTGTCGAATTAAATCCGAAAGCTGCTACTGACCGCGGCATTCGCAACGGTGAATATGTGATCGTTTCAACGCCAACCGGGGCGCGCATCAAGGTCAAGGCGCTGGTCACGCCACGCGTCAACGCCGAAACCGCATTTATTCCGTTCCATTTCTCGGGTTGGTGGCAAGGCAAGGATTTGAAAGAATATTACCCAGAAGGTGCAATGCCGATTGTGCGCGGCGAAGCTGTCAATACGGCGACTACATACGGCTATGACTCCGTCACGATGATGCAGGAAACCAAGACAACCATCTGCAACATCGAAAAATTTGTTGCGTGAAGCCCGTAGATACGATTGGGAGGAAAGTTAAATGGCACGAATGAAATTTATCTGCGACGCCGAACGTTGCATCGAGTGTAACGGCTGCGTTACCGCTTGCAAAAACGAGCATGAGGTGCCTTGGGGCGTGAACCGACGTCGGGTTGTCACCATTAACGATGGCGTTGTCGGTCAGGAAAAATCAATTTCCGTCGCTTGCATGCATTGTTCGGACGCTCCCTGCATGGCGGTATGCCCAGTTGACTGCTTTTACCGCACCGATGAAGGCGTGGTGTTGCATGACAAGGATGTTTGCATCGGTTGCGGGTATTGCTCTTACGCTTGCCCGTTTGGTGCGCCGCAATTTCCTTCCAACGGGACTTTCGGTTTGCGCGGAAAAATGGATAAATGCACTTTCTGTGCCGGTGGCCCTGAGGAAGACGGCTCACAAGCGGAGTTTGAAAAATACGGCCGCAATCGTTTGTCCGAAGGCAAGCTACCAGCCTGCGCAGAAATGTGTTCAACCAAAGCCTTGCTGGGTGGTGATGGCGATGTAATTGCCGATATTTTCCGTAATCGCGTAGTCCAGCGCGGCGCTGGCAGCGAAGTGTGGGGCTGGGGGACGGCCTATGGTCGCGCCCCACATCCTGAAGCAAAAGCGCCGGTGGAGAATAAATCATGATCCGCTTTCTTTTGGTATCCCTGAGCGCGCTGCTATTAATAGCTTGCAGCGAAAGAGATCAGTCGCTAACTGGATCCACCGTCAAGTCTGACGGCAAGCCCTGGCAGGGCGCAAAGAATGGCTTTGTCGCCGGTAGCTGGACGACTCCCGGCGACAAGGGTAGTTGGGAGAAGCAAATCCGTACACGCGGTCAAAATCAAAACGAATACGTTCGAATGAATTGATGGCGCTGGCAAGCCGGCAAGTGGAGACAATATGAAAACGAAATTTGGTAGCTTGATATTGGGTTTTTACCTATTGTCCGGCTGGATCGGCGTGGTAACGGCACAGGGCGTGCCACCAGTGGGTGTCAGCCAATCCAGCCAGGCAGCACCGAATGTTGAGTCGATTGATATTCTGAAACAGAATCAGGCCGAACGGAGTCAAAGCCAGCCCGGCAATCTGGCGCCGACCTATCGCATCGTAAATTCTGGTACGCCAAACTACTCCAGCTTGCCCGCACTGGAGGCGAGCGTGCTGATACAGCCGAAGGCGCAGTTTCCGGGACAGGCCCGGGCTACTACGGCTGGCGAAGCATGGCGGCAATATCGCAATGGTCCGCTCACCAATATTGGCGGCTGGCTATTGATAGCCGTGCTGCTGGTGCTGGCTGCGATGTATCTGATCAAGGGACAAATTAAACTGAAAGGTAGCGCCACCGGACGCTTGATAGAGCGCTTCACTTCAGTCGAGCGTTTGACGCACTGGATCACGGCAATTAGTTTCGTGGTGCTGGCGCTTACCGGCGGCACCATGTTGTTTGGAAAATACGTGCTGTTGCCGGTGTTTGGGCTAACGCTGTTTGGCTGGCTGTCATTTGCCTTTAAAAATATCCACAATTTTGTGGGCCCGGTATTTACTTGCTCGATAGTCGTGTTTTTTGTCATTTACGTAAAAGACAATTTACCGGGAAAAGGCGATCTGAACTGGTTTGTACAGCTTGGCGGTTTGTTGAGCGGCAAGCACGTCAGCGCCGGTAAATTCAACGCGGGTGAAAAAGCCATGTTCTGGGGCGCTGTGGTGGTGTTCGGCTTGATTATGAGTGCCTCGGGTTTTGTTCTTGATATGCTGGTCCCCGGTTTGTTGTACACACGCGGGAATATGCAGATAGCCAGTATTGTTCATATTGTTGCAGCGGTATTAGCCATTAGCATGATTCTCGGCCATATTTACCTAGGTACCTTGGGGATGGAGGGTGCCTATAAGGCAATGCGCACTGGGTATGTAGATGATGCGTGGGCCAAGGAACACCATGATTTATGGTATGACGACATCCAGTCTGGAAAAGTGGCGCGGAATCGCTCATCCGAGTTGCATACTGAAACAGCCAAAAAAGCCAATGTATAACGCACAGAGTGGGGCAGGCATGAATAAATTTATTTATATGATTTGTATGATGTTGGGCTTGATGGCAACGGGCTTGGCTGCTGCCAAGTTGCCGCCAATAAGTGAAGATGCCGCCACCAAGGCGGCAGAAGCCAAGACCAAAGTTGCATGGAGCTCTAAAGTAGAGATGTATAAATTATGTTTATCGCAAGATAAGGTTGTTGCCCGTTACCGGCAAGAAAAAAGCGCAACAGCGCAACCCGCCGAGGCGGTGCCGGCCTGTTCTGACCCCGGACCTTATGTCGTTGCAAGTCCCATTGTCGTAAGCCCAATGGCAGCAAGCCCAGCTGCAGCACCTGCAGGATTGCCAGTTGCAACCGATGCTGCGGCCGCAGTAAAAAAATAAGCATGGTGGCTTGTTATTCATACTGATCAAACATCACCACCAGATGAGAATGTTCTCCATGACTACAGGGCCAATTCTTTCTAATGCACATGCAATACTGACTTATCCGGTGGACGTACTGGATGAGCATGGACGTGCTTTGACTATAGAGATCCCGGCCGAACGGCCTTTGACGGTCTATCTGGACAATCGCGAACTGGTGACTCTGATGACTTTGGGCGGTGCGCCGGAAGCACTGATACTGGGTTATTTGCGCAATCAGCGTCTGGTAAAAACGATTGCAGAGATCGCAGCCGTGCAAGTGGACTGGGATGTTGATGCCGTGGCAGTCACCACGCACCATGGCATTGATTACATCGAGGAGCGCACCGCCAAACGCGTCATTACCACTGGTTGTGGCCAAGGCTCCATGTTTGGTGGATTGATGGACGAAGTCGATACCATCACGCTGCCCGTAGACGCCAAGTTGAAGCAGTCAACGCTTTACAGAATCGTTGATCTGATCCGTACCCAGGCGTCAATTTACAAACAGACGGGGTCGGTACACGGGTGCGCGTTATTTGATGCCGCGGGTGAATTACTGTATTTCATCGAAGATGTCGGCCGCCATAACGCGGTGGATGCAATTGCGGGAAAAATGTGGCTGGACGGCATAAGCGGCCATGATAAAGTTTTTTATACTACCGGCCGCCTGACTTCGGAAATGGTGATAAAAGGTGCCCAGATGGGCATTCCTTTCCTGTTGTCGCGTTCTGGCACTACGCAAATGGGCCATGCGGTAGCGCAACGTGTCGATATGACCTTGCTGGCGCGCTGTACCGGTAAGCACTTTATTTTGCTAACAGGCAAGCAAAGATTCATTGCTGAACCACATTTGCTTGACGGCAGCGTTTCAAAATCACTCAGGGTCGCCTAAACGCAAATTACAAAAAAGCACAAGTACCGCAGCAGTTATGCAACGCGGTAAAATAAGCCTTTAACGCCATCACGGCTTTGGTCAACCAAGGCCGTTTTTATCGCCATGATCGTTCGCACTCGTTTTGCTCCCAGTCCAACCGGTTATTTACACCTTGGTGGTGCCCGCACCGCGCTTTTTTCGTGGGCTTATGCCCGTCATTTTGGCGGCACTTTCATCTTGCGCATCGAAGATACCGATCTGGAGCGATCCACGCCAGAGGCAGTCGAAGCAATTCTGCAGGGCATGAACTGGCTGGGCTTGTCCCATGACGAAGGTCCTTTCTATCAGATGCAGCGGATGGATCGCTATCGTGAAGTCGTGGCGCAAATGCTTGCTGCAGGCACCGCATATTATTGTTATTCGTCGCCGGAAGAGGTGGAAGCCATGCGTGAGCGCATGCGCGCCGCCGGTGAGAAGCCACGTTACGACGGCACCTGGCGTCCTGAAGCGGGCAAAATATTGCCCGCTACTCCAGCCGACCGTAAGCCGGTGGTGCGTTTCAAAAATCCGCAGGATGGCGATGTGAGTTGGGATGATGTCGTCAAAGGCACAATTACCATCTCTAACCGCGAAATGGACGATTTGGTGATTGCCCGCCCGGATGGCACGCCGACCTATAATTTCTGCGTGGTGATTGATGATTGGGATATGCAGATTACACATGTCATTCGTGGCGATGATCACGTCAATAACACGCCGCGTCAGATTAATATTCTGAAAGTGCTCGGAGCGACCTTGCCACTGTATGGTCATGTGCCGATGATTCTCGGGGCCGATGGAGAAAAACTGTCGAAGCGTCATGGTGCGGTAAGTGTGATGGATTATCCGGCACAAGGATATTTGCCCGAAGCGATGCTGAACTATCTGGCACGCCTGGGCTGGAGTCATGGTGATGACGAGGTTTTCTCGATGGAGCAATTTTGTGCATGGTTTGACCTCGATCATCTATCCAAGTCGCCTGCGCAATTCAATCCGGAAAAACTGGCCTGGTTGAACAATCATTACATCAAGCTGGCCGACAATGGCCGCCTGGAAGGCTTGGTCAAGCCTTTAATGGAAAAGGATGGGGCGGATTTCATCAATGCACCTGACCTGCGGGCGGTGATCGCATTGATGAAAGAGCGCGTCAATACCATCAATGAACTGGCCGCTGCAGCAATGCTGTTTTATCGAGCGCCTGAACCCGCTGCAGATTTGCTTGCACAGCATTTGAACGAATTATCCAAGCCTGCGCTGCAGGATTTTTCCATGCGCTGTCAAACCGTCAAGTGGAAAAAAGAAGCGCTGTCAGCCATGCTGAAAGAAGTGCTGGCTGCACACAAACTGAAAATGCCGCAGATGGCTATGCCTTTGCGCTTGTTGCTGACTGGACAGTTGCACACGCCATCGATCGACGCAGTTATTGCATTGTTTGGCCGTGAAACAGTTTTGGCGCGCATGGCGAAATATATTTAGTATTTTCGAAAAGATGATTTACACGCGGTAACGAAGCTTGCTATAATTTCGTTCTTCGCAAGGGGGGTATAGCTCAGCTGGGAGAGCGCTTGCATGGCATGCAAGAGGTCAGCGGTTCGATCCCGCTTACCTCCACCAGCGGAAAAGTAGTGTAATGCAACTTAGGGTCCCCATCGTCTAGAGGCCTAGGACATCACCCTTTCACGGTGAGTACAGGGGTTCGAATCCCCTTGGGGACGCCAGCGTAAATAAATCTGACATGGTTCAGATTTAAAGTTTAAATGCTAGGTGTCAAATAAGTTAAGTAGTATGGGCAGGTCACTGTCCCCATCGTCTAGAGGCCTAGGACATCACCCTTTCACGGTGAGTACAGGGGTTCGAATCCCCTTGGGGACGCCAATATATCCCCCGGTTGATATGTTAAGTAGATAAGTAGAACTGCTTAAAATCATATCAGTCGGGCATCGGATAACATTTTTTCAAATTCCATATAATTTCTGTTCGATATGCGCGCGTGGTGTGTCGCCAGATTCTTTGTCCTGCCGCGTAACATAATTACATCTTAATTTCGTTCGTGCTGGTATGGTGGCGATTGCTGCGCATAGCCTGCCTATTCTTTCCGGGAAACGGGTCGGCAGCCTGCCGGGCACACGAGTGGGGAAATGTTTTCGGCCCGCGGGTCATTGCAGACAGATTCAAGTTATTTTTACATACCTTGCTTGCGCTGGAATAACGTGTTCTGGGAAAGTGACGCAGTGACTCAAGTAAAAGATATAATATATAAGAGTTGATTTATGGCTTGCTGCGATTGTTTGCCAAATTGACCAGAATTTATTATTTTCCGGCGCTCCAAGCACTTTGCGCCACAATTAACCAACCTGTGAGGATTTGCCATGCTAGAAGCCTATCGCCAACATGTCGCTGAACGCGCTGCTCTCGGTATTCCGCCCCTGCCGCTGTCGACACAGCAGACTGAAGAACTGATCGGCCTGCTCAAAAATCCGCCGCAGGGCGAGGCGCAAGCCTTGGTCGAGCTTATTACCTACCGTGTTCCGGCTGGCGTGGATGATGCCGCCAAGGTCAAGGCTACATTCCTGGAAAAGATTGCAAAAGGCGAGGAAAGCTGTTCATTGATTTCGCGTGAAACCGCTACCCAATTGCTGGGTACGATGCTGGGCGGCTTCAACATTACGCCGATGATTAACTTGCTGGCTGACCCTGTGGTCGGTGGTATCGCCGCCGAGGGCTTGAAAAAAACCTTATTGATGTTCGACTATTTCCACGACGTCAAGGAGCTGGCTGATCAGGGCAACGCCAATGCAAAGGCTGTATTGCAATCATGGGCCGATGCGGAATGGTTTACTTCCCGTCCCGAAGTGCCGCAAAGCCTGACTTTGACCGTGTTCAAGGTCACTGGCGAAACCAATACCGATGATTTGTCTCCAGCGCCAGACGCATGGAGCCGTCCGGATATTCCGCTACACGCCTTGGCGATGCTGAAAAACCCGCGTCCAGGTATTATCGCTGACGAACCGGGCAAGGTCGGTTCGATCAAGCAGATCGAAGCGCTCAAAGCCAAGGGCAACATAGTCGCTTACGTGGGTGATGTAGTGGGCACTGGTTCTTCGCGCAAATCAGCGACCAATTCGGTACTCTGGTTTACTGGCAAAGACATTCCATTTGTGCCGAACAAACGCTTCGGCGGTTTCTGCCTTGGTAACAAAATTGCACCGATTTTCTACAACACGATGGAAGATGCCGGTGCGCTGCCGATCGAGCTCGACGTGTCCAAAATGGACATGGGCGATGTGATTGAACTGCGTCCGTTTGAAGGTAAAGCACTGAAAAACGGTGAAGTCATTTCTGAATTCACCGTTAAATCTCCGGTAATTTTTGATGAAGTACGCGCCGGCGGCCGTATTCCGTTGATCATCGGCCGCGGCCTGACTGCGCGCGCACGTGAAGCGTTGGGCCTAGCGCCTAGCACTCTGTTCTGCCTGCCGACTAATCCGGCCGATTCCAGCAAGGGCTTCACGCTGGCGCAGAAAATGGTGGGTCGCGCCTGCGGCTTGCCTGAAGGCCGCGGCGTCCGTCCGGGCACATACTGCGAGCCGAAGATGACGACCGTCGGATCGCAAGATACGACCGGCCCGATGACGCGCGACGAACTTAAAGACCTGGCCTGCCTCGGTTTTTCTGCCGACATGGTGATGCAGTCGTTCTGCCATACCGCAGCATATCCAAAGCCAGTCGACGTCAAGACGCATCATGAACTGCCGAAATTCATTTCCAACCGTGGCGGCGTGACACTGCGTCCGGGCGACGGCATCATTCACTCGTGGCTAAATCGCTTGCTGTTGCCTGATACCGTCGGCACTGGCGGCGATTCGCATACCCGCTTTCCAATTGGTATCTCGTTCCCGGCCGGCTCAGGCTTGGTCGCATTTGCCGCAGCAACCGGCGTGATGCCGCTTGACATGCCTGAATCGGTGTTGATCCGCTTCAAGGGCGTGATGCAGCCTGGCGTGACACTGCGCGATCTGGTCAATGCAATTCCGCTGTATGCGATCCGCCAGGGCTTGCTGACTGTCGAGAAGCAAGGCAAGCAAAACGTTTTCTCCGGCCGCATTCTGGAAATCGAAGGTTTGCCGAAGCTGAAAATCGAGCAGGCATTCGAGTTGTCAGACGCTTCTGCCGAGCGCTCTGCCGCCGGCTGCACCGTGCATCTGGATAAAGAGCCAATCATTGAATACATGACTTCCAACATCACACTGATGAAATGGATGATCGCTAATAATTACCAGGACAAGCGCACGCTGGAACGCCGCATTCAGGCGATGGAAGCCTGGATTGCCAAGCCAGAACTGCTGGCGCCTGATGCCGATGCCGAATATGCTGCCGTCATCGAAATCGACCTGGCCGATATCCACGAGCCTGTGGTTGCCTGCCCGAACGATCCGGACGATGTGAAAACGCTGTCTGAGGTCGCCGGCAACAAGATCGATGAAGTATTTGTCGGCTCCTGCATGACCAATATCGGCCATTTCCGCGCTGCTTCCAAGCTGCTCGAAAACAAGTCCGATTTGCCAGTGCGCTTATGGATTGCTCCGCCAACCAAGATGGATCAGCAAGTGCTTGTTGCCGAAGGTCATTACGGCGTTCTCGGCCGTACCGGTGCGCGGATGGAAATGCCGGGTTGTTCGCTGTGCATGGGCAACCAGGCGCAAGTGCGCAAGGGTTCGACTGCAATGTCGACCTCGACCCGCAACTTCCCCAATCGTCTCGGCATTGATACCCAGGTTTATCTCGGCTCGGCTGAACTGGCGGCAGTCTGCGCCATGCTCGGCAAGATTCCGACCAAGGAAGAGTACATGGCAAACATCGGCGTGCTCGCCAAGAACGCAGCCGATATTTATCGCTACATGAACTTTGACAAGATTGCCGATTTCAGTGATGTTGCTGACACTGTGAATGTGCAGTAAGGCATTTAGTGTTTTAAATTTGGTGCTTTAAAAAACCCGCTACGGCGGGTTTTTTTTATGGGTGACTATGGTTAATTGTGGTGAAGACACGCAAGATTCGGAAAAATTGCCTGTTTCATTCCACCCGTAAATTAATCATTTAATTAAATATACAAGGAGTATATGTATAAAATACTTATTTTCAGTATATAAAATATGCGGAAAATAAAAATACACATATTAGTATAATTTAACTCAATCCAATTGCATAGTCAGTTTATTTACGTAGCGCGGCCACGCACTCGCGCACCAGCGCCGGGCCGCGATAAATCAGGCCGCTGTATATCTGTACCAGCGCGGCACCTGCGTTTATTTTTGCCTGGGCATCCTGGCCAGAAAAGATGCCGCCGACGCCGATGATCGGTAGCGCGTTGCCCAATTCAGCCTTCAGCGCCCGGATCACATTGTTGGACAGCGCAAATACCGGCGCGCCAGACAGGCCGCCGGCTTCCTCACCATGTCGGATGCCTTTGACTGCGTCGCGCGCGATGGTGGTGTTGGTGGCGATGACGCCGTCAATTTGGTGTCGCAGCAATGCTTGCGCGATGGTTTTGATTTGTTCGCTATCGATGTCCGGCGCGATTTTCAGTGCGATCGGGACGTAGTGCCGATGCTGGTCGGCCAGGCGCTGTTGCTCCTGTTTCAGTTGCGATAGTAACGCGTCGAGTTCGCTGGCGCCTTGCAACTGGCGCAGGTTTTTGGTGTTGGGCGAAGAAATGTTGACGGTGACATAACTGGCGTAGGGATAGACTTTTCGCAAACAATGCAGATAATCCTCGGCGGCGCGTTCGATTGGCGTGTCGGCATTTTTGCCGATGTTCAGCCCCAGCACGCCCTCCTTGTTTTGATAGAACTTCGATGCCTGCACATTCGCGACGAACGCATCCACGCCGCCGTTATTGAAGCCCATGCGGTTGATGATGGCGTGCGCTGCCGGCAGACGAAACATGCGCGGCTTCGGGTTGCCGGGCTGGGCTCGCGGCGTGACGGTGCCAATCTCGATCGAGCCGAAGCCCAGCGCCGCCAGGCCGTCGATAGCGCTGCCGTCTTTGTCTAATCCGGCGGCCAAGCCCACCGGGTTGGCGAAAGTGATTCCCATCACGCTCTTCGGGGCGGACTGCGGCTTGGCGAGCAGTCCAGTGATGCCGAGAGCGGCGGCGCGTTTCAGCCAGGACAGTGTCAGGTTGTGTGCGGTTTCGGGATCAAGCGAGAACAACAGCGGGCGGGCGATGGCGTACAGAATTTTGTCAGGCATGGCAGGAAGCAGGAAAAATGGGTTGGTTGGCGCGTATTTTAGCGCGGCCGTTGTTCCAGCAGTTCCCATTTTCCCTGCTGCAGCGCTTCCAACGGTTGAAAATTGATCTTGTAAGCCATTTTTCGGCTTTCCCGAATCCAGTAGCCTAAATAGATATAGGTAAGCCCCAGTTGCTTGGCTTGCTCGATTTGCCACAGCACGTTGTAGGTGCCATAAGAGGCGTCTCGCCGGTCCGGTTCATAGAAGGTATAGACCGAGGATAAGCCGTCGTCGAGCACGTCGATGATGCTGACCATACATAGCGTGCCGTCTGCCTCGCGAAATTCCACCAGTCGGGTGTTGACCTTACTTTGCAGCAGGAATTGCGCATACTGGTCGCGACTGTCCTGGTCCATGCCGCCACCAGCGTGTCGTGCCGTTTGGTAACGCAGATACAGGTCATAATGCTCAGGCGCATACGCCAGATCGGTGATCCAGACGCTCAGGTGCCGATGCTTGGCCCAAGCCCGCCGCTGGCTGCGTTTGGGGGTAAATTCAAGAGCCCTGATCCGCACCGGAACGCAAGCCCGACAGCCGTCGCAATTGGGCCGATAGGTAAAAACCCCGCTGCGCCGAAAGCCGTTTTTAACCAATTGCGAATATACATCCGCGTTGATCAGGTGCGAAGGCGTAGCGACTTGCGAACGGGCTTGACGATGTTCCAGGTAACTGCATGGATAAGGCGCCGTTGCATAGAATTGCAAGGTAGAAAACGGCAGCTCTTTAAGGTGCGTCATGCATTTTCCAGCGTCGGTAACGAGGGAGTCAGGCTGCTCTTTGCAGCATCAGTGGAAGGAGGGATATTGGCGATATTGTCGGTATCAAACAATCGGATCGGCGTCCATCTTGCAATCTGCGGCTGTATGGTTAATTCCATGAGCCGGGCGATGAATGCTGCTCTGGGTATCGGTGCTGCGCCTAGTGACGCCAGATGCGCTGTTTCTTGCTGGCAGTCGATCATCGACACGCCATTTTTTCTCAGGAAATGCAGCAGGTAGGCGAGCGCGATCTTGGAGCCATCTGTTACGCGCGCGAACATCGATTCGCCGTAAAACATGCGTCCGATGCACACCCCATAAGCACCGCCGACCAGTTGACCGTCCAGCCATAACTCGGATGAGTGCGCATAGCCCTGGCGGTGCAACGCGCCATAGCCGCGAATAATTTCCTCCGAAATCCAGGTGCCAGGCCCATCCTTGCGCGGTGCAGCGCAGGCTCGCATGACTGCTTCAAAGGCGTGGTCGAAGCGAATCTCCCAGCGCCTGCCGGCTTGTATCTCACGGTCGATTTTTTTGAGCGTTTTTTGCAGGCTGCGGGAAATCTTGAAACTTTCAGTTTCTAACACCATGCGCGGATCGGTACTCCACCACAGGATCGGTTGCCCCTGCGAAAACCATGGAAATATCCCGCGCCGGTAAGCGTCCAGCAGACGTTGCGGCGACAAATCCGCGCCTGCCGCGAGCAGACCGGCAGCACCGTCTTCTGCGGTAAGTGCAGTAGATATGTCCGGAAAAGGGGAGTCTGGCTCAAGCCAAGGAATCATTATGGTGATTTTATCTGCACATTATCAGTGCATTATGTTAGTTAAAACGCCTCTTATAATTATGCGCCAACTTTAGTCTAGTTAAATCAATGGGTTATTCAATTTATAAAAATGGAATGTTTTTTGCTTTATAGATACACAAATATTTTTTTTATGCACTTTTATGGGGAGTCTTTTATATGAATGCGCATGAATATGGCGCCAACGCATTATTTGTCTTGCTTGGCGCCATCATGATTTTGGCGATGCATGCTGGTTTTGCCTTTCTGGAGCTGGGAACCGTTCGCAAGAAAAATCAGGTTAACGCGCTAGTTAAAATATTAGCTGATTTCGCGATTTCAACCATTGCTTATTTTTTCGTCGGTTACAGCGTCGCCTATGGCGTCAATTTTTTCAGCAGTGCAGAAGTGCTCTCGGCCAGGAATGGCTTTGATCTGGTTAAGTTTTTCTTTCTGTTGACCTTTGCTGCTGCAATTCCAGCGATCATATCGGGCGGTATTGCCGAACGTGCCAAATTCCATCCGCAGCTGGTTGCCACCGCTTTGCTGGTGGGTTTTGTCTATCCGTTCTTCGAGGGCATTGTCTGGAATCATCGTTTCGGCATCCAGGCGTGGCTGAAGCTGATGTTTTCTTACGAATTCCATGATTTCGCTGGTTCGGTCGTAGTGCACGCGGTTGGCGGCTGGGTGGCGTTGCCGGCGGTTTTGTTGCTCGGCGCGCGTCGGGGGCGCTATGGAAAGGATGGTGCAATCTCTGCGCATCCGCCCTCCAGCATTCCGTTTCTGGCGCTGGGAGCCTGGATTTTGACTATCGGCTGGTTCGGTTTCAACGTGATGAGCGCGCAAACCCTGGACCAGATGAACGGACTGGTGGCGATCAATTCACTGATGGCGATGGTTGGCGGTACTCTGGTAACTTTGCTGCTGGGCAAAAACGATCCGGGTTTTGCGTATAACGGCCCGCTGGCCGGCCTGGTTGCCGTTTGCGCCGGTTCGGACCTGATGCATCCTTTGGGGGCGCTGGTGACTGGCGGCATCGCTGGCTGGATTTTCGTCTGGATGTTTACGCTGACCCAAAACAAATGGAAAATCGACGATGTGCTGGGTGTCTGGCCGCTGCATGGTTTGTGTGGCGCATGGGGCGGTCTGGCAGCGGGTATTTTTGGATTGCAATCACTGGGCGGGCGCGGCGGCGTCTCAATACTGTCGCAACTACTCGGCACCCTGATGGGAATTAGCATCGCCTTTGTCAGCGGGCTGCTGATTTACTGGGTATTGCGGAAAGTCGTCGGCATCCGGCTCGATCCGGAGCAGGAATTCGATGGCGCCGACCTTGCCATCCACAAGATCAGTGCGACACCGGGGCGCGAATCCAGCTGGTAGACTGGCGTACAACAGGTATTGAACAGCACCACAAAAATCGCTATCTGCTCCATTTTTATAAAAATTATAGGGAGTATGGCAAATTTATATGCCATTGCAGCAATATTTTATTGCGTAACTTAAAAATACCTATTGTAGTATATGCATTGCATTTGCCGCCGGCTGTTGCATGACAGTCGTTCCCAAGCAAAATGGCCCTGAAGCGCAGACAATCTTTGCGCTACAGGGCCATTCAAATTCAGCTTGAATAAACGGTAATTAGTCGAAAATCGGGCTTTCGACGCCGAGGATTTTGTGCAGCTTCGGCGATGTGGTGGTGTATTGCATGTGGATTTTCTTCTCTGGGAAGATGTATGGTGCAGCGCCGAACGCAGCAAGTGCGGCTTCGTGGAAGCCAGACAGGATCAATTTTTTCTTGCCTGGATAAGTATTGATGTCGCCGACCGCAAAAATGCCCGGTACGTTGGTTTCGAATTTTTCAGTATCGACCACTTTGAGTTGCTTGCGCTCGATATCCAGACCCCATTCGGCAATCGGCCCGAGTTTCGGCGACAGGCCGAAAAACACCAATAAATCATCCAGCGGCAGGCGGCGGGTCACACCATCGGCACAGGTGACCTTGATTTCCGACAGCTTGTCGTCTTTGGTTTCCATGCCGGTAATTTGCCCAACCAAAAACTGCATTTCGTAGTCTTCGCATAGTTGCTTCATCTTTGCAACCGAGGCTGGCGCGGCGCGGAAGTCTTCGCGGCGATGAATCAGGACCACCGATTCTGCCTTGCCGATCAGATTCAGCGCCCAGTCCAGCGCGGAGTCGCCGCCGCCGCAGATCACGATATTCTTGCCTTGGAAGCTGGCTGGATTCTTGACGCGATAGAACAACTGCGTGCCTTCGAACTGTTCGATGCCGTCCACTTTCAGGGTGCGTGGCTGAAACGAACCAACGCCGGCCGCAATAAAGATGGTTTTGGTGATGAAGAGGGTGCCGGCTGAAGTTTCCAGATTGAAGCGGCCGTCTTCCCGTCTTTCGACACCGGTGACTTCCTGATTCAAGTGGAAAGTCGGTTCGAACGGTGCAATTTGCTTGAGCAAATTGTCAGTCAGTTCCTGGCCGGTACACATGGGAACAGCCGGAATGTCGTAGATCGGTTTGTCAGGATAGAGTTCGACGCATTGACCGCCAACTACAGGCAGTGAATCGATCACATGCGCCTTGATTTCCAGCAGTCCCAGTTCGAACACCTGGAATAATCCGACCGGGCCGGCGCCGACGATGACGGCATCGGTTTCGATCGGAGTATTGCCGGAGATTGTTTGATTCGGTACGGAGGTCGTGGCAATAGTGCCGGCGCTGGTTTTCATACTTCTAGTTCCTGTTTCATTTCAGTTGTCCAAAAACGCCACGCTGTGGCCCGAGCCAATCAGGCGTCAAGCCTGGCGTAAATACTGGCGCATCTGCGTACATGCGCCATAGAATGAACGCATTTAGCGTTTGAGGAGCGGTAACTTATCCTTAACGTCTTTCCACTCTTCGGCGATATCCAGTGGGCTTTTGGTCTTCGTGATGGAGGGCCATTTGCGTGCCAGCTCGACATTGATTTTAATGAATTGCTGCTGATCTGCCGGAACATCTTCTTCTGCAAAAATCGCATTGACCGGGCATTCGGCAACGCACACTGCGCAGTCGATGCACTCATCTGGATCAATGGTGAGAAAATTCGGGCCTTCACGGAAGCAATCTACCGGGCAAACATCCACACAGTCCGTGTAACGGCACTGGATGCAGGATTCGGTGACAACGTGGGTCATAGCAGTCCTATCTGTAATTTTGCTGAATCAGCCGCACGTCTGGGCGTCCTATCGGGCTCCCAGCGGGACGCTACTATATGTATGCAATAACGGCCAAGCTGCGGTAAGCCCTGTATTTTAAGTTAATCAGGCAGTTATAACAAACTTCTCTTTTAGACTAAATACCTATAAGCAAATTCCGGAGCCTGTTAGCGTGGGGAATACGTGAATTATTTGCTTTTGCGGTTTGAAATAAAATCACGTTGGTATCAGCGATATTGGAAGAATGATTCGGCTACACTGCCAGTTCTTATATTGGGGATGAAGGCATTATGGATACTTCGGCAGCGCGTCAGGCCATTTTTGGCCGCATCCGCAAAGCACAGCAACGATCAAACCAAGCCAGCCAAGGCGAACTCGATGCGGTGCAGGATTATCTGCGTCATCATCCGAGCGGACCGCAGCCGCATATCGGGGATGACCTGATCTCGCATTTTAAAGAGCAAGCACTGCGCATGTCGGATACCGTGGCCGTAGTTGCCAGCATGGCCGGAGTGCCGGCGGCGGTCGCCGTTTATCTGGGCGATTTAGGTATTGCCAAGCAGGCGATTGCCTGGAGGTCGCTAGATGCGCTGGCATGGGCGCAGGCCGGAATCCAATTGGCGTTCCGTCCCCCCGTCAACGAAGATCTGGTTGGCATCACAGGCGCTTTCTGTGCAGTCGCCGAAACCGGTTCGCTATTGCTGTTGTCCGGCCCCGATACCTACGCCTCCGCCAGTTTGCTGCCGGAAACGCATATCGCGGTTCTGCCGGCCTCGCGCATCGTGGCTTATATGGAAGATGCTTTTGCTCTGGTGCGCGCTGAACGCGGTGAGTTGCCGCGTGCAACCAATTTCATTTCCGGGCCATCGCGCACCGGCGACATCGAGCAGACTATTGTCCTTGGAGCGCACGGTCCGTACCGCGTACATGTGATCGTGGTGATGGACGCCTGATTGCCGGATTCACAATTGCCAAATAACCGTATTATCGTGATCTTTTTTACTGCCCGTTCTCCATCGAACCAGAAATTGTCGGTGGGAAACGGGTTTTTCTCATTTGACGCGATAATAACGGGAGCTATAAATCATAAGGAGACTGCAATTGCGTATCAAAAATAACATCAGTGTTCTGATGTGCCTGCTTACGGTACTGCCGGGCTTGGCACATGCATCCGCCATCGATGGCAGTCAATTATCGCTCTGGTGGGGCATCCCATTCGCCGGCATGTTGTTGTCGATTGCGTTTGTGCCATTGCTGGCGCCCCAGTTCTGGCACCACCATTTCGGCAAGATTGTGATCGGCTGGTCGCTGGCTTTCTTGCTGCCGTGCATCGTATTTCTCAGCCCCGCGACGGCGACGGCCGGGCTGATGCATGCACTGACCGATGAATATATTCCGTTCATCATTTTGCTGACTGCGCTGTTCGTGGTGGCTGGCGGTATTTGTGTGCGTGGCAATCTGCATGGCACGCCGATGCTCAATACCGGATTGCTGCTGATGGGGACGCTGCTAGCCAGCATTATGGGGACTACTGGCGCCTCGATGTTGATGATTCGCCCGTTGATTCGCGCCAACGATAACCGCAAGCATGTGATTCATGTCATCGTATTTTTCATTTTCCTGGTCTCCAATATAGGCGGTTCGCTCACGCCCTTGGGTGACCCGCCGTTATTTTTGGGATTCCTGAAAGGGATTGATTTTTTCTGGACCCTGAAGAATATTTTTCCGGAAACCCTGTTCGTTTGTGGCGTACTGCTGGTATTTTTTTATTTTTTGGACCGTCACTATTACCGCATCGGCCAAGAAAAATTGCCGCAATTGCAAGACCCGGCTACGGATTCAGCCATCCGTTTGGAGGGTAAAGTCAATTTTGTACTGTTGGCAGCCATCATCGCTGCAGTTCTGATGAGCGGATTTTGGAAATCGGGCGTGAGTTTCCCAGTGTTTGGCGCGCATATCGAATTGCAAAATGCACTGCGCGATGTGTTATTGGTGGCGATTACCCTGATTTCGCTAGGCATCACGCCAAAGACAGCGCGCATCGGCAATGATTTCAGCTGGGGGCCAATGCAGGAAGTAGCCAAGTTATTTGCCGGTATTTTCATCACCATCATTCCGGTAATCGCGATGCTCAAGGCCGGCGAGGCCGGCGTCTTTTCAGCCGTGGTGCGTGCTGTTACCGATACCAATGGGCAGCCGATCAATGCGATGTACTTTTGGGCTGCCGGTTTCCTGTCAGCCTTTTTGGATAATGCACCGACCTATCTGGTGTTCTTCAATATTGCCGGCGGCGATGTCCATCAATTGATGACGACAATGGGATCGACCCTGGCCGCGATTTCCTGTGGCGCGGTGTTCATGGGCGCGGGCAGTTATATCGGCAATGCGCCGAATATGATGGTCAAGGCGATCGCCGAAGATCGCGGCATCAAGATGCCATCGTTCTTTGGATATATGGCGTGGTCGACGGCGATACTGGTGCCGCTGTTCGCCCTGACTACCCTGATTTTTTTCCGTTGAGGCCATGATGAACCCCAAAATTCTTGTTACCCGTGCGGTGTTTCCTGACGTGATCGATTTGCTGGCGCAGCATTTCGAGGTTGAATCGAATCAGACCGACCAGATTTATACCGAAAGCGAGCTGATCGGCAAGCTGCGCGGCAAGGAGGGCGTATTCACCACGTCGAGCGAACGCATTTCAGCCGAGGTCATCGCCGCCAATCGGCAGCTCAAGGCGATTTGCAATATGGCGGTTGGCTTCAATAACATCGATCTTGATGCCGCCACCCGCGCCGGCATCATGGTCACCAACACGCCGGAAGTGCTGAATCAAACTACCGCCGATTTCGCCTGGGCCCTGATGATGGCGACCGCGCGCCGCGTGACCGAGTCAGAACACTGGCTGCGCGCCGGGCAATGGAAAAAATGGCGCTTTGACACCTTGCTGGGAGCCGATGTGCATGGCTCCACGCTGGGTATTCTCGGCATGGGGCGGATCGGCCAAGCCATTGCCCGGCGCTCGCTCGGATTTGACATGCGGGTGCTGTATCACAATCGTTCCCGTTTGCCGGTTGAAAAAGAAGCGCACGCGAATAACGCCACTTTTGTCAGCAAGCAGGAATTGTTGGGCAGCGCCGATCACCTGATTCTGGTGCTGCCGTATTCGCCGCAAACGCATCACGCCATCGGTGCGGCAGAGCTGGCGCTGATGAAACCCGGCGCTACGCTGATTAATATCGCGCGTGGCGGCATCGTCGATGATGTGGCGCTGATCGCAGCCTTGCGGGAGCGGCGCATTGCCGCCGCCGGGCTGGATGTGTTCGAGAATGAACCCCGTTTCCATCCGGATTTTCTGAGCTTGCAAAATGTCGTGCTGACACCGCATATCGCCAGCGCGTCGGAACCGACCCGGCGTGCAATGGCATACTGCGCGGCAGAAAACCTGATTGCCGCCTTAAACGGCGCGCAACCGCAAAATATCTTGAACCCCGAAGTCAAAGGATAAGGCCATGGCCGACATCAGCATTACGCAGCAACACACGCTACCGCACGACCAGGCCAGGACCGCGGCGCAAAAAGTCGCCGACCAGATGGCCAAGGAATATGACATGAGCATCGTCTGGGAAGGCGATATTTTGACATTCAAGCGCAGCGGTATCGCGGGCACGCTTGCAGTCCAGCCGAGCCAGGCCGTGCTTGATGTCACGCTCGGCGTCATGCTGAAAGGATTTGCGGCCCAGATTGAAGAAAAGCTGGTCCGGAATATGGCCCAGGTATTTGTCGCTTAATCTGCAATTTTTATGGGGTATATGAAATTATGCATAATTTTACGCAATACAATATGGCGATATAAAAAATACATTATGTAGTATTATTTTTCGATGTAAGTTTGGAAAGGTGCTGGAATATCCCCTCTAGTTGTTTGCTTTGTATGCGCTTTCATCCGTGCTATTTTTGCTGCGATTGTTTTGATGCCCGCATCTGTCGCCTGTCGTCAGATGCATCACTTTCCACAAATTCCACAAATGGAGCACCCATGACCCTGCAATCCCAATTTGAGCAAGCCGTATCCGACTCCAAGAACCTGCCTGAACGCCCCGACAACATGACCCTGCTGAAGCTGTACGCATTGTACAAACAAGGCAGTGCAGGGGATGTGCAGGACGAACGTCCGGGCATGACCGATTTTGTTGCGCGCGCCAAATGGGATGCCTGGGCGGCGCTGAAAGGACTGTCGCAGGATCAGGGCATGCAGCAATACCTCGATCTGATTACGGACTTGAAAGGATAAGCGCCAGCTAACTTAACTGCGCTTGTGCCAAAAGCGCAGGCAATAAAAAACCCGCACTGAATTTCAGTGCGGGTTTTTTATTGCCTGCCAGCCACGTGGCTATTATTCGGCCACTGTTTCCACTGCGCTGGAGCCAATGTTGGCGACACCCTTAACGGCAGAACCGGCAACGTTGAGCGCAGCGGAGCACCGTCACGCCCACGCTAACTACAGTGCTGGCGACCGAGACTGCGGCGCCGGCGACCGTCACCACGACGCAACCGCTGCACAGCAGTGCGGCGCAGAGCAGGCCAGCCAGCGCAAACGATCTCATTGGGCTATTCAGACAGGCTTCAGACGCCTAGCAGTTCGACTTCAAAAATCAGCGTCGCGTGGGGAGGAATCGCGCCACCGGCGCCACGGGCACCATAGCCCAATGCGGCCGGAATGATCAATTTGCGTACGCCGCCGATTTTCATGCCTTGCACACCCTCATCCCAGCCCTTGATAACATGGCCGGCACCGAGCGGGAACTGGAACGGTTCGTTGCGATCCTTGCTGGAGTCGAATTTGCTGCCGGCACTGCCGTCGGCATTTTGCAGCCAACCGGTGTAATGAACGCTGACATTGACGCCAGCCTTGGCTTCTGCGCCAGTGCCAACGGTGATTTCTTCGTATTGCAGTCCTGATGCGGTCATGATTGCTGACATGATTTTCCTTTTAAAATTGGCTCACAAAGTGGCCAGATTGTAGACCAAATCAGGCCGTTCGTAACATTCAGGCCATGATCCATATTGATAAGGTTCATTGGAGGTGTTCTCACCGTGGTAAAATGCGACGCTTTTGAAAAAAGGTGAAAACAGTGACGCATTTGGTTTTACCTTTTAACCTAAAAAAACAATAGCGGATGATTTCCTTTTTGTTAGCATTCTTTGAATCAAGTTTGGCGAAACACAGCATTCATGCGGGTTTAAGGCCAAATCCGGCTCAGGCACCATATATCGTTTAAGTTGCTTGAGATTATGCGGGGTCTGTGAATTCAATTGCCATGCCAACTTATTCGTTGGTGTAAGCGTGCTTAATAAGTAATAAGTGCCTGGTTTATTTTTCGGTCAAGTTACTTTCTACTAAAATGCAGGGCGTCTTTCGATTGCACTCGTTGTAAATCTGTGGCAGTAGCTCAGTTGGATAGAGCAAGGCCTTCTAAGCCGTAGGTCGTGGGCGCTTATTGCAGGTGTTTGTAGTTGCATATCATACTGAACAGGTATATCTACCTGCCCTTAGCTCAACTGGATAGAGCAATGCCCTTCTAAGGCATAGGTTACTGGTTCGATTCCAGTAGGGCAGACCAAAATTAAGCATTAGAATCAATGATTTAACAAAAATTCATGTTTGGATTTTTTGTTCCTGCCCCTCTCGCCCTCTCCATGTGCCCGCTGTGTAACCTAGTTTAGGGAATGCTGCCATTTTTTGGCTGGCGCACCATTCGTCATTCGTAATGGCAGAGAGCGGGGCTCAATATGCATAAGTCCCGCTACTGTTACAAATCACAGTATTTGATATATTTATTGCGCATTATCAATTCGCTAAAATCGCTATTATCCATACTCTTTTGTCACATACATAAAGGAGAACATGATGCAAAAAGCGGCTAACTTGGATAAGTTGATTGGAAACGGGTTATTTGTTACCGCTCTTTTACTCGCAGTTTGTATGACCGTTATCTCTCTCTAATTGCGTCTTAAGGCTGCCCGCATCGTGCGGGAAAAGCGAGGCTGTAGCCAGCAATTTTCATTTTACGGATTCAGTTACAAGTGCAGCCGAGTAGCTGGTTGCCCTTCGTGACTGAATCCGTCTGATTTTTACCGAATTTTCCTCTGAACTGTCATAAATTTCTCAAACCAGCAATGCATGATTGCTTGTAGATCCTTTATGTCGGGCTAAACGATTTCTCGCGCAGGTATCATTTGCGAAATTTTATCTCCCACAAACCACTGCAGGCGTTTGTGCAACGCGACAACTTGGCCAACGATGATAAGGCAAGGGGATTTCAGGCCCAGTGTACGTACCAGATCTGGCAGCGTTTCCAGTGTGCCGGTAAATACCTTTTGATTACTGGTAGTGCCTTTTTCAATAATCGCAGCAGGCATGCTGGCTGGCATTCCATGAGCAATCAACTGCTGCGCTATTTCAGCTAATGCACCTAAGCCCATATAGATCACCACTGTTTGATTTTTCCGTGTAAGTGATTGCCAGTCCAGGTCAAGTGAGCCGTCTTTCAGGTGGCCAGTGGCAAACAGACAGGATTGCGCATAATCCCGGTGCGTAAGTGGGATGCCGGAATAACATGAAACACCATTTGCAGCTGTAATTCCGGGGACGACCTCAAACGGGATAGCGTGCTCCACCAGCACTTCCAATTCCTCGCCGCCGCGCCCAAATATAAATGGATCACCGCCTTTCAATCGTACGACTTTTTTTCCTTCCTTCGCCAGTGTGACTAGAAGCTGGTTGATTTTCTCTTGTGGCATGGTATGCCGACTTTTTTCCTTACCTACGTAAATCCTTTGAGCACCATGACGGGCGAAATTGACGACGTCTTCACTGACCAGATGGTCGTATACAACCACATCTGCCTGCTCCAGCAGTTTCACAGCGCGTAGCGTTAATAAGTCGGGATCACCCGGGCCAGCACCCACCAGATACACGACGCCTGTCTGCGATTGACGCTGAGGTGTATCAGGTCGTTTTTTAGATATTGATAAGTTATTCAACGATTTTCCTCACTCATTATTATTGGTTGTCTCGCCAAGACGCTGCAACGTGGTTTGTTGCTGTCAATTTAACGCTACATTGCCTAAATAAAATTGATATCCATTAAGGAGGTATGGGTTTTTTTGTAGCACTCTACGCACGACAGAAGTGAAAAGTCTAATTTCGCTGGTAATGACTGATCAATGCAACAAATCCGTTTGTAGAGCCTGAATTTTTTGTGTGAGCTTGCAGTAATCAGATCAATTTTATCAACAGGAAGGGAAATAAAAATGACCACAGCGTTAAGAAAACCTTTAATCCGCCCTATCGTAGCTTTGCTTGCGGCATTGCCGCTGGCGCTGGGTGTTGCCTACGCCGAGGATGCAAAACCGCACGCCAATGCCGAGCTGAAATATCAGGCTGGTGGGTCGCCGCTGGCTAATGAAGAGATGCATCAAAACATCAATCCTAAAGCGCCGCCGATGACCAAGGCCGAGTTTGACGCTGGTAAACAGATTTATTTCCAGCGCTGTGCCGGTTGCCACGGAGTGTTGCGCAAAGGCGCCACAGGTAAAGCCCTGACTCCAGACATCACGCTCGGAAAAGGAACGGACTACCTGAAGGTATTCATTAACTATGGTTCTCCGGCGGGCATGCCGAACTGGGGTACTTCTGGCGATCTGACCGATAAAGAAGTCGATCTGATGGCGCGCTATATCCAGCAAGAGCCACCAGTGCCACCTGAATTCAGCTTGAAAGACATGGAAGCAACCTGGAAAGAAATTATTCCAGTTGCCAAGCGTCCTACCAAGAAAATGAATAACTTCAATATCGCGAACATTTTCTCCACCACGCTGCGCGATGCAGGTGAAGTGGCACTGATAGACGGCGATACCAAGAAAATCATCAATATTGTCAAAACCGGTTATGCAGTGCATATTTCCCGCACTTCGGCATCCGGTCGCTATCTGTATGTGATTGGCCGCGATGCGCGTGTCAACCTGATTGATCTGTGGATGGAGAAGCCAGACAGCGTAGCAGAAATGAAAGTAGGCCTTGAAGCACGTTCAATCGAAACTTCCAAGTTCAAGGGTTATGAAGATAAATACGCGATTGCCGGCGATTACTGGCCACCGCAATTCGTGATCATGGAAGGCGATACCCTGAAACCGCTGAAGGTCGTATCGACACGCGGCATGACAGTTGATAACGAATATCATCCTGAACCACGGGTTGCTTCTATCGTCGGATCACACTATCGTCCGGAATTCGTGGTCAATGCCAAAGAAACCGGCAAGATCATGCTGGTCGATTATAAGGATATTAAAAATCTGAAAATCACCACGCTGGATGCCGCCAAATTTCTGCATGATGGTGGTCTCGATTCAACCGGCCGTTACTTCATGGTTGCTGCCAATGCATCGAACAAAATTGCTGTGGTCGATACCAAGGAAGGCAAGATGACCGCAATTGTCGATGTAGGCAAAACCCCTCATCCAGGGCGCGGTGCCAATTTTATCCATCCGAAATTCGGTCCTGTATGGGCGACTAGCCATCTGGGCGATGAAACGATTTCAATGATTGGGACTGATCCTATCAAGCATAAGGCACAGGCTTGGAAAGTGGTCGCAACCGTAAAAGGGCAGGGCGGCGGTTCCCTGTTCATCAAAACACATCCGAAATCGAAAAATCTGTGGATTGATACACCGTTGAATCCGGATGCCAAGATGAGTCAATCGATTGCCGTATATGACATCAATGCATTTGATAAGGGCTTTGTCGTGTTGCCAATCGCCGAATGGGCAAATCTCGGTGAAGGTGCAAAACGCATCGTGCAGCCGGAATACAACAAGGCTGGCGATGAAGTCTGGTTCTCGGTATGGAGCGCCAAAGATAAGGAATCGGCAATCGTTGTCGTCGATGACAAGACCCGCAAACTGAAAACCGTTATCAAAGATCCGAAACTGATTACCCCAACCGGTAAATTCAACATCAACAATACGCAACACGACATTTACTAAGAAAGCATGTGATGAAAAATCGTCTCATTCCGATTCTGGCTGCTGGCGCAGGAGTTGTTGCGCTTTTGATTGGCAGTAATTCAGCATTTGCAGCAAGTGGCGCTGACTTGGCGCAAAAAAATGGCTGCATGGCTTGCCATAGTATTGATAAGAAAGTGCTTGGCCCAGCGTTTAAGGATGTTGCAAAGAAGTACCAAGGCAATGCGGATGCGGTAGCAATGCTTTCCAAGAAGATCAAGGACGGCAGTAGCGGTGTATGGGGGCCAATCCCGATGCCGCCGAATGGTCCTAAGGTGAGCGATGCAGACATTAAGATATTGGCTGAGTGGGTTTTAGCCAGCAAGTAAGTAATTGCTTGATTAATTAAGTATCTGAGCCGACACACAGGCTTTCGGGTCTGTGTGTTTCTCTTGCTCCAATATAATGTGTCTGAATACAAAAAATGTTGAAGGATCTGGAAGTGTCTGTAAAACCGTGTGTTATCAAACAATGCACCAAGTCTGTCATTGCCGGTATTGCAAGTCTTGGTCTGATCTTCTCTACGGCTGTTTTCGCCACCGATTATGGTGCAAACGCCAGCACCGCAATTAGTGCTGCGCGGCAGGTCGAACTTACCTCTCTGGTGCGGCAGGATTGTGGCTCTTGCCATGGCTTGACGCTCAAAGGCGGCCTGGGTCCTGCATTGCTGCCTGAAGCCTTAAAAGATAAATCTGTTGATTACCTCAAGTCCATCATCCTGCATGGCCGCCCAGATACAGCAATGCCGCCTTGGCAGCGTTTCCTGAGTGAAGCAGAGGCAGAATGGATCGTGTTGAATTTGCAGAAGGGTTTCCCAAGTGAACATTAAAAAATTCCAAACAGTGCTGCTTGCTACGACGTTGTTCGTGCTGGCCGGTTGTGCCGGCCCGGTCCTGCGCGGCACTGGCGACTTGGGTGTCGTCATTGAGCGCGCCAGTGGCAGTGTCCAAATTGTTGATACCAGCAAGCGTGTAGCCCTGGCTACAGTGAAAGGATTGGGTGATCTCTCCCATGCTTCGCTCGTTTATTCACGGGATGGTCGCTACGCTTATGTGTTTGGACGCGATGGTGGTTTGAGCAAGGTTGATTTGTTGCGTGGCGTCATCGGGCGCCGCGTGATGCAGGCCGGTAACAGTATTGGCGGCGCGATTTCACAAGATGGCACATTGGTAGCGGTGCAGAATTATGTGCCGGGCGGCGTGAAAGTGTTTTCAGCGGATACCCTGGAGCTGATTGCAGACGTTCCATCGACTTATGGAACTGCTGGCTTGCGCTCTAAGGTGGTCGGCTTGGCAGATGCGCCAGGCAACCGTTTTGTATGGAGTCTTTTTGATGCTGGTGAAATCTGGGTCGGAGATTTTTCCAATCCAGGCAAGCCGCGCATAAACAAATTCAAGGATATAGGACTCCAGCCTTATGACGGTTTGATTACGCCGAATGGACGGTACTATTTGGCCGGCCTGTTTGGGGAAGATGGCATGGCATTGCTGGATTTGTGGCATCCGGAGCAGGGTGTGCGCCGCATTCTCGATGGCTATGGTCGCGGGCAGGAAAAACTGCCGGTGTATAAAATGCCGCATCTGCGCGGCTGGGCTGTTGCTGGACGCTATGCGTATCTACCTGCTGTAGGCCATCACGAAGTGTTGGTGGTGGATATGGAAACATGGCTAGAAGTTGGCCGCATCAAGGTTTCCAGTCAGCCGGTCTTTGTTATTGCGCGACCTGATGGCCGGCAGGTTTGGGTTATTTATGCATTCCCCGACAACGGCAAGGTTGATGTGATCGACACCGAAACTCGCAGCATTATCAAACAATTGGCACCCGGAAAAACCGTATTACATATGGAGTTCACTCCACGCGGCGAATCCGTCTGGATTTCGGCGCGTGACGACAACCGTGTGGTGGTGTACGACACTGAGAATTTTGCCCAACGCAACGTGTTGTCGGCTGAATCGCCAAGCGGGATTTTCTTCACCTATCGTGCGGCACGCATCGGGTTCTAAGGCGGATAAAGAACATATGCGCGCGACAAATCTGAAGCAAGAGGGAATTCTGGAAGCATTGGAATTCAAATTGTTGAATGATTTTCAACGGAATTTTCCGCTGGTGGCGCAGCCCTTTGCTGCACTGGCAAAACGTCTGGACGTTGATGAGGCGACTGTCATAGAAGTTTTGCAATCCATGCGCAAGCGTGGTCTGGTCAGTCGGGTCGGTGCTGTATTCAGGCCGAACGTGGTCGGAGTCAGTGTTCTGGCTGCGTTGGCTGTTTCTGCCGAGCGTTTGGAAGCGGTTGCTCTCCAGGTTAATGCCTTTGCCGAAGTCAACCACAACTATGAGCGCGAACATCGTTTCAATCTTTGGTTCGTGGCAACCGCTTTTTCGGCTGAACATCTGCGAGCGCTGTTGCACAAAATTGAAACCGTATGCGCATCCGGACCGGTGTTGACGCTGCCGTTGCTGGAACAGTTTCACATCGATCTGGGATTCGATCTGAGGTCCGCTTGTAGGTCAGATTCAGCATTAACTAAATCGCAAATTTTTCAGCAGAACAAGCAAGCGCCGGCAGAGGTCGCTGCGATTACATTGAGTCAGCACGAGCAGGCTTTCATGGCTGCTTTGCAGCGTGGATTGCCGCTGGTTGCGCGGCCATTTGCACAATTAGGATGTGCCGAGTCGGATGCGATCGCCACCCTTGTGCGCTGGTGCAGGGATGGCGTAATCAAGCGTTTCGGTGTTGTAGTGCGTCACCATGAACTGGGGTTTACTGCCAATGCTATGGTGGTGTGGGATGTGCCTGATGCGCTGGTTGCAACCGTTGGTAAGCGCATTGCCGATTCCGGACGGGTCAGTTTGTGTTATCGCCGGCCCCGATGTTTGCCGCATTGGCCTTACAACCTATTCTGCATGATCCATGGCAAAGACCGTAGCGAAGTTGAGCAGAGCATCGCTGACTTGACGCAGATGTGCGGGTTGGACGAGTACCCGCACTCCATCCTGTTTAGTCGCCGCCGTTTCAAGCAATGCGGTGCCCAGTATGTGACGAACGTGACGGATGTAACCCCCCTAACTTTGCCGGAGCTTGCTTATGGACCCGATTGATCGTGCCATCATCAATGGCCTGCAAGAGGGGCTGGCGGTGTGTGAACGTCCTTATCTTGAGGCGGCGCAGCGCCTCGGCCTGACTGAGGAAGATCTGATTGCGCGGCTGGCCCGTATGCTGGCCGAAGGCGTGCTGACGCGGATTGGACCGCTGTACCAGATTGAACGCATCGGCGGCGCTTTTACCCTGGCCGCGCTGCATGCCCCGTCAGCGGACTATGAACGGGTGGCGCAACAGGTCAATGCCTTGCCGCAAGTCGCGCACAACTATGCGCGCGAGCATGATCTGAACATGTGGTTCGTCATCGCCACTGAAACACCGGCAGAAATTGCCAGCGTGATTGATACGATAGAGCAGCAAACCGGCTGCAGCGTATTCAACTTCCCCAAATCTCGCGAGTATTTCGTCGAGTTGAAATTGAAGGCATAACGCATGCCCTACACACCCATCACTGCACCACAAGCGATCGACGCCATCGACCGCGCCATCATCGTGGCGACCCAGGGCGGGCTGCCGTTGGTAGCGCGCCCTTACCACGCCATCGCTGCAAGCCTGCAACTAGAGCCGCAGGAAGTGATGGCACGGATGCTACGCATGCAGCAGGCTGGCGTGATCCGCCGCTTGGGTGTGGTGCCGAATCATTATGCAATTGGTTATCGGGCCAACGGCATGTCGGTGTGGGATGTGCCTGATGCGCTGGTGGATCAGTTAGGGGCATCGGTGGGCGGCTTTGAATTCGTCAGTCACTGTTACTGCCGTCCGCGCCGCCTGCCAGAATGGCCCTACAACTTGTTCGCGATGGTGCATGGCAAGAGTCGCGATGAGGTCGAACTTAAAGTGGCGCAAATCGCTGCATTGCTAGGCGAGCATGTGCGCAGTCACACCATCTTGTATAGCACCCGCATTTTGAAAAAAACCGGCTTGCGGCTGAACCAACAAACCAAGGCAACGCAAAAAATTGCCGGCTGAAAGACAAGAAAAAGGAAAAATCATGTTTCGAATTACCCAATACATGCGAGAAATCGCCCATCCGACGCCACTACAACCCAAACGCAATCCACCCGGCCCAGTAGTGATCTGGAATCTGATTCGGCGTTGTAACCTCACCTGCAAGCATTGCTATTCAATCTCGGCGGACAAGGATTTTGCCGGCGAATTGAGCACCGCAGAAGTGCATGGCGTGATGGACGATTTGCGCGGCTTCGGCGTGCCGGTGCTGATCCTGTCGGGCGGCGAGCCATTGCTGCGCGAGGATATTTATGACGTTGCAAAACGCGCCAAAGAGTTGGGATTTTATGTCGGACTATCGACCAACGGCACTCTGATAGATGAATCGAATATCGAGCGTATCGCCGCTATCGGCTTTGATTATGTCGGCATCAGCTTGGATGGCCTGCGCGAAACGCACGATATATTTCGCCGCAAGCAAGGTGCATTCGACGCTTCGCTGCATGGCGTCAAATTGTGCAGCGACGCCGGCATCAAGATCGGGGTACGCTTCACACTGACTCAGGACAATGCGAAGGATCTGCCGGCGTTGCTCAAACTGGTGGACGACGAAGGCATCGACAAATTTTATCTGTCGCACCTGAATTATGCCGGGCGTGGCAACAAGAATCGTGGCCACGATGCATTCCTGGAAACCACGCGCAATGCGATGGATTTGATGTTTGATACCTGCTGGGCAAATATCCAGAATGGCATCGATAAGGAATTCGTCACCGGCAATAACGATGCTGACGGCGTGTATTTGCTGCACTGGGTGCGCCGTCATTTTCCTGAAAAGGAAGCGGCTTTGCGCGCTAAATTGGCGCAATGGGGCGGCAATTCATCGGGCGTCAACGTTGCCAATATCGACAATCTGGGCAATGTCCACCCCGACACATTCTGGTGGCACCATAACCTGGGCAATGTGCGCGATCGACCATTCTCTGAAATCTGGAGCGACACCTCCGACCCGCTGATGGCAGGCCTGAAAGCCGTGCCGCGTGTGATTAAAGGCCGTTGCGGCGAATGCAGTTATTTCGATGTTTGTGGCGGCAATACCCGGGTACGTGCGTTGCAATTGACCGACGACCCGTGGCAGGAAGACCCTGCATGCTACATGTCGGATGCGGAAATCGGGCTCGGCGGCGAGCGCGAGCGGGTCAAAATGGCACCGTATATTCCGGTGCGGCGTGCAAGGGCTGCGGAATGAGACCGACGTCAGCAAACAAACTACTATCCGGCTTGACGATGGTGCTGGCCGGCACCGCGTTTTCGGCCGGTGCGGCATCTAACCCTCCACCGGCTGCGCCCGCTGCACCAACTACGTCAGCCGCGCATACGGGAGTAATCGCTGATGTGAATGCTACCTACCAAGCCAACTGCGCCTCCTGTCACGGCGCAGATCGCCTGGGCGCTGTCGGCCCGGCTTTATTGCCGGGCAATCTGGATCGCTTGCGCCGCCCGGCCGCCATCAAGACCATCACTGAAGGCCGCATCGCGACCCAGATGCCGGCATTTGGCGCCACCTTGACTGCGCAAGAAATCACCGCGCTCGCCGACTTGATCTATGCGCCATTAGCAAAGACGCCGGTCTGGGGCATGGATGAAATTCGCGCCTCGCGGATTGAATATGTGAAAGACGGCAGTCTGCCCAATAAACCGGTATTCAAGGCCGATCCGCTGAATCTCTTCGTGGTGGTGGAAATCGGCGACCATCACGCGACGATTCTGGATGGCGACAAATTTGAACCGATTGTGCGTTTTCCAACGCGTTACGCGTTGCATGGCGGCCCGAAATTTTCACCCGATGGGCGCTATGTGTATTTTGCGTCGCGTGATGGCTGGATCGCCAAATACGATATCTGGAATCTGAAAATGGTGGCGGAAGTGCGTGCCGGCATCAATTCCCGCAATCTGGCGATATCCAGCGATGGGCGCTTTGCGATGGTTGCCAATTATTTCCCGAATACGCTGGTGGCATTCGATACCCGCGACTTGTCGCCGATCCGGGTAATTGATGTCAAGGATGACAACGGAAAATCGTCGCGCGTGTCCGCCGTGTACGACGCCGCGCCGCGCAAAAGCTTCATTGCCGCATTAAAAGACATTCCCGAGGTATGGGAAATGAGTTACGACGAAAAAGCACCGCCCGTTTATGGCGGCTTGGTACACGATTACAAGATGGCCGAAGGGATAGCCGCCAAAGGGCCGTTTCCACCGCGCCGCATTAAGCTCGATGACTTCCTGGACGATTTCTTTTTCGACCCTGCTTATGACCACGTGATCGGATCTTCTCGCGGCGGCCACGGTCAAGTGGTAAATCTGAATATCGGGCGCAAAATTGCCGATGTCGATTTACCCGGTTTGCCGCATCTGGGTTCCGGCATCACTTGGGATTATCAGGGCCGGCCCGTGATGGCGTCGCCCAATCTGAAAGATGGCGTAGTGTCGGTGATCGACATGAAAAGCTGGAAAACCATCAAGCAGATACCGACGCTGGGGCCGGGTTTCTTCATGCGCAGCCATGAGAAGACACCATATGCCTGGGTCGATGTATTCAATGACCCAAAACATCATGATGTGATCCAGATCATCGACAAGAAGACGCTGGAAGTCGTCAAGGAGTTAAAGCCCAGCCCGGGCAAAATTGCCGCGCATACCGAATTCACGCGCAACGGAAAATACGCAGTGGTGAGCATCTGGGAAAATGATGGCGAGCTGGTCATCTACGATGCGAAAACGCTCCAGATAGTCAAGCGCATCCCGATGAACAAGCCTTCCGGCAAATACAATGTGTACAACAAAATCACGCGTTCGGAAGGAACCAGCCATTGAGTCACAGGCGTTAAGAAACAGTCTGCGTAATTGAGAACTGTGGGCAAGGAAACAACCCGCCAGGGTTGAATCCTACTCACTGTTTTAAGCTTTGATCGGTACGCTTGGCCATGCGGCGCAAATGGATAAAATCGAGCGATGGTGGGCTTTTAGCGTGGACAGTCAAAGCGGTAATTGCCTACTTCTTGTTCACCCTCGCGCAAGGCCACCTCAATCCGGCATTCGCCTTCTTTGCCCGGTGCAATTACGACGCGCGATAGCGGCATAGCACTTGCCGCGCTCACTTTTATCATGCCGCCCTGGCTGATGCGTGACGAACCGCTCTGGCCGGCTTGAATTACGATCAACCGGTAATTCAATTGCCTGTCTTTGATACTTTTGACGTAAGGGATCACGACTGTTTGTGCCGCGCTGGGCTGGCTGTCGAGCCATACCTGTAAATCTGTATCGGCAATCATGCTGGTTTCCTTGTTTCATTTTCTGCAGTTGTATGTCTTTGCTTATCGACATCAATAAATCCGCCGCATTATTGCTAAAACTTGAAAATTATTTCACGTGCGAAAAGTCAGAAGTCTGGCTTGCCAGTGAGCGACTTGTTATTTGCTGTACTGCACTTTTTTCTGTTTAAAAATCGTGCCTGTCCCGGGCAGACAGGCACGTCAATCCTAGCGGTATATTAATGCTGCGTAATGGTTGCGTTATGGCCGTTGCCGGTTTGGGTGATATTTCCTATTGAAGCTACGCCTGCCGTTTGAGTTACCGATGCGATGTTCATCGCTACATGCCCACCTGATTGGTAAATCTCTGCAGAGTGACCATAACTATATTGTTCTATTTTTGCATCGTTTTCTCCAAACTGTGTAACGAGCGCCGTTTGGTAATGTCCACCTTGAGTGACATCAGCAGTATTTGCGCCAGTCTGGTTTACCGTTGTCTCATTGTGGGAACCGGTTTGATTAGTAATGGCGTAGTTGCCGGCCGCAGAGCCATAAGAGTCTTGATTGATAGTGGCTACATGGTTGCTGCCAGTTTGATATGCATTAGCTTGGTTATAGTCGGATTGCTGTTTTATTGTCACGGTAGAATCTTTACCGCTGGCTTGATCCACGTTGGCGAAATTGTAGTTGCCGTGTTGAAGAACGTCTGCACTCGTCGCGCCGCGAGTGCTGGACTGCAGGATATGACCTTCATTGTCGGTTCCACCGCCCTGTTTAATTTTGGCATATGTATTGCCAGCTACGTTATCTTGGTCAATGGTCGCAGTTTGCGATGATTTATGCTGCACGATTTCCGCTGTTGGGGTTGCAAATGCGGGTAAAGCGGCATAGGACAATGTAATTGCCAGAGAGATTGTGGAAAGTGTATGTTTCATGGTTATAGCTCCTTAGGATAGAGGCATTTAAGAACATATTGATCCAGTTGCCTTAGTACTGGGTCACTCTAGCTACGTTGTAATTCCCGTATTGGCGAACCACAGCATTAGATGCGGTTGAAGACTGTGTAACGTCGGCGCGGTTACCGTTGCCGAACTGTTCGATGAATGCCATGTTGCCAGCGCCGCTTTGCGTGACGTTGGCCGTATTGGCTGCGCCTTGCTGATGTAAATCGATTGCGTTGAAGCTGCCGGATTGCGTGATCCAAGCTAGATTGTCACTGCCACTCTGGATCGCTTGAAGGCGGTTGGCCTGGCCGGACTGGAAAGCCTGCAGCTGATTGTTCAAACCGCTCTGGCCAATCTGCGCGAATTGCGACCTTTCTCGTTGTTCAAGCGCCGCCTGATTGAATTGGCCATCCTGGAATACGGTCGCTCTATGGCCTGGGTTGCTAGCCAGCGAAAGCTCTGCTGCCGCCAGGTCGGCGGCGATCGCCGAGGTCGCAGGCAGCAGCGCGAAGGCTGCGGCGATTGCCAGCACACCAGCTCGAATCGATGTCAAGGCTGGCGAGCTTCCACTACTGTAAGTCGATACCGCATACAGGCCGTTATGCCGCCGCATCGATTTGTTTTCGCTTTCAATCATCAAGAGCTTTCGTTATTGGTAATGAAACAGCGTGATACACCGGGAAGGACGATGCCGGCGCGCTACACGCACCCGCTACTACAGATCAAACTTTCTGTTCGGTAGTAGATGGTCTTGGCAGCAGCGACATAAGAAAACGTGAGCAAACCAAAGCAATCTATGTGGGTACCTTCTGCACCGGGTTGTCTTTCAATGATGCCGGCAAGTCGGGTTCCACCTGGCCGTACGAGCTGGCTTCGCGCAGATACGTCTGGATCAATGGGTTGTACCAGTCTTGCCCGTCTTTCAATTCCCAAATCTGATCTTTCAGCCCCTGCACGACTAGGTGCACTACTGCCGACTCGATCGCTTCTTTGACGCACAATTGCGTGGGTTCGTTGCGCGTCATGCCGGCTTCGAATTGAACCAGATCCTTGAAGTTGACAAACTTGAATACGCTTGGACGCACTTCGTAAGAAAAGATCGTCTTGGTGGTCGACACGCTGTTCATTACCTGGCCGCTGCGGATATCGACGCTGCGCAGGTTGATGGTGACCTGGTCTACCCGGTACTGGGTAGAAAGCCCGATGCCCAGAAAGTTGGCTCCGACGCCGCCAGTGCGCACGTTGCTTTCATACGCGATGACGCCGCCCTCGACGATGATCGACGCAGGCACCAACTGTTGAATCTGAATCGGAGGATTGTTCTTGTCCTGTGGGAGCTCCAGCGCGCGCACGATCTTGCGTTCAGTGAGCAGGTTCTGCAGGTTTTCGCGTTCCACTGGCGTGAACCAGCCGGAATCCTTCAGCGCCTTGACCAGCATCGAAGCAGCGCCTTGGGTCACCGAGGTCGAAAAGGAACTGTCAGGCGAGGACTTGTATTGGCCGGTCTGGTCGCGGAAACCGTACACGGCGACAGCGACCTTGCCTTTGGGCTTGGGAAGCTGCAGCAGGTCGTGTGTGATCTTGGTAGCCGGCGTCAGCTGCGCATTTGCCGCAACGTCGGACGGTATCTGCCGTGTTGCGCAACCGGTGAGCAGCAAGGCTACAATCAGCGCCGGTCCGGCCAAGGCTAACGTTCGGGTGGCGCTCATTTTCCCACCTGAAATGAAGACGAGCCGCCGGTGACCTTGTCGGTGGTCGTGATCTGCAACAGGCCGCTGCCTAAATCGACGATTTTGATACTAAAATTGCCGGTCTCGACAGTGCCCGGAGTCAGCTGGCCGCTTGTCCCCAGAATGCCGGACGTCGCGGCAGAAGACAATTGACTCAGGATTGATCGCTCCAGCATATCGTTGAACTGCTGCAGCTGAGTTTTCTCTGAAAACGGAGAAGCGGTCTTGGCGTCCGGGTCCTTGTGCTTGTTCGTCACTTGCGCCGAATTTAGCAGGCCAGGTGCGTTTAACGGGTTGCCGCCGAAGTTCGGGTTGATCGGCACATAAACCATTTCGCTCGCAGCAACGTTCGTTGGTGACAGTCCAATCAGCAGGGCTGGAACAGCCAATGCGAGAAGGCGCACTATTTTGTTATTCAGCTTCATTTTTCTCTCCCTATTCTCATATCTCTTATCGATTTACATTTCATCCGGGCCAATGTCCTGGTCACGAAAGAACAGGCGTTGCGTTTCTGTATCTACTACGTTCCTGTATGAAATCTCGACGGCCTGTTCGCTAATGGCTTTGATATTGCTGCGGTTTGCTGGCAGCATTGCTTCGAACACCATGTGATGCGCATATTCGACCGAGACCTTGTTGCCCCAGCGTGCAGAGGGGCGCTCGCGAATCGCGATGGCGTAGCGTTCGTTCAGTGGCTGGTCCCGCCACAATGTGACGAAATACTGATAGAAATCCTGGCCCGCCACAGTAATGGTCTGATCCGTGACAATGCCGCCGTACTGTTCCTGTAATGTTTCCCCGTTGATTTTCCTGTCGCTGGTTTCCAGTGCGTTTTTGGTGTCCGCCAGTTTGTCGTTGGTGGCTTCGTTTTGATCCGGCGCAGCAAACGCCAACGTCATCCATGTCATCAGTGCGGCTGCTACAGTTATCAGACGGGACATATCGATTCATTTCCTTCCTTCTTCTGGCTATTGCCATCACACTTTTGCCAACATCACGTTGCGATCGGAGTGGTGGACATCAAACACTGGAATCTCATTAAAGCAAGTACTTCCCTATGCTGCTGCCTTGCAATTAAAACAAATATTTCGTTAAAAATTTGTCATGTGTTCTTTATACAAGATTTTTTTATGCAATTTTTCAAGACGACAATATGTTTGTTTTATGTCAATAAAATTTCCTGAGTAAAATATTGTCAAGTGAAATTATTAAAGCTTCTGCGAGAGATTAATGACGCACGCCGGAAGGGGTGTAGGCGGGGCTAATGGTCGGCAGTAAATGCAATGCAGATGGAGTTTTACGCGGCTTTTAGAAGAAATCTGAGTCGTCCCGCTGCTGATATTTGTGTCGCTTTGCGCTCGCTGCGGCCGGATTTCAGCAAAACGGCAATGAAGTTTTTTACATCAATCAGATACAGGTGCGACATCACACGTCCCAATAACATGCCGGAAGCCGGGGTTTTACAATCGAGAGGTGCAGATAAGCCGCTTACTTTTTGCCGGTATGATGGCGCATTCAGTAATGCCAAAACACTTACGCCAATCGGAAAAACCTCATGATGAACAATACCTTGCGTAATATCGTGCAAAAGATGCCCAAGGCTGAATTGCATATCCACATTGAAGGATCGCTGGAGCCGGAACTGATTTTTGCGCTTGCCAAGCGTAATCAGATTGCGCTGGCGTATCTCTCGGTCGAGGCGTTACGCAGCGCCTATGCATTTACCGACCTGCAATCCTTCCTTGATATTTACTATGCAGGCGCCAGCGTATTGCAAACCGAGCAAGACTTTTATGACATGACAGCCGCTTATCTGGCGCGGGCGTGGGCTGACAATGTGCGCCACGCCGAGATTTTCTTCGATCCGCAAACCCACACTGCGCGCGGGGTGCCGATGGAGGTGGTGATCAACGGCATCCACCGCGCCTGTGCCGACGCGCAGCAACAGTTTGATATCAGTGCAAGTCTGATCCTGTGCTTCTTGCGCCACTTGTCCGAGGAAGACGCGTTCGAGACGCTGGAGCAGGCGTTGCCCTGGCGTGAAAAGTTCATCGGCATCGGTCTGGATTCCTCCGAGCGCGGTAATCCGCCGGAGAAATTTGCCCGCTTGTTCGCCCGCTGCAAGGAACTGGGCTTGCATCTGGTGGCGCACGCCGGCGAAGAAGGGCCGCCGGCCTACATCGAAACCGCGCTCGACGTGCTGAAGGTGGAGCGCATCGATCACGGCGTGCGCTGCCTGGAAGATGCTGCGTTGGCGCAGCGCCTGGCCAGGGACAAGGTGCCGCTGACGGTGTGTCCGTTATCCAACCTCAAGCTGCGCGTGGTTGACAACATGGCCGCGCATAACCTGCTGCAACTGCTGGAGGCGGGGCTGGTGGTAACCGTCAATTCGGACGATCCGGCGTATTTCGGCGGCACCATGAATGACAATTTCATCGCCATCTTTGAGGCACTGCCGCTGACGCTGCAGCATGCACAGCAACTGGCGCGCAACAGCTTTCAGGCCGCATTCCTGGATGACGCAACAAGGGCGCGTTATCTGGAAGAAGTGGATGTCTATTTCTGCGAGGCGGATTGGGGCGGATGAATTTTGTAGGGCGGGTGCAACCCGCGCTTTGCGTGCGATCAAAAATGTAGATTGCGACAACCCTATTTTATAGGGGGTATTTTTACTTCACGCACAGGTAATATGCGGCAAGTGCATCGTTTTTTTGCATACAAAGGCATGTATATAAATACTACAGCGGCGGGTCCCGGGCCGTTTCCCTTGCGTGCCCTGTTAATATTTGAAAGGCTGACGAATTGATTTTCAAACAATCCCTGCGCATGACGCTGCGCGATTGGCGTGCCGGCGAGTTGCGTTTTCTGCTGATTGCACTGGTGGTGGCCGTTGCCGCCTTGTCTTCGGTCGGCTTTTTTGTCGACCGCATGCGTACCGGGCTGGAGCGTGATGCGCTGCAATTGATCGGCGCCGATTTGCTGATCCGGGCCGATCAACCGATCGATGCGGCCTGGCGTGCCGAGGCGCAGCGGCGCGGCCTTAAATTGGCCGATACCGTAACTTTTCCCAGCATGGCAACGGCAGGGCTAGGGGAAGATTCCGTATCGCAGTTGGCCGCGCTCAAGGCGGTTTCAGCCGGCTATCCGCTGCGCGGCAGCATGAAGGTTTTTGATCAACTCGATGGGCCAGAAAACGTCACGCGCGCGATTCCGGCAGCCGGCACGGTGTGGGTCGATCCGGTGCTGCTGACCAGCTTGCACCTTGCGGTCGGTAGCCCGCTGAGATTGGGCGACAAAGTGTTTGAAATTGCCAAGCTGATTGCCGCCGAGCCGGATCGCGGCTCGGGCTTCATGAGTTTTTCGCCCCGCGTAATGATCGCCGCCACGGATTTGGCGGCAACCAATCTGGTGCAGCCCGGCTCGCGCGTGACCTATCGCTTGCAGGTGGCGGGCGAGCCGCTGGCGGTCAATGCCTTCCAAAGCTGGATACAGCAGCGCATCAAGACCGATGACCGCAAAGGCGTCTCGCTGGAGTCGCTGGAATCCGGTCGCCCCGAAATGCGTACCACGCTCGACCGCGCCGGTCAGTTCCTGTCGCTGGTCGGGCTGCTGTCGGCGATGCTGGCGGCAGTGGCAATCGCGATGGCGGCGCGGCGCTTCATGGTGCGCCATCTGGACGCCTGCGCGATGCTGCGCTGCCTGGGTTTGACCCAGAACGAAGTCACGCTGCTGTATCTGAATGAATTCCTGCTGATCGGCTTGGCCGGCAGTGTGCTGGGCGTACTGACCGGCTTTGCCGCCCATTTCGTGCTGCTGGAGTGGCTCGGGCAACTGGTATCGCAATCATTGCCGCCGGCGTCGATTTTGCCGGCGCTGCAGGGTATTGCCATCGGTTTGTTGTTGCTGGTCGGCTTTGCATTGCCGCCGATTCTGCAGCTGCGCAATGTGCCGCACAATCGCGTGATCCGGCGCGAACAGGAAGCGCCTAAACCGATGGCGCTGGCTACTTACGGCTTGGGCGGCGCGGTGTTTGTCGCACTGTTGCTGTGGCAGGCCGGGGATGCCAAGCTGGGTTTGATTACGGCAGCGGCATTTTTGCTCGGGCTTGCTGGCTTCGCCCTGATCGGCTGGCTCGCCCTGAAATCGCTGCGCAGCCTGCGCGGCGCCATCGATAGCCAAAGCTGGCGCTTCGCGGTGACTTCCCTGCAGCGCCGCCCCGCGGCCACCGTGGTGCAGATCGTCGCCCTCGCGCTGGGTTTGATGGCATTGCTGCTATTGACCGTAGTTCGCGGCGACTTGCTCGGCGCCTGGCGCAATGCGACGCCGCCGGATGCCCCGAATCATTTTGTGATTAACATTCAGCCTGAGCAGAAAGCGCTGATCGATGCCCGTTTCGCGCAGCAAGGCATCAAGGGCGCAACCCTGTATCCGATGATTCGCGGCCGGCTAATCGAAGTCAACGACAAAGCCATTGACGGCGCAGGTTTTGAGGATGAGCGCGCCAAACGATTGGTGGAGCGCGAATTCAATCTGTCCACCATGGTAGGCTTGCCGCCCTTGAACAAAATCGTCAGCGGGGGCTGGTACGACGACACCAAACCCGAAGCATCAGTCGAGCAAGGGCTGGCCAAGACCCTGAACCTGCAACTGGGCGACACGCTCGCTTTCGAGATCGCCGGCCAAAAAGTGGCAGCGCCGGTGACCAGCATCCGCAAGCTGGACTGGAGTTCGATGCGGGTCAATTTCTTTGTGATCCTGAACCCGAAGCTGATGGCTGATATGCCGCAGAGCTGGATAACCGCCTTTCATCTGCCGCCAGCGGCGAATAATTTCGTCAATGACTTGACGCGCGATTTCCCGAATCTGACGGTGGTCGATCTGGGCAGCGTGCTGCGGCAGATTCAGACGGTGCTGGATCAGGTGATTACTGCAGTCGAATTCTTGTTCCTGTTCACGCTGGCGTCCGGCGTGCTGGTGTTGTATGCGGCGCTGGTCGGCACCCAGGACCAGCGTATGCAAGAGTCCAGCCTGTTGCGCGCGTTGGGAGCGACGCGTAAGCAGTTATCGCGGGCGCAGTGGATTGAATTTTTGCTGGTCGGCAGTTTGGCCGGTTTGCTGGCTGCCAGCGGCGCGGCGGCAGTCGGCTGGGCGCTGGCTACCTTCGTGTTCGATTTCGAATGGAGCTTCAATCCGATAGTCTGGCTGGCCGGCATCTTCGTCGGCGCGCTCTGCGCCTTCATCGGCGGCTGGTTCGGACTGCGCAATGTGCTGAACCGGCCACCGCTGGAAACCTTGCGTGACGCTTGAGGAAATATCATCTATGACAACTGAAAAATCTCCTGCATCCTCCGCGTTCGAACTGATCGGCGGCGCTACCAAGTTGCGCGAATTGGTAGACCGTTTTTATGATCTGATGGAGCTGGAGCCGGAATTTTCCGGCATCCGCAAGCTGCATCCAATCCAGCTCGATGACACGCGCGACAAGCTGTACTGGTTTTTATCAGGCTGGATGGGCGGCCCAGATTTATACGTCGAGCGTATCGGCCATCCGCGTTTGCGCGCCCGCCATTTGCCGTTTCCGATTGCGTCAGACGAGCGCGACCAGTGGCTGCGCTGCATGGCGTGGGCGTTGCAAGACGGGGAAGTCGAGGAGGCGCTGCAATTGCGTCTGATGGAATCGTTCTATCAGACCGCTGACTGGATGCGCAACAAGGCAGAATGCCCGGTGCATTGAATTGGCATTTGTACAGTCCACACCTGCAGCATCATCCAGTTTTATTACATCTTTCAACTTCCACTCATGATCCAGATCGAACTCATCCTCTTGCTGCTGCTGGCCGCAGTCATCGTCATTTTGCAAATCGTCCTATTGTTGCGCGGGCGCGCAGCGGACATCGGGCCGGAGATCGCGCAACTGCAGCACAATTTACAACAACACCAGCAAAACACCAGCGAACGTACCGAGCGCGAATTGCGCACGCAGGTACAGCAAACCGCCCAGGGTACGCGGGAAGAATTGACGCATAATTTTGCGCAGTTCCACCAGACTTTCGCCACCCAGCTCACCAGCGTGGCTACGGTGCAGAATAAGCAGATCGACGCCTTCGGTCAGCAACTTGAGGCGATGCGCCAAGCCATGCTGTTGCAGGCGCAAGCCGGGCGCGAGGAGCAGTCCGGCTCGCTGCAGCGTTTCGGCGACACGATTCATCAGTCGCTGACGACCCTGACAGAATCCAACGCCCAGCGCATGGCCGAAGTGCGCGCCACGCTGGAAGCCAGGATCAAAGATTTGCAAGCCGATAACGCCGGCCGGCTGGAAGAGATGCGCAAGACGGTGGATGAAAAGCTGCACGCCACTTTGGAACAACGCCTGGGCGAATCTTTCAAGCTGGTGTCCGACCGTCTGGAAAAAGTGCATCAAGGGCTGGGCGAGATGCAAACGCTGGCCATCGGCGTGGGCGACTTGAAGCGCGTTCTGACCAACGTCAAGTCGCGCGGAACCTGGGGCGAAGTGCAACTAGGCATGCTGCTGGAGCAAATGCTGACCTCTGAGCAGTACGCCAAGAACGTGGAAACCATTCCCGGTACCGGCGCACGGGTTGAATTCGCCATCAAGCTGCCCGGCAATGACGACCGCGGCACGCCGGTCTGGATGCCGATCGATGCCAAGTTCCCGAAGGAGCAATACGAGCGTTTAAGCGAAGCCGCCGAGCGGGCCGATGCCGAAGGCGTGGCCACGGCCGGACGCGAGCTGGAGCGCGCGATACTGGGTGAAGCCAAGACCATCGCCGAGAAATATCTATCGCCGCCGCTGACCACCGACTTCGCGATCCTGTTTTTGCCGACCGAAGGTTTGTATGCCGAAGTCATGCGCCGTCCCGGTCTGGCCGATGCATTGCAACGCCTGCACCGCGTCACCATAGCCGGCCCCTCGACTTTGTCGGCATTGCTCAATAGTTTGCAAATGGGCTTTCGCACGCTGGCGCTGGAGAAGCGCTCGTCCGAAGTGTGGCAAGTATTGGGTGCGGTGAAGACTGAGTTTGGCAAGTTCGGCGAAGTTCTGGCCGCCACCAAAGCGACGCTGGAACGCGCAGCAAAAAATATCGAAAGCGCCGAAACCCGCACCCGCCAGATGACCCGCAAACTTAAGTCGGTAGAAGCCTTGCCGACCGATCTGGCGCAGCAATTATTGGCAGGCGAGAGCGATAACCTTTCAGCATCCGCAGAATAATTCGATCAAAAATTTCTTGATAGGTATCAATGGAGGATTACTTCTCCCACATTTACCATTGCGTGCGTGATACGGCCATTACCTGTCCGTGCCATGCCGCAAAATTTTGATTAAAAAAAGCTTCACAGCGATCGATGCATAGCTCAAACCTTGGCCTTACTGCGGGCATCAATAAATTAATCGCACTAAAAATTCATATACCTTGTTCGAAAAAATTTATTATTGAGCGCATTTAAAACATGTATTATGTGTACTTCTTAAAAAATCATGGCCAGACCAGCATTACGCTGCCACTACACAAACAACTGCAGACAAGTTTTTTTGCGGATTATAACGAAAGGAAGCACTTGACATGAGTTCAGCATTTACAAAATCGACTGCCAGAAATATTTTCTATGGCGGCTCGGTATTTTTCTTTTTGCTGTTTCTGGCATTAACCTTCGACACGATGACTACGTTGCCAAAACGTGATAATCGCGCAAATTTGACTGATTCTGCAGTACGCGGCAAGCATATATGGGAGACGCGCAACTGTATTGGCTGCCACACGCTATTGGGTGAAGGTGCGTATTTTGCACCGGAGCTGGGTAATGTGTATAAACGCCGCGGCCCTGAATTCATCAAGGCATGGATCAAGTCTCAGCCGACTGGTGCGCCAGGACGCCGACAAATGCCGAATTTTCATCTGACCGATGCGGAACTGGATGACATGACGAATTTTCTGAAATATACGTCAGAAATCAATACTAACAATTGGCCGCCGAATATCGAGGGTTGATTACGGTATCAAGACAAGATGAAGCAAGCGGAGAAAAATAATGCAATATAAATCACAGGCAGTCGCGAAGCCATATTTCATAGCGGCGATTGCTCTTTTCACAGGACAGATCCTTTTTGGTCTGGTCATGGGACTGCAGTATGTCATTGGGGATTTCCTGTTTCCGGCAATCCCGTTCAACGTGGCGCGGATGGTGCATACCAATCTGCTGATCGTCTGGTTGTTGTTCGGATTTATGGGATCTGCGTATTACCTGATTCCCGAAGAGTCCGAGCGAGAATTGCATAGCCCGAAACTGGCGATATTCATGTTTTGGGTGTTTCTTGCGGCCGGGGCGCTGACGGTTGTTGGTTATCTGGCGGTGCCGTACGCCACACTGGCCGAGATGACCGGTAACAATCTGCTGGCAACTATGGGACGTGAGTTCCTGGAGCAGCCGTTGCCGACCAAGGTCGGGATCGTGATCGTCGCCTTGGCGATGCTGTACAACCTGTCGATGACAATCCTGCGCGGTCGCAAGACCAGCATCAACCTGGTGATGATCGTTGGTTTGTGGGGGCTGGCGCTGTTCTTCCTGTTCTCGTTCTACAACCCAAGCAATCTGGTCCTGGACAAGTTCTTCTGGTGGTGGGTTGTTCATATGTGGGTGGAAGGCGTCTGGGAACTGATTCTCGGTGCGATGCTGGCCTTCGTGCTGATCAAGGTAACCGGGGTTGATCGTGAAGTCATCGAGAAGTGGCTGTATGTGATTATCGCGATGTCATTAATCTCGGGCATCATCGGTACCGGCCATCACTTCTACTGGATTGGCGCACCTGGATACTGGCAATGGTGGGGTGGCGTATTTTCTGCTCTGGAACCGATTCCATTCTTCATGATGACTTTATTCGCGTTCAATATGGTTAGCCGCCGACGTCGCGATCATCCAAACAAGGTTGCTGTGTTGTGGGCGTTGGGTACTGGTGTGACGGCATTCCTGGGCGCTGGCGTATGGGGCTTCCTGCACACGCTGGCTCCGGTGAATTTCTACACGCATGGCACCCAGCTTACTGCAGCGCATGGTCACTTATCTTTCTATGGCGCTTATGTGATGGTAGTTCTGACCATGATCAGTTATGCGATGCCGTTGATGCGCGGTCGCCTAGCCAACAGCCAACGTGCTCAGGCTGTGGAGAAATGGGCATTCTGGCTAATGACAGTGTCGATGGTATTCATCACCCTGTGCCTGACCGCCGCCGGCGTTATGCAGATAAAGCTGCAACGTATGGCAGATGTGCCAATGTCGTTTATGGCGGCACAGGACCAGATAACGCTGTTCTATTGGTTGCGTGAAATTTCTGGGGTGGTATTTTTGATCGGTCTGGTGCTGTATATCATCAGTTTCTTCATGAAGCCTGCCACTGTTACTGTCAAAGTCCCTGTAGGTGCAGTTGTAGCCTAAGCCTGAATCTCCGCCCGGGGCGGTGACTTGGCCCCGGGTGGTTCTGGATATTTATTTTGAACACGAGTGTACAAACCCTGCCACGCAAGATCGGCCGCGAATTATCAGGCGATCTTGCTATGTGGTTCTTCATATTTGCCGAACTGCTAGTGTTCGGCATCCTTTTTTTGGCTTACGCTTTTGCGCGTACCAGCGATGTTGCATTGTTCAATGCCTCCCAGTTGCAACTGGACCGGGTTAGCGGCGCAATCAATACTGTTTTACTGATCAGCAGCAGCTATTTCGTCGTCAGAGCCGTCGAGTGCATCCGGCATGACCAAGGCAAGAGCAGCGCGCGCTGGCTGGTCGCAGCCATAGTATTGGGCAGTTTTTTCGTGGTGCTCAAACTGTTCGAATTCGGCGCCAAGTACGAGGCCGGCATCACGATGTCGACCAATACCTTCTTTATGTTTTACCTGTTTCTTGCGTTTTTTCATTTCATGCACGTCATTCTCGGCATGGTGATTCTGGGTGCGGTTGCCCTCAAGGCGTGGCGCGGCGGTTACAGCGCGACTGACCATGCCGGGGCTGAAACCGGCGCCGCCTACTGGCACATGGTCGATCTGGTCTGGATCATATTGTTTCCGTTGATTTACGTATTGCACTGAATTTTTTACTGCATTAATTATGTCGAATATAAAAATAGCCACCTTTCAATGGGCCGCCTTGTTGCTGCTGACCGGAATTACTTTTAGCCTGTCCGAATCTGGCTTGTCCGGCCGCGCCATGATTATTCCCATATTGCTGGTTACCTTGCTCAAGGGCCGCCTCGTGATTGATCGCTTCATGGCGCTGCAAGGTGTGGCCGGTCCGTGGCGCTGGATCGTGCTGGGCTGGCTGGCGCTGGTGCTGGGTCTGATTGGCGTTGCCTTCAGCGCCTAAAAATTTAACCGGAGATGTAAATGAACGACAGGACTGCACCTGGCCTCTTGGCCAAGATTGCCATTCCGTTTTACCAGCCGGTCGGCAATGAGTGCACGTTGTTCGAATATGCATTTCAGAATCGCCTGCCGCTGCTGATCAAGGGCCCGACCGGCTGCGGCAAGACGCGTTTTGTCGCCCACATGGCTGCCAAACTGGCGCGCCCGCTGATTACGGTTGCCTGTCATGACGATCTGACCGCAGCCGATCTGGTTGGACGGCATCTGATTGGCGATGGTCAAACGATCTGGTCCGACGGCCCGCTCACCCGTGCAGTGCGCGAAGGCGGCATCTGTTATCTGGATGAAGTGGTCGAGGCGCGCAAGGACACCACGGTGGTGCTGCATCCATTGACCGATGACCGGCGCATTTTGCCGATCGAGCGTACCGGCGAAGAATTGCATGCGCCGGATGATTTCATGCTGGTGGTTTCGTACAATCCCGGCTACCAGAATTTGCTCAAAAGCCTGAAGCCATCGACGCGCCAGCGTTTTATCGCGATCAGCTTCGACTTTCCGCCGGCCGAGCTGGAGCAGCAGATTATTGTCAGCGAAACCGGCATCGATTCTTTACTGGCGCAACGTCTGGTGTCGCTGGTCGGGCATTTCCGGCAGTTGAAAGATCACGATCTGGAAGAGGCCGCCTCGACCCGTTTGCTGGTGTACGCAGCGACCCTGATCAAGACCGGTTGCGATCCGGTGACGGCTTGCGAAGCCGCGCTGATCGAGCCGCTGACCGATGACGCCGACACTGCTGCGGCTTTACTGGAAGTGGTCAAGGCAACTTTCGGACGATGAACGCCGCGCACCCCGCGGCCGGTCTGTCGGTGCAGCGTTGGCGTCAGTTTACGCAGGCCGGGTTTTTCATCCTGTTCATTCTGGCGCCGGTATTTGATATTTTTCGGCTGGACCTGAATCTCAAACATTTCATTCTGTTCGGCTTCAACTGGACGCTCGGGCTAGACGCCTTCGCTGCGGGGCGGATTTCATCAAATCAGGCGGCGGCCAATATCGTATTGCGCGGCTTCCTACCGCTGCTGGCGATTGGCGGCACGCTGATTTTCGTCAGCTGGAAGTGGGGCCGCCTGTACTGCGGCTGGCTCTGCCCCCATTTTTCAGTGGTCGAAACTATCAACCAAACCTTGCGGCGGGCCATCGGCAAGCAAAGCTTGTGGGACCGGGAACCGCTGCCAGCGCGCAATCCGGATGGCAGCGAAACGCGCAAAGATGCGATCTGGTGGTGCGCGGTGATACCGCTGGTGATTGGCTTTTCGATGCTGTGGGCAGTGGTTTTGCTGACGTATTTGCTGCCGCCATTCGAAATTTACGGCAATCTTTGGCATCGCACGCTCACCCGCAACCAGAGCATTTTTCTGATTGCCGGCAGCCTGGCCTTTTTTGTCGAATTCATGTTTGCGCGTCACCTGTTTTGCCGCTACGGTTGCGCTGTGGGCTTGTTTCAGAGTCTGGCGTGGATGGGCAACAAAAAAGCCATGGTGGTCGGTTTCGAACGCGCGCGTGGCAAGGATTGCGCCAGCTGTTATTCCGCCTGCGATCACGTATGCCCGATGCGGCTCAATCCCCGTAATGTGAAGCGCCTGATGTTTGCCTGCGTGCAGTGCGGCCAGTGCGTCGATGCCTGCGAACAAACCCAGACCGATAATCCGGGCGGCACGCTGCTGCACTGGGTGCACGAAGCCCGGGCCGAATCGGAGGCGGCATTGAATGGCAGCACCGCACGGGCGCGCACGATACAGATAACGCACTTGCGCGAAGCCCCCGCAAACTCCGATAGCCAGGAAGGCAAAGAAAGGTAAGTAAATGGAACAATTCATTGGCGGTCTGTGGGACAAGCTGATCACGCGCACCGCTTATCAGGGTTTTCCCAAAGCGCGGGTTGACCTGAAAGAAATCGAACGCATCGCACCGATTTTTTTCCGGGCGCTGGGCGGCGACGCCGGGCTGACAATCAGTGCCGGTACCGCCACCGCGCACGGCGCTAAACGCAAATGGCTGGAGCGGGTTGCCGGCATCGGCCAGAAAGTGGAATTGGCTTGGCTCGACGATGCCACCTTGTATCTGCCGGCCTGGATCGACACTTTTCCCGAACGCGCTCAAAACCGCGAGTTGTACCTGTGGTTGATCGCGTTGGCGGCCCATGATGTTGCGCCCGAAGCGGGCTGGATTGTGCGCAATCAAAAGGCGGTCCAAGCCACGTTGCAAGCGCTGCCCGGCATGCAGACGCGCTACCGAAATCTGTGCGATGCAGTAATTGCACAGCGCACAGACCCCGCTAGTTTGCCGCCGCTGGATGCGGCCGCAGAGGTGGCGATTCGGGCCGCCTTATCCCAGCCGGGTTCCATCGCAGACTTTACGCCCGGTAAAAATCCGCCGGCTCCGGTGCCGCTGTGGTTGCATCCGGAGCCGCCGGTGGCCTTGGGCGCGCAGCCTAAAGCGCAGCAGAACGCGCCGAAGCAGCCGGAAGGCAGCAAAGTCAGCACCGATGCCGAAGCGCGCAAACGCCGCGCCGAAGCGGTCGACATGCCGGAAAATGACAGCCCTTTCATGTTGATGTTTCGCGCCGAGAGCCTGTTTTCGTGGGCTGAATATGTGAAGGTCAACCGGCCGCTGGATGAGGATGAAAACGATAACGCTGCCAAGGCCGCCAACGATCTCGACTTTCTCAGCGTCGCCAACGACGGCAAGACCACGGCCAGCCGGATTCGTTTCGACCTCGATCTGCCGGCCGAATCGGATGACGATTTTGTGCTGGTGGACGGCATCCTGCTGCCGGAATGGCATTACCGCAAACAGCAATTGCAACCGGCCCATTGCCGCCTGCAAATGATGCTGGCCCGCGACGCCGAACCATGCCCGCTGCCGCTCGCCTTGCGCGCCACCGCACGACGTTTGCGCAACCAGTTCCAATCCTTGAACACGGCACCGGCCCGGCTCAAGGGCCAGGTTTCCGGCAGTGACCTCGATCTGGATGCCTGCGTGCGCTACGCGGCGGAAAAGGCCAGCGGCGCGCCGATTGCCGAGCCGGGGCTGTACATCGACAACCGCAAGCAGTTGCGCGATTTGTCTTGTTTGCTGCTGGCGGATCTGTCGCTATCGACCGATGCCTGGATCAATAATTCGGCGCGGGTGATCGACATCATTCGCGACAGTCTGATGCTGTTTGGCGAATCGCTGGCTGCCACCGGCGACCGTTTCGCGCTGTATGGCTTTTCTTCGGTGCGGCGTCAGAACATCCGTTTTCATTTGCTCAAAGGTTTTGACGAGCGCTACAACGACACCATTCGCGGCCGGCTGGCGGCCCTGAAACCCGGCTTTTATACCCGCATGGGAGCGGCAATCCGCCACTCCGCCGCGATTCTGTCAAAGCAGAAATCGACCCGTCGCCTGTTGTTGATTCTGACCGACGGTAAGCCCAACGATCTCGATAAATACGAAGGTCGCTATGGCATCGAAGACACGCGGGTGGCGATTCAGGAAGCACGTCGCCTCGGCCTGACGCCGTTTTGCGTGACCATCGATGAAAAAGCCGGCGATTATCTGCCGCATCTGTTTGGCGCCAACGGTTATGTCATGGTCAAAAACGCGGCTGAACTGCCGCAAGTGTTGCCGCGTTTGTATGTGCAATTGACTGGCGCGAACTGAATAAGAGATTTCCGAACCGAAGTGGTTTAGAGGTCTTTTGGCGCTGGCCGAATATTTGCCGATTATTCTAATAAAATATGGGGTATTTTTACTTACCGCATTATTTATATGCGGCAAGTGTGGTGTTTTTAGGCATACGTGCTGGTGTATATTTTTTCTAAAATCTGTTACAGCAAACCTTCGAACAGCAACACATCGACCGCATCTCCTGCCGCCACATTGCCTTGTTCATGATGCAGCACCACCATGCAATTGGCCTCTGACATCGAGCGCAGAATTCCGGAGCCCTGGCTGCCGGTGATGCGAACCTGCTGTTGCCCGCTGGCGTCGGTTGACAGAATGCCGCGCTGGTATTCGGTGCGGCCGGCTTTTTTGCGAATCGCCGATTGCGCACTGGCGCGCAGCAGCGGCAGCGCTGCTGCAGATAGGTTCGCTCCCATCATGTGCAGCAGCGCGTCGCGCACCAAAAAGTAGAACGTCACCATGACGGCGACCGGATTGCCGGGCAGGCCGAACAGGATCGCGCTTTTGCCGCCCGAATTGATGCGGCCGAAAGCCATCGGGCGGCCCGGGCGCATGCCGATTTTCCAGAATGTGACGTCGCCCAGCTGCGCCATTATTTGCTTAGTGTAGTCGGCCGCGCCGACCGAGACGCCGCCTGAGGTGATGACGGCGTCGGCGTTTTCGCACGCGTTGCGAAAGGCCGCTTCGAGCGCGGCCGGGTCATCCTTGACCACGCCCATGTCGATCAGGTCGCAGCCGAGCCGGGTCAGCATGCCAAACAGCGTGTAGCGGTTGCTGTCGTAGACGCAGCCTGCATCCAGCGGTTCGCCAATTGAGCGCAGTTCGTCGCCGGTGGAAAAGAACGCCACCCGCAGGCGGCGCTGCACCGGCGCTTCGGCAACCCCGAGCGAGGCCAGCAAGCCCAGATCGGCGGGACGCAGGATTTTTCCCATGCGCAGCGCGGCTTGTCCGGCCGCCAAGTCTTCGCCCTTCAGGCGGCGATTGTCGCCTGTTCTGACCACGCCGGCGGGCAGGGTGACGCTGTCTTGTGTTGCATTTTGGGTGAATTCCTGCGGCACCACGGTGTCGCAGCCGTCCGGCATCACGCCGCCGGTCATGATGCGCACGCATTCGCCGCTGCCAACCATGCCGTCGAATAGGCGGCCGGCGTAGGCGGCGCCGATCACGCGCAAGGCCAGGTCCGTATCGACAATCAGATCGCTGCCGCGCAACGCGTAGCCATCCATCGCCGAATTGTCATGCGCCGGCACATTGATGGACGACACGATGTCGGCCGCCAGCACGCGGTCCAGCGCAGCGCGGATCGCGACTTTTTCGATCGCATTTACCGGCTGGATGAAACTGCGGATGATCTGTTGCGCCTGCGCTACCGGCAACGCGTTGGGGTCGTAATCGGTCAGGCAGCTGACAACGTCGGACAGGGCTCGGTGGGTTTCGGTCATGGCAGGTAGCGAGAGGTAAAAGTAGGCGGAAAAAATAGGCGAATAGCTGACAACAGACCGCCTATTGTGAACGGAGGCCGGACTACAGGATTTCGAATTGGCGCAATTCTTCCAGCGTATTGATGTTGCGGAAGGCCGCTTCGTCCTCGAATTGCACTTCGACGGTTTTTAGATTGGCATACCAGCCATCGACCTTGCGACCGCCGCCTTGCAGATAATCGGTCAGTTGCGGCAGCAAGGATGTCTTCAACAGGCAAAACACCGGATGCGGCTGGCGCGTCGGACCTGCGCCGGTGGCCGCAACCGCCAGGTCGGCATCCGCGGCTTCCAGCGCGGCCGACAGGCGCGCCACCAGATCGGTCGGCAAAAACGGCGTATCGCAGGGAGCGGTGACCAGATAAGGCGTAGTGCAATGGTTCAGGCCAGTCTGCAGGCCGGCCAGCGGCCCGGCAAAAGAGCCGAATTCATCCGGCCATACCGGCACCCCGAAACTTTCATACGGCGCCAGGTTCTGGTTTGCATTAATCATCAGGTCACCCACTTGCGGCGACAGTCGCAGCATCACGTGCAGCGCCATCGGCGCATCGCGGAATGGTTGCAAGCCTTTATCCACATGGCCCATGCGAGAGCCGCGGCCGCCGGCCAGAATCAGGCCGGTGATGAATTCCTGGTTAATCATTGGAGTCCAATTTTGTAAGTTGACATGCATGACACGGTCATCCGCACTTTAGGGGGAAGGGTGGGTTTCATCCGCCTTACTGGTGACTAGAGTATATTTAACAAGCGCAATGAATATATGCGGGGAATTCCATGAAAATTGCCATACTACCTATTTTCCGTAGGGTGCGCATGGCGCACCCTACCACTGACGGAATCCGCCGCATTACCATCAAGCTTCGCGCAGCAATTCGTTGATGCCGGTCTTGGCCCGTGTTTTGGCGTCAACGCGCTTGACGATGACGGCGCAGTACAAGCTGTATTTGCCGTCGGCGGAAGGCAGGTTGCCTGACACCACAACCGAGCCGGCAGGAATGCGGCCATAAGTGACTTCGCCGGTGGCGCGGTCGTAAATCTTGGTCGACTGGCCGATATACACGCCCATCGAAATTACCGAGTTTTCCTCGACGATCACGCCTTCGACGATTTCCGAGCGGGCGCCGATGAAGCAGTTGTCTTCGATGATGGTCGGGTTGGCCTGCATCGGTTCCAGCACGCCGCCGATGCCGACGCCGCCGGACAGGTGAACGTTTTTGCCGATCTGGGCGCAGGAGCCGACGGTGGCCCAGGCATCGACCATCGTGCCTTCATCGACATAAGCGCCGATATTCACGAAAGACGGCATCAGCACCACATTCTTGCCCAGGAAGCAGCCGCGGCGCGCAACGGCCGGCGGCACCACGCGAAAGCCGCCTTTGGCGAAGTCGTCCGCGCTGTAGTTGGCGAATTTGGTCGGCACTTTATCGTAAAACTGCATGTGCGCACCGGATGGCATCGCAATATTTTCTTCCAGTCGGAACGACAGCAATACCGCTTTCTTGATCCACTGGTTGACGACCCATGCGCCGCTGTCTTTTTGCGCAACCCGCAGGCTGCCGTCGTTGAGTTGCTCGATGACGTGCGCAACGCCATCGCGGACCTCTGCCGGAGCTGATGATGGGGAGAAGTCGGCGCGATTTTCCCACGCGGCATCGATAATTTGCTGGAGTTGCTGGGTCATTGGATTGCTCTTGTAGGTTAGGGGTTAATCAATTGATTAATCTATGCTGCGCAGTTTTTGGGTGAATGCGACGATGCGGCGCGCCGCTTCCAGGCATTCGGCCACTTCGGCCACCAGAGCCATGCGGATGCGGTTGCGACCCGGGTTGACGCCGTGCGCCTCGCGGGCCAGATAGCTGCCTGGCAAAACCGTCACATTATATTCGGCATACAGTTGCCGCGCGAATTCGACGTCCGACAGTGCAGTGTGCCGGCTGACATCGGCCCACAGGTAAAAACCGGCATCAGGCAAATCGACATCCAGCACCGTTTGCAGCAGCGGCGTGACTTGCCGGAATTTTTGCTGATACAGCACGCGGTTTTCCACCACATGGGCTTCGTCGTTCCAGGCTGCGACCGAGGCGGCCTGGACTGACGGGCTCATGGCGCCGCCCTGATAGGTGCGATACAGCAAAAATTTCCGCATCAATTCGGCGTCGCCGGCCACAAAGCCGGAACGCATGCCGGGCACATTCGAGCGTTTCGACAGGCTCGAAAATACGATCAGGCGCGGGTAATCGCTGCGCCCCAGTTGATGGGCGGCTTCCAGTGCGCCCAGCGGCGCTTCGGCCTTGAAGTAAATTTCGGAATAACACTCGTCAGCCGCGATCACGAAATCATAGCGGTCGGACAAATCAAACAATTCCTTCCAGTCGTCCAGCGTCAGCACCGCGCCAGTCGGGTTGCCCGGCGAGCAGACATACAGCAGTTGCACGCGCTGCCAGATGGCAGCCGGAACGCTTGCGTAATCAGGGGCGAAATTGCGCGCCGGGTCGGAATTGACGAAGTAGGGCTGGGCGCCGGACAGATAGGCGGCGCCTTCATAAATCTGGTAAAACGGGTTCGGGCACACCACCAGCGCATCGTGCCGGGATGGGTCGACCACGGTCTGCGCCAGCGCAAACAAGGCTTCGCGCGAACCATTGACCGGCAGTATCTGGCTGGCAGGGTCGAGCTTTGGCAAGCGATAGCGGCGTTCCAGCCAGCCGGCGATTGCGCTGCGCAATGCGTCGCTGCCGGCGGTGCTGGGGTAACTCGCCAGGCCCGCCAGATTGTCCGTCAGCGCTTGCTGGATGAAAGCCGGCGTGGCGTGCTTAGGTTCGCCAATGCCGAGGCTGATCGGATTGAACGCAGGATTCGGCGTGATCCCTGCAAATAGCTGCCGCAGTTTCTCGAAAGGGTACGGCTGGAGATTTTGTAGGAGTGGATTCACGGAGGTATCGGATAAGAGGCAGTGATTGACGAAAATGGAGCGATTGGCGCCTGTAAAGGCCAAAACGGGATCGCGACATTATACCGGTCCGTGCTTTGTTTGCGCTGCAGCAAGCCAAGCCGGAAATGCGCCTGAAAGTGTCATGCGAATTGCCTGAACTGCTATCATTGCGGCCTTTTGCGGGATATTTTCTCGTATTATTAAGAGAACATTATTCCCTGCATTTTTAAACCGCTTTTTAACGATCAAGAGAAGAACTGCTCCCAACGTGCGCCTATCTTCCATTAAGTTGTCAGGATTCAAGTCTTTTGTAGATCCGACACATTTTCAAGTGCCGGGGCAGCTGGTCGGCGTGGTGGGGCCGAACGGCTGTGGCAAATCCAACATCATCGACGCGGTGCGCTGGGTCCTGGGCGAATCCAAGGCTTCCGAGTTGCGCGGCGAATCGATGCAGGATGTCATTTTCAACGGTTCGACCCACCGCAAACCGGCTGGGCGCGCCTCGGTTGAGCTGCTATTCGACAATGCCAACGGACGCGCATCCGGCGCTTGGGGTCAATATGCGGAAATCGCGGTCAAACGCACGCTCACGCGCGACGGCGCGTCAAACTATTACATCAACAACCAGGTAGTGCGACGGCGCGATATCCAGGATATTTTCATGGGCACCGGGCTGGGGCCGCGTGCTTACGCGATCATCGGCCAGGGCATGATTTCGCGCATCATCGAGGCGCGCCCGGAAGAGTTGCGGATTTTCCTCGAAGAAGCCGCCGGCGTATCCAAATACAAGGAACGCCGCCGCGAAACCGAAAACCGCCTGAAGGACACGCGCGAAAACCTGCTCCGGCTTGAAGACATCCTGCGCGAACTGAATACCAACCTGGAAAAGCTGGAAGCCCAGGCGGTAGTGGCGCAAAAATTTCGCCAAATGCAGACCGATCAGGATGAGAAGCAGAAATTGCTCTGGTTGTTGCGCAAGAACGAAGCGCAGATCGAGCAGCAAAAATATTTCCGCGACATCGAACAGGCGCAAACCGATCTGGAGCAGCACACCGCCCAGTTGCGCCACAGCGAACTGGAACTGGAGCAGATGCGCCAGACCCATTATGCGATGGGCGACCACATGCATCAGGCGCAAGGCGCGCTGTACCAGACCAATGCCGAGATCGGCAGCCTGGAAGCGCAAATCAAGTTTGTCATCGAGTCGCGCAACCGCTTGCAAAACCAGCTGGCCGCATTGACTGCACAGCGCGATCAATGGCAGCGTCAAAGCCAGCAGAACCAGGATCAGTTTGCCGAGGCCGAATTCAGTCTGGAAGAGCAGGGCGCTCTGGTCGAGCACGCGGAGCAAACGTTGCAACTGGCCAGCGACAAGTTGCCCCAGCTAGAACAGGCTTGGCGCGCAGCGCAGGACAGCACCACCGAATCGCGCGGCAAGATCATGCAGGCGCAGCAGCAAATTGAGCTGGAGTCGGCGCATCAGCGCAATGCGTCGAATATCCTGAACGGACTGACAGTGCGCCGCGAACGGCTGTCGCAAGAGAAAAATGGTTTGCAGATGCCGGACAACACGCATCTTGCCAACCTGAAAATGCAGCTGGAACAGCAGCAGGCGACGCTGGAAGAAGCTGCGCTGCAACTGGAAATTGCCCAAGAGCAGCAACCGGCGCTGGAGCAGGAGCGCAGCAATGCGCAAGAGCAAGTCAATCTTGAGGCGGCCAGCAACGCGCAACTGGAAGCGCGCTTGCATGCCCTCAGGCAATTGCAGGAAAACGTCCAGAATCAAGGCAAAGTACAGCCCTGGCTCGACAAGCACGAATTAGGTAATCTGCCGCGCCTGTGGCAAAAAATGCAGATCGAGCAGGGCTGGGAAACCGCGCTGGAGTCGATCTTGCGCGAGCGCACTTCTGCCCTGGAAGTGTCGAACCTGGACTGGGCCAAGGCTTTCTTTGGCGACGTGCCGCCAGCCAAGCTGGCGTTGTTTTCACTCAATGGTGCGCCGCACACCGAAGTTGCACCGGACGGATTGACACCGTTATTGACGCTATTGAAACTCAATGACCCAGGCTTGCGCTCGCTGCTGCAGGATTGGCTGCACGGGGTTTTTGTGGCTGACGATGCCGCCAGTGCATTTTCTGAGCGCAACAATTTGCCATTGGGCGGCTGTTTCGTGACCCGCCAAGGGCATGTGATCGGTCGCGCCGGAGTGCGGTTTTATGCCGCCGACTCCGAGCAGGACGGCATGCTGGCGCGCCAGCAAGAGATAGAAAACCTCGGCAAGCAAGTGCGTGCGCAACAATTGTTGGCGGAACAGGCCAGGTCGCGTGCGGTGCGGGCCGACGCGGCGCTGTCGCAAGCGGCCAGACAATTGCAGGACAGCCGTCAGAGTGTGGGCAGCCTGACGCAAGCGGTACACGGCTTGCAGATGGAGGTCGTTAAATTGTCCGAAGTGCAGGAACGCTTCAATCAGCGCAGCGGACAAATTGTCAGCGACTTGGCTGAAATTGCCGAGCAGGAAGCCGAGCAGCAACAGATCCAGGGCGAGTCCGAAGCCCGTTTTGAAGAACGGGATGCCGCGCTGGCAGAATTGCAAGGTGCGCACGAGGATGGGCAGACCGCGTATCTGGAAAAAGAGCTGCAACTGGCTGACGCCCGGCAGCGCTTGCGTGAATTGGAGCGGGCCGCACAGGATGCGGTATTTGCCGAAAAATCGCAGCGCAACAAAATGGATGAGCTAAAACGCAATATCGCCACCGCGTTGGAGCAATCGTCGCAACTGGCGGTGACGATGCAGCAAGGCACGCTGGAACTGGAAAACCTGAACGATCAGACCACCGACGCCGGCTTGCAGACCCTGCTGGAGCAACGCAGCGCGCAGGAACGCGCGTTGTCGGATGCGCGCCATGAACTCGATCAGATCACCCAAAAGTTGCGGCATCTGGAAGATGCGCGCGCACAAACCGAGCGCAATTTGCAGCCGCAACGCGACAAAATCATGGAGCTGCAATTGAAAGAACAGGCTGCGCGCCTGAATCAGGAGCAATTCACCCAGCAATTGCTGGAAGCCGATGCCGATGAGGTCGCCTTGAACGAAAAACTGCATCCGGACCTGCGGCCGTCCTACCTGCAAGGCGAAGTCACGCGGCTCGCCAATGCCATCGCCGCTCTGGGCGCGGTCAATCTGGCCGCACTGGACGAACTGTCGCAGGCCGCTGAACGCAAGAATTTCCTGGATGCGCAGAATGCCGACCTGACCGAAGCCATCGATACGCTGGAAGACGCGATTCGCCGCATCGACAAGGAAACCCGCGAGCTGTTGCAGGAGACGTTCAACCAGGTCAATGCCCATTTTGCCGAACTGTTCCCGATCCTGTTCGGCGGCGGCCAGGCCAGGCTGATGATGACCGGCGATGAAATTCTGGATTCCGGGGTAATGGTGATGGCACAACCGCCCGGCAAGAAAAATGCAACAATTCACCTTCTTTCCGGCGGGGAGAAGGCTTTAACAGCAACGGCGCTGGTGTTTTCAATGTTCCAGCTCAATCCCGCCCCATTTTGTCTGCTGGATGAAGTCGATGCGCCGCTGGACGATTCGAATACCGAGCGTTTTTGCAACATGGTCAAGCGCATGTCTTCAAAAACCCAGTTTCTGTTCATTTCGCATAACAAGATCGCGATGGAAATAGCACAACAATTGATCGGCGTTACCATGCAGGAACAAGGGGTATCCCGTATTGTGGCGGTGGACATGCAGTCCGCAGCCAATTTCGCTTTAGAGGGCCAAGCCGCATGACAGACTTACAAACAAGCTTAATCGCCATCGGCGGCACCATCGTAGTCGGTGTCATCTCCTATAACAAATGGCAGGAATACAAGGCCAAGAAAAGCGTTGAACGCGCATTTTCAAGCAATCACGACGACGTCCTGATGCAGCCTTCGGGTGCGGCTGAGGCTGACGCCGTTGTGGACGTGCGGCATGAGCCCAGCTTTGCCGCTCGCGGCGACGATACTGCTGTAACGGATGACGCGAATCAAGCGCCAGGCGCGCTGGACGCTGTGGATGCTGCCGCGCACGTGGAAGCGCAAATACCAGTGCCGGCGCAGGAGCTGCCGGTCGATCCGCTCATCGATTGCAATATTCCCCTGATGCTGGAGGGCACGGTGCATGGCGCAACAATATTGCCGGCACTGCAAACCTTGACGCAAATCGGCAGCAAGCCGATTCATTTCATCGGCCAGCGCCAGGATCAGATCTGGGAAGCGGTGTGCAGCGACGGCATATACACCGCGCTGCAAGCCGGTGTGCAATTGGCTAACCGCAGCAGCGCATTGACTGAGCTTGAATATTCCGAACTGGTAATGCGACTGCGCGAGGTGGCCGATAAGATGGGCGCCGAACCCGACGTGCCCGATATGGCGGAAGTGATCTATATTGCGCGTGAGTTGCATCGCTTCATCGTCGAGCATGACGTGCAGTTAGGCATCAATATCCACACCAACGGCGCACCGTGGGCGCTCAACAGCTTGCGCCCGATGTTGAAAAAAATTGGCTTCGAGCATCGCCCTGACGGCCGTTACAGCATGCCGGACGGCGACGGCGGCAATCTGTTCCTGCTGTCAGTCAATGCCAAGCCCGCAGCACCCGCCACCGCCGCTGCCACCGTCACGATCACTCCCACCACGGCCCGTCTCACCTTGTTGCTGGAAGTGCCTAGTGTGGCACCGCTGCGCGACGGTTACGGCGCGATGACGGCCTGTGCCAAGCTGCTGGCCGTCAAATTGGGCGGATCGGTGGTGGATGACGATAGCCAGGCTCTGACCGATGAAGCGCTGGCCGAAATCGCGTCCCAGGTCGCTGCCTTTTATGAAGATATGGATGCATCGGAAATCCCGGCTGGCTCCAACCGGGCGCAGCGCTTATTTCAATGATGTCTTCCGATTTATTTGCAGTACCAAATGGCGGCAGCGACAGCATCGGCAACACAGGCAGCGATGGTGCTGCTCCGGCAGACTGGCAGGCGCGCGTGGTTTGGCTGCGCGCTGAGTTGGGTCGGCACAACATTGCTTATTATGTTTTCGATCAGCCGATCATCCCGGACGCGGAATACGACAAGCTGTTTGGCGAACTGCAGGCGCTCGAAACCGCGCATCCCGAACTGATAAGCGCCGATTCGCCTACCCAGCGCGTCGGCGCGGCCCCGCTGGGCCAGTTTTCGCAAGTCACGCATTCGGTGCCGATGCTGTCGCTCAACAACGGTTTCAACGAAGCCGACATCATCGCCTTTGACCGCCGCGCCAAAGAAGCGCTGGCACAGAATCCTAGCCATAGCCAGCAGGAAATCGAATATGCGACGGAACTCAAATTCGATGGACTGGCGATCAACTTGCGCTATGAACACGGCGTCTTCACCCAGGCGGCCACGCGTGGCGATGGCGCCACCGGCGAGGATGTCACTAAAAACATTCGCACCGTGCGCGCCATTCCGCTGCGGCTCCATACCAGTACGCCGCCGGCGCTGATCGATATTCGCGGCGAGGTATTGATGTACAAGGCGGACTTCGCCCGCCTCAATGCACGCCAGCGCGCCGCCGGACAAAAGGAATTCGCCAACCCGCGCAATGCCGCCGCCGGCAGCCTGCGCCAACTCGATTCGCGCATCACTGCCCAGCGGGCGCTGCGTTTTTTTGCCTACGGCATCGGCGCACTGGAAGGCGTCGCGTTGCCGCCGTCCCATTCCGCCTTGCTCGATTGGTATAGCAACATGGGAGTACCGGTCTGTAACGAGCGAACTACGTGCGGCGGTGCGGCGGGCTTGCTGGAGTATTTTAAATATATCGGGCAAAAGCGGGCGGAATTGCCGTATGACATCGACGGTGTCGTGTACAAGGTGAATTCTGTTGTCGAACAGCAAAAATTGGGCTTTGTTTCGCGTGCCCCGCGCTTTGCGCTGGCGCACAAGTTCCCGGCCGAAGAAGCGCTGACGGTAGTGCAGGAGATCGAAGTTCAGGTCGGGCGCACCGGCGCAATCACGCCGGTGGCGCGGCTGGCACCGGTGTTCGTCGGCGGCGTCACGGTGACCAATGCGACGCTGCACAACGAGGATGAAGTCAACCGCAAGGATATCCGCATCGGCGACACCGTCATCGTGCGCCGCGCCGGCGATGTGATACCGGAAGTGGTGGCCTACGTGCCTGAGCAGCGGCCGCAGGATGCGCGCCGTTTCGTGATGCCCGGCAACTGTCCGGTGTGCGGCTCGGCCATCGTGCGGCTGGAAGATGAAGCGATAGCGCGCTGCTCCGGCGGCTGGATCAAGTGCGCGGCCCAGCGCAAGGGCGGCTTGCAGCATTTTGCCTCGCGCAAGGCGATGGATATCGAGGGCCTGGGCGATCAGTTGATCGACCAATTGGTCGACCGGCACGTCATTACCACCGCAGCCGATCTGTACAAACTCGGCCTGACTTCGTTGGCCGCGCTCGACCGCATGGCTGACAAGTCGGCCCAGAACGTGCTGGATGCGCTGGAAAAATCCAAGTCAACCACGCTCGGACGCTTCGTTTATGCATTGGGCATCCGGCATGTCGGCGAAGCCACTGCCAAAGCGCTGGCTAGTCATTTCGGCACCCTCGACGCGTTGACGCAGGCGTCCGATGCGCAATTGCTGGAAGTGGCTGATGTCGGCCCGGTGGTGGCTAAATCCATTACCCAGTTTTTTGCCGATCCGCTGAATATCGAATTGATAGCGCAATTGCGCGCAGCCGGGGTCCACTGGGCAGAAAACAGCGTTGCCGAAACCAGTCCCCGGCCTCTGCTGGGCCAGACTTTCGTCCTCACCGGCAGCATGCCCACGCTGACCCGCGACGTCGCTGCGGCGATGATCGAGGCGGCGGGCGGCAAAGTCGCCGGTTCCGTCTCCAAAAAAACCAGCATAGTGGTGGCCGGCGAAGAAGCTGGCAGCAAGCTGGTCAAGGCGCAGGAACTGGGCATTACGATCATCGATGAAGCAGGTCTTTTGAACCTGTTGTCGCAACCATAAATAAACATGAAAAAAATCACAAAAGCTGTTTTTCCGGTAGCCGGCCTGGGCAGCCGTTTTTTGCCAGCGACCAAGGCGCAACCGAAAGAAATGTTGCCGATTGTTGACAAGCCCCTGATCCAGTACGCAGTCGAGGAAGCGGTAGCGGCCGGCATCACCGACATGGTTTTTATCACTGGACGCAACAAGCGGGCCATCGAAGACCATTTCGACAAGGCCTATGAAATGGAGGCCGAACTGGAAGCGGCCGGCAAGGTGGAATTGCTGGCGCTGGTGCGCGGCGTGATTCCGCCCCATATCAATTGCATCTTCATACGCCAGTCGGCGCCGCTGGGGCTGGGGCACGCGGTACTGTGCGCGCGCCCGGTGATCGGTGACGAACCGTTTGCCGTTTTGCTGGCCGACGATCTGATGGATGCCGATAGCGGCCAGCCGTCCGTGATGGCGCAAATGACCCGGCTCTATGACGCCGAGCAAGCCAGCATCGTTGCGGTGCAAGACGTGCCGCGCGCATTGACGCGGCAATACGGCATCGTCAGCAGCACGCCGCACAGCGAGCGCCTGGAGCGCATGAGTGGCATCATCGAAAAGCCAATGCCGGAGCATGCGCCGTCGACGCTTGCCGTCAGCGGGCGCTATGTATTATCGAACCGGATTTTCGATTACCTGGAGCGTCAGGGCAAAGGGCTGGGCGGCGAGATTCAATTGACCGATGCAATCGCCCAATTGTTGCAAAACGAGCCGGTATATGCGTATCGCTACGCTGCCACCCGCTATGATTGCGGTTCCAAATTAGGCTACCTGCAAGCCAGCGTCGCATTGGGTTTGAAGCATCCGGAAACCGGTGCGGCGTTCGCCGACTATCTGCGCAGTCTTTCATTTTGATGGAGTTAAAACCAGTATGATCCGGCCAATTCTGAAAATGGGCGACCCAAGGTTGCTGCGCAAAGCGGAGCCAGTGACGCAGTTTGCCAGTGCCGCACTGGATGAATTGATCGCCGACATGTTCGACACCATGCATGCGGTCAAAGGCGTCGGGCTCGCCGCGCCGCAGATCGGGGTCAACCTGCAACTGGTGATCTTCGGCTTCGGGAAAAATACCCGCTATCCGGATGCGCCGGCAGTGCCCGAAACGGTTTTGATCAATCCGCAACTGACGCCGCTGTCGCAGGAAACCGAGGATGGCTGGGAAGGATGTCTGTCGGTGCCGGGTTTGCGCGGCATGGTGCCGCGCTGGAAGATGTTGCATTACCAAGGCATGGACCAGTTCGGCAATATCATCAGCCGCGATGTGGAAGATTTCCATGCCCGCGTGGTGCAACATGAAGTTGACCATCTGGAAGGCATCCTGTACCCGATGCGCATCAGGGACATGACGCAGTTCGGTTATGTGGACGTGCTGTTTCCCGAACTGGAAGCGGACAGCGACGAATGATTATGTTTGAGAGCGGCTGCAGACGATTGCAGCAGATTTTCTGGTCGAGTTTGGCGTGATATCTATACTGCTATTGGTATTTTTATTTTCCGCATATAAAATATGCGGAAAATATGGTGTTTTTTATGATACTCCCCGTTATTTTTATATTGATAACTAATCGGTGCGCACTGTACGTAGGTGCGAATTTATTCGCACAAGTCCGCATGGAGTCGTTAAGAGTGCGAATAAATTCGCACCTACAAGGCGCGTAACAATCTCTCAGAAGCGCTCGTCAGCCCGCAAATAACGCCATTCGCCAGTCGGCAAGTCGCCCAGTTTGACATTGCCGATCCGTACCCGCTTCAGACCGAGCACCTCCAACCCCACGATGTCGCACATGCGGCGAATCTGTCTTTTTTTACCTTCGCGCAAGGTAAAACTGAGTTGATCCTCGTTTTGCCATTTTACTTTTGCGGGCAGCAGCGACTTGCCGTCAAGCATCAAGCCGTGATTCAGGCGTTTTAGCTGGTCCTCGGGCAACTTCCCCGGCTTGCCGTATTTCACCCTGACCAGATATTCCTTCTCGACGCTGGTGTCGGAACCGATCAAATGCTTGGCGACGCGGCCATCTTGCGTCAAGACCAGCAGGCCGACCGAATCGATATCCAGCCGCCCGGCGGCCACCAGGCTGCGCAATTGGGTCGGGTGGAATTTTTCCGGCGACGCGTCTTCCTGCCATCGGGTTTCCGCTTTCACCAGCGCGATCGCAGGTGTATAGCCGTCTTCAGCCTGACCGCTGACATAGCCCATCGGTTTGTTGATCAGTATCGTGACGCGTTTCGATTGTTCGGCACTGGCCTGGCGTTCGACCGTTATTTTCTGACTGGGCAAGACTTTGCTTCCCAGCACCGACACCACCGCGCCATCGACGCGAACCCAGCCGCGTTCGATCCATGCGTCGGCTTCGCGCCGCGAGCAAAGACCCAGTTCAGACATGCGTTTGGATAAGCGAAGGGGTTCAGACATGGCGATAAGTATCAATTTTAGTGTGAGTGCGAGGCTGCAGAATGCGAAAGCCCCGATTGGAGGGGCGCAATTATACGCGCAGCGCTTCCAGTAAATCGGTTTCGAGCTTGATTTGGGTTTTGGCGTTATTCAGTATCGGGCCGTCGATCAGGAAAACGTCTTCAACCCGCTCGCCCAGCGTCATGATTTTTGCCATGTGCAGATTCACCTTGTATTTCGCCAGCACAGTTGCAATCGCATACAGCAAACCGTTGCGGTCGTTGGCGGAAACCGATAGCAGATAATATTGGCCGCGCTCATCCGGGCGCAAATCGACGGTCGGCTTGATCGGGAAGGTGCGCGACAGGCGCGACAGGCGACCTTGGCTCGGCGCCGGCAGCGCTGCCGAACTCCGGAGCAGTTCGGTCAACTCGTGTTCTATCAGGTTGATGATGTCGCGGTAATTATTGGCGAAAGTCGTTTCCGTGACAAAAAATGTGTCGAGTGCATAACCATGCCTGGTGGTGTGGATCTTGGCATCGAGAATGCTGAAATTCTTGTGATCGAAGTAACTGCAGATGCGGGCGAACAGATCGGGCTGGTCGCGGGTGTAGACCGTTACCTGCAAGCCTTCGCCAATCGGCGCCAGCCGGCTTTTAACGATAGGCAGCGGACTGTCGATTTTGTCATACAGTGAGCGGGTTTGCCATGCGATATCAGCGGCGTCGCTGCGCAGGAAGTAGGCGACATCGAGTTGCTTCCAGAGCGCGGCGTGCGCGTTTGCCGGCAAGCCATACAGGCGCAGCGTCTTCAGCGCATTTTCCTGCCGGTTCCGGAATTCGCGGTCGGTGGAAGGCGATTCGCCACCCAACACCCGCAACGTCAGTTGGTACAGGTCTTCCAGCAGCTTGCCTTTCCAGGCATTCCAGACTCTGGGGCTGGTGCCCCGAATGTCGGCCACAGTCAGCAAATACAGTGCGCTCAGATGGCGCTCGTCCTTTACCATTTGGGCAAAACCGAGAATCACATCGGGGTCCGACAAATCTTTTTTTTGCGCGACTTGCGACATTGTCAGATGGTTTTCGACCAGGAAAACGATCAGCTCGGTGTCAACTTTGCTTAAGCCGTGATCCTTGCAGAATTTGCTGGCATCGACCATTCCCAGCTTGGAATGGTCACCGCCACGGCCTTTTGCAATATCGTGAAACAAGGCTGCGATGTACAGCAGCCAAGGTTGGGCGAAGTTGCCCATCAACTGGCTGCAGAACGGGTATTCGTGCGCATGCTCGGTCATCGTGAAGCGACGCACATTGCGCACCACCATCAAAATATGCTGGTCTACCGTGTACACATGGAACAAATCGTGCTGCATCCTGCCTACGATGCGCCTGAAATTGGGCAGATAGCGGCCCAGGATGCCGGTCTGGTTCATCCTTCTGAGCGCATGCGTGATGCCTTGCGGCGCCTTTAGAATGGCAAGAAACAAGGCCCGATTGGCGGGTTCGCGCCGGAAGCTTTCGTCGATTTCGAAACGTGCATGCCACAGCGCGCGAAAGGTGCGCGCGCTCATGCCTTCCAGGTCCGAATGCAGCGCCAGCAGCAGGAATACCTCCAGCATGGCCGATGGACTGGTCTCGAAAGTATCGTTCTGCGCGATATCGATGAAACCGTTGACTTCATTGAAGCGCTCGTTGATCGCGCGCGGATTGATCGGCCGCGGAAATAGCTGCACCTCGATGTTTTGCAGCAGGATGGAATTTAATTGAGATACCGTTTTTGCGGCCCGATAATAGCGCTGCATCAAGAATTCGCTGGCCCGGCAGGCATCTGTGGTGACGAAGCCGAAGGTTTCGGCGATCGGCGTTTGCACATCGAACAGCAAGCGGTCTTCGCGCCGGCCGGCATGGATGTGCAAGCGTATGCGGATATCCGTGAAGGCGCGTTCTTTCTGCGTCAACTGGCGCGCTTCGGTGGCCGTGATCAAGCCTCTTTCGGCCAGTTCGCGCCAGGAATTGCCCAGTCCGGCCGCTTTTGCGACCCACAGAATGACTTGCAAATCCCTTAATCCGCCAGGACTTTCCTTGCAGTTCGGCTCCAGGCTGTACGGGGTGTCTTCATATTTCGCATGGCGCTGATGCAGTTCCAGCATTTTGGCCTGAAAAAAAGTCTGCGGGTTCATCGCCGCCATGTACCGGGCCTGCAGAAACTGGAACAGTTTTTTGTTGCCAGTCACCAACCGGGCTTCCAGCAGGCCGGTTTTAACCGTGATGTCGGCCTCGGACTCGCTCAGGCACTCGTCGATAGTGCGGATGCTGTGACCGATTTCCAGCCCGATATCCCACAGTAGCTGCACCAGTTGTTCCAGTGTGGACTGGAGCTGTGCATCCGGACTGGATGGCAACAGCACCAGCAAATCCACATCCGAGCAAGGGAATAACTCGCCGCGGCCATAGCCGCCAACACCCACCAAAGCCACCGAAGCAGGCAACGCCAGCGCTTGCCAGGCGCGTATCAGTGCGGCATCGACGTTCTTGCGCAAGGCTTTCAGGAGCTTGTCAGGTTTGCTATCCGCCTGGAAAGCCAGGATGGCAGTTTGCCGTTCCGACTTCAGTTGTTCCTTCAGTGCCAGCGCAAGCGATGCCATATTCAGAATGTGACTATGCTGGCTGGCGTATTGGTAATAAATGCCGGCGGTGGCGGCATGCCGGGAGACAGGGTAAGCACTTCATAGCCTGTTTCAGTCACTAGAATCATGTGCTCCCATTGCGCGGAAAGGCTGCGATCCTTGGTTTTGATGGTCCAGCCATCACCCATTTCGCGCAGTTCACGCCGTCCGGCATTGATCATCGGTTCCACCGTGAAAATCATGCCCGGCGCGAGCTCTTCCAGCGTGCCAGGACGGCCGTAGTGGAGAACTTGCGGTTCTTCATGAAATACCTTGCCAATGCCGTGGCCGCAGAATTCGCGCACTACGCTGTATCCCGCCTTTTCGGCGTGCTGCTGGATAACGAAACCGATATCGCCCAGATGCGCGCCGGGCTTGATTTTCGAAATGCCCAGCCACATGCATTCATAGGTAATCAGGCTCAGGCGTCGGGCCAGGATCGATGGCTCGCCCACAAAGAACATGCGGCTGGTGTCGCCGTGGTAGCCGTTCTTGATGATCGTGATGTCAAGATTAATAACATCGCCATTCTTGAGCACTTTGTCGCCCGGAATCCCGTGGCAAATAACGTCATTGACAGAGGTGCAAATGGCTTTCGGGAAAGGAGTGTAGCCGGGCGGGCAATAATTCAGCGGCGCTGGAATAGTGTCTTGCACGTCGGTCATGTATTCATGACACAGGCGGTCGAGTTCGCCCGTGGTCACGCCGGCCTTCACGTAGGGTGCAATGAAGTCCAGGACGTCCGCGCCGAGTTTGCCGGCGATCCGCATACCAACGATATCGTCTGGAGTTTTAATAGAAATAGAAGACATAATAAGTAGCAGTAAGCGTAAATAGCTTAAGAATCGGTTAAAAAAGAATTATAAACGAGCTGACAATTATTTTCTTAGAGGGTGGCTTGTTAGTGATGCGAAATTGGAGCGCCGACAACCCGCTTTTGCCTGCCATGCTAATATTTATTTCAAATGCCTCTTAACCTGCAAATGGAAAAAACAATGCGCAAAATAGTCCTTCTGGAAAATATTCACCCGAATGCTGCGGCCCATCTGGCCGCGTTCGGTTTGACCGATGTGGTGCAAATATCGGCTGCATTGTCGGGGCCGGAACTGATTGCCGCGCTGTTGGACGCGGATGCGGTCGGTATCCGTTCGCGCACCCATATTACTGCTGAAGTTTTGGCGGCCTTGCCCAAGCTGAAGACTATCTGCTGCTTCTGCATCGGCACCAACCAGGTCGATCTCGCTGCGGCGGCGCAGCATGGCGTGCCGGTGTTCAATGCGCCGTTTTCGAATACCCGTTCGGTGGCCGAATTGGTGATCGCGCAAGCCATCCTGCTGTTGCGCCGCATCCCTGAAAAGAACGCCAAGGCGCATCGCGGTGTCTGGGACAAGAATGCGCAGGGCGCGTTTGAAGTCCGGAACAAGGTGATCGGGATTATCGGTTACGGCAATATCGGCGCCCAGGTCGGCATCTTGGCCGAAAGCGTCGGCATGCGGGTAGTCTACTTTGACCCGGAAAACAAGCTGCCGCTGGGCAATGCAACGCCGGTGCCATCGATGCAAGCATTGCTGGAACAGTCAGATATCGTCACCTTGCATGTGCCGGGCTTGCACAGCACGGAAAACATCATGAATGCCGAGTGCATTGCGCAGATGAAGCCGTCGGCGGTGCTGATCAACGCATCGCGCGGCAATGTGGTCGATATCGATGCGCTCAACCGCGCGTTGCGCGACAAGAAATTGGCGGGGGCGGCAATTGATGTATTTCCGGTCGAGCCGAGCAACGAGAAAGAACCGTTCGTGTCGCCTTTGCTCGATCTCGACAACGTGATCCTGACCCCGCATATCGGCGGCAGCACCGAAGAAGCGCAGGAAAATATCGGCTTCGAAGTCGCCGACAAGCTGGCGCGTTTTCTGCAGGCTGGTACTACCAAGTCGGCGGTCAATTTCCCCGAAGTGGCGCATCAGGATAAGGGCGATTTCAGCCGCATCCTGCATGTGCATCGCAACGAACCTGGCGTGATCGCCCGCATGAACCTGCAGTTCGCGCAGTTCGGCCTGAATATCGTCGCCCAGCAATTGCAAACCCGCGGCGCGCTCGGCTATGCGGTCACCGACGTGGATGGACCGATTCCGCAGCCATTGATCGATGCCTTGCAAAAAGATGCGGCAACGATACAATGCCGCCGGGTATAACTTGGGAAAGTTGAACGGCCCGTTTTCGACTGCAGGAAAGTAAAGCGGCGTGTAGATATACAATAGTCTGTATATCTACACGCCGCAATCTAACTATGCGGAGAATGCCATGTTATTTGGCATACCCCCGTCATTTCATTTGTGTTTGCAGCCTAAACCGGCTGCATTTCGGAATTTTCCAACGGCTCGGACAACAAGCGAATCAGTTCGATTTCCGGCGTCGGATGTACGCCTGGCGGCAGCATGGAACCAGTGTCGCGGTAGCGGGTGTGCCATGAAAATGCTTGTTCCAGCACGTGCGGCGTTTGTCCGCCGCCCTGATTGGCTTTTGCCACGTACTCGTTGAGGAGTTGGCGGTAAGGCTCCGCCACGCACTGATTGATGATGACCTGGGCCCGCTCGCGCGGCGCCAGTCCGCGCAGGTCGGCCAGGCCGATTTCGGTGACCAGAATATCGACATCGTGTTCGGTGTGGTCGACATGCGACACCATCGGCACGATGCTGGATATCTTGCCACCTTTGGCAATCGATTTGGTGGCAAACACCGACAGATAGGCGTTGCGCGCAAAATCGCCCGAGCCGCCGATACCGTTCATCATGTGCGTGCCCAGCACATGGGTCGAATTGACATTGCCGTAGATGTCCGCTTCGAGCGCGGTATTGATGGCGATGATGCCAAGCCGGCGAATGACTTCAGGATGGTTGGTGACTTCCTGCGGGCGCAATACCAGACGATCCTTGTAGCGGCCGATATCGCCAAATACTTGTTTGCTCTTTTCCCTGGACAGGGTAATCGAGGAACCGGAAGCGAAATCGAGTTTGCCGGCGTCGAACAGATCAAAGGTGGAGTCTTGCAGCACCTCGGAATACATCACCAGGTGTTCGAACGGGCTATCGACGAAGCCCATCATTACCGCGTTGGCGATGGTGCCGATGCCGGCTTGGATCGGCAACAGGCTGTCGGTCAATCGTCCCAGTGCCACTTCCTGCTTGAAAAAATTGACCAGATGGCCGGCGATGGCGGCGGTTTCTGCGTCGGCGGGCAGGATGGTCGAGGAACTGTCTTTTTCGTCGGTAATGACGATGGCGACGATTTTTTCGAATGGAATTTCAATTGCCGTAGTGCCAATCCGGTCATGCGGCGTCATCAGCGGCATCGGTTCGCGTTGCGGCCGATGTTTGGGGATGAATATATCGTGCAGACCTTCGAGTTCCAGCGATTGGGTCAGGTTGATTTCGACAATCACTTTTTCGGCAAAAATCGCAAAGCTGGCAGTGTTCCCCACCGAGGTGGAAGGAACGATGGCCCCGGTTTCGGTGATGGCGATGGCTTCAACGATGGCGATGTCAATCGGCGCGAGCTGTCGGGTGCGCAGCATTTCAACCGTTTCCGACAGATGTTGATCGATATACATCACCTCGCCGCGATTGATTGCCGCGCGCAGCACCGGATCAGCCTGGAACGGCATCCGGCGCGCCAGCGCGCCGGCCTCGGTCAATATCTTGTCTACATCGTGGCCGAGCGAGGCGCCGGTTATCAGCGTGATTTTCAACTTCTCATGGCGAGCCCGCTCGGCTAATGCCAGCGGCACCTTTTTGACGTCGCCGGCGCGGGTAAAGCCGCTCATGCCGACAGTCATACCATCTTGCACCCACTCGGCGGCGGCCGCAGCAGTGGTCACCTTGCTATGTAATAGGGGCAAACGTATACGATCCAGATATTTTTCAAGCATTTTTCAATCCTTATTCATATTGCTCTGCAAGGCAGACGGCGCTGCCAATGGAGAAAATGATACGTAAAAAAACCCACTTCGTGAGCGGGCTGAAATCAATTTTGATTGGGGTCGAAGCTAAAACGATCCAATCAGTATGTAGCCTAAACAAACTGATCGCAAATTCTAAATTTCAATGACAGTTATTAATTTGGTAAATATGGGTAATATCAAAAGGCATGGATGCCTGCACTATTTCAGCGGTGAATCACCACCATCAGCGCCCTGGCTTCGGTTTTGCCGGTGTTGCGAATAGCGTGTTGCTGATCGCCCGGATAACGGGCGGTGCTGCCGATTTTCAGTTTTTTCTTTTCGCTGCCGACTTCCAGTTCCATTGCGCCGTGCAACAAGCTCAGGTGTTCCACCGTGCCGGGATCGTGTGGATTGGATGCCAGTTCGCCGTTCGGCGCCAGCGTCAATTCATACCATTCAAATTTTCCGGCCAGTTCCATCGGGCCAAGTATGCGCATCACATATCCGGCATGGTCGCCGGGCAGAGTGGGAGTTTCATGCGCTTCCAGGGTGCGTATGGTTGTCGCCAGCGGAGTCTGGCTGGTCAGCAATTCGCCAATGCCGACTCCCAGTGCATTGGCCAAGCGCCAGGTGATGGCAATGGTCGGGTTGGCTTTTTCGCGTTCGATCTGGGACAGCATCGACTTCGAGACGCCAGCCACACGCGATAAATCCTCCAGCGTCAAGCCGCGTTCAAGCCGCATTTTTTGCAGGGCGGCGCCGATTTTAGGCGGGGAATTGGCGGGTTGATTGCTTTTCATGATTGCAAAAATTTTCTTCTGTCAGTAATATCCATTATATTGAATATTAGTTCTGTATATTGGAATATTGTATTTTAGTGAATTTCGCACATCGTAACAGATGACTTTCAAAAAACGCTGCAGTATGGATGTTCTGGCACAAACCACATTAATAACAAGAGGTCAACATGAGCGCACAACCGAACAATAAGCAATTATTTATCAATAACTTGAGCGAAAAACTCGATGCCTTGCGTGAACAGGGTTTGTACAAGCAAGAACGCGTGCTGGCATCGCGCCAGGGCGCGCAAGTGGTGTGCGACGATGGCCGCAGCCTGATCAATCTGTGCGCCAACAATTATCTGGGCCTGTCGGGCGACGAAGACACCGTGCAAGCTGCCATCAAAGCTACCGAACAATACGGCTACGGCCTGTCTTCGGTGCGCTTCATCTGCGGCACGCAAACTGTTCACAAGCAACTGGAGCGCGCGTTGTCGGATTTTCTCGGGATGGAAGACACGATTTTGTATGCGGCGGCGTTCGATGCCAACGGCGGCGTGTTCGAACCGCTATTCGATGAGCAAGATGCAATCATCTCGGATGCGCTGAATCACGCCTCGATCATTGACGGCATCCGGCTGTGCAAAGCGGCGCGTTACCGCTACCAGCACAACGACATGGCGGACCTGGAGCTGCAATTGCAAGCCGCCGCCGCAGCCGGCAAACGCCATACGCTGATTGCGACCGACGGCGTATTTTCGATGGATGGCACGATTGCGCAACTCGACAAGATTTGCGATTTGGCCGACCGCTATGGCGCGCTGGTGATGATCGACGAATGTCACGCCTCCGGCTTCATGGGCGCGACTGGACGCGGCACGCACGAGCATCACGGCGTGATGGGGCGCGTCGATATCATCACCGGCACGCTGGGCAAAGCCTTGGGCGGCGCGATGGGCGGCTTCACCGCTGCCAAGCGCGAAGTGATCGAGACCCTGCGCCAGAAATCGCGCCCGTATCTGTTTTCCAACACGCTGGCACCCTCGATCGCCGGCGCTTCGCTGTCGGTATTGCAGCGCCTGTCCGCATCGACGGAACTCCGCGACCGTCTGCATGCCAACACGGAATATTTCCGGCGTGAAATCGCCGCCTTGGGCTTCACCATCAAGCCCGGCACCCATCCTGTGGTGCCGGTGATGCTGTTCGACGCCAAGGTGGCGCAACAGTTTGCGCAACGCCTGTATGAACTCGGCGTGCTGGTGACTGGCTTTTTTTACCCGGTGGTGCCGATGGGGCAGGCCAGGGTGCGGGTGCAGTTGTCGGCCGCTCATAGCACCGAACAACTGGACGTGGCGCTGGCCGCTTTTGCACAGGCCGGGCGCGAACTTGGTTTGCTGAATCAATAAGGAATACGGTAATGGAACAAATTTTAGTTATCGGCGCGAATGGACAAATTGGCAGCGAACTGGTGCTGGCGCTGTCGGCGCAACACGGCGCAGAGCATGTGATTGCGTCCGACATTGGCAGCAATCTGCATGGCGCGGCGCGATATGAACAGCTCGATGTGCTGGATGCGGCGCGCATGGCGCAACTGATCGAACGCCATCACATCACACAGGCATACCAACTGGCCGCATTGCTGTCCGTCACCGGCGAGCAAGCCCCTTTGCGCGCCTGGACCCTGAACATGGACGGCTTGCTCAATATCCTGGAAATCGCGCGCAAACGCGACCAGGCCGGCACGCCGCTGCGGGTATTCTGGCCCTCTTCGATTGCCGCCTTCGGCCCGAATACGCCTGCCGTGGCCACGCCGCAAACCACGATCATGGACCCGACCACCATTTACGGCATCAGCAAGTTGGCCGGCGAACGCCTGTGCGAATATTATTTTCATAAATTCGGCGTCGATGTGCGCAGCATTCGCTATCCCGGCATCATCAGCTACAAGTCGCCGCCGGGCGGCGGCACCACCGATTACGCGATTGCCATCTTCCATGCGGCTTTGCAAGGTGATTGTTATCAGTGCTACCTTGGCCCCGACACCACCTTGCCGATGATCTACATGCCAGATGCCATCCGCGCCACCACCCTGCTGATGGATGCGCCGGCCGCGCAAATCCGGGTGCGCTCTTCCTACAATGTGGCGGGTGTCAGCTTTAACCCGCAGCAATTGGCGCAAGCGATTCAGCGCGTATTGCCGCAATTCGAGATACGTTATGCGCCGGATGAACGCCAGGCGATTGCCGCCAGCTGGCCGCAAAGTCTGGACGACACCCAGGCCCGCGCCGATTGGGGCTGGCAAGTGCAGGTCGATCTGGAGCAGATGGTGGACGATATGCTGAAAAACATTGCGCCGCAGCAAACTAAACCGCTGGAATTAGAACGGCTTTTGTAGGGCGGATTACGCGCTCGCTAACCCGACTACGGCGCTGGAATTTTCAGGTTTTTAATCTTCAAAATTAAAAGACAAAAGAGACAACCATGGACATGCGGGTATTCGACCTTTTTAAAATCAGCATCGGGCCCTCCAGTTCGCATACGGTCGGGCCGATGCTGGCGGCGCGCCGTTTCCTGATGGAATGTCCGGCGCTGGAGCAGGCGGTGCAAGTGCAAGTGGCGCTGTATGGCTCGCTGGCCCTGACCGGCGTTGGGCATGCGACCGATAGCGCGGTGCTGCTCGGCCTGATGGGCGAAACGCCGCAGGATATCGCGCCGGAATCGGTCGCCGGCAAGCTGGCGGCGATCAAGAGCAGCGGCCAGATCAGATTGCTCGGCCAGCATCCGGTCGCCTTCGATGCGGCGCGTGATCTGCTGTGGTGCAAGAAAGAAAGCTTGCCGGCCCATCCAAACGGCATGCGTTTTAGCCTGATTCGCAAGGACGGCAGCGTGACCGAAACGGTGTTTTATTCGGTCGGCGGCGGCTTTATTTGCAGCGCCGAAGAGATGAATGCCGCCAAAGCGCCAGTCGCAAACGCCTTGCCCTATCCGTTCGACACCATGGCAGATTTATTGCAGCACGGGCGCGACAGCGGTTTGGGCATTGTCGCCATGATGCGCGCCAACGAACAGGTGCATTGCAGCGCGCAAGAACTTGATGCCGGGCTAGACCGGATTTGGGACGTGATGCACGACTGCATTGCCAGCGGGCTGCTTGCCAAAGGCGAACTGCCCGGCGGCCTGCATGTCAAGCGCCGTGCTGCGGCGCTATGGCAGGCGGAGCAGGAACCGGCCGACAGCTTGTTGCACGATAGGTTATTACACGACACTTTGCCGCACGATGCGCTGCACCGGGTCAGCCTGTATGCGATGGCGGTCAACGAACAAAACGCCGCCGGTGGCCGCGTCGTTACCGCGCCTACCAATGGCGCAGCCGGCATCATTCCGGCAGTGTTGCGCTATTACACCGAAGATTGCCGTCCCAGCGACTCGAAAAGCGGAGTGCGCGCTTTCCTGCTGGCGGCGGCTGCAATTGGCATGCTGTGCAAACGCAATGCCTCGATTTCCGGCGCGGAAGTCGGTTGCCAGGGCGAAGTCGGCGTCGCCTGCGCGATGGCCGCCGCCGGCCTGGTCGCCGCACTCGGCGGCAGCAATGCGCAAATCGAAAATGCCGCCGAAATCGGCATCGAACATCATCTCGGCCTGACCTGCGACCCCATCGGTGGTTTGGTGCAAATTCCGTGCATCGAGCGCAACGGCCTGGGCGCAGTCAAAGCGATCACGGCCGCCTCGCTGGCGCTGAAAGGCGATGGCACCCATTACGTCAGCCTGGATCAAGTTATTGAGACCATGCGCCAGACCGGTGCCGACATGCAAGCCAAGTACAAGGAAACCTCGCTCGGCGGTTTGGCGGTGCATGTGGTGACGGTCAATCATGCTGCTTGCTAGGAGCAGGTCGAGCTGAGAAAAAAGCATGCTTGATATTTATCAGTATTTATGAAGATCAAGCCAAGTTGTCCAGGCACTATTTATCGTTCTGGAGGTTCCAACCTAAGCAATTGGCAATGACATAAATCCGTGTAGCCGCGAAGCTTTGCACTCTTCAGGTACTTACCATGCTAAATCTTTCTATGCCGATTAAAGCCGTTCGAGTCTTGTTGTTGGGCTTTCTGGTGCTTCTGCTCACCACTTGCGGTGGAGGTGGAGGTGGAGGTGGCAGCGGTGGGCTAACGACAATCCCTCCGGGAACGCTTAAATTGGCGCTGCAACCAGTCGCCACTGGATTGGATAGCCCGGTTTTTCTCACGGCGCCCGCCGGCGATACGCGTTTGTTCATCGTCGAGCGTTCCGGGAAAATTCGCATCGTGCAGGATGCGACATTGCTAACTACACCATTTCTCGACATTACCAATCGAACCACCACCGATAATGAACGGGGATTGTTGTCGATGGCATTCCATCCGCAATATGCCTCGAACGGTTTTTTCTTTGTTTTCTATACGGATGTATTCGGCAATCTGGTGATCGAGCGTTTTCGTGCACCGCTAGCCAGTGCATATGTGGCGGACCCGCTTTCCGGGTTGCGCATACTGACCATTCCACATCCGACTTTCGGCAATCACAATGGCGGCCTGGCCGCCTTTGGGCCGGACGGTTTTCTCTATTTGGGAACGGGTGACGGCGGTGGCGCTGGCGATCCTTTCGGGAATGCCCGGAACACCAATTCGCTGCTCGGCAAGCTGCTGCGGATAGACGTGAATGCCGCTACGGTTGCCCAGCCTTACACAATTCCACCGAACAATCCTTTCATCAATCAAAGTGGCAAACGGCCCGAGATCTGGGCTTATGGCTTGCGCAATCCGTGGCGCTATGCTTTTGATGCCCCGCTTCTTTATATTGCCGACGTGGGCCAAGACCGGCGCGAAGAAGTCGACGTAGCCGGCTTGGGCCAGGCCGGGTTGAACTATGGCTGGAACATCACCGAAGGCACTCTCTGTTTCCCGGGAGATCCCTGCAACAAGCAAGGCATTACCCTGCCGATTATTGAGCACGATCATTTGAATAATCGCTGTTCGATTACCGGCGGCTATGTCTATCGCGGAACGGCAATTCCTGAAGCGCAGGGGCGTTATTTCTATTCCGATTTTTGCGCAGGCCGACTACAGAGTTTTTTGTTTGCGAACGGCACAGCCACAGAGCAAAAGGACTGGGGCATTCAAAATGTCGGGTCAATTCTTTCGTTTGGGCAGGATGCCGGACATGAATTGTATTTGCTTTCCCAAAATGGCAGTGTGTATCGCATCGTTAGAGATTAGTGTGCAATTTGCGCCGCTACAGCAGAACACTCACAAGTATCAATGATCGCTCGATTGCTTATCTGGCAAGCTAAAAATACACTCAAGACAGGCACCAACGTGGATGCCACCATCATTGCGGAGCCGAACAGGATTGTTGGTCAAATGATTTTTATGCGACATATATCGTCGCATCATGCTGGCATACTTGAAATCTTCTCAAAATTATCCAAGTGAATCATGGGCGATATTCATAAATTGGTGGCGGCCGGGAATTTGCTACGGCAAGCGGATGGCCTTTTAATCACAGCAGGAGCGGGCATAGGCGTAGATTCCGGTCTTCCGGATTTTCGGGGCAATAGCGGTTTCTGGAAAGCGTATCCGCCGCTCGCGCATAGCAGGATATCGTTCAGCGATATTGCCAATCCTGTTGCGTTTGCTCAGATGCCACGCCGTGCTTGGGGATTCTATGGGCATCGCCTGCAGCTGTACCGGAATACGGTGCCTCATGCGGGATTCGCCATTCTTCGAGAGATTGCCGCCCGCATGCAGCATGGCGCTTTTGTCTTCACAAGCAATGTCGATGGCCAGTTCCAGAAAGCGGGGTTTGATGCATCAAGGATCGTCGAGTGCCACGGTTCGATTCACCACCTGCAATGCTGTACGCCATGTCAGTCGGATATATGGCCTTCAGACGAGATGGAGCACGAGCTTGACATCGAGAACTGCCTGTTGCGGTCTGAGTTGATTTGCTGTCCATACTGCGGCGGTCTGGCGCGGCCAAATATTCTGATGTTTGACGACTGGCGCTGGCTGTCGGAACGCACCGATTTACAAACTGCGCGCCTTGCCATGTGGCTGAAAAAGACAAGCAATCTGGTCGTGGTGGAGATCGGTGCCGGCATTAATATTTTGACCGTGCGCCGCAAAGGGGAGTCATTGAACATTCCTTTGATTCGTATTAATCCGACCAATGCGAGAGTGCGTAGCGGATCGCATATTGGTCTGGTGACGGGAGCTCTGGAAGGTCTTCGTTTGCTCCAGACCGTATTGGGCGAATAGCGCAAGAAGGTAACGTGGTATTTCGTACATTGGTGAACCCATCTTCGCCGGTGGAGTCAGGATTTGAATCGACGGAGCGCCGGTTGGGTTCTTTCTCTCGCTATCTGCTCCACCACTCTGACCGCCGATTGCATGGTTTTTCCCATTCACCTGAGTCGATATCCAGGCAGTATTGATACGTAACGACCACATCGATCCAGGCGTTGCCTGTTCTCAGGAAATTTGTCAAACAAACTTGCTGATTGTTATCATCATGGTCAATAAAATCATGAAAAATGTAGCAATGCGGACGTTGTACCACTTGCCCCGCCAAAGCATATGACTCCCAGTAGTCGTCGATATTGCCAGGTTCTAGTGCGTAGCTGGAGAGGTCACGTTCAGCCACGATATTATCGTCATCTTCCAGATACTCTGGATCGTCTTCCCGCAGATACAGAGTGACCCTTCCCTGCAACTCATAGTCATGCAGGCAATGCGCCCATTGTGCGAGCGCGGCATCCGCTTCGGAGCCGACTTGCCGATAGGCTTCACGCATCTTCATTTCTATTTCCGCCATCCGCTGGTTGAACAGGTTGAGCCGTCTGCGCTCGTCGGCAGTGAAATTGGGTTCTGGATCATATGTGAAGCCGAGATTGCCTTGCCGATCCAGGAGGCAAGAAATTCTTTCTTCCAGTGAGTTGCTTTCTTCCTTTAATGCGATGCGGCGCTTCATTAATGACGCCAGTTCAGTCTCATCTGTATGTTTGGTCATAGTGGTTTTTGCAGCAGCAGCTTAATCTTACGATTCGCCAAATCCAGGGGGCTTAGCGCTACCAGGATTTGATCCAATCGTCCCAATATCCGGGCGCGTCATGGTGAGCATTTTTCATCGCAATTTCCAGCGGAAGAAGATAAAAACGCACGCTCGGAATTTTCGGCTCTTCGTCTGGCGTTTCAAGGAAATCGCTCAACTTCCGATAGATCGGGTCTTGCGGATCATTCGGCACATCCAGATACACCTCGCCGCGCCAGCCGCCGATGGTATTTTCATCGGCAATGCCAGCGCATAACTGGTGCGGGATATGATTTTCTTCCAACCATTTCATTACGTTGCTGCGCACCGGATCGGAGTCGGGGCAATAGGTTTCAAAAAAAGATTGCTCATCGGGCCCACTTGCATGGCCAAATGAAAGAAATATGACATCGTGTTTTTTCTGACGCGCGATGGCATCGATATGTTCGATCAACATCGACATAGCAGCTCCTTGTTTTCGTTAGCAAACCATTCTATTTTTACGGATACTCTTCACATAGTAACTGCCGCCTACGACAATGCGTGTCGTATCTGAATCAGGTTTTGCATGGCGCGTGCGACAATCAAAATAATCATTTTTAGCCGAGTGTTCCCATGTCTGAAACATTGCTGCGTTATATCGAAGTATTAAAGTTGCTGTCACGCGACCGAAAACTGAGTTCTTCCGAAATTCATCTGCGCCTGGCGGATAGGGGATATCACACCAGCAAACGTACGATTGAGCGCGATTTGCAAATGCTGTCGATACCGTTTGGGCTCGAAGTTGACGACCGCAGCAAGCCGTTCGGCTGGAAATACGCAAGTAATGTTTCAGTAAGCCTATTTCCAGGATTGAGCGAGCCGGAAGCGCTGAGTTTTTTGATGCTGAAACAGTTTTCCGATCGCTTGCTGCCTACCAGTATTTGCGAGGATCTGAAGCCCTACTTCAAGGAGGCAAGCCGCAAACTGTCGGCGGAGGTATCGAACAGTGCAGTCAAAGACTGGCCGGGCAAGGTTCGCAGTATCGAGCCACACCAGCCGCTTCTGCGACCAAAAATTAATCCGCAGGTGCAAAAGGAAGTTTATGCCGCACTATTACGTGGAAAGCAGATTCACATTACTTACCTACACGCTGGACAGGAGGATGCGCGCGAATATGTGCCGGTTAACCTGCTTGCTCTGGTCGAAAATGGTCCGGTACTGTATCTGGTAGTTACGTTTTTTGAGTATCAGGATATTCGCCTGCTGGCGCTGCACCGCATTCAGTCGGCATCGATGCTGGAATTTGACGTCAACTGGCCGGTTGGTTTTGACCTTGACGCCTATATTGCGTCCGGCGCATTCGGGTTTGGTGGCGATGCGAAGGAAATCAAGCTGGAAATCCGTCTTTTCAATGGCCGGGGGCGGCATCTGTTGGAGACGCCGCTTTCCACGGATCAGGATGTGCGCAAAATTGACGAGTCAATATTGGAGATCACAGCAACCGTCCTCGATACGCGCCGTTTGCGCTGGTGGCTGCTTGGTTTCGGCGGAGATATTGAAGTAGTGGGGCCGGCTTCCTTGCGTAAGGATATTCGCAAGGAAAATCACAACGCCATTGCGCGTTACCGGTGACCTGAATGTGCGTTCTATTAGACTCTGGGCATTCGGCTGCTGCCGCACTTGTACGCTAAATCAATCTTGAACATCTCTCCAATTTTCTTCTGATATCCTGATCTGGGTCATCCAGTAATTCCAAAAACGCATCTGGATTGGCATTTACGTAATCAGCTGCCAGGATATAGATGTGCGGATCGGGGTTCATGGTATCCGGCGAAGGGTTTCAAGCGGATTGCAATTAGAAAGATTTTCTAGCGTGAGCAAGATCATTTCAATCAGATCAACATCGCCCAGCGCAATCATCCGATTCAAGTCTTCCTGGCACAGTAATTGTTCGGCCTTCGGGTTATACAATATCCCGCACAGAACACTTGCTTCGGTGTCGTTCTTCAACCTGTTGAAGGCCGCTGTGCTAAGCGAATCAATTGCCGCCGTGTTGCTCCGGATTTCCGGGTTTGGATGTTTTGCTAAATCGTCATAGATTTCCTGATACTCATCGGCATCCGGAAGACAGAGAACGATTCGGCGCAGTGCTTTATCCCCGAGTGGAATGGTTTTCCCGTTGATATTCAGTTCTGCTTTAAACATGACACATCTCCCTATTCGTTAACTGGTCGTTGACCCAAGTAAAGATTATGGTGTAAGCATGCGTCACTCTATGACGCATTAAATACGTGTTTTGGAGGGTGGCAAAGGAAGTTGACTTAAATAAATAACAGGGGAGGATTTATGCAAAAAAGTCAGAATCGAGTACTAAAATCAAGGATCAGTCTTACGTTTATATCTATCGGGAGCTCTCTGGGAAAATTTTCTATGTCGGTCGCGGTAGTTCTGCTACTCGTGCAAACAGTCACGAGACGAAAACACATAACAAAGAGTTGGAAAGGCGTTTGGCGGATAAGGAAAAAAAGTGGCATGTAGAGATTACTGGACCATTTCCTGCAGTAACAGCAGATATTGTTGAGACGGCCTTGGTGTCCGCCCTAAAAGGGGCGGATCCAAAACTATTTAACGTTCATCTTTGCAGTACTAAATGGCGTTTCCGACCACTTGGAGTGCCGCGACTTCTTGTTGGGCGATTGGACGATAGAGATATTGCCAAAAAAGAATTGAAAGTAATTGCGAAAGAAGGCGCAATCTTGGTGCATATAAATCTCGATATGGAAATTACGGACCGAGAATTTTCGATGGCGAATTTGCCTGACGATAAAGCAGTGCTTGAACGGATTGATCGGTGGTGGCGAATGGCAGGGCTTGCTGCTGCTTGGGCGAAGAATTCAGATTCTTCGCCAAAATGGCTACTTGGGGTAAGCGGTCCGCCAAAAAATCAAGTCGTAATAGGATGTGTAGAAATCGATCAGGACGGATGGGGAGCAACGGAAACGCGCAAAGGATTAAAGACTGTTGTTGCCATTCCGGTCAAATCAAAATTTATTGATGAGCATGAGTTTCGGGGGAGAAAACTGGACCCGGAGCTCAATATAAAATTTACTCAACAGAGTTATATTTCACCAGATAAATTTCGTGAGGTGCTCGGGATATAGAACAATTCGACAATGATTTTTGATTCGTCCCTTGCTGTCTGTTCCTTAACTGACGGCTGAAATTTCATTCCCAGCTTAGCGCTCAGACGCTAAGCTGGGTCCAATTCCTATCTTTTCTTCTTGATACCCAGTCATGAGTGGAACCGACACCTTCACCGAAAGTTTCTTTTACCATGCACCGCCTGACGACTTCGTGCCAGCGGAACCTCCTTGCGCCCGATAAGCTAGACCGTCAATCATGCGGCCTGCTAACCTGAATGTTTCAAATTAGGCTCAGTTAATCCGAAACGCATTTAACCGCGCATCAAAAATAAACCCGGCAACATCGTCACCGCGTTTTCCATTCAATACCGCAGCGAAAAAATTCTTCACAATTTTATTGTTTACTTCGCCCCACAACTGGTGCTTTAGACCGACGCCCCTGCCGTTGGTAAAGTCAAAATAGGTAGCCTTGGTTGATGCCAGATTCATCAAGGTTTTTCCCAATCGGGGCGGGTTGACGGTCTCTGACCAGCTCAATATTTTATCGTTTTCGTTGATGGTCACAAAGATGCGTTGCCCCGCAACGATCTTGTCCACCCATTTCAGATGGTCGATGCTGTTGACATCGGCCTGGCTCAAAATGACATTGGTAAAGATGCGCGTCTCGACTTGATAGGCGTTGCTTAATATGTAATTTTCAAACAGATAATTCCCCAGGCTGTGCGACAGGAAATTGATGGTCACGCCGCAATTCAACAACGACGATTCATCCATCGGCGTCATCCAGTCATACAGATAGATGCTGAATTTTTCCAGCAACGCATCGAGTGCGCCGAACGACACCTGTGCAATGCGGCGCGCTTTTCTGTATTCGACTAGCTTGAAGCCGCCGGTGTTGGATGGCCACGAGAACAAAACCATCTCAACGCCGTAAGTCTCCTGCAGCAGCCATGCCTGCTCCAGCGTTTCGGGAAAGGGTTTGTCGTAACCGTGGACATAAAACAGGCAATTCTTCTTGCCGGCGACGCAGCGCTTGGCAAGTTTTTGAAACTCCATGCGGGAGGGCAGGGTCTCCGGCGTCAGATTGGCGGGCTCCTGCGCCAGCTTTACAACCCATCGTTCGTTGACCCGCGTCACATTGGCCAGTCTCAGCTCGTTGGGGCCTTTATCGTTGACTTGCTCGCCGAAGCCCGTTTCGTTACTGACGCCGTTCTTGAAATTGCTTTCGATGATATTTCGATTAGTTACGACCAGCATGGCCCGCTCCTCTCGCTTGGATCATTATTGATTATGCCCAGTGCTTATTAGACGATGGACTTTGTGCGCGCTTATTGCGGTACGTCAGAGCGAAGTCTTTCTAAGCGGATTAGTTGTACCGCCGAAGTATGGAAGAGACGGGGAAGAGACGGCATAACTGTGCATGCTGGCCGACTACTTTTTGCTTTTGATTAATGTGTTTAACGCAATATCGCACAGTAGAGCGGGGCAGTTTTGGCATGCGCTAGCGCCGCTTCCTGCGTATATCGACCGGCACGCCCCAAATCCCGATCCCCCGGGATTGTGCAATCCTTTCCAATGCAGAATATTGGAAAGGGGCGTCCGGCAACGCCACCGCCCATCCTTTCTGCAACAGCCATTCACTGAGATCCTCATTTCCCAGTGTGCAACTGGCTGTGATGCTGTCGTCAACGTGACGCATCTGTTGCGTGCAGTGTACGAAGTCGCCCTCGATCTTGAAGTTAAGCGCCAGCGCTGCCCGACTTCCGCATGGCACAGGCCGCACGAAGGTATAGCAGGTCTGTTCGGTCGGTGGAATATAGATGCCGTAGAGACGGATGCGGTAGCCGGATATCTTCAGTAAACCGTCATCCTGCATGGAGGCGAAGCCCGAGATCTCGCCATCGGCCATGGCTTGCAGCGGCGTCGTGGCGGCGACAAGAATTGCCAGCGCAAAGTTGAGTAGGGGGGGGCGGAAGTGAGTGAGGAAGTGCGCGGTAGTTTTCAACGTGGCTTCTCATCGGGTCAATGAACCGAGCATATTCAATTATGTTTGATCGGCTCTGATCCTGTTAGTGCCGTGAACAGCCTGCAGCGGCGATTTATAATTTGTTGAACCCGACTCGAACAAGTTGCTCGTGCGCGCCGGCTCAGGCTTTGGATACTACCCGCGCTCTTATGACCCCGCGTTTTTAGCTTTATCTGTCTGATTCATTATTTTTATTAGTAATAGGGTCATTTTTTTCTCCGCCAGCTTTTTCTCAAGCGATTTCTGTATAGCCGCAAACGACTGCCGCTTTGGGTCAAAAACCAGAGAGAGTGCCGCCAACTCCACGGACACTCTTATGCTGTTTTTCTCGATGCCTTCGACTGACTTGACGATTGATTCGAGTGACTTTCTGGTTGCCTCATTGGCGGGGAAATTGCCATCGATGGCAAAAAATACAACTTGGCGTTTTTGCGCCAGCGCTTGCGTAATCAGCGCATGGTCGTAGACCGCAGCAATTTTATCTTCAACGCAATGACCGCAGGCTAGAGCCACTGAACACTGCAGGGCCAGGACCAGCCCTGCCAGAAGAATAGTGGCTCGCCGCATTAGTGTCCTGCGTCAGCGGGAGCCGATGCTTCCGGATGGGAATCGATCCAGTGGAAATATTTAAGGTATTGCTCAATTTCCAATGCGCTCAAATTCTGATTGGGCATTGGAATGCCGCCATACTCCTTCAGCATCGCCTTGGCATCTGCATCGCTTTCGAGCATTTTTTCAGGCGATTCCAGCCATTTTGTGAGCCACTCGTCGCTGCGGCGTTTGGTCACGCCTGCCAGATCAGGTCCGAGTTTTTTGCCTTGTCCTATCGAATGGCAGGCCAGGCATTTGCTCTCGAAATCAAGTTTTCCCTTGACCGCTGCAGGCTCTGTCGGCGTCGCAGTTGCCTCCATGTTGTGATGCTCGATGTCGTTCATATCTTCTTTTTTACCGCTGGCGTCGACCAGGCCGATGGCGCCTTGCGATGCATTAGCAAAATGATGATCGACCATAATGTATTGACCCGCTTCGGGCACTATGAACTCCACAATGGCGCTATTGGACGACCCGAGCAGCACGGTTTGCATGCCTCGGAACTGGTTATCCGGATTGCCATCCATCCAGACCCGGTCGAAGATGGTCCCGACCACATGGAAGCTGGATGTTTTGCTGGGGCCAACATTGAGCACAAACAAGCGAACCCGCTCGCCTGGCTTTGCCAGCAGAGGTTTTCTCACAAGTCCGTTGTGTACGCCATTGAACACGGTATAACTTGAAATCGCTTTCTTCAAATTGTCGCCGTCAAGAACGTGAACGGGTTGGCCGTCAATCTTGCGGTCCTGTGGGTCAGGCTTGACGTAGAACTCGCTCTGAACCACAACGTATTCGCGGTCGGCCTTGGTTGGATAGCCTTCACGCGGTTCGACGATAAAGGCGCCATACATTCCTGAGGCGATATGTTCGAGGATCATGGGCGTGCCGCAATGGAACATGAAGACGCCCGGATAGTTCAGCGTAAATTCGAATTCGATAGTTCGTCCGGGCGCGATGGAACGATATTTATCCTGTGGTGACAACATCGCTGCGTGAAAGTCCATCGAGTGCATCATCGGTGCGGCCGTAAACTGAACGCCCGGCATAACCTCGTCGCTACGGTTTGTCATGCTGAACTTGATTCTGTCGCCGACACGAGCGCGGATGGTCGGCCCCGGCACCTGATTGCCAAAGGTCCACGCGCTGAACTTCACGCCGGGTGCAATCTCTATGATTTTATGGGAAGTGTCGAGCCGAATCGTTTTGACCGGAGACGGGTCCAACGGCTTGAGTCGGGCGTCCAGGTTGAGGGCAGCGCCTTCGGCATAGGGACCTTGGTGGCGTTCTGACGTGATTTTCGCCGGGGGCGACTTAAAATCCATTTTGCTTTGATCGTATCGATCGGGTTTGGGCTTTTCCTGGCTACATGCGCACAGAATAACGGTCGCGGCCACCAAGGTGAGTAGGCGAGAAAACTGTTTTGCGATTTTCATGAAGCCCCCTTGAAAGGAGAATAATACGGTCACACCTGCCTTCTAGCATGAAATGCTGTACCTGTCTGTTTTTTTATGCAAGTTCCTTTGTTATCCAAAATAGACAGTCAAAAACGCAACAGAAATGCGGCTTGTTCCGGCGTATCCCGGCAAAGATCAAGCTTACGCGTGGATTGCCGGAGGGCCGGTTGACGCCCATTTCCGCATCGCCCGCAATCAGGAGCGCCGAAGTTATAATGGTCGCCGACTCCCCATAACCAACCTTCAGCGCTCGCCCGGCACCAGACTGCGTCAGTTTGCGTGATTTTTGGCTCCGTGCAGCCACGCCCGCCACTATGCAATACGTATCCACTCGCTCCGGCACAGTTCAATCCTCTGCACCGCAATCCTTTTCCGAGATTCTATTGGGCGGCCTGGCGCCTGATGGCGGCCTGTATCTGCCGGCCGAATATCCGCAGGTCACAGGCGAAGAATTGAGTGCCTGGCGCAAGCTGTCTTACGCCGATTTGGCGTTCGAGGTTTTGAAAAAATTCGCCACCGACATTCCCGCCGCCGATCTCAAGGCCATCACGCGCAAAACCTACACTGCTGCGATCTATCGCAATGCGCGCGCGGGTGATGACGCCAGCCAGATCACGCCGCTGCATGTGCTGGACGAACAACTCGGCCGTGGCGGCGCCAAGACGCTGATGCTGCTGGCGCTATCGAACGGCCCGACGCTGGCCTTCAAGGACATGGCGATGCAGTTGCTGGGCAACCTGTTCGAATACACGCTGGCCAAGAAGAATGCCGAACTGAATATTTTCGGCGCGACTTCCGGCGACACCGGCAGCGCGGCCGAATACGCGATGCGCGGCAAGAAGGGCATCCGCGTCTTCATGCTGTCGCCGCACAAGAAAATGAGCGCGTTCCAAACCGCCCAGATGTTCAGCCTGCAAGACCCGAATATCTTCAATATTGCGATTAATGGCGTGTTCGACGATTGCCAGGATATGGTCAAGGCGGTATCGAACGATCTGGAATTCAAGGCGCGCCAGAAGATCGGCACCGTCAACTCGATCAACTGGGCCCGCGTGGTGGCGCAAGTCGTGTATTACTTCCGCGGTTATTTGCTGGCCACGACCGGCAACGATCAAAAGGTGTCGTTCACGGTGCCATCCGGCAATTTCGGCAACATCTGCGCCGGCCACATTGCCCGCATGATGGGCTTGCCGATCGACAAGCTGATCGCCGCCACCAACGAGAACGACGTGCTGGACGAATTCTTCCGCACCGGCGTGTACCGCGTGCGCAAATCGGCCGAGACTTATCACACCAGCAGCCCATCGATGGACATTTCCAAGGCGTCCAACTTCGAGCGCTTCATCTTCGATCTGCTGGACCGCGACGGCGACCGCGTGCGTGCGTTATTCCAGAAAGTCGAAACGCACGGCGGCTTCGATCTGTCCGGCAAGCCGGGCAGCGACGGCGACGAGTTCGTTAAAATCGCGCAATACGGTTTCCTGTCCGGAAAATCGACGCATCAAGACCGGCTCGATACCATCCGCGACGTGCAGGATGAATACGACATCACCATCGACACCCACACCGCCGATGGCGTCAAGGTCGCGCGCGAACATCTGACTCCGGGCGTGCCAATGATCGTGCTGGAAACCGCGCTCGCCGCCAAGTTCAACGAAACTATCCTGGAGGCGCTGGGCACCGACGCCGAGCGCCCGGCCGGTTTCGAGAATATCGAAGATTTGCCGCAGCATTTTGAGGTGATGCCGGCCGATGTCGACCTGGTGAAAACGTTCATCGCCAAACATACGGGCTTATAAATAGCGCAAGCACGTCCATAGTTTCTGTAGGAGCGCACCCGGGCGCGCTCCTACAAGAACGCGCTATTTCGTTCTTAATTGTCTAAACGTATAAAATCAGGAGTATAGGAAAAAAAAGCGCATTTTCCGCATATATACATTGCGGTATTGTTTTTTACTGCCATAGGTATGATTATAAAATCCATGACCGAGAAAAATCCCATGTTGAACGCCGCCGAAGCGCTGGGCTTGCTGCTCGCCGCCGCCAAGCCGGTCACCGAGGTCGAACAGTTATCGACGCTGCAAGCCAACGGCCGCATCCTCGCTGACGCCCAAACATCGCAACTCGACGTGCCGCCCAAAGACAATACGCACATGGACGGCTACGCAGTGCGCGCCGCCGATTGCGCCAGCGGTACGGCGACGCTGACCGTTAGCCAGCGCATCCCGGCCGGCCATGTCGGACAAAAACTGCAAGCCGGCACTGCGGCGCGCATTTTCACCGGCGCGATGATTCCAGATGGAGCGGATGCGGTCGTGATGCAGGAAATGTGCGCGCTTGACGGCGATAAAGTCACCATCAACCATGCGCCACCCGCAGGCGAATGGATACGCCGCGCCGGCGAAGACATCCGCGCCGGTAGCGTGATTCTGCCTGCAGGCACACGCTTGCGCGGGCAGGAACTCGGTCTGGCCGCGTCTGTCGGCTTGGCAACCTTGCCGGTGGTGCGCAAGCTGCGCGTCGCGGTATTTTTCACCGGCGACGAGCTGGCAATGCCGGGCGAGCCATTGAAGCCGGGCGCAATCTACAACTCGAATAAATTCACGCTGCGCGGCTTGCTGGAAAACCTCGGCTGCGCCATCACCGATTACGGCATCGTACCCGACACGCTGGAAGCCACCCGCGAGACCTTGCGCCGCGCCGCGCAGGAACACGACTTGATCGTGACTTCCGGCGGTGTTTCGGTCGGCGAAGAAGACCACATCAAGCCGGCGGTCGAAGCAGAAGGGCGCCTGAACCTGTGGCAAATCGCGATCAAGCCCGGCAAGCCGCTGGCGTTTGGCGAAGTCAACCGCGCGGCAGGCAAGGGCGGCGCTGCTTTCTTCATCGGTTTGCCGGGCAATCCGGTATCGAGTTTCGTCACTTTCCTGTTATTCGTGCGGCCTTTCATCCTGCGCTTGCAAGGCGTGCCGGATGTTGCGCCCAAGACATACAAGTTGCGCGCCGATTTCACCCAGAGCAAAGGCGACCGCCGCAACGAATTCTTGCGCGCCAAAATCAACGCCGAAGGCGGGCTGGATCTATTCCCGAATCAAAGCTCGGGCGTGCTCACCTCCACCGTCTGGGGCGACGGCCTGATCGACAATCCGCCCGGTTGCGCTATCGTCAGCGGCGACATGGTCAATTTCATTCCTTTTAGCGAACTCCTCCACTGATGAATATGATGAACATCCAGCTCCGATTTTTTGCCAGCATCCGCGAAACCCTCGGCACCAGTCAGGAATCTGTCGCCGTGCCGGCGCAAGTGCGCACCGTCGGCGACGTGCGCCATTTTCTGATCGCACGCGGCGGCGCATGGGCCGAATGCCTGGCGGAAGGCCGCACATTGCGCATGGCGTACAACCAAGTGATGACCGAGCCGGAAACGCTGCTTAGTGAAGGCTGCGAGGTGGCGTTCTTTCCTCCAGTGACAGGCGGTTGAGGAAGTTGGCCCGGAAAAGTGCAGACAGAGCCACTTTTTTTGCGCTTTTTTCCGTTCGTAATGGTTCGTAACTAATGTCGAAGACCGAGTCCCAGAACAACGCAGAGCGCATCGACATTGTCTACTTGTGGGTCAACGGTGCCGATCCGGTCTGGCGGCAAAAGCGGCAGCAAGCGCTGGTACGCCGGGATGCCCAGCAACAAACCGATGATTTGGCGCGCTACGGCAATGTGGCCGGGCGCTATCGCGACAATGGCGAGCTGCGCTTCAACCTGCGGGCGCTGGAAAAGTTTTACCCGAATCACGGCCATATTTATCTGGTCACCGACGCTCAGGTGCCGGATTGGCTGCAGCCCAGCGACAATCTGACGCTGGTCGATCATCGCGATCTGATGCCGGCGGCGGCGTTGCCGGTGTTCGATTCCGGGCATATCGAATCGTATCTGCACCACATCCCCGGCCTGGCCGAGCGCTTCATTTACCTCAATGACGATGTGTTCTTCGGAGCCACGGTGGACCCGGATCAATGGTTTGGCGTTGATGGCGTGGCGCTGTTTACGGAAACCGCGCCGGTCCCGGATTACGATACTTTACAAACCGACGAGACCGCACTGGTGAATGCGTCTGTGTTGTCGAAGCACTGGCTGTCGCGGCGCTATCCGAAATATTGCCATACGCAGCGCATTTTTGCGCACGCGCCGCGTCCGATGTTCAAAAGCGTGCTGTACGAACTGGAGCAGGCCGCACCGGAACTGTTCCGGCAAGTGCGTAAAACGGTTTTTCGCTCCTGGCGAGTGCCGCCGATCGTGCCGGATCTGGTGCCGCGCTGGATGCTGCATACCGGCCGGGCCGCAGTACAGGCACAGGCGCTGGAGCCGCTGTACATCAGCAGCGGCGCAGCGGATGTAGAGCGGCAGTTTCAGGATTTGATAGCCGGGTTCGGCCGGATTCCGTTTTTTTGCATCAACGACACCAGCGACGATGCTGTTGACGATGCCCCGCAATTGCAGAGTATTGCCCAGACCTTGGGCAAATTGCTGCCCAATCCCTCCTCCTTCGAGCGCATCGATTAGCCTGCGTTTTCAAGATGCCATGCTGCATCGCAAAAAAGAACGATAGTGCGATTTTTAGAGCGTCGCCACTACTAAAACGCACTAGCATGTCTCTTTCCAATTGCTATAGTGTTGTTCAAATAATTTCTTCATAGACACATTTTCCTTCCAAGTAATCTCGCCTATAGACAAAGGCTCGCACATAATGAATATTAAAAAATTGCGTATTGGACAACGACTTGCGCTCGGTTTCGGGGTCGTCATTGCTTTATTAATCATGCTGGCCAGCTTGGCTTATGTTCGCATTGCCAGCCTCAATAGCGAAATCAACCAGCTGGTCAAGGATCGTTATCCAAAAACCGTGATTGCCAACGCCATCAAGGCCGATCTGAACGAAATTACCCGCAATATGCTCAACGTTTTGATCATGACCGACCCGGGGCAAATCAAAAAAGAGCTGATCAACATCGAAGACAAGAATAAAAGCACGCAATCAGCTATCGCCACCCTGAGCCAAATCATCGCCGATCCACAGGGCCGCGAGCATCTGAATGCAATCACCGCGTTGCGGGATAAATTTTTGCCGGTGCAAACCGGTTTTGTGGCTCTCATCAATCAGGATGCAAAAGACGAAGCGATGCTGAAGCTGTTGTTTTCGGTGCGGCCGCTGCAAACCAAATATTTCATCCAGCTCGACAATTTCATCACATACCAAAACAGCCAGATGGAGCAGTCCGGCGCGCAGTCCACGCTGGCGGCCAATCGCACTGCGCTGTTAATCCTGATTCTTGCTGCCATTGCCAGCGCCATGAGCGTGCTGGTCGGCTTTTTCGTCTCGCGCAGCATTACCAGGCCGCTCAATGAAGCTGTCGATATCGCCAAACGGGTGGCCGATGGCGACCTGACCAGCACCATTGCAGTCAAGACATTCGATGAAACCGGCATGCTGATGCAGGCGCTCAGGCACATGAATGAAAGCTTGTCGAAAATTGTCGGTGAAGTACGTTCTGGCACCGAGACCATTACCTCAGCATCGGGCCAGATTGCCCGCGGTAATCAAGATTTGTCGTCGCGCACCGAGCAGCAGGCCTGCTCGCTGCAACAAACCGCTGCCTCGATGCTCGCCTTGACCAGTACCGTGCGCGAAAATGCCAACCATGCGCAGCAGGCCAATCAACTCGCGGCCTGTGCCTCGGAAGTCGCGGCCAAGGGCGGTGCGGTGGTGGCGCAAGTGATCGGCACCATGGGCTCGATCAATGATTCTTCCAGGAAAATCGTCGACATCATCAGCGTCATTGACGGCATTGCGTTTCAAACCAATATCCTGGCGTTGAATGCGGCAGTGGAAGCGGCACGCGCCGGCGAGCAGGGACGCGGTTTTGCGGTGGTGGCGTCCGAAGTCAGAAATCTGGCGCATCGCTCGGCTGCGGCGGCCAAGGAAATCAAATTGCTGATCGGCGACTCGGTCGATAAAGTCGAAATCGGCAGCAAACTGGTGCGTCAGGCCGGCATCACTATGGATGACGTGGTGGCAAGTGTCGCGCGCGTGACCGACATCATGGCGCAGATCACTAGCGCCAGCCAGGAACAAAGTTCAGGCATCGAACAGGTTAATCGCGCCCTCAGCCAGATGGACGAAGTTACCCAACAGAATGCGGCGCTGGTGGAAGAGGCAGCCGCTTCAGCCGAGTCGATGCAGAATCAGGCGGTCAATCTGGCCCAGGTGGTGCGTGTTTTCAAACTGCCTGGCAGGAGTGCAGCAGTTGCTGCGATTGTGGCGCACGTCACGCAGCGGGCCATGATAGATATCACTGCCCCCCGGATTGCTGCCGAATAATTTACGGCGTGGCATGCGCTGTTTTTTTAGTTTCGAAAAAGACCCGTTAGAGGTCTCTTCGTAAACAACTACTGAGTATTTTTTGGAGAGACAACATGATTAAAAATTTGCGCATCACACGGTTATTGGCTTTGGGCTGCCTCGTAATGGGCTTTTGTCAGAGCGCATCGGCAGTTGAAATCGCCGGTATGAAACTGGATGAAACCGTACGCGTGGCTAACACGGAACTGAAGCTCAATGGCGCGGGGATTCGCGTCAAGGCCATCTTCAAGGTGTATGTGGCGGGGTTGTATCTGCCAACCAAGAAAACCACCGTGCCTGAAATTCTGGATCTGGCCGGCCCACGGCGGCTGGCGCTGGTGATGCTGCGCGAAGTCAGCAGCGAAGAATTCGGGCAGAGTTTCATGACCGGCCTGAACGCCAATTCGGACAAGACCGAAAAATCAAAAATCGTCAACCAGACCGTCAAGATGGGCGAAATCTTCGCTTCCATCCCTTCGATTAAAAAAGGCGACACGATTACCGCCGATTGGGTGCCTGGCTCCGGCATGCTGATTCATGTCAATGGCAAACAAGTAGGCGAAGTCATACCGGGCATTAATTTTTACAATGCGTATCTAAAAATCTGGCTGGGCGACAAGCCCGCTGACAGTTCGCTCAAGCAAAACTTATTGGGCGGCAAAGAATGATTTTGTAAGCGCTGTGCTTGGTTTGGGCGGGCTGAACAAAAGGCCGGCCCGTTTTTTTATCTGTTTTTTGTCTACCGCAGCGTCTTCATGCGCAGGATTACCAGACTGACCGCGATCCCGATGGCAGCCAGGATCAGCTTCACGACCACGGCCTCCATCTTGTAGATCGAGAACAGCAGCGACGCCCACATCAGCAGCAGCGACACAATCTTGCCGCGCAGCGGGATGCCCCGTCCGCTCTGAAAATTGAGTATGTAAGTCCCCAGTATCCGGTTGCTTACCAGCCAGCGATACATCCGTGGCGATCCCCTGAAATAGCAAGCCGAAGCCAGCAACAGGAAAGGCGTGGTCGGCAATAGCGGCAGAAATACGCCCAGAATGGCGAGCACCACAGCTATGCTGCCCACGATATTGAGAACAATTTTGGTCAACGGGTTTGTTTTCACGACATCCTTGCTGCATCTCTTGTTGCAAATTACCGGAGGTTCCATTGTAAGACGGCGCTGCTTGCAAGGCCGCGTTTGGTTCGGGCTAAAATACGCAACCGATAGCAGTTAAAAAGAGAGCAACGCCATCATGCCTGTGCGTGTACAAACCGAAGATTTCGACCTGACAACTGAAGTCAGCCAGCTGCGCCTTACCAACCCGAAAGTGGGCGCGGTGGTCGCCTTTGTCGGCACCGTGCGCGATTTGAATGACGGCGTCGATATTGCCTCCATGGAGCTTGAACATTATCCCGGCATGACCGAAAAGGCGCTGGAAGATATCGTGCAGCAGGCGCGCACGCGCTGGGAGTTTTTCGATGCGCTGGTGATTCACCGGGTCGGGCCTTTGATGCCGCTGGACCAGATCGTGCTGGTGGCGGTTACCGCGTCGCATCGCGGCGAGGCGTTTGCCGCCTGTGAATTCATCATGGATTATCTAAAAACCGCGGCGCCGTTCTGGAAGAAGGAACAGACGCCCAGCGGCGCGCGCTGGGTGGATGCGCGCGAATCGGACGATCACGCGCTGGCGAAGTGGGGCATATCGTCCAGCAATGGCGCGCACGGCGGGCCGGAGTTGTAATTTCACTTCCCCGTCAACCGTGTACCTTGTTGGTTCCGCTGGCGGTATCTGCGTTCTGTTTGCGCTTCGCACTCATGTTCACGATCGATGGTGAAACGGGACAATCTGGCGTTAGCCCAAGGGTATCATCCTGGCATTCGACCCGGTTGCGGCCCGCCTCTTTGGCTTTGTAGAGAGCTTTGTCGGCCAGGTCGATCAGCGTATCGATGCTGTTGGCATCCGTCGTGTACATCGAGATGCCGGCCGAAAACGTTGCGCAAACAATGTCATCGTCGAGCGGGATCTTGATGGCGGCGAATTTGGCGCACCAGTTATTGGCGCGAATGAATGCCTGCTCGCGGCTGGTATTGGGCAGCAAAACCAGAAATTCTTCCCCGCCCATGCGAAACACATAATCGCTTTGCCGGATGCTGCTTTGCAAAAAATTGGCGATGGTGCGCAACACCTGGTCGCCCGCAGCGTGGCCGTAGGTATCGTTAAAGCGCTTGAAGTGATCGATGTCGATCATGACCGCCGCCAGCGGTTTATTGCTGCGCACAAATTCAGCTTCCAGCCCGGTTTTCAATTCATCCAGAAAGCGCCGGTTGTGCAGACCGGTCAGGACATCGCGAATCGCGTCTTCGTGCAACTGTCGCTGCAGCTGCAGATTGGTTTCGAGCTGATCTTCAAGTTCGGACATGGCATTACGCAGCTTGATTTCTCCCAGCTTGCGATGCGTGATATCACGCAACATCAACAGCACTCCGACCTTCTTGCGCCAATGCGACAACGGCACTTTTTTAAGCTCGAAATGGCGTTCAGGATGCCCCAGGACGATATCGAACCGGTCTTTCGTGCCGTGCGACAGTAACGGCTGCAGCACATCGTTGAGCATTGGAAACTGCTGCAAATGGCAGCCGACGGACATTTCCGGCATGCCCGGCAAGTCGGCCGCGGCGCTGTTGCATTCCACGATACGGTGTTCCAGATCCAGCACCAGCACCACATCCGGCACTGCGTCGAGCAAGACGGTGCGCGCTACCGGCAGCAAGTCGAACAATTGATTGCGGCTGATGAGCCAATAAAAAACCAGCGTCATCAGCAAAAAGCTGAATGGCGTCGGATCAAGTCCGAACAACAGCACGGTATCTGTGACATAGCCGATATTGGCGATCCAGGGGAATAGCATGGCCAGCGCAAAACCGAGGTAATGGCGGCGATAAACCGGGCTCGCACGCGGCAGGGCGTTGACGATGGCAACTATGCTGAGCAGCATGAAAACATACGAATAGACGGTAGTGAGATAAAACCACGGGCCGTGAACGTACAGCATCCGCAACCCGGTTTGGGAGATTTGCGCGGTAGTTTGCACATACATCAGGTGATGGATTGGATTCGTCAGGGCGAGGATGCAGGTCACCAGCGGCATTGCCAGCAGGATCAGTCGCCACCTGGTGCGCAAGGGGTTGACGTTGCCGCTGACATAAGTCCAGATAAACAAGGCCCAGAATGTCGGGGCGGCCACGATGCCAGGCCAGGCCAGGCTGGCCCACATTATCTTGTTCTGCGGCAGCACGGCGAAGTTTTCGAGTCCAGCTGCCGTGGTCCACCAGGCAGCGGCCAGCAACATCGCAATGAAATTGCCGCGCCCAGGAAACGGCGGCAGTTGCCTGGTGCGCAAGGCCACGAAGAGAGTGATGACGCCGACGGCCAGCAGCAGGATAGGCGCGATTAGAGTGGTTTTTGCATTAAATGGTATTAAATCAAGCATCGGGTTTGTTGTTATTTTTTTGCATGAGGGAGTGTGTCTGTTGCATCGGTGCATGGTCAGACAGTGAAACTCTTGAATTACTCCCGGGAAAATAAATAAATTTTGATTCGCGATGTTAAATGTGTTGTTCGAAGTGCTGCTAATCTTGATTGATTTTTCTTAAAATACATAAATAATCAGGAGTATATGAATATTTGTTAATGTTTATGTGCGCAAATAAGTATGTACTCTATGAGTATATATTTTGCACTGGGGCAATGTTGATCCTAATTTGTAACAAATTGCTTACAAAAAATATGCGGCCAGGCAGAACTCGGAGTGTGGATTGATGGTTTCGTCGCATTATTTTGGGTGTTTTTCACTTCGATTGCGTAAGTCCGACAGGTTGCCAGGCGGAAAGAGTGCTCAAAGTGGGCTGGATAATTAAGATATTCGCAACTATCCGGCCGGCATGCCAATCGAGAGCGCAGTGGTGCGATTTTGCAGGTGAGTTCGTTTGGTTGTCAGTGTCCGGCAACGACAATTTTTAAAACTGTTGAAGATGTGGTGGTGCCTTTACTGAAAATTAGATGTGGTAGCCTTACGCGAATCTGACTGCCTGCCGACAGGCGGCCCGACATGTTCAGAATTTATCAACCATCAAAGATTGCTGGGAGTTTTCCATGAAACCATATGTCATCTGCCATATGATGTCCTCCATTGATGGACACGCGCTCACAGACGGCTGGGCCCGCCCTTTTAAAAAAAACGCCGGTGACCTGTATGAGAAGCTTGCCCAGCAGTTTGAGTTCGATGCGTGGATCTGCGGTAGGGTCACCATGCAGGAAATCGCGCACGGCGACGACTATCCGAGAGGCCTGGCCAAAGCGCCTATCCCACGCATCCATTATTTTGCCAAGCGCAATGCGGACTGCTACGCCGTCTCAATTGATCCTCACGGAAAAGTGGCTTGGACGAGCAACGAAGCGCTCGATTCGCACGTCGTCGCGGTTGTGACAGAAGCGGTGTCGGATGATTATCTGGCCTATCTGAAATCCATTAACGTGTCTTACATTTTTGGTGGCAAGACAGAGATTGATCTGGCCCAAGTTATTGCAACCCTTGCGAAGGAACTCGGCACAAAGCGTCTAATCGTCGAAGGCGGACCCACCGTAAGCGGGTCATTTGTAAACGCCGGGCTTGTCGATGAGGTCAGTGTTCTGATCTTGCCGCTGATCGACGGGCGTGGAGAGCATCCTGCATCGTTTGAGATCGCCAAAGATACCTGGACGAAGCCAACCTATCTTACATTGGATTCGGCAGATATCCAGGAAGGCGGCGGTGTGTGGCTGCGGTACAGGAAGCAGTGATGTCCCAAAAAAAAATGGCTATGTTTGCATTACACGTTGCTGCGTAAATAATCCCGGGCAAAGTTGGATATTTTGCTTCACTCTATAGCAACGCGTAACGCGAATAGAGCCAAAAATATCTGGGTATGCAATAAAACATGCTATTTAGCGCATGTTTTATTGCATATTAAAATAATACGGCTTGCAGTATCATTTATTTAAGCAGCTGGGCGTCAATCGCCCGGGTCCGCCCGCTTAATGCTTTTGCCAATATTCCGCCTGTGCGTACACGTGCCGTAAAAAATCGATAAACGCCCTGATGCGCAGCGGCATGTGCTGGCGTTGCGCAAATACTGCATAAATATCATTGCCGGCCGCGGCAAAATCGTCCAGCACCGTCACCAGCTGGCCGGATTCCAGCGCGCTGCGCACTTCCCACATCGAACGCCACGCCAGACCGCGGCCTGCCAGCGCCCAGTCGTGCAATACCTCGCCGTCATTGCAGACCATATTGCCGGCCACCTTGAGCGTGATATTTTTGCCATTTTGGCGAAAAGTCCAGCCGCGCTGGCTGCCATCGGCGGGCAGGATCAGGCAATTGTGTTTGGCCAGATCGTCCGGAACCAGCGGCGCGCCATTTTTTTTGAGGTAAGCCGGCGCTACTACCACCACGCGTTTATTGTCGGCCAGCTTGACGCCGACCAGATTCGAATCGGCCAAAGTGGCGATCCGGATCGCGACATCGATCCCTTCGCCGATCAAATCGACCAGGCGGTCATTCAGATTCAGGTTCAATGCGACATCGCGATGCTCGGCCAGAAAAGAGGGCAATAACGGCGCCACATGCATCCGGCCAAAACCGGCCGGGGCCGAAATGCTGAGGTGGCCGCTGGCGCGGGCGCTGCCTGCGGTGACGGCGGATTCGGCATCTTCCATGTCGGCCAGAATGCGCTGGCAATCTTCGAGGAAGGCCGCACCTTCGTCGGTGAGGGCGATTTTACGGGTGGTGCGCTGCAATAGCTTGACCCCAAGCCGTTTTTCCAGCGCATCGAGCCGCCGCCCTATCATCGCCGGGGCGATGCCTTCGGCGCGGGCCGCTGCGGACAGGCTGCCACGGGTGGCCGCTTCGACAAAGGTGGAAATCTGTTTGAAATGATCCATGATGTATGTGGCTTGTTGCCGGTTCACTGTTTGACTTATGATTAAAACGCAATAATAAAGTGATAAATCATTTTGTTTGCATTGTTTTTATTTAATATACTGGATTCCAATCACACCGTAAAATCATTCTCCAACCCGTTTTAAACCATCTTGTCGTCAATCTCGACGCGCAACCGAAACCCACTACCAGGAGCACCACATGACGCAAATCACTTTGCCAGCCGGCATGGAAATCAAGGCTGAGATTGCATCCGGCTACGAACAAATTCTGACCACCGAAGCATTGGCGCTGGTAGCCAAGCTGACCCGCGCTTTTGAGCCGCGTCGCCAGGAATTGCTGGCCGCGCGCGTGGTGCGGGCGCAAGAACTCGATAACGGCAAATTGCCGGATTTTCTGCCGGAAACCGCGCACATCCGCAACGGTGACTGGAAAATCGCGCCGATTCCAAAGGCGCTGGAATGCCGCCGGGTTGAAATCACCGGCCCAGTCGAGCGCAAGATGGTCATCAACGCGCTGAACTCCGGCGCCGACAGCTACATGACCGACTTCGAAGATTCGAACACGCCGAACTGGGAAAACCAGATCACCGGCCAGATCAACATGAAAGACGCGGTACGCAAGACCATCGCACTGGAACAAAACGGCAAAAGCTACAAGCTCAACGATACCGTCGCCACACTGGTGGTGCGCCCACGCGGCTGGCATTTGGACGAAAAACATGTGCTGATCGACGGCAAGCGCATTTCCGGCGGCATTTTCGATTTCGCGCTGTTCATGTTCCATAACGCCAAGGAACAACTGGCACGCGGCGCTGGCCCGTATTTCTACTTGCCAAAACTGGAAAGCCACCTCGAAGCGCGCTTGTGGAACGACATCTTTGTGATGACGCAAAACGAACTCGGCCTGCCACAAGGCACGATCAAAGCCACCGTATTGATCGAAACCATCCTGGCTGCATTCGAAATGGACGAAATCCTGTACGAATTGCGCGAGCACTCAAGCGGGCTGAATGCCGGTCGTTGGGATTACATCTTTTCCTGCATCAAGAAGTTCAAGAACAACGCAGATTTCTGCCTGGCCGACCGCGCCAAGGTAACGATGACCGCACCGTTCATGCGTTCCTACGCATTGCTGCTGCTGAAAACCTGCCACAAGCGCAACGCGCCAGCCATCGGCGGCATGGCCGCGCTGATCCCGATCAAGAACGATCCGGCAAAGAACGATATCGCGATGGGCGGCGTGCGGGTGGACAAGGCACGTGATGCTACCGACGGTTACGACGGCGGCTGGGTTGCCCATCCTGGCCTGGTTGAATTGTCGATGGCTGAATTCAAGAAGGTACTGGGCGACAAGCTGAACCAGATCGAAAAACAGCGTCCAGACGTGAACATCACTGCTGCTGACTTGCTGAATTTTCAGCCAGAAGCGCCAATCACCGAAGCTGGCCTGCGCTACAACATCAACGTCGGCATCCATTACCTCGGCGCATGGTTGTCAGGCAATGGTTGCGTGCCAATCCATAATTTGATGGAAGATGCCGCCACCGCAGAAATCAGCCGTTCGCAAGTCTGGCAATGGATTCGTTCCAGCAAGGGCGTGCTGGAAGATGGCAGTAAAGTCACCGCCGACATGGTGCGCAAAATGATTCCGGAAGAGTTGGTCAAAGTAAAAGAAATCGCCGGCAGCGGCCCGACTTACGACCGCGCTGCGCAAATTTTCGAAGAAATGTCGACTTCGGAAGACTTCGCGGAATTCCTGACTTTGCCTTTGTACGAGGAAATTTAACGGGTTTTGACCGCATTGCGCCGCAATCTGGCGTCATGCGGCTGAAACCTGCAATGCAAGAACAACCGGCTGCGGCCGGTTTTTGCATTATTAGGCGCACATTATTGGGCACACCATGCGCTGCGTGGATCGGCTTTTGCGCTACCATGCCAGTCTTGATTTCCCGACTATTTCCTGTAAGTAAGTACGATAGGTTAAAAATGCATCTGGCAAAGGTCAATCCCGGCGTGCTGCACGGCAGCCACCGGACGCTCAAACTGGCAATTCCGCTGATCCTGGCGCAAATGGCGATTGTCGCCATGGCGGTGGTCGATACAGTGACCTTCAGCCGGCTCGGCGTAACGATGCTGGCGGCTGGCGCGCTGGCGACCGCCGTGTTTTCTCTGGTGCATATCATTTGCACCGGCGTACTGATTGCAATCAGCAACCAGGTGGCCTTTGAAAGCGGCGCCAATAATCGGGAAAATATCGCCACGGCGGTCGAATCGGGAGTGATTCTGTCGGTCGTGATCGGGCTGGTGGCGATTCTGGCGATTTCCCTATCCGGTCCCTTGCTGCTGATGGCCGGGCAGGACAAGCAGATGGTAGCGAACGCGATGGCGTACCTGCCGGCCGCGGCTATCGGCATCATTCCCAGCCTGCTGTTTACAACTCTACGCGGCTTGACGGTGGGCCTCAAGCAGCCGGGACCGATCACCTTCATTACCGCTTGCGCGGTGTTGTGCAAAATTGCGCTCAATGCCGGCCTGTTTTTCATGCTGCAGGCGGGCTGGATTACCACGACCGTGCCCCATATTTTGATGGCGCTGGGGTCTATCAGCAGCCTGATATTCGGCCTGATGGCGTTAGCCTTGTGGCTGTATTGCCGCCGCTCCCTTGCCTGGTATTTGCGCCGACCGCGGTTGTTGACCGTTAAAAGCCCGATTTTTCGGGAAACCCTATCGCTGGGCGTGCCTATCGGCATCAGTTATGGCGTGGAAGCCGGCATGTTCACGGGCGTGGCATTGCTCATCGGTCATTTTGGCCCGACTGCGCTGGCCGCGCACCATATCGCCAACCAGTGCGTATTTCTGACTTTCATGATGGCAGTCGGGCTGTCGCATGCCAGCTCGATTCAGGTGGGCGAAGCAGCCGGCAGCGGCAATCTGCGGGAAGCAAGACGGCTAGGCCGGCAAGGCATTTTGATCGGCCTGATTCCGATGACATTAACGGCGGGCTTGTACTTATTTTTTGGCGATGTGCTGGTGGGCATGCTGGTCGGGCAGGGCGCATCTTCGTCCAAGGCGGTGGCGGCTCTGGCGATTCAACTATTGGCGGTGGCTGCGTGTTTTCAGTGGTTCGACAGCACCCAGGTGATCGCGGCGGGTGCTTTGCGCGGGCTCAAGGATGCGCGCTATACGATGATGGCGTCGATTCTGGGTTACTGGGGCGTCGGCATGTCGACCGCGCTATTCCTGAGCCGCAGCATCTATGCCGAACCGAGCGGCGTCTGGTGGGGATTGGTGGTGGGGCTGGGCACCACCGCGTTGATTCTGGTGCTGCGCTTTGAGCAGTTGACCCGGATGCCTGCGATCAATCGGATGGCAGTGGATTATTGAAGTGATTTATGGCCTCGCCGGTTTAGGGCGATATGCATAGCATCACTTTATGCCAGGTCAATGGAGCAACCGGCTTGATCGTGCCGCAGGAAGTGCTGGATAAACTATGGCATGCGCTTACACCGGAGACCAGCGCGCATGCGCGGATCGCCAGTTTGGATTAGCGTTTGTGTTATCGATTGGCAAATATTCGATAACAATTTACCGTAGCCCACAAGCGCCGAACGCGGTGCTATTTCTGATTTTTTGATCTACAAGTTATTGATTTTTATAGATTTTTTTTGTTGTTGTGAAGCTCTGGTTAAATATTTTGGAATTATAAATAAAGCGAGTACAATTTCGCCTTCGGCAAAGGCATTAATGGCGGGGTAGCAAAGAGGTTATGCAGCGGCCTGCAAAGCCGTTTAGATGGGTTCGATTCCCGTCCCCGCCTCCAGTTTTATCGTTATGAATCAAATATTTAACCCACTACTCAGTGGGTTTTTTATTGCCTAAATAAAACACAAGCTCCCTAAAACATCCTATAACCCCCGCAAAACACCCGTTACCAGCCTGTTGTCCTCTAGGGCATGGCAAATCTTAAAACGCTCCAAGCACGCAAATCTGCTGGTTTTCAATTGACCGTTCACAAAAATTCTGCCGGGCAATAAAGAAGAACCCTCTGCCCAGTAAATTTTTATCGGATTTAAGACAGTACCCGGTTCACACTGCAGCGCAATGACGCTCTCAATTCTTCCGCCTCGTGCCAAAATTTCATTCCACCAGACTGCCGACGGTAGCCGGTAAATTCTGGCAACAACTTAGCCAGCCAGAAGATGTTGATAGGGTTGTCAAAGTTGATAAAGATCATGCATGTTGACTCCGGACAAGTTTAAGGTAAGCATTTTGAACGTCAAGGGGCTACCACTATGAAACTGCTGACCGACCTTTTTTCTACCACTTCTGGCCTGATGAGTATTATCGGGATTACATTCATGATCGGAATGGGCGTTTTTTTTATTCTTTACTTCAAGCGCAAGATGGCAGAAGACGGTCTTGCCGCTGATATTCAGCAAGCAAGCGACTTAGTCAAGCAGCGCAAACTGGAGCCTGTTGCGCAGCAATAACCAATAACCATAACGATAAGCGACATTTTTTTAAATTAAAAAGCCACTTGCTCCGGCATCCCGGACACAAGTGGCTTTTTTTTTGCAGTAACAGAAAAGCGTGTTAACACTGTCAGGCCAGGGCTAGGGCTCGGACTCGCTCTTCAAATACCGATCTCAAGCGTTTGCTAAAGGCAGGGCGTTCATATGCGGGTTTGTTTGCCATGAATTATTGTGTACTGAATACTGTATTTTTAAATTATCTATAAATATATGCGGTTATGTATATATTTTTTACTATACCCCTGTTTTTTATGATTTTTTCTACGCTTAAATCATGGTGCAAAGATAACGGCTGGCTGTATTTAATGCTTCTTTCGGCGCACAAGTGAACTGTGGCGCAGGACTCCCGTTGCTCTGTGGCCGCGACGCGCTATATTGATATCTATAGACCCATCAGACTGTAGCTAAAGTTGGCCGAAGCGAGCCAAGCGAGAACGCCATGACACCAGCAAATTCTTTTCCCTGCCTTGTCGCCGACATTGGCGCCACCAATGCGCGTTTTGCGCTGATGGAGCGGCGTGCCGCCGGGCTCAGTCATTATCAGCAGTTGGCCAGCGCCGATTTTGCCGATCTGGCGGATGCAATCACGCAGTATTACCAGTTGGCCGGCATCTTCGCCGGTGGCGCGCCAAAGCCGCGGCGGGCAGCGCTCGCGATTGCCACCTCCATCGTCGGCGATCGGGTCAGCATGACCAACCAGCGCTGGACGTTCTCGATTGAAGCGACGCGACAGCGGCTGGGGTTCGACCAGCTACTGGTGCTGAACGACTTTACCGCGCTGGCAATGGCGTTGCCGCTGCTCAAACCCAGCGAATTGCATCAAGTCGGCGGCGGCGAGCCGGTGCCGCATACGCCGCTGGCGTTGATCGGTCCCGGCACCGGGCTCGGCATGTCCGGATTGATCCCCTGCGGCGGCGGCTGGGTGCCGCTGCACGGTGAAGGAGGACACATCACATTCAGCCCGTCCAACCAGCGCGAGATGGATATTCTGGCCGTGGTGCGGCGTGAATTCAGCCATGTTTCCTGCGAGCGGCTGGTATCCGGCATGGGCCTGTCCACTCTTTATCGCGCCATTGCGGCATTGCAAGGCGAAGGCGTCGCGCCGGAAGTGCTTTCTAGCGCGCAAATTAGTGCGCGAGCGCTCGACAATAGTTGCCCCGCGTGTGTGGAAACGCTCGCGACTTTCTGCGCGATGCTGGGAGCCGCGGCCGGAAATCTGGCCCTGACCCTCGGCGCCAGAGGGGGCGTTTATATTGGTGGCGGGGTTGTGCCGCGACTCGGAAGTTATTTCGAAACATCATCGTTCCGGCAGCGTTTCGAGGAAAAAGGCCGCTTATCCAGCTATCTGTCGGCCATCCCTTGTTACGTGATTCAGGCTCCCGATGCCGCTATGCGCGGTGCGGCCAGCGCACTTGCATGATCCTGGGAACGCCCCGTTTCAAGTCTCAACCACACAAAGCAACAACGCATAGGGGAAACGGGCTAATAGCTCGGCGACTCCAAGCCGCCGTCCTTCCGGTTCCTGGCTGCAGATGGTTTCATTTGTAAAAACATTCCTCCACGTTTTGCCGGCCAAGCCCTGCGGCAGGTCGATAGTGGTGTCAGCCCAGACCTCGGCTCCCGCAGGGACGCGATCGCCATCAGCAACCAGCGCGTAAAAAAACCTGGGGGCGACAATGACGACTGCAGCCTCCTTGCAGCACCGCGCGAAAGCGCAAACATGCTCGCCCCGGATGCCTTCCGCCCGCAGCGGCAGGTAATCTCCGTCGCGAAACAGGATTTCGCATTGCCGGCGTAGCTCCAGCGTCCGCCAAGTCAGATATAGCTTGATGCGGCCATCTTCCATCGTATGCAACAGCGCGCTGGCGCGTTCGGCACACTGATCGGAATCGACTGCAAAATCCGTTTGCAATGCATCCAGCATGGTGCGCCGTCGCCGGTAGTCCACAGGCCTTCGATTGTCCGGGTCGGCCAGACTGAAATCCCATAGTTCGTTGCCTTGATAAATATCGGGCACGCCGGGAGAGGTCAATTTGAGCAAGGTCTGCGACAAACTATTGAACATGCCCAGCCGGGAAACCAGCCTCTGGAATGGCAAGTGATCCGCAATGAATGGATTCAATGGATTCATGTTCGGCGGCTTCTGGCCCGGCGCGAGCAGAGCCTTGATGAATTTCGATACCGCGCTTTCATATTCCAGATTGGGGTTGATCCAGCTGCTGTTTATCTTGGCCTCCCTGATCGCTTTTTGCATGTAGCTTTCGATGCGTTCGCAGAATCCGGCCAATGCCGCCTGGTCCAACGGTTCCAGCGGCCATGCGCCGATGAGCGTCTGATGCAGCAGGTATTCGTCGTTGCGCGTAGGTGCGGTTACGCCATCTTCGCCCAATTGCACTCTCTTGCTGCGGTTGAATCGGTTCCAGCGGTGCAGGCGCAGTTTCCACAGCGCCGGCATCTCCGACAGGACGTTGATGCGCGCCCGCACATCTTCGGAGCGCTTGCCGTCATGGGTCGAGGTGGCGAGCATGGTGTTCGGCCAGTTTTTGGCGCGATCCTGGCTTGCTGCGTGAAATGCCGCCAGCGTGATGCCGAAGGTGCGTGGGTCGCCGCCCACCTCGTTGAGCGAGGTCAGCCGGTGGTAGATATAAAAGCAGGTGTCCTCCATCCCTTTCGCCATCACCGGGCCCGTGAATTGCTGGAACTTCATCGCAAATTTTGTCACGGCGTCGCGATATGCTGGCCCTGTGTTCTCGGCGATGCTGGTCAGCAGCGCTGCGCGTACAAAATCGAAGACGCTGATGTCTGCGGCCTGGCTCCTCTTTTTGGCGGCCGATACCGCCCAGCCGATAAAGCGCCTGTCATCTTCCGATACCGCATCGGCAGTGATGTAAGTGCGGTACACCGGAAAACAAGCGGTGATCTCGATCAAGGCATCCCGCAAACTATTTGCCGTGAAATCGCAGGTGTGCCGGTCCAGCTGCGCAATGCGGTCCAGTTGGTTGGCCAGCACATTGAGTTCGCTGGCCAGAACGACTTTCATGATGAGTTTCTTGCTGCGGTAGAGCTGCTCGCTGAAATCGATCGATTCGCCGATAAAAGCCGCGTATATGCGGTCCATGCGCTCTTCGTTCCCGGTATCGACAAACACGCCGTTGACCACGCTGCCGAACCGATAACCGGTGGTTCCATGCACCGGCCACTGTGTGGGCAGATGTTCGTAGCTGGCAATGATTTTCTCCACCGCGATGTAAAGCCCGCTGCGGTTGGCTGCAACCTCGGCTGAAACCTCGGTTAGGCCGGCATCCGGCTGGGTCGATGCGCGCCCGCAAACCTGCTGCAATCGACGCAGGTATTGCAAGGGATCGTACAGTCCGTCCGGATGGTCGATGCGCACGCCGTCCACTTTTCCTTTCGCAACCAGATCGAAGAGCAGGCGATGTGTGGCATCGAAAACCTCTGCGCGTTCCATCCGCAGCCCGGCCAGGCTGTTGACATCGAAAAAGCGGCGGTAATTGATTTCGTCGGCGGCCACGCGCCAATAGGCGAAGCGGTAAGCCTGTGCCTTGATCAACTGATGCAAGAGGTTGAAGCTTTCCGGGTTTCCAGGATCGCCGTTGAATTCGTCGATATTCTGCTGGACAAACAGGGCGATGTCGGCGCACGCGGCGCACAGTGCGGCCAGATGGCGCTTGTGGATTTCCTTGTCGCGGCTGCGTTCCGCCCTTTGTTCGGGCGCCAGATCGGTGCGCTGCGGCAAATGACTGAATGCGGTGACGAGGCTTTGAAACTCCAGCAGTTGGGGCTGATCCGCGCCGAGTTTTTCCGCCAATTGTTGCCACCGATGGCCGGCGATGCGCGAATACTCGCGCGGGTCCAGCGGGAAGCGGTGCTCGTCATACCAGATGCTGAATTCGCCGCGTGATTCGTCGAAAACCAGTTTCAATCCCCCCAGCTCGAGCACGTTGCCATACTGGTCGCCCAGCACCGGCACCAGCACCTTGCTGCGCAACTCCTCCTTCTGCGGGGTCCAGTCGATATCGAAGAATTCCGCATACAGCGAAGATTGCCCATTCTCCAGCACGTCCAGCCACCATCCATTGTCGCTGCCCATCACGCCCATGTGGTTGGGCACGATATCGATGATTTGCCCCATGCCGTGACGCTGCAATGCCGCGACATAACGATCGAACTCCAGCTCGGTGCCGATCTCGGGGTTGAGCGCATTGTGGTCGATGATGTCATAGCCGTGCGTGCTGCCCGGCCGCGCTTTGAAATAGGGCGAGGCGTAGCAATGGCTGACACCGAGCGCGTCCAGATAGGAAATCAGCTGTTCGGCCTGGACGAAGGTGAATGCGCGGTTGAACTGAAGGCGGTAAGTGGCGCGCGGAATGTGGGTAACTTGCGGCGTCGAGTGCAATACCGTGGCGGGCTGGTTGGTTCCGGTGGCGGCAGCAGGTACGCCACCGTCACTTCCGCGTACCTGCCGCAACGCGGTCGTCAGTGCTTGCACACGCGAGTCCCTCGTCCATTGCTCCAGATCGAGCGTCAATTTGCGTTGCCAGTTGGGGTACTTGCCGCCGCTGGCAGGAAAATTGACTTGCTCCACTTGTCCTAATATGTCCTCCAGCTGCACCACCATGAATTTGGCCGGAGTGCGCGCCAGGTAGATGTGGACTGCGAGCGACAGTGCGTCGGTCATCTCGGGATAGGCAACCGGATTCACGCTGGCGCCGGCGGGCAGCAACTCCGCCCGCTCCAGCGCCATCAGAAGCTGGGTTCGGCTCTGAGACCGGTCCAACAGCTGGGCGTCGCGCAACTGGACCGAAGGGAACAAGTCAAGCGCACAACGCAGATCAATGTCGTGTCCCAGCCAATAGCCGGCAAGGGTCGGCAAGTCATGGGTGCTTGCCGCCACCAGCGCCCGGGCAGGATAATCGGCCGGCGCCTTGAATCCTCCATCCTGGTTTTTTTCAAAATACAACAGCCGGTAGGACAGCACCGCACTTTGCGCGAGTGCGTCGCGCACCTCCGGCGGGACGGTGCCCAGGTCTTCGCCGATCACCGTGCAACGATTGCGATGACTCTCCAGCGCCACGATTCCCAGCAGATCAGAAAACGGGTAACGCACATAAGTGCCGGCGCTCGGTATGCCGCCGGCCGGCACCCAGAACTGCCGCATCAGCCCCATCACATGGTCGAGCCGCAGCGCACCGGAGTGGCGCATGTTTGCGCGCAAGGTCTCGATGAATGGCGCATAGGCCGCTGCGCGCAGGCGTTGCGGAATCAGCGGCGGCAGCCCCCAGTCCTGGCCCAACGTATTGTATTCATCTGCGGGTGCTCCGATATAGGTGTGACGGGCATACAGTGTCTGCTCGGCCCAGCACTCGGCTCCATCGGCGGCGACGCCCACCGCAATATCCTGGTACAGGCCGACGCCCAGCCCAAGCTCCAGGGAGCGCTGTTCAACCGCTGTCAATTGCAGTTCGGCGTTCCATTGCAGGTATGCATAGAATTCGATGCGCTCCACATGTGCAGCCGCGAATGCGGCAACCGGGCCAGAAAATGGGTCTTGGTAATCCTGCGGCCACTGATGCCAGCCGTGCATGGCACTGTCGCTGCGGGAGAAATGCTCCTGCAGCGCTTCGAACAACGCCTGGCACCGCAACGCTTCTCCGGCTTGCTCCTGAAAAGCGCGAAAGGCGATTGCGCGCGGACTGTCCAAGTCGAGATGATGTGCGCGGAAGTGCTTGTACAACAGCTCCAATATCTGAAGCTTGAGCGCACTGACTTCTTCGTAATTCACCAGTTCGCTAGCACGCAGTATGCGCAGATGCGCCTGAAACAAAGGTTCACGCACTGTGTTCCGGGCTGCCTCGCATTCGGCGAAGTCTGCAATGCCTTCCACGTCCAGGTACAGCACATTGAGAAAGCGCCGGCTGGAGGGACTGTAGGGGCTGGCTTGGGACGGATCGCACGGAAACAGCGCGTGCAGCGGACTTGAGCCGACTAAGCCGGCCCCGGATTGTGCGGCGAACTCCACCACGCTTCTCAGGTCGGAAAAGTCGCCGATACCCCAGTTGCGTTGCGAGCGCAGCGCGTATAGCTGAATCGCAAATCCCCACACCCGGCCGTCTTCGTTTAGCGCAGCCGGCAGGTAACAGACGGTAGGAACCACGAACAAAATCATCGCGCTGTGCTGCGATGCATCCGTTTCTGCGCCCTCTACTAAAACATTATCTGCCGCGTCAATTTCCAGCCGGTGGTAGCCGGTTGCCAGCGCAGCTGGTAATGGCAATGGCAAAACATAGCGCACAAACAATGTGCCTGCGATATTTCGGTGTTCGAGCACGGCAAGATCGGCTGGCGTGAATCGTCCGCCGGTAGTTGCTCCGGATTCCAGCGTCAAGCTCCAGCTAAAAACGTTTTCTACCATTGCAATCGGCATCGCCAGCGCGATTTGAGGCGCGGCGTCTGTTTCAACAATTACCAGGACTGGCGCAAGCATGTTGCGCCAGGATTGCGCCTCGCATTCTTCAACTGCATGCTCCAGATCAGCGGCACTCTCTGCATCGATTTTCATGGCTGCCAGCAGCGAGCGCTTGGTTTCCTCGGAAGTTGCATGCCGGTTACCCCAGATATCGGTGTACTCCGGCGCGATGCCGCACAAGGCGCACAGCCGGTCCAGCATTGCTTGATGTGACGCATTAGTCATGGCAAGGTTTTTCCATGCTGGTGTCGAGGAACCACGCGACCGACCAGGGCGGCAACTGTTGTGATAACTGTTGTGGCAGCTGCTCGCTGGCGAAGCTTGCCGCCACCGATGCGTCGCTGGCATAAAAGAGTTCTCCGGGCGGACGCGTGAAGCCTGACAGCGCTTGCGCACCAAGATTGGCCGCAACGCTAAGAACGCTATCGTTGCCCAGCCGCCAGCGCACCATCAGCCCGCAACCGGCGACAATTTCATGCTGCGCCTGCCCGCCGCGAGTGCCGATTAAGTTTGGCATGACAAAATCGCGCCGGTGCGCGAGCAGGGCCCGGTAGTGCGACAGCCAACTGTCATGGGGCGGCATGGCAGCAGCGCGTTTCCAGTCAAGCCTGGAACGCTTGAAAGTGGCCGGATCGCACGGGTCCGGCAGCGCCGCCAGATTCAGATGCGCCACCTGGCCCGCTTCCGTGAATCGGGTGAACCGGGTGAAGCCCGCAAATTCCCGGCGGCGTCCTTGCGTGACCGCCGCCGCCAGGTCCGGCCCGAAGTTGCAGAAAAATTGAAACGGCTGGAGTGCGCCAAATTCTTCTCCCATGAAAATCAGGGGAGGCGAGGGGGCCAGCAACACGATTGCCGTCACCGCGCGCAAGGCCGCAGGGTCGGCCAGCAAGGACAAACGTTCGCCGAAAGCCCGATTGCCGATCTGATCGTGGTTTTGCAGGAATGTAACAAAGGCCGTCGGGGGCAGATGCGCGCTCGGCGTGCCGCGTGGTTTTCCATCGTGAAAATGCGAGGTCTGGCCTTGATAAGCGAAGCCCTGCGTCAGGCAGCGGCCGAGTTGCTCAATCGGAGAGTCGGCATAGTCGGCGTAATAGCCATCTTTTTCGCCAGACACCAGCACGTGCAGCGCGTGATGGATATCGTCGTTCCATTGGGCCGTGTACCAGCGCGGCCGGCCGGCGTCGTCGCGCTCAAGATAACGGGTGTCATTGCTATCGTTCTCGAGGATCAGGTGAATTGACCGCTGCCGCCCCGGCCCCGCATGCACTGCTTGCGCCAGTTCAATCAGAATGTCGGACTCGGAATCGTCGCAGATCGCATGCACCGCATCGAGCCGCAAGCCGTCGAAATGAAATTCTTCCAGCCAGTACAGGGCGTTGTGGATGAAAAAATCGCGCACCGTCCGGCTGCCGGGGCCATCGAAATTAATCGCCGCGCCCCACGGCGTGTGATGGCGTTCGGTATAAAACTGCGGTGCGTAGGCGTGCAGATAATTGCCTTCGGGGCCGAAATGGTTGTATACCACGTCGAGCAAAACCATCAGCCCCTTGCGATGGGCGCTTTCGATCAGCGACTTCAAGTGCTCCGGCCGGCCATAGCGGCTGTCCGGAGCGAACAGAAGAACGCCGTCATAACCCCAGTTGCGCGCGCCCGGAAAGTCGGCCACCGGCATCAGCTCGATCGCGGTGACGCCCAGCGCAACCAGGTAATCGAGCTGTTTTTCGACGCCCAGAAACGTGCCTGCCGGGGTGAAGGTGCCGACGTGGAGTTCGTAGATCACCGCATCTTCCCAGCAGCGCCCGCGCCAATCGGTGTCATGCCAGTTAAACGCAGCGGGATCGACCACGCAGCTTGCACCATGCACGTCGTCCGGATTGCAGCGCGAGGCGGGGTCGGGTACCGTGAGTGTGCCGTCGATCCGGTAGCAATAACGGCACCCGGCATGGGCGTGATCGGTCAGCAGCTCGAACCAGCCATCGGCCATGCGCGTCATCGCGATCATATGTTCAGCGCCGGCCAGGGTCAGGCACAGCGCGACGCTTTGTGCGGCCGGGGCCCATAAGCGAAAGCGCACGCCGCCATCGGCCAACTCCGCCCCGAACGGCATCCTATGCTGGCGTTGCATTCTGATTTTCGATCAAACTTGCAGGCTCCCGCGGTATTTCCATCAGTAGCACCAGGGAACGCGCTTCGAGCGGATAGTTGTCGCCGGTCGAGAATATGCTGTCCGGTTTCAGTTCCATTCCGTAGTGGGTATCGATTAACGTGCGCCAGTGGGTGCCGGCTACGAAAGTCGGCATGGCAAAGTGGATCATTTCATGATGGGCGTTTAACAGCAGAAGAAAATTGTCGTCCAGCAGCGGACGGCCTCTCTCATCCTTCTCATCCAGCGCCTCGCCGGAGAGTGACAAGCCGAGGCAACGGGCGAAGGAACGCTGCCATTCCTCATCGCTCATCTCTATCCCGTCGGGATTGAGCCAGAGAATGTCCCTGATTTCACTGCCTTTGATGCCGCGTCCCTGGAAAAAACTGTGTCGGCGAAAAATCGGATGCGCTTTGCGCAGTGCAACGAGGTGCTGCGTAAATGCGAGCAATTTCGTATCTTCCGGCGTCAAATTCCAGTGTACCCAACTCGACTCATTGTCCTGGCAGTAGCCGTTATTGTTGCCGTTCTGCGTGTGGCCAACGGCGTCTCCTGCCACTATCATCGGCGCACCCTGAGACAGCAGCAAGGTGGCGAGAAAATTGCGCTTCTGGCGCACCCGCAGCGCGCTGATTTCGGGATCGTCGGATGGCCCCTCAACCCCGCAATTCCAGCTGATATTGTTGTCGGTGCCATCGCGACTGTCTTCCTGGTTCGCTTCGTTATGCTTGTCGTCGTAACTCACCAGGTCGTGCAGCGTGAAGCCGTCGTGGGCGGTGACGAAGTTGATGCTGGCGTAGGGGCGTCGTCCGCTCTGTTCATACAGATCGCTCGATCCGGTGAGCCGGTAGGCCAGGTCGCCGATCAGTCCGCCGTCACCTTTCCAGTAGGCGCGCACTGTGTCGCGGTAGCGGTCATTCCACTCGCCCCAGCCCACCGGGAAATTGCCCACCTGATAGCCACCTTCGCCCAAATCCCAGGGCTCGGCGATCAGTTTGACTTGGGACAGCACCGGGTCCTGATGAATGATGTCGAAGAAGGCGCCAAGCCGATCCACTTCGTGCAATTCACGGGCCAGGGTCGCCGCAAGATCGAAGCGGAAGCCATCCACATGCATTTCCAGCACCCAGTAGCGCAGGCTATCCATGATCAGTTGCAACACGCGCGGGTGCATCATGTTGAGGGTGTTGCCGGTGCCGGTGTAGTCGACGTGGTAACGCGGATCGTCGGGCTGCAGGCGGTAGTAAGCGACGTTGTCGATGCCGCGAAAACACAGCGTAGGGCCGAGCTGATTCCCTTCGGCCGTGTGGTTGTAGACCACATCGAGGATGACTTCGATACCAGCCGAATGCAGCGTCTTGACCATGGTTTTGAACTCGTTCACGGAGCCGGTCGCAGAGTAGCGCTGTTCGGGCGCAAAAAAGCCAATCGAGTTATAGCCCCAATAATTGCGCAGGCCTTTTTGCACCAGTCGCCGGTCGTCGATGAAGGCATGCACCGGCAGCAGTTCCACGGCGGTGATGCCGAGTCGCAGCAGATGTTCGATTGCCGGTGCCGTGGCGAGTCCGGCATAAGTCCCGCGCAATTGTGCCGGCACTTCGGCATGCAGCGCGGTATAGCCTTTGACGTGCAGTTCATAGATCACGGTCTGATGCCATCGGATGCGCGGCGGCCGGTCATCGCCCCAGGTGAAAGCGCTGTCAATCACCCGGCATTTCGGCATGCCGCGTGCGCTATCGCGCCGATCGAAGGATAGATCGGCATTGCGGCTGCCGATCCGATAACCGAAATGCGCATCGCTCCAGAGGATGTTGCCGACGATGTCACGCGCATATGGGTCCAGCAGCAATTTATGCCGGTTGAAGCGATGACCGCGCTTCGGATCATAAGGGCCGGCCACCCGGTAGCCGTAGAGCAGGCCGGGACGGGCTTCCGGCAGATAGCAGTGCCAGACCTGGTTGGTGCGCTCGCGCAGGGTCAGGCGCTGAATTTCGTGGCGGCCCTTGTTGTCGAAAATGCAGAGTTCGACTTTTTCGGCATGCTCCGAGAACAAGGCGAAATTCACGCCTTCCCCATCCCAGGTCGCTCCCAGCGGGTAGGGTTTGCCCGGCCAAGTGGCGGTGATGACTTTGTTCATGGCGCACTCCCGGCCAATAGTAATGAAAATTTCACGCTGTAACTGGCGTTGCAATTTATTAATACTAAGCTGTGTATATTTTATTTACGCAATTAATATATGCTGTAAATACCATAAAAATAGACATACTCCTTATATATTAACAATTATGTAATTGTTCAGTCTGCTATAAAAGACATCGAGGCAGACGTGGCTTTGGCATGTCATTTTCTTGTAGGTGCGAATTTATTCGCATCAGCTCATATGGAATCGTTAAAAGTGCGAGCTGATGCAAATAAGTTCGCACCTACGCCGCGGTTGTTTCAAACTAATCGCGGTCACTCACATCACGCACATCCTTGTCCGCATTTGGCCACCATCGCTGCAGCAGCGCCGCTGCCCATTTCTGCCCTGCGATCCCGAACGCCAGGGCGAGCGCCAGCACCACCCCAGCCAGAATGATCAGAAAACTCTGGCGCACGATGTCGCCGCCGATGTTCAATTGGTCGAGCGCGATCAGGACCACGAAGACAATAATTGCGTAGCGCGCCAACCGTCCCAGCAACTCCGCATCGGTCAATTCCACATTCGTGCCGTAAGCGGTGACCAGGTTTTCGATGAAGTGGGCGAAGTAGGAGCCGAAGGCGAGAATCACCACCGCCAGGATGACCCGGGGAACGAACAGCATGATGCGCCCGAGAAGATCGGTCACATGGGCCAGTCCCAGGCTGTTGAAAGCCAGAACCAGCGCGGCCAGGATGACCAGCCAGTAAATCAGGCCCCCAAGAATATGGGTCGTGTCGGTTTTGGTTCCGCCTTGCTGCAGGAAAGAATCCATTCCGGCGCGTTCGGTCAGCACGTGGAAATTGACTGACTTCAAGCCCTTCACAACGGCGATCCTGATCGCCTTCGCAATCAGCCATCCGGCTACCGTGATAATGATCGCAACCACCAGCTTAGGCAGAAATTCGCCCACTTGGATCAGAAAAACCCGTAGCGGCTCCAGCAACACATTCACATGTTCCATCACACCCCTTTTCGAATCGCGTTAGAGGTACAGGCATGAAAGCCTGTGTTTGCTACGTTCTAACTGATGTTGCACGCAAAAAATTCAGTCCAATGCTTTTCATGTCGTGCAGGCACCGTGCGTAACATCACTTACCCTAATTGCTTGCTACACCCCATCTTGTCTGGCTATGCTGCCGGTAATATCCAATATGCCGCTCAGTGGAATGTGAACCCAGCTCGGCCGGCTGGCCAACTCATAACGCAACTCGTAAAACGCCTTGCCCAGCAGAAACATATCAAGCAAACCTTGCATGCCTTCCCATGAAGCGTACAGGCCCGATGTCTCTCCCGCTTCCCGGTACGCTTCCACGAACACCCGCGCTGTCTCGGCCTCCCAGACATGACCAAGCGGTTTGAACACAATCATGTCCTCGGGCCGTTCGGCCGTGCTGTGCAATAACGCCGTGTGCATCGCATAGTTAAAGGATCGCAGCATTCCGGCTACATCCGCCAGCGGAGAGTGCTTCTGCCTGCGCTCGGCAAGCGAGCGCGCCGGCTCGCCCTCGAAATCGACAATTACGAAGTCGTTCTGGGTCAGCAAAATTTGGCCTAGGTGATAGTCGCCGTGGTAACGAATTTTTACCGCCTGCACGTGCTCCGGCAGGCAGCCCTCGATGCGCTGCAGGATCGTTTCGCGCCTTTCAAGCACGGCATCCGCCTGGGCCTGTGCAGATTCGGCAAGCATCTTGCGGCTGTGGGCTAGTTGGTCCAGCGTCGCGCTGGCTTCTGCGCGTATGCGCTGCATCCAGTCCGCCAGATCAGTTGGTTCGATCGGCTCCGGATCGAACGCTGGATCGCCTGACTTCGTTGCCAGCGCCATGTGCAGCTCGGCGGTGCGTTGTCCGAGCACGCGAATCAGGGCCAGATAGCCGCCATGGACGTCTGGCAGTTCGGGCGACTCTATCTGGGATTGCTCGAAAAATCGCGCAAGGTAATCCAGCGTGTAAGTCCAGCCGTCGCCCTGATTCTCGACATATCCCTGCAGCATCGCCAACATCATGGTGCTGCCCTGGTCCGAGGTGTACTCCACCGTACCGGCTACCGGCACGCTGTGCGGGAAGTGCGCTTTCTCGGTGAGAAAGCGTCCTACCTCAACTTCCGGGTTTATGCCAATCTGCAGGTGCCGGTAGCCTTTCAGGAATAGGCCCCGCTCACCCAGTTCCACAATGGTATTGCTGGTCTGCGCGGCGCGCACATGCACTTCAAGTGGTTGCTGCGCTGGCGACGATGGCCCGACAAGATCGGCGAAAACGCCGGTTGGAGAAAAGCGAATGGTGCCGCCTGCGCAACGCATTTCCTGATTGGAACCGATCGCACTCACCAGCGCCCGGCAGAATGATTCGTCGGCGAAAGCGTCGGCCAGGATGCCGACTTGCGCCTGCTGCCGCACCTTGGCCACCGTCATCGGCAGCAATTTGCGTAGTCGCGATTCTTCTTCGGCACGTTCCCAAAGCAGCGTCAGCGGTAAAAAATAGACCTGCGGTGCAGCGCCAGCGGCATCGCCCTCCGTATGGAATAAAGCCACCAGCGTGTTGGTGTTCTCATTGACCCACTCGACGTAATCGACCAGTGCCACCCGTCGTAGCGGCTCGCCTTTCGCCGCGTACCAGCGCTGGGCGGTGACGAAGCGCGGCAACACTTCTTTTTCAAACTGGGCACGGACCTTCTCGGCCAAGCCGATGCGCCATGGCACCACCCGGTCCCGGAACAAGCTGCTCCAGCCATCGAATAGCACCAGCACCGGCAGTTCCTCGTGCATCACATGTTCCTCGTGCCAGTCGGGCATTTCCTCGACCTTGGTGAGCCGGAACCAGTAAAAGCAGTGACCTGGCATGGTCAGCAGATAGGGCAGCTCGCCGATTGGCGGGAAGGCTGTGCGCCCCATGACTTCTACCGGCACGCAGTCGCGGTGACGCATCAAATCAAGTTCCACCGGCTGGGCGGTGCGTGCAAGATTCGCTACGCAGAGAAAGATTTCCTCGTCGTCCTCGCGCAGATAGGCGAGGACCTTGCGGTTACTGGCCCGCAGGAATTCAAGCTTGCCGCGGCCAAAGGCTTTATGTGCCTTGCGCACCGCCAGCACCCGCCGCATCCAGTTGAGCAGCGACGATGGATTGCGCAATTGCGCTTCCACATTGAGCGCCTGATAACCGTATTCCGGGTCCATGATCGGCGGCAATTTCAGGCGTTGCGGATCGGCGTTGGAGAAGCCGGCATTGCGGTCCGGACTCCATTGCATCGGTGTGCGCACGCCGTCGCGGTCGCCGAGATAAATGTTGTCGCCCATTCCGATCTCGTCGCCATAGTAGATAATCGGCGCGCCTGGCATGGACAGCAACAGGCTGTTCATCAGCTTGATTTTGTCCAGATCGTTGTCCATCAGCGGCGCGAGTCGCCGCCGGATACCCAGATTCAGACGGGCGCGCGGGTCTGCGGCGTACATCTGATACATGTAATCGCGTTCTTTATGGGTCACCATTTCCAGCGTGAGTTCGTCGTGGTTGCGCAGAAAAATCGCCCACTGGCAATTGTCCGGAATGTCCGGCGTTTGACTCATGATCTCGACGATCGGATGCCGATCCTCCTGCGCAATGGCCATGTAGATGCGCGGCATCAAGGGAAAATGGTAAGCCATGTGGCATTCATCGCCATCGCCAAAGTAATCGCGCACGTCCTCCGGCCACTGGTTGGCTTCGGCAAGCAGCATGCAATTTTTGTAATGCGCATCGATAACCGCCCGGATCTGTTTCAACACCGCGTGGGTTTCAGGTAAATTTTCGTTGCTGCTGCCTTCGCGCACGCAAAAATACGGAATCGCGTCCAGCCGCAAGCCGTCCACCCCGAGGTCCAGCCAGAAACGCATCACGCGTATCACTGCCTTGACCACGCTCGGATTGTCGATATTCAGGTCCGGCTGGTGCGAAAAAAAGCGGTGCCAGTAGTAGGCTTTGGCGATATCGTCCCACGCCCAGTTGGATTTTTCGGCATCGGTAAAAATGATGCGGGTTCCGGCGTATTTATCCGGGGTGTCGCTCCAGACATAAAAATTGCGCTTGGATGAGCCCGGCGGCGCACGCCGGGCGGCCTGAAACCAGGGATGCTGGTCCGAGGTGTGATTGATGACCAGTTCCGTGATCACGCGTAGCCCGCAGCGGTGCGCCTCGCGCACAAACAAAGCAAAATCCTTGCGGGTGCCATAGTCCGGATGCACATTGCGATAGTCGGCAATGTCGTAACCATCATCCTTGAGGGGAGAGGGGTAGAACGGCAGTATCCAGATCGTATTGACGCCGAGATCGCGGATGTAGCCGAGTTTCTCGGTAAGTCCCTTGAAGTCGCCGATGCCATCGCCATTGGTGTCGAAAAATGCTTTTACATGGACTTCGTAAATGATGGCGTCCTTGTACCACAGCGGATCGTTGGCCCAGGCGACTTTCGCCGCAGCAGAGGCGGCCGCCACCGCTGTCGCAGAGTCGATTTGCACTGTTGCCTGATTGAACGCCTTGCTCATTCGCTCTTCCTTACAAGAAGTAATCGAAGTCACGCTCGGTGCGCAGGTGACGGCGTAGCTGAAAAATATGCGCCGGCGTTATTGCAGGGTCCAGCATCACGAAATTGCGCGGACCGTGCCAGAGATAGCATGCTCCGCTCAGTAAATCGTGCATCTGGTATTGCGTATCGGCAGGAAGATCGAATTGCACTGGATCAAGTTCGACCCAGCCCGACTGCTGATGATGCGGGTCCAGATTAACCACCACTATTACAACGTTGGAAAGGTCCTCGGTGAGCTTGCCGTAACACAGCAACTGATCGTTATCTACCGTTAAAAAGTGCAGGTTCCAGTCATTCTGCAACGCCGGATTAGTGTGCCGAATACGGTTCACCCGTCCGATGAATTCACTGAGGCTGTCCGGATGGGCCAAATCCCATTGGCGCAATTGATACTTCTCCGAATCCCTATATTCTTCGCTTACCGCCGCTATCGGTTTGCGTTCGATCAATTCAAATGCCGGCCCATAGATGCCGTAATTGCTGCAAAGAGTCGCCGCCAGCACCAGCCGCGTCATGAACGCAGGGCGGCCGCCGAATTGCAGATACGCCGGCAGAATATCCGGCGTGTTCGGCCAACAATTAGGCCGGAAATATTCGCGGCTTTCACTTTGTGCGAGCTCGGTGAAATACGTGATCAGTTCCTGTTTGGTATTGCGCCACGTGAAGTAGGTGTAAGACTGGCTGAAGCCGAGTTTGGCGAGCCGGTGCATCACTTTCGGGCGGGTAAACGCTTCGGCCAGGAACAGTACTTCCGGATGATCGCGTTTGATTTCGCCAATCAGCCACTCCCAGAATGGAAACGGCTTGGTGTGCGGATTGTCAATCCGGAACAGGGAAACGCCCTGAGCGATCCAGAATTTCACGACGCTCTTCAACTCTTGCCACAGGCCCAGCCAGTCGGCGCTTTCAAAATCGAACGGATAAATATCCTGATATTTCTTGGGCGGATTCTCGGCGTACTGGATGCTGCCGTCCGGCCGGTGCCGGTACCATGCCGGATGTTGCTGCACATACGGGTGATCGGGCGCGCACTGGAAGGCAATGTCGAGTGCGATCTCGATGCCGAGTGCGCGCGCTTGCGCCAGCAGCGATTGGAAATCTTCAAACGTGCCAAGTCCGGGATGCAGCGCCTTGTGGCCACCCTCGGCGCTGCCTATCGCCCACACGCTGCCGACATCGTCCGGGCTCGCCTGCAGCACGTTGTTCGGCCCCTTGCGGTTGACGACACCTACCGGATGCACCGGCGGAAGATACAACACGTCGAACCCCATTGCGGCTATGTACGGCAGCCGCGCCTCGCAATCCTTGAGGGCGCCATGCTGGTCTGCTTCCGGCGCGGCGGAGCGCGGAAACATTTCGTACCAGGTGCTGAATTTGGCCCGCGCGCGGTCCACCACAACCACTAGTTCCCGCCCAAGTTCGCAGGCAAAGCGCCGATCCGGATAGCGCGCCATCCGTAGGCTTAACTCGTCGGACAAGGCAATGTTGTGTTTCGCGGTGATGTCGTGTTCGCCTGACAGCGCGTCGTGCAGCGCCGTCAGGCGGGCGGCATCATCGCCATTGGCGTAGTTGGCAGCAGCGGCGACCAATTCCGCCCCGGCCAGGAGCGCCAATGCAATATCGTCCGGATCGGTGCGGCGTACAAAGTCATGACGCCAGGAAAGAAAATGATCGACCCAGGCGGTCAGCGTGTAGCGATAGCGGCCGATCTCGGTGACCGTGAATTCCCCACGCCAGCGGTCATTCGGCAGCGCCAGCATGTCCGTTTCGGACCAAGTTGCATCGTTTTCATTGCGGTAACGCAACAGGCAGCGCAACACATCATGTCCGTCGGCGAAGCCATCAACCTCAATGACGACCCGTTCGCCCAGAACCCGTTTGATGGGGAACCGCCCGCCATCGACTTCCGGCTTTACGTTCTCAATGACGGCCCGTCTGCGGCCTTCGTCAAGTGGTGTCCCAGGCATGTTTCCGCTCCTTTCACCTTATTCCGCCTTATCCAGTCTTGAAATAAGCAACTGCCAGCGGCGGCAGCGTCAGCATCAGCGAATGGCTGCGGCCGTGCGCCGGGATTGGCGCTGCCTCGACGCCACCCATATTGCCCTGGCCGCTGCCGCCATACAGCGTGGCATCGCTATTGAGCAGCTCGCGCCAAAATCCGCCGTGCGGTATGCCCACGCGATAGTTATGGCGCGGCACCGGCGTGCAATTGCACACCACCAGCACGATGTCCTCCGGTGTCAATCCCTTGCGCAGGAAAATCACCACGCTTTGCTGGGCATCGCTGCAATCAATCCATTCAAAACCGTCCGGCGAAAAGTCGAGCGCATGGAGCGCAGGTTCACTGCGGTAAAAACGGTTGAGATCCTGCACCCAGCGCTGCAGGCCGTGGTGTTCCGGGTACTGCAGCAGGTGCCAGTCCAGGCTTTCCTCATGTTGCCATTCGTGCCGTTGTCCGAACTCGCAACCCATGAACAGCAGTTTTTTGCCGGGATGCGCCCACATGTATCCATACAGTAAACGCAGGTTGGCAAATTGCTGAAAAGCGTCGCCAGGCATTTTGCCAATCAATGCACCCTTGCCATGCACCACCTCATCGTGCGACAGCGGCAGCACGAAGTTTTCTGTAAATGCGTACCAGATGCTGAATATCAGCTGATCCTGGTGATATTTGCGGTTGATCGGGTCAAGGGAAAAATACACCAGCGTGTCGTGCATCCACCCCATATTCCATTTCATTCCGAAACCCAGCCCGCCCAAGTAGAGTGGATGGGACACCAGCGGCCACGCGGTCGACTCTTCGGCGATGGTTTGCACGTCGGGATGGTCGCGGTAGATGGCCAGATTGAGATCACGCAGAAAGCTGACTGCTTCCAGGTTTTCATGGCCGCCATGCACGTTTGGTATCCACTCGCCGGGCTTGCGGGCGTAATCGAGATACAGCATTGACGCCACTGCATCTACCCGCAGTCCGTCGATATGGTATTTTTCCAGCCAGAACAGCGCACTGCTAGCCAGGAAATTGCGCACTTCGTTACGCCCGTAATTGAAAATGCAGCTACTCCATTCGGTATGGAAACCTTGCCTCGGGTCCTCATGTTCGTACAAATTGGTGCCATCAAAATAGGCGAGTCCGTATTCATCGTTAGGAAAATGCGACGGCACCCAATCGAGAATCACTCCGATGCCGTTCTGATGCAGGTGGTCCACCAGAAACATAAAATCTTCCGGCGCTCCGTATCGAGCCGTCGGCGCAAAGTAACCGGTAGTTTGATAGCCCCACGAGCCGTAAAACGGATGCTCGGTCACTGGCATCAGTTCGACATGGGTGAAGCCCATTTCTTTCAGATAGGTGGCAAGGCGCGGTGCGATTTCGCGATAGGTGAGAAAACGGTTGCCTTCTTCCGGCACCCGCATCCAGGAGCCGAGATGCATTTCATAGATGGACAAGGGCGCATCGAGCGCGTTGGCCGTGTGGCGGTCATGCATCCATTGGGCATCGCCCCAATCGTAGTCGAGCTGCCAAATGCGGGACGCATTGCTGGGCGATAGCTGCCAACAGAATGCAAACGGATCACCCTTGTCCACTTGGAAACCATTGTATTTCGACGCAATGTGATATTTGTATGCAGCGCCGTGACCAATACCCGCGATGAAGCCCTGCCAGATGCCTGAGTCATCGTCGCGCAAGGCAAGCGGGTGCGCCTGCTTGTCCCAATTATTGAATTCACTGATGACGGAAACTTGCGCGGCATTCGGCGCCCACACGGCGAACCAGGTGCCCGCCACGCCATCTTGTTGCACCGGATGCGAGCCCAGTTTGTCGTATAAGCGGAAATGCGTGCCCTGCTTGAATAAATAAATATCATGATCGGTAAGGTGTTCCGGCACCGGCTGGATCTTTAACTGCTTGATATTTTTATTTCTTGGCATTACTCGTGTCCGGTTAAAAACTGAATACATTCGTAACTGTTTAGCGCGCTAGGGCGATACATGCAATCAGGCTGGGTATTCCCTCCCCATCAAGGGGAGGGGAAGGGTTAGGGAGGGGATGGGTTTTTTGCCGCACCATAAATCCATCCCCCACCCATCCCCCACCCGGCCTCCCCCTTGAAAGGGGAAGAGAAAACTAGTCTGCTCACATTTGTGCCACAGCCAAATCCGGCCCCTCGCTGGATTTGACAGACAGCGCGTTTATGAATAGCGGCTTCGCAGCTGCCGACGCGATTTCGGAATACATCTCGATATATTTTCGTACCGGACCGTTCCATGAAAAGTCGCCGCTCATCGCATTGCGTTGCATGGTCAGCCAGTCGCCGGCATTGCCGAATATCGCAAACGCGCGGTCTACCGCGGCGATCATGTCCGCCGGCTGTTCGCCATCGAAAAGTATGCCGTTCGCGCCCTTGCACAATGTGCTGCCTGCGCTGCCGGAGCCCGGATCGACAATCGTATCGATCAAGCCGCCGACCCTGGACGCAATCGGAATCGTGCCGTAACGCATGGAATAAATCGGGGTCAAGCCGTAAGGCTCAAATCTGGTGCCGTGCAGCAACATGTCAGCGCCTGCATGCAGCGCATGTGCGCGTCGTTCATCGTAGCCAATATAAACACCGAGCCGGCCCGGATAGCGCTGGGCCAGCTCCATGAATCCGTTTTCATAGACATGGTCTCCGCGCCCTAGCACCACGACTTGCACGCGCGGATATTTATCAAAGATGGCGGGGAGTGCCTCCAGCGCGACATCCGCCATTTTTTGATGGGTGATCCGGCTGCCCAGCGCAAGCAGCGGCGCGAACGGGTCTACCGGCAGGTTAAACATTTTCAGCAAATCCTGTTTGCAGAAATTCTTATTGCGCCGCGTGCGCCGTGAAAAATGTCGCGCAATCAATGGATCTTTTGCCGGGTTCCAGAGGTTCATGTCGACCCCGTTGGAAATCGGAACGATTGCCTGCTTGCGATGATTGAGAACGCCGTCCAGGCCGTTGCCGAATTGCGGCGTCAGCACTTCCCTGGCATACGACTCGCTGACGATGGAAATGCGATCGGCATACTGGATGCCTGCTTTCAGGAAACTGAGCTTGCCCCAGAGCTCGATCCCATCCGGATTCAGCATGTCGGCGGGTATGCCGAGTGCAGGCCCGAGTTCGATCGGATAATTGCCTTGAAACGCCAGGTTGTGGATCGTCAACACCGAACCGACTTGCCGGATGTCGTTGGTGCGAAGCAGCAGGGGAACCAAGCCCGCGTGCCAATCGTTGACATGCACGACATGCGGCGCGGCCAGCGGAGTGCGACCTGCACAAATGCGCACGGCCGCATGGGCAAGCGCGGCAAAACTCGTTGCATTGTCAGCGTAATCCTTGCCGTTCGCATCCACATACGGATTGCCGGACCTGGCGCGAAAGCTCTCGGTTTCCAACAAAAAAACCGGAATATCGCTGTCTGGAATGAATCCCTGATGCAAGCATGCGGGCCCGCCTGGAAGATCATCCAGAGCGGCAACTTTGGCCAATCCTGTCGCTCCATCGAGCGCAGACGGATAGCCAGGCATCAAAATACTGGCATCGATATTTTTTTCGCGCAAAGCGGCGGTGAGGGCCGTAATGACATCGGCAAGACCGCCGGTTTTGACAAGTGGAATGGCTTCTGAGGCGACTAATAGAACACGTGGGCGCAAAATAATGCTCTCTTCAGATAGGCTATGCTCCGGTTGCATCTCGTGATTGAATCCGCCGTGTCTTGAAGAGACACGATTGTCTAAATGCGGTTCGATACGCGATGACACGTTCAGTTACATCGTTATTTTTTAATTAACATATGGCTCAATAATAAGCATCCGCATAAAGTCATCTTTACGTAAGATCAAAGTTTTTGATGATCCTGGAGTTGCTTACTTTGCCACTTGGTCAAAATCCGTTAGTCTTCTTTCGCTCCTGATAATCCCCAGACCGATGTGATCTTGTGGCGTCAGGGAAGGGCGTTTTTGTGTGCGTTCTCCTGTCATGCTTAAAAACATACTGGATAATGTGTTTTTAAAGCTGCACAAGATATATGCGTAGATATACATATTTATGACCATACTCCTTTGTTTTTACTTGAAATAGATTTTCAACGGTAAATAACAAGAGCCATATTGCCTTGGGCATTTTGGTAAATTCAGAGCCGGTAAAATTTAAACGCAGCAACACTGCATCTAGACAACGCGCATGTGCCGGACAAGATAGAAAAGCCATTTCCAGATACTCCCAATGCGGCCGAATGGCGGACGTGGCGGAATCGTGTAAAGGCTATCGCCCAATAGACTTAAGCATCTTCTGCACGTATGCTCTAGTCCAAATAACAGATACATTCATGCAACTAAAGGCCTCGATGTTTCAATGCCACTTTCTTATACGGCGCCTGCCATGATGCGGGCCAGATCATGAAATCTCCCCTTGTGCGTGTGTCCCTGGAATATTCCCTCTTCCGTCGTCGTCTGGTGATGGGCTTGCTGGCGGTCGCCTGCCTATCCATCGCGGCCGTGTCCTGGGAAATCTACTCATCCTTTCGCGAGCAGGAAAATGCGGCGCGCATCCAGGCCAAAACCTACGTGCAAACGATTGCAGCCCATGTGTCAGATTCGATCCAGCGCGTCGATTTTGCGCTGATGGGGTTTGTGAATGCCATCAAGGCGTTGCCGCCGGAGAAGCGCAATTCCGTAGCAACCATCCAACCATTGCTGGCGCGCGATGACCCTGCTTCCAGTGATGATTTCTGGACGATATTTATCGATGCTAACGGGGTTGGCATCGTGGCATCTAAAAATAGTGCGGCTCAGGGAAAGTCATATGCAGACCGCGGCTACTTTAAGGCACACGCCGGGAGTCAGGCTGATCAAGGCCTGTATGTTGGTGAGCCGATGATAGGAAAAACAACAAAGAAACGGATTTTCACACTGAGCCGGCGCGTTGTAAGCGCACAAGGCGAGTTCCTGGGCGTTATCGTCGCACCGATGGATGCTGCCCGTTTTGCCTCGATGTTCGAATTCGCGCGATTGAATAAGGATATCTCGATCGCTCTGGTCCATCAGGGTGGCAAAATAATTGCCCGTGTTCCTCTATTCGAGCAAACGTTCGCGGCCAGCTTATTGCACTCTGATCTCTTTGGGAAAACGCAGGAAGCACCGATCAAGTCCTTCCAGGTGAACAGTCCGGTTGATGACCGTACGATGATCTACAGTTCCCGTGCTCTTGAAAACATGCCTTTGAATGTAATTGTAGGAATATCCGTCCAGGCGTTGAGCCAGGATTTGCAGGAAGATTTGTTGATTGGAGGCACAGGCATTTTGTTGATGATGATGATCATGTTCCTGAGTGCTCATGTTGCGCTCCATTCGTACCGCCGTCTTGAAATCAGCAAACAAGCACTGCAGGAAAGCGAATTTCGCTGGAAATTCGCACTCGAAGGTGCGGGCGATGGTGTATGGGACTGGAATGTCGTGTCCAATGAAGTGTATTTTTCGACCCGCTGGAAGCAGATACTGGGCTATGCCGAGGATGAAATAGAAAACACTTTTGACGCCTGGGGAAACCGTGTTCACCCAGACGACAAGTCACGTGTGATGGCAAAACTCCAGGCGTGTTTAGAGGGTAAAACGCCGGTCTACCTTAGCGAATATCGGATGCGGAACAAGGACGGCAGTTGGGATTGGAATCTTTCCCGCGGCATGGTGATCAGCCGTGATGCGGCTGGCCAGGCGCTACGCATGATCGGCACTCAAACAGACATCACCGATCGCAAACAGGCTGAACAGGCACAGGTGCATAAAATAGTCGAAGCGGCGCCTGAACCGATGTTGTTAATCGGTAATGACGGCATGATTACCTTTGCCAATGGCGCTGCCCAGGCAGCTTTCGGCTATGCGTTCAATGAATTGAAAGGCATGAATGTCGATGACCTGGTGCCGTTCAGTAGTCGTAGCAGTCATGCGCATTACCGTAAAAAATTTGAAACCAGCAGGACTCAGCACCCGTTAAATTTAAACCGGCCGCTGACCGCAGTGTATAAGGACGGCACCGAGTTTCCTGTTGACATCAGCCTCAGCCCATTCCAGATGGACGGTCAACCGGTCGTCATCGCCTGCATACGCGACATCACCGAAAGAAAACGGTCAGCGGAACTGCTGCAGCAATCCTTTACCCAATTGCGCCGGCTTTCCGATCATCAGGAAAACATCAAGGAAGGCGAACGAAAACGCATCGCGCAAGATATTCATGATGATCTGGGCCAAAATTTGTTGGCGCTGAAAATGGACGTGGACACGCTGTACGCGCGCACCGGAGATGCGCATCCAAAACTGAATCAACGGGTATCGGTAGTACTCAACAACATTAATGCCACCATTAAGTCCGTGAAATCAATCATGAATGATCTGCGTCCTGCTGCGCTGGAACTGGGCTTGTATCCAGCGGTGGAGTGGCAGCTAAAGCAATTTGAGCGGAGAAACGGCATCGCCTGCAAACTGGTGACGATCGCGCCAGGGGCAGAGTTTGGATTGGATGCGGACCAAACCTCGGCAGTATTTCGGATTTTGCAAGAGTCGCTGGCCAACGTTACCCGCCATGCCCAAGCTACAGAAGTCGAGATAACTCTTAGTCAAGACGAATGCGGCTTTTTGATGCAGGTAAAGGACAACGGGAAAGGACTTCAGCCAGGCGATAGAAGAAAGACAAATTCGTTTGGACTGATGGGGATCCGGGAGCGCATCCATGCGCTTGGAGGCGAACTCATCATCGCAAGCAGCCTGGGAAATGGCACGGCCTTGTCGATCTCTATTCCTGTGCGTTCCATGCACCGGTTCAACAATATGCAACATTCTCTTTAATTGCATCAAAGGGATTGCTGTGGTCTAACAAAATTTTCATTTCAGACTTTTCTTGCTATCTCTCATGTGTTAACATGCGGGCTCTCTTTGAGATAGGAAGAAATTTAATACTATCAATAGCTCGGAGGAAAGGAAATATTTCGTCAATTTCCTCCGGCTTCAAAGGTATTGCGGCTGTAGCTCAGCTGGATAGAGTACTTGGCTACGAACCAAGGGGTCGTGGGTTCGATTCCTGCCAGCCGCACCAGCATTGGAAAATTGATTGGCAAGCGCCAATCAATTTTTATTTATTTTTGCAATGACATGATTTTATTCAGCATGTTTTTGTTTTCAGAATAAACGGTAGCAGAATGTTTAAAGTTGAAAGTGTTCGCGAAACATAGTTCTTTCAATCGAAAATATCATGCTATAATTTATTTTTTCGCGGCTGTAGCTCAGCTGGATAGAGTACTTGGCTACGAACCAAGGGGTCGTGGGTTCGATTCCTGCCAGCCGCACCAGTATTTAAAGCCGTTAGTGATGCGAATCACTAACGGCTTTTTTGCGTTCAACGTATAAACGCTTCATCTGCTTCTACATGATCCAAGTTGCTCTATCGCGCCATGTTTATTTGCTGTGAATGCAAGGTTTTAAGTGCGGGTATTTTGTGACGGTGCTTAAACAAAATCAGGCTGCTAGGTTTTTTTAAAACTTATAGAGTATAATTCCTCAATCGTTGAGATTCGAGCGAGTAGTGCAGTATTAGTCTGTCATTCCTTTCTTGCTTCAAACGATTTAACGGGTATATGCCCAACTTAACTGAAATAGGAATTGCAATGGCAACTGGTATCGTAAAATGGTTCAATGATTCTAAAGGCTTCGGCTTCATCACACCTGATGAAGGCGGAGAAGATTTGTTCGCTCACTTTTCAGCGATTCAATCGAATGGCTTCAAGTCTCTGCAAGAGAACCAACGTGTGTCTTTCGAAGTAACTGCTGGCCCTAAAGGCAAGCAAGCTTCGAACATTCAGCCTATCTAACGCTGAATACAGCGAGATAGAAAAAACCCCGGCTTGCCGGGGTTTTTTTTCGTCCAGAGAAACACCACATTCGGTTTGTTTTGTATGGCTCTTGCGATTTGTCATATAACAATGCCAGCAATACAGCGGCGTCCTATTATCAAAGTTGATAAGAAAATAGGTGCACGTTATCGTGCTTGAAAATACATTTTTTAGCCTTATTTCACCCTATATACATGATTGGAGTACATATGCGTGCTGATAAATGGACGACAAAATTGCAAGAAGCCCTTGCAAATGCCCAAAGTCTGGCGGTGGGTAACGATAACCAATATATTGAACCGGTACATTTGTTAGCGGCCTTGTTGGATCAGGACGACGGCGGCGCGCGCTCCCTGATGCAGCGGGCTGGGGTGAATATCGGTAGACTTTCAGCCGCACTGAAAGGGTCAATCGACCGTTTGGCGAAAGTAAGCGGCACCGGGGGCGAAATGCAGGTCGGGCGTGAGCTCGGCTCTTTGCTTAACTTGGCTGATAAGGAAGCACAAAAACGCGGCGATCAGTTCATCGCAAGTGAAATGGTGCTGCTGGCGATGGTGGATGACAAATCGGATGCCGGTAAGTTGTCGCGTGAGAACGGCTTGACACGCAAGGCATTGGAAGCTGCGATTACTGCGGTGCGCGGTGGCGCCAACGTGAATTCGCAGGAAGCAGAAGGGCAGCGCGAAGCACTCAAGAAATATACGGTGGATCTAACCGAGCGCGCCAAGATGGGCAAGCTTGATCCGGTGATCGGGCGCGATGACGAAATTCGCCGCGCCATTCAGGTGCTGCAACGCCGCACCAAGAACAATCCTGTTTTGATTGGTGAGCCGGGCGTGGGTAAAACTGCCATTGTGGAAGGTTTGGCGCAGCGCATCGTCAATGGCGAAGTGCCCGATAGCCTGAAGAACAAGCGCGTACTTTCACTCGATATGGCGGCCTTGGTCGCCGGCGCGAAATATCGCGGCGAATTTGAAGAACGGTTGAAATCGGTCCTTAAGGAGTTGGCGCAGGATGAAGGCCAGACCATCGTGTTCATTGACGAACTGCACACCATGGTGGGTGCCGGCAAGGCCGAAGGTGCAATGGATGCCGGCAATATGCTGAAACCTGCCCTGGCGCGCGGCGAGTTGCATTGCGTTGGCGCCACCACTCTGGATGAATACCGCAAGTATGTTGAAAAAGATGCCGCACTGGAACGGCGTTTCCAGAAGGTTCTGGTGGATGAGCCCAGCGTGGAGGCGACCATCGCCATCTTGCGCGGCTTGAAAGGAAAGTACGAAGTGCATCACGGGGTTGAAATCACCGACCTGGCCATCGTCGCTGCAGCGGAGCTATCGCATCGCTACATCACCGATCGCTTCCTGCCGGACAAGGCAATCGATCTGATCGACGAGGCAGCGTCCAAGATCAAGATCGAAGGCGATTCCAAGCCGGAAGTAATGGACAAGCTTGACCGCCGGATCATCCAGCTGAAAATCGAGCGTGAAGCGGTCAAGAAAGAAAAAGACGAAGCATCACTTAAACGTCTAGGTCTGATCCAGGATGAAATTCTTAAGCTTGAGCGGGAGTATGCTGACTTTGAAGAGATATTAAAAGCGGAAAAGGCTAGTATGCAGGGGAGTACCCATATTAAGGAAGAGATCGAGAAAACTCGCTTGCAGATGGAAGAGGCGACTCGCCAGAGCGACTGGCAGAAAGTTTCGGAGTTGAAATACGGTAAATTGCTGGAACTGGAAAAAGCGCTGGAAGAGCAGACGCAGCAAGATGCGCAAGTCGATAAGTTGGTTACAGGCAAGCCGAGATTGTTGCGTACCCAAGTTGGCGCGGAAGAAATCGCTGAAGTGGTGTCGCGCGCGACCGGCATTCCAGTCGCGAAAATGATGCAGGGCGAACGCGAAAAACTACTGCACATGGAAGATGCCTTGCATCAGCGCGTGGTGGGACAGCATGAAGCAATTGTTGCCGTGTCGGATGCGATCCGGCGTTCGCGTGCCGGTCTGGGCGACCCGAATCGTCCCTACGGTTCGTTTATGTTCCTCGGCCCGACAGGTGTCGGCAAGACCGAGTTGTGCAAGGCGCTGGCTACATTTCTGTTCGATACCGAAGAATCGATGATTCGTATCGACATGAGTGAATTCATGGAAAAACATTCGGTAGCGCGCCTGATTGGCGCGCCGCCAGGCTACGTCGGTTACGACGAAGGCGGTTATCTGACAGAAGCTGTACGGCGCAAACCGTATAGCGTGATCTTGCTCGATGAAATTGAAAAAGCGCATCACGACGTATTTAATGTGCTATTGCAAGTGCTCGACGATGGCCGTATGACGGATGGTCATGGGCGTACCGTAGACTTCAAGAATACGGTAATCGTGATGACTTCCAACTTGGGTTCCCATAAAATTCAGGCGATGGAGGGCAGTGATCCGGCATTGGTAAAAATGGAGGTAATGGCGGAAGTGAGAGCGCATTTCCGTCCGGAATTCATCAATCGTATCGATGAAATCGTGGTATTCCATGCGCTCGATGAGAAGAATATCGGCGCCATCGCCAAAATCCAGCTGAAAATTCTGGAGCAGCGGCTAGCGAGTATCGAAATGGCGCTCGACATCTCTGACGAAGCATTGCAGAAAATTGCGGAAGCGGGCTTTGATCCGGTGTATGGCGCACGGCCACTGAAACGTGCCATTCAGCATGAAATCGAGAATCCGCTCTCGAAACTGATATTGCAGGGGCAGTTTGGCCCTAAGGATGTAATCAAAGTCGGTGTGCATGAAGGACGATTTACATTCATGCATTGACCAGTTGTGGCGAAAAAAAACCGCCGACAGACACGGAGTGTGATATTTGTAGCCCCACTTGGTATGACTCAAACTTTGATACTCTTTCACATGAAAACTTTTTCTTTTGATAGAGACAGAAGTTTCGGAGCGACCAACGTAAAGGTCAATCCTTGGTGAGTCCACCGGCAAAGCCGGGGGTTTACTTTATTTAATTAAATTTCAGGAGTCAGCGTAACTATGCCCGCGGTCAGCCAACAATTTAATCCAATTAGTGATTCACAACCTTGTGGCGACGATTTATCATTTTCCGCAGACCTTGATGCGATTGCGGAGGCGCGTCGTTTTGACGACCCTACGCTCGATCAAGGCGAATGGGTAACCGCACTCAAAGAGGCCGACTGGAACTTTGTGGTGCAACACTGCACATCATTACTTACTTTAAAAAGTAAGGATTTGCGTCTCGCCGTCTGGTTTGCGGAAGCCAGTGCCAAGATAAAAAAATTTCGGGGTCTTGGCGATGGCTACAGCTTGATTAGTGGACTGTGCGACAATTTTTGGGAAAATCTCTATCCGCTGGCGGAAGATGGTGATCAGGAAAGAAAAATCGGTAATCTGAGCTGGCTGCTCTCTCGCTCGGTGCAATTAATCCATGAAATGCCGATCACGGAAGGCAAAGGCACGTCGTTCTCAAGCGCCGATTTTGAGTCGGCACGTACGCGGGCTGCGCATGCTGAAAAAATAGCCGCAGAAGGCGGTACGCCTGAGGAGGGGCTAAAGTTGGCGACCTTCGAAGCGACACGACGTAAAAGTTCGCGCGGATTTTATGAAGAGCTGCTGGTGGATTCGCATTACTGTCTGGCCGCATTGCTCCAAATGGAAAAATCGGTCGATGTACGATTGGGCGTTGATGGGCCGGGGTTTTCCGCTGCCAAAGAAGCGTTGGGTAATGTGATAATAACCATCGAGCGCTTTGCTGCGGACGCCGGGATCAAGACGCAAAATGCTGAATCACTACCTACCGACTCAGGTGCGGGCCATGCACCCGCACATACAGCGTCCAATGGTCCAATCCAGACCCGCGCACAGGCACTTGCGCAACTGCGAGCAGTCGCGGAATTTTTCAGACATACCGAGCCGCATAGCCCCGTCGCTTATCTCGCAGAAAAAGCGGCGAATTGGGGCGATTTACCTTTGCATGCTTGGCTCCGGACAGTCATCAAAGACAGTGCTTCTCTGGCGCACGTCGAAGAGTTACTGGGCTTGCAAATCGCTGGGTCCGACGATCACTGACGGACGCCAGGATCGCGCGGAAAAAATTTACTGCGCGATCCTGAATTCAATGCGCCGATTACGCGCGCGTCCACTGGATGAATCATTGCTTGCGACCGGACGATCCGGCCCTTGCCCGGATGTGGACAGCAAGCCTTCGTTGATACCTTTATTATTGAGATAAACTTTAACCGCATCGGCGCGTGCTTGGCTCAACGCTAGATTGCTCGCGCGCAGACCACTGCCGTCGGTGTGGCCGATGATTTCCACTTTCTTTCCCTTGAATTTTTGTAACGCGACAGCCATCTCATCCAGGATGGCTTTCCCCGCTGGAGTGAGCGTAGTCTGGCCACTTTCGAACTCGACAATGCGGTTCGCGAGCGTATTATCCAGAACACTTTGTTCGGATACGGACGCGGACACGCGCAAGCCGTTGTTGACGGTATAGGTCGGATTGAGATTGGTGGCGATCTCGCTGGCGATTTGCTGACGTTGCGCTTCGTTGGCGACTTCGCCGCGCACGCTCACGGCATTGCCATCGATTTTCAACTGGCCGCGGCTGATGAGCTTTAGGTTCGGGTTGATTAATTTTTGGACATAACCATTCCAGTTCGACGGCAACACGACGGAACCGATGGCGATCTGGTCGACCACTTTGTCCGCTCCATATAATTCGCGCAAACGCACGAGTACGCTGGCTTTACTGGCTTCGTCGGGTACCGTACCAGTTATAAGAACCTGCCCCGGATTGGGTGTTGCAACAGGCGGGGTAACATTTTGTGCCCATCCAAGGGCGGAGATGAAGTACAGAGTGATACACAAGCAACGCATGGCGTTAGGCTCCAATAAACGCTTCACGAAACGAATCGTGAGCGGATTTCAAGGACAGGTTAGGTTGCGACAGATAGCTGGATAATTTTTTGACGCCATAATCGGTGTCAAGCTGGTCCTCGATCCAGTCGGCGTCTTCGAATGCAATATGATGCTCGGCACCAATTTGTGGATTGATGATCGCTTGTAGCGTACGGGCGGATGCCCCGCTGAAGCCGAGAACCATACTGGGCTTGTTCTCTATTCGTGTGAAAAACATGGCAAGCTCAAAATCGGCGCGGTGCAAGAACGGCGTGATCAGATGCATCCAGAATGTAGCGACTAAATAGCGGTACACCGGATCGTTTGGCAGCGGGAGAATAAGACTTTTTTCCAGGCGACTGGAACTGCTTGCCATCACAGGTTGCAGCAACAAACCGAGCGCTAAAAGCAGTTGCCGTGAGGTTCCTTTGAAGCCTGATTGCATCAACAGCGCATCCAGCGCACCGATGGTTTGCATATCGAGGAAATCAGAAAATGCGGCATCATAGGCTACTGTGTTGAGTTCAAGAGCGACCACCGCTGTTGCCAGATTTTGTAGCGACGTTGTTGGATCGTTTGCAGTCATTAAATCTTCTGTCAATAGTTCAAGCCGAGTCCATAGGCGCGACAGTATCATCGGACTGCGTTTGACGAATTCGTAGGGTTCATCGATATCCACTGCGCTCATTGATATAAATGGAAACCGTCGTTGTGCCTGGTCGGAGCTAGCGAACAGATGGCCTGCAATAGACCGCACGCTTCTTGGGCCCATGAAAGCAAAATGCAATGGCTTGACGTCGTCGTAAATAATTTTCCAGCGGGGATCTGCAGATAGCAGATCCATCGACTGCGCCAACCAGTTATCCAGCAAGGTGATCAACGCGATATTGTCAGTCGCCTTGATGAAGTCTCCGTGTGAGGGAATTTTTCCGAAATAGCCAACTTTGGTTTGTGTTGCGATGCTACTCATTGGGCCACTCCAGATGCGCGTGGTACTACTGGCGCGATTGCATCTGCAATCGCAGAATTGGGAACGGTGATGGTGGTAGCGGCCGTCTGAACAACAGGTGCAGACGCGCCACCGGCAATCGATTCAGGTAATTTCATGCCGCGCAAGCTTGGTGTGGTTCCTGCCTCGGAGGTGGCGCCTGATACTTGGGGGCTGCTGATGATTTTCAGATCAACCGACACCGAGGCGCCGCCACCGACCCAGTTCAGTTCAAAAACGCCGCCGGCCTTGCGCTTGCGGGTAGCAGAATTGATGAGCCGTTCAAGTCCGAATCGGCCTGGCTGATTGGCGACTTCAACGGTGCGACCGTCGAAGGTAACAGCGGTTACGCGCGCGCCGGGTATGCCCTGAGGATTAGGCCAAATAAAGTTGGTCCATTGTGTCTGTGTATTGCGGTAACGCAGTTGCTGCCCGTCGATTTCAATCGTATATTCCAACGTGCCGGGAGCAGGTAAGGGCTGAATCTGGAATACGGACTGCGAATCGGCTGTTCCACCAGTTGGTGCTGCCGACCCTGCTGCACCTTGCGGGGTGACCCAGCCGGCGAAATTACTGACGACAACTGGCGACAGATTGATACCCATGTTCGCCCATGTCTTCGGTGCAAGCATATCGCCGCGCCGAATCACCAGTGGCCCCATTGATGTTGTGACAAATTTCGCGATTGCACCGTCAGCACCGAAGATTGCGCCGATTTCGGCATTGTTTGCCTCAATCTTTGAATCCGCTGTGAACGGATACTTTCCGGCCAGAGTTTTCTGGAAAGGTTCGTACACTTGTGCCAGCCAGACCTTGTTCATTTCATTTTCGGTCGGTTTAATGATGACTGTGAACGCCTGTATCAGCGGCCGCACCAGCAGCGGTCGGATCGACAGTTTTTGTGAATCGGTCATGCCAGTCAGCATTTGCTCATCAACATATTTCAATGCATCGGACAACTCGGAGCTGCTGCCTTCGAGTGTTTGCTGCATCAATTGTTTTGCGCCGGGCCCTGTGTCACCTTGATTTTTAATGAGATTAAAACGCGTGCGCAGCTTGGACAAGGATTCCATGTAGCCGCGCATCAACGATGATTCCTTATCCTTGCTGACAACAAGTTTGGCTACACCTGCGAACTCTTTGCCGACCGGTCCCATAGGAATATCACCGGTGGGCGCGGCCATGTTGACGTTGACAGGTATTGGCGTCTGCCGCAGGATCGCTTCCTTGAACCAGCCGATGAAACCGCGCTGGGCGCGCAACAAGCCTGCATTAACTAGCGACGGGTTGTCCCAAGACGTTTCCTGATACACCGCGTTGACCAACTTGTTGATCGGGGACGTCAATGGATCGCCAAGGCGGTTCATTGCCGTCACGGCAATATCGAACCCATTCAAATCAGCTACTGCCACGCCCTGCACGAACTTCTGCCATTCCTTTGCATATTCAGTCTTGTACTGGTTGACCAATGCTTTCTGGATTTGCTCTGGGCTACCTTCCAAAGTCAGGTCGTCCTTGGATGCGGTTTTTAAAACCCAATCGGCGCTTTGTAGTTCTTTATTTGCAGCTTCCTTGAAGGCATTTTCAACGAATTTTTCCCATGCATCACGAGTGAATGTTCCTGAAATCGCATAACTACCGACTATCAACCCCTTATCCTGATCGCCGACAATACGGGCTACTGTCATGCTTGGGAAACGGGTTGATGCACGCGCCTTGACATCAGCATACACACGGTCACGCGCCGGCATACCGCGCACCACGCGGCGCAGATTTTCGCGTGTTTGATCAACCAGCGATAGTTTGCGATCCATCGTGGGCCACGACGGATCGTTGATTTGTCCCAGCGAGAAACTTATCAAGCGCTCGGCACTGCGAATCATTTGTTCGCGTGGCATCGTACCCCGATGACTCTCAAGCCAGCCACGCCAGAAGCGCGCCAATTGATCGTTAAGGTGACTGGTTTCGGCGCGCGACTTGTCGCTCAGCATCAGATAGGTCTTGAGCGCGTTATAGGCATCTTCCACGCTGGCAGGCGATACATCCTTATATGGATGGGCACTATTGCCAGCTGCCAAACGAGTGTCAGATGTGCTTCCAGAAACCGACACTCCCGCAAACTGCGGCGGTTGTGTCATCGGTTCTAGTTTGTCTGTGCCGCTATTAACTTCAGCCAGAAAGGCTTCAATATTGGCGGCAACCGGTTTCAGCATTACTTCTTTAATACCTGAGTAATATTCCTCGCGCAGTTTGCGCTCCAACAAATCCCCTTGATAGAGCCCCAGACCGACCGACAGCGGTCGGTCGGTGTGAAATTTATCGAGCTGCTCTATACGATCCTGTAGGATTTCCAACGCTTCAAAGCGGGATTGCAAGTCGAGACGTTTATCTTGCAACTTCACAATTTTATCCAGATCAGCCTGGACATTGGCGACCAATTGTTTGTTGCCGATATACGACCAGCTCCATCCGCCCAGCGCCAACCCAACGAACGCTGTTGCCGCGAAGAAGGCGGCATAACGCAGCTTCGTCTTGTTCGGACTTGCGTATTGAGATACTAATTGCTTGTCGGCGAAAATAACTTGTTTGAATAAATTCAGTAGGAAGAATCCGTGCTTGGAATAAATTTCAGGTTGCTCCTGCGGCTGCAGTTTCAAGCCGAAACGATCAGCGATGCGCTGTGACGACGCGCTGACGGCTGTACCTTCCTGCAATGCGCTGGTGAAATAAAAACCGCGGAACACCGGTTTGAATTGAAATGGATTTTCCTCAAACAGCGTGGCGACAAACGAGCGCAATACGCCTTTGAGCGACGAGAACTCGAGAGGAAAAGTTAGCACGCCAGGCGCCATGCGCTCTCCTCGATTCATGGCCATGCTGGCCAGACTCATTTCCTTCAAGCCGTCATACAGTTCATCGAAGCGAGCGTCGAAGAAGCTCAAAACTTCCTGGCCTGTATTGTTGCGGTTATATGGCAGTGTCGCGCCCCAGACTCGATCTCTTTCGGTGCGTTCGCTGTCAAGGAAAAATTCATTGAAGCCGGTGATCAAGTCTGCCTTGGTAAACATCACATAGACAGGCGCAAATACTTCAAGCCGTTCGGTGAGTTCCTGGACACGCTGGCGCAGACTCTTTGCCAGATTAATGCCGAATTCAGGTCGATTACCAGTCAATTCCGCAATACTGACCGCGATGATGATGCCATTGATCGGTGCTTGCTTGCGATGTTTTTTGAGCAGGCTCAGGAAGCTGAACCATTCTTCACGATCCTCGTCGTACACTGAATATCGGCCTGCAGTATCGAGCAGAATGCCGTCGGTCGTAAAGAACCAGTCGCAGTTGCGTGTGCCGCCAATACCTTGAATGATCTTGCCATTCTTATTCGCAAACGGAAATTGCAAACCTGAGTTGGTGATGGCTGTGCTTTTGCCGGCGGCAGGATTGCCGATTACCATATACCAAGGCAACTCATATAGCGCTGACGCACCGGAGGTAAGGCCAAGCTTCGAATTCTTGATCGTTGTAATCGCTTCCAGCATGCGCTTGCGTACCGCTTCGACTTCATCGCGCTTGATGCTGTCGGTCTTCGATGATGTCTTGTCGGCTTGCCGCTCCAGCATGTCTCCAAACTGCTGTGATGCCTGCCCGGCACGCCAGCGTTTGAATAGCCAGAACGTTAACCACGCTACGAGTGCCGCAAGTAGGATGATCGCGACCCAGATCGCGGTGATTTGTAACGCGCGGGCACCGAGAAACAGGAACGCGGCAAGTGCCGCGAAACCGATGATAACCAATGTGCGCGTGTCAGTGAGGAATTGCCAAATTCTTTGCATAAGGGAGACGTGGTTTTAGGTTGAGTTTAATGAATATTTAATGCAGTTATTTGCGTATCAATCGTGGCCTTGATGAACGGGCCTACGACTACAGTGCTGCGATCGAAGGCATCCTGATTACTGGCACACAAAATAAAAGTCGTATTTGCGGTCGCCTCGTGGTGCGCAAGCGCAAGAGCAGTAAGACTTGACACTGCGCCGGCTGCGCCGCAGTCTGCAGCAATTTTCATACATTGGTCGTTGAAATCGAGCTCTGGAAAAACCGCGTGGCTTAGGCTCATCAATTCGATCATTCGGCTGCCACGGTGGTCGCTGTCTGTAATCAGCATGGTAATTTTGTCTGATGTTGTGTCCGCGATCAGTAGGGCATCCCGGGCCAATTCAGATAGCAGTTCCGCACTCACTTGGCCGTTTGCATCCGCAGATTTTTCACGACGGCCTTGAGCGGCACGATGGATCGTCGCAGGAAATTCGGCGTCCATCAGCGTTGCCTGGTTTTGATCGGCGAGTAGTAAGCCGGCCGCGCCTTCTCCAGGTATTTGCCCTGTGCTGCCTTTGCCTTTCAATAACTGCCCGGCGGCATCCCACTCGCTGACGCTTTTTTCGCCGATAAACGATTCGAAAGCAATTAGCAGGCAGAAGCAGGGCAGCGATTGACGGTGCGAGTGGACAGACAGTCGATCAATCAGACTGAACGGCTCGGTGCGGTTGCTAGTCATCATCGGGCTGATCAGAATCTTCTCTGTCGGCCAGCCGTGCTGTTCAATCAGATGCATTAACCAGCTGGCGACCGTCTTACGCACGTCGCTTGGCCAGCGATCTGGAAACACAGGTAGCAACTGCAGCACGGGTAGTTCAATGGAACTACGTTTCGTGGTGTCTGCATTTACATAGTCAGTCAAATATGGGTGAGTCAGCGCCTGACTTACCAGTTCCACCAAGACGTCGCTCCCCATGGCTAGCGCGCGCAACTGTTCAGCGGTCCATGCCGGTATTGGCATATTTGCAGAGTTGAGCCATGCTGCAATCACTTCTGCCGCCGCGTCGCCATCGATGTCACTAATGCGTCCAGTACGTACCGGAAAACCATTGGAGTCTGTTAGTTCAGTGTCCAGCTCGAGGCGGGCTTCTTTTGATTTCAGCGCGGCCGCCAATTCATCGGAACTTTCGCCGTGCGGTGAACGCAGTGCACTTGCGAGGATTGCCAGTGTCCAGGTCCGCTCCTGTTTGTCATCGCGTGACGGCGGATTTGCATCATCGGGTTGCGGCGTGGCGGCAGCTGCGACACGTGCTGCAGCGCTGGCAGCTATGGCCACTGTCATCTTGCGAATCAGCCAAAGGCCGAACAAAAAGCTGACTGGCAGGACGAGTAGATAGAGAACAACTTCGGAGGAAGTCGGCATGCGGTTCGTGCTGCGCCAATACACCACCATCAAAATCCAGACGGTGACGAAAATGGCGCACATAAACAGACCGCGCATTAGCAAAGCGCGCATCAGTTGCAGTCTTTGAATTCAGTAATTCGCATAGGACGACCGTATCTCAATCAGTCGTCGCGGTTTGACTCGCAATCAGAACAGCACCGCATGCAGTTGTATCGCCGGCACGGGCTATGGCGGCCCCATCGATGATCAATGTCACATCCCCGGTTGCGATCGCGTTAGTGCCATGCCCACGGATTGGGCAGGTGACTTTATCACCGACACGGGCGACCCCAATATTTCCGGCGAAGGTCTGGCCGGAAGCTTCTACAACGGTGCCGCCGTGTGAAGTCTTGTCGCCTAAAACGATAAACGCTTGTGCCATGTAATTCCTTAATTTTTTTTTGCAACATTGATTATTCGCAACATTTATTATAAAGCGCGTTATAAGCAATACGTTTCTTAATGAACATTATTTTCTTATCACGCCTTGCACGCGCAGTTCGGTATGGCCGAAATCCATCATCTTCCAACGGCCGCCCCAAGTCAGACCGACCGATTCAGCTACTTCGCCATACAGGCGATACCCTTCCATTGCCCAAGAGTCTTTTTCGCTGATAACCAATGTCCCGTTACGCACGAAGGCACAATCTGCAGCGAGACCGTATTGGTGATAACTCTTAAAAGCCGTAGCCTTCGTGACATGCTCGCCGAGGTTGGCCAGCATGTTCTGGCGCTCAGGGCTGCGATAGCCCTCGATAATGGCCATGTCATATCCGTGTTTTTCTTTCATAATTTTGAAAATCAGCAATAGGCGCTGTGCGTAATCATTGTTAAGCAACTGCCAGTTTCGGCTCGCATTGACCAGCATCGGGCGCACCTGCATCACTTCTTGCGTAGTGAAAAAATCTGGTGGCAATGGTGGCGGCGGGGCAAGTTGTTCACCCTTGAGAAGTTCCGCCACTTGCAGATTGGCACCCCGTCCAGAATCCTCAAAACCTTGCAGCATCGACTTACTACTGAGCATCAAAGCGACGAGGGGAGGAAGTGCAATCAGGGAAATTGCAACAATGCAGAGCAGGTAATGTCGGCGCAAGCCGCGCGCCCAGCTAAACAACGATGCGCTAAGCGACGCTAAAGCGAGGCTCCGAGCTTTGTCTTTCGATTGCTTCCAACGCCTCAAGCTGTCGCCAATTTTCGCTGAGACGCCACCGATCAGCCGTAGCGTCGCCTCTCTCGTGGCAGGAAATAAAACTAGCCAAATCACACTGCAAGCCAACAAAAAATAAAGGGCGAGAACAACGAAGAGCACGAATATCCTTGATATGACGTATTTATCGCAACTTTTGCGAAAAATAACTTGGTAGATTGTTAATCCATATGGATGTCGTTACAATCCAGTATAACTTATTAAGTTTCCATAGAAAAACAAAAATTGCTTATTAGATAATTTAAGGAGTATGCATTTTGCAGCAATCCGAACCACAAAAACGTATCGCGGCCAAGCCAAGTCTCTTATCGCCGTCTGACCAAAACGACACGGGAAACGTGCGGATACTAAGCATGCTGTCGCATGGCAGCTCGCCGCAAGCGGCGTCAAGTCCTGTTCGGCGACGTTTGGGATTGTTTGCATTTGTGTTCGGTTTGGTCGCGATAGCTGTTGCAGGGACCTTGATGAGCGGATTCGACAATACGCTTACGGTTTTGGCTCCAGCCGGCATTCATACCCAACCGGCACTCGCGGACAGTGCCGGTACCAGTGCCAACACACCGTCGCAGCCGCTTGCAAGTCTTCCGGATACTGGCAAGAGCGACCTAACAGCCACGTCGGCGGCCGCGACGATCATCACAGACGCACCCACCGCACTCGCAAAAATTGATGGACACAATAATCTCACGACTGTTTTGGAAACCGGCGTCAAGCCTCCACCAGCAGCACTCCAGAGCGCACTTGAAGCGTCATCCTCCTCAGCTCCGGTAAAGCCGGTTGCGGTTGTGCATGCACCGCAGGTCAATCGCGTCACCAGCGCCAAAGCGGATAAACACCCCGCAAAGCCAGGCAAGCAAGCCGCCAGTCAAAGCAACAACCTGGTTGACAGCGACACCAAATTAATCGCGGCCCTGGTGGCATACTCGACAGAGCGCGACCCAAAGCAAACAGCAAAAAATGTCGTGCCCGTCACTAAGCCAGACAACTTGGCGAACAACAACAACGGCACTGAGGCAAACGCCCAATCAACCCAACACAATCAAGACGTCGTTGCGCGGCAGATGGGCGACAGCACAGCGTCTTTACTCCAGCGCTGTAAAAGCCTCGGTTTTATCGAAGGCGAATTATGCCGCTTGCGCATTTGCTCCGGGCGCTGGGATAGCGATGCGGCCTGCAAGGCCAAATAATCTCAGCTGGTGATATCGGGTGATTTGCGCATCCGTAGGCATCTGCACCCACCCTAAAATAACCGTTCAATAAATATTTTATATTTACTGGAGTATATTTAACATAAGCATTAATAACATGCGGAAAATGCATTAAAAATAGTGATACTCCATGTTTTTGTAAAATGGTTTCCCCCGCTCCGCTCTGCACCAGAACACAAAAAAACCGCGCACCTTCCTCCTTCAACGTCTTCCTCCCAGCCCATGTCAGAACTCTTAACGCAACTCGCGCAACTTGCGCACTCCGGCAGCGCGACACGGCTCTACGCACTGACCATCAACAGCAACACCAACACCAACTACGGCAGCAGCGGATTGCAAGTCGAAGCCTTCGCTGCGATAGAAGGCTTGCATATCATCGGTGCGCGCGACATCATCGTTCTCAGCACCAACGCGGGGATAGCGTTAAAAACACTGCTCGGGCGCAGCGCCACCCTCCAGATTTCCCTGTCGGACGGCACGCGGTGCGCCTTCACTGGGCTGATCAATGAAGCTGCACTGCTGGGCAGCGAAGGCGGATTCGCCCGTTACCGGGTGCGGCTGGTGCCCTGGCCCTGGTTGTTGACGCAATCGCGCAGCAGTCGCGTCTGGCAAGATAAAACCGTCATCGACATCATCGAATCGATTTTCCGTGAATACAGCGCCCACGCCGCCTGGCAATGGAGCAGCGAAGTCGCGCCCTTCATGGCTTCTGCCCGTACCCGCAGTTATGTTGCGCAATACCGCGAAAGCAATTTCGATTTCGTCAGCCGCTTATTGACCGAAGAAGGTCTGAGCTTTCGCATCGAAGAATCCACCAGCGCCCCCAGCGGCCATCAGATCGTCCTGTTTGCCGACACCACGCAAAAAAGCGCCTGTCCGGAAGACGCCACCAGCAGCCATGCGCTGGGCGGCCACGGGATTCGCTTCCACGCCGGTACCGCGCGTGAAGAACAGGACAGCATCCAGGCTCTGAGCGCCAGACGCACGCTGCAAGCCGGCGCGATCACCTTGCTGTCGTATGACTACAAGACCAAGACAGCCGTGACGGCCCACATTCCGACCCACCATGTCTTTGGCGGCAAGCAAGCGCCGCTGCTGGAAAGCTACGATAGCCCGGGCCCGTATGCGTATGCCAACAGTGCCGAAGCCGAGCGTTACGGCCAATTGCAGATGCAAGCGCATGAAGCGCGCAACAAACGCTGGTATGCGCGCAGTACCGTGCGCACCTTGCGCCCGGGCACCACATTCGATTTGACACAGGGCCCGCTCAACGCCGCAGCCAATGCAGCCCCAGTGCCCTACACGGTGTTGCGCGTCACCAGCATCGGCGTCAACAACCTGCCCAAAAATGTGTCCGAAGGCATCGCCGAACTGTTCGGCCCGATCCCGCAACTGCTGGAAGAATGCATTGCATCGTGCACTGCCGCAACGCCTGCGTCAGCCACCGCCGGCGAGGGTGGATTCGGGGACGGATCGGAATCAGGATTCGGATTCGAATCTGACGATAACAATCTCGCTACCGTGATTGCGCAAGCCACGGCGCTGGGCTACGCCAACCGTTTCGAAGCGATCCGGGCCGATATCGTCTGGCGTCCGGTGCTGGCCGACGGCACCGGTTTACGCCACAACCCGCGTCCTACCGCCTTCGGCAGCCAAAGCGCCATCGTGGTGGGTGCCAGTGGCGAAACCCGTCCCAACGGGGCCGATGAAATCTATTGCGACCGGCTGGGCCGGGTCCGGATTCAATTCCACTGGCAGGATGCGCAGCAGAATGGCAGTAACGGTAATGGCAACAGTAATAGCAACAGTAATAGCAACGCCACCTGCTGGGTACGGGTAGCCCAACGCGCAGCCGGTGCCGGCATGGGGGTGCAATTCCTGCCGCGCATCGGGCAGGAAGTCCTGGTGCAGTTTCTCGAAGGCGATATCGACCGCCCGATCATTCTGGGCGCCTTGTACAACGGCCAGGGCGAAGGCGGTGTGATCCCGACGCCGGGCGGCAATGCCGATACGCTGGCTGACGTTACCGTCTTCGAAGCTGCCAACGACCACCGCAGCAGCGCCCAGGGCAATCTGGCCGGCAGCAACAGCCCGACCTGGCACGGTGCCAGCCCGGACAGTGCCGGCCATCAGAATGCAGGTGCCCAATGGGGCATTCGCAGCAAGGAATTCGGCGGCAGCGGGTACAACCAGTTGCTGTTCGACGATACCGATAATCAGGGCAGAATCCAGCTCAAGACCACCCATGCGGGGTCGGAACTCAATCTCGGCCATCTGATCCATAGCGCCGACAATTACCGCGGCAGCTTTCGCGGGCTCGGGGCCGAATTGCGCACCGACGCCTATGGTGCCGTGCGCGCTGCACAAGGCATTCTGGTGTCGAGCTATTGCATCAGTCACAGTGCCGGCTGCCGCGACCCGGCCGGCGACAACAGTGCCGGGCAAGCGTTGTTGAAACAAGCGGTGCTGCTGGCAAAAAGCTTCAACAGCGCTGCCACCACCCACAAGACGGTGGGCTACGCAGTCCATCAGGGCCCGGTCAAGGCCAACGCCAGCATCCTCGATAGTCAAGCCGCACCGCTGCAGGCGCTCTATACCGCCACCAGCGGCATGCTCAGTAAAGACACCTTCGAACAAGCCAAAAGCGATGCGCAAGACAAGAACACCCGTGCCAGTGACGACAAGGTGCCGCACAGCACCGCCCCGATCATCGGCATCGCCGCCCGGGCCGGATTGGGCGTTGTTGCGGGAAGCGACCTGCAGCTGGCAAATGGTGAGACGGTATCGGTCATGAGCGGGCAGGATAGCCAATTCATCACCGGCAATCAGCTGAGAATGCACACCGGTCAGGCGATCGGGATGCTGGCGGGAGCCGTCAAGCCGGGTGCGGGCAATATCGGTTTGCAACTGATCGCTGCGCAACACGCCATCGATGTGCAGGCGCAAAGCGATGCGATCACGATCCAGGCCCGGGATCAGGTCAAGGTGATGAGTGCGCATGGGCATATCGACTGGGCCGCAGCCAGGAGCATCAGCCTGAGCACGGCCGGTGGCGCCAACATCACAATCGCGGGCGGCAATATCACGGTGCAGTGTCCGGGCAAGATTACCGTGCATGCCAGTTTGAAACGGTTTGATGGGTCGGACAGGTTGAGTTACGAACTGCCACTGATGCCCAAAGGGGATTTCAAGTTGAAGAAGAAATTCCCCTTCTCGTTATAAACACATTCAAAATACATTGAAGAACTCTGATGCTCATTAGTCCTCCATTTCTACCTGCAAGACAAGATAATCAAATCGATGAAGAATGGCTGAACATCGCCATGTCCGGCGGACAACCCGGTGATGGTTCTTTCCCTGTCAGCTTCAGCTTGGGTTGGCATGGTGGCATGCACCTCACTGCACCGATGAATGGCAACTTAAGCGAACGCGTACGCGCTATTGCTGACGGCACTGTAGTGTTTAAGCGCGCACCTGTCGCCAGACAAGATAGCCACGCACACCCGCAAAATTATCGTGGCGGATGGACTGATAGCGGTTGCGTTGTGATTCGCCACGATACCGCCATCGGCGAAGGAGAGAACGCAGCAACGGTTACCTTTTTCTCCGTCTACATGCACTTATCGGAATTACACCCCACCATCAAGGATGATCGAAAGGTGTATCGCAAAGATGCGTTAGGTCAGGCAGGGCAAATCTATGGTGACACGCATCGAAAAATTCATTTTGAAATTGTGTGTGACGACGCCAATCTGCGTAAGTTGGTAGGGCGTGCCAACGGCGATTTAAGCGTGGCACAAAACGGACGTGATGATGCGGTGTATGGAGAGATGTATTTCCATTTGCCGGTTGGGGCACAAGTCTTTGGAGAAAAGCCACTGCCGCAACTAGTAATCGCCCATTCTCAGCCACCCAAACCAAGTGTGCATGCGCCACTGCCGGCTCCTGTTGCAATGGCTGCGGTACACACCACAACGAAAGCATTGATTGTTGGACTGAGTTATGCAGCAGGTATTGGCACCACCGATCAGAAAGGTGATGCCTGCCTTGCTTCCTATACGCTAGATGGCAAGAGCATAGGCACGGCACTACGAGAAACAGATGCTGAGTACAAAATATATAAAGCTGCAACAGCGATCAGCACTGCATTTCCCGCTACGGCCCAGCCAGCCCCAAGCGCAGTCTACGAATTGCTGCGCTTTGGGCGGGTCGTCAATACTGCGCACGAAACACTCACGCCGTCCGACACCCCACACTGGCGGCATGTAAATTATCCCGGTGGCACAGGATGGGTGAATCTGAACGCAACAGGCATCACCAAGTTCAGCGATGCAGACTTTCCGCATTGGCGCGGATGGACGCTGATAGACGATTCACACGACCTGGACAGCCGTTGCGATTCGCCCATCCTCAAAGGCTGGCTCGATATGAACGGTAACGGCAAGGTTGATCCGAATGAAGCGATGCACTCTTTGCGCGATACGGCAATTGCTGAAAAACTCGCCAAAACCATTTGCAAATTCCCCTCTGAGTGGCAAGTCTCTACCATCGACAAACGGTGGAGTTGGCTGCTGGAAGAATCTGAAGAAAACCCGGTGCCGTTGACTGAAGAGGATTTTAAGGAACTAAAGACGCACATCGCTGCGTTATGTATCGCCACTCCGGTACTCGATACGGCTTTATGGCATTGGAATCCGTTGCAGTTTATTAAGCATTTTAGAACTTGTGGGTGGTTGAGTGATGACGAGTACACAAGGACTTTCCCTAACGCCACCCGAGTAAACATCGTACGATTTTCAAACGATTTGAACAAATTGTCACAGAAGTATCTAGGTACATCTACTTTCAGACGCAGTCATTTTTTCGGACAGATGGCTCACGAAACCGGGCAACTAGGCAAGGCATTATTGGAGGGTGGCAATACACCACCGAGCAGAGAATTTGAAGGCGCTGCTGATTATTTCCGTGGCCCAGATAATTACTTTAATCGTTATGAACACAATCAAGGGCTTGGTAATGTCTCATCTGGCGACGGAATCAAGTTTCGAGGCCGTGGTGCAATACAACTAACCGGTTTATACAATTACACGCAATATTGGATGTACCGTGGCTGGATTTCACGAAGCAGCTTTGATGACCCTTGGTGGAACCACCCCAATAAAAGAATTCCTCAAATTCGTAACCCTCAGCTGCTAAGTGCCAGACCAGGCAACCAGCAATACGACACGTTGGATTCAAGTCTTTCTTATTGGGGGAGGCGTGCGATCAATCGCGCAGCAGATGCAGGAATATCCGAAAACGACATTAGAAGCGTAACTACACTTATTAATAGCGCGGCACTACATCTACCTCAACGCACCACACAGACGCGTGCGACTTATCAACGACTAGGAGATGATGTATGAATTTCAAATTTGTAGTTTTTTCTTTGTTGACATTGATTGCTCCAACTACTTTTGGGCAATCACCAATTATTCCAAAATCTTACAAAACCATAAAGTCTGGCGATAACAATTGCGTCTCCTTAACTTTTCCCAAGGCAGTAAAAGGAGCTGAAGTATGCAGCTATTCTTTACCTATAGCGGAAAGTGCTTTTAAAGCTAATTTTTTTGAATTAATTGATAACAAGTGGCATCTTATCGGCCCAGGCATCCCGGTTCCTGCAAAAGTTAAAGAGCTAGATCAAGTTACTTTTGTGGAAGGGATCACATTTTGTCAAATTGAAGATAAATCGGGTATTCATTCTGCTGGGGGTAAATGCTATTACGGCATGGCTTTCAGTACAGCATCTACTTTGACATTTCGTTCAAACGCCATCGACTTAAGAAGGCTAAATAAAACCAGTTTTTCCGCCTATGTAAAAGCGTTTGAACATATTGCAAGAGCCAATTATAAAAATTGAAAAATACCAGATGCACTGATTTGATTTCTGAATATATATTGACGTCACTTCTGCTTGATGGGCTATTGGAGACATTTTTTCTGCCGACAAGTCCACACTTGGACCACTACAAACGCTTTTTCAAGGTGTGCCAGTTTTGTCATTTGAGAAAAAATAAAATCAGATAAAACAAGGACAAAACAAGGACAAAACCCGGCCAATTTGGCGCATAGATGTCGACTTCCCACCACAGAGACCTTAAATTAAATTGATAAAAAATTATAGTTTCATTAAAATTTTTACAAAAATTTTTTTACTTGTAGGCCTAATCGCGTACCAAATGGCATTTGCCGATGAAGTAATTAAAACCTATAAAATAAATAATGGATCATCACAAAAAAACGTACTCACCATCAATGAATTAACGAAAGCATTGCCAATTACGGCTGACGGTAGCAGCGATGGATATGTGCAAATTCGCGCTACCGGTGATGGTGCGAAAATAGTGTCAACTGAATCAGAGGCAGTAATAGCGATCCTACCATTTCGATTGAGTTATAAAAATTCTGAGAATGCTTACTGTCGATTAGCGATTAAAAATCTTAAATCAAATAAAATTAATATCATATCGGCACCCACGAAAAGTGAGCCAGATCAATGTCCTGGATTATCAAAACCAGTAGTAGTTGATCTTAACAACGATAATTTTCCAGATTTTGTATTTAAAACACAAACAAAATCAAATAAAGGTGAATTTCAAGTCTCACAATATTTTGTTTTTCTCAGCATGGTTAACTCAAACGAAATAACTGAATTAACCTACTGTCATTCCACTTCAATTAGTGAGTTCTTATCAGAAGAAATCCCTTTTACAGCCAGCCAAATATATTTTTCAGTAAAAAAAGAAACTACTAGAAAAAAAATTGAAATTCAAAAATGTGACCATTCCTAGCGCAGCCATAGGGCCAATGGCGAGACAGTACACGCAGCAGCAAAAGCATTAATTGTTGGACTGGGTTACGAGTCTAGACATCTAGACAGCTAAATATTAACCGGGTTGCAGACGAAGGCCTGACTGAGCCCGATTTATGGTCAGTAACAAGAAATGTGAATGGTGCGGAGGATGCAAAATACACAGGCTTGTTTGAACGTCGTTCGCATTTACTCGTATTGACGTCTGTTTTGCTTGATGGACTATTACAAATTAATCCTGAGGTGGAGCGCAAAGATGCTTAAATTATTAAATGTATTAATTTGTTTATTGTGCGTCATAGGCTCTACTACAGCGACTGCGCAGCATCGTTTTCGGATTGACGAAAATTCTGATAAACGAATCGTATGCGGTCTTTCAGTCGGTAGGCAACCGGGACTTACCATTGATGCGGTAGAAATTGTGTTCAAGTCACGCCCCAGTCGCGCCAACAATGACCGCTACAACGCTTGCCCCTATCGAGTCACTTTAAAATATAAAGGACTGACGATGCCAATCGATTTCAGCAATGAACCTACATTACTGCAAGTCAAAAATTTTGAGGAAGTGGATGAACACCTCCTCCGCTTTGGAACATTTGAATACGATGAAACCGGTTGGCATATTGCCAGCGAGGTCTACGATAGTCCCAAAACAACCATTTCAGTGCAAAGTTCTGAGAACAGTGCATTTATTGTTGGCAACGGAGACCGTCAAGGTATTCGCCCAAATATTTTGGATCGTTGCATTGATATTTTAGTAGCTGGAAATGAACGATGGGCTATTGGAGGCATTTGTTCTGCCGACAAGTCCGCACTTGGACCACTACAAACGCTTTTTAAAGGTGTCCCAGTTTTGTCTTTTGAAAAAAATAAAATCAGATAAAGCAAGGACAAAACCCGGACAATTTAGCGCATAGCATCCAATGCCGAATTGCGCACCGACGCCTATGGTGCCGTGCGCGCCGCGCAAGGCATTCTGGTGTCGAGCTATTGCATCAGTCACAGTGCCGGCAGCCGCGACCCGGCCGGCGACAACAGTGCCGGGCAAGCTCTACTAAAACAAGCGGTGCTGCTGGCAAAAAGTTTCAACACCGCTGCCACCACCCACAAGACGGTGGGATACGCAGTCCATCAGGGCCCGGTCAGGGCCAACGCCAGCATCCTCGATAGTCAAGCCGCACCGCTGCAGGCGTTGTATGCCGCAACCAGCGGCATGCTCAGTAAAGACACGTTCGAACAAGCCAAAAGCGATGCGCAAGACAAGAACACCCGCACCGGCGACGACAAGGTGCCGCACAGCACCGCCCCGATCATCGGCATCGCCGCCCGGGCCGGATTGGGGGTGGTTGCGGGAAGTGACCTGCAGCTGGCCAATGGCGAGACGGTATCGGTCATGAGCGGGCAGGATAGCCAATTCATCACTGGCAATCAGCTGAGAATGCACACCGGTCAGGCGATCGGGATGCTGGCGGGGGCGGTCAAGCCGGGTGCGGGCAATATCGGATTGCAACTGATCGCCGCGCAACAAGCCATCGATATACAGGCGCAAAGCGATGCGATCACGATCCAGGCCCGGGATCAGGTCAAGGTGATGAGTGCGCATGGGCATATCGACTGGGCCGCAGCCAGGAGCATCAGCCTGAGCACGGCCGGTGGCGCCAACATCACAATCGCGGGCGGCAATATCACGGTGCAGTGTCCGGGGAAGATTACTGTGCATGCGAGTTTGAAACGGTTTGACGGGCCGACCTCACTGTCGCGGGAGATGAATACCTGGCCGAAAACGCAGTTCGACCAGCGCTATGTGATTCGCCATCGCGCCACGAACGAACCCATGGCTAACATGCTGGTAGAAATCACGCGTGCTGACGGCTCGAAAATCAAGGCGGTAACCGATGCTGCCGGCAAACTGCCCATACAAAAAGGATTCAGCCCGGAAGAGCTGTCGATCAAAATTCTCGGGAAAGTATAAAAACTGCCATGCCGCAAAACGAAAACAAAAACGATAGCGAAGTTTTCATCATTCCCACGCAAGTGGACAAAGATGGGCGTCCTATAGCCCCCACTCGATTGACACTTACGCAAGACAAGCGAGAAAACGTCATATTGCCCATGCCCATTACGGTAATTCCGATTGTGTTCATTCCGGGCATCATGGGAACCAACTTGCAGTCCGCAAACGGTGAAATCATCTGGCGCCCGCCTAATTTGGACGGTGCCGGTGCCGTCCTGGATGCGGTTGGTCAGTTGTTCGCGTTTTTCTTTCGCGGCCCCGCTACCCGCCAAAAAAACCTCAATCCATCGGACGCCAAGGTCGATGACCGCGGCTCGGTCGATGCTGGGAATGCAGGGGACACCATGAACGACAAGTTAGCCCGGGAACGTGGCTGGGGCAGCGTGATGCGTTCGTCCTACCAGCCCATGATGTGTCGACTGCAAAAGGAACTCAATGACGTTATGCTCCAAGCCAAGCTGAAACCTTGGTGGGAAGGCGAAGGCATGCGCGCCCCGTCTGATTATGGTGAGCAAAAAGGCGATGCCGTACTGACCGAGGCAGAGTTAAGGCACGCCGCCCACTACCGCTATGAGGTCTGGGGCGGCGGCTATAACTGGATCAAATCCAGCAGGGATTCGTCCCAAGAGTTGATCGACTATATCGACAAAACCGTACTGGCCCACTACAAAAAAACTCATCAACGGGCCGACAAGGTAATTTTGGTCACGCACTCCATGGGCGGTCTGGTGGCGCGGGCCATTACCCATATTCACAACTACCCCAGCGTACTGGGCGTAATCCATGGCGTCATGCCGGCCACGGGTGCGCCGGCAACGTACCACCACGCGCGCTGTGGCTACGACGGTGTTTCAAGCATCATTTTGGGTCGCAATGCCAAGGAAGTCGTGCCCGTGATGTGCAACTCGCCCGGCGCACTTGAATTGATTCCGAGTGCAGATTACAAAGAGGGCAAACCCTGGCTCAAGCTGGGCGGAGCAACCAACGAAGGGCCGCAATTGCCCAAGGTTGATGTCTACGAGGAAATCTACAAAAGCCGCGAATGGTATGGGCTGGTGCCTGCATATAATGAGAAATTGCTGGATCCGGCAAAGACGGCTGCTGATAAAAAATTGGAGGGAAGTGTTTCAGATAATGGGCAAAAATCGGTTTTCGCCTTGTTTGATGAAAGAATCGATAAGGTTAAAGAATTTCACGAAGCCATTTCAAAAAAATACCCCAGTCCCGCCTATGCGCATTACGGTGCTGACTCCAGGGAGCACAGTTGGGAAACGGTGCACTGGAAAGGCCCATCTATTAGCGAAGACGCATCGCAGCATGTGGACAAAGACGACCACAATGGCAGCCTGAGATTGGGCAGCAGCAAAGCGCCCATTGCGCTGGAGTTTGGCGAAGCCAGTCAGCCCGGTGATGGCACCGTGCCGACCGTGTCCGGCGAAGCGCCGGGTCAGGCGGGAACAAATGCCTCATTTCGCCAGGGCGACCAGGGAAAAGGGGCCTACGCCGGGGAGAACCATAAAGGCAAGGCAAAAGGCTACGACCACCAAGGCAGCTGCAACGATCCGCGCGCGCAGTGGGCCACCTTACACAGCATTATCAAGATCGCACAAGAGGCCAATTGGCATGACTAACTCGTTACGTTGTAAAACAGCTATCGCTGTTTTGCTGGCATTGTGCGGCTGCACTGCCACCTATTCAGATACCCAAGAACGAACCAAGGCAATCAACATGAGTCAAGACAACACACCAAAAAAAACCCACTGCTTGGGGCGTTACCTCGTTGATCTGAACGCCGATACCACAGTTGATGCCTATTTTGTTTATGGCGAAGGCAAAGTGGAAACCCGGCTAAATGTTCTTCAATCTAATTTCGAGCAGTTGATCCTATCCCGTGAAACCAAGCTTAAAACCACTTCCCATAAAAAGGGGGGCAACATGTTTGTTGGACGAACTGAGCTAGGCCCAAACAGAATACTTATAGAGTCTTGGACAAGCGATGTCGGTAGTAAAAAACTGATCATGAATGAAAGCTATATCTACCTGCCCGCCAAGCGTACCTTATTTCTTCGCAACACTGATAGTGATACGTCAGCTCAATCGAACACCATCGATCTCGCAAAACGCATAGCAAGCTATTACACATATCGTGCGCCAAGTGAAGTTCCGTCGGGCGTCGGATTTTGCATTAACTCAGGACTGATGACCGCTAACAAACTGAATAGCGAAGAAGTATAAGCCGCCTTCCACTTCAAGCAATACCCCAGCGTCTCCGTATACTTCAACTCCTACGTCACTGGCAATTCTGACAAAGAACTACTCGATCGGCTCGGTGGACTGCCAGCTTCACTCATGCAAGCCGCAGCTGGCATGACGAGCGTGCGCCGCGGCGACCGCAACCTGGGCCCGGTCAAAGGCCAGGAATTGCTGGTGCGCGCCAGCGCAGAGGGCAAACGCAGCTATGAATTCTTGTGGGAATCTCAAGGCCGTGACAGCTCTATTGAATTTCCTTTCATCTCGCTAAAACTGACGACGACCGCCGAGACCCATAACGGCAAGATTATTGATGCGCCTTTCAAAACCGATGCAGAAGCGCTGCGGTTTTGGGATGCGATATTGCAAACGCTCAGGCTCCGGCCTGGTGCTGTTTAGGAGAAGTGTCCAGACTTGCCTACGGCGTCACCAGCAAATAGGTTCGGATTCGAGTGTGACGATAACAACCTCGCCGCCATGATTGCGCAAGCCACTGCGCTGGGCTACGCCAACCGTTTCGAAGCGATTCGGGCCGACATCGTCTGGCGTCCGGTACTGGCCGACGGCACTGGTTTGCGCCACAACCCACGCGCTACCGCCTTCGGCAGCCAAAGTGCCATGTTCAAGCCGGGCACGGGCAATATCGGCATGCAACTGATCGCCGCGCAACAAGCTATCGATGTGCAGGCCCAAAGCGATGCAATCACGATCCAGGCCCGGGATCAGGTCAAGGTGATGAGTGCGCATGGGCATATCGACTGGGCCGCAGCCAGGAGCATCAGCCTGAGCACGGCCGGTGGCGCCAATATCACGATCGCGGGCGGCAATATCACGGTGCAGTGTCCGGGCAAGATTACTGTGCATGCGAGTTTGAAACGGTTTGATGGGCCGGTGCGGGTGAATTATCCGTTGCCTGTGATGCCAACGAGCTTGTGCAAAGCCTGCATGCTGGCTGCGCTGCGCAGCGGTAGCCCATTCGTTGCGTCAAGCGCTGCCTGAGGTCACGAATATGGACGATATGAACGCTATGTACTTTGCTATGAATACCCCCGATGCGGCATTGCCCCTGCTTATCTCGCAGGAACTCGCAGATGTGCGCAGCGCGCACGTTGATGCGCCGCGGTTGCGGTCGCACCGTGGCTGAAGTTGCCAATTGGGTTTTTATGCTGTCAGAGGAAAAAGACGGCGTCTGGCAGACGTATCACAGCTGAAAGCTATCCACGGCGTAATACCTGGATTGTCGCCCGCGTTCCTGAGGATCTACTGATTCCAGACCATGCTAGAAAAAGCACCTGTAGCATTCTCACCCAGACGACGACAGTCCTAAGAACACAATAGCCAAATGATTTCAATTTCTTTTTGATACAAATTAGCGGTCAACTGCTTTTGCCAGGATTGTGGTGTTATGCGTCATCTGCGCCGGTTGCACCCAGCGGTCGAAATCTTCTTCCGTTACATGGCCCAAAGCCAGCGCAGCCTGCTTCAGCGTGCTGCCGTCCTGATGCGCCTTTTTTGCTATCTGGGCGGCGCGGTCGTAGCCGATATGGGGCGCCAGGGCAGTCACCAGCATCAACGAGCGCTCCATCAGTTCCGCAATGCGCGGCCTATTCGCTTCGATGCCGGACACGCAATAGCGATTAAAACTGCTGATGCCGTCGCTTAACAGGCGCAGGCTTTGCAGCAAGTTGTGGACAATCAGCGGCTTGAAAACATTCAGTTCGAAATTGCCGGAAGCGCCGCCAAAACCGATCGCAACATCATTGCCGAACACCTGGCAGCACAGCATGGTCAGCGCTTCACATTGGGTCGGGTTGACCTTGCCCGGCATGATGGAACTACCGGGTTCGTTTTCCGGAATGCTGATTTCGCCCAGGCCCGAGCGCGGCCCGGAAGCCAGCCAGCGGATATCGTTGGCGATTTTCATCAGTGCCACGGCCAGCGTCTTGAACGCGCCGTGGGTGGACACCAGCGGGTCGTGGCTTGCCAGCGCAGCGAACTTGTTGGGTGCTGAAGTGAACGGCAAACCGGTAGTGCGCGCCAGTTTCTCCGCCACCCGCTGGCCGAATTCGGGGTGCGTGTTGAGTCCGGTGCCGACTGCCGTGCCGCCTACAGCCAGCGCATACAAAGCCGGCAGCGTCGCGGTGATGCAGGATTCGGCATGTTCCAGCTGGCTGCCATAAGCGGAAAATTCCTGGCCTAGCGTCAATGGCGTTGCATCCTGCAGATGGGTGCGGCCGATCTTGACGATGTCATCGAATGCCCGCGATTTTTCGATCAGCGTCATGCGTAATTTTCGTATTGCCGGCAGCAAGGTTTTTACAATCCCGACCGCGGCGGCGACATGCATTGCGGTCGGAAAAATATCGTTCGACGACTGACCGAAATTGACTTCGTCATTCGGGTGCACCAGCCGTGCTTCGCCGCGCGTTCCACCCAGCAGTTCTGAGGCGGCATTGGCCAGCACTTCATTCATGTTCATGTTGGTCTGGGTACCGGACCCGGTCTGCCAGATCGCCAGCGGAAACTCGGCCTGATGTTGGCCGGTACTAACCGCTGCTGCCGCTTTGATGATGGCATCGGCCTTGGCCGCCGGCAGCAAGCCCAGATCGAGATTAACGCTGGCGCAGGCACCTTTGATGGTTGCTAACGCTGTGACCAATGCATCCGGCATGCGCTCGGTAGAAATGGCGAAGTGCTCAAGCGCGCGCTGTGTTTGCGCCCCCCAAAGCCGATTGGCAGGGACTTCTATGGTGCCGAAGGTGTCGCGTTCCGTGCGGTTCTGCTTCATGCTGCTCTCCAATGGGTTAGCAAACGGGTTAGCAATAAAGCGCAAACCTATTCTGCGTTTTTTGTTAATCCATTGGATGCAGTAGTGATCAGGAAGTTCGGGTTTTCGACTTCATGATGCCGCTTCCAATAACCTGCGCAGATTGCAATCACTCTGCCAGGCACGGTGCTCGGCGCTGCTTTGCGCTTCTGCATGCAAGGCAGTTTCGCTTTTCTCCAGTTGCGACCGGATCAACCGGTCGGCCAGACGCATATCCGGCAATATGGTGCCGAAAAAAGCCACCGTATCGCCGTGCTGTATCAATAAGGTGGGGAAATTGTCGATGTCGAGATCGCCGACAACCTCGGCCTGATCCTCGATATCGATCCAGACCAGTTGCTTGTCCGGGTGGCGTGCAGCCAGTTCTTCAAAACTACTCCGAAAATCATTGCAAGTGCCGCACCAGGAGGCGCAAAGGCAGGCAATGAGCCAGCGGCCGTCGTTCAGAGCAGCAGAAACTTGGCTGCGATTATCGTTTTCCAGAGTCAGACTGAGCATAGGCGTGTGTGGTGCTGCAAGCATGAGGTTGTACGCAGAACATTGATAGTTTGATACTTGTCAAATTTAATCTGTGCAAATTAATTATATTGAACTTCATCATCAGCCTCAAATTTATGCAATGAGCAACATAAGGTTCGTGATGGTAACCAAGGTTTACAGGTTGCGCTAAATATTTTAATTGCACCTCGAATAAATTATCACAGCGCATCAATCTTGAACGGTTTGCTAAATTTAATTGGATATTCCATGCGCACATTTTCAAAAGCATCACTCAAAAAAATGAGCTTGCTGGCATTAGTGCCATGGCTTGCTGCATGCACTACAGTTTATCCGGGCATGCAGAATGAATCCAAATCCAATGTGGAGGAAAATTTAACTGGAACAGCGCCAACTATCAAAACGATCACTGCGAAATTGCTAAAATCCGAGAAAGAGCAATTCGAACAACAATCCAGTCAGAATATTAGCCAGCTTCAGATTACTGATCCGACGCCGAAGCCTTATACCATTGGCGCCAGCGACATTCTATCCATTGTTGTATGGGACCATCCTGAATTGGCCAGTGCGGTCATGCTGGGAAAAGCATCGGCGGGAATAGATGGAGCCAATGATGCGCTAAGGCCTTTACCTGCCGGGTTTGTCGTAGATCATGACGGCATGGTGCAATTCCCTTATGCCGGCAGCCTCAAGTTGGCTGGCTTGACAGAGGAGCAGGCAAGAAGTCTCCTTCATTCCAAGCTCGCCCGCTATATCAAAGATCCAAAAATTACATTAAGTGTGCAGGCTTACCGCAGCAAGCGCATTTATATTGATGGTGAGGTCAAAACCCCCGGTCTGCAAGCGATCAACGATGTTCCGATGACGTTGGTCGAGGCACTCAACCGTGCAGGTGGTTTATTGCCAACTGCAGACCAAAGTCGGATTGTTATCAGCCGAACGGACATAAGCTATCCCATTAATCTTTTGCAACTGGTTCAAAAGGGTGTCAATCCCACCAGCATCATGCTCGTAAATGGCGATGTTGTTCGTGTGATGTCACGCGATGAAAGCAAGGTTTTTGTATCGGGTGAAGTTATCGTGCCGAGAGCGCTCACCATGCACAATGGCCGTCTGACGCTTAATGAAGCCCTTGGCGAATCTGGCGGCATCAATCCGATTACGGGCGACGGCCGGCAAGTCTATGTAGTGCGCAAATCTGCCAAGGAACCGATTGTGTACCAGTTGGACGCGAGTGCGCCAGGAGCAATGGCAATGGCGGAGGGTTTCGAACTCCATCCCAAAGATGTCATCTATGTTGCTGCCTCGCCGCTTGCCAACTGGAATCGTGCGATCAGCCTCCTTATTCCAGGATCGTTAACGTCAGCTGTTGGGGTAACCAAGTGATCAATCAAATTCTGATTATTTGTGTGGGTAATATTTGCCGGAGCCCCATGGCGGAGGCTTTGCTGAAACAAGTATTCCCTGAGAAATTACTATTTTCTGCAGGCCTTAGCGCATTGACGGGTTGTCCTGCTGCTCCCCATGCTGTTCAATTAATGCGGGAGCATGGACTTGATATTGCTGCACACAGAGCCCAAAGACTTGCAAGCTGGATGATTTACGAAGCTGATTTGATCCTGACTATGGATCTGGATCAAAAAAATTACATTGAAATGAAATATTTGGCAGCAAAAAATAAGGTGCTGCGATTGGGAGAGTTTGGCGATTACGATATTCCAGACCCATACCAACGCCCCATGACTTCTTTTTGTGAATCCTATAAGTTGATTGCCAAGGGTGTAAATGATTTGATGCTGGATTCAGATCACATGTTGATGAACCTTTCTCTTCCTATGACCCGGGAGTTTTAAGGATCTACTTGAAAAGCAACAAATATCAACATGAAATTTGAATACACCCTGATTTGATACCTCCATTGGTGCATTTGTATAACTAAAAAATTGAAATGACATGATGGCACCATCAGTTTTTTGAATTTAAGCAGTACAGGCGACACGTCCCTGCAAGTGTATGCAGTAAAGAGTAAATACTTTCCTGTTTTTAGCACAGCAAGGGGGACGGTTAAATTTGATTTGGCGACTTTTTGTGCGCTCTTAATAGGTGTCAATAATCATCATGACAAACCAACTCATTCCGCAACCTGTTCTTGCACCGATTACGCAATATGTCCCCACCATGATCAGAGATGATGATCATGGCGACGTTGACTTAATGGCTAACCTGGATACTCTCTATGACAATCGGTGGTTAATTGTCAAGATTACATTAATGGTCAGCTTGCTGGGCTTGATTTTTGCATTTATGGCGAAGCCCGTTTATGAAGCAAATATGTTGATCCACGTAGAAGATGAACGTAATAATAAGGATTCTAAAAACATATTGGGCGATATGGCTTCGATATTTGAGTCAAAGGCAGCGGCGGCATCCGAAATGGAACTTCTACGTTCACGTTTGGTTGTGGCGCATGCCGTCGATAATTTGAAGCTCTATATCAGTGCAGGTCCAAAATATTTTCCTGTCGCAGGTGCTTGGATAGCTGGTCTCAGTAAACAAATTTCGAATCCGGGAATTTTTGGTTACGGGGGCTATGTATGGGGATCAGAGAAAATAGATGTCCCCCTTTTTGATGTTCCGGATGCGCTGCTTGATCGTGATTTTGTCATCAGGGCAGAAGGAAATGGGAAATTCCAATTGAGCCTGAATGAACTTAATCTTGCTTGGAAAGGAGAAGTCGGGAAAACGCTTAATTTTGATACCGAGTCAGGCGACATCGTGCTACGGATCGAGCATCTCGCGGCTAATCCCGGGGCTGAATTCATGCTCAAACGTAATTCCAGGCTGATTACGATTGAAAATGTGCAAAAGGTTATGAACATTTCCGAGCAGGGTAAGGAATCGGGTGTGATCAACGTTACATTGCAAGGGCAGGATCCGGTACTGGTCAATCGCACTTTGAGCGAGATTGGCAGGGAATACATGCACCAAAATCTGGCCCGTAAAACAGAAGAGGCACAAAAATCACTTAGTTTTCTCGATGAAAAATTACCGAAGCTCAAGCAACAATTGCAGCTATCGGAAGAGAAATACAACCAGTTTCGCAACATCAATGGCACGATTGATTTGAGCGAGGAAGCTAAACTAAGCCTGCAACAATTGAGTGCAGCGAAAACTCGCCGTCTGGAGCTGCAACAAATGAAAACGGAATATCTGACCCGTTTTACGGAAAATCATCCTGCCCTAGCAGGTATTAACGGTCAGATTAATGACGTCACTAATGAAATGAAAGTCGTGGCTGGCAATATCAAGCGTTTGCCGATGTTGGAGCAGGAAATATTGAGCCTGAGCCGCGATATCAAGGTTAATACTGATTTGTACACCACGTTATTGACAACAGCGCAGCAGTTACGCCTGATTACCGCCAGCAAGGTAAGTAATGTGCGTCTGGTTGATGCTCCGATGATGCCGGAAAAGGCGGTGAAGCCGAATCGCCCCGTAATTATTGCGCTGGCCGTGTTACTTGGATTATTTTTTGGTGTGATAAGCGCATTCATCAAAAAATCCCTTAATCGCAGTATTGACGATCCTGATGAAATAGAAAGAAAGTTTGGGCTGCCTGTCTATGCATCAATTCCGCATAGTGAAAAATTGAAAGCATTGAATAATAATGTCAAATCGAAGGATCTGAGCATGCCACTCTTGGCAAATCTGTCTTCTACTGATATTGCCATCGAAAGTTTGCGTTCATTTCGCACTGCCCTGCAATTTTCGATGAGTCATTCAAAAAATAATATCGTATTAATGACTGGTGCTACACCAGGCCTTGGTAAAACATTCGTATCGGCTAATCTTGCTGCAATCATTGCAACAACAGGAAAAAGAATTTTGTTGATTGATGCGGATTTGCGAAATGGTCATTTGCACAAATACTTTGGTCTTGACAGACAAAATGGTCTATCTAATGTTCTTACCCAAGAAATTTCTTTAGAGAAAACAATTCACCGCGGAGTGATGGGAAATATGGACTTTATTTCCGCAGGAAACTTACCCGCTAATCCTTCTGAATTATTGTTGCGGCCAGATTGTGGTGAACTGTTGCAAATACTTTCGGCTAACTATGATCTTGTTCTGATAGATACGACGCCGATTCTGGCAGTTTCAGATACCTTGATTATTGGCGCACATGCTGGTGCTATTTATATAGTGACACGCTCTGGCGTTACTACTGCAGGGCAGATTCAGGAATCTATAAAGCGTTTGAGTCAGGCTGGGCTTTCAGCGAAAGGCGTTATATTAAACGATCAAAAACTGCGGGCAGGGAGCTATGGCTATGGTTATGGTTATGGGTATGGCGTTCAGCCTAATTAAAAATCCAATTAATTAATGCGATGTTTAAATATATAGGATGATGACAGGTGATTAATTAACGACAATGGACAATGTAAAAAATTATAAGTGGCTTGAGGGCACGTCAACATTATTGAGGAAGTGCCCTCACCATCTTTAGCCAGAGGCCTAGATAATTATTACTTCATTTTTATTGGAAAGCTGGTGCAAGTGGTTGCCGAGGTGTACCGCCGCCGCCGATTGAAGTTGGACTATTGTTGTTTACAACGTTCAGAGCCTGAGATAGTTTTTGTATATCACGAACCCAAGCCGTATTTCCATTGACGCGTTGCTCCAATTCGTAGCCCCAATCCGCTTTGAACTGAGTACGCAATGATCCATCTGGACCTTGCTCTGAATTGAACGCAAAACTTGGTCCATAAGTATCATCTACAATATAGGCACCATAATTCTGCAATGTCCAGGCAAGTTGTTTTGCTGGTTCGGTTTCGAGTTCGAGAGCGGCAATGTTTTTTGTCGCAGGGATAGCCAAAAGCGCACCCATTTTCATTGCGGTATTGCTGTTATTTCCATTAGTGCCATAGAAGCCAGCCGCATAACCATCTGCAGTGGTTGCAGGCCAACGGAAACAATCTGCTCTCGTAGCACACTTAAACAACGCTTGTTTTGCATAGACATTCACCTTCAATGCGTGCTTCGGTCCTTGGCTACCAGGGCGAAGCTCTCCGATACGGATGGATCCGCCAATGGCAGACAGGCCAGAGCCACCGTGAGAGCCAATTGTTCCATCCCCTTTAATGTCAACAGTGTTAAATTTAACAAGGCTAGTCGCAGCACCACCGCTAGCGCAGCGTGCAAATGGTTGTGTATGAGTCAGGGTTTTTCCATCAGCACCAAGAAAGACCGCTGAACCATTTTTATTGTTGGTTGGAACCACATAATCGGACGGTATTGGCACTTGTGTCAGTAGGCCACCGGTCGCCCCGCAGCGACTTTTATCTGACCAACCGGCATCACTATAATTGATGTTAGTCAGTGGTGCGCTGGGCTTGAGAACAATTATTTCATCATCGATTTGCGGCATTGGAGCCCAAACATCGCCACCAGGAACGGCCGGCAGGTTGGCCGGGACATATACCGCGCCACTACCAATAGGCATGTTCCAAATACTGTTTGATGCAAAAGGCCATTTTAATGGATCACGGCTTGCTGCAGTTGAAGTAGCGGGAGTCGTTGGAGCTGTTACCGTACTTGAATCAGCAGCTGTTGTCGTATTTGTATCAGTAGGTGTCGCCGCACTTGTATCAATAGGGGTTTCCGTACTTGTATCAGTAGGAGTTGCCGCACTTGTATCAGTAGTTGTTGTTTTATTTCTATCCCAAGCACGTTCGCGATCTGATTTGTAATAACCACTTCTTGCCAAAAGTTCTTCATCTTGCTGTGTATTCGTTTGGGCGGTATCTGTACCAGAACCGCCGCCACATGCTGTGAGTAATACAATCAAGCTGGCACTTAAGACAGTGCGAGGTGATTTGGACGCCAAAATTGTCATATTTATCATAAAAAGTTCTTTAAATCACTAATTTAATCGAACTTTATTGATAAATACCAACTAGCATAGTTCCATTACTTTTAAAAAATATTCTTTATTGCAATATAAACAATTTATATATATAAATAAAAAAATTTCAATATGGAAATATATTCCTATTTAAAAATTGTTTTAAAAAACAATTAAATCGCCATTTTTTTGACCTTAAAAAATCTACTTAAATAATGTTTTTTATATGCAATCAAATATAAAAAACAACTACATTACCTATAGATATTTGTTTCATTATGGAATCACATGGTTCATGTTGGGATGCATGCAATTAGAAATTTATATATATTTTTCTTGCTTTGTTGCTTCAGATAAATATTTGAAAACCTGTTAAATTCACATTTAAAACTAAACAAATTTTATTGATTATTATGAATTTAATATTGAGCAACCAATTCATAATATGAAATGAAGAAAAGGGTTTTGATATAAAAAATGCAGCGCTAGGCTGCAAAAAGGTGTTGATTTATCCGAAATAAGTCGACTTGACACCACAAATCACTATCGCTTATCGCAGTCCACTAGCGAGTTTTAATCAGCAGCACCCCATCTCTTGGTGCAAGGAATATTGTTTTTACGGGGCTTCCATTATTGATCTGCGGAGCCTGTTTTCCCCGAAAGTGAGTGTAGCCCGTTTCGATTTCAATGCGACTAGGTTGAGAACTTGGATTGACGAGTACTAATCCGTTTTCGAACTGGCGACGATAAATGCCGTTCCGCCATGGCTTTGTCTGAGGGGGGTCAAGCGGCTTGCCTAGCTTTATCCCATATTCATCAAACCACGGCACGGTACTGTAGCCTTTTGCCGCATCGGTGAATGAAAAATACCCGTCGTTCATCAGGCAAGATGACAAAGCGAACCGGAAGAAAGGGTAATCCTGCGGATTACCCACAACATTGAAGCCTACTATGCTTGGCGAAACCAGGCTATCGAAGACCTTATTGTAGCGATCCATCATGCGTCCCCAACCTCCGTTCGCATACAAGGACCAGGCTTTACCCATCAATCCTTCAAGAAAAACCGCATGTAGCCTACCCTTATATTCCGGGAACGATAGATCGTTATCAGAATTTCCCAAGAGCAAAATTTTTGGAGCCAGCTCATGCGCTTTTTTCCAATGTGTTGCCTGTCCACGTCGAAATGCTTTTTGAGCTTGAGGACTGTCTCCAGCATCATCCTTTCCATTCCTACGCCAGTCAGCGGAAGCGATTCGCTGATGTGCCATGACATTATCGAAGTACCAAATATCAAATTCTGGCACCGGCTCAAAGAAAACGCGGTAATCCCGCTGTGCAAGCCAATCCGGATAACGCTGCCCATTGGCATCCGGCTTGGTCCATTCTGTGATGTTGATATCCCAAGCCTGGTATTGGTCGGTCCACTGTACCCGGCGACCGTCAGCTCTTTTTAGCCACCAGTCCTCAGTGCGCAACTTGAACTGTTTGTCGTTTTCAGCCGTGTTCGTGGTGTCGTCGTTCGCTTCGTTGAGTATCGTGTATTGCCCTACCAGCAGGTTCGGATTTAAGCGCTTGAGCGTACGAACAACATCCCTGATAGGCTGTTGAGAATGACTTTGCCCCCACCCCCGATAAAAACCGAGGATGACAATGTCCATGCGCGCAAGCTGCGCCTGATAAGCGGGGTCATCGTAATTTTTATCACCAATATTCATACCCATTAAGCGTGGAAATCCCTGCTCGGCCCTTGCGAAGCCATGCCAGGCCAATAGCGCAATCGTCGCTGCCAGTATCAGCGCGCGGCAAATGCCTCGCAGGCTATGTGCAATAATTTGAAATTGCGGCATGATAATTTCATCCATGGAAATCCATTTATGCCAATGATGCGACATCTCCGCCATCCCGTCTGTGGCGAAATAAACATTTCATTGCAAACTTTAAGCGCTCCCGGAGCGTCGGCTGCCAGTAGGGCTGCAACGCCGATGCATGCCAAGTGCGCAAAGCATGAAATCCCAACGGAGAGGCAAACTTGCATACGTTAAACCACTCCGATGCGAGAATGCGAATGAAGGCGGCTTCGGGATAACGCTTGATGTTGGTGTTTGCATTGTGCAATTTCATCAGCCAAGCTTCGACCTCGTCTAATAACTCGGGAGAGTTCGGCAAGGTCAGTGCGCCCACATGCCGGTTCAGGTTTAGTTCTCTTACCGTCGGTTCAAAATCAAATTCCCGTATCAGTTCGCGCATGACATTTTGTACGCAGACCTCCATCAAGTCCTTTTTTGTCTGTGTCAGCCCAGTATGTCGAATACGTACTTGTGTTAGCGGTTTGTTAATATTCGTCACCTTGGAATGTCGGGCCATCCGCATGTTGAAATCGTAGTCTTCCGCCATCGGCAGATGCCGATACGCGTCCGGTGGAATCGCAGATTTTCGCATCGTCATCACAGCTGAAAAGGTATTGCGAAACAACATGCGGATTGCAGCGTCTTCTGGAGTGACCGGGCGTGTCCACATATTCCCGTTGGGTTGTCCGTTTTCCCTGAGCACTTCCACATGCGAACCTACCATGCCCAGTGTCGGGTCCTGCTCGAGCGCTGTCACCTGTTCGGCCAGCCGGCTCGGCAGCGCAATATCGTCCGCATCCAGCAAGGCAACGAATTCACCGCGCGCATGATCCAGCCCTGTGTTACGTGCAGCGGAAAGCCCTTGATTCGCTGCGTGTCGAATCAGGACTATTCTTACATCGTCGTACGTTTCAATGATGCTGACCGTGCCGTCGCTTGATCCGTCATCGATGACGATAATTTCGAAATAAACGAAGCTCTGTCGCAAAAGGCTGTCGAGCGTCGCCCGTATGTATTTTTCAACGTTGTAGCACGGTACGATGACGCTGACACGAATCTCATGCGGTTTCTTGCAATCATCCCACGGCCTTTTCTCCATTGCGCCCCTTCCGATCAGTAAATCAAATTATTGCGTCCCCTGCTAACAGGAAGCAGAGTGCAGACAAAAATGACATAAACAGTGATTTTTGCCAGCAGCATCAGAAACGCATCCCAACTCACGTAACTCGATATCACGGTGACATCGCCCAATGAATAATACGTCGCTATCACTGTCGACCAAAACGCACTCAAAGCCAATGTCACTATCGTGACCACCAGATGGAGTATCCACATTACTGGCATAAACAATGATTGCCTTGCTGCCATGCTGGGGAGTCGCACAGTTATTTATTTAATTAAATGTTGGCCATTTTTTCCAAAAAGCTCAAAACAGATTCTAAGTACAAATCTATGCAGACTGTCACGAACAGCATTGATGAACGTCAATTAATACCGACTTACTTAAGAGAATTAAATTTCAATTAATTGATTCATTGTATCAATCAGAAAACATATTAACAAAAGCAGTAGTTGATAGATGTCAAGTTATGACTTCAGAAGTCATCTAGCATATTGTTAACAATTCAATTTAAACATAGTTTATTTAAGAAACTGTGACATTGGGATTTAGGGGGCTATCTTGCAATCATATGAAACAAAGTACAAACCTGTTTCACATGGCGTGAGTAATAGACTCTTGCTTGTGACTTTAGGCATTATTACTGTGTTATTGCTGACTGGCATAGTTGCAGAATTATTTGGAAAAATTGTTGCTCAAGTGACATTTGCAGGAATTATTTTTATCGCTGTAGCGTTCAGTGATTACAGAACTGGCGCATTAATTGCTATTGTTTTACTGCCATTTAGCGCAACTCATCTTATGCCCAGAGAGATGTTTGGGGTTTTAGGGATGAACCCTTTCAATGTGACTTTGCTGCTCTCGGTGCTATCGCTGTTTTATCTGTATGTATTTCATCGACAAAAAATCGTTATACCAAGTTACTCACGCTACTTTTGGTTATATTTATGTGCGATGGGCTTTGCCGCAATTCAAGGCTCATTACATGTTTCTGAGATTCCATCTTTTTACAGATTGATTCCGATTATTAACTTTGATTCGATGATAGGTTATGTTCGTGATATTTTTATCAAGCCATTATTTATCATACTTACTGCCTTAATTTTATCGATTGCCATTAGAAATTCTCGCCGCCCAAAAATTTTTCTCATTCCGCTCTTTTGTTCTGCGATTACGTTGCCAATTGTCGCCATTATCTACATTAAAGCTTCAGGTGCTTCACTCAGCGTATTGGCTTCCGATACATCAAGGGGTGTGCTATCGGTGGTCGGTATGCATGCTAATGAAATGGGCTTGATGTTCAATATGGCGTGGGCCTTGGCATTATTTACGCATTTCAGTACGTCTTCCGTGAGTGGGAAATGGCTACTGAAACTGGCGATGGTCATATTGACAGTGGCTGTTTTTTTGACTTTTTCACGCGGAGCTTATCTGGGATTTGGTGCGGTTATTGCCTACTTTCTATTTACGCATAGAAAATTCCGCATCATTCTGGTCGGCCTGTTCCTGATTCCTTTGGCGATACTGTTTATGCCGCAGGCAATGATAGAGCGCGCCACCACCGGTACGCAAAGCGGCAATGTTGCGGAGATGAGTGCTGGCCGGGTCGATAATATTTGGCTCCCGCTGGTACCAGAGGTTTTATCCCGCCCGGTCATCGGCCATGGCATGAGCTCCATACTTTGGTCTGATGCAGCGCGTAGAGGCCGCATTCTTCAGGTAGGACATCCGCACAGTGCCTATCTCGGCGCGCTACTGGATTTTGGCGTCTTAGGTTCATTGGTGATCCTGCTTTTTTTCGCTCATATGTGGCGACTTTTCAGTGATCTTGCACAACGTCCCCCGGAACCAATCTGGCGTGGTTTTTTTAGGGGCGCGCTTGCCTGCATTTTGTTGTTGGCGGTGCAGGGCATGACTGATGATCGTTTTACGCCCACCGTGCCGCAAACCTTTCTTTGGCTGTCGTATGGCATAGCTATGGGACTATCGCCCAAGTCGCGTGCGCGTTCGAATCAAACTGGAAAAAGATCAGAATGATCTAAGTTATTCTTGCAGAGGCTTCAATGAAAATTTGCTTCCTAGGTTGGGAAAATCTACCAGTTCTGTCACCTGAATTCAATCAACACGGTATTGGTGGCGAGCAGGTGCAACATACTTTGCTGGCTAAAGCGCTGGTCAGGCGCGGCCATGAAGTGGGTATGGTGGTCAACGATTACGGACAGCCTGATCGTGCCAAATGGAGTGATATTACGACCTTTAAAGCATTTCGCGCTGATGCGGGTATTCCAGTGTTCCGTTATATCCACCCACGATGGACAGGTGCCTGGGCGGCCCTGCGCAGAGCCGATGCCGATATTTACTACACCAGTTGTGCCGGTATGCACCTGGGCTTGCTGGCGATGTTTTGTAAAAGAGCAAGAAAGCGATTTGTATTCAGGGTCGCGCATGATAGTGATTGCGAACCACATAAACTCTTAATCCAATATTGGCGCGACAAAAAACTGTATGAATTTGGTCTGCGACATGCAGAGGGCATTCTCACGCAAAGCGTGCAGCAACAGCAGGCCATGTTAAATAATTACGGCTTACAGAGCCAAGTGGCAGAGATGTTGGTAGATCCACCAGAACAGCAAACTGAGCGTGATATTGATGTGCTTTGGGTTAATAATCTACGGCAATTTAAACGCCCTGATTTATTTTTGGCGCTAGCAAAACGGCTGCCGCAATTGAAGTTTCATATGGTTGGAGGACCGCAGCCTGGATATGGTGAGTTATTCGAAAAAATCAAACAACAGGTTACTGATATACCAAACCTTACCTTTCATGGGCGAGTGCCATATCACGATGTCGGCGCAATGTATGGACGGGCGCAGTTATTTGTCAATACATCCGATTCAGAAGGATTTCCGAATTCTTATCTGCAGGCCTGGATCAGGGGTACGCCGGTTGTGGCCTTTTTTGACCCGGATGGTTTGATACGTCGCGAAAAGCTCGGTTGCGCTGTTGCCACTCTTGATGAAATGGCAGATTCCGTTACCACGCTCAGGCATCAATCAATTTTTTGGACAGAAGCGAGTGAACGTTGCCGGGTTTATATGCAGCAGGCATATAGTGAAGATAAAATTCTTGCGCCGTATCTGGACTTATTTCAAAGAGATGCGTAAATGGAAAATCGGCCTGTCAATCTGCTGTTTATCGTCAATTCTCTCGGCTTTGGCGGTGCGGAAAAACATGTGATCACATTGTTGAATAATCTTAATTCTGCAAAGTTTAAGCTTTCACTAGCTTATTTAAAAGATGATGAAACACTGTTGCCGCAACTTAACTCTAAGGTAGTAGAAGGCAGAATATTTCATTGCAAGGCAACGCGCAAGATTGATCACCGGGTGATTAAACAATTGGCCACGCATATCCATGAGGATGAAATAGATATCGTCGTGTGTACCAATACCTATTCCTTATTTTATGGCTGGTTGGCACGCCTGCGCTCCGGGCGGCAGCCAAAAATGGTGGAAATACTGCATTCCACCGAATTGAGTTCGGTCCAGGATGAGCTCCAGATGATGTTTTATCGACCGTTTATTCTGGCTTGTAATAGGCTGGTTTATGTCTGCGAAAACCAGAGAAAATACTGGCGCGCCCGCGCTCTCAGAGCCAGGCAAGACGCCGTTATTCATAACGGCGTTGATGTTGACCACTTTACGGATCGCTATAGCGGCGATGAAAAAAATTTTCTACGTCAAACTTTTGGATTTTCAGCCACTGATTATGTGGTTGGTTTATGTGCCGCTATGCGAACGGAGAAAGCACATGGCGATTTGCTGGAGGCTATCGCGAAATTAAGAGCCAGCGGGTTGAATGTGAAGGCTTTATTCATTGGCGACGGCCCTGAGCGTAGTAGGCTAGAAAAAAAAATTCAAGCGTTGGGGCTGGCTCAAGATGTCACGATAACCGGCTACATTGCAGATGTGCGGCCAGCGATTGCCGCCTGTAATGCCATGGCACTGGTGTCCCATCACGTCGAAACTTTTTCGATCGCAGCGCTGGAAGCCATGGCTTTAGGTAAGCCCGTCATCATGAGTGAAATAGGTGGGGCAACCGAACAGATTATTCACGGTAAAAATGGGTATCTATTTCCTCGTGGGGATATTGGCGCCTTGGTTAAGGCGCTCAATCAGCTCTCTGATCCGGCTCGCTGCAAGTCTATGGGTGAACATGCGCGCGCCCTGATGGCACAACAGTTTTCACTTGTGACGATGGTGGATGCTTATGAAAAACTGTTTGTTGAGCTTCACGAGTCGTCTGTAATGATCGTGGGGAACCGTAATGCGTGCTGATGGAAGTTTGCGCAAAAGTGCCATTACGCTTGCTTTGGCAGGTGGGTTGGAATACGGCCTTCAATTGGCGATACCGATTATTCTAGTGCGTTACCTGGATGTGACATCTTTTGGCCAGTACCGCTTGTTGTGGCTCCTATCCGGTACGGTATTGGCAATCATGCCGGCCTTTATGCCGCAATCCCTATTTTATTTTTTACCAAGAGCTGCACAAGGGCAAAAACGCTTAATCATCGGCAATGTCCTGGTTTATTTAATTGCAGCGGGCTGCGTCACCGGGGTGGTTGTGAGTGGCTGGAACCCTTTGTTGCCAGTTATGGCAAAGGACTTGTTTTTTCACACACATGGTATTTCGGCCGTTTTTCTTGCGCTATGGGTGGTGGCGTCGATGTTGGATGTGTTGCCAACTGCAGATGGGCACCCGCGCTGGCAGGCAAATACCACTGTGTGCCTGGCACTATTCAGAACGTTACTATTGGTAGCTGCTGCTTTGATTACCGCTAATATTGCGTGGATAGCAGTTGCCTTGTTGTTAGTGGCTGCGGCAAAAATAAGTTTGCTGTGTTTCTATGCATTTACTATTGGTGCCGATGGCAAACTGATCTGGCAGATGCCGGCGTTAAAAAAACAATTAGGATTTGCCTTACCTTTTGCCTTGGGCAATGCCTTATTTTTGACACGTATGCAGGCAGATGACTGGGTGGTTGCCAGTATGCTTACGCCAGCAATGTATGCAACGTTTTCAATCGCCGGGGTGTTTACCCCAATCACAACCCTGATCCGTCAGCCCGTCAATAACGCGATGATGCCGCGTCTCAACACTGCACATGCGCAGAAAAATTTCTTTGAAATTGCCCGCCTGATCGCAAAAAGCAACTTCGTTACTGCACTTTTGTTAGTGCCCATAGCTGGTGGTATTTTTGTTACTGCCCCAGAGTTGGTGGAGATTGTTTACACCAAAAAATATCAACAGACCGCGCCCATCATGCAGATCTATTTGATCAGCATGATGATGAACGCATTCGCAGTGGGGCATGTATTGCCGGCATTGAATAAGGGACGTTTTGCTGCTATCAATAGTGGCTGTTGCCTGGTGATCTCAGTGATTTTGAGTATTTTTGGAGTTAAATATTTTGGTTTGCCGGGTGCGGCCCTGGGCAGTGTTTCAACTTTTCTGATCGGTGAATTATGGGCGATCAAAGTGGTTGCACATACACTCGGGATCGAGATGCGTCAGTTACTATTGTGGCGCGAGTTGCTACCGACCATGCTGGGAACTTTTTGTGCATTGGCTGGCGTTTCAATGTTTGGTAGTGTAATCACTGGCAATATTTATGCGGTATTGATAAGTAAAGCTTTCCTTTATCTCATTATCTTTGCGGCCTGTTTCCTGTTAAGTGGTGGTAAAAAAAATGTCGGGCTATTGATGGGGCAGCGTTAATGGTGCTCATAGCCAGTTTTTTTACTTTAAGCATTTGAACAATTCGTAGAATGAATCAGGGGTAAAAAAATGGAAATTGAGGACTATCTTTATCCTTTACTTGGAACCTACCTTGCTTCACCTCAATGGGTCAAGAATTCTGTTGGACGTGCGTATTCGATGGTTTCAAACTCCTTTCATAAAGGATCTCATTTCAAGCAGTTTGCGGTTGAAGCTGCAATCAGTAATGAAAATCAAATTCGTGCCTTGTCCTCGATAAAGCTGGCCAAGACGCTGCGTTGGGCTATCGAGTCGGTGCCTGCCTACAGACAATATCAATATTTGGTGCCTCACTTGGATGCACCTTTTGATGTTTTGCAGGCCTTGCCGCTTGTATCTAAAGACGATATCAAGCGCGATATCACACAGTTTCTTTCATTGAATATTTCTCCAAATCTGCGGATGAAAATATTTACCGGCGGCTCAACGTCAACGCCGATGATGTTTTTTCTTCATAAAAATATTACGCGCATAAAAGAATATGCGTTCATTGAAAATTTTCAACAGCGTATCGGTTTTGATGAATCAGCAGTAGTTCTGGCATTACGAGGGCGTACGGTACCGACCGCAGCCAAACAGCCAGGTGGTTCGCTCTGGATGTATGAACCAATCAAAAAACAATTGGTGCTGAGTTCCGATCACCTTGATCGTACTTATATGACTGCTTATATTGCAGCGATTCACACCTGGAAACCGACGTATATTCAGGCATACCCATCTGCACTATATCCGCTGGCACGTTGGCTTAAGGAGAATCCAGACCCTGATGTTGCACGGCGCATCAAAGGCATCATGCTGTTTTCCGAGAATGTGTTTGATTACCATATGAGCTTGTTTAAAGAAGTGTTTACTTGTCCAATATTGAAACATTATGGGCACTCGGAGCGGGTGTTGATGGCAGCTTCGATGCCAGACGATGACCGCTATTTTTTCTGGCCACAGTATGGTCATTTCGAACTAGTGGACGAGGCAGGACGATTGATTACCCAACCCGGGATATTAGGGGAGATTGTGGGTACTGGATTTGATAATCAGGTCATGCCATTTGTGCGCTATCGCACTGGGGACATGGCTATCCTGAGCAATCAATCACACCCTTTATTGCCAGGTTATCCGGTAGTCGAGCGCATTGAAGGCAGGCGGCAGGAATTTATCGTCTGCCGCGATCACAGATTAATTGGGGTGTGTGGCATGGGTTCGGCGCACTCGGGCGATCTGGCAGGAATTGAGACGATGCAGTATGAGCAAAAAAAGCCAGGACATTTCTGCATCCATGTGGTCACATCAAGCCCATTATCAGCCGAAGCACGTCAAAAAATCATTCATGGAATGGAAGCGAAAACGCAGGGTGGATGCACTGTGGAATTGGTACAGGTGGAAAGAATTGCGCGAACCTTGCGGGGTAAGCACCGGTTGTTGATACAACATCTGGATATTAGCCAATATCTCGGTGCGCCTGAAAAGGGATGAAGATAAAAAAATAAATTTGTATGTAGATGCAATTTTTCATATTGAAAAATATTTAGACAGTGTTCAAAACATACAACAAAAAACTCGTCTTAATAGGCCCGCCATCTACGACCTTTTATCATATTGCTCTTAGGGGATGGAATGATTATTGAAGATTTTTTGCACCCTTTCCTAGGAGCGTATCTTGCTTCACCTCAATGGGTCAAGAATTCAGTAGGACGCGCTTATTCAATGGTGCCACCATTCTTGCTTAAAGGAGTCCATTATAAGAAATTTGCTTCTGAAGCCGCGATCAATAATGAAAATATAATTCGCTTACTAAGCTCCATAAAGCTGGTCAAGACGCTGCGCTGGGCTATTGAGTCGGTACCTGCATACCGGCAATATCACCATCTATTATCCCAAATGGACATGCCATTTGATGTTTTGCGAGAATTGCCGCTCTTATCCAAAGATGATATCAAGCGGGATTTATCTTACTTTCTCTCCACAGCGATAGCACCCAGGCACCGAATGAAAGTGTTTACGGGCGGATCGACATCGGTGCCGATGACTTTTTATTTACATAAAGGTATATCGCGCACCAAGGAATTCGCTTTTATAGAAAATTTTCATCAGCGCGTAGATTTGAGCAAGCCCGATGTGATATTGGCTTTACGAGGCGGCAAGGTGTTGACCTCCAAAAAGTCTGGTAAGCCGCTCTGGATGTTCGAGCCGATAAAACGGCAGTTGATCTTGAGCACGGACCATCTCGATCGCGCTTATATGGCTGATTACGTCCACGCACTTCGAATCTGGAAGCCAACTTATATCCAAGCTTACCCATCAGCACTGTTCATGCTTGCAAGTTGGCTTAAGGAACATCCGGCACCAGATGTTTCGGAACGAATTAAAGGCGTAATGCTGTTCTCTGAAAATGTGTTTGATTACCATATGAGCTTGTTTAAAGAAGTGTTTACTTGTCCAATATTGAAACATTATGGGCACTCGGAGCGGGTGTTGATGGCAGCTTCGATGCCAGACGATGACCGCTATTTTTTCTGGCCACAGTATGGTCATTTCGAACTAGTGGACGAGGCAGGACGATTGATTACCCAACCCGGGATATTAGGGGAGATTGTGGGTACTGGATTTGATAATCAGGTCATGCCATTTGTGCGCTATCGCACTGGGGACATGGCTATCCTGAGCAATCAATCACACCCTTTATTGCCAGGTTATCCGGTAGTCGAGCGCATTGAAGGAAGGTGGCAGGAATTTATCGTTTGTAAAGATAAAAGAATGATTTCGATCAACTCCATTACGACTTCAGCGCAATACGATAATCAAGAGTTCGAAGGGGTTGACGCTATGCAGATTGAGCAGGCAATTTGCGGACATTTTGTGATTAAGGTTGTTATGTCAAAACCCCTGATGCAAAGTGCACGCCGCAAAATTATTCAGTCCATGCAGGCCAGGACGCAAGGAGGATGCACAGTGGAAGTGGTCGAAGTCGATGAAATTGCCCGAACTGCACGTGGTAAGCAGCTCATGCTGGTGCAGCATCTGGACATTAGGCATTATCTGAATGCACCTGCAAATGGGTAAAAGCCATTCCACGCGATGGCTTTATCCCTGAGAGAAATAATCTTCAAACATTAATGTGTAGATGATTAATTAAGCTTGATTCTTGATCGTGTCCATGGTGTTCGCATTAAAAATGTAGGCAACAATTACTTATCGTTGTGTATGAACTGCATACATTTAGATTTGAGAGCACCATTTTTTTAAGTGTACTTATATTTTTATTTTTGGAATGTGAATTCGTGGCGTCAGACTTTCTTTAGCGTGCAAAGATAAAAATATCGTTATGGTCAAGCCTAAGATTGCTATTTTAAGTCCATCGCTAGCCGCGGTCAGTGGCGTCAGCACACATGCAAATTTGCTGCTGCATTCCAATTTGCTCAAAGAGTATGAATTACTTCATTTCCAGGTTGGTAGTGAGGGCAGAACAGAATCGAGATTAAAAAAAATCGTACGCCTTGTTATTTCCCCGTTTGCTCTGGCACGTCTTATTGTGAGTCAGCGAGTTGATATTGTGCATATCAATACTAGTATGAATTACAAGGCTTATTGGCGTGATTTTGTTTACCTTGCGGTCAGTAAATTAATGCGTGTCAAGGTGGTTAATCAGATACATGGCGGGCCTATGCCCCAGGAATTATTTAGATACAGCTCTTTACTTACTTGGTTGTTGCGTCAGTTTTTGTTGTCCAGCGATGCTGTTTCGGTTCTGTCACGCGACGAGTACCATTCTTATAACTCGTTCGTGCCAGAAGTTTTGATTGTCCACATTCCCAATGCCATCGATCCGGCGCAACTGCTAGGTGATATTGCTGCAATTGATTCGTCTCGGCCTCTACGGCTTATCTATATCGGCAGACTGGTGCGGGAAAAAGGTTTGTTTGAGGTGCTTGATGCAATAGCGTTACTGCAGCAATCTGGGCGAAGGTTGAGCTTGGATGTGGCGGGGGGAGGGGTTGAGGAAGAAGCTTTGTGCGCGAGAGTTTCTGCGCTTGGGTTGGATGATATCGTCCATTTCCATGGGCCCGTTTTTGGAACGGAAAAGAATCGTTTGTGGCGCGAAGCGGATGTATTTGTATTTCCAACGTATCACGCCGAGGGCCTTCCATATTCATTGCTTGAGGCGATGGCGGCAGGCACCCCTCTGATTTCATGCCCAGTAGCGGGAATTCCAGACGTAATGCAAGACGGCGTACATGGATTATTTGTGCAGCCCCACGATGCTCGCGCGGTTGCCGATGCTATCGCCATTCTTGACAATAATCGTGGTTTACTCGAACAAATGGCGCATGCCGGCCGAACTAGAGTGCTCGAAGTTTACACGCTCGAGAGACTTGCTAAGGATTTTAGCGGGTTATACAAAGCGGTTCTGACGCGACCTTGAGTTGTTTCCTAAGTAAATAATTGGAAATGGTCTTGGTTGCATAAGACAAGATTTGATGTGTATGCGCATATTGATTACTGGGGCTATTCGAGTGTAGTTGCAAAGGTATGAAAAACAAAAAACATATTGTTATGCTGGGAACAAGCCCTTCAACTATGGGAGGTATTTCTTCAGTAGTGCGTGTGTATCAGGAAGCTGGTTTGTTTGACCGGTTTCCTATTCTCTATATTGCTACGCATAGTGATGGCAGTAAGTTGAGTAAATTACGTTTTTTCATCACTTCTTGGATTACCTATTTATTTTTACTTTTGCAAGGAAAAATTGCACTTATTCATGTACACAGTGCTTCGCATAATAGTTTTTATCGTAAAGCTTTTTTTCTATACCCGGCTTTTATATTCCGGATACCGTCAATTTTTCATCTGCATGGCGCGGAATTCTCAATATTTTATTCCAACAGCAACAAGTTTATCCAAGCCTTGATTCGGTATACCTTGAACAAGGTAGATAGTATTGTGGTTTTATCGCATAGTTGGAAGCACTGGATACAAAGTATCTCAAAAAATGCACGTATATTTTCCATATATAACCCAGTCAGTTCGATACCTGCCGTTGATTTTAGTCTACGAGATTCTGTAAGCGTTCTTTTTTTGGGCAGGCTTGGTGAAAGAAAAGGGGTCTACGATTTGCTTTTGGCTGTAGCCCGGCTTATTGAGAAACATCCGAATTTGAAACTTATGCTAGGTGGTGATGGAGAGTTGGATATTGTCAGAGAGCAAGCTGACAAATTGGGCATTGGTGCTAACGTTGAGACACTCGGCTGGGTGACAGGTATGGATAAATCTGCGCTTCTGGAGCGAGCAGCCATTTACGCTTTACCTTCTTACGCGGAAGGCTTACCAATGAGCGTGCTCGAAGCTATGGCAGCAGGACTACCTGTGATTACTACACCTGTTGGCGGAATACCAGAAGCTGTCACGGATGGTATAGAGGGCTATCTTATTCAACCCGGGGATATTGAAGCCTTGTCGAATGCTCTCGATAAATTGTTGTCCGATAAGGATTTACGGCAGCGCATGGGTGAAGCGGCACACAATAAAGTTGAGCATCATTTTTCTGCCGGAAGCGTCCTGCCACAGATTGAGAACTTATATCAGGAACACGGCGTGCGTGGGGAACTTCCCACTGGCTAGAAAGATTAATGGGATATGTTGGAATTTCAAGCATACCCTGACTTGCAAAAAACCATCTCAGCCAGATGCAGATCATGGAACAGTGCGAGTAATCACGTCGATAGGCGCAGTTGTATATAAGAAGGTTAAGAATTATTTTTACATTATAAATATTTTATTTCAGATTGAAAATATCGGTATAAATACGGATTCCTGATATGACCTCATTAACTTGGAAAATTAATCGGCTATATACGATGGGACCTTTAGAAATTCTCTGGCGTGGAAAAAAAATCATTCAGACTAGATTTGAATATCAAGGATTAGGGCTAGCACATCATCCACCACACGCGCAAGAATTGTGGGGGTGTAGCTGGATCAGTGTCGCACCGCATAAATTTAGCACTGAGCTTTACCAGCAAGCGGCCGAGCGTGTGTTGGCCGGTCACTTTGATGTGTTTGCCTTGCATGACATTAAACTGGGTTTCCCGCCACGCTGGAATTGTGACCCCAAAACGGGCACTACTGCGCCGCTTTGCTTTGGTAAGACTCTAGATTATCGAGATGAACATCTGGTTGGTGATATCAAGTATCAGTGGGAGCCAAATCGACACTACGAGTTAGTGAGTCTGGCACAGGCATTTCATTTAACCGGTCAAATTCGTTACGCTACTGCTTGCCGTTTACTTCTTGAATCTTGGTTTCTGCAAGCACCTTATCCTCTCGGTATTAATTGGGTCAATTCACTTGAGCATGCAATACGTCTTTTGAATTGGGCTGTGGCCTGGCATTTGCTCGGTGGTGCAATGGCCGAGTTTTTTGAAGGACATGGCGGGCAGGATTTCAAGCAGCGCTGGCTTACTGCAATCTATCAGCATTGCCATTTCATAGCAGGCAATTTTTCATGCTATTCCTCGGCCAATAATCATCTCTTTGGTGAGTATATGGGGCTATTCATTGGCGCCATAACATGGCCTTGCTGGCAAGAAAGTCTCTCCTGGAGCAATTTAGCCAAGCTAGGCCTGGAGGACGAAGCGTTAAAGCAAAATGCGGCGGATGGCGTCAATCGGGAGCAGGCCATCTGGTATCACCACGAGGTGGCCGACATGATGTTGTTGTGTGGTTTGGCTGGCAGAGCGCAAGGTATTGAATTTTCCACGGCTTATTGGAAACAACTTGAGGCCATGTTGGAATTCATCCATGCAATGATGGATGCGGGGGGCAATATACCGATGATTGGCGATTCGGATGATGCCGTCATGGTGCGCTTTTCCCAGGAGCCCGGATTTGATGTTTTTTGTTCTTTGCTGGCCACAGGTGCAGTATTGTTTAATCGCGCTGATTTCAAACATAAAGCGGGCCATTTTGATGATAAAAGCCGTTGGCTATTGGGCATGCAAGGCAGTGACACCTTTGCTTCTTTGAGTGCCGACTTGGGAAACAAGCGTATTAGCCGAATATTCCCGGAATCTGGTTATTACATTCTTGGCAAAGCGTTTGACACTGATGCCGAATGCAAAATTGTGGCTGATGCTGGTCCGCTTGGTTATCTTTCTATCGCCGCCCATGGTCATGCAGATGCACTAGCTTTTACTCTCTCGGTTGGTGGCAAGCCGCTACTCATTGATCCGGGCACCTATGCGTACCATACTCAAAAGAAGTGGCGCAATTATTTTCGCGGCACCTCCGCACACAATACAGTACAGATCGACGGTCTTGAACAGTCCGAACCGGGTGGGAATTTCATGTGGTTGTGCAAGGCTAAGGCGCACTGTGAAAATTGGGAAAGCAATGATGAGCTCGATAGTTTCACTGCCACCCATGACGGTTACCAGCGCTTAAAGGATCCTGTGAGTCATACACGTAAAATCGTATTTCATAAAAAAGAGTCCAAATTGTATGTGGAAGACACACTGGAATGTCGTAGCACACACGAAGTTGCGTTTTGCTGGCATTTCGATCCTTCGTGTTCGGTAATAGAGCAGAACGGCAAGGTGACGGCCACTTGCGGCAATGTGCAATGTGAAATGCAGATGCTGGAGAATAAAAACAGGCCGGAAATTTTACTGGGAAGGATTGAGCCACCGTTCGGATGGATATCACGACATTTTGATGAAAAAATGCCTTCCCCCTCAGTAGCCTGGAGTGAAAAAATAAACGGTACCGTGAAGCGCTTGACTGTTTTTCAGATAACGATCAACTCACCAGTTTTTAAGTCAGGTTTGACACCCATCATAGATTGAAATGACTGCTGCCATATGATGGATTTTACATCTCTATTAAGTCGCTAAAGCCACCTAGGAAATCTTCTTATACACCTCTCGTGAGAGCGGAAATAATTATGAGATATCGCATTTTTTGCATATTAAGAATATGTAAAAAATATTTATTAACGTAAATATTTTCATAATTTTACGGAAGTAAATATATCGTTCTTATTTGATGTTATCAATACCCTATTTTTTCTTTTAGATAAATTAAGGTTTAATAATATGCCTTCTCGCTATAGCGTACGTCCTGTAAAAAATTGCCAGGAATGGGATATTTTTCTAAACGCGGTGTGCAAACCGCATTTGATGCAGTCTTATGCTTATGGTGAAGCCAAAAGAATCGCACAGAACTGGCATATTAATAGACTTGTATTTGAATATGGCGGTACACCGGTTGCGGTCTGCCAAGTATTGGAAAAACGCGTGGCGGGCCTGAGAGTTGTTTCTCGCATCAATCGTGGGCCACTATTTATAAACGAGATTCCTTCCTACGAAATAAAAGAAAACGTTTACCAATTACTGCGCAATCAGTGGAAATATCTGATCGGCGGATTATTGCTGATCGCACCGGCATTGGAGCCATCAGATGAGAATAACTATATATTGCGACAGCTTGGCTTTATAGATCGAAAAAAAACTGGTTGGTGTTCTTCTTTGATTGATCTCGCGCTGGATGAAAGTGAAATACGACGCAACCTTTCTTCAACTTGGCGAAATCGGTTGAAATCAGCGTTGAATAGCGGGTTGACTTTACATACTTCAACTTCAATAGAGAATGTTGAGTGGATGTTAAGCAAGCATCATGAAAATATGGGAGCAAAGAATTTTAAAGGCCCGAGCACAACGCTGCTTTCTGCGCTACATAAAACAAAACCGTGCGACTTCACTATATTTAAAGCGATATTAAATGGCGAAGCATTGGGTGGCATGATTGTGGCCAAATTTGGTCAATCTTCTGAATACTATATTGGGTGGTTTGGCGCTGAAGGTAGAAAATGGAATGTCGGGAATTATCTGTATTGGAATAGCATTCTTGAGATGAAAAAAGCTGGATGCAGATGGTTTGATTTGGGTGGATATGACACTTCAGATAAATACGGGCATTTCAAACAAAGTATGCGAGGCTCTGAGTATAGATTGATTGGGGAGTGGATATCATATTGAATTGCCGATCAGAAGTGACTTGAGGCCGCAAGATCATTTGTCCTGACTGACTGATCCATCTCAAATGCAGGCAGGCCATCACATACAAGCCGCCGCACAATTTTTCCTGGCACGCCAGCGACAGTGCAGTGAGATGGTACATTTTCCAGTACCACACTGCCTGCAGCGATTTTACTCATCTCGCCAATTTTAATGTTACCTAAAATTTTTGCGCCAGCGCCTATCATGACGCCGCTGTGTATTTTGGGGTGGCGGTCGCCTTGTTCCTTACCGGTGCCACCTAGTGTGACGTTCTGAAGAATCGAGACATTGTTGTCAATGACGGTAGTTTCACCAATTACTATACCGGTGCCATGATCAAGCATCACGCCAGAACCTATGCGGGCGGCGGGGTGGATATCGACGCAGAAAATCAGCGAAGCCATATTCGCAAGCGAAAAGGCGAGTTCCTTACGATTTCTTTGCCAGAGCCAATGTGTGATCCGGTAGGTTTGCAATGCATGAAAGCCCTTCATATTGAGCAGAGTATGTAAGTGATTCAAGCAAGCGGGATCACGATTTTTAACAGCAAGCATGTCTGCCGTAACCTGGGTCAAAATGATTTGATCTGTTTCTAAAATATCCAAAATCAGATGGTATATTGCGATTTTCGGCATGTCATCGCTAGCAAGCTTACAAGCCAATATTGCAGCAACCATATCAGCCAGTGATGAGCGTTCCAGCACTAGTTGCTTCATTCGCACAATCAATAAAGGCTCACGCAAGGCAAGTTCGGTCGCTGCACTATAGATTTCAGACCAAATATTAGTAGTACCCGATATGCAAGGTAATGGGCTTTTCGCTTCAACATAACTATCGGAAGCGGGAACAAAACCAATATCTATTTGAGATAGAAACATGTCGGAAACCACCTTATACAAATAGATCTGAAAATATTTTTTAAAAACCTTTGGTACGAGCCAAATCAAACCAAATTTGTAATAATCTTTTCAGAATAAAATCTTTATTTGACAAATTCCGGTGAAGATATTGTTTTAGATAAGCTGAAAACTTCGTTGTATGCGGCCAATAGCTTTGGCACTTCATATTGCCATTCCAGTTCGTTGAGCACGCGCTTACGACCGAATTCGCCCATTGATTTGCGACGTTCAGGATCATCCAATAGGGCAACTATCTGTAGAGCCATGTCGACCGGATCATTTTTTTTCGCATACAGGGACGCTTCCTGAGCCGAAACACGTCCCTCCGTAAGGTCGAACTGGACAATTGGCTTGCCTAGTGCCATGTATTCCATGATCTTATTCATGGTGGACTTGTCGTTCATTTCATTGGCCACGTCCGGGTTGACGCACACATCGGAAGTGTTGAGCATTTCCAGCAACTCCTGATCCGGCACCCGGCCGGTAAAGGTCACAAAGTCGGCGATGTCGAGATCGACCGCCATTTGCTTCATCTCGTCCAGTGAGGTGCCGCCACCTACTAGGCCGAAATGGACGTCCAACCGTCCCAGATCATGAATAATGGTGCGCGCCGCTTGCAGCAGATAATCAATGCCTTCTTGTGCCCCCATAACACCGACATAACCAACCAGATATTGCCGACCTTGTTTGAGTTCATTTCTGGGCGGAAGAGTGCGCAGGCGTTCAAGCTGCGGGCCGCTACGCACGACGTACACTTTATCTGGTGCCATGCCGCCTCGCTCAATCGCTATTCGCTTGTAAGACTCATTGGTGGCGATAGAGATGTCTGCTGTCTTGAATGTCCACCGCTCGAACAGCAGGAGCAATTTGTAAAAAAAATCACGTCGGCCGAATTTGGCTTCGTAAAGTTCGGGATTGATGTCGTGATGGTCAAACACAAATTTTTTGCGCAAAAATATCTTGAAAAAAGCGCCAATCAAAAATAGCAAATCAGGCGGATTACATGCCTGGATTACATCGAAGCCACGCGTCCGTTGAACCTTCCATGTCAGCCTGAATGTATGAAAAATGGCGAAAAAATACTCCAGCAGATATCCTTTTGCACCTTTGGCTTCTAGCAGCAAGTTATAGCGATAGATGTGGACCCCTTCAATGACTTCGTATTTTCTTTCATACCCCTTGCCGGTTGGGCAAATAATCGAAACTTCGTAGCCGTTGGCACGGAGTGTGATCGCTTCCTGCCATACCCGCCGGTCGAAGGGGGAAGGGAGATTCTCGACAAGGATGAGAATCCGTCCCGCCTTAGCTTGCATTGGTTGTCGTTGGTATGGCATCAGCGGATCCCATAAAAATAGATAGCGGGAAACAGCCACCGCCACAGCCCAGTGTGACAAAGCGAGGAGACAAAAAGCCGTCTCGTGTCGTAAAGCCGGGTGTAATATTCCGACGTGATATTTTCCGTAAGAGTGAAAACACTAGCCAGCTCTGCCTGCAATTCATCCAGTTCGTAACCGGCATGAGCACCTAGTTCGTTGTGGAATTTTCCGCGTAGCCTGGCCTTCCAATCAGCTATGTTCCATCGCACCTTGTCCGCCAGAGGGGTATCTATGCTTCCGAGGTAGCCGATTAGCCGGCTGCGGTTGGGCGTGCCGATCAAATACCCTCCCTTTGGTTTGAGAACACGATGCATCTCCCGCAAGGCAGACTGATAATCGGGGATGTGCTCAAGCACATGGAAGGAGTAGACAAAGTCAAAGCTCTCATCGTCGAATCTCATCTGCGTCGCGTCACCTTGGTGCAGGTCGGCGAGCAGCTCCGCACGCTTGTCAAAGTCAGTAACGATGTCTATGCCCGTTATCGCAGTTCCCAGGCGCTGTGCCAGGACCGCAGCTTCGATACCCGATCCACACCCCACCACGAGCAATCGCATAGGCGCAGCACCCTGCCGCTCAAGCAGTATCTTCGCAAGAATCGATGTTTTTGGATCGTTAAAAATAATTTCCTGGGAATTACCAGCAGATGCCATCGTATTGCTCCCCGCTTTTATTTTCACTAATTCTGACCAGGTCGACGATGACTTGATTGGCATTGAGATTGCTGCGCACGCTTTTAAATTCTTCGGCACGATTGCCTATGACGATCGTTTCTGCAAAATCCAGCACCTCCTTCATCGAGAGCACCATTAGTTTGGATATGTGCGGGATCAGATTCAGGATGTAGTCCTGATTAGCGCCGGTAAGTGCGGCCAGATTGACATTCTTATCGTAGAGTTTTAGTTCATACCCCTTGCCTAGTAGATATTCGATGATATCGACTACCGGAGATTCGCGTAAATCATCGGTTCCGGATTTGAATGAAAACCCTAAGATGCCAATTTTTTTGTAGCCCTTGTCCACCACCATCTTGATGCCTTTTTCAAGTTGCCTTTTATTCGATGGGAGAATGGCATTGATTAGTGGTAAATCAAGATCGAGATTTTTCCCCTTGTACAGCAGGGCGCGCACGTCTTTAGGCAGACAGGAGCCACCAAATGAAAATCCCGGTTTCATGTAATAGGAAGATAAATTTAATTTGGTATCCTGGCAAAAAATATCCATCACTTTGTGGCTATCAATGCCCACCTCCTTGCAGATATTGCCGATTTCATTGGCAAAAACTACCTTGATTGCGTGCCAAGTGTTGTCAGTGTATTTCACCATTTCTGCCGTCTCAACATCGGTGCGAATCAGCGGGGCATCCATTTTCTGGTACAGGCTTGCCAATATCTCGATGGAACGGGTGTCGATACCTCCAATCACTGTTTTGGGCGGGTGATAGTAATCAAATACAGCGCTCCCCTCGCGCAGAAATTCCGGATTGATGCATACCCCAAAATCGGCACCGGCTTTTTTGCCGGAAAATTCTTCCAAGGTTGGAATGACTAATGTGTGCATCGAGCCGGGTAGTACAGTGCTGCGCACCACGACCACATGAAAAGAATTTTTTTCTTTCAAGGTGGCGCCAATTTCTTCACAGACTCGGCGCAAATAACGTAAGTCGAGATTGCCATTGAGTTGGGATGGAGTGCCGACGCAAATGAGTGAAATGTCGGAATCAAGAACGGCTTGGTCTGCATTCACAGTGGCACGCAACAGGCCATCCCTGACAGCCTGGCCTATCATTTTCCCGATATCCTTTTCTATGATTGGCGTTGCCCCCCGATTAATCAGATCAATTTTAATTTTGTTTGGATCGACGCCGATCACATTATGGCCATCTGTGGCGAGACATCCTGCGGTAACTGCACCAACATAACCCAAGCCAAAAATGCTGATTTTCATAAAAAACTCCCTGAAATATTGAGCTCCCAATAGCCAGTAATTGCATGCATAGCTAATGCGGGAAGGTTGTTTTTATTGCACTTCAATTCTGGGATGTCAGCGTTTTTGTAACTTGATTTTTCTCATGTTTTTCGTTGATCGAATAACACTATTTTAGGAAATCAGCCTGCATAACCTTGCGGGTTCAACTGTTACTAGCACCAGTGATCTATGCACATTTTTCCCATGTTTTTTCGCCTGATAATCCAATAACTTGCGTGCTTTCTCAAGGGTTGCCCTGAACAGCGACCCTGATTGCGGAGATCAGCGATGAACATCTGCTGGCTTTGGCGTAACGCTGTCGCCGTAATAGGTTGGATTGGAATTTATCAGAAATTAAGCGCAGCAATCATTGCAATAACTGCCACTTACGCCACTAAAAAAATCGGCGAAAGAAATCACTCGCATTAAATGCCGGGTGTGCGTTCGCGCTGCTCAAAGCTGCTTCCGGAAGAATCGACGGACAGCAAGTCAGACTCGGAATCGTATTCGTGCAAGCGGTTATAGAGCGTTTTCAAGCTGATTCCCAAGATGTCTGCCGCCTTTTCCTTGGCGCCTTGGCATTGGTCCAGTGTAGCCAGAATGAGCCGGCGCTCCACTTCCGCGACTGTGCTGCCGATGCGCACCTGCAGAAAGGGACCGGCGGCATCGTTTGCCATATTTAACCTCACCGACTGCAGCGAAAAGCTTTTGGCATTGACCAGATCGTCAGCCAGGATGTAGGCCCGATGTATCGAATTTTTTAGCTCCCGCACATTGCCCGGCCAATGGTATTTTTTCAGTAGGTCAAGCGCATCCGAGGAAAAGGTCTTGGTGGAACGTTCAGCCTGATTGAGTTCGTTCAGATAAGCATTAGCGAGCAGCGCAACGTCTTGCTCCCGCTGGCGCAACGGCGGTAGAGACAGCGGGAATACTTGCAGTCGATATAACAAATCTTCCCGTAATTTACCGTCGGCAACGGCCTCTTCAGGAATGCGGTTGGTAGCGGCAATCACCCGCACATCCATTTCAATTTCCTGACCGGAGCCGACTCGCATGAAAGTGCGCGCCTCCAGGACCCGTAACAATTTGACCTGTAATTCAGGCGGCATTTCAGTAATTTCATCGAGAAACAAGGTGCCGCCGCTGGCGCGCTCGAAATATCCCTTGTGTTCGCGCAGGGCACCGGTAAAGCTGCCTTTTTCATGGCCGAACAGTTCGCTTTCAATTAACTGCGACGAGATGGCGCCACAGTTAACTGCAACAAACGGATGCGTACGCCGGCGGCTCAGATCATGCAGCGTCTGCGCCACCAGTTCCTTGCCGGTACCGCTTTCTCCAGTGATAAATACAGTCGCCGAGGTAGGGGCGACGCGCTCAATCTGGAGATATATTTCTTGCATTGCGGGAGAAATTCCCAGCAGTCGTCCGAAATATTCCCCATTGCGCAATTGCCCCGGTAATGCACCGAGGTCATTTTTGAGGGCCGACGAATGGAGCACGCGCGACAGGATGGCTTTTAAGTGCTGGATGTTAATCGGCCTCATCAGGCAGTCGACAGCGCCCAGGCGCAATGCCTGGGCCGAGGTCTCGACGCTGGAAGGGCAGGTAATGATAATGACCTGGTTGGTAACATGCTCGACAATGTGGCGCAACAACTGCATGCCACCTCCATCGTCATCGCCATCAGGCAACAAGACATTGAACAACACAACATCGGGGCGCTGTTCCGCGATGCTTTCCCGCGCTTGTTGCAGATTGGTGGCGATAGCTGTCGTGAAGCCCTCACCAGAGACCACTTCGGCGAGCACATTCAAAGCAATTTGGTCATCATCTACAAAAAGTGCATGCATCATCCGGTTTAACCTGCAGGAATGATTTTACAAACAAAAAATAGGGTCTGGAACCTAAGGCCTGAAACGCAAAGTATCGTGATTTTTGATATCGAAGTGATGAGATTGTTCCCGACTGGCCGCCTACAGCGCCGGCGCACCCTGTCGCTTATGGTAACTGTCATCCGGCTTGTGGCGGATATGGGGATAGCGCCCAATGTCGCAGTATTCCCGATTCCACAAGCGAATTGTGCAGGGATTGATCATAGCTTATAGGTTAGTGAGAAGGATCGACAGATCAAGGCTGCATCGGGTACACATTTGCGTTATATCAAGGAGCGCACACTCCGCCATCAACAACACACGGGACACGGGAAAGCAATGGGTTATACCTTCATTACCATTCTTGTGATGACCAAACAGCCAATCCATTCCTACTAAAATGTATCGTTTCAAGCGCATTCATTCTTAGCTGGAAATACAAGTACCGTTCAGGCTTATACTTTTTTGGGTAAGTATCCGGCTTTTCATGCGGCATCCTGGCGGGTACACTCTAGCCGGATTGCTGTCTTGCACCATATTTTATAAGTCGGGAATCAGCGTAAATACTGTTTTTTTACCTGCATTACTTAATTACTTAATATTAATTGCATAGCCCTATACTTGATTGGATCCGATGCGCCAGCGAACCCGAATTAAAATTTGCGGACTGACCCGCAGCGAAGATGTGCAGGCAGCGGTGACTGCCGGTGCCGATGCGATCGGCTTCGTGTTTTATCCCGGTAGTCCGCGTTATATCGCACCCGAAGCGGCGGCGCGTTTGATTGCCGCAATGCCGCCGTTTGTCACTGCGGTAGGCCTGTTCGTCAATGCCACTGAGCAACAAATAGCGCGGGTGCTCGCACAAGCGCCGGTTGCATTATTGCAATTCCATGGCGACGAAACTCCGGCTCAGTGCACGGCCATTGCCAAGGCGGTCGGACGGCCGTTTATCCGCGCGCTGCGGGTACGCCAGGATATGCGCGCCGCTGATTTGCTAGAATACGAGCAGGATTATTGTGATGCCGCCGGATTGTTGCTCGACACTTTTGTGGACAGCTATGGCGGCGCTGGAAAGGTATTCGATTGGTCTGTCATTCCAAAAGAACTCGCGCCTCGGGTCGTTTTAAGTGGTGGCTTGCGCGCACAAAACGCGACTGACGCAGTGCAGCGTGTGCGCCCTTACGCGGTCGACGTCAGTAGCGGCGTCGAACACAGCAAGGGCATCAAGGACGCCGACAAAATTCGCGCTTTCATCGACGCGGTACGTCAGGCCGACGCCATCCCAGACACTCCCGACTAATTGAGAAAAACCATGAGCGAACACGATATCACCCCTCTTTTCCATGCGGAAAATTATCCTTTTCCGGACGCCAACGGCCATTTCGGCCCATACGGCGGTACTTTCGTTTCCGAGACGCTGACCCATGCGCTCACGGAATTGAAAGATGCCTATGCACATTACAGCAGCGATCCGGAATTTCTGGCGGAATTCCGTTACGAGTTGAAGCATTTCGTCGGTCGTCCGAGCCCAATTTATCACGCCAAGCGCTGGTCCGAACTGCAGGGCGGGGCGCAGATATTTTTCAAGCGCGAAGACCTCAATCATACTGGCGCGCACAAGATCAATAACACCATCGGCCAGGCGCTGTTGGCGCGGCGCATGGGCAAACCACGGGTGATCGCCGAAACTGGTGCCGGCCAGCATGGCGTGGCAACCGCCACCATCTGCGCTCGTTTCGGCCTTGAATGTGTGGTCTATATGGGCTCGGAAGACGTCAGACGCCAAGCGCAGAATGTTTACCGGATGAAGCTGCTGGGCGCTACCGTGGTGCCGGTCGAATCCGGCTCCAAGACGCTCAAGGATGCGCTGAATGAAGCGATGCGCGACTGGGTCACAAATGTCGAAAACACGTTTTACATCATCGGCACCGCCGCAGGCCCGCATCCTTATCCGATGATGGTGCGCGATTTCCAGTCGGTGATCGGTGAGGAATGCCTGACACAGATGCCGGAAATGACCGGCCGTCAGCCCGATCATGTGGTGGCCTGCGTTGGTGGCGGCTCGAATGCGATGGGGATTTTTTACCCGTATATCGACCGCAAGGACGTCAAGCTGATAGGCGTCGAAGCGGCAGGCGAGGGCATGGAGAGCGGCAAACATTCGGCCTCCCTGACTGCCGGCACGCCGGGCGTGCTGCACGGCAACCGCACTTATCTGCTGCAGGATGAAAACGGCCAGATCATCGAAACCCATTCGGTTTCGGCCGGTCTGGATTATCCCGGTGTCGGTCCGGAACATGCATGGCTGAAAGATTCCGGCCGCGCCCAATACGTAACCATTACCGATGAAGAAGCGCTGCAGGCGTTTCACCGCTGTTGTCGCATCGAAGGCATCATCCCGGCGCTGGAATCGAGTCATGCACTGGCCTACGCCGCCAAGCTGGCCGCCACGCTACCGAAAGAGCAGACGATATTGGTCAACTTGTCGGGGCGCGGCGACAAGGATATACATACGGTAGCCGAACGGATGGGCGATTTTTATTGATTTTGCAACAATTTTAAAAATTGTAACTATCCTGCGATGTGCATTATCCAGATTTTTCTTCAGAATGCATACTGCGCATCGTATTTTTTTATAGTTATTTAAAATATTGCGGAACAGTGGCTGTTTTTTGCCATACTCCCCTATAAATATTTTTTACAGAAATCGGCTGGCAAATTTGGCGTAAGCCGTTTATGCACTGCATTCCGGCCGGATAACGAACACATTACTGCGAGTCCAACCATGTCCAGAATCCAGCCCACTCTATCCGCCCTGGCGGCGCAAAACAAAAAAGGCTTGATCCCCTTCATCACCGCCGGCGACCCGGACCCGTCGCTGACCGTGCCGCTGATGCACGCGCTGGTCGCAGGCGGGGCCGATATTATCGAATTGGGCGTGCCGTTTTCCGACCCGATGGCCGATGGCCCTGTGATCCAGCGCGCATCGGAACGCGCATTACTGAAAGGCGTCGGGCTGCGCGACGTCTTGGGTTATGTCAGCGATTTCCGTGCTACCAACCAGAAAACGCCCGTGGTTTTGATGGGTTACGCGAATCCGATCGAGCGCATGGGTACCGATGCCTTCATTCTGGCGGCCAAAGCGGCCGGCGTCGATGGCGTGCTGGTGGTGGATTACCCGCCGGAAGAGTGCGAACAGTTCGCCGCTGCAATGCGGGCCCAGGAACTCGATACCATCTTCCTGTTGGCGCCCACTTCGACCGATGAGCGGATCGCAAAAGTCGGCAAAATCGCCAGCGGTTATGTCTATTACGTGTCCCTGAAAGGCGTCACCGGCTCCGGCAGCCTCGATCTGGACGCGGTGGCAGCCATGATTCCGCGCATCAAGCGCCATGTCCAGGTGCCGGTTGGGGTCGGTTTTGGCATCCGCGACGCCGCCACCGCGAAGGCGATTGCCTCGGTGTCGGATGCGGTTGTAATCGGTAGTCGCATCATCGAAGAGTTGGAAAATACGCCGCCAGATCACTGCGCTGAGGCAGTACAAACCTTCATTTCCGGCGTGCGTCGGGCATTAGACGCGTAAAATTGCACAAAATTATGCGGCAAAGTCGCAGTATTCCACCAAGGAGTTCACTATGAGTTGGCTAGAAAAGCTGCTTCCCCCGCGCATTCAGCGCTCCGATTCCGCGAATCGCAAGTCGATGCCGGAAGGCCTGTGGGTCAAATGCGCATCTTGCGAGGCGGTGTTGTACCGTTCGGACTTGGAGTCCAATCTCCATGTCTGCCCTAAATGCAACCATCACATGCGAATTCGCGCCCGTGAGCGGCTCGATGCCTTACTCGATGCCGGCGGCCGTTATGAGATCGGCCAGGAATTGCTGCCGGTCGATACCCTGAAATTCAAGGACAGCAAAAAATATTCGGATCGGCTCAAAGCCGGCGTTGACGTCACCGGCGAAACCGATGCGATGGTGGTTCTGGGCGGTGCCATCATGACGGTGCCCGTGGTGGTGGCCTGTTTCGAGTTCGATTTCATGGGCGGTTCGATGGGTTCGGTAGTAGGCGAACGTTTTGTGCGCGGCGCCAAAACCGCAATCGAACAAAAAGTACCATTCATCTGCATCACCGCAACCGGCGGCGCGCGCATGCAGGAAGGCTTGCTGTCGCTATTCCAGATGGCTAAAACCACGGCGATGCTGACCAAGCTTTCCGAAAAGAAAATACCGTTTATTACCGTCCTCACCGACCCCACTATGGGCGGCGTGTCGGCATCCTTCGCCTTCATGGGCGACGTGGTGATTGCCGAGCCGAAAGCACTGATCGGTTTTGCCGGTCCGCGTGTTATCGAAAATACCGTGCGCGAAATACTTCCGGAAGGCTTTCAGCGCGCCGAATTTTTGGTCAAAAAAGGCGCAGTCGACATGATCGTCGACCGTCGCAAGATGCGTGAAGAAATCGCTCGTATCCTGGCGTTGTTGCAAAATCAGGCCGCAGACGCGGTGGCCTAAGTCGTCTGAATGCACCGCCTAACTCCGGCCAGCAACCGGAGCGGGATGTCATGCAAGCGATTACAATTGCACGTTTCCTCTTTTCTACAAGTTTTGCATGTCGATCCAAACATCACACACACTGCCGCAATGGCTCGAATACATCTCTCATTTGCATAGCCACACCATCGACATGGGGCTGGACCGGGTGGCTGAGGTGTATGCCCGTCTGGATATTAGTTTTAACGCCGCCGTCATCACTGTTGCCGGCACCAATGGCAAGGGATCGACTTGCGCATTGCTGGAATCGATCCTGTTGCAGGGCGGCTATCAGGTCGGCTTGTACACTTCGCCGCATTTGCTGGTTTTCAACGAGCGGGTGCGCATCAATGGCGAAATGGTGACCGATGCAGCGCTGATGGCTGCCTTTACACTGGTCGAAGTGGCCCGCGGCAAGATCACCCTGTCTTATTTCGAATTCACCACGCTGGCGGCACTGAAGCTGTTTGCCGACGCCGGACTGGATGCAGTGATTCTGGAAGTCGGTCTGGGCGGCCGCCTGGATGCGGTCAATGTAGTCGATGCGGATGTGGCTATCGTCACCAGCATCGATATCGATCATACCGATTACCTGGGTGACACACGCGAAAAAATCGGCTTTGAGAAAGCCGGGATTTTCAGGACCGGCAAGGCGGCGATCTGCAGTGATCCTGTGCCGCCGCAGTCGCTGATTGATCATGCTTTGGAAATTGGCGCCGACTTGTGGCTGTTCGGCCGCGATTTCAATTATTCCGGCGATCAGTTGCAATGGAATTTCGGCGGTCGTAATCAGCGGCGCAACTCGCTCGCTTACCCTAGTCTGCGCGGCGCCAACCAGTTATTGAATGCCTCGGCGGCGCTGGCGGCGCTGGAAGTATTGCGTTTGCGCTTACCGCTGGGCGCGCAAGAAATCCGTAAAGGCATCGTGCTGGTGGACTTGCCGGGACGCTTTCAAGTCTTGCCGGGACAACCGACCGTGGTGCTGGATGTGGGGCATAATCCGCACGCGGCAGCGACGTTAGCCCAAAATTTGGGCAACATGGGTTATAGCCCCTACACTTACGCAGTATTCGGCGCAATGCAGGACAAGGATATCGATGGCATCATCGCGCATCTGAAGTCTTGCGTTGATCATTGGTGCGTAACGGACCTGCCGTTGCCACGTGCAGCTTCCGCTGCCGCATTGCAACAAAAGCTCTTGCAAGCGGGCGTTAAAGAGCAGTCAGGGTCGACAGGAGATTCAAGCATAAATACTTTTAGGTCTCCGGCAGAAGCTTTTGCAAATGCGCAAAGCAGGGCAGGTGTGAATGATAGAATCGTGGTCTTCGGCTCTTTTTTGACCGTCGCCGGCGTGTTAAATGCACGAAAATCCAAATCTCACTAACTCACTAACGAATTTAGCATCTAGCGTATGGGCTTGTTCTCGTTTCTTGGTACAAAAAAGCAGAAATCCACTAGCGGCAAGCCAGAATTTAACTCTCGCTCCGAAGAAAATTCTCATGCTTCTAGCAACCGAAGCACCCGCAGCAAAAAGAAGCCGGATGATACTGAAAATTCATCTTCCGACGCCGCGCTGCCTGAAAAAAAACGGGCCCGCAGACGCCTGATCGGCGCCATCGCTCTGGTACTGGCAGCCATTATCGGATTGCCAATGCTGTTCGATTCCGAGCAGAAATCAGTGCCAAGCGATATCGCCATCCAAATTCCTTCTGTGGATACCCCACCAGTACCAGCCGCACCAGTCTCCCCGGCCATGCCGCCGGCGCCATCGGCCGCAGCAGCAGGCGCATCGTCTTTCGGGGCAGTGTCTGCTTCCACCGCATTGAGCCAGCAAGAGGAAATTATCAAATTGGCACCAGCACCGGTACCGGAAATTGCGCCAGTTCCCGTAACCAGCAGTGCCGCCGTGCAGCAAGCACCGGTGGTGGATGGTGCGCGGCACAAGCCCGTTCCGGAAACCAAGCCCGCCCCAAAGTCAGAACCGAAGCAGGAGCCAAAACCGAAGCAGGAGCCAAAACCAGAATCCAAGCCGGTGCTTAAACCAGAGCCGGTGCCTAAACCCGAGCCTAAACCAGAACCTAAGCAAGCTAAAAAAGCAGATGAGACAGCGCGAGCTCGGGCCATTCTGGAAGGGCAGGCCGTTACCGTTGTAGCGGAAAAAGTATCGTCCAAATTCGCGCTGCAGATTGCTGCATTGGCAAGCCAGGAAAAGGTTGATGAATTGCAGGGAAAGTTAAAAGGCGCTGGCATTAAATCGTATACGCAAAAAGTTACGGCCAAATCCGGCTCGCCTATTCGTGTCAGGGTAGGACCATTTGCCAGTAAGGAAGAGGCCGAGAAAATGCGCGCCAAACTGGTTAGTCTGGGTTTCGGCGGCACTCTGGTGCCGATTAACTAGCAGCCGCTGGCAACGAATGGCAGCGGATGATGACTAACTTGTGACGATCTTCGATTATCTGGTTTTGTTCGTGTTGCTGTGCTCAGTTGTCATCAGCACGATGCGAGGTTTGCTTAAGGAAGTGCTGTCATTGCTTGGCTGGATAGCGGCGTTCGTTGTCGCCAATGCGTATGGTGCAAAACTGGCTGTGTTGTTGCCGGAGATTATTCCCGGCAGCACATTGCGTTTGATTGTGGGCTTTATCGTGCTGTTTATTGGCACCCGTTTGTTAATGTCGTTACTGACGGTGGCGGTCGATTCTGTGGTTACTGCCAGCGGTCTGAAGGTGATTGATCGCGGCTTGGGTGGTTTGTTCGGCCTCGGGCGTGGAGTTGTGATTGTGCTCGCCATGGCTTTGCTGTGCGGCATGACCTCGATTCCGCAACAGCCGTTCTGGACCGATGCACTATTGAGTCCGCTGGTGGAAAGCGCTGCGCGCACCGTCCAGCAGTTTTTGCCGGGCGATTTCATACGGCATGTAAAATTTTGAATCATTTGTTAGGAGTCTTCCATGTGTGGCATTGTCGGTGTTGTTTCTCATGGTCCCGCTAATCAGCTGATTTATGACGCTTTGCTCTTGTTGCAGCATCGAGGCCAGGATGCTGCGGGTATTGCAACCAATCACGGAAATAAATTCATCATGCACAAGGCCAATGGCCTGGTGCGTGACGTATTTCGCACGCGCAACATGCGCTCGCTGCTGGGCAATACCGGCATCGGTCAGGTGCGCTATCCGACCGCCGGCTCCGCTAGCGAAGAAGAGGCGCAACCGTTTTACGTCAATGCGCCGTTCGGCATTATTCTGGCGCACAACGGCAACCTGACCAATAGCGGGCAGCTGAAAATCGAACTGTTTAAAAACGATCGGCGTCACATCAATACCGATTCCGATTCGGAAGTGCTGCTCAACGTGCTGGCGCACGAAATTCAGGAAGCCACCAGCGGTTATTCGCTCGACCCATCTACGTTGTTCAAGGCGGTTGCAACCGTGCACAAACGGGTCCGCGGCTCGTACGCAGTGGTGGCGCAAATCGCCGGCCACGGTTTACTGGCCTTTCGCGATCCGTACGGCATCCGGCCACTGTGCATCGGCGTCAATGAGACGGCCAAAGGCAATGAATACGTAGTCGCCAGCGAATCGGTGGCGCTTGAAGGCTTGGGTTTCCGGTTTTTGCGGGATGTCACGCCTGGTGAAGCCATCTTCATTGATCAAGATCATGTCATGCATAGCCACCAATGCGCGGACAATCCGACGCTCAATCCTTGCGCGTTCGAGTTTGTATATTTTGCACGTCCGGACTCCATCATCGACGGTGCATCTGTCTATGCCAGCCGCCTGAAAATGGGTGAGTATCTGGCAGAAAAGGTGCGGAAGCAGTTCCCGCAAGGCGACATCGATGTCGTGATGCCAATTCCAGACTCAGCCCGCCCGGCAACGATGGAACTGGCTCTGAAACTGAATATCCAGTATCGCGAAGGTTTCATCAAGAATCGTTACGTGGGTCGTACTTTCTTGATGCCGGGGCAGGCAATCCGGCAAAAATCGGTGCGCCAGAAGCTCAATGCGATAGCCTCCGAATTCAAGGGGAAATCCGTATTGCTGGTAGACGATTCGATTGTGCGCGGCACCACCAGCCGTGAAATCGTCCAGATGGCGCGCGATTCCGGTGCAAAACGGGTTATTTTCGCTTCTGCAGCGCCACCGGTGAAGTTCCCGAACGTGTACGGAATCGATATGCCCACGCGTCATGAACTGATTGCTTTCGGGCGTTCCGATGAGGAAGTCTGCCGCGAGATTACCGCCGATGCGCTGGTGTATCAGGATCTTGATGCATTAAAACGCTCCATCTCGGATGTCAATCCGGCCCTGAAGAGATTCGAGGCATCCTGCTTTGATGGCGTCTACGTGACCGGCGACATCACGCGCGATTATCTGGACTGCATCGAAGCGGCGCGCAACAATCCGCGGCCCTTGCTCGAAGATGCGGTGCGCTCGCAATTGAACCTGAATCTTGCGCACGCAGATTGATCACTGCATTTGCGACGATGCCCTGGTTATCCGGGGCAGAAGTGCTTGTTACAATTAATATTGATTAATATGGCCGACCTCAAAAACACCGGATTTACCACCAGCATTCTGCATAGCGATCGGCAAAAACCGATCGAGCATGGTTCGCTGCACAAGCCGATTCATACCTCGGTCGCGTTCGGCTATAAGGATGCGCGTGAACTGGCCGCCGTATTTCAGGGCAAGCAGCCCGGTTACCGATACGGACGCCAAGGCAACCCGACCGTCTCGGCGCTGGAAGATAAGATTACCCGGATGGAAGGTGCCTATGCGACCGTTTGTTTCGCTACCGGCATGGCTGCTATCGGCGCTATTTTCCAGAGTTTGCTGCGCCAGGGAGACCACGTTGTATCGTCTTCCTTTTTGTTCGGCAATACCAACAGTCTGTGGCAAACGGTGAATAGCCAAGGCGTCGACATATCGTTTGCTGACGCCACCGATGTCCGGCAGATCGAAGCGGCGTTGACGCCGGCTACCCGCATCGTGTTTGTCGAAACCATCGCCAATCCGCGCACCCAGGTAGCCGACCTGAAGCACATCGGACGCCTGTGCCATGACCGCGGCATTCTGTATGTGGTCGATAATACGATGACTTCGCCTTACCTGTTTCAGGCGAAATCGGTCGGGGCCGGGCTGGTCGTCAATGCCTTGACAAAATCGATAGCCGGGCATGGCAATGTACTGGGCGGCAGCCTTACCGATACCGGCCTGTTTGACTGGACTGCATTTCCGAATATCGCACCGGGTTACAAGCGCTTCATACCCACTCAGTGGGGCATGGCGCAGGTGCGCGCCAAGGCCTTGCGCGACTTCGGCGCTACATTGGGGCCGGAAGCCGCGCATCACATTGCGATGGGAGCCGAAACCCTGGCACTGCGCCAGGAGCGCGCATGTGCCAGCGCACTGGCGATTACCAGCATGCTGGAGGCCGATCCACGGGTCGCAGCGGTCTACTATCCGGGCCTGCCTTCGCATCCGCAGCATGCCATTGCTACCGAGTTATTCCGACATTGGGGCAGCCTGTTCAGCTTCGAGTTAGCCGCGGGTATTGATTGCTTTGACTACCTGAATCGGCTCAGACTGGGAATTCCGGCCAGCAACCTGGGCGATACGCGCACTTTGGTGATCCCGGTTGCCCACACGATTTTCTTCGAGATGGGTGCCGAGCGCCGCGCCAGCATGGGAATTGCCGATTCGCTGATCCGGGTCTCGGTCGGGATTGAAGATACGGCCGACCTGGTTGAAGATTTCCGGCAGGCTTTAGAGGCTTGATGCGCTGTCTGTAGGGGCGGGTCCCAAACCCTCCCTACCAGAGTTTCTGAATTTTTAATGGAGTATTATTTTTCTCGCTTATAAAACATGCGTAAATTGCATGTTTTATTGATATACACATCAGGGGTATATATTGCGATCCGCAGGCAGCGTCCATTTGTTCAGATCGCCCGGATGATAAGACTTGAATCTTGCCACCAGCGCAGCGGGCGTCGTTTCCATCAGCAGCAAGGATGCCTGTTCCGGGCGCAGGAAGCGCTCGGTGACGATGTGCTGCATGAAACTAAGCAGGCCGTCAAAGAAGCCGCCCACATTCAGCAGCCCAATTGGCTTGTTGTGCAGTCCCAGTTGCGACCAGGTAAACACTTCGAATAGTTCCTCCAGCGTACCAATCCCGCCCGGCATCGCAATGAAGCCGTCTGACAAGGTCGCCATCATGGCTTTGCGCTCATGCATATCCTTTACGATGTGCAGGCGCGTCAGGCCAGGATGCCCGATTTCCTTGTCCCGCAAAGCGCTCGGGATGACGCCGGTGGCTTCGCCACCGAGCCGCAAGACTTCGTCGGCGATAATACCCATCAGGCCGACGCTGGCGCCGCCATAGACCAGGGCGATATTGTCAGCGACCATTTCCTGGGCCAGCGCGCGCGCCGCTTGTGCATACATCGGCGAGGCTCCGGCAGAAGAGCCACAATAGACGCAAATTGATTTCATTTTCATCGTTGAAATTAATTGTTGAAATTTATTGTTGAAATTAAGCTTTGAAATTCAGGCACGTCTATTTGGATTTTTGCAAATATTCGGACGACAGCTTGTCGAACAGGGAGTGCGTATCGCCGCGCAAGAATGGTTCAATTACCGACAGCACCTGATAACAGCCGCGCGCCAGCGCTTCCGACATTATTTTTTGTTCGGAATAATTGCGCGGGTTGCGCACGTATTCGTATGACAGCCAGTAAGTCGCCACCACCACCATGTTGGTGGCCAGAGCATCGATTGCTGCATCGCTGGCTTCGAGCGCCTTTTCAGTACGCAGTTCTTCACATAAATGCTTCGCGACTTTGACCTTCTGCGCCAGAATCTGCTTGAAATGCAGTTCAAGTTTGCGGTTGCGCGACAGCAAGTCATTCATGTCGCGATAAAAGAAACGGTAGCGCCACACCAGCTCAAACATCCAGTGCAGATACAGCCAGACGTCTTCGATGCTGGGCCGGCGTTCGGCTGGAATCGCCAGGCGACGGTTGATTTCTTCTTCGAACTGGACAAAGATCGAGTTGACGATGTCATCCTTGTTGCGGAAGTGGTAATACAGGTTGCCCGGTGAAATATTCATTTCTTCCGAGATCACCGTGGTCGTGATGTTCGGTTCGCCGAATTCATTGAACAGGCGCAATGATAATTCCAGAATGCGTTCGCGCGTGCGGCGTGGGGCTTTTTGTTGCATATATAGCAATCTTTCTGTATGAAATCAGTTTCTGCGCAAGCTTAACATCATTGAAATTTTACGCAAACGCCCTGAATAGTGCCAGCGGTCAATGATTAAGTCCGCACCTTGAAATGGCATTTTGTAGCGCCATGTAAAAGGCAGGGCAATAAGACGGCAAGAGACAACCGGCATTGCTGTCCTCGTAAAAATTGCCGGACCCGGTCTTGCACCGGGAAGTTCGATTCATCCACCCGTATCAGGAGTAGGCAACCATGCAAATTCAAGTCAATACCGATAGCAACATCGAAAACAATGAAGGACTGACTAGCCATATTGAAACCGTAGTCCACGGTGCACTGAGCCATTTCAAAGAACAGGTGACAAGAGTGGAAGTCCACTTGAGTGACACTAATGGCCCAAAATCAGGTGCTGCCGATAACCGTTGCTTGATGGAAGTGCGGCTGCAAAACCATCAGCCAATCGCCGTAACCGAGCAAGCAGCGACGGTGCATCAGGCGGTTCAGGGTGCGGCAGAGAAATTGAAGCGTACGGTGGAAAGCACGTTGGGCCGGTTGGATGCGAATGCAAAAGCGCGGCCGGTGGTGGTGGATGCGGCAGAAATCGATGAGGATGCATAAGCGATAAATATCGCGTTTTTTCATTATTTTTACTGGTAGCCGGATGGCGCCTTTGATGTCTGGTTTTCTTCGGGTATCAAGAGCATCATCCGGCTGCCGCTTTTTGTACGGTGGATTGGATCGCCTGAATTCGGATAAAATGCGCAGCGCGCGCAAATCCTGCAATTTGACACACGTAATTCGACAACGCTGACAACGTCAACTTTGGCCGCCTCCATCATGGCAAATACGCGTCATGTTTGAAAAAATTTTATCATCCAAGGAACTCAAGCATGGCCGGATCCAGCCTTTTAGCCCTCATCGATGACATTGCCAGCATCCTCGATGACGTTAGCCTGATGACCAAGGTTGCAGCCAAGAAAACGGCTGGAGTGCTGGGCGATGACCTGGCATTGAATGCCCAGCAAGTCACCGGCGTGAAGGTCGAGCGCGAACTGCCGGTAGTCTGGGCGGTGGCAAAAGGCTCTTTCCGCAACAAGCTGATTCTAGTGCCGTCAGCGCTTGCCATCAGTTTTTTTGCGCCGTGGGCGGTAACGCCGCTTCTGATGCTAGGCGGCGCTTTTTTGTGCTATGAGGGTTTTGAAAAGCTGGTGCACAGCTTCTCGCACAACAAGGAGCAACACGGCGCGCATCAGACCGCATTGCTGCAAGCCTTGTCGGACCCGGTGGTCGACATGGTCGCGCTGGAGAAGGACAAAATAAAAGGCGCGGTGCGCACCGACTTTATCTTGTCGGCTGAAATCATCGCCATTACTTTGGGCACGGTGGCCGCAGCGTCGTTCGGCGAGCAAATCGTCGTGCTGTCGGTGATTGCGGTCATCATGACCATTGGCGTCTATGGTCTGGTGGCCGGCATCGTCAAGCTTGACGACGCCGGACTGTACTTGAGCCAAAAAGATGGCGGCAGTCTTTTGCTGAAAATGCAGCGCAGTCTCGGCAGAGGCATCCTGATATTTGCGCCTTACATGATGAAGAGCCTGTCGGTGATCGGTACGGCGGCGATGTTCATGGTGGGCGGCGGCATTCTTGCCCACGGCGTGCCGGCGGCAACAGCATTGATCCACGATTTGGCGCTCAGTTCAGGCGCGCTCCCGATGGTTGGCGGCGTACTGGAAACGCTGGCTCCGACGCTGCTGAACGCGGTGTTGGGAATCGTGGCCGGCGCAATAGTGCTGATTGCCGTGAGTGGTGCACAGAAAATCTATCGCCTTTTCCCGTAGGTGTGAATTTATTCGCACACATCAAATCGTGATTTATTATTTTCCGCAAGCGAGGGTATATTTCTCGGCGGCGCGGTGCGCTTTACTTTTGGCGTTTTCCATCGACTTCCGGGGCGCAGTTGCGGCATCCTCTTTGGCCCATTGCTGGCGCTGTCCCAACACCGCGCATTGTTTGCGCCTGGTGGCAGCGGCGCGGGCGAATTTTTCATGGGCACGATCTTCGCTGGCCTCGTTTTTATTGCGCTCACGCGTCAATCGATTCAGTTCGGCCTTGTCCGTTGCCAGGCGCTGGCGCGCATCTCCGGCAGCTTGTGCGGAAAACGTATCGTCTGTCTTGATGGCCGTTCCGTTGGCGCATTCGGTATCGCTATAAGTGATTTGCGCGCCTGCTTTGCATTTGTAAATAGCCGATGCGGGTACCGATACCGCGCACAGGGCGGCTAACAACAGCAATCTGTTCATAGTGTTTTCTCTGGACGCTGCTACAGAACGAGGTTACAAAACTTTACCCGGATTCATCAGGTTCAATGGATCGAACGCTTGCTTCAGCGTTTGCATCATCTGCATTTCCACTGCCGACTTGTAACGCCGGATTTCATCGCGTTTCAGCGCACCCAGACCATGTTCGGCGGAAATCGAGCCGCCGCAGCCATGCACGCTGTCATGCACTACCAGGTTGATTGCCGCTTGCTGCGCGATGAACGCCGCGTCGCTGATGCCTTCGGGCGGCGATACGTTGTAATGCAGGTTGCCGTCGCCGAGGTGGCCGAAAGTGACCATCCTGCAGCCGGGAGCTGCCTGCTGCAGCAGCACATCGGTGGACAGGATGAAGTCGGCGATGCGTGAGATCGGCACCGAGATGTCGTGTTTGACATTCTTGCCTTCAGTTGCCTGCGCCAGCGAGATGTGTTCACGCAGGTTCCACAGCGATTTGGACTGGGCGATCGAGGCCGCGACGATGGCGTCTGTAATGACATCCTGTTCCAGCGCCGCGCCTATCAGGCTTTCCAGCATCGCGTTTGCATGCTGTTCCGATTCGCTGTCGGACAATTCCAGCAGCACGTATTGCGGATGATTTTCCGCAAAAGGCAGGCGCATCTGCGGAAAATGTTTGGTCACCAGCTGCAGGCAGAAATCCGACATCAATTCGAAGCCGGTCAGCGCCGCGCCGCAGTGCGCCTGCGCCAGCGTTAACAGTCGCAGCGCATCCGCTGGCGTTGACATTGCAGCCAGCGCGGTAATCTGCGCTTTCGGTTGCGGAAACAGTTTCATCACGGCAGCGGTGATGATGCCGAGTGTGCCTTCGGCGCCGATGAACAGGTCGCGCAGATCGTAACCGGTATTATCCTTGCGCAACCCGCGCAAGCCATCCCAGATTTCACCCTGGGCGGTCACGACTTCGAGGCCGAGGCAGAGTTCGCGCGTATTGCCGTAACGCAGTACGGCGGTGCCGCCGGCGTTGGAGGACAAATTGCCGCCAATGGTGCAACTGCCTTCGGACGCCAGCGATAACGGGAACAGGCGCTCGGAACTACTGGCGGCCTGCTGCAGGTTTTCCAGGATGCAGCCGGCTTCCACCGTGATGGTGTTGTTGAGCGTGTCAATCGCGCGGATCTGGTTCAGGCGCGTCAGCGACAAAACAATGGCCGCACCGCTGTCGTCCGGCACGCTGCCCAGCACCAGCCCGGTATTGCCACCCTGCGGCACTAGCGGGATGCGAAACTGATTGCAGAGTTTGACTACGGCAGCGACTTCGGCAGTGGAGCCGGGTTTGAGCACGGCAATGGCGCAGCCGGTAAAACGCCCGCGCCAGTCAGTCAAATAGGCGGCGGTGTCAGTCGCCTCGGTCAAGACATAATTGGCCCCAATTGCTGCGCGGCAGTGAGTGAGGAAATCGTTCATTTTGCAGCCTTCTCGATGGTTTCACGCGCCAGTTTTTTGGCGGCCTGTTTGAGCGGTCGCAGATACAAAATCGCGCACAAGAAATAAATCACGGACAGTGCTGCTTCAGCCCAGCCCAGTGCGGCCGACAGCCCTTGATCGCTGGTGGCGCGCACCAGGCCTTCCATCAAATACAGCAGGACCAACATCGACGACCATTGCAGCGTGTAATTGTCACGCTTTAAAACCCCACGTAGCGGCAGCAGCAGCGGCACGACTTTGAGCACCATCCACGAGCCGCCCGGGCGCAGCGGCGCCAGCACCAGTTCCCATGCAACGCATAACGCAATCAGTACGATCAGACTGAGGCTGGCACCGAGGTGATAATTTTTATGGAGGTTGTTTTGCATCATTTTTGTAATTTAGTGGCGGTACTGGCGAGCCGTTGTCCGAGGGCGATGGCAAGGTGCCGGGTGTCGTTTGAAATCGTCTTGTTGCCGTCGGCGCCGGCCCAGTGCGTGGCGCCATAGGGGCCGCCGCCGCTGGCAGTAGTCATCAGTTCCGGATGCGTGTAAGGCAAGCCCTGGATCAGCATGCCATGATGCAGTAGCGGCAACATCATCGACAGCAAGGTCGATTCCTGGCCGCCATGCAGGCTGCCGGTCGAGGTGAAGACGCAGGCCGGCTTGCCGCACAGGGCGCCGGACAGCCATTGCGCGGCAGTGCTGTCCCAGAAATATTTCATCGCGGCTGCCATGTTGCCAAAGCGCGTCGGCGAGCCCAGCGCCAGACCGGCGCACTGTTCCAGATCGGCCAGTTCGACATAGGGCGCGCCTGCATCCGGAATGGCCGGTGCTGTGGCTTCCGTCACGGTCGAGACTTCCGGTACGGTGCGCAGCCGGGCATCGCAGCCGGGCACGCTTTCAATGCCTTGGGCGATGCATTCTGCTAGTGTGCGGGTGGAGCCATGCCGGGAGTAGTACAAAACGAGCAGGGTAATGTTGGATGGATTCATGCTTGATATTATATTGTGGTTTATTAGTATCCGATGTTACGCACGTTGCATGCAAGACATGAAGGGCATTGTCCGCGAAACACACGAAATACACGAAAGAATGTAAAGAAGTTTTTTCGTGTCTTTCGTGGACCGAGTTTTTTTGTGCGTAACATTAGTAACCACTTTATTGCACCGAATTATCGCAGCCAATGTCCCTGAAAAACCTATCGATTCTGCGTGGAATGTCCTGGGCCGACTTGCGCGACCTGTTCCTGTTCGCGCGCAACCGTTTGCATGAAGAACGCCTGTCGCAAGTGGCGGGCAGCTTGACTTACACCACTGTGCTGGCGCTGGTGCCGATCCTGACGATTGCGCTGGCGATCTTTACCACTTTCCCGCTGTTCAATACCTTTCGCGCAGCGCTCGAATCATACTTGGCCGGCAGTCTGATGCCGAGTTCGATTTCCAATACCATCCTGGGCTATCTGACCCAGTTTGCGACTAAGGCCAAGAGTCTGTCGGCGGTAGGCGCAGTACTGCTGATCGTGACCGCAGTGCTAATGATGATGACGGTCGACCGCACCTTAAACGACATCTGGCGCGTCAAAACACAGCGCCCGTTCGCCCAGCGGGTGACCGTATATTGGGCCGTCGTGACGCTGGGCCCGCTGCTGATGGGCGTGTCGATGACGCTGACTTCGTATTTATTTACCGCCACTAGCGATGTGGTGGCAAGCGTGCCCTTCATCGGCGCGGTGTTTTATACGCTGGTTTCGATCCTGATTACCGCCGGCGCGTTCACCCTGTTGTATGTAATGGTGCCGAACCGGCCGGTCGATTGGCGCGACGCCGCTTGGGGCGGCCTGGTCGCCGCGATTGCATTCGAGCTCGTCAAGCGCTTGTTTGCCGGCTTCGTCAGCCAGTCGCCGACCTACACTCTGGTGTATGGCGCAGTGGCTGCGATACCGATATTTTTGTTGTGGATTTATCTTTGCTGGCTCATCACTTTGTTCGGCGCGGTGCTTGCCGCATCCTTGCCGATTGTGAAGTACGAACGCTGGTGGCATGTCGCCGCGCCCGGCAGTGCTTTTGTGGATGCGATGTCGGTAATCGAAGCGCTCTATCGCGCGCGCGTTTCAGGTGCGACTGCCGTGGTCGACACCCTGACGATCCGGCGCAAGACGCGGCTCGGTTTTGAAGAGATAGAACGCCTGCTGCAAAACATGCACGACGTCAATTGGGTCGGGCGCGTCAAGCCGGAGCAAGCCGGAACAAACCGGGCACGCTGGGGCAGGCGCATTGAAAAAGGATTCGATAGCTGGGTGCTGGTCGCCAATCCGGAACAATTGACGCTGGCAGATGTCTATCGGATGTTCGTATTCGATCCTGCCGGCGATGCGGGACTGGCCAGACAGGTGGAAGCGGCGATCGAGCAGGGCTTAAAAGAGACTTTGGCGGAACATTTTGCCAAGGGTTGATATATTTTTGACGTAAAAGCATACTGCATCCACTATTTTTATATAGTCGCATAATGTATGCGTATATTCACATATTTTTGTCTATACTCCGCAAAAAATAGCGATGGCATGACGCGGTAGCGGACTCGGAATACGACGTATGGATGAGGATATGCACGGTTATGCGCTTAAAAAATGCCCGATATGCGACTCAAGTATTGGAAATTATTGTCATAAAGCGGCATAATGCCAACTTTTCGTCATTATCTTTTTTGGAATGAATTCCCAGCTCGCTTTTATCAGCGGGCTTTTTTGCTTTCCAAACAAACCAATAGAAATTTTGCATCTTATAAATCGATCCGGCCTATCCAGCAGGCACAAGGGGAAGCAAATCTTCACCCATCCAATGAGCAATTCTGGAGCGCGGATTGTCGGTGCGTGTTTGGTGGCAAGTGGTTGAGCGGTTACGCCAGCCTTGAGCGGTAACACAGTGATCTTCAACGGTACACATATTACAAGCTCTACCTATTCCCCCGTTAGCCGGATTGGGTCGAGTCATTCACCTCGTACATGAAAGTAACCAAGTTCGTCTTGACTTGGTGTTAAAGCAATGAAAAATACTTCAAAAACACTGAAACTCGCCACCAAAACTGAGCGCACGGATTCGACGCCATTGACGCTGCCAAAAGGCACGCTGAGCCATGTACTCGATAATGCCGAAGCGCCAAACAAGGTGAAAGTCGTCACCAAACGTTCCAGGCTGGCCGTGTCCGTTGTGGCAGAACCGGCTGCAGCGCCTGAAGAAACCTTGCCCGCGAGCGCGCTCATAGAGCTGGCTGCAGATCCGGATTCTGCTCTTGCCGTGGTCAAGGCTCCTGTAGTCGCCAAGAAAGCCAAGGCAAAAACAGTTATTGTGCCTGCCAAAATTGCCGTCCAACCTGAAACCATGTCGGACGCGACTCCGATGGCAGGGCAGGTGGTCAAACAAACCACCGATGCCGCAACGCTGGCGGCGATCGACACCTCCGGCTATTTCCTGCCTTCGGTCAAAGTGCCGGGCCGTCGCGGGCGCAAGCCGAAAGAATTCCAGCCTGAGAACGATGAAGTCGCCGCATTAAACGCGGTCGAGCGCTCCGAACTGAAATCGGTAGCCAAGGCCAAAAGCCGTAGTGCGAAAGAAAAAGCCCTGCTCAAAGATGCGCTTTCGGCCGATACCGAAGCGACCCCGGAGGATCTGGAGCAGCGTCGCAGCAAATTGCTGGCCTTGATCAAGTTCGGTAAGGAGCGCGGCTTCCTGACCAACGCGGAAATCAACGATCATCTGCCGGAAAACATTTTCGAGCCGGAAGCCATCGAAGCCATCATCAGCACCTTCAACGATATGGGCATCGCAGTCTACGAACAGGCTCCGGATGCCGAGTCATTGTTGTTGACGGACAATGTTGCGACCGTCACCAGCGATGACGAGGTCGAGGCAGGCGCCGAGGTGGCACTGTTGACTGTCAATGCGGATTTTGGCCGCACTACCGACCCGGTGCGCATGTACATGCGCGAAATGGGCGCGCGCGATCTGCTGACACGGGCCGGTGAAATCGAGATTGCCAAGCGCATTGAGGGCGGCCAAAACGATATGATTCAGGCAATTTCCGCTTGCCCAACCACGATTGCCGAAATAATTGCCACTGCAGAAAAAATCGCGAATGATGAAATCAAGATTGATGAAATCGTCGATGGTTTAATCGATCCGGATAAGTCTGACGAACAAGCTGCTACCGCAAGCACGGACGAAGACGATGAAGACGATGCCGACGACGAAGCCGAGGCCAATGAAGACGAACCGGACAACGGCGGCATTGCCGGCATTGGTGGCGCAGCCGGCTTTAGCGCCGAGCAGATCGCGCAACTGAAGCAAGCCGCGCTGGCGAAATTCGCCATCATTTCGGTCCAGTTCGAGAAGATGCGCAAGGCCAACGACAGCGGTGCTTACAAATCTGACGCTTACAACCAGGCACAGGCAGTCATTTCAAACGAACTGCTGGGCATCCGCTTTACCGCCAAAGTGGTCGAGAAACTGTGCAACACGCTGCGCGGGCAAGTCGACGAAGTGCGCCACATTGAAAAACAATTGCTCGGGATTGTGGTCGACAAGTGCGGCATGCCGCGCACCCACTTCATCAAAGTGTTTCCTGGCAACGAAACCAACCTGGATTGGGTCGATGGCGAAGTCGACGCCAGGCATCCATACAGCCTCGTGTTGAGCCGGAATGTGCCGGCAGTCAAAGAGTTGCAGAAAAAACTGATAGCCTTGCAGTCGCGTGTCGCATTGCCGCTGCCTGACGTGCGCAGCATCAACAGGCAAATGTCGGCCGGCGAAATGCGCACCCGCAAGGCCAAGCGCGAGATGACGGAAGCCAACTTGCGGCTGGTGATCTCGATTGCCAAAAAATACGTCAACCGCGGCCTGCAATTTCTCGATCTGATTCAGGAAGGCAACATCGGTCTGCTGAAAGCGGTCGACAAGTTTGAATACCGTCGCGGCTACAAGTTCTCGACCTATGCGACATGGTGGATTCGCCAAGCGATCACCCGTTCGATCGCCGATCTGGCGCGCACCATCCGCGTTCCGGTACACATGATCGAAACCATCAACAAGATGAACCGGATCTCGCGCCAGGTGCTGCAATCCACTGGCGCCGAGCCGGATGCGGCGACCCTGGCAACGAGGATGGAGATGCCGGAAAACAAGATCCGCGAAATCATGAAGATCGCCAGAGAGCCGATTTCAATGGAAACCCCGATGGGCGAAGACAGCGATTCGCAACTGGGCGACTTCATCGAGGATAGCCACACCGTGGCGCCGGCCGACGCCGCGCTGTATTCATCGATGCGCCGGGTGGTCAAGGATGTGCTGGACTCGCTCACGCCGCGCGAAGCCAAGGTGCTGCGCATGCGCTATGGCCTTGAAATGTCGTCCGACCATACGCTGGAAGAAGTCGGCAAGCAGTTCGATGTGACCCGCGAACGGATACGCCAGATCGAAGCCAAAGCGATGAACAAGCTGCGCCAACCGTCGCGCTCGGACAAGCTCAAGAGCTTCATGGGAGCTAATTAAGCAAGCAGTGGATTACTTGCATTGAAGATATACAGTTATCTGTATTTTTAATGGGCGCAATGAGCACGTGCGGTAAATGCAGTGTTTTTGTCTATACCCCTTGATAAATCGTGAGTGCTGAACGGCTCAGTGCGTTGAAGCATCTTTTGGTGGAGCGCAGCCGGGCGCGATCAACGGCCGCAGTCTGGCGACTGCTTTCGCGCCCGGGTGCGCTCCACCAAAGCCGCAGCACTTCGCTCTTGATTGGTATGTTGGCTAATAGTTTTGGTTAATAATTGCGAATTATTAACGGCCCTGCAGCGCTAAAATCCCCGCGCCCCCTGCAAGCCCCCGGTATGCACGGCGACGATGCGTTCCTCCGGGTGGAAAGCGCCCGATTGCGCCATCTGCCGGAGCGCATAAAACAGCTTGCCGGTATACACCGGCTCAATCGGGATTCCAGTTTCCTGTACAAAATCAGCGCAAAACTGCCTTAACGCCGGCGGCGCCTTGCCGTAGCCGCCGTGATGACAATCGGTCAGCAAGGTGTAATTGTCATAAGCCGGATAACCAGCCTGGCGCAACAGTCGCGCAATTTCCTGATGCAGATATTCGGCATTCTTGAGCACGGCCACGCCGATCACGCGCCCGCGCCCCTGCAAACCGGCCAGCAAACCCGCCAGCGTCGCGCCCGTCCCGCAAGCCACCATCATCGTATCGGGAATGAAAGGCAATTCGGCCACCAGTTCCGCTACCCCGCGCAGCGCTGCCGGCGTGCTGCCGCCTTCCGGGAGCCAGACATGGCTATCGTCCATATCCGTTTCCATCAGATGCTGACGCCATTGCTCAGGGCATTCGCGCAGCGCCCGATAATCCTCGCGCGACACAAATATAATCTGCATCCCGAGCCGCCGGCAATCATCCAGCGTGGCAGTAGTCACGCCTTCCGCACCGCGCACCAGACCTATCGTCGGCCAGCCCAACAGCGCGCCAGCGTGCGCCAGCGCATGCAAATGATTCGACCACGGCCCACCCATCGTCACCAAAGTCACACGACGATCGCGCATTGCCAGCAGCGGATATTTGAGCTTGCGAAATTTATTCCCGGACACCTCGGAATGCAGCAAATCATCGCGCTTCACCCACACCTTGCAGCCGGAAAACAACGGGCTGAATGGGCTGATGAGAGGAGTGCAGGGTGATGGATGGCGGGGAAATGGCATCGATATGCTTGCTGAATAGGAGAAAGAAGGATTCTAGCGTTGAAGCGTCCGATGGACGACCCGCACCGGCCAGCTGCGCGACAGCATTTCTGCACAGAGCCGTCATCATTGCATCGGAAAATGCTTTGGTTGTCTCAAAATGATTAACACCTTCCGAGTCAGCCAGGCTCCTGAACGAAGGTGAAGTCATTCTTAAAAATGACGCTGCGCCATCGCCGGTGGAGTCCATTGATACAACCAGGTCTCGCACAATGTCTGACCTTCCGCAACCAGATACACCCGCAAATCAATCGGCACGACGCTGGCATCCATCGGTTTCAGATCGAACATCACCCGGTAGCCTTGAATATTATCTAACGGCCGCGCCGAGGTCACTTCTACCTTGCCGCGCGAAGCACTGATGACCGGCGTCACCTTAGCGTCCTTGCCTAGCAACTTCAGATCGCCACCGGCGAAATCGACCACGAAGCGCCAAGAATAATAAGTGCGCTTCTGACCAACCACACCACCCATGCCAGTGCGCGTGGCCACTACAGTTGCCAGCGGCGGCACGATTGGCATTTTGCTGCCCCAGTGCAAACGATACGTGAACAAATGTTCCTGGCCAGCTTGCGGCTTCTCAGCCGGATTCCAGAAGCAGACGATATTATCGAAAGTTTCGTCGACGGTCGGGATTTCCACCAGCTGTACCGCACCTTTTCCCCAGCCGGACTTCGGTTCGACCCACACGCTCGGACGCCGGTCATAGAACACGCCGTCATCCTGATAGTGGTCGAAATTGCGGTCGCGTTGCAGCAAGCCGAAGCCACGCGGATTCTCATCCTGATAGCTATTGAAGCGCAGCTGCGCGGGGTTGGTAAGCGGCCGCCAGACCCATTCGCCATTTCCCCGCAGCAACGAGAGTCCATCGGAATCGTGAATCTCCCGACGCCAGTCATTGGTTGCAGCAATGCGACGGTCATTTTCGCCATACTGGAACATGCTGGTGAGCGGGGCCACGCCCATACGTTCGATGGTCTTGCGCGGGTATAGCGCAACCTCGACATCCATGACCATGGTTGCCGCAGGTTGAATTTCGAATCGATATGCACCCGCCACGCTGGGCGAATCCAGCAGCGCATACACCACTAATTTGCTTGAATCCTTGCTCGGACGTTCCAGCCAAAAACTGATGAAATTAGGAAACTCTTCCGGTCGCGGCATGCCGCAATCGATCGCCAAACCGCGCGCCGATAGTCCATATTGCCAGTCGGAGCCTACAGCACGGAAATAACTCGCGCCCAGGAACGCTGCGACGTCGCGCTCCAGATCGGTATGAAAATTTACCCTGAAGCCGGCAAAACCCAAATCCTTCGGCATCTTGCCGCCATGCAAACCGCTTTTGCCGTATTCGAACATGGCAGGGTCGTACGCCAGTTCCTGGGCCTGACCATTTTTCAATTCAAAGATGTGCACCGGCGATTTGAAATAAAGACCCAGGTGGAAAAATTTGGCCTGGAAACGCAATTGATCTTTGGCCCACAAAGCGTGATCGGCGCGGTAATTAATGGATTGATACTGATCCCAGTCCAGCTTGCTGACCTCATCCGGAATATGGTTTTCGGGAGCACGGTACGGTTGTCCGGCAAGTTGTCGAGCGTATCCTTTGAGCCAGGCGGTATCAAAGGCCTGCGCCTTGCCAAGGAATTTCAATGGGCTGGGCGCAACTGCGGCAGCAAATAATGACTGGGCTGGAAAGCCGGCAGCAGCAAGTGCGGCCGATGCTTTCAAAAAATCTCGTCGTTGCATGGTATTCCCTGTTTCAGTAAATCAAATTGAGTGACCAGCTGGGTTGGTGGCAACCAACTACTGCCATGGGCAATTCTCTTTTGACAAGCTCCGAACCTAAAAGTGCAATTCGAACTGCATCAGCGGATCATCCGGCAAGGTATTTTCTGGCGCTGCGACAAGTCATCAAGGCTCCATCGATTATGCTGATGGCGGGAAATCGATTATTTGCCATCTTCCTCGTGGGACGTCATCGTTCCAACCAGCAGCACTAGCTTGCGTCATCCTTTTTTAAATGGAAATTTTTATGAATTTGACAAACCGTACAGTTGAATCGGATGGAGTCCGAGACGTGTTCGAGGTGTCGGCTGCGGCGCCAGTCGGCGCGCTCTTCGCACCCTTCACACCCTTGACACTCTTCGAAACAGATGTGATTACCGACGATCTGGGAGCACCTGATGACGTGATATCGAGCATCTGCGGACTCAACAAAGTCATTGTCATCAATTCCTACGTCAAGCATAAAGCGCGCATTCAGCACATCGACAACCACACCCATATTTCCGGACGCAACGGACGCGGCAAGACAACGTTGCTACGCTTGATCCCCTTGTTCTATGGCGAGCAGCCTTCCAAGATGGTCAAGCCGTCCGGCGAAGTGCTGCGCCCAATCCGGGAATATATTTTTGACTCCAATTCATCCTATCTGATCTTCGAATACCGCAATCATGACGGCGTCAAGCTCGCCATCATGTATTACAGCCCAAGCAACAATAGCCCTTCTTATGTTTTATGCGATGGGCCTTATGCCGGCGAATTGTTCAAGGAGAATGGGCGCTTCGTCGAAAGCGGCCATCTGAACGGGCGTCTAAAGACTTTGCGTCGCAATCCGACCAGTTCCATCGGCGTGATGGAGTATCAATCCATCATTCAGGCCCGTAACGACCGGGTGCGCACCAGCGGCGACATGCGCAGTTATATCCGGCGTTTTGGGCTGGTTGAAAAAGGAAATCTGAACGGGATTGAAAAGATCGCCAGCGCCATGTTCTTCAAGGACATCACATTTATGGCTCTGAAGCGCATGGCGTATTCGGTCATGAACGACTCGGACGAAACGGCCATCAGGACATCGATCACTGACAAGGAACTAAAGCCGTTCTTCGCCAATTTCCGCGCCTATCAGGATGTGATGAAGCAGAGCCAGGCATTTTTAGATGGCAGCACGGCCCATATCGCGATCGGCCATGCCCGCACCAGCATCACCAATGTTGCCATCAAGGCCAATCTGCTGAGCCGGCATCAGGGAATCGAAATTGAATCTGCACAAGCAGAGATCGATCAGCTGCATGCGACCATCAATAATACAAGCGAGCAATATAGTCTGGACGCAGCGGCGACAAGCAAGCGCATCGCCGAACTGAAAGGGCAGATCGGGCGCGCCGATGCACTGATTCTGCAGATCCATCGGGAGCAATCGGAATTCGAACGCCAGGATATCGACGCCCTGCGCGAATTGGTGGCGTCGATTCAGCTGATCAAAGGACGTATTTTTACTGTAACAAAAACACTGAATGCGCTCAAGGAGGCTTCAGGCAACATCAATCAGAAATACGACAGCGAAATTACCAAGGTGCATGAGCAGTCGGAAGCGCGCGCCGTGCCATTACGCGCCGAACAACGCCTGATTACCAACGATGCCACGTTGCGGCAGGCGAAAATTCAATCCGATCTGGCCACAGCCCAGAATCAGCTTAATGAGGCTATCGATCAGGCAACAGGATTGCTCAACCTGAATCTTCAGGAAGCCAATGAAAAGTGGACCGTGCTGAGAGAACAGCGGGCAAGCATTGGAATTTCGCCAGAATTTGAGCAAAGGATAAGCGTCCTCACGGATAAAAAAACAGGATTGCAAGCCGAGATCAATGCGATGCAGACGTCGCTGCAGGCGCTGGTGGATCAGCACGCGGTCAGCAGATCCCAGCACCTGCAAGTCGATCTACAACTCACGGCGGCAAAAAAACACCTGCAAACAAAAGAGCAGCGCTATGAACATTTGCTGAAACTAAATTCGCCGGCTCCTGGCACGCTGCTGCACTACTTGCGCGCGAATGTGCCTGGCTGGCTCGACAATATCGGCAAGGTTGTGCGCGACGACGTCCTGCTCAATACCGATCTGGCCCCGGTGAGCGCCGTTGATGGTGTCGGCGACAGCTTGTATGGCATCGATATCGACCTGGCAAAGATCGATTCCTCCCTGGCCGCGCGTGAGCATGTCTTAGCCGAAGAAATCGGCACCGTGCGCGTCGCGATCGGGGACGACAAGCTGCGGGTGCAGCAGCTCGAAATAGAGCTTTCCAAAGTGACCGATCAATTGGGGGCGGTGCAAAAGAGGCGCAATCTGAACGAAAGCCAGCTGGGCGCGAAAAAACGCACTCTGGCCGAGATGGATGCACCGATTGCCGCAACCCAACGGGCGGCACAAGAAGAAAAATTGATGCGCAGCAAAGAAATCGAGCTGCAGGTAAGCAGCGCAGCCACTCATTTGCAAGCGGCATCCGAAGCGATCCGCACGCGTCCCGCCGAAAACAACATTCGCCGTCGCTCGCTGAACGCGACCTTTGATGCGAAGTCGGGCGAGCTGCAAGCTTGGGCCGCGCGCGAAATGACGCGCGTAGAGCGAATGCTGGCGGATGAAGAGCATAACAAGAAAGAAACGCTCATTGGTATCAATGCGGCACGCGCGGCCGAACTGAAAAAGGGCGGCGTGGACATGGACGCGCTGCACATGTTGCAAGGCGGAATAGCGAAGGACGAGACACTGTACGCGAAGGCGCTTCTGTCGCAGGAGCAAGTGGATAAATACACGCGCTGGCTTGAAACGCGCCCGCTTGAAAGGCAAAACGGGATGGAGTCGATGACTGCGGATAAGGAATTGCTATCCACTGAAGAGGCTGTTCATCAAAAGACGATGGCGGCCTTTAATAGCATCGTCGTCACCCTGACACAGCGCAAGGAGCAGCGGGAAGCGAGGCTGGTCAGTGCGAAGGAGGCGTTGCGCCGTCTGGACGAGTTCCGTAGCAATAAGGCGACCGAAGTAGCGGGCACCACACTGGTTCAGCCTGTGGATATCGGTGGCATGACACTGGAGGCACTGGCAAACGAGCATGCCAGTGCATCGACTGAGATGAGGAGGGCGCTAGTGGTTCGCAACCAAAAGATCGCGCCGATTCATGCGTTGTTCAACCGTCCGGGAGAGCAGACGCATGTTGCCAAATTCGGCATGAGTCTGCCGTCCGTGTATTCCGATTCGACCGGCAGCAGCACGGTCGAAGCAACCATCAACGTGCTCAAAAGCTGGTATGCCGGCGGCTCCGAGCAATCGCGCGACATGATCAATGGAGAATGCCAGTCGGCATGCGGGCTGTTTCAGACCTATCTGGACAAGCTGAAGGATTTCCAGGAAAAGATCGGGCGTCTTTCACGCCAGTTGCAGAACAGCCTGAACTCCGACATGGTGTTCGACGCGATCCGCAAGGTATCAATCAGCCTGTCCGGCCGCGTCGAGCGGGTGGCGTACTGGGCCGAACTGAACAACGTGGTGTCCGACTTCGGCAGATGGAAAGAGATCGACTGCGAAGGGATGCCGCCTGCCAGCCTGATCAGCAATCTATCCGCGTTGACCAACAAGATCTCCGGTGGCAAGCTTGAAGAGTCGCCCGAGTCCTTAATCGACATGGAAATCATGGTTGACGACGGCGCCGAAAAACGTGTCAGCAACGAGGCCGAACTGAAGAATGTTTCAAGCAATGGCTTGAGCTACATGATCATGTGTCTGATCTTCGTTGCCTTTGTCAACCGGGTCAGAAAAGACGCGGATGTCTGGCTGACCTGGGCACTCGACGAGATCGGCACCATTGACCCAGGCAATTCGCGGGCGCTGTTGAAGATGCTCGCGCACCACAAGATTAGGCTAATCTCGGCCAGCCCTGTCGGCGAGGAAAGCGTGATGGGGCTATTCCAGAACCACTATGAAATTCTGCCAGACTTTGAAATACAGCGCTGCAGCCCGGCGAAAAGGAGAAACCAGCATGTCGGCTAACACCATCCAGAAATTGATGTTCCTGTTCATCGAGGGGAAGTTCGTCAACGCTGACACCGAAACCCCTTTGTTCGAATTCCTGGAGGATGACCCGGTTAACATCGAAAAAATCAATACTTTGCTGGCCGGACTGGGCGTGCATATCGTTCGAACCTCCAATGGCCGCACCTGGTTTCCGGCGTATAAGGACATGAACGACGAGGTGCGCAAGCGCGTCGAGGAGACCGTGACGGAGCACAAAAAGAAACTGCGGCATCTGGTCAGCTTTTTTCGCTTGAGTCTGGGCGCCATCGGCGGCATGGCGCCGCAGGGTGGTGTGCTATTTCGCGCCTCCACACTGTCGGAATCGATTCACTCCAACACCAACCTGAACGATGCCCTCAAGCTGCTGTGCAGTCGATTAAGCATCAGCAACGATTCGGTTCAATCCATGACAGCTGCCATGCTCAAGTGGGCCGAAAAACAGGATCTGATCAAGTCGACCGATGCCAGTCGTGGCGAATACCGGTTCACAGGCAAGACGGATTGGGCCAACGACATGATCGAGTCGTTCGATGAATGCATCGAACAGCCCATGCTGGAAAACCTGCCAGAAACAGTCCAGCTTAACTTTTAAGGCATGCCATGAACGACCAGATACCTGCGCTCATCAATGCACTTCAGCTGTGCCGACACGAGATCGACCAGATTTATGCCAATCCGCAGGGCGTGCATTTCGACGCCGAGGGTCCCAGCCACCACATCGCCAAACTGGTCGCCGCCAAGGCGATCCGGGTGGCCCACGACGGCTCATACCGGCTCGATTCCAGGCTGAAGAAATTCTTCGACTGGGCGATCAACCGCCGCAGCATTTACGGCAACTCAACGCATTACCAGGACATCCTGTCCAATCTTGAAGTCGCCGTGATCGGCTACCTTGAGGCGCTGACGCGCGCGGAGTCGGTCGAGCTCGCTGAAAAAATCGGTGCCGTGTTCGAGCTGTGCGATGATTTTTCCTCCGGCATGACCGAGGACATCGAGCGCTTCCGGTTCTTCATCGAGGTGCAACAGGGATTCACCGGCGGCAGCCTGGACGAAAAAATTCTGTATAACCGCAATCGCCTCAAGCGCGCGCGGGAACTGGTTGAAAACGTCAGTAATGTGCGTGAACTCAACCTGTTGGAAATAGCCGGTCAGGCCGAAGAACTGACGCGCGTGTTGCGCAAGGAACTGTATAACCGGCACGACGAAATCCAAAGCCGCCTGTACCAGGTGCAGACCCGCCTGTCAGCGACTCTGTTCGAGCTGGAAAGCATCGATCCAAAGGCGCTTCGCCTGATCAACCTGGACAATTACTTGGTCAAGCACCCCGATCTGGCGGTACCTGCATGGGACGCGATGCCAAAGCCGCCGGCATGGGCGACGGTATTTCCCGGAATTAAACTGGTCGCCTATCCCGACCCTTGCTCAGAGGCCTACGGCGCGTCGCTGCAGGCGATGATCAGCGCCATCAAGGACGAGGTGCCGGCACTGGCGCCGCAAAAAGAAAAACGGTCGAACGATATCGTCGACCAAGGCGAGCCGGAGATAAAGGACATTCCGATGTCGACCTATCTGACGTCGTTGTATCGTTTCTCCGACCAAGCCGAGAGAGCAGGTGGATTAAGCGCGCTGGATTGGCTTGCCAGCAACCGGGATGTATTCGCGTTCGACGCCGTCATCTGGCTCCAGATGCTGTCCAATAGCCATGCGAATGGCAACCTCGATATTCCGCAGACATTATTTGGCGAGCCGCAGAAAGCGGAAGTTGGTGACGAATATCTGCTGACCGATTTTCTGCTGAAGCTGAAAGCGCCGGAGTCCGTCGATGGCTGACACGCGGCGCGGGGATCTGGCAGTATTGGTGCGCGTCTACCAGTCGGGGGCCGATAAGACACGGGTTACGCAAGCCGCGCGCTATTTTGTCCGGGAATGCGGCTTCGGCAAGATCGGCGGACAGAACTGGCTGCTCGATGCAGACGCGCGCCGCCGCATCCGCGCCTATCTGGTGGCGTACCACCATATCGCCGATCCCGACCAGGTCGACTTCGACTTTTCCGGCATGTCGAGAATCGAGGCTGCCGCGATTACGCCGGCCGAGAAGTTCGCCGGGCGAGGACCACGCGAGGGCAGAATCCTTCTGCGCGGGCTGCACGGTACGACCCGTATCAACGGCCAGTGCTTTCCATCTATCGGCAACTCCGCCATCGATCTGCACGACAGCGACATCCTGAGTCTCGATCACGACTGTTTGATCGTCATCGAAAATTTCGAGGCATTCACGGGATTTGAACGCCTGCTGCTATCTTCGTTTCCCTATAAAAATCCGATTCTGGCGTTCCGGGGTGATGCGGCCAACCCGGCCGGCGGAGCTAGGCGGCTGGCGGCAAAAACGTCGCTGTCGGTGGTCGCGTTCACGGATTTTGATCCGCAGGGACTCAATATCGCCGCCAGCACCCCGTGCGTCGCCGGCGCCATCTTTCCGGTCGAATTTGGGCAGATGAAGAGGGCTGATCTGTTCGATAAGCAGCGCCACCTGTTGAAAGAAACGGCGGGCTATCCCGAGGCGTGGCGCCACATAGTGTCCGCGATGAAAAGCGCCAAGAAGGGGATTACACAGGAAGAGATGATCGCAGGACAGATTTCGTGTTCGTATATCCCAACCATTCTGGTGGTGTGATCATGCATCGTGTACATGGCCACAGCAGTGGGCTTTGTTTATACAACACCATCGGTGCGGCCCGGCATCAGGACTGTTTTTAACCTCCACAGCCAGCGTAGAGTCCTTGGATCAGGATGCGCTATCCGCCAGCGAGCATTACGCACGGCGGCGCGGTCTGTGACGTGTCGTGTGTGATTATCCTGAGATTCAGAATGAAGAACTGGCGCTGATGTGCAAGTCGGGCGGGTAAGGGTAAATTTCAGCCGCAATATTTTTCTCGCCTAATTTCTTACCAAAGCTAGAAAAAGAAAAAGCCGGATTTCTCCGGCTTAAGCTAAATCTTTGATTCTATTGGTCGGGACGGAGTGATTCGAACACTCGACCCCTTGCACCCCATGCAAGTACGCTACCAGGCTGCGCTACGCCCCGACGAGCTTGCGATTATAACTGAACGCGTCGGAATTCAGCTGATCGAGATGCGTGAAGTTTGATGTGATTGGCTATGCGAAATGGATTTCTGGACGCACAATGGGAGCTTCTTCATTTCCCAATAAGGTTGTCCCGACGCTGCAGGCGGCCTGCTTGCGTAAGTCTGTTTGGGCAAAAAATTACTTATGTCGATAACAATCAGTCAACAGTTTGATGCCGGTGCGATTGAGGTGGTGCGCGCTGATGACCCTCAAGATATCGTTTTGAACTTGCGCAAGGATTCCAGCGCCGATTTTACCCAATGGTTTTATTTTCGCCTGCAGGGTGCGCGCGGCGTGCCTTGCACGATGCGTTTTTTGAATGCAGGGCAGGCGACGTATCCGGATGGCTGGAAGGATTATCAGGCGGTGGCAAGTTTTGATCGGAAACACTGGTTCCGGGTGCCTACCGCGTTTGATGGCGAGGTGATGACGGTGTCGCATACGCCGACTTCCGATGTCGTGTATTACGCTTACTTTGAACCGTATTCCTGGGAGCGCCATTTGACCTTGCTGGGGAAAATCGCGTCTGCGCCGCTGGTGCGACTGGAGTCGCTGGGTCGCACGGTACAGGGACGCGAGATGGATCTGGTGGTGGTGGGGAATCCTGCGGCTGCCAAAAAAATCTGGGTAATCGCGCGCCAGCATCCGGGTGAAGCCATGGCGGAATGGTTTGTCGAGGGCATGCTGGATGCGCTGCTGGATCCAGCCAATCCGTTGGCGCGGCGCTTATTGGCGGATGCAGTGCTGTATGTGGTGCCGAACATGAATCCAGACGGTGCTGTTCTGGGTAATTTGCGCACCAATGCAGCGGGGGCAAACTTGAATCGCGAATGGATGACGCCATCGCTGGCACGCAGTCCGGAAGTTTTTGTGGTGCGTGAGAAGATCCATGCGATCGGGTGCGATCTGTTCCTGGATGTACACGGTGATGAAGGATTACCGTATGTATTTGTGGCCGGTAGCGAAATGCTGGAGGGTTTTACTGCGGAGCAGTTGGCACAGCAGCAGGTATTTATCGATGCATACCGGCTGGCTAACCCGGACTTCCAGGACAAGGTCGGCTATCTCCCGGGTAAATATCAGGCCGATATGCTGACCCTGGCGTCGAAATATGTGGGCCATCATTTAAAGTGCTTGTCGTTGACGCTGGAGTTGCCGTTCAAGGATAACGCCAACCTGCCGGACCCCGAGTTGGGCTGGAACGGTGCCCGCAGCGCGCGTCTGGGTGCAGCGGTGCTGCAACCGATGCTGCAATCAATCAAGCGAATGCAGTTGCCGATGAGTGTGGCGTGATATTGATATTGGATTAATAAAAAAAACGGGAGTATGCCTTAAAGCCATGGTACTCCCGCTTTATTTAATTGCGGTATTAAAAAATACTTTTACCAGTATTCATGAAATGCATTGTTTAGTGAAAATGTTCGCTCCCCTGCGGGGTATCTTCCGGCATTTCCGGATGCACCAACTCGCCCTCGTCATCGGCGAAGAGGGGCGCGCCGCAATCGTCGCAAAATTCTATCGAGAAGCGTGTGTTGTGGCGTTTGATGTTGGTGATGCCTTCTTCTTGCAGCAGGGCCGTGATGATTTCGATCGGTCTTTTTTGTTCTTCCTGGATCAACAGGTCGCTGTCGTCTTCCTCGCCATAGAGCGGCCAGACGATGCCGTAGACGATTTCCGGTTGCGTGCCGATGGCAAAGCCGATCCGGTACTCACTGATCTGGTCGTCGCTGCCGTCGTCGCCGAAGCCGCCGATGATGGCGCGCAGTTCCGGCGCTGCTACATTGAGCGTATGGGTCAGATAATGCTGGGCGGCGCGAATCGCTGCCGGACGGATTTGCTTGTCAGCTTCGCGACAAGCGATGTAATACGCTTCCGGCAACAGTAATTCGATGCCGCAACCCGGTAGCAAGCGGGCGATGCTAGGCGCGGCCTGCTCTTGCCATTGCGCCAGCACCTGCTGCTGATCGGCAATGACGTTTGGCTGGTTTTGTGGCATTTGCCAGCGAAACAGCGGTGTGCCTGTTGGTACTACAACGATTGCCAGCAAGTAGCGGGTATCAGCCAGGAAAGGCACTGTTTCCGCCGCTTTGGCGGGAAATTGCACCACGCTGTTTTTCAGCGCAGCTTGCGCCATGCGGCGCGTGAGCGCGAAGGTTTCGGCATGCGTGTGCGGCAGTTGGTCAATCGAAAATAGCGCTGGTGCAACGACCAAATGTGCGCCATCGGCCAATAGGTGCGCGCCGAGTTGTGCCGACAGAGTCAGGCGTATGTCTTCCGCGATCGGCCCTGACGGGATAACAAAGCGTGTCCACGCCAAAATTGGCGCAGCAATCAGCAGCGCATCAAACTGGACGCCGTCTTGTTCTATCACGCAGGATTCGCTGGTTGCCTCGATGGCTTCGACTAGCGAGTCGTAGGCGTCCAGGTCGGCCTTGAAAACATTGTCGAGGGCGGCGTCGATGGTGTCCTGATGGTTACTCTTCAACAGTTTTTGGGACAATGTGTCCAAGCCGCGCTCCCAGGCGCGTTCTTCCAGGCGGCTAGCAGCTTGCGCGATGGCATGGCTGAAGCCAATCAATCGCTGGCTGTCTGTAGATAGTTTGGGAGGGGAGCTTTTTGACGGACGACGCATGTGAAATTTCGATGTAGTGACACGGGAGGCACGTATTGTAGTGGATTAGCGCTGCATTCATGCAATTACGTTCGCGAAAGCTGCGTTGGTTGTGGGTGGAACTGGATTCTTTGCGTTGATATGGAAAATGAAAACGCATGGTCAATTTAGGAACCCAGGCTCACTGTACTTTTAATTCTGCAGTCATTTGTGCCGCATTCTTGCACTCATTGGCGAGTTGCTGCCCTTTCTTGGTGTCCAGCAACATGCTTTTTGCCGGTATGCCAATCCAGAGCAAGCCATATTTGCGGTTTTCAAAACGGTTCGCGCCGGTAGTTGTTTCTATGCGCCGGAGACGATGTATGCGTTTTTTCCAGGCCAGAGCAATATGTTTGTCATCATCCGCATTCTGGTACATCGTTAATTTATTGCCGAGTTCACAATTGTATTCAGTTGAAAGCGCGTTTTTGGTATCCAGTTCCAGATCGTCTTCGTCTATCGCGGCATTGGAGATTACGAGGGGTTTTTTTACTTTGCCATGTTTCGCGCTGGCTTTACCTGATTTGGCAGGCGCAGTCGTGGCGGCCAGCGCCTGCGGTGCAACAAATGCTATACAGGCGATCGTTAAAAAGATTCTGGGATATGTCATTTTCATGGGGTGTGTCTCGTTTGTTGGCGGTTATTTACACAACAGTGTTTTCGGGGCGGTGGTGAATTCACCCTGCAGCAGGGTGTTAGCCCAATCCGGTATTGCCATGCCACTTAATTTTGCGCGCTTCAAAAGCATCCAATAATATCTATAGCTCGCCCTGTCATATAAAACGCCATTATGCTGTATCGGCCCCCATTGGGCGTTCCTGGCCTCGGAAATGATGAGGGCGGCGTGATTGATCTCGTCATTTCGAGGTGACATTGCATGCAAAATAGGCTTGATCTGGTTGGGATGGATGCTCCACATCCTGGTGTAGCCGAATTCTGTCGTAGCTCGGTAGGCATCATTGGCGACAATCGCCATATCCTTGATTTCTGTGGTGACATTGTGCGACGGCACCTTGCCGTGCGCATGGCAGGCAGCGGCAATCTCAAGTTTGGCGCGTACCACTAATCCATGTGTAAATTGGGTAGGTGAGCGCATTGCATTATCAGGAATAGCGCCGTGATGCTCCGAAACGAAATCCATGATGCCGAATGACAGGCACTCTACCTGCGGCAGCGCCGCAATCGCATGGACATCGGCCAAGGCACCGTGGGTTTCGATCAACATGTGCACCGGCAGCGCGTCGCGACCGGCTTGCCGGGCATGTTGATTGATGCGTTCGATGGCATGCTTGGCGTCGGCTATGTCATTAATTTTAGGTACGACCAGATAGGCCAGTCGTTTGGCCGCACCTTGGCAGAGGAGGGCGATGTCTTGCTCGAAGAATGCGTGGTGGCGGCCGTGAATACGGGCGCCGATCCTGTCGAAGCGGTTATCTTCGCTATTGATGATCGATGCGATCAGTCGTGCGTGGGATGCTTCGTTGCCGGTTGCTGCGCCGTCTTCTGCATCGAACGTGATGTCAAAAACCGGGCCAAGTTGTTGCTGTAGTGCGACCGACTTGCGCATCAGCTTTTCGGAGCCGGCATAGTGATCGCAAACCGGCAATGAGGACGGTTGATGCTTGCCTTGAAATAAGGCTTCGGAGGGATGCATGCCCTGTATACCCAAATCTTATGATGAATGTCGGGCAAGTGATGTGGCTGCGAACAGCCGCATCACTTGCTCATCCAATGGAAGGTTTTAACCTACCAGGTGTTTTACGCCATTACGTTCTTCGAGCAATTCATTGAGCGTCACGTTGATGCGTTCGCGTGAGAATGCATCGACTTCCAGACCCTGGACGATCTTGTATTCGCCGTTTTCGGTCGTGACCGGAAAACCGAAGATCGTGCCTTCCGGAATTTCGTAAGAGCCGTCAGAAGGAATACCCATTGTGGTCCATTTGCCATTAGTACCCAGAACCCAGTCATGCACGTGGTCTATAGCCGCATTGGCTGCCGACGCTGCCGACGACAATCCGCGCGCTTCGATAATAGCGGCGCCGCGTTTGCCAACAGTTGGCAGGAATACATTCTTGTTCCATTCCTGGTCGTTGATCATGTCCTTGACTGACTGGCCATCAATGGTCGCGTAGCGATAATCTGCATACATAGTCGGGGAATGGTTGCCCCATACAAAGAGCTTTTCAATCGCGGTCACTGGCTTGCCGGTTTTGGCTGCGATTTGCGACAATGCACGGTTGTGATCCAAACGCAACATGGCAGTGAAGTTTTTCGCTGGCAAGCCAGGAGCGGATTTCATAGCGATGTAGGCATTGGTGTTGGCTGGATTGCCGACTACCAGTACTTTTACGTTGCGGGATGCAACCGCATCGAGTGCCTTGCCTTGGACCGTGAAAATTTGTGCATTGGCTTCCAGCAAGTCCTTGCGCTCCATGCCTGGACCGCGGGGACGTGCACCTACCAGCAATGCAACATCAATATCCTTGAATGCTGTCATTGGATCTGCATGTGCAGTCATGCCAGTGAGCAACGGAAATGCGCAGTCGTCGATTTCCATCATGACGCCCTTAAGCGCTTTTTGTGCTTTTTCGTCAGGAATTTCGAGCAATTGCAAAATAATTGGTTGATCTTTTCCCAGCATGTCGCCATTGGCGATGCGAAATAGCAGGGAATAACCGATTTGACCGGCGGCGCCAGTCACGGCAACACGCATGGGGGCTTTAGTCATGTTGAATCTCCAGTGAGAGAAAGGAATAAATTATTTGAAAGGAACTGTTATTCATGTTCGATTATTACAATAATAACGCCGAAAAGCATTCGAGTCTGTTGATAACGATACACGACTGCGTGGACTTTTTATATTCAGGCGTATGATAATCGACATTGTGAATCTGGCATGCATCGGATGCAAGAACGATCCAAGGGGAAGTTTAGGGGTGCAGTTCTTGTGTGTCAATAAATATCTTATGTCTTATATAAGACATAAGATATTTATTTTGCTGGACGGCAGTAGGTAATTTATGGTGAAATCACAGGTTATGAATCCTGTCTTATCCAATCTGAGTCCCAATGCTATCCCTAACGTAGGGACAGGAACTACTTTTCCTGGCACCCCACCGACGTTTAGTCCCCTCTATCAGCAAATAAAATCTCTTATTACTAAAAGTCTGCAGAGCGGTGAGTGGAAGCCTGGGGAATTAATTCCGAGCGAAATGGAGCTTGCCAACCGTTTCAAGGTGAGTCAGGGCACCGTGCGCAAGGCGATTGATGAACTGGCAGCTGAAAATCTGGTAATGCGTCGTCAGGGAAAGGGTACCTTCGTTTCGTCGCACCATGAAGCTCGGGCTCAGTATCGTTTTCTGAGGTTGATGCCGGATGTGGGGGAGCCGCGTCCGGCGGATAATAAAATTATTGAGATCAAAAGATTGCGGGCGCCGGCCGAAGTGGCACGTCTGTTGGATATGAAGTCAGGAGATTCGGTCGTGTTTATCAAGCGCATCCAATCTTTCGATCAAATTCCAACCATTATTGAAGAACTCTGGCTGCCCGGTTTAATTTTCAAAGGTCTGACAGCAGAGCGCTTAATTGAATATAAGGGGCCAATGTATGGGCTCTTTGAAACTGAATTTGGCACCAGGATGATACGTGCAACGGAAAAAATTCGTGCTATTTCTGCATCTAAAGATGTGGCCGAGTTACTTGACATTGCCACCAATGAGCCCTTGCTAAGTGTGGAGCGCGTTTCCTTTACTTATGGTGATAAACCAGTTGAAGTGCGACGCGCTCTGTATTCAACCAGCCAGCATTATTATCAAAATGATTTGAGTTAGTCTTGGCTTAACACCAAGCCAGGTGTAGGTGCGTTCCAGGATTGGGGCGCATTGCGCCTGATAAATGGGGTCGCTGTTTTACTCGCAGTGCACAATTTTTATTTGAGCACTGTGAAAAATAGGCGAAAATAGCAATATTATTTTAGTCAAATCAAGAGAGGACACCTTAATGTCAGAAGCCATAAATGGGGTTGTAAAAAAGGAGCGTCCGGAGTTCCGAAATATTCATTTGACGGACATCGCGCGTTACCGCATGCCTTTGGCAGCGCTAGTGTCTGTTTTGCACCGTATCAGTGGAGCTTTGATTTTTTTGCTGCTGCCTTTCATTTTATACCTATTAGAAAGCAGCCTCACTTCCGAAATTTCTTTTGATTACTTTAAAGGGTTTGCTTCAGGTTGGTTTGTGAAGTTGATCATACTTGCCCTGTCTTGGTCTTACTTGCATCATTTTTGTGCCGGTATCCGGCACCTCATAATGGATACCCATGTGGGTCTGGACAAAGATTCGGCGCGTAAGTCCGCGTTGAGTGTTTTGGCGGTTAGCCTGTTTCTGGCTGCGCTGGTTGCATTGAAACTATTTGGAGTGTTTTAAATGCCAAAAAATAATATTGGGCCGAAGCGTTTGGTTGTTGGTGCGCATTACGGCTGGAAAGACTGGTTAGCGCAGCGCGTAACGGCAATTGTCATGGTGATTTACACCATCTTGTTGCTAGTGAGTTTCTTGACGGCTAGCAGTTTTAGTTACGAAACCTGGGCTGGCCTGTTTGCAAATCAATGGTTCAAGATCGCTACTTTTGTAACCTTTCTCGCGCTTTTTTATCATGCATGGGTTGGTGTTCGTAACATCTGGATGGATTACATCAAATCGGTTTCAGTTCGGATTGCATTACAAGTTGCCACACTCCTGTGGCTGATTGGTTGTGCCGGTTGGTCGGCACAGATTCTCTGGAGAGTGTAATCGTGGCAGCAATTAAATCTGCAATTCCTGTTCGTCGCTTTGATGCGATTATTGTTGGCGCCGGTGGTTCTGGCATGCGTGCTTCGCTACAAATGGCTGAGGCTGGTCTGAATGTGGCAGTATTATCCAAAGTGTTTCCTACCCGTTCGCACACGGTTGCCGCACAAGGCGGGATCGGTGCGTCGCTAGGCAACATGGCTGAGGACAGTTGGTACTGGCACATGTTTGACACAGTCAAAGGTGGTGATTACCTGGGTGACCAGGATGCTATCGAGTTCATGTGCCGTGAAGCGCCAAAAGTTGTTTATGAGCTTGAGCATTTCGGGATGCCTTTTGACCGCAATCCGGATGGCACGATCTATCAGCGTCCGTTCGGTGGTCATACGGCTAATTTTGGTGAAAAAGCGATACAGCGCGCATGCGCAGCTGCGGATCGTACCGGCCATGCTCTGTTGCATACGTTGTACCAGCGCAATGTGCGCGCCAAGACGCATTTCTTTGTTGAATGGATGGCAATCGACTTGATCCGTGATGCTGACGGTGATGTATTGGGTGTCGTAGCACTGGAAATGGAAACTGGCGATGTAATGTTGCTGGAAGCCAAGACCACGGTTTTTGCAACTGGCGGCGCCGGTCGCATTTGGGCCTCGTCAACCAATGCTTATATTAATACGGGGGATGGCCTCGGAATGACGGCACGTGCCGGCCTACCTCTGGAAGATTTGGAATTCTGGCAATTCCATCCAACTGGCGTTGCCGGTGCCGGTGTGTTGATTACCGAAGGCGTGCGCGGAGAAGGCGGTATTTTGATTAATAGTGAGGGCGAGCGCTTCATGGAGCGTTATGCGCCCCAGTACAAAGATCTGGCACCACGTGATTTTGTTTCGCGTTCGATGGATCAGGAGATCAAAGAAGGCCGGGGCTGTGGCCCAAACAAAGATTATATTCACTTGGATCTTCGTCATATCGGTGCCGATACCATCATTAAACGGCTGCCTTCCATACTTGAAATTGGTCGTAAATTCGCCAACGTAGACGCAACCAAAGAGCCGATTCCAGTAGTGCCTACCGCGCATTATCAAATGGGCGGAATTCCGGTGAATATCCATGGCCAGGTGGTCGCACCCAAAGATGGTAATCCAAATGCCGTTGTCAATGGCATGTACGCGATTGGTGAATGCGCCTGCGTATCAGTGCATGGCGCCAACCGGCTTGGTACCAATTCTTTGCTCGATATAATTGTATTCGGTCGCGCCGCAGGCAATCATCTGGTGCAAAGCAATTTGAAGGATAAGCAGCATAAGCCGTTGCCGGCTGATGCCGCTGATTTGGCGCTGTCGCGTTTGGACAAGCTTGAAACCAGCACCGGTACAGAGCGGGTTCAGCATGTCGCGAATGATATTCGGACGACAATGCAACAATACTGTGGCGTATTCCGTACCGACGAGTTGCTGCAAAACGGTTACAAGAAAATAATGGAACTAGATGAGCGTCGTAAGCATGTGTCGTTCAAGGATAAGTCCAAGGTATTCAACACCGCACGCGTCGAAGCTCTGGAACTCGACAATCTAATCGAAACGGCGAAAGCGACCATTACATCTGCGGTCGCACGCAAGGAATCGCGTGGTGCACACGCACATCGCGAATACGAGAAGCGTGATGATGAGAATTGGTTGAAACACACGCTTTGGTTCTCGGAAGGCAATCGACTCGAATACAAGCCGGTAATCACCAAGCCGCTGACAGTTGAATCCTTTGTGCCTAAAGCTCGCACTTTCTAATAAGGTAAGAATGAATATGGCTCGCACTCTCAAATTTCAGATTTACCGCTACGATCCCGACAAGGATGCTAAACCTTACATGCAAGACTTGACGGTTGAATTGCAAGATACCGACAGGATGCTGCTGGATGCATTAGTTCGCATTAAAGCCGACGTAGACGATTCACTCGCTTTGCGCCGTTCCTGTCGTGAAGGCGTGTGCGGCTCCGATGCGATGAACATTAATGGAAAAAACGGCCTGGCTTGCACTACCAATTTGAATGAATTGAAAGAGCCGATCGTTTTGCGTCCTTTGCCAGGTTTGCCTGTCATCCGCGATTTGATCGTCGATATGACGCAATTTTTCAAGCAATACGATTCAATCAAGCCATTTTTAATTAACGATTCCATACCGCCTGAAAAAGAGCGTTTGCAGTCGCCGGATGAACGTGAAGAACTGGACGGCCTTTACGAGTGCATTTTGTGCGCATGTTGTTCCACTGCATGTCCTTCGTTCTGGTGGAATCCCGACAAGTTTGTTGGACCTGCTGGGTTGCTGCAGGCATATCGTTTCATTGCAGACACTCGTGATCAAGCTACAGCCGATCGTTTAGATAATCTGGAAGATCCATATCGACTGTTTCGTTGTCATTCGATTATGAATTGTGTGGATGTCTGTCCAAAAGGACTCAATCCAAACAAGGCTATCGGCAAGATCAAGGAAATGCTGGTTCGACGTGGCGTGTAAGTAGTACCGATATGCAATAACAACGGGTAGTGGTAAAAAACCACTTCCATCCATTTCGTGCGTTATCCAATTGAAGTCGCTTGTGATTTCATGCAACAAGTTAAATGGTATTTTTATGTCCATCACTCATCAGGCCGATCCAGCAAAGCGTGCCCGCCTACGGTGGCGATCCCGGCGCGGTTTATTAGAGAATGATTTGATTTTGACGCGTTTTCTTGATACGCAAGAGATAACTTTGACAGATGATGAGGTTGATGCGTTTACCCGATTGCTGGAACTTTCGGATAGTGCGTTAATGGATCTGATAATGGGACGCAATGAACCATCTGATGATCTGGATTTACCCAATGTTCATGGACTTTTGAAAAAAATACGCAGCGCTTGATTGACGCGTCGTTTCAGTTTTTTGACTAACGACTCACCCCTCATATTGAAGGAAGAGCTATGACTACTACTGTAAAAAGTAAAGCCACACTATCGTTTTCTGATGGCACACCCTCGCTGGAAATGCCAATTTACGGAGGAACGATTGGGCCAGATGTAATCGATATCCGTAAACTGTATGCCTCGACTGGGAAATTCACTTACGATCCAGGGTTTATGTCGACGGCGGCATGCAATTCCTCCATCACTTATATCGATGGTGACAAGGGTGAATTGCTTTATCGCGGCTACCCTATTGAGCAGTTGGCTGTGAATTGTGATTTCCTTGAAACATGCTATCTGTTGCTGAATAGCGAGTTACCTAACGCTACAGAGAAAGATAAATTTGTATCGCTCATAACCAACCATACGATGGTTCACGAGCAGATGCAATTCTTCTTCCGTGGTTTTCGGCGGGATGCGCATCCAATGTCAGTACTGGTTGGAACTGTTGGTGCCCTGTCGTCGTTCTATCATGATTCGCTGGACATCAATGATCCGCATCACCGCGAAGTCTCTGCAATTCGTTTGATCGCAAAATTGCCAACCCTAGTGGCAATGACGTACAAATATAACATTGGACAGCCATTCGTCTATCCGCGTAATGACTTGTCGTACAGCGCGAATTTCATGAACATGATGTTCGCTACACCCTGCGCGGATCACAAAGTCAATGAAGTTCTGGTGCGCGCGTTGGATCGTATTCTGATTCTGCATGCAGATCATGAACAGAATGCTTCCACTTCAACAGTGCGCCTGGCTGGCTCATCCGGCGCCAATCCATTCGCGTGTATTGCTGCCGGTATCGCATGCCTGTGGGGCCCTGCACATGGCGGTGCTAATGAAGCTGCACTGAACATGCTCGAAGAAATCGGTAGTGTTGATAACATTGGCGAGTTCATTAAGAAAGTCAAAGATAAAAATTCTGATGTGAAATTGATGGGCTTCGGCCACCGCGTGTATAAAAATTATGATCCGCGCGCAAAATTAATGCGTGAAACATGCTACGAAGTTCTGGAAGCCTTAGGATTGCAAAATGATCGTTTGTTCAAACTGGCGATGGCACTGGAAAAAATTGCACTGGAAGATGAATATTTTGTTTCCCGCAAACTTTACCCGAACGTCGATTTTTACTCAGGTATTGTGCAGCGCGCATTAGGCATTCCGGTTTCTTTGTTTACCGGGATTTTTGCACTTGCCCGCACCGTTGGATGGGTTGCTCAATGGAAAGAAATGATTTCTGATCCAGAGCAAAAGATTGGCCGTCCACGCCAATTATTTGTCGGCGCAACACGGCGTGATGTGCCGCCGATGAGCAGCCGAGGTTAAACTGAAAAAGCGAGCCAATCAGGCTCGCTTTTTGTTGTTGTGTTCAAGTATGAATGATATGCTTGAAAAGTTAAGTGCAACACCACGTAACGTCGTCCTTCCCCACAACTTGATGTGCAATCCGCTAATCGGTCAGGCCGTGTCGCGGAAGGTTAAATTAACCCGCTAATCTCGCGAAACGCGAAGAAAGGTGAGCAATATATGATGCAACAATTCAGTGACAACTCCTATCTGTTTGGAGGCAATGCCCCGTATGTGGAGGAATTATACGAGGCTTATCTTGATAACCCCAGTTCGGTGCCCGACAACTGGCGCGCTTATTTTGATGCAATGCAGCATGTTCCGGCGGTTGACGGATCTAATAAGCCAGATGTGGCCCATGCCTCTGTTATTGCGTCATTTGCCGAGCGTGCGAAGCAGGGCCCAATTCGGACGGTAAGCGCCTCAACTGATGCCGATATGGGTCGCAAGCGTGTGGCAGTCGTGCAATTGACAGCTGCATATCGTTATCTGGGCTCGCGGTGGGCCAATCTCGACCCGCTACAGCGACAAGAACGCCCGGGGATTCCAGAACTTGACCCGAATTTTTACGGATTTTCGGATGCAGATTTGGATATCGTATTCAATATTAGTAATACTTATTTTGGGGTTGAAACTGCTTCATTGCGCGACCTGATCAATTCCCTGCGCGATACTTATTGCCGTTCTATCGGCGCCGAGTTCATGTATATCAGCGATCCTGCCGAGAAACGCTGGATACAGCAAAAACTGGAGTCGATCCGCTCCACTCCGAATTTCACTGCGGAAAAGAAAAAACATATTCTGGATCGCCTGACAGCTGCCGAGGGTCTTGAGCGCTATCTGCACACCAAATATGTCGGACAAAAACGTTTTTCACTGGAAGGTGGCGAGAGTTTCATTGCGTCAATTGATGAAACGATTCAGCGCGCCGGCGAGCGTGGCGTACAGGAAATAGTAATAGGTATGGCGCACCGCGGACGCCTGAACGTATTGGTTAATACACTCGGTAAGATGCCGGGAGACCTGTTTGCCGAGTTTGAAGGCAAACACGCGGAGGACCTTCCTTCAGGCGACGTCAAGTATCACAATGGCTTTTCGTCCGACATCACGACCCCGGGCGGTCCAGTGCATCTCTCGCTGGCATTCAATCCTTCGCACCTTGAGATTGTCAATCCAGTGGTTGAGGGTTCGGTCAAGGCACGCATGGAGCGTCGTGGCGATAAAAATGGTGCACAGGTTCTACCTATTTTAGTGCATGGCGATGCGGCATTTGCTGGGCAAGGCGTTGTAATGGAAACGCTCAACCTGGCCCAAACCCGTGGTTACGGCACCGGTGGCACAGTGCATATTGTGATCAATAATCAGATTGGTTTCACGACTTCTGACCCGCGTGATTCACGCTCCACGCTGTACTGCTCCGATGTCGTCAAGATGATTGAAGCACCGGTGCTACATGTGAACGGGGATGATCCAGAGGCGGTGGTGCTGGCAACTCAGATTGCTCTTGATTATCGTCTTGAGTTCAAAAAAGATGTGGTCGTCGATATCCTCTGCTACCGTAAATTGGGCCATAACGAGCAAGATACTCCTGCGTTGACGCAACCCCTGATGTACAAGAAAATTGCTCAGCATCCCGGAACGCGCAAACTATATGCCGATAAACTGATTGCGCAAGGCTTGTTGCCCGCGGACGGCGGTGATGCAATGGTGATGGCATTTCGCGATGCAATGGATACCGGCCACCTTACGGTCGATCCCGTTCTCACCAACTTCAAGAGCAAGTACGCGGTTGACTGGATGCCTTTTCTTAACCGCAAATGGACCGATGCAGCCGATACTGCCGTGCCGCTCGCCGAACTGAAACGCCTTTCCGAGCGAATCACGGTTATTCCGGAAGGATTCAAGGCGCACTCCCTGGTTGAGAAAGTACTGAACGATCGTGCAGCGATGGGCCGGGGCGAACTCAATCTGGACTGGGGCATGGGCGAGCACCTCGCTTACGCATCCCTGGTGTCATCCGGGTATGCGATTCGCTTGACCGGACAGGATGTCGGACGCGGCACCTTCGTTCATCGTCACGCAGTATTGCATGACCAGAAACGCGAACGCTGGGATGTCGGCAGCTACATACCATTGGAAAATGTGACGGAAAATCAGGCGCCATTTACAGTGATTGATTCAGTTCTTTCTGAAGAAGCCGTTCTTGCATTTGAATACGGTTACTCAACTTCCGAGCCAAATACGCTCACCATCTGGGAAGCGCAGTTTGGCGACTTTGCCAATGGCGCACAAGTGGTGATCGATCAATTCATCAGTTCCGGCGAAGAGAAATGGGGCCGTGCCTGTGGTTTGGTCATGATGTTGCCGCATGGTTATGAAGGGCAAGGCGCGGAGCACTCGTCAGCACGCATTGAACGTTACCTGCAATTGTGCGCAGATAACAATATGCAAGTGGTGCAACCTACCACTTCGGCGCAGATTTTCCATCTGTTGCGCCGTCAGATGATCCGTCTGTTCCGCAAGCCTTTGATCATCATGACGCCGAAATCCTTGCTGCGTAACAAGGATGCGGGTTCGCCATTATCTGATTTGGCCAAAGGCCAATTCCAAACGGTGATTGGCGAAATGGATAATTCTATTGATGCGAAAAAGGTCAAACGCATTATTGCCTGCTCCGGCAAGGTGTATTACGACCTGATTAATTCCCGCAAGGAACGCGGACAGATGGATGTAGCTATCATCCGTGTGGAACAACTTTATCCTTTCCCACACAAGGCATTTGCGAATGAATTGAAAAAATTCCCGAACTTCAATGAGTTGGTATGGGCGCAGGATGAACCGCAAAATCAGGGGGCATGGTTCCAGATCGAGCACAATATTTTTGAAAACCTGGGAGATGGGCAGAAGCTTGCCTACGCTGGCCGCCCTGCGAGCGCAGCGCCTGCAGTTGGCTATTATGACAAGCACTATGCCCAGCAAAAAGCACTGCTGGATACCGCTTTTTCAAAACTTAAAGGTTTTGTGCTAACAAAATAATGAGATGGTGGCGGGCAGAATTGCCCGCGCCACTTGAACAACTAAAAACGGAGAATTACATGGCAATTATTGAAGTTAAAGTTCCGCAACTGTCCGAATCCGTCGCAGAAGCGACCTTGCTGCAATGGCACAAAAAAGAGGGCGAAACAGTTGGCCGTGATGAAAATTTGATTGATGTGGAAACTGATAAAGTAGTCTTGGAATTGCCAGCGCCAGCAGCCGGCGTGATCACGCAAATTATCAAAGGCGATGGCACCACGGTTGTTGCTGGCGAAATCATCGCAATCATCGATACTGAAGCAGTGGCTAAAATGAGTCCAGTGGAAGTGTCAGCTGCTCCGGTAGTCGTTTCAGCAGAAACTGTGGCGCAGGCAGCGGCACCCGTGTCCGCTCCAGCGGCAGGTATTGCCATGCCGGCCGCCGCAAAAATGCTGGCCGATAACAATATGACTACTGCCCAAGTCGCCGGCAGTGGTAAGGATGGCCGCGTTATCAAAGGTGATGTCATCAACGCTCTGGAAGCGAAACCTGCTGCAGTTGCGAATGTTGCACCGCTGGCAGTAGCTACTGCCAAACCTGCTTTACAGAAGGTAATCTCACCGGTTGCGCTGAACTTGGGCGATCGTGCTGAAGAGCGGGTTCCAATGAGCCGCCTGCGGGCCCGTATCGCTGAACGTTTGCTGCAATCCCAGCAGACCAATGCGATTCTGACCACGTTCAATGAAGTCAATATGCAGCCGGTGATGGATTTGCGCACCAAATACAAGGATAAATTCGAAAAAGAACACGGCGTCAAGCTCGGTTTCATGTCGTTCTTCGTCAAGGCTGCTGTAGCTGCGCTAAAAAAGTATCCAATCATCAATGCCTCCATTGACGGCAACGATGTCGTCTACCACGGCTATTTCGACATCGGTATTGCAGTGGGTTCGCCGCGTGGTCTGGTAGTGCCGATTCTGCGCAATGTCGATCAAATGTCGATTGCAGATATTGAGAAAAAAATTGTCGAATTCGGCCAGAAAGCCAAAGAAGGCAAATTGACACTGGATGACCTGACTGGCGGTACTTTCACTATTTCGAACGGCGGCACTTTCGGTTCGATGCTGTCGACCCCAATCATCAATCCGCCGCAAGCGGCTATTCTTGGCGTGCATGCTACCAAGGATCGCGCAGTAGTGGAAAACGGCCAGATCGTGATTCGCCCGATGAACTATCTTGCGATGTCTTACGATCACCGCCTCATTGATGGCCGCGAGGCTGTATTGGGCTTGGTAGCGATGAAAGATGCACTGGAAGATCCTGCACGTTTGTTGCTGGATATCTAATCGTACTTGGCGAAAAGACACAATGCCTGCAAAGAACTCCTTTGTGCGCTTGTGTTTTTTTGCATTAAATGGATTTGATTATGTCGAAAAATTTTGATGTTGTTGTTATTGGCGGCGGCCCCGGCGGCTATATTGCAGCGATCCGCGCTGCGCAACTGGGTTTTACGGTGGCATGCATTGATGATTGGAAAAATGCCAAAGGTGGTCCCGCACCCGGTGGAACTTGCACCAATGTCGGTTGCATCCCGTCGAAAGCGCTATTGCAATCGTCCGAACATTATGAACATGCAGGGCATGCATTTGCCGAACACGGTATTGAAGTCAAAGGTTTGAGTTTCAATGTCGGCCAAATGCTGGCGCGCAAGGATGGCATTGTCAAACAAAATAACGATGGCATTCTTTACTTGCTCAAAAAGAACAAGGTTACGTTTTTCCACGGTCATGGCTCTTTTGTTAAAAATGATGCCAGCAGCATCACGCTCAAAGTTGCGGGTGCCAATGAAGAAACATTGACCGCCAAGCATGTCATTATTGCCACCGGATCGAATGCACGCGCATTGCCAGGAGCGGCTTTTGATGAAAAACGGATTCTTTCCAATACCGGCGCTCTGGCAATCGAGGCAACGCCGAAAAAACTTGGTGTCATCGGTGCTGGCGTAATTGGTTTGGAAATGGGCAGCGTCTGGCGTCGTCTGGGTGCTGAAGTGACTGTGCTGGAAGCTCTGCCAACCTTCCTGGGTGCGGTGGATCAACAGATCGCCAAAGAAGCGCACAAATTGTTTGCCAAGCAAGGCTTGACGGTTCATCTGGGCGTGAAAATCGGTGCCATCACAGTTGGCAAGAAGGACGTATCTGTTGCTTACACGGACGACAAGGGCAATGCGCAACAGGCCGTTTTCGACAAGTTGATTATCTCGATCGGCCGTCTGCCGAACACCAACGGCTTGAATGCCGAGTCGGTCGGTTTGCAACTTGACGAGCGCGGCTTCGTCGCGGTGGATGCCGACTGCAAGACCAACTTGCCCAATGTATGGGCGGTCGGCGACGTGGTGCGCGGACCGATGCTGGCGCACAAGGCAGAAGAAGAGGGCGTCGCTGTCGCTGAACGCATTGCCGGCCAACATGGTCATGTCAACTTCAATACGATTCCCTGGGTAATTTATACGTCTCCCGAGATCGCCTGGGTTGGCAAGACCGAGCAGCAACTGAAGGCCGAAGGCATCGCTTATAAAGCGGGTACTTTCCCATTCCTGGCCAACGGCCGTGCTCGTGCGTTGGGCGATACTGCGGGCATGGTCAAGTTCCTGGCCGATGCCAAGTCCGACGAAATCCTCGGCGTGCATATCATCGGCCCGATGGCTTCCGAATTGATCGCCGAGGCAGTGGTGGCGATGGAATTCCGCGCCTCTGCGGAAGATATTGCCCGCATCTGCCATGCCCATCCTTCCCTGTCGGAAGCGACTAAAGAAGCGGCGCTGGCAGTGGATAAGCGCGCACTTAATTTTTAAGGAGACTGTCATGCGTCATCTGACCCTGTTATTGCCTATTGTGCTCGCTGCGTGTGCAACAGCCGGGCCGGGTGACGGCACTATTTTGATTGAGACGGCGGTGCAAGGCCGTTTATTGACGGGCGTCGCTTGCACCGTTGCAAGCAATGCCGGCAGCTGGAAAATAATCACGCCGGCCAAGCTAAATCCTGGTCGCGCCTATGGCGACTTGCATGTGTTATGCAGCCAGCCGGGTTACCGCACCGTAGAAGTGGTGTACCAGGCGATGGGGGTTGGGGCCAGCGGCTCCAGCGTCGGCGTTGGTTTGGGTGGTGGTGGCGGCAATGTCGGTTTTGGGGTCGGCTTGAGCTTTCCAGTCGGTTCGGGTGGCGGCGCGATATATCCAGTGCGCATCACGGTCGAGATGAAACCGCTGTAATCTCTCCAGATTGCATTTGAGCCGAACTGCTTCCGTATCTTGATTGCATTCAATTTAATGGGAGTATATTAATAAATACTGCTTTTCCTGCATGTGTTCATTATTTTTATTAAAAATACCTGTTGCAGTATATTTTTTGATGTGCAGAAGTGATCCACGAGTGCGCCTAAACGGCTTACTGCGTCAAGAAAATTTGGACGGGGCTGCACCCACCCCGCCCAAATTCAGAATCGCCCTGAAGGGCGAGGTTTTGACCGGTAGTGCCTTTGATAAAACACCTGAAATTGAATGTGGCAAAATCGCCGTACCGCATCAATATCAAATACCACCAGCTTTTTCGTCATATCAGGGCCGCGCTGACTGGCGTTGGTCGGCTGGCCTATGGCTAGCTTAGTAAATCACAACACGCCTGATCCTAAGGCGCTCGTATGGAAGTATGCGAATGCGAATGAATGTCCAGCAGTATTACGACCATGCGCTGTCTGCGCGCGGCTTCACATCGGATGAGGCCCAGCGCCGCGCCGTAGTGCGTCTGCAGCAGAGCTTTGACGAATGGGTTGCGTTCAAGTCGCAGCGTTCCAGCAAGTTCAAGCGCTTGATCAATCGGCCTCTGATGCCGCGCGGGCTATATATGTGGGGCGGCGTCGGACGTGGCAAATCGTTCTTGATGGATAGCTTTTATTCGGTGGTACCGCTGGTGCGCAAGACGCGGGTGCATTTTCATGAATTCATGCGCGACGTGCATCGTCAGCTGGATGAATTTAAGGGCGTGGCCAACCCGCTGGACGAAGTGGCGCTCCGCATTGCCAAAAAATATCGACTGATCTGTTTCGACGAGTTTCATGTATCCGATATCGCCGATGCCATGATTCTGTACAACCTGATGCGGGCGCTGTTTGCGAATGGCGTATCGTTCGTCATGACCTCCAACTACGCGCCGGATACGCTCTACCCGGACGGTCTGCATCGCGATCGGATGTTGCCTACTATCGCCTTGATCAAGCACAACATGGACGTGATGAATGTTGACACCGGTCTGGATTACCGCAAGCGCGCGATGGAACAGGTAGCGTCCTACCATACCCCGCTGGGCGCTGAGGCCGATCACGCGCTGCGCGAGGCCTATGCCGGCATCGCCGATATCGCCGACGAAGACCCATGCATTCGTATCGAAACGCGCGAGATCAAAGCCTTGCGTCGCGCCGGCGGCGTAGCGTGGTTTGATTTTGCAACCTTGTGCGGCGGGCCGCGTTCGCAAAACGACTATCTGGAGATTTCCAGCCGTTTTCACACTATCATTCTGTCTGGCATACCGTGTCTTTCGGCCTCTATGTCGTCGGAGGCGCGGCGCTTTACCTGGCTCATCGACGTGTTTTACGACAACAAAATAAAGCTGATCATGTCAGCCGAAGTCGAACCTGAAGAACTTTATACGGAAGGCATACTGGCCAATGAATTTCACCGCACCGTGTCCCGCATCATCGAGATGCAATCGCGCGAGTATATGCAGTCCGAGCGACGCGATACTTTGGCAGGGCTGGTGTAATTCGCCATGAATTGTCTTTTAAACATATATCGTATGCTGCCTATCCACAAAAGCAGGCTTCTTTTACGAGGGTTGGCAGGTGGTCTGCTGGCCCTGTTTTTCCACTACGCTGTTGCGCAGGATGCTGGCGCGATGCTGTCTACACGATACCCGCCCGATTCAATTGCGACAGTCGAGGCGGCTGAGGCTGCGCAGGAACAAGCGGCCAACGAAAACGCCCGCATCGAACTGCAATATGGACAGGATGAGCAGGCCTGCGGTGGAATGTTTTTTGTCAGCGCCTGCCGGGACAAGGCGCAAGAACGCCGCCGCGCTGCCCTGGAACCGGTGCGCTTGGTGCAGATTGAAGCGGAAACGGTAATACGGCGTATGAGGGTTGCCGACAGGGATCGAGCATTGATCGACAGGCGCCGAGAAAAAGCGGTGGAAGCGGTCCAGATCGAGAAAAATGCTCTGCAAAAAGCACAAGAAATTGCACAAAAACAGGCGCGTAATACAGAAAAAGAAAGACAGCAGGTGCAAAACGAACAACTTCATGCGCAAGATGCCGCGCAGCGCAGCGCCGACCATCAGGCCCGGCAGACACGCATGCAGACGGAGGTTGCAGCCGATGCGCAAAAACGCGCGGCCAATGTTGCTGCTTACGACAAAAAAATCAGGGAGGCGCAAGCGCATCAGCGCGACCTCGCCGCCAGGAAGGCCGAAAAAGATCGCAATCGTAAAGTTCAACCACTAGCGGTGCCGCCCGCCGTGGCTGCAGAAAGCTTGCCGCCACCGCTAGATTCGCATTAGCAATACCCAAACCGGGGTCCAGGATGATTAGCTTAAGCTGGCTGGCCGGATAATTTTTTCTGAGTGGACCAGTTTGACGATTGCCATGCTGCAGTTGTCGCCGCTGCCGTTGGCCCGCTCCCGGGTTTTGCGGATCAGCATTTCGGACGCGTTGCGGGGTGAATTCATGGCGATTGCCGCACCCATTTCGAGCTCCGAAAAATAATGCCACAAACCATCGCTACAGAGCAGAAATGCATTCCCGGCGTGCAGCTTATCGTGTTGTCCGAAGGTAATGGTGGGTTCGCTCTTGTGGGAACCCAGTGCATTGGTCAATACGTTGGAGAGCGGATGATTTTTTGCTTCCTGCCGGCTCAGTTTGCCTTCGCTGACCAGTCTTTCCACATACGAGTGGTCAACCGTGCAGTGGATGCAGTTTGGCCCTTCAAAAAGATACAGGCGCGAATCGCCGACATGGGCCCAGACGGCGCGATGGTCCGGGCTGATGACCAACGCGACTATGGTGCTGTGCGGTTTTTTTTCGGATGAGAAGCTGCTCAGTTTGATGATGCTGTGGGCTTCATGCACGATTCTGCCTAGCAGGGCTTCAACCGTTTCCAGTCCAGGTGAGAATTCGTTGAATAACTGTTGCGCCGAGTTGATGATTTGTTCCGCCGCCAGCGCGCCGCCGGTACGTCCGCCCATCCCGTCCGCCAGCACCGCCAACATGGTGCCGGGGGCTTTGGGGGCGGCAAACAGGGCAACCCGATCTTGCTGTTCATGACGGTCGCCGATGTGTTGCCCGGTACCTGCTTCTAACTTGTATTGGCGCATACGTCTCGGTGGATTAAACTGTCAGCCTGAATTGCCTTGGAGCGACAAACGTAGCGCGAGAAAGTCTGCCGAACCGCAGCAGCTCCGCGCAAAGTCACACAGTGTTGTAACCAAAAAGACGTTGATACTACTGTATTGCAAGCCGGTTTTGCAATGATGACTGTCGGATCAATTTGCAAATTTTTTAGTTGGATGCCACCATATGACTACACCAATTCCAGAACTTACCCAGCGTCGCATCATTGAACTGGAAGTCGAGCACCGTGATCTGGATACGGTAATCGATGCGCTTATCTTGAGCGGGCGCCCGGATGAACTGCAACTGCGGCGCTTGAAGAAGCGCAAGCTGCAATTGAAAGATTATGTCACCCTGCTGAAAATGCAGCTTATCCCCGATGTTCCGGCCTGATTGACGACCGTTATTTCTGGTCCTTCCCATATTCTCGTTAGCTATCTTGACTGAAGACTCTTCCGCATCGCAACACCAGGGCATGCATGATGCCGATATCGATCAGCTTTTCGGCCCCGCCGGACGCTTGGGGGAAGTGGTCAGCGGCTTTCGGGCGCGCTTGTCGCAGACTGAAATGGCGAAAGCGATTGCAGACGCGATTGCCGGGCAGAGCACCCTGATCGCCGAAGCCGGCACCGGCACCGGCAAGACCTTTGCCTATCTGGTGCCGGCGCTGCTGTGGGGTGGCAAGGTGATCGTCTCGACCGGCACCAAGAATCTGCAGGATCAGCTGTTTCTGCGCGATATTCCGACCGTGCGCCGCGCGCTCAATGTGCCGGTGTCGGTGGCGCTGCTCAAGGGGCGTGCCAATTACGTCTGCCATTATCATCTGGAGCGCACGCTGGAGAACGGCCGCCTGACATCGCGCGATGACGTCGGTTATTTGCGTGCCATTTCGCGCTTCATAAAAACCACCACTTCGGGCGACAAGGCGGAACTGGCGGAGGTGCCTGAAACCGCGCTGATCTGGAACCTGGTGACATCCACCCGCGACACCTGCATGGGCGCCGAATGTCAGTATTATCAGGATTGCTTCGTCATGAAGGCGCGCAAGGAAGCGCAGCAGGCCGATGTGGTGGTGGTCAATCACCATCTGTTCTTTGCCGATGTCGCGCTCAAGGATACCGGCGTGGCGGAGTTGCTGCCTTCGGCCAACACCATCATCTTTGACGAAGCGCATCAGCTGCCGGACACCGCAACCCTGTTTTTCGGCGAAACCATATCGACTTCGCAAGTGCTGGAATTGTGTCGCGACGTGCTGGCCGAAGGCTTGTCGCACGCGCGCGACGGTGCCGAATGGGCCAAGGTTGTGATGCCGGTAGAGCGCGCCGCGCGCGATTTGCGGCTGGCATTTCCGCAGGATTTCGTGCGACTGTCGGTGAACCAGATCGCAGCATCCTCGGCATTTTTCCCGGCGCTGGAGACCTTGCGCAAAGAGTTCCGCGCGATGATCGAAACCCTGGAAAGCCAGGCCGAACGGGCCGACACCATCGAGCAATGCCGCACCCGTGCGATTGAACTCGGTGCCAGGCTCGATCAATGGAATACCCCGCAGGCTGCACCAGCCACCAGTGCCGATGACAAATCCGGCGAAGGCCAGGAATGCGTGCTGTGGGTGGAAGCGTATTCTTCATCCCTGCAGCTGCACCGCACGCCGCTCTCGATTGCGCCGATTTTCAACAAGCAGCGCGAAGGCGTGCCGCGGGCCTGGATTTTCACCTCGGCCACGCTGGCGGTAAAGAACGATTTCAACCATTACGCATCGCAAATGGGCTTGTGGAATGCGCCGGCGCAAACCTGGCCGAGCCCGTTCGATTATGCCCAGCAAGGTTTGCTGTACGTGCCGAATCACATGCCGTTGCCGAATTCGCCGGATTACACCGATGCGGTAGTCGATGCCGCGTTGCCGCTGATCGAGGCTGCCGGCGGGCGCAGTTTCCTGTTGTGCACCACCATCCGGGCCGTGAACCGCGCGGCCGAACGCTTGCGCACCGAGTTTGAAAAACGGCAACTGCCGTTCCCGCTGCTGGTGCAGGGTGAGGCCGGGCGCACCGAGTTGCTGGAGCGTTTTCGTGCGGCTGGCAATGCAGTCTTGATCGGCAGCCAGAGTTTCTGGGAAGGAGTCGACGTGCGCGGCGAGGCATTGTCGCTGGTGATCATTGACAAATTGCCGTTTGCGCCGCCGGATGACCCGGTGCTTGCAGCCCGTATCGAAGTGATGGAAAAGAAAGGCTTGAATGGCTTCATGCATCATCAGCTGCCGGAAGCCATCATCACGTTGAAACAGGGCGCCGGCCGTCTGATACGCGACGAGGCCGACCGCGGCGTGCTGATGATCTGCGATCCGCGCCTGATTTCAAAACCGTATGGCAAGCGGATCTGGCAAAGCCTGCCACCGTTCAAGCGCACACGGGAATTGAGTGTCGCGCAAGCATTTTTTAATTCGCCGGAAAAATAGAGTGTTTGTTGGGGGATATGCAGTAACTAATGGTTTTACGCTTGTAAAATAAGCGGTAATTTATTTACTGGATAGTGGTATTTATTTCGTCTCTGGATTTTGGCGGGGAGGCTGGAGTTGCCCCGATGGCTGTAACTGAAGGTTTATAAATGCGTAAATTCTCTTCTCTGGCTCCGGTCCTTGCCACCGATATTGCTCTGGGCAGGCCGCTGCTGTGGTCGGTTTATGATACCGGCGGCAAGCTGTTGCTCGCATCTGGTCGGCGGGTTTGTGGCGGGATTAATGGCAATAGGAGTATGTTGAATTACATATAATTTGCCGCATGTATTCATTACTGCTTAAAATATACCCCTGCATTTAATATATTTATCTGAGGCACTATCCACGAAAGACACAAAAGACATAAAAGACACGAAAAAGTTTCATGAAGCAATCCTTTCTCCTTTCGTATGCTGCTTGTATCTGCCGACACGCTTCTCTGCACCAAATTTTTTTTCCGCTTTTTTTGTGTCTTTCGTGGACCATGCCTTCTCCAGATTACGGCTTGATCAACACTTTGCCGGTTACCTTGCGCGAAGCCATTGCATTGAGCGCGGCGGCGGTGTCGGCCAGCGCATAGCGCGCCGAGATGTGCGGGCGAATCGTGCCATCGGCCAACCAGCCCAGCAATTGCTGCATCGCAGCCAGGTTCGCTTTTGGCTCGCGCTTGACAAACTCGCCCCAAAACACGCCAACCAGCGACGCACCCTTGAGCAAGGCGAGATTAAGCGGCAAGCTCGGGATTTCGCCGTTGGCAAAACCAACCACCAGGTAGCGGCCGCGCCAGCCGATCGAGCGGAAAGCCGGTTCGGCATATATGCCGCCGACCGGATCGTAAATCACATCCGGCCCTCTGCCTTCAGTTGCCGCCTTGATGGCTTGGCGCAAGTCTTGCGTGCTGTAATTGATGGTGGCGTCAGCTCCGTGGGCGGTACAGACCGCCAGCTTTTCATCGGTGGATGCGGCGGCGATCACGCGCGCGCCAAGCGCCTTGCCGATTTCGATCGCAGCCAGTCCGACACCGCCGGCGGCGCCCAATACCAGCATGGTTTCTCCGGCCCGCAACTGCGCACGGTCTACTATTGCATGATGTGAGGTGCCGTAAGTCAGGCTGATGGCAGCGGCAGTGTCGAAATCCATGTCTGCCGGCATCGGTATTACTGCCTGTGCCGGCACCGCGACTTGCTCGGCAAACGCACCCTGGGCAACAAAGGCAAGCACCCGGTCGCCCACCTGGTAGCGGGAGACGCCGGCACCGACCGCGCATATGGTTCCGGCCAGTTCACTGCCGGGGGTAAATGGCAGCTCCGGTTTGTATTGGTATTTGCCCTGGATAATCAGGACATCAGGGAAATTTACGGCGGCCGCCTTGACCGCAATAACGACCTGATCTGCAGCGGGCAGCAGATCCGGCATATCTTCAAGTTTGAGCGTGTCGGGCAGTCCCCATGCATGACAGACGGTAGCTTTCATTTAGTCTCCTCAGATGTTATCTAAAATAGAACGGTCGTGATATTTTGTGATTATGCCGTAAATTTTACGAGACCTCTTATCAGATGCAAATTCAGGATGGTCCATCAGGTAAAATTGCCACATGAGAATCCTTATCAGTAATGACGATGGCTACCTGGCGCCAGGCATCATCGCGCTGGCTAATGCGCTGGCGCCGATTGCCGAAATCGTGGTGGTGGCGCCCGACAGCAACCGTTCAGGCTCGTCCAATTCGCTGACGCTGGACCGGCCACTGTCGGTGCTGCGCGCCGAGAACGGCTTTTATTTCGTCAATGGCACGCCCACAGACTGCGTCCATGTGGCGCTTACCGGCATATTGTCGTACAAACCCGATCTGGTAGTGTCCGGCATTAATCAGGGCCAAAATATGGGCGATGACACGCTGTATTCCGGCACTGTGGCAGCAGCTACCGAGGGCTTTCTGTTCGGTATTCCGTCGATTGCCTTCTCGCAGGCGCAAAAAGGCTGGAAGCAGCTGGAAGCAGCGGCACGCGTAGCGCGCGAGATCGTCGAGAGACAATTCGCAGCATTGCCAAAGCCCTATTTGCTCAATGTCAATATTCCAAATCGCCCCTACCATGAACTTAAGCCGCTGCTTGCCACCCGACTAGGTAAGCGTCACCAATCGGAAGCGGTGATCAGAACGCAGGATTCGCGTGGACATGAGATATTCTGGATCGGCCCGGCAGGCGCGGCCAAGGATGCGGGCGAAGGCACCGATTTTAATGCAGTCGCAAAAGGACATGTGTCGGTGACCCCGTTGCAGATTGATTTGACCCATACCATGCAATTAGAAGCGCTCAAGAAAGGGCTGCTATGACCGACAAAGCCAAGCGGTTTCCGCTTTCGCTGTCTGCTCTTGCGCAAAAGCCGTTCAAGTCATCGTATGGTGCGTCTTCTTCCGCTCGTCCAATTGCCACGCCGCAAACTGCCACCAAAAACAGTGCACAGCATAGCCAGCGCCAAGCCAGCCAGATGACGCCAATCGCTGTGGCATCGAAGCCGGCGCCAGGCAATTTGACGGCTGGCGCACACGTCCCGCTGGTGCCGGATGCATTGCGGCATGCAATGGTGGCACGACTGGTCAAGCAGGGCATTACGAACACGGCCGTATTAACGGCAATGGAGGCGGTACCGCGCCATCTCTTCATGGAGCCCGGTTTCTCTGGTCAGGCGTATGTGGATGCTTCAATTCCTATCGGGTACCAACAGACCATCTCGCAACCGTATATTGTGGCGCGGATGCTGGAAATTCTGTGTAATGGCCGCACCCTGAATCGTGTGCTTGAAATCGGCACCGGTTGCGGTTATCAGGCATCGGTATTGTCGCGGGTGGCGAAGGAGGTTTTTTCGATCGAGCGGATCAAACCGCTGCATGAACTGGCCAAAACCAACCTGCGCCCAATGCGCATCGCCAATATCCGGCTACATTACGGAGATGGTATGCTTGGACTGCCGCAAGCAGCGCCGTTTGATGGCATCATTCTGGCTGCGGCCGGTCTGGAAGTGCCACACATATTGCTGGAGCAACTGTCCTTGGGTGGACGCTTGGTAGCGCCGATAGGTGCCCAGCAGCAGCAACTACAATTAGTCGAGCGTATCAGCAAATCGGAGTGGAGCAGGGTGACTTTGGAACAATGCTATTTCGTCCCCCTCCGTCCAGGAACGGCATGAAAACTGTAGCTATGACATGCGCTGCAGCGCCATATCAACATAATAAGAGAATGAATAAAATACGCTTAAGTTTGTCAGCAGCACTGCTTGGCCTATTGGCCGCGTGCAGCACACCACGTCATTCGGCACCTGTGACCGACCACGCAGCGGGAACCAGGGCGGTTGAGCTGGCCAGGTCGCAAACCCCTGCCGGCCCCGGGTATTACACTGTTAGAAAAGGTGACACTCTGTATCGCATTGCATTGGATCAGGGGCAGGCCTATCGCGATATTGTGGCCTGGAACAATCTGACCAATCCGAACGATATCCAGGTTGATCAAGTCTTGCGCGTTCTGCCACCGGATGCGGCGGCGGGAGCTGCGCAAACCGGCAGTATCGCCAGTTCCGGGGTTGAAGTGCGCGCGTTATCGGCCCCATTGGCAGCCTCTGGCGGTGCCAGCAATAAATCAGCTCCCCGTGGCGACAAGCGCCCCTATTCGGAAAGCGCACTGACCGAATTGCAAAAGCCAGAAGCTGCTGCCGCCATTGCAGCGGCAAAGGTGCCGGTAACATCCGCCACTGCCGCCGCTACGCCCCCGGCGAAAGTGGAACTAGCCAAAACGGCTGATGCAGCCGACGATGGAATCGGCTGGATCTGGCCGGCACAAGGTAAAATCATCGCCCGCTTTGAAGAGGGCAAGAACAAAGGCATCGATATTACCGGCAAACTGGGACAACATGTGATTGCCGCCGGTTCTGGCAAAGTGATGTATGCCGGCAGCGGAATTCGCGGTTACGGCAATCTGGTCATCGTCAAGCACACCAACAATCTGTTGTCAGCCTATGCCCACAATAAAACCATTACAGTCAAGGAAGGTCAGAGCGTCAACAAGGGGCAGGTAATCGCTGAAATGGGCAATACCGATACCGACGCAGTCAAGCTCCACTTCGAGATTCGGCAGCAGGGAAAGCCTGTCGATCCATCCAAATTCTTGCCGAGCAGATAACCATCCATGATGAACAAGCCGCCGCACCCGCAGAATAACAATCAGGATGACGAGGCTGAGGACATCCCCGATACGCCATTCGATGGTGCGGTTGCGGAATATGGCGTGCCAGTCAACGATGGTGACGATAGCGAAAACCAGGATGCGGTCGAGACGGTAGCCTTACTGGCTAGTTCGGACGATCTGAAAATTGTGTTGGTGGCCGAGCTTTCTACCGATACCACGCAGCATTATCTGAACCAGATCGGAACCCGGCCGTTGCTGACGGCGAGCGAAGAACTGCATTTCTCGACACTGGCCAAACAGGGGAATTTCGAGGCGCGACAGAAGATGATCGAACACAATCTGCGCCTGGTGGTTTCAATCGCGAAGCATTACATCCATCGCGGCGTCGTGTTGCTGGACATGATCGAAGAAGGCAACCTTGGATTGATGCGTGCGATCGACAAGTTCGAGCCTGAACGCGGTTTTCGTTTTTCGACTTACGCCACTTGGTGGATACGCCAGAACATAGAACGGGCAATCATGAACCAGGCTCGTACCGTGCGCTTGCCGGTGCATATGGTGCGCGAATTGAACCAGGCTCTGCGGGCGAAATATCATCTGGAAGCGCAACATCAGGACGGCAAAGAGGCAACAGTCGATGACATTGCGCACCTGATCGACCGGACGGTGGAAGAAGTGCAGGATATCCTTGCTCTCTCCGAACATGCCGCTTCGCTGGATGCTCCTTTGGATGGCGATCCGCAATCGAGTTTGATGGATCTGCTGCCCAGCGATACCGACGATGCGCCGGACAGGCATGCCGAGCAACTTGAAATGACGGTGTTGGTGCGGGAATGGCTGCATAAATTATCGAACAAGCAACGTATGGTGATTGCGCGCCGTTTCGGTCTGGATAACGATTCCCCGGCTACGCTGGAAACGCTGGCGGAAGAGATGGGCGTAACGCGTGAACGCATCCGGCAAATTCAGCAGGAAGCTCTATACAAATTGAAGCGTTCGCTGGCCGCCCGAGGGGTAGGAAGAGATTCTTTGCTGTAGGACTTTAAGCGAAATTTTCGCATTCAAATGTATTTGTCTTTGCAGAAACGTCACACGTAGTACCTCCCCGCAACAAATTTTTTCAATATCGGATTGAGGTCGCATCCGTAACTTTATGTATTCCTATGTCGCTTAACATGATTGAAATCGAGTCCCTGGACATGGATGGCCGCGGCGTCGGTCACCTCCAGAATGAAGACGGCAGCGTCGGTAAAGTGGTCTTCGTGGAGGGCGCATTGCCGGGCGAGCGTGTCAGTTATCAAACCTATCGCAAAAAAGCACACTGGGAAGCCGCCACCATGATCGCCATCGATCGGGAGTCGGCGTTGCGGGTCAAACCGAAGTGCGATTATTTCGGACTGTGCGGCGGTTGCGCAATACAACATCTGGAGCCTTCGGCGCAGGTGGCGGTCAAGCAGCGCGTGCTGGAAGACAATTTGTGGCATATCGGGCGGATTCGGGCAGAAACCATGCTGCGGCCAATTTACGGCCCGACCTGGGGTTACCGCTACCGGGCGCGCCTGTCCGTCAATTGCGTTCCCAAAAAGGGCGGCGTGTTGGTGGGGTTTCACGAGAAAAAATCGCGCTACATCACCGATATGAAAACTTGCGAAATTTTGCCGCCGCATGTATCGAAGATGCTGGTGCCGCTGCGCCATTTGATTGCATCCTTGACGATCGTGCGTCAGTTGCCGCAGATTGAGCTGGCAGTAACCGAAGAGGTAACAGCGATGGTGTTGCGCATCATGGCGCCGCTCACCGCAACGGACGAAATCAAGCTGAAGGCTTTTGCCGACGCGCATGCAGTGCAATGGTGGTTGCAGCCCAATGGGCCGGAGAGTGCGGTGCCGTTTTATCCCGAGAATACGACGCTACACTATTCTCTGCCCGAGTTTGGCGTGAAGATGCCTTTCAAGCCGACCGACTTTACCCAGGTCAATCACCATATCAACCGCGTCATGGTGGCGCGCGCACTGCGTCTGCTGGATGCGCAAGCCTTTGATCGTGTGGCGGATCTGTTTTGCGGCCTGGGCAATTTCACGCTGCCGATTGCAACCCAGGCGCGGGAAGTGATCGGCATTGAAGGCAGCACCGCCTTAACCGAGCGTGCGCTGGAGAATGCGCAAGCAAATGGTCTGGCGCAGAAAACGCAGTTTTTATGCCGCAACCTGTTTGAAGCCACCACGCAAGATTTTATTGCACTGGGTAAATTTGACCGTCTTTTGATCGACCCGCCACGCGATGGCGCAATCGCCGTATGCCAGGCACTGGTCGGCCTGCGGCACAGCCATCCGGACATGATGCCGAAACGCATCGTATATGTATCCTGCAGTCCTTCAACCCTGGCCCGGGACGCCGGACTGCTGGTGCAGGAAGGCGGCTATACGTTGAAATATGCCGGCGTAGTCAACATGTTCCCGCATACCGCGCATGTGGAATCGATGGCGGTATTTGATCTGAACACATGATCGATTTCGGCTCAGACATGGGTACGACTGCATAGTCATGCGCAGATTCATTCCGTCCACATCCTGTTTGATTGCTTTTGAGACGGCAGCGCGTTATCTGTCTTTTACCCAAGCGGCACATGAACTGCACCAGACCCAAGGTGCGCTCAGCCGCCAGGCGGCAATACTGGAAGAGTATCTCGGCGCTGATTGTCCCAATGCATTGTTTGGGCCGCGCTTTGAACAATTGTCGATGGTGATTCAGGCAGCGGTGGCGGGATTGGGGGTTGCATTGATGCCGAAGTTTCTGGTTGAAACTGAACTCCGCCTGGAACAGTTGCTGGTGCCGTTTCCGTTTGCCGTCAAAAGCGCGCAATCCTACTATCTGACTTATCCCGAAAAAAATGCCAGCAAGCCGGCCGTAATCAAATTCCGCGATTGGATTGTGAGTGAGTTGCAGAACGATTGATGGCGCAGCAGGTGTGTCCACGAAACACACGAAAAGCACGAACAGGACAAGCCATCCAAAAAATATAATAATAGGGAGTATGGCAATTTTAGTGCCATTATTCGCATATATCTATTGCGCATACTAAAAATACGATAGCCAGTATTTTTTATCAGGCCGTAGGATGGGTGCAACCCATCGCATATCGAACTTACAAGATGGGTTACACCCATCCTACCGTGCTGTTTTTCGCGCTTTACCTGGCCCTGCTTTTCGCCATGACGCATATGTTTGCATGAGCATACGTAATGATGTCATGGCTTTTTTTGATTTTGAAAATAACTGGCTTATTGCATATACTCGAACGCAAGCGCAAGCCATGCTTCCTGTTTTTCCCATCGGGCGCGGAAGTCAATCGCAGTTGAACCCCTCCCGAACCCCCTTCCTATGTTGCACCTGATTCCGAGGCAAAAATGCATACTGATCTGATTCACACCGGTAGCGGTGGAAAAGTCCTTGTCGATAGCCTGATTACGCATGGCGTGCGGCAAGTGTTTTGCGTGCCGGGCGAAAGTTATCTGGACGTACTCAATGCCTTGTATGACGTGCGCGAGCAGATCGCCCTGCGGGTGTGCCGCCACGAAAGCGGCGCGTCCAACATGGCCGAAGCCTATGGCAAGCTGACCGGCACACCCGGCATTGTGATGGTTACGCGCGGTCCCGGAGCTACCAATGCTGCGATCGGCATTCACACCGCGTATCAGGATTCGACCCCGCTGATCATGTTCGTCGGCCAGGTTGCGCGCGATTGCATGGATCGCGAGGCATTTCAGGAAATCGACTATCGTCGCATGTTCGGTCAGATGACCAAATGGGTGGCGCAAATCGACGACGCCCGACGGATTCCCGAATACCTGAGCCGCGCTTTTCATACCGCGGTTTCCGGCCGGCCCGGCCCGGTAGTGCTGGCGCTGCCGGAAGACATGTTGCGCGATCAGGTCAGCGCGCCCGCTGCGCCCCGGTTTCAGCGCGTCGCTGCAGCGCCGCCGCCAGCCGCACTGCAGCAATTGTCCGGCTTGCTGGCACAGGCCAAACGCCCGTTGGCGATTCTCGGCGGCAGCGGTTGGACGCCGCAAGCCTGCGCTGACCTGCGCCGCTTCGCCGAAGCCTGGCAATTGCCGGTCGCGTGCGCGTTCCGTTTTCAGGATTTGTTCGACAATACGCATCCGCTGTATGCCGGCGATGTCGGCATCGGCATCAACCCGAAGCTGGCGCAACGCGTCAAAAATGCCGATCTGGTGCTGGCAATCGGCCCGCGCTTGGGCGAAATGACCACCAGCGGTTACAGCCTGTTTGATATTCCGGTGCCAAAACAGCAGTTGGTGCATGTACATGCGGGCGCCGAAGAGCTTGGCAGCGTATATGCAGCGACTCTGCCGATCAATTCCGGTATGCCGGAGTTCGCCGCTGCGATGGCTGAGTTAACCCCAGTCGCAGCGCCAGTCTGGCAGGATCAGGCTGCGACAGCCCACGCCGATTACCTGGCCTGGAGCACGCCGCCACAAGTGGATGGTCCGGTGCAGATGGGCGAGATCATGCTGTATCTGCGCGATTATTTGCCGGCCGACGCCATTATTTGCAATGGCGCGGGTAATTACGCAACCTGGGTGCATCGCTTTCACCGGTTTCGCCATTTCAAATCGCAACTGGCGCCGACTTCCGGCGCGATGGGTTACGGCGTACCGGCCGCGATTGCCGCCAAATCGCTGTATCCGCAGCGTACTGTGGTGGCGTTCGCCGGCGACGGCTGCTTCATGATGAGCAGTTCAGAGCTGGCCACCGCGATGCAATACCAGTTGCCGGTGATTTTCATCGTCGTCAATAACGGCATCTACGGCACGATTCGGATGCATCAGGAGCGTGAATATCCGGCCCGCGTGCATGGCACCACCCTGACCAATCCGGATTTCGCTGCTTTCGCCCGCTCTTTCGGGGCTTTTGGTGCGGTGGTTGAAAAAACTGCCGATTTCATGCCTGCATTCGAACAGGCGCGGGCCAGCGGCTTGCCGGCAGTGATAGAAATCCGTCTGTCGCCGGAAGTGATTACCCCGACGTTGACGCTGTCAACCATTCGGGCGCAGGCGCAGCAGGGTGCATAGCAATAAGACCGTCATCAACGAGTGAAAAAATCAGGCTCACTCTCCGAGCAATTCTGCAACCGGCTGCAATCCTTCAATATGCTCGGAGATTACTTTTACTATAACGATGATCGGGATGCCTAGCAGCATGCCCCAGATGCCCCACAGCCAGCCCCAGAACAGCAATCCGATAAAGACTGCGGCGGTATTCATTTTCGCGATTCTTCCGGTCATCCACGTCGTCACGAAAGTGCCGACAACGGTGGCAATTGCCAGCGATGTGCCCGAGACCAGCAGCACCATCGAGAACGATGCAAATTGCATGAATGCGCTCACTCCGGTCGCGACCGTAATCAGCAACGGGCCAAAATACGGGATGATGTGCAGAAAACCAGCAGCAACTGCCCATGCACCCGCATTTTCAAGGCCAATCCAGCGCAATGCAATCCACGTAACTACTCCCAATAGCACATTGGTTACCAACAGCATCGACATGTAGTTTTGAACCGAGGTATTGATGTTGTCAAGTATGTGTACCGCGATCTTTTTCCGGGCCATTGATGGCCCGGATAACTTGACCAGTTTGCGTTTGAAAGTGTCGCCGGACAATAGAAGAAAAAATACCAGAAAAGTGACGATTGTGGCCTGGCCGATGAACTCGGCAGCACTCAGCGAACCCGCCCAGAGCCAGTCGCTTACCTTGAATGCCGGTTGCTCGGGGCCAGCCATTTTTTTGGCAGCGAATCGCGTGTCGGTTGCCTGACCGGTGGCCTTTTGAAACTCGATTGCCGCTGCCTGCATTTGTTGTATCGTGCTGGGCCGACTGCCTTGTATTTTTTTCAGTGCCCGCGATATTTTTTGCGTTGACGCTGGCAATTCATTCAATATCGATTGGAATTCTTCTTGTAATGTATTGGTCGCTATGGCGGCTCCGCTCAGTATCGTGAGCATTACGATGCAGGTGCCAAAGAAGCGGGGAATTTTCAGCCGGGATAACCAGCTGACAAACGGATTGAGTGTGTACGCAATAAAGATGCCGAACAGCAAAGGAATGAAAAATTTCTGGGCCCACTGCAGGGTAAACACAAACGCCAGTGTTGCTATTATAACAATTGAAAGCCCGCGCGCATCTAGATGATTGGGCAGGCGAAGGTAATCGGAAGGGGCTTCTATTGCGTTTTTTGCTGCATCTTCGGGAAGTGGGCTGTCAGCTATTGTCAGATCAGCGGGATCATTAAGATCAGCGGGTACTGCCAATTTAGTATCTATTGGATTCATTGCACAACGGTTTCATCTGGATAGGGTGTAAATCTGAAAAATTACATGAGGCAAAAAAACGCGAGAAGAGTTCCAATTTATATATTCGAGTGTTTTAAAAATGAAAACGGTTAATGACAATTAAACCAAAAACGATAATTAAACCAAAATCGGGTACTCAAACCAAAACCGGGCCGGCATTGCTTTGTACAAAATCAATGCCGGCCCGGTTAATTGGCTATCAGATTGTTACTTAATACGCATATCATTTTTAACCGATCTGACACCCTTCACACCCCGTGCAATTTGGGCCGCTTTGTTGATGTCTGCCTGCGAAGTAACAAAGCCGCCCAACTGAACTACACCCTTGAAAGTCTCGACATTGATTTCTGTCGATTTCAAGGTAGGCTCGTTGAAAATCGCAGCTTTTACTTTAGTCGTGATGACGGTGTCATCCACATATTCGCCAGTTCCTTCCTGTTTTGCCGTTGATGCGCAGCCTGCCAGGGCAACCAGTGTAAAAGCAAGCAGATAAGTTGGGATGCGTTGGGATATTTTCATGATTAAGTTTCCTTTAGAGAATAAATAATAAATGCTTTTTAATCGACATCGAGATTTATTGCTACTTCCATGCTCTTCCACTGCGGCCTGCTTAACTGTGTGACGATTTTCATAAGCCTTGAATTATTTCTCGGCCACTTATTTATTGCACTGTTGAGCAACATTACTATCGGAAAAAAATATAGTTTTGCGCGCTAGCAAACATAGATTAGCTTATTTGCCATGCGCTTGTAAATTAACTGAATTCGTAATCGAATTTTTGTAGCATGGTGCAATTTAAAGATGTATTTAATATGATTGTTATGTCACAATAACGCTGAAGAAATTAGAGAATATGTTTTTTCCCATTGCCCTATCCCACTTACAAAAGGAAATATGATGCGATCCGAAACCCTGAAACTTGCCGGAACGACAACCCAGGATTGCGCTGACAGCGTGATTCGTAAACTGCAGAGCGTCAAAGGCGTAAGCGGCGTAGTAGTGGTACTTGAAAACAGCGAAGTCAACGTTCAATTTGACGAAGAAGTCACTTCTCCGCAAGAGTTGCAAAATGTATTGACACAAGCTGGCTATGCACTCAGCACCAAAAAATCGGCGCATGGCGAAAACGGCAGTTGCTGCGGCAGTTGCGGCGGTTAAACCTGGTTGATGCCAGTAACAGATGCAGCGGTTTCCTGCCGGAATTGGCCGGCCACGCAGCATGACTGGATAAACTGGCCAAATCCATTCCGACGACCAAAAAGAGCGAGTCGCCGCGGCACTCGCTCTTTTTGGTTTTAGCGCAAACTTCCAAAGTCACCTGCGCCACCTATCTACTATTACTTTTCATTTTCGCGTTGAACACCATTGTTTATTGATGTATCCAGGCAATACACAATGTTGCTCGATGACATAATTTTAATAATTAGCACCATATCAGTTCCATATAAAACCACTGGCCGGTAATTAACCTGTAAACAGTTACTTGCGGAAGAAAAAAGGCTCACCACCATGTTTGACGGAAAGATAAAACGCGCATTGTCTGAGGCGCTGTTGCAAAACAAAACGCTGCTTGCACAGAACCAACTGTTGCAGACGCAACTGGTACAAGCGCAAGCCCGGCAGAACGTGGCTGAGGGTGTATTTTCCAGCCTGTCGAATTTTGGCGTATCGCTGCAGGGGATTCGTCAATCGTTCCAAGGCTTGGCATCGACCCTGAACGAAGAAAAACAATCGGCCTTGCAAGCCGCATCGGAGTCGGATGCGAATCGCCAGGCATTGCAAAAAATTTCCGGAAATTTATCCCACATGTTTGACAGTATTAATGCGGCATCGGTCAATGTGGATGGCCTGAATTTGCGCGCCGGGCAAATCAGCGGGATTGTCCAGACCATCCGTGAAATCGCAGCCCAGACCAATCTGCTGGCGATCAATGCCGCAATTGAAGCGGCGCGGGCAGGCGAGCATGGTAGGGGTTTTGCGGTGGTGGCCGACGAAGTGCGCAAGCTGGCGGGGCGCACCACCATAGCCACTGCGGAAATTTCCACGCTGGTGGGTACCATTCAAGTTGAGTCGAGCGCAGCGAAAACCGTGATGGAAGCCGGCGCCCAGGACGCCAGCCGCTTTAGCAGCGAAAGCGAGGCCGCGATGCATGGCATGCAGCGCCTGCTGGAACTGTCGCACAAGATGGAAATCGCGATTGAATCCTCGGCCGTACTCAGCAATATCGAACTGGCCAACATAGAAGAACTGACCATCAAGCTGGAAGTCTATAAGGTCTTCATGGGCTTGTCGCAGGTCGCGCCGGAAGATTTGCCGGGTCATACCGAGTGCCGCCTCGGCGCCTGGTACTACGCAGGAGAAGGCAAATCGCAATTCTCCAAGCTTGCCGGCTATCGCCAAATTGAGGCACCACACAAGGCAGTCCATGAACAGGCACGGCGCGCCGTGACCTGCTATTACGCCGGCGATTTCGCGCAAGCGCTGGATGCTCTTGCTGCGATGGAAACCGCCAATCTGGCAGTGATGTCCGGTCTGGAACAGATCTTCCAGCGCAGTCCAACGCTGCCAGTCAGTATCGCACCGGCGCGCCTTGCGTTGCACCGCACAACTCGGCCGCTGGCGCGCTTGCAGCGTGTTGCGTGACAAGTGCCAATCATTAATATTTCAAGATGCATAAAAATTGCATATTCAGGAGCACTCCATGCACTATCCAGCCTTTTTTGATGAAGCCAGAAAAATCTCCGTATACGATCCGCTTTCCGAATTGCTCGGGGCGGCCGAAGACGGCGTGATCGAATACTCTTACGCCGATGCGGTCAAGCTGGCCGGCCATTCCTGTCCTACGGTGGCGGGTGCCTATTTGATGACGTTAAAGGCACTTGCTTATTTGTATGACGATAACCTGCCGCAACGGGGCGGCATCAGGGTTGATTTCCGCAACGCGCTCCAGAGCGGCGTGACGGGCGTGATGGCGAATGTGGTTAGCCTGATTACAGGAGCCACCAGCGATAGCGGTTTCAAGGGTATTGCAGGACGCTTCGACCGCCGCGATTTGCTCTTTTTTGATGTTGCGCTGGACGGCGAAATACGTTTCCAGAGAACCGATACCGGCGCTAGCGTGACAGTCAGTTATCACCCCGACATCGTGGCGTCAAACCCTGCGGTGATGCAGCTGATGCAAAAGGTGCTGGGCGGCGCAGCCGAAGAGCAGGAAAAACGCGATTTTGCAAACCTGTGGCAAGAGCGGGTGCGGCACATCCTGGAAATGATTGACGATCCACGGCTGGTGACGTTTGGCGCTGCCGTTTAATGGCAGGGCAACTGTTCAGCCGGCATACCAATCAAGAGCGAAGTGGTGCGGTTTTTGTAGGAGCGCACCCGGGCGCGAAAGCAGTCCCCAGACTGCGGCCGTCTGTCGCGGCCAGGTCCGCTCCTACAAGAACTACTTCAGTTTTACGTTTTTTGTAGGGGTATGCCTTAAAGCAATGCCATTGCAGCATACATACACTGCGGCACATAAAAATACATTGCCATGTATATTAAATTGCCAGAAACTTATTGCCAACGCAGTTTCCGCTCGAAAATAATCGCATCAATCCCAACGCATATCTCGCACTTGCACCATGCCGGACTCTACCTGCACGGGAAATCGGCTGACATCTTCATACGCCGGCGGCGACAGAACCTTGCCGGTTTTGATCGAAAATCGGGCGCCGTGGCGCGGGCAGACGATTTCCTCGCCTTCCACAGTGCCGCCGGTCAGGATGCCGCCGTCGTGGGTGCAGACATCTTCGATCGCGTAATACGCGCCGCCCAGGTTGAATACGGCAATCAGGGTTCCATCCAGATCGATTGAACGCCAGTCTCCCGCCGCGAATTCGCTTGCGGGTGCGACATCAAACCAGTTAGACATGACAGCTCCTTTGAGTGAAAAGGCGTTATCCACGAAAAACACGAAAGACACGAAAAATGATCAAGTGCATTTTCGTGCCTTTCATGGACAGTGGATTTTTAACTTAAAACAAACCTAATTCGAGCTTGACTTCATCGCTCATCGAATCCATGTTCCAGGGCGGTTCCCACACCAGTTCTACGTGTACGCCGTTTACGCCCGGCACTTCGGACAGGCGCTCCTCGACGGTGGCGGGGAAAGTGCCCGCTACCGGGCAGGCCGGCGCGGTGAGCGTCATTTCGATTTCAACCTGTCCATCGGGCGCGATCTCGATATCGTAAATCAACCCAAGATCGTAAATATTGACGGGAATTTCGGGGTCGTAAATGGTGCGCAGCATGGCGATCAGATTCTCTCTTAGCGCATCGCTTGCAAAATTGGGATCGTTGTCCGCTGCCAGGAATGATGTGTCTGGGTTCATTTTCTTACTCCGTTTTAACTGGTATCGCTTGATTTTTGAGTGCCGCCTGCAATGTGTGCCAGGCCAGCGTTGCGCATTTCACGCGGGCCGGAAATTCATGCACGCCAGCCAGCGCTTCGAGCTTGCCCAGATCAGGGCGTGGCACCGATTCGTCGGCCGCCGTCACCATCTGGTGAAAATCGTTGAACAGGTGTTCGACTTCGGCGATTTTTTTGCCCTTCAACGCTTCCGTCATCAAGGACGCGGAAGCGGTCGAAATCGCGCAGCCGGTGCCATTGAAGCTGAGGTCTTCAATCACGCCGTTTTCGACTTTCAGATAGACCGTCACCTGATCGCCGCACAGCGGGTTGTAGCCGTCAGCCTGGTGATTGGCGCAATCCAAGACGCCGCAGTTGCGCGGCTTGCGGTAGTGATCGAAGATCACTTCCTGGTACAGCTCTCGTAGGTCATTCATGGCTGAAACATCTCCTGTACTTTGTGCAGCGATGCCACCAGCGCATCGACTTCCTGGCGCGTGTTGTAGAACGCAAACGAAGCCCGCGCGGTGCCGGCAAGGCCGAAACGTTGCATGACCGGCATCGCGCAGTGGTGACCGGCGCGAATCGCAACACCGTCGTGATCCAGAATGGTGCCGATGTCGTGCGGATGGATACCTTCCATCGTGAAGGACAGAATGCTGGCTTTTTGCTGCGCGGTGCCGATGATGCGCAGGCCCGGTATTTTGGACACCAGGCCGGTTGCGTATTCAAGCAAATCGTGTTCGTGCTGCGCGATGGCGTCGATGCCGATGGTGTTCACATAATCGAGCGCCGCACCCAGCCCGATGGCACCGGCGATATTCGGCGTGCCGGCTTCGAACTTGTAAGGCAGGTCGTTGTACTCGGTCTTGCCGAAAGTGACCGAACGGATCATGTCGCCGCCGCCCTGATAGGGCGGCATGGCCTCCAGCAAGGCTTCTTTGCCGTACAGCGCACCGATGCCGGTCGGCCCGAAAATTTTATGCCCGGAAAAAGCATAAAAATCGCAATCCAGCGCCGTGACATCGACCCCGATATGCGACACCGCTTGCGCGCCGTCCAGCAACACCGGCACGTCGTGAGAATGCGCAAGATCGATAATGCGCTTGACCGGAGGTATGCTGCCCAGCGCGTTCGACAGATGCGTGACGGCGACCAGCTTGGTGCCGGGACCGATCAGTTTGACAAAGACATCGAACTCGAATTCGCCGGCGTCATTGACCGGCACTACTCTGAGTTCCGCGCCGGTCTGGGCGCACACCATTTGCCACGGCACGATGTTGGAGTGATGTTCCATCGCGCTGATGATGATGTTGTCGTCTTTGGTCAAAAGCGGCCGGGCATAGCTTTGCGCCACCAGGTTGATGGCTTCGGTGGTGCCGCGCACGTACACGATTTCCTTGCTGCTGGCGGCGTTGATGAAGCGCCGCACCTTGTCGCGCGCCGCTTCATAATCGTCGGTGGCGCGCTGACTCAGGGTATGGACGCCGCGATGCACGTTGGCGTTGCTGCGGCTGTAAAACGCGACTTCGGCATCGATTACCGATTGCGGTTTTTGGGTGGTGGCGGCATTGTCCAGATAAACCAGCGGCTTGCCGGCTACGGTGCTTTGCAGGATAGGGAAATCCTGGCGCAAGTCGGCCACGCTGCGCTGCACGATGGCTGGATGCGATGTTGGTTGCGAGAGCACTTCAGTTTCCATTTTCATGTCAGTTCCTTGATGCGATCACCCTGTGGCAATCGGGTGAGCAGGATTTGTTCGATCCTGGTGCGTAGCGATGCGACCCGGATGCGTTCGATCACGTCATGCGCGAACGCGTGGATCAGCAAGCCTCTTGCCATTGCTTCTTCCACCCCGCGCGAACGCAAATAAAAGAGCTGCGTTTCGTCAATCTGGCCAATGGTTGCGCCGTGCGTACATTGCACGTCGTCGGCGTAGATTTCCAGTTGCGGCTTGGTATCGATTTCCGCATCCCTGGACAGCAACAGATTGTGGTTGGTCTGATGCGCGTTGGTTTTTTGCGCTCCCGGATGGACGATTACCTTGCCATTGAACACCGCCCTCGCACGGCCATCCAGCACGCCGCGATAATATTCATGGCTTGTGCAGCCCGGTTCGAGATGATCGATGCGGGTGTGGTTATCCACATGCTGCTGGCCGCCGACCAGATACAGACCGTTGAGCGTAGCTTCGCTGCCCGGCGCATTGAATGCCGTCGTAATATCGTTGCGCGCCAATGCCGCGCCGAGCGTGATGGAGTGCGACGCCAGCCGGCTGTTGCGTTGTTGCGCCGCGTGAATGCCGGCGACATGGAACGCTTGCGCAGCTTCCTGTTGCAGTTTGTAGTGTTCGATTGCGGCATTTTCTGCGGTGAAAATCTGCGTCACGGCGTTGGTGAAATACACCACGCCATCCGGCCCCGCGTAGTGCTCGATCACCGTCGCTTGCGCGTCTGCTTCGGCCACGATCACGTTGCGCGGGTGGGTTGAAAACGGCGTTGCAGCGCCTGCTTCAGTCGTGATGAAAAGCAGATGCACCGGCTGTTCCAGCACCACGCCGCGCGCCAGATGCAGATAAGCGCCATCGGCCATGAAGGCGGTATTGAGCGCGCCAAATACGGTTTGACGATCGTTGTTGCTCAGATACGGTTCAAGCACGTCCGGCGTCTGCTGCAGCGCATCGGCCAAACTGCCCAGTGTCACGCCCGCAGGCAGTTGGCCCGGTGCCGACAGGGCAGGGGCATGGCGGCCATTATGAAATACCAGCAAGTGGCCGGTGCCGCTTAGTACCAGATTCTGTGTCAGGCTTTCGACTAATGCGGCTGTCGCGTGATTGCGCTTGCCGCCGTCAGGCAATGCCAGGAAAGCATGCTTCTCGATGGCAGCGACATTGGTGTATTTCCATTCTTCATCGCGGATGGTGGGAAAGCCGCTTTGCGCAAAACGCTCCAATGCCGCGCTGCGTATCTTCGCCAGCCACGGCGCTTGCGCGCCCGGCAAGACTGCTGCGATACGCTTGAAATCGGCGAGAATGTGTTCTCTGGCTGGGCTATTGCTATTGCTATTGCTATTCATATCATGCCACCGCGCTATTCTCGGTGGCAGGTGCCGCTTGTTCCAGCCAGCCGTAACCGCGCTGCTCCAGTTCGAGCGCCAGTTCCTTGCCGCCGGTCTTGACGATGATTCCTTGCGACAATACATGCACAAAGTCGGGCACCACGTAATCCAGCAGGCGCTGGTAATGGGTCACCATGATCATCGCGCGCTCCGGACTGCGCAAGGCATTGATGCCGCGGGCCACGATTTGCAGCGCATCGATGTCGAGCCCGGAATCGGTCTCGTCAAGAATCGCCAGCTTCGGCTCCAGCAATGCCATTTGCAGGATTTCGTTGCGTTTTTTCTCGCCGCCCGAAAAGCCTTCATTGACTGAGCGGTACAGTAATTCCTTGCTCATATCCATCTGAATCATCTTCTCCTTGATCAGGCTGAGAAATTCCATCGCGTCGAGTTCGGGCAAACCGCGATGCTTGCGAATATTATTCAGCGCAGCTTTCAGCAAATAGACATTGCTCACGCCGGGGATTTCAACCGGATACTGGAACGCCAGGAAGACGCCTTCCCGCGCCCGCTCTTCGGGTGCCAGCGCCAGTAAATCGTGGCCTTGATAGAGCACTTCGCCACCGGTGACTTTATAGTTTTCATGCCCCGCCAGCACTTGCGCCAACGTACTCTTGCCGGAGCCATTCGGCCCCATGATCGCATGCACTTCGCCGGCTTTCACGGTCAGATTGAGGCCGCGCAGGATCGGCTTGTTGTCAACGCTTGCTTGTAGATTTCTAATTTCCAACATGCTGTATTCCTTTACATTTTTTAATTAACCGACACAGCCTTCAAGGCTCACGCTCATCAATTTCTGTGCTTCCACTGCGAATTCCATCGGCAGCTCCTTGAACACCTCCTTGCAAAAGCCGTTGACGATCATCGACACCGCGTCTTCGGCCGAAATGCCGCGCTGCTTGCAGTAGAACAGCTGGTCTTCGCCGATGCGCGAGGTGGACGCTTCGTGTTCGACCCGTGCAGTCGGGTTTTTGACCTCGATGTACGGGAAGGTGTGCGCACCGCATTTGTCGCCCAGCAGTAGCGAGTCGCACTGGGTATAGTTACGCGCTCCTTCGGCCGATTTCAGGATTTTCACCAGCCCGCGATACGCGTTTTGTCCGCGTCCTGCAGAAATTCCTTTGGAAATGATCGTGCTGTGGGTATTGCGGCCGATGTGGATCATCTTGGAACCGGTATCGGCTTGCTGATAATTGTTGGTCAGCGCCACCGAATAAAATTCGCCAATCGAATTGTCGCCGCGCAGAATGCAGCTCGGATATTTCCAGGTGATAGCTGAACCGGTTTCAACCTGGGTCCAGGAGATATGCGAATTGGCGCCGCGGCAGTCGCCGCGCTTGGTGACGAAGTTGTAGATGCCGCCCTTGCCATTCTTGTCGCCGGGGTACCAGTTTTGTACCGTCGAGTATTTGATGCGTGCGTCATCCATCGCCACCAGTTCCACTACGGCAGCATGCAACTGATTTTCGTCGCGCATCGGCGCGGTGCAGCCTTCCAGATAGCTGACGTAAGCGCCGGCATCGGCAATGATCAGCGTGCGTTCGAACTGACCGGTATCCTTGGCATTGATGCGGAAGTAAGTCGACAATTCCATCGGGCAGCGCACGCCGGGCGGGATATAGCAAAACGAGCCGTCGGAAAACACCGCTGCATTGAGCGCCGCAAAATAATTGTCGGTGTACGGCACCACCGAGCCCAAGTACTGCTGCACCAAATCAGGATGCTCGCGCACCGCATCCGAGAAAGAGCCGAAGATGATGCCGAGTTCGCCGAGTTTGTCTTTGAAAGTGGTGCCTACCGATATGCTGTCGAATACCGCATCGACCGCGACTCCGGCCAGCATTTCGCGCTCCCTCAACGGCACGCCCAGCTTTTCATACGTCTTGAGCAATTCCGGATCGACGTCGGCCAGACTCTGGGGCCGGTCCAGCATGGATTTCGGGGCCGAATAGTAGATGATGTCCTGATAATCGATAGCCGGATAGCGCGCAGTAGACCAGTCCGGTTCGGTCATGGTCAGCCAGTGTCGGAATGCTTTCAGACGCCATTCCAGCATGAACTCCGGCTCATTCTTGCGCGCCGAGATCAGACGAATCGTATCTTCGGTCAAGCCGCGCGGTACGGTGTCGGTCTCCAGGTCGGTCACGAAACCGTGCTGATACTCGCTGCTGATTAATGCTTCCAGACTAGTTTCCAGACTGCTTGTTGCTGTTGCTTCGGTCATGGTTGCTCTCCATTCATTCTGTGATTTTTGGCTGGCGCTGATTTTGGTACAGACAGTGGCAAAGTCCTGCGCAGCGCACTGATATCGACCGTTTCAATCGTTTCAGTCACCGGCTGAATCATCTGATCCAGCGTTATCTGATCCAGTGCATCGAGCACAACCCGATTGACCCGTTGCCAGTTGGCGCGTACCGGACAACCCGATTCCTGAGCGCACAAACCGGGCGTGATGCTGCATTCGGTCATGCCGATCGGGCCGTCCATCGCGTTGATGATGTGCGAAATGGTGATCTGGGTCGGTGGCCGGGACAGCATGTAACCCCCCTTGGCGCCGCGCAGCGAGACCACCAGGCCTTCGCGGGTCAGTATCTTGAGTATCTTGCTGACAGTCGGCACCGGCACCCGAATCATGACTGCTATGCCTGCCGCGCTTTGCACGCGCTCCGGTTCAGTCACCATCGTGGTCAGGATCAGGGTGCCGTAATCCGCCATCTTGCTCATTCGTAGCATTTTTGTATCCCTGAAAATCAATGAGTACTAATATAGTCCTGTTTAAATCCAAGTGCAAGCGCATCGACAGCATTGGTGTTTATAAAAATGATTGTGGCCGATTGCCGAATCGGTCCGGCGCCGCGTTGGTCGGACCGATTCCTAGCTGAATCGCTTCAGGATATTCTCGCTCGGAATTTTCAGCATGTGCTGCAGATCGACCAGTTGATCCCGGTGCAGCACGGCCAGTTGCCGCAATAGTTCTTCGCCTTTGGGCAGCAGATAGACCTCGACGCAGCGTCCATCATCACGGCCCGGACGGCGCGCTACCAGTACCGCTTTTTCACAACGCGACGTCAGTGCGACGACACCGTGATGATGCGATTGCAGGCGCTCGGCCAGTTCGGCGATGGTTGCCCATTCTCGTCCCGGGTAACCCTTGACCTGCAATAACAGCAAATATTGAAGCGGAGTGATTCCACGGGTTTGCGAAATTTCTTCGCTGAAGCGTAGAAATCGTCGGAGTTGATATCGAAAATCCGCCAGCAGTTCGTAATCCAGTTTGGAAAGAGCGTCGATAGGTAGGGGATTGGTCATCATGGGTTGGAAAGATGAATGAGATCAGAGCTGATCATAACCTTGGAAATCCGGATTGGCTTGCTTCTGTATCAACTTGACGATAGATGGATTGATCCGTCCACGACGAGAGAATTTTGAAATTTATATCACGACATGATATTATAACTGGTGCGAATAGGGTGTAAATAACGTTGTAGAGATGCTGCTTCACCAAGTGTGCGTGATTTGCGCTTATCGCAATCCAAACATTCCTACAGGAGAAATGTACTGCCGGAATTTTGGTTGCGGTATTTGCCAATGAATGGCATGAGTGTGGGTTACCCAGCAGAACCAAAAAATATAGATTAGACTTCGTTGCGTTTGTATCATACATTGATATAAATATCAGATGCCTTGATCCGAATCATTTAAATTGATCGGAGCAATAAAGATTTTTCGTGGTAGTGGCGGTTGGTAAAGCGTAATCGAAGACTTTGTACGATAACTAAGGAGATTCTTAAAATGAGCCAGTCAAATTATTCAAAAATGCCATTTTCTTTCAATGATAGCTGGGACAAAGTCGGTGCCGTGCATCCTTCGGCGCTAAAAACTTTTTTACTACTGGTTTTACCTTTTTCGCTGATTCCGCCCGCGATGCTGCTGTATGCCGGTAGCCATCATGCGTCGGTATATTTAATGGATGCGGCGTTTTCGCGTTGGCAGGATGTAGCGCTGGTGTTCCTGATAGCAGAGTTGCTTACGGTTCCGCTCATGGGCTGGATCATCAAAAACGTAGCGTCAGTGCATAAATTGTCTGTTGATTTCAAGGATGCTTTCTTGCTTGCCGCGATTACCGGCGTGCCGATGTGGCTTTCCAGTTTAGGGTTGGCGATACCCAATTTGTGGGCAATGATCAGTATTGTTATTCTCGGATTTTTGGCGGCGGTCAGCATGCTGTATTACGGCACCTTTAGAATTTTCAAAATGGACGAGCAGATCGAGGCGCAATCAATGAGCTTTGCGGCATTTTCCGTAGGCGGCATTGTGTGGGTATTGTTGTGCGCTTTTGTGGTAATGCCGCTCATGAATTAAGTATGCCGACTGTTGCTGCAATTGCTCAATTGCACATTGTTTAAGCCGGAATACGCGTATCTGCCGTTGGTGGCATTATCTTAAGAACCCGGCTCCATCCTACTGTTGAAATCGTACTTTCAGGATGGTTTGTCGGGTTCGGTTTCAGCCTTATTTCTTGCTTTAAGTAATCGCCAAAATCAGCATGGCGATGCGGTTTTCTTTTTTCAATTTGTACACTCTCCTTATTAAGTGCCATGGAAACAATCACAATATTGTTATTTTCTTTTGTTCTATCTGTAACCGGATTGTTTATATTTATTTGGTCGTTACGAAAAAAATTATTTGACGACAACCCGGCTGCCGCCAATGTGATTTTTTCAGAAGGGGAAATCGGTCAGGTTGAAGAGCCTGCGGCGACTTCGGAACAACGCGCCGGTTTGCAGAAAACAGTCGACAGTACGCATCTGCCGCTGCCTGACTTCGGACAAGAAGCGACGCTAAAACAAGAGTTGGAAGAACGGGTTCAGGCCGATCGATCGACGGCTTTTGTCACCTTTGTATTCCTGTCATGCGCGGTGGTATGGCTGGTTTTTGCTTCATTCGCCGGCTTGACCAGCTCGATAAAATTGCATGAGCCGGATTGGCTCACTGCGCAATCCTGGCTCACCTTCGGCCGCCTGCGCACCATCCATCTGAACGCGGTTGCCTACGGGTGGGCACCCATGGCTGCATTGGGTATTGCAATCTGGCTGTTGCCGCGCCTGCTGAAAACCAAGCTGATGGGCGGACGCTTTGCGATGCTGGGCGTCATGCTCTGGAACGCCGGCCTGATTGCTGGCTTGGGCAGCATAGCGGTGGGCTTGAATGATGGACTGGAATGGTTGGAAATTCCGTGGCAAATCGATATTCTGTTGGTCATAGGCGGTGCGCTGGTGGCATTGCCACTGGTTTTTACCTTGCAAAATAGACGCGTAAAGCATCTCTATGTATCCGTCTGGTACATGGGCGCAGCCTTGTTCTGGTTTCCCACTTTATTTTTAATCGGAAATATCCCGGGCGTGCACTTCGGTGTGGAACAGGCAACCATGAACTGGTGGTTCGGCCATAACGTTCTGGGATTGTTTTACACTCCGCTGGCATTGGCTGCTGTGTATTATTTCTTGCCAAAAATCATCGGTCGCCCGATACAGTCGTACAACTTGTCGCTGCTGGGTTTCTGGGCGCTGGCGTTTTTTTACGGTCAGGTAGGCGGGCATCATTTGGTCGGCGGCCCAGTGCCCGGCTGGCTGATTACGCTATCGATTGTGCAAAGCATGATGATGATAGTGCCGGTGCTTTCATTTTCAATCAATCAGCATTTGACCATGCGCGGCCATTTCAAAACGCTGATCTATTCGCCGACGCTGCGCTTCATTGTGTTGGGCGGAATGATGTACACGCTGAGTTCGCTGCAAGGTTCGATAGAGGCGCTGCGCAGTGTCAGTACCGTTGCCCATTTCACCCATTTCACTGTGGCACATGCACATCTGGGCTTGTATGGTTTCTTTTCGATGGTCATGTTTGGCGCAATTTATTTCGTAATGCCGCGCGTCATGTCGTGGGAGTGGCCATACCCGAAACTGATTTCACTGCACTTCTGGCTGGTCGTGGTCGGATTTTCGATTTACTTCGTCGGCCTGTCGATTGGCGGCTGGCTACAAGGATTGGCCATGCTGGACGCATCCAAGCCATTCATGGAGTCGGTGCGCGTGACGCTGCCGTATTTGCGGAGTCGCTCGGTGGGCGGCGCGATCATGACGTTGGGGCATCTGGTGTTTGCATTCCATTTCGTCGCCATGGCGCTACGTCATGGCCCGCAGCGCACTGGTGCTGCGCTGTTTCATAAACCGGCCGCAACAGCCGCTTCAACACTGGCCGGAGTCTGATCATGGAAAACGAAGTCAAACTCTTGAGCGGTGCGATGGTAACGCTGGCATTGGCAACCACGACACTGGTGGTGCTTCCCTTTTTACAATTATCGGATCTGAAACCCGTTGCCGCCTTGAATCCTTATACCTCGGCACAATTGCGCGGCCGCGATCAATACATCAAGAACGGCTGCATCTATTGCCATTCGCAACAGCCGCGCGATAAATCCCAGGCACCCGATGCGTTGCGCGGCTGGGGCCGGGCGTCAGTTGCTGCCGATTATTATTACGACGCTCCGCATTTGCTCGGCACTGCGCGCACCGGCCCAGATCTGTTCAACATCGGCGCCCGGCAGCCGAGCGTGGATTGGCATCTTGGTCACCTGTACCAACCGCGCGCATATGCACCGGGCAGCATTATGCCGTCTTATCCTTATATGTTCGAGGTCAAGGACAAGGCCGGCGCGGGCGAGAAAGTGGTGGCGTTGCCGCCTGGTTATGCGCCCCAGGGCAAGGTGGTCGTGGCCAAGCCGGAAGCGCTGGATCTGGTGCAATATCTGATTGGATTGGATCATACGTATCCGGTCTTCCCGGCTCCCGTTGGCAAGAAATAATATAAAAACAAAAAGCAAGGCATAACAGCGATGCCTGTGAGTGAACTACATTTTGGAGTTTTAGCATGACGGACAGCGAGAAGAGAATTGAAGCGCAGCAAAGAGAGCAGCCTGATCCGTATGAAGGCAATCATCCGGTTCCGTGGTTTATCATCGCAATTATTGGACTTGTATTTAGCTGGGGCATTTATTATCTTGCCACTTCCAACTTAAGTGACCCGCCGGAGTTGGGCGATAGTCGCACCAGAGCCGATCTCACTGCGCAGACCGGAGCCAAAAATGGCGTCGTCAATGGGGCGCAGATTTATGCCGCGCAATGCGTTGCATGCCATCAGGCTAGCGGGGCCGGCTTGCCTGGCGTTTTCCCGCCATTGGCTGCATCCGAATGGGTTACTGGCAAGGAATCGGTGGCGGCGCAAATCCTGTTGCATGGCATATCCGGCAGCCTGACGGTCAAGGGTGTTGTCTACAACGGCCAAATGCCGGCCTTCCAGAATAAATTGAATGATGCAGAGATCGCTGCGGTATTGACCCACGTCCGTTCCAATTTCGGCAATACCGCCGCCAAGGTGGATGCGGCGCTAGTGAAGACCGAGCGCGAAGCCAGCAAGGATCGCAAACAACCATGGAATGGCGATGATGAATTAGGCAAGCTCAAGTAGTCGTGCATAGCGTGCGCAAAATGTTGGCAGCGCTGCTACTGGTATTGGGCCTCGGAATCGGGGCTTTTTACCAGGTGACGGATGGCTTTCGCGTCGTCACCAGCGAGCAGTCGCGCCGGCTTTCCATTGCCGAGCGGCCAAGGCCGCTTCCGGACGCCGCGATCCGGTTTGAAACCGGCGTCGCAGCATCGTTGGCACAGGCGCTGCGTTCGGACGGACGCACCACCATCGTCAATTTTATTTATACCCGCTGCAATGCGGTGTGTTCAGCCATGGGCACCGAATTTCAGCAGCTGCAGCAAACCATCCATGCAAACGGGTTGGCGCAGCGGGTGCGGCTGTTGAGCATCAGTTTTGACCCGCGCGACACGCACGAACAGCTGGCCCGTTATGCCCAGCGCATGCACGCGCAAGCCGATGTATGGCAATTTGCCAGCGTGCCCGATACCCGGCAACGCCAGGCTTTGTTGACAGCCTTTGGCATCACGGTCATCCCCGCGCCGTGGGATGAATTTGAGCACAATGCGGCTTACCATGTGGTGACGCCCGATGCGCAGCTGTCGCAAATCATCGATATCGGCCAACCGGACGCCTTGCTGGCATTGATAGCGCTGCCGCCGCAGCTACCGCCCCTAGTGCAGTTGCATGGTATCGGTCAGGGGCGATGAAACAATCTACTCAAAGATTTTTAGCCGCGTTATTGGGCGCGTTGCTGCTGACGATTGCGGCCGCGTTCAGATTTACGCTGGAACGCTCAATGGCTTTGCACATGCTGGTGCAGATGCCCATGCTGTTGGGCGCGGGCGTTGCGTGCGCGTTCGCTCTATCCCGAACTGTGCGCAACGCGCAAAATACCCCGAACAGACTGCAGAACGGCATCGCTCGCCTGGCCGGCTACCGGTTCTGGAAAATGGACGAATACGGGATTGTCGCGCTGTCCTTTTTTTTACTACTGAGCGCGTACTGGATGATTCCCAAGGCGCTCGATGATGTGCTGCTGTCGCCCGCAGCGGAAATGCTGAAGTTCGCCACATTCTTCATCGCCGGCCTGGTGCTGCCCGGCACCTTGTCGCGCGCGAATCGGGTTACCCAGCTTTTCTTTCTCGGAAATTTTGCCTGGATGATGGCAATTGTCGGCATGCTGTATCAAGACACCACAGTTAGGCTGTGCAATGCTTATTTACTGGATGATCAGCTTATAGCGGGCAGGGGTCTGGTTGTCTTGTCGATCGCGATCCCGGTGCTCTGGTTTATACATACGGCCCGAACCGGAGGTAAAAAAGAGTGGGGTATTTTTTAAAATTTTCCAAAGTAATGCGGAGAAGCATAGTTTTTTCGTGGTACTCATAGAAGTATCAAATTTCACAAATATTTGACTGAGCTTGCTTCATTAAGCGAAAGATATTATGCGCGTGGCTATTCTTTCTGATCTGCACCTGACGGTCGCCGCGATGCCGGTGCCGCAGCCTGATTGCGATCTGGTGATTCTGGCCGGCGATGTGGCGCGGCCGCAGCAGGCGATAGACTGGGCCCGGCAATGTGCGGTGCCGGTGATTTATGTTCCCGGCAATCACGAATTTTACGGCGCCAGTTTGAGCGGCACCTTGTCTGCATTGCGGCAGGGTGCCCACGGCAGCAACATTCATGTGCTGGATCGGGATGAAATCCGCATCGGCGGCGTGCGCTTTCTTGGGTGTACGTTGTGGACTGATTTCCGCCTGTTCCCGACCGCAGAGATGCGCGCCGCCTCGGTTGCCGAAGCCAGCCAGTCGATCAGGGATTTCAGCCGGATCACGGTAGGCGATGCTGCCGATACGCTGTTCAGTCCTGCCATTTCGCGCCAGATCTTCGATCAGTCGGTCAGCTGGCTGGAGATGAAATTTGCCGAACCATTTAACGGCAGCACCGTCGTGGTCACGCATCACGCGCCTTCCCGCGGCAGCATCAATCCGAAATACGCCGGTTCCTTGTTGAACGCCTGTTTTGTATCCGATCTTGACGCCCAGATCGCACGCTGGAAACCGGCGTTGTGGGTGCATGGCCATACCCATGACAGTTATGACTACCAGGTTGCAAACACCCGCATCGTTTGCAACCCACGCGGCTATGCGCGTGAAGGCATTGCCGAGAATGCCGCGTTCGACCCCGCACTGATAATTCAAATGTAAACAATGCTGCTGTAGCTTATTGTTCCAGCAGCGGAGCATGCCGATCATCGAGGCCGCGGTGTATTGCGCGCCGAGCAGCGCATGGCAGGCATCACGTCGATGATCGTCAGATAGACGCCATGATGATCAGCGGCGTCAGGTACGGAGTCGGCTGCGCTACAGTTGCAATTGCGGCTGGCCCGAATATCGCGCCCATAAAAACATTGCTGCAACCATGCCCCAAGTCTGGGTTGCCAACACGATCCGCTCAGGGGATTGCTTGCAGCGATTTTGCATCAGTCTCTGCGCATCTTGCAGGTGCGGATGCTGCGAATGCCAATTCGGCCGGCAATAATCCAATAAAGGAAAACAAAATGATTGAAACGGTAAGCATCACCATTACGCAAAAAGAAAATTATCAATTTCTGGTGGACTTCGGCGATGCGGCTCCGGATTTGCTAGTGGACGAACCGGCACCGATGGGCGAGGGGCGCGGTCCGGCGCCGGCGCACATGTTGTTGACTGCTGCTGCCAATTGTCTGTCGGCAAGCTTGCTATTTTCGCTGAAAAAATATGGGCAGGATGCGGGCGGCATCACAACCAAAGCGACGTGCACTATCGACCGTAACGCCAACAACCGACTGCGCGTGTTGCAGATCGACGTCATGATTCGGTTCGCTCAGGATGGCGCCAGTATTAAGCATCTTGATCGCGTGCTGGGACAGTTTGAGGAGTTTTGTACGGTTTCCCAAAGCATCCAGGCAGGAATTCCGATCAAGGTCAGCGTGACGGATGGCAACGGTGTTTGCTTGAAGTAGCTTTAGTGGCGCGAGTTATATTTTCTGACGAAGGTTAGATGTGCTTTTAAACGCAATTAGTAAGGCAGTCGAAATGGCGCTCTAAGGGCAAGAATATAAATATATTTAGAGCAAGTTTATTAGTGGTAATTTTTTATATCAATAAGTTACGAAAAATTAAAATTCTGTCTCCTTGCCTTTTTTTTGAGTGTATATTGCACAAACTTGAATTGATAAACGGGATTTCCATATTGATATGGATCATGTTTTTTATCGTTTCTAAAGTTGATAATACGTAGGGTGGCATTTGAGAAGTAAACAGTATGCTCAGCCCGAAGTTCAACTAACTAATTAATAGCAAGCACAAAGGAAAAGCGCAGATGGATAACGTTGAGAAGAAGATGGTGGTTGAAGATGCACCGAAGCTCGGAAACCGGCGCAGTTTTCTAGGTCGCACTGCATTGCTGGGGTTGGCTGGCGCAGGCGTGTCGCTTGGTTTGAGCGGCTGTAAAGAAGAGGTTGTTGCGGCGAAGCCAGCGGACGCTGTCAAGCCAGTTGCTGGTGGCGGCCAAGAAATTGCGCCCGGCCAACTGGATGAGTACTACTCTTTTACCAGTGCAGGACACGGCGGGGAAATGCGAATTTTGGGGCTTCCTTCCGGCCGCACTTTGAAGCGGATTCCGGTATTTAATACTGATTGCATGGTGGGTTGGGGATTTACCAACGAATCGAAGGCGATCATGGGCACCAAGGCCGATGGCAGCCTGAAATACACTACTGGCGATACCCACCACGTGCACGGCAGTTACAAGGATGGCACTTACGATAGCCGCTGGTTGTTTGTCAACGACAAGATTCATTCGCGTCTGGCACGCATTCGCATGGATACGATGGAGTGCGACAAGATTATCGAGATACCTAACGTCATGGGTTTCCACGGCATTTTCCCAGACAAGTGCGACCCAGTTGATACTGCTATCAATTACACAACACGCGTATTCTGCGGTGCCGAGTTCCATATTCCGTTGCCCAATGATGGCCGCGACCTGGATGATCCAAGCAAATGGGGCTGTCTGTTTACCTGTGTAGACGCCAGCACGATGGAAGTGCGCTGGCAGTGTCGCATCGATGGGAATATGGAGCTGTTGGCCACTTCCTACGACGGCAAGCTTGCCGCAGCGACGCAGTACAACACTGAAAATTCTGCAGAGTTGGCCGGGATGATGGCGGCCGAGCGTGATGCCTGCATTTTCTTCGACGTTGCACGTGTCGAGAAAATGGTCAAGGATGGCAAATTTACAACGATCGGCTCTTCCAAGGTGCCGGTAGTGGATGGCCGCAAGGCTGCCAATACTGATCCAAAAACCGCGGTTACCTGCTATGTGCCGGTAGGCAAGAACCCGCATGGCGTGAACGCCTCGCCGGACGGAAAATATTTCGTTTGTGCCGGTAAATTGTCGCCCACAGCCAGCGTGATCGATTTGTCGCTGGTGGCGAAGTGGTTCGCCGGCGAGCTGAAAACTGAACGCGATGCCGTTGTCGCAGAACCAGAAATTGGACTGGGCCCACTGCATACCGCCTTCGATGGCAAAGGCAATGCGTACACCTCGCTCTTCCTGGATAGTCAGTGCGTAAAGTGGAATGTCGAGAAAGCAATTGCGCAGTTCAAGGGCGATAAAACGGTAAAGCCGGTGCTTGACAGGATTGATGTCCATTACCAGCCTGGTCACGGCTATTCATCGATGGGTGAAACCAAAGAAGCCGATGGCAAGTACTTCAACTCCGGCAATAAATTTTCCAAGGATCGTTTTCTGCCGGTAGGTCCTCTCCATCCGGAGACAGAGCAACTGATTAATATCAGCGGCGAGAAAATGAAGCTGGTGTCGGATCACTCCGCGTATCCGGAGCCGCATGACGGCATCATCGTGCGCCGGGATGTGGTCAAGACGCGCCAAGTCAGCACCATGGACGACTTTCCAAATGCAGTCAAGCCGGAAACCGCAGGTATTGAACGCAAGGGCAACAAGGTGCATGTGCGTCTGATGTCGCAAGCGCCGGCGTTCAGCATGCCGATCATCAAGGTCAAGAAAGGCGACGAAGTTACGCTCACCCTGACCAACCATGACAAGGTTGAAGATTTGACCCATGGCTGTGCGATTCCGACTTACAACATTAACTTTATTGTAAATGCGCAGGAAACCAAATCGGTCACTTTCAAGGCCGACAGAGCGGGTGCTTACTGGATTTATTGCACTCACTTCTGCCACGCATTGCATCTCGAAATGCGTAGCCGCTTCCTGGTAGAAGCTTAAAGCTGTATGCCGCGCGCTGTTCCCAGCGCGCGGTACTTGTTGGTTTTATCTTTGTTTGTTGGTACACCTTACATTTTTACCATATTGTTTTACTCAGTGAAAATACGGCTTTATCGCCACTAAGTTTTGCGTCAAATGGTATTCCACCCCAGCAAATCCCCGCCGATCAAATCGGCCGCGGCAGAAATAAAGCAGATTTATGTCTAATCATGCTTTGACAAATTATTTACTGCTGCTGGTATGCATGAAAATGCTATGTTATCCGCATATATTCATTGTGTAATTAAAAATACTCCTCGCTTTATGGCGGCTATGTGAATTTACAAGGGATTTGATGTCGCGGCAGAACGGGCTAAAGCTCGCGGATACTTTGTTGTATCGCCGCTCACAGAATGACGTGTGCCATCAGTGTGCGCGTCACTCAATTTATAAAAGTTCGGTAAATTTTATGAAATATATTTTTGATCGTGGCTTGTTGCTGCACGTGGTTTTTAAAACTGTCCTGGTATTGTGCGCAGGATTTGCCGGCCTGCTACTCGCGGCTAACGCCCGCGGCGCCTCCATCTACGACGCCGAACTATCGGCGGAACTCATGACCGGGCCGGATCTTTGTGCCTCTGCGCCATGCGGCGACGTGATGCCCTCGGCCACGCAATTCTCCAAGCGCAAGGGACGGCCCAGCTATGTCGAGGCTTACGCGGAAAGTAAGGGCGAATCAGGGAGCAAGGGCGAACAGAAGCAATTAGTCGGTTATGTGTTTCTATCGACCGACGTGGTGGATATTCCGGCCTACTCCGGCAAGCCGATCGTGACCCTAGTGGGCATGGATACGAAGGGCATCATTACCGGAGTGCGGGTGCTGAAACACTCGGAACCGATTTTGCTGGCGGGTATTCCTGAATCGGTATTGCTCAAATTTATTAAGCAATATATCGGCAAATCAGCCGATGCCAAGCTGGTCATCGGCCAAGGTCTGAATGATAAAGGTGCGCAGAGCCTGGACGCCATCAGTGGCGCGACTGTTACCGCGATTGCCGAAAATCAGGTAATTTCCCGCAGCGCCTATGCCATTGGCCGGCAAGTAGGGCTCATCAAAAGCGTACCCAGACCGCCGGCCAAATTTACCGCTTTCAACGCCAAATTGAATTGGGAAACTCTACTAAAAGAAGGCAGCGTCCAGCATATGCTGGTGTCGGCCGAAGATGTCGGCGCGACTAACCTCGATCAGCCCTATATGGATTTGTATTTCGGCTATCTGAATGTGCCTGCGATTGGCACCAGCTTGCTCGGGGAGCACGCCTATAAACGCCTGATGGCAGATTTGAAGCCGGATGAGCACGCGATTTTCATTATCGCCAATGGCGAGAGCTCATTCAAGGGTTCAGGCTACGTGCGCGGCGGAATTTATGACCGGATTCAGGTGCGCCAGGACCCGGACACCTTTACCTTCCGCGATACCGATTACCAAAATCTCTACCACTTGCAGCCAGCCGATGTGCCAGGTTTCAAGGAATCCGGCATCTTCATTATTCGTTCTGCCGACTTTAACCCCGCGTGGCCGTGGCAGCTGACATTTCTGGGCAACAAGACCGATGCAAAGACCGGTGCCAAAACATTCGTCCATTTCGACCAGGAACTGTGGCTGCCGGCACAATATCTGGAAGGCGGCCGTCCCAAGATCGAACGCCCGCAAGCCGTATGGGAAGGGATTTGGTTGGGCCGGAAACTGGAAATAGTGTTGTTCGTGCTGGTACTGGGATTTACCGCACTGATGTATTCGCAACGCGACAAACTGGTGCGCATTTCCAGCCGCAAGCATAAGCCGTGGATTTCCCGGCCGCGCCATTTGCTGTGGTTGGCCAGCGTGGTATTTCTGGGCTTTTATCTGAAGGCTCAGCCCAGCATCACACAAGTGCTGACCTGGTTCCATTCGCTGATTCACCAGTGGAAGTGGGAATTGTTCCTGTCAGACCCGTTTATTTTCATCTTCTGGTGGTTCATCATCATCAGCGTGCTGCTCTGGGGGCGCGGCGTGTTTTGCGGCTGGTTGTGCCCGTTCGGCTCGCTGCAGCAATTGGCCCATAGTGCTGGCAAGATGCTTGGCCTGGAAAAATTCCAGCGGCTGTTGCCCAAGCGCTTGCATGACAAACTCAAATGGATCAAGTACGGCGTCTTTTTCGTGCTGCTGGGAGTGTCGTTTTATTCGATGGAAGCGGCGGAGCGTCTGGCTGAGATTGAACCGTTCAAGACTACATTTTTAGTCGGCGTGTGGAACCGTAGCTGGCCATTCTGGTTGTTTATCGGCGGCATTCTTGGCATATCTATTCTGAGCGAGCGGCCATATTGCAAATACATTTGCCCGCTCGGCGCCGGTCTGGCGATCCCCAGCAAATTGCGCCTGTTCGGCTTGAAGCGCAAGACCGAATGCCAAACCTGCCATGCCTGCGCTAGCGGTTGCGGTTCTCACGCGATTGACGCGGCCGGTAAGATCGATCAGACCGAATGCATGCAATGTCTCGACTGTATGGTGTTGTATTACGACGATCATGCGTGTCCGCCGCTGGCGAAAGAGCGTAAAACGCGCGAGAAGCTGAGCTTGCCGCTGACCCCTATCGATGCCAAGGGTTATTTCATTCCACTGGACAGCGTGCGTCGCAATCTGTCTGAGAAAACCGCGCAAATGGCGGCCAAAAAACCGTGATCCGACAAACACCAAGCGCTTCACTAAAACGGTTGGGGTGTATCGCAATACTGGCAGCCTGGCTTGGCCTGGCTGGCGGTACTGCCTGGGGCGCTGTGCTCCAGGTGCAGGCAGGTCAGTCGATCGCTGCGGTGCTTGCTGCGGCCAAATCAGGTGACACCGTGCAGGTGGCGCAGGGCGATTACAGCGAACACTTGGTGATCGATAAACCGCTTACCTTGCAGGGCATCGGCCGGCCAACCATTAGTGGCGGAAATACCGGCGACGTCATCCGCGTGCGTGCCTCGGACGTGACAATCAAAGGCTTGATCGTGCGCGACAGTGGCACAGACCTGACTGCGCAGAACGCGGGCATCTACATCCAGCCCGGCTCAGACCGTGCCACTGTGCAGGATTGCAACCTGGTTTATAACTTGTTTGGCATCTGGCTGGAAAAGTCGAAAGACTCGAAAATTGTTCGCAATGTAATTACCGGAAAACGCGATCTGCAGTCGGCAGCACGGGGCAACGGCATCCAGGTTTTCAATACGGACGGGGTCCAAGTCATTGAAAACAATATCAGCTACAGCCGTGACGGCATCTACGTAGATGTATCCAGGAATGCGCTGTTTCGGGGGAATAAAATTCATCACCTGCGTTATGGCACGCACTATATGACGACCGACCACAGCGTCTGGGAAAACAACGAGTCCTATCTCAACCATGGCGGGCTGGCGCTGATGGAAGTGCGCAACCTGATCGTGCGCAACAATATCGCATGGGGCAATGCCGACCACGGCATCATGCTGCGCACGATTCAGGATTCCGTGATTGAAAATAACATCGTGGCAGGCAATGGGCGCGGCTTTTTTATTTACGACGCCGAGTACAACACGCTGGAAAAAAACCTGGTGATCGGTAACCGGATCGGCGTGCATTTGGCGGCCGGTTCCTACAACAATAAAGTCAATGGCAATGACTTCATCGACAATAAATCGCAGATTAAGTACGTAGCCACGCGTGATGTCGAATGGGGCCTCACGCAGGGTAATTACTGGAGCAATTACAGCGGCTGGGATCAAAGTGGCGATGGCATCGGCGATGTCGCCTATGAAGCCAACGACGTAGTCGACCGGCTCAACTGGCAATACCCTTTGGTCAAACTACTGTTGTCGAGCCCGTCGATGCAGACATTGCGTTTTGTGGCACGACAGTTCCCGGTGTTACGCGCCCCCAGCATCGTGGACAAGCATCCGCGCATGCGCCCTTTGAATCAGGATTGGAGACGGTGGAGTGACAAACAACCCCCTGCAGCTGAATAACGTCACCAAACATTTTGGTGACATACATGCCGTCAACGATATTAGTCTGTCGGTCGCGAAAGGTGAAATGTTCGGCCTGATCGGCCACAATGGCGCTGGCAAGAGCACGCTTTTCAAACTGATGTTGGGACTGATTCCAGCCACCAGTGGCGAAATCAGGATTCACGATGCATTGATCAGCGGCCGCGATTTTCGGCAGATGCGGCGGCGTATCGGCTACTTGCCCGAGAGTTTCGTGACCTATGACAATCTGACTGGCTTGGAAGTGTTGCGCTTGTTCGCCGATTTAAAGCAAGTGCCGCGCAATACCTGCGATGCAATCCTGGCGCGCGTTGGACTGGCAGATGCGGCCGGGCGGCGGGTACGCGGTTATTCCAAAGGCATGCGGCAGCGACTGGGTTTTGCCCAGGTGCTGCTGGGTAACCCTGATCTGATTTTTCTAGATGAGCCGACCAATGGGCTCGATCCGGAGGGGATTCACGAGTTTTACCGTATTTTGCGCGATGTGCAGTCACAAGGAGCGACCATTATCATTACCTCGCACATACTGGCGGAGATTCAGGGCCGGGTTGACCGCCTGGTGATTCTGAGCTCCGGTCAAATCGTCGCACAAGGCACGCTGACGGAATTGCGCTCCCACATGGTGCTGCCTTCTGTCATCGAGGTCACGCTGCGCGTTGGCCACGAGACGCAGATGCGCGCCGCGCTTGGTGCGTTGGCTGGGCTGGCAGGGTTGGAGTGGCAGCTCGATAACGAGTGCGTGCGAATTTCCTGCCCGGCAGCAAACAAGGTGAATGTACTCGCCAAGATCATGGCGTTGTCCGATGCCGTACGCGATATCGTGGTGCATGAACCATCGCTGGAAGACCTGTTTCTCGGTTATGGAGAACGCCATGTCCAAGCGCATTGAGTGGGCTCAGGTGCGCGTCATTGCCACCAAGGAGTTTCGGGACCGGCTGCGCAACTTGTGGGTAGTCGCGGTTGCCGTGATATTTGCTCTGTTTGCGCTGGCAATTGCCTACCTCGGCTCAGCGCAACTGGGTTCAGTCGGCTTTCGCGGCATCGATGTCACGATTGCCAGCCTGGTCAGCCTGGTCATTTATCTGGTGCCGTTAATTGCATTGATTATGGGTTACGACACCATCGTCGGCGAGAAAGAACGCGGCTCGCTGGAGTTGCTGTTGTCGATGCCGATTACCCGTTTTGAAATCTTATTGGGAAAATATCTGGGACTGTCAGCCGCGCTGGCCAGCGCCACTGTGATCGGATTCGGTGCCGGTTTGCTGCCGCTGGCTTCCAAGTTGGGGGCGAACGACCTGTATCACTATACCGGCTTCGTATTGAGCGCGATTCTGATGGGTATGGCTTTTTTGAGCCTGTCGTTATTGGTGTCGGTAATCGCCCAGGATCGGATGCGCGCCAGCGGCGCAGCCATCATGCTGTGGTTTTTTTTCGTGCTGATCTTTGATCTGCTGCTGATGGGTGCATTGGTCGTCAGCCAGGGAAAACTGGACAGTACGGTTTTTGCCGGATTACTGATGCTTAATCCCGCCGATGTTTTCCGTTTGCTGAATATTTTCAGCTCCGATCAGGTGCAGAGCATGTATGGCCTGGCAACCGTGATGCCGGAGAGTCTGACCAATCCCGCAATATTGGTCAGCATCATGCTGGGCTGGATCGTGCTGCCATTCATATTTACGCACTGGAGATTCAAATGAGAGCGAAAATAATCGGCTGGCAAAAATCCCTGCCGGCGCCACACAAATTGGCAAGCAGTCTGGTGTTATGCATCTTGCTGGCTGCCTGCAATCAGGCTACGCCCAAGGTGGTAGCGCTGGAGCCAACCAGCGAGACCACCTGTGAACTCGACGGCATGATACTCAAGGATTATCCGGGACCCAAGGCGCAGATCCATTACGCGCAAGGCAAGCCCGAATTTTTCTGCGATCTGATGGAGCTATTCTCGATGTTGCTGGCACCTGAACAAAAGCGTTCGGTTACCGGCGTGTTTGTGCAAGATATGGGCAAGACGGCATGGGAACATCCCGACGGAAACTGGATCGATGCCAAGAGCGCCATCTATGTGGCAGGAAGCAAAAAAACGGGTTCGATGGGGCCTACCTTCGGATCATTTTCCAGCATGCAGGATGCCGAGGCTTTCGTCAAAAAAGAGGGCGGAAAAATAGTGCGTTTTGCGCAGATGACGCCGGATATGCTCAATAAAAATGACGATGCAGCGCACGATACAACGATGTCGCATTAAGGCTAAATTAAGGATAAATGATGGAACAGGACGCTTTGATGGACCCCGTGAATGCAGAAGCGCTGCAAGCGCTGTATGCGAAAACAGCCTATATGCTGCGCGAATCGCGCAAGGAAATTTTGCGGCAATATGCGATTAATAGTGAAGCGGACTTGCTGGAGAAAATAAAAAATGGTGAGCTCAACGAGCACCCTGCATATGATCATTATCTGAGCGCCTTGATCCTCGATCAAACTCGCATGCAGGTGCGCGCCGAGATGATGATGCAGTTTGGTGATATGCCTGCCGTGACTGTTGAGCCTACGGCATGCCTGCATCTGATATTCAAAGAACAGCTTGAGGAACATTACGCCGAGCGCCTGGCCGAACCGGTGCGTCTGGCTCAGGATGCGTTGACGCTTTCCTTTGATACCGGTTTGATGATGGAACTGCGCTTTTTCAGCAGCGCTGAATATTCCATCAACTGGAGTTGGGGCGAAGCAGAGCTGCGCATGGATACGGCTCCAATGCATCCTTCCTGCGTCACTTTTCCGCTGCATGTGCATGATGAAAACGGTGTAGTAAGGGCTGGTCCAAGTGTTGATCATAGTCTGGATAGTTGGCACAATTTTTCCGGGCTATTGGATACTTTATTGTTGGACCCACTGCTGGAGCGTATCGAACCTTTGTAGCAGGAGTTGTGCGCTGCCAGAGATACATTGGTATGATTCAGCGCGTGATGCAACGCATTGCATTGCATCGGAAAATTTTTAATTTAAATAGGAGAAAAACACATGAAAACACTTAAATTCTTGCCACTCGCCATTGCTCTTGTCATGGCAGGCTGTGGAGATAAGACACCACCCGCAGCGGAGACAATGCCAGCGGCCCCGGCCCCTGAAGTGGCAACTGCTCCTGCCGCTCCTGCACCAGTTGCACCCGTTGAACCAGCAGCACCTGCCGCTTCTTCCTCGGCAGCTCCTATTGCGAGCGCAGCACCTGCCGGTGACTTAGTCAAGGGCGAACAGGTTTATACCGCCACTTGCTTGTCATGCCATGGAGCCGGAGTGCTGGGCGCGCCGAAATTTGGCGACAAGGCAATGTGGGGCCCACGCATTGCACAGGGAATTGACACATTGCACACCAATGCAATCAATGGCATCAAAATGATGCCACCTAAAGGTGGCAATGCCACCCTGAAGGATGAAGACGTTAAGGCTGCAGTCGATTACATGGTCAGCAAGGCTAGCTGATGATGCAAGGACGCGAACGACTGCACGAAACAGATGCACCGTTCGTGTCCTTGCAAGATTAGCCTCGTACTGATGCAGGCGTATTTTGTAAAATCCCCTGGAATCAGGCGTTATGATCAAGCGTAATTTTTATCATTATCTGTTCAGTGCATTGTTATTGGTGCTACTGAGTGGATGTAACAACAAAACTGTTGAAACTACTTACAGTACCCAAGGCAATGTATTTGGCACTTTGGTGAAGATAAGTATTTACGGCGAACCGGAAGCACGCGCGAACCTGCTTGGTGCGCAAGTATTGCGTGAATTTGACAGGCTGCACCATAAATTCCACGCCTGGCAGCCGAGCGCGCTGACAGCGCTCAATGACAGCATCGCCCGCGGCGAACCCTATCAAGCTGACGCTGAAATGGTGGACATGCTCAAGGCAGCCACCAGCCTGGCTGAACATTCGGACAATCTGTTTAACCCTGCCATTGGCGGCTTGATTCGGCTCTGGGGATTTCAGAGTAGCGATATCACGCTGCATGAGCCGTCACCTGCCGAAATTAAACGTTGGGTCGATGCCAAGCCGCGCATGACCGATCTGAGTTATGACGGCACTGTTATTTCCAGCAGCAATAAAGCCGTTATGCTCGATTTGGGCGGGTATGCCAAAGGGTATGCGCTTGACCAGGCCGCCAAAATTCTGCGCGCCGAGCACGTCAAGGCGGCACTCATCAATATAGGCGGCAACGTTTTGGCAATAGGGCAGCCCGGAGCGCATCCTTGGAAAGTTGGCATCCAGAATCCGCGCGGAGAAGGTACGGTCGCAATCGTTGAGTTGCATGACAATGAAGCGATAGGCACCAGCGGCGATTATCAGCGGTATTTTATGCAGGACGGCAAGCGTCGTCCCCATATCATTGATCCAAGGACAGGAGAAACTACCGATCTGGTAGCGTCGGTCACGATCATCACTTCTGGCGGCAATGATGCCGGCACCCGTTCAGATGGAAACTCCAAGCCGCTATTTATTGCTGGCCCGCTGCACTGGAAAGCGTTCGCAGAGCGCTTGAACTTGACGGAAGTAATGCTGATCGACACTAACAAAAATGTGGAAATGACGCCAGCCATGCGCAAACGCCTTATGCCATAAAGCTACAGTACTGGGTTTTTCGCATCTATTTCTTAAGCCAACAGTCATCTGGAGCCATGTACGCATGACTGCTCTGGGCATCATATCCAGGAGAAAGTTCTGTTGATAGCTTGTGGCTCTGGCTGGTTTGTGCGAGCATTTTTTACACAAAACCGGAAACCGAATTCGATGGGCCACATGTGTAGCCTCAAAGGCATACATGGTTGTGTATTATTTTTGTCGCTATAGTTCTATGAAGAAAATATGGTCTTTTATAAAAAATGGCAGGAGTATGTGTAATTTTACATTAAATATTTTGAATATGAATGATTTGTCATAAATCCTGATGAAGTCCGGGAGCCGCGAAAGTCGTGTTTTTATTCAATAACGCTTTATGTTAAAATCCGCAACTGGCTGGAACTGCAGCTACTATCTTAACCCGTTATTTTTATTGGAGTTTTTACAGATGGCAATCGAACGCACCCTGTCAATTATCAAGCCCGACGCAGTTGCAAAAAATGTTATTGGTCAGATTTATTCGCGTTTCGAAGGCGCTGGTCTGAAAATTATCGCTGCTCGCATGATGCAATTATCGCGCGCAGAAGCGGAAGGCTTTTACGCAGTACATCGCGAGCGTCCTTTTTTCAACGCGCTAGTCGATTTCATGATTTCCGGTCCTGTAATCGTTCAGGCTCTTGAAGGCGAAAACGCCATCTTGACGCATCGTGACCTGATGGGCGCAACCGACCCTAAAAAAGCTGACAAAGGCACGATCCGGGCTGATTTTGCAGATTCGATTGATGCTAATGCGGTGCACGGTTCTGATGCAGCTGAAACCGCAGCTGTGGAAATTGCTTATTACTTTCCTGCACTGAATGTGTATTCACGTTAATTGATGTGTTTTCTCGTGTGAAACTGTGTTCACGCGAGGATAACTTGATGGAATGATGTTATGACGCAACTCACCAATTTGCTGGACCTGGATCCTGCGCAACTTATCGCTTATTGCGGTGAGTTGGGTGAGAAGCCGTTTCGCGCTAAACAATTGCAGCGCTGGATTCATCAATTTGGCGCGGACAATTTTGATGCAATGACTGATTTGGCGAAATCGCTGCGGGATAAATTATCCACGCGCGCGATGGTTGCTGCGCCAGCAGTAATTAGCGATCACACATCAATTGATGGGACTCGGAAGTGGTTAATTGATGTGGGAAAAGGCAATGCGGTCGAGACCGTATTTATTCCAGAAGAAAATCGCGGAACCTTATGCATCTCGACACAAGCAGGCTGTGCGGTCAATTGTCGTTTTTGTTCTACCGGGAAGCAGGGATTCAGTCGTAATCTTACGGTCGGTGAAATCATTGGGCAACTGTGGATGGCAGAGTTTGAATTGCGACGCACCAAAGGTATTGAGCCCGGTCCGAAAGGCGAGCGTCAGATCACAAACGTCGTAATGATGGGAATGGGCGAGCCGTTATTAAATTATGAGCCGACAGTGACGGCGTTAAAGTTAATGCTGGATGATAATGGATATGGACTGTCACGTCGGCGAGTGACATTGTCAACGTCTGGCGTAGCGCCGATGATTGATCGCCTTGCGCAGGATTGTCCAGTTGCGTTGGCCGTTTCTTTGCATGCTTCAAATGACGCTTTGCGAGATGGTCTTGTTCCGTTGAATAAAAAATATCCATTGCGTGAATTGATGGCCGCTTGCAAGCGCTATCTTGATTATGCGCCGCGTGATTTCGTCACTTTTGAGTATTGCATGCTCGATGGCGTGAATGACTCCGATGCGCATGCACGGGAACTGGTTGCCTTAGTGCAAAATGGTGTGGACTCGGTATCTTGCAAATTCAATTTGATACCGTTTAATCCTTTTCCAGAATCTGGATTGATTCGTTCAAAGAACCCACGAATCAAGGCGTTTGCGCAAATCTTGATGGATGCAGGTCTTGTGACGACCATTCGCAAAACCCGTGGTGATGATATTGATGCCGCCTGCGGTCAATTGGCAGGAGAGGTGCAGGATCGTACTCGTGTCCATGAACGCATGGGAAATATTGCGCATTATCAGCAAAAATTTGGTAAGAATTTTGGCCGTTTAGTGGAGGTCATTGAGTGAACCTGGCTTTACATAGATTGCTTAGAGTATTTTTTTTGCTGGTTGTCATGTCTTTGTTCGGTTGTGCATCAAGCCCATCAGGTGGATCGTTGGCAGAGTTGCCCACTAGCTCGGATCAAACCAATAATCAGAAAAGAGCTAATATCAGATTACAATTGGCTGTTGGTTATTATCAACAGCATCAGTTGGAAGTTGCGCTTGATGAGATTAAGCAGGCGCTTACAGCTGATCCCAATTTTGCTGAGGCATACAGCATGCGTGCGTTGATCTATATGGAAATGGATCAAATGCCTCTAGCCGAAGAAAATTTTTTGAGAGCAATTAAACTTGCTCCGAACAATCCCGATTTTAGTAATAACTATGGATGGTTTTTGTGCCAAATAGGGCGCGAAAATCAGTCTATTTCTTATTTCGAAGCTGCGCTCAGGAATCGTTCTTATCAATCTCCCGCAAAAGCTTTGCATAACGCTGGGGTTTGCAGCCTTAAACTGAGAGAGCAAAACGCCGCGGAGAAATATTTTATGCAGGCATTTAAGATTGAGCCGGATAATCCCAGCGTCACTGTTAATTTGGCAAACATCTACTTTAATCGCAGGGATTATGAACGTGCCCATTTTTATATTACACGCGCCATTAAAGCAGACCTGCTGTCATCTGAGGTTCTGTGGCTGGCGATAAAAGTGGAGCATAAATTGGAAGATCGTGCTGCAGAAAGCAGTCTTGTGACACAGTTGCGCCGCCGCTATGTTGACTCAGCTGAATATGCTGCTTATAAACGCGGGGCATATGATGAGTGAGCAATTTAAAGACATTATTGAAGAGCCGGCTCAGAGCCAGTCGCAGGAGTATTCAATTGATTCACCTGGGGCTTGTTTGTTAGGAAGGCGTCAAGATTTGGGCTGGTCTATACAGCAAGTTGCTGATCAGATTAAACTTTCCCCGCGTCAAATCCTTGCTATTGAAAGCAATGATTACGCAGCGTTGCCTATGGTTGTGACGCGTGGGTTTATTCGTGCCTATGCAAAATGCTTAACAATGGATGTAACTCCATTATTGGAAATGCTCAAGTCAGAGGATGTTCCAAAATTAGATGCGCCGTTATTACGTCGTGCAATTCCCATGAATTTTTCTGAGAGCCGATTTCCTTTAATGGGAAAAAGGAATGGCATCTTATCCAAATGGAGCGTAGGCGTCATTTTTTTGATCCTGCTACTTTTGTCAGCTGTATTAGCCCAAAAAATGGGATGGTTGCCGAACTTGTCTACAGTGACAGTTGCTTCATCAATTAGTCGAGATGTTTTGATGCCAGGGAAAATTTCAACTCTTCCGAAGAGTGATGTGAATACACTTCCTCTGCAACTAAGCAAAGCTGACGCGGCAGTTACCTCTATTTTGACAACAGCACCAATTTCTGAGCCTAAAGTGATATCCGATGTTCCTGTTATCGTAGCTCCGACAGCACCTAATGCGGCAGCAGAAGAAAATCAACTTGTATTACAAGCCCATGAAGATTCCTGGATTGAGATCAAGAGAGCCAATAAAAGCATTGTAGTCTCCCGAATTCTAAAGGCCGGTGAGGTCGAAAAATTTGAAATAAGCGAACCAGCTTTATTGACAATCGGTAACGTTGCCGGCGTGAGCGTCACTTTGCGTGGTGAGTCGTTCAATGCTAAGGCGGGCGTTAATGGCAATGTTGCCAGGATCAATTTGAAATAATCAGGCATGTTAAAAAATACGCCCACAGCATCAGGCCCAGCTCCTCGACGTAATACTAAAACGACGGTCATCCGTTATGGGGTGCGTGAAGTTTTCGTCGGCGGAGGATTCCCTGTAGTGGTCCAGTCAATGACTAATACTGATTCCGCAGATGTAATCGGTACGGCAATTCAGATCAAGGATTTGGCCCGCGCCGGTTCGGAGATAGTGCGAATCACTGTTAATAATCCAGAAGCAGCAGCAGCTGTACCGGCAATTCGCGAGCAGTTGGATAAGATGGGCGTCGACGTGCCATTGGTAGGGGATTTCCACTATAACGGTCATACGCTGTTGAACGATTATCCTGATTGTGCGCGGGCGCTTTCAAAATATCGCATCAACCCTGGAAACGTAGGGCAGGGCGCCAAACGAGATATACAGTTTGCGCAAATGATTGAAGTTGCCTGCAAATATGACAAGCCGGTACGTATCGGAGTCAATTGGGGAAGCCTGGATCAGTCATTGTTGGCGCGGATCATGGACGAGAATGCTAAAAGACCAGAACCTTGGTCTGCCAGCGGTGTTATGTATGAAGCTTTGGTTACTTCTGCCATAGATAACGCGCAACGGGCAGAAGCGCTGGGGTTGCCAGGCAATCAGATTATCTTGTCGTGTAAAGTTTCAGGTGTGCAGGATCTGATTGCAGTCTATCGTGAACTTGCCCGTCGTTGCGATTATCCACTTCATTTGGGCCTTACTGAAGCCGGTATGGGGAGTAAAGGCATTGTTGCCTCTACTGCCGCGCTGTCAGTATTACTGCAAGAGGGGATAGGCGACACTATTCGTATCTCTCTAACGCCAGAACCAGGTGGGGACCGCACAAAAGAAGTAGTTGTGGCGCAGGAAATTTTGCAAACTATGGGGATGCGAAAATTTACGCCCATGGTGATTGCATGTCCTGGATGTGGTCGTACAACTTCGACGGTTTTTCAGAATTTGGCCGATGGAATCCAAACATATTTGCGTGATCAGATGCCAGTCTGGAAGAAAGAATATCCTGGGGTTGAGGGCATGAATGTCGCTGTTATGGGATGTATCGTAAATGGCCCTGGTGAATCCAAGCATGCAAATATAGGCATTAGCCTGCCAGGAACGGGAGAATCATCCGCTGCCCCTGTATTTGTAGACGGCGAAAAGAGTGTGACTCTGCGTGGTGATCACATTGCCGAGGAATTTCAGGCGATCGTACTGGATTATGTTAAAACGCACTATGGCAACACTACTATTGCCGTTTGAATGTGATTATTCGAGCTGCTATTCACCGTTAATAAATGTATAAATAGAATGTCTGAAAATAAAAAAATCGAAAAAATTGTTGGTGTGAAAGGTATGAATGACATCCTTCCAATCGACGCCCCGCTCTGGGAATTGTTTGAAAATACGGTGCAGTCCGTATTGAAGAGTTATGGCTTTCAACAGATTCGCACTCCAATCGTTGAGCCTACCGCTTTGTTTTCTCGCGGATTGGGAGATGTGACTGACATAGTCGAGAAAGAAATGTATTCCTTTACTGACTCGATGAATGGTGACCAACTGACGCTACGTCCCGAATGTACTGCAAGTGTGGTTCGGGCAGCGTTGGAGCATAACCTGACGTACGATGGTCCGAAACGCTTGTGGTATGCAGGTCCGATGTTTCGCCATGAGAGGCCGCAACGTGGACGCTATCGCCAGTTTCATCAGATTGGTGCTGAAGCTCTCGGATTTATTGGCCCCGACATCGATGCAGAGCTCATCATGCTGTGTCAACGCCTTTGGGATGACCTCGGGTTACAAGGCATAAGGTTGGAGCTGAATTCGATCGGGAACGCGGATGAACGTAATAAACATCGGGTTGACCTTGTAACTTATTTCGAAAAGAATGCGAATTTACTTGATACTGATGCGCAAAGACGCTTGCATTTAAATCCGTTAAGAATACTCGATACAAAGAATCCTGCGATGCAAGCTTTGGTGAATGCAGCTCCAAAATTGCTGGATTATCTGGAAGATGATTCGCGCGCCCATTTCGAGGGTGTGCAAAAGATACTCCGTCATAACAGTATTCCGTTCACCATTAACACGCGATTAGTGCGCGGCATGGACTACTATAATCGTACCGTGTTTGAGTGGGTGACTGACCAGCTTGGGGCGCAAGGTACGGTCTGTGGCGGTGGTCGATATGATCCCCTGGTTGAGATATTCGGGGGTAAGCCGACACCTGCGTGTGGCTTTGCAATAGGTGTTGAACGCATTCTGGAACTTATGAAGGCAAGCGGAGAACTGTTACCACCAAACCACTGCGATGTTTATATTCTCCACCAAGGTGACGATGCACAGCTACAGGCGTTCGTTCTAGCCGAACGGATCCGTGATGCTGGCTTGGATGTTGTGTTACATTGCGCATCTGCCAATTCTGCAAGCAGTTTTAAATCGCAAATGAAACGTGCTGACGCAAGCGGAGCGGCTTTCGCAGTCATTATTGGCAAAGATGAAATAGATGGCGGGGTAGCTGCAATCAAGGCGCTCCGTGTAGTCGAAACGGATCAACAACAGGTTAGAGTCGCATTCGATGCGGTAGTGGATTATCTGGTTGATCAAGTCGTCGGCGAAGATGAGCACGATCACGAGCATATTCACTACCATCACTAATACCACTAACAATACATCACATGGCATACGATCACGAAGAAGAAGAGCAACTAGCCTCAATCAAGGCTTGGTGGAATCAATATGGTAACCTGCTGACTTGGCTGCTCATTTTTGTTATGGCTATTTATGCAGGCTGGTCTGGATGGAATTACTATCAGCGTAAACAGTCGGTACAAGCATCTCTACTCTATGACGAGTTGGAAAAATCGATTGCAGTTAAAGATAATGTAAAGATTCTGCGTGCAGCAGAAGACTTGCAAACGAAGTTCGGTAAGACTCCCTATGCACAAATGAGCGCACTTGCTGCGGCTAAAAGCGCATTTGATGCCAATGATATGAAAGTTGCGAAAGCCCAATTGGTATGGGCAATCGACCATGGCAATGAGGAAGAATACAAAGCTATCGCCAAGCTCCGACTTTCTGGTCTTTTGTTAGATACCAAATTATATGAAGAAGCATTAAAGCTATTAGAGACAAGCTTCCCTACACAGTTTTCTGGTTTGGTCGCCGATCGCAAGGGAGATATTCTTGTTTCGCAAAATAAAAATAATATGGCGCGCTCCTCCTATGAATTAGCACTGAAAAAAATAGAGCAAAATAGCCCGATACGCCCCTTAATTCAAATGAAACTGGATGCGTTGGGTAATTCGTCAGTTAAGGATGCAGGTTAAAAAAACTAGGGAAAATAATGCGAATTGCAGTTAAGCTTGCGTTTGTCAGCATAGTTGCTGTGTTGTCTGGATGCTCTTCGTTAAACCCTTTCTCCAGCAAGGTGGCGCCAAGAAATCAACCAGCAGCGTTAGTAAATTTTCAGCCAACATTATCGATTCACCCGGCTTGGTCAGCTGCAATAGGTAGCGCGGGAGCGTTTGATTTCTCCCCTGCTGTTATAGGTAATGATGTTTTCGTCGCTGCAGAAGATGGATCAATTGCACGTATGGATGCGGCCACAGGCAATCTAGTTTGGCGCATTAAAGCAGGGATGTCATTAACTGCTGGTGTTGGCAGCGACGGTAATACAGTCGTGGTAGCAGGCGAGAAAGGTGCAATTTTAGCATTTGATTCCAACGGAAAATTGCGTTGGAAAGCGCAAACTTCCAGCGAAGTACTCTCCGTGCCCGCAGTAGGTCAGAAACTTGTAATCGTCCGCAGTCACGATAATCGAATTATCGCATTGGACGTGGAGACTGGATTGCGTCGCTGGGTTGCGCAACGAGCGGTTCCTTCTTTGACCCTACATACAGCGCCAGGGATAATTATTGACGGGTCGATCGTTTTCGTTGGCATGCCCGGCGGCAAGCTGTTAGCTTTGGAGTTAAATAACGGCGGTGCGCGCTGGGAGGCTACAGTGGGAGACCCACGCGGCACGACAGAACTTGAACGCATAGCGGATATTTCCGGCGCACCAGTTATAGCGGGCGAAGATGTCTGTGCGGTTGCTTACCAAGGTAGGGTAGCGTGTTTTAATAAGTCGACAGGTTCTGCGCGTTGGGCTAGGACGCTATCAAGTGATGTCGGGATAGGAATAGATGAGCGCTTTGTTTTTGCTGCCGATGAGCGTGGAGCGGTGACGGCGTATACACGTGATGCTGGATTGAATATGTGGCGTAACGATAAACTAGCGAATCGCCGTCTTTCTACCCCAACATCATTTGGACGCGCTGTGGTCGTAGGAGACGGTCAAGGTTATGTACATTTCCTTTCTCGTGAAAATGGCGCGTTTTTAGGTCGTGTTGGTACTGACGGGAGTGCGATACTATCCGCTCCAGTTGTTGCTGGCGTGAATTTGATTTTTCAAACCCAATCAGGGGCAGTGGTCGCTTTGGCGACCGAGTAACAATTTGATGAAGCCGGTAATTGCATTAGTAGGCCGACCTAACGTCGGCAAATCCACGCTGTTCAACCGTCTTACACGATCGCGAGATGCACTGGTAGCTGACTTACCTGGCCTCACCCGAGATCGCCATTATGGTGAAGGGCGCTTGGGAGAACGGCCATTTTTGGTGATTGACACAGGAGGATTTGAGCCTGTGGCCAAAGAGGGCATCATGCACCAGATGGCCAAACAGACTAAACAGGCAGTAGCGGAAGCCGATATCATTATTTTTATTGTTGATGGTCGCCAAGGGCTTACTCCGCATGACAAGACCATAACGGATTTTTTACGAAAATCCGGTAGATCGGTCATGTTAGTTGTGAATAAATCTGAGGGTATGAAGTACACCTCCGTTGCCGCTGAGTTCTATGAACTTGGATTGGGCGACCCTTATGTTATTTCAGCAGCACACGGTGATGGTGTGATGGATTTGGTAGATGAATCCTTGAACCTGGCATTCACGCAGCACCCTAGCGAGAAGGATGAGCAGGATACTTCTCAGAGGGGGGTTAAAATTGCAATTGTTGGCCGGCCAAACGTGGGTAAGTCAACTTTAGTAAATACCGTGCTGGGAGAAGATCGTGTTATAGCCTTTGATATGCCTGGAACTACGCGGGATTCTATCGAAATTCCGTTTGAGCGAGAAGGCAAACATTACACATTGATTGATACTGCTGGAATACGGCGACGTGGAAAAGTTTTCGAGGCAATTGAAAAATTTTCAGTTGTTAAAACATTGCAGTCAATTTCAGAAGCTAATGTGGTATTGCTGTTGCTCGATGCGCAACAGGATATATCTGAACAAGATGCCCATATTGCCGGCTTTGTGCTGGAAACCGGTCGAGCTTTAGTCGTTGGTGTTAACAAATGGGATGGTCTGACATCTGATAAACGTGATGAAATCAAGATGGATTTAGAGCGTAAATTGAGTTTTTTGTCTTTTGCTAAATTTCATTTTATTTCTGCTTTGAAGTCGACTGGTATTAGCCCCTTGATGAAATCAATTGATGCGGCATATGTTGCAGCTATGGCTGATTTGACTACTCCTAAATTGACACGGGCATTAATAGAGGCGGTGGAGCATCAACAACCTCGTCGCAAAGGATCAATTCGGCCAAAATTAAGATATGCCCACCAAGGTGGTCAGAATCCACCTATTGTTATCATCCATGGAAATGCACTCAATTTTGTCGAAGATAACTATAAACGTTATCTGGAAAAACATTTCAGAGAAACTTTCTCACTTACAGGAACTCCTTTACGTATTGAATTCCGGTCGAGTAAGAATCCATTTGCCAGAAATTAAAATTGTAGTATCTCTGAAAAATCAACTTGCTAATGCGTTCAAACTGACAACTTTTAGCCAGTATCGCTTGATAATTTTCAAGTCGTCACCAACTCTTAATTACAACAACAGAATGGAGCTGTCATGAGCAACAAAGGGCAACTGTTACAAGACCCCTTCCTCAATGCCTTGCGGAAAGAACATGTACCTGTTTCAATATATCTCGTCAATGGCATTAAATTACAGGGGCACATTGAGTCTTTTGATCAATATGTTGTTTTGCTGCGTAATACTGTTACACAAATGGTATATAAGCATGCAATCTCTACTGTTGTGCCGGCACGTGCAGTTAACTTAAATATTGAACAAGAAGAGCAATGATTCCTTTCCTCTCCACAACCTAACGCGAGACTACTTCAATGCGTGCAGTGTTAGTTGGGATCGATTTTGGTAAAAGTGATTTTACTGAAGGTTTAGAAGAGCTAACTTTGCTGTCAACTTCTGCTGGAGCTGATCCTGTTGTTGTCATTACGGGAAAACGTTCACGTCCGGATGCATCCTTATTTATAGGCTCCGGTAAAGCAGAGGAAGTCGCATTTGCTGTGGCTGAAAATAAGATTGATATCGTTATTTTCAATCATATCCTGACACCAGCTCAGCAACGCAATCTTGAAAAATTATTAAAAGTTCGTGTGGTTGATAGAACCACCCTGATTCTCGACATTTTTGCACAACGTGCCAAAAGTCACGAAGGAAAAGTGCAGGTCGAACTTGCCCAGTTGCAGCATTTGTCTACTCGTTTAATTCGCGGTTGGACGCATCTGGAGCGCCAAAAAGGTGGTATAGGATTGCGAGGGCCTGGTGAAACACAGTTGGAAACAGATCGTCGTTTGATAGGCGAGAGAGTTAAATCTCTTGGTGTGCGGCTCGAAAAGTTACAGCGTCAGCGTGAAACACAGCGTCGCTCCCGGGGCAAGGGAAATACTTTCTCGATATCATTGGTAGGATATACCAATGCGGGCAAGTCTACTTTATTCAACGCGCTAACCAATGCTGGCACTTATGTAGCGGATCAACTTTTTGCGACATTAGACACGACTTCGCGTCGAGTTTATCTTGGCGATACCGGCAATGCGGTACTTTCTGATACCGTTGGCTTCATCCGTGAACTACCTCATCAATTAGTTGCAGCATTTAAGGCAACTTTAGAAGAGACAGTAAATGCAGATTTATTGTTGCATGTCGTCGATGCAGCAAGTCCAGTGAGAATGGATCAGATCGAGCAAGTCAATATGGTCCTTAAAGAAATCGGCGCAGATCATATTCCGCAGATATTAGTTTGGAATAAGATTGATGTTATAGGCTTGCAGCAATCTGTTGAGTTGAATGAATATGGTAAAATCCAGAAAGTTTTTGTTAGCGCTAAGGCGGGTATTGGCCTCGATTTATTGCGGCATACTCTTGGCGATTTTTCAAAGTCGCGTATGACTGTTCTGCAGGAATATTTACCGATAAATCAATCAAGTGATATTCATGTTGAATAAAATCGAATAAGCGCCTTTACTCATTTATAACGCTGGATTTGGAAACAATGCCTGTATCTTTGCTGAAAAAAATTGGTTTAAAATTTTCACTCAACGACCCTAAATGGGGTCGGAATTCTCGTAGCGATGAAAACAAAAATCATATGCAGAATGATAAAAATCCCAATAATGGACCTCCGGATTTAGACCAGTTGTGGCGTGATTTTAATCAACGACTGAATCGTTTTTTAGGCCGCAAAAATGATGGAGGTAGTTCTAATGGTGACGGCTTCAAACCTGATGCCAAAGGTACCGGCATTGGGATAGGGATAATTGCCGCTATTGCGATTTTTTTGTGGTTGGTGAGTGGGTTTTTTATTGTTCAGGAGGGTCAAACAGGCGTTGTGATGACTTTTGGAAAATACAATAACATGACTCCTGCTGGCTTCAATTGGCGCTGGCCGACTCCGATTCAAAGTCATGAAATAGTGAATGTGTCACAGGTACGTACAGTTGAAGTGGGATATAGATCCAGTGTTAGAAATAAACAGCCAAAAGAAGCGCTGATGCTAACTGAAGATGAAAATATTATTGATATTCAGTTCGCGGTGCAGTATCGACTTAAGAACGCCTCCGATTGGATTTTTAATAATCGCGATAAGGAGGAGTTAATCAGACAGGTTGCTGAAACTTCTATTCGCGAGATTGTCGGTAAGAACAAGATGGATTTTGTTCTTTACGAAGGCCGAGAAAAAGTTGCATTTGACGTTGCTCAGCTAATGCAAAATATCGTTGATCGTTATAAGTCAGGGGCGCAGATTATAAATGTAACAATGCAGGGTGTGCAACCGCCCGAACAGGTGCAGGCTTCATTTGATGATGCTGTTAGAGCAGGTCAAGATCTTGTAAGACAAAAAAATGAAGGGCAGGCCTATGCAAATGATGTTATTCCGAAGGCTCGTGGTGCTGTTTCACGTTTGATGGAAGAAGCTGAAGCATATAGGTCTAGGGTAGAGGCAAATGCCTTAGGTGATGCATCTCGTTTTAATCAGGTTTATGCAGAATACCAAAAAGCGCCGGCCGTTACACGAGACCGTATTTATCTAGATACTATGCAGCAGATTTTTACTGGCACAACTAAGTTAATGGTGGACGTAAAAAATGGTAATTCTCTGCTTTACTTACCTTTAGATAAATTAATTGGACAAACAAATGCGAGTGGATTTTCTGCCTCTAATCCAACTAGCGCTCCAAATACAGCGACTAGTCCCACTGTAGATACTTTGCAATCTAGTGGAAACGCTCAACAGAAAGATTCTCGTAGCCGTGAATCACGTGATTCCCGTACTCAGGAGACTCGATAATGAATCGCGTAATCTCTTATGTCTTTGTCGGGTTAATTTCTCTTTGGATTTTATCATCGACGCTGTTTGTCGTCGATCAGAGACAATTCGCCATAGTGTTTGCTCTGGGAGAGGTTAAGCAGGTTATTAAAAAACCTGGACTATATTTCAAGTTGCCGCCACCGTTTCAAAACATTTTATTCATGGACAACAGGATTCTGACACTCGATACCCCTGACGCAGATCGTTTCATAACAGCAGAAAAAAAGAATATTCTTGTGGATGCATTCGTAAAGTGGCGAATTATCGACCCAAGGTTATATTTTATTAGCTTCGGAGGTGATGAACGTAGCTTGCAAGACCGGATGTCACAGATTGTTAAGGCGGCACTAAATGAAGAAATCACAAAGCGCACTGTACGGGAGGTCATTTCTGGAGAGCGCGGCAAAGTTATGGATGCTATTCATAAAAAAGTAGGTAATGAAGCAAAGGAAATTGGTGTTGAAGTTGTTGATGTGCGATTAAAAAGAGTTGATTATGTAGAGCAGATTAGTAATTCAGTTTACGATCGAATGAAATCCGAGCGTGCGCGGGTAGCTAATCAGTTGCGATCAACGGGTGCTGCTGAATCGGAAAAAATTCGTGCTGATGCAGACAGGCAACGTACAGTCCTTTTGGCTGAAGCTTATCGTGATGCAGAAAAAATTAAGGGTGCAGGCGACGCGAAAGCGTCACAAATCTATGCTCAGGCATTCGGTAAAAGTCCTGAATTCTATAAATTCTACCGTAGTCTTGAGGCATACCGTGCAAGCTTCAAAAGTCGTAGTGATGTAATGGTTGTGGATCCAAGTTCTGAGTTTTTTAAATATTTCAAGAATCCAAGCAGCTTAAGTTTTATGGGACAAAAGTAAAACTGAAACCATGATGGCTGTTAGCCAAATCGGATTGCATCATGTTATTGTAAGCATATGACCCATATATTTTTGTTGGCTGATTGTTATTTTTTGTGCGGGATATAAATAATCTCGCGCATTTTCTTTTTTAAGTATCTTTCCTTTATGCCTAATTGGCTCCTTCCAGAATATATTGCTGATGTTTTACCATCAGAAGCACGCAAAATCGAAGAATTAAGACGCTTGCTGCTTGATAATTTTCGCCTGTACGGCTATGAGCTTGTCATGCCGCCCTTATTGGAATATATCGAATCTCTTTTGAGCGGAGCTGGTCAGGCGATGAATTTACGCACCTTCAAGTTGGTCGATCAGTTATCAGGTCGAACAATGGGCGTGCGTGCTGATATTACTACTCAAGTTGCACGCATAGACGCGCATTTACTGAATCGTGCCTCTGTCACTCGACTGTGTTATGCAGGAAGTGTGTTGCATACCCGCCCGTCTGGCCTGCATGCAACGCGCGAACCTTTGCAAATTGGTGCTGAGATATATGGGTATGCAGGACTTGAAGCCGATGCCGAAATTCAAAAATTAGTTTTAACATCCCTTGAGTTAGCGGGAATTACACAAGTACGTCTTGATTTATGTCACGTTAATGTATTGCGTGCACTTTTAAAAAATGATGAACGCGCTATCCAATATGAGGCAGAACTTTTCGCGCTGTTAGAGGCAAAGGATGTGCCCGGATTGATGTCAATTTCAACAGAATTTTCTGCTGTGACGCGAAATGCCTTGCTGGCCTTGCCAACTCTTTATGGAGATATTTCAGTAATTAATCGGGCGCGCCGCGTTCTACCTAATTTACCAAACATATCGCAAGCTCTGGACGAACTTGATACTTTAATCACGCTAGTAGGTGCTACCAATATCACAATTGATTTAGCAGATTTACGCGGGTATCACTATCATAGTGGAATAATGTTTGCAGTTTACATTCCCGGTTTGCCGAACGCAGTAGCACGTGGCGGTCGTTATGATCATGTTGGTGAGGCATTTGGGAGAGCACGGCCGGCTACGGGATTTTCAATGGATTTACGAGAATTGGCTAGATTGTTACCGATGGCTAAACGAACACGGGCAATTCTTGCTCCTTGGAGTGGTGATTATTCATTGCAGGCAAAAATTAATGAATTGCGAAAGGCTGGAGAAATAGTCATTCAGACCCTGCCTGGACATGAGAGTGATCAAGGTGAATTTGATTGCGATCAGGCTGTAGTATTTGAAAACGGAAACTGGATTCTCAAAAAATTAGGTTAAGAGATGTTACAAAATAATAGTATTGCGAAAAATGTAGTCGTGGTAGGTACTCAATGGGGTGACGAGGGTAAGGGTAAAATCGTCGATTGGCTCACAGATCACGCACAAGGTGTAGTGCGGTTTCAAGGTGGACATAATGCGGGTCATACGCTGGTTATTAATGGAATAAAAACAGCTTTACAACTTATTCCTTCAGGGATAATGCGGGCAGGTGTTGCTTGTTATATTGGTAATGGTGTGGTGCTATCTGTCCCAGACTTATTGCGTGAAATTGATAAGTTACAAGTAGCTGGAGTAGAAGTCGCTTCGCGATTGAAGGTATCTGAAGCTTGCCCCATTATTCTGCCTTATCACACTGCCTTAGATGTGGCTCGTGAAATTTCTCGCGGAAATTTCAAAATTGGTACAACTGGCAAAGGTATCGGTCCGGCTTACGAAGATAAAGTCGCACGCAGAGCAATTCGCGTAGCTGATCTCATGAACGAAAATCGTTTTGCAGAAAAATTACGCGAAAACCTCGATTATCATAATTTTGTATTAACGCAGTATCTGAAAGCTGATTCAATTGATTACCAGAAGACATTGGATGATGCGCTCTCAACTGTGCCGCGTTTAGCTCCTATGGTTGCAGATGTATCAAGTGCGCTTCATGCAGCATATAAAGCTGGTGCAAATTTATTGTTCGAGGGAGCGCAAGGTAGTTTGTTGGATGTCGATCATGGGACCTATCCTTTCGTTACATCAAGTAATTGTGTCGCCGGCAATGCAGCTGCAGGGGCAGGAGTAGGCCCCAATATGCTTCATTACATTCTTGGCATAACTAAAGCTTACACTACGCGTGTCGGCTCAGGGCCATTTCCTTCTGAGTTGCCGACTGACCAAGGTATCGGGGAGCATTTGTCGCGGATAGGGCATGAATTTGGAACGGTCACCGGGCGGGCGCGCCGGTGTGGTTGGTTTGATGCAGCATTATTGCGTCGTTCAATGCAAATCAATGGAATCTCTGGTATGTGTCTAACCAAGCTTGATGTTTTGGATGGCCTTGATGCCCTTAGATTATGCACAGGGTATCAGCTTGATGGGAAAACCATCGGTATTTTCCCTGTCGGTGCAGAAGATGCTGCCCGCTGTGTGCCTATTTATGAAGAAATTCCAGGCTGGAAGGAATCGACGGTTGGCGCTACGTCTATAGACGCTTTGCCTGTAAACGCTCGTCGTTATATTAAAAGGATAGAAGAACTGGTTGGTGTTCCTATCGATATGGTATCTACAGGTCCCGACCGTGAAGAGACTATCGTACTTCGACACCCATTTAAATAATAAAAGGATGCATACATGGCGCTTAATACTGAGACAGACCTTTGGGTGTCGTGGGAGGGTTACCATCGTTCTATTTTAAAATTGGCACAGATCGTGCATGAATCAGGCTGGAAATTTGATCAGATACTTTGCTTGGCGCGCGGCGGATTGCGGCCTGGAGATATTTTTTCCCGTATTTTTGATGTTCCTTTGGCTATTCTTTCGACGAGTTCATATCGCGATGAATCTGGGACTCTGCGTGGAGAGTTAGATATTGCAAAATACATCACCATGGCAAAAGGTGCGCTTACTGGTAAGGTTTTGGTTGTCGATGATCTAGTGGATTCGGGCGTTACTCTTGAACGTGTCCAACACCACCTCCAGCAAAATTTATCATTGGTTACAGAAGTTAAGTCAGCGGTAATTTGGTGTAAAGCATGCTCATCAATACGACCAGATTTTTATCTTGATTATCTAGAAACAAATCCCTGGATACATCAGCCTTTTGAGGACTATGATGGTTTGCGACCTTATCAACTTTCGGCCTGGTTAAAGAAAGGCGAGAGCAATTGAGCGCCTCTTCTTGAAAAATGTGATCACTAATACAGAACCAATAAACCATCAGGTAACTGATGGTTTATTGGTTTGTGACATAAAAATCGTGTTTTCTGAAGATAATGATGGACGTGGACGTAACAGACACACAGATATCTCATAAAAAATATAGTCCTTAGTATCTATTATTGAGATTGCAGAAACAAAAAATCTGCAAAGGCTTCATTATTTTAGGCGAAAAAAAACCATTGAATTCTCAATGGTTTTTAATCTTTTGGTGCCCACGGAGGGACTCGAACCCCCACACCCAAAGGCACATGGACCTGAACCATGCGCGTCTACCAATTCCGCCACGTGGGCACTGCAACCGTTATTATCTTGTTTAACGCAAGATAAAATATATTATACTTTTGCTTCTCGATCTATATAAATAAAACTTAATCTATATTAAGTTTCATCTGCTAGTATATACACTTTACAGACATTCTTAATATTGACTTGCTGCGAAAGAATGAAATTATAAAGCAAAAATGCAAAAAGTCAACATCTCTAATCATGTAGTTTCTTCAGGCTTCACTGGTTAGGACAATTTCCCTACCTCCGTTACACTACTACATATTGTTACTAAAACTTACTTACAGATCCTTTGAGCCAATTCCCCTACATTATTCCTAGCCGAGAAGACATTCTCGGCGTTCTACGTTCAACCAGCGTACCCTTGGATGCGCAATCTATAGCGCTGTCGCTTAATGTTAAACCAGATGAAATTGATGGTTTGATTCGACGCTTGAAAGCGATGGATCGTGATGGGCAGATCAAACCCGACCATAACGGTTGTTATCAATTGGCAAATCAAACCAGTTTTATTTTAGGTAGGGTCAGCGGTCATCGCGACGGCTATGGATTTTTGATTCCTGAAGATGGCAGTGCAGATATTTTTCTTTCCGAAAAAGAGATGCAGAAAGTATTAAATGGTGATCGTGTTCAGGCAAGAGTTGTTGGCACCGATCGGCGCGGCCGTCCTGAGGGTAGTATCGTTGAGGTAGTTGAAAGGTCCAACAACTATATCATCGGACGTTTATTGAATGAAAATGGTGTCTGGATTGTGGTGCCGGAAGACCAGCGCATCGGGCAGGATATTTTACTCACCGGTTCGTTAGGCAAGGCAAAATCCGGCCAAATTGTTAATGTAAAATTAACCGAACAGCCATCCCGTTATTCTCAGCCAGCAGGCAAGATAATGGAAGTGTTGGGTGATATTGACGATCCAGGGATGGAAATCGAGATCGCCGTGCGAAAGTATGGTGTGCCGCATGTATTTTCTGAGGCTGCCTCCAAATTGGCAGCCAAACTTCCGGCTGAGGTGCTGGCAGTAGATTTTGCGGACCGAATAGATTTACGCGATATACCATTGGTTACCATTGATGGCGAAGATGCACGGGATTTCGATGATGCCGTTTATTGTGAGCCTGTCAAGATAGGCCGCAGCAATGGCTTTCGTTTAATCGTTGCTATCGCCGATGTCAGTCATTACGTAAAACCAAATGATGCGCTGGATAAGGATGCACTGGAGCGCAGTACTTCAGTTTATTTTCCACGACGCGTCATACCGATGCTGCCTGAAAAATTATCGAATGGCCTTTGCTCACTGAATCCAGATGTAGATCGATTGACACTGGTGTGTGATCTAGCGGTCAGCGCCCAAGGTGAAATAAAGGCATATCAATTTTATCCTGCAGTCATACATTCCGCGGCGCGATTTACTTATACGGAAGTAGCCGAAATTCTTGCTGATAGCAATGGCTTGGCAGCTTCCAAGCGCCAGTCGTTGGTGCCGCACCTGTCGAACCTGAATGCTATTTACCACGCTTTATTGCAGGCGCGTAAAGCGCGTGGTGCCATCGACTTTGAAACTACTGAAACCTATATAGTATGTAATCCGGCGGGAAAAATTGAAAAAATCATTCCGCGCACTCGAAATGATGCTCACAAGATCATTGAAGAATGTATGCTGGCAGCAAATGTTTGTGCTGCCGATTTATTGCAACGGCATAAACATGCTGGCACGTACCGTATTCATGCTGGACCCACAGAAGAAAAACTGAATCAACTTAGGACGTTTCTCAAGCAGGCGGGTCTGTCCTTAGACGGCGGTGACTGCCCTTCGTCCGGTGATTATTCCGATTTGATGAATAAGATCAAGCTACGCCCGGATGCTGCTTTGTTGCAAACGATGTTATTGCGTTCAATGCAACAAGCTGTCTATAGTCCTGACAATATCGGACATTTTGGTTTGGCCTATGAGGCTTATGCCCACTTCACTAGCCCCATACGCCGTTACCCGGATCTGTTGACGCATCGTGCGATCAAGGCAATCATTCAGGGAAAACGATATGAGCCTAAAGGGATTGATGCCAGTCTGCTGAACACGACCCTGTCTACATCCACCCGGCGTCAGCAGGTTAAGGATAAGGCACAGGGCAAAATGAAGCCAGAAGCCAATCTAACGATCTGGGATGCGCTGGGCGTTCATTGCTCCGCAAATGAACGTCGTGCAGATGAGGCGTCGCGTGATGTCGAAGCCTGGCTGAAATGCTATTTCATGCGGGATAAGCTAGGCGAAGAATTTACCGGCACAATTTCCGGGGTGACGACCTTTGGTATTTTTGTGCAGTTAGACTCACTTTTTATTGAAGGTTTGGTGCACATCACTGAGCTGGGTACGGATTACTTCAAATACGATGAGGCACGACACGAATTACGCGGCGAGCGTACCGGCAAGCGGTATCAATTAACCGATCGTGTAACCGTGCAGATCAGTCGTGTCGATATTGATGCACGTAAGATTGATTTGCGCCTTGTGAGTGAACTTGCTGCGGAAAATTCAGCTAAGGAACCTGCACGCCGCGCAATCGCAAAAGCGCCCACTGGCAAGAAAAATAAGACTAATTTAGACAAAAACAAGGCGCTGGCCGGACCAGAACAAACGTCTAAATCAAAATCCGTCAAGCATGCGGCAGCACCTATAAAAGCGCGCTCACCAAAAACAGCCCCTAAAGCAGCCAAAAAGAAACGATAACAATGAAGAGTAAAATTATTTTCGGATTTCATGCCGTTACAGCACGTTTGCGACATGACGCCTCATCGGTTGAGGAAATTTATATTGACTCTGCTCGCCACGACAGGCGCATGCAGGAACTGATCCGCGCCGCTGAAGCTGTCAAGGTGCGCATTATTCAGGCCGATGATCAACGTTTAAGCAACATCGTCGGTACGCGCCGGCACCAGGGTGTAGTGGCCAAGGCCGGCGAACTTTCCTTAGCGCGCAATCTGGATGAACTACTTGACGCAATCGTCGGGCCGCCTTTGCTCTTGATATTGGACGGTATTACTGATCCGCACAATCTGGGCGCTTGTTTACGGGTGGCGGATGGCGCTGGTGCTCATGCAGTTATCGCGCCCAAGGACCGTGCGGTTGGGCTCAATGCTACCGCGGCCAAAGTGGCCAGCGGTGCGGCAGAAACGGTACCTTACATTACAGTGACCAATTTGGCCCGCACCATGCGGGATCTTAAAGAACGTGATATTTGGCTAATCGGCACCACTGAGGATGCAGAAAAAACCATTTACCAGGGAGATTTCTCCGGTCCCGCAGCACTTGTGATGGGGTCAGAAGGAGAGGGCATGCGTCGCTTGACGCGCGAGACATGTGACGTGCTGGTGAGCGTGCCGATGTTTGGTTCCGTAGAGAGCCTGAATGTCTCGGTCGCTTCAGGCATTTGCCTTTACGAAGCGCGGCGCCAACGAATCGCTACAGCCTAAGCTTCGAAACAGGGTCTGAATTCAATTCGGGCCTTGTTGAACCAGAGGCATTCAGCCTTGCGTTTGCGAACGCTCCATCTGACGCTTCGGCAAATCTTCCCCTTAAACGTTAACATCGCGTTTTAGCCTACTTATTCCTATTTTTATGTTTAGCAGCCTTCGAGAAGATATTCGCAATATCATTGCGCGCGACCCAGCGGCGCGCAATACATGGGAAGTTTTGACATGCTATCCGGGCCTGCATGCAATCGTCGCACATGGCTGGGCGCGCTGGTGTTGGACGCATAATCTGAAATGGCTGGGACGCTTCATTTCGCATATCGCACGCATTCTGACCGGTATCGAAATTCACCCCGGAGCCATTATCGGGCGCCGTGTTTTCATCGATCACGGCTTTGGTGTGGTGATCGGTGAAACGGCCGAAATCGGTGACGATTGCACAATTTATCAAGGAGTAACGCTGGGTGGGACGTCCTTATACAAGGGCGTCAAGCGCCATCCAACCCTTGAACGGGGCGCCATTATTGGCGCCGGCGCGCAAGTCCTGGGCAATTTTACTGTGGGCGAGAATGCCAAGGTAGGTTCCAATGCCGTCGTAGTAAAAGCCGTACCGGCGGGTGCAACGGCGGTTGGCAACCCTGCGCGTATCATTCAAAAAAGTGCGCCGGAATCCAGGGAAGAATCTGCGGCGCGCATGTTTGCGGCTTATGGCGTTACGCCGAATGGGGATGACCCTCTATCCAAGGCGCTGCATGGATTGATTAACAATGCAGCAGCGCAAGAGCACCAGATCGAGAAGATGATGGTAGCGCTGAAGTCCGCCGGAATCGCATGCGATAGTGCTCCCGATTCAGAAAAATTCAATCCTGACCAAATGAACAAACTTGTGGAATGAGGGTGGTAAATTGGATACACAATTGAATACCGACGGTACGGTCGAAAAAAATCCTGACACCCGCCATTTGCTGGATGTTTTTGAAATCAGAGTATTGGCTGTTCTGGCTGAAAAAGAGGCGCTGACACCAGATAATTACCCGTTATCGCTCAATGCGCTAGTCAATGGCTGCAATCAACTCTCGAGCCGCGATCCGGTAATGTCGATTTCCGAGAGCACAGTACAAGATATCCTGCAGCGCCTGATGCAAAGAAAATTTGTGGCAGAGGTACGCCAAGCCGGTGCGCGGGTGTCGAAATATGAACATCGCTTGCGCATGGTATGGCTGCTGGAGCAGGACAAGCTGGCAATCCTTACGCAGCTGATGTTGCGCGGAATTCAAACCGCCGGTGAAATCCGCGCCCGCAGCGTGCGGCAGCATGACTTTTCCTCGATTGCCGAAGTGGAGTCCGGATTGCAGTTCCTGATGGATAAATACCCGCCTTTGGTCGTCTGTCTGCCTAAAGCGCCCGGTACCAAAGAATCCCGTTATGCACATTTGTTGTCCGGGGATGACGTATTGACGCGTCAGGAAACGGCGGCTGGTTTTGTCTCGGGCAGTGTGATCATAGAGTCATCACGGCATGACCGTGTTGGTCAGCTGGAGGAAGAGGTGGTAAGGCTGCGTCGTGAGGTCGACTGGCTGACCGAGCAGTTTGAAACTTTCAGGAAACAATTTGATTGATGCAGGATAGTTGGCATCTTATGCTGATAATTCGACTCTATTCGCGTTAGGCGTTGCTATAGAGTGAAGCAAAATATTCAACTTTTCCCGGGATTATTTATGCACCAACGTCTAACGCGAATAGAGCTGATAATTTCTTATACATCCCATAGTATTTTTTAAATCTTCTTTATATATATGCGGAAATATAAGAATTTTTAGGCATACTCCCTATTTTTTATATTGTGATTGTGGCTATAATATTTCATGTCCGGCAATATCGCAGCGTTTGATTGCTCCGTTTGCATCGATTGCAATCCAGCCTCCGCGCGGTGCCTTCGTATCAAGATCCCAATCGGGCAGCACATATCTGACACGTTGCTTGCCACCACTGGCAGATTCGTGGCGGGCAGGGCGGTGCGTGTGGCCATGAATCATGATGGCTGTGCCGGTCTTATCAAATAAATCATCAATCGCCAAGGCATTGACATCCATGATGTCGTACGATTTTGTACTTTTTGCCTGACGGCTGTCATTGCGCAAACCGGCAATGATTGTCTTGCGCTGTGACAACGGTAGTGACAGAAAGGTCGCTTGCCATTGCGCTTGCCTGACTTGCTGACGGAATACCATGTAGGCAGTGTCATCAGTACACTGCGCATCGCCATGGGTTAGCGTGATGCGATGGTTACCGATGCTGGCAATAAACGGGTCTGGCAGCAACCTCAAACCAGTCGCCTGTACAAATGCAGCGCCAACCAGGAAATCGCGGTTGCCGGCAATCCAGAATATCTTAACGCCTGTATCGTTGAGCAATCGTAGCGCATCGATTACGCTTTTGTTATACGGATTACCCAAGTCATCATCGCCAGCCCAGTATTCAAACAAGTCTCCCAGTATGTATAGCTCTTGCGCCTGACTAGCCCGTTGCTGCAGGAAATCGAAAAATGCCTGAGTAGTACGAGGCTGCGACTCGCTTAGGTGCAAATCGGAAATAAATAGCGCAACCGTCGCCGGTTGCGCTATTGAAGAGACCGTCGTCATAAAATTGGTTGCAGACAAAAACCGGACGTTATCAGGTGCTTAAACAATCTCTACTTTTTCAATGATCACGTCTTCAACCGGGACGTCGGCATGTCCGCCTGCCGCACGGGTGGTTTTGACCGACTTGATCTTGTCTACAACATCCATGCCTTCAACTACCTTGCCGAATACGCAGTAACCCCATCCATCTTGTCCGGGGCAGTCGAGAAAATCATTTGCCTTGAGGTTGATGAAAAATTGTGCCGATGCAGAGTGGGGGTCCGAGGTGCGCGCCATGGCAACACTGTATTGCGCATTCTTGAGGCCATTTTTGGCTTCATTCTCAACGCAATCGTTCGCAGGTTTTTGTTTCAGACCCGGCTCGAATCCACCGCCTTGAATCATGAAGCCATCAATTACGCGATGGAAAATGGTGCCGTCGTAATGCCCGGAACGGACATACTTGAGGAAATTTTCAACTGTTTTTGGTGCTTTTTCAGCATCCAGCGCAAGTTTTATATTGCCGTGGTTGGTGGTGAGAATGACTGCCATAAAAATCCTTTTTATATGGGGTGACGCGTGATTTTTTGCTGGTTTTTATAATTTAACGGATGAGCGTAGCCGACTCAATCACGATGGCCTTAACCGGTACATGTTGATGCATGCCCTGATCTGAAACAGAAACCGTTTTTATCTTGTCGACTATTTCGGTGCCTTTAATGACCTTGCCGAAGACAGCGTAACCCCAGCCGTCCTGACTCGGATAATCCAGCGGCCGGTTATTGTTGGTGTTAATGAAAAACTGTGCGGTGGCAGAATGTGGTGCGCCGGTACGGGCCATTGCGATGCTGTAGGTCACGTTCTTGAGGCCATTTTTGGCTTCATTTTCTATCGGTGCGCCAGTGGGCTTCTGCTGCAATTTTTGATCAAAACCACCACCCTGAATCATGAAATCTTCGATTACGCGGTGAAAGATAGTGCCGTTATAGTGGCCGTTTTTGACATATTGCAAAAAATTGGCAACAGATTTCGGCGCTTTTTCCGGATAAAGTTCGAGTACGATTTCACCCATGCTGGTCTTCAGGGAAACCTGAGGCGCGTCGGCAGCGTGTGCTGCGCCGAGTACGCCGCAAAATGTTAGTCCGGCAAGCAAGGAACAGAAATGACGTCGTGCATGTTGCATTGTGGAATCCTTAAATGTTGGCTTCATAGATAATTTTCACTGATATTCCTACTTGGATCAGTATTGGCGTTTGCGAATGAATTTGCTTGCCTTGCCACAATCCGGATGTCTTGCGTGAATGTGCTCACGATAAATTCATCATCGACGAGATTCAGAATGGCCTTATGGCATCTGCATGCATCATCAGAAAATTGGCACGTATCAAGTTAGTTAGAAGAACGGTATTAGTGTATGGAAGCGAACAACAGGCCAGACAGGGTAATAGTTCGACCAAAAACACAATTGGCGGACAGATTTACTGAATGAAGAGTGGCAAAAGGCATGGATTTATCAATGTTATACTTCGGCGAAAAAGTCATTCTATCAAATAAGCACAATTAAAAGGATTTCGGCGATCCTTATTGCAATGCCGTTACATGCGTCAGCATGGACAGGCATTGCAATACATACACTTTCGACTGAAACACATATTCCACATGATCATCCAAAAGATTTACAACACGCTTGCGCGTGAAAAGGAGGCATTTACTCCTATTGTGCCTGGCAAGGCCAGCATCTATGTTTGCGGTATGACTGTCTATGACTATTGCCATCTGGGTCACGCGCGCGTGATGGTGGTATTCGATATGGTTCAGCGCTGGTTGCGTGCATCGGGTTATGACGTTACATACGTGCGAAACATCACCGACATCGACGATAAAATTATTAAACGTGCGGTAGAAAACGGCGAAACCATTTCGCAATTGACCAATCGTTTTATCCAGGCAATGGATGAAGACGCCGCGGCGTTGGGAGTGCAAAAACCAGATCATGAACCGCGCGCCACGCACTATGTGTCCCAGATGCTGGGCATTATTGAGAAACTAGAAATGAATGGTTTGGCCTACCGGGCTACCGATGGGGATGTTAACTTCTCGGTGCGTGACTTTGCCGGCTATGGCAAGTTGTCCGGGAAGTCCTTGGACGATCTGCGTGCCGGAGAGCGGGTTGAACTTAATGTCGGCAAACGCGACCCACTGGATTTCGTGCTTTGGAAAGCATCAAAAGAGTCCGAGCCGGATGAAGTCAAGTGGGATTCGCGCTGGGGCCAGGGAAGGCCAGGATGGCATATCGAATGTTCCGCCATGTCAGAGCAAATTCTGGGCGAGCATTTTGATATTCATGGCGGCGGCCAGGATCTACAATTTCCCCACCACGAAAACGAGATTGCGCAATCCGAGGGCGCGCATCGGCATCAATTTGTCAACTATTGGATGCACAATGGATTTGTGCGGATCGACAATGAGAAAATGTCGAAGTCTCTCGGTAATTTTTTCACCATCCGCGAGGTGTTGAAGAAATATGATCCGGAAGTGATTCGCTTTTTTATTCTGCGCGCCCATTATCGTAGTCCGCTCAATTACTCGGATGTGCATCTCGATGATGCCAAAGGTGCTTTGACTCGCCTTTATACGGCGCTCAAGGGGGTTGCTTGCGATCAATTACCACTGGACTGGCAAGAACCGCATGCGATTCGCTTTGCCGAGGCGATGGCGGATGATTTCAATACGCCGCTGGCAATTGCAATCTTGTTCGAGTTGGCAAATGAACTCAACCGGACCCAAAACCCCATGGTGGCCCGTCAGTTGCTCGGTTTATCCAGTACGATTGGACTGCTGCAACGTGAAGCGGATGACTTCTTGAAGGGGCGTACCGTAGCAAACGACGTTGCGCAAGATTTAGATGTGTCCTCATTATCTGAAGATGAAATTGAATCGATGATCAATGCTCGTGCCGAGGCTAAAAAAAGCAGAAATTTCGTAGAAGCGGACCGCATTCGCGCAGCTTTATTAAATAGCAGGATCGTATTGGAAGACAAGGCTGGCGGCGCAACCGACTGGCGTCGTTCATGAATGATACAAACAGTATGACGATACAGGATGTCCCTGCTTATTGGCTTGAGGCTAAAGTCCAGTTAATGAAGCGCGACCGCATCATGAGCCGATTGATTCCGCAATTCGGTGATCTGCATTTGGTGGGCAGAGGTGAGCCGTTTACAACCTTGGCGCGTTCCATCATCGGGCAGCAAATATCAGTCAAATCAGCAGAAGCTGCTTGGCAAAGATTGTTGTTGGCAAGTCCAAAATGTACTCCTGCACAATTACTCAAGCTGGGGCTGGAGGGACTTTCTGGTTGTGGATTGTCTAAGCGTAAGACAGAATACATTTTCGATCTGGCAGAGCACTTCAAGGAAAAACGGGTGCATGCAGACAAATGGGTTGAAATGGATGATGAAGATGTCATCGAAGAGTTAATTCAGATCCGCGGTATTGGACGATGGACAGCAGAAATGTTTTTAATATTTAATCTGCTACGTCCGAATATTTTGCCTTTGGACGATCTTGGATTGCTCAAAGGTATTAGCATGAATTATTTTTCAGGCGAACCGGTTTCTCGTAGCGTTGTTCGTGAAGTGGCTGCCAATTGGGAGCCTTGGCGTACTGTAGCTACGTGGTATTTGTGGCGTAGCCTGGACCCTGTCCCGGTAGAATATTGAATCCGCTTCAGTTGAAGTGACAAGGAATACGATGACTAAAACAACATTTCTCAATTTTGAGCAACAGATCGCCGAACTTGAGACCAAAATTGAAGAATTGCGCTTTGTGCAAGATGACTCAGCGGTCGACATTTCCGAAGAAATCGATCGGTTGTCCAAAAAAAGCCAGCAACTGACCAAAGATATATATGCAAAGTTGACGCCTTGGCAGGTTTCGCAAATTGCACGGCACCCGCAGCGTCCATACACGATGGATTATGTAAACGAAATTTTCACTGATTTCCACGAGTTGCATGGCGACCGCACTTATGCAGATGATTTATCCATTGTGGGTGGTTTAGCCAGATTCAATGGACAGTCCTGCATGGTGATCGGTCATCAAAAGGGCAGGGATACCAAGGAGCGCGCATTGCGCAATTTCGGCATGCCCAAGCCGGAAGGGTATCGCAAGGCAATGCGCCTAATGAAGCTGGCTGAAAAATTTGGCTTGCCGGTGTTTACCTTTGTCGATACGCCAGGTGCATTTCCTGGTATCGATGCCGAAGAGCGCGGACAGTCGGAAGCAATAGGTCACAACTTATATGTAATGGCCGAGCTTAAAGTGCCGCTGATTGCGACGATTATCGGTGAAGGCGGTTCAGGCGGTGCGCTGGCTATTGCGGTCGGCGATGCGGTGCTGATGTTGCAATATGCGACGTATTCTGTAATTTCCCCCGAAGGATGTGCCTCCATTCTCTGGAAAACCTCTGAACGTGCTTCCGATGCGGCCGAGGCATTGGGCCTGACAGCACATCGCCTCAAGGCAATGGGACTGATCGACAAGATCATTAACGAACCACTAGGCGGGGCCCACCGCGATCCGAAGCAAATGGCGTCGTTGCTCAAACGCGCATTAGCCGATACTTTGCGCCAGTTTCAAGGCGTGAAAACAAAGGATTTGATCGCAACACGTCATGAAAAACTGATGAGTTACGGTAAGTTCAAGGAAATTTCCCCTTCGGAGTAATCTTGTGAACAATAATCAGGCTGCGTTAGTCAACGACGCCTTCGAACGCGCGCTAAATAATATCCTGGCGCGCTTTTCTGCTTCTGGAAATATGCAAAATGGACCGGTTGACGATGATGTGTCGGTTTTGCCAGGCTTGCATGAAACACCACCAAAATTAGCGATTGCATACAGTGGTGGACTCGATTCATCAGTCTTGCTGCATATGGCGCATAAATTCTCGATCAAATATGGATTTGCCCTGTGCGCGTTCCATGTTCATCATGGGATCAGCCGTAATGCAGACGACTGGTTGGCGCACTGTGACGCGCAATGCCAACAATTGGATGTTCAGTTTGATGCGCAGAAAATCACGGTTGAAAAATCGACCAAGACTGGCATAGAAGAAGCTGCACGCATCGGACGCTATGCAGCACTGGGAGCGTTATGCCGCAAACATCATGTATCAATACTACTGACTGCACATCACCAGGACGATCAGGCAGAGACTGTATTGCTGCAATTATTGCGTGGTTCTGGAGTAGCGGGACTATCCGGTATGGATATCCAGAATGCCGCTCCTGATTTGCTGGGGGATGCCAGTGTGCAGATGGCTCGCCCCCTATTGACGGCATCCCGCGCAGAGTTAGCAGCATTTGCGACTAAAAATGACGTCAGTTTTGTAGAGGATGAGTCGAATTCCGATCTTCGTTATGCGCGTAATGCGTTACGGCATACAGTGATGCCGGCACTGGCGCAATCCTTTCCGGGTTTCCAGGAGCGTCTTGCCAGAACCGCACAGCATGCACAGTCGGCACAGCGCTTATTGATTGCATTGGCGGAACTGGATTTGCGAGATTGTCAGAACGGCGTTTGCCTGGATATCAGGCACCTCAGGCGCCTGAGTCCGGATCGAACCTATAATTTGCTGCGTTACTGGTTCGGTTCGCGCGGCGTAAGAATGCCATCTACCGCTTGGCTAAGCGAAATGTTGGTGCAGTTACTGGAAGCGAAGGAGGATGCGCAACTGTGTGTAACGCACGCCGATTGTCATATTCGTCGTTATCACAATCGCATATTCATGACGCCCAAACTCGATGAGGCCGGATTATCTGTGGCGCCGGCATCTTTTCGCTGGATGGGGGAAAGACAGATTGTTTTTCCAGCCTACAGCGGCATTATGTATTTTGATGTGTCGGAGCAGGGAATCGATGAGGAGTGGTTGCTTAATGAGCCTCTGACGATTCGTCTGCGCTGTGGTGGTGAGCGAATGAAATTAGCGCTAAATCGTCCGACCAAAAGTCTAAAGTCACATTATCAGGCCTGCAATGTTCCAGCCTGGGAGCGTGCGCGTCTGCCTGTCATTACGGCGTGCGACGGTGCGGTTTTATTTGCGGCCGGTATCGGTATGGACTGTCATCGCTTTCACCTTCTGGATACGCCGGGGCAGAAAATTTCACTGCGCTGGCAAGCGGACGATTTTTAACTTGGGTTTATGCCTGCCGCTCTTTATAGCTGGATTTTCCAAGGCGGCCACTTGTTATTTTGCGTTGCAGCATGTAAAGTCAAAGATTGTTTTTTACGTTTTTCCATTTTTTAAGTCAACCTTTTAATCCCCATGGCCTTAATCGTTCATAAATATGGCGGCACATCGATGGGCTCAACTGAGCGCATCAAAAATGTAGCCCGGCGCGTTGCAAAGTGGCATGATGCCGGCCACCAAATTATTGTGGTTCCTTCCGCAATGTCTGGCGAGACCAATCGTTTGATTGGTCTCGCCAAAGAGCTAATGGATCAACCAGATCCGCGCGAGCTCGATATGATTGCCGCCACTGGTGAACAGGTATCCGTCGGCTTGTTATCAATGGCCCTGTTGGCGATTGGAAAAAAAGCCGTCTCTTATGCCGGCTGGCAAGTGCCGATCAAGACTGACTCTGCGTTTAACAAGGCGCGCATTCAATCTATTGATGACGTCAAAGTGCGTCGCGATCTGGATGCAGGGAAAATCGTTATCATTGCCGGTTTTCAGGGCGTGGATGAAGACGGTAATATTGCCACGCTGGGACGCGGCGGCTCAGATACATCAGCGGTTGCCGTGGCTGCTGCAATGCAGGCGTCAGAATGTATGATCTTTACGGATGTGGATGGTGTCTACACAACTGATCCTCGTGTGGTTCCCGAGGCACGACGACTGAAGACAGTTACGTTTGAAGAAATGCTGGAACTGGCTTCGCTGGGTTCAAAAGTTTTGCAAATTCGATCGGTTGAATTTGCGGGTAATTACAGAATGCCGACACGGGTGCTGTCGTCGCTGACTGATCCGATGATACCGCTGGAAATAGAAGCTAATTCCGGTACACTGATTTCGTTTGAGGAAGATACACATATGGAGCAAGCCGTTATTTCTGGTATAGCATTTAGCCGCGATGAAGCCAAAATTACCGTACTGGGAGTGCCTGATAAGCCAGGAATTGCCTATCAGATTCTTGGCCCTATTGCGGATGCCAATATTGAAGTCGATATGATCATCCAGAATCAATCAGTCGAAGGCAAGACGGATTTTACTTTTACGGTGCTGCGCAATGAACATACCAAGGCGATGGATGTTTTGAACGAAAGCGTTAAGGCGCACATTGGTGCAGCCAGCATTGTCGGCGATACCAAAGTTTCGAAGGTATCTGTGGTCGGTGTCGGCATGCGCAGTCATGTAGGAATTGCTTCACAGATGTTCCGTACCTTGTCTGAAGAGGGTATTAACATTCAAATGATTTCTACTTCTGAAATCAAGATATCAGTTTTGATTGATGAAAAATATATGGAGTTGGCAGTGCGTGCCCTGCATAAGACCTTTAATCTGGAAAATGCATAAAAAGCGCGTCAAAATGCGTTTTAAGGCATAGATTTCTTGACCGATTGCATCCGAGAAGATATGATCCTTTTCTTTGTCGCAGCAGGTAATTATTCCCGCTAAGACGTGGAGACTTGGCCGAGTGGTCGAAGGCACTTCCCTGCTAAGGAAGCATATGGGCTTAAACCTGTATCGAGGGTTCGACTCCCTCAGTCTCCGCCAGTATCACTAAACCCTTGATTTTTCAAGGGTTTTTTCATTTTTGGTGCTACCCCATCCTGTCGACGGTGCTACCCCGGAGTGTGTATGGTGTAGCGTCGCCTGATTATATTTAGAAATATTCAGAAATATTCTGCGTATTTCTGAAAAAGGCTAACTTGCCTATCTGTACTCCGGACATACACATTGTTCAGGAGTATTAATATGGCTACCGTTGTTCGTCTTTTCCCTCAGCAGCATCCTGCCGCTCAGCCCTTAACAAAAAAACAGCATCAGACTGCTTCCCGTCAATCGGCCACGGGCAGGGCATTTCCCCCGTACCTGGCGCAGCGCAACGGCGTCTTCTACTTCAAGCGCAAGGTTCCGGCGGACTTGGTGCAGGGTTTCGAAAACCACTCCCAAGTATGGAAATCGCTCGAAACGACGGATTTCGTCCTCGCCTGCAATGCACTGTCGAAAGAATCTGCCGCATTCGAATTGCGGGTCGCCACCGTTCGCCTTCGGTTGCTCAGTGACGGCATCGCGGTGAAGCCGACGTTGAACGTCATCGAGTTGCGGGAGGACATGATTACGTGGTTGATGCAGCGTTACTACGCCCATATGCTGGAACGTGAAGAAAAGGAACTGCGGTCGATGCGGCCCATTTGTATGGCTGACATGTGCCAGCGCAAGGCCGATGCCGATGCGGCGTTGAAGTATTACCAGCTGGCGCAGGCTTGCGAAAACTACGAAGCGGTCGAGGAGACGGCCAGCCAGCTTCTGGACGGTGAAGCCTTGTCGGCCCTCCCGGATTCCGCCGCGTACAAGCTACTTTGCGAAAAGCTTTTGGCAACCGAAATCAACATTTTGGAGGAGCAGCGTGCCCGCCTCGATGGCAAGAAGAAACCGACGCCTCCAGAGCCGCTTCCCGTGCGCCTGCAGCCGACATTCAGCGACTATCTCAACGTGTGGCTAAAGGCCAAAATACGGCCGACTAAAACGCGCGATACGGTATCGCACATGTTTCAACTATGGAATGAACTGATGGGGCCCAACCCGGCATCGTGCATTACACGCGGCGACGTCAAAGCCTTTCGCGACATGCTATTGGGTAGACAGCTTTCTACGGAAACCATCAAAAACCGGCTCGGGTTGATGCGTGCGGTAGTCAACGCCTATCGCGATGAAAATGACATTAAGGAGGGGCGCAACCCGTTCGAGGACATTGAAGTCCCGGATAACGGCCAGCGGCAGCGCGTTGAGAAAGACCGGCGTGCATTCGAGATGTGGGAGCTCAACCAAATTTACAGCAGCCCGGTTTTTACCGAACACAAATTGCCCAGAGGGCAGGCAGGGGAAGCCGCCTATTGGTTGCCCCTAATGGGCCCGTTCGTGGGTGCCCGCATCGAAGAACTTGCGCAGATGCGTATGGTCGACATCGAAATCATCAACCGCGTCTGGACTCTGCGTATCTGCAATCTGGACCCGAAGACGCAGAAATTAAAAACGAAGAATAGTTTCCGCAGAGTGCCAATTCACGACGAGCTCACCAAGCTCGGTTTCCTACGCTACGTGTGTGAGCTGAAACGCGGTGGTGCTGAGCGCCTGTTCCCGACTTTGCAAAATAACAATAAATACGGTATCTGGTCCAATGCGGTCGGAAAATGGTTCGGAAAGCTGTTGGGAAAGCAGTGGTTGACGACGCCCCAGCTGGATTACCACTCGTTCCGGTATGTTTTCAAGCAACGTATGACGCAGTGCAAGGTCATTCCGGAAGTCAGGGATGCACTGACCGGTCACTGGCTGGGAAAAGAAAGTGCGGGGAGGGTGTATAACAAAGGTGCCAACTGCCAGTATGATTTCGTCATGCTATGCGATGCTATCAAAAGTTTGCGGTATGACGAGCTCGACCTGTCGCATCTTCATGTGGACGACCCGTGGGATAACGTGGACGCCAAATTGTTTTATCTCTAGCAGAAATTTGCCGCTTCAATCCTGGCAATAAGATGCAATGCAATGCCGCGGAGGGAATGGCTCCGCGGCATCTCTGCAATACACTTCTAAAGCCCAATCGACCTGGGATTCTCGGATTTTCTAAAGCCTTGCGCTCGGATAGGAGACAATCCGAACGCAATGTTGCCCCAAAGCGTCCCCTACAGCAATAACAGCGGTGATGGTGCCGCGTTGCGCTCCAGGTGGCACCTGACACCTGCTCAGAGCACATAGTTGAAAGTACATCACGGATCTAAAGTACATTATGTGTCTATCCGGGCAAATTGGGCCGAATGCCATGACATCCAACAAGGACTAGCACGGCTTTAGCAAGTAAAACCGTGCATTTTCCCAACTAATCATTGAATCGGAAAAAACCGTTTTTCCTGTCTTATCATTCTTGCTATCTTGCTTACAGGATACTGCTAAGTTTGTTGCGTAGCCATTTCCCGATACGATTTGCGAAAGTGTGTCGCATAAGAATTTTGGCCATTACATCCGTTCATAGCTTGACGCTAAAATTGCAAACTGTCGTTCAGCGCCATCGTTGCTGCGCAGGTGCGCATAATGTTTTCAATTGGCTCTGATTGCGATTGGAACACTGTTGGCGATTAAGTCGATAACCCCTAACTGCACTACGTAACTAGGATAAAGTTCATAGCTGGCCCTGCAGTGGACTTAGGGGCTTCGCTTAGACTTCATGCCGATAGCTTCTGTCACAAAGACTAGCGATTCACCATATTCGCCAGCTCCGCCAAGTGCACGTTATGCTGATTGAACGCCTTGTCTATTTTTTCACGGTCATATCGTATCAAAACAGTTTCCAAGCGGTCATGAAGAAGATGCGCCACACCGCGAAAATTGCTCGGTGACTTATTAAGAGAATAGGTGGCCACAAGGTGGCGGACGCCATGCGGGCCAAACGAATGCACTTCGGGGATGTGTCGCTTGGTAATTCTCGTAAATACTATGTCTAATGTGAGATGCTTTCCTCCTGTCAGCCCGTTAGGGAAGAGCCACTCGCTGCACGGCTGCTGTCTGACCAGTACCGGGCGATATTCAGTGAGGTAGTCTTCAAGCCGCTCGGCAAGGTCAGTCAGGCCAAGTTGCGAATCATAATCAGTAAGCGACGAACCTCCGTCGTTTTTGAAATTGTCACCAGATAATCGTACGTGCCAGTGTCCATCAGCATGCCGATAAAGATTCCCGCTGTTGTCGTCGCGCCAGCGAATCAAGCTGACCGTTCGAATCCGAAGTGGATTGCTGATTAACAGCATGACAAGTAATGCATTACGTTTATGCTCCGCTTGCGTTTTGCTGCCAGGTGCAGCTTCAGCTGCAAGTTCATCTAGTCGGTTAATTGCACGAAACAAGGGGAGTAAAGGCTCCTTAAGGTCAAGTAGCGGGCGTAGTGGTTCATCAGGGTCCCTGGAAATTTGTTTTGCTACTTTTTTCCATTCCATCGCCATTTTATAACCTGTTGCGCAGAAAGCGTGCCAGCTATTTTTGCCGAGCAACTCGAGCGGGATGCTGCTAGCAAGATGGGGTTGTTGCCAAAGGTATCCTGTGTGTTCACGTGTAAGCTCAGCCACGAACGCGGCAAATGCGCGGTGACCGCCGTGAATGAGGCCATTTGACCCCGATTTCATGAACCGGAAGTATGCGTCAACGTACTTAGGATTTGCTAGGATGGCTAAAGTTTGAATTTTCTCCAGGGCAATACCTAGACCGCTACGCCAGACAGGTTCCCTCGGGAATTTTATCCCTGCCTGAATCTGCTTTTCCTTAACCTGTTCGGCCCAACCGGCGGGGGGCGTGGGTGAGAGGCAAAGAAAGCCCATAAAATAGCGAAGTCGTTCAAGTGTAAAGTTTGCGGTTTCGCAACCCATGCCGTCCACCATGCATATGGTCTCGGGTCGCGACATGAGGTCATTTTGGGGAAGAACTCGCCACGATGCATTTCGTTTTAATTCCGGTGAGATACAAGTTTTGTAGTCTACGAAGTTTTTCCATTCTGCCAACCATTCTGGGCTGAGGCTTGACAGCGGTAGCCCATAGACTTGGCGCTGAACCCGCTCACGAAACGATATTGGGGGCGGTGTAGCAACATTCTCATCGGGAGATTCTGTTGGAAGAAGTGATTCAAGATGGCCGTGCCTCAGTCCAAGCGCATTTTCCAAGCGACGAAGAGAGGGTAATCCCCTAACGTTCGGAAATGCGCCGGCACCCCATCGATGCATCGCAGATGTTGAAATGCCGAATTTTCGTGCCAAGCTTTTCGGAGGAAGGTCCTGCAGTGCCAAACAACGGCGTAGTTCGGCATGAAAAGGGCGCTCTTTTGTAGGCAACTGTTGGTTCTGAATTTCTTGCACCGTCAGGTGCCAGGAACGTAGATGGGACTGGCGGTCAGACCTACTCTTTGGGTTATTTTCCCATTGCAAGAGATACTCACGGGAGCGCGTCTCAAATTGCGCAATAAATTCTGGCCCAACCCGATTTGCCTCGCATTTCCCTAAAAAATTAAGGAAACTGTTCAGTGTTGAGCGATTGTTTCGAAAAACCTGGGTATCAATGGGGGGAGTGCTGCCCGCAGAAGAATTGTCTGAAATGCGAAGGCGATGGAGTTCAATAAGTTGTGTATACGTAAGGTCCATTTCGGGGTCGGCCCCGACGGCACTCAATTGGGATAGTCGCATTGCGTTATGAACATACGTTATGTCGTAACGCAAATTTTTTAAATCATTGAATTTAAATGACATTTTTAATTTCATACGAACCCCTGATTTGAAGTCAGGTGTGCGGCTTTGCGTTATGGCCTCCCCAATGAATACCGGCAGGTGTTTTAGAGTTAGTCGGAATATGTATAGCAATCAGCTTTAAATGTCCGGACGAGAAGCGCTGGGGAGCGCAAGGTTACGTCCTCGAACGGGGGACACCGCTGACGTTCGGCTCGAATCGCCCTGATGGCCGGTTGACGCCGGTTTGGTTTGGCCTTGGCCTGCGAATATGGATTCTGGTACCTGAGTGGAGTCGCTGATGGGAATGTAGGACCGCGAAGTCGGGCGGCTATCGCGCGATACGAGCGACACGAAGGTCTCAATCCAGATATTACTTTTCCGAACTTACTGGCTTACATGCAGCGGCTCTGAAATGGCCACTTTAAATCCGAAACGGTTGCCAAGAGCAATGCGATTTTTCGCCGATTAGCGGAGAGAAGAATAGCCGTAGATGTTTTTAATACCGTGGGGCCGACGGGAGTAGGTGTCAGGGTTCGAGGTCCTGGCCTTACGTCAGATTCAAGTGTAGATGTAGGGAAGTAGCTCAGCTGGCAGTGCGCGTAACTCTGAATCACGAGGTCGTCGGTTCAAGCCCCACTACCGCCATGCAAACATATCTGCACCGAAGCACAGATGCACAGGTTCGTGCGTCTTTATCTCAATGGAATGCGCTTGATGACGCCGTGGCTGATAGCTACTTGGTACTACCAAAGGCAGTCTCTTTTTCGCTAAAATTCCAACGGGAAGGCATCAAATACAATAACCTCTCTGATGATGAGGAAGAGCATTGGGACGCGCTGGAATGGGATGAGGACGGCACAACCCCTGACCAAGTTGACGCTGCTGCAATGAATTGTTAATCAGCTTCCAATTCTTTTCACCTGTCAGCGTTGATAATTATTAATGCGACATGGCACTGCCAAGGACATTTTGAGAAATGCCTTTGGCAAAATGGCGTTGATTATTGGAAATAATCACACGCTGATTAACACAATATTGAGCAGAATGCCGGGCTAGAACCTGGCAATCTTGGCCGTTACAATCTTGCGAATACAGCACAATGCAATTCCTTTTATCTCAATAAAACATCATGAGAGCAAGAGTGTGTTCAAAAAATTTAATTCGTTCGACGCCATAAAATATCGGTCATCGAAAACAATATCCAGCCGCAAAGGGTTCGCCTGGCCAACGGATGCGGCCCAGGGAAACGATTGGTAGCGCGGAATCGGGGGCATCACGCCAGTCGTTGCCATTAATGACCTCGCTAGGGCGGCACACCAAATTTCAGGGTCATATACCTCGAAAGGTTTCCCTTCCCGCACATCGTCTGTGTTAACAAATTGCAGATATCCTGCGGGAACGCTCAGCCAAATGTTTGGGGATTTTAGGTCTTTGAGGGTTGTGAATTCGTTCGCAGCCGCGTCCGCTTCGCGCTGGAGTAAGCGAAACAGGTTCGCGGCCGGTAGTTGCTATCCTAATTTGAGATAATGCAGCTTTTCTTCAGGTCATTTAACTCAATAAATCCATTAACCACGCCAATCACATCTCGCGTTTGTCATGATGCTTCTGTGGCTTAGAGTGACCATATAAACCATGAATCGTCCATCCCCTGCTGCGGCCATCCGCGACGCTGCACTTTTTCTCGGGCAAGCAACCCGCATCCTTGTCTTGTCCGGCGCAGGTCTGTCGAAGGCTTCTGGCATCCCAACCTATCGTGATTCTGGCGGTCTCTGGGTAACGGGGGATAACCTCAAATACTCCCATATCGACGCTTATCACGAAGACCCCGTGTCTTTTTCCACTTTTTGGGCAGCGAGGCGAAAGGAAATCGCTTTTGCGAGGCCAAATGCCGCCCACCTGGCACTGAAAGAACTTCAAAAACACAAGCGCGAAACAATGCTCGTCACCCAGAACATCGACGGGTTATTGCAGCAGGCGGGGTGTGAGGGGGTGCTGGAGTTACACGGCAATTTGATGTCCTCTCGCTGCGGCGGGTGCGGCACATCCGGCACGGGGTCGCTTGCCGAAATATGTGTTCACTGCTCCGCGCCGATGCGGCCGGACGTCGTCATGTTTGGCGAAGCATTGCCGGAAGAAGCGCTGTTTTCTGCCGAAATGGGTGCAAGCCAGTGTGACGTGATTCTGGTTGTTGGAACCACCGCAGCCGTCTACCCCGCCGCAGAGTTACCCGTAATCGCTCTTCGCCATGGAGCCAAGCTCATCGTGATTGATGTTGAGCCGCCACTATTGGCGAACGCAGCGGAGGTTGTACTGGAAGGTAAAGCTGAAGACCTCTTGCCAGAACTCGTGGAGCGGGTAGTTCGTGAGATTCGGCGTGAATTAGATACCACTGGGCGCTTTTGAACCGGTTGAGATAATGCCAGTTGTGCGTTCGAAGTGTACTTGCGGGGGAGGCAAGTCAAACATCAAAAATCCACACGCAGGCAAAACAGTATTGAGAAAATGCAAACGGGCCGCATTTGCGGCCCGTCAAAATACTGCTTTGCTCTGCTAGCTATTGATTACTTCTTTGTAGCCAGTGATGTCGTTTTTTCTACTGCTTTCGAGAACTGTTCAGTTGTTTTAGCAACATGCGCTTCCACAGTTTCATTGGCTTGCTTGGCAGTCTTGCTCAGTTGCTCGTAGCCGGCACTTGCATTATCGATGGCCGATTTCAACATGGCCACTACCTGTTCGGAACCAGCAGGTGCGTTTTTCGTAACTTCTGAAACCAGGGCAGTTACCTTGCCTTTGGTTTCGGCGACTTGCGCTTCAACTGCCTTGCTGAGTTCGGCTTGGGTGCTGGAGGCGATTTCAGTCAGGTGACGACCGTAAGACTGCGCTTTTTCGGCGCTCAGCTTCGACTGTTCGGTAACCAGTGCCAGGAACTCCTGTGCGTCTTTGGCAGCAATCAGTTGCTTTGCAGCCGCAGTAGATTCTTCTGTTGATGCTTTGATAGCAGCCAGGTTCAATGCGACAACTTTTTCCACCGAACTTACAACTTTGTTCGTGAGTGCGTTGAATGCCTCGAATTGGTTATCAAAAAGAGATTTAGTAGCGGTTGAGAATTGTTGGGTATTTGAGAACATGATTTTTTCCTTTGGATGCGATGGATAAAGCAGCCTTCCGGTAAAATGGTGCGCTGCAACAATTTGTATTCTACCGGAAGATTTAATGCTGTCCACAGTTATTTGCGAATAATTTTGGAAATTATTGGAGGGTACCTCCACACGTTCTCGAACGTGTTCCAAAGTGGCCAAGCACTGCAGACTTCTCCGGTCATTTTCTGGGCAACCGTCATGCAAAGGCTACCTTGCTGTTCGGTGCTTTTGCACTGCGCTGGAAAATTCGACCATGGAATGATTGTGACAGTGCGCTGTTATTAATCATTCCCAGTTGTTGGTGCTGGAATATTTCCCGACCGCCAGCTACGGTAGAGCTCGATTACAGACCCTAGTCTGCGAGCAAAAAAATTTCAACATGCTGAAGAAATCGGACAGACGAAAGATACTATTGGGTGATTACATCTTGATGACATGGTGACTTTTGCAGTGCAAGGTCGATTGGAAAGATTTCATCGATTGGCGGAGCGAGAACTTCTAATGCTGGGAGGGCAACGAACTGATAACCGCAGCTCCAGTCAATAGACCGCCAGAACCTGATATCCGTACTGATTCTTTTGCCCATCAGCCCGGGGCAGTGCATCAAGCGGTCACAAACGTACTGGCCGCTCGCCAAAGAAACCAAGCTGCAGACTCCCGGCAATGCGGTCAGCGGTCTGTAAAATTTTAATCGTGGCATCATCGCCATAAAGATGCGTTACTACCATTTTAAACAGAGATAACCATCGAACGAAATGCTCTTTCTCTATTCCCTTAAGCGCCATATGTTTTTCGTAGACGTTTCCTTGGAATCTTCCCGTACTGAGCAAGATTGTTGACCAAAAATCGACCATCCTAGGCATGTGAGTCGACCATCGCCCCTGCAATGCATTCTCGAATACCGGTCCCAGGACTTCATCCTTTCGTACAGCAACGTAAAAAGTGTCGACGAGAATACGAATGGATTCCTCTGTTATAGCTTGAAATTTCAGACTGTTCTGAAGCGTACCGGATTGCAGCATCGTTTTCCCTGAGTTCTCACAAATAAGAAAGTTACATGGCAGACGCCAAAGTCCACCGTACGCCTTAGTTCAAGTAATCCAGCATTTCAGGCCCGAATACTTCCCGATGCAGTCGTGTCACTGGTACGCCAGCCTCCACCAGACCTAGCCATTGCGCTTTCATGAAACCAAACGGTCCGCACATGTAGACGTTGGCCTCAGAGCGTGGCCACATAGGAAGTCTGGACACGTCCATCATCCCCTCATGAATACTTCCATCGCTTGTTGCAATATCAGATGTGGATTCATAGAACGTGACGTTCTGAAGGTTAGGCATCAATGCTTTTGCCGCGTTTATATCGGTTTGGTGCGAATGATACTGTTCGTCACGTGCTGCATGCGCAAAAATTACAAAGCGTGATGGATGCACTTCCGCAATACGATTCAACACCGAAATCATCGGGGTGATGCCGACACCAGCTGATATCAGAACGATAGGTTCAATTGACTCCGTATCGGGGATAAATTCGCCGAACGGGTGCGTAATTTGCAGAATGGTACCTGATGCGACGTTGTCATGTAGCCAGTTGGATACTTGTCCTTCCGGCGTTTCTTCCCCGGCTCTTTCGCGCTTGACCGAAATCCTCAGGAAGTCGGCGTTGGGGGCGTCTGACAGGCTGTATTGTCTGAGCTGGCGACTGTTATCTTCGAACTCGACTGAGACGCTGACGTACTGCCCGGGTTTAAAACTAGGCACAGGCTGTCCATCTGCTGCTTGCATGGTGAAAGAGGCTACTTCTTCACTTTCCTTGTTCACCTCTGTCACGCGCATGTTATGCAACTGGCCTGCCGCGACACCGGCATGGGCGTAAAGCTTTTTTTCTGCCTCAATGAAAAGTTTGGCCAGACTTCTATACGCCTCATCCCAAGCTGCCAACAAAGGTGGCGATGCGGCATCACCCAAGGTCTCCTGAATTGCTCCGATGAGATGGCGTCCCACAATTGGATAGTGCTCCGCAGTGATACCAACGGAAGCGTGTTTGTGGACAATTCGATTCACCACAGGCCCAAGAGCATCGGTGTTGTCGATATTGGCTGCGTAAGCAAAGACCGCGGAAGCGAGTGACTGCTGCTGGGCGCCGTTTGCCTGATTGCCCATATTAAAAAGATTGGATAACTCTGGATGCGCAACAAATAAATTACGGTAAAACGTCTGGGTAATTGCCAATCCATGTTCGCGTAGCACAGGTACGCTGGCATCGATATAAGGGCGTGAAGCGGATGAAATCATTATTTCTCCTAATTGTTGCATATTAAATGCAACTTAAAGTACAAAAAAAAGCCGGTTTGGATGGGCGGTGCTGTCAGTTAATCGATGCGTCAGTTCTGGTGTGCAGTGACTGGCTGAGAAAAGTGCGATGCATGAGCACAATCTGTTCCCCTGTGGCCCCTTCTGCAATGTCCCGCAGCGTATAGGCATTCATCGCCTCATAGAAAGCATGAAGACCTACCTGTAAAGCACCACGAAGTCCGCAGTTCTGATTAAGGCGGCATGCTTGGCCGTCACAATCGACTAACTCCGCATCACCTTCTAACTCACGCAGAACGGTTCCAACTTTCAAGGCTGATGCGTCAATGCAAAGACGCATGCCGCCGTTGCGTCCGCGGGTCGTTTGTATCCATCCGGCACGTGCAAGACGACCGACCACCTTCACCAGATGGTTAACTGATATGTCAAATTGAGAAGCGATTTCTGCAACCGTCACAGACGATTGAGCCTCGCGAACGCGGGTGAGGTAAATAAGGACACGAAGTCCAATGTCTGTGAAGTGGGTTAGGCGCATTGCAGGACCATTGAAGAAGCATGGATGCATTCTATCAAATATGCATATTCAATGCACCTTATGCAGTTTCTCTGTTGATTCCACCGGGTGGAACACACCGCTATCCATGGGAATGCCGGAGTACGAATTTTTCCGTACCCTATCAAGTAACCCAATAAGGCACTGGCAACGCAGCGTAGCCTTAGACTCGTTACTTGATTGGGATAATGGACTTTACGCCGTCAGCCTTTCCAGACCCGCTCCAAACCGGTGTCGGCATGAATCCACCCACCGCGGCTACTTTGCCGATAATAGAAACCTACCCCGCCTTGGCGGAAGCTGCGTATCAAGCCACCTAACACTTCCGAGTCCAATTTTGCGAAGCGGATGTCGGCCGCGCGTCCTTCCAGGTGCAACGATTTGCGCGCCGCCGGCACCCCTGTCTCGATTAAAGCTTGGTTGGACGCTGCGGTGCGGTATCCCGATAAGATTTCCAGCGGCTGGACCATCCCATAGCGCGCAATAAAGGCTTGAGTGCACCAGAGCGTTTCGAGTAACTTAGGGTCAATCGGTGCAGTTTGCTTACCGTGTACATCGCGTAACAGATGGCATAGCTGCTGGTAAGCAGATTCTTGGATTTCCCCGTCTTTCCAATACAACAACTTGGCACGCTCATTGCTGGCCGGGCGTATCACGTTTAATACCCGAGGTTTCAACCAGAATTCCAAATCCAATAGCTGGGCGTCAAAGAGGTCTGGTGGTGGTTGCGGTGGGAGCAATGCGGTGCGCGGCTTGGAAATGTTCGGCGTCTCTGGCGAGAGCGTCGACGATGTTGCGGATGCAATCTTGCAAAAATATAATCCCGATGAACCCAAAAGCAAGCTTTGCTTCAAAAATTTTCGACGTGAGGGCATGAAAGTTTTAAACGTATGGTGGATGTTGGGCCCTAAGGTGGCCCCTGAGAAGCAAAGAAGAAATAAACGGGTGTGTTGTGTTGGGGGCAGTGTGAATAATTCCGGCGGTCAGGCAAACGTATCTGCGGTCGGCCACAATTGTAGACTTGCTTTTCACTTTTTGGCACCCTGAATCAAAGGGAAAACCTTGATGAATCGTTACGGGTAGGCTGCTAGAGACACGAGTAGCTGGTCGTGCCGACTTTCGGGGAAGTAACCTCTTTCCTAAAGAAGATTTACCGAAAAGATTCAAGTAGCCGCCGCTTAAACTAACTTGACACTTGCCAAAGCTTAGTTTACCAAAGACATCAACTTCCAGTGTGGACTTTTGTGTCGACATGGGACAGCCGCCATTCCCGCAGTTGTTCCCGTACCACTTCGTCAAACACGCCCAGTTCCGAGTCGCAAATGATGAGTTCTCGCAGACCTTCCGGAAATTCGCTGGAGTAGTCGTGGAGCATTCTGTAGTCTGCCAATTTATACTGGTCCACGGGCCACTCCACGCTTTCCCAGCGTGACAGGTCGCGCGGAGTACCGCCGGCTAACCTTTCCGCGAGCGGACCCAGCCAGTCGCTTAGTTCATCATCACCATGGTTTTATCTCCAGTTTGTTGGAGTCGATGAATTTTTGACCCATGGCGCCGATTTTAAGTGACCCGCTTTATTGGTTCGAAAACTCGCATGCAGTAAAGGTGTCAGGGGTCTTGCGATGAGTCAGTAAAAATCGACGGCCTGGGTTAGTTTAGAGTCGGCCCCAGCAGCGTCTGTTCTAATTTCACACTGGCAGCATCGAGGGAGTGGCTTCTCAACAATACTGCAGTTCCTAGAGCCTGATGCACGTAGATGGCGGACGCAATTCGGGAGTCACTAGAGGATAAGTTTGCAGATGGAAAATACATCGCAATGTGGTGCTCTAGTTATCGAGGTGACGCTGAATTTTCTCTGCAGTTGTGACTGCAGAAGGTTCGAGTGATACGAACTAATGCATTGTCTACACATTTCAACTTCGTAAAAGATGCTTTCCAATGGCCCAAAAACTCCCCATTCATCCAAGTAACCCCAAGCGGATTTGCTGGGGCTGCGACAAATATTGCCCAGCCGATTCCCTTGCATGTGAAAACGGCTCGGACTGCACACAGTATTCGGTTGAACTGTTTGGAAATGATTGGCTTGATTGAGGCCTCGATGCTCCTGCCGAACTGTCAGAATCGGAAGGGCGCCTGGACCTCAGCGGCAAATCTCAGACGTGAGATAACAGGCAAGGGTGCTTATCCCTGGGATGATGGACAGCCCTGCGTTGGAGAATGTTGTTGGCCAAAAAGGTAAGAGGCTGGATTACAGTTTTAAGCCAGGTCCATTTCACGCACGCGGCCCCGGCGCATGGTTTCAACATGTTCCCGAATCGTACTCGCGAGCGCTTCCGCATCAGGAACTGCCCGAATCACAACGGTGGGGTGGGATTTATCGGAGGTCTCCAAAATAATGTTTGCAACCGAGAACAACCGGAGAAATAATGGTTGTTCAACTGTAAAGTCTTTCACACGATAGAGTTCCAAAGTACTCGACTCCTTGTTAAGCACACCGCTGCGCAGCCGCAATCGTTGCGTGGTCAACTCGTACTGAGTATTGCGAACCACCAGCCATTTCCAGAGCAAAATAAATACAGGAATAATCAACCAGAAAAACAGGATGCATAAAACATAGGTTCCAAGGTTAATTACTTGAGAAGGTGTTCCGGACCAGATAGTTTGCTCTTGAGACATGTTTGCGCTTTTAGGGGTGCCTGATATGGGAGTGGATTGCAATTCTAGTGCAAATCATCTTATCAGTTTCATACCGGGCCAGGAAAGCACGGGAATGTGTTAGCGCCGGCCGCCAAGTGAGCAATCTGTCGGGAAATTACTAAACCAGGCACATGCTTTCCAAGTTATTGTCATTATTGCGATTTGTGAACAGTGGGGCAACTCAAAATCTGCATCTGGAGCGACTGGCGGCAACTCTCTATACTCCTTAAGTTATGCGCATACAACTTTTCTCCGACCTTCATTTAGAACGTTATCCTGACTTCTTGCCCCAGTTCGCTCCCGACATTGACGTTTTGGTACTCGCGGGTGACATCGGCTCTTATCAATGTGGCTCGCGCCTGACGACCGACGACTTTGGTCTGGAACGATTTTCACCACTGCGGCCGGGCTCAACTTGTCCGAAGGTCCTATACGTACCAGGCAATCACGAATTCGACTCACTTGAGTTCGATGAAACGTACGCCCGACTCCGCGAGACTTGTGACCGTCTCGGCATTACCTGGTTGGAGCGGGAAGTCGTAACACTCGGACGTGTTAGATTCATCGGCACCACATTGTGGAGTGACTTCGAGGCACTCGTCGGCAACCAGACGAGCATGACCAAGCGAATGCAGTTACTGGAAAAAGCCTACCGTGCTGCGAACTATTATTTGAGAAAAAACACAACGCTGAAGAATGGAGAACCCCTTCTGGCAGAGGGCATCCGGGAGATGTCACTTGAATGCCAAGCTTGGCTTCGGGAGGCACTATCTGTGCCATTCGACGGCACAACCATAGCGGTCACGCACTTTGCACCCAGCCTGCGCAGTGCCGACCCGCGATACGGGCATACGCCGGGCACCTCTGGCTTTTGCAGTGCGCTAGACGACCTTTTCCCACTTGCGCACGTCTGGATGCATGGACATCTTCATTGCCTGAATGACTATATTGTTGAAGGCGAAAAGGATGGACAACCGTGGGCATGTCGAGTCGTTGCAAACCCGCTTGGCTACTTCAGTAAGGGCGAACAGGCGGCATTCAGGGAAAATCTCGTCATCGAGGTCCCGTCGTAATCACCAACGGAAACAAGTTACTGCGCTTATTTATTGAAAAGCAGCGGCAGCTTCCTGCCTCCCATTTGAATTCAGGATTACCTTCCCGTTAATGCTGCTTGGCCTAATATCGTCCTTTATAGGCTAAAGGTGTCGCGTACCTACGCGTAGTCACTCTGTAAAATTTTGGGCAAGGTCAACAGCCGACAGTCGAACTCGAGCCTATTCGAGTATCTAGCATGTCCACTGAGATGGCGACGTGCGGCATCTTCTCTTTAATGGAGAAGTCATCAATCAGGCTTTGCGCGTACTCGGTCTTGTAGGTCGCCTTGTCATCGAACTACACGCTGTACGGCGACATGAGCAACCGGGTCATGACCATCCTGCGCGACTTTAGTCCCCATATGGAAGTCTATTCAATCGACGAGAGTTTTCTGGACCTAAATGGTCTGGCCGGCCACTGGGATTCCATGACCGCTATGGGGCAATCGATACGCCACCGGCTGCGCCAATGGACCGGGCTGCCGGTCTGCGTCGGTAGCGCCCCCTCCAAAACTCTGGCCAAGCTGGGGCCAATCATGTCGCCAAGAAGCGTAAGGAGTTCGACGCGTGTGTGATTTCGCTGCGATGACGGAATCCGAGCTGGACGCGCTGTTTGCCTCCATCGACGTCGGTGAAGTCTGGGGCGTCGGCGGCAAAATCAGCGCCCGCTTGCGCACCATGGGGATAGAGACCGTCAAGGCTTTGCGGGATGCTCCCCCCGCATGGCTGCGCACGCATTTCGGTGTGGTGATGGAACGCACCGGCAACGAATTGCGCGGCATCTCCTGTCTGGAAATGGAGGAGGTAGCCCCACCCAGAAAGCAAATCATGTCGTCGCGTTCGTTCGGGACCATGGTGACGACGCTCGATGAACTGTCAGAAGCGGTGGCCACCTATGTGGCGCGGGCGGCCGAGAAGCTGCGGCAGCAAGGTTCGGTGTGCGGCGCCATCCATGTATTTATCCGCACCAATCGATTCCGGGAGCGCGACTTGCAGTATTCGAACGGCATCGTCATCCCGCTGCCGAATCCGTCAAACGACTCCATGATGCTGACCAAAGCGGCATTGTTCGGGCTGGAGCGGCTATTCCGCGAAGGTTATCTGTACAAGAAAGCTGGTGTGATGCTGATGGCTTTAACGGATGCGAAAAAACGTCAAAGTACGCTATTCGATGATGGGGCAGAGGACGCACGCGCGGCAAAACTCATGGGTGTTCTGGATGCGCTGAACCGGCAGCATGGGAGAGATACCGTGCAAATAGGAGCTGCAGGTATCCAGGCCAGATGGGCCACGCGCGCGGACAATCGCACGCCAAAGTACACGACCAGCTGGGATGAGGTGCCTGGCGTGTGGGCCAGGTGAGTCAAACAGCAAAAATCGACTAAGCAGTAAGCAGGCGAAAAGGGTATAGAAAAGATGGCAACGGACCGCAATAGAAGCCCGCCAGAAGTAATTTTTGTTGGAGTCACACCTGGCTCGGCTGCTGCTATTTATTGCTAAGAAATTAGCAATTGCGATTTTAGTGACAACTCACGACAATGAATTCGATGAAAGCATTCGATGAATTTAAAGGAGTTCAGTGTCCCGGCATCGCCAATAGCGTTTGTGCTGATTAGACCTTCACATTCGACACAGGTTTTAAGCTTGTTGAACAGCATTCTGTTGTGGCCCCACGTGAATTTGCCTGCAAGCTGTGATAGTAATCAACTGAAATTCGAGTCTAGCTGATGAGTGCCAAGATTACAGCTTTCAGCTAGAGATGTTAATTTTCACTAACCCGGCAGTGCTTCTAAATCCGAATCCATAGCTACCTCCTCAAATTCATCCGTTTTTTGCCCTGCTTCCGTGGGTAGATACGCTACGACTGTCCGGTACTCAACGTGAATGCTGGTTATTGATGCATCTGCGCTACTCGGCTGTATTCCATGCGCTTCAAGTGTCTCAATAACGTCTCGAATAACATCGTCACGGTGAAGAACAAAAGTTGATGCGAAGCATCGCCAGAAACGCCAACCAGCACGCTCAAGAATTCGTTGGCGTCGCATATCGCTGTCCCATTGGTCAGGCCCGTGGTATCGGTCCCCGTCACATTCGATTGCCAAGCGACTATCGTTTTCGCCCTCAATGACCATGTCAATCCGATAAGACCCCACTGGAATTTGGGGAACAACGCGATAGCCGCGCTCAACTAGGATGTCAAAAACCTCTCGTTCAAATGGCGACTCACAAAGGTCTCGAAGGTTCACAATCTCATCTTCGCTTTGGAAAAATGGCGCTTTGAAGTGTTGAATCAATTTTGCCCTGAGATGGTCTGCCTGGCTGAGGTCCTCTAGTTGAAGGCTTCTGACCAGGTACATCCGGTCACGTGCCCGAGAGGCTGCAACATTAAAGCGCTGTGCGACCATATCTTGAGTTTGCGCGTGAGCATTACCAGGTGAGGCCACCATAGAAAGAAACATGATGTCTCGTTCCTTACCTTGGAAAGTTCGAGCATCCCCACAGGCGATTTTGTACTGAGTAACAACTTGATCGCCAAGCTCTTCGTTGAGCATTTTCATGACTAATAAAGCCTGCTCATTACCAATTAACGAAACGACTCCAATTGTTCGGCCAAAAAGTTTCGGATTCTCAACAATGCACCTGATTTCGTCAACGATGAAGCGTGCCTCTGGGTGGTTCACATTCTTGTTGCGATACCCATCAGATACATAAATATCGACCAAGGGCGGGTCAAGCCGTTCCGAGACTTTCGGAAGGCGAAGTGGATTTAACTCGTGGTTATAGAACTCGCGCTTTGAATACTCAATAATCGGAGCAACGCACCGGAAATGTTCCCTGAGCATGACGGCACTTTTCGTAAAAACTACCTTGAACAGGTCATAGATAGACCGTTCTGGGGTCATCTGGGGACGATAGATATCTACCTGATTCACCAAAAATCGGGTCATCAGGTTCCTGATTTTACTTTCTTCGAGACCGACCCCGTCAGGCGAAACCTGCTTATCGTCACCTACGACCAATACCTTCTGAGCTCGACGAATCGCGGGTAGGCAGAACTCTTATCATCCAGTAACCAGACAATTATTTCCTAGTTTTTCAAAGATTGCATATACAACGAATGTAGAAATTTCATACTTTAATAGTTGTAATTAAACTTAATTTACACTCTAACCAGTCGTCGTATTCGTAACGTAGGACGATTTAAAGGTCGGCTATTGGCCGACATGGCAACTTCCGGTGAGGCGTCCCGTCTAGTCAATGGGGTTGCCGGCATGAGTAGAGTTAAAGGATATTGGCTGGAAGAGAGTCTTGACACTTTCTACCGGCATCAACACTGATAGCGAAAGAGAATATTTTTATTGATGACCGAGCTAGTATCCGGTAGCGAGTTCTTTAGCACGGGACTGGTGATAAAATACGCCATCATTAGTTGCCATGTGGAAATATTTTTATCGTATTATTTTATTACTATTCATTACCCGACTCGCTTTGTAAATGCATAGCGCCCCATGTCTAGTTCCAAGAGTCGACCGTACCGCAATCGTTTGCTGCTGTTTTCTTATAGTTGTATTGAACTGATTATCGTCCTATGACCGACAGCAATCCAGTTAAACGCCTGACCCAGAGTTTTAACGTCTTGCGTTTCTGCAGGCCCTTTCTTTGTTGGTATAAAACAGCTATTGGACACACGTTGTCTGGGTTTGAACTATCCAATAGCAGCTCTATTAGTGAAAATATTTAGATTCACGAACTAACAGTCGATACCAATAGTGAAAAACGATACACTTGGTTGCGCCCTCAAAGAAATTGCTTTTTTGTAGTAGTAAAAATATTATTGGCGTGTCTTTATTCGCATAAAAGGACCATATAAATGGATGATGCCCTCAGAGGCCTGAAACGAAAAAACAGCCATGCTTAATATTGATGAAGATATTGATAACCCGCAGCTTTTTACGCACTTCGGCACAACCAATCCTTTCTGGAAACTGGCAACCGACAGCGACGCGCTGCGACTTTCGGGAGAAGATAGAACTGCCATAGTGGCAGTAGAGCTCTCTTCTGAACAAGCCCAAGAACTCCGCGCCATGACTGGGGTCACTTCCAGCTTGGCGCTGTCGGTTGCTATTTTTGGTACCCCAATTCAACTCCATCTGGTTGGACGCAAGATAGACACTTGGATGTGGGGTGGCACCGCTGCACGCTATGATGATACAAAGGCTGTTGCCCGAGATTTGGGAAACAGCCTGACTTTCTCTGAAAAAGTCGTATCTGAAGTCAATTCGCTGGTTATCATTCTTGATGCTGCAGGTAAAATCAAAAGGTTCAATCGTTTGTGTGAGGAAGTCACGGGCGTGATGGAAGCTGATGTGGTAGGGAAAAACGCATTTGACCTCTTTGCTAATGAACAACAACGCGAAGACATCCGGGTTAATGTCCAGGATTTCTTTACAAAAGGTGTGACGTCCGGAACGGTGCGCCCCATCAACACCAAAACGGGTGTGCGCATGATTCAGTGGCGAAACACTCTCATGGAGTCCGGAAACGGTGTGCCAGAGAAATTTCTTGTTTGCTCCGGCACCGATGTGACAGAACAGCTACTCGCGCATTCCCGTTTGGCCGAGTTAGCCAATAACGATGTGTTGACCGGTCTACTGAACCGCCATGCCATTCAGGAGAAAATCAAGGCCGCAGTCACGTCAGAAAATGCCGAATCGTTCGGGTTGATATTTCTCGACCTCGACAACTTCAAGAAGGTAAATGACTATTATGGACATCTCACCGGCGACGCTCTCATCAAGGAAGTGGCCGGCGCCCTTGGCACCTGTCTGACTGATAACGATGTGCTGGCGCGCCTGGGGGGCGACGAATTCTTGGTTATAGTCGGAAGCCCATCGCAGGATACGGTGGAAGCAACAGCGCAACGCATCCTGAACCGTATGATGCGACCGTTCGCACTCAAGCGCGCTGAAGTTTATTCTAGCTGTTCGATTGGTATCGCCATGTTCCCGGCGCATGGCTCCAGCCTTGAGGAGCTGGTGCGCAGCGCCGACACCGCAATGTACGTCTCTAAAGAAGAGGGCAAGCGCACATACAGGGTGTTCTCGCCGAACATGGATAACAAGGCCAGCGAATATATATGGCTCGACACAAACATGCGTCACGCATTGGAGGAAAATCAGTTCGAGCTGTACTACCAGCCAAAAGTATCCCTGCTATCTGGTAAGGTGGACAGCGTCGAAGCGCTGATTCGCTGGAATCACCCAGAACGTGGTCTGATTACACCAGCGTCATTTATTCCGTACGCAGAAGATTCCGGACTGATTGTCCCGCTGGGGAGGTGGGTGATGAATGCGGCTGCCAAGCAGGCCGGCGTCTGGAAGAAGCAAGGATTGAACCTGCGTGTTGCCATCAATGTCTCCGCACGGCAATTGCGTATCCCCACGATTATGGAAGATTTTACGCATGCAATTCTTACCAACGACATGTCCCCTTCGATGCTCGACATTGAATTGACAGAGAGTTGTCTCGTGGAAGACGAGAAGTTGGCGCATCGTTTAATTCGCATGTTCCGCGAACTGGGTGCACATGTGCATTTGGACGATTTTGGTACCGGCTACTCGTCATTGTCGCAATTAGCCCGTTTGCCGCTTGATGTCTTGAAACTTGACGGTAGTTTCATCCAGTCTATACACACTGACGCCAAGATGAGAGCGCTAGTACGTTCGATGGTGGTTGTGGGGCATGAGTTGAACCTGAAAATAGTTGCCGAATGTGTCGAGACCGAGGAGCAAGCCGATTTCCTGCGAAATATCGGGGTCGACTACGCGCAGGGCTACCTATTTGGTAAACCGATGAAACTCGCCGACTTTCAGGCATGGATGCCAGTTTCGCCGAATAAAGTGCTGCGCCTCATCGCATAGTTCCACCGAAATCTGGTCGCGAAAAAGCCCCGGAAAGTCGTAGATATTTCGGGGCCTTTGCTTTATGTTTACAGAGGAATCGCGAGAGCGATTACTCCTGTGTCGCCAACTCGATTATTTTTGGTGGTATTCATATTTGCTCTGTCAAATATATTGACTGTCTATTTGCGCAACGTGGATGAGGTCGGCTACGTAAATATTCAGAGGAGAATTCATTCGGAATCGGACGCCCCTCCATGATGAATTTTGGATTCGGTCGGTCGCGCAAACATTTTGCGAAACTAAAATAGCCCAGTACCCGTTTTTAGCAATTATGCCCTGCAGTCGGCGCCGCAGATTCTTCATTAGCTGCGGGTGTTACCGCCGCTGCCAATGTTTCAAGGGTCTTGCCGCTGCGCCTATTCTGGAGCAGAACCAGGCGCTCCATGTAGGCGAGGTCTTTCTCTTCCAGAAGAAATGCAGATTCAGCCCAGTCTTCGGTGATGTCGAGCAGTTCAATTTTAGTGAGGGGAAACACACGCCGGCGGGTACGCAGCATTGCACGGATTCCATTTAGTTTTGGGCGCATCCCATCGATGAAGGTACGGGTCGCCTTGTAAGCTTCCCCCGGCTCAAATACGCGGTCTACCAATCCTTTCCCATGATGCCATTCAGCGGTATGGGCTTCGCCGCCACTAATGAGTTGCTCCGCCAGACGCATATGCGCCTTTCGTGCGACCAGCGAATAGCCCCCCATGCCCGGATACAGATTGAAGGCAATTTCGGGAAAACCCAACTTCACGTCTTTTTGCGCCAACACGTAGTCGTGTGCCAAAGCTGTCTCAAAGCCACCCCCAAGTGCGCTTCCTTCTACCATCGCAATGGTGATGGCCCCGACCCCAAAGCCGGTTATCACCTCGTGGACTGCATCAATGCACGCACGCGCATACGCCTTCAGAGATGCGCGCTCTCCTGAACGGATTTGGCGTGCAAAAAAAGATAAGTCACCACCGAGGTTATACAGCCCCGGCACCGTGGAGCCGGTCACCCAAAATTCAATAGGAAGATTCGAAGCGCGCGCGGCGCGCGTCAGATTGGCGATGTCCTTTAGGAGCTCAAAACTGACGCAAGGGCGTGGATGAGCTTGCAGCATCATCCACATCACATTACGCTCGGCTTCATACCATGCTGACATTTGGGTAAGGATACCTGCTTCGATGAAGCGTCGGGTTTTGGGGTGGTTTAATAAAGGCATTTTGAGGACTCATAAAATAGTAATAGGAGTCAAGATAATGACCAATACAGATGCGTCTGAATAGGTGTGTTGGCACCAGTCGTCAATTGACCGATACCGGAATATTGTTGACCTAGGCTCATGCCTTGCAAACCTTTGCCATTACTGGGTTTTTGAACTTAAATATAGGTCAGTACAACACTGGCATCTAGGTCAATTTCGGACTCGCAACAAAGTTGCCAGCATGATTGCTTTTGGCGATGGGAAGGACAGCCGGAATTGGAGGATTTTCCAGAGATTGCAAAGATAATCATTGAATAGTTTCGAATCGAATTTTACTATCAGTCTGTTTCGTTCCCGTCGATTTGAAAAGATGCAACTGTGCTGCTCCCCTGAATTTTTTCCCTCGCCGTATCTGGGCGTGGGATACGAATAAGTTTTTATACTATTTAACTATGCGCATACAGCTTTTTTCCGACCTTCATTTGGAACGTTATCCTGACTTCCTGCCCCAGTTCGCTCCCGACATCGACTTCTTGGTACTCGCGGGTGACATCGCAAGCGCGGAGTCAGTTGTTCCGGCTGCGTGGCATCATTTTTTTGTACGGTCATGCCTTCGGGCACATCCGCTTTTTCTGGCGAACGGACAATGCCCGTGACAATGTGGCCACGGCGAAGCGCTTCTGCGGCAATACGGAGCCGGCGCGGCCGGTGACCCCAATAATCGCAATCTTCATGACTACTTTCCTTTCTGTCGTGACGCACCGTATGTGCATACACCGTAAAAATTACAAGAATAGAGTGGTCCAGTGTCACGAAGACGCGGATAGCGGTGAATTGGCTTGATTTAACACAAACAAAGCGAGCATCTAGCATCCAAAACAGCGACATCGCATTTAACTGAATGCGCTATCAAAGATAACGATATCTAACAATTATCGTTGAAATTACTTTATCAAATATACCCTTTCACGCAACACAAAAACTCCCCATTGTCAGTTAATCTATGAATATGAAAATTCATCTTGATACCGTTATCCCATTACTGCACACAACATCATACGGCGTGCTGGCAACCCAATCCACGCAGGTACCAGGATATCCATTCGCATCCATCTTGCCATTCGTACCTGATGAGCGGCATACCCCCGTTTTTCTGATAAGCGGCTTGGCCGAGCACACGAAAAATCTCCTGGCGGACCATCGCGCCAGTTTTCTTGTCTCCAGCCCGACCGGGGGAAACGTACTGACCGGGGCGCGCCTGACATTAGTCGGAGATGTGCTGCGTTTCAAAGCATCGCAGGAATTGGTTGCGCGCTACCTTCGCTATCAGCCAGACGCAAAACGGTACCTGGGCCTTGGTGATTTTGCTTTCTTCCGGCTCACGCCGCGGCGCGCCAGGTACGTTGCTAGTTTTGGTGAAATGGGCTGGGTGGAAGAGGACGAGTGGGCGAGTGCGGCAGTTCTGCCGTTGGCCGACGAGGCAAAACTCTACCAGGACCTTAGCGAGGTTTTGCCGATAGGTATTCGATTGCTAGGCCTGGATTGCTATGGCGTCGACATCGAACGTCAGGGCAAGCATGAACGACAGCAATTTACGAATGCACCGGTGGCGGCAGAGAATATTGGCGATGTGGTTAGACGGTTTCTAACCGCGTTGTGAAATGCGAAGAAATCGCTTACATGGGAAGACTAGTACTCGGGTGCGCATGGCGAGACGCGAAAACGCTGCAAATTACCGGACATACTTAAGCCACCAACCGACAATATCCAAATTGAACTCATCGATGTGAGCCTAAATGAACCCACTTGCAGGTAGCAGACCGCTCTGCATTGTTCCAGCCGCGCATCTGCTAGTCGCCTAAGTACAGTTACTTCTTGCCAGACGCCTTAACGGATGGTGCTGTGGTCTTCCCACCTGTCATCTGCTTACCTCGATTACCTTGGTTCTGGTCGTACTGCTTATTTGTGCCGGGAGTACCCTTATTGGCATTTTTAATGTTGGAGTTGTTATCTTTCGGTGCGATTTTTCCAGTCATTTTTCTCTCCGAATGGATGACAGACCAGCGAAATTCCGCCCTATTCGTATAGACCATTTGCGAGGTGGTTGGTTCGGTGCATGCTGTAGGTTGCGCAACCGATGCGAGGTGTCATAGATGTAAATCAGCGCGCCATACTTTTTAGAAAAACAGCATATTTCTTCCGGGATATGCTTATCGTAAACGGTATCCCATGAAGCTTTCGCAGCCTTGTCCGCATGCTGATTTTCTCTAAAATTGGGAAATCGATGACGTTTTTTTGGCTCTTCAACGTTTATCGTGAGCGTCGTCATAGCCACCCGCCCATCAATTATGGACAAAGTTCTGCCGTTGCCGCTCCGGCATGATTGACCAGATGGCTGCCAATGATAGCGATGCTGCCACTATTCAAGTGATGTCCACATTTGGTGAAATGCGTCTACCTATTCAGCTAAATCGCCAAGATGGAGAAGCAACGCGTCGCAAGCCTCGATATTAGTAATGTGAGATTCGCGCATTTCATCCAGCATCTCGCGTAGTGGCCCCGGAGAAATTCTCGGGAGTGCTTCAATAATTTTGCGCGCGACCCATCCTTGGCCGCGATTAAGGAATGCCAACCGTGGTGCACGGCCTTCTATCGCAAGTGCCTTATCGAGGTACTCACCTACGGAGCGACTAGGCTTGTATTCAAGACTGCGAATTGCATCAATCAGTTTGGCGCAATTGTTTGCCTCGTCTTGCTGCAACTGGTGCAGTTGATTCCATGAATCTGAGCCACGTGTGTTTTCGTCAAGAAATGCAGCCAACACTTTTGCTCCGGCCCGCTCCGCTTCAAGCAACGTGTTAAGAAGTTTGACCAATCTTCCGCAGCTAAAACATCGGACGCTTCTGGCAATGCAATAGACAAAGATTGCTGTTTCATTTCTTAAACCTCACTTCAATGATGGTGGAAGAACGGGGGCCTACGAGATTTTGGCCCAGGCTGACGGATTTGGTTGACCCACCCGCATGCTTAGTAAATGATTGCTCTGTGTGGGATTTCAGAGTTTTAATATTGGGCAGTTAAATTCAGCACCTTGGGTGAAAACAGCATCAGCGCCAACAGATATGACGATGGCCTCTGCGTTGACGATTGGTTATGTCGCCTGTTTTGATGGAAAAGCTTCACTTGCTACTCATCATACATTTCCGTTTAAAACTAGCTGCAGCGCCGGACATTCACGACGATTTTCACCGAGGCACCGGCATTTTGGTGCTATCGATAGATTCATCAAAAGCTGTGGCCGTCGTTCAATCTCACTATTCGTATTCAAGTACGGGAAGCTTAGGGGGTGCCGACCTCGACTGGACGAATTTGACTTTGACCAACGGTTAAACATGACTATCCGTGACAAGCTGGAAAGGTGGATACTAGAGCAAACGTAAATCGACTTTGTACCAGTGCAAACGGGTATGCGTGTAGTAAAAAATGTATATCAAAAGGGGCAACGTGATGAGCGCAATCAACCTGACTTACACAGTAATTTCAAATCCAGACACCCTCGTAGGATTCAATTTTTACGTAGCATCTGGACATGTATTCGATGCCGATGAGTATGCGGAGGTATACAAATTGAATCGCACCGACCTCGACGCCGATGACGTGCGCGCCATTCAGGACGCCGCAGCCAGCCTCAAAACCGAAGAGTGGCTAAGGGTTTCGCATTCCATTGCCGCGTAACAGTTCATAGCGACAGGCTATCCCCGCAAGGAGAAAATCAGGAACCTTCGCTAGCCTGTTTGGCGCCATATTCAACGAAGGTACCTTTTGAAGGAATGTAGTGTTGATGCGCGTCGACATTTCGTTGAACCGCAATACTTGTAACCTACTGGGGCAAGAAAGGGCTCGCGTTGTCAGCCGAACGTTTCCATTATCTCTATCCCGAGGCGGAACTCCCGGAACTCGCGACGGCTCGGTGCAAAATCCCGACGGGTGCATGTCTTCTTCAACAATAATTACTCAAACTATGCACAGAGGAATGCGGCGGACTTTCGACAGTTGATTGATTAACTGTCCAGGCGTGCACAGGAGAATCGCGGGACACTTGCACTGCTGGATTTCTCGTATATCTCAGATGATGGCATGGCTTGATGTAGCGACCTCACTATTTCTTTTTTCCTGCACGCACATGCTGCGCATAGGCCAAAGCAAAACCATATACAAACTCCTTGTCACGTGCCGGCAACTCGGTCATTACCTCCGCCAACATCTCGGCATATGCGCCGCTCTTGCTTGTGTCGGCCAATAAAGCGGTGAGGGATACTTTCAACGCCTTGGCAATTTCCTCCAGTCGGTCGATAGAAGGAAGTTGCGCGCCGGTCTCAATACGCGACACGGTGACGTTTTCCAGGTCCAGCGTTTCCGCTAATTGACTTTGCGTTATGCCGAGTCTGGTTCGCGCAATCTTTACGTTACGACCTATTCGAACGCCCAAGCTGGCTCCGTCCGTAGTTTTGACTTTCCGAGGCATGTCGTCTTCTTTTGAAAAAGACACATGTTCGGTCGATGTTCGCCGCAAAAAAATGATGTAAAACGATATGTAACTTGATGTAAAACGATATGTAACTTGATGTAAAATGTTGCTTATTAAAAATGTTGTCGCATTATGCCCCTGTCGGATATGCGCTGCTTACGACAACCAACTATTTTTCATAATGCATTTTTACCAAGGTTTCAATGAATAATTTCAAGCTCCCTATTGCAGTTGTTTGCGCTATTGCTTTGTCTGGTTGCGGTGGCATGAACAGTTACCTGGCCGCCAAGACCAAGACGGTTGAGATGTATCACATTTTCGACATCAAAACTTCGGTCGATACGGCAACCATTGCTAAAGCTACGGCCAGTGGATTGAGCCAAAACACGAACGAGATTAGGGAGGCCATGCCACTACAGCTTGGTAAAATGGTGCCCAAAGAGCCGGGACGCTTCACGCTGAAGGACATTTCTAGCGTTCTAGGTGGTTCAGGCGGCGCCTTCTTGCAAATGACACAAATGCAGGGCGGGAATATCAGCATGAAGATGGCCAATTGCGAAGATGCCGTTTGGAATGCGAAAGCAACTCGCACAATTTCAGGTTCAAGCAATCTGACGCTCTACTCATGCCTGTATAAATATAAGGCCGGTTACAACCTCGATATGTATGCCATTTTTACTAAGCAAGAGGGTGGCTTATATCAAATCAGTCAAACGGTTGCGAATTCAATTGTCGGCACGCCAGAGGAGTGGGTCACCAAAACAATTATGGACACAGTGAGGTCTATCGAGAAAGCGACATCGGCAAAAGTCGTGCATCTGGAAGGACAGCCGGAACTCGGTAATTTGCCCTCGATTGACAAACTGAGCAGCAAATAGGAATTAAAAATCTGCGAAAAAAAACACTGAGCAATGACATGGATTCTTGGGTGGCTATTGCGCTTCTGGTGAAGAAAAAAATGCATCGATTGAGCCTACTTTGTGCTTTCCTATTGAACGCAACGATAATTTCTTTGTGTGTAAGCACCGGCACCGCATTTGCTGCGGACGGCAATTCTTATGTCGAAGGATTCCCAATCAACCATGCCGTTATCTTGGTGGGAGGAATTCACGATACTTCCCATTATTTTGATAATTGGGTAGCAGAACTGGCTTCTCCAGATACCGTTGTAATGGGCTGGGACCACGACCACCGGACGATGTCGATGAGGAAGAGTGCAAGGTTACTGGCCGGAAGAATTAGCGACCTGAGCGCCCAAGGCATCACCGACGTTACCATTGTTGCCCACAGCATGGGTGGCTTAGTTGCTAAAGGTGCCATCGACGAATTGTCCCGGACGGGCGAAGCAAAAAACTTCGTCCGAATTGAATTACGGGCATTCGGAACGCCATGGGGGGGCTATACCTTGGCTGACCTAGTTCCAGTACTTCCGTGGTCGGAGACCATTAGTAGGGCAATCGGTTATCCGATGGGGCCTGACATAGGTCCGCATAGCGATTACATGACGAGTCTGACGCAGCCCATGCCAGCCAATGGCGAGTTGCATATCTATGTCGGGACTGACGACGATATCGCGCGGCCAGAGGCTTTCCGCACGAAGGAGCGGTACAAGTCAATAGAAGCGCGTGCCGTCACTATCAAGGATATCGAGGGCATCAACCATGTTGCTTACAACACGGCACCTGCCTATTTGCCGAACAAGCCGCGCACCTTGGTCGCGCCCGACGCTAAAGCGCTCTCGTCTGCGGAGCACTGACCCCAAAATAAAGGTGAGCCGCTCAACGGGTCCCGTGACTGTTGTCCGCGTTAAAAATACGGTCCATGAGGTCGGCAGGACATTTTGTAATTATTAGGGCGTGAAATAGGTAGTGAAATGAAAAATGTGAAAATAAAGCGCACTACAGAAGCATTCTTATCACTAATCTTTTTTTTTGTAATTACGGGGTGTGCTTCCACGAAGCTGACAGTCGACGATGGACGTAAGCTCAACGAAAATATGTTGTCCGAGATGACTGCCTATGGTCGTGCGGTAACCGTTGTTCGCCCCGCCATTGTGAGGTCGGCAGCGCTTAATGACCCAGGCTGCAGCAACCAATACGAGTTACCGTTTGCCGTTTTAACGTCCTACGGAGTGAAGGGCGAGGATGCAAAAGTCGCATGGGTTCGCTCGTTGGGTGTAAATGAGAGCCTTTCGATTATTGCAGCTGACGCTTCGTCAGGTGTTGTGGTAGGTGTCCATTGTGATACGTGTGAGAGAGAACGCGCGCCGGACCGAGCAATTGCTTAGCGCAATCCGCACAAATCCAGCCTTGAATCGCGGTGTCAGTGCGTGCGAATGGCACATCTAACATTGGAGCATCAAACATTGGATGCGCAAGAGCACCCTTGGCCGCTTGCTTAGCGATAACTGAAATTTCGTATCGCAATGGATAGTGACGCAGCGCTTGTCGAGCACGCCCCCGGACCGAGTCCGGCACACCCGGGGTTTTAACTGGGTCAAGCAGTTCGGCTAGGAATTCACCTGCGTACAATAGTGCGCGGGTTCGCTCAAATGGCATGGTCATAAGTGTTTCCAGTCTTTAATCAGCTCGTTTAATTGACATCAATCATGTATGCAAGGAAAAGCGGGACTCTCAATGCTCAGTTCCTCAACGTTCGCTAGGGTTTTCATTTTTACCCTCGCGGATGAAAATCCTCACTTGAAGTCACAGCCCGCTCGCGGCGCAACTCGATGCGCGTTTTGTCCAGAGTAAGGCCATAAAATTCATGGTTACCGGCTAGATACAGAACCGGCACCGGCAAATCCTTGAACAAGTCGATGGCTTGTGTGCCGTTAGCGATATCCCCGGCGAGAAGGACATAAGCACCATACGCAGGTGCAATCAAGCGTTCACCTGGAAAGTCACGCTGAAAAAATTCAAGATGAAGGTCAGAGGCGAGCTGAATTTTCATTAAAAACGCTCCAACATTATGCGGACTGCATGTTGTATCTCAGGGGCGCTGATGCCACGAGAGCCATCGGTCTGTATCAGATTATTTCGGCACCACGCAGGCCAGTACATCGCGTCGTCATCAATCGAAAACCACGATTGCGGCGAGCGGCGGTAGACATCTTCCGCAATCTGCACACCGCGCGGCAGCATTGAAAACTCTCTATTTCGCATCTCTCGATTGTGAAAAGTTGCACCAATGACTCGTTCTTGCAGCGCGGGAGCCAACTGTTTTTTCGCAAAATTGAAGCTGCGTACCCGTACCCAACTTGTGGACAAAACGATTCGGACATCCGGGTGCGGTGCCAACAGCTCATCGAGAATGTGCATCCACTCAAACAGCTTTCGGTCGGGAGTATTCATGTAAATGCCGCGCTTCGGATGAAAGTAAACCTCTTCATCATGCAGCACGCCGTCAAAGTCCAGATACAGGATTCTTGTCATTTTTTCGTCCTGTCTTGGCGTTTTTTAAACGCACACAGTTGGTTATCTGTCATTACTCCCACGCGATGCAATGCCGTAGCTGACGTGAGTTGCGGCAACACCTGTGTTGTAATGTTCACCTAGCCTCCTAAAGTATTTTTCGGATTGGTTTGTGCACGGAGCTGCGTCTGCGCCTCCAAGAGCCTCGCAGCAACAAACCCACTCCCTGGCTCACACAGTACAACGTAGCTACGGTAGTCAAGTGGCGACCCGACCAAGTTCCACCCGCTTTCGCGGTCGTCAAGAACGAGTACCGGTTGCGCCGGCTGCCGGTGCAGGGCAATCCAAGCCTCGATTTCGCCCGGCCGCGAGGGCCCCAGGACTTTCGGTGTCGTCCAGTGTTTATGCAGATTTTTTGCAACGAACCCGAGTCCCGTGCGCCGGAAAACTACTTCCATCTGTCTTCGAGACAGGTAATTCGACCAGCTCGACGATACGACGTATTGTGGCCAGAACTCGTTATGCAACGCCTGGAGGTTGGTGCGTGCTTCGTCCAGAATTAGGCCAGACCAAAGTTCCGGCCAGCCATTTAAATCCTCCGTTTTAATGGCGGACATTACCTGATAGCTGGTGAATTCAGGGCTAATCGTAAGCACGTCATCGAGGTCTAAAAAAATTATTGGGCGCATCGTATTATTCTTTGCTGACGGTTTGAGCCTTTGGCACAATTACGGGCCGCATCGTCATGTCGGAATTTTCGTAGCCGTTGGCCGTGATAAACGTCTCGCTTGATGCTCCACACCGATGGCATTTTTTGTAATCATCAATTGACGGCGTCCGGTCACCGTAGCTGCGCTGCCGGTCGGCGGGCTCCAGCCGTGTCAAATACTCGGCCATTGTCCTCACCTCGTCGGCAGCATCCGCTTCGGCCATGCCGACATGGATGTGCCCACAGCCGGGGCATTTCAAGAATTTTGTTTTCACGTGCGCTCCTCCTGCGTATTGGCCGAGACCGGAACCGCCCATCCGAGGAGCTCGGCGGTGCGGCGGATTACCCACTTCATCTCGGCGTCCGAGCCCCATCCTGTTTTCAATAATCTTTCGAGGTACTGGGCAAGAATTTCTTCATCAGACATGTGAGAGCGCTTGCCCGCTTTGCTTTCCGTTGATTTCACAGCGAGATGCTGTGCAATGTCTTCGCACATATCCCAACGCTGAGACCGTTCCGGAGGTGTCCCACCTGGAAGATAGAACTTGCCTTCATATTCAACCAAAGCAAGTTTCGCCTGGTAGCCAGCAACCGCGCTTGCTATTTCGGGACGGGGAAAATCGTCCGGCACTCGCGCATAGCGCGCCACAGCGTCATTATTTGAAAAAGCGGTTCTGTTCATCTCACTTTGCCTCGACGTTGTACTTAAGATATTTAGTGTGGCGGTATTTTTTCGCGATTCATAGTAGGTGCTGCTATACACGGAAACAGCGGAGCTACTATCGATATCAGGCCGGCAAACCACCCGAAATTGCAGGCTTGGCTGTGCGAAGATTACCCATCGGTGTCGCCAGACTTCAGAGACGCAGATGTAGTTGGCGCTGATGGTGAAGAGGCGGTCTGCTGCGGCGCTTCCCTCGGGCGGCGGTAAATTTGCTGCAGCGCCTCGGCGCGTGTCAAATCCGTAAAGTCTTGCAGGTTGCAATTGGCACGTAGCGCGTAGTTTACCAACGCCCTCATCGCAGCGACCAGCGGTGTCGCGCCGTGCGCACTAAGATGACAAAATGTCGCGGTCCAAGTGTTATTTTCCCAAACAAGGTTAATGCCGTAATGCTCAATTAATGGTCCGCCAACGGACCATTCCCTACAGAACGACCGCAGAAAGGGAGATTTTTCGGGGTCGCCAACGAGGGCGATGGCCGCCCCATTTTCAAGTGAGCCAACAGCCGTTTTACCGTCGTAAGACACTTCCAGTCCTAGTGCAGCGACTACTGCAAAATCCAAGTAATTCCCTTCCATCATGTTTACGTTTAATAGTTGCGGGTCTGATGCCTCCATTAAAGTACTCCTTCAAAAAACTCCGCACAGACCCATAAGCGCAATTTGCCTACAAAGAGTGGGAGGTGAATTTGTGGATGCTTCTGAAACATTTGAGCCAATCAGTTTTCGTAATTAAAAATCTAGCAATTCAGCATGTGATACGTTTGCTATACAAAACATTCACATAAAAGACTCTTCTTTACGGGCCAGTTAGCACGGAAGGAAGAATCACCGACGAATAAATATAAACGCAAACAGTGTAGCCTTAAACAGTGTAGACGTAAACAGTGTCGCCTTAAACACTGTAGACCCAAACACTGTGGTGAGGGACGCTACGCATTAATATGACCCCTCACACACAAGAACCAACATTGCGCATAAGGTTTGCGCAAAATCTCCGAAAACACCGTACATCACAGGGCGTGTCTCAAGAAGCGCTGGCCGACATTGCCGGAGTTCATCGGACGTTCGTTAGTGAAGTTGAAAGAGGACTAAGAAGCCTATCAATAGATAATATTGAGAAGCTTGCAAAAGCACTGAAGGTTGACCCGGTAGAGCTTTTTAAGCCGCAATAAGGCCAATAATGCTGAGCAGGTCATCAGACTCCAAAATTAAAGACACTGTCTATACGCATCAGGTGGTGGCAGTGGGCCTCTTGTGTTCCATTGCCTCCACGACTCCCTTTCCTGATGAGTGCGCGTGTGATGACAAAATATTTGGATATTTATGAATTGGCAGAATTGTTGGGCAGGAGCTCTGAAACAATACGGCAAGACCTCAAACGCAATCCTATAAACGTACCGCCACGAATGTATATTCCAGGGACAAAAATGCTTAGATGGCGACCGCTGAAGTAAATAATTGGTTTCTCGAACAGACGGAGCTAGACGGTTGAGCCTATTTCGGCGGTAGACCCACCTCATGTTTAATAAAACACGATACGATGTTGAGCAAACTGAAAAAACAAATTCACTGAATAGTTTAGTCACCGGACGTCTAACCTTGAACGCCAAGCAATTGTCGAAAGCGCGTTCCGACATCCACCGAGTAGCACAAACATCGAAAATAGATAATTAAATTTAACCCCTAAATTTTTACGTTAGCGGAAATTCCCGCGTCTGTCCGTGGATAACTGGGTTGCCCACAGCCTCCTCGCGACGTTCGCCTCCGGCCTGACGCGCAGCGCTTGCCCAATTTTTGATTAAATTTCTTCAAGAAGTGCAGGGAAATATCGTTAGTCAATATTTTGTAGTAAGTAATTGGCGCCAATTGCTGGCCTTTAAATGTTAACTTTCGTGTCATGCCTTTCTTGATGTTACTTATGGTTATCGTAGGGCATGAGTGATGCCCAGCAACGGGAGTATTTTGTCAATTTTGTCTAACTACACCGTTGATAGTTATTATCTCCAACTCACCCGCCCGTAGCTTTGGTGCTGCAACTGCACACAACGACTACTCATTACGCGCTGACACCAATAATGGACAGTGCGTGCCGTCCTTGGCCACTCTTCACTGCAATGAGAAGAAGGGCGTTTGGCTGGGTGATGGGGTATCGTAAAAATACTGCGTAATTCGTCACTATTATGACGATGCACGGGGCACGCTTGTCGTCACGTCCGCCTTTTGCTGGAAGCGAGTTGGTTTGAGCCGCAAGGATGTCGGTGCTGGTCGTCGACATCATTCGCAGGGCGGGGGCAGGCGTACGGCACGGCGAGAAGGTGAGGGTGGACAATTCGCGGCGGGCTGACGAGCTGGGTGGTTACGGTCTGGCAGTGAAGGAGGCGATTACCGGAGGTCATCTGCAGGTGCAGATGGGCGTAAATCTGTTGGCGCTGTTGGGGGCGTGAGTAGATGGGGACTTACGATACCCCGAGCTGAGCGAGGGTGAGGGAGTGCGCTTGGAGCACCCCTACTTAGTATCGGGTTGAATCCGCTCAAACTGCCCGGTGTTGTTGAGCTTGTTCGAAAAGTCCAACCCTGTCGATGTAGGCATTGACGAGGCCTGAGGCGGCGCGGAAGCACCGGGATAGCTGTAGTAGTCGGGAAGAAAAAATTTGATGGAATTTATGCCAAATGGACCTTTTCCTGCTACCTCGGGTATGCTAATCTGTTGCTACACCGTTGCAGGTAAAGGTGAGCATTATCAAGGACTTAGATAGGTGGTGGGAACTCCCTCAGTCTCCGCCAGTAATTTGCTTTAGAATCAAGGCCCTACGGGGCCTTTGGTTTTTAAGCGACACCGCAACTGACATCCTGCGCACATGACACTTGACCACGTGCCATTAGTCCCTTCTTTCTTCCCTATACGGAGCGCTTGGTTAATCGCCACCCGATTCCAGCATCAGCCTGTTTAGTGGGTAAGCGCCTCATCAGGGCCGTCTGTACATTGGATCATTGACGCGCCAAAGTAGTGTCCACCAAATAGTAGTGGGGACCACTTTGAACACAAGCATAAAGACAGGCAGCCGGAAGGGTCGGCGCAATTACAACGTTGATTTCAAGAAGCGGCTGGCGATCGCCGCCTGCGAGCCAGGTATTTCGGTAGCCCGCCTCGCGCTGGACCATGGCATCAACGCAAACATGCTGCACAAGTGGCGGTGTGCGCATCTTGCCGGCGGCGTGGGCATCACAGAACTTCCTCAACCGGGATTTCTGGCCGTAACCATTGCGCGTTCGGGAAACACATTGGCGCAATGCCCGGCGTATGCGCCGTCACCTCCCATGGACCTCCCTGTATCAAAGCTACCTGCACCAAAGCCGGGAGTCATCGAAATCAGAGTGTGCGCTGCGACCCTGCGCCTGGAAGGTGTGGTCGACACAGCAACCCTGGAACAGGTGCTGCGCCACCTCCATCCATGATCGGCCTGCCAGCCGGGACACGCATCTGGATTGCCGCCGGTGTCACCGATATGCGCTGCGGCTTTCAGGGACTCGCTGCCAAAGTGGAAACGGCGCTTGCGGCCGATCCGTTCAATGGCCATGTCTTCGTCTTTCGCGGCCATCGCGGCGACGTCATCAAATTGTTGTGGGCCACCGGCGATGGCCTGTGCCTGCTGGCCAAGCGCCTTGAACAAGGCCGGTTCGTGTGGCCGCAGGCCACCAGCGGCTCGGTGTGTCTGACGCCGGCGCAGCTCTCCATGCGGCTCGAAGGGATCGACTGGCGGCAGCCCCGACGCACCTGGCAGCCCAAATCGGTGTTGTAAACTTTGCCGGGCATGCGTAAACTGCGCGCATGCCCCTCACCGCCACGCTCCCCGACGACATCGACGCCCTCAAGGCGATGGTGCTGGCGCAGCAGGCGTCGATGGAGCAGATGACGCTGGCACTGGCGTCACGGGCACTGGAAGTCGAACAACTCAAACTGCTGATCGCCAAATTGCAGCGCATGCAGTTCGGTCGCAAATCCGAGAAGATCGACCGGCAGATCGAGAAGCTGGAATCCCGGCTGGAGGATCTGCTGGCTGAAGAGGGCGTGATCGATGCGCAGCCGCCGGCCAGCGTGCCAGTAATGCCGCGCATGCCGTCGACGCGGCAGCCCTTGCCGCCCGAACTGCCGCGCGAAGACCGCATTCTTGAACCCGCCGATCAAGCCTGCCCGGACTGTGGTGGCAATCTCAAACCGCTCGGAGAAGACGTTTCCGAGCAGCTCGAAATCGTCAACGCGGCGTTCAAGGTGATTCGCCACATCCGGCGCAAAAAAGCGTGTGCGTGCTGTGACCGCATCGTGCAAGTGCCGGCACCGAGTCGCCCGATTTTGCGCGGTGTGGCAGGTCCCGGTTTGCTGGCCCATATCCTGGTGTCGAAATTTGCCGATCATCAACCGCTGTATCGGCAGTCGGTGATCCATGCACGGCAAGGCGTCGAGATCGACCGCTCCAGTATGGGCCGTTGGGTGGGCGCCTGTAGTGCGTTGATGGCCCCGTTGGTCGACGCACTGCGCCGTCATGTGATGGCCAGATCGAAACTGCATGCCGACGACACAACCGTGCCGGTGCTGGCAGCCGGCAATGGCCAGACCAGGACCGGTCGGCTCTGGACCTATGTGCGCGATGATCGCAACGCGGCATCGACGGTCGCACCGGCCGTATGGTTTGCCTACACGCCGGACCGCAAGGGGATCCATCCGCAAACCCACCTCGCAGGATTTCACGGCATACTGCAGGCTGATGCCTATGCCGGCTTCAATGCGATTTATGAAACTGGCCGAGTACAGGAAGCGGCATGTTGGGCACACACCCGGCGCAAATTCCACGATCTGCATGTCGTGCATCCAACGGCATTCACGACTGAGGTCCTGCGAAGAATCGGCGAACTGTATGGAATCGAAGACCAGGTACGCGGCAAGCCACCGGATCTGCGCCGTCAAATTCGGCAGGAGCGCGCGCTGCCGTTACTCATAGATTTCGAAGCGTGGCTGTGTGCTCGCTTACCGATGCTATCGGCGAAATCCAACACCACCAAGGCGATCAACTATGCGCTGAACCAGTGGCAGGCGCTGTTGCTTTACTGTGAACACGGCATCGCCGAGATCGACAACAATGCTGCTGAGCGCGCGTTGCGGTCGGTTGCATTGGGGCGAAAGAATTTCCTGTTTATGGGGGCCGATAGCGGTGGCGAACGTGCTGCCGCGATGTATACACTGATCGGAACGGCCAAACTCAACGGCATGGATCCGCAAGCGTATCTGCGCCATGTGCTCACGCACATCGCTGAACATCCAATCAACCGGATCAACGAGTTGCTGCCTTGGAACGTGATCGACCAGCTCGGCTCCACCGCCCCCTAACCGATCAGGCCCGGTTGCTATCGCAATGATTCAATGTCAAGACGTCCTTCGCGCGTCGCTTACTTTAGTGGCATACGTGTGCCGCGTATTGTATGGACGCCGGTAACAAATCCCCAGCGTTTCTAGAGCCAGAGTCCAGTATCGCTTTCTTGCATTCTGCTCATATGTTCGGCTTGTTCCTGCCCGGACTGCGGGTCAGCTTAATCGGAGTTTTTAAATCATGATCCTGCGCTGCATTCTGTGCAGGATCACCCTTAAGTCTCTTTTTAAATCTATCTTCAAGAAAATTTGATTTGTGTCCTAGTAGGCCGCGTTATCAAACGCGCGGCCTCAGAGATATCGTTTTATGGAAAGGCGCTCAGAGCTCCTGCGCTGCATCCGCTTTTGGAGTCGAGACAACCATCGGCTCCTCGTCCTTGAAACGCTGAAACAACGTCGCGAGCAAGGGGCCGGAAATGTTGTGCCAGACGCTGAAGATGGCGCTCGGCACGGCGGCCAGTGGTGAGAAATGCGCCGTAGCCAGCGCCACACCCAAGCCCGAGTTTTGCATACCTACTTCAATCGCAATGGCCTTGCGCTTGGGAACGCTTAATCCCGTTAGCTTGGCTAGCCAGTAGCCCAGCAGCAGCCCCAAGCCGTTATGCAGCACGACGACGACAAAGATCATCAGTCCGCTAGTGGCGATCTTGGCCTGGTTGCCGGCAACCACGGCTGCCACGATGGCTACAATCGCCACCACAGAAACCAGAGGCAGCACCTCCACACAGGTTTTGACTTTCTCACGGAGAAGGGATTGCGCTAGCACGCCCAGTGCGATGGGCAGGATCACCACCTGAACGATCGACCAGAACATGGCTGCGGCGCTGACTTCCAGCCACTGGCTCGCCAGCAGATAAATCAGCGCAGGCGTCACCACGGGCGCCAGTAGGGTAGTGACTGAGGTGATTGCCACCGATAGCGCGACATCCCCGCGTGCCAGGAAAGTCATCACGTTGGAGGCCGTGCCGCCAGGACAGCAACCCACCAGAATCACACCCACAGCGACCTCGGGTGGTAGTTGCAGCAGCGTGCAGAGCAGCCAGGCGAGGCTCGGCATGATGATGAACTGGCCGGCTACGCCAATGGCGACGTCACCAGGGCGCTTGAATACTTCGAGAAAGTCGTTCCTGGATAGGGTCAGGCCCATGCCGAACATGATGATGCCCAGCAACGGCACGATGTAAGGGCCGATCCAGCGGAACTGATTGGGAGTAAAGAAAGCGAGTACGGAAAATAACAATACCCAAATGGCAAAAGTCTTGCCGACAAATCGGCTTAGACGGGCGATGGTCTGCATGGTAAATGTCCTTGAAATTATGGGGCGGCCGCATCCGATGACACACAAAATGCAACCAGAAAAAAGAAAATGGGCGCGACTACCGCCAGAATGAAGCAGTGGTGTGGACCAACATGCACATGCCAGAGGCCGCAAGGTATGCGAGGCTGACAACAGTTACGCAGATCATGCGCAGACAAAATAACGCCAGCCCTGTTGGCTGGCGCTGCAACGGTAAGCGCCGATTATACTATTCAGGTACACACCGTTTCACACACGTCTTAGATGCGACCGCAGCACAGCGCTTGTGGCTTTTGCCAACGGCAGCGCTGTCGATTCTCGAATATCCAAGAACTCTCTAACTCGGCATCTGTTTGTTTAAGTTCGGCTAGAAGATATTCTTGCGGTGGCATCCAATGTTCTCGGCAGCATCTGCAATGATTGGCGGCGACCGTGGCCTTGCTCTGTACCAATTTACTCGGCGTGGCGTCGCTACGATTTTCGAAGGAAAGGCGCGTGATCAGTAGCGGCCGTAACTTTATTGCTCGACCCTAGTGGATCTGCAGATTAACAGACCGCCAGCCGCTACCGATCCCGGTTTGATGTTATAAGCTCAGGTTCGAAACCCATAGCAGAAAAGGCAAACCATGACGAGCAGCGCGAATAACTCACAAAAAATCATTGCAGATACCCAGGCGTGGGTCGAAAAAGCCGTGATTGGCTTAAATCTGTGTCCGTTTGCCAAGGCGGTGCATGTCAAGAATCAGATTCGTTATGTGGTCAGCGCAGCGACAACGCCGGAAGCGTTGCTGGAAGATTTGATGGCTGAACTGCAGATGCTGGACGATTGTGCGGCCGAGCAGATTGAAACCACGCTTTTGATCCATCCGGGCACGTTGACTGATTTTCTGGATTACAACGATTTTCTGGATGTGGCCGATGCGGCGGTTGAGGATATGGAGCTGGGCGGCGTGTTGCAGGTAGCCAGCTTTCACCCGCAATACCAGTTCGAGGGCACACGACTGGACGATATCGACAACTACACCAATCGCGCTCCTTACCCGACCTTGCACTTGCTGCGCGAAGAAAGTATCGAAAAAGCAGTGGCTGCGTATCCGCAGGCTGAAGATATTTTTGAAAAAAATATCGAAACCTTGCACCGCCTGGGACATGACGGCTGGGCGCGCTTGTTCGCCGCTGAATAAGCAATTTCCCGCAAGTTTTTATGCAGCTCCGCGCTCTCTATTGGCGAACATCAGCAGCAGCGCAGCGCCGCAAAAAACTGCTCCGGCATAAAAAGTAAAAGATGCGCCGTAGCGATCCCACAGCCAACCGGCCAGCGGACTGGCTACCAGCATCGCCAGTCCGCTGGCAAGATTGAAAAAGCCGAAGGCGGTGCCGCGCAGATCGACCGGTGCGGTAGCCGCCACCATCGCGGCCAGCAAGCCTTGCGTCATGCCCATATGCAAACCCCACAGCACTACGCCCAGCAACACTACCGGCCACGCATTGCTGCTGGCTAACACGATATCGGCTGCGATCAACACCAGCAACCCCGCTGCCAGCAAGCCGGTATGGCTCACGCCGTCGGACAGTTTGCCGAACGGATAGGCCGAGAGCGCATACACCACGTTCATCGCCACCATAATCAGCGGCACCCAGGCCAGCGCCATGCCGCCTTGCTGCGCGCGCAACAACAAAAATGCTTCGCTAAAACGGGCCAGCGTAAATACCGCGCCGATAATCACCACCCACCAATAGTCGCGTCCCATGCGCTGGAGATTGTCCCAGCGGATCGGATTGCTGCGTTTTTCCGTGATTTTGCGCTCGGGTTCCTGCACGCCGACAATCAACAGCACGACCGCCAGCACCGCAGGCACGGTAGCAACCCAGAATATGGCTCTGAAATCATTAGCCCACAGCAGCATCAGCACTATTGCAGTCAGCGGGCCAAGAAACGCGCCCACCGTATCGAGCGACTGGCGCAGCCCGAACGCTGCGCCGCGCAAATGGGGCGGCGCCAAGTCGGCCACCAACGCATCGCGCGGCGCGCCCCGAATCCCTTTGCCGACCCGGTCCATCAGACGCGCGCTCAAAATCCAGCCGATGCCAGACGCCAGCGCGAAGATCGGCTTGGTCAGTGCAGCCAAACCGTAGCCGAACACTGCCAAGCCTTTGCGCTTGCCCAGATAGTCACTCAATGCCCCTGAAAATACCTTGACGATCAAAGCGGTTGCCTCGGCCGCACCTTCAATCAGGCCGATGATGAAAACGCTCGCGCCCAAGGTGGTGACCATGAAGAGCGGCAACAGCGCATGCACCATCTCGGAGGAAACATCCATCAGCAGGCTGACCAAGCCGAGCGCCCAGATGCTAGAAGGAATCTGGCGCAGCGTGTGGAATTTTCCAGCTTTTATCATATTGAATTAATATATGGAGTATAGGTAAAAACATACTACGCCACGCACTGTTTTATTGCGGAACGTAAAAATACATTATCCAGTATATTAAATAGCGCCAATCGCAAGCTTGGCGCGCTGCGCTGTCACGGCGCAACACTCAGCAGCCAGCCGACCACGGCTGCATTGATTACGGGTAGTACGATTAGGGTGTGAAGCTGGCGACACAGTAGTTCCCAGAAGGCGCAATTGTGCTTACTGAATCAGGTCCACTGGACGCTTGGCAGGCAAGTTCTTCAGTTTGAACACATCGCTTAATCTATAAGGTCAACGCTGCGCGCATCGCGTCATCGACGGTTTCCAGCCAGACGAATGCCAGCCGCGTCTGCGCATCTTGCGAAATTTCTTCCAGATCTTTCTTGTTGCGCAGCGGCAGCAGTACGGTTTTGATCCCTGCGCGCAACGCGGCCAGCACTTTTTCCTTGACGCCGCCGACCGGCAACACCAGACCGCGCAGGCTGATTTCCCCGGTCATTGCATGGTCGCTCTGCACCGCCCGGTTGGTGGCCAATGATGCCAACGCGATGAACATGGCTACGCCGGCACTGGGCCCGTCTTTGGGGATTGCGCCGGCGGGCACGTGTATGTGGATGTCGCTTTTGTCGAACAGATCGGGGTCGACCTGCAATTCGGCAGAGCGTGATTTGAGCAGCGTCAGCGCAGCTTGCGCACTTTCTTTCATCACTTCGCCGAGCTGTCCGGTCAGTATCAGTTTGCCGTGCCCAGGGGCGCGGCTGGCTTCGATGAACAGGATGTCGCCACCCACCGGAGTCCAGGCCAGCCCGGTCGCAACGCCTGGGATGCTGGTGCGCATCGCCAGTTCGCTCTCGAATTTGGCGGGGCCGAGAATGGCGTGTAAATCGGCTGCATCAATGCGTACATGGTCGGCCGTGCCTTCGGCGATGCGCATCGCGACATGACGGAAGGTGTTGCCGATTTCGCGCTCCAGATTGCGCACCCCGGCTTCACGCGTGTAATCGCTGATGATGGCGTCGATCGCTTCGGCGGTGATTTCGCACTGCTGCGGCTGGAGGCCGTTGGCTTCCAATTGGCGCTGTATCAGATACCGCTGTGCAATCTGTGCCTTTTCCTGCTCGGTATAGCCGGGCAGGTGGATTACTTCCATGCGGTCGTGCAGAGGGCCGGGAACGGTATCGAGCAGGTTGGCGGTGCAGATGAACATCACCCGGGACAGATCAAACGCAACGGCAAGATAATTATCGCGAAACGTACTGTTCTGTTCCGGGTCCAGCACTTCCAGCAAAGCAGACGACGGATCGCCATGCACGCCGGTTCCGAGCTTGTCGACTTCATCGAGCATCATCACGCAGTTATTGGCGCCGGCTTTGCGGATCGCCTGGATGATATTGCCGGGCAGGGCGCCGATATACGTGCGCCGATGTCCGCGGATCTCGGCTTCATCGTGTACGCCGCCCAGACTGATGCGCACAAACTTGCGGCCAGTTGCCCGGGCAATACTCTGCCCCAGGGAGGTCTTGCCCACGCCCGGCGGGCCGACGAAGCACAGAATCGGGCTCTTGCCTTGCGGGTTGAGTTTGCGCACCGCGAGATGCTCCAGGATACGGCGCTTGATTTTTTGCAGTCCATAGTGCTCATCGTCCAGGATCTTGCGTGCTTCGGCAATATCGATACGATCGTCGCTGGCAACCGACCAAGGCAGTTCGGTCAGCCATTCCAGATAACTGCGCAGCATCGAAGATTCGCCCGCCGCTTCGGACATGCGTTCCAGTCGCCGCAACTCCTTTCTGGCATGAATATCGACCTCTTCCGGCATCTTTGCCCGGGTGATGGCCTCCAGCAGATCGGCCGTCTCTGCCGCGCCATCTTCGGCTTCGCCCAACTGTCTCTGGATCGTTTTCAATTGTTCGCGCAATAGCGCTTCCCGTTGCCGCTCTTCCAGTCGCTTCTTGGTTTGCTCGTCGATGTCAAGGCTGATGCGTAACACGTCGATACGCCGCACCAACAATTGCAGCACCTTGTCGAGCCGGGCTTGCAGATCGAAGGTTTCCAGCACATTCTGCTTTTCTTCATAGGGCAAATCCATCAGGCCAGCAATAAAATCCGCCAACATTCCTGGCGATCTGATGTTAAGCGCCATCGAAGCCAGTTCGGCCGGCGCTTGCGGCAGCAACTGCAGAATTTCGCCAGTACGCGCCTTGAGCTGCAACATGCGGGCCTCGATTTCGGCGCTCACGACTTCGGTTTCAGTCTCATGCAGCGGCACGATGCGCGCCACATGAAACGGGTATCCGGCCAAAAACTCCAGCACCCGAAACCGTTGTTCGCCCTGGCACACAATGTGGTGCGAGTCATCCTGCAAAGTGACATAACGCACGATGCTAGCGGTAGTGCCGACCTGATACAAGTCGCTCGGTTCAGGGTAGACGACATCGGGATCGCGCTGCAGAATGATGCCCAGTTTCCCCCCGCTGCGGGCAGCCTCGCGGGCCGCAGCAATAGAGCGTTCGCGGCCGATGGTGATCGGCACGATCAGACCGGGAAACAGCACCATATTGCGTACTGGCACGACGATAATGGCGTCAGGCGGCAATGCCAGAAGCGGATTCTGCTCCGTCTGTTGCGCTGCCGCTGCGGCCTCGGAAGACTGCACTGGAGCTTCGCCGGATGCTGCATCGGCGTGTTTTTTATCGTGCTGATTATCCATGGTTCACCTGTAACAAGTGGCGGGCGCAGCACAATGCGCAGGTGTGCAGCAGCCGCGGCCCGGCAGACGGGGCTGCCTACTCTGGTATCAGTATCTTCAACAGGGGATCACCAGTATTGCGCCGGCACAAAGACAGAAAATCTATTTCAAGCAAACCGTTTTTGACGCGGGCGCGATCTCAGAGCTTGCCTGTTCTGGACTTAAGCAGATTGCCTGCGGCATTGTGCGTGAACTGGTCCGCTTCCTCGATATAGCCTTGCACCGTGCCGTCATGCCGCCAGCCGCCTTGACGCTTGATATCCAGGAAATTAGCGCCGGCCCGGTGCGCGCTGGTAGCTAGCCCGCGCCTGAAACTATGGCTACTAAGCTCGGGCGCATACGGAAGTTGTATCGCTGTGGCGCATGCCGCCAGAATAGTGTTGACGCTGCCCGCATACAGCGCGCCGTCACCAATACGGTCCCAGCGCGTAATGCACCGAAACACCGGTCCGCTTACCAATCCAGCCGCTTGCAGCCAGCGTTTGAGCGCAGTGGCCGGGCAGCAAATCCCATCCGGCGCGCCATACGGAATGGCGCGTGTGATGCCTTGGCCTTCCTGATCGGTTTTCGAGCGCATCAGCGTGATTACCAAGCCATCGGGCTCCCAAGCGATGTCTTGCAACTGCAGCTTGACTACTTCGCTGCGCCGAAAAGCGCCAAAAAATGCAAGCTGCAGCAGCGCGCTATTTCTCAGCGCCGCCAAACTGGTTTTTTCAGACAACGCCACAATCATCCGTTCCAAATCTTCCAGCGGCAAAGCTTTGGCTTTCTTTTTCGGTTTGCCATGGGTGCGCCCGATACCGCGCAGCATCTTGCGTACCTCCGGTTGATCGGTCGGATCGGCAAAATTCTGGAAGCGATGCCACTGCGATAACGCAGTCAGGCGCAAGGCTAGGGTGCGCGGACTTAACGTCTCGGCGTAATTCAGCAGATAGCGCGTTATTACCGCCGTTTCACACGGCAATACGCCGCCCCAGGCATAAAAATGCCGGATTGCAGAACGATAAGCAAGGCGGGTGTTGTCAGAAGTTGCCGCCGCGATAAATTGCCGATGCCTTTCCTGCACCTCCAACTCTGTAAGCGCCGTACCGTCGGTACGCGTAACGGCGCCAGCCTGCATCAGGCTTGGCATGGCTTGCAGGGATTGAGAAATTTCAGCAGTCATGATTTTCGTTAATTTCAAAGAACGTACCAGTCATTACGCATTTTCAGGCATGTTTTATTCTATAAGCCACGATAATAAACTTTATCGTGCGTTAAAAATAGTAATTTCAATATTTTAAAATAAACTTTTTAAAGTATTATTACGTAATACGTAATACGATACAAAATATTCCTGGAGAACTTTTATGGCACGCGTAGGAATTACTTATGCTGAAGTGGAGCAGGCTGCATCGTTATTGGCTGCTGACGGCAAAAACCCCACGGTCGATGCAGTACGCGCCGCATTGGGCGGCACCGGCAGCAAAAGCACCTTGGCACCGATGCTCAAGCAATGGAAAAGCACGCACCGGGAACAGGCGCAGGCACATCAGGCAGGTCTGCCGGCAGAATTGCTGGACGTGGTCAAAGGGTTGCATGCGCATTTGCAGCAAGAAGCGGATTTGCAAGTACAGGCCGCGCAAGCTGCCGCCGCAGCCGTTGTCGCCGAATGCCGGCAACAACTCGAAGATGCGAATGCAGCAACAGCCGACCTGGCTGGCAAACGCGATGCGCTGGAGCGCGATTTGGCTCTGGAAAAAGCCCGGCGCGAACAACTGGAGACCTCGAATCACGCCCTGCAACTGGCATGCGCCACAGCGGAAGCGCAGAGCGTGGGGTTGATGCAGCGCCTGACTGACCGTCAAACCGAGATCGAGAATGTAAACCGGCAACTGGGTCAGTCGCGCACCCAGTTTGAACATTATCAGGAAGCCGTCGCAGCGCAGCGCGCCACCGAGCGACAAGAAGCGCAGCAGCGCTGCAATCAGCTGGAACAGGATTTGGGTGGGTTACGGCGCAGTCTGTCCGACTTGCAGAAAACGCTGGCGCAACGCGAAACGCAGCTGGAACAATTCTGTGCGCAGAATAATCGGCTGGAAAACGATCTCACTGTCTTGCAGCAAACGCATCAAGCAGTCTTGGCAGAGCGTCAGCAACTTAGTCAGGAAATTGCCACACAATCGGTTGTTTGCTCCGAACTGCGCGTGCAGTTGAAGGCAGTTTCGGAGACCTTGACCGAAGCCATAACCGAAGCCCGCTCGGAACTGGCCGTTTTGCATCATCAGACACCGCAGTTGCAGGCCCGTTTACTGACTCTGGAAAATAGCGCCGAGGCATTACAGCTTGAAAATCAGCTTTTAATGCAAGATAAGGCAAGGTTGGAAGGGCGGCTGGATCAGCTTTCTCAAACGGGATTTATTACAAAAATATAAACCAAGTAAATTGTTCTCATCAGCCCGCTAGGTGAGGACTATTGCGTTCTCTCGTCCGCCTGTGGGAGAAGGTTAGAGGCTGCCCTTGAGTGCTTTGCTCGGGGGCAATACGAGGAGGCAAATCGCATCACCGTCGTATTGTGCAAGGATGCGGTGCATATTCAGGAATATCGGCAGTAGAGTCGTTCGGGTTTGATAATGCATGCGTCAGCATTAGTGTCCAGTTAACTGCCTTGAATAATAGTTGCGTTTAATAGCGTCTACTCAACTGCCTTGGCGCACAAGCAAACGTGGTCTCAAAGTTACTTGGCAGCCAATGCCAACACACTCTAAACAATGGGTTTGCGCCTAAATCAATATAAATTTATTAAAATTTTCCATGTGGAAATTAAATTAACTAAGGCAAAAATCGTATCAAGATGTATCAGTTTTGAACTAATTGAATTGCAATACCTCTCACTGCCGTGATCATTTAGCCTGTGGCAATTATTCAGTATGGCAAATGCGTAAAAAATTATTTTAAGAGGGTTGTGAATTTTATTAGAGTTTCCATTAACTAAGCCCGGAGGGAATTATCTGAGCGCTTGGTTATAGCCTGCTTGACTCAATCTGAACGGTACTACAAATGAATTAGGTATATGCGCCTGCCTATGTGTGGCATCGCACAGATACAGCATTAATTCCAAATTAATATCAACATTTGTAAGTTACTAATTTTGGTATACACGCTGCAATTGTAGTTTGCGCGGGTAGCTATAACACGCATTGAGCGGCATCAAATTCGTCATCAAAACAGAGTCTAGTTTTTCGTTAACCATTCTCTACAGAAATACACACTAATTATGGGCCTGCATAAGCCGGCACCGAGAATAGCCGCGCCATTTCTCAAAAATATGGGCGATCTCGATGGGCTTGCGGCGAGCAAGAGTTGCGCTTTTCAATCGCATTGCAAGAGAAGCCACAAGAGTAATAATTTACTGCATTGAAATAAATAGAAGAGCCTATGTTTTTTAAAAAAAGGAATCCTGTACAAATGAAAATCAAGTTGCCTGCGTCCCCGTACCAACAGTTACCACTTTTGCGTCGGCAGTCGATGTTGCATTTGTTTCTGGGCCTGGGGGTAGCGACTTGCTTGCCTGCGTTTGCCGCAGAGGGCGATGTATTTCGTCCTTACGTAGGCTATTCGTTTGCCTATGACGAAAACGTATCGGGCATCTCGAACGCGGCTAATCCAGGCAACCTAAAGCTGTCCGACACTTCCCGCCGTGCCGAGGCTGGATTGGCCATCAACAAGCGTATCAGTCAGCAAGTGTTATCTGCCAAGCTCAATGTCGCGCATGTAACTTATGACGAACACGGTACGCTCAATAATGACCCCAAGGATCTCCTTGGCAACTGGAACTGGCATGTCGGCGATCGTATCGAAGGCAATTTAGGTGCAAGCTATGTACAGGACCTTTCTTCCTATGTGGAGGGGCAGAGCACGTCGGAGCCCAACCTGCGCACGCAGCGCCGGGAGTTTTTCGATGGCTCGTGGTTACTCCATCCGAGCTGGCGCTTGCGCGGTGGATTGTCGCGCGACCAACTCAGTTACGATGTTGATTCGGCCGCTGACCGCAACGAGAATATATCTGAACTCGGCATAGACTATTTGGCGTCCAGCGGCAGTACGGTCGGTATGCAGTTGCGCCACACACGCGGCAATTTCCCGAATCAGCAGAGCGTGGGCAATAGTTACAATCAGAACGAGATCAAGGCCAAGATCAACTGGCTGCTTACAGGAAAAACGCAGCTGCAGTTTCTGGGCGGATATGTACAACGCAAGCACGACTCTTCGTCGGTGCGTGATTACAATGGCGTGAATGCGCGCTTGATCGCGAACTGGAAGCCAACCAACAAGGTTGGGGTGACGTTAAGCGGCTGGCGCGAGATCGGCGCGATCGATGATCTGACTGCCGGCTATACGCTCGATCAACGCGCGTTCCGCGCACCGGAAAATCTAACTGCCAGCTATACGCTCAATCAGGGGGTTAGCATTGGGTCCACATGGGACTTGACGAGCAAACTTCGGCTTGATGGCCAACTCAAGCATGAGACCAGCGACTATAGCGGCGCTGCTGCGCTTACATCCGTGCTACCGGCGGATCGTAAAGATACTTTTCGCACCGCATCGGTCAAGCTTACTTACCGCACTACCGATCACCTGCAACTGGCAGCCTTGCTCTACCGTAGAAACAGGGATTCCAATATTGCCGGCAATAGCACTCCGAACAACGGCATGATGCTCAGTTCACGTTATGAATTCTGAGTTGATTCCATTTCTAAATCCATCGTCTACTTTGTCGGTTTCGCCAGTCGTGCCTACTGTACCTGGGTGCTGTCTACGCTTCGCCTTCGCACTCACGATTGATGGTGAAAAGGAACGAGATAGATCATGACCGTCAGCGACCTTCCAGTGCTATCGTTTTTCAAGCGCGTGCTTGATCCTCTCGTTATATTGAGCACACTGTACTTATTGACCCTGGCGCAAAAAGAACAGTTTTCCGGCAATTACCTGGTGCTGGCGATTATTGCTTTTTTCATTTCGTCGTACGTTCACGAGCAGATCGATTCATACCGCAACTGGCGGCGCGGCAGGTTGCTGGCATTTGCGGGTGATATTTTTTTCGGTTGGACAATCTTCGTTGCGGTTCTGGTTTTTATCGGTTACGCCACCGGATTTTCTTATAAATATTCCGATCGTGTCATCTTGTCCTGGTTCATCATTACGCCTTTCGCACTGCTGGCGGGTCATCTGGCATTGCGCAAAATAGCTTCCAGCCTGAGCAAGGGCGGGCAAGTTCGTTCTGTGGTGATCGTCGGCGCCAACGAGGTCGGTATGAAACTCGCCGATCGCATTGCGGAATATCCTCACATGTTCATGGATGTGCGCGGCTTTTTTGATGACCGGGCCAAAACTCGTCTTCCGGCGGAACTCGATATGCCTCTGCTCGGCCGCATGGCGGATATCGCTGGCTATGTCCGCGAGCACAATATTAATGTGATTTTTATCAGTCAGCCGATATCGGCGCAGCCACGCGTACGCCAATTGCTCGAAGAGTTGCAAGACACTACCGCTTCAATTTACTTCCTGCCTGATATTTATATCTTCGATCTGATGCAGGCGCGCTTTGATGAGGTAGGTGGCGTGCCGGTGGTCGCGATCCGCGAAACCCCATTTACCGGCATTAATAGCGTGGTCAAGCGCTTGAGTGACATCGTATTTGCCACGCTTATCCAACTATTGTTAGCGCCCGTCATGTTATCGATCGCGTTGGCTGTCAAGTTGACATCGCCTGGCCCGGTTATCTTTAAGCAACGGCGCTACGGCTTGAACGGTGAAGAAATCATCGTCTATAAATTCCGCTCTATGGCTGTGTGCGAGGATGGCGCGAATGTGACTCAGGCCCAAAAAAACGACCAACGGGTAACCAGGCTCGGCGCTTTTCTGCGCCGCAGTTCCCTTGACGAATTGCCGCAGTTCATCAATGTATTGCAGGGGCGGATGAGTATCGTCGGTCCGCGGCCGCATGCGGTAGCGCACAACGAGCAGTACCGCGGATTAATTAAGGGCTACATGCTGCGTCACAAGGTCAAACCCGGAATTACCGGGTGGGCGCAAGTGAACGGACTCCGAGGCGAAACTGATACCTTGGACAAGATGGCGGCACGCATTAAATATGATTTGGACTATCTGCGCAACTGGTCGATATCGCTCGATTTTTGGATCATCTTGCGCACTGTGAAGGTGGTGTTAGGTCGAGATAATGCCTATTAATTTGAGCCATTTTTCATAAACTGCAGCGTATCCAATGCGAAAAAATCCGACGCGTCCGGCGTGGAATTTGCCGGCGTTTTGAAACAAACTAAAAGGAGTTGCAATGAGAAAGCAGCGATTGTTGTTGGGTGCGCTGATCTTTAGCGTCTCCGGTTGGGTCAGTGCGAGCGTACCGATTATTAAGTTGCCTGAATCCCAGAGAGTAGAAGTGAATTTTTATTCGCTCCTTGCTTTGAATAACACTTTTTTTGGAATCAGAGACAACAGCAAGCCGGTCGAAAATAATGCAGGCAATGGCATGCGCGATTTGCAGCCGGCACCTGTTTCGCCTATGGCATTTGGCGTTTTCTCAGGCATCTTGAAGCAAGTGGGAAATATGTCGTCTCTGACCGATCACCAAGTAAGTGAAGGGTCATTCTCGTCTTCCGCTAAAGGGATATCTTCATCTTATCCCGGGTCAGTTTCCGATGTCGGTCCCCGCAGCACGGAACTGCGCTACGGCCCGATGGTTGTGTCGCCGCCAGCGCTGAAAAGTTGGGCCGTTCTGTTGCTTGCCGTTGGCTGCGTGATTTATCTAGGACGTCGTCGGCAACGTCCGTTTGGCTATCGAAAGTTAAATTGAGTGCCGTGTCTATTAACGCATTGACCATATGTTGCTGGAGCGATCCGCGCTCTTCCCTTGCTTTTATCGCTGGGTTGGTCCCGAAAAAACAATCTTGAAGGATCTAAATTTTGATTTTCCAAAAAGTTAGCCCATGCATTCAGACTGGGATAACTAACTACCCGACCTTAAAAAGGCAGGCATTGCTCGGCGCTCTCGCGTTGGTTGCGATTGTGAGTCTGTCTGCCTGCGACCGGCAAGCGAGCTCGGAAGCTAAAGTTGAGCGCTCGCTACCGCTAGTTAAGGTCAACGACGTCGAAATCGCCATGCTGCAACCCGTCGATGATTTGGCGCCTGCCGAAGGCCGCCCAACAGCGACTAAAGAGGCTGTCAATAAGCAATTGCTGGAGATGTCGATCGACCGCCAGTTGCTGCAGAAGGAGGCACTGCACAATGATCTCGACCGTGATCCGCAAGTGATCCAGGCGATTGATCACGCCAAGGCACAAATCCTGGCCCAAGCTTATCTGCAAAGCAAGTTCGTCACTATAGGCAAGCCTTCCAGGGCCGAAGTTGATGCCTACTTTCAGGCGCACCCCGAGTTATTCACCCAACGCAAGTTGTTCTACATGAATGAATTGGTGGTTGCCACCAAGGACTTTAGCGCGCAACTCAAAACAAGACTTGATTCTGCCAAATCGATCGATCAAGTCGCGACCTGGCTCGATAAGAACCATGTGCAATATAAACGCACCCAATTGACGCGTAGCACTGCGGACCTTGCGCCGGAAATGATAACGAAGCTGCGAACAATGCGTAGGGATCAATTGTTCGTCATTAAGGCAGGTGAATACAGCATGCTTGACTCTATTTATGATGTAAAACCCAGTCCTGTTACGGCGGCAGCGGCCGCTCCGCAAATTGAACTCTTTCTGCGCAACAAAAAACGCAAGGAGATCGGCGATATGGAACTTGGGCGCTTGCGCGCATCGGCCAAAATCGAATATCTCAACAAAAAGCAACTAGCTTCAGCGACTTCGCCAGCAGCCAAGACAGCCAGTTCGCCTACCACGATACAAATACAAAACGGCATGACAGGACTCAAGTAGGGCGGTCTACCTGGGTTTGCGGCTATCAGCTGAATATTGAATTAAATATCGATTAAGAATCGAGTAAGAATAGGATGAACAGAAAATGACAAAAATTATGATGGCCTTATTGGTATTGGCGCTCGGTGCCTGGAGCGCTGGTGCCAGCGCCGAAGATGTTCAGCTTGGCCCAAGCGATGTATTGAAAATTTCTGTGTATGGGAATCCTGATCTGTCACTAGAGACCAGAGTGAGCCAAACCGGCAGCATCACTTTTCCCCTGGTGGGCGAAGTCAAGGTTGGTGGACTTGCCACCTCGGCGGCCGAAAAGGAAATCGCCGGCTTGCTAATGAGCGGCGGCTTTGTTCGCGAGCCACAGGTGAATATTCTAGTCACCTCGTCGCAGAGCCAAATGGTTTCGGTCCTGGGTCAGGTTACCAAACCAGGACGCTATCCGATTAATGGAAAGCACAGCGTGATCGATATTCTGGCGCTTGCCGGGGGCGTGGTGTCGGATGGTGGCGACAAGGTAATCTTGATTCGCAAACGCAACGGCCAGAGCAAAAAAGAAGTGATCGACCTGACCGACATGATGCGCTCTGGCAATATGAAAAAAGATCTGGACTTGATTACCGACGATGTCGTGTACGTCGAGAAAGCTCCCAGATTCTATGTCTACGGCGAGGTCCAGAAGCCCGGTTCTTATCGCCTGGAGCGCAACATGACGGTCCAGCAGGTACTGTCGGTCGGCGGCGGGCTGACTGCGCGTGGCACCGAGCGCGGCATGCGCATCAAACGGCGCGATGCGGACGGCAACGTGCACGAGTTCAAGGCCAAGCAGGAAGATCTGATTCAGATTGATGACGTAATTTACGTTAAAGAAAGCTGGTTTTGATTTGTGCTGGCATTGGTATGCAAAGTCAAAACTGTCATCATGATCTAAGGACATCCCCATGAATTTATCCCAGTTTTTGCTGATTCTGCGCGCGCATTACAAGCTCATCCTCCTCACGCTCATCGTGACTGTGGCAGCGACATTTAGCGTGACCGTGCTCAAGCACAAGACCTACAAGGCAACGACATCGCTGGTGCTTAATTACAAGGGTAGCGATCCCGTGACCGGCGTCGCTATGCCGTCACGATTATTGCCCGGCTATATGTCGACGCAGGTCGATATTGTCAAGAGCCTGAGCGTCGCATCGATGGTGGTCGATGCGCTCAAACTGGCCGAAGGCGAGGATGTGAAGCAGAGCTTCATGAAATCTACTAATGGCGAAGGCAACATCCGTGACTGGGTGGCTGCGGGGCTGCTGGGCAAGCTTGAGGTTGAACCGTCGCGTGAGAGCAGCGTACTCAACATCACTTTCACGAGCTTTTCTGCGCAGATGGCAGCCAACGTTGCCAATGCTTTCGGTAATGCCTATCAGCAAGTGAGCGTCAAACTGAAAGTCGATCCATCGAAAAAAACCGCAGTGTATTTCAACGATCAGATCAAGTTGTTACGCGACAATTTTGAACTTGCGCAAAACAAGCTTTCCAAATATCAGCAGGAAAATGGCATTGTCAACTCTGACAAAAGCCTCGATGTCGAATCCGTCCGCCTTAACGAACTCTCCAGTCAGTTGGTGGCCGCGCAAGGATTGTCGATGGAAGCCGGGTCGCGTCAGAGCCAGGTCCAGGGTAGTAAAGCGGCCGACTCACCCGATATCGCGAACAATCCGATGATCCAAAACCTCAAGATGGGGCTGGGAAATGCCGAATCGAAGTTCTCCGATATCAAGCAAAAACTGGGCGAGAACCATCCGCAATATCTGAGCGCCAAAGCCGAAGTGGACAAGCTGCGCGCAGATATGAACGCGCAAATCGGTGCCGCCTCGAATGTCGTCAGCAGCAATGCGTCCATTATGCGACAGCGTGAAGCCGAGATACGTGCAGCATTGGGTGCACAAAAAAGCAAGGTACTGAAGCTTAATCGTACGCGCGATGAATTGTCCGTCCTCAGCAAGGACGTGGACAGTGCGCAACGCGCCTACGAGACCATCTCGCAGCGTTTGACGCTGACCAATCTTGAAGGACGGTCGAACCAATCCGATATCGCTGTGCTTACTCCTGCGCTCGTGCCTCTTATGCCGTTCGGTCCGAATCTTATGCTCAATACCCTGCTGGCACTCGTTGTCGGTACGCTACTTGGCATCGGTGGTGCGGTAATTCTTGAACTATTCGACAGGCGCGTGCGTTCGGCTGCGGATTTGGCCGGATCGCTCGGGCTTCCGGTACTTGGCGTAATAAAGAAATCCAATGCTGTGGCACGCCAACAATCCAATAATGCGGCGATCACGCGGCGCGCCCCCTCTACCGGATCGTCGGTTGCCGGTTAGTTGCAGCGGGCAGTCGCAGAGAACAACAATAGGCAGAAGCAACTACCTTGGAAAAAAATGATAGATACCAACATACCAGTGAAAACCAGCACCGAGTCAGAGTTCGCCGGTAAAGAAGATACCAGCCACCCGCATCGCTCAATTGGCGCGATCCTGGTCGATGCCGGACGTCTCAGCGCCGATAACGCTGAAAAAATTCTGCACCTCCAGCGTGAGCGTGGCCAGCGCTTCGGCGAAACTGCAATCGGTCTGGGTTTATTGACACAGGCCGACATCGAACTGGGATTGTCGCGCCAGTTCGATTTCCCCTATTTATTGAAAGGTGAAAGTCAGGTCAGCCATGAGCTGATCGCAGCTTACGATCCCTTTAGCACACAGGTTGAAGCGCTGCGGGCGTTGCGCAGCCAGCTCATGCTGCGTTGGTTCGATAGCGCTAAAGAGCACACTGCGCTGGCGATCACCAGCTCGGAGCGCAATGAAGGTCGTAGCTTTCTCGCTGCGAATTTGGCCGTTGCGTTCTCACAACTCGGTGAGCGTACTCTTTTGATCGACGCCGACATGCGCAATCCGCGCCAGCACGCACTGTTTGGCCTGCCAAACCGGACTGGCCTGTCCGCCATCCTTTCCGGTCGCAGCAACATCGACGCAATTGTGCGCATTCCCTCGCTAATCGATCTTTCCGTGCTGCCGGCCGGTGTCATACCGCCCAATCCGCAGGAATTGCTGGCACGATCGTTGTTCCAGCAATTGCTGCATGAGTTGGCGCGCAGGTACGACGTCATCCTGATTGATACTCCTGCTACGGATGTGTTCGCGGACGCCCAATGCGTCGCTGCCCGTGCCGGTGCAGCGCTGGTTGTCGCGCGCAAAGACATCAGCCGCATTCGTGCAGTCCGTAATTTGGTTGACACGATGAAACAAGCCAGCATCGTCGTAGTCGGTACGGTGCTGAATGAGTTTTGATAACTGCAGCAGTCCTGAATCGTGGTTGACTGTGCCGCTGCCGGTGCTTGCCCGTAGAGGGAACAGCGCCGCTGTCTGGGCGCTCTGTATATGAAAAGACAGATCTGGATAGACGTATTGAAGGGCATGGGCATCATCTTTGTGGTGGTGGGACACACCACGTATAACCAAGTGCTGTTCAAGACGATTTTCATGTTCCACATGCCCTTGTTTTTTTTGATCGGCGGCTGGCTGCATAACGCAGATGTTCCGCAACGCACCTATTTGAAGGCGAAGACGTTCAGCTTGCTGCTGCCGTACCTGAGCTTCTTGCTGATTCTGTGGCCATTGGAATTGCTTATTGCGTTTCCTGACCAGCCCTGGACCGGCGCCTGGATGCTCACTGAATTGATCAAGCCGATGTTGGTTGGCGGACAACTTTTGACCGGTTTTGCTGCGGTGTTCTGGTTTGTAACCTGCTATTTTCTGACGCAGCAGTTGATGCACTTTCTGTTGCGCAGATACTCGATGCAGCGCTGCGCGCTGATTTGCAGTGTGCTGCTGGCGTGCGCCTACCTGAATGCCCTGCTGTTGCGTCCGTGGTGGTTGCCCTGGAACGCCAATGTCGTACTCATCGCCGCTCCGTTTTACTTCATCGGTTATTGGGCGCGCTCCCGCAATCTTGTCAGCGTCATAGCCAGCGAGCTTACTAAGTACATGCTGGCGCTGGTGGTCGTCGCGTTAACTGCTGTGGCGCTTATTGTGCTCGGCTACCACAATAATTTCGACATGAAAGCCGTTGACTACGGATTCCCTGTTGTCACGTTCGTCAGTGCGCTGGCGTGTGTAGCGGTACTGGCCGTGATCGCCTGGCACTTGCAGTCAAACATTATTGGGCGCGGCCTTGCGGCAGTTGGCGCCGCCTCAATGACGATCATGTTCCTGCACCAGTTTGTGCAGCTGATGATGGGGAAAAAGCTCGGCATAGAACAGGCTCTGCCGCGCATCGTGGCGGCCCTGGTGGTGTGCTATCTGGTCCATGAGTTGCTGAAAAAATCGCCGCTTATGGCACGTTTTTTCCTTGGATTGCACGCGACTAAAAAGCCGCTTGCGGCTGCCGATGGATTGAAAAATGCAAAATAAAACTAAGATTACTGCAATCGTACCGGCATACAACGTAGAAAATTATATCGCCGCGGCGATCGATTCTTTACTGAATCAAACCGAAAAATTTCATGAAATTATTATTGTCAATGACGGCAGCACCGACGGCACCGGAGCGTTAATCAACCAATACAAGGATATCGCCGGAGTAAAAATTTTCCACACCGAGAATAATGGGCAAGGGTGTGCCAGAAATTTTTCCATATCTCAGGCAAGCGGCGACTATCTGTATTTTTTTGATTCTGATGATTTGCTCAATGCGGATTTTGTCGAATCGATGCATGCATTAGTGCGCCAAAAACCCGAGATCGACATCATTTATTTTTCAGGCGAGTCATTTCTGGATGACGGATGCAGGTCGGAATACATGCCATCGTATGACAGAAAAATCGACATGGAGTATCCATCCGGTATTGAAGCGACAGGTTTTATGCTACGGCGGGATGTCTATTTTGCTAGTCCCTGCCTGTATCTGTCCAAAAAAACTTTATGGGATGACAACAAGCTGTCGTTCATGAATATTGTGCATGAGGACGAAGAGATCATCATGCGGCTGAGTTGTGCTGCCGGTGTGTCGCACTGCCTTAGCAAAGTTTTCTTCAAACGTCGCATCCGCCTGGAATCGACGATGACGCTGCCGAAATCAAAACGCAATGCGATGGGCTATCTGCGCACGCTGGAATCGATTGCGTCCTACTGCAAAAGAAACAGGGCGCAGGTTGCACCAATTCTGGGTGACCTGGTCAGACGTTTTTACAATATTTTGCGTGGATATTTTGCGCTATGCAAAGCGATCAATCTACGTCCGGAATATAAAAAACTATTCATCCTGCTCATCAAATTAGGCCGCTTTCCCGCTCCCAGGCAGCTTTACGAAATGTGGGTTACTCCGGCTTTTCATGCAAGGATTTCCACCGTTAAACGGAAGTTGTGCAAATAAGAAATTTCACCGTTGATGCAGCGCATTGTCCACGAAAGACACGAACAGCACGAACAGGATTCGGAGCCCGACAAGTTTCGAAAAAACAAGGGGTATAGCAATTTTCATGGCATTTTCCGCATATATTCATTGCGGTAACAAAATATACGCCAGCAAGTACAAAATAAGCATCAAGCCCTTGCCTGACAACTTGGGCAGCTGCTCCGATGCACTCCATTGCCACCTTTTTTCGTGCCTTTCGTGGACATCGTTTTCACCATGATGAACATGCGCAACTTCAGTTACACAGAAAAAATAAGGATAAAACGTTGTCGACAATTTCAAATGCACGATGGGTCGCGCTATCGCAAGCTGCCAGGGTAGTGTCGCAATTGGTCAGCATGACCGTGCTGGCGCGATTGCTGGCGCCTGAAGCCTATGGCCTGATGGCATTGGCCGCTATCGTGACCAATCTTGCCTATCTTTTCCGGGATATGGGAACGGCTGCCGCCGTGATTCAGGCTAAAGATGTTTCGCCGGTGATGGCAAGTACGGTGCACTGGACCAATGTCGGTCTTGGCCTGCTGATCGGGGTTCTGATTGCTGCCACCGCGCCGCTGATGGCACATGTTTTCCATGAGGCGGGGCTGGCCAATGTGCTGTATCTGCTGGCGTTTGTGTTTCCGATGACCGGCTTGAGCGTGCTGCACCAGGCTTTGCTGGAACGCGAGTCGAAGTTCTCGATCGTGGCCAGCGCGGAGATCGTCGCCGCACTGGCCGGATTGGCGGTCGCTCTGCTGTTGGCCTGGCGCGGGGCTGGTGTGTTGAGCCTGGTATTTCAGATCATTGCCGCGACCCTGGTGTCGACCACCATCATCGTGCTGCGCTCGACATTTCGCCCTGGCATGCATTGGAGCGCGCAGGCGTTCAAATCAATCGCCCGCTTCAGCGGCAATTTGTCTCTGTTCAATGTCGTGCTGTATTTTTCCCGCAACTCCGACAGCATGGTGATCGGCAGAATTCTCGGTACGGCCGTGTTGGGGGTCTATTCGATGGCGTACCGGGTGATGCTGTTCCCGCTGCAAAACATGACCTTTGTCGTGTCGCGCGTGCTGTACCCGGTCATGAGCCGCAAGCAGGATGATGTCACCGATGTGGCGCGTTTGTACCTGAAGGCGGTCGGCTTCATCGCTTTCCTGACGGCGCCGCTGATGGCCGGTTTGTTCGCCCTGCGGGAGCCTTTTGTTCATCTGTTGCTGGGTGAGAAATGGCACGCATCGGCGGTTATTCTTGCCTGGTTGGCACCGGTCGGTTTCATCCAATCCCTGGTCAGCACCACCGGCACGGTGCTGATGTCGCGCGGCAGTACCGGCTTGATGCTGCGGCTGGGTCTGTTGGGAGCGGTGTTGCAGGTTGGCGCTTTTGTGGTCGGTGCCCGTTGGGGTATCGAAGGTGTGACAGCCGCCTATCTGGCGGCCAACATCCTCAATGCGATCCCGGCCCTGTATTTCAGCGGACGCATGATAGGCATCACTTTGGGCGCGCTGATGCGTTGTATCGCGCCAGCCGTTGCGGCCTCGGTTTTCATGGCTTTTGTGGTGATCGCGATGACAGAAACCGTCTCGGCTGCCGTCCCTAACGCCTTGCTGGCGTTTCTGATAATGATTGCCATCGGCGCTGCGACGTATGGCGTGGCAAGCCTGTTGCTGCTGCGCCCGCAACTCATCAGCCTGCGCTCGTTTTTAGGTTTTCAGAAGAAAGTAGAGGGGTAGATGGCCACTTTTGACGTATTGCTGCCGGTTAAAAACGGCATCGCTTTTCTTGCCGAGGCGATCGACAGTATCGTGCACCAGACTTTCAAGGATTGGCGCCTGATCGTTCTGGATCACGGCTCGACAGATGGCAGTCTCGAACTGGCGCAGGCTTATGCCGAGCGTGATGCGCGCGTCATTGTTCGCTGCTTCCCTGAGGCGCAAGGGCTGTCCGGCTTGCTCAACTGCGGCCTGGATCTGTGTGATTGCGCATATGTGTTGCGGCAAGATGCCGACGATGTCTCGCTGCCGGACCGCATGGAAGTGCTGGCACGCACGTTTGAGGCCGACAGTGCATTGGTGGTGGTGGGTTCGCTGGGCGACGTCATCGATGCGCGTGGCAAGACCATCGGAAAAATCGATATGCCCACCGGACGCCACGGGGTAGCCGCAGGCGCATTGTTTCGCACGCCGATCTGCCATCCAGCGGCCGCGATGCGGCTCGACGGGATGCGCCGATTAGGTAGGGCAGGGGGGCCGGGGGTTCGCTATGGCGAGGATTTCATCGGCGCGGTGCCGGCCGAGCGACGCATGCAAGTTCCGGGGCTGGCGGAAGATTACTTCTTGTTCGGACAATTGGCACTGGTTGCACCATGCATCAACATCGACCGCGGCCTGATCCAGTACCGATGGCATGGTGCCAACGTCGGGGCCACCAAACACCTGGCGCAAATGCAGGTGGCGCTGAATATCTCCCGCTATCTTGCCGAATCCATCTCCATTGTGCATGGTGTGACGCAGCTTGATCCCGCACCGTTTTGCAACCATGGCGAGCGTTTGTTCGAAATCGAGGAACAGAGCGATTTTTCAGCAGAATATGCGGCGCTGCGCCAGGTCCTGGTGAAGATTGTGCCGGCCAGCGACGCGCTTGAGCGCGAACTGGCTTTTCGCAAGGTGATTTCCAACAGAGCAAAGGCAACGATGGCTGCACGCTTTTGCTCCTACGCTGTGCGCCATGGTGTGCGCCCGGCAGAATCAAACACGATCAAATCCTGGATGTTGCACGGCTTTAAAAAACAGCCCATTTTGAAACTCAAGCCATCCGGATTGTTGCCATGAGCATCACCGGCAATATTGCCGAAATTAATGGAATCACTGGAGAAGGATTGCGCATGCTTACCACGTCTACCACGCCTGCCACGCCGGTCGTCAGCATCATCATTCCCTCGTATAACCGAGGGTATTGCATCGCGCAATGTATCCGAAGCGCACTGAATCAGACCTTCACAGACTTCGAAATTATTGTCGTGGACGATGCCTCGAGCGACGATACGCGGGCCCAGGTTTTGCGCATTTCCGACTCCCGCATCCACTACATCGCGCATGACTCCAACCAAGGCGGGGCAGTCGCACGCAATACCGGCATCCGGACCGCGCAAGGCGAGTTCGTCGCCTTCCTCGATAGCGACGATTACTGGCAGCCGGACAAGCTGGAAAAGCAAATTGCGTCGTTGCGGCGGCTTGGGCCGACATGCGGCCTGAGCTACACCTGGCTTTCTTGCGTCGATGACGACGGCACGGAAACCTTGCGCATCAACCCCGAAATCGAGGGCGAGTGCTTTGAAGAGATGCTGGTAAAGAACTTCATGGGTACTTTTTCCAATATTGTCGTGCGCAAATCCTTGCTCATCGAGGTTGGGGCGCTGGATGAATCATTTCGCAGTTGCCAGGACTGGGACTTGTTCATTCGTCTGACCCGGCGCGCATCGGTGCATTGCTTGCGCGAATACGCAGTGTGCTATTTGCTAAGTGCATCCGACAAGGTTCGGATTTCAACCAACCCGCGCTCCGTGATTCAGGGACACAGGCGTATTCTGAAAAAATATGCACACGATTATTCGGCATTGGCGCTGCCATACCGGCGCCGCGCGTTTGGCTTTTTCATGCGGGTATTTGCCGATGCGGGCAGTGTCCCCGACGCGATCTCGAGCGGCTTCAAGCGCTTGCGTTGCGGACTCTCGCTTGTTGAAGTGAAAGATTCTGCTCACCTGATGCTGCGTGTATCAAGAAGGTTCTTGATGATGAAGATGCATGCATTGCGTCGTGCCTGAAGGTCGTATTCTTATGGAAAAACGCTTCTTTTTATCGTCCAGGCAGTTCTCTGTGGCTGCGCTTGTCCTGATTGCCATTCTGGTGGGAATGGCGCTGCCGGCGTATGTGGGTGCGATGGATGACAATATTGCGCGTTCGATGGCGTTGCCTGCGGTGCTCCTTTTGGGCCTGTTGCTGCTGTACAGCCGGGTAATGCTGCTGATGCTGATACTTTTGTTCAGGTCTTCCGGTGACTTAATCTTTGAATCAACGCGGTTTTCTTTGGGAGCAATGCAAATCGGCGTGGGTGGCTTGATCAATGTTTTTGTGGTTTTGATTGCATTGCTGCTGGTAGTCGAGAAGCCAAGCTTCGTACCGAAAAAAATGCTCTCGATGTGGGCTCCGTTTCTCATTCTGGCAGTCGTCGGTGTCGTGATCGCCCCGGAAAAAGGCGCTGCGATCCGTGTCTTGCTTGCACTGATCTCCTATTTTGCGATTTTTGTCAGTGCCTTTTATGTGGTCCGGTCGCCGGACGATTTCAAGCGCTGCGTACGGGTCGTTTTGTGGTCTTCGGTGTTGCCGGCGCTGTATGCCCTGGCTGATATGGCGCTGCACGGCGGCATTACCGGGCCACATGGGGCCAGGCTGATGAGCACATTCTCGCACCCAAATATCTTTGCATTCTATTTGACGCTGGTAGTCTCCTTGGGTTTTTACGTGCTCAAGAGCGCAACTTATACGTTATCAAACCGGGACCGGGTGATATTGACCGCGTATACATTTCTGATGCTTGCGTTCCTGATGTTGACGCAAACCCGAAGCGCCTGGATTGCATGCTTCTCGTTGTTCGCCGCATACGGCTTGTTTTTTGAGCGGCGATATCTGCTGTATCTGATTTTGCTTCCTTTGCTTGCCTTGCTGATCCCGAGCGTGCGCGATCGTTTGCTTGATCTGGGTGCAGGCAATGAAGTCGTCCAGTATGCAAAATTGAACTCGTTCGCCTGGCGCGTGTATCTCTGGGAGTCCGCCTTTAATTGGATGCGCCCGGAGAATTACCTGGTTGGATACGGTCTGGATTCATTTCAACGCTATTCCCCAACGTTTTTTCCACTTGCGGGGAAAACCAATTTCAATGCACACAATATTTACGTCCAGTGGATTTTTGAATTGGGTGCGCTCGGCTTGCTCGCGTATGTGTGGCTGTTCGGGCGCTTGTTATGGTTACTCAGGAAGATGCTGCCGATCAATAAGCTGGGCGGCTTCGTTCTGATATTGCTGGTAATTCAATATTTGATGGTTTCCTTCTCAGACAATATGGCCGCGTATCTGGCTTTCAATTGGTATTTTTGGTTTATCGCAGGCTCGGCATGCGCGGTGGTGGCGTCTGATTTGAAATCGAAATCGGACAAAAACAGGGGAGGTGATGCCAATGGCGCGTGATCCAGACTGGTCTGCCGACCTGCAGCGGTACGGCGTATCTCGCCCCTTCTTGCAGGAACAATCAATTTGGGCGGTGTGGACTTACCGTTTCGGTCGGCGTTTGGACCAACGCCCCGAGGGCCTGGTCAAGCGCCTGTTGACGACCGGGTACTGGCTGCTGTTCCGTCTGGTCGAGACGGGCGTTGGCGTGAGTCTGCCCAAGTCGGTACGGATTGGACCAGGCTTGCGCATATGGCATTTTGGCGGAATTTTCATTCATCCCGAAACGGTGATCGGATCGAACTGCACGCTAAGACAGGGTGTAACGATTGGTAATCGACGGGAAGGCGGCCCGGTTCCGGTGCTCGGAGATAACGTCGAACTGGGCGCCTACGCGCAAGTTCTCGGTGGTATCCGCATAGGCAATGGTTGCAAGATCGGGGCGATGGCGGTTGTGCTGTGCGATGTCCCCGATGGCGCCACAGCGGTCGGGGCGCCGGCCAGAATTACTCTTGCGAAATGCGCCGAGGTGTGAAGGTGAAGGTATTTTATGGATAAAACGAAACGAATGAAAATTGCGTATCTGGTTAATCAATATCCAAAAGTAAGCCATAGTTTTATCCGGCGCGAAATTCTCGCGCTGGAGCGGCAGGGGTTTGACGTCCAGCGGATCGCGGTTCGTGGCTGGGACGGCGAACTGGTGGACGATGAGGATCTGCGCGAGCGCGATCGCACGCGTTATGTTTTGCAAGATGGAATGGCAAGCTTGTTGGCTGCCAGCATGCGCATGCTGGCAGCCAGTCCGCTGCGGTTTTTTCAAGCATTGCAATTGGCGCTGAAAATGGGCTGGCGTGCGGACCGGCCGTGGCCGTTTCACCTGATCTACCTGGCGGAAGCCTGTCGCATCGTTCCCTGGTTGCACGAATTCGGCGCGTGCCATCTGCATGCGCATTTCGGCACCAATTCTGCGGAAGTGGCAATGTTGGCGACGACCTTGGGTGGCCCGCCCTACAGCTTTACCGTGCATGGACCGGAAGAATTCGACAAACCGGAATTTCTTGGTATTAAAGAGAAGGTCAGCCGCGCCGCTTTTGTGGTGGCGATCAGCTCCTTTGGCCGCAGCCAGCTGTTTCGCTGGGTCAAATATGTCGATTGGCCCAAGGTGCAGGTGGTGCATTGCGGGCTTGAGCCGGTGTTCCATGCAGTGCCTGCGGTGCCGATTCCCGCTGCGCCTCGGGTGGTGTGCGTGGGACGATTGTGCGAACAAAAAGGGCAATTGCTGCTGGTGAACGCGGTCAGCCAATTGGTCCGCAAGGGCATCGAGATCGAGCTGGTGCTGGCCGGCGACGGAGAAATGCGGGCCGAACTGGAGTTGCTGATTACACAGCGCAGGCTGCAGGCCAAGGTGCGCATTACCGGCTGGATCAGCAGCGACCAGGTCCGGGCAGAAATTCTGGCGGCGCGGGCGCTGGTGCTGCCGAGCTTCGCCGAAGGGCTGCCGGTCGTGATCATGGAAGCGATGGCCTTGCGGCGACCGGTACTGACCACCTATGTGGCGGGGATACCCGAACTGGTGCGTGCGGGCGAGAGCGGCTGGCTGTTTCCTGCCGGGGATGTCGATGCGCTGGCAGCAGCGCTGGAGGAGTTTTTGGCAACGCCTGTTGCGGTACTGGAATCGATGGGCGAGGCCGGCTACCAACGCGTGCTGGAACGCCATTCGGTCGATATCGAAGCGGCAAAACTGGCGCAGCTGTTTTGCGCCGGGCAGGCTGTGGCCCCAGCCATAACACCGGCTCCGGCCTCCATGCCGCAAGTCTGAATGGAATGAACGCTATGGTTTTTTTTGAAACGATTTTCCTGTTATTGCTGGTGCTATTGTCGGTGCCGGTATTGGTTTTTGCAATACAGATTGCCATTGCGCTGCCGGCCGAACGCAGGAAACCAGCTTCCGGCGGCTATCGGCCATCGATCGCCGTCCTGGTGCCGGCGCACAACGAAGCCGCTGGCATCGCCGCAGCCTTGCGCTCGATTCAGGCCCAGCTGCAGATTGGCGACCGGTTGTTGGTGGTGGCGGACAACTGTACTGATGACACTGCCGCCGCTGCCTTGGCGGTTGGGGCCGCAGTCCTGGAGCGGCGTGACGCAGAGCGGCGCGGCAAAGGGTATGCGCTCGATTTTGGCGTGCGCCATCTGGCATTGGCGCCACCCGAGGTAGTGATCATTATCGACGCTGATTGTTTGCTGGCGCGGGACGCGCTCGATCTGTTGGCTTGCCGGAGCCTGGCTGCCAACCGGCCCATTCAGGCTTTATATCTGATGCAATCGCCAGCTGGGGCAGGGCTCAAGACCAAGGTAGCTGAATTTGCCTGGACCGTGAAAAATCGGGCCCGGGCCATCGGTTTTCAGCGCCTGGGTTTGCCGTGTCAATTGATGGGTACCGGTATGGCGTTTCCCTGGACCTTGATGGAACGCGCAGAGCTGGCAAGCGGTCATATCGTTGAAGACCTGAAGCTGGGTCTTGATTTTGCACGCTTGGGCCAGGCGCCGCTGTTTTGCCCTGAAGCGCAGGTCACCAGCGTGTTCCCGGTAAATACGGAAGGGATGCAGTCGCAACGCACGCGTTGGGAGCATGGACATCTGGGCATGATGCTCAAGGAAGGCCCACGGCTATTACTCGAAAGCCTGCGTACGAGGAATCGGGACCTGTTTGCGCTGACCATCGATATGTGCGTCCCGCCGCTGGCCTTGCTGACTTTGCTGGTGCTGGTTGTTGGTTTGTTGGGGATGATGTTATGGGCCGTGACTGGCAATGCGCTGCCCTGGAGTCTCGCCATCATTAGTCCGGCCCTATTGGGCCTTGCAGTATTACTGGTGTGGGCCAGGTTCGGGCGCGGCATCCTGACGTTCCGTAATCTGGCGTATGCGCCGATTTACGCTCTGTCGAAAATCCCGCTATATATGAAATTTTTAGTGCGCCGTCAAGTTGAATGGGTGCGCTCCCACCGGGATGAACCTTGAATCATCGGGTGCGCAAAAGCATTTAATTTATGTGGCAACACGGAGCTGAAACAGAGCTGAAACACAAGGAGAATAATTATGAAATCAAATCATGCATCACAATTTTCCTGCGCGCCCGGCCGGCAAGCATCAGCCGCTGCCGCAGCAGGCGCCACAGAGTCGAAGCGACATGTAGCAACCGCTTTGACTGCCTTTACCGCCTTTACAATACTTGTGGCGGTCTTGGCTGCGTCTTCGTCCAATGCCAGTGCCGCACAGACATTGTTTACAGACAAAGTCTTCGCGCCCGACAGTTTTTGGTATTCTCAGATCCCGAAACAGGTGCCGTTGCATGCCAATTCCGTCGCGTTTGTCAGTGAGTTCTTGCGACAAAAAAAATCCTATTACGGCAACGTCAACATCAACACCAAGTCTTACGCCAGTCCGGTGTTCGTGGCCGATGCTAATGTACCTATGACGCGGGTCACGGAATGGAATTGTCAAAAAAAGACATTCACAGACAAGAACCTGGCGCAGCAATGGGCGGCAGTTCCGATTCCTCCCCATGCGGAACCGGCCGATGGCACTGACAGAGAAATGGCTATTTATCAGCCTTCGACCGACACGATTTGGGAATTCTGGCAAGCCCGCAAAGTCGATGGCAATTGGCAAGCATGCTGGGGTGGACGCTTAAGCAATGCCACCAAGAGCGATGGCAGCTTCCCCAATCATTACGGCACCACGGCGACCAGTTTGCCTTTTATCGGCGGTCAAATCACGGCAGAAGAACTACGCCGTGGCGAGATTCGCCATGTAATCGGCATTTCGCTGGTGGAGGCCGAGCATTTCACCGTGAAGTCATGGCCAGCGCATCGCTCGGACGGCTACAACCCGACAAAAGTACCAAACCGGATTCCTGAAGGCTTGCGTTTTCGCCTCAATCCGGACGTGAATGTGGATAATCTCAACATGCACCCAGTCGCAAAGATTATTGCGAAGGCGGCGCAGAAATATGGTTTCGTGGTTTGGGATAAAGCCGGCGCAATCTCAATTCGGGCGCAAAATCCGAAATCCTACACGGCACTGGGAATGCCTGATCCCTATCCCGCCTTATTCAATGGCACCAGTTCTCCGAAGGTCCTGGATGGCTTCCCATGGGATCAGTTGCAGTTTTTGCCGAAAGATTATGGCAAACCATAAAGAGTTCAGATGGGATTGACGCATTGACGCAATATCGCTCTTCACTTTATTTACCGAAAGTAAAATCACAATATGAAAATAACTGTCATCGGCACCGGCTATGTGGGACTGGTTACCGGCACCTGCCTGGCTGAAATGGGCAATGAAGTACTGTGTCTGGATTTGGATGAAAACAAGATTAAGATTTTAAACGAGGGCAATATCCCGATCCATGAGCCAGGTTTGCTGGAGATGGTGCGACGTAACGTGGCCACCGGACGCTTGCGGTTCACCACCAGCATCGAGGATAGCGTCGCGTTCGGCATCTTGCAGTTCATTGCCGTCGGTACTCCGCCCGATGAAGACGGTTCTGCCGACATGCAGTATGTCACTGCCGCTGCCCGCAATATCGGCCGGTATATGATTGAATATAAGGTGGTCGTCGATAAATCCACGGTTCCGGTCGGCACCGCTGACAAGGTCAAGGCTGCCATGCAGGAGGAGCTTGCCACCCGCAGTATCGATCTGCCGTTCTCAGTCGTATCGAACCCCGAGTTTCTCAAGGAAGGCGCTGCGGTAGACGATTTCATGCGTCCCGACAGAGTTGTCATCGGCGCCGAAGATGAGCGGGCGATTGCTCTGATGCGCGAATTGTATGCACCGTTCATTCGCAATCATGATCGTGTCATCGTGATGGACGTGCGTTCAGCCGAACTGACCAAATACGCGGCCAATGCCATGCTGGCAACACGCATCTCGTTCATGAATGAGCTTGCCAATCTGGCCGATAAGCTGGGCGCGGACATCGAGCAAATCCGGATCGGCATCGGGTCCGACCCGCGGATCGGATTTCACTTCCTCTATCCTGGCTGCGGCTACGGCGGCTCGTGTTTTCCGAAGGATGTGCAGGCTTTGATTCGCACCGCCGATGAAAACGATTCCGGTCTGAAGGTGTTGCAAGCGGTTGAAGAGGCCAATGAGGCGCAGAAGCATTTGCTGCTGCATAAGATCAGGGCGCGTTTCGGCGCCGATCTGAGCGGCATGAATTTCGCGCTGTGGGGCTTGGCATTCAAGCCCAATACCGATGACATGCGGGCATCCTCCAGCCGTGTCGTAATCCAGGGCCTGTGGGATATGGGCGCCACAGTAACGGCTTACGATCCGGTGGCAATGCGTGAATCAAAGCGTATTTTTGGTGCAGACCCACGCCTTATTTATGCCGATTCGCCGATGGCCGCCCTGAAGAACGCCGATGCGCTAACGATCGTCACCGAGTGGAAAGAATTCCGGGTGCCGGATTTCAATGCCATCAAAGCGGCATTGAGAACGCCCACCATCTTCGACGGTCGCAATCTCTATAACCCCGCGCAAGTTCGCAGTCACGGCATTGAGTATTTCGCGATTGGGCGGCGCTGACAGCGGTTCTGTAAAGCGTCTTTGCACCAAAAGCTGGAAGGACGCTGGATGCAAAATCGACGCGTGATGGCGTGCTTTCACTCTGTTCGAATATGCGCTTGCCATTACTAGCCATAATTACTTGCCATGATGTCGGCGGTATGTTGGAAGCTGCATGGTGTGCAATCTGGCATGGCAGATTGCCATCCGCTGGTTCGTCAGAATGTGTGACGAAATGTATCAATGTTGAACTATCAGTATTAAATTTCCTCTATTTTCAAGTCTTCAAGAAGCTTGTGAGAGACGTAGTGTCGAAAAACGAGGAAATATATTGCTTTTGCGAATGAAACGATCTGCCAAATTTTGTCACTTGTCATTTCTTCCTCGAGCTGTTCCGCTCATTTAATCGTTTGCCTTAATAGGGAAATTTCAAGAAATTGCATTTTCCTTAAGCAAGCCAACGCGTCAATTTATGTGTGGCATCACACAGACAATGTCGTGGTAGCACGACTATCTTAAATAGTTGTGTCTTCTTACCTAGTAAAAAAACCAAAATTTTCCTGTGCGCGTGGTGTGAAATCGCCGCGAGCTTATTAATTTAAGTCCGGAAAATACAGCCGGAATGTGGGTGGGTGTGCGATTTTTTTTAAGCCGCCCTAAATGATATGAACAAGTATGAAAGTAAGTAAGTTATGCAATCAAAAAAAACTATTCCAATTGCCGGTTTTTTAGTTAGAAAAACCAGCTCTCATAGTTTGGCCCAGTATCTATTGGCAGAGTTGCAGATTAAAAATAAAGTGGCGTTATTTTTTGCAAATACCAATTTCATTGTGCAGTGCCGAAGCCAATTGCACCGGATGCGTGATGACTCCGTAATCGTCGTCAATGATGGTGTGGGGATGGATATTGCCGCTCTGTTGATGCAAAAAAAACGTTTTAAAGAAAATTTAAATGGCACTGATTTCACGCCGTATTTTTTTAATCGCTCTGACAGGCCGCTGCGCGTCTTTTTGTTGGGCGGAAAGCCGAATGTTCTGCAAAAAGCAGCAGATTATGCCCGCCATCAGCTAGGACAAAAAATTGTCGGCGTCTGTGATGGGTATGAAGATATACAGAAAGAACATAATTTAATTAATACGATTAATCGAACCAAGCCAGAGGTCGTATTAGTGGCGCTCGGCAATCCTATTCAGGAAGAATGGATTCTGGATAATCGCCACGCGCTCAATGCCGGTGTAGTGATTGGTGTGGGTGCATTATTCGATTTTTGGGCCGGCGATAAGGCCCGGGCGCCCATTTTGATGCAAAGACTCCGGCTTGAATGGTTTTATCGGCTTTGCTTGGAGCCGCGGCGTTTATTGCGTCGATACACGGTCGATATTGTCCGGTTTCTTTTGCACTGCCATAAATATCGTTACAGCGATCCCTTGGCGCCAAAAATTGGTAATAGGTAATAGATCGAAAAATTTTAAAAAGGTTATTTATGAAAGTATTGGTGGTAGGAGGAGCAGGGTATATCGGCTCTCATATGGTGCAGATGCTGCTTGCCAACGGGCATCAGGTCATTACTTTCGATAACCTTTCGGGCGGTTTCCGGGATGCCGTGTTGGGTGGCGAGTTTGTTGAAGGCGATCTTGCTGACAGGGTTGCGCTTGACAATGTATTTGCGCTGCATCAGCCCGATGCGGTGATGCATTTTGCATCCTTTATTCAGGTAGGCGAATCGGTGAAGTTGCCCGATAAATATTATCGCAATAATTTTTCCAATACCCTGAACCTGTTGGACGCGATGTTGGCGCATGGCGTGAAGCGCTTTATTTTCTCATCGACTGCCGCCATTTTCGGCGAACCGGAATATGTGCCAATCGATGAGCTGCACCCGACACGGCCGCTTAATCCGTATGGGCGATCGAAGTGGATGGTGGAGCAAGTGTTGGCCGATTACAGGCTTGCTTTTGGATTGCAGTATGTTTGCCTGCGGTATTTCAACGCGGCCGGCGCCGACCCTGGCGGTTTGCTCGGCGAGCGGCATGAACCTGAAACCCATCTGATTCCGTTGGTGCTGCAAGCCGCATCCGGTCGACGCCCGCATATCGCGGTGTTCGGCCGCGACTACGACACCCCCGACGGCACCTGCATCCGCGATTACATCCATATTGTCGATTTGTGTTCGGCCCATTTGCTGGCGCTGAATTTGCTGAACAATGATGGGCACAGTGATTGTTTCAATCTGGGCAATGGGGAAGGATTTTCGGTACAGCAGGTGATCGAGGCCGCGCAGCGGATCACCGGCGTCAGCATCGATGTGGTCGATGCAGAGCGTCGCGCAGGCGACCCGGCCAGATTGGTGGCCGATGCTTCCAAGGCGCGCCGCATCCTGGGCTGGACCCCGCGCCATGCCGAGCTCGATTCCATCATCGAAGACGCGTGGCGCTGGGAGTGCAAGACAGCCAGCCGCAGCAATAAGCAATAAGCAATAAGCAATAAATAGATCCGTTGGTCGTCTGCTGGTGTCGGCTTTGATAATTTTTGATGTAATGGAGAAAAAATGAAAGCGATGATTCTTGCAGCAGGTAAGGGCACACGGGTGCGTCCCTTGACCTACGATTTGCCCAAGCCGATGATTCCGATCCTGGGCAAGCCCGTGATGGCGTACCTGGTGGAGCATCTTGCCAAATTTGGTGTTCGCGACATCATGGTCAACGTGAGTTATTTGCACGAGAAAATCGAGGAGTACTTCGGTGAGGGCGACCAGTTCGGGGTCCAGATCGGTTATTCCTTTGAGGGTTATACCAACGACAATGGCGATGTGGTGCCGCAACCGATCGGCTCTGCCGGCGGAATGAAGAAGATTCAGGAATTTGGCGGGTTTTTTGATGAAACCACCATCGTCCTGTGCGGCGATGCATTGATTGATCTTGACCTGAAATCCGCACTGTTCGAACACAAGCGCAAGGGCGCATTAGCCAGTGTCATCACAAAGGAAGTGCCGTGGGATAAGGTGTCCGACTACGGCGTGGTGCTCACAGACGAGGATGGCAAAATACTGTCGTTTCAAGAAAAACCATCGCAGGAAGAGGCGCGCTCGAATTTTGCCAGTACCGGCATCTACATTTTTGAGCCGGAAGTGCTCGAGCTGATCCCCGCCGATACGGTATTCGATATCGGATCGGATTTGTTCCCGTTGATGGTGGAGCAGGGGCTGCCATTTTATGCGCAGAAACGCACTTATAACTGGATTGACATCGGCAGCGTTACTGATTTCTGGACCGTATCGCAGAGCGTACTGATGGGCGAGGTGGCGCAAATGGATATGCCGGGCCTCCAGATCACGGACGGAGTTTGGGTCGGCCTCAATACGCGTATCGATTGGGAAGACACGATCATCGAAGGGCCAGTGTATATCGGGTCCGGCTGCCACATCGAGGCGGGCTGCCATATCGTCGGCCCGACCTGGATCGGACACGGTAGTCACCTCTGCGCCGGATCAGAAGTGATCCGCAGCGTATTGTTCGAATACACCCGAATCTCGCCCAACGTGTATCTCGACGAGAAGGTCGTGTTCAAGGAATACAGCGTAAATCGGGCCGGTGAGATGACGCATGTTTCTGAATACGGCGACAGCGAATGGGGCAATGCCCGCGACCGGCGCCTCAAACGTCGTTCAAGCAACATTAACGAGTCAGAGAAAGCAAACGCCTGATAGAAATATGCTGGATCGTGAAATTGTTTTTTTAACAGTTTGTTGGGCTTGATAATGCATGTGTCACCCATATTTCCTGGGGTGTGTACAACTCTGCATTGATGGGAGATCGTAATGCATACGACGCGTCAGCCAGCTGTCGCCGGTGCTTTCTACCCGGCGCAAAAACAAGTATTGGCAAGCAATCTGGATGCCATGCTGAAAGCGGCAGAATCGGGCGATCGCGCTCCTGACAAAAGCTACCCCAAGGCAATTGTCGTGCCGCATGCCGGATATCGCTACTCCGGTCCGACTGCTGCGCTTGCCTATGCGCGTCTGGCTGCCGGACGCACAGCGATCAGGCGCGTGGTATTGCTGGGGCCGGTACATCGGGTGCCGGTACGCGGGCTGGCACTGCCTGGTGCCGACGCTTTCGCCACGCCGCTGGGCGAAATTACGCTCGATACCGCAGCCATCGCATCGATTGCCGGCATGCGTCAAGTCAGCGTCAGCCCCGCTGCCCATGCCCTGGAGCATTCACTGGAAGTCCAATTGCCGTTCCTGCAATCGGTTCTGGATGATTTCACGCTGGTGCCGCTGGCAGTTGGCGATGCCACACCTGCCGAAGTGGCGCAAGTGTTGGAGGCGCTATGGGACGGACCGGAAACGGTCATCGTGATCAGTTCCGATCTGTCGCATTTCCTGTCTTACCATGCAGCACAGAAAGTCGACCGGGAAACCGTGCGCAGCATTTTGCAGCTCGACAGCACCCTCACGCATGAACAGGCCTGCGGCGGCACTCCCGTCAACGGCTTGCTGCTGGCCGCGCAGCAGCACCACCTGCAGCCCGAACTGCTCGAACTGTGCAACTCGGGCGACACCACCGGCGAGTGGGACCGAGTGGTCGGCTACGCTTCGTTTGCTTTCATTGAGGAAACAAATCATGCCTGAAGCCGCCGAAAATCCCGGTCAAATACTGTTGCAGATTGCCCGTTCCGCCATTTCCTGTGCATTGGGAAATGTTTGGGACGCAGATGAAAAAGCCGCCTGGTTGCAGGAGCCGGGCGCATGTTTTGTCACGCTGACGCAAAACCGGCAACTGCGCGGATGCATCGGCACGCTGATGGCGCATCGTGCGCTGTTGGCAGACGTTAAAGCCAACGCCCAGGCAGCAGCTTTGCGTGATTCGCGCTTCGCGCCTCTGAGCGCGATCGAACTGAACCATATCGAAATTGAAGTGTCATTATTATCAACCCTGCAAGCGCTGAATTTTTCCTGCGAAGCAGATGTTCTGACCCGATTGCAGCCTGGTATTGACGGTGTAATGTTTGAATTCGGCCGTTACCGCAGCACGTTCTTGCCGCAGGTCTGGGAGCAGTTGCCGGTTGCCGCCGAATTCATGGCGCAACTGAAGCACAAGGCCGGATTGCCACCGGATTTCTGGGCGGAAGAGGTCAAGATCAGTCGCTACACGGTGCGAAAATGGCGTGAAAATGATTTTCGCAGATCATCTTAGAAGTAAAAAACATGGGAGTATGAATAAAAACATGCCATTTTACGCATATTGATATTGCGGAATATTAAAATACATTATCTAGTATATTTAAATGCAAAGTTAAATACAAAGCCCAGCCGGCGGTAGCGGGCAGCTTCAGAATCGCACTTGCCGCATTGATGTCGCATTGATCCACAGAGGGATAAATGATGGGAAATTCCAGCTACCCAGCCCGCTACTGGCACTTTTTAGAAGATAGTCGCATTCAGTGCGACCTGTGCCCGCGCGATTGCAAGCTGCATGAAGGACAGCGCGGCGCCTGCTTCGTGCGCATGCGCGCCGGTGACCAGATGATCCTCACTACCTATGGACGATCGTCCGGTTTCTGCATCGATCCGATCGAGAAAAAGCCGCTCAACCACTTTTACCCAGGCAGCAGCGTGCTGTCGTTCGGCACTGCCGGCTGCAATCTGGCATGCAAATTCTGCCAGAACTGGGACATCAGCAAATCCCGGGACATGGACCGCCTGATGGATCAGGCGTCGCCGGAAGCGATTGCCGCCGCAGCGCTGCAGTCCGGCTGCCAGAGCGTGGCATTCACTTACAACGATCCGGTCATTTTTGCCGAATACGCGATGGATGTGGCCGATGCCTGCCGTGCGCACGGCATCAAGACGGTGGCGGTGACTGCGGGCTACATGCACGACCTGCCGCGGCGCGATTTCTACGCGAAAATGGATGCTGCCAACGTCGACCTGAAGGCATTCACCGACGATTTCTACGCCAGAGTCACTAGTGCGCACTTGCAGCCGGTACTCGATACCTTGCGCTACTTGAAGCACGAGACCGATGTCTGGTTCGAGATCACCACGTTGCTGATTCCCGGCAAAAACGATTCCGATTCCGAACTCGCCGCGATGAGCAAGTGGATCAGGCAGGAGTTGGGTACCGATGTGCCACTGCACTTTTCGGCTTTCCACCCCGATTACAAGATGGACGATATCCATGCCACGCCGCCGGCCACGCTGGTGCGCGCACGGGAAATCGCGTTGCAGGAAGGATTGCACTATGTGTATACCGGCAACGTCCACAATCAGGAGGGCGACACCACCTTCTGCCCGGATTGCCATGCGCCGCTGATCGTGCGCGACTGGTATCAGATCGAGCAGTACCGGCTGACCGAAGAGGGCCGCTGCCCGCACTGCGGCGCTGCTGTGGCAGGACGCTTTGCAGAACAGGCCGGGCATTTCGGCAGAAGGCGCATACCGGTTGCGATCAACCTGGCCGGGGTCTGAGAAAAGGGCGGAATCGTGTCAGCCAAAGTTGAGCGCCTGGTCCGCAGGTCAGCATTCCAGCCGATTCCGTCCACGTCGAAGGCATGCTGTCCGCGTTTGCTCGTGAAAACTCCAAATATCCGGCGGCTTCAGTTCCACGTCGGACAACGATATTGTGTAGCGGGCCGGGACGATTGCCCTGGCCGCGAAGGTAAATATATTAGTCGGCGATCTTGATGACCACCTTGCCGAACGCGCCACGCGAGAGGTGCTCGTAAGCCTGAACCGCTTCTTCGAACGCATAGACATGGTCGATAACTGGCTCGATTTTGTGCTGGTTAAGGAATGGATTCATGCGATCAAACGAACTGCGAGGAGCGACCGCGATGCCACGAATCGTGGTCTGGCGGAAGATGAGCGGCATCAGGTTGAGCGCCGTGGTTTGTCCGGTCAGGAAGCCCACCTGCGCGATTACACCGGCGGCCTTGGTCGCAGCGACGGATTGGTTTAGGCCATCGCCACCGGCCACGTCGATGGTAATGTCGACGCCTTTTCCATCGGTCAACTCAAGCACTTTTTGTTCCCAGTTGGGGTGCGTCTTGTAATTGATGCCATCGGTGACGCCCAATGCTTTGACTTTGGCCAGGTTGGCGTCGCTGCTGGAGGTCGCAATCACGCGTGCGCCATGCGCTAGGGCAATTTGGGCGGCAAAAATCGACACGCCACCAGTGCCTTGCACCAGCACAGTTTGGCCCGGCTGCAAATTGCCTACATCCATCAGCGAATACCAGGCAGTCAGGGCGGCGATGGGAAGTGTCGATGCACCTTCGTCGCTCATGGCTTCCGGTGCTTTAACGGCGCCATCTTCATGCAGAATCATGTATTCGGCCAGGCCACCGGGAAGTGGCGAACCCAGACAAAACTCTGGCTCATCCGGTGCTGGAGCACCGTCCAACCAGTGCGAGTACAAATGCGAATTAACGCGGTCGCCAACCTTGAAACGGGGGACGCCGGGACCAACCGCCACCACCACGCCGACGGCATCCGAGACAGGAATCAAAGGCTTCGGTACCTTGTGCGGCTCATAGAAGCCGTCGACAATCGCCTTATCGCGGAAATTCAGGGAGACGGCACTTACCTTCACCAGCAACTCGCCAGCTTTCGCCACAGGCGTCGGCACATCTTCTAGATGCAAATTTTTCAAGCCAAAATCTTTCAACAGCCATGCTTTCATTTTTTTCTCCAGGTAGCGGGCATAGGTAAAGCGTTGGGCGGTGCCGCTAGGTCTTTCAACGCTAGAAATAGTTTAATTGTTTCCTTGAGCGATAGTTAGTAGGCAAGGCGATTGACACTCCATCCAAAAATTCCACAATTGGGTGAAAAGAAGCACTTTTTGAAAGCGACAAAAATCTCTCTTTTACCTAGATAAGCGCCCGTTCAGCCCGAGCGGCCCGGTTTTGGTTTCCGAATTGACCCAAGATACGACGGCGAGACTCAATCGCGCGTTTGGCGTCGACGTCAACTTCGATGTTTTGTCATTGAGCCCCGCCAAGAACTTCGGACTGAGCGTGACATAGCCGTCGTAGACGGTGGTCACAACTGGAAACCCTATCGACTGTTCCTAACGTTGAACCTAGCTTAATTCAATCCAATAAATCCAGTTATTAACTATAATTACATACACTTCATCCAAAAACTCCGTAATTAGGTAATGCATGGAAGATCGGTTCGCAGGAATCAGAGAGTTTGTCGCCACTGTCGATGGCGGCAGTTTTACGGCCGCAGCCGTTGAACTGGGCGTCACCGGCTCGGCTGTGGGTAAAAGCATTTCCAAGCTGGAGGCGAGATTGGGTGCGCAACTTCTACACCGGACCACGCGCCGGATTGACCTGACCACCGAGGGCGAGGTGTATTTGGTCAGTTGTAGGCGTATTTTGGAAGAGCTGGACCAGTCTGAAGCGTATCTGGCAACTGGCCACCAGCAGCCCATAGGGCGTTTGCGCATTGATTTGCCGACGACCTTCGGACGACGCCACATCTTGCCTTCGTTGTTGGCGCTCGGACTGCGACATCCCGGTTTGGACCTATCGATTTCGCTGCGTGATCGCGCTGTCGATATGGTGAGCGAAGGGATTGATATCGCGGTGCGCATCGGCGCTCTTGGTGACCATGCGGACCTCGTCGCGCGTCGTCTGGGCGAGCAGCGTCTGGTCCTCTGCGCTTCCGCCACGTATTTACAACTGCGCGGCGCCCCGGTCACGCGCGCCGACTTGGCCAAGCACGATTGTCTGGTCGGTTGGCGACGCGGCAATCGCCCTACCTGGCTACTGAAAAACGAGCAGGGCGATACCGCGCCCCAGGAGGTGCCGGTACGCCATGAGCTGACCGACGGCGATGCGCTGCTACAGGCCTGTTTGATTGGGTGCGGCATTGCGCAGATGCCGACGTGGTTGGCAGCCGAATCCTTGCGTACAGGAGCCTTGCTGCCGGTGTTGAGCGACATCGCTGGCGGTGCGATGCCCATCCACGTTATTTGGCAGAAAACCTGGCATATGCCACCGAAGGTTAGGGTGACAGTGGATGAGTTGGTGCGCGTTGCGGCGGCTGAAAGTGCTGTCTTCACCCCGATCTAAGCTCGATGTTAAGTGGCCTCAACCGCGCGGCCTACGCCTGCATGCGCTGCGCCAAGGAACTCTCCATCGTTCCCGGCTCATCGAACCGGGAACGCTGGAACAGGTAGCGCGTCAGGCTGCCGCGTGGTTCAGCCGCTACCTGAAGGGGCCGCACCGCGCCCAATAACCCGCTGCAAATTCCAGGCGGGGTCATCGCTAGCATACAAACAGCTCAGGCCGAAAATCCTGGCCCTGTTTCTGCCCCGTTTCGCTCTGGTAAGCCCGAGTCAGAACTTGGGCGATATGCGATTCAGAACAAAGTTATGGCAATAATACTTGCATGCCATCAATACGCGTTTAGCGTACCGCCCCGTTTCGACTACAATGCCCCGCTGTAGGATGCACACCGGCACACAACCAGATAGGGAGCGTACGCACCATGTCAGTCCAGGACCTGTACAGAAAAAAACGTGGCACCGTAGAAGATGCGATCGGCCAGATAAAGAACGGCGACTTCATCATTGTCCCCACCGGTGTCGGCGAGCCGCCAACTCTGCTAACAGCGCTGTCAGAACAGCGGCGACGTTTCCATGATGTGAAGGTGGGGCAGATCCTGGCGGTGCGCAAGTATGGCTACATCGACCCGGAAACGGTCGACCATGTACGCCATGTTGCGTTTTTCTTCGGTGGCGCCTCGCGCACTGGCGGCCAGAACGGCTGGATCGATTTCATTCCAAGCTATTTTTCGGAAATGCCAAGCATGATCGAACGCGGCCAGATTCCGGCTGACGTGGTGTTTTCGATGGCTTCGCCCATGGACCAGCACGGCTATTTTTCACTCAGCCTGGGTGCCGATTACACCATGGCGGCGGTCGCCAAGGCTCGCGCAGTAGTGCTGGAAGTGAACCCAAACGTGCCGTTCGCATACGGTAATTGCCATGTACATATTTCGCAAGTGGCGGCCCTGATCGAAAGCAGCGAGCCGGTCCTGGAAGTGGGCTTGCCGAAAATCGGCCCGGTGCAGGAAGCCATCGGCAAATATGTCGCCGACATGATCGAGGACGGCTCGACGCTGCAGATCGGCTACGGCGGCATCCCGGATGCGGTGGTGATGCAACTGACCCACAAACACGACCTGGGCATTCATACCGAGATGATCGGCGACGGCATCCTGACGCTGGTCGAAAGCGGCGCCGTCACCAACCGCAAAAAGACGTATATGCCGGGAAAAATGGTCGCCACTTTTGCGCTTGGCTCGAAAAAACTGTACCAGTTCATGGACCGCAACCCGGCACTCGAAATGCATCCGGTCGACTTCACCAACGACCCGTATCTCGCGGCGAAAAATGACAATCTAGTGGCGATCAATGCCACGCTGCAGATCGACCTGCTCGGCCAGTGCGGGTCCGAGAGCCTTGGCTACCTGCCGTATTCCGGCAGCGGCGGCCAGGTCGATTTCGTGCGCGCCGCCAATCGCTCACGCGGCGGCAAGGCGTTCATCGTACTGCCGTCTACCGCCAAGGACGACAGCATTACGCGCATCGTGCCAACACTCACGTCCGGCACCCACATGACCACCAGCAAGAATGACATCAACTACGTCGTCACCGAATTCGGTGTCGCGCAGCTGCGCGGTAAGTCGGCGAAACAGCGCACGCAGGAACTAATCTCGATTGCCCATCCGGATTTCCGCGCCGGCTTGACCGAAGCGGCCAAACAGATGCATCTCTTGTAACAACTGACACTTCCGTGCCTGCAAGCTTGGGCACGGAACTTGCGCACTCCATCCAACTCCGGTGCTGTAGCGTCTGGCAAGCGTAGTGTGCGCTCTTGTTTTCTTCAGAGTTGGATCGCTAAATCACACTAGGTGAGCGTACTTTCCAGCACATAGACCGAGTTACCTTTAATTTCTCGATTAAAAAAATATCTCATAATATATTTCGGAATTTTGTTTATCCCGAGATCTACAGATACCTCCACGATGGAAATTTTCTTTTTGACTTTATAGCCGTTTATTAAGAATATCGATTCAGGATTATCGACTGCCTTGAAAGAAGCCTTCATTTTCGAGGCTATCTCTTTCAGTTTTTGTCCGTAACTTTCGACCATCTCGCGATTCACCAGATCGCAAATAAGTTGATGCTTTGGAAATAGGCTCTTGAATATTTGAAGTAATTTCCTGATCTCGTTTTCATTTAAATATATAAAGACGCCTTCAAGAATGAATACGATTGGGCCTCTATGCGAAATAGAGGCGAGTTTTTCTTCCAGTGAATCAGTGCAAAAATCTATTGGGATACGGCGCAGTGGATTTACGCATTCAGCAATCGGTAATCGTGCATTTTTGTACGTCATCACCTGAGGCTCGTCCAGTTCAAACCATGTGCCTCCAGCTAATCTATAAGGACGACTATCAAAGCCGGCGCCTATAGTTATAACGCACAAATTGGGTTTGGAAACCAGCATTTTACGTAAAGCGTCATCGATTATGCGGTGCCTGACAATAATGCTGGCGTTGCAAAATATTTCCCCTTTGAATTTATTGTAAATGCGCCGCCCATATTCATCCATGAACAATTTCGCATACTCATCGCTACATACGGGACTTGTTTGTGCGGCATCCTGCATCCGTACGCCGCAGCAATAAAAAGCCATATTTGAAATTGGTTTCATCCGGCGCGGAGCTCATTTTTTTGCATCATACTCTGTGGCGCATGGAATAATTTCATGGACCACCAGAGAGGTGTCGGAAGATACCTCAGCAAGCCATCCGGAGAGTTCGATAGCCCGGCTAAGGTCGCTATAACCTTGCTCCCAGCGCCATTCAATGGACCCCCTTGAAAAATTGATATCCTTGAATCCCATGCTCCAGTCCCGTCCGGCATAAGAAAGTCGCACGATATGAAGCGTGGTGTCGCAACCGAGGGTGGACAGCACTTTCAGATCAGCCTTGTTTTTTTGGCCGGGCGGTAAGCGCTCATATAAATCGCGTGCAATGCGCTGGAGTTTATGCATGTTTATGTAATCTTCCATATGGCGTATTGAGCGCGATGCAAACATCAGATCTTTTTCTCGCGTTGACACTTCGTCGAGTGTGGCCGGTTCTTTTCCTTGCGCACTCCATAAATCCACCATGAAACATAATGCATCGACATGTGGCTTGTCGCGCAAAACGGTCTCAAGAGGCGTATTTGAATATAGGCCGCCATCCCAATAAAGATCTCCGTCCACGCGAATCGGCGGGAAACCTGGCGGCAGTGCGCCACTCGCCATAATGTGCTCGACGCCGATAGTTTGTTTCGCACTGTCAAAATTGACCAGTTCTCCACTTTTTACTTTCATCGCATTCACTGTGAGCCGCATACGCTTAATCGCATTCAGATAGTCGAAATCAACCAAATCGTTTAGCGTATCGGCCAAATTGCTGGTGTCATAAAAGCTCGCAGCTTCTGGTGCTACCGGAAGGCCTGTTGCAAAAAGGCTAGACAAACGGGGCGAGAAAAAACCAGGTATGCCGCGTACCATGGTATCGAGCGTCGATAAGCGAATATTCATGCGCCGCACCGCATCTGGCACTGTGCGCATATCAACACTATCTTGCAGCGATACCCGATCCCAAAACCCTTTTAGCCGCGCCAGTCGATTAGCCTTGTTATTGCCAGCGATAAGAGCGGCATTAATCGCGCCGATTGACGTTCCTACCACCCAGTCGGGGATCAGATTGTGCTCATGCATCGCGTGATAGACCCCAGCTTGGTAGGCGCCGAGTGCACCGCCACCCTGCAACACCAGGACTACACGCTTATTTTTAGGATTTAATCTATTTTCGACAGCTGCATTGGTTTTCATGTGAGCCTCTTTTAAGAAGCTAAAAGACGACAACAGGGACTGGATCTGACGGCTCTTCCGTATGACACGTTCGCCGATAGTCCATAAACACTAGCAGGCGCAAGTAATCAGTTCTTTGAGGTTCATCAAAGTTAATTGCCGGTCTTTAAATATACTTTTTGGATTAATTAGTGTAATTAATCCAAAAAGCATCACATCGTTCGATCGGAATATTCTCGGCTTTGTGAGGATTGCACCAGTAACTGCACCATTAATCGGCAGGATCGGCAATCTGACATCCGAGACTGCAAAAAAGTGGCTGGTCAAACTGGAAAGACTGGGCGGGCAGGGTGATTAACGGTCAAGTCTTGATTGGCAGCGTAGCTCTGCGGTTACTGGAACTGCCACGGGTTCAGTTATGAGCAGGACGTGATCCCGATGCCAAATCTGAAGTATTTTTTAAAAATGATGTGATTCCGGGCCGATACAGCATTCCAAAGGACATGTTATCAGTCAGCTTCCGTTCATTTCGACGTGCATACCTTTAACCTTGATTAAAGGCCGAGCAGTCCAACGCACAAACCAAAAAGAAGAACACCATGTATAAATTATTGAATATCGCTGCGCGAGTGGCTTATAGCTCAGATTTTCATCATCTCCGGTTTTGGAAAAATTATGGGCTATGGCGCAACCGTGTTTGGCGACAAAATGCAGATGATTAGCTTCATGAAAAATCTTGCGATGGCGGGCGGTCTGCTGTTGGTTGTAAAGCATGGAGTGGGGCAACCGAGCATCGACAATAAGTAGGTCAGATCAGACGTATTCAATGGAATGTAGTAGTGAGCGGGCAGAATTCTACTAGTGGGTTATTACTGCCTCCTTCTTTGATTTAACATAATATACATTATGCGAAGTTCTCCAAAGCAGTAAATACACCAAGGCCCTGAACATTCAGGGCTTTTTTTTATTGTCATACTGCAACAATGAAACACCCCAACCAGCGCTACGGCAACCCGGCCGAATTTGCCTACTACACCACAGGCATACCAATTCCCGAAATTGCCCGACGCCTGCGCCGCTCGGAACGCTCAGTCAAAGACTGGCTATCCGGCAAACGAAAATTGCCGTGGTGGATACCGGAACTACTCAGACTACAACAGATGGAAGCCGCCGAGAAAACACGCCAGATGCAAAAATATTAGTGACGCATCACATTAATCAAAACGGGCAATCCACAATCAACGCCCCAGCATGCGGAGCCGTCGCAAGCCACACCACCCCCAGCCCATTGTTGCACCACGTCTGTACACCCTCTAAACCATGTTCAGCAGCCACCGCAAATGCCACCTGAACAGCACTTAACATGTCGGTAGAACCTAGCCGCCAACTAATCACTTCTGGCAGCACAATCCCCCTCGAGCGAAAATAGCGTTTTTGATTCAAATCACGACAATCCATTGTTTTTGAGCAATATTTGGCGATATACGCCGCCAACTTATGCGCACCATTTCTACCGAAGCCAAAACGGTGAGGATCACGCACGTTTACCTGCCCCATCTGTTCTCCATGCTGGCCCAAACCACACACTGAATACCAAATCGCACGCAACAAATGATAATTTTGCCGACCGCGCACAGCAATGTGAAAATGCAACGAACCACGCTCTTGCGGCTCAATGACAGCAACGTAATAAAATTTTGTATGTTTACCGAGCTTGCGACGAAAAAGATCAAAGTGCCTGAGTGCCAAATCACGATCAACAACATTGTCACGATGCGTTAATGTCAACATTCTGTCAGCGCCAATTTCCTTACAGCACAACCGCACATTTTTCTTGGCCCGACGCCCTGCCACGTCATCATTGCGTTCACGTTTCTCAGACTCACCACGCACAGCACGCGGCATAGCCCTGATTTCCCCGCCTATATGAAATTTTTCCTTGCTAATTGTGATCTCGCATTGACCATCCGGGAAAACACGCTGACGTGCCGTATACGTGTCTTGCCACCCGTGACCATCATCAGACCACCACTTAGGTTTTTGATTTATTGCAGGAATTGTTGATAAAGCAATTGACGTATCGAGAGATTCAATGTCAAATTCAGTCATTCGGTTTTCCTACTTCAACTAGGTTTATCGAAGGCCCGGACAGGTTCGAACTGTACCGGGCTTTTTTTTGTCTAATTCAAAAACTGGACTTCAAAAAACAAGTGTTTTAGAACCACTCTTCATTCTGTTTTACCTATGTCATCCGTTAAGTGTTCGTAATACAAGTTTAGGCGGCGCTTCGCGCCGCCGCTCGCTGGTGCGCTTCGCTCCCCACTCACGGCGGCACTCGCTATCGCCAATCCACAATATCTGCGCATCACCAAACACGAGCCAGCCACCGGCCATCAGGAACGCTTCAAAAGCAAAAACCGAACGGGGTATCGACAATGCGAGAGTGGCGCGCTGGAGGCGCACCATAGAGGCGGCAAGGTGCGGCGCTACGCTTGCATCCGACCATGCGGTTGTGTCTGCGCTACGCTCGCACAATTCCAGCAATGAAGCCGCTGGAATCAGACTCAAATCGCCTTGCTTCGGTTGATTAACGGTCTGTAGGTCAGCTTGCATAACGAAGGAATTTACAGCGCCGTCGCCAAACCAAGATTTACCCATAATCAAAGTGATCATAAGACAGGCGGCTTTGGCAACGCCTTGCCACGATGGCCGCTAGCAGGCACGTCTTCATGCGCAGAAACAGACTTCGGAGCATCGACAGGCGCAGACAACGACACCGTAGCGCCACCCACACGACCGGAATCATTGGACGCCAAAACCACCGCATCCGACCGCGTATTACTGGCTACAGGCGCTAGACTCTTGCCGCCATTAACATCGAAATCCACAAAATAACCACGAGCAACAATTTCACGACAAACGAGCTGAGGAACAATCATTGAAGTAGCCTGTTGCGTATAACACTGGCACCGTTTTTTATCAGCAATGCAACTGGACGGCACCGGTACAACCGTGGCTTTAGTCAGTGCATCGTACCTGGGTGATGTTTCAGGCAACCCGGCCACGCGAGGCGTGTGATCGAACGCAAACTGATGCGCATCAGGCAACGCATTCAGGTACGAGGCCCCGACAGCAGCAGCAGGAACAGGAGCAGACACAGAACCGGGAGCAGCTCCGGCAGCGGCAACGTCAGCATGTTTTGTCCCTTTTTCACGTAAACGATTAAAAACATAGAAACCAGTAGCGATAACACACACAACGAACAAACACGCCAAAATTAACTTGGCAGGAATAGAGCGCTTGACGGTATGCACTTCGGCAGATTTGTACCAGCCGAAAACCTCTTTCGGATAACCAAATTTATGCAACACCGCATTTTTGTGACTGGACGCTTTTTCTGGAGAAATATTGGCCGCGGGCCACTCCCATACATTGGCACGTTGCATGCCAAATTTGCGAATAACGTGCAGATGACGCCCGATCAAATCACGTACAAAACCATCGAAAAACTTAGGATGTTGCGTAATTAAAAAAATGTCGTAACCGGAATGACGATGCACCGCCAATTGCTCATAATGCGGCGGCAATTTGGAGCCATTCGGTTTTTTCGGAAAAACAAATTGCGCTTCATCAATAACGATAATGGCGCCAGCCGGACATTTTTGCCACTCTTCAGGCTTAAATTCAGTCCACGGCAACGTGCATTCTTTAATGCCATGATAGTAAACTTCTCTGCCCTCTTTTTCAGCAAGAGCATTGATATACCACAGCGCATAGAGCGTTTTCCCGTTACCCGGCAACCCCGTAATTGTAGTGATCATTTGAAAATCATCCGCTTGACCGAACCGCCAATCGCGCGCATAGCCAGCGACGCCGCAACAGCGGAAAACATGATCGTAATCCCCTTATCCAGCCACAAATAACCAACCAAACTCAAAGCATCACCGGGAATCCCACTCACAGCAGACATGACCGAAGATTTCATTGCGGTAATCGCCACCGTGATACCGGTATACGTCACAAAACCAATACCCAAGGCAAGAATTGCACGGCCAATAAGCGACCCCATAACCGTAGCCAAAGCACCGATCAACGCAGGAACAAATACAGCAAGAAACATACGTTTACCCCTGTAAAACGGACTTAGAAACGAGCAAATAAGCAGCGATCAACGAACACGCCAAAATCACATAACGCAATGGCGTAATGTTGCTGCACACCTGAGAAAAAGACACCGGAATAGAATGACCAGCAACAGAAATTGAGCGATCGGAGAGACAGGAACCACCCCCAAGAAAACCAGATTGATCCAGCGCCTGAGAGCTTAAATCTACTGTAGTGCCAGCAAAAGCAGCATCAATTTGCCCCTGCATTGGATCAGAACCATTAATCAGACTATTGCCAAGGTCCTTGACAGCAGAAGCTTGCAAATTCGCACAATTATCGTCAGCCAATTGCTTCAATATCGCGCCTTGAATAGCATCACCGGTCACAGAAACATTAGACACGGCACCACTACAACCTGAACTATTCACAGCCGAATTAATGCACACATTCAATTGCGGATGCAATGTGCATAAATCATCCGGTTTACGATCCGGCAACGGCACACCGGGCGCACCGGGCGCACCAGCAACACCATCCTTACCAGCAGCGCCGTCCTTACCAGCAGCACCACCCGCACCAGCAGCACCGGCACCATCACCCTGACCGCCGACACCACCCGCACCACCCGTGCCACCAGCACCAGCAGAACCACCAGCGCCACCCGCACCACCAGCAGCACCCGGCCCACCCGTACCACCAGCAGCACCGTTAGAACCATTACCACCAGCACCACCCGGTGATCCCGCACTACCAGCACCACCAGCAGCACCAGAACCCGCAGGAGCATTAGAACCGGCAGCACCAGCAGCACCCGAAGCACCGGGCGAACCAGAGCCACCCGCACCACCAGCACCACCCGGAGAACCCACATTACCGCCAGAAGCACCGGCGGCACCGGGCGCGCCATCCTTACCAGCAGAACCACTACCAGCGGCACCGGCAGCACCACCAGCCGCACCAGAAGAACCCGTAGCACCGGGCGCAGAACTTGGCCCCGTACCAGCAGTCACACAAACAAAACTGCCCTGAAACTCGCCCAACACCTTGCCAACCGGGCAACGCGGCGGAGCAGTGCCGGGAATACACACCAGCATATTGCCAGCCGGCAGTCCGGCAGAAATGCGATCTACATAATCTTGACTCGGAACCATGCCGGGATTACACGGATTGGCATTACATGTGCCAACAGCATCAGGCACCATGCCGTTAGCGCACAAACAAACACCCGAACTATTTTGAGTTACACCTGGAGGACACACAGGAAGCGCAACACACAACCCCGTTACAGAATCATATGTTTCAGGAGAAACACACGTAGAACCAGAACGAAGAACCGTTCCAAATCGACTAACAGTACCGAATTCAACATTTTTCTCATTACAACCATATTCAGTAGTCGTAACAAAAAACGAACCAACATAAACCACAAATGTTTGACTAGGTGAACGAATAGAGGCCCACTTAGCGCGACACGCTAAATCCGGACTAACATATGTTGACGCACCATTAAATGCCCACACGTAATCAGCGGCAAAGACATTTTGCGAAAAAATCAGGAGAAACAGTGCGAGAATGCGCAGAAAAAAATATCTCATGAGCTAAACAAAATCCAGAAAGCGCCACAAACCGCAAAAATAACAAATAGACCGTTCATAACACCCCCGAAGAAAAAAACAGGAGCCGCAGCCCCCGTTCAATAAAACAGAACGCCGCTTGAATTAATGCACCACGCGACGAATCCAAGCAATAGCAGCAACAGCCACCATCACACCGATAATCAACGCACCAGCAGTGCCAACATCGGTTGTGGCCGTAGCAGTAGCAGCCGAAATATCCAGACCAACAGCACCGGCAACAGACGACGCAGCAGCCAGAGCAGAGACAACGGAAACGCCAGCAATTTGACGGCCATACTTACGAGCTTGTTTATACAATTTCATTTGAAGACCCCTTAATAACATTAATAACAACCTTTATTCCCCATGCAGCCAACCAAACAGACACCAGCCCCGCAGAGATTAAAGACCCATCTTCGGCAGACATAGAAAACAAAGAATTTCCAATATCCGCACCGCTTTGCACGACATAAGAACACGTCGTCACATCAATAACCGACGGATCAATTTTCAAAAAATATGAACCATCCGGCTGTAATACTGCAACGGCACAAGTCGCCATTACATGCCCCAGACAAAAACCAGACCGCCACCGATGCACACACCGGTAAAAAGCCAGCCTAGTAGGAGAATTGAGCGAAACATTTATGCAGTTTTAACCTGAGATTGCACAGGAGCAGGAGCTCCTGCAGGACGCGGCACAAACAACGTCATAGTGTCAACCACCGAACCCACGCGCTTTTCTTGCGTAATGGAAACTTCGAAATCGACTTCATAATGGCCGGGCGCAATTTCCTTATAACGCTCAGGCAGCACCAGTTCACCTATTAGCGGCTCAATGACGCCCGTTTCCTTATTGACTTTATGCACGATACATTGCGCCATGCGCATGTCATAGTCGTTACCGGTTTTTTTGGAACGACCAGCCACTTTGGAAACGTGGAGAATTTGGATAATAGTTTTTTTAGACATTTTCAAGCCCCTAGACTGATTGATTAAAATAAAAGTTGACTACTTGATAGCAGCCATTAATTCACTACAAAACATGAGAAAAATCACAATTCATCCGCAAAATCTCAGCTTCAATTTCAGCAAGCGCCGCAAATTCTTGCGCTACCCACCTATTCAATTCAGACGGCCCACACACCCGATCAGATTCTTCTTTTAAAAACTTGCGCGATTCAAAAAGCGATGTCGAAACAGATGCTTGTGCGATGCGCAATGTGGAATAATTCATAACCTAGCCCCTAGACTGATTAAAAAACTAAGAAAATCATGCAAATAAAAATAGACGGCATTGAACTGATACTTGACTGGATTTGGAGCTCGCTACTCATTGCACTAGGAATGTGGATTCAAAGAATCTACGACAGACGCAAAGCAAAAAAAGACAACACAAAAAATGCATTCAACCCAAAAGAACCCAACTGGTAAAAAATAAACTTGTGCTATCGTTTACGTAACCGTTCGGATTCATAACCGAATGGATACGTCAAATATAAACTGTTTGGTTATTAGTTGCAAGGAGGAAATTCAATGAATTACGCAGAAATGATTACAAAAGCCCTAAAAGGACGAAGCGTGTATGCCGCAGCTAAACTATGGGGATTGAATCAAATGTCATTAAATCGATATGTCAGAGGCGAAAGACTGCCTGACTATTCGACAGCATTATTAATAGCAAAAGAAGCAGGAATTGACGAAGGCGAAGCATTCAAAATGCTAGCCGAAGAAGAAGTAAAAAGACGATCAAAAACAGACAAAATGTCCACGTCTTTTGAGTACTTGCTGCGCACCGCAAACGCTTACTGGGCTTGGCCCCGGCGAGTGGCGTAGCTCGTAATTTGGAGACTTAACAGCATATACATTATGCGAAGTTATTGAGGTGCAATAATGACAATGTCGCCTTCAAGCACTCCCATGTTTAATTCTCTTAACGTCTCACGTAAAAAAAATCAAAAACCGTTTGAAATCATCGAAAATTTCTCCAGTAGCTCTGACGAAATCAACAACCCCCCAGGCGAATCGATGCCGATCAGCCTGGGTATTTTCGCCAGTTGGGTGCCAAATCACGTACGCCGCTTGGGGGCGACTTGTCGCAATAGAAAGGCTTAGTACAAGCTTCGAATCAACCGATTGCGAGCCGCCATAGCGATGTCAGTTCTGCGGCGCGCGCTTTGTGGAGCGCATCGATAGCGTCGCTGGCGCGCGGATGATGCGGCTTGATATCGGCTCTAGCCACGATTTTCAATCCCGCTCGATCGAAAGCAGCCAGCAAATCGGCGCGGGTACGCAAGCCCAGATGTTCGGCCAGATCGGAGAGGATCAGCCAGCCTTCGCCGCCCGGTTCCAGATGCGCGGCCAAACCATTCAGAAATCCGTACAGCATGCGGCTGTCGGGGTCGTATATCGCGGATTCGATGGATGCGCTGGGCCGGGCCGGCAACCACGGCGGATTACAGACAATCAACGGTGCCCGTCCGGCTGGGAACAGGTCTGCCTTCACCACCTCGACTTGCGCGGCCAGCCCTAGCCTGGCGATGTTTTCGCCGGCGCAGGCCAGCGCGCGCGGATCCTGGTCGGTGGCGATGATGCGCTTGACGCCGCGCCGCGCCAGCACAGCGGCCAGTACGCCGCTACCGGTGCCGATATCGAAAGCCAGTTCCATGGACGGCAGTGGCGCTTCAGCCACCAACGTCACATATTCGCCGCGTAGTGGTGAAAATACGCCGTAGTGTGGATGGATGCGCTCGTCGAGCGCTGGAATTTCCACCCCTTTTTTGCGCCATTCATAGGCACCGATCACACCTAGCAATTCACGCAACGAGATCACCGAAGCGACTTCGCCCGGGCCATACGCTTCCACGCAAGCTTGCTGCACATCGGGTGCGCGCCGCAGCGGAATACTATAGTCGGCCTCCAGCGGCAATAACAGCATCGCCAGCGTGCGTGCGCGCTGGGACTGCGCCTGACGATGCAGGTGAAAAGCTTCGCTCGGCACTTCGGACGACTTGCGCGGCTTGCGGTCGGCGCGCCGTGCAAGCGCCTGCAGCAATTGGCGCGCATTCTGAAAATCGCCGCGCCACAACAGCGCGTTGCCTTCGCAAGCCAGACGATATGCAGTGTCGGCCGCCATGCGGTCATCGGCAATCAGCACGCGCTTGGGTGCCGGTGCTGCGCTTTCGGAATGCCAGCGCGCGCTGCGCTCTACGCCCTCCTCGCTCCAACAAATAACCGGATGGTTGCTCATTGCGACGCCTTGCGCTGGCAGAGAACAACTGGGCGCTGCAATATCGGCAGCGCATTGAAATGAAAATGCAAACGCATGGAATCGACCTGATAAAAGTGTGTGATAAAAATGCGCAATAAGGAAAACGCGATGTTTGTTGGTTGGTATGTTGAAGCACCCCAGCGCAGCCGCATTATTTGCCTGCGGGCTGCAGCTTGCCGGCTTTCTCCAGTTGATATTGCAATCCTTCGGCAATATCCTTGTGGCCGGATTTGACTGCGAAATCAATCGCGCTCATGCCCAGCTGATTTTTGAGCGTGGCGTCGGCCCCTGCATCAAGCAATAACTTGACCGTCAGGATGTGGCCGGAACGCGCCGCCATCATTATCGGCGTGGTGCCGTTCGGCGATGCGGCGTCGATGTAGGCAAACTTATCCAGCAGCAGTTGCACGATCTCGTTATTGCCCACTGTTGCCGCGTAATGCAGCGCGGTCCAGCCGGGGCGGTTGACCTCGGCGCCCTTGTCCAGCAGCGTTTGCACCACTTGCGGCAACTCTTTGTAGGCGGCCAGCATGAGAGCGGTGTTGCCATTGAATGCGCGGGCTTCATAGTCGATGTTGCGCGCATGGATCAGCACTTCGATGACTTTTTTGGAGCCGCCCTGAATTGCCAGCATCAGGCCGGTATCGCCGCGTTTTGCCTCAATGGTGTTGGGGTCGAAACCGCGCTGAAGCAAGGAAGATACTTCGCCCGCATTGTCGTTGTCCACCGCGCGGAAAAAATCGGTATAGGAGTCGGCAAAAGCTGGCGTCGCAATCAATGCCAGCGCTGCAATCCAGCCGGCAAGCGCTGCCAGGCGCAATTTTCGTCCGATGTTTTTTATTAAATTACTTTTAATAATCGACATGATGAATTCAGCGTATGACATTGAATAGATTGAAAAAATTATCGCTGGTCTGCTCTGCAACTTGCGCCAGCGGAACGCCCTTCAGATCGGCCAGGTGCTCTGCCACATGCATGACGAAGCCCGGCTCGTTCATCTTGCCGCGATGCGGCACCGGTGCCAGATAGGGCGAATCGGTCTCGATCAGGATGCGTTCCAGCGGCACCACACGCGCCACTGCCTGCAATTCCCGGGCGCTTTTGAAAGTGACGATGCCGGAAAACGAGATGTAAAACCCCATCGCCATGGCCGCTTCCGCAACCTCCAGCGATTCGGTAAAGCAATGCATGACGCCAGCAGCGCCGCCTGCCCCGGCCGCATTACCGGCGCCCTCCTCCTGCATGATCCGTATCGTATCGGCGGATGCGGCGCGGGTGTGGATGATGAGCGGTTTGCCGCTCGCCCTGGAAGCGCGGATATGGGTGCGAAAGCGTTCCCGCTGCCATTCCAGGTCCCCTTTCAGGCGGAAATAATCGAGGCCGGTTTCACCGATGGCGATGACTTTAGGGTGCTGCGACAGCGCAACCAGTTGTTCGACGCTCGGCTCCGGCGTGTCTTCATAATCGGGATGCACGCCAACCGAAGCATAAATGTGCGGATATTGCTCGGCCAGTGCCAGCACTTGCGGAAAGTCCGGCAGATCGACGCTCACGCACAGCGCATGCGTGACGTGGTTTTCTGCCATGCGGGCCAGAACCTCGGGCATCCGTGCTGCGAGCTCAGGGAAATTGATGTGGCAATGGGAATCGATATACATAGTGTGACTTTACGCGCTTCCTGCAGAATCCGGATAATTAGACAAAATTAGGGGGTATGGCAAAAAACATATGATTTTCCGCATAATTTATATGCGGAGTTAAAAAATACCCCATAGGTTGGCGCTGAGTGCAGCGAAGCCCGGCATTTACCGCCAGATGATCGAAAAATCCTGCTCCAAAAATATCGTAAAGCGAATTTACCCCACCCGCTTGCCCAGGATTATTAAGTCGCGCTCAACGCCGTCCAGCGTTGCAACGCGCGGCAACAAGGCCCAGCGCGCAAAACCGAAGCCGTCGAACAGTTTCAGGCTGGCCAGGTTGTGGCCGAAGACGAAGCCGAGCAAGGTATGCACGCCGACTTCCGGCGCAAAGCGAATCGCTTGCGACAGCAGATAACTGCCCAATCCTTTGCCGCGGGCGTCCTGATGCAAATAGATCGAGAGTTCGGCGGTGCCGGCATACGCGGGCCTGCCGTAAAAATTCGAGTACGACAGCCAGCCCAGAATATTAGCCGTGCCGCCGGCCTCCGATTCAACCACCCACAGCGGACGTTTTTCCGGCGAATGTTCAGCGAACCAGGCGTGGCGCGAGGCGACGCTGACCGGCTCGGTATCGGCCGTGACCATGCGCGATGCGACGGTCGAATTGTAAATGGCGACGATGGCGGGCAAATCCTCAAGGCGGGCCGGGCGATACGTATAAGACATTCTCATAATTTACAAAGTGTGCGTGGCGCGGGTCGACTGCAAGGCAGACCCCAGTAATGCCTCAATGGAATGTTTGACGCGCTTGCCGCTTTCGTCGTCCGGGAAATGCACGCCGATGCCCTGCGTCTTGTTGTTCTGCGCATTGGCCGGCGTGATCCAGGCCACCTTGCCGGCAATCGGATATTTGTTCGGATCGTCCATCAGCGACAGGATCAGATAAATTTCGTCCCCCAACTTATAAGATTTGTTGGTCGGCACGAAAATGCCCGCATTCTTAAACAAAGGCATATACGCCGAATATAGCGCCGACCTTTCCTTGATCGACAGCGACAGTACGGACGGCCGGCCGATTGGCGTTTTTGCGGCGGGGTTTGCCACCGTAATTGGTGCTGTGACGGCTGCGCTAGCGTCATTCATTGTGGGTGCTTTCAAGGAAATAGAGTCAAATAATCCAGCAACATGTCTTCCACGAACAGCTTGGCCGACAGCGGATGTTCCGCAATCGCCCGGCGTTGGCTGGTGGCTTTCAGTATCCGCAACAATGCCTGCGGTTCGATGCGTTCAGCCAGCGCCGCAAGCGCCGTGCGGTGCGCCGGGTAATATCGAATTTTGCCGGCAAGCTTGACAGAAATCAGATCGAACAACCAGCGTTGCAGCCACGTTACCAGACGGGTTGCGGGCACTTTTTGCAGCCGGTCGGCGGTTTTCAGCAGCGCGTCTGCACCAGGCTTGGCCAGCAAAGCCAGCAGCGCGTCAATCTCTTCGCGATTGCCAGCCTGCGCCTGGGCGCTGGCCGCAAGCGGCGCTCCGCCCTCTTGCGCCAGCCAGACGGCGGCGTCGTTTACGCCTTGCTGTTGCAGCCAGGCCAGTGCTTGCGCGGTCGATGGTATGTTCAGCGCAAATTTGCGGCAGCGCGACAAGATGGTTGGCAACAGGCGATCGATGCTGTTGGTGACCAGCAAAAACAAGGTGTCCGGTGCCGGTTCTTCGAGGGTTTTCAGCAATGCGTTGGCTGCCATCTCGTTGAGCGCTTCGGCCGGATACAGCACGATCACGCGCTTGCCGTGCCGGTGGGTGGAAATATTCATAAAATCCGCCAGCGCCCGGATCTGGCCTATCTTGATTTCCTTGGACGGCATCTTGGTGGACTTCCCCGCCTTCTTGCCGTCGTCGGATTCTCCATCCTCGGCTGCGCCGCCGTCCGGCTCCAGAATTTCAGGCCGCACACGGCGATAATCGGGATGGCTGTAGCGGGCAAACCAGCCGCAGGAGGCGCATTGGCCGCAGGCATGACCGTCCACGCGCGGCGCATCGCACAGCACTGCTTGCGCCAAGCGCTCGGCAAAAACGGTTTTACCGATCCCTTGCGCGCCGTGGAGCAGAATCGCGTGCGGCATCCGGTCGCGCTGTTGCTGCAACTGTTGCCACGCTGTTTGCTGCCAAGGATAAATCGAATTATTCATTAATAATCAAACTATTATGATTTTTTATTAAAGCCAAAAGTGTAAAGTTAAAACTGATGTTGCTTACAAAAAATCGGACAATATTTTTCATGTCAACTATAGCAATATCAAATGTTTGCAACGATTTCTTCAAGCACTTTGCGAACACTGACAATCGGCTGGGTGGCATCGACGATGCGAAAGCGCTGCGGAAATTGCGCCGCGCGGCGCAAATATTCGGCACGCGTGGCGCCAAAGAAATCTTCCCGTTCCTGTTCGAACTTGTCCAGCGTGCGGCTTGCATCCAGGCGCGCGCGCGCCACTTCCAGCGGCACGTCGAACAGCAAGGTCAGATCGGGTTGCAAATCCGGATGCACCCATTGCTCCAGCAGATTAAGCTTGTGCAAGTCAAGCTTGCGGCCGCCGCCCTGATAGGCAAAAGTGGCATCGGTAAAGCGGTCCGAGATGACCCAGTCGCCGCGTGCCAGCGCCGGTTCGATCACTTGCACGATATGTTCGCGGCGGGCGGCAAACATCAGCAGGGCTTCGGTTTCCAGGTGCATTTTTTCATGCAGCAACAATTCGCGCAGCTTTTCGCCCAAGCGCGTGCCGCCCGGTTCCCGCGTCGTGACCACGGTTTTGCCGCTGGCTGCGAGCAACTCGGCGACGAAGCCGATATGGGTCGATTTGCCGGCACCATCGATGCCCTCGAAAGTGATGAATTGTCCGCGTTCCGGATTGCGCATGGCTAGTTTCCCCCACGGATATATTTGTTGACGGCGCGGTTATGGTCATCCAGATTGCTTGAAAACTGGCTGCTGCCGTCGCCCCGCGCGACAAAATACAAGGAATCGGTATTGGCGGGCGCCAATGCTGCCCGCAGCGATTCGGCTCCCGGCAAGGCGATTGGAGTCGGCGGCAGGCCTGCGCGGGTGTAAGTGTTATAGGCGGTGTCGGTTTGCAGGTCGCGCTTGCTGATATTGCCGTTATATTGCTCGCCCATGCCGTAAATCACGGTCGGATCGGTCTGCAGCATCATGCCGGCTTTCAGCCGATTGATGAACACGCTGGCAATCGTGTTGCGGTCTGCCTTTTTGCCGGTCTCTTTTTCGACGATGGACGCCATGATCAGCGCTTCATACGGCGTCTTGTACGGCAGGCTCACGTCGCGCTTGCTCCAGGCTTCATTCAGGCGCGCCATCAGCGCGGTATTGGCCTGACGGTAAATCTGCAGGTCGCTCGCGCCTTTGGCGAACAGGTAGGTATCGGGAAAGAACAGGCCTTCCGGATGCTTGTATTCCTGGGAGATTTCGGCCAGCAGTTGTGCATCGGCAAGGTCGACGGTGTCGTGTTTCAGGCCCGGATGCGCGGCCATCGCACTGCGCATCTGCTTGAAAGTCCAGCCTTCGATGATGACCAGGGACTCTTGCGCGAACTGGCCAAGCACCATTTGCCGGATCAGCGTTTTCGGGGTTGCGCCGGGCTTCAACTCATAGCTGCCGGCCTTGATCTTTCCGGCCTGGCCGGTGATGCGCGCCAGCAGCGTCAGTAGCTCGGCATTGACCGGAATGCCGGCACCGACGATTTGATCGGCGGTGCTGCGCAAGTGACTGCCGGGCTTAATGGTGAATGGCAGGCTTTGATACGGCACACTCTGCGCGCCGCTCTGGATCGGCTGGTCGGCCCAGAAGTACAACCCGGCACCAGCCAATAGCACCAATATGATGCAACTTAACAACAATTTTTTCAGGAAATACATGTCTGATAGTGGTTCCGGCGTAATTTTTTTAGCGGCTCTATAATCGCCCACAATGATAAAGCATAGGGCGCGCCCAGATACGGTATCGGGCGCGGAGACACAATTTAAGTTGCAAATAACGGCAACGCCGATTTGATGACTATTATGGGTATAAGACAGGGATGATGAATAATTGGTTGCAATTTTTGGCCGCGCAAGGCGCACACGTTAGCAACGACAATCCGTCCGAAGTTCTGTATTTCGGCCAGCCTGCGCCGCTGGCAACGTTACAGGCCGGCTTCGTCGCGCCGCTTGCCGACCTGGGCGTAATTGCCGTTGGCGGCGCAGAGGCTGCCGGCTTTCTACATAATCAATTGACCAACGACGTGGCCCATCTGGGCGCCGATGAAGTGCGGCTGGCCGGTTATTGCACGCCCAAAGGCCGCCTGCTGGCAACCTTCCTGATGTGGAAACCGGCCGAGACGATTTTGCTGCAGCTGCCGCGTTCTTTACAGCCAGCGATCCAGAAGCGCTTGCAAATGTACGTCATGCGCGCCAAAGCCACATTGACCGATTTGAACGACAGCCATGTATTGCTGGGACTCGGCGGACGGGCGGCCGGCGCTGCGTTGAACGCCTGGTTCCCTGCCCTGCCGGCGGCACCGTATGCCAGCGTGAGCAATGACGCCGGCACTGTGCTGCGTCTGGCGGACGCTTTCGATGCGCCGCGTTATCAGTGGTTTGCCAGCGCAGAAGCAGCGCAGGAAGCCTGGCCGGCGCTGACTGCAAAGCTCGCGCCGGTTGGCAGCAGCGCCTGGCGCTGGTCGTCGATCCAGGCCGGCGTGCCGCAAATTACCCCGCCGACGCAAGAACAGTTCGTGCCGCAAATGTTGAATCTGGAGCTGATCGGCGGCGTCAACTTCAAGAAGGGCTGTTATCCCGGCCAAGAAATCGTGGCCCGCATGCAGTATCTGGGCAAACTCAAGCGCCGCATGCTGGCGGCCAGCGTCAGCGCTCCCGCCGTTACCGTCACCGCCGGCATGGAAGTTTTCTCCAGCAGCGATCCGTTGCAGCCTTGCGGCATGATCGTTAATGCCGAGCGCAGCGCAGGCGATAATTTTGATTGTCTGGTCGAAATAAAGATTGCCGCAGCCGCTGAGGGCGCGATCCATCTGGGCGCTGCCGACGGCGCACCGCTGCAGTTCCGGGCGCTGCCGTATGCGTTGCCAAACGATCCGGAATAATTTCGCCCATCAAACATACTAGACTTTGTATTTTATAAATGCGCAATGAATTATGCGGTGAGTCACTTGTTTTTGGCTATACCCCTTATATTTTCGTTTATTGAGGCAAGCCTAAGTGGATTACTACATTTACTATCAAGTCGGCGATGCACAGGCGCAATCCTTGCGCGACAAGGTATTGCCGATGCAGGCTGCACTGCAGCAGCAATATCAGATCAGCACCGCTCTCAAGCGCCGCCCTGATCGGCAGGATGGTCGCCAGACCTGGATGGAAGTCTATCTGGCGGTGCCAGATGGCTTCGATGCAGCGTTGGCCGCAGCATTGGCTGCGGCGGAAATCGCGCTGCTGATCGATGGCGAACGCCATATTGAACGTTTTATCCCCGTTTTATAGCTTTATTGGAAACCAGCTTATGTGCTTGATCGTCTTCGCCTGGCATGTGTTGCCCGATGTGCCACTGATTGCGGCTGCCAATCGTGATGAATTTCTGGATCGCCCCACTGCGCCCGCCATGAACTGGGATGATTACCCGCAAATTTACGCGGGACGCGATCTGCAAGCCGGCGGCACTTGGATGGGCATTACCCAGCCGGGCCGTTTTGCCGCCATCACGAATATCCGAGCACCGTCCGAAAAGCGCACCGATGCGCCGTCGCGCGGCAATCTGGTGGCCGATTTTCTGCGCGGCGACATGACTCCGCGCAGTTATATCGACGCGATCCGGAACACTACCGAGGAATACAACGGCTTCAATTTGCTGGTCGGCGACCGCGAACAGCTGATCTGGTTTTCCAATCGCGGCGCGGAAGACGCGCGCAACGGTCAGATTTTGGCACCGGGAATTTACGGCATATCGAACGCATTGCTCGACACGCCCTGGCCGAAAGTGGTGCGCACCAAAGCGCAATTTGCCAGCCTGCTGTGCCAGCGTGCGCCGGAAGAAGCCTATTTCGACATGTTGTTCGACACCACCCGCGCCGCCTCCGATTGCCGCTTGCCCAAAACCGGCATCGATATCGAACTGGAACGCCTGCTGTCGGCCCCGTATATCGAAGCGCCGAATTACGGTACCCGCGCATCGACTTTGGTGCGGCTCTATAACAAGGCTCCCGCTGCGCTGATCGAACGCACCCGCCCAAGCATCGCCCTCACTCTCGCCCAAAAGCAGGACGCCCAAGCTGAACGATTGTATTCAAGTAATGTACGCAGCTGTCGCTACTCAGAATACAACCCTGAAGGAGATCATCATAGACGTTAGCAGCATTGCCAGCCTGGCAACATCCCTTGCATCAACCCAGACCAATGACGCAATCGGCATCTCGGTACTCAAGAAAGCCATGGACATCGGCGCGTCCAATGCAGAAGCGTTGATCGCCGGCTTGCCGGAAATTCCGGTCGCAGCCAGCAATCTGCCGCTGCATCTGGGCCAGAACGTAAATACAACCGCTTGAGTTTGATGTGAATTAACGCAAATAGTGCGCAAAAAACCAAAGGGCTGATTTTTCAGCCCTTTGGTTTTTTTTCGTGCATTTCGTGGGCCGAACAAGAACGTCAGCTACGTTCATTGAAGATATGCCGCATGGTCACATGCGGTATTCCGGCGTCCTGGTATTGCTCGCCTTCGCGCACGAAGCCGTGGCGGGCATAAAAAATTTCGGCGTGGGTCTGGGCGCTGAGTTCCACTTGATGCTCGCCGCGCCGCTGTGCCTGTTGCATCAGCGCCAGCAGCAGCGCAGCGCCGACGCCGTTGCCGCGCGCTTCATTCAGTACCGCCATGCGGCCAATATGGCCGTCCGGCAACAAGCGTCCGGTGCCAACGGCACGCTCCACACCATCGCCATCCGGCATGAAAGCGACCGCGTGCAGGCACTGCGCGTCCATCTCATCCCATTCCATTTCGAGCGGGACTTTTTGCTCCAGTACAAAAACCACATAACGAATGGCTTGTGCTTCGGACTTTTGGGTGGCCCAATCACCGAGTGCGATGCGAATAGTCATAAATATCCCGGAGAAAATTTTTCAAAGGCCGCAGTTTACGCCGCTTTCATCTTGGCCCGCAGCATGTCGCGGATATGCGGCGTGGCGGCAAACGGATCACTCGGATTGGTCTGGCTGACGATCTCTTCCATCCGGATCTGGACCCCGGCCAATGCGTCCGGATGCGAGTAGATGTAAAACTTGCCGTCGCTGATTGCATCGAAAGTCCATTGCGCGACATCGGCCGCACTGACCTTGCCGGAACTGACTGCTTTATCGACCATGATTTGCGATGCCATCTGGCTGGCGGTCGGCTTTGCCATCATTTTCACATCGTCAGGTCGGTTGCGGTGCGACTGACTGATGCCGGTCGGCACAAAATACGGGCATAGCACCGAGGCGCCGATCGGCGCTTCAACCAGTTGCAGGTCGTGGTACAGCGACTCCGACAGCGACACCACCGCATGTTTGGAAACGTTATAGACGCCCATTGCCGGCGCATTCAGCAAACCGGCCATGGAAGCGGTATTGACGATGTGACCTTGATAGCCGGCTTCCTTCTTCGCGCATTCCAGCATCAGCGGGGTGAAGATGCGTACGCCATGGATCACGCCCCACAGGTTCACGCCCAGCACCCATTCCCAGTCGGCCACCGAGTTCTCCCACACCAGGCCGCCGGAGCCCACGCCGGCATTGTTGAACAATAGATGCACCGCACCGAAGCGCGCCATGGTGGCGTCTGCCAGCGCTTGCACTTGCTCGGCCTTGCGCACGTCGCAGATCATGGCCAGCACTTGCGCGCCTTGCGCTTCGAGTTCGGCTTTGGCTTGATCGAGTGCATCTTGCTGCACGTCGGCCAATACCAGTTTCATGCCGCGTTGCGCACCGATATGGGCGAACTCGCGGCCGAAACCGCCTGCACCGCCAGTAATGACCGCGACTTTATCCTTGAAGTTTTGCATCTTGTCTCCTGATTGTTTTTTTGAAAATTACGCTTTTTTGAGCTGAAAACCTAAGCGCGGAAAATGCACCACCACCGTGCCGGCACGGTCATCGCTGCGGCGCACGGCAAATTCCTCCGCACTACAAATGACCAGTTCGCCGGCCACCGGATCGACGCCGTAATCGGTGGCGGCGATAGTGACTTGCGTACCGAGGGCAATGCGGTGGGTATCGACGAATGTTGCAGCGCCTGTGGCATCAATCGCAACAGGCGTACTGTCGCGGGCAATTGTCAGTGCATCCTCGGCGCGCAACTTGCCGCACTGATGATGGCCGATGGCGGCCATGCGGTCGGCCCAAGCCAACAGCTTGGGTGCGACGTCCAGAATACCGGCCACCGCGTTGATGCGCCGGATGGTCCAGATTGCGTGATACACCGAAAAATCCGCGATGCAAGGCGCGTTGCCCAGCAGATAAGGCGTGCCTTGTTCCAGCATCGATTCCAGTTGGCCCAGGTATTGGCGCAACTGGCCGGTGGCGTCGGCCGCCGAGATGCGCGCTGCGTTGCCGCGCAACAAGGAGCGATCGACGGCAAACGCCTTGAGGTGCTCCTCGGGCACATTGGCGAACATTTCCTGCAAGCCAGCCGGCTGGAATGCGTACGCGATGGCAGTCCAGAACAATGTCGAATCGGCCCACTGCGCCAGCGTCCTGGCAAGTCCTGCCACCGCGCTCGGATACAGCGATGGCGTCGGCGCGATGCGCTCCAGCACCTCGGCAATCAGTGCTGTATCGCAATAGATGTCGGCGCCGATTTGCAGCACCGGCGTTTTGCGATAACCGCCGGTCAGCGCGGTCAAATCCGGTTTCGGCATGATCACCGGGATATTCACCGATTGCCATGCCAGTTGTTTAAAGCCGAAGATCAGCCGCACTTTCTCGGAAAACGGGGAATTCGGGTAATGATGAAAAATAAGATCCGGCATGGTTTTTCCAGTTGCTGGCTGCGAAAGGCACAGCAGTCGCAGCGAGGTTGGTTAATTTGGTTGATTATTAGTCGCCCACTTGCCCGGGCAATGGCGTACTACCGTCATCAAAGTGGCGCAGGTATTTGAAGGTGCCCATGGCCTTGGCCACCAGTTTGTCGCCGTTCCAGACTTCCCCTTCGCAAAAACACAGCGAAGTGGAGCGATGAAATGCTTTGCCGATGGCGATCAGGCGGCTGCCCGGCTTGCCGCCGGGTTGCAGGAAGCTGGTGTTCATCTCGACCGTGACTGCGCCCTTGGCCTGCGGAAAAATCGAGCGCCCGGCCAGCGACATCGCCACATCGAGCAGCGTCATCGTCAGGCCGCCGTGGGCGACCGCCCAACTGTTCATGTGGCGTCCTTGCAGATCGACGGCGACTTGCGCCTGGCCGTCGCCCATACTGAGCAGTTCGACGCCGATTTCATTGAGGAACGGGATTTCGACCGGAAACGGTATTTTGGCCGATGTAGGCACCGTGCTCATCAGACTGCGCTCACGCCGCCATCGACCGCCATGATCTGGCCGGTGATGTGCTTGCCGGCGTCGGACGCAAACAATGCCGCGATGCCTTTCAAGTCTTCGTTGTCGCCGATGCGCTGCAGCGGCACGCCAGAGCACAGCGCGTCGATGCCGATGTTTTGCAGCACGCCTTTGGTCATCTTGGAGGGGAAGAATCCGGGTGCGATGGCGTTGACGGTGATGCCGTACTTGCCCCACTCGCCTGCCAGCGTGCGGGTGAAATTGATGACCGCGCCCTTGGAAGTGTTGTAGGCGATGGTATCCATGGTGCCGGGCGGATTGCCGGAGAGGCCGGCAATCGAGGCCAGGTTGATGATGCGACCGTATTGGCGCGGAATCATCGCGCGTTTGCCCACCGCTTGCGAGACCAGGAAGATGCTGCGGATATTCAGGTTCATCACCTTGTCCCAGGCTTCGATCGGATGGTCTTCGGCCGCTGCGCCCCAGGTAGCGCCGGCATTGTTAATCAGGATATCGATATGACCGAGACGCGCCAGCGTTTCCGTTACCAGCGGCTCGATGGCGGCGTCCTGCGACAGATCGGCGGCAATCGCGCTGGCTTCGATGCCGCGCTGCTTCAGGTGCGCGACCGCATCGTCCAGATCTGACTGCTTGCGCGCCGACAGCACGATTTTTGCGCCCAGTTCGCCCAGCGCTTCGGCGATCTGCAGCCCGAGTCCGCGCGAGCCGCCAGTAACCAGCGCGGTTTTACCTTGTAAATCAAAGAGTTGCTGAACTGTACGCATGTGTTTTCCTGGTTGTAAGTTTGGGCGGGTGAAACCCGTTCAGTTTGATTATATGAAAAGCGCGGGTTGCACCCGCACAACTGTAATATAACGGGAGTATGCACAAAAATAATGCATTTTCCGCATTAATATAAGCGGATATTAAAAATACACCACGACGTATAGCTTATGCTGCGACTATTTACAGCCTGTTGGCAACCTGCCTACAGCACATAATCCATGCACTGCCGGGCCTGCCGTATTGCGCCGATAAAGGGCTTGATGGCTTGGTGCGTCGGATGATTTTGATACGCGTCCAGCGCTGCTGCCGACTCGAATTCCGCATACAGCACCACGTCGTAAGTCGCCTCCAGCCCGTCCTGCGCCAGCGCGACTTCAAGCTTCAGGATGCCCGGCACGATGCCATTGCAACTTTCGATCATCTGTTTCATCTTTACCGCATTGCTGGCCTTGTCTGCGCCTTCGGCGTGGTCTTTAAGTTGCCACATGACGATGTGCTTGAGCATGATTGATATCCTGTTTATGTGATTTTGAAGAGACCAGCACCTTAAATCTTTGCGGGCCGGATGTCCAAGCGCAATAAGTGTGCCGAGTCAGGGCCGAGTCAGGGCTGAGTCTTAAACCACTTCAAACAGGCCGGCAGCGCCCTGGCCGCCGCCGATGCACATGGTCACAACCACGTATTTGACGCCGCGCCGCTTGCCTTCAATCAGCGCATGCCCGGTCAGGCGTGCGCCGGATACGCCATACGGATGGCCCACCGCAATCGCTCCGCCATCGACATTCAGGCGATCCATCGGAATCCCGAGCGTGTCGGCGCAATACAGCACTTGCACCGCAAACGCTTCGTTGAGTTCCCACAGGCCGATGTCGGAGACTTTCAGGCCGGCTTTTTTCAGTAGTTTGGGAATCGCAAATACCGGGCCGATGCCCATCTCGTCAGGTTCGCAACCGGCTACCGCAAAACCGCGGAAGATGCCGAGCGGCTGCAAGCCTTTGGCTTCGGCAACCTTGCTGTTCATCACGATGGCAACCGATGCGCCGTCGGAGAATTGGCTGGCGTTACCGGCGGTAATCACGCCGCCCGGAATTGCCGAACGGATTTTCGATACCGCCTCGAGCGTGGTGTCGGCGCGGATGCCTTCATCGGCGCTGATCGTGACTTCCCGCGTCATCAGCATGCCGCTCGCCTTGTCGGCCACGCCCATGATGGTGGTCATCGGCACGATTTCATCCATGAACCTGCCGGCGGCTTGCGCGGCTGCGGCGCGCAACTGGCTTTGCACACCGTATTCGTCCTGACGCTGGCGCGCGATGTTATAGCGCTTGGCGACGGTTTCCGCGGTTTGCAGCATCGGCCAATACAGTGCCGGCTTGTGCTCTTGGAGCCAGACTTCCCGGATCATGTGCAAGTTGGCTTCCTGTTGCACGCAGGAGATCGACTCGACGCCGCCGGCTGCATAGATATCGCCTTCGCCGGCGATGATGCGCTGCGCCGCCAGTGCGATGGTTTGCAGCCCGGAAGAGCAAAACCGGTTGATCGTCATGCCGGCCGTGGTCACCGGGCAACCGGCGCGCAAGGCAATCTGGCGCGCAATATTGCTGCCGGTCGCACCTTCCGGCGTGGCGCAACCCATCATTACGTCTTCCACTTCACCGGGCTCGATTCCAGCGCGTTCAATCGCGGCATGCAATACATGACCGCCCAGCGTGGCGCCATGGGTCATGTTGAAAGCGCCCTTCCAGGATTTGGCCAGAGCAGTGCGGGCGGTCGATACGATGACGGCATCGGTCATGAAAGTCTCCTAATTGTCGGTGGTATGTTTGGTTTTCTAGTCTTGCAAAGGGCTTGTTTGCAACAAAGCCGATGCGTTCATTGGGTTTGTTAAATCGCAGAATATCATAATTTAGTACGATCGTTCGTAAATATAAAAGACGCTTGAAATTCCAATCAGGCTTGCCCTTTGCGGCGCTGCCGGCTGGTAATTTCCTCGCAAGAATCACGTAAGCTTCAAAGCTGAAACTCAAACACTGCTTGGACCAGCGCGTAGCGCGCAAGCCCCTGATAAAAATAGTTTGAGGAGAAAAAATGGCGCCCGCAACACCCCCTGCGCACGTCATCACAGCAGAAGAACAGAAGGTGATTTTTGCATCCTCGCTGGGCACCATTTTCGAATGGTATGACTTTTATCTGTATGGCTCGCTCGCCACCATCATTGCCCGGCAGTTCTTCTCGGGCGTGGATGAAAACACCGGTTTCATCTTTGCGTTGCTGGCATTTGCCGCCGGCTTCATCGTGCGCCCATTTGGCGCGCTGATTTTCGGCCGCTTGGGCGACATGATCGGGCGCAAATATGTCTTCCTGCTGACGATCCTGATCATGGGCAGTGCAACTTTCATCGTCGGCCTGTTGCCCAGTTACGCCTCGATCGGAATGGCCGCGCCGATTGCGCTGATCACCATGCGCATTTTGCAAGGCCTGGCTCTGGGCGGTGAATACGGCGGAGCCGCAATTTATGTCGCCGAACATGCGCCGCATCACAAGCGCGGCATTTTCACCTCGTGGATTCAGACCACGGCAACGCTGGGTTTGCTGATGTCGTTGCTGATTATTCTGGGCATGCGCAGTGCAGTCGGCGAAGAAGCATTCCAGGATTGGGGCTGGCGCATTCCGTTCCTGGTATCGATCTTTCTGCTGGCGGTGTCGGTCTGGATCCGCATGTCCTTGCGTGAGTCACCCGCTTTCGCACGGATGAAGGCGCAAGGCAGAACTTCGCCGGCACCGCTCACCGAGTCTTTCGGGCGCTGGAAAAACATGAAAATCGTCATCCTGGCGTTGTTCGGCTTGACCGCAGGCCAGGCTGTAGTCTGGTACACCGGCCAGTTCTACGCGCTGTTCTTCCTGATCCAGACCCTGAAGGTAAACAGCCAGACCGCAAATCTGCTGATTGCAGCCTCGCTGTTGCTGGGAACGCCGTTTTTCATCATTTTTGGCGCGCTCTCCGACAAAATCGGCCGCAAGCCGATCATCATGGCCGGCTGCTTGCTGGCTGCATTGACGTATTTCCCGATCTTCAAGGCCATCACGCATTACGCTAATCCGGCGCTGGAAGCGGCGCAGATCAGCGCACCCGTAATCGTCAAAGCCGATCCAGCCGAGTGTCATTTTCTATTCAATCCCACGGGCGTAAAGAAATTCGATTCTTCCTGCGACATCGCGCGCACCGCGCTGACCAAGGCTTCCGTCAATTATGCAAACGTCGACGGTCCTGCCGGATCGGTCGCCACGATCCAGATCGGCGAGCAGGTCCTGCAAGGATTTGACGCCTCCGGCCTGAGCGCGGCAGATGCCGACGCGCAAACCGAAGCTTTCACCAAACAGATGGCGGTCGCCCTGAAAGCTGCCGGTTACCCAAGCAAGGCCGATCCGGAACAGCTCAACCGCGGCATGCTGCTGTTTTTGCTGTTCATGCTGATGCTGTTTGTGACCATGGTGTACGGCCCGATTGCGGCGCTGCTGGTGGAATTGTTCCCGACCCGCATCCGCTACACCTCGATGTCGCTGCCGTACCACATCGGCAACGGCTGGTTTGGCGGCTTTTTGCCCACCACCACTTTCGCGCTGGTGGCCTTCAAAGGCGACATTTACTACGGCTTGTGGTATCCGGTGATCATCGCCCTGATGACATTCGTTATCGGCATGCTGTACATCAAGGAAACCAGCGGCAAAGACATTTACGCCAGAGATTGATGTTATTTGGATACGCCACACCGGTACAATCGACGCCACTTGCATGGCCGCGTTCAGATCGATTGCGGCTTCCACGATGAACAGAAAGAGAAGATATGGCATCCGGAAAAATTCTTGTCGCCCAAGGCGGCGGCCCGACTGCAGTAATCAACCAGTCGCTGGTGGGCGTGACGCTGGAAGCGCGGCGTTTTCGCAATGTTGAACTGGTCTATGGCGCCCGTCATGGCGTGCGCGGCATCTTGGAGGAAGACTTTCTCGACCTGACGCAGGAAACCAGCCAAAACCTGGAACTGGTGGCCAATACGCCTTCTTCAGCGCTCGGCTCCACCCGCGACAAACCGGACGTCAAGTATTGTCAGGAAATCTTCAAGGTGCTGAAGGCGCACCAGATCGAACACTTTTTCTACATCGGCGGCAACGATTCAAGCGACACCGTGCATATTGTCAGCCAGCAAGCGCAGAAAGCCGGTTATCCGCTGCGCTGCATTCACATTCCAAAGACGATAGACAACGACCTGGTCGGCAGCGACCACACGCCCGGATTTCCATCGGCGGCACGCTTTGTGGCGCAAGCGTTTACCGGCGCCAACCTGGATAACGCATCTTTGCCCGGCGTGTATGTCGGCGTCGTGATGGGCCGCCATGCGGGCTTTCTGACGGCGGCAGCGGCGCTGGGCAGGAAATTCCCCGACGACGGGCCGCACCTGATTTATCTGCCCGAGCGCACCTTTGTGCTGGAGCAATTTCTGGCCGACGTGAAGGCAGTGCATGATCGTATCGGGCGCTGTGTAATTGCGGTTTCCGAGGGCATTCACGACGCTTCAGGTACGCCCATTATCAGCCTGCTCGCTAAAAATTCAGAGCACGATGCGCACGGCAATCTGCAACTCTCGGGCACCGGCGCGCTGGCCGATCTGTTGTGTGAGGAAATCAAGAACAAGCTCAAGATCAAGCGCGTGCGAGGCGACACCTTCGGCTACCTGCAGCGCTCGTTCATCGGTTGCGTGTCGGATGTGGATCAGCGCGAAGCGCGCGAGGTCGGCGAAAAAGCGGTGCAGTTTGCGATGCGGGGCGGCCGCGACGGCTCGGTGGCGATCCGGCGCAGCGGCAATTATGCGGTCGATTATACGTTGCTGCAATTGCAGGAAGTGGCGGGAAAAACGCGCGTAATGGAAGATGCATTCATCGCCGCATCCGACACTGACGTCACCGAAGCCTTCCGCCAATATCTCCGTCCTTTATTGGGCGCCGACATGCCGGAAGCATCCCGGCTGCGGGCCAATCCGGTGGCGAAGATTATTGCTGCCGCTGGTTGATATTCGACGGTATTCACCGCCATGGTTCAGTTTTTCCGCTCGCACCACCACCTACGCCTGACTTTTGCACTGCTGACCGGGTGTGCTGCCATATTTGCACTGCCCGAATCCTGGCTCTGGATCACCCGTATATTGGTTGGCTGGGATATTGCAGTGTGGTCGTATCTGTGCCTGATGGGATGGTTGATGCTGCGCGCCGATCACGCCAGGGTGCGAAAAATTGCCGAGCAGGAGGATGAGAGCGCGGTTGCCGTGCTGGCTATCATGTCCCTCAGCGCCATTGCCAGTCTGGCTGCAATCATCCTGGAACTGGCAGCCGCGCAAGAATTGTCCACTGGCCAGCGCGTTCTGCACTATGCGTTTACCGGCGCTACCGTGCTAGGTTCATGGTGCATGGTCGGCACCATGTTTACCATTCATTACGCCCGCATGTTTTATCGGGCTCCGGCCAGCAAGCGGCCGCTCGGGTTTCCAGAGCAAGAAAAAAATCCGGATTACTGGGATTTCCTGTATTTCGCATTCACCATCGCAGTGACGGCGCAAACCTCGGATGTAAGCATTTTGAGTCGCCCAATGCGCAAGGCGGTGCTGGCGCAATCCCTGCTCAGTTATCTGTTTAACGCGGCAATTCTGGGGTTTTCGGTCAATATTGCGGCGGGCTTGCTGGCGGCCTGAGTATTTCGCGTACAGCATGCTTCTTTCGAATGAAGCGGAGTATGCATAAAAACGATGCCATTCCCGCATTAATTATTTGATCTACTAAAAATACATCAGCATGTATTTTCATGCTACCGATTATGCCAGCTATCAGTTCGGGGAAAAAAAACGGCCATCACTCGATGGCCGTTTTTTGTCAAACACATCCAGCACATCAGCTTATCCGTTAAAGGTTTTTCCTTCATCGGCCAGCTTTTGCAACAACGGTGCTACTTTCCACGCGTCACCATTGCGGCCGCGTGCGTATTTTTCCATCGCCATCACCACATTCGGTAGACCGACGGTATCGGCATAGAACATCGGGCCGCCACGGAATAGCGGGAAGCCGTAACCGGTCAGGTACACGATGTCGATGTCGGAGGCGCGTTGGGCAATTCCTTCGTCCAGGATAGTCGCGGCTTCATTGAGCATCGAGAACACCAGGCGCTCGACGATTTCCTGATCGCTGATCTTGCGCCGTTCGATACCCAGATCGGCCGAGTGATTAACGATCATGTCGTTGACCACTTGTGCTGGGTACGCCTTACGGTCGCCGGCCTTGTAGTCATACCAGCCAGCCTGTGTTTTTTGGCCGAAACGTCCCATTTCGCACAGCAGATCGGCGGTTTTGGAGTAACTGATGTCCGGTTTGTCGATATACCGGCGCTTGCGGATATACCAGCCGATATCGTTGCCGGCCAAATCGCCCATGCGAAACGGTCCCATCGCGAAGCCGAATTTCTCGACAGCTTTGTCGACCTGCTCCGGCAGGCAGCCTTCTTCCAGCAAAAAGCCGGCCTGGCGGCTGTATTGCTCGATCATGCGGTTGCCGATGAAGCCGTCGCAGACTCCGGAAACGACGCCAGTTTTCTTGATTTTTTTCGCCAGTACCATGACGGTGGCCAGCACATCCTTGCCGGTTTTCGCGCCGCGCACGATTTCCAGCAACTTCATCACATTGGCCGGGCTGAAAAAGTGGGTGCCGATCACGTCTTGCGGTCGCTGTGTATAGCTGGCGATGCGGTTTATGTCTAGCGTTGAAGTATTGGTGGCCAGAATGGCGCCCTGTTTCATTACTGCATCGAGCTTTTTGAACACGGTTTCTTTCACGCCCATGTCTTCGTACACTGCCTCGATCACGATATCGGCCTGACCGATTTCTTCATACGATAGCGTGCCCTTGATCAGATCGATGCGCTGTGCGCATTTCTCGGGTGAAAGTTTGCCCTTCTTCATCGTATTTTCGTAATTCTTGCGAATCGTAGCTAATCCCTTGTCCAGCGCTTCCTGCTGCATTTCGAGAATGGTCACGGGAATGCCGGCATTGGCGAAATTCATCGCAATGCCGCCGCCCATGGTGCCGGCGCCGATCACGGCGACCGAATGGATCGCGCGCACTGGCGTGTCGGCAGGTACGTCGGCAATCTTGCTGGCCGCTCGTTCGCTGAAGAATGCATGACGCAACGCTTTGGATTCCGTGGTTTGTATCAGTGCCATGAACAGGTCGCGCTCGAACTTGAGGCCATCTTCGAACTTCATGGTTACCGCTGCTGCCACCGCATCCACGCATTTCAACGGGGCCGGAAACGGACCCGCCATCGCCTTGACCGTATTGCGCGAGAACTGGAAAAACGCTTCATGGTTCGGGTAGTCGACGTTGATGTCGCGCACCTTCGGCAGCGGACGCACGTCAGCCACGCTGGCGGCAAAGGCGAGTGCACCCTGCATCAAATCGCCTTCGATGATTTGATTGAACAAGCCAGTTTGTGCCAGCTTTTCAGACGCAACCGGCGTGCCGGACACGATCATGTTCAAAGCCATTTCAACCCCGACCGCGCGCGGCAGCCGCTGGGTGCCGCCGGCACCGGGCAACAACCCAAGCTTGACTTCAGGCAGGGCGATTTGAGCGCCGGGCACCGCTACCCGATAGTGGCAAGCCAACGACAGCTCCAGCCCGCCGCCCATGCAGACCGAATGTATTGCCGCTACCATCGGCTTGGTGGAATTTTCGACCATATTGATAACGGTGTGCAAGGAAGGCTCAGTCAGCGCTTTGGGCGAATTGAATTCCTTGATGTCGGCACCGCCGGAGAATGCCTTGCCGGCACCGGTAATCACCACCGCCTTGACGGCATCGTCTGCCAGCGCTTTTTTCATCCCGTCGACCAGCGCGCTACGGGTCGATAATCCCAGACCATTTACCGGCGGATTGTTCAGAGTGATGACGGCGACCGCGCCATTGACTTGATATTCGGCAGTCATAACTGCTCCTTTAGGGTGAGGTTGTCTCACATTGTTGAATGGTTGAAATGCGGCTGTTGAAAACGGGTGTTTCGCGTACTGCAGAGCGTTTAACTATACCGTAAAAAGAACGATCGTATTATTTTAAGTTTAAAAAAACCGATGCAAAAATGCATCGGCAAATTCCGTCTTGCGTTGCCGGTCAAACTTCCAGCCATTCCTTGCGAATTGCGGCGTCAACGCGCAATTGCTGCGGCGTGCCCTCAAATACGATGCTGCCGTGTCCCATGACATACACGCGCTGCGAGATTTCCAGCGCAATCGCCAGTTTTTGTTCGACCAATAGTATCGAGATGCCCCGCTCTTGCAGTGCTTTCAGATATTCGGCCACCAGATCGATAATTTTTGGCGCCAGACCTTCGGTCGGCTCATCGATCATGATCAGATCAGGATCGCCCATCAAGGTGCGGCACAGCGTCAGCATCTGCTGCTCGCCGCCCGACAGCACGCCGGCGGCCACCTGCCGGCGCTCTTTAAGCCTGGGAAACATTTGGTACATGTCGTCAAACGACCAGCGCGACTTTTTACCTTTTTTCTGGCCCAGCAGCAGATTTTGCTCCACCGTCAGGGTGGGGAAGATGTCGCGATTTTCCGGCACATAGCCGAGTCCTTTGTGGGCGATCTGAAAAGCCTTCAAGCCAATCAATTCCTCCCCCTTGAACAGAATCGAGCCGACAGCTTCGACCTGCCCCATCACAGCCTTGACTGTGGTGGAGCGCCCGACGCCGTTGCGGCCCAACAGGCTGACGATCTCGCCTTTGGCAACCGTCAGGTCAACCCCGTTCAGGACGTGGCTCTTGCCGTAAAAGGCGTGCAAGCCCTTGATTTCGAGAAGTGGCTTCATGCCGTAGCCCCCTCTGGTGCATGATTGCCCAGATACGCTTCTTGCACCTGGCTATTGCCGCGAATATTGGCCGGAGTATCGCAAGCGATGATTTCGCCATACACCAGCACCGCAATTTTGTCCGCCAGGCCAAACACCACGCTCATGTCGTGCTCGACCATCAACAAGGTTTTGCCGGCCGTTACCTTGCGGATCAGTTCCACCGCCGCATCGGACTCGGAGCGGCTCATGCCGGCAGTGGGTTCATCGAGCAGGATGACATCGGCGCCACCGGCAATGGTGATGCCGATTTCCAGCGCGCGCTGTTCGGCGTAGGTCAATAAGCCAGCCATCACGTCACGCCGTCGGGCCAGGCCGATATCGACCATTACCTTTTCGGCGCACTCCTTTGCATCTTTCAAGCCATTCAAGCGGTGCCAGAACGAGTATTTGTAACCGAGCGACCAGAGCACTGCGCAGCGCAGGTTTTCGAATACCGTCAGGCGATGGAAAATATTCGTAATCTGAAAACTGCGCGACAAGCCCAGCCGATTGATCTGAAATGGCTTGAGCCCCGCAATGCTGCTGCCATTGAGCAAGATATCGCCGGAACTCAGCGGGAAACGCCCCGAAATCAGATTGAATAATGTCGATTTGCCCGCACCATTGGGGCCAATCACCGCAAAACGCGCGCCTTTCGGTATCTGCAAATGGGTGCCGCGAATGATTTCGGATTTACCAAAACTCTTGCGCACATCCTTCAGTTCCAGAGAAAAATTACACATTATGCTGCACTCGCAATCAATTGAATTTCCGCATTTACTTCATCCCAGACTTGCTGAAATGCCGGCCGGGTGCGATTTATCCCCAGGCAACCCAGCACGAACAAGATGGCAGCCACCGTCCAGCCGGGGGCTGCCATGGTATCCACAGTAAAACCGAACAATTGCATCTCGCTGCCGTTGACCAATTCGAGACTCAGGTGATACAGCATTTCGATGGCGATCACAGCGCCGCAGAAGGCCACCAGCGAGGCCGCGCACACTGCGGCCAGATGCGGCCAGACGCGGCCAAACTTGCGGTATTTCATCAGCCGTAAATTCAACATCAGCAAGCTGGCGATGCCGCCCGGCGCATAAATCACGATGATGATGAAAAATACCCCCAAGTACAACTGCCAGGCCTTAGTAAAATCCGACAGCAAGACGGTCAGGAACACGCCGATGACGGCGCCCAGCATCGGGCCGAAAAAGAAGCCGATGCCGCCGATAAAAGTGAATAACAGGATGGCCCCGGAGCGCAGCGCACTGACGTTCTCGGCGCTGACGATTTCAAAGCTGATGGCCGACAAGCCGCCCGCTATGCCGGCAAAAAAGGCCGACAGAATCAGGGTCAGGTAGCGCACCCAATGCGGGTTGTAGCCAATGAATTCAACCCGCTCCGGATTGTCGCGCACCGCATTGATGATCCGGCCGAGTGGGGTCTGGGTAAATGCGTACATGCCGATGGTGCTGACGAACAGCCAGAATGCAATCAGGTAATAGACCTGAATCTGTGGGCCATAAGTAATGCCAAGGAAAGCCTGCCCGACCACCCGATTGGCCGAAACGCCGCCTTCACCGCCGAAAAATTCCGGGAACATCAGCGAACAGGCAAACACCAGTTCGACAATGCCCAGGGTAATCATGGCGAAAGTGGTGCCCGATTTTTTTGTGGTGACATAGCCGAACAGCACGCCGAACAACATGCCGGCAAAACCGCCCACCAGCGGAATCAGGGTTATCGGAATCGGCACCGTGCCAACCGTAGCCAGATTGATGGCGTGAATGGCACAGAATGCGCCCAGTCCGGAGTACACCGCGTGACCGAACGACAACATGCCGCCCTGCCCCAGCAGCATGTTGTAGGACAGGCCGAAAATCATGATAGTGCCCATCTGGGTCAGCACCGATAGCGCAGCGCCTTGATGGAAAATGACCGGTGCGATGACCAAAATCAGCGCAAACACACTCCAGATGATCCAGCGACCCAAGTTCAACGGGGTAAATTTTACATTGGTAGTCATGGCATCATCCCTCCCGCGTGCCCATCAAGCCCTTCGGCCTGAAGATCAGAATCAGCACCAGAAACAGGTACGGCAGGATCGGCGCGACTTGCGCAATCGTCAGCCGCAGCACCGGGTAGCCAAAGGTTTGTGCGTTGATTTGAGCGCCAAACGCACTCAGCACGCTGATGATTGAATAATCCAGCGCCACCGCAAAGGTCTGCAGAATACCGATCAATAGCGACGCCAGCAGTGCGCCCACCACCGATCCCATGCCGCCGACAACTACTACGACAAAAATGATGCTGCCCACCGCATGCGCCATATTCGGCTCGGTGACAAAGGCATTGCCGCCGACCACGCCAGCCAGCCCGGCCAATGCACAGCCGCCGCCAAACACCAGCATGAATACGCGCGGCACGTTGTGCCCCAGCGCTTCGACGGCATCCGGATGGGTCAGCGCAGCCTGGATTACCAGGCCGATGCGGGTGCGCGTGAGCATCAGATACATCGACAACAACATCAGCAAGGCAATCAGCATGATGAAGCCGCGATAAATGGGAAAGGTAGTTGTATACAGCGTAAACAAGGGGCCATCCAGCTCGGGGGGAATTGGGTACGGCACTGCCGCGCGGCCCCAGATCAATTGCACCAATTCGACAATTATGTAAGACAAGCCGAAGGTGAATAACAGTTCAGGGATGTGTCCATATTTATGCACTTTACGCAGACCATAGCGCTCGACACCGGCCCCCAGTACGCCAACCAGCAAAGGTGCAATAAACAAAGCCGGCCAAAACCCTAGTTGGGTACTGATGCTATAGGCGAAATACGCGCCAACCATGTAGAAACTGGCATGGGCAAAATTGAGTATGCCCATCATGCTCAGAATAAGGGTCAAACCGGATGAAAGCATGAACAGCAAAAGCCCATAGCTCAAGCCATTCAATAATGTAATTAAGAGGAACTCCACGCGATGCGCCCTTGGTTTTTGGGTTATTCAGACTTTTTCAAGTGCACCGGATTGTCTACCTAAGGCACGAAAAAAGTGGCGCAGATGCAAACTGCGCTACTTTGCTATATCAATTCGTGAGTATTCAGCTCGATTCAGTTTTAATCTGGAGTATGCCAATTTTCATGGCGTTTTCCGCATATTTTTATTGCAGATATAAAATATACCCATACTTTTTCAATTTTATTTGAATCTACATCTGCATCTGTAAGTGAAATTACGCTGTCGGCAATTTATGATCTTTAAACTGTTCCCGCATCTTGTTTTTCAGAATTTTTCCGGTGGCGCCGATCGGCAACGCTTCCACGAAGGCGATATCATCCGGAGTCCACCATTTGGCGATCTTGCCTTCATAAAACTGGATCAATTCTTCCTTGCTCACTTCGGCACCCGGCTTTTTCACCACCACCAATAACGGGCGCTCGTCCCATTTTGGATGCACTACGCCGATGCATGCCGCTTGCTGGACTGCGGGATGCGCCATTGCGATGTTTTCCAGCTCGATAGTGCTAATCCATTCGCCGCCGGACTTGATCACATCCTTGCTGCGGTCGGTAATCTGCATGTAACCATCGGCATCGATGGTGGCCACGTCGCCGGTCGGGAACCAGCCGTCTTCCAGCACATCGCCGCCTTCGCCCCTGAAATAACTGCTGATGACCCACGGCCCCTTGACCAGCAGATTGCCGTAGGTTTTGCCATCCCACGGCAACTCACGGTCATCGTCACCGACAATTTTCATGTCCACGCCATAGATCACATGGCCCTGTTTTTCCAGAATTGCCTCTTTTGCGTCTTCCGGCAAGGCGGCCTGCCGCACCGACAGCGTGCAGGCGGTGCCGAGCGGCGACATTTCGGTCATGCCCCAGGCATGCACCACCTCGACCCCATATTGATGGCGCAAGGTTTTCATCATGGACGGCGGACAGGCGGAGCCGCCGATCACGGTACGCTTGAAGCTGGAGAATGTCAGATTGTTTTGCGCCACATAGGTCAGCAAACCGAGCCAGATAGTCGGCACGCCGGCAGAGAACGTCACCTGCTCCTGCTCAAACAATTCATACAGCGATTTGCCGTCCATCGCAGGGCCGGGAAACACCATTTTCGCGCCGACCAGCGGCACCGAATACGGCAAGCCCCAGGCATTGACGTGGAACATCGGCACCACGGGCAATACCGTATCGCGCGCAGAAACATTCAAGCCATCCGGCATCGCCGACGCATAGGAATGCAGTAACGTGGAGCGATGCGAATACAGCGCCCCCTTCGGATGGCCGGTGGTGCCGGAGGTATAGCACAGGCTGGACGCGGAATTCTCGTCGAATAGCGGCCATTCATAATCGTCGGAGCTGGCGGCGATCAATTCCTCGTAGCACAACAGATTGTCGACCTTGCTTGTTGCGGGCATGTGTTCGCGGCCGCACAGCATCACGAAACCCTTGACCGTGCCGCATTGCGCCGCAATCGCTTCGATGATCGGCAGGAAATTCATGTCAAACAGCAGATACTGGTCTTCTGCATGGTTGACCATGTAAGCGATCTGCTCCGGGAACAGGCGCGGATTAATCGTATGCAGCACCGCACCGGAGCCCGAAACAGCGTAATAGGCTTCCAGATGGCGATACCCGTTCCAGGCGATGGTGGCCACCCGGTCGCCCATTTTGACGCCCAAATTGGCCAGCGCCTTGGCCAGTTGACGCGCTCGCTTGTGGCAATCGGTATAAGTGTATCGATGCAAATCGCCCTCAACCCGCCTTGATACGATCTCGCTTTTACCGTAATAACGATCGGCGTGACGGATGATATTGGAGATCAACAAAGGCTGACTCATCATTTGCCCCATCAGCGGGCTTTTTGAATACTGCGACATGAACTCTCCTGAGTTAGAGCAAGCTGGTTTGCGATTGATTATTTGATTGATTTTCGAACGAGCGTGCTAAAAGTGTCAATTACTTTCTGTTGTGCAGGGCAGCATGAAAACCCCATCGCCCTCCCTGTCAATAATAAATTTAACATGGAGTATGGTATTTAATTGTGCATTATCTGCATATATTTAAGCATGCATTAAAAATACATTATGTAGTATATAAAATTATCAAATAATACTTGAATGCCGGAGATACGAATCGCCGTCAAAATGCACGACTTTCCGGATAGTGTGATACTGCCGGAAAACACAGACAAACATTTGACACAGACAGGATTAATCGACATGAGCGCCCCCATTTCACCCCAGAGCGGTCATTTAACAGGCACCTTGCCACTTAGCAATTCATTCGCGAGACTGCCGCCGGCATTCTTTACCAAGCTGATGCCAACGCCGCTGCCCGCGCCTTATCTGGTCGGCGCCAGCGCTTCTGCTGCACGGTTGATCGGGCTTGCACCGGCCGAATTTACCAGCCGGGAGTTCATTGAAACCTTTACCGGCAACCGCACGCCAACCAGCGCGGTGCCGGTGGCGGCAGTGTATTCCGGTCACCAGTTTGGAGTCTGGGCCGGGCAACTCGGCGACGGCCGCGCGATTCTGCTGGGCGAAGTGCCGGATTGCAGCAACTCCGGGAACGCCTGGCAGGAATTGCAGCTCAAGGGCGCAGGCCTTACGCCCTACTCCCGCATGGGTGACGGGCGGGCGGTGTTGCGTTCCTCGATCCGCGAATTCCTATGCTCGGAAGCGATGCACGGGCTGGGCATTCCCACCTCGCGCGCGCTCTGCGTGACCGGCTCGGATCAATATGTGATGCGCGAGACGCCCGAAACTGCCGCGGTCGTCACGCGCATGGCGCCCACTTTTGTGCGTTTCGGTTCCTTCGAGCACTGGTTTTACAACGACAAGATGGAAGAGCTGAGAACGCTCGCCGATTACGTCATCGACCGTTTCTACCCGGAATTACATGCAGCCGACAATCCGTACCAGGCCTTGCTGCAGGAAGTAACCCAGCGCACCGCGCACCTGATGGCCGGCTGGCAAAGCGTCGGCTTCATGCATGGCGTCATGAATACCGACAATATGTCGATACTCGGCCTGACGCTCGATTACGGCCCGTTCGGCTTCATGGAAGCGTTCGACCCGCAACATATCTGTAACCACACCGACCGCCAGGGCCGCTATTCGTATCGGATGCAGCCGCAAATGGCAGAGTGGAATTGCTACGCGCTGGGGCAAGCGCTGCTGCCGCTGATCGGCAGTGTCGATGCGACGCGGGCCGCGCTGGAACCGTTTCAGGCGCATTACGCCGCTAAACTCGATCGCCTGCTGCACGCCAAACTCGGCTTGATCAGCGTGCAAAAATCGGATCAACTTCTGTTCGACGCGATGTTTGGTTTGATGCAGGCCAATCAGGTCGATTTCACTTTGTTTTTCCGTCTTTTGTGCGATCTGGAATTGGATAATGCAGGTAAAGATACGCGGTTGCGCGACCTGTTCATTGACCGCGCCGCCTTTGATGCTTGGGCCGATCAATACCGGGGCCGCCTGCGGCAGGAGAATAGTTCCGACCTCCAGCGCAGGCTTGCAATGCAGGCAATAAACCCCAAGTACGTGCTGCGTAATTACCTGGCGCAGGTTGCCATCGAAAAAGCGCAAAATAAGGATTTTTCGGAAGTTGCCAAGCTTTTGGCAATCCTCGAAAAACCGTTTGACGAACAGCCGGAACACGCCGCTTACGCCGAATTGCCGCCAGACTGGGCAAGTCAGCTGGAAGTGAGCTGCTCATCCTAGGAGGCACGATGAATTCACCCAAAGTCACCAAAACCGAGGCCGAATGGCAGGCACTGCTCGATCCATCCGATTATGAAGTCACCCGACACGCGGCGACCGAACCCGCTTTCAGCGGCCGCTTCTGGGATCACCATGAAGCCGGTATCTATACCTGCGTCTGCTGTAACACGCCGTTGTTCGAGTCGGACGCCAAATTCGACTCCGGTTGCGGCTGGCCGAGTTATTTCAAGGCAATCAATCCTGACAATGTTTCCGAGCATGTCGACCGCAGCCATGGCATGATACGTACCGAAATTTTATGCAATGTATGCAATGCCCATCTGGGGCACGTGTTCCCGGACGGGCCGCCGCCGACCGGACTACGCTATTGCATTAATTCAGCATCATTGCGATTCGAGCCAAAAACCTAGCCATCAAGAAAAATTATCCAATGAAATTTTTATTCGACCTGCTCCCCGTCATCATTTTCTTTGCCGTATTCAAATGGGGCGAGGGCCACGCCGATTCGGCGCAAGCGCTGGTATCGCATTATTTTTCCGGTCTTATTTCCGGCGGCGCGATTACTGCCAGCCAGGCGCCGATCCTGCTCGCTACCGTGGTCATGATTATCGTGAGCGTGGCGCAAATCGGCTATTTATTGTCGCGCGGCAAAAAAGTCGATCCGATGCTGTGGGTGTCGTTACTGATCGTCGGCATATTCGGCGGCGCCACCATCTATTTCCATAACGAGAATTTCATCAAGTGGAAACCGACCGTGCTGTACTGGTGTTTTGCCTCAGCGTTGTTGGGCGGCCAGATTTTCATGCGGAAAAATCTGATTCGCTCCATGATGGAAAAACAGATAAAGCTCCCCGACATCATCTGGCAGCGGCTGAATCTGGCCTGGAGTGCATTCTTTCTGGCAATGGGCGTTCTTAATCTGTATGTCGCGTTTAATTTCCCCACTGCGATCTGGGTCAATTTCAAGCTTTTCGGCGGCATGGGCTTGATGTTCGCGTTCATCATCGCGCAAAGCTTGTTCTTGTCCAAATACATGAAGGATTCGGCATGAGCGCGCGTTTTGATGCGATCCGCAACCAGTTGATTGCAACTTTCGATCCGACCGCATGTCAACTGGAAGATGATTCGGCGCGTCATGCCGGCCATGCGGGTGCCGCATCCGGCGGTGGACACTACACGCTATACATTGTGTCGCGCCACTTTGAGGGGCAAAGCCGCCTTAGCCGGCATCGGCTGGTGTATGATTCCTTGCAAGGTTTGATGCATTCCGACATTCATGCCTTGGCCATTACAGCCCTGGCACCGTCCGAAATATAATAAAATTATTTTCTTTTGTATTTTTCTTTACTTCCCATTTTAGGAATCAATGATGACTTTAAAGCCTGCCCGTTTACTGGTGATACTTTTTGCAGCCGCTGCCCTGCCTGTAATGGCACAAAACCTTGCCATAGTTAATGGCAAGAAAATTCCTTCCTCACGTGTTGAACTGATGGCCAAGCAACTGGCGTCGCAAGGCCAGCAGGATTCGCCGCAGTTGCGCGCGATGATCAAGGAAGAATTGATCAACCGTGAAATCCTGATTCAGGAAGCCGACAAACGTGGCTTGGGCATGAGTGCCGATGTCAAGAATCAAGTTGAAATTGCCCGCCAATCAATCGTAATTCGTGCTTTGGTGGCAGACGTCATCAAGAAAACCCCGGTCAGCGACGCCGATATCAAAGCGGAATACGACAAGTTCAAGGCTCAGGCCGGCGACAAGGAATACCATGCGCGCCATATCCTGGTTGAAAAGGAAGACGACGCGAAAGCAATCATCGTCAAGCTCAAATCGGGTAGCAAGTTTGAAGACCTGGCCAAGCAATCCAAAGATCCTGGCTCGGCAGCCAACGGTGGCGATCTCGACTGGGCCGCTCCTGCCGCCTACGTAAAACCGTTCTCCGACGCGATGATCGCGCTGCAAAAAGGCCAAGTCACTGAAACGCCGGTCAAGAGCCAGTTCGGCTATCACGTTATCAAGCTTGAAGATGTTCGTGCCGCAAAAGTGCCGACGCTAGAAGAAGTCAAACCACAAATTGCAGAAAAGCTGCAACAACAAAAGCTGCAGGAATTCCAGCAGGGATTACGTAAAAAAGCGAAAGTGGAATAAAACCCAGGTTTTTGATGTAATCAAAAAAAGCGCTCTGAAAAGAGCGCTTTTTTTATAATATGCAACTAATTACCCAACTCGATTACCCAACCCATTTGCGCGCATTGCGGAACATGCGCATCCACGGCGAATCCTCGCCCCATGACTCCGGGTGCCAGGATTGCTGCACCGAGCGGAACACGCGCTCGGCATGCGGCATCAATACGGTAAACCGCCCATCCGGCGTAGTCACGGAGGTAATCCCTTGCGGCGAGCCGTTCGGATTGTACGGATAGCCTTCTGTAACTTGGCCTTGGTTATCGACGAAACGCATTGCGGCAACAACTTCATCGATATTGCCTGTCTGGCTAAAATCCGCATAGCCTTCGCCGTGTGCGATCGCGATCGGGGTTTGCGTGCCGGCCATGCCCTGGAAGAAGATCGATGGTGAATCCGCCACTTCGACCATCGCAAAGCGCGCGTCGAACTGTTCCGATTTGTTGCGCGTAAACTTGGGCCATGCCTGCGCGCCAGGAATGATGGATTTCAAATTGCTCATCATCTGGCAACCGTTGCAAATGCCGAGACCGAAAGTATCGGTGCGCTGGAAGAACAGCGCAAATTGCTCGGCCAGTTTGGCATTGAAAAGTATGGTCTTGGCCCACCCTTCGCCGGCGCCCAGCACGTCGCCATAAGAAAAACCTCCCACCGCGATCAGGCCGCTGAAATCATCCAGACGAGCACGACCGGCAATCAAATCGCTCATGTGTACATCGACTGCGGTAAAGCCCGACTTGTGCATCACATACGCGGTTTCCACATGCGAATTGACGCCTTGCTCGCGCAGGATTGCCACGCGCGGCCTGACTCCGGTGGCGATATACGGCGCGGCGATATCTTGCTGCGGCTCGAACGTCAGTTTCGGGGTGATGCCGGGGTCTGTGATATCCAGAATGCGGTCGTATTCGGCATCGGCGCAGGCTGGATTGTCGCGCAAACGGGCGATGCGCCAACTGGTTTCGCTCCACAAACGCTGCAACGCCACACGCGGTTGTTTGTAAATCGACTTGGCATCGCGCATGAATTCAATCACGTCCTGCATATGCGGCTTGCCGATGATGTTGCTGCAGGCACCCAGATTGTGGGCGCGCAGCACGTTCATCACGTCCGATTTTTGCTCCGCACGAACCTGAATCACTGCCCCCAGCTCTTCACTGAACAGTGCGCGCAGGGTCAGGTCGTTGCGGCGCTCTGCCACTTGGCCGGCCCAATCCTTGGCTTCGCCACTGTCGGTGGCGTGCTCGCCTTCCAGCGTTAGCATATCCAGATTGATGGCTAAACCACACCGGCCGGCGAATGCCATTTCGGTCAGCGTGGCAAACAGGCCGCCGTCGGAACGGTCGTGATACGCCAGCAGCTTACGTTCGGTATTGAGTTGCTGGATCGCCGCGAAGAAAGCTTTCAAGTCGTCGGCGCTATCGACATCCGGCGTTTCGTTGCCGATTTGCTGCATGACTTGGGTTAGTGCGGAAGCTCCCATGCGGTTTTTGCCGCGACCGAGATCGATCAGAATCAGCACGGTGTCGCCAGCATCGGTGCGGATTTGCGGCGTCAGTGACAGGCGTACATCGTGTACTGGTGCAAAAGCGGTGACAATCAGCGACACCGGCGAGGTAACCGCTTTGGCAACGCCTTCGTCTTTCCAGGTGGTGCGCATCGACAGCGAATCCTTGCCGACCGGGATGCTGATGCCGAGCGCCGGACAGAGTTCCATGCCGACTGCCTTGACGGTATCGAACAAGGCGGCGTCCTGTCCCGGCTGGCCGCAGGCGGCCATCCAGTTGGCGGACAATTTAATGTCTGAAATATCCTTGATCGGTGCCGCGGCAATATTGGTGATCGCTTCGCCTACTGCCATGCGGCCGGAAGCGGCGGCGTTGATGGCAGCCAACGGGGTACGTTCGCCCATCGCCATCGCTTCGCCCAAGAATCCCTCAAAACTCATCGTGGTGACTGCGCAATCGGCCACCGGCACTTGCCACGGGCCGACCATCTGATCGCGTACCGTCATCGCACCGACGCTGCGGTCGCCGATGGTGATCAGGAAGGACTTGTCAGCCACTGCCGGCAGGCGCAACACCCGCTGCGACACTTCCAGCAAATCCATGCCGGTCAAATCGAGCTCGGGTAAATCCAGTGCGACATGCGTGGCGTCCCGATGCATTTTCGGCGGCTTGCCGAGCAGCACGTCCATCGGCATATCGACCGGATTGTTGCCATGTTCCGGATCGATCACTTTCAGTTGGCGCTCTTCGGTGGCGGTGCCAACCACTGCGAACAAACTACGCTCACGCTGGCATATGTATTCGAACAAAGGCAGGCTGTCGGGCGCGATGGCGAGCACGTAACGCTCTTGCGACTCGTTGCTCCAGATTTCTTTCGGTGCCAGACCGCTTTCTTCCAGCGGAACTTTGCGCAAATCGAAAATCGCGCCACGCTTGGCATCATTGGTAATTTCCGGAAAAGCGTTCGACAAACCGCCGGCGCCGACGTCGTGAATCGAAATGATCGGGTTCTCGTCGCCCATCGCCCAGCAAGCGTTGATGACTTCCTGCGCACGGCGTTCCATCTCCGGATTGCCGCGTTGCACCGAATCGAAATCCAGATCGGCGGTGTTGGTGCCGGTCGCCATCGAGGATGCGGCGCTGCCGCCCATGCCGATGCGCATGCCGGGGCCGCCCAACTGGATCAGCAGGCTGCCGACCGGGATATCGTTCTTGTGCGTGTGTATGTCAGCAATGCTGCCGATACCGCCGGCAATCATGATTGGCTTATGGTAGCCCAGCACATTGCCACCGACGTTTTGCTCGTAGGTACGGAAATAACCGGCCAGCGTCGGACGGCCAAATTCGTTACTGAACGCAGCGCCGCCTAACGGGCCATCGATCATGATTTGCAATGGCGACGCGATGCGGTCCGGTTTGCCATACACACGGGAATCGGTATTGGCATCCACGCCGGCTTGCGTCACATCGAGATCGTTTTCCCAAGGCTGAACGGCATCCGGCAAATTCAGGTTGGAGACGGTAAAACCGCACAAACCAGCCTTCGGCTTGGAGCCACGGCCAGTCGCGCCTTCGTCGCGGATTTCGCCACCGGCACCAGTAGAAGCTCCAGGAAATGGCGAAATCGCAGTCGGATGGTTGTGCGTCTCAACCTTCATCAAGGTATGCGTCAATTCCACCGAGCTCTCATACACGTTGCCCTTAGCCGCACCGCGCTGATAAAAGCGCGCGACAGTCGCCCCTTCCATGATGGAAGAATTGTCGCTATAGGCAACGATGGTGCCTTTCGGCTGCAGCAGATGGGTATTCTTGATCATCGCAAACAGCGATTTATCTTGGACTTCACCGTCAATGGTCCAGTCGGCGTTAAATATTTTATGGCGACAATGCTCGCTATTGGCTTGCGCGAACATCATCAATTCAACGTCAGTCGGATTGCGCTTGGCTTGCGTAAATGCGGCCAGCAGGTAATCGATTTCATCGTCCGACAAGGCCAGGCCGAGATCGGTATTCGCCGTCACCAGCGCAGCTTTGCCGCCGGCCAGCATATCGATAGATTCCAGCGGCTTGGCTGCCAGCTCGGTGAACAAGCCGGCGGCGTCGCTGGCCGAACGCAATACCATCTCCGTCATACGGTCATGCAGCAAGGCGGCAACCGTTTGCGCTGCCGCATCAGATAATTTTTTAACGCCGCCCAGCAAGCCGGACTTCAACTGCACCCGATACGCCACGCCGCGTTCGATGCGCTTGATATGCGCCATGCCGCAGTTGTGCGCGATGTCGGTAGCTTTGCTGGCCCAGGCAGAAATAGTGCCAAAGCGTGGAATGACGATGAACTCTTCGCCATTTTCGACCAAATCTGAAAAGGGTTCGCCATAGGTCAGCAACGCGTGCAGGCGGCTGGTGTCGTCTTCCGATGCAGTCAGGCCGGCATCAACAAAATGGGTGAAGCGCCCGGTGATGGCGATAATATTGGCATCGACAGCCTGCAATTGCGACAGAAGACGTTGGGTACGGAAAGCGGACAGTGCGTTGGAACCGGGAAGAATCAGCATAGGGAGAGGAAACGCTCGAAGGAGATTTGATGCAGTGGAACTGCATGATTAAGACATTTAAGGGATGCGGCATTATACCGTGGCGCACTAGGCGGGGCAGCAGACAAAACGGCAATCCGGCGTGCCTGCACAATTGGGCAACAAGCATCCGATAGCGTATCGGCCGGATTTGAACGCTATTCGTAAAACGCTGTGAATAAATTCTGGAAGTTTGCGGCAATGCAATACTGAAGAAGCTTACAAATGTTACATTCACGGCCCGGAATATGAGACACGCAACAGCGAGTGCGGCAGTATCTTGCCGGCTTCTGGCAAAAAGGATTAGGTTCTAAATTGGCACAAAAGCAAATAGCAGTTATCGGTGGTGGCGTAATTGGCGTTTGCACAGCGTATTACCTGGCTGTCGCGGGGCATCAGGTGGTCGTGATCGAACGTCGCGGCAATGTCGCCGAAGAAGCCAGTTTTGGCAATGCAGGAATAATGGCGCCAGGTTATGTGACACCGTGGGCCAGACCCGGTATGCCCAAGCATTTGTTAGGCTATCTGTTCAAGCAGGAAGCGCCGCTGATGTTGCCGCGCAAAATGGATCCGGCCTTGTGGCGCTGGATCCGCTTGTGGCTTTCCGAATGCGAACTGAAAAATTTTCACGCCAATATGGAGCGCATGCAGCGCCTGATCGCCTATAGCCGCGACACCTTGCAGCAACTGAAGCAGCAGTTGGAGCCGCAAGATTTGCAAATCGACAAAAAAACGCAGGGCTACCTGCAGCTGTTTCGTACCGTGCAAGATGTGGCGCTAGCCGAGCCGGCGCTTGCCATGTTAATCGAGCTGGATAGCGCGCACCGCTTGCTCGATGCCGATGCTGCACGCCAGCTGGAGCCGGCACTGTCGCCGCACACAGCACTGGCCGGCGCGTTGTATCTGCCCCATGCAACAACAGGCAACTGCCCTTTGTTTACCAAGCAACTCAAGCAGATTGCGATGTCGATGGGAGTGGAGTTCATTTTCGGCAACAGCGTCAGCACAATCACACAAAATGGCAATCAGCTTGCGCTGGAGATCGGCGAGACTTCTTTTTCGGCTGACGCCATCGTGCTGGCAGCAGGCGCAGAAAGCGCCCGGATGCTCAAGACTCTTGGTATCAGCACCCCGCTTTTTTCCGTCAAAAGCTTTGCTGCAACAGCAACCGTGAAAGATATGGATACGCTGCCGCTAGCCGCATTGATGGATGAAACCTATCGCGTTAGCATCACCGGCATGGGCAACCGAATCCGCCTCGCGGGAACCGTAGAGCTGGCCTCGCGCTCTGTAACAGTGGCCGAGACCGCGCAACGCACTTTGCGTAAAGTAGGCGTTGACTGGCTTCCGAACGCTGCCAACTATAACAATGTGAATTTCTGGTGCGGCCTGCAAGCGACTTTGCCGGGCGGCCCGCCGCTCATTGGCGCAACCCCGATCAGGAATCTATTCGTTAATATCGGCCACGGTGCGAATGGCTGGGCAATGGCTGCAGGCGCCGGCAAACTGGTGGCCGACATCGTTTCCGAACGCGAACCGGAAATCGATCTGGACGGTTTGACGCTGGCGCGCTATGGAGTGCAAACTTCCTGCTAATCCAGTTACCATGTAAATATTAAAATAGTGGGAGTATATTAATATTTAGCGTGTTATTCTCAATATTTTATTGCGGGGAACAAATATACAGTGGCCTAGTATTAGATTTAGAATTTTCCTGCAGTACATAAATAGTGGATGCGCTATTTAGCACGAACGTGTTGCCACTCTTTACAAAAATATAGCGGAGCCTCGATGCCAACCCGACACGCACTATATTCGATTGCTGAAATCCGCCGGATTGAACAAGCCGCCTTGGCCGAATTGCCCTGCGGCACACTGATGCATCGCGCCGGGCAAGCCGCCGCCGCTGCCGCAATGACTCTGCTGCAGCCAACGCCGTCCGGCGCGCAGGTGTTGATATTGGTCGGCCCCGGCGACAACGGCGGCGATGCTCTCGAAGTCGCCGCCCAGTTGGCGCAAACCGGGTTCGCTGTCACCGCCTTAATCGCCGGTCCGATTCCGTCGTCAAAAGATGCGCAACAAGCTTTGCAACGCGCCCAGAACAGCGCGGCTGTGTTCAGGGATGGTGCATTTTTGCCGGAAATCTCCAACACCCAATGGGCGCTGATTGTCGATGGTTTGTTCGGCATTGGCTTGACGCGTCCGATTGCCGGCGTCTATCGCGATCTGATCGAGAGCATTAATCGCATCAATCGACTCAATCACTTTACCTGCCCGGTACTGGCGCTCGACATCCCAAGCGGATTGGACGCCGACACTGGCAATATCCTTGGCGGGGTTGCGAACGCCGATTCCGGCAATTCAGCCGTAGCCGTCAACGTGCAGCAGACTATTACTTTCATTGCCGACAAGCCCGGCCTGCACACTTGTGACGGCCGTGATTATGCGGGCAAGGTTACAGTCGCCGCACTGGATATCGACGCGCGGCATTTCGATCGCAACCCGGCCAGCATGCATCTGGCTACGGTTGGCGAATTTAGCCATTCGTTGCAACTGCGCCGAAATAATTCGCACAAAGGCAGCAATGGCGATGTCGTCATCGTCGGTGGTGCAACAGGCATGCATGGCGCACCCGTGCTATGCGGACGCGCCGCAATCCAGAGTGGCGCGGGCCGGGTTATCGCCGGATTCATTGGCGCGGCGCCCGCCTTCGACAGCGCGCAACCGGAACTGATGTGCCGGTCCGTGGCGCAATGCGCTTTTGCTGCAACCGTGGTAATCGGGCCGGGGCTGGGAAACTCGCATGCCGCGCTTGCAGCACTGCGCAAAGCGCTGCAATCCGAGGCGCGGCTGGTGTTGGATGCCGATGCACTGAATCTGATCGCCGCCGATCCTGCGTTGCAGCAAACACTGGCGCTGCGCACGGCAACTGCCATCATGACGCCGCATCCACTGGAAGCCGCGCGCCTGCTTGGTATATTCAGTGCCGAAATCCAGGCAGATCGGGTTGCCGCCGCCCGCCGATTGGCGCGCACTTACCATGCAATCATTGTGCTCAAAGGATCTGGATCGATCATCGCCGCCCCGCAGGACAATATCGTGATTAACCCAACCGGCAATCCAGGATTGGCTACCGCAGGCACCGGCGATGTTCTGGCAGGCATTATCGGTGCGCTGCTGGCGCAAGGATGGCCGGAATGGGAAGCTGCAATCGCGGCAGTCTGGCTGCATGGCGATGCAGCCGATGCACTTGTAGCCACAGGCCAAGGGCCAATCGGGCTAACGGCAAGCGAACTGATTCCGGTTGTGCGCCGCAGCCTGAATCGCCTCAGCAATCAATACGCAGCGGTACGCTGATGGTCCTCTGATGACAATAATCTGCCGGCCGCAATGGTAATCGTGCGCTCGCAGCGGGCGGCAATCAAGCTATCGTGCGTGACCAGCACCAGAGTCGAATGGCGCTCCCGATTCAAGTCAAACATCAATTGAATCACCGCCTCGCCATTTGCAGCATCCAGGCTGCCGGTCGGTTCATCGGCAAATAGCAAAGGCGGTTCGGTCACGAAAGCGCGTGCCAGGGCGACCCGCTGTTGCTCGCCGCCGGACAGGTATTTCGGAAAGTGTTTCAGGCGACTGGATAATCCGACCCTACCCAACATGGCTTCAGCTTTGTTTCTTGCATCAGAATCACCACGTAACTCCAGCGGCAGCATGACGTTTTCCAACGCATTCAGGTGTGCCAGCAACTGGAATGACTGGAACACAAAGCCGATTTTTTCCTTGCGCAAAAGTGCCCGGCCATCCTCATCCAACGCAAAGATATCGACCCCGTCAAGCCGAACCGTACCACTCGATGGCGTATCCAGCCCAGCCAGCAAGCCCAGCAGGGTTGATTTGCCCGATCCGGACGCGCCCATTATCGCGAGCGTCTGCCCGTATGGCACGGTAAAATCGATGTCGTGCAAAATAATCAGTTCACCCGTCGCATCCGCGACGCGTTTAGTAAGGTTGTCAGCGGCAATGGCTGGCGCAAGCAAGGAAAGATCAGGCATGCAGAAAAATAGTGGATGGTTGGAAGGTTTAATGCGCATATTCATAGCCGCAACGTTGGTCTTGTTGACCCTATTCGCGACAAGCGCCCATTCTGCATCAAAAACGATACTGGTGCTTGGCGATAGCCTGTCAGCAGAATATGGTTTGGCGCGCGGAACCGGCTGGGTGTCGCTGCTCGAAAGTCGCCTGAAAACCGAAAATATCAATGCCACAGTCATCAATGCCAGCATTAGCGGCGAAACCACCAGTGGCGGCAAAAGCCGTCTTGGCACCTTGCTGGAAAAGCACCACCCCACGGTGGTCGTAATTGAATTGGGCGGCAACGATGGCTTGCGCGGCTTGTCGATCCGAGCATCGGAAGACAATTTGCGTAGCATGATTAGTGCAGCCAAAAAAAACCGAGCCAAAGTGCTTCTGGTTGGCATGCAGATCCCACCCAATTATGGTCGGAATTACACAGACCAGTTCTCGGCCCTGTATCCCAAATTGGCCAAGGAAACCAGGTCGGCTCTCGTGCCTTTTTTACTCACTGGAGTCGCCGATCGGCCTGAATTGTTCCAGTCCGACCGCATACATCTAAAAGCGCAAGCCCACCCGGTCATACTCAAGAATGTCTGGGCGCACCTTAAACCCCTTTTGTCCAAGTGAGCGTATGAAGTACCCTGCCCTACTCCCTTTTGCCGAAATATTGCCTGTGTTGGATAAATTCGATGCCATCATAGACGTTCGAAGCCCAGCCGAATTCGCAGAAGACCATATCCCCGGCGCCATTAATTGTCCGGTGCTGAGTAATGAAGAGCGTCAACGCATCGGCACTCTATACAAACAAGTCAATGCATTCGAAGCCAAGAAAGCCGGCGCGGTAGTGGTGGCAAAGAATATCGCCCATCACATTGACACCTTGTTCATGGATAAACCACGCGATTGGTCACCCCTAATTTATTGCTGGCGCGGAGGCAACCGCAGCGGAGCGCTGGCCCATATCATGGCCAAAATCGGCTGGCCGGCGGTACAACTGGATGGCGGTTACAAGGAGTATCGCCGTCATGTAAATGCCGCATTCGGCGAAATCGCATCGCAATTTTCTTTTCAGGTCTTGTGCGGCACCACTGGCAGCGCCAAAAGCCGTTTGTTGCAAGTTCTGGCGCAGCAAGGTGCGCAAGTACTGGATCTGGAGCAACTGGCCGAACATCGGGGCTCCGTGCTGGGCAACTTGCCGCTGCAGCCGCAGCCTTCACAAAAAATGTTTGAGAGCCGCCTGTGGCAAACGCTGCGCGAGTTCAATCCTGCACAAGTCGTGTATGTCGAATCTGAAAGCAAGAAAGTTGGAAATGTCCGGATACCGGAAATATTGATAGAAAAAATGCGTTCTTCATCCTGCATTGCGGTGCAACTATCACAAGAGAATCGCATCAAATTGCTGATGGAGGATTATGCGCACTTCGTCGGTGACCCTGAGAAATTGAACGTGCAACTGGACTGTCTGGTCAGTATGCACGGCAAGGAAAAAATCGCGCACTGGCAACTGTATGCCCTATCCAGCAACATGGAACCTTTAGTCACGGAACTCTTGGCAGAGCATTATGACCCGGCCTATAAGCGCTCGATCCAGCGCAACTTCAATCAATATGGGCAGGCGCGAATACTGGAACTCGCTGGCATCGATATTGACTCTTTGCAGAGCGCGGCACGGCAACTCACTGGTATGCATTGATACGCTTTCAAGTCATCTACTGACACGATAAAGACCTTCGCTACTGCGTAGCGGTCATTGGAATCCGGAACAAGAATGATGCAAGGTTTTTGCAACCGAATATAGAATAAAAAAACCGCTCATTGAGCGGTTTTTTGTTATGTAGCTTAATTTTCTTGCAAAAATGAGCTGCGCCCTATTCTATACATCACTGTTTTTGGGTGTGATAGGTTGCAATATTTTGACTATGGCTTTCTGCTTTAAATAATCAATATAAGTGAGCATTTCCTGCTGGGCCAAAGCATTAGAAATTTGCTGCTGCTCCGCTATCCGGCGTACTTCATCCTTAACAGCAGGCTCAGTTACTTTATTAATACGATAAATCGCATATCCTTGGCCCGGTAAATCAATGCCAACGAACGCGGGTAATTTTGAGACGTCGGCTTTCATTGTGGCAGCCAGCACACTACTGTCTAAATCGGACTTCTTCGCCCTGGAAACAATTTTTGTTGCACTAAAACCAGCATCAGTAGGGATTTTCTGCAGGGATAGCAATCTTGATTGGCCTGCTTTCTTAGCCAGTTTCTGTGCTTCAATTTGCGTTACACGCTCTCGCACTGAGGTTTTTACCTCCTCAAAAGGACGCTTGCTAGTCGGCTTGTGTTCGACCACGCGTCCCGACATCAGGATATTTGGAGCAATCTCCACTGCCTCCGTGTTGTGCTTGTTTTTGATCGAGTCATCAGAAAACAATGCCTGCAGGAACTTTGGATTATTAAACGCAGCATTGTTACCGGCGGCATTGTCAATCTGACGCGTCACCTTGGATGCAGTCTCAACCGTCAACTTCAGTTTATCAGCCACCGGTTTCAAGCTGTCTGACTGCTCATAGATTGTATTGCTGAAAATTTCCGCCATTTCCGCATACTTCTTTGCAGTCATCTGCTTTTTAATTTCTACTGTAATCTCGGCTCTGGCATCATCCAAAGACTTAACAGAAGCAGGTTTGATGGCACTTATCTGGATAATATGAAAACCAAAATCGGATTGGACAATATCGCTGACTTCCCCTTTCTTAAGCTTGTAAGCTGCCTCTTCAAAAGGTTTGACCATCATTCCACGACTAAAAAAATCAAGATCGCCACCGCGTTCTGCAGAGCCGGGGTCTTGGGAATTTTCCTTGGCAAGCTTGGCAAATTCCGCCGGATTTTTACGCAATTGAGCTAGCAGATTTTCCGCCTTTGTCTTTGCCTTTGTTATTTCCGCTGGCGAAGCATCTTTCTTAGTTGCAATTAGAATATGGCTGGCGCGCCGTTGCTCGTCAACCGTATAGCGTTTTGCATTTTGTTCATAGTAAGACTTGATGTCGGCATCCGTGATCGACAACTGCGACTCAACGACGGCACTGTTCAAAATGACATATTCAATTTTCAATTGTTCAGGAATCGCATACTGAGCCGAATTATCCTTGTAATAGGACTGCAGCATTTCGTCAGTCACTTTTGCCTGCGCATTGAAATCAGTAGCATTGAAATTAAGCTGTTGAATTTCTCGCTCTTGGGTTGCAATTCCAGACAAACGGGCAACCACAGTTTTTGGTGCGAATGCACTTGATTGAATGGCGCTATTGAGTTGCTGCAAAGCCAGATCCTGGCGCAAGCTTGCTTCATAAGAAGATGGCGTCAGGCCCTGTGCTGCAAGCAAAGAAGCATAACGTTCACTATCGAATTTTCCATCAGGAGAAGTCAGACCCGGCATGGATAGAATTGCCTGCTGCAATGCCTGATCGGAAACAGACAGGTTTTTGCGTGATAATTCGGCCAATAATGCGCGTTGCGCAATGAGTTTATCCAGTGCGCTTTGTCGCATTTCTGGAGTATCCAGCAATTTTTGATCAAATTGTGTTCCAAGCATTTGCCTGAAGCGATCCATTTGCTCTCGCTGCGCCGCTTCTAGTTCTTGCTTAGTAATTGAATATCCTGCCACTTTGGCGACAACATTACTGTCCGTTCCAAATCGGCTATAGCCTTCAAGCCCCACGAAAGCAAAAGAAGGAATAATAAAGAGCAATAACAATAACTGTGTCAAGCGCTTGTGGCCGCGGATAAACTCTAGCATGGTCAACCAATCTGGCAAATTTCAAAAAAATGACGCTTAATGTAAAAAAAGGCGAACTTTCGTTCGCCTTTTTTTTGTTCTGGCGGAGTGGACGGGACTCGAACCCGCGACCCCCGGCGTGACAGGCCGGTATTCTAACCAGCTGAACTACCACTCCTGAGTTACTTTAATAAAAATTGACTGATTGGTGGGTGCTGAGAGGCTCGAACTCCCGACCTACGCCTTGTAAGGGCGCCGCTCTACCAACTGAGCTAAGCACCCATAACTACTTAGTCAGTCAAATTTTTGATGCTTGTCACCACACCAAAAAAGCTAGTTTACAGCATCTTTTAAGCCTTTGCCAGCTTTAAATTTAGGGACTTTAGCAGCTTTAATTTTAATGGATTCACCAGTACGCGGATTGCGCCCAATACGCGCCGCACGCTTACCTACCGAGAATGTACCGAATCCAACGAGGGTAACAGCCCCATTCTTTTTCAGCGTAGTTTTTACCGCAACAATCAATGCCTCAAGCGCACGCGTTGCCGCTGCCTTGGAAATATCTGCTGACTGGGCAATATGCTCGATTAGTTCAGTTTTATTCACTTAATCCCCCTAAAGGTTGAATTCCGCAATAGTGCTATGCATCGTTTTTTTTCGTGCATCCATTGCGCCACAGGAAACCTGCAACCGGTATTAAAACAAGCCTTAAAGGCCGATGTCAAGCGCTTTACAACTTAATCAATAACAGATAATCCTGTGGTACCGACATTTGATAAATGATTACATGTGCGCTGTCATACGAACAAAAATGCCTCTACGTCAGGCACTCTTGTTAGCAACTGTAAGGTTAATGTTTGACGACACCAATATCAGTTTGAGTGCTTTGGCCAGGAACAGCGGATACAGTTGCCTCCTCGTCCGTCAATGGCTCTGGGTGCCGCTCAAGAGCAATCTCCAGAACCTTATCAATCCAGCGGACCGGGATGATTTCGAGTTTATTTTTGACGTTATCGGGTATTTCAACCAAATCCTTGACATTCTGCTCTGGAATCAGCACGGTTTTTATGCCGCCGCGGTGTGCTGCAAGCAATTTTTCTTTCAAGCCGCCAATAGGCAACACTTCTCCTCGCAAAGTAATTTCACCCGTCATCGCAACGTCTGCACGCACCGGAATTCCTGTGAATATAGACACCAAGGCCGTCGTCATTGCAGCACCGGCAGATGGACCATCTTTAGGGGTGGCGCCTTCAGGAACATGGATATGGATATCCGTTTTTTCGAAAACTTCGTTCTTGATTCCGAGGCTTTTTGCCCGACTACGCATCACAGAACGGGCAGCTTCTATCGACTCTTTCATTACATCGCCGAGAGTGCCGGTACGAATAACTGCACCTTTTCCAGGCATTGCCACTGCTTCGATTGTCAATAGTTCACCACCAACCTCAGTCCAGGCGAGTCCAACCACCTGACCAATTCGATTGTCTTTTTCGGCCACGCCATAATCGAAGCGGCGAACACCCAGGAATTTATCTAAGTTCTTCGCCGAAACGATAATTTTCTTGTCTTGTTTCTTGAGCAGCAACAATTTAACTACTTTACGGCAGATTTTCGAAATCTCACGTTCCAGCGAACGTACTCCCGCTTCTCTGGTGTAAAAGCGAATAATGTCTCGAATAGCGGATTCGGCAACGCCGATTTCCTCATCCTTCAATCCGTTATTCCTGATTTGCTTGGGTAGTAAGTATCGTTGAGCAATGCTGGTTTTCTCATCTTCCGTGTAGCCGGACAAGCGAATAACTTCCATCCTGTCTAGCAGTGCTGGCGGGATATTATATGAATTCGATGTAGCAACAAACATCACATCCGACAAATCGAAATCGACCTCGACATAATGATCGGCAAAAGTATGATTCTGTTCGGGGTCAAGCACCTCCAGCAGCGCTGAAGAAGGATCGCCCCGATAATCCGCTCCCATTTTATCTACTTCATCAAGCAGAAATAATGGATTGCGCACACCCGCCTTGGCAAGACTTTGTAAAATTTTGCCTGGCATCGAGCCAATATACGTGCGACGATGTCCACGTATCTCAGCTTCATCCCTAACCCCGCCCAGTGCCATACGAACAAATTTTCGGTTTGTGGCGCGCGCTATGGACTGCCCTAGAGATGTCTTACCTACTCCTGGAGGACCAACAAAACAAAGAATAGGCGCTTTGAGTTTGTCAACACGTTGCTGAACGGCAAGATACTCAAGAATGCGTTCTTTAACTTTATCTAGGCCGTAGTGATCATTTTCAAGGATTTTTTCAGCATTGGTCAAATCATTATTCACCTTGGATTTTTTCTTCCATGGCAAACTAACTAGAGTATCAATATAGTTACGAACAACCGTAGCTTCGGCCGACATTGGCGACATCAGCTTAAGTTTCTTAAGCTCACTCTGTGCTTTCTCACGGGCTTCCTTAGGCATTTTTGCAGTAATGATTTTTTTCTCAAGCTCATCAAAATCTGCACCTTCCTCACCTTCCCCCAATTCCTTCTGGATTGCCTTGACTTGCTCGTTCAGATAATACTCACGTTGGGATTTTTCCATCTGACGTTTGACGCGTCCGCGAATACGCTTTTCCACCTGAAGAATATCAAGCTCACCTTCGAGTTGGCCCAATAAATGTTCAAGGCGCTTTGCGACGTTGAAAATCTCAAGGATCACTTGTTTTTGTTCGAGCTTCAAAGGCAAGTGTGCAGCAACCGTATCGGCCAGTCGACCGGCATCGTCAATACCTGCCAGTGATGTCAGAATTTCAGGGGGGATTTTTTTGTTTAGTTTTACATACTGGTCAAATTGTTGAACGATAGTGCGGCGCATCGCTTCCAATTCGGAATCGTCCCCGAGTTCGGATTCAATAGGGGTCAGATCGGCAACAAAATGCGTTTCCAATTCACTAATATGATGGATCCGTGCGCGTTGAGCGCCTTCTACAAGTACTTTTACAGTGCCATCAGGCAACTTAAGCATCTGCAATATATTTGCTACGCAACCGATTTCATAAATGTCTGCAGGTGATGGCTCATCCTTTGCTGCGGTCTTTTGTGCTGCGAGCATAATGCTCTTGCCCTGTTCCATGGCAGCTTCTAAAGCCTTGATTGATTTTGGCCTACCAACGAACAACGGTATGACCATATGCGGGAAGACAACAACGTCCCGCAACGGCAATAGCGGCAGTTGGCTTTGTTCAGTAAATGTGGGAGTCGTCATAGCAAGCCTTTTCAAATAAACCTGTTAGTGATGTTGGCGCAAGTGGCCAGAACACAAGCCCGAGAGAAACAAAAATCATCGCCAATAGGTAAAATCCCAATAAAAAAAGCCACACACGAGATATTTCTCGGGTGGCTTTGCGATTGAAGCCATAATAACCATTATTACATTAAATTATATCGCTTTTAGCAACCATTTAACGCAGGCCTTTAGGCTAGTGTCTCTAACTCGGTTTGGAAGGGGTTTGCACCCATCCAAAACCACACTGATCGAAACACCTGCCTTCAGACCGGGGATTTCAAACTTATTTAGATGCCCCAGATGCCTTGGGCTGCTCATGATAAATCAACAATGGCTTGGCGCCATTTGTGATGGTGTTTTCATCGATGACCACTTTTGCCACATTTTGTTGATTAGGTAAATCGTACATAACATCGAGCAATGCATGCTCAAGAATTGAACGTAATCCACGTGCACCCGTTTTGCGGGCAATCGCTTTTTTGGCAATGGCATGTAAAGCAGCTGGTCTGACCTCCAATTCAGTGCCTTCCATTTCGAGCAGTTTTGAGTATTGTTTGATCAGTGCATTCTTTGGTTCCACCAAAATCCGTATCAGTGCCTCTTCATTGAGTTCAGTCAAAGTGGCAACAACTGGAAGGCGCCCTACCAATTCTGGAATCAATCCAAACTTGATCAGATCTTCTGGTTCAGCTTCCAGCAATACATCACTGGCCATTTTCTGGTTTTCACTCTTTACCGTTGCAGAAAAACCAATTCCACTTTTTATCGCACGATTGGATATAACCTTCGCCAATCCATCAAATGCACCACCACAAATAAACATGATGTTCGTGGTATCAATCTGCACAAAATCCTGATTAGGATGCTTGCGTCCACCTTGCGGCGGAACTGAAGCCATTGTGCCTTCGATCAGCTTCAACAGCGCCTGTTGCACGCCTTCTCCAGAAACATCGCGTGTAATGGATGGGTTATCGGATTTGCGCGAAATTTTGTCGATCTCGTCAATATAGACAATACCTTTTTGCGCCTTTTCGACTTCATAGTTACAGCTTTGCAACAATTTTTGGATAATATTCTCGACATCTTCACCAACATAACCGGCTTCAGTGAGTGTTGTTGCATCTGCCATCACAAAAGGCACATTCAACATACGTGCCATGGTTTGCGCCAACAAAGTTTTACCTGAACCGGTTGGACCAACAAGCAATATATTGCTTTTTGCCAGTTCAACATCATCCACTTTACCCAAATGCTTGAGCCGTTTATAGTGATTGTAGACAGCTACAGACAAAATACGTTTCGCGGTAGTCTGTCCAATAACGTATTGATCGAGCAAGTCGCTAATCTCTTGCGGTGTAGGTAGCGCAGATTTTTCTCCGCTAATGGATTCAACACTAACGGCTTCATCATGAATGATGTCGTTGCATAAATCGATGCATTCATCACAGATGAATACGGAAGGACCGGCGATGAGTTTTTTGACCTCATGCTGGCTCTTACCGCAAAATGAACAGTAGAGCAGTTTTTCGCCGCTGGAGGTTTTTTTGTCAGACATGGGGAGGGATCTATATAAATTTAAAGTTTCAGCTTGATATTACCCGTTAATTTAAAAATCGTCATATCAGTTTAATCGGGCAATCACTGCATTATCAATGGAAAACGCCCGGACGATAAAACGTTCGGGCGTTTTCCGCAGGACTATACGTCACTCGCGGTTTATCAGAACTTTGTCAATCAAGCCGTATTCAACTGCGGCGTCAGCCGACATGAAGTTATCCCTATCTGTATCTTTGCCGATTTGCTCAAGGGTTTTCCCAGTTTTTTCTGCCAGGATACCGTTTAATCTTTCACGCAGATAAAGAATCTCACGCGCCTGTATCTCGATATCGGACGCCTGCCCCTGAGCACCGCCCAGAGGTTGATGAATCATGATGCGAGAGTTAGGCAGAGAAAACCGCTTCCCTTTAGCACCAGCCGCAAGCAGAAAAGCACCCATGGATGCAGCCATCCCGGTACATAGTGTTGAAACATCGGACTTGATGAATTGCATCGTATCGTAGATAGCCATGCCGGCAGACACCGAACCACCGGGTGAATTAATGTACAAGGAAATATCCTTGTCAGGATTTTCACTTTCCAGGAACAATAATTGCGCCACTATCAAATTCGCCGTTTGGTCATTGACCGGACCGACCATGAAAATCACACGTTCCTTCAACAGGCGCGAGTAAATATCGTAGGAGCGCTCGCCCCGACCGCTTTGCTCAACCACCATCGGCACCAGACCGAGCATGTCTGTATCAAATGCGGATTTTCTGATTAGGCCTGTCATTTTCGCTCCATATGAAAGACGCTCAAGTATATGCTTGAGCGGTATTTGCTAGCGAATTATGCTTGCGTGTTATTACCCATCAATTCATCAAACGCAACGGATTTTTCTGTCACTTTCGATTTACTGAGGACATAGGTGACGACATTTTCTTCCAGCACAAGGGCTTCAACCTCAGACAAACGCTGACGATCGCTGAAATAATATTTAACGACCTGCTGCGGATCTTCATAACTTTGCGCAAAGTCTTCTACTTGTGCTTTTACTTGTTCCGCAGTTGCCTGCAGTGTATTTTCCTTGACCACTTCAGCCAGAATCAGTCCCAGGCGTACCCGACGTTCCGCCTGTGCAGTAAACAATTCAGGAGGGAACGGCATATCTTTGGCATTCATGCCGCGTTGCGTCATGTCTTGACGCGTCATCTCTGTCAGACGCACGACATCCTGATCAACCAGCGCTTTTGGAACGTCCAACTCAGCAATCTTGATGAGTGCATCCATCACGACATCCTTGTTTTTCGCCTTGATGCGGCCGGCAACTTCGCGCTCCAGATTGGCTTTGATATCTTCACGCATTTTTTGCATGTCGCCATCTACTACGCCAAGGGATTTTGCAAACTCGGAATTCAACTCAGGCAAATGTGCCCATTCGAGCTTTTTCAGGGTAATGGTAAACTCCGCTGTTTTCCCTGCAACGTCCTTGCCATGATAATCGGCTGGAAATGATAATGGAAAGGCTTTCGCTTCGCCTATTTTCAATCCGATTACCGCAGCCTCAAATTCAGGCAGCATGCGGCCTTCACCCAAAACGAACGGGTAATCTTCAGCCTTGCCGCCAGTGAATTCAACGTCATCAATTTTGCCGACAAAATCGACCGTCACGCGATTGTCGTTCTGTGCCGTCAAATTTGCGCCGCCATCGCCATGTTCACCCTGCTCGCCTTTGACGTGGTAATGCACACGTTGTTTGCGCAGAATTTCGATAGTCTTGTCGACCTCTACGTCTGTTACGGCAGCTGTGATTTTTTCGACCTCAACGTCGGACAGATCGCCGATTTTGACTTCCGGGTAAACTTCAAAAGTAGCATCGAATGCGACCGAACCATCAGCCAAATCCTCGCTTGTTTTTGGCTCAATTTTCGGATAACCGGCGACGCGCAAATTGTTTTCATTCGCAGCATCGCTGAATGCACGACCAACTTTATCGTTCAATACTTCAGTTTCGACTTGAAAGCCATATTGTGCGGCGACCATTTTCATCGGCACTTTACCTGGACGAAAGCCCGGCGCTTTGGCCGTGCGAGCGCGGACTTTCAGGCGCTTTTCAACCTCTTCCTGGACTTCAGTCAATGAAAAAGTGATGGTGAGACGGCGCTCTAATTTACCTAGGGTTTCGACTGCAGTTGCCATGTAAATCATCCAAAAAATAAGAATTCTGTGGTGTGAGAAAAGGGGTTTGAATAACGCATCATTTCTGGCTGCGGATTCGATCGATTTCTCAAGAAATAAAATAAAATTGCCGGCTTGAAAACGATTGAAAAAATTAAGCAATTTATTCAGTGACTGGCAGCAAATATCCAATGCATTTTTTGATCGGCCGAGTTGTTGGCTATGATCAATAAAGATCCAATAAAAATCTTGGTGGACTTGGTGGGGATAGTCAGACTCGAACTGACACGTCTTACAACGCTAGAACCTAAATCTAGTGCGTCTACCAATTTCGCCATATCCCCAAAATACTGCAAGCCCTCTATTGTGCAGTAGTATCGGCTACTTATCAACCAGGTCAACCAGGTTTTTTTACGCGGAACCAGGCTGCATACAAGGCCGGTAAGAATAACAGAGTTAGCGCAGTTGCGATGATCAAGCCTCCCATGATGGCGACCGCCATCGGCCCCCAGAACACCGAGCGCGACAGCGGAATCATTGCCAGCACTGCGGCCGCGGCAGTGAGAATGATGGGGCGGCAACGCCGCACGGCCGATTCGATAATCGCATTCCAGGGCGCTACGCCGGCAGCGATATCCTGTTCAATCTGATCGATCAGGATCACGGAATTGCGGATAATCATGCCAAATAACGCAATTACCCCGAGTTGCGCGACAAAACCGAATGGACGCTGCAGTAGCAGCAGCGCCATTGCCGCTCCGGCGATACCCAGCGGACCGGTCAGAAATACCAGCAACGCCCGCGAGAAGCTGTGCAACTGCAGCATCAACAAGGTAAAGATGATGAAAATCACGAGCGGAATATTGGCTGCAATCGAGGCCTGCGCCTTGCCGCTGTCAGCTGCAGCGCCAGCCAGTTCTATCTTGTAGCCTGGCGGCAATGTGGCACGCAGCTTATCCAATTGCGGACTAATCTGCCCGGACACGGTCGCACCCTGGATGCCATCGACCACATCCGACTGGACTGTCACCGCCCATTCTCGCCCTTCGCGCCAGACCACGCCGGGCTCCCAAGCCATCCGGATATGCGCCAGATTGGACAGCGGCACCGACTTGCCGCTAGCGGTTGGGATATTTGCTGCATTGAGAGCTTCCACGGTCGAGCGCTCTTGCACCGGTTGGCGCACCACTATGTCGATCAGATTATTGTCTTCACGATATTGTCCGACGGTGGTGCCGGTCAAAATGGTATTGGCGGCACGCATCACGATTTGCGAACTCACACCCAGCGCGCGCAATTTTTCCTGATCCAGATCGATGCGCACTACCTTGATCGACTCATTCCAGTTGTCGTTAACTCCGATCGCATTCTGGTTGGCGTTCATGACGGTTTTTACCTGATCCGCGATGGCGCGTACTGCGTCAACCTCGGTGCCGGTGACGCGGAACTGCACTGGATACGGCACCGGCGGGCCGTTCGGCAGCAGCTTGACGCGCCCCCGCACTTCCGGGAAATTATTTTTGAAGACTGCAGTAATTTTCAGGCGCAGCGCTTCGCGTGCCTTCAAATCCTTCGGCAGCACGACAAATTGCGACACGTTGGTCTGTGGAAATATCTGATCGAGCGGCAGGTAAAACCGCGGACTGCCGGTGCCAACATAGCTGGTCACGCTTTCCACCCCGTCCTGCGCCAGAATAAAGGCTTCAAACTTTTTTGCTTGCGCTTCATTGGCAACAAAAGTGGTGCCCTCGGGCGACCACATTTCGACCATCAGTTCCGGACGACTGGAGTCGGGAAAGAATTGCTGCTCGATGAACTTGAATCCGAATACGCCCAGCGCAAATACGCCCAAAGTGATCAGAATTGTGGTCTTGCGCCAGGTAATGCACCAGGTCACGGCGGCTCGGAAGCGCTTGTAAAAAGGCGTGTCGAACAGTTCATGGTGGCCATCTGCATTGGCGGCAGGCTTCACCTTCAGCAGCAAGAAGCCGATATACGGCGTAAACAACACGGCCGCCAGCCAGGAAATCAAAAGCGCCAGCGCATTGACTGAAAACATCGAAAAGGTATATTCGCCTGCTGCCGACTTTGCCAGTCCAATCGGCAGGAAACCGGCTGCGGTGATCAAGGTGCCGGTCAGCATCGGGATCGCAGTCGAGGTGTAGGCAAAGGTGGCTGCATCCAGACGCGAAAAGCCCTCTTCCATCTTGCGCACCATCATTTCGACGGCGATGATGGCGTCATCGACCAGCAGTCCCAGCGCGATGATCAGCGCACCGAGCGAAATTTTGTGCAAGTTGATCTCAAATATGCGCATGAACAAAAAAGTTACCGCCAACACCAGCGGGATGGTCAAGCCGACCACCATGCCCGGCCAGATATCGAGCCGGAATGGCTTGGTATGCAAACCCAGCGCCAGAAAACTGACCACCAGCACAATCAGTACCGCTTCGACTAGCACCTTGATGAATTCGCTCACCGACTCCGTAACTGCTTTCGGCTTATCTGAAACATTCTGAAACTCAATGCCTACCGGTAATTTTCCTTTGATTTCGTCTACCGTCGTTTGCAGGTTTTTGCCGAGTTTGATGATGTCTCCGCCATTTTCCATCGAAATCCCGAGGCCGATGACTTCCTTGCCGTTAAAGCGCATCTTGTCCTGTGGCGGATCCTTGTAACCGCGCTTGACGACGGCAAAATCGCCCAGACGGAAAGTCGTGCCATTGGCACGCAGCTCAAGATTTTCCAGATCTCGGGTTGCTTGCAAAGCGCCGCTCACCCTGACCTGCAGGTTGGCGCTGGGCGTGACCACTACGCCAGTGGATTCCACCGCGTTTTGCGCATTAATCTGATCGATGACATCCTGAAACGGAATACCTAATTGCGAAAATTTCTTTTGGGAAAACTCGATGTATATTTTTTCATCCTGTACACCGAACAATTCCACTTTCGCCACCGAGGGCACTTTCAACAATTGCTGACGGACGAAATCGGCGTATTGCTTCATCTGCGCATAATTGAAGCCATCGCCTGACAGCGCAAAAATGGAGCCATAAGTGTCGCCGAACTCGTCATTGAAAAACGGCCCGACCACGCCGGGCGGCAAGGTGCCCTTGATATCGCCGATTTTCTTGCGCACCTGATACCAGGATTGCGCGGTTTCTTTCGGTGGCGTCGATTCCCGCAATTGCAGGATGATCAGGGTCTCGCCGGGCTTCGAATAGCTGCGAATCTTGTCGATGTAAGGCGTTTCCTGCAGCTTTTTTTCCAGCTTGTCGGTGACCTGCTCGGCCATCTGCAGCGCGGTGGCGCCCGGCCAGTTGGCGCGCACCACCATCGCACGAAAGGTAAATGGCGGGTCTTCATCCTGCCCCAGATTGACATAACCGAGGATGCCGCCAATCATCAAAACGACCATCAGGTAACGGGTAAACGGAATATGTTCGAGCGCCCAGCGCGACAGATTGAAGCCGCCTTTCATTGGCTGGCTCCAGCGCTATTGGCTACAGACTTAGCTGCAGATTCAGGTGGGGCATCGACTGCGGCAGAATCCCCCAATATTTTTACTTTTTGTCCGGCTTTCAACAGATTCACGCCAGCCGTCACGATGGTTTGCCCGGCCGTGACGCCACCCGCCAGCAGCACATCGTCACCCGAAGTGCCGCCGATCTGAACCGGAACCAGTCTTACCGCGCCGTTTTCGACCAGCCAGACCGCAGTTGCCGCCTTGTCCTGCAACAGCGCGGTCAGTGGCACGGCGAACATCGCATCCGGCGTTTTTGCGACAAAGCCGACATAGGCGGTCATGCCCAGTTTGACCTCGGCCGGCGCGTTCAATATGGTTATTTTGGCGGCATAGGTGCGGGTGACCGGATCGGCTACCGGCGACAGTTCGCGCAACTTGCCTTGCAAAACCGCTTGCGGATTGGCCCAGATGCGCACCCGCACATCGGTGATATTGCGCAGATTGGCGACCTTGTCTTCCGGGATGCCCACTACCACCTCTTTCTCTCCCGCTTGCGCGACCCACACCACAGGCGTGCCGGCCGCCACTACTTGCCCGATTTCCGCATCGACCTTGGTTACCACACCATCCACGTTTGCCACCAACGCCGCATAACCGGTTTGATTCGATTGGCCTCTGTGAGCGGCCCGGGCTTGCGCGACATTCGACTCGGCTGCTTTATAAGTAGTCTGCTTTGCATCCAGCACCGCCTGGCTGACGAAATTCTTGCTGCGCAATTCCTGGTAACGGGACAACTCGGCTTGGGCTAGATCGCGGTTGCTTTGCGCCGCCTGCAGCGCGGCTTGGGCCTGCGCCTGCACCAGTTGCAAGTCTTGCGGATCGAGCTGCATCAGCACTTGGCCGCGCGTGACCAAGGCGCCGACATCGACCTTGCGCGCAGCAATTTTGCCGCCGACCCGAAAGCCCAGGCGAGACTCCACCCGCGCCCGCACATCGCCAGAAAATTCGACAGCCACTTCAGCCTGTTGCGCGCCCAGCTGGATTGCTCTTACCGGGCGGATGTCCACCACCTTCGGCACCGGCTTGGAACAGCCGCTAACCGATGCAACCAGCGCAACCAGCACAATCAGGAACGGCAAGGTGAAGTTTTGCAGCGGAATCCGGGATGGTATTTTCAGGGCGGCCACGTTTGTTTTCCTTTACTATTCGGGCTGAAATATCGGGGCTGGGGTTGAAGCGGGAACTTCCGCCGGCGATGTTCCCACGATGTTCCCGATGTATTACTGACTGGGCGGTTAGTAATTATATGTGGGCCTATATCATTGTGGCAATTGTCTTTTTAGACGCTAAGTTCAAACCATGGCCGTTGATCATTACGAAAATTTTCCTGTTGCTTCGCTGTTGCTGCCGGCCCGCTTGCGCCCGGCGGTGGCTGCGATCTATGCGTTTGCGCGCAGCGCCGACGATCTGGCCGATGAAGGCGATGCCACGCCGGATCAACGGCTGATCGCGCTGGGCACATATGAACAAGGACTGGATGCAATAGAGCAGAATCGTCTGGCTGACGCGCCGGCCGCGCTAGAAATACCATCGTTGTTTTTTGCGCTGGAAAAAACCATACGCGATTACCAATTGCCGCTGCAACCGTTGCGCGATTTGCTGTCGGCTTTCCGCCAGGATGTGGTGACCACGCGCTACCCGACGTTTGCTGAATTGCTGAATTATTGCCAGCGCTCGGCCAATCCGGTCGGGACACTGATGCTGCATTTATACGGCGCGGCCGATGCGACAAATTTGCGCGATTCGGATGCGATCTGCAGCGCCTTGCAGTTGATTAACTTTTGGCAGGATGCCGCGATCGACTGGCAAAAAGGCCGCATTTACTTGCCGCAGGAAGACATGGAGCGCTTCGGCGTGACTGCCGCGCACCTGACGGATGCGCGGGTGGATGCGGCCTGGTGCGCGTTGATGCGCTTTGAAGTTGCGCGCGCGCGCGCCATGATGCTGTCAGGCGCGCCGCTGGCGCTGCGGTTGCCGGGCCGGATTGGCTGGGAGTTGCGACTGGTGGTTCAGGGCGGCTTGCGCATCCTGGAAAGGGTCGAAGCCGCCGGTTTTGATGTATTCCGGCAGCGTCCCAAATTGCGCGCAACCGACTGGCGCCGCGTCTTGTGGCGCGCAATGTGGATGAAATAGAACTGAAATCGCACTAATTTTCTGCAACCTGGCAATATAAGCATACTGCATTATGTAATTATAATTACCGCAATGTATATATGCGTACATTGGCATATTTTTACTTATACCCCTATAATTTTACGTTTATAAAAATATTCTGGCTGCGTATGCAACGCTGCAGCCGGCTTTAATCACACGCCGGATTTGTTCTGAATCGCACAGTCGGCTAGCATAGCGGCTTGATTTTGCATCCAGACCACTTTTAATCCTCATTCAGCCGTACCCACCATGTCACCAGACGAATACTGCCAGCAAAAAACCGCGCAAAGCGGCTCCAGCTTTTATTACAGCTTCCTGTTCCTGCCGACAGAACGACGCCGTGCGATTACCGCGCTGTACGCCTTTTGCCGCGAAGTCGACGATACCGTCGATGACTGCACCGATGAGACGGTAGCGCGCAACAAGCTGGCCTGGTGGCGCAAGGAAGTAGCAGCCATGCTGACCGGCAACCCGACCCATCCGGTGATGAAAGCGCTGCAGCCGCACATGGAGACTTACGGTTTGGACGGCCAGCATCTGCAGGCAATCATCAACGGCATGGAAATGGACCTCGATCAAACCCGCTATCTGGATTATCCGAATCTGCAGCGTTATTGCTGGCACGTGGCTAGTGTGGTGGGTATTCTGTCGGCCAGAATTTTCGGCAAAACGCGGCCGGAAACGCTGCAATACGCCGAAAAACTCGGGCTGGCGTTCCAGCTCACCAATATCATCCGCGATGTCGGCGAAGATGCGCGCAAGGGGCGGATTTATCTACCGGTGAACGAACTGCAGCAATTCAAGGTAACCGCCGCCGACCTGCTCAACGCGCGCCACAGTGAAAACTTTGAAAACCTGATGCGCTTCCAGGTACAGCGCGCCCAGACCGCTTATGACGATGCGTTTGCGCTGCTGCCCAAGGAAGATCACCGCGCACAACGCCCTGGCCTGATGATGGCGGCCATTTATCGCACCCTGCTGCACGAAATCGAAGCCGACGGCTTCCATGTGCTGAGTCAGCGGATTTCACTGACGCCGATTCGCAAGCTTTGGCTGGCCTGGAAAACCTATATCCGTGGCTAAGGCTGCAACGCCAAAAAATGTCGCTGTCATCGGTGCCGGCTGGGCCGGTTGCGCGGCGGCGGTCAAGCTGACGCAACTCGGGCATCGCGTCAGTCTGTATGAAGCCGCACGCACGCTGGGCGGACGCGCCCGGCGGGTTGAAGTCGATGGCAGAATCATCGACAACGGGCAACACCTGCTGCTCGGCGCGTATCGGGAAACCTTGCAACTGATGTGCAGTATCGGCATCAACGAACGCGATCATTTTTTGCGGCTGCCGCTGCAAATGCGCTATCCACCCGAAACCGGCGGCATGGATTTCATCACATCCAAACTGCCGGCGCCCTGGCATATATTGCTGGCCTTATGGCGCGCCACCGGACTGACACGGGAAGACAAACTGGCGCTGGCCCGGTTTACCTCTGCCGCACGCTGGATGGATTGGCGGCTCGATACCGATTGCAGCGTGGCCGAGTTGCTGCAACGCTTCGACCAGACGCCGCGCCTGTGCCGGCTGATGTGGCAGCCGCTCTGCATTGCTGCCCTGAACACCCATCCTAAGCGCGCCTCGGCGCAGGTTTTCTTGCATGTATTGCGCGACAGTCTGGGCGCGAAGCGCGCCGCTTCCGATATGTTGATACCGCGCTGCGACTTGAGCGCGTTGTTTCCGCAGCATGCGGCAGCGTATGTGACAGCCCAAGGCGGCAGCGTGCATGCGGGTTGCGCTATTCAAGGATTGCGGCAAACGGTGGCTGGCTGGCAATTGGCTGCGGGAACGATGAATATTCCGACCAACTTCGATGCCGTGATCTTCGATGCAGTGATACTTGCCACGCCGCCGAACCGGGCCTCGAAACTGCTGGCCGCACTGGAAGCCGATACACAAGATTTACAAGATCTACGTAAACAGCTAAATGAATTCACCTACGAAGCGATCACAACCTGCTATTTGCAGTACCACGCAGATTTCAGGCTGGAGCGGTCTTTCATGGCGCTGCTGGACGATCCCGCCACTAATAGCTGGGGCCAATTCGTGTTCGATCGGGGTCAGTTGCAGCCGCAGGACGCCGGTTTGCTGTCAGTCGTCATCAGCTTACCGAACGCGGCGCTGGACGCTGGACGCGAAGTTTTGACAAGCCAGGTCAGCCGGCAACTGGCGCGCGCATTCAACAACGCGGCATTATCTGCGCCGCTATGGAGCGCGGTGATCACGGAAAAACACGCAACCTTTTCCTGCCGCCCTGCCCTACGCCGCCCAGACAATCCAACCGGCCTGCCCGGCTTGCTGCTGGCGGGCGACTACACCGCCGGCGATTACCCGGCGACGCTGGAATCGGCAGTGCGCAGCGGTTTGCGGGCGGCTTCGCTAGTGCAATAAATCCCAGCATGACTTGTCAGTCATCCAACTCGCGCATTTTATTGAACGCTTCGTCGATGCGCTCCACAGCGATGATCTTCATGCCCTCGATTTTTTGTTTCGGCGCATTCGCCTTCGGAATCATCGCCGTCGTAAAACCCAGCTTGGCCGCTTCGCGCAAGCGTTCCTGACCGCGCGGCGCGGGACGGATTTCACCGGCCAAACCCACTTCCCCGAACACCACCAGCCCGCGCGGCAGCGGTTTGTCGCGCATCGAGGAATTGATCGCCAGCAGCACAGCCAAGTCGGCAGCCGGTTCGGTAATCTTGACACCGCCCACCGCGTTGATGAACACGTCCTGATCGAACGCAGCCACGCCGGCATGGCGATGCAGCACCGCCAGCAGCATCGCCAGACGGTTTTGCTCCAGCCCGACCGACAGCCGTTTCGCATTCGGCGCGTGGGAAGTGTCGACCAGCGCCTGAATCTCGACCAGCAATGGGCGCGTGCCTTCTTGCGTGACCATCACGCAAGAGCCTGACACCGCATTGTCGTGCTGCGACAGGAATAGCGCGGACGGATTGGAAACGCCTTTCAAACCTTTTTCAGTCATTGCGAACACGCCCAGTTCATTGACCGCGCCGAAGCGGTTCTTGACCGCGCGCACCAGCCGGAAGCTGGAATGGGTGTCGCCCTCGAAGTACAGCACGGTGTCGACGATATGTTCCAGCACACGCGGCCCGGCCAGCGCGCCTTCCTTAGTCACATGCCCGACCAGAATGATGGTGATGCCGTTCTGTTTGGCGACACGCGTGAGTTGCGCGGCGCACTCGCGCACTTGCGCAACAGAGCCGGGAGCGGAACTCAAGGCGTCGGAATAGACGGTCTGGATCGAGTCGATGACCGCAACTTCCGGCTTCAGGTCCGCCAGCGTTTTGAGGATTTTTTCGAGTTGGATTTCGGCTTGAAACTTGAGTTCGCTGGCTACGATATTTAGCCGCTTGGCGCGCATGGCGATTTGTGCACCGGATTCCTCGCCACTGACGTACAAGGATTTTTTGGTGTCGGATAAATTTGCCAGCGCCTGCAATAGCAAAGTGGATTTGCCGATGCCGGGGTCGCCGCCGATCAGCACTACGCCGCCGGTGACCAGACCGCCACCGAGCACGCGATCAAATTCCTCGATCCCGGTGCCAAAACGGGGCACATCGGTGGCGTCGATATCGGCCAGGCTCAACACCGGCGCGGTTTGCGCCAGCGCTTGCGGTTGCGCCGAAAAGCGGTTGGCGCCGGTTTCGACTATCGTCTCGACCAGCGTATTCCACTGGCCGCAAGCCAGACACTGGCCCATCCATTTGTTCGATACGTCACCGCATTCGGTGCAGGTGTAATTGGTTTTTGCTTTAGCCATGGTGCGTAGAATTTATAAACTAGGGGGTATGCCTATAAAAGCATTACTTTACGCATATATTTAATGCGGCATTAAAAAATACATGCAACAGTATATTTTATGTTGGGGAAATTTCAATAATGCGCACCCGAGCCGCTAGCGCGCACATCAATTCATAACCGACGGTGCCTGCGGCCTGCGCCACTTCGTCAATCGGCAAGCCTTGCCCCCACAAAGTGACGCTGCTACCGATGTGCGCGCCCGGCACTTCGGTCAGATCGACGGTAATCATGTCCATCGAAACCCGGCCGACGATTCGGGTCTTGACGCCATCGACGATGATCGGCGTACCGTTCGGCGCATGGCGCGGATAGCCGTCGGCGTAACCGCAGGCGACCACGCCGATCTTCATGGGCCCCTCGGCGCAGAAGCGGCTGCCATAGCCGACCGCATCGCCCGCCGCAATATCCTGGGTGCCGATGATTTCACTCTTCAGCGTCATCGCCGGCAGCAGGCCGAACTCGGCCGCGCTCTTGCCGCCGGGAGTGGCGCCGTACAGCATGATGCCGGGGCGCACCCAATCGGTCTGGATATCGGGATGCAACAGATCGGCGGCCGAATTCGACAGATTGATTTCCGCCTCCAGACCTTGGACGGCGGCGTTAAAACGGCGCACCTGCTCCATCAACGGGAAAGTGGTATTTTCGGCATCGTCGGCATTGGCAAGATGGGTCATCAAGGTGATCTTGCCGACCGCCGGCATAGCGCGCAGGCGGGCGTAAGCATCCCGAAAAGCAGCGGGCTGGAAACCGAGCCGGTTCATGCCGCTATTCATCTTCAGGTGCACCTGCAGCGGCGCGTCAAATTGCGTGCGTTCCAGCATTTCGATTTGCTCGTTGCAGTGAACCGCGAATTCCAGATGGTATGCATTGATGACTGCCAGATCGGCGGTATCGAAAAAGCCTTCGAGCAACAGGATCGGCTTATCCCAACCCAGTTCGCGCAGGCGCACCGCCGCTTCGATTTCGATCAAGGCCAAGCCATCGGCCTGTGCGAAGCCGCGCATGCCGCGCTCCAGGCCGTGGCCGTAGGCATTCGCTTTGAGCACTGCCCAAGTTTTGGCGGTGGGTACTTGCGCTTTGGCAATAGCTAAATTGTGCTGCATGGCAGCGATGTCAATGAGGGCAACAATAGGTCTTGGCATGGGACAAACCTGACAATAAAAGTGCGTAAAAAGAAAGAATAATGGCTGACGGACATTTTACCGGAGCCACTCTGCGACGCGTAGATTCTGGCGAATAGCCCATATTTTCATGGTATAAAGCAGTCCAGACATATTCTGTCACAGGCTGGATTTACGAAAACAACCCATTCTCGCAGCGCAGGCCCAACAGGCTGCGCTGCTTAAGTAAATTAAGCAAACTAAGCAAATGCATTCATGTTCTTGATAATCAGTGAGCCAACAGCCGAATGAAACGCGGTTTCTATACCATCATGGCGGCGCAGTTTTTCTCTTCGCTCGCTGATAACGCGCTCCTCATCGTTGCTATCGCACTATTGGCACAATTGCAATCACCGGACTGGATGACGCCGATGCTGAAATTGTGTTTCGTATTGTCTTATGTATTGCTTGCAGCATTCGTGGGCGCCTTAGCCGATGCGCTGCCCAAGGGTCGCGTGATGCTCATCACCAACCTGATCAAGGTTTCCGGCTGCACGCTGATATTTTTCAATGTGCATCCGCTGATCGCATATGCGGTGGTAGGCTTTGGCGCGGCCGCGTATTCTCCCGCCAAGTACGGCATCCTGACCGAATTATTGCCGCCCGAAAAACTGGTGGCTGCCAATGGCTGGATCGAAGGCTTGACCGTCATTTCCATCATTCTCGGCACCATGCTGGGCGGGGCGCTGGTCAATCCGGCGGTTACGGCGGGACTGCTGCAGTTTGATTTCCCCCTGATCGATTTTGGCTTCAATACTTCGACCGAAGCTGCGTTGTGCGTGATCATCACCGCTTACTTGTTTGGCGCTTTATTCAATCTCAAGATACCCGATACCTATGCACATTATGCGCATCAGGAACGCAACCCAATCAGGCTGATCGCCGATTTTGCGAACAGCTACAGCATTCTGTGGAAAGATAAACTGGGTCAGATTTCACTCGCAGTGACCACGCTATTCTGGGGCGCTGGCGCCACGCTCCAGTTCATCGTGTTGAAATGGGCTGAGAAATCGCTCCATATGCCGCTCGACAAAGCCGCCATCCTGCAAGGTGTGGTGGCGCTCGGAGTTGCTCTGGGCGCAGTCGGCGCCGCCCGTTTCATTCCGCTCAAAAAATCCCTGTCGGTGATGCCGATGGGTATTGCGATGGGTGTGGTTGTGATCATGATGACGCTGGTGCATTCGGTCTGGATCGCTTATCCATTGCTAGTTTTAATTGGCGTCCTATCCGGTTTTTTTGTGGTGCCCATGAATGCCCTGCTGCAACATCGTGGTCACGTGCTGATGAGTGCCGGGCATTCGATTGCGGTGCAAAACTTCAATGAAAACCTGTCGATTCTGACCATGCTGAGTCTGTATGCGCTGATGATTTCATTCAATCTCGACCTCAATGTAGTGATCACCCTGTTCGGCCTGTTCGTGGCCGGCACCATGTACATGGTCATGCGAAAGCACGCCGCCAACCAGCGCGAACATGATTCGCTGGCGCTGATTGGCGAGCATAAGCACTGAGTTAATCAATCCGTCATGAATAGCTTTACAACGCGTGCCTGGCACAAAAAAGCACAAAACAACTCCGAACACTAGCGCGACTTCAGCAAACGGCTCAAAACATAGCCGACCGCAGTAGCGATTCCCAGCGACGTTAGCGGATTCTGTTGAACGTAACTCCGACAACTTTCCATCAATTTCACCTGCGCCACTTTCAATTCTTCTCGCTTCACGTCGAAGATTGCGGCGGCCTGGCCAGCGGCATCGACGGCCTTGTCAAAACCCTGATGGGCGCCAGCGGAAAGGCTGTCAACAGCGGTACGGGCAACGTCAGAGACTTTATCTATTTTGGCATGTGCCCCCGCATTCGCCGGGTCGCCGGCCGTTCCCAACGCACTACCCGTGTCGTTCGCATTCGAATTGACGTTTTCAAAAGCATCCATCGTTGCCTCCGTTGAAATTATCATGGCTCTTTCAGTATTTCTTCTGGCAAGCTCTGGCCCATGCGCCGTCTAAACGAGCGCAAGACAGCAGCGCAAGACGAACCGCACACACCGGTTTTAGTGGACGCTTTTTTGGGTTGACGACACGCTCCGGGAACGCTTCACGCTACTGGCAGGCGGGGCGTCCTGCATTTCCATTTCGAATCCATATAGCGCCGCCAGCGCCTGTTTGCGGTGGTCAAGCTCTTCTCCGAGTTGATTCAGATCCATCCCGCTTTTCTTTGCCATAGGAAATAACTGGTTCTGTTCCTCCTTGACATGATGCGTTACATATTCGGCCAGCACCGTGAACTTGGCGTCGTAAAGTTCATCGGCAGGATTCATGAATTCAAGCTCTGACACCAGTTTTTTGACCGTTGTGTGCTCCACCTTCGCTTCATCGAGCAGATCTCCGGCGCCCTGCACCTCGCGCATCGCCGGATAGAAAATCTCTTCCTCGATTTGCGCATGCACCGTCAATTCATTGCAGGCTTGCTTGACCAGCGCACGTTTTTCCTCATCACTCTCCTTGCCTTTCAGTTTTTTATACTGTTCAAAAATCTTGCTGACTTTTTCATGATCGGCAGTCAGCAACTGGATCGCATTTGGAATCGATCTTTTGCTGCTGGATTGGCTCTTGCTGCCGGGTTGTGCTTGTTGTCCCATCACATTCTCCTTCGGTCGGTGAATCGGACTCAATTTCATGCAAATGCCATGCCAAAACGGCGAACTGCGCTAACCCCTAGCAATAACCAACTCTCGATCTGCCATCCCATACTGTCGCCAAGTAACATCCGCAAACGACAGTCGATCCACTTGTAAAAATTACAGTCAAAATTGTAATTTTTACCTGATGTTACGCACTGCCATAATTAAAAAAAGTACGTAACATCAGATACTTAATAATGTATTTTTAAAACACCATAAAAATAATGCGGCAATCACAGTGTTTTTGCTTATACCCCCTGAAATTTGTTGCGCAATGAAACGCCGCAGACCCGATCAAACGCATTGCCTCGTAATTTTTAGTGGGTAATGGGATAACGCTGGAAACCTCAGTTGAGCTTAGTCAAAACTTTCTGGCCGTTGCAGCGCAACTTAAAAATACTTGCAGGCAACGTGTTTGGCTAACCGTGTTCCCCTAGGGAAAATCGGCAGCATTGCACCATGGTAATCGTACATAGTGAAACGCCATTATCAGGATGGCATCATGCTAAAAACAAGTTAAACGGGAGCAGTTTTGTCTGTCCAAATCGATGTAAATTTGCTATTGTTCGTGCGTCAATGAACCTCCGCAACCGCTCCAGCAATGAAATCAATTACGCGCTTCAGCGCATCTTTAACCCCCTGCACGTCGAATATCAGCTTAAGTGGCTCAGGCCAAACTTCGCACCTTTTCGTTTTTATTTTCGTTTTAATTAATAGAGTTATAAGAATTAACAGCACAGCAGAAGCCGCCAGCAAAGTCGCCCGGCGCGCTGCGGTCTGCTGATGATGAGATCCTTTCTTAAATCGAAAAACACACTCGCCGGCGCTGATATTTTTCGCATCCTGTCCCCGTTTCTTTATGCCTCGGCGCTGCTGCATGCGGGGTTTACCTTGCCTTGGCAGCACGCTGCAGAGTCCTATGCACAGCTGGCGGCAACGGCTGTGCTGGCACTCTTGCTGTTGCTTGCACTGCAACGCCTGCTTGTCAGTACGGCACCGAAAAGCACACCTAAGCGCAGCCTGATTGAGTGTTGCGCCATGCTGGGGGCGCTGATCGCACTGTCGCCATCGCAGATGTCATTTCCCTGGCTGGTCATGATGACTGGCCTGTTCCCTTTGATTCTGAGCGGCAAGTTGATGATAGGCGCGGCAACCGCAATCGGCCTGACCGGCCTGACGCTCAACCTGTTCTCAGGCGTACCCACGAGTGACTTGCTCTCCCAGTTTTTCGTGACCATGTTTACCGGTGCGCTGGCAGTATTGCTCTCTGATGTGCTGCGCGTTCATCTTGTCACGGCGCGCAAAGCGCACGTCGATCTGGCGCGTTTCAATGCCATCGCCCGCGTAACCCATAACGTTTTTATTATTACCGATGCCGACTTCAAGGTGCTTTTCGTAAATGCGGCAATCAAGGAAATCGTCGGCACACCGGAGCATGAAATTTTATCCAATGGCCTGCCGTCTTCGATCCATCCGGACGATTTGGCTGCGTATCAGAAAAATTTGCGCACATTGCAGAAATTACCAAACAGCACTATTTTTACCCGCTACCGGCTGCAGCACAAGAATGGGCGCTGGATATGGCTGGAAACCTATGGCTACAATATGCTGCACGACGATGCCATCCATGGCTTCGTTTTCGCCATCACCGACATTACCGAGCGCAAGCTGGCAGAGCAAAAACTCGACAATGAGCGCAGCCTGCTGCGCGCGGTGCTGGATCACAATCCATCCATGATTTACGCCACCGATTTGAAGGGGCGCTTCACCATCAGCAATCGCACTTTTCAACGCAGCTTTGGTTTCCTGTCGGAAGATGATTTGCGGGGCAAAACCCATCACGATGTCATGTTGATGCAGTCCACGGAGATACAAAAGCATATTGCCAGGCAACTCGCGCATGAAAGCCAGTTGTACGATGCCAATATCATGCAAAGCGGCGAACCGGTACAAAATATCGAAATCGAAGGCGTCTGGAAGAATGAAGCGCAGGATGAGGCGCCGCGCTGGTACCAGTCCAGCAAGTATCCGTTGCGCGACAGCAATGGCAACACCATTGGCGTGCTCAATAAAATGCGCGATATCACCTATCGCAAGGAATATGAAGTTCATCTGAAATATCAGGCGCTGCACGATCCATTGACTGGCCTGGCCAATCGCCGTTACATGCTGCAGAGCATTGCGGAGAGCATTGTTCTTTTCCATACGACAGAGGACAAGTTTGCAGTGCTGTTTTGCGATCTCGATTCCTTCAAGAACGTCAACGACATCCACGGCCATGAATTCGGCGACAAGTGCCTGCGGGAAATCACGCGACGCTTTAGCGCGCAACTCGAAAATACGGATTTTGCAGCCCGCTTCGGCAGCGATGAATTCGTGATTCTGGTCAAGGCTTCACTCACTGAGGCCACAGCCAAGGCACAGGCGCTGTTGCAGGCATTGTCCTTGCCGATTACTGTCAATGACGTCGTGGTCAAGATCGGCGCCAGCATTGGCATCGCCCAGATGCGCGACGACCACAACAGTCCTTCCGACCTGATCCGCGATGCCGATGCGGCCATGTATCAAGCCAAAGAGCTGGGCCACAACCGGATTAAGATTTTTGACGCTTCACTGCACGACATCTCGACCCGGCGCGCCCAACTCGATGCTGCTTTGCATTTCGCGCTGGAACGCAATGAACTCAGCGTTCTGTATCAGCCGAAAGTTGCGATGCAAAATCGCAGCCTCAAGGGGCTGGAGCTGCTGCTGCGATGGAACAGTCCGCAGTATGGGGAAGTTTCACCGGCCGAATTCGTCCCGATTGCAGAGGGCAACGGCCTCATCATACCGATCGGATTGTGGGTGCTGGAGCAGGCCTGCAAACAGCAACGGCAATGGCAAACCGCATTCCCGGAAGTGACCGGCATGAGCGTTGCAGTCAATGTTTCGATGCGTCAATTGCTGCAACCGGAATTCCTGTCAACAGTCACGCGTGTTCTGGAAGCGTCGCGCGTAATACCGGGCAGCATCGAACTCGAGTTGACCGAAACTGCGGTCATGGCAAATCCGCTGCAAGTGATAGAAAGCCTGACAAAGCTCAAGCGACTGGGATTGCGTCTGGCCCTGGACGATTTCGGCACCGGCTATTCCTCGCTGGCGTATCTGCAAAAACTGCCGATGAACACGCTGAAAATCGATAAGGCTTTCGTGACTGGCATAGCCACGAAAAAGAGCGAGAAGGAAATTGTTCGCCTGATCATTGCATTAGCCAGAACATTGGCGCTCGATATCGTCGCAGAAGGCGTGGAAACGCAAGAACAAATAGCTGAACTGACCAGATTAGGGTGCGACATCGGGCAAGGCTTTCTGTTTTCGCCGCCAATCAGCGCTCAGGAAGTGGAAAAATGGTTCGCCGCGCCCGAACTCAGGTGTACAAAAATCACCCCAGAACATATCCAGATGGATTGAAGCGCACAATGGCACCTTTGACGTTGCATCCGCTATAGTTCCTCGTCCCTCGTCCCTTAACCAACTCATTCATAGACTCCCATGAAATTTGATGTCGTCATTATCGGTAGCGGCTTGGCCGGCCTCTCCGTAGCACTCCACCTGGCTGAAACCCATCAAGTCGCCGTCGTAACAAAACGGCATCTGCTCGACGGCGCCAGCAACTGGGCCCAGGGCGGGATTGCCGCCGTGCTCGATTCCGGCGACAGTTACGAGCAACATATCGAAGACACTTTAATCGCCGGCGCAGGACTGTGCGACGAGGCGGCCACTCGCAACATCGTCGAGCACGGGCGCGAAGCGATTGAATGGCTGATCTCCCAAGGCGTGCCATTTACCCGCGACGACAGCGCCGAACTCGGCTACCACCTGACTCGCGAAGGCGGCCATAGCCAGCGCCGCATCATCCACGCGGCCGACGCCACCGGGCACGCAGTACAAGTCACGCTGGAAGAAAAAGTGCGCAAGCATCCGAATATCACGCTGCTGGAAAACCATTACGCGATTGACCTGATCACATCCACCAAGCTGGACCAGAAATCGCTCACGCCGGAGTGTGTCGGGCTGTATGTGCAGGATGTCGTCACCGGAAAAGTCATTACGATTTCCGCTGGCCACACCGTGCTGGCCACAGGCGGCACCGGCAAAGTGTATTTGTATACGACCAATCCGGACACCGCCACCGGCGACGGCATTGCGATGGCCTGGCGTGCCGGCTGTCGGGTGGCCAATATGGAATTCATCCAGTTCCATCCGACTTGCCTGTATCACCCGTACGCGAAGTCGTTCCTGATTTCGGAAGCGATGCGCGGCGAAGGCGGCTTGCTCAAGTTGCCGCCGGAAGCTGGCGCTGCGGCGGGCCTGCGTTTCATGCCGGAACACGACGCCCGTGCCGAACTGGCGCCACGCGACGTAGTCGCCCGCACGATTGATTTCGAAATGAAAAAGCGCGGCCTCGATTATGTCCATCTGGACATTAGCCACAAGACCCCGGAATTCCTGCAAGAGCATTTCCCGACCATTTATGCGCGTTGCCTGGAACTCGGCATCGATATCAGCAAAGAGCCGATCCCAGTGGTGCCGGCGGCGCACTATACCTGCGGCGGCGTAGTCACCGACATGAACGGCAGCACCGATATCGCAGGTTTGTATGCGGTGGGCGAAAGCGCGTATACCGGCTTGCATGGCGCCAACCGTTTGGCCAGCAATTCGCTGCTGGAATGCCTGGTGCTGGGCCGCGCCGCCGCGTTGGAAATCGACCGTGCGCCAAGAGAAATCCATCCATCGCTGCCGCAATGGGACGAAAGCCGCGTCACCAATGCCGATGAAGAAGTCGTGATTTCGCATAACTGGGATGAACTGCGCCGCTTAATGTGGAATTACGTCGGCATCGTGCGCACCAACAAGCGCCTCGAACGGGCGCAACATCGGATCAGCCTGTTGAAGAAAGAAATCCACGAGTACTACGCCAATTTCCGCATCACCAGCGATTTGCTGGAATTGCGCAACCTGGTGGAAGTCGCTTCGCTAATCGTGGATAGCGCGCTGATCCGGCGCGAAAGCCGCGGCCTGCATTACAGCCGCGACTATCCGGCTACCTTGCCCAAGGCTTTGCCGAGCGTGCTGTCGCCGAAACGGCTTTAACCATGAAAAATGCACGGTAGCATACTGCTCCGTGCATTTTTTAATTCCGCTTTATATATATGCGGAAAATAGCCTGTTTTAAGGCATACCCCCATCAAAAATGAATTGATTGGTTAGGCTACAGCTTCCCCAGTATCCGCAATGAATAATCGGTAGCCTGTACATCCTTGGTCAAGCCGCCAATCGAGATCCGGTCAACGCCAGTTTCGGCAATCGCGCGCAGCGTCGTCATGTTGATGCCGCCGGATGCTTCCAGCAACGCACGCCCGGCGGTGATGTGCACCGCCTCCCGCAGCGCATCGGTGCTGAAATTATCCAACAGCACCGATCTGGCGTCAGCAGCCAGCGCTTCTTCTAGCTGTTGCAGGGTTTCGACCTCGATCTGAATCGGCACGCCGGAACGCAAGCCCAGCGCCGCCGCCATCACCGCGCCGATGCTGCCGGCCGCGGCAATGTGGTTTTCCTTGATCAGAATGCCGTCATACAAGGCCAAGCGCTGATTCTGGCCGCCGCCCACGCGCACCGCGTATTTCTGCGCCAGCCGCAATCCCGGCAAAGTCTTGCGCGTATCCAGAATCGCAGCGTGCGTGCCTTCGATTGCCGTCACGTGACGCCGTGTGGCGCTGGCCACGCCGGACAATAGTTGCAGAAAATTCAAGGCGCTGCGCTCTGCCGTCAGCAGCGCGCGCGCCGGCGCTTCAATCGTGCAAACTGTGCTGTCGGGGGTCATCAGATCGCCTTCCGCGTAACGCCATTCGATCCGGATGCCGGGGCCAACCGATTGCATCACCCCTTCAAACCACGGCGCGCCGCATAACACGGCTTCTTCGCGCACCAGCACGCGGGCCTTGACCCATTCCTGTTCCGGCACCAATCGGCCCGTGACATCGCCGCTGCCGATATCCTCTTGCAGCGCGACCCGGATATTCTCTTCAAACGCTGCCGCCAGATCGACATCCATCGGCGCAAATCGGTTGTTCAAGGTGCTCATGCCGGCCCGATCCCTGAAAATAGTTTGGCTTCCTGCGCCAGATCGGCACCGGGGCGCACATTGGCTTTCTTTTTAGCGGCGAAATCGAGCATACGGTCGATGCAGAGCACCGCCTTGCGACCGATTTCAGGATCGACAAAGACTTCACTGCTGCCGTTTTCCAGCACCTCGACCAAGTTGGCCAGGCCATTCATCGCCATCCACGGGCAATGGGCGCAACTCTTGCACGTGGCGCTGTTGCCGGCGGTCGGCGCTTCGATGAAATGCTTGGTCGGCGCGGCCAGCCGCATCTTGTGCAGGATGCCGTTATCGGTTGCCACGATGAAAGTATCGGTATCGAGTGTTTGAGTGGCCGCAATCATTTGCGAGGTGGAGCCGACCACATCGGCCAAGGCCACTACCGCTTCCGGCGACTCCGGATGCACCAGCACTTTTGCATGCGGATATTGCTGCTTCAGCAATTCCAGCTCGACTGCCTTGAATTCGTCATGCACCAGACACGAGCCTTGCCACAGCAGCATGTCGGCACCGGTTTTTTTCTGGATGTAGCCGCCCAGATGTTTGTCCGGCGCCCACAAGATTTTTTTGCCCTGTGCATGTAAATGGGCCACGATATCGAGCCCGATGGAGGAAGTCACCATCCAGTCGGCGCGCGCTTTTACTGCTGCGCTGGTATTGGCATACACCACTACGGTGCGGTCCGGATGGGCATCGCAAAAGGCGGCGAATTCGTCGGCCGGGCAACCCAGATCGAGCGAACAGGTGGCGTCCAGATCCGGCATCAGCACGCGCTTTTCCGGACTTAGGATTTTTGCGGTCTCGCCCATGAAGCGCACGCCGGCCACCACCAGCGTCTTGGCAGGATGGTCGCGGCCGAAGCGCGCCATCTCCAGCGAGTCCGAGACGCAGCCGCCAGTTTCTTCGGCCAGATCCTGTATGTCGGGATCGACATAGTAATGCGCCACCAGCACTGCATCACGCTCCTTGAGCAAGCGCCTGATGCGCTCTTTCAGAACATTTTTTTCGGCGGGAGACGGCTCGACGGGGGTGCGGGCCCAGGCCTGCGCTGTACAACTGGAACCAGTTTCCATTTGCGGGCGCTCGAATTCAACGGGTTTGATCACTTGAGTTTGCATATGCGGTTTGGTCGGTGTAGTCAGTGTAGAAGGGTTGACGGTGGCTTTCGGTACGGCTGATATCGGCGCAAGATGGATGAAAACAAGGTATCCGATATCGCCCTGGAGTACCTGCAGTCTTCCTTGGAAATCAATACCTGCGAGGCACGGTCTGCTATGCTCTGCGTCGTGTTTTATGCGGTGCAATTCGGCGCAATAAAACACGATTTGGCAACAGCACGAATTTTACGCTCGTTTTCAAGATGAAATTTTTCCGATAAAATTCTTCGCCGAAGCATGTGCAATCATGCCTGCCCGGCAATGATCACCAGACTGAAGCTGTCTCCATGAACAATACCATTTTCGACAAATCCCAAAAAGGCCGCGAAGAGATAGCCATGCGCAAATATGGCCTGGCGCTGCGGCTGCGCGCGCTGCTGGTGATGATCGACGGCCAGCACAGCACTGCTGATTTACTGGAAAGAGTATCCGGCCTCGGGCTCGACGAATCCAGCATCCAGGAGTTGCTCGACAACGGCTACATTCAACTCAGCAATAACCCGAAATGACAAAAAGCGCACTGTGCTTGAATCAACAGTGCGCTTTTTTTAGTGAGGCTTTCCGGAGCGGTTAAGCAATGCCCTGACTGCTCAGGTAATCCTCATAGTTACCCAGGTAATCGACGACTTCATTGTCCTTGATCTCCAGGATGCGGGTTGCCAGCGAGGAAACGAATTCCCGGTCGTGTGAAACGAAGATCAGCGTGCCGGCGTATTTTTCCAGTGCAATATTGAGCGACTCGATCGTTTCCATATCCATATGGTTGGTCGGCTCATCCATCAACAGCACATTATGGCGGCCCAGCATCAGCTTGCCGTAGGTCATCCGACCTTTTTCGCCGCCGGATAACACGGTTACCGATTTTTTCACATCATCGCCACTGAACAGCAAGCGGCCCAGAATCGAGCGCACGGCCTGATCGTCGTCGCCTTCCGTAGTCCAGCGGCCCATCCAGTCGGTCAGATTGATGTCGTTGGCGAAATTTTCGGTAGGGTCTTGCGGCATGTAGCCCACGTCGGCATGTTCGGCCCATTTTGCAAAACCGCTATCCGCATGCAAACCGCATACATCCCCGCCGATGCAGCGCAGCAAAGTGGTTTTGCCGATGCCGTTGGCGCCGATGATGGCGATCCGTTCGCCGGCTTCGACCATCAGACTGACGTTTTTGAAAATCGTGTGGTCGTAACTTTTGGACAAACCTTGCAGTTCGACTGCCTGGCGATGCAATTTCTTCTCGCCATCAAAACGCACGAATGGGTTTTGGCGCGACGATGGCTTCAGGTCCTCGACCTTGATCTTCTCGATCTGCTTGGCGCGCGATGTGGCTTGGCGCGCCTTCGATTTATTGGCCGAGAAGCGGCGCACGAAATCCTGCAGTTCGGCGACTTTTTCTTTCGCCTTGCTATTGACCGACTGCTGCTGCTGGCGCGCTTGCGTGGAAGCGAACATGTAGTCGTCGTAATTGCCCGGATACACTTTCAATGTGCCGTAATCCATATCGGCCATGTGGGTGCAGACCTGATTCAGAAAATGGCGATCATGCGAAATGATGATCATGGTCGAGTTGCGCTCGTTAAGCACGTCTTCCAGCCAGCGGATGGTGTTGATGTCGAGGTTATTGGTCGGCTCATCGAGCAGCAGGATGTCCGGGTTGGAGAACAACGCCTGCGCCAGCAAAACCCGCAATTTCCAGCCGGGTGCGACGTTGCTCATCGGCCCCTGGTGCTGCTCGATCGCTACCCCGACGCCCAGCAATAATTCGCCGGCGCGCGATTCTGCAGTGTAGCCATCGTATTCGGCGAATTTCGCCTCCAGATCGGCGGCCTTCATGTAGTCGTCGTCAGTGGCTTCCGGATTGGCGTAAATGGCGTCGCGTTCAGCCATCACCGCCCACATCTCGGTATGGCCCATCATCACCACATCCAGCACCCGCATATCTTCAAAAGCAAACTGGTCCTGGCGCAATTTACCCAAGCGCTCATTGGTGTCGAGCATGACCGTGCCGGAAGACTGATCCAGGTCGCCGCCCAGAATTTTCATGAAGGTGGATTTGCCGCAACCGTTGGCGCCGATCAGGCCATAGCGATTGCCATCGCCGAATTTGACGGAAATGTTTTCGAACAACGGCTTGGCGCCGAACTGCATGGTGATGTTTGCTGTAGATAGCACTGCTGAAACCCTTAAAAAGGTGAACTGAATAACTGCCTATTATACCTTGTAAGTCAAGCGCTTATTTTGGCTTTGCTGCGGGGTGTCGCGAGGCGAACGCGTGAATTTCGAATCGTCATTGCATTCCCTGAATGGAGTATTCGACATACTCCGTTATATTTTCGAGAAATGCATATTTTTCCGCCTGTAATCATTACTGCAATAAAATATACCTATATTAGTATATTCAATATGCGTTACAGATTGTCAGCGCGCCAGTCCCGGATATGCAGAAAAAGTGAGTTGAAACGATGTTGTATCCGATCCCAGTTGTGCGTGGGCGCCCACCGGCAAGGTCAATTTGTTGGCTATATGGCCGAAAGGCAGTCCGGTCAGGATTGGGATATGCAATTGCGAGCGCATGAACGCCAGCATCGCGTCAAAATCGTAGCCCCGGTCGTAATCCGTGACGCGGTAGCCGGAAAAATCGCCCAGGATGATCACCTTTTGTTGCGCCAAAACGCCTGCGTGCAGCAGTTGCAGCAGCATGCGTTCGATCCGGTACGGATGTTCGTTGATATCCTCGACAAACAGGATGCCGTTCTGGATCTGCGGGAAGTACGGAGTGCCGAGCAAATGGTTCAGGATCGTCAGATTACCGCCCCACAGGGTTCCGTCGGTATCGACTGCAGGATTGCCAGCGGCCTGCACGTTGATCCGATACGAAGTGGAGCGCAGGCAATCCCAGAAATACTGGATGGTGAAAGCGCTGATATCTTCGCGGCCAAAGTCGCTGCACAGCATCGGGCCGGCAAAACTGACGGTATTGGTTTGCGCCAGCAATGCCATCTGCAGCACGGTAAAGTCGCTGTGCCCGACAAAAAGTTTGCCGCTGGCAGCCAGTTGCGCCAGATCCAGCGCCGGCAACAAGCGCGACAAGCCGTAGCCGCCGCGCACGGCCATGATGATCTGCACTTCTGGATTGGCGGTTGCCGCCTCCAGTTGCGCCTTGCAAGATGCTGGGGTGCCGCCGAAACGCTGGTAACTTGCCGCCGGGTCATAATAATTATGAATCTGACAGCCTTGCGCCTGCAGCAACGCAATGCCGCGCGCAAGCGCTCTGTCGTCAGCCGGATAACCGCTGGGGGCGACGATGGCGACACCGACATTCTGGGCGGCAAGTGGGAGATTCGCGGTCATTGCACTTCCAGAGATTTGTTTTGCTGCATCTGGCGGCGCTGGGCAAAAAAATCTTTCAGTAGCGTGCTGCATTGCTGCGCCAGTACGCCACTGACGACTTCTGTGTGGTGATTCAGTTTTGCTTGTGCGAACAGGTTGATGATCGAGCCGCAGGCGCCGGTTTTCGGGTCTGACGCGCCAAAAACAATGCGCGACAAGCGCGCATGCATCATCGCTCCCGCGCACATCGCACACGGCTCCAGCGTGACATACAAATCGCAGCCGGGCAGCCGGTAATTGCCCAGCACTTGCGCCGCCGCCCGCAAGGCCATGATTTCTGCGTGCGCGGTCGGATCATGCGCGCCAATCGGCTGATTGCAGCCAACCGCCACGATCCGGCCATCCTTGACCAGCACTGCGCCGACCGGCACTTCGCCCAAATTCCAGGCTTTTTGCGCCTGTTCCAAAGCCTGGGCCATGAAGAAGGCGTCATCCATGTTGCGGGTTGTTATTGCTGCTGGCGTCAACTTCTGCCCAGCAATTGGGCGTTTCATATAGCGTGATTTTGCTTAATGACAAGCCGGTGCCGTATCTGTCCTGATACACGTTTTTTAAAATATCAAAGGCCGCGCTAGCCAGATTCTCGACCGTAGGAATGCGCTCCAGCACTACGGTCTTGTGATCCGGCATGCTGTCCAGAAATTGCCTGACCGCAGTATCGTTCTTGTATACCAGAAAAGCATGATCCCAGAGATCGACCAAATGGGTTTTGGCAAGCGCCTTGATGTCGGAAAAATCCATGATCATGCCGTTATCCGATTGGCCATCTTCATCAACCACTGCGCCTGTCAGCGTAATGAGCAGCGTATAGCGGTGCCCGTGCAGGTTGCGGCACTGGCTTTTGTGGTCGGGAATGCGATGGCCGGCATCGAACTCCAACTTGCGGGTAATCGTCAACATGGTGTGTACTTCATTTAATTAAGGAATCTGTAACAGTTTATGAGTTTGCAGGCTGAGTTTCCATTGCGGATTACGCTTGCAAGTCTCGATCGCCAGCCGGGTATTGGCAACAGCATCCGGCCCATCCATCGGCTGCACGAAAAAATGCTCGAAATCGAGCGCCGCATAGTCCGCCAGGTTCTGGCTGGCTTGCGGGATCACGACTTTGATCTCGTTGCCGTGCTCAACCGTCAATACGGAACCCATTTTCGGGCTGACGCAAATCCAGTCCACTCCAGCCGGCACGGCTATGGTCCCGTTGGTCTCGATGGCAATGGTAAATCCGTGGGCGTGCATGCTGGCAATGAGCGCGGCATCCAGCTGCAACAGCGGTTCGCCGCCGGTAAAAACAACGTATTTATTGATTGGATAATCCTGCGGCCACAGGCTGGCTATCGTGTGCGCCAAGGTGTCGCTGTCGCGAAATTTTCCGCCGCGCTCGCCATCGGTACCGACAAAATCGGTATCGCAAAATCGGCACACTGCGCTGGCGCGATCAGCCTCGCGGCCCGACCACAAGTTGCAGCCGCTAAAACGGCAAAACACCGCCGGCCGGCCGGAATGCGCGCCCTCGCCTTGCAAGGTATAAAAAATTTCTTTGATGCTGTATGTCACTGGGTTCTTCAAATTGGATAAAAAATGGCTGCATCAATAATGGCATCAGGCCCGGGACAGTAGATTCTGCGTCACGGCACAAATTGTAACGTGCAGATGGCGTTCCCGCTAAAGACAAAGACGATGCGCCGCTCAAGGCGGCGCATCGTCCTGTGGACAAGCCAACAATGCGTTCAATCGACCAAAGTCATTCCCACTCGATCGTCGCCGGCGGCTTGCCGGAGATGTCATACACAACACGATTGATGCCGCGCACTTCATTGATGATACGGTTTGAAACCTTGCCCAACAACTCGTGCGGCAAATGTGCCCAGTGTGCAGTCATGAAATCCTGCGTCTGCACTGCACGCAGCGCCACCACGTATTCGTAAGTGCGGCCATCGCCCATTACGCCGACCGATTTCACCGGCAGGAATACGGCAAAGGCCTGGCTGGTCAACTGGTACCAGTTGCTGCCGCTATTTTCATCTACTGTGTTGCGCAATTCCTCGATGAAAATGGCATCGGCGCGGCGCAACAGGTCGGCGAATTCCTTTTTCACTTCGCCCAGAATGCGCACGCCCAAGCCGGGCCCGGGGAACGGATGGCGATACACCATGTCGTGCGGCAGGCCGAGTGCGACACCAAGTTCACGCACTTCATCCTTGAAGAGTTCACGCAAGGGTTCCAATAGTTTCAGATTCATGGTGTCAGGCAAGCCGCCAACATTGTGGTGGCTCTTGATGGTATGGCCCTTCTTGCCCTTGCCGGCGCTTTCGATCACGTCGGGATAGATGGTGCCCTGGGCCAGCCATTTGGCGTTTTGCAGCTTGGTGGACTCGGCCTGGAACACTTCGACAAATTCGCGGCCGATGATCTTGCGCTTGGCTTCCGGGTCAGAGACGCCTGTCAGCGCACCCATGAACTGCGTTGTGGCGTCGACATGGATCACTTTCACGCCGAGGTTCTTGCCAAACATGTCCATTACCATCTTGCCTTCATCCAGGCGCAACAAGCCGTGGTCGACAAAGACGCAGGTCAGCTTGTCGCCGATGGCGCGGTGAATCAGGGCGGCAGCCACGCTGCTGTCGACGCCGCCGGAAAGTCCCAGGATGACTTCGTCCTGTCCGACTTGCTGGCGGATGAGTGCGACTGCTTCGGCAATGTAGTCCGGCATGTTCCAGTCGGACTTGCAACCGCAAATCTCGTGGACGAAACGGCCGATGATGGCATTGCCCTGCAGGGTATGCGTGACTTCCGGATGAAATTGCACTGCGTAGAAGTGGCGTTCTTCATCGGCCATCGCTGCAATCGGGCAGTTGTCGGTCGAGGCCATGAGCTTGAAGCCGGGCGGCATCTGAATCACCTTGTCGCCATGGCTCATCCACACCTTGAGCATGCCATGGCCTTCGGCGGTCACGAAGTCATTGATTTCATTGAGCAAGGCAGTATGGCCACGGGCGCGCACTTCGGCGTAGCCAAATTCGCGCACCAGGCCGTTTTCGACCTGGCCGCCGAGTTGGGCGGCCATGGCCTGCATGCCATAACAGATGCCCAGCACCGGCACGCCCAGTTCAAAAACTGCCTGCGGTACGCGCGGTGTATCGCCTTCCATTACGGAATTCGGCCCGCCCGACAGAATCACTCCGGCCGCACCATAATTGCGAACGAACTCATCCGATACGTCGTAAGGAAAGACTTCAGAAAAAACACCTGAGTCGCGCACGCGGCGGGCAATCAGTTGCGTGACCTGGGAGCCAAAATCAAGAATGAGAATTTTAGAATGCATGGAGGCGCTTTTATAAAAAAGACATTGAAACGGAGATTAAGACGATGAGGGTTCGCCAGGATTAGCTTGGACAACACAATTACGGCCTGTTTTTTTAGCCGCGACCAAGGCTTTTTCGGCACGCTCGATCAATTCTTCAGAGCTTGCGTCAGGAAACGTGTCGGTCGATACGGTGCCGGCGCTGACCGTTAATTGGTGTTTGACAGCGCCGACCACTTCTGTGTGCGCCATGATGGCCAACCGCATCCGCTCTGCCACCGCCAGTGAAACCAGATGTGACGCGCCGGGCAAGACCACCATGAATCGATCGCCATCGTAACGGCCCAGCGCATCGTGGGGACGGATGCAGGAACGCAGTCGGCTGACTACTTTGAGCAGCAACGTGTCGCCGCTCGGACGGCCATGTTCTTCATTGATGTTTCTGAAGTAATCCAGATCGACAAGAACCATGGACAATGGTTTTTGCGCCTGACGGCAATTGACCATCTCGGCCGATAATACGCGCATGATGGCGGCGCGGTTCCAGGTACCGATTAGGGGATCGGTCAGGGAATCCCGTCGCAAATTGCGGTTTTTCTTGATCAGATCGAGTTGCGTTGCGCTTGCGCTATTAAGCCGCAATTCACGCTCGAACAGGGTTGCCAGGTCGGCCAAAAGCAGCCCGTCCTCTGGATTAAAAGTGCGTGGCGCATAATCGACCAGGCAAACGCTGCCGATAACCTGGTTCTGCGCATCCGTGATTGGCTGCGCCGCATAAAAACGAATGTAGGGCGCACCAACAACCAGTCGGTGCTGGCGCAACGATGGATCGATACGGGTATCGTTAGCCACATGCAAAGCCTGCGGAACCGGCAACCCATTTACAAAAGCGGCTTCAATCGATTCCATCGAGCGCTCGGACTCGGCGGCGCCTGCCATGAAATCGGTGATGCTGACAAAGCAGTTTGAAACACCGAACAAACGCTTGCCGATACGCCTTATCCGTAAAATTTGCTGATGAATGCTGAAACCGGAGGCATCCAGCGGTACGGTATTGGCACAGCTCAAATCATCCATATTTTCTTGATGCGTCATTGTCATCCAGGAGCTTCCTGATCAAGCAAAAGGCGTAACTAGCACCTGTCACAAATTCGACAGGTGCAACAGGTTCGACAAACTCAATCTGCGCGGTAATTCGGCGCTTCCTTGGTGATCTGTACATCATGCACATGCGATTCGCGCATGCCGGCCGAAGTAATTTCGACAAATTCCGCTTTTTCGCGCAGTTCATCGATGGTGGCGCAACCGCAATACCCCATGGATGAGCGGATGCCGCCGACCAGTTGATACATGATGGCCAAGACGCTTCCCTTGTAAGCGACGCGGCCTTCAATACCTTCCGGCACCAGTTTGTCGAGGTTGTTGGCGGGGTCCTGGAAATAGCGGTCGGCCGAGCCGTCGGCCATTGCTGCCAGACTGCCCATGCCGCGATAGGATTTGTAACTGCGCCCCTGGAACAAAATCACCTCCCCTGGCGCTTCTTCGGTGCCGGCAAACATGCTGCCCATCATGACGCTGGATGCGCCGGCCGCTAGAGCCTTGGAAATATCGCCCGAGTAACGAATCCCGCCATCGGCAATGCACGGCACACCAGTGCCTTGCAGCGCCTTGCTTACATTGGCAATCGCAGTAATTTGCGGCACTCCGACACCGGCCACGATGCGGGTGGTGCAGATAGAACCAGGGCCGATGCCGACCTTAACGCCATCGGCGCCATATTCGACCAGTGCCTTGGCTGCGGCTGCGGTGGCAATATTGCCGCCGATGACATCGATCATCGGGTAATTGGTCTTCACCCATTTGACACGGTCAAGCACACCTTGCGAGTGGCCATGTGCGGTGTCGACGACGATAACATCGACGCCCGCCTTGACCAGCAGATCGATGCGAAGATCGTTTTCCGGGCCGACTCCAACCGCCGCACCGACACGCAACTTGCCGTATTCATCCTTGGATGCAAACGGATGCTCAGTTGCTTTCTGGATATCCTTGACAGTAATCAGGCCGCGCAATTCGAATGCATCATTTACTACGAGTACGCGTTCCAGGCGATGCTTGTTCATCAGACGCTTGGCTTCGACCAGGTCTTCACCTTCCTTGACGTATACAAGTTTTTCCCGGGGAGTCATCTTGTCTCGGGCTTGCGCATCTAGTTCATGCTCAAAGCGCAAATCGCGGTTGGTAATGATGCCAACCACAGTCTTGCCATCGACCACAGGAAAACCGCTGATGCCATGCTGCAATGACAGCGCGATCACGTCGCGGATGCGCATGGTCGGCGGGATAGTGATCGGGTCACGCAACACGCCCGACTCGAAACGCTTGACCTTGGCAACCTCACGCGCCTGCTCCGCAGCGGTCATGTTCTTGTGAATGATGCCGATGCCGCCCTCTTGCGCCATCGCAATCGCCAGCCGAGACTCTGTCACGGTATCCATTGCGGCCGAGGCCAGCGGCATGTTTAACGTGATATTGCGCGTCAGGCGCGTTCTCAGAGAGGTATCTTTGGGGAGGATGTTTGAATAAGCCGGCACGAGCAGCACGTCATCGAATGTGAGTGCTTTTTGAAGTAAACGCATCTTAATTCCTATTGGCGCAAAACAGGATTATACAGAAATCCGCTTTAAAAACGTTTTTCATGACAAATCCCATTTCGCGTCATTTGGAATTTATGCAGTTTTTTAGTGCATCAATGTGCTGCAGGTTTCTGATGACGAAAAACAACGTCCACCAAAAAAATGCCAGCAAGAAGCAAGTCCTTAAACGCAAGAGTTCTGCCAACACCAATCATTGCATGAGTATATTTCATATTGGCAATGAATACATGCGTGAAAATGCATGAAAATACCTATACTCGCTGTTTTTATGAAACCATTCGTGCGCTGGTGTTAGTGCGTGTTTTTCATGAACCAGGCAACATCCGCGATGTTCAGGAAATTTCCGCCACATGGTGGCAAGCAACCATCCTGCCTTCAAATGGCAGCAGCTGTGGAATCTCCACCCGGCAACGCTCGGTAGCATATGGGCAACGATTATTGAAGGCGCACCCTGGCGGAGGCGCCAGAGGCGAAGGCAATTCGCCGTGCAAAATGATCTTTTTCTGGCGCTGGGCGGGATCAATGCGCGGCGTGCTGGCAAGCAAGGCGCGCGTATACGGATGCAGCGGGCGGCTAAAAATCTGATGCTTGGGGCCGTGCTCGACCGTTTTGCCCAGATACATCACCAGCACTTCGTCGGCGATCATCTCGACCACAGTTAAATTATGCGAGATGAACAGGTAAGCCACATCGCTCGCCTCTTGCAAATCCATCAGCAAATTCAACACCTGAGCCTGAATCGATACGTCCAGCGCCGACACCGGCTCATCGGCCACGATGACTTTGGGGTTCAGCATCAGGGCGCGGGCGATGGCGATACGCTGGCGCTGTCCACCGGAAAACATGTGCGGGTAACGGCCGTAATGTTCAGGCCGCAAGCCGACCTTGGCCATCATGGCTTGCACGCGTTCCATACGTTCCGGTTTGGCATGGCCGGTATTGATCACCAAAGGTTCTTCCAGAATCGCACCCACTTTCTTGCGCGGATTCAGGCTGGCATACGGGTTTTGAAACACCATTTGCACCATCGGACGGACGTGCTTGCGGGCGGCCTTATCCGCATTTGCGATATTGATGCCATCCATCCATAACTCGCCGCCGGTCGGTGCTTCAATCATCACAACCTGGCGCGCCAGCGTCGATTTGCCGCAACCGGATTCGCCCACTACAGCCAATGTCTTGCCTGGGGTAAGCGTGAACGATACGCCATCGAGCGCGCGCGCAGCCACCTTCGGCTTGAACCATCCCTGCGATACCGCGTAGTGTTTGCTGAGATTTTTTGCTTCAAGCAGAATATTTGTATTTGTCATCATCAAACCTTTTGCCAGCCGTTGGTGGGAAGGCCTTGATTATCAAGCGGAAAATGGCAACGCGCCTGCGCACCCGATACGCCGGTCAATTCAGGCCGCTGCTGGCGACATTTTTCGGTAGCGTAAGGACAGCGCGGACTGAGCAAGCAGCCGCTAGGACGATCATATTGACCTGGCACGACGCCAGCCAGTGTCTGCAATCGATTACGGCCAATATTGTGTTCCGGCAGCGCGGCCAGCAAGGCTTGGGTGTAAGGATGCCTTGGCGCATTAAAAATATCTGGCACGTTTCCGGTTTCGACCACCTGCCCGGCGTACATCACCACCACGCGTTTGACTGTTTGCGCGATCACGCTCAAATCGTGGGTGATGAGCATCAGCGCCATGCCGCGTTCGCGCTGCAATTGCAGCAACAATTCCAGCATTTGCGCTTGCACTGTCACGTCGAGCGCAGTGGTTGGCTCATCGGCAATCAGCAAGCGCGGATTGCAAGCGATGGCGATGGCTACCATCACGCGCTGGCTCATGCCGCCGGACAATTGGTGCGGGTAAGCATCCAGGCGGCGCTCGGCATCTGGGATATCGACTTGCTTCAATAGCGCCAATGCCTTGGCCCGAAGCGCCTTGTTCGATCCACCTTCGTGGACGCGCAAGGTCTCCATCAATTGGTAAGCGACAGTAAAAGATGGGTTCAGACTCGTCATCGGGTCCTGGAATATCATCGCAATATCCTTGCCCAACAGCTTGCGCCGCTCGCCTTCCGACATCTTCAGCAAATCACGGCCATCGAAAGCCATGCGTTCAGCCTGAACCCGGCCCGGATAATCGATCAATCCCATCAGCGCGAGCGAAGTGACGCTCTTGCCGGAGCCGGACTCTCCCACGATGCCAACCACTTCACCCTGATCGATATTCAAATCCAGACCATCGACAGCCATGAAAGGTGCTTTTTCTGAGCCGAACTGTACGCTCATGTTCTTGATTTCTAAGAGTGCCATGATTTATCGTTTCAGTTTCGGGTCGAGTGCATCGCGCAATCCATCGCCCATCAGGTTAAAAGCCAGCACGGAAACCAGAATCGCCAAGCCAGGAAAAGTCACCACCCACCAGGCGCTCTGGATAAATTCAAGCGCGCTGGACAGCATGGAACCCCATTCCGGCGTCGGAGGCTGCGCGCCCAGACCCAGAAAACCCAGTGCCGCCGCATCCAGAATGGCACTGGAAAACCCGAGTGTCGTTTGCACGATCAACGGCGCGGCGCAGTTAGGCAAAATGCAATTGAGCATCAGGCGCAGGTTGCCTGCGCCTGCGATGCGCGAGGCATTGACATAATCTTTCGATACTTCGCCGATCACCGCAGCACGGGTCAGGCGGGCAAAATGCGGCAGCATCACGATGGCTATCGCATACATTGCATTCATCAGGCCAGCCCCAAGAATGGCTACCACCGCAATCGCCAGCAACAAGCTGGGCAAAGCCAGCATGATGTCCATCAAGCGCATGATGGCGACTTCAATTCCACCTCGAAAAAAACCGGCAAGCAGTCCGAGCACAACGCCGATACTGAGCGACAACGTGACCGATACCAGACCGATGAACAGAGATAGCCGCGTGCCGTAAATCAGGCGCGACAGCATGTCGCGGCCGACAGGGTCGGTGCCCAGGATGAATTTACTGCTGCCGCCATCCTGCCACATGGGCGGAACCAAAGTCGCTTCGCGGTATTGCGCAATCGCGGAGTGCGGTGCGATGACATCGGCCAGCAATGCCACTAATATCAATCCGATGACGGCAAACAGCCCTATCAAGGCGCCGCGATTCTGGCAAAAATAATCCCATAATTCACGCAATGGATGCGGTGGGATATGTGAAAACGTCGGAGAAAACGCCGGGGAAGGCGCCACGGAAGATGCAGGAGATGTAGACGTTGGATTGCTCATGAGCTGTGTCGAATACGTGGATTGATGGCGCCATACAGCACGTCAACAAGAAGATTGACAATGATGATGATGGTGGCAGACATCAGGATGCCTCCCTGCACGACAGCATAATCGCGGCGCTGTATTGCACTTACCAGCCATTTCCCGATGCCGGGCCATGAAAATATGGTTTCGGTCAGAATCGCGCCGGCCAGTAGCGTACCGACTTGCAAGCCGATGATGGTAACCACTGGAATCAGTGCATTGCGCAGTGCATGAATACCGATGACCCGCCATTTCGACAATCCTTTGGCGCGTGCGGTACGCACATAATCTTCGCGCAAGACCTCAAGCATTGCTGAACGCGTCATGCGGGCAATCACGGCAAGTGGAATTGTTCCCAGCGCAATTGCAGGCAAAATCAAATGCGACACCGCCGATTTGAAGGCTCCGGGCTCGCCCGACAGCAAGCTGTCAATCAGCATGAATCCGGTAACTGGCGGCAGATCGAACATGATGTCGATCCGGCCCGATACCGGAGTCCAGCCAAGGGTGACCGAGAACAGCAGGATGAGCAGCAGCGCCCACCAGAAAATCGGCATCGAGAACCCGGTCAGCGACAGACCCATCACCGAATAATCAAGATACGTATTGCGCTTCAGCGCTGCCAATATGCCGGCGGGTATTCCGATCAATAGCGCCAATAGCATGGCACACAAGGATAATTCGACTGTCGCCGGAAACAGTGTGATGAATTCTTTAAATACCGGCTCATGGGTTGAAAGAGAAAACCCGAGATCACCGTGAAGTATATTTTTCAAATAATCAAAATATTGTATGTACAGCGGCTGATCAAGGCCGAACTCATGCAGCAGGCGCGCATAACGTGCTGCATCCATGCCGCGCTCACCCGACATGGCTTCTACGGCATTGCCGGGGATCATGTGAATGAGAGAGAACACAAGTAAGGTAATGCCTAGGAAGGTCGGAATGACCAGACCTATTCGGCGCAGGAGAAATCCAAACATCGGGGGCCTTCGATAGTCAATTGGTGTTGTGCGATAGGTTGACAGCGCCATACCCGCATCACTGCTTTACCTAATCCAAGCCAAGCAGGATCAGTCATAACGGTGTTGCGGGAACAACGCTTATCACTTGCAGAAATCTTATTTCTTCAAATCGACGTTATTGAAATTAAAATGGCCGGTAGGGTCCATCTTGAAGCCGATCACATTTTTCCGTACCGGAGTGTAGGCAACCGAATGGGCAATCGTAATCCACGGTGCTTCTTCCTTGACGATTTCCTGCGCTTTTTCGTACAGCTTGCTGCGCTCCGCCTGCGTTGGCGCAACCTTGGCTTTCTGGGTCAATGCTTCAAAATCCTTGTTGCACCAGCGCGCCACATTACCCCCACCCTTGACTGCGTTGCAGCCGAGCAGCGTATCGAAGAAATTGTCTGGATCGCCGTTATCGCCGGTCCAGCCGAACATCATCGACTGTTGCTCACCCGCTTTGCTGCGTTTTTTGTATTCGCCCCATTCGTAGGTGGTGAGTTTTGCTTTGACGCCAATCTTGGCCCAATCGGCCTGGATCAATTCAGCCATACGCTTGCCATCCGGATTGTAGGGACGCGACACCGGCAGGTACCATAAATCTATTTCCAGACCATTCGGATAACCGGCCTTGGCCAGCAAAGCTTTGGCCTTGTTGATGTCATACGCGTAATCCTTGATCTTTTTGTTATAAGACCACATGGTTGGCGGAATCGGATTTATGGCGGCCTTACCGCCGCCCTGATAGACCGAACTGAGAATGCTTTTCTTGTCCACGGCCATATTCAGGGCTTGGCGCACGAGCTTGTTGTCGAACGGTTTTTTCTCGACATTCATTGCAATGTAGCCAATGTTCAATCCTTCCTGCGACAACAGGTTAATCGCTGGATCGGACTTCATCATCGCAATATCGGCTGGCTTGGGATGCGCCATCACATGACATTCGCCGGCCTTGAGCTTGGCATAACGCACCGATGCATCAGGTGTGATGGCAAAGATCAGATTATCGATCTTCGGCCGGCCTTTCCAGTATTGATCGAACGCCTTGTAGCGGATGATTGCATCTTTTTGGTAAGAGCCGAACACGAACGCGCCGGTACCAATCGGTTCGCGGTCGATCACTTCCGGGGTGCCGGCCGCCAGCATTTTGTCAGCGTACTCGGCAGACAATATCGAGGAAAAGTCCATCGCCAGATTGGCGATGAATGGCGCCTCCGGATGCTTGAGCGTGAAGCGTACGGTTCTGTCGTCGATTTTCTCCAGTTTGTCGACGATATTGTTCATTCCCATATCTTCAAAATAGGCAAAAGTCTGGCCTTGCGCCGTCTTGTGGAATGGATGTGCAGGGTTCGCCATGCGGTTGTAACTGAACAAAACATCGTCCGCATTGAAGTCGCGTGACGGCTTGAACTTGGCGCTGCTATGGAATTTGACGCCCTTGCGCAGGGTGAAGGTATACGTCAGCCCATCGGGAGATGCCACCCAGGATTCTGCCAGTCCAGGACCAACCTTGGTCGTGCCAAGTTCGAATTCGACCAAACGGTTATACATCGGCACCGACGAGGCATCGAAGGTTGTGCCCGTGGTAAAAAATTGGGGATTAAAACCTTCCGGGCTGCCTTCCGAGCAATACACCAGGTTAGTGGCAGCTGCAGCGAATCCCGCGTAAGCAAACAAGACCGCAAGCACACCAACCTTGATCGCATATTTTCCATTTATTCCCATTGTCCGTTCTCCTCTTTAGTATTGAATTCAATGAATTGAATCGCTTTATTTCTCACCGGATGAGAATGTTTTAAGCACTCCGCGCTCCGGCTAGACCGGGACAAATATACATTTAATTCAATCCATAGTTCAGTCCTTGTTTGCATAGGGTTATGCAAACAAGGACTAAGATTTTTGCTGAGGTTGTGGGAAATACTAGAAAAAATATCTGAACGGAAGTTCGGCGGCAAACCAGTTAGCGGACGTCCAGATTAGACTTGATGCGACTGCAGATAATCCCATAACTGCGCAACCAGGCGCTTTCCCGGCTTTTGGCTGGAAGGTTTTTCGCGGTACAAGCGAATTTCCATATCGGTTTCCCAGCGCTGTTGCGGGCTATCTGCGCGCACCAATTGCTGCTGCGCGAGTTCCTGCGTGACGGCTGACTCCGGTAGGAATGCAATGCCATGACCTTCCAGCGCCATCATCTTCAGGGCTTCCGCAGTCCCCGTCTCATAGCATTTTTCCAGATGCAATGGCATCAGGGCGTCGGCCTGGATCAAATCAATAATACGGCCGAGATAGGCGGTGTTTGCATAGGATAAATACGGCAGCGGTGCATTGGCGCTCCCTGGCAACACGAACTCTGGCCGGCCGGCCTGATCGCACCGGCTATAAGCACACAATTTTTCATACCCCACAATCATCATGTCATAACGGTTGGCGTCAAGCTGGAGCGGTTGCAGAGGGTGGTAAAAAGTCAGCAACAGATCACAACCGCCTTCGGATAACACCAACACGGCATCATGCACATTGAATGCCGTCAGCCGCGCACTGAACGGTCCGATGCCGGATTTCAGGTCTGTCAGCCATTTGGGGGTATAGGTCAGCGCCAGCGTATGGTGAACTGCAAAATCAATCGAAGATTGGGTGCTGGAACGATTCTGACGCAACAATGCCCTGACATCGTTGATCTGGCCGAGCATGGCGATGGCCTGCTCATAAAACAGATGCCCTTCCCGCGTCAGACTGGTGGGGAATGAGGTACGGTCGATCAGATCGGTGCCGATCCACGCTTCAAGCGATTTAATGCGACGCGAAAACGCTGATTGCGTTACATGACGCTGCTCTGCCGAGCGGCTGAAGCTATGGGTTTGCGCCAGAGAAATAAAATCCTCCAACCATTTACTATCCATTGCACTGCATTTCTATATAATATTTTCGGTTGAAAGTACGGTTGCGACGGATTATAGGACGTAAATCAGCACGACAATCCTATGGTCCGCATTCTTATGTTTCTTCCCAGTTTTCATAAAACCACCATGCAGCAACCTTTCCGGCTGACTGAATCAGCAAGGCAACAATGAACCACTTGTATCTCAAACGCCTCACCGCATTGACTATCGCCAGCCTGATACTTGGCCTGTCGTTCCATGCTGTTGCCCAGCATGTATGGCTCGATGATAAAGGCGTAAAGCAGTATTCCGACATGCCGCCGCCAGCCACGGTGCCGAGCCGGCACATATTGAAGTCTCCGGGCGCAGCAAATCGGGCACCTGTTTCCGGTATTGTGCCCGAAGCTGCTTCAGCCGGGAGCGATAATGCGGCGGCTGTGGCAACAACGAAGCTGCCGCTGACAACCGCTGAAAAGAATGCCGACTTCCAGAAGCGCAGATTGGAGCAGGCTGAAAAAGACAAGAAAGCAGCCGATAACGCCCAACGCGCGGCCGACAAGAGCAAAAACTGCGAGCGCGTCAGTGCTTATCAGAAAGCGCTTGATTCCGGTCAACGCATCTCGCAGCAGGGAAAAGATGGCCAGCGCGATTATCTGAGCGACGCAAACCGCGCCCAGGAATTGCGCGACACGAAGAAAATTCTCAGCGAATGTAAATGAACGTTACTTACAGGAAAATCATCCTTGTACGCTGGGATTTGCTCCCAGTTTTCTGTCGGCGCGTCGGCGGCGCGACTCTTTCGGGTCTGCTATTAGCGGCCGATAAATTTCGATCCGGTCGCCATCCCGCAGAATCGTTTCCAAAGTCCTGAGTTTGGCGTAAATGCCGACACGGCAAGTCAATAAGTCAATTTCCAGCATGTCACGCAGTATCCCGCTGTGCACGATTGCAGTCTGCAAGGTGCTTCCAAGCGGCACGCTGACGTCGCGCAATAGCGCAATCTCCGGTTTGGCGTAACACACCTGCACCTGTATCTGCGCATTGCCGATGGTCTTATCCATACGCGGTCTCCGCCCTTTTACAAAATGATTCGACGAAACTATTGGCGATCATGCCGAATACCGGCCCGATGAGTTTATCCAGAATCCGGCTGGAAAATTCATATTCCAAGTCGAATTCAATCTTGCAGGCATCTTCGCGCAGCGGCTTGAATATCCAGGAACCCTGCAGTTGCCGGAATGGACCTTCCAGCAAGCGCATTTGTATCGATGTCGGCCGGACATTGGTATTTTCCGTTGTGAAGGATTGCTTGAGCCCGTGATAATGTATGGCGATGGTTGCAACTAGCCCATGCCCGTCGGCTGCGCGATCGCGCACCTCAGCACCGCCACACCATGGCAGGAAGCGTGGATAATCTTCCACCTTGTCAACCAGAGCAAACATCTGCTCGGCGCTATAACCTACAATTACTGATTTATGTACTACTGCCATCGAATCTCAACCGTTTGGTAAAATTACACGAATTCTAACCGACTCCCCTTATTGCCCCATCACATGACCATAGTTGACAACAGAAAAGCTTTCCATGACTACTTTATCGAGGAGCGCTTCGAGGCCGGTGTTGTCCTGCATGGCTGGGAAGCCAAGTCCATACGCGCCGGACGGGTGCAACTCAAGGAAGCCTATGTGATCGTGCGCGATGGCGAGATTTTCTTGTTCGGCGCCCATATCAGCGCACTATTAAGCGCCTCCACCCATGTCCATCCGGAAGCCTTGCGTACGCGCAAGTTGCTGCTCCATGCAGCCGAAATCAGTAAGCTGGTCAGCAAGGTCGAACGCTCCGGCTACACTCTGGTGCCCATCAACCTGCATTTCGTGCGGGGACGCGTCAAGTGTGAAATCGGGCTGGCTAAAGGCAAGAAGCTGCACGACAAACGCGACACCGAGAAATCACGCGATTGGCAACGCGAACAACAGCAAATCATGAAACAGAATTTCCGTTAAGTATGAAGCCAACGCTCTATACGCTTTAAATTTAAAGTGGAGTATGCAATAAAACATGGCATTTTCCGCTGTAATTTATTGGAATATATTTGATACATGTGCGTATACAGATAAAACGCACCAAAACTGCTCATCTGACTATCCGTATAAAAAACCGAAATTGCAGCCGTTTTAGACACGGTTGCCAATCGTCTATCAGGATATCAGTTCGATGTCCCATAGTGCACCTCGATACATCGTACCGGCATGATTACTCTGTTATTGCTTGAAGTGTGCCGGGGAATGTTTTGGCAATGGCGAGGATGCCCTCCATGCCAAACCAGATCATCCTGTTTTGCATCCAATGCTCCTGTGTATTGTGAAATAAGCGACCTCTCATTGCGATAAGCTGGCCCGTGGAAACAGGCTCACCATCGTAGGCTAAAAAAAACGCGAATCGACTTGGTCGACTCGCGTTTTTTTTGCCAGCAATAAATTTTTATCTAAGTGCGGCCAGCGCTTGCCAGGTATCGATTACCGTATCCGGGTTGAGCGAAATCGATTCAATGCCCTGTTTCAAGAGCCACTCGGCAAATTCCGGATGGTCTGATGGCCCTTGGCCGCAAATCCCGATATATTTGCCTTGTGCACGGCAGGCGGCGATAGCCTGCGAGATCAAAGCCAGCACGGCAGGATCGCGTTCATCGAAATCGGCTGCCAGCAATTCCATGCCGGAATCCCGATCCAGGCCGAGCGTCAGCTGTGTCAGGTCGTTGGAGCCGATGGAGAAACCGTCAAAGTGCTCCAGGAACTGTTCAGCCAGAATCGCGTTCGAAGGCACTTCGCACATCATGATGACGCGCAAACCATCCTGGCCGCGCTTGAGGCCGTTCTTGCCCAGCAGGCCGATCACTTTTTCGGCTTGCCCCAGCGTACGCACGAACGGAATCATGATTTCGACGTTGGTCAAGCCCATTTCGTTACGTACCCGCTTCATGGCCAGACATTCCATTTCAAATGCTTCGGCAAAATCGTCGGCCAGATAGCGCGCAGCGCCACGGAAGCCCAGCATTGGATTTTCTTCGTCGGGCTCATAACGCGAGCCGCCGATGAGCTTCTTGTACTCATTCGACTTGAAGTCGGACATGCGCACAATCACCGGTTTCGGCCAGAAAGCTGCCGCGATGGTGGCGATTCCTTCAGCCAGCTTATCGACATAAAAGGCTTTCGGCGAAGCGTGGCCGCGAGCCACAGATTCAACCGCTTTCTTCAACGCAGCATCGATATTCGGATATTCCAGAATTGCTTTTGGATGGACGCCGATATTGTTGTTGATAATGAACTCAAGACGCGCCAGACCGACACCGGCATTCGGAATCGATTGAAAATCAAACGCCAGTTGTGGATTGCCGACGTTCATCATGATTTTCAGCGGCAATTTCGGCAATTCGCCGCGTGCTACTTCAGTGACTTCGGTTTCCAGCAAGCCGTCATAAATCTTGCCTTCATCGCCCTCGGCGCAGGATACAGTGACCAGCGTACCTTCCTTGAGCAATTCGGTTGCATTGCCGCAGCCCACTACCGCAGGAACACCCAGTTCGCGCGCAATGATCGCTGCGTGACAGGTGCGACCGCCGCGGTTGGTAACGATGGCCGCAGCCCGCTTCATGACCGGCTCCCAGTTGGGATCGGTCATGTCGGTGACTAGCACATCGCCGGGTTGCACCCGCTCCATATCGGCTGAATCGTGAATCACGCGCACCGGACCGGCACCGATCTTCTGCCCGATCGCACGACCGCTAGCCAATACCGTACCGGTGCTTCTGAGCTTGAAACGCTGCTGGGCATCGGTCGCTTTCTGCTGCGACTTTACCGTTTCCGGACGTGCCTGCAAGATGTACAACTTGCCGTCACGACCATCTTTGCCCCATTCGATATCCATCGGACGCTGATAATGGTTCTCGATGATGACCGCGTATTTGGCCAGTTCCACTACTTCCTGGTCGTTCAGCGAATAGCGATTGCGCAGTTCGATTGGCACATCCACCGTCCGCACCGAGCGCCCAGCCTTGGCTTCGCCGGTAAATTCCATTTTCAGCAGTTTAGAACCGATGTTGCGGCGAATCACTGGCGATTTACCCAGTTGCAGCATCGGTTTGTGGACGTAGAATTCGTCCGGATTGACCGCGCCCTGCACCACCGTTTCACCCAGACCGTAGCTGGAGGTGATAAAGACCACATCCTTGAAGCCCGATTCGGTATCGAGCGTAAACATCACGCCAGCCGCGCCGAGGTCGGAACGCACCATGCGCTGCACACCGGCAGACAGGGCCACTTCCGCATGCGTGAAACCCTTGTGGACGCGGTACGAAATAGCGCGGTCGTTATACAGCGAAGCGAACACATGTTTCATTGCTTCGAGAATATTGTCGATGCCGACTACGTTCAAGAAAGTTTCCTGCTGACCGGCAAAAGATGCATCCGGTAAATCTTCAGCAGTAGCCGAGGACCGCACCGCGAACGACATTTCGCTTGCAGAATCCGCTACCAGTCGCTCATAAAAAGTATTGATTTCACTTTCAAGCCGTGGCTGGAAAGGTGTATCGATGATCCACTGGCGGATTTCAGCACCGGCTTGGGCCAAGGCCCGGACATCGTCGATGTTCAAGTCAAACAAACGCTGCGCAATGCGGTCGGCCAAAGTCGCGCTGCCATTTGCGCTATATGACAAGAAATCCCGAAAAGCCTGGGCAGTAGTGGCAAAACCGCCCGGCACACGCACTCCTGCGTTTGCCAATTGGCTGATCATTTCGCCTAATGATGCATTTTTGCCGCCGACGGAATCCACATCCGTCATGCGCAAATTTTCAAATGAAGCCACGTAAGTGGCCTTCGTAGACACCCCTGTAAGCACTGCGTTGGACATAACAACCTCTAGTTTGATGATAAGAAATCTTCGTGCGCATCGTCATTGATCACTTCTTTTTGTTATTCTTATAAGAGCAACTTGATGCAAGCTAATGTGCAGCATTTTACATGCTGCGATTAGTTTTTATCTGCAGGCATGCTATTTTTAGCACAACCACTCTCTTAAGGCCCCATGTCAGCTATCTCGATCATCCCGCCTACAGCATTCGATCGCACCGTGTTTTTCGTCTCTGATGGTACCGGCATTACTGCCGAGGCTTTCGGCCATGCAGTGCTGACACAGTTCAATCTGCGCTTCAAGCAAGTGCGCCTGCCCTTCATTGACGACCTGGACAAGGCGCATTACGCTGCGGCCAAAATCAATGAAAACTTTGAACAGGAGGGCATGCGCCCGATCATTTTCTCTACACTGGTCAAGGAAGACCTCTCCAAGATCATTCGCAATACCAAATGCATGTATATGGACCTGATCCAGACCTTCGTTGGCCCGCTGGAACAGGAACTGGGAATCAAATCGACCCACACCATCGGTCGTGGTCAGGACATTGCCAATTCAGAAGCATACAAAAACCGTATCGAAGCGATCAATTTTTCGCTGATCCATGATGACGGTCAGTCGCACAAGAACTTGTCTGCCGCCGATGTGATCCTGGTCGGCGTATCGCGCTCGGGAAAAACCCCGACCAGCCTGTTTCTGGCGATGCAATACGGCATCAAGTCGGCGAACTATCCGCTGATACCGGAAGACTTTGAGCGTGGCAAAATGCCTTCGGCCTTGCTGAAGTATAAATCCAAGATTTTTGGCCTGAGCATTACGCCGGAACGCTTGTGCATAATCCGCAACGAGCGTCTCCCTGGCAGCAAGTATGCAGCCCTGGAAAACTGCCGCTTTGAGGTCAACGAGGCAGAAGCGATGATGAAGCGAGAGGGAATACATTGGTTGTCCTCCACCACAAAATCGATAGAAGAGATCTCCAGCACGATTTTGCAGGAACTCAAACTAGAAAAACGGGTGTACTGAGGAATTGATGTTATGCACAAAAACCCAGTCCACGAAAAGCACGAAAGACACGAAAAAACTTCTCTGTCGTAGTCGAAGTGAGTGGTTATGCATTCTTTCGTGTCTTTCGTGGACAATGCTTTTCATATCTTGCACCGTGCGTAACATCAGTGAGGAATATAGAACTGACGCAAAATACTGTTGTTTTCAGTAGTGCAGGCCTCCGTGCCTGCACTACTGAAAGCTAGCGTCTTTGCCTGACTTGCTCAAAAAAGCAGACTGCCGCACTGGCCGCCACATTCAGGGATTCCATCTGGCCCAGATGCGGAATCCCGACCTGGTGCGTGGTCAGTGTCATCAGTTGATCGGAAATTCCCTGCCCTTCGTGACCGAACAGCCACGCTACAGGTTGCTGTAAATCGATATCGTAAATGGTGGCTTCTGCATGGGAACTTGTCGCCAGCACCGGTATGCTTGCAGATTGCAATAACTGCACCAAATCGACCTCTTCCGCGATACGCAGGTGAAAGTGCGCACCCATGCCTGCCCGTAATACTTTGGGCGACCAGGCGAAGGCGGTGCCGGGGCTGCAAAAGACATCTGTGATTCCTGCCGCGGCGGCGCTACGCAAAATCGAGCCCAGATTGCCCGGATCCTGCAACCGGTCCAGCAGCACCGCATTGCCGGACAAACGCAATGACGCGTCATGTGCCGGCGTATCGACCACGAACAGCAGGCCAATGCCATGTTCGACCTGACTGATGGCTTTGAACAGGGCATCCGGCAGCACAATACATTGCGCGCCGCTTTCTTCGCAGCGCTGCAGGATCGGCGTGACTTCGTGTTGCGACGCTGCACTATCGCTGACGATGCACAACGGAGGCGCTCCGACCTGGTCAAGATAAACTTCGCACAAATGGACGCCATCGAGCAATGTGCGCTGCGACTTGCGCCGGGCTTGCGAACTGGTCGCCAGCTGTTTGATTTCTTTGTAGAGCGGATTGTCGCGCGAAGAAATCGGTTTCATGGCTGCCCCACTACGAGCAATGCGCGCACCGGCGCATACGATTTGCGATGCACCGGCGACACGCCATGTTCGCGCAAACGGGCCAAATGCAAGGCAGTCGGATAGCCTTTGTGCTGGTCAAAGGCGTATTGCGGAAATTGCTGATGCAGTGTGAGCAATGCGGCATCGCGCGCAGTTTTGGCCAGAATTGAGGCGGCCGAAATAGCCGGCACCTTGTCGTCGCCTTTGATAATCGCTTCACAATGCATGGTCACCACAGGACAGCGATTGCCATCGATCAGCGCCAGCGTCGGCTGGGTGGAAAGCCCTTCGACCGCACGGCGCATCGCCAGCATCGTGGCTTGCAAAATATTCAGGCGATCGATTTCTTCCTCGGAGCACTGGGCAATCGACCAGGCCAGCGCGCGCTGTCTGATCTGGAGCGCCAGCACCTCGCGCCGCGCAGCGGTCAGTTTTTTCGAATCGCGCAAGCCTTCAATCGGTCTAGTCGGATCGAGAATGACGGCGGCGGCGAATACCGGACCCGCCAGCGGTCCTCGCCCTGCTTCATCGACACCACACATCAACGTGTTGTCAAGTTCAATCGACAACAGGAATTGTTCCAATTTTTGCACGCAGATCACTTTAAAAAATTTAACGAAAATAATAAAATATGGAGTATGGCAAAAAACACAGCTAATTCCGCATATATTAATTGCGGTATTGAAAATTACAGTACGGTGTATTAATCATTACCCAGCGTTCATCACTTGTAAGACAGCCTGTGCGCTTTCCTTGGCGGTATTGCGCAACAACGCATGATGCATCTCGGTAAAACGTTGCTGCAAGGACGCTTGCAGGCTGACATCGGTCAATTGCTGCCAGAGCGCATCGGCCAGAGCTTGCGGCGTGGCGGCATCCTGCAATAGTTCAGGCACCAGGAATTCCCGCGCCAGGATATTCGGCAACCCGATCCAAGGCTGATATCCCATGTGGCGCATGATTTCCCAGGAAGCGCGCATCATCCGGTACGCGATGACCATTGGCTTCTTGAACAGCGCGACTTCAAGCGAAGCGGTGCCGGAAGCCACCAGCACTGTATCGGCCGCCGCCAGCACGGTATGCGACTGACCATCGACCAATTGCAGCGGAACGTCGGCCAAGCCGGCTTGCGCCAGCAATTGCACAAAATAATCGCGCTGCTGCGCGCCTGCCATCGGCACCACGAAGCGCAAGCCGGGCTCGCGCTGGGCCAGCAATTTTGCCGCACCGATAAAAGCTTCGGTGTTGTATTTCAATTCCGAGATGCGGCTTCCAGGCAAAATCGCCACCACCTTTGCAGCCAATGGCAAATGCAACGCAGCCCTTGCTGCCGCCACATCCGGCAGCAACGGAATCACTTCCGCCAGCGGATGGCCGACGTAGGTAACCGGGATACCCGCCTTGCGATAAATGGCTTCCTCGAATGGAAACACTACCAGCATGTGCGATACCGCTTTGGCGATTTTCTTGATGCGTCCGCCCCGCCAGGCCCAGATTTGCGGGCCGATGAAATGCACGGTCGGTATGCCGGCGCGCTTTAACTGCATTTCCAGACCGAGATTGAAGCCTGGATAATCGACGCCGATGAAAACCGCCGGTTTTTCAGCCAACAACTGATCGCGCAAAGTGTTCTGGATCGACTTGATCTCGCGGTAGCGCGGGATCACTTCAAACAGGCCGCGCACCGTCAGTTTCTCCATCGGCCAATCGCTGACAAAGCCCTGCTCGGCCATTTTGACGCCGCCGATGCCGTGCATGCGGGCTTGCGGCAGATGCACCCGCAGGCCCGATAGCAAGCGGCTCGCCAGCAGATCGCCGGAACTCTCGCCGGCTACCATCGCTATGGTGGTGTTAATGGCGGTCTTAATGATGGCTTTAGCGGATGATGCCACGGGAGGACGAGGCAATAAATTCACGCATCAAACGCAAGTATTGCGCGGCTTGCGGGGATTTCGATTCTTCTTCCAGCAGCGCAGACTGGGCCGCGTCGAGTGGCAATCCGGCGCGGTAGATCAATCTATAACCGCGCTTGATTGCCATAATCTGCTCGCTGCTGAAGCCGCGCCGCTTGAGGCCTTCGCTATTGATTCCGGCCGGCACCGCACGATTGCCGGCGGCAGTCACGAACGGCGGCACATCCTGGCTGACTGCTGCGGTAAACGCGGTCATCGCATGCGCGCCGATACGGCAAAACTGATGCACGGTCGTAAAGCCACCGAGAAACACCCAATCGCCCAGGTGCACATGTCCGGCCAGCGTCGCGTTATTGGCCAGAATGATGTCATTGCCCAACTGGCAGTCATGCGCAATATGGACGTAAGCCATGATCCAGTTGTCATTGCCAAGCCGGGTGACGCCGGCATCCTGCGCGGTGCCGCGGTTGAGCGTGCAGAATTCACGAATCGTATTGCGATCGCCGATTTCCAGCCGGGTCGGCTCCCCTGCATATTTCTTGTCCTGGGGCGCCGCACCGATCGAGGCGAACTGGAAAAAAACATTGTCGCGCCCGATGCTGGTATGGCCATCGATGACGACATGCGGGCCGATTTTGGTGCCAGCGGCGATGCTGACGTTCGGACCGATGACCGAATACGGCCCGACCTCGACGGAACTATCCAGTTGCGCCTTGGTATCAACCAGTGCAGTGGAATGAATCTCCGCCATTATTTTCCCGCAGCCTTGCTCGCATCGACAGCGCTGCGCATGGTGCACATCAGTTCGCCCTCGACCGCAAGCTGGCCATCCACTGTTGCCCTGGCAGAATATTTCCAGATGCCGCGCGCCACACGCAGGATTTCAACCTCCATCCTGAGTTGGTCACCAGGCTCCACCGGCCGCTTGAAACGCGCGCCATCGATGCCGAGAAAATACACGATGGTGTCTGCATCCGGCTTCATATCCATGGTCAGAAACGACAAAATCGCTGCAGTCTGGGCCATCGCCTCGATCATCAACACACCCGGCATCACCGGTTTGTTCGGGAAATGGCCATTGAAAAACTCTTCATTGGCCGTGACGTTCTTGATCGCAGTAATGCGTTTGCCTGCCTCCCAGTCCAGCACGCGATCGACTAGCAACATCGGGTAGCGGTGCGGCAGATATTGTTTGATTTGGTTGATATCTAGGGTTTTCATGATTCTTGACTCTTGTCTGTAAGCGATTTTGTAAGCAATTGCACGGTTTTTTCCAGATTACGGATTTTTTCCCGCATTGATGTCAGGTTGCGCACGATGGCGGCGGATTTTTCCCAGTCGGCATTCTTGGCCAGCGGATAAAAGCCGGTGTACTGGCCTGCTTCCCGGATCGAGCGCGATACCATGCTGGCGGAAGAAATATGCACGTTGTCGGCGATGCTCAGGTGACCAAGCACCATTGCAGCGCCGCCAAAAGTGCAATATTTACCAATTGTGGCGCTGCCGGCCACGCCGACGCAACCCGCCATCGCCGTGTGCGCGCCAATATGGCAGTTGTGGCCGATCTGGATCTGGTTATCCAGCTTGACGCCGTCTTCTATGATGGTGTCCGTCAGGGCACCACGATCGATGCAGGTATTGGCGCCGATGTCGACATCGTCGCCGATGATCACACGACCAGTCTGCGGAATCTTGATCCACGCTCCGCCTTCATTGGCAAAACCAAAGCCGTCAGTGCCGATCACGGCGCCGGAATGGAGAATGCCGCGCTGCCCGATTTCACATCCGGAATGGAATGTCACATGCGCAAAAAAATGGGTACCGGCACCGATTTTGGCGTCGCGTCCAATAAAACAGCCGGCATCAATCACCGCGTGGTCGGCAATCTGAGCCCCTGCTTCGATCGTCACATGCGGGCCGATGAATGCGGTGGCCGCAATCGTGGCGCTGGCATCCACATGCGCAGTCGCATTGATGCCGGCTGCCCGCGGATGCGCGTTTTCCGCCGCGAACCATTGCGCCGCCCTGGCAAAATACGCATAGGGATTGTCCACCACAATCCGCGCGCCCTGATACTCGGGGCCGATTGCCGCGGCATTTGAAGCCGATAGAATAATGGCGGCCGCTTGCGTGTGCGCCGCCTGTGTCCGAAGCTTGGGATTAGAGAGAAATGTGATGTGCGACGCGTTTGCGTCATCCAAAGGCGCAATGCCGAACACTTCCGTGTTCGGATCGCCCATCAATTGCCCACCCAAGCGTTCGACCAATGCACCAAGTCGAATGCTCATAGTGGTTTTTTCATGAAATTACTTCTTGTTGAGGATCTTCAGCACTTTTTCAGTGACATCGATACGCGGATTGAAGTACGCAGCATCTTGGAAAATGATGTCGTATTTTTCAGATTCGGCAACCTGCTTGATTGCCTTGTTGGCACGTTCAACTACGATAGCAATTTCTTCATTGCGGCGCAGATTCAAATCTTCGCTGAATGCACGTTGCTTGCGCTGAAAGTCTTGGTCCATGTCGCTTAGTTCACGCTGACGCCGGATCCGGTCTGATTCGGAAATTACCGCCGAATCCTTGTCGAGTTTTTCTGCCAGAGTTTTGATGCGGCTGGAAGAATCGAGCAATTCTTTCTGGCGTTTTGAAAATTCCTGTTCGATTTTTGCTTCAGCCGCCTTGGCCGGGGCCGATTCGCGCATCACGCGCTGGGAATTGATCAAGCCGATCTTGGATTCCTGCGCATGCACATTTACGGCCAGGCATAGCAATACAGCGGCAACGATTTTTGATGATGATGTAGTTAGAAACTTCAAGTGCATTCTCCAAGAGTCAAACGACCAGGGCCGTCATAATATTTAAGTCGTATAAGTTAAAACCCGATTAAAACCCGGTACCCAGTTGGAATTGGAAGTTCTGCTTCCGATCCGTAGACGTGGCATTTATAGGTTTGCCATAACTTAATTTCAGTGGGCCAATCGGCGATATCCAGCTCAAGCCGATACCGACCGATGTGCGCAAATCCGTAGCACGGATCTTCTGCCCTTCTGCAAACACATTGCCTGCATCAAAAAAGGTAAACCAGCGCAAAGTCCGATCTTTTCCAGAACCGGGAAATGGAAATTGCAGCTCGGCATTCGCAATCAAGCGGGTCGAGCCGCCCAGGGATTCGCCGGTTACGCGATCAATATTGGTTCCGACACCCAATGAGGAGCCTTCATAGCCGCGCACCGATCCGATACCACCGGCATAGAAATTTTTGAATATCGGATACTTCTTGCCGCCTAACCCACGACCGTAATCGACTTCGCCATTCAAAGCCAGCGTCATGGTACTGGTAATCGGCAGGAAATATTGATCCTGATATACCGCACGGTAATACCCTAGTGTGCCGATCGCAGACAACTCCAGGTTGGCACGTTGATAGCGGCCTTTGTTGGGAGCAATCGCACTGTCGCGCCCGTCGCGTTGCCATGCAGCGGTTAATGGAAATGACGTTGTGCTGGCTTTTCCTATACCGGATGCACTACCGTTATCTTTGACAAATTCTTGCCATCTGTCCGGACTGCTGGCAAAAGTTTCAACTGCTGTTTGTTCAGCACCGATGCCGAAAAATACTGTGTCCAATTCAGAGAATGGCACGCCGAATCGTATACTGCCGCCCGAGGTTACCACTTTGTAGTCGTATGTATAGGTTTCAGCCGGGCGGGTTGTCCGATAAAACAGTTCATAGCTGCGACTGATACCATCCTTAGTGAAGTACGGGTCGGTTTGTGACAATGCTACCGTGCGATTGCGTTTGCTGGTATTGACATCCAGCCCTATCGTATTGCCGGTACCAAAGGCATTGGCTTGCTGAATGGAACCTGTTAGCGTCAGCTTCTCGCTACTGGAATAACCGGCACCCAATAGCAAGTTACCGGTCGGCTTTTCTACTACCGCCATGTTGACATCGACCTGATCTGTGCTGCCGGGCACTTCTGGTGTTTCAATATTCACTTCTTTAAAGTAGCCAAGACGATCCACCCGGTCCCGTGAAAGCCGGATTTTGGTGCCGTCATACCAAGCATCCTCAAATTGCCGGAATTCGCGTCGTATCACCTCGTCGCGCGTCTTTGTATTGCCGGCAAGATTAATGCGCCGAACATAGACGCGCTTACCAGGGTCCAGAAGAATCGTCAGCGCGACTTCTTTTTTCTCCCGATTGATTTGCGGATTGGCATTGACGTTAGCGAAAGCGTAGCCGAAGTTACCCATGCGTTCCGATATTTTTGCAGTGCTTGCCGTCAGTTTTTCGCCTGAATAAACATCGCCTTTTTTCAAGGTCAGTAGGGAAGCAAATTCCGCTTCGCGGCCAAACATCTGACCCTCTATCTTGACGTCGGAGACGGTGTACTTTTCCCCTTCGTTGACATTGATGGTAATGAAGATATCTTTTTTATCAGGCGTGATCGAGACTTGCGTCGACTCCACCTGCATCTCAATATAACCGCGATTCAGATAAAAGGATTTTAGCGCTTCAATGTCGCCTGCCAGTTTTTGTTTCGAATATTGATCAGCTTTGGTGTACCAGGTAAACCAGCCTGGCGTTGTCAGGTTTAACAGATCAGATAATTCGCTGTCGCTAAACGCTTTGTTACCAACAAAATTGATCTGTTTGATGTGGGTAATATTGCCTTCTTCCACTGCAAAATTGACCGTTACCCGATTACGCTCGATCGGTGTGACCGTAGAGGTAATTTGAACCCCATATAAACCCCTGGCAAGATATTGGCGTTTTAATTCCTGTTCGGCTCGGTCCACTAAAGCCTTGTCGAAAATGCGTGATTCGCCCAGGCCAATTTCTTTCAACGCCTTGGTCAGCATTTCCTTGTCGAACTCCTTGGTGCCAGAGAACTCCACGCTGGCAATCGCAGGGCGTTCTTCTACCATGACGACCAGCACATCGCCATCGACTTCAATCCGAACATCCTTGAAGAAACCGGTTGCATACAGAGACTTGATCGCGGTTACACTTTTTTCATCGGTGAAGGTTTCGCCAACACGCACCGGAAGATAACTAAACACAGTGCCGGCCTCAGTACGCTGTATTCCTTCTACGCGTATATCTTTCACCTTAAACGGTTCAATCGCCAGCGCTTGTCCGGCACACAGGGAAAAAACAGCAATAGCGAGTAGATTTCGGCGAAAAACAGGAATGGAAAAACGCTCAGAATATAATTTCATTGGGTACCGATTATGAATACTTTTTGTTTTGCGAGTGCCCATTAGGCAAGATCATCATCAACTCAGGAAATAAGGCGCACGATATCATTGAAGACAGCGACAAGCATCAATGTCATCAAAATACCCATCCCGGCCCGTTGGGCAATTTCACCAAAACGTGCAGAAACAGGGCGTCCGGTAAAAACTTCCACGAAATAATACAACAAAAGTCCACCGTCCAACACCGGGATCGGTAGCAAATTCATCACACCCAGGCTGATGCTGATGAATGCGATAAAACTGATATAGCTAACAATGCCAATGCGTGCTGTCTGACCTGCATAGTCGGCGATGGTGATCGGACCAGTGATGTTTTTCAAGGAAACCTCGCCCACCAACATCTTTCCGAGCATTTTGAGCGACAGTACGCTAGTGTCCCAAGTGCGGTTGACGCCCTTGATAATTGCATCAATCGGTGTCGAGCGCACGGTGATCATGGCTGGGATCATGGAAATTTCTGCCTTGATCTTGCCAATGATCCGGCCGCCTTGCGCTTGCCCTTCCGGGGTAACGGTTGCAGCGAAATCGCGCCCGGCTCTTTGGCCCGTCAACTTCAGTGACTTATTGGCAGAATTGCGCAACATATCTATTAAAGCCAATCCATCGACTACAGGTTTTCCATCGACGGCCAGGATTAAATCTCCCTCTTGCAGTCCGTCTTGCATGGCAGGACCATCAGGCATAATTTTTCCCAAAACGGCAGGCGGCATTGCAAGCGAAATACCTAGTCCGCCTAAAAAATCACCTTCCAGATCCTCCGGCGTCAAACTATCCAAAGGCACTGTAATGGTGCTTAACAGCGTTCCTTTTGGATCTACCGGGTCGGCCGAACTAACGTCGAGCTTGGCGGCGCTCTTATCGATAGCTAACTGCACTATTCTCCAGCGCAAGTCAGACCATAACTCTATTGCCTCACCATTGACTGCCGTGACACGCTCTCCGCCGCGCAAACCGGCCTTGTATGCGACCGATTGCTCGGGAACAACCCGAATGTTGGCAACAGGCTCTGGAATGCCATATGTATAGAGTGAAGCGAATAACAGTATGGCAAGAATAAAGTTGGCAATGGGTCCGGCTGCAACGATGGCAATGCGCTTCCAGACATTTTGGCGGGTGAATTCGCGCTGCTTATCCTTGGGAGCCAATGTATCCAAGTTCTGCTCCCGAGCATCCAGCATTTTCACGTAGCCGCCAAGAGGCAGTGCTGAAATCACCCATTCGGTTTGATCTGCACCGAACCGGCGCGAAAAAATCACTTTGCCCATTCCGACTGAAAAACGCAGCACTTTAACCCCGCACAGGCGGGCAACCACAAAATGTCCTAGCTCATGGAAGATGACAAGTATCCCAAGGGCAAAAACAAAAGCAATCAGCGTTTGTAGTAAGTTCATGAGTTCATGTAGCCGCTGGCGATTCTGCGAGCCTCGAGATCCTGCTCCAGCAAACCTTCGATGCTGTCCACCTGAATGTGTGGCAATGCATCCATTACGCGCGCAATCAGTTGGTCTATCATACGAAATCCGGTACGCCCATCCAAAAACCCCTGGACCGCAACTTCATTGGCTGCGTTCAAAATTGCCGGTGCCGAACCGCCTGCATGCAAAGCGTCAAACGCCAGTCTGAGGCAGGGAAACCGATTGAAATCCGGTTTTTTGAATTCCAGCTGTCCGATACTAGTCAGATCGAGAGGCACCACGCCGGACGAAATACGCTCTGGGTAAGCAAGAGCATGTGCAATGGGCGTGCGCATGTCGGGATTACCTAACTGTGCGAGGACAGAGCCATCGACGTATGAAACCATGGAGTGAACCACGCTTTGCGGATGAATTACTACCTCGATCTGATCGGCTGAGGCGCCAAACAGCCAGTGCGCTTCGATCACTTCCAGTCCCTTGTTCATCATCGTAGCTGAATCAACCGAAATTTTCCTGCCCATGATCCACTTTGGATGCGCAACGGCTTCTGCTGGCGTCACGACATCCAGTGTCTCGACAGGCCGATTCAAAAATGGGCCGCCAGATGCTGTTAGCAATATCTTGGCAACGCCCTGCCTGGATTGTCCGCGAAGATAATTCTTCGGAAGGCATTGGAAAATCGCATTATGCTCGCTGTCAATCGGCAGCAGTGTGGCTCCATTCAGTTGCACCGCATCCATGAAGAGCTGGCCAGCCATCACCAAGGCTTCCTTATTTGCCAGCAGTATTTTTTTACCAGCCCGGGCTGCTGCCATTGTAGGCACCAAACCGGCAGCACCCACGATTGCTGCCATGACAACATCACAGTCTAGATCGGAAGATACCGCTGCCAGCGCGTCGGGTCCAAATTCGACCTGCGTTTTTAGATTTTTTTGCCGTAGCTGTTGCGATAAAATTTGTGCCGCCTGCGCAGACCCGACCACTGCTATGCGCGGTTTGAATTGTTCACACTGCCGGCACAGTGCATCAACACTGGTATGCGCGGTCAACGCATGTATAGAGTAACGATCAGGATGCCGTGCAACCACATCCAGTGTTGATACGCCAATGGAACCGGTAGAACCGAGAATGGTAATTCTTTGCATAATTTCTATTCCAACACCGATGCTATAACCATACATTTATCAGTACGGCTAGCGGCAAAACAGGGATTAAGGCATCAATCCGATCCAGCACGCCGCCGTGGCCTGGCAGCAGATTGCTGCTATCTTTCATGCCGGCACGTCTTTTAAGTTGCGACTCAAACAGATCGCCAACCACACTGGCTGCAACCAAAAATGTCATGCATGCCATTAAGCTTGCAAGCCCCCAACGGTCATGTGATCTTACTAAGATTGCTGCAAAAGTATCGTGTATTGCCGGGAAGCGGGTCGAAATGAATGCTGCTAGCATGACTGCAATCCAGCCCCCGATAGCCCCTTCCCAGGTTTTCCCCGGAGAAATCGATGGCGCCAATTTGTGTCGGCCAAACGCTTTACCGGAAAAATAGGCTCCAATATCCGCAATCCAAACAATCGCCATAATAGAAAGCAAAAAAAGTGGGGAGTGTTGAAATGCAGAAACAATCGCAACAAAGCATCCAAGAACGGCAATACTATAAAAACCGACCAGGAATCGACCACGAATACTTTGCAAAGGAGGTAAGCCATTTGCCAGCAAGGGCGTAAATACCAGTAGCCAGAGTATTACGCAGGATGCGAACAATAACGTCGCTCCCGCTCCGCTTGCATTACCACTCAAAAGAATGGATGCGAATACGACGGTCCAGAATGCTGCACTAACTAGTGGGTAAGCGTTGTTGCACAGACGAAAATTTTCCCATGAAGCTGCTGCAAAAAAAATCGTGGAAATTACTGCAAATGCAAGAAAATTATTCAAAAACAAAACCGGCAGCAGCACCGCCAGCAGTATCAGTGCTGTAAGTACCCGCACTTTAAGCATCAGGAAGCCTTTTTATTTTCAAACAACTGTTCGCTTGTGCGCCCAAAGCGGCGCTCGCGCCGTTGATAAGAGGCGATCGCCTCATCTAGTTTCTTTGAATCAAAATCGGGCCAAAAAGTCTCAGTAAAATACAGTTCTGTATACGCAAGTTGCCACAATAGAAAATTCGAAATGCGCTGCTCGCCGCCAGTGCGAATAAACAAATCAGGTTCTGGCGCATACGCCATTGCCAGATGCGGCGCCAACTGATCTTCGCTAAATTCGGTTGCATCGGGATGCAGGGCTAGCATTTTGTTGACGCCTTGCATCACATCCCATCGACCGCCGTAATTAGCACATATTGTGATGGTCAGATGCGTGTTTTCTGCCGTTTTTTTTTCGGCTTGAAAAATCTTGTCCTGTAGCTTGGCTTCAAATCGACTAAGATCACCCACCACCTTAAGCCGAATACCATTCGCATGCATCCGGGAAACCTCCCCGTCCAGTGCAGTAATGAATAAGCGCATCAAAAGCGATACCTCATCCGCCGGACGCCGCCAATTTTCGGAACTGAAGGCAAATAGGGTCAAGTACTCAACCCCACGTTCAACACAAGCCTCTACGATGTTTCGGACAGTTTTGACACCTTTGACATGCCCCGCCACACGCGGCAAAAAACGTTTGGTAGCCCAACGGCCATTACCATCCATAATGATGGCTATATGATTGGGCACCGCAGACACTACCGGCACTTGTTGAGTCGAACTCGATTGTGTCATGATTTCATGGGGGAAATAAGATAGTCTTGTCGTAAGGAAAAGCTGTTTTTAAGTTATACCGTCAAGATTTCTTTTTCTTTTTCGGCTACCAATTTGTCAACATCCGAGACAAATTTATCCGTTAGCTTTTGTATCTCATCCTGAGCGCGACGCTCGTCATCTTCTGAGCACGCTTTATCTTTCAGTATTTTTTTCAGCGCTTCATTGGCATCGCGGCGTATGTTGCGAATGGCTATCTTTGCATCTTCCGCTTCATTTTTTGCCAGCTTAACCATTTCCTTGCGGCGCTCTTCCGTCAAGGCAGGCGTCGGTACGCGAATCATATCGCCTTGCGTCGATGGGTTCAATCCGAGATCGGATTCACGAATCGCCTTTTCAACCACCGCCACCATCTTTTTTTCCCAGGGTTGGACGCCTATGGTGCGGGCATCGATCAAAGTCACATTTGCCACTTGCGTCAACATGGTAGGGTTGCCATAGTAATCCACCTGGATATGATCAAGAATTCCAGGATGCGCGCGACCGGTCCGCACTTTAGCCAGATCAGCCTTTAACGCTTCAATGGATTTCTGCATTTTTTGATCGGTATTTTTTTTGATGTCAGGTATGGTCATCTGCAATTCTTTTTTCAAAGGTTAAATCTTATTCTATTCCCACTGCAATCGCGAACACGAATGCAGAACATCAACCGCGCAAAATAAAATGCACGGTTAAGGTAAAAATGAAATTAAACGTGAACCAGCGTGCCCTCGTCTTCACCCATAATTGCGCGCATTAACGCACCAGGCTTGACTATCGAGAATACTTTTATCGGCAATTTTTGATCACGGCATAAAGCAAAAGCAGTTGCATCCATTACCTGAAGACGCTTTGCAATTGCCTCGTCAAAAGTGATTGTGGAATATCGTACTGCGTTCGGATCTATTTTAGGATCAGCGGTATAAACGCCATCAACCTTGGTAGCCTTCAGCACAATTTCAGCGCTGATTTCAGACCCTCGCAATGCCGCGGCAGTATCGGTGGTAAAAAATGGATTGCCGGTACCTGCAGCAAATACCACAATTTTCCCTTCTTCCAGATATTGAAGGGCCTTGGGGCGAACATACGGTTCAACCACTTGCTCAATACTGATGGCCGACATGACGCGGGCGGTAATTCCGGCTTGGCGCATGGCATCGGCAAGTGCAAGAGCGTTCATGACCGTCGCCAGCATGCCCATATAATCGGCGGTGGCACGATCCATACCTTGGGCACCCGGCGCCACACCACGGAAAATATTACCGCCGCCGATAACAATCGCCAATTCGACCCCCATACTGGCCACTTCAGCTACATCCGCGACCATGCGCTCAATCGTGGCGCGATTAATGCCATAGGCATCATCGCCCATTAGTGCTTCTCCGGATAGCTTGAGGAGGACACGCTTGTAGGCAGGTTTTGTCATGAGCTGATTTCCTTTTGGTTGTCCGGATGATTATCTATTGTGCTGCAAACTCCATATTGAAAATACCGACAACGGGACTATCGAGTGGAGTTCGCAACATTAACTGCTGCCGGCTGGGTGTCGCCAGTCAGCCTAAAAAAACGGGCCTTTCGGCCCGCTTATTTCCGCTTAAGCCTGCTTGGCTGCGGCGACTTGGGCCGCAACTTCTGCCGCAAAGTCATCTTGCTTTTTCTCAATGCCTTCACCGACCACATACATCGCGAATGATTTCACGTTTGTATTTGCAGCTTTCAACATTTGCTCAACGGTTTGCTTGTCGTTTTTTACAAAAGGCTGATTGAACAAAGATACTTCTTTCAAGTACTTTTGCACCGAACCCGCAACCATTTTTTCAGTGATTTCAGCGGACTTACCGGATTCGATTGCTTTTTGTGTTGCGATCGAACGCTCTTTCTCGATCATTTCTGCCGGCACTTGGTCTGAAGACAAGGAAACTGGCTTCATTGCCGCGATGTGCATGGCAACGTCCTTCCCAACTTGCTCGTCAGCGCCCTCAAATTCAACCAGGACGCCGATACGCGTTCCATGCAGGTACGATGTCAACTTGACAGGCGTTTCAAAACGGACGAACCGACGAATCGACATGTTTTCACCGACACGGCCAATCAGTGCTGAGCGGAATTCTTCGACTGTTTGCGCACCCATCGGCAGCACTGACAAGGCAGCAACATCGACTGGATTGTGCTCTACAACCAGTTTGGCGCAGGCATCTGTAAAAGCGATGAAATCATCATTTTTAGTAACGAAGTCGGTTTCACAATTAACTTCGATCATGGCGCCCACACCACCTGCAATATGCGTGGTCACTACACCTTCAGCTGTAACCCGGGAAGCGGCCTTGGATGCCTTGCTACCTAGCTTGACGCGCAGAATGTCTTCTGCTTTTGACATATCGCCGTCGGCTTCAGTTAATGCTTTCTTGCACTCCATCATTGGAGCATCGGTTTTTGCACGTAATTCGCCAACCATTGCTGCGGTAATTGCTGCCATGTAGATCTCCTAACTCAATTCACGTCCTATCGGACGTCGATATTCGTTATATGTTCAAAAAAATCGCTCAAAAAAAGAGGCGAACATTGTTGCCCCTCTTTCCCAACGACTGAAAAATCAGAAGAAGGGCTTATGCCTGCTCGCTGACCTCGACGAATTCATCGCCGTTGCCGGCCTTGATAGCCGCAACCACATTGTTCTCTGCATTGGCACGGCCTTCCAGAATTGCATCTGCCACTCCGCGTGCATACAGCATGATCGCCTTGGAAGAATCGTCATTACCAGGAATGACATAGGCTACGCCTTCGGGCGAATGGTTGGTATCAACCACCGCGATTACAGGAATGCCCAATTTCGCTGCTTCAGTGATTGCACCCTTGTGATAACCGACGTCCACAATAAAAATCGCGTCCGGAATACCGCCCATGTCCTTGATGCCGCCAATCGATTTTTGCAGTTTGATCATTTCGCGATCAAACATCAGCGCTTCTTTTTTGCTCAATTTTTCGACCGAACCATCGGCAATCGTTGCTTCCATGTCTTTCAGGCGCTTGATGGAGGTCTTGATTGTCTTGAAGTTGGTCAGCATGCCGCCCAACCAGCGCTGATCCACAAACGGAACACCGGCGCGCTGCGCTTCAGCGGCGATGATGTCGCGTGCCTGGCGCTTGGTGCCAACCATCAGGATGGTGCCGCGGTTTGCCGACAATTGGCTAATATGCTTCATTGCCTCCTGGTACATGCCAAGAGTCTTTTCCAGATTGATAATGTGAATTTTGTTGCGGTGACCAAAGATGAACGGCGCCATCTTTGGATTCCAAAAACGAGTTTGATGGCCAAAATGGACGCCGGCTTCCAACATTTCACGCATAGTAACGGACATAAATATCTCCAGGGTTAGGTCTGGAATCCGGTCAGCCACCTCTTTTTGAGGCACCCTTTGTCGAGCGGATTCGCGATTTTTCAAAAACTAGCTATTTGTAAAGTAAGCTAGCCGGGCATTTTACCCTGATTTCTAGTTATTTTTCAAGCGCGTCTTTTCTAAAAACTCGCGAAGAATCAAAGACCACGCGCTGTAAAACGGCTCTCGCCTGACAATTCGTTTGAAGTGAAACATGTCGGAAGTTGGAATCCCAAATAATATCCGGCCATAGTCAATGGGTAGATTAAAGTTCCATGTCGTGTTTTCTATTGAAACCCTTCCGATCATCGGTATCACGCAACGACAAACTGCGTCAGTGTAAAAACTGACGCAGTCTTGCCTGGGATTCTTAGCCATAACAACCATCACCAACGTGAACATCAAATCATTCAATTAATTGATCACACTCACATTGCATTGGGCATTAAAAAATCGTTAATAAAAAATATCCTGATTAGCTGCCAACCTTAGAACGCCTTGAAAACACTACTGTTTTTTGCATACAGTATTAATAAGATGATAGGGCAGCCTCTAAAACCAAGTACAACACCCTTTGCTGTAAGGTGCTGCCATGCCAAGAATTTATACTCACCTGACGACACAGGAACGTGCCGTCGTCATGACCATGCGCGACGACCAGTGCAGTATCCGGTCCATTGCCAAACGACTTTGCCGTGCCCCAGTTCCATCAGCCGCGAACTGCGGCGTGCGCCTGCCGGTTCCAGCATCTACGATGCCAACCTTGCGCATCTGCAAAGCGAGGCGCGCCGGGTGATGCCACGTCGTACGCCCAAACTGGAGACGGGTGGCGTGTTGTTTCAAGTGGTACGCCATTATCTGAATTTGCTCTGGTCGTCCAACAAATTTCGAACATACCAAGACCATGTGGCCCACCGAATCCGACAAAACCGTCTCGCACGAGACCATCTACAACGCGATCTATTTGCACCCGCGTGGCGAACTCAAGCGTGAGCTGATCGCCTGCCTGCGCCACCACAATCAGGTGCGCAAACCCCGTAGTCGCGGCACCGACCGCCGCAGCCAGATCAAAGACATGTAAAGCATCCACATCCGCCCGCCAGAGATCGAGGATCGCGTCATTCCCGGCCACTGGGAAGGCGACCTGATCAAGGGCGAAGGCAACCGCTCATCGGTCGGTACGCTGGTCGAGCGCACCACCCGCTTCGTGGCCCTCGCCAAGATTGATAACGCCGGCACCAAGTCGGTCGTCGACAGTTTCTCCGCCGTGCTCAATCGTGAACCGGAGGCCTTACGTAAATCGATGGTCTACGATCAGGGACGTGAGATGCATGATCATAAAATTCTGAGCGAGCGCACTGGAGTGCAGATCTATTTCGCCGCCCAGCACAGCCCCTGGCAGCACGGTCCCAACGAGAACACGAACGGCCTGCTGCGCCAGTACATGCCCAAGGGCTCCGATCTGTCGATTTACTCGCAAGAGGAACTCGACGCCATCGCTCTGTCACTCAATACCCGCCCTAGGGAAACACTGGGATGGAAAACTCCGCTCGCCGTTTATACCGAGCACTTCAACGCCCATCGAGCAAATTCACGCTAACGCCAGGAGATTCCGGCAAGGCACTTTGCAGGAGTGCCTTATGAGATGGGACTCCCATAGCATTACCTTAAGCCGCAATTTGCCATGATTTGTCTGGAAAGGATCAGCCCGCCTCCGTTATCGCCTTGAATCCCGATTGCGCAATGAAGCGCGCCAGATGGTGATCGGTATCGCCCAAAGTTAGCTCGATCATCGTCAGCCGCTTGAAGTAATGGGCTGCCGGCAGTTCGTTGGTGACGCCCATGCCGCCATGTAGCTGTATCGCTTGCTGGCCGATGAACTTCAGCGCCTGTCCGACCCGCGCCTTGGCGGCTGAGACCGTACGACGGCGCTCTTCCACATCGGCAGAAGCAACTTTTACCGCCGCCAGCATCGCCATCGAACGTGCCTGTTCCAGTTGCATGAACATCTCCGCCATCCGGTGTTGCAGCGACTGGAACTTGCCGATCGGTACCCCAAACTGCTGGCGGGTTTTGACATATTCCAGCGTCGCGGCGTTGATGGCGTCCAGCGCGCCGATGGCTTCGGCACACAATAAAGCGGTGCCATAATCGGCAACAGCATCCAGCAGATCCCAGCCCGCGCCAAGCTTGCCCAACAGTGCGGAAGCAGGCAACTTTACATCGTTGAACGTGATGTCGGCCGCGCGCTGGCAGTCGATGGTGCGGTAATCGGTGCGTGCCACGCCGACCGTGTCAGCCGGCACCACAAACAGCGAGACGCCGTCGGTATCGTTCTGTGCGCCATGGCTGCGCGCAGAGACGATCAATGCGCCGGCCTGCGCACCGTGCAGCACCACCGTCTTGACGCCATTGAGCACAAAACCATCGTTCTGCATCTGGGCGCTGGCCCTGATGTCAGACTGGTCGTGGCGCGATTGCTTCTCGCCCAGCGCACAGGCCAGCTTCAGCTCGCCGGCGGCGACCTGCTGCAGCAAGTCGTCATGGCCGCCGGCGCGTTTCAAAAACTCCGCACCCAGCACGGTGGCCAGGTACGGTTCGATAACCAAGCCGCGCCCCAGTTCCTGCATCACTACCAGCATATCGATGGCGCTGCCGTTAAAGCCGCCTTGCGCTTCCGGGATGGGCAATGCGGTCAAACCGAGCTCCGTCATGGCGTTCCAGGCAGCGCCGGATATGCCCTGCTCGGAATTGACGATGGCCTGGCGTTGCGCAAAGGTGTAATCCTTGTCCACCCAGCGCCGCACGGCGTCTGAAAATTGCTGTTGTTCCTGTGTAAAACTGAAATCCATTCTGGTCTCCTTGGTGTTTTTGCATGCACCGTGGTGCACACGTGGCGCAGATTTTTTTGATCGTTTTACAGCCCCAAAATCATCTGGGTAATGATGTTTTTCTGGATTTCGTTCGAGCCGCCGTAAATCGAAGTCTTGCGGAAGTTAAAGTAATACGACGCCAGCGGCGCGGCGTCATCATCTTGCGCCACGCTGTGCGCATGCTGCCCTTCCAAGAATGCCGGGTCGAATGGCATGCCATACGGGCCGACCGCTTCCAGCATCAGTTCGGTCAGCATTTGCTGTACTTCAGTCCCCTTGACCTTGAGCAAGGATGCCTCCGGCCCCGGACCGCGCTTGCTGCCCTCTTGCGACACTACGCGCAGCACCGTTATTTCCAGCGCCATCAATTCGATCTCCAGCGTCGCCACCTTGTTGGCAAACACCGGATCATCCAGCAATGGCTTGCCGTTTTTATGCTGCGCTAGCGCAATCCTCTTGAGGAAGAGCAATTCGCGTTTGGAGCGGCCGACTGCGGCGATGCCGGTACGTTCGTGTCCAAGCAGGTATTTGGCGTAAGTCCAACCCTTGTTCTCTTCGCCGATCAGGTTTTCTAGCGGCACCTTGACGTTATCGAGGAACACTTCGTTGACTTCGTGCTCTTCGTCCAACGTGATGATCGGGCGCACCGTGATGCCAGGCGTGTGCATGTCAATTAACAAAAAGGAAATGCCCTCCTGCTTGCGCCCGCTGGTATCGGTGCGCACCAGGCAAAACATCATGTCTGCATGCTGGCCGAGCGTGGTCCAGGTTTTCTGGCCGTTGACGATGTAGTGATCGCCAGCGCGTTCAGCGCGAGTTTTCAAGGAAGCCAGATCGGAACCCGAACCCGGTTCGGAATATCCCTGACACCACCAGTCGTCGCAATTCAAAATGCGCGGCAGGTAATGACGTTTCTGCGCCTCGTTGCCGAAAGCCATGATCACGGATGCCACCATATTCACGCCGAACGGCAGGATAGGCGGGGTGCCGGCGCAGGCGCACTCATCTTCCCAGATATGGCGCTGCACGGCATTCCAGCCGGTGCCGCCGAATTCGACCGGCCAGGCCGGCGCGGCCCAGCCCTGTTTTGCCAGCGTCTTGTGCCACCGGACGTAATTCTCTTTGGATAGGCGCTGATGATTCAGTACCTTTGACTTCAAATCTTGCGGCAGGTTTGCTGCCAGATAAGCGCGCACCTGCTGGCGAAACGCCAGGTCTTGCTCTGTGTAATTTAAATCCATGCTGTCTCCCCATTTATATTAAAAGCACGACCGTTCAAAATTAATTGTACAGCGGATTACTTATAAACAGGATTTTTGCATCTGTGCTCAAACAGACAATAATTTTCAGGAATACTGGATTTGATCGATGCTCCGATTACATGCAGAAAATCACCCTCACTTTAATTCGTGCGGAGAAGATGTGGATGTGGATGTGGATGGCAGCGTGCCTTCCTTCTTTTCATCAATTTGCAAGCGCGCTGCATAACGCTGCGCCAGCACCGCACACACCATCAACTGGATCTGATGAAACAATATCAATGGCAACACGATGGCGCCGACCGCATGGCTGGCGAATAACACATTGGCTATCGGCACCCCACTGGCCAAACTTTTTTTGGAACCGCAAAACACGATAGCGATTTCATCCTCCTTGTTGAAGCTCAAACGGCGTGCCGCGAATGTAGTGATTCCTATGGCCAGCGCCAGCAATATCGCACTGACGATGAACAAGCCACCCAACGCCCGCAGCGGCAACTGTTGCCACAAACCCTGTCCGACCGATGCGCTGAACGCCGTATATACCACCAGCAGAATGGAACCCTGATCGATAAATTTCAGACCTGATTTATGACGATCAACCCAGCGCCCTATCCATTTTCTGGCAATTTGGCCGGCTATGAAAGGCAGCAGCAATTGCAATGCAATGCGGATAACGGAATCTGCTGAAACATGGTTGGCGCTGTCTGCGACCACCAGCAAACCGACCAACAGCGGCGTAAGAAATATGCCGATCAGGTTGGATGCGGAAGCGCTAACAATAGCAGCCGCCACATTACCCCGTGCCATCGCGGTGAATACAATCGACGACTGCACAGTGGACGGCAGTACGCACAAAAACAGGATGCCCAGATATAACTCAGGCGTCACCAGCGGCAACAAGAGCGGTTTAAGGAGTATCCCCAGTGCCGGAAACATCAGGAAAGTGCATGCCATCACAGTTAAGTGCAAGCGCCAGTGACGCATGCCGGCGACAACTGCTTCACGCGGCAGTTTGGCGCCATGCAAAAAGAACAGCAAACAGATGGCAATGCTGGTGACCCAGTCAAAAGCTACCGCGACCTGCCCTTCGCAAGGAAAAATACTGGCGACGATAACGACAAAAATCAACGCCAGGGTGAAATCATCCGGCAAAAAACGAGGACGAGTCATTGGGGGCCTATGGAAAATAAATACACAATTTAGATTTGTATTGCATCAGCATTACTTGCTGGAAACAGAACTGCAAGGCGCAAGTTTAACTCCAACCATCACGCATCGGCGCATTGGAAGAACCGCTGCCGGAGCAAAAAAATCAAAATATTCCTCACAAGACCTAGTCAAAATCCGAAACCCCATGTATAGTTTCGCTTCTTCGGTGCTGCAACATAAACATCGATAGTTTGACTGACTAAGCAAAGAATATGGGTGCTTAGCTCAGTTGGTAGAGCGGCGCCCTTACAAGGCGTAGGTCGGCGGTTCGACCCCGTCAGCACCCACCATCAGTCAAACAGCAATTGTGACAGATTGCGAATAGTGTTAATTAGGAGTGGTAGTTCAGTTGGTTAGAATACCGGCCTGTCACGCCGGGGGTCGCGGGTTCGAGTCCCGTCCGCTCCGCCAATATTTAAAAAGGGTGAACTTCGGTTCACCCTTTTTTCTATTCCGCTGCGCATTTCTTGCAGTTCAGTAGTGCAGGCATAGAGACCCGCACTACTACTGTCATCCCGCTTCCAAATCAATCGTGCGCAGCAATCTTTGGCGTGTTCACCCGTACATCGCCGCATTGAGCCCGATGCCGTAACGCATGATCCATCAATACCAGAGCCAGCATCGCTTCAGCAATCGGCGTGGCGCGAATGCCCACGCATGGATCGTGCCGGCCGAAGGTTTCTACCGTGCTGGGCGTGCCTTCTTTATCAATCGAGCGGCGCGGCACGCGAATCGAAGAAGTCGGCTTGATCGCAATCGACACCGTGATGTCCTGTCCGGTCGAAATGCCGCCCAGCATGCCGCCGGAGTTGTTGCCGACGAAGCCTTGGGGCGTGAGTTCATCGCCGTGTTCCGAACCTTTTTGCACCACGGATTTAAAACCGGCGCCGATCTCCACGCCTTTGACCGCGTTGATGCCCATCATCGCGTAAGCAATTTCGGCATCAAGCTTGTCGTAAATCGGCTCGCCCAAGCCGACGGGCACGTTTTGCGCCACCACATCAATGCGAGCGCCGATCGAGTCGCCGGCCCGGCGCAAGGCATCCATATATTCCTCCAGCTGCAAAATAATCCCGAGGTTGCCGGTCGCCGCAAAGAACGGGTTGTTGCGCACATGCTCCCAGGATTCAAATGGAATCGCGATTTCACCCAACTGGCTCATGCAGCCGGTGAAGGTGGTGCCGTATTGCTGCAACAGCCATTTCTTGGCGATGGCAGCCGCGCCCACCACTGGCGCGGTCAGACGCGCCGACGAGCGGCCGCCGCCGCGCGGGTCACGGATGCCGTATTTTTGCCAGTAGGTATAGTCGGCATGGCCGGGCCGGAAAGTCTCGGCGATGTTGCCGTAATCCTTACTGCGCTGGTCTTCATTGCGGATCAAGAGCGCAATCGGGGTGCCGGTGGTCTGGCCCTGATACACGCCGGACAGAATTTCCACCGTGTCGGACTCTTGCCGTTGCGTGACGTGACGCGAGGTGCCGGGCTTGCGGCGATCCAGATCAGGCTGGATGTCGGCTTCCGACAAGGCCATGCCGGGCGGGCAGCCATCGATGACGCAGCCAATTGCCGGGCCGTGCGATTCGCCAAAGGTGGTGACTGTAAACAACGTACCGAATGTATTGCCGGACATAAAGTGGGCCAATTGAACTGGAAAAGTCTGATTTTACCAGCCTATCCGTGCACAATCATGCTGCGGATCTGGTGCAATCTAGCGTCCAGGCAGCCATGCCACGAATCGCATCCAGAATTCCGGCACGGCTGAAAAAATCGCCAGCGCCACCAGTGCGTTCAACACTGCCGTCACCATGAAAATCTGCGGGATGCTGCATCCCATCTTCAGCAAAATCATTGCCACCAGCGCGGCGCCGACCATGAACAGCGCATTCAGAATATTCATGCCGGCGATGGTGCGCGATACATGCTGCGGATCGCAGCGGGTCTGGATCAGCGCGAACAGCGGCACAATGTAAAACCCTCCGAAAACGCCGATCAACAGGCAGTCAAACAGAATCCGCAGGCTGCCATGTCGGGCCACAAAACCGCTCATATCGACCATTGCTGTCTGGGCGACGTCGGCATAACCGATGCTAGCAAGAAACAAATCGAAGCCGAATGCCGTCAGGCCAATCGCGCCCAGCGGCACCAGTCCGATCTCCACCCTGCCCCTTGACAAGCGTTCGCACAATAACGAGCCAGCGCCGATGCCAAACGAAAACATCGTCAGCAGCAGCACGAACACGCTATGGTCGCCGCGCAGGTAATCGCGCGCATACACCGGAAACTGTGCCAGCACGATCGCGCCGTAAAACCAGAACCATGAATTGCCCAGCATGGACAGGAACACGGTGCGGTTCTGGCGCGAAAAACGCAGATTGCGCAGCGTCTCGCGCCACGGGTTCCAGTTGATCTGCAACTCCGGCGCCGGCGCCGGCGTCGGCGGGATGGCGCGACTGGCCGCCCAGCCGATCAGTGCGAACGTCATCGTGCTGCCGGCAATGAGTTCCAGTCCCCACGGCTTTTGCACCACCAGCACCGCACCCAGCACTTCGCCCAGCAGGATGCCGACGAAGGTGCCCATTTCCACCATGCCGTTGCCGCCCGTCAGCTCTTCAAGCTTCAAATGCTGCGGCAGATACGCGTATTTCACCGGACCAAACAGCGTCGAGTGCAGCCCCATGCCGGCCACTGCCGCCACCAGAATCCACAAGCTGTGCGTCATCCAGCCATAAGCGGCGACCAGCATGATGCCGATTTCAAGCAGCTTCACAAAACGCGCGATGCGCGCCTTGTCGAACTTGTCGGCAAATTGTCCCGACAGCGCGGAAAACAGCACGAATGGCAAAATGAACAGCCCCGGAACCAGGTTATTCAACAAGGCCACATCCATCGTGGTCCAGCGCAAGGCGTCGTAAGTGATGATGGTCAGCAATGCGGTCTTGAACACGTTATCGTTAAACGCGCCGAAAAACTGGGTCCAGAAGAATGGTCCGAAACGCCGCTGGGTGAGCAGGGAAAATTGGCCGGATTGACGCATGGATAAGGATTGTTGAAAGGTTGCTGGTTGGGTGCGCGTAAAAAATGCGACGGATAACGATTTTATCGACAGCGACAATTTGCTGCCAGCAGTTTCATGCATTTTTTGAAATAAAATATACTCATTTATGTATTTTTAATTACCGCAATTAAATTATGCGCAAATTGCGGTGTTTTTAAGCATACCCCTGATAAATTATCAATTCATGGAACTATTCAGCCGGTCACGAACGTTCTTTTATATTGCAAGAGATGGTGTCGGAGTGCCAGTACGGAAAGACTCAAAATCTGCGGCAAGTTAGCGCGAACCGCATCATTGAAATGGTCAAAATGCTATCGTGTCACAGTATCTGGCGCGATAATCGGATTGCGCCAAATACCAACTTGCCTGCCCCCTATTGCGTCACTAACCGCGGAGAGTCTGCCCATGCGCTACGAACTGTATTACTGGCCCACCATACAGGGCCGGGGAGAATTCATACGACTTGCCCTGGAAGAGGCGGGCGCCGATTACGACGATGTCGCCCGTGGCCCGGATGGCGACGCCATGTTGATGCGCTTGCTGGACAGCGATGCGCTCGCCCAGCCACCATTCGCGCCGCCATTCCTGAAAGCCGGCGACCAGATCATCGGACAGACCGCCAACATATTGCTGTTCCTGGGTCCGCGGCTCGGGTTGGTGCCGGAAGATGAAACGCGCCGGCACTGGGCGCACCAACTGCAACTCACGATTGCTGACCTGTTGACCGAGATACACGATAGCCATCACCCGATCGCCAGCGGTCTCTATTACAAGGACCAAAAGCCGGAAGCGCTGCGGCGCGCGCAAGACTTTACCGGCGCACGGCTGCCGAAATTCCTCGGCTATTTCGAGCGCATCCTTGAACATAACTGCGATAACGACGGTAACGGCGACGATTATTTGCTAGGTGATGCGCTGTCCTACGTCGATTTGTCGATGTTCCAGATCATCGCCGGTTTGCGCTACGCGTTCCCGCGCACGATGAAGGCGCTGGCACCTGCGCACCCACGCTTGATCGCGCTGCATCAAAGCGTCGCAGCGCGTCCGCGCATCGCCGCCTATCTGGCGTCAAGCCGGCGCTTGCGGTTCAACCAGCAAGGCATTTTTCGGCACTATGCGGAGCTTGATGGGTAGCTGGTGGAGAGATTATTGCCAGGCGTGCAGGTTGGGCTAACGTTTCATCAGCCCAACATTCTGCGGGCAATGTTGGGCTTCGCAAGTGCGGCGCCAACCTGCGGCGCTACGCCATACATGACTATTGCGGACTATTGCGCTGCCTCATTCCCGCACAGCGCCACGTCCGCCGGCCCTCTTTTCCAGCATGGACTTTCGGCGTCCGGCACCGGGTGCGGAATACCTTCACTGTCGATGTGGGCGACGCTAGTCTCGAAATGCTGCACGCCGTTGCGGTCGAGTTGCAGCCGCAATACCCAGCCGATTGCCTGGTTGGCGTTGTCGAGTTCTTCCATCACGAAGTTGCCTACGCTGTAGACGATCAGCTTGCCCTTGTAGCGCTCGATTTCTTGCGTGACGTGCGGGTGGCCGCCGATGATGACGTCGGCCCCGGCGTCGATCATCAAGTGCGCCAACTGGCGCTGGCGCACGCCGGAGTGGGTTTCGTTTTCCCAGCCCCAGTGCATGATCGGAATGACCAAATCTGCTTTATGCACGCTGCGCGCAGCTTTGATGTCGGCTACGACTTGTTCGTCCTCGCTCCACGCTATGCCGGGAGCGTTGTAATCGGCTTCGAAGCTGCGCGGCATGAATTCGTTGTAACTGAGCAGCGCGATGCGGATGCCGTTGCGCTCGACGATGAGCGGGGCGTGGGCTTCGCGCAGATTGTGGCCGCCGCCGAATTTCAGGATGCCCTCGCGGTCAAGCAGGCCGAGCATTTCAGCAAAGGCAACACGGCCAAAATCGCCCGAGTGGTTGTTGGCCAGCGCGACCGCATCGAAGTGGCGCTTGAGCACGGCCAGCGTGCGCGGGTGGGCGCGAAAGGTGAAGTTTTTGTCGGCCGGCTCGCCGCTGGTGGCAACCACGCATTCGAGGTTGCCGATGCGAATGTCGGCCGCTTGCAGTATTGCGGCGAACGGGGCGAATGGATCGCGCCCCTGTTCGATGGCTTTGCCAGGTTTGCCGTCCAGTACGATGTCGCCGGCGAATAGCAGGCTGACCGTTGGCGCCGCTTCTGCTGCGATGGCACTGGTGCTGGATATGCACAGCGCCAGACAAGCTGCTCTGATGATCCAGTGTCTGATGTGCCTGGCAAGATGATTGATCATCACTGCACTCCCTGCAAGGTGCAACTGTACTGAAGCTCGCGCTCCACATTGGATGCGTAAAGGGAATTGTTGCCAGTCAGTGCGATGGGCGTGACGGACGCCTTGAAAGGCGGCAAGTATTTGGCTTGATGGATAAGTATCGGCTGGCGGCTGGCGTCGAGGTAAGCGTACAGATTGATTACGTCGATCCGTTGTTGCGTGCCGAGCACCACGGCCTTGAAGCGGAATCGCCCGCCGATGTCGACCGATGGAACGCTATAGGGGTCCGAGTCGGGCGCAGCTTCCACAATATGCGTGGTGCCGGCATATGTAACCTGGCAGCGCAACAATGGCGTGGCGTGGGCAACCGTGGTTGCGGTGGCTAACAGCAAAGTTGCCAACAACGTGGCGGCGCGCATCCTGATGCCGGAGTGTCGAAGTGGTATGGACATATTTAGAAGCGGTATTCGGACACGATATGTTTGCTGAAATTGTGCTTGGTGCCGCCAGGTAATATATCGGCCAGCTTTCGGGGGCTGGCCGCGGAAATGAAAATGTCAGCGACCTGATCCTTGCAGCGGAACTTCATTGCAGGGCTGAGTATTTCGCTGGCTTTGATTTTCAGATGGCGGAAAACCTTGGCCTTTTCGCTGCAGAGCAGGATGTGAATTTCCTTTTTGAACTGCAACAAAGGGATATGTATCCACCAACCTTCATCGCCGGCATGTGCGACGACGGTTGCCCAATGCGTGTTGCTCTCATTGAGCAGCGGGCTGCCAAGAGCCCCGTTAACGCGCTTGATGGCTTCACTTTTGATCATGGTTTTCTCTTGATAATGGCTGGTAACGATAGGACTTACATTTGCCCGTGGTTTTTGAACAATAATCATACTAACTGCGGTATTTTATAGTTCCGCAATATACACGTGCGGAAGATACAACATTTATGTACATACTCCCTTTATTTATAAAAACTCCAAATTCAATTAAGTAAGGTTTGCTCGCCGGCGGCGAAGCCTTCCACCAGCGCGTCGATGAAATCCCGCACCGCCGGCACCAAACCGCGGCGCGATGGAAACAGCGCATGCACGACGCCCTGCGGAATCGTCAATTCCGGCAACACATGTTCCAGCGCACCACTGGCGAGATCCTCCTGCGCCATGAATTTGGGCAGATACGTGATGCCGACGCCGTTCAGCGCGGCTCTGTGCAAGGTAACGAAATCATCGGTGGCCAGACGCGGCAGGTGTGAAACAGCCTCGACGCTGCCATCGGGCTTGGTGAACTGCCACAGGTATTTGTCGCCAGGGCGCGTCATGCTCAAGGTGGGAAAGCGGCTCAAATCGGCGATGTGCTGCGGTTTGCCGTGCAGGGCAAACAGGCCGGGGCTGCCGAGCAAGATGAGCTCCGTATTGGCCAGCAGGCGAACGGCCAGATTGGAGTCTTCCAGCGGCAGGCTTCGGACCCGCAATGCAATATCGAAGCCCTCTTCGACCACGTCCACACGGCGGTTGGTGGCTTCCACATGGACCCGCACCAGCGGCTTTGCCAGCAAAAATCGCGTCACTATGGCGGCGACATTGCTATGCAGCAATCCGACCGGACAACTTAAGCGCACCAGCCCTTGCGGCTCGGCGCGGGTGCGATCGATCGTATCGCGCGCCGCCTGCGCTTCGGCGACGAGCGCAATGCAGTGCTGGTAAAACGTATTGCCAACGTCGGTCATCGAAATTTTGCGGGTGGTCCGGTTGAGAAGACGCACCCCCAAGCTGGTTTCAAGTTCGCTGATACGCCGGCTGAGTCTGGAAACCTGCATCCCCAAATGCCGCGCAGCAGCGCTATAACCGCCCTGCTCAACCACTTTGGCGAACAGGTACATATCGTTCAAATCATACATTGCAGATCCAATTATTCTATATACAGGATAATCATTCTCGAATTTGGCTATTTAACTAATATTGTTTCTATTTTAAACTTAGTCATCGAAAAAGATTTATAACCCAATTCTTAAATATTAAATGGAGTTCCAACATGAAAATTCTGCATATTGATTCAAGCGCACTTGGTGCTATGTCGGTTTCACGGGAAGTGACAGCCGCTACCGTTTATCAACTGCAAGAAACCAATCCGAATGCAACCGTCACTTACCGCGACCTGGCCGCCACGCCGCCAGCGCACTTGGGTGGCGAATTGCTGGCGGCATTGCGGCCACAGGAAGGTTACGTTGCGCCGCAGAGTTTGCACGCAGAGTTGGCATTGACGGAAACCATGCTGGGCGAATTTCTGGCAGCCGACGTGGTGGTAATCGGCGCGCCGATGTACAACTTCTCGGTGCCGACCCAGCTCAAGGCATGGATTGATCGCATTGCGCAGGCAGGCCGTACTTTCCGCTACACCGCTCAAGGCCCGGAAGGATTGGCCGGCGGCAAGAAAGTCGTGATCGTATCGTCGCGCGGCGGCATGTATGCGGGCACCGCTTATGAAGGTGCAATGGATCATCAGGAAGCATTTCTGCGCGCGGTACTGGGCTTTTTCGGCATTACCGACATCGCGGTGATTCGCGCCGAAGGTATCGCGATGGGCCCGGATGCACGCGCACTGGCTTTGGACAAGGCACTGAATCAGACCAAAGAATGCGCCTGACGCCGCTGTTTGGCTGACCTGAATGTAAAAATGTCGCACCGCTTTGTATTGAGCGGTGCGACATTTTTTATGTTCAGCACATCGTGCTACTACATCAAACCAGCTTTTCCTGCGCCACCAGCACGCCGTCCTGATCGGCAAAGATCCAGTTGCCGGGCCGCACTACAACTCCGGCGATCATGACGCGCAACTGTATTTCACCAACACCCTTCTTGATGCTTTTTTGCGGATGCGTTGCCAGCGCGCGCACGCCGATGGCGCAGGCATTGATCTCGACTGAATCGCGGATGCAGCCGTTGACGACGATGCCGCTCCAGCCGTTATGCGCTGCCAGCACGGCCAAATTGCCGCCGACCAGCGCGCAGCGCAGACTGCCGCCGCCGTCGATCACCAGCACCTGGCCGTTGCCCGGCTGCTCCAGCGCGGTACGCACCAGCGCGTTGTCTTCGAACACTTTGAGCGTATAGGCAGGGCCGGAAAAAATCAGGCTCTGTCCGTAAGCCTTGAACACCGGCGGCAACACCGTAAGCGCACCGCTGGCGAGTTGGTCTTCATGCGCGTCGCATATATCGCAGGTGGCAAAAGTCATTCGATTCTCCGGCAAGGTTTATAAAATATGGGGTTGCAGCAATACAGCGCTATAGAATTGCACCAAAAAACTACGCCGCCTGTACCTTGGTGTTGCGTTTGCTGGTGTCGCTACCGACACTGATGGCCGTGGCAATCGACAGCACCTGAAACAAGCCAATACTGATGAAAACCCAGGCCGGGTGGTCGGCGTCCATCAGTGCGCCAAATAGAAGCGGCGCCACCGATGAACCTGCATCCAGCCCGGAATACACGACGCCATACACGCGTCCGGTGGCGTTTTTCGGCGCAGAGGCACGGATCAGCAAATCGCGCGACGGCCCGGCAATTCCGGCACCGAAGCCCACTGCCCCCATCAGCACCACGGCCATCCATGCCGGCACCACACCGAGCGCAATAATCAAGGCCATCACGCCGGCAGCGGTAAATGCCAGCGCGATAGTGCGGTCATGGTGCGTGGTTTTGGTGGTCAGAAACCCGCCCCACAACATGCCCGCCGCCGAGGCCAGCATATACGCGGTGAACGCGGTCGTCGCCAACGGCAACGACATCCCATACAAGGCACGCAGGCTGGAAGAAGAAAAACCCTGGATGCCGCTCAAGGCCATCGCGGTCATAAAGAAAAATCCGAAACACAACCAGACCGAAGGCCCGCGCATAAAGTCTAAAAGAGAACCCTCTTCCTCTTTAGCATCTGCGTGATGGGCTTGGGCAGCTTGGGTAGATGCAGCAGATGTAACAGCTGCAACCGGTGTCGCCAGCACCGCCCGATTGATCCATAACAGTGCCAGCACCGCGAAAGTGACGAGCGCGGCGAAAAGCAGGGCCATGCGCCAGCCGCTCATGCCGGCGATGGCGATCATGAAGACCGGCGCTGCGGCCCAGCCGAGATTGCCGGAAATGCCATGTACCGAAAAAGCATGTCCCAGGCGCGACGTCGAAACCCGCTGATTGAGGATGGTCAAGTCAGCCGGATGGAATACGCAATTGCCCAGCCCGGCCAGCATCGAGCCCGCCAGCAAAATCGCGTAATTCGGCGCTATCGACATCACCAGCGCGGCACCGCCCATGCAGCCAATCCCGGCAAACAGCACCGTGCGGGCACCGACCTTGTCCACCACAAAACCCGCCAGCGCCTGCCCGACGCCGGAGACGATGAAAAACACCGTCATCAAAAAACCCAGCTCCGCATACGACAGATCGAAAGCCACTTTCAGCCAGGGAAACAACGAAGCCAGCAGTAAATGGGAAAAGTGCGACACCGCATGGGCGCTACCGACCAGCCCAATCACCAGCGCATCTTGTTGCAAAGTTTGATTTTTATGCATGGCACTCTCGCAGCGGAATGGTCTGTGTATTCAAGATTTAACTCTTCGCAAGGTCATTGCAAAACGAAATTGATCGATTGGATACAAACTGAACGCGATTTCAGCAACCTTGCCGGAGCTAAGGCGATAGGTTCGTTGTATCTGAATCACGTTTTCACCCGCTTCAATCTCAAACTGCGGCGCAATTTCGGCTGGTACCACGCGCCCATTTAACACTTGCTCGACTTCTGCGATGCGTTCGCCGTATAAATCTTCTATCAATTCGAAAACAGTGCCGGGGCGATGTCCAATCAAGCGAGACAGCCCGGCGTACTCGGCATCGAGGAACACTTCGGTCCAGCATACCGGTTTCAATTGTTTCTCAGCGTAGCGGAAGCCGCGTATGCGCAGCCAGCGCTGGCCGACGCTGCCGCCAATGCGCCGTACGGTTTCCGCATCGCTCACGATCATTTCGGATGAGTCAACCTGATAGCGAATCTCGGTAGCAAACGTAATAATGTCGTTGATAGAGCTGACTTCATGCACATACGAGTCGCCGGTTCCGATTGGCAGCACGGTCGTTCCCACGCGCTGGCGCGATGCGACCAGTCCATCGTCTCGTAATTGTCGTAGCGCCTGACGCACCGTATGACGGCTGACGTCAAAACGCACCGTCAACTCTTCTTCGGTCGGAATCTGTGTACCCACCGGATAGACGCCGCTGATTATTTCATTCTTCAGGGTATGCGCCACCTGCCGATATAAAGGCTGGCGCACACTTGGACCGCTTTTTTTAATTGCTTCGTCCTGGGCCAATGCTTTCGTTGCAGCTTGCGGTTTCATTTTTTTTGTTCCGGCAGGACGCGCCTGCTCTTCTTGATGAATGCCCGCAGCCTTAAAAATCTCCCGATCGAATCGTCAGGAAAATTTCACAGATAAGCAGGCACACAGGGTTGTCGGATTTGGAAAATCGCCTGATTTTTCCAAGCCCTGCACGGAAGCACGGGCCTTACAGGGTTTCTTGATCTAAACATTCTCTCATCAATTTCTTTATTAGGCAAAGCAGCTGGACAGTGGCGGAACCAGACATTTTAAGGTGCTGCGCCGAAGCGAAAAGCGAGGCATTGCGTCTTACTTTCCGCTTCGGCGCAGCACTGGCCTAGTTTTGTTTTTTAGTCATCCACCGCATGACCGCGTTTGGGCACAAGCACTGTCCGGTCGAAACGCATGAATTCAGTGCCGTCCGCTTTCTTGCCGATGGTGCGCACCGTGACGATGCCTTGCGTCTTGCGCGAGCTGGATTCGCGCTTGGACAAGACTTCGGATTCGGAATAGATGGTATCGCCGACAAATACCGGTGCATTCATCTTGATGTCGGTCCAGCCCAGATTTCCAATCGCCTTTTGGCTGATATCACTGACACTCATGCCACACACGATGGATAGCGTCAGGCAGCTATTGACGACGGCCTGTTTGAATTCGGATTTCTCCGCGTAGGCGTTGTCGAAATGCAGTGGATGCGTATTCATCGTCAACAATGTGAACCAGATATTGTCAGTCTCGGTAATGGTGCGGCCCGGCCGATGCTCGTATACATCACCGATGGTGAAGTCTTCGTAATAACGGCCAAAGCTTTCGCGATAACGTCCTGGGGAAATTTCCTGTACGGTTTTTGTCATGATTGATGCTCCTTTATTGTTTTGATTCAGGTTGAATAAGGCCGTTTTGCCCGGATTCCAGTCGATGCATGATCTGCTCGGTATGCTCGCCGATGGTCGGCGTGTCGAGAACGGGCATCGACGGCTCATGCTGGAAATGGATGGCGCTGGCAATATGGGGGCGGCCAGCAGCATCGCGCAGTACCATGCCGCGCGCTAACAGGTTGGCGTCTTCGATGGCTTCCGGCAAGGTATTGACGACGCCGTAACAGACGTCCATTCCTGCTAGCAAGGCATTCCATGCATCGCGAGTCTTGCCAAGGAACGACGCAGCCAGAAAATCCACCACTGGCTGCTGGTGCACACCGGGGCCGCGCAAGCACAGATCCACCAATTCGGGGCGCCCCAGCGCTGTTAATAGCGTGCGTATGAATTTTGGTTCCTGACCCGCTAGCGCCAGATGTTTGCCATCGCTGGTTTCATATAAATGGTAAAAAGCCGAACCCCCTGTGCTGCGCTCGTGTTTCGGATCGGGCATGCGTCCTTCGGCGAACACGGGGCCGAGGATATTGAGCGTGCCAGCAACGGCAGCGTCCTGCATGCTGATGTCGAGATAATCGCCCAGTCCAGTTTGCTGGCGACGCAACAACGCCATCAGTACCCCGGACAATCCCTGCAAACCACTCAACACATCGGCAATCGGTATCCCGGGAATCGCCGGACGACCATCGTCTCCAAGCGTCATGGAAAGTAATCCACTGATCGCCTCGACCGCGAGATCGTGCGCCGGCCGCTTCGCGTAGGGACCATTTTGGCCGAAGGCACTAATCGAGCAATAGACGATGCCCGGATTGCGCTCGCGCACTTGTGCATAGCCGATACCCAACCGTTCCATCACCCCGGGCCGAAACGATTCGACGAATACATCCGCGGTCTCGCATAGGCCAAGCAAGGTTTCGCGCCCCGCCTCTGTTTTTAGATCGAGCACCACGCTCTTTTTGCCGCGATTCAGATTCCGAAAGAACACGGTATGCGCTCCATCGGACGGGCTGATGTGGCGTCCGGCATCACCTTCGCCGGGGGATTCAATCTTGATGACTTCCGCCCCGTGATCCGCCAGCGCCAAGGTCAGATAGGGCCCAGGCAAAAACACTGACAGGTCGATTACCCGCAATCCCTCGAGCTTCATGACGCTGCTCCGGTCGACTGGGGTACTGGCTGCGGTGGTACGGCTAGCGCGTCGTTGTCTGCGCCGAGTGGCGAGCACATGACTTGCTCAGGCCGCACGCCATCGAATTTCAACGGGCTGGACAACACTTTCATGTCGGCCCTAAGCGGATGCCGCACGGTGCTCACCATGCCGGTTTCAGTCACGAAGGGGTTGTTCAGCGCTTGCTCCAGCGTAAACACGGGTGCCACAGGAAGCACTTGGCTCAGGGTAGACAGCCAGTATTCGCTTGGCTGCTTACGAAACTCGATGTCGAGAATGCCGGTCAGCACCTCGCCGTTGATGGCGCGCGCCGCTGTTGATGTAAAGCGCGGATCCAGATTGAGGTCGGTACGGCCCAGCGCACTGAGCAACGCATTCCAGAATTTATCCGTCATGCACATAACGTAAATCCAGCCATCGGCGCTTGGATAGGTTTGCACCGGAGCAACCGAAAAATGCGCGCTGCGCGCCTGCCGCTTCGACAAATGTCCTTCATTCAGAAACCAGGTTCCAGCGTAGCCAAGTTGATGCAGGGCAACATCGAACAAGCAAGTATCGACATCGCAACCCTGACCGGTTTTGTCAGCGCGACGCAAACAAGCGAGCAGTCCAACCATGCCGGTCATGCCGGTCAAATAATCAACAATCGAAGGGCCGGAGCGCGATGGCGGGCCATCTGGCTCGCCAGTCAGGTGCATCAAACCGGCCTCGGCTTGCATCAGAAAATCATACCCAGGCCGTGCCGCACGTTCATTGTGGCGGCCATAGGCGGAGATGTGCAGGCACACTATGCTGGGCTTGATGTGCTTCAGGCTGGCGTAATCGATTTTCAACTTCTCTGGCAGATCGCCGCGGAAATTATTGACTACGGCATCAGCACTTGCCACCAGCTTTTCAAATGCTGCGCGACCCTCGGGCGATTTCAAATCAATCGCCACGCTGCGCTTGTTCATGTTCCAGGTCTGGAAATAGAGACTGTCGTCCGTGCCCAGCAAGTAAGGACCGGTATGGCGGGACGGGTCGCCGCCGGTGCTCTGATTTTCAATCTTGATGACTTCAGCGCCCATATCAGCTAGAAACATCGAGCCATAAGGTGCCGCAGCGAAGTGTTCAAGGGACAGTACGCGAAGGCCTTCGAGTGGTTTCATTGGATAAAACTCCTTGTCGAAAACTGCTCATATTCATTGGCTCTTATGCAGAGCGCCTTATCGGCAGGGCTAATCCTGTATCCGGTCATCATGTCATTCACGTCTCGTCTCCTTGGCAATGGTATTTTCATTAGCTTTAAAATGTACGGATAATTATATATTCTCACATATTAAAGTCAATATGTGCGTACAAATTAAATTAAGCGTTACACACCCATCTCAAGTGAATACTCCATATACAGTGCCTATTTTTAATTTAAATATTTACAATTTAGAACGTATTTTGCCTTTATTTTCCCGATGGAAATTAAATTTATTACCTATAAAAAATTTAAATAAATTTGTACGTACATATTGACGACGTGTTTTAATTAGACTACATTCGCGTTTGAAGGATTTATCTGGGCTGGCTGTATCCCTGCTGCTATTTGGCCGGCACTGATGTTCGATGATCAATCACCAACATCTGAAAATTGAGGAAATACGATGAGTAATAGATCTTTTCTTTTTGTCCCGGGCAATCGGCCGGAACGGTTTGACAAGGCGATCAATTCTGGTGCAGACGCGATAATCGTGGATCTGGAAGACGCCGTAGCACCCGCCGACAAAGTCGCGGCGCGCGAACATATCAGGCAATGGCTGACACCAGAACGCAAAATTTATATCCGCATTAATGGTGCCGAGACGGAATGGTTTGCCGATGACATCGCACTATTGCAGTCGCCAGGCGTGGTGGGTGTGGTGCTGCCAAAGGCAGAAAACGCCGAACAAATCAATACGGTGGTTGCCCGTTGCACCCCTGCAATGCGAGTTATTCCGATCATCGAAACGGCCCTGGGGCTTTGGAACGTGGAACACGTTGCCCGTGCGGCACAGGTAGAACGGCTGGCTTTTGGCTCGGTGGATTTTCAACTGGATTGCGCTATCAATGGCGAGGGCGACGAGCTCCTTTTCGCCCGGTCGCAACTGGTCATTGTGTCGCGAGTCGCGGGTTTACTGGCGCCCATCGATGGTGTCACGGTAGATCTCGATAATGCAGAAACATTGACGCAGGATGTAATGCGCGCCCGCAATCTCGGCTTCTCCGGAAAGTTGTGCGTGCATCCCAAACAAGTTGCCGGGATCAATGCTGGATTCCGTCCAAACCCAAGCGAAATTCTCGCGGCCCAGCAAATTCTCGAAGCTGTAAAAAATTGCGGTGAAAACGCCATTCGTCTCGAAGGCAAGTTGATCGATCGACCGGTGGTCGAGCGCGCGCGGGCAATCCTCACGTCCGCTTCCTTATGAATTAAGTTTTAAACGACCTGCAGTACACACTATAAAAATGGAGACAGTAATGAAATTGCTTACAAAATTGCTTGGTATCGCTACCCTCGCCGCGAGTTCTTTGGCGTTCGCGCAGCAACCGATCATTATCAAATTCAGCTTTGTCACGCCGGCGGATTCGCCAAAAGGCAAAGCCGCAGAATACTTCAAGAAAGCGGCCGAAGAAAAGACCGGTGGCAAGGTGAAAGTCGAGCTCTACCCTAATAGCATTCTGTACAAAGACAAGGAAGAACTGGAAGCATTGCAGCTAGGTTCCGTGCAAATGCTAGCACCGACCCTAGGTAAATTTGGCACCATGGGAGTGCGCGAATATGAGCTGTTCGATCTGCCGTTTTTGTTTGAAAATTTTGACGAAGTCCATCGTGTAACGCAAGGGCAAATTGGCAAAAATATGCTGGCATTGCTGGAACCAAAAGGTATCAAAGGCTTAGGTTTTTGGGATAGCGGTTTCAAGCAAATGAATGCGAACAAGCCTCTCCGGTCGGTAAACGATTTCAAAGGCGTCAAGATGCGCATCTTTTCGTCCAGAGTGCTGGACTCGCAGATGCGTGCGCTCGGCGCCAACCCTCAGGTGCTCGCCGCAAGTGAAATTTATTCGGCAATGCAGACTGGGCTAGTCGATGGTGGCGAAAATGTGGAAGCCATCTTCTGGAAGTTTAAATTCTTCGAGGTACAGAGTCACTTGACGCTTTCCAATCATGGGTACACCGGTTACGCCGTGGTGACCAGCAAGAAATTCTGGGATGGATTGCCTGCTGACATCCGTACCCAGCTCGAATCTGCAATGAAAACGACTACTGACTATGCAAACGCGATTGCGAAAAAGGAAAATCAAGATGGCCTGGAATCCGTAAGGAAAAGCGGCAAGACCCAGATCATTACACTCACGCCAGCTGAACGCGTTGAATGGAAAAAAGCATTGAAAAAAACGCATACACAAAGCGAAGACAGAATCGGAAAACCACTGCTCGAATCGATTTACAAGGAAGTCGGTCACCATTAATAGTCTTGTCAATCTAAGCGTGGGAAACCGAGCTTAAAAAACCGTTGCACCGGCCGCTGCCCGTCTTTTCCATCCTGAGACTGGCAGCGGCTTTTCAATAAATCGGTTACAACCTGGAGTGTGCTCGTGACCCAGATATTAAATTCACGCTCTCTTGATTTGTCCCAATTCGTACGACCTGGTGACGCAATTCTGTGGAGTCAGGGCACCGCTGAACCATTGACTCTATCCGAGGCGTTGGTAGAACAGCGCGCGGGGCTCGGCAACTGTTCCGTGTTTCTCGGCGCACTGTACTCGCACACTGTGCGCCCGGAATATGCGGACCATCTGTCGTTTTGCGGCTACTCAGGGATAGGCAACAACCGGCGCTTAATTGATGGCGGCGTATTCGACGTGATTCCGGCCCAATATTCGCAACTGCCGAGTTTGCTGGCGGACGGTCTAATTAAATGCGACGTCGTATTTCTGCATCTCAGCGCTGAAGGCCAGAACGGAAAACCGAGTCTGGGCATCGCCAACGATTACATGATTGCTGCGGCGCGACGTGCGCGCGTTGTGATTGCCGAGATTAACGATCAGATGCCGTGGACCTATGGTTCCGAAGATCTTTCCGGATTGCGTATCGATGCAGTGGTACGTACTTCACGCCCGGTGCTGGACTTGCCAAGCCCGCCGGTTGGCGATACCGAGCGTCGCATCGCACGCCATGCCGCGCCCTTCATCCCTGATAGTGCGGTGCTGGAGCTTGGGCTGGGCGCGATTCCGGATGCCATTCTGGCCGAATTGCGTAACCACCGGGATATTGGGATTCATTCTGGAATGCTGGGTGATAGCTTCGTCGATCTTGTCGAATCGGGTACTGTTACCAACGCATCCAAAGCTATTGATCGCGGTGTAAGCGTGGGCGGAGTGCTATTTGGCACGCAGCGCCTGTACCGTTTTGCCGAGCGCAACCCGGCGCTTATTCTGCGCCCGGCCAGCTACACGCATAGCATCCGGATACTGACGCAGTTGCAGCGCTTCATTGCGATTAACTCGGCGATTGAAGTGGACCTTACTGGTCAGGTCAACGCCGAAGTAGCGAATGGAAAATATCTCGGCGCCATCGGCGGCCAGCTTGATTTTGTGCGCGGCGCCAACGCTTCCGACGGCGGTCGCTCCATCATCGCGCTGCCCTCAACTACCAAAAATGGCAGCCTGAGTCGTATTGTCGTCAATCTTTCGCGGGGCGTCACGACGACACCGCGCAGCGATGCCGACCTGATAGTCACCGAATGGGGCGTTGCGCAGTTGCGCGGCCAAAGCTTGAAGGAACGGATGCGGCGCATGATATTGATTGCGCACCCCGACCACCGCGAACAGCTGGAACGTGATGCATACGCGCAGCAATAAGCCGTGCTGGGTGTTTGGTCCGAGCAGCGTCATCCCGCGTGATTAATCACGCGGGATGACGCTGCTCGGCAACTGGCTTCAAATACGATAGCGTTCCACCAATTGCTTGGCAATCACTTGTCGCAAGATCTCGTTGCTGCCTTCACCGATGACCATCAACATGCAGTCGCGATAGTAGCGCTCGATCTCGTACTCGACCGAATAACTGTAGCCGCCAAAAATGCGCATCGCTTCCTGCGCACAGAAAACGCCTGCCTCAGACCCTGCCAGCTTCGCAATAGCGGCTTCCAGATCACAGCGTTCGCCACGGTCGTACTTGCGGGCTGCCGTTTCTATCAAGTGTTTGGCGCCCTCGACCTGCGTCACCATGTCGGCCAATTTAAGCTGAATGGCCTGATGCTGGCAGATCGGTTTGCCGAAGGCGCTACGTTCCTGCGCATAGCGTAATGAATGTTTCAGCGCCCCTTCGCCGATGCCAGCGCCGCGCGATGCGACGTTGATGCGGCCCAGTTCCAGCCCTCCTGCAGTTTGCGCAAAACCTTTGCCCTCCATGCCGCCCAGCAGATTATCGACCGGCACCTTGTAATCTTCGAAGTTAAGTTCGCAGGTATCAATGGCGCGGTAGCCCATTTTCTTCAGCTTGCCGACGACGTTGTAGCCAGGGCCTTTTTCGGCGATCAGAAGGCTCATGCCCTTGTGGCGCGGATCGGCGTGAGGATCAGTTTTGACCAGCAACAGCGTGAAATTGCCGTGCATGCTGTTGGTAATCCAAGTCTTGTTGCCATTGACCACATAGTGGTCGCCCTCGAGTTTGGCAGTAGTGCGTATGGCCTGCAGGTCCGACCCCGCATTGGGCTCGGTCAAGCCCAAACTGCCGCGAAAATCACCGGTTGCCATTATCGGCAGGTACTTCAGCTTCTGCGCCTCGGTGCCATTACGCTCAATGGCCGAGGCCACGATCAAGTGGGAATTGAAGATGCCGGAGGGAGCCATCCAGACCGACGCCACCTTCATGGTGATCTGCGCATAAGTCCAGGCCGATAGTCCCAATCCACCGTATTGCTCACCGATGGTGGCGCCAAACAGGCCCAATTCCTTCATTTGGTCAACGATATCCTGCGGGTACTCGTCGGCCAGATCAAATTTTCGCGCAACCGGCCGCAGTTCCTTTTCGACCCAGACTTCTATGGCGTCGACGAATTCCTGCTGATCGTTATCTTTATTGTTTGTCATGCTGTCTCCAGTTGCTTGGTAGTGGATTTTGTATTCCATGTTGTGGCCGCGACCGGCGATCAGCATGGAACTCTGCGTAATAACGGCCCAGGTTGCGGCAAAATGGCACTCGCCGATCTGTTTGATGTTTTGAACCAAGGAGCAATTTGTGAGAGGCTGAGACTCACTAAATTGCGCAATATTAAATTAATTTGTATGGACAATATATTGTTACACGATCTCATTGTCAAGAATTTTGTCCGGAGCATAATTTGATCCTGTCCTTTACGGTCTCATAGCGTAATGTCTTGTGTTGACATAGGACGCGTGTCGGGTCTCATTGATCAAGTCGAACGTTAGCTGTTGGGCGGGGATAGATGGAATGAACCAAGACATCTCTGGCGATCTTCTCGTTCCGAGGCGCCATTTCAGCGATATGGGGGCGTTACCGAATACAGTTTGCCACAAAATATTTGGTCGGATTTGGTCCTTGACAGGACAATATTCAAAGACTTAAGATGATTTGTACTTACAAATATATGAGACATTCGAATGCAAAATTTTTCCCGCCCCAGCCTCCTGGAAAGTCGGATCGGCAAGGACGTGATCGGCGCGATTAAGAAAGAATCCTCAAGCCTCGGTTTCAAATAAAAAAAGAACCCGACAGCAATGCGGCTGGCAAGCTGCATTGCTGTCGGGTTTAACCATGGAGATTTCATGAAATTCCTCGATTATCTTGAAGAATGGCTGATCGCCTTCTTGATGGCAGCGGCCACCATTGTCACCTTTGTCGCCGTCCTGCACCGCTACGCGTCCGGCATTACCCTGTTCGGCATCCAGGATGTACTGATCCACATCAATACCAGCTGGGCCCAGGAATTGACCATTTATATGTTCGTATGGATGGCAAAGTTCGGCGCCGCTTATGGCGTGCGCACCGGCATCCACGTCGGCGTTGACGTCTTGATCAACAAGCTGAATACGCCGTGGCGCAAAAAATTCGTCATCTTCGGCCTGCTGGCCGGCGCCACTTTCACCGGTCTAGTCGGTACTTTCGGCGCCAAATTCGTATACGAATTAAGCCATACCAGCAGCGTTTCCGAAGTGCTGGAAATTCCGATGTGGATCGTCTATATGGCGGTGCCGCTCGGCTCGTACCTGATGGCATTTCGCTTCCTGCAAGTGGCCTGGCATTTCATTCAAACCGGCGATTTGCCAAAACACGACCATACCCACGTAGAAGGTTTGGAAGAAGAGATTAAAGGGGAAAAAGCATGAATGCACTGATCATCTTTGTGCTGCTGTTCGGCCTGATGCTGACCGGCATGCCGATCTCGATTTCGCTCGGCCTGACGGTATTGACTTTCCTGTTCACGATGACTTCGATACCGATCGAAGCGGTCGCTTTGAAGCTGTTTACGGGTATCGAAAAGTTCGAGATCATGGCGATCCCGTTCTTCATTCTGGCGGGCAATTTCCTGACCCACGGCGGGGTGGCGCGGCGCATGATCAATTTCGCCACGTCGATGATCGGCCACTGGCATGGCGGCCTGGCTTTGGGCGGAGTAGCGGCTTGTGCATTGTTCGCCGCAGTTTCCGGCTCTTCACCTGCCACCGTGGTCGCAATCGGCTCGATTATGTTGCCGGCCATGGTCAAGCAGGGTTATCCAAAAGGCTTCGGGGCAGGCGTCATCACGACATCCGGTGCATTGGGCATCCTGATCCCGCCATCGATCGTGATGGTGATGTACTCGGTCTCGACTAATACTTCGGTGGGCAAACTGTTCATGGCCGGCGTGATCCCTGGCTTGTTGCTGGCCTTCTTTTTAGGATTGACTACCTGGGTTTTGGCGCGCAAGCGGGGATATCCGCGCATGCCGAAGGCAAGCTGGAGCGAGCGTTTGGTGGCCTTTCGCAAAAGCGCCTGGGGTCTGCTGCTGATCGTGATCGTGATGGGCGGCATCTATTCCGGCATGTTCACCCCGACCGAGGCAGCTGCGGTGTCAGCGGTATATGCGTTTATCGTCGCCGTATTTATCTACAAGGATATGGGCATGAAGCAAGTGCCGAAGGTCTTGCTGGACTCGGCTTCGATGTCTGCGATGCTGCTGTATATCATCACCAATGCGGTGCTGTTCTCTTTCCTGATGACCAGCGAGCATATCCCGCAGGATATGGCGGCCTGGATCATGGACAAGGGTTTTGGCATGATTTCCTTCCTGCTGGTGGTCAACGTGCTGCTGCTGTTGGCGGGTAACGTGATGGAGCCGTCGTCGATCGTTCTGATCATGGCGCCAATCCTGTTCCCTGTGGCGATGACGCTCGGTATCGATCCGATTCACTTCGGCATCATCATGGTGGTCAATATGGAAGTCGGCATGTGCCATCCGCCGGTGGGTCTAAACCTGTATGTGGCATCCGGAATCGCCAAAATGGGCATCACCGAGTTGACTATCGCCGTCATGCCGTGGCTGCTGACGATGCTGGGCTTCTTGGTACTGATCACTTATGTTCCGCAAATCTCGCTCTGGCTGCCTAATCTGATTTTTAATTAAATCGAATTGGCTAAAAAACTGGAGTATAAGGCCGTCATTTTCTCTGCACGACAGATGATGGCCTTTAACTGCAGGCAAAAATCTAATGCAACCTTGCCGGCACTCGCACCCCATTTTTCGGTCAGGGCGCAAAGCTTGCGGCCAAAAATAGATCAAAATGGAATTTCACATCGTCAGTCTCAGAAAAAATGCGCTGGTGTACATCGTCAAGATCATCACTGGCTCGGTGATACTCTGGTTTGGCTTACATGCCCTGGGCATTGCCGATCCATACTGGGCCATGATCTCGTTGATCATCGTTACCGAGCCAGATGTCAAAGTAGCCAAGGAGAATTTCAACGCACGTTTGATTAATACTATTAGTGGCAGCGTAGCGGCTGCTTTGGCACTTGTCTTCTTTGGCACGGGCTTTTTTGCAATCCTATTGGCTCTGACCGCAGCCATACTGATTGCCATGCTATTGGAAGGCTATCCCTCTAACTGGCGACTCGGCCCTGCTACCGTTGTGGTTGTGATGTCTGCCGCGGCTTCTGGAAGCGAACTCAGTCAGGAACTGCATTTCGGCTTATTGCGCATCGGCGAAGTATTGGCGGGAAGTGCGGTCGCATTATTGCAGTCACTAGCTTATGCATACATGCTTAAACGCCTAACCTCGCCACTCTAGCAGTACGACATTGCTGCAGGCGGAGACCGAACTCGGCAAGGCTAGTCACTCGTTCGCCCCATTTTTTACACACAACCAGAATGCGACGAGCAATTACGCCGCAATCAGAAAATAATGTAAAAACAATGGGTATATTTTATAAAATCAATAGATATATGCGGAAAATGGCATGTTTTTAGTCATACTATAATCAGTATAAAACCTACGCCAGCTCTTCCGAACGGATTCTGACCACTTTGCCGCGCACTGTCGACAAGGCTTCGATGCTGGCGATGACGGCATCGATATACTTCTCTTGGGTCTGGTGCGTCAGGATGATGATGTCAGTCTCCGTTGTGCTTTCCTCCGGTTCCTTCTGCAGCATCGCTTCCACAGAAATTCTGGAGTTGGCCAGGATGCTGGTGACGCTGGCCAGCACGCCGGCTTCATCGGCGACGTGGATGCGCAAATAATACGAAGTCGTGATTTCGCTCACTGGCAGAATCGGCGTGTTGTGAACCGCGTCCGGCTGGAACGCCAGATGCGGCACCCGATGCCCGGGGTCGGCAGTAGCCAGGCGGGTAATATCGACCAGATCGGCAATCACCGCAGAAGCAGTCGGCTCGGCGCCGGCGCCTTTGCCGTAATACAGCGTTGGGCCAACCGCGTCGCCCCGCACCATTACCGCGTTCATCGCGCCTTCGACGTTGGCGATCAGGCACTTGGCCGGAATCAGGGTCGGGTGCACGCGCAACTCGATCCCGTCTGGCATGCGCTTGGCAATCCCCAGCAACTTGATGCGGTAGCCGAGTTGTTCGGCGTACTGGATATCGATACCTTGCAGTGTGGTGATGCCTTCGACATACGCTTTGGTGAACTGCACCGGAATACCGAATGCAATCGACGCCATCAGCGTGACCTTGTGGGCCGCGTCGACGCCTTCGATATCGAAGGTCGGGTCGGCTTCCGCATAGCCCAGCCGCTGCGCGTCCTTCAAGGCCACATCGAAGTCCAGGTCCTTGTCGCGCATCTCCGACAGGATGAAGTTGGTGGTGCCGTTGATGATGCCGGCCAGCCATTCGATCCGGTTGGCGGTCAAGCCTTCGCGCAACGCTTTGATAATCGGAATGCCGCCGGCCACTGCAGCCTCGAAAGCGACCATCACGCCCTTCTCTTGCGCGGCCTGGAAAATTGCATCGCCATGCAGCGCCAGCAAGGCTTTGTTGGCAGTCACAACGTGCTTGCCGTTGGCGATTGCCTTCAACACCAAATCTTTGGCGATGCCGCAGCCGCCGATCAATTCGATGACGATGTCGATGTCTGGGTTATTGATGACCAGGTTGGCGTCGCTCACTACTTCACATGCGCCGCCGGTCAGTTCTCTGGCGCGTTCGGTATTCAGGTCAGCCACCATCGTGATCTCAATAACGCGACCGGCGCGGCGCATGATCTCTTCCTGGTTGCGCTTCAAGACGTTGAATGTGCCGGAACCCACGGTTCCGATGCCCAATAAACCTACTTTGATTGGTTTCATAATTTCACTGGTGATGAGGTGACTAAATGCGGGCAGGTCGGCTGGAAAATTATGGATTTTCCAGGCCAACCCGCTGAGTATAAAAAGGAGTTAAGCAGTACCGTGCCGTTTGCGATAACCGCCGAGAAAGCGGGCGATCCGGCCCATTGCATCGGTCAGATCATCTGCATTGGGCAGGAACACAACCCGGAAATGGTCCGGCGCGATCCAGTTGAAGCCGGTTCCCTGCACGATCAGGACTTTCTCTTCGATCAGCAACTCCTGGGCGAAGTTTTGATCATCGGCAATCGGATACATCTTCGGGTCCAGTCGCGGGAACATATATAACGCTGCTTTGGGCTTGACGCAGGTGACGCCGGGAATGTCAGTCAGCAAACGGTGCGCCAGATCGCGCTGCTTGGTCAAACGCCCATTGGGTGCAACCAGATCGTTGATGCTCTGATAACCACCCAGCGCGGTCTGAATCGCAAACTGGCCCGGCGTATTCGAGCACAGACGCATCGAGGCCAGCATGTCCAGGCCTACGATGTAATCCCTGGCATGACGTTTCTCGCCCGACACCGCCATCCAGCCGGCGCGGTAGCCGCAGGAGCGATAATTTTTCGACAAGCCGTTGAAAGTGATGAACAAAACATCGTCGGCCAGCGAGGCGATGGAAGTATGGGTTTCGCCGTCGTACAAGGTCTTGTCGTAAATTTCATCGGCGAACACGATCAATTGATTCTGTCGAGCAACTTCAACCAGCTGTTGCAGTATTTCAACCGGATACAGCGCTCCGGTCGGATTATTCGGATTGATGACGACAATCGCCTTGGTGTGCGGCGTAATTTTCTTCTTGATGTCTTCGATGTCGGGCAGCCAACCGGAGGCTTCATCGCAAATATAATGCACCGGTCTGCCGCCGGACAGGCTCACAGCGGCAGTCCAGAGCGGGTAATCGGGCGCTGGCACCAGCACTTCGTCGCCGCTATCGAGCAAGGCGTTCATGCTCATCACGATCAGTTCGGAGGCACCGTTACCGAGATAGATGTCGTCGATGGCGACACCGGCGATTTCTTTCTCCTGGGTGTAATGCATGATCGATTTGCGTGGCGCAAACATGCCTTTGGAGTCGGTATAGCCGGCGGCTTGATGCAGATTGCGAATCATGTCCTGGACGATCTCATCCGGCGGATCGAAGCCGAATACGGCCAGATTGCCGATATTGAGCTTGATGATCCGGTGGCCTTCGTCTTCCATCTGGCGCGCTTTTTCCAGCACGGGCCCGCGGATGTCATAACAGACGTCTGCTAATTTTTTCGATTTCTGAATCGGTCGCACAGCTACACTTCCTTGTTGTTTTGATACACGATAGGGCGCATTTTGTTGCAACGCCGAAAAGCCTATTCTGCCGAATGGATCGTGTTTTATCAATCAAAAACACCCATTGCAGCCGAGATTGGCAAAGAAAAAAGCTACAATGCCAACTTTGTTGCGCTCCCATCGTCTGCAAAGCGCACAAATATCCTGCTCTGACGCACTGTCCTCATTGATTTGACTGACCTGACAATCACACCATGAAGCTCCAAATTACTTCCACACAACAATACCAGACCGTCACCGCGTACGATGACGCTGGCATAGAAATCAACGCCAAGTACTTTACACACAGTCTGTTAGTGATGCCGGAAATCGCCCCGGTTGCATGGCCGGTCGATTGTTTTGAGGCACTTACCGCCGAACATTTCATGCAGATCGACGCCCAGAATCCCGATGTGGTGATCCTGGGCACTGGCCAGCGGCAACGCTTCGTGCATCCGAAGCTGACAGCCGTGCTGACGGCGCACCGCACCGGGGTCGAATGCATGGATAACCAGGCGGCCTGTCGCACCTACAACATCCTGATGTCGGAGGGTCGCAAAGTCGCGCTGGCGCTGATCATCGAGCCTGCCGCGACCAACGCCAACGATACCATTCCAGCCTCAACCTGACTGAATGACATGAGCGACATGCGCGATTTGTACAAATCCCAGCCTTTCGTCTGGGCGCTATTTCTTATTTTCACCCTGTGCTGGTTTTACGCACTGGACTTGCGCACGCTAGTACCCACCGACGAAGGCCGCTATGCCGAGATGGCGCGCGAGATGGTCACCAGCGGCGACTGGATCACCACCCGCTTGAACGGCATCAAATACTTCGAAAAGCCACCGCTGCAAACCTGGATGAACGCGCTGACTTTCACGCTGTTCGGCATGGGCGAATGGCAGGCGCGTTTCTGGACCGGCTTGTGCGGTTTTCTCGGCATCTTGCTGACGTATCAGGCTGGGCGCAGCGTTTTCAATGCACGGGTCGGCTATTTGGCGGCGCTGGTGCTGGGATCGAGTTTTTTGTGGGCGGCGCTGGGGCATATCAATACGCTGGATATGGGCTTGTCCGGCATGATGACACTGGCGCTGTGCAGCTTGTTGATCGCGCAACGCGATAGCGCCGGCGAGCGCGAGCGGCGCAACTGGATGCTGGCCTGCTGGGCCGGCATGGCGCTGGCGGTACTCTCGAAAGGTTTGATCGGGCTGGTTTTGCCCGGCGCGGCGCTGGTAATTTATGCGCTAGTGGCAAATGACATCGGGATATGGAAACGTATTCATATTGGCAAGGGACTGCTGCTATTTTTCGCCATTACGACGCCCTGGTTTGTACTGGTGTCGATTCGAAATCCGGAGTTTCCGCAGTTTTTCTTCATCCATGAACACTTCCAGCGCTTCACCAGCGAAGTACATCATCGCGCCGGCCCCTGGTATTACTTCATCCCCTTGCTGCTGCTCGGCATCACGCCATGGCTGGGAATTCTGTTGCAAAGCTTATTTCACAGTTGGCGCGCGGCACCGGGCACTATTTTCAAACCGAAACGCATGCTGCTGATATGGGCCGCTTTCATCTTTTTCTTTTTCAGTATTTCAGGCTCGAAACTGCCGTCCTACATTCTGCCGATTTTTCCGGCGCTGGCCTTGCTGATTGCCGCTTACTGGGATAGTGCCGGCCGCAAACACTGGATGCTGGCGTCCGGCTTGATGGTTGTCATCGGTGCGGTCGGCCTGTTTTTCGTGCAGCGTATTGGAAAAATGTCGGATGTGCCGCTTGAAATCCCGTTGTACCTGGCTTACCAGCCATGGGTGACTGCTGCTGCCATCGTGGCCCTGATCGGCGGCATCGGCGCATTCTTTCTGGCGCAGCGCGGACGTGGGGAATTGGCTGCGACCATCCTGGCCTTGTGCGGCTTTGCCGGCGGGCAAATACTGACGCTCGGCCATGATCCGTTCGGCAATTACGCGTCCGGGCGGCCGCTGGTGGCTGCCATCAACGCGGAAAGTACGCCTGCCACGACGCTGTATACGGTTGGACGACTGGATCATTCGCTGCTGTTCTATCTGCGCCGCACCATGGTCATGGTGGAAAATCCGGACGAGCTGGAGTTCGGGCTGGCGCAGCAGCCGCAGCTGTGGTTGCCCACCCGCGCAGCATTTATCCAACAATGGACAAATGGCCCGAAAGCCATTGCCGTTACTTCACCGACAATCTATGGCGAACTGCAAAAGCGCGGGGTGCCAATGCGCATCATCGCTCGGGATGGGCGCCGGATTGTCATCGCAAGCGACGTAAAAAAATGAACTTATCACTATGAATCTACCTACTTTCGGCTTTATCTTCGTCGGCATTTGCCTCAACGCCGTGGCGCAATTGCTGCTCAAGGCAGGCACCAATGCGGTCGGCGCGATTCACCTGACGGCGGAAAACTGGTTTGCCACCGCAATCAAGCTGGCCACGCAACTGCCGATCGTTGCCGGACTGACTTGCTACGTTATCTCCGTGGTGGTCTGGATCATCGGCTTGTCGCGGGTGGATGTCACCATCGCCTACCCATTATTATCGCTGGGCTATATCATCAATGCGATTGGCGCATGGTATTTCCTGGGCGAAATGGTGTCGGCACAGCGCATCCTGGCAATTGGCGTCATCATCGTCGGCGTGATATTGCTGACCCGCAGCTGATAGACAAATCATGGGAGTATGCAAAAAAATACCGCATATTCCGCATATATTAATTGCGACACTAAATTATACATAATGTAGTACTCTAATATCGCCAGCCTACCTTCACCTAATGTAGGTAAGTAAATAGCCAAGTAAACGAGCGAATCACCCTTTTCTGATGCCGACAACATGACCGATAACACTGCCCTGCCCTTTCTGCCTTTTTCCAGGCCCAGCATTGATGAAGCGACGATTGCCGCGGTCGGTGAAGTGCTGCGTTCCGGCTGGCTCACCAGCGGACCAAAAGTTCAGGCTTTCGAAGCCGCGCTGTCGGCCTATTTTGGCGGCCGCCCGGTGCGCACTTTCAACTCCGGCACCTGCACCATGGAAATCGCGCTGCGCGTCGCCGGTATCGGGCCCGGCGACGAAGTGATCACGACGCCGATCTCCTGGGTCGCCACCGCCAATGTCATCATCGAAGTCGGCGCCACTCCGGTCTTTGCCGATATCGATCCGATTACCCGCAACATCGATCTGGATAAACTCGAAGCCGCCATCACGCCCCGCACCAAGGCGATTATTCCGGTCTTCCTGTCCGGCTTGCCGGTCGATATGGATCGCTTGTACGCGATTGCCAAAAAACATAATTTGCGGGTAGTGGAAGACGCCGCGCAAGCCCTCGGTTCGCGCTGGAAAGGCCAGCCGATCGGCTCCTTCGGCGACTTGGTGTCGTTCAGTTTTCAGGCGAATAAAAACATCACCACAGCCGAAGGCGGCTGCCTGGTGCTGAACAATGTCGAAGAAGCGCAGTTGGCTGAAAAATACCGGTTGCAAGGCGTCACCCGCAGCGGTATGGATGGCATCGATGTCGATGTGCTGGGCGGCAAATACAATATGACCGATATCGCGGCCGCCATTGGGCTGGGCCAGTTTGCCCATTTGGATGCCATCACCGCGCATCGCCACACGCTGGCGAAACGGTATTTCGCCAGTTTCGGCCCCGATTTTGAAGCCAAAACCGGTGCTCAATTGCCGCTGGCAGACTTTAGCAATACCAACTGGCACCTGTTCCAGATCATCTTGCCCGACCATGTTATCCGGGCCGAATTCATGGCAAAAATGAAGCTGCACAATATCGGCATCGGCTTCCATTACGCGCCGATCCATCTATTTACGCTCTACCGCGAACGCGGCTTCGGCCCCGGCATGTTCCCGGTAGCAGAGCGGATCGGCCGCCAGACTGTATCGTTGCCGATGTTTTACGCGCTAACGGAAGCGGATGTCGAGCGCACCGTAGCAGCGGTCAAATCCGTACTCATTCACTAAAAATAATAACCAGCCGCAAAAGGACACAAAGGAAGCGATACAACTCCTTTTTGCTTTGAGTGGCTGCTGGGGCGCATGCAAAAAAATGAAACCAGAACTTTCCGTCGTCATCCCGATATACAACGAAGAAGCAGGCTTGTCCAAGCTGTATGCGCGGCTTTACCCGGCGCTGGATGCGCTGGGTCTGTGCTATGAAATCATTTTCGTCAACGATGGCAGCCGCGACAATTCGCCGGCGCTGCTGGCCGACCAGTTCCGGCTGCGCCCCGACGTCACCAGAGTCGTGCTGCTAAACGGGAATTATGGTCAGCACATGGCGATTCTGGCCGGCTTCGAGGCATCCCGCGGTGAAATCACCGTTACGCTCGACGCCGACCTGCAAAATCCACCGGAAGAAATCGGCAATCTGGTCGCCAAGATGCGCGAAGGGTACGACTACGTCGGTTCGATTCGCCGCATCCGGCAAGACGCTGCGTGGCGCACCTATGCCTCCAAGGCCATGAACCGCCTGCGCGAAAAAATTACCCACATCAAGATCACCGACCAGGGCAATATGTTGCGCGCCTACGGCCGCAACGTAATCGACCTGATCAACCAGTGCAGCGAAGTCAATACCTTCGTGCCGGCGCTGGCATACACTTTTGCCCGAAAACCGACCGAAATCGTAGTCGAACACGAAGAGCGCGTGGCAGGCGAATCCAAGTATTCGCTGTACAGCCTGATCCGTCTGAATTTTGACCTGATGACCGGATTTTCGCTGGTGCCTTTGCAATTGTTCTCGATGGTCGGCATGATCCTGTCCGCCGCCTCGGGCCTGCTGGTGCTGCTGTTGCTGGTGCGCCGCTTCTTGCTGGGCGCGGAAGCCGAAGGTGTATTCACCCTGTTTGCCATCGTATTTTTCATGTTGGGCGTGGTCTTGTTTGGCATCGGCTTGCTCGGCGAATATGTCGGGCGCATCTTCCAGCAAGTGCGCGGCAGACCGCAATACGTGGTTAAAACCGTGCTGCAGGAACCGCCTTTCATCGAACGGCGCCTGGGGAAAAAAGAATCGTCCGCCATCCCGGAGCAATCATGAAAGCGGTGGTTTTCGCCTATCACAACGTCGGCGTGCGCTGCCTGAAAGTATTGCTGGCGCGCGGAGTGAATGTAGCGCTGGTGGTCAGCCATGAAGATAATCCGGCTGAAACCATCTGGTTCGAATCGGTCGCTGCGCTCTGCCGCGAACATGGGATTGCCTGCGTAAGGCCGGACGATCCGAATTCGCCCGCATTATTCGCACGGATACAGGCGCTGCAGCCCGATTTCATTTTCAGCTTTTATTACCGCCATATGCTACCGGTCGCCCTGCTGGCACTCGCCAGATATGGTGCCTACAATATGCACGGCTCGCTGCTGCCAAAATACCGTGGTCGCGTACCAGTCAACTGGGCCGTGCTGCACGGCGAAACCGAAACCGGCGCCACTTTGCACCAAATGGCCGCAAAACCGGATGCCGGCGCCATCATCGCGCAAACGGCGGTACCCATCCTGCCGGACGACACCGCCTATGACGTATTCGGCAAGCTAACAGTCGCTGCCGAGCAAACGCTCTGGAATGCATTGCCGGCGCTTTTGGCAGGCAATGCACCACAATTGCCAAACGACCTGTCGCAAGGCAGCTATTTCGGCGGACGCAAACCGGAAGATGGCCGCATCGACTGGTCACAACCGGCACAGGCAATCTACAACCTGCATCGGGCAGTCGCACCGCCCTACCCGGGCGCCTTCACTGAAATCCAAGGCAAGAATTTTGTTATCGGCAGCGCCCGCCTGGGTACCCTGGCCCGAGCGGATTTTCCGCCAGGCTTGGCGGTGGAGGATAATGCCATTCTGGGCGTTTGCGGCGATGGCCGCACGCTAAACATCCACGCGCTATTGTGCGAAGGCAAAGCCATCTCACCACAAGAGCTCCAGGCATTCCTTGTAAATCAATAAAAAATTAGAGTAAACAATGAAAAAAATTCTCATTCTCGGCGTCAACGGCTTTATTGGCCACCATCTGTCCAAACGCATTCTGGAAACCACCGACTGGCACGTCTACGGCATGGACATGATGACGGACCGCATCGCGGATCTGATCGAAAATCCGGAATACAAGTCGCGCATGCATTTTTTTGAAGGCGATATCACGATCAACAAGGAATGGGTCGAATACCACGTCAAGAAATGCGATGTGATCCTGCCTTTGGTCGCCATCGCCACGCCAGCGACTTACGTCAAGCAACCTCTGCGCGTATTCGAACTCGATTTCGAAGCAAACCTGCCGATCGTGCGATCTGCCGCAAAATACGGCAAACATCTGGTGTTTCCATCCACGTCTGAAGTGTATGGCATGTGCCACGACGAAGAATTCGATCCGGAAAACTCAGAGCTAATTTGTGGCCCGATCAACAAGCCGCGCTGGATTTACTCCTGTTCCAAGCAATTGATGGACCGTGTGATCTGGGGCTACGGCATGGAAGGCTTGAATTTCACGCTGTTCCGCCCATTCAACTGGATCGGTGCCGGCCTTGATTCGATTCATACGCCAAAAGAAGGCTCGTCGCGCGTAGTAACCCAATTCTTTGGCCACATCGTGCGCGGTGAAAATATTTCACTGGTAGACGGCGGGTCACAGAAACGCGCTTTCACGCACGTGGGCGACGGTATCGATGCCCTGATGAAAATCATCGCCAATGAAAATGGCGTTGCCAGCGGCAAAATTTACAATATCGGCAATCCGCTGAACAATTATTCGATTCGCGATCTGGCCAACATGATGTTGACGCTGGCGACCGAATATCCGGAATATGCAGAATCCGTCAAACAGGTGCAGTTGCTCGAAACCACCGCCGGAGCCTATTACGGCGCAGGCTACCAGGACGTGCAGAACCGGGTGCCGAAAATTACCAATACCTGTGAAGAACTGGACTGGCAGCCGACCACCACCATGGCCGATGCGCTACGTAGCATCTTTGATGCATATCGCGGCCAGGTCGCGCAAGCCCGCGCATTGATGGATTAATCAATTGCAGACCGCCTTGCCTTCCATCACCTTAAAAATCGACGTTGACACTTACCGTGGCACCCGGGAAGGCGTACCAAATTTGGTGCGCCTGCTGAAAAAGCACAATGCCGATGCAACCTTCCTGTTCTCGCTCGGCCCGGATCATACCGGTTGGGCGCTGCGCCGGGCGTTTCGGCCCGGTTTCGTCAAGAAGGTATCGCGCACTTCAGTGGTCGAACACTACGGGTTGAAAACACTGATGTACGGCGTATTGCTACCGGCACCCGACATTGGCCTGGAGTGCGCTGCAGAAATGCGTGCAGTGCAGGATGCCGGCTTCGAATGCGGTATTCACACCTGGGATCATGTGCTCTGGCAAGATAATGTGCGCGCTGCTAGCGTCGCCTGGACACAACGTCAAATGTTGCAGTCGTGCGAGCGCTTCAGAACCATTTTCGGCCAGAAACCGCAAACCCACGGTGCAGCTGGCTGGCAAATGAATGAATGTGCGTTCGTGCAACTCGATGCATTCGGCATTGCCTATGCATCCGACACTCGGGCCATGTTGAGCGAATCCGGCGCGCTCATTGACCCCAATACAGGACCATACAGGCTACAAATCTCGGGCAAAACGCTGTCCTGCATCCAGATGCCGACCACGCTGCCGACGCTGGATGAAATGCTGGGGCGAACCATAAACGGTGAAGTCATTACACTGTCAAATATTGCCGATACACTATTCAAATTGACGCAATCGCCGCGGGACCATGTCTACACTTTGCACGCTGAACTTGAAGGTCAGAAATTTGCCCCCATTTTGGAACAGTTGCTACTGGGCTGGCAGAAGCAAGGTTATAAATGCATATCGATGGCGCAATTGCATCGAAAAATTAAAGGCATGAGGTTACCAACGCATCCGCTCAACTGGGCTGAGTTGCCAGGACGCTCAGGCCAATTAATCGTTCCAGGCATTTAATTCAGGCGGTAAGATTTATTTGATACATGCGCGCCAGCCGTTGCGCGCCATGCCATAGAGCAAATAAACGAAAACATGAGCAGATTGGCGTAATGCCATAATCAAACAACGATACAGGAGCATACCTTGGCAGACAGTTGCGTCGAAATGGGTCAGAAGTTGCCGGAGCTTACCGCAGCGATGACCAGTGAAAAAACATTCAGACTCTCCGAATACAAAGGCAAGAACGTCGTATTATTCTTTTATCCCAAAGACAACACGCCGGGTTGCACCACCGAAAGCATCGCCTTTCGCGATCTTTTCACAGAATTCCAGCAAGCTAATACCGAAATTTTTGGCCTGAGCAGAGACAGCATTCGCTCGCATGAAGGTTTCAAGGCTAAACTGGACATGCCATTCGAACTTATCTCCGATCCGGATGAAGCGATTTGCACGCTTTTCGGTGTAATGAAAATGAAAAGCATGTATGGCAAAACCGTCCGCGGCATCGAACGCAGTACCTTCCTGATTGACGCAACCGGCCAATTAGTGAAAGAATGGCGTGGAGTAAAAGTCGCTGGGCACGTTGATGAAGTACTGGAATTCACGAAAAATCTTTCTTGATCAGAACAACCATTGAATCACAATATATTTTTGCAGGAAGCCGTTTGTGGATCGGACATGCCTCCATCCCAGACGGCTTTTTTACTTCACGATTTAGCATCAAATCTACCATTTTTCCCGCAACCGCTTGCAAGCTGGTGTATGGATTCTTTTCAAACATTTTTAATTTGAGGTTCTGATGCCACTGCCAAAAATGCCAAACAAGCCCGCCACAATACTGTCACCGACAGACTATCCGAAAGCGGCCAAAGGCAAATTCATCAAGCCGATACTGGCACCTGTTGAAGCTGCGCCGCAACTGATAAAGCAAGTGATACTGGCACCGATTGAAGCCGCGCCAGAGCAGACAAAACAGGCCCGGTCTAAAGTTGAAACGGCAACTGTGACTGCAGCTGCGACGGCAACACCGCAAGCACGCACCATCCGTAGCAAGACCACCCCCGCAGCAAAAGCAGCCTTGTTGCAAGCAAAACCGATCGAGCGTCACCTGAAATCAAGTACCAGCCGTGCTGCCGACAAAGCTGGCGTGCATAAACTCTTTGTGCTGGACACCAATGTCCTGATGCATGATCCGGCATCGTTGTTCCGTTTCGAGGAACATGACGTCTATCTGCCGATGATGACGCTGGAAGAACTGGACGATCATAAAAAGGGCATGTCAGAAGTCGCCCGCAACGCACGCCAAGTGTCACGTTCACTCGATGCGCTGGTAGCGAACACTCCTGACAATGCGATTGAAGATGGCATTCCACTGGCCAAACTTGGCAACAAGGAAGCTAAGGGTCGCCTGTTCTTTCAGACCAAGCTGCAAATCGCAACCTTGCCGGAAGGACTGCCGGTCGGCAAGGCGGATAACCAGATTCTCGCTGTGGTACGTGCGCTGGAAGCGCAACAGCCTGGCCGCGCCATTGTGCTCGTCTCGAAAGACATCAACATGCGTATCAAGGCGCGTGCGATGGGTTTGCCGGCAGAAGACTACTTCAATGACCATGTCATGGAAGACACCGACCTGCTCTACTCAGGGATATTGCAGCTGCCCGACGATTTTTGGGACAAGCACAGCAAGAACATGGAGTCATGGCAGGAGAACAAGAACGGCACAGGCACCACTTTCTACCGCATCACCGGGCCAATAGTGCCGTCATTTCTTCTCAATCAATTTGTTTATCTGGAACCCCAAAACGGTGAAACGCCTTTGTATGCCCATGTCCGGCAAATCAATGGAAAAACAGCCGTGCTGCAAACTCTACGCGACTATGGGCACGTTAAAAACAGCGTATGGGGAATTACATCACGCAATCGCGAGCAGAATTTTGCACTCAATCTGTTAATGGATCCTGAATGTGATTTCGTCACCCTGCTGGGCCAGGCTGGCACCGGAAAAACCTTGCTGGCACTTGCATCCGGATTGGCACAAGTACTCGAAACCAAGCTCTACAACGAAATTATCGTGACCCGGGTGACCGTGCCGGTAGGCGAAGACATCGGATTCTTGCCGGGTACCGAAGAGGAAAAAATGTCGCCATGGATGGGCGCATTCGACGACAATCTTGAAGTCCTGAACAAATCAGATACCGATGCCGGCGACTGGGGCCGGGCAGCGACGCAAGATTTGATACGCTCGCGCATCAAGATAAAGTCGCTCAATTTCATGCGCGGCCGCACTTTCGTCAACAAGTTTTTGATCATCGACGAAGCACAAAATCTGACGCCTAAGCAATTGAAAACATTGATTACGCGCGCCGGCCCCGGCACCAAGATCATCTGCCTCGGCAATATCGCGCAAATCGATACCCCTTACCTGACTGAAGGCTCCAGCGGTCTGACCTATGTTGTTGATCGATTCAAGGGGTGGGACCACAGCGGTCATGTAACGCTGGCGCGTGGCGAACGTTCACGTTTGGCAGATCACGCAAGCGAGGTGCTATAGCATTCGTTTTGTTGTACTAAACAAAAAAAACCCACCGAATTAATTCGGTGGGTTTTTTTTGCACAATAATTTATAGAATCTTCGTGCCTATCCACCAGGCAATGGCAGCAACGAAAGCAGATGCGGGAATCGTGAAAATCCATGCCCACACAATATTACCAGCCACGCCCCAGCGTACGGCTGACATTTTTTGCACTGAACCAACCCCGACAATCGCACCGGTAATAGTATGTGTGGTCGAGACGGGAACTCCCAGTGCAGTTGCCAAGAACAGTGTCATCGCGCCGCCGGTTTCAGCGCAAAAACCGCCAACCGGTTTGAGTTTTGTGATGCGCTGCCCCATCGTTTTGACGATGCGCCAACCGCCGAACAGGGTACCGAAACTAATTGCGCTATAACAAGAGATGATGACCCAAAGCGGCAAAGGGTCATGCGCTCCAAGAGATCCGGAAGCAATCAGCAGCATCCAGATGACCCCCATGGTTTTTTGCGCATCATTGCCACCGTGCCCGAGGCTGTACATCGATGCCGAAAACAATTGCATGCGACGAAACCATTTATCCACCCGGCGCGGCGTTGATCGTACGAATAGCCATGAAACCAGCAGCATCATGATTGAACCAAAAATGAAGCCCAGCAAGGGTGACAATACGATGAAAGCTATGATTTTCAGCAAACCGGCCATCATCAGCGAGTCCGTTCCCGATTTTGCCACTGCGGCACCAATCAGGCCGCCAATTAAGGCATGGGACGATGATGAAGGAATGCCGTAATACCAGGTCAGGAAATTCCAGCAAATTGCGCCGATCAGCGCGCCGAAAACCACATACTGATCAATCACCTGCGGGTCAATAGTGCCCTTGCCAACCGTCGACGCCACTTTCAGCTGAAAGATGAGAATTGCAACAAAGTTGAACAAGGCTGCCATTGCCACCGCAGTTTGCGGCTTCAGGACTCCCGTTGATACGACCGTAGCAATGGCGTTTGCAGCATCATGAAAACCATTCATGAAGTCGAACAACAACGCCAGTGCGATCAGTAAGGCGAGCACATACATGCTGATTTGAAGTGTATGCATGGAATCCGTTTAACATTTTGATGCACGCACAAAGAGTGCATCGGGAGAGCAAATTATTGTTGGGGATTTGTGACACCGCGCGGCCTTCAAGCGCCAAAATCAGGCTAGATGCCAAACCCGACTTGTCATACTTGGAATTAGCTTAAGAACGTTACGCATTCTCTACTATGATGCCCTCAATAATATTCGCAACATCCTCACAACGGTCTGTGACTGTTTCGAGAATTTCGTAAATAGCTTTTAACTTGATCAGATTGCGCACGTCGGGTTCATCACGAAACAGTTTCGACATGGCGGCACGCATCACATGATCCGCATCCGATTCCAGACGATCGATTTCCTCGCAGATTGATAGCATTTTTTCCGAGTTATCCATGTTATGCAACAGGGAAACTGCAACTTTAACTTTCTCGGTGCACTCCAGGCATAGCTCCGCCAACCGTTTCGCCTCGGGCGTAATGGCCTTGATGTCATACAGTGAGACTGTCTGCGCTGCATCCTCAAGCAAGTCGAGGATATCGTCCATACGCGTGATCAATTGATGAATATCGTCACGATCAAGCGGTGTAATGAAAGTTTTATGAAGCAGATCAATAGTTTCATGGGTCACCTTGTCTGCCTGTTTTTCAAGGGCCTCGATAGCATGTGCACGCTTATCAATGTCATCAAAATTTGTCATCAACGCGACCATTTCTTGCGCGCCCTGCACGCACAGATCGGCATGCTGACAAAACAAATCAAAAAACTTGCCTTCGGTAGGCATTAAACGTCCGAACATATTTATTCTTTCTTTTGTTCTGCAGCGCTAAATGAAAATTTACTGGGAAATCGGCACTACTACCGATACAAACTCAAAAATAAAACGTCGCTCAATCGCCGCCTTGGAAATTTTGCCCACCGGTATAGTTGTCAAATTTGGTGTATTGCCCCATAAAGGTCAGCCGCACGCTGCCAATCGGCCCGTTACGCTGCTTGCCTATGATGATTTCAGCGGTTCCTTTGTCGGGCGAATCTGGGTTATATACTTCATCGCGATAAATGAAAAGGATTACGTCGGCATCTTGCTCAATCGCACCAGACTCCCGTAAATCCGACATTACCGGCCGCTTGTTGGGGCGCTGCTCAAGCGAACGATTCAGTTGGGACAAAGCGATCACAGGGCAATTCAATTCCTTGGCTAACCCCTTCAGACTGCGCGAAATTTCTGAAATCTCGGTAGCGCGGTTTTCACCTGAACTATTGGCAGACATCAACTGCAGGTAATCGACGATGATAAGGCCGAGTTTGCCGCACTGGCGCGACAAGCGACGGGAACGAGCGCGCAACTCGATCGAATTCAGCGCCGGCGTCTCGTCGATATAGAGCTGTGCATCATTCATTTTCTGGATCGCGTGGGTCAGGCGCGGCCAATCCTCATCGGCCAGTCGCCCGGTACGCAACCGGTGCTGATCCAGACGACCGACTGAGCCCAGCATACGCATGGCCAGTTGCGTACCCCCCATTTCCATCGAGAACACCGCCACCGGAAGACCGCTTTCAATGGCGACATGCTCTCCGATATTGATTGAAAAAGCGGTTTTACCCATGGATGGTCGCCCAGCCACGATAACCAGGTCGCCTGGCTGCAAGCCGGACGTCATTCGATCCAGATCGGTAAATCCGGTCGGAACACCCGTAATGTCGTTCTGGTTGTCGCGGTTGTAAAGCTCATCGATACGCTCGACCACTTGGGTTAGCAGGGGCTGGATTTCCTGGAAGCCTTGCGCACCACGGGAGCCTTCTTCGGCGATTGCGAAAATTTTGGATTCAGCCTCATCCAGCATCTGCTTGACTTCCTTGCCCTGTGGATTAAAGGCCTGTCCGGAAATTTCATCAGATACCGTAATTAGCTTGCGCAGCACTCCCCGATCGCGCACGATTTCTGCATAACGGCGAATATTGGCGGCAGACGGGGTGTTTTGGGCCAGCGCATTCAGGTAGGACAAGCCGCCGACTTCTTCAGCCTTGCCCACGCTGGTCAAGGCTTCAAAAACGGTAATCACGTCGGCTGGTCTGGAACCGTTAATCAGTTTAACGATATGCTGAAAGATGACGCGATGGTCAAAGCGGTAAAAATCGTCATTATGTAAAAAGTCGGCAATCCTGTCCCAGGCAGCATTATCAAGCAGCAAACCACCCAATACTGATTGTTCTGCTTCAATGGAATGCGGCGGTACGCGAAGAGATTCTAGTTGAGGATCGGAACGATTATTCATGGCGCGCATTATACCGCTCTCGCATTCAGGTTCGATTTGAGTCGTTATCGATCTTAACAGTAATCCTCATTGCCTCAAGTTTGCGCCCAACCGTCTCGCGCTCCAACGCCAAACCATGTGTTGATAAAGCGTGGCATAGCCCAATTAGTTCTAAAGGCATTCCATTTTTTTTGAGGCGGGTAAGTACGGCATTAAAATTTAACTTGTAAAGTCAGCTTATTTTTGCCGCACGTTGCTATTTCAATATTTATATGAGTATATTTTAAGTAACCAATAAAAATATGCGTAGAATTCTATATAAATAGCTATACACCCTATTTTTTCAAAAATATAATTTGTGTTATCAATCCTTTGCGTGCTATTCGCATCTTTTGTAGTTGCGTAATATCTGTTGTTAATTTGAAATTTATAGCCGTAAGATTACAAAATTTGCAGGCGAAGGTTTATTCGGAACACCCCGAACAAAGGGGCTTGCGCTGCATCCAAGTCAAGAAGTCATCAGCAGGGGCCTATGCTTGTTTGACATGGGACGAATAAGGGAAGCTTCAGAAGAAGAATGTCGTCTGGCAGATATTTTTAAGGCATTTTCCGCGCTTGCCCAGCCGCGCGATTTTTAGAGGTAAGCCAAGAAGACGTCTGTTTCTCTTTCCCAGGAAATATTCTCCTTAAATCTTCGGCTACAATGTTAATTATTGCAGCGCACCATTTATTTTTTCACAGGAAAAACTCCCTATTCTGGAGTGGCAATATTGAAATCCGCCATCAGTCATGCAAATGGCGGTAGGAATTAGAAAGGGCGCGTTTACGGCCCATTTTTCAATTTTTAGGCCAAGTCGCTTGTTACCTTCGCAGAACTGGCGATTGCGCTACAGGCAAATACCCTTTTATTCGGCTTTAACGCCGGAGCACTCAGGAGCAATGAATGAGCAACTCGAACACGTCCCCGCAGCAGAATCCGACGCCATCCTTTTTCCGCAGAATTCCTATTGCATTCGGGGCCTTCTTCTCCATTCTTTCCGACGCCAAGTTTGCCGCTCGGGTCGATGGCTTGCGCCAGAATGGCGTGCAGCCTCCGGTTACCACGCCAACTTCGGCCCCAATCCGTGAAGTGCCGAAACCTGCTCCGCGTCCAATGCGGGAAGCGCCCGCCGATGCGGCGCTGCAGCTGCTGGGATTGTTGCAGCGGGATGCGCGTCTGATCGATTTCACCGAAGAAAACCTGACCGACTATTCCGACGCCGACATCGGTGCCGCCGCCCGCGTGGTGCATGAAGGTTGCCGCAAAGTACTGCGCGAGCATTTCACCATCGAGCCGGTGCGCCCGGAAGCGGAAGGCAGCCGCATCACCTTGGATGAAGGGTTTGACGCGCGCGCCATCCGGCTCACCGGCAATGTGGTCGGCAAGCCGCCATTTCACGGCAGTATTAGCCATCGAGGTTGGCGCGCCACCGACGTCCGGTTGCCGAAACTGGCTGACAGTCACGACGCAGGCATTTGTGCGCAAGCGGAGGTGGAACTATGAGCGAACCGCGTTTTGCCATTGGCATCGACCTCGGCACGACCCACTGCGCGCTGGCTTTCGTCGACATCGCCGCTTGTGACGGTGAAGAAACCAGCCACGGCGTTCTCGCAATTCCGCAACTCACGGCACCGGGCGCGGTCGAAGAGCCGTCTTTGCTGCCTTCCTTCCTCTACTTGCCGCACGCCGACGAGCTTGCCCCGGGCGAACTGAGCCTGCCCTGGAGCAACACGGATAATGATGTCGACTACGCGGTGGGCGAAATGGCGCGCAGCCGAGGCGCGACCACACCGATACGCCTGGTGTCGAGCGCAAAAAGCTGGCTTTGTCATTCCGGAGTGGATCGCCGGGCCGCGATTCTGCCCAACGATGCGCCGCCGGAAGTGGCGCGCGTGTCGCCGCTCGAAGCCTCCATCCGCTATTTGTCGCATTTGCGCGCAGCCTGGGATCAGGCTCATCCCGAAGCGCCGTTCGAGCAGCAGGATATTACCGTCACGATTCCCGCCTCATTCGATCCGGCGGCGCGGGAACTAACCGCCGAAGCGGCCAAAGCGGCCGGTTATGGCGCCATGACCTTGCTCGAAGAACCGCAGGCCGCGCTGTATAACTGGATACAAACCAGCACCGGACAGTGGCGCAAAGATGTCAAGACCGGCGATATTATTTTGGTCATCGACGTCGGCGGCGGCACCAGCGACTTATCCTTGATTGCCGTTACCTCGCAAGAGGGAAATCTGGAGCTGAACCGGGTTGCCGTGGGCGACCATATCCTGTTAGGCGGCGACAATATGGACCTGGCGCTGGCCCATGTCGTGGCAAGAAAGCTGGCTGACGATGGCACCAGCCTTGATCCGTGGCAATTGCGCGCGCTGACTTATGCCTGCCGCGCCGCCAAGGAAGCGTTGTTGAGCGATCCAGAGCTTGAGGCGCTGCCGCTAGTCGTTCCCAGCCGCGGCGCGAAACTGATCAAAGGCGCAATCCGCTCTGAACTGACACGACAGGAAGTCACCGCGACCATCCTGGAAGGCTTTTTCCCGCAAGTGGATGCAGCAGCGCGCCCGACCGTTCGGGCGCGAGCCGCCCTCACCCGCCTCGGTCTGCCTTATGCCCAGGACGCTGCCATCACCTCTCATCTGGCAGCATTTCTCGGACGCCAGGTGGCCGCGACCGCCGATCTTGAAGGCTTCGCCGACCGCGAAGATACAGGCGATGCGGACGATGCCAGCGCCAGCTTCCTGCATCCGACCGCCGTGCTGTTCAACGGCGGTGTATTCAAATCCAGCTTGCTGGCCGAGCGCACGCTCAATACGATTAATGACTGGCTCGCCGCAGAAGGCGCACCAGCAGCGCGCATGTTGGCAGGTGCCGACCTCGATCTGGCGGTGGCGCTTGGCGCGGCTTATTACGGCTATGTCCGGCGCGGAGCTGGTGTACGCATCCGCGGCGGCACCGCTCGCGCCTACTATGTCGCGGTGGAATCAGCCATGCCCGCGGTACCCGGCATGGCGCCGCCGGTGCATGCGCTGTGCGTGGCGCAGTTCGGCATGGAAGAAGGAACGGAAGCAGAGCTGTCGACGCAGGAATTTGGCCTGGTGGTCGGCGAACCCGTATTTCTGCGCTTCTTCGGCTCGTCGGTGCGGCGTCAGGATCAGATCGGCACCATGCTCGACTTCTGGCAGCCAGGCGAACTGCAAGAATTCGATGAAATCCGTGCCACGCTGCCGACGGAAGGCCGACAGCCCGGCGAAATCGTCCAGGTAATGCTGCACGCCAAAGCCACCGAAGCTGGCACCCTTGAACTGACGGCAGTTTCCACTAGCGGCGGCCAGCGTTGGAACATGGAGTTCGACGTGCGCGGCAACAACCCGTCCTGATGGCGCGTAATGATGGTGTGTAACTAATGCAGCAATCCGTCGCGCAAAAATACCTCGTCGGCATCGACCTTGGTACCACCAATACGGTCGTAGCCTACGCGGAGTTGGGCGCTAAACCTGATTCTGAGAAAATCCGGCTGTTTGAGATTGAGCAACTGGTGGCCCCCGGTGAACGCAAGGCATGCGCGATGCTGCCATCGGTGCGCTACCATCCTGCGCCCGGAGAACTGGCTGCGGGCGAATTGCAACTGCCCTGGACCAAAGCGGCAGTGAGCGATGCGGCTGATACACAGCACACGCAGCCCATCGTGATCGGCCAACTTGCGCGCACGCTGGGCGCGCAAGTGCCCGGCCGGTTGGTGGTCAGCGCCAAGAGCTGGCTATCGCACGCAGGCGTCGACCGCCTGGCACCCATCCTGCCGTGGGGCGCGGACGTTGCAGTGGGCAAGGTGTCGCCGGTGGCGGCAAGCGCCAGTTATTTGGCCACTATCCGAGCCGCATGGAACTGGCGTTTTCCGCACAGCCCGCTGGAGCGGCAGGAAGTGGTGCTGACCGTCCCGGCTTCGTTTGACGAAGGCGCGCGCGCCTTGACCATCGCAGCAGCGCGCCAGGCCGGGCTAGCCAAGCTGCGCCTGCTGGAAGAACCGCAGGCGGTTTTTTACGATTGGCTGTTTCACCACCGGCACAGCCTGCCGGTGGAACTGGCCCATACGCGTCTGGTGCTGGTATGCGATGTCGGCGGCGGCACCACCGACCTGAGCCTGATCAAGGTGGAACTGCGCGATGGTCAGCCGCAACTGACGCGAATCGGCGTGGGCAATCATTTAATGCTCGGCGGCGACAACATGGACCTGGCTTTAACGCATCTGGTCGAAGCACGCATGGCGCAATCCGCGCCAGGGATGACGGCCCCACGCCTGTCAGCAGGCAATTTGTCCCAACTGGTGGAACGCTGCCGCGCAGCCAAGGAAGTGCTGCTGGGGCCACAAGCGCCGGAACGAGCGCCGGTGACTCTGCTGGGAGCCGGTTCCGGGCTCATTAAAAAGAAGCGTTCGGTCGACCTTTCGCGGGATGAAGTCGAACGGCTGATCGTCGATGGATTTTTCCCGATGGTAGCCAAGACCGAGCAGGCCAAGCGCGGCCGCAGCGGCATCGTGGAGTTCGGCTTGCCCTACGCCAGCGATCCTGCCATTACCCGCCACATCGCCAGCTTTCTGCACCAGCACGCGGCGGCAATCCGCGAAGCGCTCGGTGTTGACCATACTGACGGTGCTGACGCATCGAACCAACTGGCGCTGCCCGACACCTTGCTGCTCAACGGCGGCGTATTCCGCGCCGACGCGCTGGTCCAGCGCTTGCAAGACACTCTGGCAAGCTGGCGTGGCGCGCCGCTACATTTGTTGCACAACGAAAATCCGGACCTGGCGGTCGCCCGTGGCGCGGTGGCTTACGCCTTGGCCGGCCAAGGGCGAGCGCCACAAATTGGCGGCGGTGCGCCGCGCAGCTATTTCCTGGTTCTCGACCAAGATGGCAAGCACCATCGTAGCCAGGATGGTGGTGCTGCAGCGCGGCGCGCAATTTGCATTCTGCCGCGCGGCAGCGAACCAGGCCGTGAAATATTGCTAAACAATAATATTTTTGCCTTGCGGGTGGGCCAACCGGTGCGCTTTCACCTGGTGTCGTCGATTGCCGACGCCGCCAACCAGACGCCGCCCCACGCGGGCGAACTGATCAATCTCGCCGACGGCAACTTCGTCCACCTGCCGCCTATCGCCATGGCGCTGCAAGCTGATGCGGGGGCGAGCCAGCAAGACATTCCGGTGCAACTGGCAACGGCGCTTACCGAACTTGGCACGCTGGAGATGCACTGCGTCGAGGTGGCGCAAAGTAACGAGCAACCCGGCCAACGTTGGTTGCTGGAATTTCAGTTGCGCGGCGTGGGTGGAAACGAGGCTATAGAAGTCAAGGAAAAAATTCCGTTGCCGCCCCATTTCAAGCAAGCGGTCGAAAAAATTGAACGCATTTTCGGAGCCCGCACGCAGCAGGTAGCACCGAAAGAAGTCAAGCAGCTCCGGTTGCAACTGGAGCAATTACTCGGCAGCCGGGAGCGCTGGCAAACGCCGCTGTTGCGCCAATTGTTCGACGCGCTTCTGCCCCGCGCACGCGGCCGGCGGCGCTCGGCCGAGCACGAGCGCGCATGGCTCAATCTTGCCGGTTATTGCCTGCGCCCGGGCTTCGGATACCCGCTCGATGACTGGCGTGTCGAGCAACTCTGGCTGCTGTTCGAGCAGGGTGTCCAGCATGGCAATGACAGCCAGGTCTGCGCGGAATGGTGGACACTGTGGCGGCGCGTCGCCGGCGGCTTGGACGCACCGGCGCAACACCGCCTGCTAGCCGATTTTGCCTTCAATCTGCACACTGACGAGGCGAAATCCGGGCCGCGTCCGGCCGATCTGGTCAAGGGCAGCTTTGACGACATGCTGCGCCTGGGAGCATCGCTAGAACGCATTCCGCCGGACTACAAGGTTGAAATCGGCACATGGCTGCTCGACAACATTCGAAAGCCGAGCATCGAGCCGCATAAACCCGATAGTCAAACCCGGAATCTGTGGGCCCTTGGGCGCATTGGCGCGCGCCAGCCTTTCTATGGCAACGCACACGACGTTGTGCCGCCAGATATCGCAGCCGACTGGCTCGATGCGATTCTGGTTCTGGACTGGAAGCGGGTCGAACCGGCTGCATTTGCCGCAGCCCACATGGCGCGCATGACCGGCGACCGAACGCGCGACATCCCGCAGGCATTGCGCGAGCAGATCATCCGGCGACTGGAGGCGAGCGGTGCCGCACCCGCATGGGTTGCCATGGTGCGCCAGATCGTGCAACTGGAGCAGGCCGACGAGCGGCGCATGCTGGGAGAGTCCCTGCCACCGGGACTAAAATTAATCACCTGATGTTGCCGCAGGAAAACGCTTGCCGACCAGCTGTTTAAATTTCCAACCGAGATTTCATAGCGCCCGCAAAGGTTTTTGATCTACGAAAATGAAAAATGCTGAACAAAATTCAGGCGCAAAAAAAGCCGGGCAAGCCCGGCTTATGATGCAATATTGACAGCAACGCGATTAAACGTGTTCGCCCAAAACGGCAACCGTCAGATCAATTAGTACATCAGTGTGCAACACAACCGAAATAGCATGGTCGCCAACAGTTTTGATTTGCCCTTGCTCTAAACGCACCTGTGCTTTTTCAACTGCAAAGCCTTGTTTGCTCAGCGCTTCAGCAATATCGGCAGTGGTAACAGAGCCGAACAAGCGGCCATCGACACCCGATTTTTGGGTGATTTGTACCGTCATGCCAGTTAATTTTGTGGCCAGTGCTTGTGCAATCACCAACTTAGCTAATGCAGCTGTTTCCAGTTCTGCACGCTTGACTTCAAATTCAGCGATGGCATGTGTTGTCGCACGACGCGCCAAGCGTTGCGGGATCAGGAAATTGCGTGCATAACCGTCTTTGACACGAACTACTTCACCGAGGCTGCCGAGATTAACGACTTTATCTAACAGAATAACTTGCATATTTTTCTCCGAATTTTCGTAACTGAGTCAGTCGTCAATTACGCGGTGTGCAGATCGGTGTACGGCATCAGCGCGAGGAAACGTGCGCGTTTAATTGCCGTATCAACCTGGCGCTGATAGATAGCCTTGGTACCGGTCAGGCGTGCAGGCATGATCTTGCCGTTTTCCTGAATGAAATCCTTGAGCGTATCCATGTCTTTGTAATCGACCTGCGCTACATGTCCCGCCGCAAAACGGCAGAATTTCTTGCGCTTGAACAATGGATTTTGCTGTTGACGTTTTAACTTGAGCTTGCTTTTATCGAACTTTTTACCGAATGCCATTTTTGGCTCCTGTATTTTTAACAATTTTCTAACGAATGTGTCTCGAAATCCACAATATGGAATACGAGACTTTTGCTGTTGCGGTTCTTGCGTGCCAGAAATCCGGTGAACTGAAACATACTGCCTAAATCAGCCTGATTGAATTGTCCTGAAACTTCGCCTGCGGCTAGCGCTGCGATTTCAAATTCGACCAACCTGTCAGTGCCTGCTTCCATCTGTTGCGAACTGTGCAGCAATCTTGCCTCCACCATCGGAATACCTGCCGGGGTGTAACGCAGAACATCGCGTTCAACAATACTGGCAACAAATTGGAGCCGGTTCACACTGTTCGGTTCACTACCTGATACGCAATTACGCAGCTGCCGCGACTGGTGCCGGGGCTGGTGCCGCAGGCGCCTCAGTGCGATGGCTCTTTGCAGCATCTTCCTTCTGCACGTTCTTCATCATCGGCGATGGTGCTGTTTCAGCTTTCTTCATCTTGATGGTGAGGTGGCGCAGGATGGCATCGTTGAATTTGAAGGCTGTTTCAATTTCGACCAAGGTCTCGTTGTCGCATTCAATATTCATACAGACGTAATGTGCTTTGGCAAGCTTCTGGATCATGTAAGCCATTTGACGACGGCCCCAGTCTTCCACGCGATGGATCTGACCGCCACGTGCAGTAACGCTGGCTTTGTAGCGCTCGATCATTGCAGGCACTTGCTCGCTTTGATCCGGATGAACGATAAATACTATTTCATAGTGACGCATGTAAACTCCTTATGGACTGATTAAAAAATCGCCCACCTCGGCGTCAAGACGAGTGTGGGAAGAGAAAAGCCCAGAACTATACTGCTAAACCATCAAAAACTCAAGAGTACCGACAGCATGCAGCTTAGAAAGCAAAAAATAGCCAGTCATAATGTGCAAATAAGAGCGAATGAACTTGCATTCAGTGATGCACTGTACAAAAATACAGACTGTTTTTATAAACAGCCTCAAAAAAAACCATGTTAAAGCTTACTGCGCGTCAAGAACAAATTTTGAACCTGATCAAAAATGCAATTGAAAACACAGGTTTTCCGCCGACGCGCGCAGAAATCGCTGCTGAGCTCGGCTTTCGCTCGGTCAACGCAGCCGAAGAACATCTGCAAGCATTGGCGCGCAAGGGCGTAATCCAAATTACGCCGGGCATATCGCGCGGAATTCGCTTGTGCGACATGCGCAATCAGGAGCAGAGCCACCACCATGGCCGCGATGCAGAAATGACCTTGCCGCACGCCGCACTGATGCAGTTAAGCCTGCCACTGGTTGGCCGCGTGGCGGCCGGCTCGCCGATCCTTGCAATGGAACATATTGAGGCAACCTATCAAGTCGATCCAGGCCTGTTTTCCAGCAAGCCCGATTTCCTGTTGAAAGTGCAGGGAATGTCCATGCGCGATGCAGGCATTCTGGATGGCGACTTGCTGGCCGTCAAAAAAGTCGAGAGTGTTAAAAACGGTCAGATTATTGTAGCCAGGCTAGGCGACGATGTGACGGTCAAACGCTACCGAAAAACCGGCGCGCTGATCGAGCTACTTCCGGAAAATCCCGACTTCACCCCGATAAAAGTCAAGCCGGACGACGACAGCTTCGCCCTTGAAGGCCTGGCAGTTGGACTGCTGCGCTCCTGGACCTAAGAATGCTTTATGTGTAGTCAGTGCGCGGCCCATCAAGCGCGACCAAATAGCATCTAGTCTGGTTGCGCCGCGTCCGTGGACAAGTCGGCAAGGTTGAAAAACACCTTTTTTGAAGTGCCGCTGCGCATATACAGAGCAGGAATACGTTTCAACAGTGTTACACCTTGACACCTTGCTAGAATTAAATTTAAAACAAGGAGTATATGAAATAATATGGCAATTACCGCATACACACAATGCACAATATAAAAATACTATGTACGGTATTTAAATAGCACATCAAATTTTACAGCGACTATTTGCTCAGAATTTTTTTAGCAATTCCGCGCAGGATATTGACTTCCTCCACTTCCAGTTGGGTGCGCGCGAACAGGCGTTTCAGGCGCGGCATCAGTTTCTTCGGTTGGTCAGGATTCAGAAAGCCGATTGCGGTTAGCGCCTGCTCCAGATGTACATACATGCCTTCAATTTCCGCAATGCCGGCTACGGCGCCCTGAAAGCCGATGCTGCTGACCGGCACGCCATCGCCGATAGCGGCTACGCGGCATTCGTAGGCCAGCACTTGCGCTGCCTGCGCCAGATTGAGGGAAGAATAAGACGGGTTGGCCGGGATATTGATCAGCACATTGCATTTTTCAACTATCCCGTTCGGCAAGCCAAAGCGCTCGTTGCCGAATATCAACGCCGCATTCAGACTGCCATCCGCGGCCAACTGGCTGGCCAAATTGCGAGGAGACACGATGGGCGGTGAAAATTCGCGCAATCGGGCACTAACGGCCGCAGCAAAATTACACCCTTCCAGCGCCTCTTCAATCGAGCCGACTTCGCGTGCGGCGGCAAGAATATCCTGCGCACTGCTGGCAAACGCAATCGCTTCGTCCTGTTGCGTCATGTTTGCAAAGCGTGGATTGACCAGCACCAGATCCGAGAAACCCATGGTTTTCATGGCGCGCGCAACCGATCCGATGTTGCCTGAACGGCTGGTTTCGACCAGGATAAAACGCAGGCGCTGAAAAAGAGACGTATTGGTTTGCTGCAGGTTCATTTAAAATAGCGCCATCGCGCGGTTAAAACTGGGATTCAGGAGTCTTGCACAGACATTCTGGCCACAAATATACCGCATCGCTCTTTAATTCATGTTGTGCGGTTTTGTTTGCAGCGTTATTGCTCGTAAACAGCGCCGCCATTTTAACGGAACCACTATGCATCCAATGCTCAATACGGCGGTCAAGGCCGCTCGCCGCGGTGCGGCGATCATCAATCGCGCCGCATTCGACCCCGACCGCGTTACGGTCACCGAAAAGCAATATAACGACTTCGTGACCGATGTCGACCAGGCAGCGGAACAGGCGATCATTGAAATCTTGCAAAACGCCTACCCCAGCCATGCCATTCTGGCCGAAGAATCCGGTGCATCCGCCAATCTGAACGATGAAAATGAAAATGTCTGGATCATCGACCCGCTCGATGGCACCACCAACTTCATCCATAGCTATCCACAATACTGCGTATCGATTGCGCTGCAACAGCGCGGCGTCATCACGCAAGCGGTTGTCTACGACCCGAGTCGCAACGATTTATTTACCGCAAGCAAAGGCTCCGGCGCTTACTTGAACGAAAAACGCATCCGCGTGACCAAGCATGACAAACTGTGCGACACCTTGCTTGGGACCGGTCTGACCAGCGCCAAAAACATGGATGAATTTCTCGAAATGTTTCGCATCATGTCGGAAAAATCACACGGTGTACGTCAAGGCGGTTCAGCCGCACTGGACTTGGCCTATCTAGCCTGCGGATATATTGACGGTTATTTCATCAAGGGTTTGCGACCTTGGGATATCGCGGCAGGATCGCTGCTATTGACTGAAGCGGGTGGCATCATGGGCGATTTTTCCGGTGAGTCCGATTACCTGAATCATGGCAACATCATTGCCGGCAATCCCAAGATATTTGCGCAAATGCTGGCTGTACTGACTCCATTCGCGGGTAAATAACTTTCAGTATTAAAAAGCCATCGGCCATTCGGACGATGGCTTTTTTGCTTTGCGAAGCCAATAACAGCACCTAAGCGTTAAATCCCCCTTGTGCCGTACTGCTGCTATACTGCGGCACGCGACAGCTTACCAGTCCCCTTGTCGCTGTCTATTACGACTTTTCCGCATACCGATCTGTTTGCCTGCGACTGGCGCCTTGAATGGCGACAGGCCGATCTTTTTAAAATCATCCATGCTATTTACTGAACTCGGCCTGTCCGATGCAATTCTCCGTGCTGTAACCGAAAAAGGCTACACCACCCCAACCCCTATTCAAGCGCAAGCCATCCCTGCCGTACTAGCAGGCGGCGACTTGCTGGCCGGCGCCCAGACCGGCACCGGCAAGACGGCCGCTTTTACGCTGCCAATTCTGCACCGACTGGCTAGCGCCGCAAAAAATCCGAATGCGCAAGGCACGCCAATTCGCACCTTGATCTTGACGCCGACCCGCGAACTGGCAGCGCAGATCGAAGAAAGCGTGCGTCAATATGGCAAATACGTGAAGCTGACTTCTGCCGTGATTTTCGGCGGTGTCGGCATCAACCCGCAAATTAAGGTACTCAAGCACGGCGTCGATATCCTGGTCGCCACGCCGGGGCGTTTGCTGGATCATATGCAGCAGGGTACGATCAACCTGAATCACGTTGAAATCCTGGTGTTGGACGAAGCTGACCGCATGCTCGACATGGGCTTCATCAAGGACATCAAGCGCGTCCTGGCTGTATTGCCGAAAAAACGCCAGAACCTGCTGTTTTCCGCCACGTTCTCTGAGGAAATCAAGACGCTGGCCGATGGCTTGCTCAATGCACCTGCCATGATCGAAGTAGCACGGCGCAATTCGACCGTCGAAATCATTGCGCAAAAAGTACATCCGGTCGATCGCGATAAAAAACATCCGATGTTGACCCACTTGATCAAAACCCATCAATGGTCGCAAGTGCTGGTATTTACCCGCACCAAACATGGCGCCAACAAATTGGTCGAGCAACTGGAAAAAGATGCCATCAGCGCGATGGCAATCCACGGCAACAAGAGCCAGTCTGCACGCACTAAGGCACTGACGGAATTCAAGGGTGGAAATCTGCAAGTGCTGGTGGCAACCGATATCGCCGCGCGCGGCATCGATATTGATCAATTGCCGCACGTGGTCAATTACGATCTGCCGAACGTGGCGGAAGATTATGTGCATCGGATCGGCCGCACCGGCCGTGCCGGCGCCACTGGCGAAGCGGTTTCGCTGGTCTGCGTCGATGAATTCAGCCTGCTGAAAGACATCGAAAAATTGATCAAACGCGAATTGCCGCGTGAAATCATCGACGGTTTTGAGCCAGATCCTCATGCCAAAGCGCAACCGATTCAGCTGCGTAGCGGTGGCGGTGGCGGCAGAAATCAACAGCCACGCACAGGTGCTGGCGCTGGCAAACCACGCAGCGGCGCACCGCGCTCCGGCCCGGCGCAAGCCAATGGCAACGTAGCAGTGCGCTCATCGGCGCAACACCGTTCAGGCGGCCGCGGCCGTTAAGTCGATGGTGGCGTAGCTTGACTACGCTTGTGCTTTTATCACGCGCTAAATAAGGCGTGATAAAAGCCGTTCTCCTCAAGCAAACCGAAAGATGTCGCGCAGGAGCGATGCTTGCAAATATGATTGCGCACACTGCGCTACCACATCAATAATATTGCCGGACCAGCATCTCGGCCACACAAACCGGCTTCTCGCTTCCCTGCCGTTCCATGACGACTTCCCAACTTGCCTGAATGCCGCCCGCAATATCATCGACGGCGAGTAATGTCAGGTGTGCGCGCAAACGACTGCCAACCGGCACCGGAGCCGGGAAGCGTACCTTGTTCAAGCCATAATTGAGGCCCATCTTCACGCCTGTCATGGCAATCGACTCTTCCATAAATATCGGCAACAGCGACAAAGTCAGGAAGCCATGTGCCACGGTCCCGCCAAAAGGAGACTCGCGCCGGCTGCGCTCAACATCCAGATGAATCCATTGACAGTCGCCGGTAGCTTGTGCGAACTGATCGATGCGCTCCTGCGTAATATCGACCCAACCGGAACTCGCCACTTGCTGACCGACCAATGCTTTCAAAGCTTCCTGCGAATCGATGATGCGCATTACACCCTCTCGACAAAGAATATTGCAGAACAACAAATATTCCGAATATTCTGGTTAGACAACAACAAAAAAAACCACTAACAAACGCAAGTTTGCCAGTTGTTTTGGCGCCGTAACTAGTCAGTGCATGAACGTAAATCGCCCTTGATGCATGTCGACCTTAATTACATCCTTTAGGGTCAAACTGCCCCTGTAATATCAGTTTCGAGAGCGGATTCTCGATTTCATGCTGGATGGCACGTTTCAGTGGTCGTGCGCCATACACCGGATCAAAATCCCAGGAGAAACGCATCAAATGGCCGACATGCGTAGACCAAGAACGTCTGTGAGATATTGATCATGGAGTGCAGCATAGAGCCATTTTTTTGGAATGCTACGCTTCATCGAGGTGTCCTTACAAAAGAGGTTCATGATGACTCTCCTGACAATGTTGAAATTTTCAGCGGCGTGACCGGCGCAAGTTCGGCAGCCATCTTCTTTGAAGATGACGTCAAGATACCAATGCAGTTTGTTTTCAATACCCCAATGGGCTCGAATAACATTGCCGATCTGCTTTGAGTCGGCGTCGAGGGAGCTGATATAAAATCGTCGCTCACTGGTGCTCTTTTCACCAATCTCGCGGATCGATTCCCCCATGATCACGCTCTTTAATCCCTGCCAGGCGCCGACCTGCTCCAGATGTTCTGAAGATAGAGCAACCCGGCGCGACTCAATGCGTCCGTAATTTTTTTCACAAGTTTCATGTGGCCTGGCTTCTAACCCATGGTACCGATACTGCTCGGCGATTTCAAAAAACTCACCCACCTGTTCATGCAACTTGCCATGTTTGCCTTTCAGGGCCAGAACATAGTCTGCACCTTATGCAATGATCGCTTTGACATTACCCCATCGAATTGATCATCACGACGTTGCCTTGCAGATCCAGCATATCAAGCAGCTCCGCAATAGCCGTGATCTCATTGAATTTTTCTTCCGTCTTGAGTTGCCCCAACGTGAGCAGAGGAAAAGTAGACCTCAAATTCCAAGTGCTTACAACACTATTTTTAAGTCCTTGAAAGTAAACGACTTTTGATGCAATTGCCCAGGGTCAAAACCCGCTTCTGCAATTTTCTGCAGCGCTTAGCCAGAAATGTCGAGCGCCATTTCAATACTAGCTAGCCGCTGCTCCAGAATTTTCAGCTTAATTTTGTCAATGGCGCCGATATTCTTCTCATCGCGCGCATGAAATACCGCGATTTCATTGCATGCGATTTTGCTTGCCGGGAGCATGACATGGATGTGGTGTTTCGTGTGGCCGATCGCATTACTGTGCAGAGCGATTGCATGAAGCGAGTGTATGGCTACAGTGATCAGCTTGTCGGCGATGATCTTGGTCGCATCGCTTTGGCTTTGCATGCTCACTGTGCCGCTGGCGGCGTGCAGTGCAATGCCGGTTTCCTGGTTCGGCTTGTCCTTGTTGCTGACGGTCCCATAGGTAAACAGGCTGATGCCGGCTTTGACGGCGTGGGTGCTGTTGCCTTGTACTGCCACGTTGATGTCGTGCCCGGCTGTGATGCTGCTGGTGCTACCGGCCACGGTGCGGGTGTTGGCTGTGCGGTAGTCCCAGCTGGCGATGTCGATGGCGTTGGTGTGCCAGCGCCGTACGCTGCGCCAGCGGTCGATGCTGTCGCGTTGCATGACGGCGCCGGGTTGACTGAAGGCGATGGGCGACTGCGCATTCGGTGTGAAGCTGCCGTTGTGGTCGGCGATGATGAGGGTGTGGCTGCCGAAGCTGGGGCTGTGGGGGTCGCCCTGGTGTTGGAGATAAGTGAACAGTCCTTCTTCTGCCAGCAGACGCATGACGAAGTGCAGGTCGCTTTCCTGGTATTGGGTGGTGAGGCTGCGCTTGGGGTAGATGCTGAGGTCGCGAATGTCGCACTTCCACTGCGGTTGCAGGGTGCCTTGGGATTGATAGTCTTTGAAGATCGATTCGACGATGTCGAGTACGGTCATGTCCTGGTAAATGGCGCTGTCGCGACGGTAGCGCAGGAAGGTGAGCCAGGGTTCGATGGTCAGTTTGTAGCGGGCCAACCCGGCATTCGCGCCGATCATGTCGCAGTGCGTCACATATCCGTGGAACGGACGCAGCGCGGTGCGGCTGACTGGAGTTCGAGCAGGATCGGTTGCCCTATCAATTTCTTCAATGCGAGATGGGCGTCCAGACTCAGACAGGTGATTTCCAGTTTGTAGCCACAGAGGGCTTGGGGGGCGTCAGTAGCATATGTAAGGAGTATCACTATTTTCATGCCATTTTATGCATATAACTGTTGTAATTTTAAAATATACTCCTGTAAATACTGGAAATTAGTCCGGCGCGCATTTCCGTGTGGTGCGGTTGCCGTTGCATGACGCCGGGTTGGGTGAACAGCACAATAATTCAAAATACGTGCGCTCACCCAACTGTGAAAATTTATTTATACATCGGGCAATTTGCTTTCACATCATAACCAAGAGAGTAGTAATAATTTTCAAATGGTTTTTTTTCAGATAACGAGTGAAATAAATAAAAATTTACTCCCTCAGATCCTAAGCAGTGACGCACATAAATATTATTTTTATTATCCGAGAACAATATTTCGAAGGTTTTATTTCCCTTAGCTTTAATATCAGACATATTCTCAAAGCCAAAAGCCAAATCTACCTCAGATTGAATTTTTCTAATTCCTTTAAAGAACCCCCCAATCTGAAAGGTCTCTTCACCTTTATCTGATATAAGCAATGGGTTGTCATTATCTATTTTTGCAGAGGATTTAGTATTAGGTTTTTGTAAGCCAAAGTTAAAACAACAAGTAGGATTTATTGACTCCAAAAATATTAACTTCAATTGCTTTTGTGTTTTAATTTTAGGATTTGTTGCATGTAAAATTGCATCATTATTTTTACGGATATCTACCAGATAAAAGGATGGTGTAGCCGCAAAAGAAAATGTGTATGGAATCAAAGCCAATACAAATGTAAAAATAAACCTCATAATTATAAATCCATTACTTATTAATGACCATCATCTGACCAATGTGGTGGATCAGTTTTCAATTTAATAACCCCATATGTTTTACCTAATTCGTAAAGGTCTGAGGCATTAGAAATCTCAACCGCTACTCGGTTTGAATTCTCAACTTTCCTCCCATTGAATCCTGTAATTGTCATATCAACTGCGCGCTTTTCTGTATGCCTACTTTTAAGAGCCGCGGGATATTTTATAACATATGCTGCCATCATTTCCTTAGCAGCCTTGCAAGATGCTTTTTCATCAAAATCCCCATTTGAATCGCGATGCATCCATTCTATATTTACACCTGAAAATGGCGGTATTTTATTTGCTGATATTTTATTGTTGCCAATTTTACAGCAGTAATGCATAAGATAAGCACGTTCTTTTGGACGGTAAGTTGCAGATATTCGTACCCTTATATCCGCCAACTTTAGTGCATTTATAAAGCTACCAACTGAAGTTTTAAACTCAGGAGTGAGATCATCAAGACTCTTACTTGTTGGAAATTTTTTCTCCCAGGCCGCTCCGCTTAACTCTTTCTCTCCAGATACTGGCGCATTCACAACCGCTACGGGATTTCCTTTGACGCCTCTCTGAGAAGTAGTTTTAGTTTTCTCATTTTTAATTTTTGATTTCTGCTTCTTTGCGTTTCCAGCTTTGTAATCACCTGCAACGCCTTTGTGATTTTCTAACTCCGTTTGTATTTTCACTTTAGGGCTAATCAATGTTACAACAGCCGACGAAATCGGGGAAATAAAATTAGCTACTTCTTTCAATCCTCCTTCAACCCTAAGTACAAAAATTGAAAGAGATGTTTGCTGATGAGATAATGCAATTTTCTTTGTATGGCCTTTAATATCTGTCTTCCCTTTTTTAATCGTTTTTTTACCTGATTTAATTTCATATGGCAAACCTACGATAGGTTCTTTTTCTCGATCAAGCAAATTAATTATGAGATGTCCGCAACACCCTAGGTCATAATCAGCAAACTTCCCCATATATTTTGATACGCTAGTCCCATTGGCATCGGCACCATTCGTTGCTCCATTAGAAGATAAAAACTGAATAACTCCCGGATGCTTGGCATTACCGAAACCTTTAAGATGCGCTGCGGCGATAATCCCAGACTCAGTGACGTGTACGCCACCAATTTCCTCATCGATATATTTTTCTAATTTGTATTTTTTTGTTCTCTTGCAGAGGATATTAATCCAGTCTTTGGCAGCAAAATCTTGAATTGCCTCGCTTACGAGAAATACATCTTTACTTGTAGCCCCATTTTTCCCAGTCCACTCTCCAGCCCAGTCATATTTGAACTTTCCTTTTGACGTTCTATTCTTAGAACTATCGCTTTTGTAATAGCCAATGTCTATAAGCGCATCTTCTCCAAATTGATATTTTCCTATATATCCGAATTCATTCTCAATATCAACTCTGTGTCCGCCTTCACTCGCAAACAACGCTTTTAAGAATTCGTTAATCCCACCTTTACTCATTTTGAATCCTCACAGTCATTTGCAGAAGGTGTTGCAAATGAACTTGAGTGTAATTTTTTCAAAATTTTCTTTTCCATTTCATTCGGATTCCCAAGCCAACTAAATTTGCATTTATTTAAAAATTGGCTAACCATTTTTTTAGTCTTTATTTCAAATAATATATCTATATTTGTTAAGTCGCATTGATGCGATTGGCAAATTCCGTAATACACGAAACTGGTATTCTGCGTAACAATATAGATTCCATTTGCTGTTGGGCCACTCATAATTTTTTTTAATAATTTCGGATCACGTTTTAACTGCGGCGCCAACAAATTATTTAGTTGATAAGAAAATTCTTTGTCATATTTAGTTTCATCCTTATTCGCCAGTTCAAATATTTTTGATTTATATTTAATTAGAGAGGCTGGGAATGGTTGCTCAGCGAACTCACTATTTACAGATTGCGCAGTGGGTGGGACAGGAAGAGTTGACTCTTTTTTTTCTGCGCACGCAGCCTGTGAAGCAAAAGCAGCTATGACAAGACACTGACATGCTATTACCCGACTAAGTATGGTCATGCTCACTACCCTCATGTTGATGTTTGCAATCGCAATTTTCCAGATCGTCTAACGAAGCGATATCAATGGCCCAATCCCCATCGCCAACCAATACATTTAATTTTTCCGCCGAATCACCAAAGAAGCGCTGCGTTCTACCGCTTTGGTCTAGTTGGCCTTCAAAGACTGTTCCGTCGGCTTGCTCTACTTTGTAAGGCAATCCACTTGCAAGTTCTTGTTTTGAAAACAGCGCCGATAAATCCATACGATTACTAAATTCTTCTTTACGTTCGGCTAATTTTGCGGCCTCTGGAAACAGATGCAATGCATAACTGGATTTCGCTGGCCCCGTAAATTCCTTGAAACTAGCCTTGAACGTCATAGTCCCCGGCCCGTGAATCTCGATGTTGCCGCCTTCGAGTTTCAGGTATGCACCCTGCGCGGTCATCATCACGTGGTCTTGGGCTGCAATCTGGACGTCTTTTGTAATGCTCGCTACCGTGATCAGTTTGTCGGCGGTGATCTTCGTCGCATCGCTTTGGCTTTGCATGCTGACTGTGCCGCTGGCGGCGTGCAGTGCAATGCCGGTTTCCTGGTTCGGCTTGTCCTTGTTGCTGACGGTCCCATAGGTAAACAGGCTGATGCCGGCTTTGACGGCGTGGGTGCTGTTGCCTTGTACCGCAACGTTGATGTCGTGCCCGGCGGTGATGCTGCTGGTGTTGCCGGCCACGAGGATGGCGTTTTCGGGCGTGAGCGCTGCAATGCCGGCCGGACTCGATAGTTGTAATTGCGGTTCGCTGTACGCGGTCACGCTGCCGGTGCCGCCGGCGTTGCCTTCTGCCGTGTTGCTGCCGCCGCTTGCAGTGGCTTTGAGCACGTCGATGCTGTGCTGCATGCGCTCTATGGCTGCGAGCTTGTCCGCTTCCGTTTCTCCTGTGAGCTGGGCATGGTGCTTTTGGGCAGTGGTTGCCAGGCTCTGTTGCAGTTGCTGGCTTTGTTCCAGTTGCGCTTGCGCTTCCCTGGCGTCGAGTTGGGTGCTGCCGGCGTTGGGGCGAGCGTCGGTGCTAATGAGCAGGCCTTGTCCTGCACGGAGGGCGGTGCGGTGTTGGGTCTTGAGCTCGAAACCGTAACCGGTGTGCTGCAGGCGCTGGTTGTCGCTTTGGTGACGCAGGATGCCAAGGTTGAGTTCGGCGGTGCCCTGGTGGGCGCTGGCGTGGTGCTGGAGTGCGGTTCTGCTTTGGCCGGGGCTGTCGTCGAACAGGAGTTGGTTGTAGGCACCGTTGCCGCTTTGACTGGCATTCATGGCCTGGGTCTTGATGCCGGAGAGTACGGCCGGATGGCTGTGGCCGTCCTTTTCTCCGGGAAACCAGCTGGGGGCGTTGCCGGTGGCGGCTCCCATGCCCTGGCCGATGTGATTGATTTGCGCGTCAGCCTGGCCCTGCCCGTTGTAGAGGGTGCCGATGACGATGGGACGGTCGATGTCGCCTTCGATGAAGTCGATGAGGACTTCTTGTCCGATGCGCGGGACGGCGTGCCCACCCCAGTTGGCGCCGGCAACGGGGGCGATGCCGGCCATGACGCGCACCCAGGTACCGGATTGTTCGTTGGCGGGGGCACCCGTGTGGCCTTCGGGATGGGGGTGGCTCAGGCGGCTGTGGCTGCCGCTGTGCCCTTCTGCGTTGCGCTGCCAGTGGAATTGCACTTTGATGCGGTGGTCGCGGTCGGTGTGGATCATGTGGCCGGCGGGGCCTACGACGATGGCGCTTTGCTGGCCGCTGACGGTGGGCTTGGGATGGAGGACGATGCCATGCGCGTCCTGGGTTGCTGGACGGTAGGGAATTTTTACCCGAATCGCGTCGATGCGGTTGCGGTACAGCGGACGGGGGCTTTGTGGGCTTTGTGCGTGGTGTGCGTTGTGTGTGTTGTCGATATCCGCTGCGCCGAGCCGTTGGGCGATTTGGCCTTTGAGGGCGGCGCTGAAGTTGTTGTGCGCCAGATGGACTACGCGCAGTACGACAAAGGTGTTGTTGTCTTCGCTGCTGTTGTTGTCGCCATTGCTGTCGCTGTGTCCGGTCAGGGTGAATGTGGTGCCGGGCGCAAGCGTGCGTACGGTGCCGGCGCCGGTGAAGATTTTGTTTCTGGCTTCGATGGCTTGCAGTTGGTTGTTGGCCAGGCGTTCGCCTTGGGCACGGTTCTCGAACGCATAGGCGCCGGGGGCGTCACTGCTAATGAGCGCAATGGCGTCGCTGCTGTTAGCGGCGGCGCTGTGGGCAGCGCTGGTTGCAGACGCCGTGCGGGTGTTGGCTGTGCGGTAGTCCCAGCTGGCGATGTCGATGGCGTTGGTGTGCCAGCGCCGTACGCTGCGCCAACGGTCGATGCTGTCGCGTTGCATGACGGCGCCGGGTTGGCTGAAGGCGATGTGTGACTGCGCATTCGGTGTGAAGCTGCCGTTGTGGTCGGCGATGATGAGGGTATGGCTGCCGAAGCTGGGGCTGTGGGGGTCGCCCTGGTGTTGGAGATAAGTGAACAGTCCTTCTTCTGCCAGCAGACGCATGACGAAGTGCAGGTCACTTTCCTGGTATTGGGTGGTGAGGCTGCGCTTGGGGTAGATGCTGCGGTCGCGAATGTCGCACTTCCACTGCGGTTGCAGGGTACCTTGGGATTGATAGTCTTTGAAGATCGATTCGACGATGTCGAGTACGGTCATGTCCTGGTAGATGGCGCTGTCGCGACGGTAGCGCAGGAAGGCGAGCCAGGGTTCGATGGTCAGTTTGTAGCGGGCCAGGCCGCCATTGGCGCCAATGCGGTCGCATTGGGTTACGTAGCCGTGGAAGGGTCGCAGCGCGGTGCGGCTGGCGTCGGTCTGGAGTTCCAGCAGGATCGGCTGCCCAATCAATTTCTTCAATGCGAGATGGGCGTCCAGGCTCAGACAGGTGATTTCGAGCTTGTAGCCGCAGAGGGCTTGGGCGGCTTGGGTGCCTCCAGTACCATCAACGGCTACTACGGTATCAATGCCTGCGTCGTCGATGGGGCTGATGCCTTCGACCGCTTGCATGCTTTCGGCCATCAATGTATTTGCGCCGTGCTCGGCATCGAGCACGGTGTGCAAGCGCATCAGGCGGTCGGTTTGGGTCCAGCCATTGAATAAGGTGGCGAGCGCGGTGCTTAGCATGGTGTAAAAACTCCCGGAGGCTTACAGGATTGCGTATTTGAACACGCCTTTTTTGGAGGCGGATACTTTGATTTTGCTAATCTCGCCACCTGCGGCCATGGTCGCGAGCACGGTCTCGGCGATTTCTGGCAGGACAGTGCCATTGAGGATGTTGTCGACGTTGCGTGCGCCGGAATCGACTTCGGTGCAGCGCGCCAGTATTGCTTCGACCAGTGCGGCGTCGTATACGAACGCGGCCTTATGATTGATTGCGATGCGCTTTTGGATGCGACCCAGTTTCAGTTCGATGATTTTAGCTAGCACATCGTCGGTGATCGGATAGTACGGGATCACTTTGAGGCGACCGAGGAAAGCGGGTTTGAATGCTTGCATCAATTGCGGTCGGATCAGGGTCTCGAGCACATCGGGGGCCGGCAATTCTTGCGCCGTTTTGTTGAGGCAGGCTTGCATCATCTGGGCCGAGGCGACGTTGCTGGTGAGGATGATGATGGTGTTCTTGAAATCAATCTCGCGCCCTTCGGCGTCGTCCAGAACGCCTTTGTCGAAGACCTGAAAGAAAAGTTCAAGCACGTCCGGATGCGCTTTCTCGACTTCATCGAGAAGTACTACGCTGTATGGGTTGCGCCGTACAGCTTCGGTCAGTACACCACCTTCGCCGTAACCGACATAGCCGGGTGGCGAGCCTTTGAGGCCGGATACGCTGTGCGCTTCCTGGTATTCGCTCATGTTGATGGTGATGAGTTTCTTTTCTCCGCCGTAGAGGACATCGGCCAGGGCTAGCGCGGTTTCGGTCTTGCCGATGCCGGAGGGGCCGACGAAGAGAAAAACACCTTTCGGTTTGTTGGGGTCATCAAGGTTGGCGCGGGAGGTGCGCACCCGTTGGGCAACGGCGGCTGTGGCATGCGACTGGCCTAATACCCGTTCCTGCAACAGGCGGTCGAGATTCAGGATGGTCTTGATTTCGTCTTTCACCATTTTTCCTAGCGGTATGCCGGTCCAGCTGGCGACTATCTCAGCGATGACATGGCCGTCGACTTGCACTGGGACTAGTGGTGTTTCGCCCTGATGCGTTTTTAGAGCGTCGAGCAAGGTGTTGAGTGCTGCGACGGCTTCGGCTTGGATTTTGCCTTTGGTGTCATCCGTGGTTGCGGTCGATTCCAAGGCAAGCCGCGCTGCCTTGATTTGCTCGGTGAGTACGCGCTCGGTGTCCCATCGAGCGGATTGTTGTGTCAGCTCCGCAGTGGCGGCGTCGCGTTGTGCGGTTAATTCTTTCAGACGGGCGGTATGCTTGGCGCCGCTGGCTTCTTCGCGCGCGAGCGCAGCAATTTCGGTATGCATCCGGTCCAGGTGCTTGCTGATGTTTTCTATCAAAGCGGGGATGGCATTTTGCCCTAACGCGACTTTGGCGCAGGCGGTATCGAGCACGCTGATCGCTTTGTCGGGTAATTGCCGGCCGCTGATGTAGCGGTGCGATAAACGCACTGCTTCGGTTATTGCTGCATCGAAGATGCGCACGTTGAAATGTTTTTCCATCAGCGGGGCCATGCCGCGCAACATGGCGCAGGCGAGTTCTTCGCTCGGCTCTTCGACTTTGATTACCTGGAAGCGCCGTGCGAGCGCAGCATCTTTCTCAAAGTATTTTTTGTATTCGCTCCAGGTGGTGGCTGCGATGGTGCGCAACTCGCCCCGTGCCAGCGCCGGCTTCAATAAATTTGCAGCGTCGTTTTGTCCCGCCTGTCCGCCGGCGCCGATCATCGTATGCGCTTCGTCGATGAAGAGGATGATCGCGTGCGGGCTTTTTTTGACTTCGTCGATGACGTTTTTGAGTCGATTTTCGAATTCGCCTTTGACGCTGGCGCCAGCTTGCAGCAAGCCCATGTCAAGCGTGTGGATTTCTACCCCTTGCAATACTTCGGGTACGTCATTTTGCGCGATGCGCAAGGCTAGACCTTCGACTACGGCAGTTTTGCCGACACCGGCTTCTCCGGTCAAAATCGGATTGTTTTGACGGCGGCGCAACAGGGTATCGACGGCTTGCCGGATCTCGGTGTCGCGACCGATCACCGGATCGACCTTGCCATCGCGCGCGCGTTGCGTGAGGTTGGTGGTGTACTGATCGAGCGCCGGAGTTTTCGTTGTGCCCTTGGCGGTCATGTCGCCGACCGGATCGCCGCCCTGCTCTGCTGCGCTGTCGTAGGACGCGTAGGACTCTGCGTGAGCGTCGACTGCAGCACTTTCTTGCGAACCTTCGGTTACCCGGGCGAGATCGTGTTTCAGGTCGTCAAGCTTGAATCTGATAAATAATTTAGAGCCCCGATAGGCGAGTTGTGCCAGATCAGGCTGGGTCAGGAGTGCGAGCAGCAGATGGCTGCTTCGGATCCTGCCGGTTTGATTGTCGAGCGAAGCAATCAGCCATGCATGCTCGAACAAGGTCTGCAGATGTGGCGACAGTACCGGTGTGCGCGTGTTGCCTGCTTTGAAGCGGGTGATCTCAGTTTCAAGATCGGACTGTAATGCATCGACGCTGATGCCGCATTTGCGCGCAATAATCGTAAAATCACTTTTCGACTGTTCCAGTAATGCAAGAAAAAGATGCTCAATATCGACTTCGTATTGGCCGCGGCTAATGCAAATACTTGCGGCACGCTCTGTTGCAATACGCGCGGTGTCGTTGAGTTTACTGATCAGTGATTTCAGATTGATGCCCATTGCATACTTTCCCGTTTAAGAAATTAATGTGATAACGCGTGAATTTGGTAGCAGACGTCAGTACGGTCATTCACTTCAGGCTTGGTCGTCAAAAATGTGTCCCACCCAAGTCGTCCGCCATCGCGCTCGGTAGCCAAACTCGCACCTTCTACTTCAGAAGAACGCAACACTAGCTGCACCTCGTATTCCAGACAGACACTGGTAAACATTGTGAGCATTTTTTGCAGTGCGTTAGCAGCCTTTGCGCCAGGTAAAAATTGTTCAAAATCTTCGCGGCCAAGGGGGCCAATCCGCAAGCGCACACGCAAGTCGCGCTGCCAGACGCGTTCGCCAACCATCGCGGCAGTCCCTAAAATGGCGTTACTTGATCCAAGCATGGTCTGATGTTCACGCGGTACGTCGTACCAGCAGCCGACGAATTGCTCGATTGACATCGGGACGGCAAAATATTCGCTCAATACGCGTTGCATATATGCGGCCGAAACCGGTCGCTGTCGCAGCGCGGCGGCAAAATATCCGATCGACTCATCAAGTACGCCGTCCCCATTCTTGCTGAGACGGCCGCGCAACGAACCGAGCCCCAAGCCCGACAACGAAAGCAGCAGTGGCAGAAAACGATCCTTGCCACCAGCTTCGTATTGGAGTTCCAATCGATACTTGCGCCAGGCCTCGTAAAACAAAGCCAGCGATCGATTCGAAAACGTATCGAGGAATGCGCGTGGTCCTTCATCTCTCTCGTAAGCCTGATGCGCAGCAATTCGTTCCGAGTAGTGGCTAGGCAGCGCACCATTACCTCCCAAAAATCCCATGAAGGTAGGTGTCAGGCTGATGTATTTCAATTCACCGCGTTGCAGCGTTTTCAGCAAGCCTTGCTCAGTTTTTTCTATGGTTTGCGGATACGTATTCAGCGCTTCTATTTCACTCGCCGGGAATCCTAAGGAAATCCGGTTCGTGAAGCGCAGATAATCCGTCAGTGCCCGCTCATGTGGTACGCCATTGCGTTTCAACCACAGCTCAATCATCCTGACCGCTTGAAAAAACTGAAAGCGGTATGGTGCATCGAACAATCGCTGAATTACGCTAGGCTCAAATCTCCGTTTCGTGGTCGGCATCGCAGTAACTCCTCTCCTGTTTTTTTCGACGCGATGACCAATTGCGTAAAGCTGTTGGCATGCACATATAAACCCAGGAATCGATCAATGATGCTGGCAAAAACGTGCAGCCCGCTGCCGGTAAATCCTTCTTCATCAATCGTAACGCGCACCTCGATCCCACGCACCAGGCTGGCAAATGGATTACCTGGCAACCATGCTGTTGAGGCCCGATGTTCAATTGCGGATATAGCGCCAATCTGGCGTTGCGAGGTCGGGGAGCGCGACAAGTCGTACAACGTGAGCGTCTCTTGGAATGCTTCCAATCCGCCCTTCTCCAGCGATAGATGGTTCAACGCCAAATGGGAGATCAAGCGCCAATGCGCGCCACGCCCACGCTCGAAACGAGCGGGTAAAGTCGGCTTGCGCAGGAAGCCGATCGAACGCACCATCGAGCCGCCTTCCAGGAATAAATCGCCGCCGGGTAAGCCGTAAGTCAGCGAAGCCGGTAAATCACGATTTGTGCAAGTCAGTTCAATGCTGAGCGTATCGGTCTCGATTGCTGCCGGATCGAAATCGATATCAACGATCGAAATTTCAGTCTCGTAACCGGGACTTTTGATCGCCACCAGTTCATCGCGGCGCATCGCCCAGTAGTGCCCCGCCTTGTCCGGCGTCTGACCGTGGCGCAGCGAATAGTAGGGACGAAACTCAGTGATTGACTCGCCTTGTGGCGTCTGCCTTACTAATTTGACTGAATCGATCGAGTACACCTCGTAAGCAAAGGCCCGCCGCGAATCCGCTATCACAGGATAGTGCGCCCCGGTATGCGTCAAACGGATCGGATCGCCGTGCTGCTTGAACAGATTGATTACCGGCGTACAGCCCAACAGCACATTATTGACTGACATTGTGCCAAGCAAGCGCGCAATATTGGAATCGGAACGCAGGCCACCTAGCGTCAGGTGCAATGTAAAACTCTTACAATTTACCGGCAATACAGCCGCAATCACTGTTAGATCAATATCAAAGAAATTGAATTTCTCTGGGAACGCGAAATACTCAGTCAGTAAGCGATATGCCGGATGCGAGCGTGCTGGGAAATTGATCAGCGAATCGTTTTCAGTGAATCCAACCTCTGCAAGCGGCATGCTGTTTAGTGCAATCCATTTGCCCGTGCGCGGCATCTCGACATACGCGCTGACAGCGCGGGTAAACAACGAGTCGCGCAACGCCGCACAGAATGATGGTTCGCCATCGATAAATACCCGCAGCGCCTTTACTCCGAGTTGCGCCAGACTAACCTGCTCGGATGTGGTCTCGACCACAAGACTAACCTTGGAGGTTACGTTGGGCGGCAGTACTACTGCTTCCGGCGCAGTTATGATCGAATCGAATTGTGCACTTGCCAATTGCAACGGGGCGATCGTTACTTCATACGCGGTCTGAAACTTGCACACGACGCCCTTCACCGGGCGTGTACTCAGTTCGGTGCCACGTGGGATTTTTGCCGCCGTTGTGAGTTGCGCTGCGATTGCAGCGTAATCCATCCGAGCAATCGAACAAGATGGAAATGGCCGCAGATAATGCGGATAAAGCACTTCGAAAAGTGCTTCGGTAAATTCAGGATAATCATCGTCGAGACGCTTCGACACGCGCGCATTCAGCAGCGCAAATGACTGGATCATGCGCTCGATGTGCGGATCTTCGCAAACCTCGCCTACCATCAGCAACCTGCCAGCAATCTTCGGATAGCGCTCCGAGAATTCGCGTGAATAGCGTCTCAAAAAGCCGAGCTCACGCTCATAGTAAGGAAGAAGTTCTTGCACCTTAAATTCCAATACGCGCAGGGTGACGCGCCTTGCTGATTGAATACTGCAAGGTCGATGGTTGTAACACCGCGTCGAAATTAACGGACTCATGGGCAGAATTGACAACCAAGAGCGCGGTAATTGCAAAGTTGAGCCGATTGATCGAGCCATTCTGTATTTCGAGTGCTGCGTGCACATTGCGCAAGCGTGGCTCGTGACGTCCGATTGTCTGCTCCAGACACCGGCAAATGGTGGCGCGATCATCTGTGCTGGCCAGGCTCATACCGGCAAAATCATTCAATCCGTAAGAAATAATTGATTTACTGCATTCCGGATAAGGCATCAACATGTCCTCCTGAATCACCGCACGCGTATTGAGCAGCGATTCCAGATCGCGTGCGACCGTATCTTTTAGCTCTTCTAGTGAAAGGCGTGTGACCACGTCTTGAGACGTTTCACGTATGCTATAACCCATTAGTTTGTCGAACAATCCGGGTGCAAAACCATTCATTAATAACCATCCAGACAGAAAAGAGCACCGCAAAATTATTGCCTGCGGTGCTCTGGCAGCTTTGAAATTAGATTACTTTATTTGCGGACAAATCCCAACCGCCAGATGTGTTGCCGGCAGTACCGCCACCGATTTTCTGTTGTGTGTATTTCCATTTCACTTTTGAATACTTCAGCCCGACGCTCTCGCTCAAAATATCGCCTTGGATAACCGTAGGCATGACACAACTGATAAGGACGTTTTCAAGTTCGATTTCGAAGTATTTGATACGCTCACCCTTGCCATCGGCGCGCATGAATTCGAACTTTGCTTTCGGGATGGTTTTCCCGGAAGAGCAGTTCTGCAGCAGCAATGGCGACGACAAATCGGCCAACTTGCTCAGCACGATGTCTTTGTGTTCGCAACGCTCGGCAGTATGTCCACCGCTTGTCGATGCGGTTGCCGATTTTGGCTGCAACACTTCAAATTGAACAGATTTGCATTCAATCCAATCCTTGTGCATGTCGTCAGTGGATTCCCCTTTGATACCGTCAATTTGCAAATAGACATCAATTGCCATAACTCACCTTCCTGTTAAGATTTAAGAATAGTTATTAAGACTTGGTCGACTGCGGCAATTCCGCGACCAAACGGAGCGAAACGGATAATTCATCAAGCTGGAAATGCGGCCGCAGGAAGGAAACGGCTCGGTAAACACCAGGACGGCCAGGCACCTCTGACACTTGGACAGATGCTTCGCGTAGCGGGAATTGCGCCTTCGCTTCTTGGCTGGCGTTATCATCCAGCAGTACGTATTGCGAAATCCAGCGATTCAGGAAGTCTTCGACGTTGGACGCGGCGGCAAAGCTGCCGATCTTGTCGCGCATCATCGACTTCATGTAATGCGCAATCCGCGATACCGCGAAAATATATTGCAGCTGTGAAGATAAAACCGCGTTAGCGTTGGCAGAATCAGTGTTGTATTTCTTCGCTTTTTGCGCGGATTGTGCACCGAAAAAAGCGGCGTAGTCAGTATTTTTGCAATGCACGAGTGAGATAAATCCCAGATCGCTCAACTCTTTTTCGCGCCGATCGGTAATCGCGATTTCGGTCGGGCATTTGAGTGCAATTTCACCTTCGTCAGTCTTGAAGGTATGGGTCGGTAAATCTTCAACTAAGCCGCCGCCTTCTACCCCACGGATCGCCGCGCACCAACCGAAGTCCTCAAATGCTTTCGTCAACTTGGTACCGAACGCATAGGCTGCGTTACACCACAGGTATTTGCTATGGTCGGTGCCATCGACATCTTCAACGAAATTAAAACCTTCCACCGTCAGACCATCTTTCGGATTAAAAGGCAGGCGTCCCAGGAAGCGTGGCAGTGTCAAACCGACGTAGCGGGAATCTTCGGATTCACGGAATGATTTCCACTTGGCATATTCAACCGTATCGAACACCTTGGACAAATCGCGTGGCTTCCCCAGATCGCTGTATGTCTCAAGGCCGAACAGCTCTGGTGACGCAGCTGAGATAAACGGCGCATGGGAGGCTGCCGCAATACGGGACATTTGCTCGATAAAGTACATGTCCTCGGGTTGACGCGTAATTTCGAAATCACCCAAGAGTGTGCCGAATGGCGCGCCACCAAATGTGCCGAATTCTTCCTCGTACACTTTTTTGAACATCGCGCTCTGGTCAAATTCCAGCGCAGAATTGAAATCCTTGACCAATTCTTTTTTGGTCGCGTTCAAGACCTTGATCTTTAAGTTTTGGCCAGTCGAGGTGTTCTTGACCAAATACTGTAAACCCGTCCAGCTGCCTTCCAATTTCTGAAATTCAGGTGCATGCATAATTCTGCTGACCTGATTGGAAATCAGTCGATCAAGCTCGGCGACACGTGCATCCAAAGTGGCGGATAAGTTTTCAGACACAATCACCGTGCCATCCATTACCTGATTAACCAATTCGGAAATAATATCTTTCGCGCGCGCATGTTCGGTGGAAGATTTGGCAACCTTGCTTTGCTCGACAATTTGGTCGAGCAATCCGACTTCAGCAACTTCCGTCGTGGAGGCTACAGCTGCATTTTGTTGTGCGGACATAGTGGTCTCTTTTATTTGGAGGTTTGTTGACTTAGGGTCGCCAACTTTTCTGTGCTGTTTAGTATGTCGCTGAGGATATCTTCCAGCTTTTCATTACCAGCCAATTTATTACGCAAGTCAGCGAGCTTGGTGCGTGCGTCGAGTAGTTTTTTAAGGGGTTCCACCTGCTGCACGATGGATTCAGGACGGAAGTCTTCCATCGATTTGAATTTCAGCTCAACCGCGAACTCACCACCTTTTTCGCTTAACTCGTTCGCCACGCGATAAACGACTCGTGGCTCAATTCCTTTCATCACTTCGTCGAAATTATCAGGATCAATGTTAATAAACTTGCGGTCTTTTAAGCGCGATTGCGGGATCTCGGAATTACCGCTGAAATCGCCGACAACGCCGGTGACAAATGCCAACTCTTTCTTTTCAATCGCATCGCCGATTTCAACGTCATAAGTCATCTGCACTCGCGGCGGACGCACTTTTTGAAGTTTTTTCTGAATACTCTCATTTCTTGCCATGATCACTCCGCAGGTAACCTAAATTTTATGAAGCTTTCCGGGCCAGGTCGTTACTTCACGATAGCCCGGGTTGGTATGCTTACTTCAATCCGCCGAACGGACTAGCCTGGCCGCTATTGCTTTTCGCGCTATCCACCTTGGCCGCAGCATCTGCTGGTTTAGCGGCCCTGACTCTAGCGGCTTTAGCCGCACGGGTGCGAGCAGAAACACGGACAACTGGCTTAGAAGGCAGTGGAACCAGCACTGTTTCGCCAAGGTTCTCGCGCAGTAGCTTGGTCAAATCCTGCGCCTCGCTCTTCAAAGTTCCAGACAACGCATTCTGAGAACGCAAGTTGGACAATGCTTTGGTTGACAAACGCAGACCGCTCACTGTCACGATACTGTTTGCGACTTTGTCAGTCGGATCGCGCTGCAGGGCTTCGAGCGCATTGATGATGGCCTCGCCGTAGTTAGCATTGTCAAATTTGATCTGCGCGATACGCAACCAAGGCGTTTTGTCCGCGGGAAATTGATTTGTCGCGCCCTTCAACAGAGTTAATGCCTGATCGGTCTGCCCTGCCTTTTGAGCGGAGTTGGCACCTGCCAAACTGATTTCCAGCGCCTTTTTTGCTGCATCGGGCTCTTCAATTTTGGCGGGGGTTGCGCATGCGCTTAAAAGCACTGCAAACAATATCGAGCATACGATCTTACATTTACTTATAGACATAATGGGTGTTCCTATTGTAGACATGCCAACAAAGCGTTAAAAATTACTTTGGAGAAATTAATATTTGTATATTAACTAAAAACTAAGGTGTTGATAAATTATAAGGTATTAATTTAAATAAGTGATTTAAAATATGGATATAAAGCAACTTTAATTGACATCAACATCTAGTGTAGACCGCATTTAAGTTTCAACCAGTGGTGTAGTAACACTACATATCTACAAAATTGATGCCATATTACAATATAAAAAGTTGTAAAAAAATACTTAAAATCCATTAACTGCTGCCCTGAAAAGCTCCATAAGCATGTGTATGTGTGGAAATAATGTACTTCGCGAAGTGCAACCCTGTGCTGAAATCTGGATGACTAATAAATAATGTTAAAAAATAAACTATTTCAGTACGCGCTTTTAAGTCTTGTCGCGCTGTCCGCGACAGGATGTACAACAGTCAATGCCGTAACTGCTATGGGCAACGTCGCCAAGTCCGCACTTGAAGCAACAGGTCTGAAAAAACCTGATGCGCCGGAAATGCCCGACGCATTGAAACTCCCTCGCACCATATCGATCAAGCTGCATGCCAGTGATATCTTGAACGCCGATTCATCAGGTCGACCGCTCGCGCTTGTCGCGAGAATCTATAAGCTTCGGCAGAGCGTCACATTTCAGCAAGCGACTTACGACACATTTCTAAGCCCGCAAAAAGAGAAGGACGCGCTTGGCACCGATCTGCTCGAGGTCAAGGAAGTCACGCTGGTTCCGGGGCAGCGCTACGAAATATCTGAAAAAACCAGCCGTGAAGCTTACTTCATAGGCATCGTGGCCCTGTTCCACAATCCGGCGCCGTCGCGCTGGCGAGTCGCCTTTCCTGCCGAGCAAGCGGAGCAGTCCGGCATCATCGTCGGCTTGCATGCGTGCGCTTTGACAGTCGGCACCGATGCAATCGCCACCAACAATCTAACCAAAAATCAATTGCTGTCACCAGTGCGTTGTCCGTGACGGCTCTCATTAACAGGCTTGAAGCAAACCGCATTGAGAGACCAAATAAGTGAATCACACAAATAAAGTTTTATGGGGCGAAGGATTGTTCCTGCGGCCACAGCATTTTCAGCGGCAAGATCGCTACCACGAAAGTCGCTTACATCAGACCGCCAATGCGCTGCATCCGTATGCGTGGGGTGTCAGTAAGATACAAATTGACCAAGATGCGCTGACTAATAACTCGCTGCGCTTGCTAGATCTGTCGGTGATTTTTCAGGACGGCGAAATTTACAAAGCGCCAGATGATGATGATTTACCGGATGCGGTCAATCTGACCGACATCCCGCAGTCGCAGCAGACAATCACGTATTACGCGGCGCTGCCATCACTGAAAGGATTCGGCGGTAATTTTTCATCGAGCGTGCACGCTAATAAATCCACGCGCTATGCACAAGCTAATCGGGAAACCCCGGACCTGTTCACCGAAGCCGCGAAGGCCGAGATGACGTATCTCAAAAAAGCTGTGCGTTTGGTGTCGGAACTAGATCCCCGTGATTCATTTGTCTGCTTCCCATTGGTGCGTCTGCGTCGCGCATCCACCTCAGGATTTGAGTTGGATCCGAATTTCGTACCGCCGAGTCTATCCATCAGCAGTGCCCCGATTTTATTTCTGAAATTGCGACGCCTGATGGATGCGCTGCAAGCAAAAGTCAACGCGCTCTATGGCCATCATCGCGAGCCGAGCAAAAACGTAGTCGAGTTCCGCTCTGGCGACATTGCATCGTTCTGGCTGCTGCATACCACCAGTAGCGCTTATGCAAACCTGACGCATTATCTGCATAATCCGCTGCTGCATCCTGAACGGCTGTACGAGCAACTATTGGCACTGACCGGCGCGTTGATGACATTTTCAAAAACCTACGTGCTGAACGATTTGCCTGGCTATCAACATCTGGACCCGGCTCCGGGTTTTGCCAAACTCGACGCCATCATTCGGGAACTGCTCGATACCGTCATCTCGTCGCGCTACTTCGCCATTGCGCTGTCGGAACGCAAACCTTCCTATCATCACGGCATGCTCGACTCCGGCAAGATCGACGACAAGACCGCTTTTTATCTTGCCGTCAGCGCCGACATGCCAGCCATCGAGTTAGTCGATATTGTGCCATTGCGCTTCAAGATCGGCGCACCGGAAGATGTCGACAAATTCGTTTTAGTTGCTATGCCTGGCGTAAAACTGGTGCATTCGCCGCAAGTACCGGCCGCCCTGCCGGTACGCCCCGATACGTATTACTTCCTGATCGAAAACAAGGGCGCAATGTACGAACGCATGTTGCAAGCGCAATCGATTTCAATTTATGTGCCGTCCGGCATCCGTGACCTTAAACTCGAACTCTTGGCTGTTGCATCATGATAAAACCCCCTTCTTCCGCACCCTCCCTGCTCGACTCCGTCAATCCAGGGCAGTCATTCATGACCGATGCACCGTCTAATGCGCATTCGCTGCTGGATTTGATGTACGACGGCTTTTATGCACTCTTCATGCTGAAGAACCGCTGTGCGCCGCAAGACGAAGCACCCTTTTCCATCAAGATGCAAAAATTTCTGGGCGACGTCGAGCGCAATGCTAAAAAGCTCGATGTCTCCACAGAAGATGTCTATGCGGCCAAGTACGCCTATTGCGCATCGGTCGATGAAATCATCCTGCGCTCGCAGTTTCCGATCCGCGATGCGTGGGAACGGCGGCCGCTCCAGTTGATGATGTTTGGCGACCAACTAGCCGGCGAGAATTTCTTCAATCAGCTTGAGGTTCTGCGCGCCAAGGGTAGCGCGCATGTGCAGGCGCTGGAAGTATTTCACATGTGTCTGCTGCTCGGTTTTCAGGGTAAATATGCACTGGAAGGCCCGGAGAAACTGAACTATCTGACCGCCCGCCTTGGCGATGAAATCGCGCACATGAAGGGCAAGAGCGCCGGTTTTGCTCCGCATTGGGCGCGCCCCGATGCGATCGTCAACAAGCTGCGCAACGATGTACCGTTGTGGGTCATCGGTGCGCTGTTCGGGCTCACTGCGTTGTCCAGCTATTGCGGTTTGAACTGGATGCTGTCGCGCTCCACCGAAGCGAGCATCAACGGCTATAGCGATATCGTCAAGCTTGCGCCGCGTGCAGCCAATCTGACCATTACCCTGCCCTGATGGTGGATCGGTTTTTTCGGGGTTCCAGACACAGTGCTTATCCAAGCCTAATCCGCAGCGCCTTTCCGAGCTCGTCATGACTCTAACGCCACCCAACTTTATCGCCCCCACCCTGTCCGCCTTGTTCGGCACCGGGCTGTCTCAGCATGCCCGCCTGCTTACGCTCTCGACGGCGCAGGGTGCGGACTTGCCCGATACTCTGGTGGTCGAACGTTTCACCGGACAGGAAGCTGTCAATGGCTTGTTTCACTTCGATATCGATGCGCTGTCGGTATCGGCCGATCTCGATCTGAAGCAATTCATCGGATGCGAAATTACCTTGCGCATGCTGCAGGCGGACGGTTCGCGCCGCGCTTGGCACGGTTACTGCACCGAGGCGGCCTGGCTCGGCTGCGATGGCGGCGTGGCGCGCTATCGTTTGCGTCTTGACTCTTTCCTGGCATTCCTCGGACGACGGCGCGACAGCTTCGTGTTCCAGGACAGGACTGCTACCGAGATCGTTACGGCCTTGCTGGCCGACTATACACAAGCAAACTTCAGGTTCGATGTGACGCAAACGCTGATCAAACGGCCGATTTTCACTCAATACCGCGAGACCGATCTGGCATTTTTTATACGGCTGCTCGCCTCGGAAGGCTTGAGTTGGCGCTTCACCCATGCACAGGAGTGTGAGGATGGCAGCAACGGCAACACCGCCGACAGCCACCACGCCCGGCACCAGCTGGTGATCTTCGATAGTGTGGCAACCGCACCCGCCATGCCGGGCGGCTATGAAACGATCCGTTTCCACCGTATCGCAGCCACCGAATCGCTGGACGCCATTACCGATTTCCGTGCTGCACGTGCGGTGCAATCGAATGCGGTAACGCTGGCCAGTTGGGATCCGACGCAATTGGTGGCACCCGCAGCCGAAGATGCTTCTCGCTTATTGGGCGCGGTATCCGCAGGTACGCTGCCGTCACTACCGGTCTTCGAGGGTGCTGGCGAGCGCGGCTTTGCCACGGCCGAGCAAGCGGCGTTGCAATGTCAATTAATGCTGCAGGCTTTGGAGCTGGGCAATAAATCCTTCGAAGGCGCCGGTGCAGTACGACAGCTGGCTGCCGGCCATGCTTTCGCTTTGACGCAGCATGACCGTTATGCCGAGGGCATGAATGCGTTCAAGGTGCTGGCGGTGACGCATGCGGCGATCAATAATTTTGCTGCGGGCAGGGTTTCTGCTGGGGGTGTTACAGGCCCATCGACTCTGGAGCACTTCCGGGACCTGGAGCCGGGTACGTATCGCAATACTTTCCGATGTGTGCGCCAGGCAGTGCCTATCGTGCCGCTGGCGCTAGCGCAACGGCTCTCGCCTACTGCTGTGGGTACCCAGAGTGCGCTGGTGGTCGGTGTGCCGGGTGCGGTTATCACTACCGAGCGCGACCATCGAATCAAGGTGCAATTCGCATGGCAACGCGGTATTGCTCCGAATGCCGGCGGTTTGACCGATACCGGCAACCTGCAAGACAAGTCCGGCAATGCGCCGGGTTCGGAAGCGTCGGGGACTTGGGTGCGGGTGGCGGAAGCCTTGGCCGGGCCGAACTGGGGTACGCAGTTTGTGCCGCGCATCGGCGGCGAGGTGCTGGTTGATTTTATCGCAGGCGATATCGACCGCCCGGTGGTGGTGGCGCAGTTGTATAACGGCGTCGATCTGCCGCCGTACTCGGCCGGGGTCGATGCGGCAACCAATCATGCCGGCGTGGTGTCGGGCTGGCATAGCCATGCTCTGGATGGCGGCGGTTTCAATCAATGGGTGGTCGATGATACGCAAGCGCAGTTGCGCATGCGTCTGGCTTCCAGTAGTGCGGCTTCTCAAGTCAATCTGGGATATCTGGTGGCGCAATCGGCACCTTCGGCGCAGCGCGGCAGTTATCGCGGTGCTGGCTTCGAGCTGCGCTCGGATGCCTGGGGTGTGGTGCGCGGGGGCGATGGCGTGCTGTTGTCTTCTGCTGCCCGGCTGCAGTCGGGTGCCAGCATTGCCGGTACGCAGATGGATGCGGCGGAAGCGGTTGCCCAATTAAAAGGTGCGCAAGCGTTAAGCACGGCTTTGACTGATGCCGCCACGCAGCAAAAGGCGTTGTCGAGTGCCAATGCTCATCAGGCGCAGGCGGATTTCATCGGTGCCACCGATCCGCAGGATAAGGGTCTGCATCCGGCCAGTGTCAATGGCCAGTCGGCGCAAAAGGCGAAAGTCGGCAACCGCACGCTGGATGCGGCGCAACCGGTGGAACGGTTCGCCGCGCCGATGGTACTGATGGCGTCTCCTGCGACGATCAATTGGGCCAGCCCGGCATCGACTGCGATCTTCGCTGGCGGACAGCTGCAATGGACGAGCGGGACGGATACCCATTGGGCCGCAGCGGAGACGCTGTCCACCGTATCGGGATATGCCACAGCTTTATTTACCCATACAGGCGGGATTCAAGTCATTGCCGGCAATGGGCCGGTATCGCTGCAGGCGCATACCGATGCGCTGGAGATTCTGGCGGATCAGGCGGTGACGGTGGTCAGTGTCCAGGACTGTATCGAGATCAAGGCGAATCAGAAGATTACGCTGCAGGCCGGACAGTCCTCCATCACGCTCGAAGGCGGCAATATTACGTTCGCTTGTCCAAGGTTGTTCTCGGTTAAGGGCGGGGTGCACATGTTCGACGCGGGCGCCTCCGGCCGTGCCCAATTCAACGGAAATTCCGCTGCGCTGCTTAATCTAGCAAGCGTCCCAGCTGCCTACAGCCAGCTTATCAACGTTGTTGAAATGATTCACAACGATCCAGATTTAATCGGATCCCATTATGAAATTTGGACCAAGGAAGCAATTCCAAGACTGCTAGCGCAGGGTATGATTTCCGAAACGGCGACTTCGGTGCGGGTGTTCACTGAGAAGGCCGAGGATCTTGACATCATTATTGGAGAGAATGGGTGGAATAACTATATCCATTTTGACGATAACGAAACAGAGGGTGAGTCCCAATGACGCAGTGGCAAGATTTCTTCGATCTATTTAGACGGAATGGAACGGCTCCCGCACCTGCCCCGATTCCAGGCCCCATTCTTTTTAACTTCGTCAACCGCTACTTAGAGCCCATGCCGGACATTAAGTACAAAATAATATATGAGGGCCGAGAAGAAAAAGGAACAACTACGGCTCCAAAAAACTCAGTGAAGATCGAAACGAAAACATTGGCACCCGTAAAAGTATATGTTTGGTCGCGCCGTGCTTCTGCCTACAAATTAATCGACACTTGTACGCCAAAAATGGGTGTTAGGCAACTTATCAATGAACGAATGAAAACGTTCAAGCATGACAGTCGAACACACCCGCACCCGGTGCCACAAGTGCTTCCACCTCCTTCTCCCCCACCGCGCGCACCAGCACCTCAACCACCGGCCCCGGACCCAACTCCTACCGCAAATCAAGGAGTTCAGCCGCAGCAACGAAATAATGGTAACGGCGAACCGGAACATCAGACTCAGCGGCCCGTGCCTGGGAATATAACAGTTGCGCAGCTTAAAAAAATATTTCCAGCCGCCCCTGACGATTACTTAGGAAATGTCGCAGCCGAACTAAATGTAGATTTGCCGAAATACAAACTAGATACGATACTTCGGCGATCTCATTTTTTTGCGCAAGTTAGGCAAGAGGCTGGTCCGACATTATCGCCAAAGCAAGAAAATTTGAACTACCGTCCTGCTGTCCTGCGAAGTAAGTTCCGCTATTATGGTTTGCACCCTGACGAGGCTACGGAGGATGGTCGATTAGAAGAAATGAGGACCGTTCAAAAGACCGTGCGAGGGGTTACGCGAAATGTACAAGTCAAAACTGTCGTTCACAGGGCCAACCAAGAAACGATTGCGAATAAGGCGTATGGCGATAGAAGCGAAAATGGTACTGCCAGCACGGGTGATGGCTGGAGGTTTAGAGGGCGAGGAATTTTTCAACTTACACTCAGAAAAAATTACAGATTATTTAACGAGGAATATCACTCTTACTGGAGCGGAAATCAGCCTAATTTTCTAGTTGAAGCGGATAAGGTTGTAGAGTTTCCTTACTATATACGTTCTGCTGTTTGGTATTGGCTCAAGAATTCGGTCTATTTGAAGGCCGACGCAGGTTCGACAGCCACTGCAATTGACAACGTAACTGAAGCCATTAATGGCAGAGCAAGAGATGCGGTGGCGGAGCGCCGCCACAATTTTGACGAACTCACATATCCAGCATTCAGGTAATTATGAAGAACATTAAGCTTATATTGCTATTCATGACCGTATCAATGGCGTCGGCCAATGTTGCTTATGGATCCCCGAAAAGCCTTTGCAATGCAAATGAAACTGTGTTCTTTTCCTGCTCCCTAGGCAAGAAGACAGTATCACTCTGCGCCAGTGACAATGGCACTGCGCCAGAGTATTTGGAGTATCGATTTGGAACCCCCACAAAAATTGAATTGAGTTACAAAGGAACCGCGACCGACACGCCACTTAAATTCAAACGGGGTGAGGTAACCTATGCAAGCAATGCAGCTACAATCGTGTGGTTCAAAAATTCTGAAACAAATTATCTCTTGCATTTTCCAGCAAATGGGGGCCCTCTCTTAGAGGTCATCAAGGATGGAAAAACTATAGCCGAACCTTCCTGCAAAAATGGGTGGGCCGATGTGGTCGGAAATCCAGCGACCCAATCAAAGGCAATTCGGGAAATACCGAGTGGAAGCGTAAGCGAGATGTCAAAAAACTGGGGGAAGTAGCTAAGTGTTTAGTTGTTTAGGTTCGTGCGATCATGTCCTTCGACGTAGCTGGCCGCTGTTCCGTGCAAAAGCCGTTCTCGACTAACTCATAACGGCGCTGCGGAACAACGGGTCAGGCTCGAACATTGTTCACATGAGGCAATAAAAGCATGATTTCCTGAATTCATTCGCAGGCGCGTACGACGCCAAAAATCCGGCAGGAGATCAAAGACTCCGGCCTGTCTGACCGCAAGGCAGCCAAGGTTTTCAATATCACGCGGGCTATAGCGCGCTGCCATGTCCAACGATCTGCCCACGCTGGAGCAACGTGCAAGCTCTTGACTCCCCTTCAATTTTTTCGGTCGGCACGAATGTCAATGCACAAACTGCATGTAGTGATGAAATTTTATAGGGGGGTATAGGTATAAATCATGCACTATTTGCATCTCTACCTTGCAATAAAATTAATACAGCATCCTAGTATCATAATAAATGCGCATATCAAGCCAATGCTTTCGATTAGATCGACATCATGCCATTGTGCTTCAAGACCGGAGCACCGGAAGATGTCGACAAATTCGTTGTGCCGCTGACGCAACGGTTCTCGCCTACCCCGTTGTGTACCAGAGGTGGTCGGTGTGCCAGGTGCAGGCATCACTACTGAGCGCGACCATCGCATCAAAGTGCAATTCTCCTAGCAACGCTGTATTGCACCGAATGTCGGCGCATTGCATCATTGCATGATAAGTCGGGCAATGCGCCCGGTTCGGAAACGTCGGGTACCTAGGTGCGGGCTTCGAGCTGCGCTCGGATGCCTGGGGCGCGGGGCGATGGCGTGCTGTTGTCTTCTGCTGCCCGGCTGCAGTCGGGTGCCAGCGTTGCCAGTACGCAAATGGATGCGGCGGAAGCGGTTGCACAATTAAAAGGGGCGCAAGCGTTAAGCACGGCTTTGATCGATGCCGCCACGCAGCAAAAGGCGTTGTCGAGTGCCAACGCCCATCAGGCGCAGGCGGATTTCATCGGTGCCACCGATCCGCAGGATAAGGGCCTGCATCCGGCCAGTGTCAATGGCCAGTCGGCGCAGAAGGCGGCACATGGCAACCGCACGCTGGATGCAGCACAACCGGTGGAACGGTTCGCCGCGCCGATGGTACTGATGGCGTCCCCTGCGGCGATCAATTGGGCCAGCCCGGCGTCGACTGCGATCTTCGCTGGCGGGCAGCTGCAATGGACGAGCGGGACGGATACCCATTGGGCCGTAGCGGAGACGCTGTCGACCGTATCGGGGTACGCCTCCGCTTTGTTTACCCATGCAGGCGGGATTCAAGTCATTGCCGGCAATGGGCCGGTATCGCTGCAGGCGCATACCGATGCGCTGGAGATTCTGGCGGACCAGGCGGTGACGGTGGTCAGTGTCCAGGACTGTATCGAGATCAAGGCAAATCAGAAGATTACGCTGCAGGCCGGACAGTCCTCCGTCACGCTCGAAGGCGGCAATATTACGTTCGCTTGTCCAGGGTTGTTCTCGGTTAAGGGCGGTGTCCATGCGTTTGGGGGCGGGAGTAGTAAGACGGCGGGGTTCGCACCACTGCCGGGTGGCTTTGTCGGTGCCACACCTGACAAACAAAAATTTAGTCAGCAGATCGATGTAGGCAAGATGCTATATAACGATCCAGAATTGATCGGAGCGCATTATGAAATATGGACAAAAGGTGCAAAAGGTGCAAAAGGTGCAAAAGGCCAAATATTGGCCCAGGGCATAATTGATTCATCTGCCAAATCAGTACGTGTTTTTACTGAAATAGCAGAAGAACTGGAAATTATTGTTGGTGAGAATGAATGGGCTCCATACGTTCACAACGATAAAAATGATGCTGATTTAAGTGGTGGTGAACAATGAGTAACTGGAAAAACTTTTTCGATATATTCAACAAACCAAAGCCTACCCCTGTACCTGGCAAAATTATGATCAGTTTTGTGAATCGGTATTTGGAGCCAATGGACGGAATCAAATACAAAGTCGTATTTGAAGGTCAAGAAAAATCCGGGATAACTACTATTAGTCAGTATTCAGTGCAAATCGAGCCTAACAGAACAGGCTCAGTGAAGATTTATGCGTGGTCAAAGAAAAACAAAAGCTATAAGTTAATAGATACAGTTGTGCCGAAAATCGACCAACCGCAGCTTATATATGAGCGTATGAAGACTTTCAAGCACACTAGCCAAACGTATCCACACCCTGTTAGTTCGGCACCTGAAGAAAAACACCCGACAGCAGCGCCGCGCATGTCGTCCGAAGTGGCACCAGCACTTTCAACAGCTCAATACATTCCAGCACCCGGACAATCGCCAAAAGACAATCAAGGTGTTAATCCAAGCCAAGTATCGAATGCACGGAGAGAACCTGAACACCACACAGACAGACCGGTGCCGGATAAGATCACAGTAGATCAGCTTAAAAAAATATTTCCTGCTGCCTTGGGAGATTATCTTAAGAGTATCGCAGATGAATTAAATACAGATCTACCTAAATATAAATTAGATACGATCTTACGGCGGGCGCATTTTTTTGCACAAGTACGAGAGGAAGCTGGGGCATCATTGAAGGCAAATGAAGAAAATTTAAACTACAAATTAAGTGCATTGCATCCCTTTAGATATTACCGAATGCATCCTGTAGAAGCGCAACGAGACGCGCGCATTGATGATCCCCACAATAAGAAAAAACCTCTGCAATTAGCTAATCAGGAAGCTATTGCTAACCACGCTTATGGAGATAGAGAAGGAAACGGAGATGCATCAACAGGTGATGGCTGGAAATATAGAGGCAGGGGGATATTCCAACTCACATTTAAGAACAATTATTCTGCATTTGAAAAAGACTACAAAATATATTGGTCTGGGACAAGTCCTAATTTCGAAAGAAATCCAGAGAAGATAAAAGAATTTCCATACAATGTTCGTTCAGCTGTATGGTTTTGGCTATCCAATAAAATTTACAAAATTGCGGATAAAGGATCAACAAATGAAATTATTGAAAGTGTTACAAGTAAAATAAATTCTGGGAAGCTTCACCTAAGCCACCGACAAAATAATTTCAATAATTTAACCTACCCTGCCTTTAAATAAAAATATGAAAATGTCTCGCAATATTTCTTTACTATTGACATTTATATTATCGATGAGTACTGCTTACGCAGAATCTCAAACATCTAATTGTAATAAAAACGAAGAAATTTTATTTTCTTGCTCAACGGGAAAGAAAATAATTTCATTTTGTGCTTCCCCTAAAGGAAGCCATCCAGCTTATTTGGAGTACCGCTTTGGAATACCTAAATTAATTGAGTTAAGTTACAAAGTTGCAGAACATGATTCAGCTAATACATTTAGCCGTGCCGACGTGCTAGGCGCAAGTGGCTCATCGACAGAAATTTGGTTTAAAAATAATGGTGTTAGCTATGTTTTAGGCGACCCGGTTAAAGGAGACGCGACACTGGAAATTGTTAAGCAAAAAAAATTAATTACGCGATTAGTTTGTAAGAAAGATTTTTTTGGTGATACATCTATGCATTCTATACTTATTGACAATAAAAATTCTGAGGAATTTTTTAAACTATATGGAATCGAGTAATGATGTGTAGAATAATCGGATCGCTCTAAATTATTTATTAAAAATTAATTTATATTTTTAGAATAATGTTTATATATGACATAAAATTATAAGTATGTTCATGAAAATTAAATATATAAAAATATTTTTTAAAAATTCTACTATCTTTATCATCGGCGCGCTCGAACTCTAAGTGCAACATTTTTTATGAAAAGATGTTGCATGGCAAAAAAATGCAATCACATCACGCTGAAAGATCGTGCGTTGATTCAAACGCAGCTGCAGCAAGGATTCAAGGCGGCTATTCTTCCAGTCGCACCAACGTGCGCGCACGCTCGTGGCCGGCAATGCACTATGGGGCAAAGTCACAGATGGTTTGCAACAAGGTTTATCGCCCGAGCAGGTTGCCGGTACACTGGCGCGCATGAACGAGTCCGTCCGCTTGTGCCATAAAACCATTTCAGCCCCTGGGAACGCGGCCGCAACGAAAACACCAATGGTTTGGCCCGTCAGTACCATCCGAAGAAGACAAATTTCTAACTGGTCAGTTACGAGGAGGTGGCATCGATGCTGGACAAACCGAACTACAGGCCAAGAAAATGTCTGGGCTACAAAACACCCATGAAGTATTCTTCGCCTTGAAGATACTCCCGCTAAAAATTAGATACGGTTGCACTTTGTAGTTGAGTCTGCCTACCGATTCCCGCATATATTCATTGCGCCTTTAAAAATACATTATTCAGTATGTTTGAGCTACTTCACAAGATCACTTCGGCCACAACACCATCTGGGTACAGCGAAACAGCGCGATGGTTTTGCCGGCTTCGCTGGTGACGGTGGCGTCCCAGACTTGGGTGGTTTTTCCGAGATGGACCGGGCTTGCCTTGCAGTGGATGACACCGTCGCGGGCGGTGCCTAAGTGGTTGCTTTTGAGCTCGATCGTGGTAAAGCTTTGCGCACCTTGCGGCAGATTGGCGATGCAGCCGTAGCCGCAGCAGGTGTCGGCCAGCAGCACTACCGAAGCGGCGTGCAGATAACCGTTGGGGGCCAGATGATGCTGCTTGATCGCCATTCTGGCGTCAACCCCTTCATTATTGACGCTGAGGATTTCTACTCCGAGGTGGCCGGGCAGATAGGATTCTTGCATGTCGTTGAAGTGGAGCGCGTCTGTAGTCATGGCAGATAAGTAAAAGTTGCGGAACGGCCATTTTTACATGAAATGCCTTACCGCACCTGATCGCAGCGCTCTATCAAAAACCGGCCTACGGCCAGTCCAGCACGAATAGCGCGCCGTAAACGATTTGGTGCGCGCTGCCGGCGGCAACGGCGGCGATGTCTTCCATCGACCGGCCCGGTTGGCAAGCCAGCGATAGGCGAATGGTGCCGGCATGGCACAGCACGATTGCGGATTCAAACGGCAAGCGCGCCAGATCAGCATAAAAGGCTTGTACCCGCGTGGTTACCTGCAGCACGCTTTCGCCGCCGCCGGGGCGATAGTGGATCAGGTCTGCGGCCCAGGCGTCGATTTCACCCCGCGCAATTGCATCCCAGGCGCGCATTTCCCAATCTCCAAAATTCATTTCCGCCAGTCGGGCATCTAACTGCGGTGCAGCAGCGCCGCGTGCTGCGGATAATTGCTGCGCCAGCGTCGCGCAACGTAATAAAGGACTGCTGAAGATCGGCGTCGTCGGCGGCAACGCTTGCAGTTGCGGCAGCAATGCCGCCAGCGTTGTGGCTTGTTCCTGGCTGGATACTGTCAGATCGCTGCGGCCGTAGCACATATCAAGCGCACCTTCTGGTCGAGGATGGCGAATCAGATAAATGCGCATGGCCTAACTTCTGCTTATGCCACGACGGCCAGCAGGCCGAGATAAAACGCGACTTCGGCCACTTGCTGCACCGCACCCAGGCAATCGCCGGTATAGCCGCCGATACGCTGGACGAACTTGCGCGCCAGAAAAACCGTTACCAGCGCCGCACAGATTGCGCCGGCCAGCAGCGCTTGCCACGCGATCCAGCCGACCCAGCCTAACCCCAGCGCGATGGCCGCCGGCAGCGCAACTGTCAGCGCTGCAATCAAAAATTCGGCAGATGACATTTCTTGTGCTAACGGCTTGGCCTTGCCTTCTGCCTTTGCGTACTGCAGCCGCCAGATCAACGTAGTCGCCAATAGGCGCGACAAAGTGTGTCCCAGCAGCAGCGCAATCACGACACTCGCGCCCGGCAGGCTGGAGAGCAGCACGCATTTGAGCGCCAGCAACAGCGCGATGCCGATTGCGCCGTATGCGCCGACGCGGGAATCCTTCATGATTTCCAGCACCCTCTGCTGCGTGAGGCCGCCGCCAAAGCCGTCGCAGACATCGGCAAAACCGTCTTCATGAAAAGCGCCGGTCAGATAAATCCCGGCGATGGTCGACAACAGCACTGCCACCGCTTGCGGCCACAGCAGCGCCGACAACGCGTACACGGCGGCGGTAACTGCCGCCACCACCCAGCCGACGGCGGGGAAATAGCGCACCGCGTGCTGTAGCCAGTCTGGCTCAAACCCGACCCAGCGCGGAATCGGTATGCGCGTGAAGAATTGCAGCGCGATGAAGAACAGCCGCAATTGATGCAGGCAGCGATTAATCAAGCCTGGCGGCGGGTATGCAGTGGATGGCATCGGGAGGGATTTATTTCATTATTTCGTTTTTTCGCTGACCTGCGCCGATGCGAAAGTCGCCATCTGGCACAGGAAATTGGCCGCCGCTTGCAGCAACGGCAAGGCCAACGCAGCGCCGGTGCCCTCGCCCAGCCGCAAATCCAGCTGCAGCAATGGTTTGACGCCCAGATGGGCCAGCATGCGCGGGTGCCCGCCCTCGTTGGAGCAATGCGCAAACACGCAATAGTCCAGCAGTGCCGGTTGCAGCCGCGCCGCCACCAGCAAGGCCGAAGTGACGATAAAGCCATCGATCAGCACTGTCATGCGGCGTTCAGCCGCTCCCAGCATCGCGCCAACCATCATCGCGATCTCGAAACCGCCGAAAGTGGCGAGCACGTCCAGCGGCTCCTGCACGCCGGCGTGGAATGCGACCGCCTGCTCAATCACATCGCGCTTGTGTTGAATGCCGCCAGGGGCCAGACCAGTGCCGGCGCCGACGCAATCGGCTACCGGGATGCCGCTCATCTTGTGCATCAGCGCAGCGCCGGCAGTGGTGTTGCCGATGCCCATTTCACCGAAGCCGACCACATTGCCGTCCAGCGCAGCCACCAGCGCACGGCCGTGCTGCATCGCTTTCATACACTCGTCTGCGCTCATCGCCGCCTGCCGGGCGAAATTGCGGGTGCCAAGCGCAACTTTACGGTCGATCAAGCCGTCACGCGGCCCGAAATCGTGATTCACGCCGGCGTCGACGATCTGCAGCGCGCACCCGTTCTGGCGCGCAAAGACGTTGATGGCAGCACCTTGCGTCAAAAAATTCTCCACCATCTGCCACGTCACGCTTTGCGGAAAGGCTGAAATATTTTCCGCAGTGACGCCATGATCGGCGGCGAACACGATGATCGCCGGCTGGCGTATGGCCGGCTGCGTGGTCTGCTGAATCAGCCCCAACTGTTTGGCGAGCGCTTCGAGCAAACCCAGACTGCCGAGCGGCTTGGTCTTGTTGTTGATGGCGGCGTCCAACTGCGAAGACAGCGCGATATCGAAGGTGGAATTGATCTTGGCAAATGTTGACATGGAATGATGGGTGGTTAGTGATCCCGGTCGCGGCTGCGAACCGGGTTTGCTGTTAAGTAATACCGGCAGACGGCTAGTGTAGGCAAGCTGGGCAAGTGCGTCAAACTGCAAATACCGATGTGGCAATGCGTTATCCTTGCGGTCTTGAACCCTACACCGCCCTGGTCCCGACCAAACCCTTGCCATGAAAAACCCGACAGAATATTACACTCAGCAATACAACGCGCGCGCGATGATTCCCGAGCATTCCCGCATCTTTACCCGCTGGGTCCGCGATTCGGCCCATGTGCGACGCACCAAACTCGGCTTATACGACCTCCCTTATGGCGAGTCGGCCGGCGAACGGCTGGATTTTTTCCCGGCCACGCGGGGTGGCGCACCGCTGCTGGTATTCATCCACGGCGGCTGGTGGCGTTCGCTGGACAAAGCGAATTTCTCCTTCATCGCCCCGCCCTATCTGGAAGCCGGCTTGAATGTCGCGCTGCTCAATTACACGCTGGCGCCGCACGCTACCATCGAAGACATCACGCGCCAGCAGCTACGCGCACTGGCCTGGTTGTACCGGCGTGCCGAGCAATACGATTTCGACCCGCAACGGATTGTAGTTGTCGGCCATTCGGCCGGCGCGCATCTGGCGGCGATGATGATGGCGGCCCTCTGGCCGGCATTCGACCCGGAACTGCCGGCAGACCTGATCAAGGGCGGCGTGCTGCTGTCCGGCGTCTATGATCTGGACCCGCTGCTGCACGCCGATTTTGTCAATGCAGATTTGCAACTGACCGCACAGCGCGCCGCCCTGCTGTCGCCAGCCTGGCTGCCGCAAGCGCATCACACGCCTTTCCTGAGCGCGGTCGGCGGCGGCGAGTCGGATGAATTCAAACGGCAAAATGCGTTGATCGGTCAAACCTGGAAAGCCAGCCACCTCGGCAATATCGCGCTAGCCACCGAAAATCACCTGACCGTCTGCGACGCATTCGCGACGAACGGCCACCCGCTGTTCGAGGCGGTCGTGAAACTCGTGGCGGGACTGAAAGCGCGTTAAAAGAGGCTCAGGACGATTTGCAAGATTAAATACATGCCATTGTATTTTTATAATACGCAATTAAAATAAGCGTAAAACTGCATGTTTTACTGTATACCCCACTAAAAATTGTGCAGCAGCGATTCCTGCCAGACATCGCGGCGTGCAGTAGTCGCCGCTCTGTAATGCACATTCGACGAAGGTTGCATTGGCGGCAAATGCGCCAATGCAATCCCGGATTGATGGCGGATTCGAATGCGCCGGATTGCAACGGCCAACGATACCCTCGTGTTTGCCACTGGCAGCTGGCGCGGCGTCAAGCCCGGTAGCGCAGCGCATCAATCAGCAAAGCAAAAGCCGGCGAGGATTGGCGGCGGCTCGGATAGTAGAGGTGGTAGCCTGGAAAAGCCGGACACCATTCTTCGAGCACCCGCCTGAGATGTCCTTCGGCGATATGTTTCTGAGCCATATCCTCAGGTACGTAGGCCATGCCGAATCCGGCCAGTGCCGCTCTGAGGATCGGAGGACTGCTGTTAAATACCAACCGGCCTTGAACGCGCACGTTCAGTTCATGGCCGTCTTTCTCGAATTCCCAAGCATAAAGGCCGCCATAGGTTGGCAGCCGCAGATTAATGCAGTCGTGCGCCGCCAAGTCCTGCGGTGCCTGGGGCGGCGGCCGCTTTGAAAAGTAGGTCGGAGACCCAACCACGGCCATGCGCAAGTCCGGCGCGATGCGCACCGCGATCATGTCCTTGGCCACCTGATCGCCGAGGCGTACGCCGGCGTCGTAGCGCTCGGCGACGATGTCTATCAGACCATAGTTGACGGCGATCTCGACCTTAATGTCCGGATACTGCGGCAGGAATTGGGCCAACTTGGGCCAAAGGACGGTGTTTGCTGCATGCTCCGCAGCCGTGATGCGTATGTTGCCTGCTGGCTTGTCCCGAAGTTCACTTAAGGCTGCCACCTCAGCCGCAATCTCGTCGAGGCGGGGCGCCGCCGTTCTGAACAGGCGTTCTCCCGCCTCGGTGGGAGCAACGCTGCGCGTGGTCCTTGTCAGCAGGCGAAGCCCCAATCTTGCCTCCAAGCCACGGATGGTGTGGCTCAACGCCGACTGGGACACCCCAAGCTGCGCAGCTGCTCTGGTGAAGCTCCCTTCGCGTGCTACCGTGACGAAGGCAAGGAGATCGTTAAAATTTTCGCGCGCCATTCATGAATTCCACTCATAAGCCTATGCCGATTATATCGTCTTATCAAAGGCCACCCGACGCGGTAAAGTGAGCAGCCATGGGCACCCGCAAGCTCGCTCGTATGGAACAGAACGTCGCTGCGGCCGATATCGAACTGACAGCCGACGACCTCCGTGAGATCGAGTCAGCATATTCGAAGATCACGGGTACAAGGAGCGCGGCTTTCGGAAGACCGCATGAAGCTGATCGACCGCTGAGTTACGCCGGCGAGGCCAACAGGTGCCAGCACTGGCGCCCAATTCTAAACAGCATGAATGAGGAAAAACTATGAATGTACTTGGTTACGCCGCACACTCGGCCACGGACGACCTGGCCCCCTTTCGCTTCGAGCAGCGGCAACAGCGTGCAACCGACGTGGTCATCGAAATCCTCTACTGTGGCGTATGCCACTCAGACCTGCATAACGCGCGAAATGACTGGGGTAACACGATGTACCCGGTTGTGCCCGGCCATGAAATCATTGGTCGCGTGATCAGTGTGGGGGCGGATGTGGGGCGCTTCAAACAGGGCGACCATGTCGGCGTCGGTTGCATGGTCGACTCCTGCCAGCACTGCGCGGCGTGCGCACGCGGGCTGGAACAGTATTGCGACGAGTCCCCGACACTCACCTATAACGGGGTTGATCGTCACGACCACCTGCCGACTTTCGGCGGGTACTCCGAGAAGATCGTCGTGTCGGAAAAATTCGTGCTGAAGATTCCCGAAGGCCTGGATCTGGCGGCGGCCGCACCGCTGCTGTGCGCGGGGATCACTACCTGGTCGCCGCTGCGCCGCTGGAAGGTGGGCGCGGGCAGCAAGGTCGCGGTCATCGGCTTGGGCGGGCTGGGCCATATGGCGCTGAAACTGGCGAAAGGCCTGGGTGCCGACGTCACGCTGTTCACCCGCTCGCCTGGGAAGGAGCAGGATGCGCGGCGCTTGGGCGCGGACAATATCGTGCTGTCCACCGACGCAGAACAAATGGCTGCGGTGAAGGGGCGGTTCGACCTGATCATCGACACCGTGCCCTATGTTCACGATCTCAACCCGTATGTGCCGACACTGTCGCTGGACGGAACGCTGGTGCTGGTCGGCTACTTGGGTGAGCTTGATCCCATGCTGAATTCCGCTCCATTGGTGTTGGGGCGCAAATCGGTGGCGGGCTCGCTCATCGGCGGCATCGCAGAGACCCAGGAAATGCTCGATTTCTGCGGCAAGCACGGCATCACCTCAGACATCGAAGTGATCAAGATTCAGGACATCAACGCAGCGTATGAGCGCATGCAGAAGAGCGACGTGAAGTACCGCTTTGTCATCGATATGGCGTCGCTAAAGGGCTGATGGCGACAGCGGCCGGCGCGTAAGGAGAATTGGAAATGAATGCCGATAAGACTCTCACCGCCGCGCAACAGGCCTTCGGCGATGTGTGGGAACGTCCGCAGCTCTCGAAACGAATCGGTTGACCGAACGCGATGTCGGCCGTTGTGCGAGCAGCTGCTCGGAAGCAAGCAATCTTAGCAACCAGGAGTAACACATGGAATATCGCAGACTGGGCCGCAGCGGCCTGAAAGTATCTCAACTTTGCCTGGGAGCGATGATGTTCGGCGACCAGACCGACGAGGACACGTCCAGGGGCATAGTCGACAAGGCAAGGGAGGCCGGCGTGAACTTCATCGACACAGCCGACGCGTACAGCGGCGGCAAGTCGGAGGAGATCGTCGGCCGGGCGGTGAAGGCCGACCGGGATCGCTGGGTCATTGCCACCAAAGTCGGCTACCCGGTCGACTCCACGCTTCCAGGCGATCTGTCCCGCAAGTACCTGATGCGTGCCGCGGAGCAGAGCCTGCGCCGGCTCGGCACCGACTACATCGACCTCTATTACCTCCATCGCGACGATGCCACCACGCCGCTGGAAGAGACAGTGCACGCGCTGGCCGACCTGATCCATCAAGGCAAGATCCGCTATTTCGGTGTTTCAAACTTTCGCGCCTGGCGTTTGGCAGAAGTGGTTCGTCTTTGCAAGGAGTTCGGCATCGATGCGCCGGCGGCGAGCCAACCGCAGTACAACGCGATGAACCGGATGCCCGAGCTCGAACTCCTTCCCGCATGCGAATTTTACGGTGTCGGTGTGGTTCCCTACAGCCCCCTCGCCCGCGGTGTCCTCACGGGAAAGTACGCGAGCATCGACAAACTACCAGAAGGCAGCCGCGCCGCGCGCAATGACCGACGCACTTTGCAGACGGAGCTGCGGCCGGAGTCCATCCGACTAGCGCAAGAGATCAAAGCGCATGCAGACGCGCGCGACGGGAAGGTATCGCATTTCGCGCTCAACTGGGTGCTTAACAATGTCTTAGTGAATTCCGTCATCGCGGGGCCGCGTACCCTGGAGCAGTGGAAAGATTACCTGGAAGCGCTGAACACCCCGTTCACGTCGGAAGACGAGGCGCTGGTCGACAGACTCGTGCCGCCGGGACACCCGTCCACACCAGGGTTCACCGATCCACAGTACCCGGTGACGGGCCGGATCCCGCGGGCGGCCGCTTCCAACGGCTGAGTGCCGGTCGGCGTCGTAGTCGTCCGAGACCGCCCTTGCACGCATCCCACCAGGAGACGCCATGACAAACCGCGCATCCCTCCAGGCGTGCCTGCATGCCGGCACGCGCGTTCGCACTGCACCCGTGCTTGCCATCATCCTCGTCAGCTACCTGATGATCGTGCTCGACATCTCGATCGTCATCACAGCGCTGCCGAAGATCCGGGGCGGTCTCAACTTCTCGGACACCGGGCTTTCCTGGGTGCAGAACGCCTATACGCTCGCCTTCGGCGGCTTGCTCTTGCTCAGCGCGCGCGCCGGCGACATCCTGGGGCGACGCCGCCTGTTTGTCGTTGGACTGGCGCTCTTCACCGCCGCATCGCTCGCTATTGGTATGGCACAGTCATCTTCCTGGCTGATTTGCGCCCGCGCAGTTCAAGGTGTCGGCGCTGCGATCCTGGCTCCTTCGTCGCTGGCCTTGCTATCGACGAATTTTCGTGAGGGGCCCGAACGCACGCGCGCGGTCGCCTACTACGCCGCCACCGCCGGTGTCGGCGCCAGCATCGGCCTTGTCCTCGGCGGCGTCCTCGCGGACTGGCTCTCATGGCGCGTCGGGTTCTTCATCAACGTGCCGATCGGGATCGCCTTGGTGCTCGCCACGAAGCGCTATATCGCCGAGACAGAGCAGCATTCCGGCGCGTTCGACCTCGCCGGCGCGCTCAGCTCGACCGTGGGCATGACCTCGCTCGTCTACGGCATCGTCCGCTCGGCGACTGCCGGCTGGAGTGATGGCGTCACGGTCGCGACGCTCGCAGCGGGCGTCATGCTGCTTGTCCTGTTCGCTTTCATCGAATCGCGGGCACGGCAGCCGATCATGCCGCTGCGCCTGTTCGCGAGCCGCGAGCGCACTGCCGCCTACGCCGCCCGCCTCCTCTTTCTTGGCGCCATGGTCGGCTTCTGGTTCTTCACGACCCAGTTCCTCCAGGGTGTGCTCGGTTACCGCCCTTCCGAGGCTGGGCTGGCCTTCTTGCCGACGACCCTCCCCAACTTCGCGGCCGCCATCGCCACCCCGATGCTGACGAAGCGGATGGGCAACGGACGCGTGCTCGCAACAGGGCTCACACTTGCGCTGATCGGAATGGCCTGGCTCAGCCGCGTCTCGGTCGACACGGCCTACCTCACTGGCGTCGCACTGCCGATGATCTTGATCGGCATCGGCCAAGGCCTTTCGCTCGGCCCGCTGACCGTCGCAGGCGTCGCGGGGGTCGCCGCCGAAGACGCCGGTGCTGCCTCCGGGCTCGTGAATGTCGCTCACCAGCTCGGCGGATCACTCGGATTCGGCGTGCTCGTGGTCGTATTCACGGCCGCCGGCAGCGGCAGGCTCGACGTCGGGGAGATACTCGCGCATCAAGTTGCGGCCGCGCTCACCGCCGGCACGGCAATGATGGCCATCGCCCTTGCAATTGTTTTTGCCTTGATCGTCCGGCCCCGAAGGGCCGGGAAAACCAGTCACTAAATCAAAGAACCAAAATGCAACTGCCGACTGCGGCTGCCATGCCGCTTTCGCCGGTCGCTTGCACGTTCGCCCAAACATACGAAGTAAGAGCAACACCAGCGACGCCAGCACCGCAATCGAAAACAGCTCCGGCGTGCAATCGGCACGAGGAGCGCCACCGCCACCATCCGCCTCTAGCGGCGAGTCCGACAGCAGCGCCAGTTCTGCAAGCACAATCTACGATGCGGCCGACACCAATCAGGATGGCGAGGTCAGCATGCAGGAATTGCTGGCATCGCTGCAAGCCGATAGCAGCACCGACAGCACATCCTCCACCGACACGGAAGACAGCAATGCCGCTGTCAAGAAGATGGTGATGCAGTTGTTAGAAGCATACGGAAAATCTGAGCAGGATTCGACCCAATCGCAGACTAACGGGATTTCGGTAACGGCTTGATGTCCGGCTCCCAACGGGCCCGGACGCGACAAGAACCGGCTACAGCAGGAAGAAAAGCGCCGCCACCATCGTTGGCAATAGTGCGCCCAGCAACAGGCCACCGGCTCCGATAGACGCATCATTGAAGCCGCTGCGCAGCAATGCCACGCCGGCAGGGTTGGGGGCGTTTGCAATTACGGTGAGGCCGCCGCCGGCCACAGCGCCGGCAACCAGCATGTATTTGGCTTGATCGGACATGCCCTCGATCAATGAACCCAGATAAGTCAGCGCCGCATTGTCGGTAATGGCGGTCAATCCCAGTGCGCCAAAGAACAGCGCAGTCGGTTCAAGGCTGGAGACAATCGGCTGCAGCCACCACTGTTGCAGCCCTCCCAGAACCACCAAACCGGCAAGAAAGAAACCGACCAGCAGGCCCTCTTTCAGGATCAGCGGGTTTTGATATTGTGCGTAGGCTTGGGTGAATCCCATGAAGAAAAGAAAAAGCCCGACGAACACCACCGGATGATGCGCAAAGATAACGACGGCGGCCAAAAAAGAGAGATGAATGGCACGCACCAGCCATGGCACTGCGATTTCCGTATCGGCAGCGCGATCCTGTTTTGCGTTGGCGACATGACTGCGTAACAAAAAGGTGATGACGGTCGCGTTGATAATGACCGAGAGGCAGGCTTTCCAGCCAAAATGGGTTGCCATGAAAAGGCTATCCCATTGCCAAGTGGCTGCCACCATCAGTACCGGCGGTGCGGCAAACGAAGTTAAGGTGCCGCCGATGGATATGTTCACGAAGAGCACGCCGAGAGCGCCGTATTTCAGCCATTCAGGAATCCCTTGCCGAAAAACCTGCGGCGCTAAAATAAGCGCAGCCAGCGTCATGGCGGCAGGCTCCGTAATCAGCGAGCCGATCAGCGGCACCAGCGCCAAACCAAGCCAGACACTGGCGACAGCCGAATTCACCGGAACCAGCGCCGCGATCGCGGCCACCAGGCCCTTCACCGTTTCTAAAACCGGCCGCGACGCCGCCACTACCATGACGACGAACACGAACATGGGTTCCGTATATTGGCGCGATTCTGCGTATTCAATGGCCTCGGTTCCGCCCACGGCCAGCGCCATGATGACAAGTAGGATAAAGGCCCAGAATCCGAAAACCACTTCGATTTCGCCCAGCAGATGAAACAAGCCGGCATGTTTGGGATGATGATCGACAAGACGTCCGAAGTATTTTGCGGCAAAGGTATGAACCAATGCGATAGCGAAAACAACGGCCGCAATAATATTGATGTTGTCCATTTTTCTCTTGGCAGTGTTTAGTTGGTTTTTAATTATGGCGCAATATTGGCATTGCGACGCGGGACCATCATGTGCAAAAGCAACCCCTTCTCGCCGGGCTAGACGGTAAACAAGCGGGATTTTGATTTCACGCAAGTCCGGGGCAGTGATGTGCGTGAGAATGAGAAAATAGTTTCTACCTCATCTCAGTAGTTTCAATCTAGACCTGCAAACCGGTTTCCGTGTTCAGGAGCAAACCATGTTTCCACAGAGGCAGGTTGTTGCCTTTGACGCCGGCACTGCGTTGCGCCGAACATGGGTCATGGCGACCGCGAATAGCCTCAATAGCCTCCTGCATGCATTGATCGCGTTACTGTTGGCCACATGTTCCTTGCTGGCCACTGCCGCTTCCGCGCCGATAACGCTGCTGACGATCGATGGCGCAATCGGCCCGGCCAGTGCCGACTATGTGGTGCGCGGCATCGCGCGCGCCGCCAAGGACGGCAGCCAGCTCGTGATACTGCAGATGGATACGCCGGGCGGGCTCGATACCGCAATGCGCGCCATCATCAAGGCGATCCTGACGTCGCCGGTGCCGGTCGCCAGTTATGTCGCACCGAGCGGCGCGCGGGCGGCCAGCGCCGGGACTTACATCCTGTATGCCAGCCATATCGCGGCCATGGCGCCGGGCACGAATCTGGGCGCGGCGACACCGGTGCAGATCGGCGGCAATCCGATGGAACCGAAACCTGAAAAGCCCGTGCCTGGCAAGAAACCGGCTGACACCGACGCCGACGCCGACGCCACAGACAATCCAAACATATCGCCAATGGAGCGCAAACAAGTCAACGACGCCGCTGCGTATATCCGTGGGCTGGCGCAAATGCGGGGCCGCAATGCCGAGTGGGCCGAGCGCGCGGTGCGCGAAGCGGTGAGCCTGTCGGCGCAAGAGGCATTGGAGTTGCGCGTCATCGATATCGTCGCCGCCGACCTTCCCGCACTGGCTAAACAGCTTGACGGCAAGAAGGTGAATGTAGCTGGGCAAGACAAGCTGCTGCAAACCAGGGGCGCGCTTATCAATGATAGCCAGCCCGACTGGCGCGCGAATTTGCTCGCCGTCATCACCAACCCCAGCATCGCGCTGCTGCTGATGACCATTGGAATTTACGGGATCATCTTTGAATTCACCAATCCCGGCCTCGCCTTTCCTGGCGTGGTTGGCGCCATCTGCCTGCTGCTTGCGCTGTATGCATTGCAACTCTTGCCGGTCAACTATGCAGGACTGGCGCTGATCCTGCTCGGCATGGCGTTCATGGTGGCCGAAGCATTCCTGCCGAGTTTCGGCGCGCTCGGACTGGGCGGCATTGCCGCATTCGTGGCCGGAGCACTGATCCTGATCGACACCGAACTGCCCGGCTATGGCATCCCGCTCGCACTGATCGCCACCATTGCGGTAGTCAGCGCGCTGCTGCTTGCAGCCATGGTCGGCATCGTGTTGAAAACGCGCCGGCGCACGGTAGTGGGCGGCTCTGGCGATATGATCGGCAGCGTCGCCGAAGTGGTGGAAGCGACCCAGCACGAAGGCTGGGCGCAATTGCGCGGCGAAACCTGGCGCGTGGTCAGCGATTCGCCGCTGCAACCGGCGCAGAAGGTGCGGGTCGTGGCCCGCAATGGATTGGTGCTGGAGGTCGTCCCTACCGGCAATAACGAAAAAGGAGAATAACCATGTTTTTCGAATTCGGATTCGTCGGCCTCGCCATTCTGGTTCTTGCGCTGCTCGCTGCTTCGATTCGCGTGATGCGCGAATACGAGCGCGGCGTGGTGTTCCAACTGGGCCGATTCTGGGCCGTAAAAGGGCCGGGATTGATAATCCTGATCCCGGTGATCCAGCAGATGGTGCGCGTCGACCTGCGCACTGTCGTGCTCGACGTGCCGAAACAGGACGTGATTTCGCGCGATAACGTCTCAGTGAAAGTCAACGCGGTGCTCTACTTCCGCGTGATCGATCCCGAGAAAGCCATCATTCAGGTCGAAAACTTTCTGGAAGCGACCAGCCAGCTGGCCCAAACCACCCTGCGCTCGGTACTGGGCAAGCACGAACTCGACGACATGCTGGCCGAACGAGAACGTCTGAATATCGATATTCAGCAAGTGCTCGATGCGCAAACCGACGCCTGGGGCATCAAGGTAGCCAACGTCGAAATCAAGCATGTCGATCTCGACGAAACGATGGTACGGGCCATCGCCAGGCAAGCTGAAGCCGAGCGCGAACGGCGTGCCAAAGTAATCCACGCCGAGGGCGAGTTGCAGGCATCTGAAAAATTGATGCAGGCGGCCCAGGTGCTGGCGCAGCAGTCCGGAGCCATGCAATTGCGCTATATGCAAACGCTGGCGAACATCGCCGGCGACAAGTCATCGACCATCGTGTTCCCGCTGCCGATCGAGTTGCTCAATGGCATGGTGGAGCTGCGCTCGAATCGAAAAGAATGACGGCGAAGCCTACTCTGACGCGCAAGCGCCAGTGCTGGCCGGCAGGAACGGAATAACAACTTTGTCCACAGAAAGCACGAACATTTCCAGAACGTGCGGCGCAATCTCACTATCCGATGCATGAATCACTGTATCGATACAAGGTATTGATGTATTTTGTGTCTTTCGTGGAAAAACCACAGTTTCCAGAATGAATCGGTTGCCAGTGTCTGGACCGATTTGCGCTGGATCAAACGAATATTGGGGCGCGTCAGTAGCCTTGGCGCATCTGATGCGGCGCGGTGCTGCGTGCAACCGCAGCATCGAATACCACCGACCAACACTTTCTGAAAGAAACCAGCATGCGAAAAATATTGATACCCTGCGACGGCTCGGACAATGCATTACGGGCGGTGCGCTATGCCGCCTCTGTAGCGACCAGGCGCTCCGATGTGCAACTGGAGTTGCTGTATGTGCAGGATGCTGTGCCGCTAAAATTGCATGCGTCGCTATCCTTGCACGAAATCGAGCATATGCAAACCGACGAGAGCAACCGCGTTCTGCAACCAGCCAAACAGATCCTCGACGACGAAGGCGTGCCATACCAGCTCCGCTGGTGCGCAGGCGCAGGCTCATCCGCCCACCAAATTGCGCGGCACGTACACGAAACCCAGTGCGACGCAATCATCATGGGCACCCGCGGACTGAGTCCGGTGGCCAACGTGATGGTCGGTTCGGTCGCTGCCAAGGTCATCCATTTGGTTGAAGTCCCGGTGACTCTGATCAAGTAGGGGCACGGCATGCCGTGCCCCAACGTAGATTATTTAAATTTATTAATTCTGGAATCCCATGCTAATCATCACCATCAAACAAGGCAAAGAAAAGAGCCTGCTGGAAAATCGCCAGCCGTGGATTTATGCGTCAGCGGTTGAGCGCGTCGATGGCAAACCCGAAGAAAAAATGAAATCGGGCGCGACGGCGCTGGTGCGATCCTCTTCCGGGCAATTTCTAGCGCGCGCCGCCTGGAGCCCGAAGTCGCAGATTCGCGCCCGCATCTGGAGCTTCGATGAAAACGAGGCGATCGACCATGCGCTGATCAAGCGCCGCGTCAAGACAGCCATCGCCGCACGCAACGTCGCCGCCAATGGTAAAAAAGCGGCACCGAGTCATATGATTCACCTCATTCTGGGCGAAGACGACGGTTTGCCCGGGCTGGTAGTTGACTGGTTTGGCGGCCAGCAAGGTTATCTGGTGTGCCAGTTTCAGGCCGCTGGCGTGGATGCCTGGAAGATACCCATCGTGCAATCCCTGATCGCCGAAACCGGCTGCCCGAATGTGTATGAACGCGCGGACGCATTGGTGCGCAAGGGCGAAGGTTTACCAGTCACCTACGGCATACTGGCCGGTGATGAACCGCCGGACGAAATATTGCTTACTGAAAATGGAATCCGCTATGCACTCAACATCAAGACTGGAGAAAAGAGCAATTTCAAGTAGACCGGACTTACGCGAAATACTGGGAGCACCGAGCGTCTGCTCGGCTGTTTGCCTGGAGCATGAATGAAAAAGCCGAGCAAACGCTCGGCTTTTTCATCAGGTCCGCACTATTTAAGAGTGCGCAAGAACTTACTTCTTTATAAACTTTAGAACTGGTCTTCGGTCAACGCCAACACGCCTGCGCTGCCATCGATGATCGCGGTGCGCAGCCCGGGAGCTTGCGACAAGATGTGATCCGCAAAGAAACGCGCAGTGCCGATTTTCGCTTGGTAGAACTGGGCATCGCCTGTACCAGCGTCCAGTTTTTGCTGTGCAATCACTGCCGCCCGCGCCATCTGCCAGCCGCCCAGGACAATCCCCGCCAGCTTCAGATACAGCACGCTGCCTGAAAAAACCGCCTTGATGTCCGTCTTCATGTTGGCGGCAACGTAGTCCACCACGGCTTCCAGCGCAATGCTGCCTGCGGACAACTGACGCAAAATTGCCTTGAAATCAGCTCCACGTGGGCCTTCACCCAATTCGGCCAGGTGCGCTTCGGTCGCACGTACCCGGGCGATGATGCCCCGCGCTGTCGCACCGCCGTCACGCACAGTCTTGCGGCCGATCAGATCGTTGGCCTGAATCGCCGTCGTGCCTTCATAAATGGTCAGGATCTTGGAATCGCGGTAATGCTGGGCAGCGCCGGTTTCTTCGATAAAGCCCATGCCGCCATGCACTTGCACGCCATCGCGCGTTACGTCTTGCGACATTTCGGTGGACCAGCCCTTGATGATCGGCACCAAATATTCATACACCGCCAGATTTGCGGCGCGGGTCGCAGCGTCTGGATGGTGGTGAGCAATGTCGCTAATACCAGCGCCAACATAAGCTAGCGCACGCGCCGCTTCGGTGTGTGCGCGCATCGACATCAACATGCGGCGTACATCCGGATGGTGAATGATAGCTACCGGGCCGGCTGAACCGGTCAGGTCACGCGATTGCTGCCGATCCTTCGCAAACGCTACCGCTTGTTGGTAGGAACGTTCAGCCAAACCGATGCCTTGCAAGCCAACGCCAAAACGGGCTGCGTTCATCATGATGAACATGTATTCCAGACCGCGATTTTCTTCGCCGACCAAGGTGCCAATCGCGCCGTCATTGTCGCCAAATTGCAATACTGCGGTCGGGCTACCTTTGATACCGAGCTTGTGTTCGATTGAGACGCAATGCGCATCGTTGCGCGCACCAAGCGAACCGTCGGAATTGACCAGGAACTTCGGCACGATGAATAGCGAAATACCCTTCACGCCCGCTGGCGCATCCGGAGTACGCGCCAGCACCAGATGGATGATGTTCTCAGCCATGTCGTGCTCACCGTAGGTGATGAAAATCTTGGTGCCGAATACTTTGTAAGTGCCATCGTCCTGCGGCACTGCGCGTGTGCGCACTGCAGCCAGGTCGGAGCCGGCTTGCGGCTCGGTCAGGTTCATGGTGCCGGTCCACTTGCCGGAAATGAGCGGCTCAAGGTAAGTGGCTTTTTGCTCTTCGCTGCCGGCGATCAGCAACGCCTCGATCGCGCCATCCGATAGCAGCGCAACCAGCGCGAACGAGACGCTGGCCGAATTGAGCATTTCGATACATGGCGTCGCGACCAGCTTGGGCAAGCCCTGACCACCGAACTCGGCCGGATGCTGCACGCCCTGCCAGCCAGCTTCGGCAAAGGATTTGAATGCTTCCTTGAAGCCTTTGGCGGTCGTCACAATACCGTCGTGCCAAGTGCTTGGCTCCTTGTCGCTCGGCCAGTTCAGCGGCGCGACTACGTTGCCGCAAAATTTTGCATTTTCTTCCAGCACGGCTTCCACCATGTCCGGAGTCGCGTCTTCGCAACCTGGCAAGGCGTTCACTGCATGCATGCCTGCCAGTTCATTCATGACGAACAACATGTCTTTCAGGGGGGCTGTATAACTCATCTTTTATTCTCCAGAGATACAAGCCACGGAACCCAGCACTTTCCATGCTGGACTTGCGTAGCTTGCAAAGTTCAATCTACTTTATTGGACAAACCTGCCTAATCCAGTTTTTAGCCAAGTTCTGTCATCCGTTGCGGCACCATGTCAAACAGATCGCCCACGATGCCGTAGTCGGCAATCGAGAATCGGCGCTTCAGGATCTTTGTTGATCGCAACGATGGCCTGCATAATATTTGGCAGCGCCACCTGGCGCTGCTCGTTCAGGCGCATTCAGGCGCATTCAGTCGTTATCTTGCTTTTTTCAATTGCTGCTGCAGACTCCCGCAGCGCTGCCGCCAGGCTTGATCCGACCTTGACCAGCGCCTCGCCGTCGATCACGACTTGACCTTTGACGGTGCAGGTGGTTTCCAGCACCACGCGCTTTTTCTCCAGGATGATTTCCTTGACGGTCACCGTCGCATGCACGGTGTCGCCGGGCCTGACCGGGGCGCGAAATTGCAAGCTTTGGCTCATGTAGATTGCTCCGGGGCCGGGGAGCTTGTTGGCGACCGCCGCCGAAATGACGCTGGCCGACAGCATCCCGTGCGCAATCCGGCCCCCGAATGGCGTGGTTTCCGCATATTCCTGGTTAATATGAAGCGCATTGTTGTCGCCGGAAACGCCGGCAAACAAAACAATGTCCGCCTCGGTAATGGTTTTGGAAAATGTCGCGTTCATGCCGATCGAGAAATCCTCGATGTCGTAGCCGCCCAAGATGTTCATCTGCGTTCCTCCTCTGCTAACTTTCGATTATTGGTTTTTGCCGTCTAATCCGGCGCAAAAAACGGGGACAGCCTTCAGCAGCCACCCACGCTTCTCGCTATTAGCTTATGCCTGTGCTTCTGCCAGTGCGTCGGCTAAGGCTATTTGTTCCTTAATTTGCTCGCGCAGGCGGAATTTTTGCAGCTTGCCGGTCGATGTCTTTGGAATCGTGCCAAACACTACGGATTTCGGCACCTTGAAATGGGCCAGATGTTCGCGGCAGAAATTGCGAATATCGTCTTCCGTTGCGCTGGCGTCTGGCTTGAGCTGAATGAAAGCACACGCCACCTCGCCCCATTTCGGGTCTGCCTTGGCCACTACCGCTGCCACTTCCACTGCCGGATGCCGGTACAGCACGTCCTCGACTTCGATTGACGAGATGTTCTCGCCGCCGGAGATGATCACGTCCTTCGAGCGGTCCTTGATGCGGACATAACCGTCAGGATCGACCACCGCCAAGTCACCGGTATGAAACCAGCCGCCGGCAAACGCCTCTTCAGTGGCAGCCGGATTTTTCAGGTAACCCTTCATCGTGATGTTGCCGCGGAACATGATTTCGCCGATGGTCTGGCCATCGTTCGGCACTGGCTCCATCGTGATCGGATCGAGTACCGTCATCGCTTCCTGCATCGGTGTGGCAACTCCTTGGCGGGCATTCAAGCGGGCGCGCTCGGACAATGGCAGTTCAGCCCAGCTTTCATGCTTGGCACAGACCGAGGCCGGACCGTAGGTTTCGGTCAATCCGTAGACATGGGTAATGTCGAAGCCGAGACGTTCCATCCCTTCAATGGTGGAAGCTGGCGGCGCCGAGCCGGCGATGAAGCCGCTGACCTGGTGCGTAATGCCTTCGCCTTGCGCCGGCGGGATATTGATCATCATGTTGTAGACGATCGGCGCGGCGCACATGTGGGTGACGCGATGGGTGCGGATCGCATCAAAAATCAGCACGGAATCGACCCGACGCAGGCAGACATTGGTGCCGGCATTAGCCGCCATGGTCCATGGGAAGCACCAGCCGTTGCAGTGGAACATGGGCAGCGTCCACAGGTAGACCGCATGTTGCGGCATGCCCCAGGAAACGATGTTCGAAACCGCGTTCAGGTAGGCCCCGCGATGGTGGTACACCACGCCTTTTGGATTGCCGGTGGTGCCAGACGTGTAGTTCAGCGTGATCGCATCCCACTCGTCAGCCGGCAGCTGCCAGGCAAAATCGGGCTCGCCTTCCAGCAGCAATGCTTCGTATTCGATCTGCCCCAGCAGCGCGCCGCCCTGATACAGCGCATCGTCGATGTCAATCACCAGCGGTGGATTCTCCATCAGCGCGAGCGCATGCGCAATCGTGCCGCTGAATTCGCGGTCGGTGAGCAAGACTTTCGCTTCGCTGTGCCCTAACTGGAATGCAATTGCTTCGGCATCAAGCCGGATATTGAGCGTATTGAGCACTGCGCCGATCATCGGCACCCCGAAACTGGCTTCGTAAGTTGCCGGAATATTGGGTGCCATTACCGCCACCGTATCGCCGGCGACTACGCCACGCCGCTGCAACGCACTGGCCAGACGGCGGCAACGGGTATACGTTTCGGCCCAGCTAATGCGCCGCTCACCATGAATCAGTGCGATCCGCTCGGGGTAGACAGCGGCCGCTTTCGCTAGAAAGCTTAGCGGCGAAAGCGCGGCAAAGTTGGCGGGTGTCTTTTCCAGGCCGACGCTGTACGGACTAGCAGATTTGGTTGGCAGCATGATGAATGTCTTTCTTAGAAATAGGTTACGGTTATTGCTGGTGACGGCTGATGATACGGTCGTCGATCAACCAGCGCTTATTTTTTCGATGCAGTTCCGAGCGGGATCACCTGCAGATCCTTGGCCGGGCGTACTAGCGGACCCTTGCGGATAAAGCCAAACGGTTTGCCGAGCGGCAGTAGCGTGCGGCCAAAATAACTGTTCAGGAATACCGCCCCTGCGCAGTAAAAGCCGAGCAATGAAATCGCCAGTTCGGAATAGGCGGCAAGTATGCCGAAGAAATGTGCGTTGATGCCGAATATGCTCAATGCCAGCGATGGCAGCAGGATATTAATCATCACCAGAATCGCGGCAAATACCTTGTTCGCTTCGAATGCAGCAACCATGATGAACAGCGAGAAAATGAAATAGCCGATACACGCCACCCCGAGTTGCCTTGGGTCTGCCTTGTCGCCGACCGCACCCAGCCAGCCCAGACTGATTGCCCAGTGCATCGCGACCGCGATCCAGAACAAGCCATAGGCGCCGAGCACAATCGCGCCGAAATAATTATTCTTTTTAAAGTCGATGCTGGAAGCCCATACCTGTGCGATCGAACCGAGAAACAGAGCCCACGGGATCAGATACACGGTGCCGCTGGTCCAGCCCATTTTTGAAGAAGCCGCCACGAAAGTGACCATTGCCAAGCCAAATACGCCAAGTGCGGTCGGATCGGACATAATGATTTTGGTTTCGGTAACCGGAGTCTGGGGTGCAGTTTGCATGAAGTTTTTCCTGAAGTTGGTAATCGGTAGAGCCGGACCAGCAGCACGCAAACCTGCTCCGTCAGGAACAGCGATGGCTTGCTTTTGAGGCCTAAATACACGGGCAGAATTATAATTGCCACGTCGCAAACCAGTGTTTTAAATGCCCAGCTATTTGCGTTGGGTCAATACTTATAAACATGAACTCACTCTTACAATACCCCTGACCCACCATTCAGCCCCCTCCATGCCCGGAATTTTAGGAGTTGCATCTTGCTAACCCCCCATTTCATCGCTCCCGCCCACTTTGACGATCCTGCCGCTGCACTGGACCAGGTGCATGCCATTTATGAACGCAGCATCTGCCACCTGCGCGAATCCCTGCAGCGCTTCGTCAGCGGCGAAAATCCTTCAGAGCATGTGCGCGCCTGTTATCCCTTTGTGCGGGTCCATACCGATACCGTGGCGCGGGCCGATTCGCGCCTGTCTTACGGCTTTGTCGCGGGCGCAGGCACTTTCGAGACCACGCTCACGCGACCGGATCTGTTCTCGAACTACTATCTGGAACAATTTCGCCTACTGTTGAAGAACCACGGCCGCAACCAGCAGGTGCAACTGGAAGTGGGCACCAGCGCGCAGCCGATCCCAGTGCATTTCTCGCTTGCCGAGCACGACCACATTGAAGGCAGCTTGAGCGCAGAGCGGCGCTTGGCGATGCGCGACCTGTTCGACCTGCCCGATCTGGCCGCGATGGACGATGGCATTGCCAACGGCACTTACGAAGCGCCACTTGGAGAGGCTAGACCGTTGTCGTTGTTCACTGCCCCTCGGGTGGACTATTCGCTGCAGCGGCTGCGCCACTACACCGGCACCGCGCCCGAATGTTTCCAGAAATTCGTGCTGTTTACCAACTACCAGTTCTACATTGACGAATTCGTGCGGCTGGCGCACGAGATCATGAACCGTGCTCCCGACTCTCAAGCCCCGGCGGACGACGACACTTACATCGCCTTTGTCGAGCCGGGCAATGTGATCACGCGAAGAGTGGGGCAAAGCGTACAACTGGGGGATGAACTGGGCGCTGCGCCACCGCGTCTGCCGCAAATGCCGGGCTTTCACCTGGTGCGCGCCGACGGCAGCGGCATCACGATGGTCAACATCGGGGTTGGGCCGGCCAATGCCAAAACCATCACCGACCATATCGCCGTATTGCGTCCGCATGCCTGGCTGATGCTCGGCCACTGCGCCGGCCTGCGCAACACCCAGCAGCTGGGCGACTATGTACTGGCCCACGGCTATGTGCGCGAAGATCACGTGCTGGATGAAGATTTGCCGCTGTGGGTACCGATTCCGCCGCTGGCAGAAGTGCAGGTGGCAATCGAAGCCGCGGTGGCTGAAATCACCCAGCTCACCGGTTACGACCTGAAACGGGTGATGCGCACCGGCACCGTGGCCAGCACCGACAACCGCAACTGGGAGCTGCTGCCGCAGCGCACGCCCGAGCGCCGCTTCAGCCAGAGCCGCGCGATTGCGCTGGATATGGAAAGCGCTACCATTGCTGGCAACGGTTTTCGTTTCCGCGTGCCCTACGGCACCTTGCTGTGCGTTTCCGACAAACCGCTGCATGGCGAAATCAAGCTGCCCGGCATGGCCAACCAGTTCTATCGCGATCGGATCGACCAACATTTGCGCATCGGCATCCGCGCGTTGGAGTTATTACGCAAGCAAGGTGTGGACAAGCTGCACAGTCGCAAACTGCGCAGCTTTGCCGAAGTGGCGTTTCAATAAGGTTCAGTCATCAAGCGGGGAGCGCCGAGTGTCTGATCGGCGCTCCTGGCGTGGTTACTGCATCTTTGTTACTGCATCCTTATTACTGCTTCTTTGTATGCGTAGTGAAAAACCGCATCATTTCCTGGCTTGCATCCGGACCTTTGGCGTCGGTATAACTGCCGCGCTTGCTGCCGCCGGCCCACGCATGTGCCGCACCATGGATCACCCAATGCTCGGCCACGATCTGCCCTTCGGCATTTTGATGCGTGGTCTGGGTGTAGGCGTGGCCGTTTGGAATTTTGCCGCGCAACACGCTTGGCTCGGGTGTGCTCGACGTTGCTGCAGAAGCCGCTCCTTGATGACGAACAACTTGGCTTTGCGCCATCACCTTTTCACCGTTGCGCGGATGCACCGTGGTGTCCCGGTCCCCGTGAAATACGATGATCGGAATCGCATTCTGCTGTGCTGTGGCGCCGGAAACTGGTCCAGCCGATTTATTAAGCGCAGACCTCCCTGCCACGCCGCCTTTCATTGCAGCCAGCGCAGACGGCAAGTCATGCGCGGCCGCGTAGGGCAAACCGGAATGGACGCCGACCGCCGTATACAGATCGGGATAGAGTTTGCCCATGATGACGGCCATCGCGCCGCCGGCCGACATGCCCGCGATATAGACCTGGTTCGCGTCGATATTGTGGGTGCTGATAATCTGGCGCGTGATGCCGGCGATGATCGACGGCTCGCCTTGGTCGCGCTGCTGATCGATGGCATTGAACCAGTTCCAGCACTTGGAGCTGTTCGCTGATTGGGTTTGCGCCGGATAGACGACGAAGCATTGCTTTTCTTCCGCGATCGCGTTCATCCGGGTGCCGGCGGCAAAGTCATCCGGACTTTGGGTGCAGCCATGCAGCATCACCATCAATGGCAGCGCCTGGCCGTGGTAACTGCTCGGGATATACAATTTATAACTGCGGCTGCCGGCCTGGTTGGAATAGGAACCGGCAATAAACTGGCCCGCGCTGCTGGCATCAATTTCCGCTTCATGCTGCGGCTGAGGAATAAAAGATGACGTCGAAAATTCGGGTGGAACAAATTCTGGCCGGACAAATTGTCCACCTTCGAGGCCGGTTTGAATGCCCAGCTTTGCCAATAAGCCGGACACAAAATCATTCGCCAGCGGGGCCGCAACTTCATCAGCCACCTTGGCGGCATGCATCCTGTCTTTTTCCGGCAAGGGGTTGATATCGTGCATCGGGCGCGATTGGGGCGCGGTCCAGGCAGAATACGCCGCGGCATGCTCCGGGTTGACGCCTTTTTGCAGCGCCTGCTGAATTGCCGCAGTCGCTGCCGCCGGCCCGCCGGCCAGCAGTTTTTGCGTGGCTTCACGCATTTTCGCGAACATTTTTTCATTGAGTTTCATGGTGTTTGATCCTCTCAGTAGTCACCGGGCGGTGTGCCATTGGCAACAAGGGTTAATTTTTTGAACCTGGTCAACTTAATGAATACGTCCGGCTAGCGCTGTTTTGACCGCCGGACTCGCATGCAATGCTCCCAACACCACTATGGAATCAATCGTCGCCAGCGCGAGTTCTGGCGATACATCGGTGCCGATACTGGCCAAACCCAACACTTGAATTTGCAGGCGCTGTCCGGCGGCTTGCACGGCCTCAAGATCTGCGCGGGAATAATGTTGCAACCCCAGCACCAGACTCTTGCGCGCCACCGTTTGCTTGACTACATCTGCATGGGTGCTCAATTGATTGCGAATGGCGGTGCGGATCAGATCGGTACGATTGGAATAAAAGCCTTCCTGTACCAACAAATCGATTTGCCCCAGATCGATTAATCCCAGATTGATGGTGATTTTTTCGCTATCACTGAGCTTGGGACGAATTTCATGCACGCTCATATATCCTCCTATACTCTCTATTTAACTCCGTATGGCATCCATATGCCATCTGTATGGATGGTAGTATAGGTCTCGGCATACGATTGTCAAGCAAAAAAACGACGCTATCGACCGGAGCCGATGCGTCGCACCATAGCGAAAACAGTCAGACTAGTTATGCACGCGCCTGCGTCCACGCCACGATACCGGCAGCGTCCATCGCACCGGCTTGCCGCGCCACTTCGATCCCGTTCTTGAACAGCGCCAGGGTCGGAATGCTGCGGATAACGTATTGCGCGGCCAATTCCTGCGCTTGTTCGGTATCGAGCTTGACGACCCGGATGGCTGGCTCCAAAAGTTGCGCCGCCTGCGCGTAGGCTGGCGCCATCATGCGGCACGGGCCGCACCACGGGGCCCAGAAATCGACCAGCACCGGAATCTGGTTGCGCGTGATGTGCCGTGCAAAACGGGCGCTATCAAGCTCCAGCGGCTGTGCTACGAACAACAATTTCTGGCACTTGCCGCAGGTGGGTTGCGCGTTGAGTTTGGCCGCCGGAACGCGGTTGACTGCATCGCAATGCGGGCAGACGATATGCAGGGAATCTGGCATGGTTTTCCTTTCGGCTGAAAAAGGGAATGCAACAACAAATAAAGACTTTACGCAAAGACCTTACACAGTCTCACAGCTCACTAAAAAACAGGGGTATGCCAAATAACATGCTATTTACCGTATATGAAACATGTGTAACATAAAAATACACTGCAGTTTTACGCTGAATGCAGCGAAGCCCAGCATCTCCACCATAATTTAGACGAGTATATTTTACAACTACAATTAAAATATGCGGTAAATTCCATGAAAATTACTATACTCCACGGTTTTATCGTAACTATGCGGTCATTGCAAAACAGGAATTTTGACCCGCATGCAGCGCCGCCCATACCGCCCCAAGGTACGAATCTGCCGCTCAGTGCGCGCATCGAGATAACCCTGGACCATGCCGGCACTGTAGGCCAACTCAGGATGGCTGTGCGCCAGTTGGGGCAACAAGCGGCCGGCTACCGCGACGTCATTGAGCCGGCCCAACCGGCCCTGCAAACCAGACAGCGTCTTGAGATAGGCGCGCATCGGCCCAGGCCGATGCAGCGACTGGAAAAATCCACTGGCATAACGCAATTTCTTGGCCGCAATACGCACCCGATGGCGTGCCTGGGGCATGTCATCTTGCCGCCGCCGCAATCGCCTGATGCGCTTTTTCAGTTTTTTGTGGCATAGCAGCAGCGTGTTTGTCGCAAAGTCAGCCAGCGGCAAGGCCCACGTCCGGTCGCCCTGCACCGACGGCGCGTTGTGCAGCCAACTGCCGACGGCCAGCAAAAATGCCGCATAACGCACCGAGCCCAGGGCCAGTCCGGCCTGATGCCGATGCCGTTGCGCCAGCGTATGCGCAGCCTGCAGTAGCGCCTCCTGCGCCGGAACCGGGCCGGCATCTGCCAGCGTGGTGCCGAATAAAACTTCCCAGTCGCGCGCCGCGCCCAGTACGCCCAGCAACCATTTCAATTCGGCGAGCAGTACCGCGGGAAGTGGCGCAATCTGGGCGAATAAGCTCAATGCACAGCGCAACCGGCGCAGGCCGACGCGCATCTGGTGCACGCTTTCCGGATCGCTGCCATGCATGACCCCATCCTCATTGCCCTGAATTTGCGCCAGGCAATTACCGACTATCGCTTGCAAGCCCTGCTCTACGGTCAAGTCCGGAGTCAGTATCAGGCGCGCCGCCAGCGCCACCGTTGGTGCCGGCGCTTGCGGCGTCAGCAGTGCATAACCCCGCTCGGCCTTGCTGATATTGCCGACGCGCAACGGCAGCGTTTGTTGCAACTCCAACGCAAATTCGAACAGTCCGGCCGGCGCGCCGGATTTGAGTTCCAGCTCAATCTCGCTAATCGGCAGAAATGTTGCTTCATGTATCACCTCGCCCTGATCGAGTGCCAGTTCGACCTCTTCCCCGTGCGCTAAACGCAATTGCCAAATCGTGCGGCGGAATTTGGTGGTAAAGATCGGCACCAATTGCGCGCTCAGGTCAGTATTGCGCAATCTCCGGCCCCATTTACTGTGCCGCCCTGCCAGATCGGCCAAAGCCGTGAGATCGGGAAATGCGCCAGTCACAGCAGATTCCCATTCTTCGCGCTGATGCAGGCCGGCCGCCACCTGACCGTCCGCCTTGAGAGTCTGTATCCACTTACCCTGCACCCGACGCACCCGCAACCCGGCATCGTGCCGCCTGAAATAACCGTCGGGCGTATCGAAATAGATGCTGGTAAGTTGTTGCGTGGACGGCTTGGCAAGCGCATGCCGGCGCAACAAAGGATGGCGGCGAAAAACCGCTACGTCAGCCGGCTCGAGCAATAGTTTCAGTTCGGTTTCCATATCCACATCCACATCCCGAAAAATGGGTTCATGACAGGCTCCCATAAAACTGCAAAATATCACACCTAAGGATCACACCTAACGCACCCTGCCATGCTGCGCATCAATGTGAAGCGCAGACCGTAGGATGGGTGCAACCCATCCTACGGTCTGCGCCAAAGCAGCAAGCCAGACAGTGCCAAAAACAATAAAGAGCCAAAACCCCATACCCAGGCGTAGCCAATCATGTCGGCCCAAGGTACCAGCGCATAGGCCAGTCCGAGCAGCGCCCAGACGATGGCAATCGGGACGATCAGCCAGAAATCTTCATTCATATATTTGCTCCTTGAGAATCAATGGCCGGTGCCGCCGCCAACGGCGGTTACCGGGAGTGCCTGCATCAGTTCAAAGCCAATCGCCGAGAACGCGTACATCGCGATCACAATCACCAGCACCGAAATGGGGCCGACCCAGGCTTTCAGCCCTGCTTGCACGGGACTGCCGCCCCACGACACCGTCAGGCCAGCCGTCGATGACGCGGCTGTCTGGTGCCCGGGCCACAAGGATGCAGCGATACCCGCTGCGAAAGCGGTCAGCGCCACGGCCATGACGCTCCCGCCGATGGCCACCATCATCATCAGGCCTTGCCACAGGGCCGGTGCCTGATGCTGATAAGTCACATCCATCACCCGACGCGGCACGCCCATATAGCCGGCCGTTATGCCGGCCGCACCGAACACCAGCAAGCCTGCAAACGCCAGCCAGGGCATCCAGCGCAACAGATCGGGACGCCACAGAGGACGCCCGCCAATGGCTGGCAGCACAACTGCCAGGGCCGCCAGCAAGGTCATGCTCACCGTACCCACTGTGAAAAAGTGGAAATAACCCGGCACGAAGAAGGTGTCCGACAGCAGCGGCGCGAGTTGGGCCTGGATCAGCACGAAGGCAAACACCAGCCCCAATCCCATGCTCAACACGGCCACGCCCATGGCTGCCATGGCTGGATTACGCCACGGCAGCAGACGGATCCAGCCAAACAGGCCGCGGCCACCTTGGGCGCGGGCGTGCACTTCCAATGACGCCACGATGATCAGAAAAGCAGTGATCGTGGGCACACTGACGAACAGGGACAATATCGACCCGCCGACTTGAACCACCTTGGGCAGATTCGGCTCCAGAAACATGTGGTACAGCGAGGTGGGCGGCACGAATATCAGGTACATCGAGAAAACGATCTTCGAGAAGCGCTCGCCGAACACGGATTTGACCCCGGTGAGTGTTTGCATCAGCACGTACCAGAGAATCACCGTCGCCATCAGAGGCAGGTAATGCATGTTGTGAAATACGATGTGCCAGCGGGTGCCGTGGTTGGCCGGAAAGGGTCCGACACCCAGCGCCCACAAGACGCCAGGCGCAAAGGTATATAACGCGGCGAATCCCGTCACCATCAAAAACCCGGCCCAGGTGAACAGGGCAAATCCCAGGGCGCTCAGACGGTCCTGTTGACCCTGCCAGCGCGGCCTGAGCAAAGTCGCAATGGCCGAAGCCGGCAGCGCCATCAATCCCAAAGCCAGACACAAGTAACCCAGGTTGAAGACAAGCAAGGCGCTTGGGTTGTCGGCCGCCAGTTCGGGCGCGCCGTTGTAGAGCAGCGGCGTGCCCATGAACGAGCCCGCCATACTCAAGCCCAAGCCCGCCAGTATCAGCGCGAAGCCGCTCCAGGCCAGGCGCGGCAAAGCCAGCCCGCCACTGTGTTCGGTGGCGGCAAAGCCCAACAACAGCGCCGCCTGCGCGGTGAACAGCCAGTAGAAGAAGATGCTCTGGCCATGCACGGTCAGAGCGCGGTAGCCGGTGTTCAGGGGGAGGTCCAGCAAGCCGCCGCGCACCAGCGCGGTAGTCAAACCTGCCAATACGCCTATCGCCAGTGCCACCAGCGCGACCGCGGCCATGCTCTTGAGCAGGCGACGGTCATGCGCCGGCAGGGTGATAAAACGTTCGATGTAAGTGGGTGTGGGGGTGTGCGTCATTTTCATGCCACCTCAATCGTTGCCTGCATCATGTCGTGAGCGGCACCGCAATAAACGGTGCAGTACATCAGATAGCGCCCCGGGCGTTGAAAGGTGAGCTCGGTCTCGGTGATCCGCCCCGGCAGCAGACGCATCATGCGTCCGCCCTTGCCGAACTGGATCGACGCGCCATGGGAAACGTCCAGCGCCATCATCCTGAAGCGGTACGGTTGCCCCACGTCCAGGCGCAGAGCGTTGGGCAGGTAGTACCACTTACCGGCGGTCATCAGCACTTCGATTGGCGCACTGTCGACTGCGGCTTCTGGGGCAATGCCATGTCCGGCATGCTGATCCGCCGTCATGTCTTGCATGGCGCCATGCCCGGCGTGCGGATCGGCCTTGTGGATTGGCGCAACTGTGAGCCGACGCGGGTAAACGCTACCGTCGGGCAGGCGGTAGCGTTCGCTGAATTCAACGGTCATGCGGCTGAACTCTTCGGGACTGGGACCATCGGCAGCAGCGCCATGACCGCCATGCCCCCCCTCTGCGGCTGGCTTGACGTGAGGCTGGGCAGCGCCTTCGGCATGGGTTTCGTTATGTGCGCCGTCCAGTCCGAGCAACGCCAGCGGTCCAGGGGCTGCGCCATAGGCGGCCCACAGCCCATACAGGCTGACGCCGCCAAAGCCGGCGGCAGCAATAAAGGCGCGCCGGGTTGTGAAGTGTGTTGTGTGTTTCATTGTGTTGTTCCAAAGACAGTAATACATTGGCCAGCGGAAAACTCGAACGTGCCCAGGCTGATTCTTTGGAAAAACCGAAGAATCGCAGTGCGCCCAAAGCAGCGCGCAGTGACCCAGCATCGTCCGCGCATCACGCGCGACGATAACGGACTAAACGATCTGGAAAGTTAAATACGGAAACAGCAGTTGCGGATAGAGAGCGGTGGCGCGGTGACCCGCGTCAGCAGAAAGGAATCTTGGTGTGCGGCAATCGGACTGTATGCAGGCTTGATGTCATCGAATACCAGCATTAGTGCCACCGGGACAAAAGATTGGACATGCGGCGATTCGGGCTTGTCGAGAGACTGCTTGCCCACTTGCGCGTGCGCATGGCACAGACTGGCCTGCGCCACATCCACACCGTCGCACCCATGCGTGCTGTCGGCATCAGCGGATATCGCGACCGGTTTACTGGCGAGCCCGATGTTGAACTCTGGACACGCGTATCCCGCTACAGCAAGCTGCATGAACAGCATACTGAGCAACGCGATGCAGACGGCGATAAAGCGGGATGGGCGGGACAGTTTCATTAGTTGCTTTATTTTTATTAGTTTTCTATGAGTTGCTTTATTTTTTCTTGAAAAATGATAGTCAGTGATAAGGCCTACTGTCAAGGATGCAGATCAAATCCACACACGCCTGAACCCGCCGCATGATGCTTTCTGGATCTCTCGGTCCGGGTAAGGCATTGCTCTCACCTATCCCATTTCGCAGCCGTTGCAAAACAGCGGATACGGTGATTCGCAGAACTACGCTGCGCCATGCGCTGACAATTTCCTTGATACCGAAGATGTCAAGGAGGTGCGCGCATGTCAAACATTCAACATGGGCAACTTAAACTCCATGTAATCCATGATCAAACGCGCTAACTAGCGGTTTCATAAGGTTTTTTTAAACTATCCACAACATCTGTGGATAACTTTGTGGATAAGACCCACTTGACAGGCTGCGGCGCAAGCAAAGACGTGGGTTTCAATAAAATGCTTAATCCGTTTGCAATAAATAATACGTTTAAAATCAATCACTTGAAAAATAGAATCGAAGAGTGGAAAAAATATTTAAATATTTTTATCCTTGCATTATTTGTGTATAAGTGTTTTTTCCAACAGTGCTTCCATATAACAACATCGAAGCCATCCTGAGGCAATTCAGGAGTGGCGGCACCGCAGACGCTCGACCAGTTGCGGCAAATTCAACCGACACCGCAAGCTGCTGGCTTCGGCCCTTTGCCGCAGCTGCGGGCGAAAATCATGCTGGCATTCATTAACGCCATCCTCGTCACCGTCACCGTTGATGGCAAAGACAATCCGGTTGCCGCCGCCTTCGGCGCGGCACCAGCACACCCGCAGATCGAACTCCGCATGCAGGTATTGCATGCAGAATGGCAGCTGGGGATCGCGATCGATGATGTTGGCGACCAAAACACCGCGCGGATTGAGGGCGCGCCGGCAGGCCGCATAAAAATGCGCCGAGCATAACTCCGGCGGCAAGCCCTCCGCGCCGAAACCGTCGAGCAGCAGCACATCAATATCCTGTGCAGCGCTCTCCATGAAGACGGCGGCGTCAGCATGAATGACCCGCAAGCGCGCATCGTCGGGCGGAATCAAGAATTGGTCGCGCAGCGCAATCACGTCGGCATCCAGTTCCAGCACGGTGATACGGGTATCGGGCAGATAGCGATAACAAAATTTGACTATCGAGCCGCCGCCTAGCCCAACCATCAGTAAGTGCTTTGGCGCGGGCTGAAACAGCAGGAAGCCCATCATGGCGCGGGTGTAACTGAACATCAGTTCATCCGGCGCAGAAACCCGCATTTCACTCTGGATCGCGACCCCGTTAAAATGCAGGGATAGCAGGTCGCCCTGACGCTGAATGAATGGCTTGCCGCCCGCCCCTTCCAACAAGTCCATGAAATCGTCGAAATAGGTCTTGAATGGCTTGGGCATTTGGCATCCTGGTGGTGGTGATTGGTTCATGCGTGGGGCGCAATGGTGCGCCAAAGCGCCCCTGCAATGCAAGAAAAAGACTGCAAAGCAAGACGTATCGTCGGTTTATCAGTAAAGTAATCATTTGTTTCAATACTTCTCAGTAACGAATATTTCACCTTGGGAATTCACACGTTTATGAAATACGAAGTCATCAATATCCAAATCTCGCCGGAAGGTCGTCTGGAAGTGCTTTCCAAGGCGGAAGTCAGTAAATTGCTCGATACCAGTCATGGCGGTTTATACGCGCTGTTTCGCAATTGTTCGCTGGCGGTACTCAACTGCGGCAGCGACGTTGATGATGGCAAGGAATTGCTGGAGCGTTACAAATCCTTCGAGATCAGCATCATCCAGCGCGAACGCGGCATCAAACTGAACGTCATAAACGCACCCGCGGTAGCCTTTGTCGACGGCAAAATGATCAAGGGCATCCACGATCACCTGTTTGCCGTGCTGCGCGACGTAATTTATGTCAACGACGAAATTCATGACAACCCGAAATTCGACCTGAGTACTGCAGACGGCATCAGCGATGCGGTTTTCCACGTATTGCGCAACGCCAGCATTCTGCGCCCGTTAAACAATCCGCAACTGGTAGTGTGCTGGGGCGGCCATTCGATTAGCCACGAAGAATACGATTATTCCAAAAAAGTCGGCTATCAACTGGGCTTACGCCATCTCGACATCTGCACCGGCTGCGGCCCCGGCGCGATGAAAGGTCCGATGAAGGGCGCCACCATCGGCCACTCCAAGCAGCGCATCCATGGCGGACGCTATATCGGAATTTCCGAACCTGGCATCATCGCCGCCGAAGCGCCTAATGCGATTGTCAATGAACTGGTCATCATGCCGGACATCGAAAAACGGCTGGAAGCCTTCGTGCGCGCCGGACATGGGATCGTGGTGTTTCCCGGCGGCGCCGGCACAGCAGAAGAAATCCTGTACATCCTGGGCATCCTGCTGCATCCCGACAATGCGGCGATTCCGTTTCCGCTGATCTTTACCGGCCCGGAAAAATCGGCAGATTATTTCCGCCAGATCGACCAGTTTATCGGCGACACGCTGGGCAGCGCGGCACAACAGCGCTACAAAATCATGATTAACGATCCGGTCGGTGTGGCGCAGGAAATGCTGGCTGGCATCAAGCTGGTGCGTGAATTCCGCAAGGAAAAAGGCGATGCCTACTATTTCAACTGGATGTTGAAAATTGATGCTGAATTCCAGCGGCCGTTTATCCCCACCCACGACGCCATGCGCAGTCTGGAACTGCACAAGAACCAGCCCAGCCACCTGCTGGCGGCCAACCTGCGGCGGGCCTTTTCCGGCATAGTGGCCGGCAATGTCAAGGATGAGGGAATCCGCACCATAGAACAGCACGGCCGTTTCGAAATTCACGGCGACCCCGCCATCATGGCATCGATGGATGCGCTGCTGACATCCTTCGTAGAGCAACACCGGATGAAATTACCAGGGAAGAAATACATCCCCTGCTACCAGATCATCACGTAGGGGCACGGCATGCAGGTAGGGGCACGGCATGCCGTGCCCCTACCATTTCCATGCCCTATTTAAGCCGGCAACTCATCAACCAGGTGTGCTGCAAGCGCAGGATGCGGATATCTTTGGCGACGCCGGCAAACTTCTTGCGCAGCGCACTGTCGGTAGGGAAGTTTTTGACATATTCGTAGCGCTCGCCGTCAGCCAGGGTTTCAATCTGATAGGTGTTGCCCTCGGCATCGGTACGCGCCACTGGCGCTGTATCTGCTTCCAGATAGTTGTCGTCGATTAATATCAACAATCCATCTTTGCCCGTGATTTTGCGCAAGCGCGCCAGCAGATCGGTTTGCAGCTCGCGCTTGACGTGGGCCCAAAAAAATCCGGCGAAGCAAGCCGTGTAGTCGTTCGCAAAATCAACCTCAAAAGCATCGATCTGGGCAATTTGCACCTTCTGTCCCGGCAAATCCCGCGCCTGTGCTGCTTTCAGCATCAGCGGGTTGTTGTCGGTTGCCAGCACAAAATCTGCCGCGCCTGCCATTGCCGCAGTCCAGTAACCGCTGCCGCACGCCAGCTCCAGCACTTTGTGCCCTTGCACCAGTTCTGCCACGCGTTCGCGCAGGAGGGTGAACTCATCCTGCCGGTCCGGCTGCGTATAAACGCCCTCGCCGCTATGGTTGGCGGTGGCGAGGCTGGTGTAATACGCACTTAATTCGGTATGCAAGGTAGTCATCAAACGTTATTTCCTGGTAATAATTTCATAATTCGTAACTTTCTTTTTCGCCGCTCATCGCGCGCTCGATCAGTTTGCGATTGAGTGTCGGCGTGAGCAATTCAATGAAGGTATACACATAGCTGCGCAGATACGCGCCTTTTTTGACTGCCACGCGCGAGACATTCATGCCGAACAGGTGGCCGACCGGAATCGCCTGCAGGTTTTTGTCGCGCTCGGCATCATAAGCCATGCCGGCGATGATACCTACGCCCATGCCGAGCTCGACATAAGTCTTGATGACGTCGGCATCGATCGCTTCCAGCAGCACATCGGGTTTTAAGCTGCGCAGGGCAAACGCATGATCGATCTTGTTGCGGCCGGAAAAAGCGCTGTCGTAAGTAATCAACGGATAGGTGGCGATCTCTTCGAGCGTAATCGGTTTCGATTTCAGCAGCGGATGATCGATGGGAACCGCCACGATATGTTCCCACTGGTGACACGGAAACGAGAGCAAGCCTTCGATACTGGAAATCGCCTCGGTGGCGATCACGATGTCGGCTTGATCTTTCAGCACCATTTCGACTACCTGCTGTGGATTACCTTGCAGCAAACATAAACGCACTTTCGGATATTTCTGGGTAAAAGCTTGCACTATTTTGGGCAGCATATAGCGCGCCTGCGAATGGGTGGTGGCGATGGTGAAGCTGCCACTGTCTTGCGCCGCGAACTCTTTGCCGATGCGTTTCAAGCTATCGATTTCCTGCAGGATCAGTTCAACCGACTTCAACACTTCGTGCCCCGGCTCGGTCAGGCCGCGCACCCGCTTGCCGTGGCGCGTAAAAATATCCACTCCCAGCTCTTCTTCCAGTTCGATGATCGCTTTCGACACGCCAGGCTGCGAAGTAAACAGTGCCTTGGCAGCGTCAGTCAGATTGAAATTTTGTCGGACGGCTTCACGCACGAAGCGCAATTGATGGAGATTCATGGAATTTTCCAGGTCATTTACCTGATTTTATTGCTAAAAAGAATTTTTTAGGGGCGATGATGGTGCTCGCAATCCGGCAAAACTCGACAAACATAACGCAAAATAACGCAGCATTAGTCAGTTCTTATGCACAATCGGCATCACATACCGAATAACCATATAAGCAAATAAATACTTTGTAGTTTGGAATGTGGCCGTGGTTTATTACTATTGCCCCCATTATACGCGGGGTAATATGACTTTTTCTTATGTGGCTTCTGGTTTTGCGGTGGGTTTATTGGTCGGTCTGACAGGTGTCGGAGGCGGCTCATTAATGACGCCTTTGCTCACCTTACTGTTCGGCATCAACCCGACCGTTGCGGTCGGCACCGATCTGGCTTTCGCTGCCATCACCAAATCTGCCGGCACTTTCACCCATCGCTTGCGCGGCACGGTAAACTGGGCTGTTGTCAAACGCCTGTGCATCGGTGCATTGCCGGCCGCAGTTATTACCACGCTGATACTGAAATATTTTGGCGGCTTGACCGACAGCATGGGCCAGATCATTCGTTACTCGATCGCCGGCTCGGTAATGCTGACCGTCGTTGCGCTACTCTTCAAGAGCCGCATGATTACGTGGTTAAATGCCCATCCCGAAAAGCAGTTGCATGGATCAAACCTGACTGGAGCAACCATCTTCGCCGGTGCCGTGCTCGGCACTCTGGTGACGGTGTCATCGATCGGCGCCGGCGCCATCGGTGCAACTTTGCTGGTCATGCTGTATCCAAAAATGAGCGCTGCCGAAGTCGTCGGCACCGATATCGCCTATGCTGTACCGCTCACAGCCATTGCAGCTTTCGGCCACTGGTGGCTGGGCTCGATACACTGGGTTCTGCTCGGCACTTTGTTGCTGGGCTCGGTGCCAGGCATCATGCTGGGCTCGTGGGCGGCCCGTGCAGTACCGGAGAGATTCCTGCGTGGCTTGCTGGCAACCACACTGACCGGCGTGGCGCTGAAACTGGTGCTTTGAATTAGCACTCGCAAAACAGATTTTTTAAGGAACGCAGATGTATAAATACGACCACTACGATCACCAACTGGTGAAAGAACGCATCGCACAATATCGCGATCAGGTGCGGCGACGCCTGTGCGGCGAACTCACGGAAGAAGAGTTCCTCCCTTTGCGTCTGCAAAACGGCCTGTACATGCAGCGCCATGCCTACATGTTCCGCATCGCCATTCCATACGGCCTGCTGTCATCGACCAAAATGCGCAAGCTGGCATTCGTTGCCCGCAAATATGATCGCGGCTACGGCCACTTCACAACCCGCCAAAACATTCAGTACAACTGGATCAATATTGAAGATACGCCCGAGATTCTGGAACATCTGGCCAGCGTCGAGATCAATTCGATCCAGACTTCCGGCAATTGCATTCGCAATATCACTTCCGATGAATATGCCGGCGTTGCTGCCGACGAAATCATCGATCCGCGCCCGTTTGCGGAAATTCTGCGCCAATGGAGCACCTTTCATCCCGAATTTGCCTATCTGCCGCGCAAGTTCAAATTCGCTCTGAACGGTGCGCTGGAAGACCGTGCGGCAATCGCAGTGCACGACATCGGCCTCAATGTAATTCGCAGCGCCGACGGAGAAGTCGGCTTTCAGGTCATGGTCGGCGGCGGCATGGGCCGCACTCCGATCCTGGGTTCGGTAATTCGCGAATTCCTGCCGTGGCAGCACGTGATGTCGTATATGGAAGCGATTCTGCGCATCTATAACGAATACGGCCGGCGCGACAACAAGTTCAAGGCGCGCATCAAGATCCTGGTCAAGGCGCTCGGCGCGGAAGAATTTGGCCGCATGGTCGAAGAAGAATGGAGCCTCATCAAAGATGGCCCCAGCACTCTGACCGAGGAAGAACTGAACCGCGTTACCGCGTTTTTCACACCGCCCAACTACGAAACTTTGCCAGCCGTCGATGCTGCGCTGGAACAGCACAAGTCAGAAAACAAGCCGTTCTCCAACTGGATGCAGCGCAACGTCAAGCCGCACAAGGTTGCCGGCTACAGCGCGGTCGTGCTGTCGCTGAAAAATCCGGCGGTGGCGCCGGGTGACGTCAGCGCCGATCAGATGGATTTCATCGCAGATCTAGCCGATCGTTATAGCTTCGGCGAATTGCGCGTCACGCACGAGCAAAACCTGGTGCTGGCCGATGTGCGCAATACCGACCTGTTTGCACTCTGGCAAGAAGCCAAGGCACGAGGCTTGGCAACACCGAATATCGGCCTGCTGACCGATATCGTCTGCTGCCCGGGTGGCGATTTCTGCTCGCTGGCGAATGCCAAATCGATCCCGATTGCGCTCGACATCACGCGCCGTTTCAACAATCTGGATTATCTGCACGACATCGGCGATATCGAACTCAACATGTCCGGTTGCATCAACGCCTGCGGCCATCATCATGTCGGCAATATCGGCATTCTGGGAGTCGATAAGGATGGCAGCGAGTGGTACCAAGTCTCGATCGGCGGAGCCCAGGGCAATAACGCCGCTATCGGCAAGGTTATCGGGCCATCTTTTTCTGCTCACCAGATGCCGGAAGTGATCGACCGCATCATCCAGGTGTACATGCGCGAACGCATCGAACACGAACGCTTCATCGATACCGTGCAGCGTCTGGGCATTACGCCGTTCAAGGACTTTGTGTACGCCACGCCGATTAAAATCGAACAAGCAGCAGGAGAAAATGCATATGCCTAACCCGACCACACTCATCATCAAAAACAAGGCTATTGTCAGCGACGACTGGGTCGTTTTGCGTCTGGCTGAAGATCAAAGCGCCGAGACCGTCAGCGTGGCGGAAGGCCGCGTCATCGTGCCGCTGCAAGTCTGGCAAGCACAAAAAGACGTTCTGAAAAATCGCCCCGAGCTGGGAGTCTGGTTGACCAGCGGCGAGCGGCCCGAAGCATTGCAGGGCGAAGTCGATCGGTTCAGCGTGATCGCGGTGGATTTCCCGAAATTCACCGACGGCCGCGGTTACTCGATTGCCTACAATCTGCGCGCCCGCTTCGGCTATAGCGGCGAATTGCGCGCCATTGGCGACGTCTTGCGTGACCAACTGTTTTACATGCAGCGCGTTGGCTTTGACGCGTTCGCACCCCGCGCCGACCGCAGCATTGAAGATGCGCTCAAAGGATTGTTCGATTTTTCCGAAAAATATCAAACCTCCTGGGATGAAAAATCACCACTGTTTCGTCGCGCCCAACGCACCGGAGTCGAAGCGTGAGCCACAACGTAGACAATGACAATTATGACGCACTGGTTTTGGCTACCAAAGCGACACTAAGCCGCATCGCCAGCGACTTCACGCCAGCCGTGTTCGCCTCCAGTCTGGCAGCCGAAGACATGGTGCTGACCGATCTGATCCTGCGTGCCGCGCTACCGATTGGCATTTTCACGCTAGAGACCGGCCGTCTGCATGCCGAAACCCTGAACGTGATTGATCGCATCAAGGAAACCTACGGCTACGATGTGGCGCTGTATCGGCCCGAACCTGCGGCAGTGGACGCCTATGTGCAACAGAAGGGCTTGAATGCGTTCTATGAAAGCGTCGACTTGCGCAAGGAATGCTGCCACATCCGCAAGATCGAGCCATTAAGTCGCGCGCTGGCAGGCAACAAGGCCTGGGTCACCGGTCAACGACGCAGCCAATCGAGCACCCGTGCGGCACTAGACGTGCAAGAACAAGACGACGCGCACGGCATGGCTAAATTCAATCCGCTAGCCGACTGGTCGGAGCAAGACGTCTGGCACTACATTCGCAGCAACAACGTGCCTTACAATGCGCTGCACGACAAAGGCTATCCGTCGATCGGCTGCGAACCTTGCACCCGCGCCATTCAACCCGGTGAAGATGTACGCGCCGGACGCTGGTGGTGGGAAAACCCCGACACCAAAGAATGTGGCCTGCACGTCGTCGATGGCAAACTCATTCGTATTAAACCTGTATCTGCACAATAATCTGCATAAAAATTGGCATAAAAAAATCATGAATACTGCAGTTGAAAAACACTTTATAGATGCCGCCAGCAATCGCCATCTGGACTGGCTGGAATCCGAAGCGATCCACATCATGCGCGAAGTGGCGGCCGAATGCGCAAATCCGGCATTGCTGTTCTCGGGCGGCAAGGATTCTGTCGTACTGACGCGCATCGCCGAAAAAGCTTTCCGTCCCGGCAAATTTCCATTCCCGCTGGTGCACATCGACACCGGCCACAACTTTGCCGAAGTGATCGAATTTCGCGACCGCCGTGTCGCCGAGATGGGCGAACGCCTGATCGTGCGCTCGGTCGAGGGTTCGATGGAGCGCGGCACCGTGCGCTTGCGTAATCCAGCAACCGATTCGCGCAATGCCGCACAAGCCGTGACTCTGCTGGAAACCATCGCCGAATTCAAGTTCGATGCCTGCATCGGCGGCGCCCGCCGCGATGAGGAAAAAGCCCGCGCTAAGGAGCGCATCTTTTCCTTCCGCGACGAATTCGGCCAATGGGACCCGAAAGCGCAACGTCCCGAACTCTGGGACCTGTACAACACCCGCGTCCATCCGGGCGAAAACATGCGTGTGTTCCCGATTTCCAACTGGACCGAACTCGACATCTGGCAATACATCGAGCGCGAAAAACTGGAACTGCCATCGATCTACTTCGCCCATGAACGCCAGGTGATCCCGCGCAACGGACTATTAGTGCCGCTGACCGATCTGACCCCGTCCAAAGAAGGCGAAACTGTCGAGACGCAACTCGTGCGTTTTCGCACCGTCGGCGATATCTCCTGCACCTGCCCGGTCGCCTCCGACGCCGCGACTGTCGCGGCGATTATTGCCGAGACCGCCATTACCCAAATTACCGAGCGCGGCGCAACCCGCATGGATGACCAAACATCCGAAGCCTCCATGGAAAAACGCAAGAAAGCAGGTTATTTCTGATGAACGCAATCGTTTCTGAATCCGTACTGAGCGAATCGAAAAAAGAACGCGGCCTGCTGCGTTTCATCACCGCCGGTTCCGTCGATGATGGCAAGAGCACGCTGATTGGCCGCCTGCTGTTTGACAGCAAAGGCATCTTCGCCGACCAACTCGACGCCATGTCGCGCGCCAAACACAAGCGCACCGTGGGCGACACGATTGATTTGTCATTGCTGACAGACGGCCTGGAAGCCGAGCGCGAACAAGGCATCACGATTGACGTTGCTTACCGCTATTTCGCCACCCCCAAGCGCAAATTCATCATCGCCGACACCCCGGGCCATGAGCAATACACGCGCAACATGGTCACCGGCGCATCGACCGCCGACGCGGTGATTATTTTGGTGGATGTTTCCAAAGTGAAGCTGGGTGATGACGGCAGCGTTGAACTGCTGATCCAGACCAAGCGCCATTCGACCATCGCCCACTTGCTGCAAATCGAGCACGTGATCGTCGCCGTCAACAAGATGGACTTGGTCGATTATGATCAAACTGTCTATGACCGCATCGTGGCCGCCTATCAGGAATTCGCGCAGCAACTCGGACTGAAAGACATCCATCCGATCCCGCTGTCCGCTTTGACCGGCGACAACGTGGTGACTGCCGGCGACAATATGCCGTGGTACCAAGGCCCGACGCTGATCGAACTGCTGGAATCCCTGAGCGTCTACGACGAATCGCACGATGAACCGTTGCGCTTTCCGGTGCAACTGGTGGCACGCCATAACGGCCATGAAGCCAATGACTTCCGTGGCTACATGGGACGCATCGAAGCCGGCATGGTGCGCAAGGGCGGCAAACTGGTGGTGCAGCCCAGCGGCCAGAGCGCAACGGTAAAAGATATCCTGACGCTGGAAGGTTCGCTGGAATCCGCCGTAGTGGGCCAATCCGTCACCATCCTGCTCGAGGAATATCTAGACATCTCGCGCGGCGACATGCTGGCATCCGCAGAGCGTCCCGCGACCCTGCTCAAGACCGTGCAAGCCGATATTTGCTGGCTGTCGGAAGAACCGCTCGATTTGCGTCGCAAGTACTGGCTCAAGCACACCACTAAACAGGTTGCTGCCAAGATCACGAAAATAGAGACGCTACTGGATATCAACACCCAGGAAAAACGCGTCTCCGATAGCGTCAAACTTAACGATATCGCCCGCGTCAGCATCAATGTGCAGCAAGCGCTTTCCGCCGATGCCTACGATGCGATCCGTACCACCGGCGCCTTTATCCTGATTGACGAAGTCACGCATCAGACCGTTGCGGCAGGAATGATCAGGCTCGATTAAGACAGGTAGGACGGGTACAACCCGCGCTACTTCACTTCTAAAAATAACGTCGGGCTTCGGCCCGACGGCTATTTCAGTCGAAGATAATTTTCACAAACGAAAGCAAAAAAACCATGACGACACCGCAGGGAAAAGTCGTTCTGATCGGGGCCGGACCAGGTGCTGCAGACCTAATTACCGTGCGCGGCGCCCGCATTCTGGCGCAAGCCGAGGTGGTTCTGCACGACGCGCTGGTCACAGAAGAAATGCTGGCGCTGTGCCCGCAGGCGATCAAAATTTCGGTGGGCAAGCGTTCCGGCCTGCGCTCCACGGCGCAACCATTCATCAATGAACAGTTAGTGGATTGCGCCAGGCGTTATAGCCTGGTGGTGCGCCTGAAAGGCGGCGACCCGATGCTGTTCGGACGCGCCGACGAAGAGTTGCAGGCACTTGAAGCTGCAGGAATTTCCGTTGAGATCGTGCCCGGCATCACCACCGCATTTGCCGCCGCAGCGGCTTCCCAACAGCCGCTCACCAAACGCGGCATTGCCCGCAGTGTGGCTTTTTTCACCTCCAGCGCGGCACCGAACCATCCCGAACAAACCACCCTGCCCGATTGCGATACGTTGGTGCAATACATGGGTGGGCGCGAAGCCGCCGCCACCGCGCAAAAACTGCTGTCATTAGGACGCAGCGGCAGCACACCTGTCATCGTGGTCGAAAACTGCAGCCGCGAGAATCAGAAAATCATGCGTTTATGTCTGGCGGATTTGGCGCATGGGCTGCCTAGCATGGTCGGCCCGGTGCTGGTGATGATAGGACAAGCGATGGCGCGGCGTTGAATTGCATGTAATGCAATACATGCCAATGTATTTTTCATGAGCGCAATGAAACAGTGCGGAAATGGCATTGTTTTATCGCATACTCCCATCAACTTTAGAATCCTCTACACCTGCGGGAGAGAGTTTCTCGCAAGTCTTAAACCTGTGTCATAGCGCCCAGACAATACTGCGCCATTGCCTGCAACACCGACGCATCTTCGCCGACCGCGTCCACCTGCTTCAACTGTAAGCCCGGATACCGTTCGCGCAGCCCGGCCAAGAGCAGTGGCAAATCGCGCAACACATGACCGCCCTGCCCCAAAAATACCGGAACGATAGTGATGTCGCCGCATTGCGCCTGCACCAGTTGTGCCACCGCAGTAGGCAAATCAGGCTGAATAAATTCAAGATAGGCGTTGCAGACCATAATGTCCGGCTGTGCTTGCTGCGTGATCTGTTGCAGCTTCTGGAACGGCACCGCCCAGCGCGGATCGCGGGCGCCATGTGCGAACAAGACCAATGCGCGTCGTGGCTTCATCAATGTCTTTCAACCCACCATAATGCACTCAGCGCCGCCAGCAGAAACAGCGCGCTCGGCAATGCCGCAGTTGCGAACGCGGGCCATGTGTTTAACAATCCCAGATGCGAAAACAGGCTGTTGATCAGCTGAAAACTCACGCCTATCATGATCCCGGCAAAAATCTTCAGACTAACGCCGCCTGAACGAAAATGCAGATAGGCGAACGGCAAGGCCATCGCCATCATCACCAGGATCGCAAATGGATAAATGGCTTTCTTCCAGAAGGCGATTTCATAACGCTCGGTACCTTGTTTATTATCTTCCAGGTGTTTGGTATAAGCGGCAAGATCGATCGCCGACATGCGGTCCGGGTCGGCGAACAGTACCGACAGGATTTCCGGCGTGATTTCGGACACCATATCCTGACTCGGCAGTTTTTCGATCGCGACTCGGCTCGCCGCATTATCTTCAAATCCCACAGCCGGAAAGCGGGTTGACGCAACATTTTTCAAGCGCCAGATGTGCGCTCCGACATATTCGGCAGTTTCGGCCAAAATCAGCGCAGTCATGTGAAACTCGAGATCGAGTTCATAGATCTTTACGCCGCGCAACTGACCGTCAGTACGCAGTTCGCTGACATTGAGAAAGCGCGAACCGATCGGGGCGCCGCTGATGCCGTCCGACCGGATCACATCCTTGGTCCATAAGCCGGTGCGAAATCCTTGCGACAGCGACGAACCTTGAACCCGCAACTTCAGCGCCTCGGCCAACCGGGTGCTGGCCGGCACCACAAATTCACCCATCAGGAAAGTCAGCAGCACCAGAATCAGACCAATCTTGGCCAGCATCCAGCCCGCCATGACGGTCGACATGCTGGCTGCCCGCATGATGGTGAATTCGGATCGCGAGGCGAATTGCGCCAGCACATAAATAGTCCCGATCAGGGCCGCAATCGGCATCAGTTCGTAAGCGTAGCCCGGCAAACTCAGCAATACATACAGGAATGCGTGCTGCAACCGGTAACCGCCCCGCCCTATCGCCTGCAGCTCGGCGATCAGATCAAAAAACGCAAATAGCGCCAGGAAAGCGATCAGGACGAACAGTACCGAACGCAGTATTTCGACAGTAAAATAACGCTGCAGGACTTTCATTGCACGGCCCTTTCAGCGCTATTGGCATGCTTGCATCTGGACCAGATCACCAGAGGATGGAAACGGCTATTGACGTTCAGGCGCCAGGAAAACATCGCGGCAATAAGAAGCATCACAATCAAGTGGATCGGCCACCACGCCATGCCGAACGGCAATTTGTTCTGCACTACCAAGGCCTGAAAGAAGCTCACCATATTGCTATAAGTAACAAACAGCAACAGGGCGATGATCAGATTGGCCGAGCGGCCGGCGCGGGGATTGACGAAACTCAGAGGAACCGCCAGCAACATCAATAAAACGCCCATCATCGGCAGAGAAATACGCCACAGCACTTCTCCCATGTTATAGACGCTACGGTCCGCCAGCAGCGCGTTTATCGACAACGAGCGTGCAGTCTTGTCGCCCACCACGGCTTGCGTGTTCGCGGTCACCAGTACGCTGTAACGCTCAAACTCCATCAGCCGGAAATCCGGCGCACTCGGTACACCTTCATAACGCCGACCTTTGCGCATTACCAGAAATTTGTCGCCGCGCTCATCAATCTCAATCGTACCTTCCTTGGCGACCACGACGCTGTTGCGTCCGTCCTTGATGGTGTTGACGAAGACATTCTGTACGTGGCTGAGGTCGCCGGACAAGCCTTCCACAAAAAAGATACGGTTGGCCGATGCGGATTCCTGAAATTTGCCTGGAGAAACCCGCGAGATATCCTCGCGTTTCTCAAAGCGCTCCCGGAACTCTGCGCTCTGGCGGTTGGCCCATGGCGTGACCATGAAGCTCAGGAGCGCCGTCAGCAGGATGATGGGAACGCCGAAACCAAGTATCGGCCTGATCCAGCGCGTCAAGCTTAGACCGGATGCGAACCAGACCACCATTTCGGAATCCTGATACCAGCGACTGACGACCAGTTGCACCGAAATAAATCCGGTCAGGATCAGAATGATCGGCAGGTAATTCAGTGCCGAAAACCCGATCAACTGCACCACATCGGTAGATGCAACCCTGCCGCCGGCAGCCTGGCCCAGGACGCGAATCAACATCACTGTGATAGTGATGGTAAAAAGTGTCGTGAAAACGGCGCCTGCAGTACTCACCAATTCGCGTTGAAGCGCACGCTGAAAGATCATTCGAAGACTATAATTAAAAGTTGATCAAAGGACTGAGGAATTAGCCGTGGACTTTAGCATAAAAACAATCGACACAAAGAACACTCTCGACAGTGCCAAAACCAGCTGCATCGCAGTTGGCGTGTATGAAAACAGGAAACTGACGCAAGCGGCACAGGCTCTTGACCAAAAAGGCGCCATCAGCGCTGCAATGAAGTCCGGCGACATCAGCGGCAAGGCCGGTTCCACCTTGCTGTTGCGCACCCTCGATGGCGTGAGCGCAGCCAGAATTTTGCTAGTCGGCCTGGGCCTTGATGAAACCGTCAGCGACAAGAATTTCACCCAAGCGGCACAAGCAACCGCGCGTACATTCGCCACCCTGGGCGCTGGCGATGCGCTGATTGCTTTGCCACTGGACGCGGTTAAAGACCGTGGTATCGCCTGGACGATTCGCTGCGTCACGCTGGCGATGCGTGAAAACGCTTATCGTTGCGATAGTCAGAAGAGCAAACCAGAAGCAGCCCAAGGCGGCGTCAAGAAAATTGCCTTTGCCATCGACGCCACTGCTGCAACTGAAGCAAAACAAGCATTAGCGCAGAGCTTGGCTCTGGCCAATGGCATCGACCTGACCAAGAATCTTGGCAATCTGCCGGCCAACGTCTGCACCCCAACTTATCTGGCGAACACTGCTAAAGAACTCGCCAAGGATTACAAATTCGGCATCGAAGTACTCGATCACAAGCAATTGCAGGCGCTCAAGATGGGCAGCTTCCTGTCGGTCACCAACGGCAGCGAAGAACCGCCGAAATTCATCGTCCTCAAGCACATGGGCGGCAAACCAAAAGACGCGCCGACGGTGCTGGTGGGCAAAGGCATCACTTTCGACTCGGGCGGCATTTCGCTCAAGGCCGGCCCCGGCATGGATGAGATGAAGTACGACATGTGCGGTGCGGCATCGGTGCTTGGCACTTTCCGCGCGATCGGCGAAATGAACTTGAAACTCAACGTCATCGGCATCATTCCGACTTGCGAAAACATGCCATCGGGCCGCGCCACCAAGCCGGGCGACATCGTTACCTCGATGTCCGGACTAACCATCGAAGTCTTGAATACCGATGCCGAAGGCCGACTGGTACTGTGCGATGCGCTAACCTACGCCGAGCGCTTCAAACCAGCTGCCGTGGTCGACATCGCGACCCTGACCGGAGCCTGCATCACGGCGCTGGGCCATCATAATTCCGGCCTTTTCACCCGTCACGACGCCGCACACGACGCCCTTGCCGACGAATTGCTGGCCGCCGGTCGCGCCACTGGCGACACCGCCTGGCGCATGCCGATTGAAGACAGTTACCAGGAACAACTGAAGTCGAATTTTGCCGACATCGCCAATATCGGCGGCTCGGCAGCCGGCAGCATCACCGCCGCCTGCTTCCTGGAGCGCTTCACCAAGCAATACACCTGGGCCCATCTGGATATCGCCGGCACTGCATGGAAATCCGGAGCAGCCAAAGGCGCGACCGGACGTCCGGTATCGCTGCTAACTGCCTTCCTCATCAACCGGGCACAGTAAGCCGCCGGCATGAAACTAGCCACCTGGAATGTAAACTCACTTAAAGTCCGCCTGCCGCAAGTGCTGCAATGGCTTGCTGCTAACCCGGTTGATGTGTTGTGTCTGCAAGAAACCAAGCTCACTGACGATAAATTTCCGGTGGCAGAGATCGAGGCGGCCGGCTATCAGGTCGCGTTTAGCGGCCAGAAAACTTATAACGGCGTCGCTATCCTGTCGCGCCACCCGATCACCGATGTGGTCAAGAACAATCCGCTGTTTGCCGACGAACAGCAGCGCATCATCGCCGCTACCATTGAAGGCAACCGCATCGTCTGCGCCTACATCCCGAACGGGCAATCGGTCGGTTCGGATAAATACCGTTACAAGCTGGAGTGGCTGGAGGCCTTGCGCAACTGGCTGCAGCAGGAGCATCAGGTCCATCCGAATCTGGCGCTGCTGGGCGACTACAATATCGCGCCGGAAGATGCTGACGTATATGACCCGGTCGCATGGGAAGGGGAAATTCTGTGCTCGGATGCAGAACGCGCCGCATTTGACCGTTTGCTTAATCTCGGGCTGAAAGACGCTTTTCGTCTATTTAAACAGGAGCCGAAATCGTATAGCTGGTGGGATTACCGACAACTGGGATTCCGCCTCAACAAGGGCATGCGCATCGACCATATCCTGTTAAGCGAAGAGCTAGTGCAGCGCTGCAGCGCCTGCATCATCGACCGGATTCCGCGCAAATGGGAGCAACCGTCGGATCACGCGCCGGTAATAGCGATGCTGGAATGAGCATGCTGCCGACGCCGGGTTAAAACCGGGGCCGGCGCATCAAAATTTACTTGATGAGTAGGGACAAGTCCCGAAATTGCGGGTGTTTGGCGTCGCGCAGCCACTCGAACAGCACCATTTCTGTAGTGACAAGCCCAATGCCGGCAGCACGCATCCGCTCCAGCGCGGTGTGCTTGCTGATCGCGCTGCGCGAACCTACCGCATCGACCACCAATCGCACGTCGTAACCTTGCGCATGCAACTGCAAGGCGCTTTGCAGCACGCAGACATGCGCTTCGCAGCCGCTGATCACCAAGGTTGGTGCGCTGCATGGGCTCAAGCGCTGCAGCGTCTCCAAAAATGCCGGCGTGCCGCAGGCGCCGAACGTGGTTTTTTCCACGCTCTCGCCGCATAGGGCGGCAAGCCCGGGCGCAGTGTGGCCCAGTCCGAGCGGATACTGCTCGGTCGCCAGCGCCGGAATCGCCAGCAGTTGTGCCGACTGCGCCAGTATCAGCGCATTGCGCAGCACAGCCTCGCCATCCGCGATCGCCGGCATCAGCCGCTGCTGAAAATCGATTACCAGCAGCAGGCTGCTGGCTGCATTGATCAAACCAGCATCGCGGGTTGATACCGCAACAGGATTGGTAAGCGTCATCGAATATCCTCCTCAGTCATTCAAAGGGAAGCATTGTCCACCAAAGACACGAAAAGCACGAACAGGGACTGCAACCCAATGCGCCTCTAAAGAAGCAAGGAGTATCGCCATTTTCATGACATTCCTCGCATATACCTATTGCGTAAATTAAATATACCCCTCTTTACATTGGCCTATTCCAGCTGTTCAGCCAACATTGCCGGGCTTCGCTTTGCTCAACGCGAACCTATCGGGTATTTTTAAAATTCGCATATTTTATATGCGTAAAATTGCATATTTTTTAGCATACCCCATGTTTTTAACATATGCGATGGGATGGCATCATGTTACTCATGCCACCCCTTTTGTGTGCTTTTCGTGGACATTGTTTCTGCCACTAAGAACACAATCAGCTGCCGAGCGCGCCCTCGATCTGTTTCAGCGAAGTCGGGTCTTCAATCGAAGACATATCGCCCGGATCGCGCCCTTCACAGATGGCCTGGATCGAACGCCGCAACAGTTTGCCGGAGCGCGTCTTCGGCAGCTGGGCAATGAAATATACGCGGGCCGGCCGGGCCACCGCACCTAACTGGCGATCGACCACGCCCATGATTTCTTTTTCCAGCACTTGCTGCGCCTGCGCTGTGTTGGCCGCTGCCGGATTTTTCAGGATCACGAAGGCGACGGCAACCTGCCCCTTGAGCTTGTCTTCGATGCCGACCACGGCGACTTCCGACACATTGGCATGACTGGAAATGCTTTCTTCGATTTCCCGCGTGCCCAGCCGGTGGCCGGCGACATTGATCACGTCGTCGGTGCGGCCAAGGATGAAGTAGTAACCGTCCGCATCGCGAATGCCCCAGTCGAAGGTCGAATACACATGTTTGCCATTCAGCACGCTCCAGTAGGTGCTGGCGTAGCGCGCATCGTCGCCATACACGGTCTGCATGCAGCCCGGAGGCAGCGGGCCTTCGATCATGACCACTCCTTTTTCGTTGGCGCCGCATTCCTCGCCGGTGGTTTCATTGAACAGCTTGACGTTAAATCCCGGGGTCGGAATGCCGGGACTGCCGAGCTTGGTCGGCATGTCTTCGTACCCCTTGGCGATTGACAGGATCGGCCAGCCGGTTTCGGTCTGCCAGTAATTGTCGATGATGGGCACGCCCAAGGCGTCCGAAATCCAGGCCGAGGTGGTTTCATCCAACGGTTCGCCAGCCAGATACAGCGCCTTGAGCGAAGACAGGTCGTATTTCTGCATGAATTCCTGCGGCTGCTTCTTTAGCACCCGCACCGCAGTCGGGGCCGAGAACATCCGCGTAACCTTGTATTTCTCGACGATGCTCCACCAAATGCCGGCATCCGGCATGGTTGGCAAGCCTTCATACATGATGGTGGCCATGCCGGCGATCAGCGGGCCATAGACGATGTACGAGTGACCGACCACCCAGCCGATATCGGAAGTGGCAAAGTAAGTCTCGCCCGGATTGCCGCAGAAAATATTCCGCATCGAAGAAGCCAGTGCGACTGCGTAACCGCCGACATCGCGCTGCACTCCCTTGGGCTTGCCGGTAGTGCCGGAGGTATACAGGATGTAGGATGGATCATTCGATTCCAGCCAGGTCACTGGCACCTGCGAATCCAGGTGTTGCGCGCGCAACGCTGCGTAATCGACATCACGCCCTTCCACCAAGTTCATAGGAGCCAGCTTGCGATCAACCAGCAGCACCTTGCCCGGCTTGTGGGTGGAAAGCGTAATCGCTTCATCCAGCAAAGGCTTGTAAGGGATCGGCTTGCCGCCGCGGGAACCGGCGTCGGCAGACACGATCAGCTTCGGCTGCGCATCTTCGATCCGCGTGGCCAGGCTATGGGCCGCGAAGCCGCCGAACACGACCGAATGAATGGCGCCGATGCGGGCACAGGCCAGCATGGCAAAAGCGGCCTCGGCGATCATCGGCATGTAAATCAACACGCGGTCGCCCTTGCCCACGCCCAGCGTTTGCATGATGGCGGCCATGCGGCTGACTTCATCTCGCAATTCAGTGAAGGAATAGACTTTCTCGGTTCCGGTTTCGGTCGAAATCGCGATCAGCGCGGCCTTGTCGCCTTGGGTGGCAACCCAGCGATCGACAGCGTTGTGGCACAAATTGGTCTTGCCGCCAATAAACCATTGGGTGAATGGCGGTTTTGAATAATCGAGCACTTCCGAGTACGGCTGCTGCCAGTCAATCAGCTTGGCTTCGCCATCCCAGAATGCTTGCGGTTGTTTAATCGAATTTTTATAGATATCTGCGAAACTCATGATTCCTCCGAATTTCCAACCGCTTGCGGACCAAGCGAGTACTTGGAAATATTATTTTAGCGGCAACAATTTACCGGGCACTTACCACAAACGAAAAAGCAATAAAAAAAGTAAAGAAAAAATGTCAGTACGCCTGTTATCCGGTAGCGGGCTATCAGATCACGTACAAATCAACATATTCATGCACCGGCATCGCCTCCAGTGCAGCCTGGTCGAGCGAGATGTCGAGGATGGCTTTTTGTTGTTTGGCCGGGAACTGGCGTGCCAGATTTATCTTGAACTTGGCTTCCAGCAGCGGGATGCCATCGGTGCGGCGACGTGCGTGGCCGATCGGGTATTCAACCACGACTTCATCGAACTTGTTGCCGTCATTGAATTCAACCGTCAACGCATTGGCAATTGAACGCTTTGCAGGATCGTGGTAATCGACGGTGAAAGCCGGATCTTCAACGCAGATGATCTTGTCGCGCAATACGTCGATACGTGGATCGGCAGCGACATTGTCTTCGTAATCGGAAGCGGTCAGACGACCTAAAATCATTGGCATCGCAACCATGTACTGGATGCAGTGATCGCGGTCGGCCGGATTGTGCAGCGGACCTTTCTTGTCGATGATGCGGATGCAGGCTTCGTGGGTGCGGATCGTGACCTGCTTGATATCCTCAACCGATTTGCCGGCTGCCTGCAATTGCGCGTGCAATGTCATGCCGGCTTCAACCGCGGTTTGCGAGTGGAACTCGGCCGGGAACGAAATCTTGAACAGCACGTTTTCCATCACGTAGGAACCGTATGGGCGCTGGAATTTGAACTTGTTGCCTTTGAACAGCACATCGTAGAAACCCCAAGTCTTGGCCGACAGCACCGATGGGTAACCCATTTCACCGGTTTTTGCCATCAAGGCCAGGCGCACCGCACGCGATGTCGCGTCGCCTGCAGCCCATGATTTGCGCGAGCCGGTGTTCGGTGCATGACGATAGGTGCGCAGCGACTGGCCATCGACCCATGCCAGCGATACCGCACTGAGGATTTCGTCGCGGGACAAGCCCATCATTTCAGCCACAACAGCAGTCGAGGCAACCTTAACCAGGACAACGTGATCGAGGCCGACTTTGTTGAAGGAATTTTCCAGCGCGATGCAGCCCTGGATTTCATGCGCCTTGATCATGCCGGTCAACACCGATTTCATGGTTAGCGGCTTCTTGCCGGCAGCAATTGCATTGCGTGACAGCCAGTCAGCTGTCGCCAGAATGCCGCCCAAGTTGTCCGATGGGTGACCCCATTCGGCAGCCAGCCAGGTGTCGTTGAAGTCGAGCCAGCGGATCATCGCGCCGATGTTGAACGCGGCTTGCACCGGATCGAGCTGGAATTGGGTACCAGGCACTTTGGCGCCGTTCGGCACGATCGTGCCCGGTACGATCGGGCCCATCAGTTTTTTGCAGGCTGGATATTCCAACGCTTCCAGGCCGCAACCAAGCGTGTCGATCAGGCAGTTGCGTGCTGTTGTGTACGCAACGCTGGAATCGATCTTGTAGTTCATCACGTAATCGACGATGTCGACCAGGACCTTGTCCCAGTCGGGGCGTTTGGCGGATTTCATATTCAATCAGACACAGAAGTCGGTGGCATTGCTCCTCGGAACGCATCGCCGGGCACGCGTACCCATCCTTCCATCAGCACCCGGGCGCTGCGGCTCATGATGGCCTTGGTCACGCTCCATTCGCCGCTGGACTGACTCTGGCTGGCTTCCGCACCAACCCGCAAGGTGCCCGAGGGATGGCCGAAGCGCACCGCATTGCGCAAATCGCCGCCAGCGGCGAGGTTCACCAGCGTGCCCGGTATCGCTGCGGCGGCGCCGATGGCAACGGCTGCCGTACCCATCATCGCGTGATGCAGCTTGCCCATGGACATGGCGCGCACCAGCAGATCGACGTCACTGGCAGCGACGCGTTTGCCACTGGATGAGACGTAATCGGCAGGTTTCGCGACAAAGGCGACCTTCGGGGTGTGCTGACGGGTAACGGCTTCATCGATATGCTTGATCAGGCCCATGCGCACTGCGCCATGCGCACGAATGGCCTCAAACTTGGCCAATGCCTTGGCATCGCTATTGATGGCGTCTTGTAACTCGATGCCGGTGTAGCCGATGGCGTCCGCATTCACGAAGATGGTCGGAATGCCAGCATTGATCATGGTGACTTTCAGTGTGCCAATGCCCGGCACCTCTAGATCGTCAATCAGGTTGCCGGTCGGGAACATAGAACCGCCCGCGCCTTCTTCATCTGCGGCCGGGTCCATGAATTCAAGCTGCACTTCTGCTGCGGGGAAAGTAACGCCATCCAGTTCGAAGTCGCCGGTTTCCTGCACCGCGCCGTCGGTAATCGGCACGTGCGCGATGATGGTCTTGGCGATATTTTCCTGCCAGATGCGCACGGTCGCCATACCGTTATGCGGGATGCGGCTGGCTTCGACCAGTCCGCTGCTGATGGCAAATGAGCCCACGGCGGCGGAGAGATTGCCGCAGTTGCCGCTCCAGTCGACGAATGCCTTGTCGATCGACACCTGGCCGAACAGGTAATCGACATCGTGATCTGGCTTGCTGCTCTTGGACAGAATGACGGTCTTGCTGGTGCTCGAGGTCGCTCCACCCATGCCATCGGTCTGTTTGCCGTAAGGATCCGGGCTACCGATGACGCGTAGCAACAGCGCATCGCGCGCCGCACCGGGGGCCTGTGCGGCCTCGGGTAAATCCTGCAGGCGAAAAAACACGCCTTTGCTGGTACCGCCACGCATGTAGGTGGCGGGAATCTTGATTTGGGGTACGTTGGACATGGATGTTTACTCGTTTCCTTATGGCGGAAGGCGCTTCGCTTTTCCGCCTTATGTGTTACGGCTCTCGTGTAGAGCGGAAAAGCGAAGCCCTTGCAGGGCGCATATCCGCTTGCAAGCGGATACCGTTTCGCAGGCGGATCGCATGCGATCCGAAACCCCTGCTCCACCCTTCCGCCGAACGTCAGTTTCTTAAGCAGCCTTGGAAGACGACTCGAGGAAGTCCTGCGCAAAACGCTGCAGCACGCCGCCTGCTTCGTAGATCGACACTTCTTCAGCGGTATCGAGACGGCAGATCACAGGCACCTCGACCCGCTCGCCGTTCTTGCGATTGATCACCAACGTCAGAGTCGAACGCGGTGTGCGTTCACCGATGACGTCGAAAGTTTCGGTGCCGTCGATGGCGAGCGTCTTGCGGTTGACCCCCGGCTGAAACTCCAGCGGAAGCGTGCCCATGCCGACCAGATTGGTGCGGTGGATACGCTCGAAGCCTTCGGCCGCGATGGCTTCCACACCCGCCAAGCGCACGCCTTTGGCGGCCCAGTCACGCGAAGAACCCTGGCCGTAGTCGGCACCGGCAATGATGATCAATGGCTGCTTGCGCTCCATGTAGGTTTCAATCGCTTCCCACATGCGAGTGATCTGACCCTCCGGCTCGATGCGGGTCAGCGAGCCCGCTTTCATCTTGCCGTCCACTACCGCCATTTCGTTCTTCAGGGTGGGGTTGGCAAAAGTGGCGCGCTGCGCGGTCAGGTGATCGCCACGATGCGTAGCGTAGGAGTTGAAGTCTTCCTCCGGCAAGCCCATTTTCGCCAGGTACGCACCGGCAGCGCTGTCGAGCATGATGGCATTGGATGGCGACAGGTGGTCGGTGGTGATATTGTCACCCAGTACCGCCAGCGGGCGCATGCCCTTCAGCGTACGCTCACCGGCCAGCGCGCCTTCCCAATAAGGCGGACGGCGGATGTAGGTGGTTTGAGGGCGCCAGTCGTACAGCGGGCTAACCTTTTCGCCATCGTCTTTTTGCGCGGCGAACATCGGAATATATACTTTGCGGAACTGCTCCGGCTTCACGCTGGAGGCAACGATGGCGTCGATTTCTTCGTCAGACGGCCAGATGTCTTTTAGTGTCACCGACTTGCCATCGGCGTCGATACCCAAGACGTCTTTTTCGATGTCAAAACGGATGGTGCCGGCAATGGCGTAGGCCACCACCAAGGGCGGTGAGGCCAGGAAGGCTTCTTTGGCGTATGGGTGGATGCGACCATCGAAGTTTCGGTTGCCGGACAATACAGCAGTGGCATACAGATCACGCTCCAGCACTTCTTTCTGGATCACCGGATCGAGCGCGCCGGACATCCCGTTGCAGGAGGTGCAGGCATAGGCCACAACTCCGAATCCCAACGTTTCCAGCTCCGGCAGCAGCTTGGCTTCTTCCAGATACAAGGTCACGGTCTTGGAGCCTGGTGCCAACGAGCTCTTCACCCACGGCTTGCGAGTGAGGCCACGCCGGTTGGCGTTACGAGCCAGCAGACCGGCGGCAATCATGTTGCGCGGGTTGTTGGTGTTGGTGCAGCTGGTGATGGCGGCGATGATCACAGCGCCGTCCGGCATCAGGCCCGGTTCGTTCTCTACCTTGCCGCTGATGCCGCGCGCAGCTAGTTCGGAAGTCGGCACGCGGTTGTGTGGGTTGCTTGGCCCTGCAATATTACGCACCACTGAGGATAGGTCGAACTTGAGTACACGCTCGTACTCAGCGTTCTTCAGGCTGTCCGCCCACAGGCCGGTGGCCTTGGCATAGATTTCCACCAGCTTGACCAGCTCGTCGTCACGACCGGTGAGCTTCAAGTATTTGATGGTTTGCTCGTCGATGTAGAACATCGCGGCGGTGGCGCCGAACTCTGGCGTCATGTTGGAAATGGTTGCGCGGTCTCCCAGTGTCAGGTGGGAGGCGCCTTCACCGTAGAACTCGAGGTAAGAGGACACGACTTTTTGCTTGCGCAGGAACTCGGTCAGTGCCAGCACGGTGTCCGTCGCGGTGATGCCCTCCGAAGGCTTGCCGATCAGCTCCACGCCGATAATGTCCGGCAGTCGCATCCAGGAGGCGCGGCCCAGCATCACGCTTTCGGCTTCCAAGCCGCCGACACCGATGGCGATCACGCCCAGCGCGTCGACCATCGGGGTGTGGCTATCGGTGCCGACCAAGGTATCAGGGAAGGCGACACCGTCTTTTACCTGCACCACCGGGCTCATGCGTTCGAGGTTGATCTGATGCAGGATGCCGTTGCCTGAAGGAATCACGTCGACGTTCTTGAACGCCTTTTTGGTCCAGTTGATGAAGTCGAAACGGTCTTCGTTGCGACGGTCTTCGATGGCGCGGTTCTTGGCGAACGCGTCCGGATCGAAGCCACCACATTCCACGGCCAGCGAGTGGTCCACCACCAGCTGCGTCGGCACAACCGGATTGACCAGTGCGGGGTCACCGCCCTGATCAGCAATGGCGTCACGCAGGCCGGCGAGGTCGACCAGTGCCGTCTGGCCCAGGATGTCATGACAAATCACACGGGCCGGGAACCATGGAAAGTCCAAGTCGCGCTTGCGCTCGATGAACTGCTTCAGGGAATCGTTCAGTGTGGCCGGGTCACAGCGGCGCACCAAGTTCTCAGCCAGTACGCGTGAGGTGTACGGCAGCTTGTCATAGGCGCCGGGCTGGATCGCGTCGACCGCAGCACGCGTGTCGAAGAAATCTAGCTTGGTACCCGGTAGGGGCTTGCGATTTATGGTGTTCACGGATTAGTCCAGAAAGAGTGTAATGGTCAGGGATTAGACTTTACTTACGGTCTTTGATCGGCACGAACTACAGGTGGTCGGGGCCGACATTCCTGCTCAAAAAAATTTATCGGGTCTTGCATTCATTGGCAAGCTGCTGGCCTGCCTTGGCATTCAACAGCATGGATTTGGCCGGGATCTGGATCCACACATGGCCGCTGGCCGTATCTTCATAGCGCAGCGCACCGGTGGAGGTTGCGACTGCGTGCAGCGGATATGAGCGTCCCTTCCAAGCTACATTGATCGCGTCTGGACGCTGCAGGTCGGCACTTACGTCGACCTGATTGCCAAGTTCACAGCGAAAATTGCCGGCGATCAAAGCTGTTTTGGCAAGCACCGGTTGCAACATCGGTATTGCAGCCACTGGCGCCGGCTTGGTTTCCGACAGCGGCACCTTGGATGCGCAAGAGGCCAACAAGACGGTGAAAACCAGGGTGGATGTCAGTCTCAGGGCAATCATAATTTTCTCCAATACCGATACGCGCCGGCCGGATTGGCTAGCGTTCGTCGATTGGTACGAAGTTTAAATCGTCTGGACCGACATAGTTTGCGGAAGGTCGAATAATTTTATTGTCAATCCGTTGTTCGATAATGTGCGCGGCCCAACCGGAAGTGCGGGCAATCACGAACAACGGCGTAAACATCGCTGTCGGCACCCCCATCATGTGATACGACACGGCGGAGAACCAGTCTAGGTTCGGGAACATTTTTTTAATGTCCCACATCACGGTTTCCAGGCGCTCGGCAATGTCGAACATCGCAGTCGAACCGGCTTCTGTAGACAAATTGTGCGCAACTTCCTTGATGACCTTGTTGCGCGGGTCCGACACGGTATATACCGGATGGCCGAAGCCGATCACGACTTCCTTGTTTTCGACGCGTTTCTTGATGTCGGCCTCGGCTTCGTCCGGATTGTCGTAACGCTTCTGGATTTCGAATGCTGCTTCATTCGCGCCGCCGTGTTTCGGCCCGCGCAAGGCGCCGATTCCACCAGTGATGGCGGAGTAAATATCGGAACCGGTGCCGGCGATGACGCGACTGGTGAAGGTGGACGCATTGAATTCATGCTCTGCGTACAGGATCAGCGAAGTGTGCATCGCTTTTTCCCATGCAGCGGACGGTTTCACGCCATGCAGCAGATGCAGGAAATGACCGCCGATCGAATCGTCATCGGTTTCAACGTCGATACGTTTGCCATTGGTGCTGAAGTGATACCAGTACAGCAACATGGAACCGAATGACGCCATCAGACGGTCGGCGATGTCGCGCGCGCCTGGGGTGTTGTGATCATCTTTTTCTGGCAGAGTACAGCCGAGTACGGAGATGCCGGTGCGCATCACGTCCATCGGGTGCGATGCGGCAGGCAGCGTTTCCAGCGCAGCCTTGACGCTGGCAGGCAAGCCGCGCAAGGATTTCAGCTTGGCTTTGTAGCCCTTGAGTTCGGCTGCGGCAGGTAGTTTGCCGTGTACCAGCAGATAGGCGATTTCCTCAAATTCGCAAGTATCGGCGATATCCAGGATGTCATAGCCACGGTAATGCAGATCGTTGCCGGTCTTGCCGACGGAACACAGTGCGGTGTTGCCTGCAGTGACGCCGGACAACGCGACGGATTTTTTAGGCTTGAAAGTTGCTGCTTGCGGTACGCTCATTTTTTAGTTTCCTAACGAGAAAGAATCCTATTTCAGGCGTGCAGGCTTCCGGCTGCACACCTGAGAATACACTACGGAAATATCTTATTTCTTCTGTGCCGCAAACAACGCGTCCAGATGCTGTTCGAAGTCGTGGTAATTGATGCGGTCGTACAGTTCCATACGGGTTTGCATGGTGTCGATCACATTTTTTTGCGAGCCGTCGCGGCGGATTGCGGTATATACGTTTTCGGCAGCCTTGTTCATCGCGCGGAAAGCCGACAGCGGATATAGCACCAGACTGACATCGGCCGACTTCAACTCTTCCACCGTAAACAACGGTGTAGCGCCAAATTCGGTGATATTGGCCAGCACCGGCACTTTGACCGCAGCGGCAAACTTCTGGTACATCGCCAGCTCGGTAATCGCTTCCGGGAAGAGCATGTCGGCACCGGCTTCGACGTAGGCGGCGGCACGTTCCAGCGCGGATTCCAGCCCTTCGACTGCCAGCGAATCGGTGCGCGCCATGATCACGAAATTCTCGTCGGTACGGGCATCGACTGCAGCCTTGATGCGGTCCACCATTTCCTGCTTGCTGACGATTTCCTTGTTCGGACGATGGCCGCAGCGCTTGGCGCCGACTTGGTCTTCGATATGCAGTGCGGCAGCGCCGAACTTGATCATCGATTTGACGGTGCGCGCGACATTGAACGCGCTGGAACCAAAACCGGTATCTACATCGACTAACAGCGGCAGATCGCAGACATCGGTAATGCGGCGCACGTCGGTCAGCACGTCGTCCAGATTGGAAATGCCAAGGTCGGGCAGACCGAGCGAGCCGGCAGCGACACCGCCGCCAGAAAGGTAAATCGCCTTGAAACCGGCACGTTTGGCCAGCAGCGCATGGTTGGCGTTAATCGCGCCAATGACTTGCAACGGGGACTCTTCTTGCATCGCCTTGCGGAAGGCGGCTCCTGCGGAATACAAACTCATGTCTTCACCTTATCTGTTGAGAGGTTTCACTGACGCTAACTGCACACTGTATTGCAATCGCCGTGCCACATTGGCGAAAATGCCGGCATGCGCGCATCAGAAATTTAAAAATACCTTGCGATTCATTGGTTTAAGAAGCTTGCAGCGTAACGTGCAGCAGCATGCCGTTACTTGATGCAGGCAAATTTTGTTTCAATACGCGTTACAATCGTCGCCTTATTTGAAACATTGAAACATGATTGAAACATGCGCCCCAATCCAAACGCCCACTTTCAGAACGACAGCAACAAACCGGTCATCTGGACCGTTTCCGTGTCGCGTCTGTCGGACCTGTTCCGCGACATCACGCTGGAATACGACGACCGCGCCACCATCGAGCCGATTGATCTCGGTTTTGAAGATGCGGCACGCCATATCCGCGAGCGCATGGCAACCGAACGCTGCGACGCGGTGATTGCCGCCGGCTCCAACGGCGCTTATCTGAAAAGCCGCTTGTCGGTGCCGGTGGTGATCGCCAAGGCCAGCGGCTTCGACGTGATGCAAGCCCTATCGCGCGCGCGCAAAATTACGCCCGACATCGGCATCATCACCTATCAAAGCACGATGCCGGCGCTGAAGGAATTTCAGAATGCATTCGGCTTTCGCATTGCGCAGCGCAAATATGCCACCGAAGAAGATGCCCGGGCCCAGATCAACGAACTCAAAGCCAGCGGCATCAAAGCCATCGTCGGCGCCGGCCTGATTACCGATCTGGCTGCGGAAGCGGGACTGGCAGCAGTCTTCGTGTATTCGGCCGCATCAATCCGGCAAGCCTTCGACGACGCGCTGGAAATCGCCAAACTGACGCAACTGGAGTCGCAACGTGGACGCGGCGCACCGGTGACCGCGGCTGCGGGCATGGCTGACACCTTACGCGCCAAACACGGCATCACCGATTTGCGCGGCGAATCCAGCGCCATGGAAGCATTGCGGCAAACCGTGGTGCTGTATGCCAGATCCCCCGCCACCGTACTGATTCAGGGCGAAACCGGCACCGGCAAGGAATTGGTGGCGCAAGCGATTCACCGCGAAAATCCGCGCATGGCGGCCGGCAACCGGCCCTTTGTCGCAGTCAATTGCGGCGCGATTGCAGAATCCCTGCTGGAGTCGGAATTGTTCGGCTATGAAGAAGGCGCATTCACCGGCTCGCGCCGCGGTGGCCACGCCGGACTGTTCGAAGCGGCCCATCGCGGCACGCTGTTTCTGGATGAAATCGGCGAAATGCCGCTGACGCTGCAAACCCGCTTGCTGCGGGTGCTGGAAGAACGCGAAATCGTGCGGGTCGGCGGCACCCGGCCGATTCCGGTCGATGTGCGCATCATCAGCGCCACCCATTGCGATCTGGAACAGCGGATCCGCGAAGGGCGTTTTCGCGCCGACCTGTTTTACCGGCTGGCGGTGTTGCGCCTGACGCTGCCGCCGCTGCGCGAACGGTGCGACGACCTGATTGCGTTGGCGGTGTGGTGCCTGAAAAACGCGCTGGCCGCGCTCGGCGCCCGTCCGCATCCGAACCTGCAGGCAGAAATCAATGCGTGCGGCGCATTGCTGCAAAACTATGACTGGCCCGGCAATGTGCGCGAATTACGCAATCTGATGGAGCGTCTGGCGCTATTTTTGGCCGCCGAACCGTTGCAGGCGATCTCGCCCGGATTCATGTTGAAAGTGGCGCCGGAGTTGCTGCAGTCTTCATCTGATGCAGGGATGGCGCGCACGGCTCCTGTCTTAGAACAGTTACCGATAATGCAGATTGCAAACATCCACCAAACTCTGGATCGCTTCAACGGCAACCGGGCCGCCGTCGCCAAACACCTCGGCATTAGCCGCACCACGCTGTGGCGCCGGATGCAGCACGGCGAATAAAGCATACTAGCCGCAGCATATTTCATTACCGCATATTATATATGCGGTAATGCGGATGTTTATCGACATACTCCTGCTATTTTTAATATACCGCAGGATCGGTGCAACCCATTGCATATCGAACTTACAAGATGGGTTGCACCCATCTACGCACTTAAATCTCGACCTGCGTACCCAACTCGATGACACGGTTAGCCGGAATGCAATAGTAGTCGGCTGCATCGCGGGCATTGCGCGCCATGCCGGCAAAAAGCCGTTCGCGCCACAGCGCCATGCCGGAACCCGGCGTGGCAATAACGTTCTGGCGGGCGATGAAAAAAGAGGTTTCCATCATGTTGAAATCGAGTGCATATTGCTTCGACAATTCCAGCGCACGGGGAATATCCGCCGTGTTCTTGAAGCCGTAATGCATGTCAAGCTGGTAGCAATTGTGTCCCAGGTCATGAATCTGGATGCGCTCCGAGAACGGCACCCACGGCACATCGTGCTGATACACAGTCAGGAACACCACCCGCTCGTGCAGCACCTTGTTGTGGGACAGGTTATGCAGCATCGCATGCGGCACCCCGTCGCCAGGGCCGCGCATGAAAATCGCCACCCCCGGCACCCGTAGCGGCGGGTCGGTAAACAGCGAAGCCAGAAAATCCTCCAGCGGAATTGCATGTTTTTGCAAATTATCACTCACCAATTCACGCCCGCGTTTCCAGGTCATCATCACCGTAAACATGACCGCGCCCAGCAGCAACGGGAACCAGCCGCCATGCAGGATCTTGAGCACATTGGCTGCGAAGAAGGCAACGTCGATCACGAAAAAGAAGCCGGTGGCGCCGATGCACAGCGCCAGATTAAACTTCCAGCCGTAGCGCAGCACAAAGAAAGACAGCACTGTGGTGGCTATCATGGTGCCCGTCACCGCAATGCCATAGGCCGCCGCCAGATTGGAAGAAGAACCGAAAGCCAGCACCGCCATAACAACCACGCCCCACTGCAGCCAGTTAACCAGCGGAATGTAGATCTGGCCGATTTCTTTCGACGAGGTTTGAATGATCTTCATGCGCGGCAGAAAACCCAGCGCAATGGCTTGCTTGGTCATCGAATACGTGCCGGAAATAGTCGCCTGCGAGGCAATGATGGTAGCCACTGTGGACAGCACGATCAGCGGATAAATGCTCCAGTCGCCGAGTTGCTGAAAGAACGGGTTCGAGACCGCCTCCGGATTACGCAGCAACAAGCCGCCCTGGCCCAGATAATTCAGCGCCAGCGCCGGAAAGGTGATGAAGAACCAGGCCATGCGCACCGGCTTGCGGCCGAAATGCCCCATATCTGCATACAGCGCTTCGGCGCCGGTCAGGGTCAGTACAATCGCGCCCAGCGCGACGAAAGCGATCCAGCGATTGCCATTCAGAAAATAGAGCGCATGCAGAGGGTTCAAGGCCGCGAGGATTTCCGGCGCGGCGATAATGTTGACGATACCCATGCCGGCCAAGGTGACAAACCAGACCATCATGATCGGCCCGAACCATTTGCCGATGCCGGCGGTGCCATTTTTTTGCAGCATATACAAGCCGGTCAGCAACACCAGCGTCAAAGGCACCACGTACGGCTTGAAAGCCGGCGTTGCCACCTCCAGCCCTTCCATTGCAGACAAGACTGAAATCGCCGGGGTAATGACGCCATCGCCAAAAAACAGTGCGGCGCCAAACATGCCCGTCACCAGCAACGGCATATACCAGCGCGACAAGGACCCGACCGAAGACAGGGTCAGCGCCAGCAGCGCCATGATGCCGCCTTCGCCATGATTGTCGGCGCGCAGCACCAGCGTCACGTATTTGAGCGAGACCACCGCAATCAGGCTCCAGACGATCAGGGAAACCACACCCAGCAAATTGTCCTGGCTCAATGCAAGCCCGTGCTGCGCCGAAAAAACTTCTTTCATCGCATACAGCGGGCTGGTGCCGATGTCGCCGTAGACAATACCGACGGCAGCCAAAGTCAATACCGCCAACCTGCTTTTTGGATTTTTTGAGGCCAATTACACACCTGTAGTTTGTTATGCCGCGCCGCAGCATATTGGATGTTATTTTAAAAATAAGTCACATTGTTGCATTTCGGCCCCATTGTGCCTGAGATGCAGCGCTGCGGGAGTGTGGCAATGTGGATTGGGAAAGTGGTTTATTGTTTTGCAGCACAAGTCGGCGCATTTGCTTCAAGTGCAAGACTAAGAAACAACCGTTTTTTAAGCAAGCGTGAAAATATACCATTTTAGAGATTGCCAGAACCTGGCGCGTTAAAATAGCGCCCTCCCCGCTGCCGGCGTTGCTGCAGCGAGCCTTATTACAGTGTGGAAGATGGTTATGTTGCGACTCAATGAAGTAAAACTGCCGCTGGATCATGCCGAAGGCGACATCAAGGTTGCCATTCTGGCGCGGCTGGACATGCCGGAGCCGATGCTGGTCAGCTATACGATATTCAAACGCAGTTACGACGCCCGCAAGAAGAGCGCCATCGTGCTGATTTATGCGCTCGATGTGGTCACGACTGACGACCAGGCGATCCTGCAGCGCACCCAAAAAGACTGCCATACCGGCATCACGCCCGATACCGATTACCATTTCGTCGCGCACGCCAGCGGCACCATGAAAACCCGTCCGGTGGTCATCGGCACCGGCCCTTGCGGCCTGTTCGCCGGGCTGATCCTGGCGCAGATGGGGTTTAATCCGATCATCCTGGAACGCGGCAAAATGGTGCGCGAACGCACCAAAGACACCTGGGGCCTGTGGCGCAAGGGAGAACTGAACCCGGAATCAAACGTGCAGTTCGGCGAAGGCGGCGCCGGCACTTTTTCGGACGGCAAGCTGTACAGCCAGATCAAGGACCCCAAGCATCTGGGCCGCAAGGTCTTGACCGAGTTCATCAAAGCCGGCGCGCCGGAAGAAATCATGTACGTCAGCAAGCCGCACATCGGCACCTTCCGGCTGGTCAAGATGGTGGAACAGATGCGCGCCACCATCGAAGCGCTGGGCGGCAGCTTCCGCTTCCAGAGCAGGGTCGAGGATATCGAGATCGAAAACGGCCAGGTGCAAGGCGTGCTGCTGGCCGGTGGCGAACGCATCGAAACCAACCATGTGGTGCTGGCGATCGGCCACAGCGCCCGCGACACCTTCGAGATGCTGCAGCGGCGCGGCGTGTATGTGGAAGCCAAGCCATTTTCGATCGGCTTCCGGGTCGAGCATCCGCAATCCCTGATCGACAAATGCCGCTTCGGGCCGAATGCCGGCAACCCGATTTTGGGCGCGGCCGATTACAAGCTGGTGCATCACAGCGCCAATGGCCGTGCGGTATACAGCTTCTGCATGTGCCCGGGCGGCACCGTGGTGGCCGCCACTTCGGAACCGGGCCGGGTGGTCACCAACGGCATGAGCCAGTACTCGCGCAACGAGCGCAATGCCAACAGCGCAATCGTGGTCGGCATCACGCCGGCGGACTACCCAGGCGATCCGCTGGCCGGCATCGCGTTCCAGCGCCACTGGGAGTCACGCGCGTTCGAGCTGGGCGGCGGCACTTATCAGGCTCCCGGCCAGCTGGTCGGCGATTTTGTTGCCGGCAAAACTTCGACCGAATTCGGCAGCGTGATCCCGTCCTATAAACCGGGCGTGCAATTGGGCGACCTGTCGACCGCGATCCCCGACTACGCCACCGAAGCGATGCGTGAGGCGTTTCCGGCTTTCGACAAGCAGATCAAGGGATTTGCGATGCACGACGCGCTGCTGACCGGGGTTGAAACCCGCACGTCGTCGCCGATTCGCATCAAACGCAACGATGATGATTTGCAGAGTTTGAATACCAGGGGGCTGTTCCCGGCCGGTGAAGGCGCTGGTTACGCCGGCGGCATCCTGTCGGCGGCGGTAGATGGCATCCGGGTTGCCGAAGCGCTGGCATTGAGCATCAACGCCGGCAAGTAATCGTCTATTTTAATAATACTGGCAATTGTATTTTTAATTACCGCATATTACATATGCGGTAATTGTTGAAAAAATACATATACTCCCGTATATCTAAAATACATTAAAAAGTCTAATCGTCGCCGGCGCCGTCTATGCCGAGTTCCTGAATCTTGCGGGTGATGGTGTTGCGGCCAATCCCGAGCCGCACCGCCGCATCGTTTTTGCGTCCATGCGTATGCTTGAGCGCGGCCCTAATCAGTACCGATTCAAACTGGCGGCCCAGCACTTCCATTACGTCTGGTTGTCCGCCCGCCAGCAAGCTGGCCGCTTCCGACTCCAGCAAAATTTGCCAGCCGGCAGCAGCATCTGCCGCTGCCTGACTGGAATAAGCGGCAGGGTAAGCCGACACCTGAGGTGCGCCGACGGCCGGAAGACCGGGAATGAAACTGGAAGCTGAACTGGGAGCGAAACTGGAAACCGGAGCGGCCACATCCAGCGGGGTGCTCACCAAGTCTGGCGGCAAATCCTTGACCTCGACGGTTTGCCCCGGCGCCATCACGGTGATCCAGTTGCACAGGTTTTCCAACTGGCGCACGTTGCCGGGCAAATCCAATCCACACAGGAACTGCATCGCCGGTTCCGACATGCGCTTGGCTTCCACGCCCAACTGTGTGGCGCTTTGCACCAAAAAGTAGCGCGTCAGCAGCGGAATGTCTTCGCGCCGCTCCCGCAAACTGGGCAGGCGCAGCCGGATCACGTTGAGGCGATGGTACAAATCCTCGCGAAACAGCCCATCTTTGACGCGCTGCTCCAGGTTCTGATGGGTGGCCGCAATCACGCGCACATTGGCTTTCTGCGGCTGATGGCCGCCGACCCGGTAGAAATGACCGTCCGACAGCACCCGCAACAAACGTGTTTGCAGATCGAACGGCATGTCGCCGATCTCGTCCAGAAACAGGGTGCCGCCTTCGGCTTGTTCAAAGCGGCCGCGGCGCGAAGTCTGGGCACCGGTAAACGCGCCGCGCTCATGGCCGAACAGTTCGGATTCGAGCAAATCCTTCGGTATCGCTGCCGTATTCAAGGCAATGAAAGGCTGCGCCGCACGCGGGCTGTGCTTGTGCAACGCACACGCCACCAACTCCTTGCCGGAACCGGATTCACCGGTAATCAGCACCGTCACATTCGATTGCGCGAGCCGGCCGATGGCGCGAAACACATCCTGCATGGCCGGCGCCTGGCCCAGAATTTCCGGAGTCTCGCTAATGATTTGCGGCGCGCTGGCCTCGCGCAGGCTTTCTTCCAGAGCGCGCCGGATCAGTTCGACCGCCTTCTCCAGATCGAACGGCTTGGCCAGATATTCGAAAGCGCCGCCCTGAAAAGCCGCTACCGCAGAATCCAGGTCCGAGAACGCCGTCATGATGATCACCGGCAAACCCGGATATTGGGTCTTCACGGTCTGCAGCAATTCCAGGCCGGATGCACCCGGCATGCGGATATCGGACACCAGCACCTGCGGCGTCTCGACCGCCAGCGCGGCAATCGCATCGCGCGCATTGGTGAAACTGCGGGTGATCAGGTTTTCACGCGCCAGCGCCTTTTCCAGCACCCAGCGTATCGATTCGTCGTCGTCAACAATCCAGATTGGCTTCATATTTCTTGTATCTCCTGCGTTATGCATCGCACTCGTTGTGTGGCGACCGCCATCGCCACACCATCATGGCAGCGGCAGCAGCATCCTGAAATCGGTATATCCCGGCCGGCTTTCGCATTCGATCACGCCCAGATGCTGCTGCACGAATGTTTGCGCCAGCGTCAGCCCCAATCCGCTACCGCCATCCCGCCCCGACACCAGCGGGAAGAAAATGTGGTCCTGGATTTCTGGCGGGATGCCCGGTCCGTTATCGGTGATATGCAAGTCTAATGCCAGCCTGTAACGCACCTTGGCCAGCGTGACCTGACGCAGGATGCGGGTCTTGATGATCAACTCGGCGTCGCCGGCCAGAATCCGCTGCGACAGCGCTTGCGCGGCGTTGTGCGCAATATTCAGCACCGCTTGGATCAGTTGCTCCTTGTCGCCCCGGAATTCCGGAATCGAGAGGTCGTAATCGCGCTTGATGTGCAAGCCGAGCGGGAATTCAGCCACGATCAGGCTGCGCACCCGTTCGCACACTTCATGGATATTGACGTCGCCGACGATATGCGCATGCCGTTGCGGCGCCAGCAAGCGGTCCACCAGGACTTGCAGGCGGTCGGCCTCCTTGATGATGACTTGCGTGTACTCGCGCAATTCCTTCAGCTGCCGCTCCGGCAGTTCCAGCTCCAGCAGTTGCGCCGCGCCGCGAATGCCGCCCAGCGGGTTCTTGATCTCATGCGCCAGATTGCGAATCAGCTCCTTGTTGGCCTGGCTCTGATCGATAATGCGCTCTTCCCGGTCCAACTTGAGCTGCTGCACGTTTTCGCGCAACTCGATCAATACCGGCATCTCGGCGCTATCGAGCGCGGTAATGATGCTGTCCACGCACAAGGGCTCGCGCCCGGTGCGCTGCAGCGTCAAGTCCTGGCGCTTGTCGGAAAACTGGTGTGCGCAGGCCTGTTGGAACACCGTCTCCAGCTCCGCACCATTAACGAACAGGGCCGTCAAAGCCTGCCCCATCAGAGTGCGGGATGCGCTTTCCAGCAAAATCTCGGCCGCCGGATTGACATAAGTGATGCAACCTTGTGCGTCGAGCACGATCACGGCCGACGACAGCAGATCCAGACCTGCCAATGAAATTAATGATGTTTTCACGTGCCTCCCCCAAAAAAATAAAGGCCGCTATACACTATATAGCGACCCTGGACTGCATGCCCGCGCAACAGGCAGGCACAATTATTTCATGTTGCCGATTTCACGCTTCAGCGCTTCCAGATTGCGCTGCGAACGGTGAATCGCTTCCTCCATACCCTTGACCCGCTCCTGGTACTTGGCATAGTTGCGCTCGCTACCCAGGCGGTCCGGTTGGCCATTGTTATATTCTTTTTCCAAATTTTCCAGTTTCTGCTGTTCGGTCTTCAACTCATTTTGCAAAATCTGTTTGCGATCGTTGTCGCGCTCTTTTTGCACATTGCCATCCACCTTCGGAAAATCGGAGGGTGTAGCGGTCGATTTCCTGCTCGGACCGGCTACTGGCGCTTTTGGCGGCGGCGCAGCAAAAGTGGTGATGTCGGGCAGATCAATTTTTTTGCAGCCCTTGGTTTCACCGGTGTTTTTATATTCTTTTTTGCCATTTTGATCGATGCACAGATACACCCCAGACTGCGCATATGCATGCCCGGCTGCCGCAGTAGACAGTATAAGTGCGAGCATCGATGCGAGCTTAAGTGCGGCAAGTTGTTGTTTCATAAACCCTTTTTCTGAAGCAATTCAAGACGCTTGTTAGTTTATGGCAAGTCACAATGCAACACCAACGACAATCGCCCAATTTGCGCCATTGCAACAACAAGCCCTCAAAAAAACAGGCGGGCAGCGCCGAAGCACTGCCCGCCTGTTTCTTGTTTGACACTGGAGTCGATCTTTTGACTACCGCCATGCCAAATATTATGCGTGTAACTTACGACGAGTAGCTTATGACGAGTAATACATGTCGAATTCAACTGGATGCGTCGTCATACGAATACGCTGCACTTCAGTCATTTTCAGTTCCAAATATGCATCAATCATGCTGTCGCTGAAAACACCGCCGCGGGTCAGGAATTCGCGATCCTGGTCCAGCGCTTCCAGAGCTTGCTCAAGCGAAGAACATACTGTCGGGATCAGTGCTTCTTCTTCAGGCGGCAAATGGTATAGATCTTTGGTCGCTGCTTCGCCCGGATGAATCTTGTTTTGCACGCCGTCCAGGCCAGCCATCAACAGAGCAGCGAAGCACAGGTACGGGTTAGCCAGAGGATCCGGGAAACGCGCTTCAACCCGGCGTCCTTTCGGATTTGCCACGTGCGGAATGCGGATCGAAGCGGAGCGATTGCGGGCCGAATATGCCAGCTTGACCGGTGCTTCATAGCCTGGAACCAGACGCTTGTAGGAGTTGGTGCCAGGGTTGGTGATCGCGTTCAAAGCACGCGCATGCTTGATGATGCCGCCGATGTAGTACAGCGCGAAGTCCGACAAACCGGCATAGCCGTCGCCTGCAAACAGGTTTTTGCCGTCTTTCCAGACCGATTGATGCACATGCATGCCGGAACCATTGTCGCCAACCAGCGGCTTCGGCATGAAAGTTGCTGTTTTACCATAGGTGTGGGCGACGTTCCAGACCACATATTTCATATTCTGGGTCCAGTCCGCACGCTCAACCAGCGTCGAGAATCTGGTACCGATTTCATTCTGGCCGGCACCGCCGACTTCGTGGTGATGCACTTCAACCGGAATCCCGAGGCCCTCCAGAATCAGGCACATTTCAGAACGCATGTCCTGGAAACTGTCGACTGGTGGCACTGGGAAATAACCGCCCTTGACAGCAGGACGATGGCCGCTGTTGCCGCCTTCAAGCTTGGCGCCGGTCGACCAGGATGCTTCATCAGAATCGATCTTGACGAAGCAGCCGGACATATCGACATTCCAGCGCACGCTATCAAAAATAAAGAATTCAGGTTCCGGACCAAAGTAGGCGGTGTCGCCCAGGCCAGACGATTTCAGGTAGGCTTCGGCGCGTTTGGCAATCGAGCGTGGGTCGCGGTCATAGCCTTTGCCATCGGATGGTTCGATCACGTCACACTGCATGAACAATGTGGTTTCTTCCATGAACGGATCGATATTGGCAGTTGACGGATCTGGCATCAGCAACATGTCGGACGCTTCAATACCTTTCCAGCCAGCGACCGAAGAGCCATCGAATGCATGGCCGGACTCGAATTTGTCCATATCAAAATGAGATACCGGAACAGTCACGTGCTGTTCTTTGCCCCTTGTATCTGCAAAGCGAAAATCAACGAATTTGACTTCGTTGTCTTTGGCCATCTTCAAGACTTCTGCGGCTGTCATTGCCATGCGAAACTCCTCAATAAAGATAAAAATAATTCGAATTATGTATTTAACAAACCATTAAGCCAACCCACATCCCCAGTGCGATCAGACTTCAGCGAAAGATCATAGCAGATTCCATGCCATGAACTTCCACTTCACAAGACATTAGCCAAGCCAGTTTTATAAGGTATTTCAGCCGCATAACAATCAATTTATGCATTGCAATCCAGCACGACTCACCATATCGGTGCAAATAAAATATTAAGCGCTAATTTAGTGCGCCAATATAAAAATATCTTGTTTTGCATCAAAACAGTGCGCGCCATTCCAAAACAATTGCCATCAATGATCTGCATGCAATGTCGTTTCACGCATTATAATTATTTTACCGATCCTACTATGCAAGGCTGAATATGAATCCTCGTGACATTCTTGCCATCGCGAGACAGCGCGGCGCAGAGCAATCTCTTCCCTATGCCGGTGCCGTCACACCTCAGGAAGCGTTCACTTTATTGCAGGCAAACATCAAGGTCAAACTTATCGATGTGCGTACCAATGCCGAACGCGACTGGGTTGGAAAAGTAGACATTAATGATATCCAGCTGGCAGCGGTGCAGTGGAACATCTATCCGGGCAGCATCCCGAATCCGGATTTTCTGGCCCAGTTGAAGCAGGTGGCAAGTAAGGATAATATTCTGCTGTTCCTGTGCCGCTCTGGCGTGCGCTCGCGCCATGCGGCCAAGCTAGCCACAGAAAATGATTACCTGCACTGCTTCGATATTCTCGAGGGCTTCGAAGGCAACAAAAACGCCGATGGCCATCGCAAGACCGTAGGCGGCTGGTGTCATGCCGAACTGCCCTGGACCGGTGCCTGATTTGATGTAAAAGAGAAATCAGGCTCCGTCGCTACCGCGCATCAACAACAGTACCCGCTTGCGCACAAAATCGATATGACTGCGCAAGTCATACACACCTTGGGCGAAAGATAACGGAATCGAAATCCGGTTTACGCTCGCCTCGATCTCGCCCAGCCGTTTCAATTGCGTCGCATACACTTCGGCCCGCTTTTCCGGTGGCACGTCCTCTATCGTCTGTTCGACGATGCGCAGCTGGCCGTACCAGCGATAGATGCGCGAACGAATGCGCCATACATAGAGCGGCGGCACGATGCGCGACAGCGGCAGAATCAGTGCTCCCAGCGCCACCACCACGACCCACATGCGCTCGGAAAAATTCGCCAGCCAGAACGGCAGGTATCGTTGCATTAGCGGCGGCCCGCTTTTGTAGAATTTCTCGGCTTCCGGGGCCACCGGGATTTCGGTATAACTGGCAGTCGGAAAATCACCTCTTTTACTGAACCAGCCGGCGCCGCCATGGATCTCAGCCGCCGCCTGTACCAGCAGATCAATCAGGGACGGATGCAAACCGGCGCGCGCCACCAAGGTAGCCGTCGGCGCGATCAAATGATAATCCTCGGCTGGCAAATCCCGTCCCAGATCAACAATGCCACGCGGCAAGACAACATGCGTCAAATAAGGAAAGCGTCGGGAGTAAGCCTCGGCCTGGGTAAAATTAAACAATTTAATCCCTGGCGTTTGCAGCAACATCTGGATCAAGGGTGCATCCGGTGCCGAACTGAATACCAAGCCATCGATTTGCCCTGCCAGCAGAGCCATTGTCGCGGGCGTGTTTTCCAGGCTGCCGAGCGTCAAATCACTGGCCTCGATGCCATTGACGTCCAGCAGTTGCCTGACCAGGCGCGGCACGCCGGTGCCTTCGGGCCCGACATTGATCGACATGCCCTTCAGCTGGGTCAATTGTGTAATATTTTTGGATTCACGGTAAAACAGCCAGACCGGCTCGGTGAATAAACTCCCGAGCGACAACATGCCGTGTTGCTGCGCCTGCTCCAGCTTGATCGAGCCGCTCTGGACAAACGCGATATCCACTCCGGAATCCGGGTCTTCAAGCCGTCGCAGGTTTTCTTCCGAGCCCAGCGACGCTTTGAACTTGATGCTGATGCCCTGCTTTGCCAGCGCTTTTGCGTACTTGCCGGCAAATGCCTGGTACGCGCTATTTTCCTGGCCGGTGGAAAGTGTAATTTGGGATGGCGGGGATGGGTCCACCAGCCAGTAAGCGAGGCCACAAATCAGTGCAATAATCAGAATGGTGGGGCCAGCCGTTATCAACAAATCACTCAGGGAAAAGCGGGTGAATTTGAGGATTTTTGGCATGAATCGTTTGCGCAGTGTCATGTGAACGCACATTGCCAAGAAACGCGCCACTATGCAAGGAAAAACCTTTATCTCCAACCCGAGTGACGGCATTTACGCATCGGATCGGGCTGGCGCGGCACCGGTCAGTCCGATTTTCGCCGCCTTTCGCCTGTGAGCTGGCCGCCCTCGTGGTATCTTATTTCCAAAAACCCCGTTGGCTGCAAGACAGCAACGATAACGGGGCTGCAAGTGCCAACTCAAACCAGATGCCATGACTGAAAAATTTATCCCGCTAACGGATTACCGCAACCTCAATAACGTACCCAAAATACCGTCGTTGCTTGAAACACCGAGCGGTCTGTTAAGCGACACATTGCAGCGTCCCTTGCGTGACCTGCGCATTTCTGTGACTGATCACTGCAACTTCCGCTGCGTCTATTGCATGCCGAAAGAAATGTTCGACAAGGATTACGCCTTCCTGCCGCACAGCGCATTGTTGAGCTTTGAAGAAATCACCCGTCTCGCCAAAATATTCATCGATCATGGCGTCGAAAAAATCCGGTTGACCGGAGGCGAGCCGCTGCTGCGCAAAAATATCGAGCGCTTAATCGGCATGCTCAGTAGCCTGCGCACTCCTGATGGCCGCGAGTTGGATCTGACCCTGACCACCAACGGCTCACTGCTGGCGAAAAAAGCCCAGCTGTTGAAGGATGCCGGCTTGAAGCGCGTCACGGTGTCGCTCGATGCACTCGACGACGCGGTATTCAAGCGCATGAACGATGTCGATTTTCCGGTGACGGATGTGCTGGCAGGCATTGACGCCGCGCACCAGGCCGGTCTCGGCCCGATCAAGATCAATATGGTGGTCAAGCGTGGCATGAACGAGCAGGAAATCCTGCCGATGGCGCGCCACTTCAAAGGCTCGCCTTACATCCTGCGCTTGATCGAGTACATGGATGTCGGCGCATCCAACGGCTGGAAGATGGACGAAGTCATCCCGTCGGCCGAAGTGGTGCGCCGCATTCATGCCGAACTGCCGTTGCAGCAAGTTGCACCCAATTATCCGGGCGAGACCGCCGGGCGCTGGCGCTATCAGGATGGCGGCGGCGAAATCGGCGTAATTTCCAGCGTCACGCAAGCGTTTTGCCGCGACTGCAACCGCGCCAGACTGTCGACCGAAGGCAAGCTCTACACCTGTCTGTTCGCCGGCGCGGGGCACGACTTTCGTGCGCTGCTACGTGGCAATAACAGCGACAGTGAAATCTCCACCGCCGTGGCGCAAATTTGGCGTATCCGCGACGACCGCTATTCGGAACTGCGCAGCGCCAACACATCCGATTTACCGCCGACGACCAGAAAAGTCGAGATGTCTTATATCGGTGGCTAAAGCAAAGGGCGGGTGCAACCCGCGCCTGAGATTGCGCGCGGGTTGCACCCGCCCTTATTTTTTCGTGCCTTTCGTGTTTTTCGTGGATTGTGTTTTTCTCCATGATGAACGCGCATAACATCAATTATTCACATAACAAATAAATCGAGAGCACATGATGAGCATGGATCGTTTATTTTCTCTGATGAAAGAGAAAGGTGCGTCAGACATGTTTCTGGCCATCGATTCGCCGATCCACCTGAAGATTCAGGGCAATCTGGTACCGATCAATCAGCAAAAAATGGACATGCAGCACATCATGGCGCTGCTGGGCGAAGTCTTGTCTGCGGCCGACATGGCCAAACTTGAACGGGAAAACGAGCTCAATATCGGCATGCCGGCACGAGACATTGGCCGCTTCCGCTTGTCTGCATTCCGCCAGCGCGGCAGCTTTTCGGCGGTGTTGCGGTTCATCCCTTATGACATTCCGGCGCTCGGCACGCTTGGCCTGCCGAGCATTCTGTCCGAACTGATCATGGACAAGCGTGGGCTGATCCTGGTGGTCGGCGCCACTGGTTCCGGCAAATCGACTACGATTGCCTCGATGCTGGATTACCGCAACGAGATGCGCAGCGGACATATCCTGACGCTGGAAGATCCGATTGAGTTTCTGTTTACCAACAAGCGATCGATTGTCAACCAGAGGGAAATCGGCACCGATTCCGCCAGCCTGGAAATCGCGCTGAAGAACTCGCTGCGGCAAGCGCCCGATTGCATCCTGATCGGCGAAATCCGCGACAAGGAAACCATGTCGGCCGCCCTTGCCTACGCGCAATCCGGGCATCTGGTATTGGCTACCTTGCATGCGAACAACAGTTACAACGCATTGAACCGCATCATCAGTTTTTACCCGCTCGAAAATCGCTCTGCGCTGTTGCTGGATATTGCATCGACGCTGCGCGCCATCATCTCGCAACGACTGGTGCGCTCGCCGACGGGGCAGCGTCTGGCCGCAACCGAAGTCATGCTCAATACGCGCTATGTGGCGGAACTGATCGAAAAAGGGGAAATCACGCAGATCAAGGAAGCAATTGAAAAAAGCCTGTCGTCAGGTTCGCAGACTTTCGAGCAAACCCTGCTGCACATGATCAAGAGCGGCAAAATATCGCAGGAAGAAGGCTTGGCCAATGCGGATTCGCCCAGCAACCTGCTATGGCAACTCAACAATAACGAGCAATCGAGCAAACTTGCGCCGCAGGAGCCGGCAGCCAGCAAGCCCAACGAACCAACCTTCACCGAATTCACCCTCAACGCATGAGCGACCACGGCCAGTTCGAAAAAATCACCCTGCACGGCATCCCCAACTGCGATACCGTCAAAAAAGCCCGCGCCTGGCTCGATGCCCGCGCGTTTGCCCACACCTTTCACAACTTCAAAAAGGATGGCGTGACGCCGTCCCTGATTCAATCGTGGCTGGAAAATAACGATTGGGAAATATTAGTCAACCGCAAAGGCACGACCTGGCGCGCGCTATCCGACGAACGCAAAGCGGCTATCATTGACGCGCCCAGCGCAATCGCGCTGATGTGCGAATCGCCGTCCGTCATCAAGCGGCCGGTATTGACGATGAACATTGCCGGTGAAGAACAATCCCATATCGGGTTCACCGACGCACTCTACCAACAGATTTTTAAGATATAGCCCATGAACAAAACCCTCGCACTAGCCGAAGAGTTGATCGCGCTAAGTTCCGTCACCCCGCAAGACAAAGGCTGCCAGCAGCGCTTGATCGCGCTATTGTCTCCGCTCGGCTTTGCGTGCGAAACCATTCAATCCGGCGAGGTCACCAACCTGTGGGCACGCAAAGGCACGACGCAACCGCTGGTAGTTTTCGCCGGCCATACCGACGTGGTGCCGACCGGCCCGATCGAACAATGGCAATCGCATCCGTTCGTGCCGACGCAGCGCGACGGTAAGCTGTATGGCCGCGGCGCAGCCGACATGAAGACGTCGATTGCCGCTTTCGTAGTCGCCACCGAAGAATTCGTCGCCGCCCATCCGGACCATAAAGGCTCGATCGGCTTCCTGATCACCAGCGACGAAGAAGGTCCGTCCACCGATGGCACGATCATCGTCTGCAATCTGCTCAAGGCACGCGGCGAACAGATCGACTACTGCATCGTGGGCGAACCGACTTCTTCCGGTGAGTTGGGCGACACCATCAAGAATGGCCGCCGCGGCTCGATGTCCGGCAAGCTGACCATCAAAGGCATCCAGGGTCACATCGCCTATCCGCAATTGGCAAAAAATCCGATCCACCTGGCCGCACCGGCAATAACTGAACTGGTGGCCGAGCATTGGGACCAAGGCAATGCCTATTATTTGCCGACTTCATTCCAGATTTCCAATGTCAACAGCGGCACCGGCGCCAATAACGTGATTCCGGGCGACATCGTGATCGATTTCAACTTCCGTTTCTCCACCGCCAGCACCGCAGACGGGCTGCAGCAACGCGTGCATGCGATCCTGAATCGGCACGAACTGGAATACGACCTGCGCTGGACCATCAACGGCCAGCCGTTCCTGACGCCGCGCGGCATTCTGAGCGACGCTCTGTGCGCTGCGATCAAGGTGGAAACCGGAATCGACGCCGACCTGTCGACCACCGGCGGCACCTCGGATGGCCGCTTCATTGCGCAAATTTGCCCGCAAGTAATCGAATTCGGCCCGCCCAACGGCAGCATCCACAAGATCGACGAACATATCGAACTACGCTTCATCAACCCGCTGAAAAACATCTATCGCCGCACGCTGGAAAACCTGCTGGCCTGACGAACCTTTAATACCGACATACCGATACCCATGACCCACCAAATACTAGCCCACCCGTTCTCCACCCCGCGCGACTTGTTTCGCTATGCGATCACGCGCTTCAATACCGAACAGCTGTTTTTCGGCCACGGCAGCAGCAATGCGCTGGACGAAGCCGCCTACCTGATCCTGCATACGCTCAAACTGCCGCTGGAAACACTCGATCCTTTTCTGGATGCGCGCCTGCTGCCGGAAGAAGTTGCCGCCATCCTGGAGGTCATCGAGCGCCGCGCCACCGATCGAGTGCCGGCCGCTTACATCACCCATGAAGCGTGGCTCGGCAGCTACCGTTTTTACGTTGACGAGCGGGTAATCGTGCCGCGCTCCTTCATCGCCGAGCTGATTCCTGAATTTTTCTCACCTTGGGTCACAGACCCGGAAAGCGTGACCGACATCCTCGAACTGTGCACCGGCTCCGGTTGCCTGCCGATCATGTTGGCCGATGCGTTTCCGAATGCCCATGTCGATACCGCCGACATCTCGAAGGATGCGCTGGATGTGGCGTTTCGCAATGTCGCTGATTACGGCCTCGAAGATCGGATTACGCTGATCGAGTCCGACCTGTATACTAATGTCCCCGACAAGAAATACGACGTGATCGTCGCCAACCCACCCTATGTGAACAGTGGTTCGATGGGACAATTGCCGCAGGAATACCTGCATGAACCGCAGATTGCGTTGGCTGGCGGTGACGATGGCATGGATCTGGTGCGCAAGATTGTGGCTGGGGCGGTGCAGCGTCTGACCGACAATGGCATACTAATCGTCGAAATCGGCAATGAATATGCGTTCGCCGAAGCTGCCTTCCCGGATTTGGAATTAACCTGGGTCACCACTAGTGCCGGCGACAATATGGTATTTTTGATCACAGCAGAACAATTGAAGCAGCAACTGAAGTAGCAACTAAGACAATAAGCTTCAAACTGCAGCACAGGCAATACGGGAGTCTGGTCAAATTAACCGTACTCCCATTTGTATTTTTAAACGCGCAATGAATACATGCGGTAATAGCATGGTTTTACAGCATACTCCCTAGAAATTAATTATGATTCGGTTCCAGCAAGTCAGCCTGATGCGCGGCATCAAGCCTCTCCTCGACAACGTCGACGTCACACTCAACCCCGGCGACAAAATCGGCCTGATCGGCGCCAACGGCGCAGGCAAATCCAGCCTGTTCGGCCTGTTGCGCGGCGAACTGCACGCCGATCAGGGCGAAATCGACTTCCCGGCCAAGTGGCGCGTCGCCTACGTCGCGCAGGAAACCCCGGCGCTGGAGCGCGCCGCGCTGGATTACGCGATCGACGGCGACCTTACGCTGCGTAAGCTCGAAGCAGAATTGGCCGTGCTGGAAGCGCAACCGGAAAGCCACGACAACGGTATCGCCATCGGCAACATGTACGGCGCGCTGGCCGACGCCGACGCCTACACCGTCAACTCGCGCGGCGAACAATTGCTGCTCGGTCTGGGCTTCACGCTGGAACAGATGCAGCAACCGATTGCCAGCTTCTCCGGCGGCTGGCGCATGCGGCTCAATCTGGCGCAAGCGCTGATGTGCCCGTCCGACCTGCTGCTGCTGGATGAACCTACCAACCATCTGGATCTGGACGCCATCATCTGGCTGGAAGACTGGCTCAAACGCTACGCCGGCACGCTGTTGATCATCTCGCATGATCGCGATTTCCTGGATGAAGTGGTCAACGTGATCGTCCACATCGACGAACGTAAATTGAAGCGCTATTCCGGCAACTACTCCAGCTTCGAGCGCCAGCGCGCAGCCCAAATGATCCTGGCGCAAGGCGTGATGGAAAAGCAGAACCGCCAGCGCGCCCATCTGGAATCCTTCGTCAACCGCTTCAAGGCGCAGGCCAGCAAAGCGCGCCAAGCCCAGAGCCGCATGAAAGCACTGGAAAAGATGGCGGAACTGGCGCCATTGCGCGCCGCCGCCGAATTCTCTTTCGAATTCCGCGAGCCTTTGAATGCGCCGAACCCACTCTTGGTGATGGAAGACGTGAATGCCGGTTACCAGCTCACGGACGAGAGCGGCCACCAGACCGGCGAAAAAATTATCGTCAACAACATCAATTTCTCGCTCCAGATCGGCCAGCGCATCGGCCTCTTGGGCGTGAATGGCGCCGGCAAATCGACGCTGATCAAGACCATTGCCGGCGACATCAATCCGGTCACCGGCACCTTTACCACCGGCAAAGGCTTGACCATCGGCTATTTCGCCCAGCACCAGGTCGAAATGCTGCGCCACGACGAATCGCCGCTATGGCATCTGGCCAAGATCGCGCCCAACGTGCGCGAGCAGGAATTGCGCAACTTCCTCGGCAGCTTCAACTTCCCCGGCCAGATGGTCACCGCCTCGATCGCGCCGTTTTCCGGTGGCGAAAAGGCGCGCCTGGCCTTAGCATTGATTGTCTGGCAGCGCCCTAACCTGTTGCTGCTGGATGAGCCAACCAACCATCTGGATTTGGAAACCCGCGAAGCGCTGACCGAAGCGCTGGCCCAGTTCGAAGGCACGCTCGTGGTGGTTTCGCATGATCGCCATCTGCTGCGCGCCACCACCGACCAATTCATCATCGTCGCCAACGGCAGGCTGCAACCATTCGACGGCGATCTGGATGATTACAAGGATTGGCTGTTTCAGACCAAGCTCGGCAAAGGCACCGATGTATTGCCGGTCCACCGGGACACATCCGACGACTTGCCGAAAGCCACCCCGGTCGCCGCCGCGCCTGCCGTCGACAAGCGCGACCAGAAACGGCTGGACGCCGAACAACGGCAGAAAAACGCCACGACAAGAAAGCCGATCGAAAACAAGATCAAGCGCCTGGAAGAGCAAATCGCCAAGCGCAACGAGCAAAAAACCCAAATCGACGCCGAACTGGCCGGATCAAGCATCTACGACGCCGTTAACAAAGCCAAGCTGAAAACCCTGCTGACCGACCAGACTTTCTACGCCAAAGACCTGGCGCAACTGGAAGGGGAATGGCTGGAGCAGCAAGAAGAATTGGAAAAACTGTAACTTCAGAAGCAGCAACTCAGGAGCCAGCCTTCGCTTGCCACAACGCGAAAGTGGCTCCGGTTGGGTCAGTAATCACACTGATCCAGCCATGTTCGCCAATTTCCATCACGTCCTGACATATTTTTGCGCCCAGCGACTTCGCTTTTTCGGTGCTGGCCTTGATGTCGTCAACCCCGACATAAGCCTGCCAGTGTGGCGCCTCGTGCGGCGCCGGATTCGTCATCATGCCCCCGCCGGTACCCTCGCCCACCTTGATCATGGTGTAGGGCACGCCGCCATCGGGGTTCGCGAGATCTTCCAACTCCCAGTCGAACAACTGAGTATAAAACGCCTTTGCTTTGGCGAGATCGCCGGTGTGCAATTCAATATGCACGAATGGATTTGCCATGATGCCGTCTCCTTTGAATGAACCAAGTGCAAGCAACGCTAACGAAACAGCGTTCGTTCGCCGCCAGTCAATAACCCAGTAACCCAACCGCCGCCGCACAAGGACGGCCAAGCAGTGGATTAAGCAAAATCGCCATTGAGGGCGGCGGTAATCGGAATTGTAGGATGTGCGACGCAGGATTGCTGCAGTAAGTAGCCAACCTTTAACTTGGCGCAATCCGGCAATGCGGCCGTGCCGGCTGCAGGTCCCGATGCGGTATTCACCGCATGCATTTTGTGCCATATTATTAACTCGACCGGAGTGACGTTTTAGTCCTTCGGGTGCATTTCTCATCTTTCCCCGAGAAATGGTCGACTTTTTGTGTTTCACACCGAGTTATCGTTTTGCCTCTTAACCAAAGGAATCATGATGAATACGACCAAAAATGTTGCGATCTTTGTCGGCAGCTTGCGCAAGGATTCATTCAATCGAAAAATGGCGAACGCATTGATTGCGCTGGCCCCACCTTCGCTCAAGCTGGAAATCGTCGAGATTGGCGATCTGCCGTTGTTCAACCAGGATTCCGAGGCGCAGCCGACACCGGCAGTGAGCGCATTCAAGCAGCGGATACAGGCGGCCGATGCGGTATTGTTTGTCACGCCCGAATACAACCGCTCGGTGCCGGGCGTGCTGAAGAACGCGATTGATGTCGGCTCGCGCCCATACGGCAATAGCGCGTGGGATGGCAAACCGGGCGCGATCATCAGCGTCTCGCCGGGGGCAATCGGCGGCTTCGGCGCCAATCATCATCTGCGCCAATCGCTGGTGTTCCTGAATGTGCCGGCGATGGCGCAACCCGAGGCTTATATCAGCAACGCCAGCAAACTGTTCGACGATAAGGGGGCGATTGCCAGCGACGACACGCGCGGCTTCATGCAGAAATTCCTGCAGGCATTTGAAGAGTGGATTGACCATCATCAGGCGCGTTAAGATTTTTTGATCGCAATTCAGGCTACCGCGTGCGCCCCCGATCTTCCTGCAGAACATATACGCAGCCAGGTATTTTTTAATTATGATTAAAATAAAGCGGGAGTTATATGCTTTATGCATATACTCCCGCTTTTTCAATTATTATTGCGTCAGCTTAAATCTCCATTCAAAGCAACCAGCCGCTGGCTAATCCTGCCGGTGGGCCTCCTCCAGCCGGCGCTCCAAACGGCGTTGCAGGGTTTCAAAGCACAGGCACAGGCACCAGTAAATTGCCGCAGCCGCCAGATACAAAGGCAATGGACGAAAAGTGGTGGCGATCACTTCTTTGGTCGCCAGCATCAGTTCGGTGACGGTGATGACGGACACCAGCGAAGTATCCTTGATCAGGCTGATCAGGGTGTTGCTCATCGATGGCACCGCGATGCGCAGGGCTTGCGGCATGACGATATGGCGCAGGGTTTGCAGATAACCGAGCCCGAGGCTGTAGCCGGCGGCCCACTGGCCTTTGCCCACGCCGAGAATCGCACCGCGGATGCTTTCCGACAGATACGCACTGGCATTCAGGCTCAACGCCAGCACCCCGGCCACTGCCGGCGAAAAGTCGATGCCGATACTGGGCAACCCGTAATAAATTACGAACACCTGCACCAGCAGCGGGGTGCCGCGCATCAGACTGACGTACAACGCGGCTGGCGCTCGCACCGTTTTCCACGGCACGATGCGCGCCACTGCCAGCAGGAAACCGAGCGCCAGCCCGCCGCCCATTGAGGCCAGCGCAAACAGCAGCGTGTAGCCAGCGCCCTTGAACAAGACCGGCGCAGCGTGCCCTAGCAGCTCCAAAAGTTCCTCCATGTTGATCCTTAATCCTTTTATGCAGCACCAAAAAACTATCCCCGCAGCGCGTGCGGGGATAGTTTGATGTCAGCCTGGTGGTTATTTATTGCGCTACCGGAGCCTTGCTCACATCGCGGCCAAACCATTTGTTCGATACCCGGCTGAAGCTGCCATCCTTGATGATATCGGCAATCGCCTTGTTGATCGCGGCCTTGAACTTCGGATTGTTTTTCTTGAACGGGATCGCCATTTTATCGATATCGCCCAGCGGCGCGCCCGCTTTCAGCGGCAGATTCGAGGTCTTCAACAGGTACGACACCATCAGGCTATCGTTGAGCGCCGCATCGATTCGGCCGCTGGCCAGATCCTGCAGATACTCCGGCGCACCGGGATAGCTTTTGACTTCGATGCCGGCAACGCTCTTGGCTTTCTGCTCGTGATTGGTGCCCTGTCCTACGCCCAGTTTTTTGCCTTTGAGGTCATCAAAATCCTTGAATGCCCGCTTCTCGCTTTTCTGCACGATCAATTGTCCGCTGGACAGCGTGTACGGATCGGAAAAATCGAAAGTTTCCTGCCGCTGCGCGGTCACGCCGACCTGATTGACGATCACATCGTATTTGCCATTCGCCAGCCCTGCCAGAATGCCGCTCCACTCGGTGGTGGTGAATTCCGGCTTGACGCCCAGTTTGGCCGCCACCAGTTTTGCCACATCGACATCAAAGCCGGTCAGTTCGTTGGTTTTCTTGTCCTTGAAATTGAACGGCGGGAAAGTGCCTTCCAGCGCGATTTTTAGCGTGCCGCGCGCCTTGACGGTGTCCAGCAGATCAGCCGCCGAAGCGCCCATGGTGACAGCAACCAGCAACGCCGCCGCAGTCAATCGGGTTATGCCGGATAACAGTGTCTGTGTCATTTCAGAATCCTTTATGCTTGATGTTTGGTGTTTGATGCCGCGATTTATATTGCGCGGCAGGCCATTGTGCACCGGGTTTTCATTTATGCCAATTTTGACATCCTCCCCTCCCTCAGCCTAGCGGCTGCCGTTTGCGCTGCCGCTCGCCATCTGGCATCAATTCGTATTTGAAGGTTTGAAAGCTTGAAGTCGCTGCATGCTGCAATTATAGCCAGCGTTATGCATTGGCAAACACGATTAGAACAATGACGGCTTTGCCGCCGTTTCATCAGGCCGCTAGCTACTGCAGCCCTGTGTGCGAGGTTGCGCCGGCAATGCCGGTGCCCGGCCCGGCTTGCGAAACGCCAGCACATTTCCCGCAATCACCAGCAGCAAGCCGCCCAGTCCGACCGCAGTCCACTGATAACCTTCCAGCCAGGCCGAAATATTCAGCGACACCACCGGAAACAAAACCGTCGAGTACGCGGCGCGGTCAGGGCCGATGCGCCCAACCAGCATCAAGTATGCGGTAAAGCCCACCACCGAACCCGGGATCGCCAGGTACAGCAACGCGCCCAGATACTTCGGACTCCAATCCATCGTCAGCGGCGTGCCGCTCACCGCGACGCCTGCCAGCAGAATCATGGTGCCCACCAGCATGGCCCAGGCATTGGTGCCAAGCGGCGTCAAGCCGCGCGACTGCAGCGCGCTCGACAACAAGTTGCCGGCGGAAAAGCTCAGGGTGCCGAGCAGTGCCAAACCCAGCCCCAGCCAGGTATGTGGACTGGCCGCATGGTGGCGCATCTCGGGCCAGAACAATGCCAGGATGCCGCTCATGCCCAGCAACGCGCCGCCCATGACTTGCGGGGTGATTTTCCGTTTTAAAAACAGACGGCCGTTGAGCGCATTCCATAACGGCGCGCTTGAAAATACCACCGCCACCAGCCCGCTCGCAATCCATTGGCTGGCGTAATAAAAGCACAGAAAATTCACGCAAAACAAAGTCACGCCCTGCGCCAGCAACAACTTGCCGGCACCGGCCGGAGGACGCTTCAAGCGCCCGGTAAAAGCCAGAATGCAGAACAGCACCAGCGCCGCCAGCCCGAAACGGTAGGCAATCGACAGCGGGATGGCGACGCTGCCAAGCTGCATTTTGATGGCGATCCAGGTAGTGCCCCAGACCACCACCACCAGAAAATATAGAAAGATATTCACAATGCATGCTCCTGTTGAGTTATCCCGAAGTATCGAGCCAAGGCAGCAGCGTGTCTTGCACGCCCTTGCGTTTTTTTGCGCTTGCTTTGCCAGCGCCGCCGCCCGCCGCTATCATGTGATGATGAACGACACCCTCAATCGCCTGCATGTATTCAACCGGCTCGCGCACTCCAGCGCGCAGTTGGAAGGTGCGGCGGCGCTGGGAGACGGCATGGCGGTGGCGGTTTGGCACAATCGGCTGGATGCGGTCAGTTATGCGCCGCAAGGGCATCACACGTTGTCGTGTTATCTGGACGGCGGTTATGACACTTTCTTGCGCGGCCGTCCCGAGCAGCGCGGCGCGCCCGGCCGTCTGTGCGTATTGCCGGATCAGCAGGAGACCGACTGGGTAATCAATGGTCACCTGCGTTTTGTGCACCTGTATTTTTCTCCGGAGCAGTTTGCCAGCCAGACCCTGACCCTGCTGGACCGCGAGCCGCGCGAAATGTGCTTGCCGGAGCAAACTTTTTTTGACAATCCGCAACTGGCCAGCCTGTGCCAGGCGCTGCCCCGGCTGGACTGGCGCGATCCGGGCCAGCGCCTGCTGGGCAATACGCTGGCGCATCAGGCCGTGGCGCAACTGATTCAGTCCCATTTGGGGCCGCGCCGGAATTTGCGTTTGAAAGGCGGGCTCTCTGCAACGCTGCGGCGACGCATGATCGAATGGCTCGAGTGCCGGCTCGATCAACCGATCACGCTGGGCGCGATGGCAACGGAGGCGGCATTGTCCGAAACCCATTTCGCGCACATGTTTCGCATCTCGTTCGGGATGCCGCCGCATGTCTGGCTGCAGGCGCGCCGTCTGGCCAGAGCGCGCCAATTGCTGGGGCAGAATCAATTATCGCTAACCGATGTCGCGATGGCTTGCGGTTACAGTTCGCCCAGCCATTTCAGCAACCGTTTTCGCGCAGCGCTGGGCATTACGCCTTCCCGTTATCGCGATCTGAACCAGTAAAAACTTGCAGTGAATGTTATTTCAATACCGCACATGTTTTTATATACTAATATATGTATTTTTTAACACCGCAATTAAATAATGCGGCGCTTGCACAATATTTACCTATACTCCCTATTTTTTACATAACTAATTATTCCGACAATCATGCCTACACCTATCGATCTGCCGCTCACCGGCATCCGCATTCTTGACCTGACTCGACTGCTGCCGGGGCCGGTGGCTACCATGCATCTGGCCGACATGGGCGCGGAAGTCATCAAGATCGAAGACCGTGGCGCCGGCGACTATGCGCGCACCATGGGGCATGTGAAGCACACGGTGTCGCAGTTCTTTATTGCCGTCAATCGCGGCAAGCGCTGCATCCTGCTCGATTTGAAGGATGCCGGCGAGCGCGAAGAATTTTTGCGCATGGTGGAAAGCGCCGATGTGGTGATCGAAAGTTTCCGCCCCGGCGTGATGGACAAGCTGGGCGTCGGTTGGCAAATTTTACGACAGCGCAATCCGAAACTGGTGATGTGCGCCATCACCGGCTACGGCCAAAACGGCCCTTTTGCACAATTGGCCGGGCACGATATCAATTACACCGGGTTTGCCGGCATGCTGGAGCAGAACGTCGGACCGGATGGCGTCCCGGCGCTCTCGAATCTGCAGGTCGGCGACTTGCTGGGCGGCGCGCAAGCGGCGGTGCAAGGCATCCTGGCTGCACTGCTGGGCGTGAAAATGGGCGGTTGCGGCCGCTTCGTCGATATTTCGATGACCGATACCGTGCTGGCGCACAACATCATGCCGCTGGTGGCGGTGAATAATTTCGGTCGCACTGCTGCGCCGGGGCGCGATCTGCTGACCGGCGGCGTACCTTGCTACAACGTATATCGCACCAGCGACGATCGCTTCATGGCGGTCGGGGCGCTGGAATTGAAATTCTGGGAAGGCTGCTGCGATGTGCTGGCACGCCCCGACCTGAAGTCAAAACACTGGAGCCTTGGGCAAACCATCGGCGGCACCGAAGCGATGGCGATCAAGGCGGAACTGGATGCGATTTTTGCGCAACAGACGCTGGCAACATGGAGCGAACGCTTTGCCGCTGTCGATTGCTGCGTGACGCCGATCCTGCGCATGGATGAAGCGCTCAATCATCCGCTGTTTCTGGCCCGCGGCATGGTGCGTCAGGCGCAACATCCGACCGAAGGGAATTACGCCAGCACAACGCCTGCGGTAAAGTTTCAATCCTGACCAAAATTTTCACAGCCATGCGCACACCCGCCATCACCATAGCCGAGCACGAAGTCGAGATCAGCGCGATCCGCGCCCAAGGTGCCGGCGGCCAAAACGTCAACAAGGTATCGAGTGCGATTCATCTGCGTTTCGACATTCCGGCGTCGTCGCTGCCGGAGCATATCAAGGAGCGTTTGCAGGCCCTGAACGATCAGCGCATCACCAAGGATGGCGTGGTTGTCATCAAGGCGCAAGCGCACCGCAGTCAGGAGAAAAACAAGGGAGAAGCGATGCAGCGCTTGCAGGAATTAGTCGACAGTGTGGCGGTGCTGCCGAAACACCGCAGGCCGACCAGACCAACCCGCAACTCGCAACGCAAGCGCCTCGACAGCAAAGCCACGCATGGCAACCTGAAGCGCACGCGCGGCAAGGTTAGCGGCGTTTGAAGATAATGTTTGTAGAATGTTTAGTACGGAAACGTTTAATACGGAAATTTAGCGGCAATTTTATCGCCTGCTTCACCGCCTGTATTTGCCGGAATAGATATCCTGGCCGGCTTCATTGATCTGACGGCGCAGTGCGCTGCGCTCTTCCGGCGACATGCGGCCATTGTTTCTTGACGGTGCGCGCCGGTTGGCATCGGACCCATTCTGCTCGTTGCGCTGCATTCCACGTCCAGAGTCGCGCTCACCTTCATACCGTTGCTGCGACTGATCCTGCTGGCGTCCTCCCTGCTCCCGGCCCCGGCCTTGGCCTGGATCGGCGTAGGCACTCGCCGTCCCTGCCAGCAACAGTAATGTGAGGAAAATGCTTGTGCATGATATTTTCATTGCGATTTCTTTCATAGTGCCGACTTGACTTTGCCGCATTAATTCAAGTGTAGGCCGCTTTTCTCCTGGCTCTAAGCGCCATACGGTAAAGTGTGTAACTGTTTGTAATGCCCTGCGATTTTGCATTTTCGCAGCATCTTTCTGACGTTACCATAGCCACATGAACAAAATAAACTCGACCATGCCGCCTAATACACAGGCCAGCGCACAGACCAACGATACCCATCAGGCCAAAATCATGGTGGTGGACGACGATATCCGGCTGCGCGATTTACTGCGCCGCTACCTGACCGAGCAAGGCTTTCAGGTAGTCACGGCCGAACATGCGACGGCCATGAACAAGCTCTGGCTGCGCGAACGCTACGATTTGCTGGTGCTCGACTTGATGCTGCCGGGAGAAGACGGGCTGTCGATCTGCCGCCGCCTGCGCGGTGCCGGCGACGACACACCGATCATCATGCTGACCGCCAAAGGCGAGGATATCGATCGCATCATCGGGCTCGAGATGGGCGCTGACGATTACCTGCCCAAGCCGTTCAACCCGCGCGAACTGGTGGCCCGCATCAACGCGGTGCTGCGCCGCAAAGGCCCCGACGAGATTCCCGGCGCGCCGTCCGGCACCCCGCAAACCTTCGAATTCGGCAGTTTCGTGCTCGATCTGGCAACCCGCACGCTGAAGAAGGATGGCGAATCAATTGCGCTCACGACCGGCGAATTCTCGGTGCTGAAAGTCTTTGCGCGCCATGCGCGGCAACCGTTGTCGCGTGAAAAACTGATGGAAATGGCGCGCGGGCGCGAATATGAAGCGTTCGACCGCAGCCTCGACGTCCAGATCTCGCGCCTGCGCAAGCTGATCGAGCCGGACCCCTCCAATCCGCTGTATATCCAGACTGTCTGGGGCTTGGGATATGTATTCATTCCCGAAGGCCAGCCGCGCTAGCGCGCCCGGCAAAATCGATGCACCTTACCGATAAACGTTTCAACTGGCTGCACAGCGGCTTGTTCTGGCGCACTTTTCTGCTGCTGGCGATTCTGATGATGACCAGCATGACGGTCTGGATCAGCTCTTACCGCCTGCTCGAACGTGCGCCCCGCGCCCGCCAACTGGCCGCGCAAGTGGTTTCGATCGTCACCATCACGCGCGCTGCGCTGACGCATTCGGCTCCCGATTTGCGGCGCGAATTGCTGTTCGACCTGGCTAGCAATGAAGGCATTCGGATCTATCCGCTGGAGCGCAGCGACCGGGTGGAACCCGTCCCCGATAGCGAAATCGGACTCGCGCTGCAAGAAAACATCCGCAGCACGCTGGGCCGGGATACCCGTTTCGCCGGGGATGTCAACGATGTCGCCGGTTTCTGGATCAGCTTTAGCATCGAAGACGATGAGTACTGGCTGATGCTGGAAAGGGAGCGCATCGAAAATTTCACCAACCTGCAATTGCTGGGCTGGGGCGCCAGCGTCTTTGGATTGTCTCTGCTGGGCGCGCTCTTCATCTCCGGCTTGATCAACCAGCCGCTGGCCCGACTGACCGCGGCTGCCCGCGCCATAGCAAAAGGCAAACAAATGGCGCCGCTGCCGGAACAAGGACCGACCGAAATCAGGGAGGCCAACCGCAGCTTCAACCAGATGGTCGATGACCTGAACCAGATCGAATCGGACCGCGCGGTGATCCTGGCCGGCATTTCGCACGATCTGCGTACGCCGATCACCAGAATGCAGCTCGAAATCGAGATGGCGCCTTTGTCCGCCGAAGCCCGGCAAGGCATGTCGGACGACATCGCTCAGATGGACGCCATCATCGGGCAATTTCTCGATTACGCCAGACCGGCAGATGCCAATAACTTTTCGACGGTCGATTTATCGGCCCTGTTGCACGACTGCATCGGGCAAGCAGAACGCTGGCCCGACGTCAACATCACGTCCCGCATCGCGGACCAGATGCAAGTGACAGGCAATCAAACCGATCTCAAGCGCGTCATCAACAATTTGGTGGAAAATGCGCGCCGCTATGGCAAGACAGCCGGCACCGACATCGCCGAGATCGATATCCGCGGCACCATTGAAAATGGAAATTCCATCCTGGAAATCGCCGACCACGGCGCCGGCGTGCCGGATGCGGAAATCGATCGCCTGCTGCGGCCGTTTACCCGCATGGATACGGCACGCGGGCAAGCCAACGGCGCCGGCCTGGGGCTGGCAATTGTGCAACGCATTGTCAAGCGCCACGGCGGGCAACTGCAATTAGGCCGCGGCAAGGATGGTCACGGGCTGGCAATCAGAATTATTTTTTAAACATGCCATTTCTGGAATCCCTGCCCGTTGCTGGAGAAATTTTTACTCTTTAATTCACATTTCCGGGTCTTGGTGCTGGCCGGTGATCGGGCCGGCCTTGAACAATGCATCGCGTAACTCATGGTCCATTTTTGGGTCGCGCCGGCGTATCCACTCCAGGATCATCGCAGCATGTTCTTTTTCTTCGTCGCGGTTATGCGCCAGGATCAGCTTGAGTTGCGGGTCGGTACAGGCATCGACGCGCTGGTTGTACCAGTCCACTGCTTCCAGTTCTTCCATCAGCGAAGTCAGGGCGCGGTGCATGTCCATCGTTGGTGCAGTGAGTTTATCGATCGGTTCGTGGTAGCCTTCATTTGACATTCTGTGTTCCTGTTTCAAGTTAAAAATGGCGGTTTCAAGTGCAATGCGGGGAGGTTCTGCAAACCACGTGGTGGGTGTTCTCAGATACCCATGCGATTCAGGATCTGGCCCAATTCTCGCAGGATCGGCTCCAGTTGCGGATGCTGGGCAGCAAATTGGGCTGAAATCGCTTGCGAACGATCTATCAATTCATCTGTGATGGTGGTGTCCGTGGTGTCTTTCTCCAGCAAGTTCTGAATGTCCTTGTCCAGCACCTGCAGGATTTCCTTCAGCTCGGGATCGACGTTTTCGGCTGTCTCCAGATTGGCATGCAGCCTTGTCAGTGTCTGTTTCAGGCTATTTGTATTCATGATGTCCTCGGTCGTAGTGGTGTGGCTGCAATAGTAGTGATTTCAATAGAATGGCTTCAATACCTCGCATGCCGGCTTGTCAGCATTTAACCAAAATTTCAAGCGACTGGGAAGATTTATCGCAACAGCGCTTACCGCGTTTAGCGGCAATAAATCAATACTACCGCCTGGGCCGCGATGCCTTCTTCCCGGCCCAGAGTACCGAGCTTCTCGTTGGTCTTGGCCTTGAGATTGACCTGCGCCGCGGCCACGCCCAAATCTTCGGCCAGATTTGCTGCCATCTGCGCGATATGCGGCGCCATTTTCGGCGCTTGCGCGATGATGGTGGCGTCCAGATTGCCGACCGCATAACCGGCCGCCGCGACCCGTTTAAGCGCTTCGCGCAACAGCACGCGCGAATCGGCGCCGGAAAATTGCGCATCGGTATCCGGAAAATGGCGGCCGATATCGCCCAGGCCAGCCGCACCCAGCAAGGCATCGGTAATCGCGTGCAGCAGCACATCGGCGTCGGAGTGGCCGAGCAAACCGGTCTTGTGCGCAATAGTTACGCCACCGATGATGAGCGCGCGGCCGGGCACCAGCGCATGGCAATCGTAGCCTTGGCCGATACGGAATGGGATTGGATTAGTCATTGTTACATTGCCCTCAAATAGAAAATAAAACAGGGAGTATCATTAAAAAAATGCCAATTACCGCACATGAATAAAGCGGGTATTAAAAATACATTTAACAGTATATGTTTTACAATCATTTTACAATCCAGCGGATAAAAACAGCTCCGCCAGAGCAATATCCTCTTGCCGTGTCACCTTTACATTGCGGGCATGGCCTTCCACCAGCAGCGGCGTCTGGCCGATGGCTTCGATTGCGCTGGCCTCGTCGGTGACATCTTCCACTTCGCGCAAGGCCCGCTCCAGCAATGCGTAACGAAACATCTGCGGCGTCTGCGCCAGCCACAAACCGTCACGCGCAATCGTCTGCACCCGCCCTGTTTCCACCCGCTTGACGGTATCGACCACCGGCAGCGCCAGCAGGCCGCCGACCGGATGGTCGCCGATGGCGGCAATCAGTTTGGCGATCAGGGCCGGCGTCAGGCCGGGACGCGCCGCATCATGCACCAGCACCCAATCGTCTGCAGCAAGTTGATCGCGCAGCGCCTGCAAACCATTGCTCACCGACTCCTTGCGGGTCGCGCCGCCGCAACGCAACACCGTCACGCCGGCCAACGCACCGAGCACATGGTCGATATACGCATCGTTTGGGCTAACCACCACAAAGGTGTGCGCGATCAGAGGACTGTTCAAAAAAGCCGCCACGGTATGGCGCAACATCGGCTGGCCGGCCAGAGGCAAATATTGCTTGGGGCAATCTGCCTCCATGCGGGCGCCGACGCCGGCGGCGGGGATCAGCGCGAAGTGGCGCGGTTGATGCATTGGATTTTGGTTCATGGTTCGGAGTAAGAGCTTACGCAAAACGTATTGTAGGGTGCGCCACGCGCACCGATGCGCGGTCCTCACAAAAATGACGCTGGCAAACCCGCTGGCCACATAGGGCTGGATAGATATTGCGTCATTTGATTCTGCGTGTGTGCGGCGTAATGCGCGGCGCTTATTACGCCCTACGTTGTCTGGAGTATTGCCATTTTTATGGCATTTTTCGCATATTTTTATTGCGGTGCTTTAAAATACTCGCCATAAATGCATCACTCAATCAGGCTAACCCATCACTACCACCATCACAAAAATTAACATGTCCATCAAACTCGGGGAAGAAACCCAGCAGCGCCTGATCGCGTCGATCCAGCGCTATTTTGCAGAAAACATGGATGAGCCGGCCGGCGATCTGAAAGCCAAACTCTTGCTGGATTTCTGCGTCAGGGAAATCGGCCCCAGCATTTATAACCAGGCGATACTGGACGCGCAATCCCATCTGCAGAACAAGGTCGCCGAGATGGATGGCGATTGCTACGAAGCCGAATTTTCCTATTGGCGCAAATAAGGGGCAAGGGGCGTTCTGCTCCATGCCAGCGCTGACGGTTTGGGATGATGTATTGCAACACATGCAACACAGGCTCAGAATCCGGACGAATAATCTGCTGCGACTGTCCGCGTACAATTGACCTCATTCTTACGCACGGCATCCTCAGAGGCGCATGCAAACAATCGCTCAAGCTTATCAAACGCTTATCAAATTACTCAATATGAAAAATTCAAGCCGTGATGACGACATCACCCTTCCCAGTCGCTTTGAAGATGATCTGTATAAAAGTGAAGGCAAGCCCTTTGCGTTCGATCACGGCGATATGCGCACCTTGCACTTCGATGGCAGATTCATTCAAAGCGCAATGCTCATTTCGGAGCCGGAACGGTTGTTGCTGAGTTACACGCAGGCAATGATGGCTTTCCTGCTTTTTAATCCAGAGCCGCAGCATATTCTGATGATTGGATTGGGCGGCGGCTCGCTTGCCAAATATTGCCATCGCAAGCTGCCGGCAACCCGCATTACCGTGCTTGAACTCGATCACGATGTGATTAATCTACGCGGCAAATTCGTCATTCCAGACAACGACGCGCGCTTTCAGATTATTCACGCCGATGCTGCCGACTATCTGGCCGCCATGGACCACAAGGTAGACATCATCTTGCATGATGGCTTCACTGCCGACGGCCTCGCGCCATCACTTTCCACCGAGGCGTTTTATCGACGATGCAACAGCGTACTGGAGCGCGATGGCGTTCTGGTATCGAATCTGTGGGGAGATGCCGACGATCTTGCTCCCGTCATGCAGCGGCTGTATGACGCTTTTGATTCAAGAATATGGTGGAGCGGCGCCAGCGGCAGTTTCAACCGCATCGTTTATGCGGCCAAAAATGGTGATGAAGCAACGTACCAGCTGGCGCTTCCAAAGCGCGCGATTCAGCTCGACTTGCGCCACGACTTCTCATTTTGCGATCTGGTTGACCGCTTGCAGACTTCCAGTGGCAAAAGCCGCGCCGACTTCGAGGCGATTGCCGGCAATGACATGCGCGCTGCCTTCATGCAAGCCGACCCGCAGGACGCCTGAGCAGTCGGTAATATAAGACTCCATTGCCGGCCAGCCCATTCGCAGCGTCCAAAGCATCGACAACATCTGCTGCATCTGGCCGCCGGCCCCCTGCCTCTACTATCCCGCTGCAGTTTCGCGGATAATGCCGCTTCCCTGATCGCACCTACTTGCCATGTCCAACTTTGTATTTCCACTGCAAAAACCTTCGATGTCGCTGGAGCAGGCGACCCAACAAACGATTGCGCATTGTCAGGCCGGCCAATGGCAAGAGGCTGAAAGCTTGTACCAGGCCCTCAAGCAATCCCAGTCGTCCTCGACGCAGGGGCAATATTGGCTGAGTTATATCGACGCCCTGATTCAGGCCGGCAAACCGCGCTCTGCGGCACCGGCACCGGGCATCGCGCCGGCCGCACAGACGATACAGATTGCGCCACCGCAGGAAATTGAAAAAGCGCAGGAAGTTAAAAAAACACAAGAGCGCCCCGCCAGCATCAAGCTGGCCCGGCCGCCCAATCCCTGCTACACCGCCAAGCGACCTGGATGGCCGTGGAAAATGGACATGGGCTGCGGCCATGTGCCCAGCCGCGGGGAAATCCATCTGCTGCTGGCCCGCTATCGAGACGCACGTTATGACGAGGCCGAAACACTGGCGCGCAGCGTCACACGCGCTTTTCCCCGCCACGATCTGGGCTGGAAAGTGCTGGTGGCCGCGCTACGGATGCAGGGCCGGATGGTGGAAGCACAGCAAGCCCAGCAACAGCGCGAGAGTTGCCATGCCGGCAGGCGCAGGAATGTATTGATGGCGCAGCAGCCGATATAACTTGATTATGGAGTATGGCAATTTTCATGCCATTTCACGCATATTTATATTGCGGGATTTAAAAATACCCCACGTAAACGCAAAGCGCGCAGCCAAACTGCGCGCTTTGCGTATTTCCTTGCGGAAAATTATTTTGCGGGAACAACGTGGCGATGATGTTTCGGATGATGCTTCATATGGCGCTTTGGATGATGCTTCACATGATGCATAGGCTTCGCATGATGCATCGGTTTGGCGCCATGCACCGGTGCTCCAGAGTAATTGGCTGCCCCGTTTCGATCGTTACGGGCGTCTGGATGGCCGGGCAACCCCGCACCGCTGTTCTGCGCTTGTACCAGTGGTGAAAATGCCAGGATGAGTGCAGCGATGCTCAGTAGTTTTTTCATTTTCAATCTTTCGAATAGTCAGGTTTCAAAATCCGCATTGGTCGCGGCATGAGACCAGAACGCGGCAGGATATATTCGGTTGACAGCGATTACAGATATGCGCAGCAGTTCGACAAAGCGGATCTTTTTGCTGACCAACCCGTCGATGCGGGCGGTTTCATACCGCGCGAACACTAACGGCATATAACTTTTGTTGTTGGTGATTTTTCATTGATAAATGTCAATATGGCTACTGATACATATCAAACAAATAAATGCGGCAAGGGGGTACAGTGCGGAAATTCTTACTTGCAATGTAGTTTCCTTTACCTACCTCACAAAATTATGAAATATAAAGTCGTCAATCTTCAGAAATTCCTTTTTGCTGTCTGCAGCTGCACCACGGCCAGAGGTGGAAAACGCGATGAATAAGCTCTCACTTCCCAAGCCGATTCCAACCGCCATTGCACTGGCCCTTGCCGTTCTAATCTGGTTTGCCATTCCAGTTCCTGACAAAGTTACGCCTGAAGCGTGGCATTTGTTGGCGATATTTATCGGAACTATTGCCGCCATTATTGGCAAAGCCATGCCGATTGGCGCTTTGTCGATTGTGGGTATCGCTTTGGTTGCAGTGACAGAAGTGACCCGTCCGGGCAACCCGGATGGCGCGATTGCCGATGCTTTAAGTGGTTTTTCCAACCCGCTGATCTGGTTGATTGCGATTGCCGTGATGATGGCAGTGGCCTTGACTAAAACAGGTTTAGGCACACGCATTGGCTATTATTTCATTGCGCTGTTTGGCAAGAAAACCATAGGTGTTGCGTATGGTCTGGTTTTTTCGGAACTGGTCATTGCTCCGGTAACGCCCAGCAACACCGCGCGCGGTGGGGCCATTATTCACCCTATCATGCGTTCGATTGCGGATAGCTTTGGTTCCAGCCCTGAGTTGGGCACTTCGAACAAAATTGGTAAATATCTGGCGCTGGTGAACTACAACACCAATCCGATCACGTCTGCCATGTTCATCACGGCCACCGCGCCCAATCCCTTGATCGTGGATTTGGTTGCTAAAGCGACAAACTCGAACATCAGTATCACTTGGGCGCAATGGGCTATGGCCGCATTGCTGCCCGGTCTGTGCATGTTGCTGCTGATGCCGCTGGTGCTGTATTTTCTTTTTCCGCCTGAAATCAAAAACACGCCTAACGCCAGAGTGTTTGCCAAAACCGAGCTGGTCAAACTGGGGCCGTTGAAGTTGTCCGAGTTCATCCTGCTGGCCGTTTCAGGGTTGATGCTATTCATGTGGGCCGGTGTACCGAGCATGTTGTTTGGCCCCGCTTTTGACGTCAATCCCACCACCACGGCGATTATTGGTTTGGCGCTTTTAATTGTGACCGGGGTGCTGGACTGGGACGACATTCTCAAAGCTAAGACGGCTTGGGATACTTTGATCTGGTTTGCCGCGTTGGTGATGATGGCTTCTTTTCTGGGCAAGCTGGGTTTGATTGGCTGGTTTTCGTCGAGCATTCAAAACGGCATTAGTTATTTTGGCTTGAGTTGGATGAGCGCCACCGCCATTTTGGTGCTGATTTATTTCTACTCGCATTACTTTTTTGCCAGCACTACGGCCCACATCACCGCCATGTTTGCCGCTTTCTTTACCGCCGGCGTGGCGTTGGGCGCGCCGCCAATGCTGCTGGCTCTGCTGTTGGCTTTTTCGTCTTCGCTGATGATGTCGCTGACCCATTACGCCACAGGCACAGCGCCGATTATTTTCGGCTCGGGCTACACCACCTTGAATGAATGGTGGAAAGCCGGCGTAGTGATGAGCGTGGTCAACCTGGTGATTTTGGTAGTGGTGGGTGGAATCTGGTGGCGTGTTTTGGGGTATATCTAAAAATCCAAAACCGTCATTCCCGCGAAGTCCGGGTTCCCGCTTTTGCGGGAATGACGGGCGTGAAGAGCTATCTCATAGTGGGCCGATAGATATACCGCAACAGTTTTATCTACGCCGATTGGCGCGCACAGGCTTGCAAAAAGCCTGTGCCGTTTCGTAGGCGCATGGCACCCCATGCGCACCCTACGGCACGCCTGCTACACCCCTACTTCGCAACCGTCTGCGGAGATTCCCCTATAATGCAGGCTCCGATTTCAATCATCAAACCCTGCCAAACCGGCAATCTTTGACTCTCATGACACACTGCCTGTCATTACCGAATGTCTTTTGACCTCATAAAACATCTCCCCCAATCCGGCCATCGTTTCGTGCTGCCAACCTTGCACGGCTCGGCCGATGCATTTGCGTTGGCGCAAGCTGCGATTGCGCTGAAATCAGAAAAACGCATGCTGGCCATCGTGGTCGCCAACGCCAGCGATGCGCAGCGCTTGCGCGATGAAATTCCATGGTTCGGAGAACAGGGCTCGGGCTCGCTGCGCTGCCACTTGCTGCCGGACTGGGAAACTCTACCCTATGACGCGTTTTCGCCGCATCAGGATCTGGTATCCGAACGGCTGGCGACGCTGTATGAAATCCAGAACGGCCATTGCGACGTTCTGATCGTGCCGGCCACCACGGCGCTGGTACGAATGGCGCCGCCGTCCTTTCTGGCCGCGTACACCTTCTTCTTCAAGCAGGGCGAGAAGCTCAATGAAGCGCGTCTGAAATCGCAGTTGACGCTGGCCGGTTACAGCCACGTGTCGCAGGTGATGTCGCCGGGCGAATATTCGGTGCGCGGCGGCCTGATCGACCTGTTCCCGATGGGCTCGGTGCTGCCGTATCGGCTGGATTTATTCGGCGACACGATTGAAACCATCCGCACCTTCGATGCCGATACGCAACGCTCACTCTATCCGGTGAAGGAAGTGCGCCTGCTGCCGGGGCGAGAATTTCCGATGGACGATGCGGCGCGCGCCACTTTCCGCAACCGCTGGCGCGAACAATTCGAGGGCGATCCGTCCAAATCAGCAACCTACAAGGACATCGGCAACGGCATCGCTGCGGCCGGGATCGAGTATTACCTGCCGCTGTTTTTCGACGACACCGCGACTTTGTTCGAATATCTGCCGGCGGATACCACTTTCGCGCTGCTGGGCGACATCGATAGCGCGATCAAGCGCTTCTGGACCGACACGCAGTCTCGTTACAAATTCCTGAAATCCGACCGCGAACGGCCTTTACTGGCACCGGAAATCCTGTTCCTGAGCGACGAGCAATTTTTTACACAAGTCAAACCGTATGGACGCTGGATCATTACGCCGAGTGATGTTGCGTCCGAACTGTCGGCACCGATCCCGAACATCGCAGTCAATCGCCGCGCCGACGACCCGCTGGTAAACTTGCGCGCCTATCTGCTGCAAACCGATAAACGCGTGCTGATCTGCGCCGAATCCAACGGCCGCCGCGAAACCTTGCAGCAGTATTTCAACGAATACGCGCTTGGCCTGACGGTCTGCGATGGTTATGCCGATTTCGCCACCGGCAGCGCCAAACTGATGCTGGGTGTCGCGCCCCTGCACGCCGGTTTTGAACTGAATGCGACCGCTGGCAATCTGATCTTCATCACCGAAACCGAGCTATACGCCGGCTCCGGCCGCCGCGCCGGCAAGAAGAGGCAGGAAGGCACAACGCAAGTCGAGTCGATGGTGCGCGACCTGTCGGAACTCAAGATCGGCGATCCGGTGGTGCATATCAACCACGGCATCGGCCGCTACATGGGCTTGACCAGCATGGATTTGGGCGAAGGCGAGACCGAATTCCTGCATCTGGAATACGCCAAGGACACCAAGCTGTATGTGCCGGTGTCGCAATTGCATGTGATTTCGCGCTACTCCGGCGCCTCGCCGGAAGATGCGCCGCTGCACGCGCTGGGCTCCGGCCACTGGGAAAAAGTCAAACACAAGGCGGCCCAGCAAATTCGCGACACCGCCGCCGAACTGTTGAATCTGTATGCACGCCGCGCATTGCGCCAAGGCCATGCATTCGCGTATTCGGCGCACGACTATGAAGCGTTTGCGGAAAGTTTCGGCTTCGAGGAAACCCCCGATCAGGCCGCCGCGATTACTGCGGTAATCGACGACATGACTTCCGGGCGTCCGATGGATCGCCTGATCTGCGGCGATGTGGGATTCGGCAAGACCGAAGTGGCGCTGCGCGCCGCGTTCGTGGCGGTGATGGGTGGCAAACAGGTCGCGATTCTGGCGCCGACCACGCTGCTGGCCGAACAGCATGCGCAAACCTTTGCCGACCGCTTTGCCGACTGGCCGGTGCGCATCGCCGAACTGTCGCGCTTTCGTACCAGCAAGGAAATCACGCAAGCGATCAAGGGCATGGGCGATGGCACCGTCGATATCGTGATCGGCACCCATAAATTGCTGTCGAGCGATGTCATATTCTCGCAACTGGGCTTGGTCATCATCGACGAAGAACACCGATTCGGCGTGCGCCAGAAGGAAGCTTTGAAAGCCCTGCGCGCCGAAGTGGACGTATTGACGTTGACCGCAACCCCGATCCCGCGCACGCTGGGCATGGCGCTGGAAGGCTTGCGCGACTTCTCGATCATCGCCACCGCGCCGCAAAAACGGCTGGCGATCAAGACTTTCGTGCGTAGTGAAGACAACTCGGTGGTGCGCGAAGCGTGCCTGCGTGAACTCAAACGCGGCGGCCAGGTGTATTTCCTGCATAACGAAGTCGAAACGATCCAGAACCGCTTGGCGATGCTGGAAGAATTATTGCCGGAAGCGCGCATCGCCATCGCCCACGGCCAGATGCACGAGCGCGATCTGGAAAAAGTGATGCGCGATTTCGTTGCGCAACGCTTCAATATTCTGCTCTGCACCACCATCATCGAGACCGGCATCGACGTGCCGACTGCCAACACCATCATCATGCATCGCGCCGACAAGTTCGGCCTTGCCCAATTGCACCAGTTGCGCGGCCGGGTCGGACGCTCGCACCATCAGGCCTATGCCTACCTGCTGGTCAATGACGTGCAAGGCTTGACCAAACTAGCGCAGCGCCGGTTGGATGCGATTGTGCAGATGGAAGAACTCGGTAGCGGCTTTTACCTGGCGATGCACGATCTGGAAATTCGCGGTGCCGGCGAAGTGCTGGGCGACAACCAATCCGGCGAAATGACTGAAATCGGCTTCCAGCTGTATTCCGACATGCTCGGTGAAGCAGTACGGGCGCTGAAAAGCGGCCAGGAACCGGATCTGGCTGCGCCGCTGTCCAGCACTACCGAAATCAATCTGCACGCGCCGGCCCTGCTGCCGAGCGATTTTTGCGGCGACGTGCATGAGCGCTTATCGCTTTACAAGCGGCTGGCCAATTGCACCACCCAGGGCAAGATCGACGATTTGCAGGAAGAGATGATCGACCGTTTCGGCAAGCTGCCCGACCCGGCGCGGGCATTGGTCGAAACCCACCGCTTGCGGGTGGCCGCCAAAACCATCGGCATCGTCAAAATCGATGCCCATGACGACGCCGCGCTGCTGCAATTCATGCCAAACCCGCCGATCGACGCGATGCGCATCATTGAGCTGATCCAGAGCAACCGTCATTTCAAACTCAGTGGCCCCGACAAGCTGAAGATCACCATCAGCATGCCCGACCTGAATGCGCGCGTGACACAGCTGAAATCGACCATGCGCCTGCTGATGATGGGCATGCCGAAGGCGTCCGAAAAGGCCCCGCCGACCGTGCAGAATGCGCCCCAAGCAACGAAAAAACGTCAGAAAATACATTAAATATGCCTTCCAAACCATTGAATACATTTAAATAATAACCATGAATCTGATCCTGCAAGGCACCAGCACCGACCGCGCCACCATCGAGCGCATCGCCGCGATGGCACAGGCCAAAAACATCGTAACCATCCACGCCAATGCTTACCGTTGCGAAGACATCAGCTATTCGGACGAAATCCAAGCCCAGATAGACGCTGAAAGCCACGCCGCCCGACTGGATGCGGCATTCGTTCCGCCGAATCTGGCCTTGAGCGATTTCAAGCTGATCGCGATGGACATGGATTCGACCCTAATCACCATCGAGTGCATCGACGAAATCGCCGACATGCAAGGCTTAAAGCCGCAAGTCGCGGCCATTACCGAAGCGGCAATGCGCGGCGAAATCGCATTCCGCGAGAGCCTGACCCGGCGCGTCGCGCTGCTGGCAGGACTGGACGCCGGCGCGCTGCAGCGCGTGTACGACGAACGGCTGCAACTGTCGATAGGCGCCGAGCCGATGCTGGCTGCCATCAAAGCTGCCGGATTGAAAACGCTGCTGGTTTCCGGCGGATTTACCTTCTTCACCGACCGCATGAAAACCCGCCTGGGTCTGGATGTCACCCATTCCAACGTGCTGGAAATCGTCGACGGCAAACTTACCGGCCGCGTGATGGGCGGCATCGTCGATGCGGAAGAGAAGAAAGCCACGCTGGAACGCACCTGCGCGGCCCTTGACATCACACCGGCCGAAGCGATTGTGATGGGCGATGGCGCCAATGACCTGCAAATGATGGGCATCGCCGGCTTGTCGGTAGCCTTTCGCGCCAAGCCGATCGTGCGCACGCAAGCGGACGTGGCCTTGAATTTTGTCGGACTCGATGGCATCTTGTCATTGTTCGGGTAAGAACCACACCGCCCCGCACCATTTCACCAATCGGGAGTACGCATGTCGCAAGAAATCGTTTTCGATAACAAACTGAATTCCGCCAAGAACCTGGCGTGGTGGCTGTATCTGCTGCATGCTGCTTGCTTCGTATTTTCCTGGGGTTTGTTCTCGTTCATTCCCCTGATCATCAATTACGTTAAACGCGACGATGCTGCCGGCACTTTCGTCCACAGCCATCACAACTGGCAAATCCGCTCGTTCTGGTGGTTTATGTTCTGGAGCGTGATCGGCTGGATCTGCATCTTCACCTTCTTCGGCATGGTGATCGGAATCCCGATTCTCGCCATTGTGTGGGTCTGGAAAGCCTACCGCCTGATCAAGGGCTTGCTCGATCTGAACGACAATAAGGCGATGCCGGTGTGACGTTTTTATGGTGATAATTTTCTGTTCAAAACCAAGCCTTCTTTAAGTGGAGGCCCAGCGCCGTAGGTGCGAATTTATTCGCACGAGTACGCATGAAATAGGTAAATGTGCGAATAAATTCGCACCTACAAGAGCAACAACAGCGCTATTTTTATTGGGATACGCAGCGCTGCTCGAAAATACAAAAAACAAGGGGTATGCATGAAATTCATGCATACCCCGCATTATTTACGACAGACTTAAAAAATACTGCCAATAATTCTCTGATTAGCGATTATTAATTACAACAAAGCCATGCTCATCGCCTGTTCCAAATCCGCAATCAAATCCTGCGGATCTTCCAGCCCGATGTTCAGGCGCAGCAACTGTCCCTGGTGCGGCCAGTGGGCGCGCATCGTTTGCATCCGGTATGGCACGCACAGGCTGTTTGCACCACCCCAGCTGAAGCCGATCTTGAAAAGCTTGAGCGCATCGACCAGGCTATCGGTCTGCGCTTCCGTGTAACGGGCATCGAATATCACTGAAAACAGGCCACCGGCACCCTGAAAATCGCGCTGCCAGATTGCGTGTCCGGGGCAGTCGGGATACGCCGGATGCAGCACCGAGGCGATCTCGGGGCGCGATTTAAGCCAGGCGGCAACCGCGCGGGCTCCCGCATCGTGCGCCTTGAACCGCATCTGCATGGTCGGCAGGCTGCGCAGCACCAGGTATACGTCATCCATACCGACGCCAAAACCGAGCCGCATGTGCGCTGTACCGAGCCGTCGGTTCAATTCTTCGTCGCGGGTGATGACGGCTCCCATCAAAACGTCGGAGCCGCCGGACTGGTACTTGGTCAGGGCTTGCACCACGATATCGACCCCGTGCTCAAAAGCGCGAAAGGCGATTCCGGCCGACCAGGTATTGTCCAGTGCGACCAATACGCCCTTCTCGTGCGCAGCTTTGCAGATCGCCGGAATGTCTGGCACTTCCATCGATACCGAACCCGGAGTTTCAGTCCAGATCAAGCGGGTGTTGGGCAGAATCAGAGCGGCAATACCGGCGCCGATCAGCGGATCATAAAAGCGTGCGGAGACGCCAAAATCCTTGGCCAGCCAGTTTCCCAGATCGCGGTTCGGGTTGTATACATTGTCTGGAATCAGCACATCGTCGCCGGATTTCAGAAAGGCAAAATCGACCATCGTGATGGCCGCCAGGCCGCTCGGTGCCAGCAGGCAATGCTGACCGCCTTCAATCTCGGCCAGCCGTGCTTCCAGCGTAAAGGTAGTGGGCGTGCCGTGCAGCCCGTAGGTATACGCGTTTTTGTGCTGCCAGCTGCGCGAACGCATCGCGGCGACATTGGAAAACAGGACAGTGGAAGCCGGATGCAGCGCCACTGGAAAAGCCGCAAAGCCCTCAGGTGCGCGGTAATCGCTGTGAATAAGCGCGGTTTGGAAAGATTTTTTGCGTGTCACGATTGACCTTTGTTGTTCTGCTGACGCGCTCGTCCGTTGTGCAATTACTTGTTGGAGCGGGCTTGTGCGCGATTTAGCGGTTGATTATTGAGCACCCCTAGTTTATTCAGTCCCTTTGGGGCTATTCGCGCACGGGCACACTCCTACAAGACCCTCAGAAAATCAAGCCTCGGCCCACAAGTCATGCGCGTCGGCACCATTGATGGTGACATCGATGAATTCACCGACCACCAACTTGCGGTGCGGTTCAAACGGCGGCTTCACATACACCACGCCATCAATCTCGGGCGCATCGGCAGATGAGCGCGCCACGCCGCCATTGCGATTGACTTCATCGAGCAATACGCGCATGGTCTTGCCAACCTTGGCTTGCAAGCGCTTCTTAGAAATTTCTTCCTGCAACAACATGATCCGGCCGCGACGCTCTTCCCGTAATTCTTCCGGCACCGGATTAGGCAGCTCATTGGCAGTAGCACCTTCCACCGGAGAGTAGGCAAAGCAGCCCAGCCGGTCGATTTGCGCTTCTTTCAGGAAGTCCAGCAGATATTCGAACTCGGCTTCAGTCTCTCCAGGAAAGCCGGCGATGAAGGTTGAGCGTATCGTCAGGTCCGGGCATATCTGGCGCCATTGCTGGATGCGTTCGATATTCTTTTCGCCGCTGGCCGGGCGCTTCATGCGCTTGAGCACATCGGGATGCGCATGTTGCAGCGGCACGTCCAGGTACGGCAATATCTTGCCTTCCGCCATCAATGGGATGATGTCGCTCACATGCGGGTATGGATATACATAATGCAGCCGCACCCAAGCGCCATATTGCGCGGCCAGTTCGCCCAGGGCGGCGACCAGTTGCGTCATGTGGGTTTTGATCGGCTTGCCGTTCCAGAAGCCGGTGCGGAATTTGACATCGACACCATAGGCGCTGGTGTCTTGCGAGATAACCAGCAATTCCTTAACGCCGGCCTTGAACAGGTTTTCCGCCTCCAGCATGATCTCGGCCACGGGCCGCGATACCAAGTCGCCGCGCATCGACGGGATGATGCAAAAGCTGCAGCGATGATTGCAGCCTTCGGAGATTTTCAGGTAAGCGTAATGTTTCGGCGTCAGTTTGACACCTTGCGCCGGCACCAGATCGAAGAATGGTGCGTGCGGTTTGGGCAGATGCACATGCACCGCATCCATCACTTCGCCCAGCGCATGCGGCCCGGTGACGGCCAACACTTTCGGGTGTACGGACAAGATGATATCGTTGCCAGCGGCGTCTTTCTTGGCACCGAGGCAACCGGTTACGATAACTTTGCCATTTTCATGCAACGCTTCGCCAATAGCGTCGAGCGATTCCTGTACTGCCGCGTCGATGAAACCGCAGGTATTGACGATGACGAGGTCGGCACCTTCATACGACTTGGCAGTCTCATAGCCTTCGGCTCGGAGCTGGGTCAGGATTTGTTCGGAATCGACCAATGCCTTGGGGCAACCAAGGGAAACGAAACCGACTTTGGGCGTGATTTGGGAAGCGACTTGGGAAGCATTAGACATAGAAAAAGGGCACAAAAACGAATCCGTCATTGTACCCTCCTCATGTCACGCTTGCCGAAACTGCGGCAGGAAAGCGCTTTTTACTGAATCGACACAATGAAGTCTCGACTTCGTCATGTCGTGTTCTCGTTTTATCCCTCTCGGTAATAGACGCGAATCATTTTGGATTGTCGTCCTTTTCAGGCGCAACGGGAGCAACAAACGGAAAAGTATTAAACATGGTGGCGCTTTTGGTCTGCATTTGTTCCTGCATTTGCACGAACAGGGTTTTGCTCTGCTCGATATAGTTGGTCATCATGCCTTGCATCATCGGTCCCTGCACGCTCATGAATTGCGTCCACATCTCGGGGCTGAAAGGTTTGCCCTCGTAGACGCCCTTCGAGTTTTCGGTCAGCTTGTTCTGGATGTCGATGAAAGCCTGGATGTTTTTATCCAGATACGAACCCATCATACCTTGCATCGCATGCCCGTAATAACGAATGATTTGTGACAAGGCTGTGCTTGAAAACATCGGTACCCCGCTAGATTCTTCTTCCAGAATAATCTGCAACAGAATGCTGCGCGTCAAATCTTCATTGCTCTTGGCGTCGATTACCATGAAATCCTCATTATCGAGGACCAGTTGTTTCACATCGGTAACCGTTATGTAGGAACTGGTTTGAGTGTCGTACAGGCGCCGATTCGGATACTTTTTGATCAAGCGCTCGGAAATTTTTTTTGCACTATTCATCGAAATTCCAGTTTATTGCGTCGCAATACATTTAAAGCCATTCAAAAAATGCACGGTCACATGTTTTTTCGGAATTCCATTATAGAGCGGAAAAACCGATATCTGCAGTATATGGACAGTTTTTGCATTATTGCAATGCAATGAATGGTGTTTGCGGGAAGCAGAAAAGGAGCCGTTTTAAAACGGCTCCTTTTCTGCTTAGTGTCTGTTGATTCGGAAGAATCAAAGCGAGGAAAGTACCATCGCCAAGAGTAATTTGTGACGGATTCTCCCGAAGTCAGGCAGCCTCCTAGGCCATGTACAGACCACCATTGAGGGAGAAGTCAGCGCCGGTCGCGTAGCCACCTTCCTCTGACGCGATCCAGGCAATGATGGAAGCGATTTCTTCCGGTTTTCCCAAACGTTTGACTGGAACACCGGCAACGATTTTTTCCAGCACATCAGGTCGAATTGCCTTGACCATGTCGGTGCCGATATAACCGGGCGAAACCGTGTTGACCGTTACGCCTTTGGTTGCCACTTCTTGCGCCAATGCCATCGTGAAGCCATGCAATCCGGCCTTGGCGGTGGAATAATTGGTTTGACCAAACTGCCCTTTCTGACCGTTGACCGAAGAGATATTGATGATGCGTCCCCAACCGCGATCGGCCATACCATCAATGACTTGCTTGGTCACGTTAAACAGTGAGTTCAGGTTGGTATTGATGACTTCATTCCACTGCTGCAGGGTCATCTTGCGAAATTGTCCGTCACGCGTAATGCCGGCATTATTGACCAGCACATCGACCTCGCCAATTTCCTGCTTGACCAAGTCGAAAGCCGCCTTGGTTGAATCCCAATCGGATACATTGCCTTCGGACGCATGCACGTCATAGCCTTCAGCACGCATCTCAGCAAGCCATTTGTCCTTGCGCGGTGAATTCGGACCGCAACCGGCAACCACAGTGAATCCTTCGCTGCAAAGGCGCTTGCAAATCGAATTTCCAATGCCACCCATCCCACCAGTTACATAAGCGATACGCTTTTTCATGCTGTCTCCTTCTTCGTTAAGATCAAGTTATTCAGTTCGCTCTTACCTTGACGTAACGTCCCGGCGCGTCTTCAATCGGTTTAAATGCCGCATTTCCCAGTTTGCTCGGCGCTTTCACCTGCTTGCCTGCATGCTCAGACAAAAAGGCTGACCACTCCGGCCACCAACTGCCCGGATGCTCTGTTGCTGTTTCCAACCATGCTTCAGAATTCGGAGAAAGCGTGTCGTTTGTCCAGTAACTGCGCTTGTTCTTCGCAGGCGGATTAATGACACCGGCTATATGCCCGGATGCCCCGAGTACAAAACGGTTTTGATTTGGTTGTTCTGGATTTAATAGCTCGGTAGACGCATAAGCACTGCCCCAAGGCACGATATGGTCTTCACGCGAACCGAAAATAAAAACTGGTGCATCGATTATGCCAAGGTCGATTTGTTCACCCGCCACTGTTAATTTGCCTGGCACCTTGAGGCTATTTTCTAAATAAGTATTACGTAGATACCAGCAAAACATCGGACCAGGAAGATTGGTACTATCGGCGTTCCAGTACAGCAGATCGAATGGCGGCGGGCTTTCACCTTTTAGGTAATTCGACTGGACGTAATTCCAGACCAAGTCGTTGGCGCGCAAACTGGAAAAGGTAGATGCAAGATCACGGCCAGGCAACAGGCCGCCTTTACCGATCGCTTGCTCGCGCATCTTCACCTGCGTCTCGTCGATGAAAATATCCAGAACGCCGGTATCGGTAAAATCGAGCAAAGTCGTTAGCAAAGTCAGGCTGGCAACAGGTTCCTCGCCACGTGCATACAGCACTGCCAGCGCAGTTGAAACAATTGTGCCACCTACACAAAAGCCCAAGGCATTGATACGATCTTGACCACTCAATTTTTGTACTACGTGAATTGCCTTGATTGCGACATCCTCAATGTAACTATCCCAGGTAACATTAGCCATCGAATCATCGGGATTGCGCCAAGACACCAGAAACACGGTATGGCCTTGTTCCACCGCGTAACGCACCAGCGAATTTTCCGGTTGTAGATCAAGAATGTAAAATTTGTTGATGCAGGGCGGCACAATCAGCAGCGGTTTCTCGAATACAGTCTTGGTCAATGACTTGTATTGAATTAACTGAAATAGCGCATTTTCAAACACCACCGCGCCTTCGGAAGTCGCAACGTTTTTGCCGACTTCAAAAACAGATTCATCGGTTTGGGAAATACGCCCTTTTTGCATATCAGCCAGCATTAGAGCTAGACCTTTAGCCAGGCTTTCCCCTTTGGTGTCGAGTATTTTTTGCTGTGCTTCTGGATTCGTGGCAAGAAAATTCGCCGGTGACAGCGCGTCCACCATCTGCTGCACAGCGAATGTGATTTTTTGCTTAATGTGGGGAGTCGCCTCAACCGCCTCTGCCAGGCTCATCAGAAACCTTGCATTGAGCAGATACACTGCAGCATTGAATGAAGAGAAAGTATTCGATTGCCATGCGGCTGAAGAAAATCGCCTGTCAGTGAGCACCGTCACACTCTTCGTTAGCAAAAAATTCTGCCAAAGCGCTGCCAACTGTTGGATATATTCATTTTGCAAACGAGTAACAGTGGCCGGTGCGATTTTTGCACCGGCTTCTTTCAGAATGTCTGCGATTGGATTGGCGTTGGCTGGCTGAACCGATTTGAGCCAGGATTGCCAGGGACTCTGATCTGTCACTTGCGATAACCATGCTGTAACCATGGCTTGAGAATCCGGCTTATTCATGCTTGCTTCCTTTTTTTGGCGTATCGTTGCGGTTTTTATCATCGCATCAACATCATGTATATCGTTGCTATCGGGTGGATCTATGTTGTGCTCATGATGTCCATCACTGAGCGCTCGGTTATCGCTGGAATTATGACGCTTTTAATGTATGGTGTGTTGCCTTTGGCAATCCTTTGGTATGTAGTGTATGCGCCACACAGAAGACGACAAAAGAAACAACGTGAGCAGATAAAAGCAGAGTCTAAAAACGCTATTAATACCGCCAAATAAGCTTGTCACCGTTAATTTCACTTGACAGGATGTTGCCCTAAAACAGCGCCTCCTGCTTGAGCCAGATCAACGAAGTCATTCTTCCTGTGATTTTGTCGCGCCGATAAGAAAAAAAACGGCGAGAATCGCTGACGGTACAAAACTCGCCACCACTGATGCTATACACCCCTGCGCACTGCAGCCGGGCACGTGCCAATGCGTATATGTCGGCCAGATACTTGCCTTTATGTGCAGCGATTGGCTTGAATGCGCTCGATGCACTAGCGTCTTGCGCAGTAAATGTCTGGAGCACATCTTCACCGACTTCGAAATACCCAGGGCCGATCGCAGGTCCTAGCCAGGCAGTTATTTCGTTCGCACCGGCATCGCGCATTCGGATTACGGTTTTTTCAAGGATGCCGGCGGACAAGCCACGCCATCCTGCGTGCGCGGCGGCAATGACGCGTCCGTTTTGGTCGCACAACAAGACCGGCAAGCAGTCCGCAGTCATGATCGCGCACACCACACCCTTAGCTGTAGTAAAGCTGGCATCAGCCTCGGGCACATCAGATAAGCTTGCCGCATCGACGATGACAGTGCCATGTACTTGCGTCATCCAAGCCGGCTCGGATGGCAGCAAAGTACGCAACAATTTCCGATTTTCGCGGACATGCAGCGGACAATCTGTTACATGCGTGCCCAAGTTCAAACCGTCAGCCCCGCTGCCGCTGCCATCGTCAAATGGAGCAAGACTGACGCCGCCTCGCCGCGTAGTGGACAAGGCACCTACGTTGGCAGGTAAATCAGGCCAATCAGGGATGATTAGATCCATTGCCTTCTCATCTCCCGTTATGCATAACCCTTTACAAGGGGGCTTCGATTCCTGCGCTTGCCAGCAGCGTCAAAAAATCATCGGCCAACGGCACGCTCCAATCGCAAGCATCCCCTGTGGCTGGATGAATCAAACCTAGGTGTTGCGCCTGCAGGGCCTGGCGCGGAAAAACAGAAGCCAAATGGGTTTTTCCGTATAGCACGTCTCCGACCAAGGTGTGCCCGATAGACATCATGTGGACGCGGATCTGATGCGTGCGGCCGGTTTCCAGCTTGCAGCGCATCAGGCTGACCGGGTGACGTCCCAGCAGGCCGGTCGCCAGACGCTCGAAATGCGTCACCGCAGGTTTGGCGGTCATGCTCTCCAGCACCGCCATCTTGATCCGGTCCCGCGGATGACGGCCCATCGCAGCATCCACGGTGCCGGTAAGATTAGGAGTCCCCCACACCAACGCCAGATATTCGCGCCGCACGGTACGGGCCTGCAGTTGGCGCACCAGATCGGTATGCGCTTCCAGGGTTTTTGCGACTACCATCAGACCACTGGTGTCTTTATCAAGACGATGAACGATACCGGCGCGCGGCACGCCGGCAATCGCCGGATAGTGATGCAGCAAGCCATTGAGTAAAGTGCCTGACCAATTGCCGGCAGCCGGATGCACCACCAGGCCAGCCGGCTTGTTGATGATGATGATGGTGGCATCTTCATACACAATCGCCAGATCCATGGCTTCTGCGGTGTATGCGTCATCTTCGGGTGCTGGCTGCGGCGAAACCACTACCGTTTCGTCGCCAAAACTGGTCATCTTGGTCTTTGCAACCTTGTCATCCACGGTGACGTGTCCAGTTGCTATCCATTGTTGAATGCGACTTCTGGAAAATTGCGGAATCAGTCTTGAAATCACTTTATCCATGCGCTCGCCGCACACATCGGGCGTCAGCTTCAGAGTAATGGGTTCCATCTGCAGCAGCGCGCCACTCTCTTCGTCCGCATCATCCAGCGTGGACGCGAAAACAGGTTCCGCCAAATTTGGCATTGCGGGTAATATCACGGCAGGTCCCATCAGCTATAATCAGTGTTCTTGTTAAGATGCATTCTTGCACATACGTCATGCAAAAAAAATTATTTAAAATCGCAACAATCCTTCTGGCCTTGTCAATTTCGGCATGCAGCTTGCTACCTGAAAAAATCGACGAGACCAAGGCTTGGTCAGCCTCGAAATTATACTCGGAGGCTCGCGATGAACTGGCAAGCGGCAATTATGACAAATCGGTTCAGTATTTTGAAAAACTCGAATCGCGTTATCCATTCGGCACCTACGCGCAACAGGCGCAGCTGGAAATCGCTTATGCGTATTACCGGCAGGCAGATCAGCCGCTGGCTTTGGCTGCGGCGGAACGCTTCATCAAGCTCCATCCGAATCACCCGAATGTAGATTACGCTTATTATTTACGTGGTCTGATCAACTTCAACGACCGCGTTAGCGCATTCAATTTCCTGTCTCGCCAAGATGCCACCGAACGCGACCCGAAGGCAGCGCGCGAAGCATTCAATGCGTTCAAGCAACTCGTCGAGCGTTTTCCTGACAGCACATACACGCCTGATGCCATCGCCCGCATGAAATACCTGGTTAATGCCATGGCGCAGTATGAAGTCCACGTGGCCAATTATTACTACAAACGGGGTGCTTATCTAGCCGCCGCCAACCGGGCCCAGTATGCAATCAAGGAATACCGTGAAGCACCAGCACTAGAAGAAGCGCTGTTTGTCATGGTGCGCTCTTATGATGCGCTGGGCATGACGGAGTTGCGCGACGATGCCGAGCGCGTCATGAAAACCAACTATCCGAACAGCGTGTATTACAAGGGTGGCACGGTCAAAAACAAGGCATGGTGGAAACTCTGGTAACTCCGTTTGCTTAATAAAAATGCCCCGGATTACGGGGCATTTTTATATAACGATACAAACGACAGATGCAAACCAAGAAGCATCAAGCCAGCCTGCGACGGAATAACCAATTGTGTTCACTGGAACCATCGGCATCAAACGCATAACCATCCATGTCAAAAGCCTGCAATTGTTTCGGCTGCGTCACGTTATGCAGTGCCGCATAGCGCGCCATCAAGCCACGCGCACGTTTGGCATAGAAGGAAATAATTTTGTATTTGCCGTTTTTCCAGTCTTCAAACACCGGCGTAACAATCGGCACCGACAACAAGTCTGGCTTGACCACTTTGAAATATTCTTCGGACGCCAGATTGACCAACGCAGAATAATTCCGTGCCCGCAGCATCTCATCGAGCGCCGTGGTCACGATATCGCCCCAAAAGGCATACAGGTTCTTGCCGCGCGGGGTGACAAGACGGGTGCCCATTTCCAGCCGATAAGGCTGCATCAGGTCAAGCGGGCGCAACATGCCATATAGTCCGGATAAAATACGGACATGCGACTGCGCGTAGTCGAGTTGCCGCGAGTTCAACGTTGCCGCCGCCAGGCCCGCATAGACATCGCCGTTGAATGCCAAGACCGCCTGCTTTGCATTCTGCGGCGAAAACTCCCGAGTCCAGCTGGCGTAGCGGGCGAAATTCAAAGCCGCCAGCGGATCGGAAATACGCATCAGACTAGCAACTTGTGCCGGAGAAAACGTCTTCAAAACATCGATGAGTTGCACAGAATGCGCGATAAACTCCGGCAGGCTGCTTTTTATCGTAGCGGACGGCGCCTCCATGGCGAGCGTTTTGGCGGGTGACAAGACAATCAGCATTGCAACATCCATAGAAAATTAAAGAATTTAAAACATGATACCGAAACGCATCGTACTCGACACCAACGTTTGCCTGGATTTATTCGTCTTCAACGACCCGCGCTGGGCCGCCTTGCTTGCAGCATTAAAAAACGGCACCGTCGAGGCTGTCACAAAAGCAGAATGCCGCATGGAATGGCAGATTGTCCTGGGCTATTCACAATTACGCCTGAATGAAGCCATGCGCGCCGAATGCAACACAGCCTTTGATGCGCTGATCGACTGCATAGAGCCGCAACCGCTAACAAGTATCAAACTGCCGCTGTGCAGCGACCCCGACGATCAGAAGTTTCTGGAGTTGTCGCGCGACGCACAAGCCGCGACCCTGATCACGAAGGATAAAGCCCTGCTGAAACTAGCCAAGAAAACCGCTCGCGCCGGTCTTTTTGAGATTATCCTGCCGCAAGCTTGGGCGCTAGAAGCCTGAATTCTTTGCAGTTTGCGGTGATAATTGATCGCATATTCGCGCACACAGTTAACTGCAAAGATAATCTCTCGTGGGCATTTTTAATACACCTCTCCCGATTGGCGTAGCCATCATCACATGGTGCCTGGCTATCTTTGTCATGTTGCGTTGCGCCATGAGCGCACCCTGGAAACGGTTGGAAGCGCCGACGGTGTTTTCAGCCTGGTGCGCGCTGCTCATCATGCTGACGATGCTGTGGCGGCTACGCATCAACATCAACAGCGACCTGAGCTTGCATCTAATGGGCTTGTCGCTGTTTCCGCTGATGTTCGGCCGCTCTCTGGCCACGCTGGGCTTGGGGCTATCCGTGATTGCCTACACAGCGCTGTTCAACGGTGTCTGGGGCAATCTTGGCATGAATTTGCTGTTGTTGGCGGTGCTGCCGGCATGGTTTAGCAACGTCATCTTAACTACAGTCAAAAAGCGTTTGCCGCACCATATGTTCGTCTACTTGTTCGGCAACGGTGTTTTCGGCTCGATGGTGGTGCTCTCTCTGACCGGCTTGATGTCAATTGCCGCCCACGGACTATGGATTGCAGCGCCATTGTCCAGTTCCTACGACACGATTGCCTACATGTTGCTACTGGCGTGGGGCGAAACTTTTCTGATCGGATTTCTGGTCACGATCTTCGCTGTGTATCGACCGCAATGGCTTTTTACCTTCGACGACGCGCTGTATCTGCGTGAGCAGTGACGGAATGTTCTCTCGCATATTTTTAGGGAGTATGCAAAAAAACCATGTATTTTGCGCACTATTTTAGCGCGGCATTTAAATATACAAGAGTAGGTATGCATTCCACTCCGGAAATTTTTATGGAAGCGCATATCACCCGCGCATTCCGACACCTCATGCCACCTCCTGCCACCAAACCAGCGCCGGCGTTAAAATGCCGGCTCGACCAATGCATACCGATCCAATCATGAATCAGCCACTCCCGCTTGCAACCGCCCATTTCGAACCGATAGCTCTGAGCTCCAAACTACCCAAAGTAGGCACCACCATTTTCAGCGTCATGTCGGCGTTGGCGCTGGAAAAAAATGCAGTCAATCTGGGTCAGGGTTTTCCGGACTTCGACTGTGATCCGGCGCTGATCGACACCGTCACCGCAGCCATGAAAAGCGGGCTGAACCAATATCCGCCGATGGCTGGAATTGCTCCTTTGCGCGAAGCCATTGCGCGCAAGATTGGCCAACTTTACGGCCACCAGTACAGTGCCGCTGGCGAAATCACGGTAACCGCTGGCGCCACGCAAGGACTGCTGACCGCGATCCTGTGCAGCGTGCATGCCGGCGACGAAGTGATCGTCATCGAGCCGGCGTATGACAGTTACGTGCCGGCCATCGAACTCGCAGGCGGAGTGCCGGTTTTTGTGCAAATGGAAATCGGGCCGCGCGGCTATTCGGTTCCGTGGCACACAGTGGCGGCTGCGGTAACGCCCAAAACACGACTGATCATCATCAATTCGCCGCACAACCCGACCGGCTCGATTTTGGTCAAAAAGGACTTGGATGCGCTGGCCGACATCGTGCGCGGCACCGGCATATTGCTGATTTCAGACGAGGTATACGAACACATGGTGTTCGATGGCATTGCGCATGAATCGGTCTGCCGCCATCCCGAACTGGCGGCGCGCGCATTCATCGTGTCCAGTTTCGGCAAGACTTACCATGTCACCGGGTGGAAAGTCGGTTATGTGGCGGCACCGGCAGCGCTGATGGCGGAATTTCGCAAGGTGCATCAGTTCAATGTATTCACCGTCAACACGCCGATGCAGCATGGCTTGGCTAGTTACATGCGCGACCCTGCGCCCTATCTGGAGTTGCCGGCGTTTTACCAGCGCAAGCGCGACATGTTTCGCGATGGCCTGAAAAGCAGCCGCTTCAGATTGCTGCCGTCGGACGGCACCTATTTTCAGTGCGTCGATTATTCATCCATCTCGGCCCTGAATGAAGCCGAGTTCAGCCAATTTCTGACAGCCGAAATTGGTGTGGCGGCAATTCCGGTATCGGCCTTTTATCACCAGCCGAAGGAATCCGGCATCGTGCGTTTTTGTTTCGCCAAGAAAGATGCAACACTCCAGGCCGCCCTAAAATTGCTCTCTGGAATATAAAAAATACTGCAACAGGTATTTTTTATATTTCTCCTAAAAATTGAATCCGCGAGACGAATTTGTTGACTATGCCGCTGTCTCAATATCCCTGCGGATTCATTTTTTGCCAGCGCCAGTGGTCCACACACATTTCATCCAGATTTTTTTCTGCGCGCCACCGTAGTAATTCACGCGCTTGTGTTGGCGACGCATAGCAACTGGCGATATCGCCGGGGCGGCGCGGCATAATGTCAAACGGTACAGCGCAACCGCTGGCTGCCTCGAAAGCGCGCACCGCTTCCAAAACGCTATATCCCTGGCCCGTGCCGAGATTGACCGTAAATCCTCCTGGTTGTGCAAACAGCCGGCCAAGCGCCGCAACATGCCCCCGCGCTAAATCCACCACATGAATGTAATCCCGTACGCCAGTGCCATCCGGCGTCGGGTAATCGTTGCCAAAGACTGCCAGCCTGGCGCGCCGGCCGACCGCGACCTGCGCCACAAAAGGCATCAGGTTATTGGGAATGCCTTGCGGGTCTTCGCCGATCAAGCCGCTCGGGTGCGCACCTGCCGGATTGAAGTAGCGCAAGATACCGATGCGCCAATCGGGATTGGCCTGCATCAGGTCATTCAGAATCTGCTCCACCATTAATTTGGAACGGCCATAAGGATTGGTCGTTGATAACCGTGCGGACTCCAGGATGGGTACGGATTCCGGGTCACCATAGACGGTCGCAGACGAACTGAACACAAATCGCTTGACGTTCGCATCCATCATTGCCTGCAATAGCGTGACCGTGCCGGATACATTGTTATCAAAGTACCGCAGCGGCTGGGCTACCGATTCACCCACCGCTTTCAGGCCAGCAAAATGTATGACTGCATCAATTGCGTGTTCGCGCAATACACGGTCCAAAGCAGCGCGGTCCCGCACGTCAGCTTCGTAAAATGGCAATGCGCTACCGGTGATGCGCTCCACCCGTGCAATCGCTTCTTGGGAACTGTTGCATAGATTGTCGAGCGCGATGACAGTAAAGCCAGCCTGCAGCAACTCGACGCAGGTATGTGAGCCTATGTAACCGGACGCGCCTGTTACGAGAATTTTCTTTGGCATGATGAAAATTACCTAAGGTGAATTTCACACATAAATCGCATTGTGGAGTATGCCAAATAATATGCAATTTACCGCATATAAAATATGCGTAGCATAAAAATACCCCATAGGTTAGCGCTTAATTCCGCAAAGCCCAACATGGCTTTAATCTTGTCGCCTGCTCATGATGGCGTTCCGACGCGGCCGTAATTGTCTTGCAGTCGAACGATGTCGTCTTCACCCAAATACGCGCCTGACTGAATTTCGATCAGTTCCAATGGAATTTTTCCGGGGTTTTCCAGCGAGTGCACAACGCCTAGCGGAATATAGGTGGACTGGTTTTCCGTCAGCAGATATTCCTGATCGCCGTTGGTGATTTTTGCCGTGCCCGACACAACCACCCAGTGTTCTGCGCGATGGTGGTGCATTTGCAGCGATAGCTTGGCGCCTTGTTTGACCGTAATGCGTTTGACATGGAAACGCGTGCCGACCTCGATGGAGTCGTACGACCCCCAGGGGCGGAATATTTCGCGATGCTGTGTGGCTTCTGTGCGCTTGGTGTCGATCAGATGCTCCACCAGTTTTTTGGCGTCCTGAGCCTTGTCGGCGTCCATGATCAACAGGGCATCTGCGGTTTCAATGATGATCGTATTGCGCATGCCTACTGCGGTAACCAGACGAGTGCTGCCATGTACCATGCAGTTTTGACAATCCTGCAGCATTACATCGCCCTGCTGGGCATTATTGTCGCAATCTTTTCCAGAGGCTTTCCACACTGCTGCCCAGGAGCCAATATCGCTCCAGTCGGCGTCCATTGTCACCATTGCGGCGTTTTGGGTGCGTTCCATCACCGCATAATCTACTGCCTTGCTGGGACTGCCGATATACGACTGGCTGTCGAGTCGAATAAAACTGAAATCCTGTTTGGACAATGCCATGGCCTGGCTGCAGGCGGCAACAATTTCCGGCTCAAAGTGCGTGAGTTCTTCCAGATAACGACTGGCACGAAAAATGAACATGCCGCTATTCCAGAAATAGTTTCCACTAGCGAGGTAGTGTTCAGCGGTGGCATGGTCCGGCTTTTCCACATATTCGATTACAGGATGCGCTTCTGCCGGCCCCGGCTCGGCAGTGCCTGCGCGGATATAGCCATAACCGGTTTCCGGGCCCAACGGGGTAATGCCAAAGGTCACCAGTTTGCCTTTTTCGGCAGCGATTTTAGCTTTGTGAACTGCGCTATAAAAGGCCGCATGGTTATTAATCACATGGTCTGATGGCAGTACCAATAACAAAGGATCGCCGCCTCTGGATAGCGCTTGCAAAGCAGCCGCGGCAATTGCCGGTGCTGTATTGCGCCGTGCCGGCTCCAGCAGGATCTGGGCGTTTTCCATACCGATTTCTCGTAATTGTTCCGCCACCACAAAACGCGAACTTTCATTGCAGACGAGGATTGCAGGATCGACATCCTTAATGCCGGTAAGCCGCTGCATGGTTTGCTGCAGCAGGGTGTCTTTGCCTAGCAAGCGTAAAAACTGCTTGGGATAAGTCTCGCGCGACAGAGGCCAGAGCCGGGTCCCTGAGCCCCCGCAAAGAATGACAGGAATAAGCGGAGTAGTCATTTTGTGACCAATTCAAAATAAGCTTGGGTATAAGAATGGACCAGCGGGTGCTGCTTAGCCTGGTCCGGTTGCATCCAGATGGTGTGGCTATGCTGTTGGCGCGACAGCGTGAACAATCGATGCTCTGTGTGCAGGCGATAGGCCAGCACAATGTAATGTGTGCTGGCCCCTGTGACACCGGCAAACAACTCCGTGCTCAGGGAAGCTTCGGATTCTGCGCCGGAGATGCTGTCGATGCGACAGTCGTCCGCGATTTTTCCTGACCGGATGGAGGTGCTCATGCTAATAGGCATGGTTGCCCGTCCATCCTTTGAATGCAGTCCAGACAATGATGCGCAAGTCGAGCCAGAACGACCAGTTGTGAATATAGTAAAGGTCGGATTGCACCCGCTTTTCCATCTTGTCTATGGTGTCGGTTTCGCCCCGATGGCCATTGATCTGGGCCCAACCGGTAATGCCAGGCTTGACCCGATGCCGCAGCATGTATAACCCCAGGACATCCTTGTATATTGCGTTGTGTTGTAGTGCGTGCGGCCTTGGACCGACGACCGACATATCTCCCATCAGTACGTTGATGAACTGCGGCAGTTCATCCAGGCTGGTGCGTCGCAGGAAATGCCCGATGCGGGTGATGCGCGGGTCGTTTTTGGTGGCTTGCGTGACCTTGTCATGCTCTTGATGCACTTGCATCGAGCGGAATTTATAGATGTTGAATTTTTTCCCGTTCAGGCCCAGTCTGGGCTGCTTGAAAAATACCGGACCTGGAGAAGAATACTTGATGCCGATTGCAATCACCACGAACAGCGGCAGCAACAGTGTCAGCACGATGAGGGCAAACAGCTTGTCGAACAGATCCTTGCCGATGCCACCCAGACCGCTGGACGTCGGGCGATTCAAGTCCACCGCAGGCATGCCCAGAAAGTCGATCATCCTGTTGCTCAACATGTGCAAGCTAAAAATATCAGGTATCCAGCGTATATCCACCAAGGCGTTACGCAGTAAGTATTGCAGTTCATGCAATTGATCCGATGCGCTCATTGGCAACGTAATCCAGATTTCATGAATATCATTGGCCGTCACAAAATCATGAATGTTTTCCAGCTTATGAATACTTACTATTGCGGGGTCTTTTAAAAAATTGTCGGGGTCGCTGGCGCAGGTATGTACGCCTTTAACTTCATACCCATAGAAGTCCTGTTGCAATGCGCGTTTATGGATTTCCTGCCCGATGGGGCCATAACCGACGATTATCACGCGCTTGTTATTCAAACCATTTTTACGCAAATAGCGCAGGGTTGAATACACCAACGTTCTGTAGATCACCAAAAAAATAACGCTGGTTACGTACCAATAAAACAACCACAAGCGTGACAATGCACCTACGTGGTGAATCAGGAAGCTGAAAAACACTCCGATTAGCAACACCAGTGCCAAAGTAGCGGCAAGCCGACCGAACATGCTTAACATCGAGCGTCCACGCCATGATGTATACAAATCGAATTGTGGAAATGTTAAAAAAGCCAATCCGCAGGAGAAGTACAGCAGCACCGCATGAATTGGAGCGGCCATGTCGAGAGATGTAGCGAAATGCAGTTGACTGGCGAAATGACCGGCCACTAGCAGCACAAGAACGTCCATCAACCGCATCGAAAATTCCAGCCGGGTAGAATTTTTGAGAATTAAATCATGCATGATTGACCCACCATTTCGTTCGTTTTAAGTGCGGCTCAAAAAACACATTTCCACGGCGCTTGCGGTATCCGAATGAATGCCTGTGGCTTTTCACTCAAAAAAATGATTTTTCCTTTCTTCGGCAACTGATTTTCTTGCAGTTCGCTTTCAAGTTAAATGTCGCTCAGTTCCTAAATGTATAAATTGATAATTATCAAAAATATAATTACTAAGCTGTCGCGGCGCCGGCGTGGATTCAGATACGACGGGAATCCGGCGTTCGTATCCCGTTCATATCCCGATGACTGGGGTGGATATGAGAATCTCATGTGCATGCTCCGTATCTATGGATCTGGCCGTCGCGGTAAAATGCACGAATGCCACTCATCCTTGCTATCGAAACCTCTTCTGAACTTGCCTCCGCTGCCTTGTTGCAGGGCGATACGCTGCTTGTGCGCGAATCGTCGGGTGTTCAGACCCACTCCCAAACCCTGTTGCCGATGGTGCAAAGCGTGTTGGCGCAGGGCGATATACGCCTGTCGCAATGCGCTGCGATTGCTTTTGGTGCCGGGCCCGGCTCCTTTACCGGCGTGCGCACCGCTTGCGGCATTGCCCAGGGGTTGGCGTTTGGGGCCAATTTGCCAGTGATCTCCATCGTCACCTTGTTGGCTATGGCCGAGGCTTGCCGCGCCGAGACCGGCGCGCATGAAGTGCTGGCCGTACTGGATGCACGCATGGGCGAGGTGTATTGGGCCCAATACAGTTATGCCAATGGCTGGCACACCGTGGTCGCACCGACTTTGTCTGCAGTGGCAAATGTGTTGCCGCAGCCTAAAGATGGATTGGTCGCTTGCGGCAATGGCTTTGCTGCATATCCGGGCGAGTTCGCGCTGCAGGCGCACAGTTATCCATGGGTGCAACACGCGCGCGCCGAAGTGATGCCGCACGCAGCGCAGGTGGCGCGCCTGGCACGTACCGCATTTACAGCGGGTCAACTATTGACCCCGGAACAGGCGCAACCGATCTATTTGCGCAACAAAATTGCGCTGACCACTGAGGAGCGGTTGGCGCTCAAGGCGGGAGGGTCCAAGTGAGTGCCCAGGCCGTATCTGCCTCTGCATCGCTGCTGCGATTTGCGCCGATGCAGCCCGAGGACCTCGATGCGGTATTGACCATCGAAAACACCGTTTATCCACATCCGTGGACACGCGGCAATTTCAAGGATGCATTGCAAAGCGGCTATCAGGCTTGGATCGCTCGCGCGGAAGTGGGCAAGGAAGATAACGACGCAGTGGGCAACTTAGTTGGCAACTTAGTGGGTTATTTTTTACTCATGCTGGTGGTGGATGAAGGGCATTTGCTCAATATCAGCGTGCGGGGCGATTTGCACCGGCGCGGATTCGGGCGTGCGTTGCTGGATCGGGTGGTGTCGATGGCGCGCGAACTGGGACTGACTTCGATTTTGCTGGAGGTGCGGCCATCCAATACGCGCGCGCTCAACATGTATGTGCAATACGGTTTTATGTCGATCGGCCGCCGCAAGGCGTATTACCCGGCTGCCGGCAATACGCGGGAAGATGCCATCGTCATGCGGTTGTCGCTATGACGCTGGAACAGCGCCGCCGCGCCGTTTTTTTGCACGAAATGGGCGTGGGCGAGATTTGGATGCGCCGCAATGTCAAGCCTGTTTTTGAATCCGCATCCAACCCCGACGCAGGCCTGACCAGCGAGGCCGCTAGCGTCGGTGACATTATTAGTGCCACCGCGGTTGCCAAGGTTGTATCCACAGCGGCCAAACCGGACGCTCCATTTTCATTCCCAATCCCATCTCCAGTCAGCCCTTCCCCGGCAAGCACGCATGCGGCGTGGGATGATTCTCCTTTGGTAACCGATCCGGCAACCTTACCGTCTGCAGCGGAAGTCGCCTTGATGGATTGGCCGCAACTGCAGGCTGCCGTTAGCGCTTGCCGCGGCTGCGATCTGTGCCAGAAGCGCAACCAGACCGTCTTCGGCAGCGGCGACCGGCAAGCCAAATGGCTGTTCGTTGGCGAAGGCCCTGGCCGCACCGAAGATCAACAGGGCGCGCCTTTTGTGGGCCCTGCCGGCAAACTGCTCGATGCCATGTTGTCGGCCATGGGTTTGACGCGCGATGCCAACGTGTATCTGTCCAATGTCGTCAAATGCCGCTCGACCGATGCAAATAGTGCCGATCACGCACCGTCGCCGCAACAAATTGCCCTGTGCAAACCTTATCTGGAACGACAAATTGCCTTGTTGCAACCGACTGTGATTGTGGCTCTCGGCAAGACGGCTGCGCTGACGTTGCTGGAATGCAGCCCCGGCACCAGCCTGTCGTCGCTGCGCGGCCAGTTGCATCGGGCTTATCAATGCCCGACCGTAGTTACTTACCATCCTGCCTATTTGTTGCGCAAGCCGATCGCAAAACGCGAGGCCTGGGATGACCTTTGCCTGGCGCTGCGCACCTATGCCGACCAAACTGCCAACGCAAGCGCTGCTGAATAAGCCCGTGCTGTTTGCCACATGCCAGGCCGATTTTCATCGGCGCTGGGGGCATCTGCGCGACCCGCATGTCCGTGCGCTGGCTTGGTTGCTGAGCGCGCCGGATTTGCTGGATGTGCGGGCACCGCAATGGCGCGGCATGATCGCGACGCTGGACGGCGCACGGGATCAGACCACGGTTGACTGGCTGGCAGCACTGGATGCGGCACCGGCCGAACTGCATGCCTTTCTCGATATCAGACCATTCACCCGCCTTGGGCATTACGCCGAAAAGCTTTTGGCATTTTATTTTCGGCGTCAGGGCATGCTGTTTGCGCACGGACTCCAGGTGCGTGCCAGCAAGGACGATACGGTGGGCGAGTTCGACTTCCTGCTATGGCAAGAATCTGGACACGCATCTGCATACGAAGCTGCGCTGCTGCACTGGGAATTTGCCACCAAGTTTTATCTGCTGGAATCAAGCGCAGCCGGCGCCGGGACCAAGATCGCGGCGGATTATTTCATCGGCCCGAATCTGGCCGACACGCTGGGCGCGAAAATGCGCAAAATCCTCGACCAACAACTGATGCTGGCGCAGCATCCGGCGGCGCAAATTCACTTGCCGCAATCGGTCGCATCAGCCCAGGCGCTGGTCAAAGGATGGTTGTTCTATCACGACGACGATGCATTGCTGCCGCCGGTAATGGGATTGTCGCCGGCGCATTGCCGCGGTTTCTGGTGTTCATTAACGGAATTCGAAGCGATGCCGGCAGAACGGCTGGCAATCCTGCCGCGCTTGTCCTGGCTGGCGCCGGCACGGGTAGCGCCAGCGGACGCGCTGGACAAGCCGCAGTTGCAGGATGCACTGGCGGCCCAATTTTCACAGACCACCATGCCGGTGCTGGTGGCGCTTCTGCAGCAGAGCGCGGATGAGGATTGTCTGCTGGAAAGCAGCCGCGGCTTCATCGTGCCCGACGACTGGCGCAGCAAAGCGCATCAGCGCAGCCAACGCAAGGTTTGAGCCGACTTGCCACAATAAACCTCTTGTTACGAAGTTGCACTGGTATTAACCCGATCCAATCCATCGGCAAAAAATACACTCCACCCGGACACAGTTGCAGCCACAATGGAAGCTTATTTGCCGCCATCGCGATGCGCAAAAAGGTATCAGCGCATTACTCTCCAAACACTCACCAGAATACAAATGACTCCACACAAAAGACGACGCATCTACCTGATGCGGCACGGCAGCGTCACTTATTTCGACGCCAACGGCAAACCGCATTTGCCGGAACAAGTTCCGCTCAACGAACAAGGCCGTGCCCAGGCTACTGCTGCCGGCAGGGTATTCGCGCAGGAAAAAATTAAATTCGACCGCGTCATCGTATCTGGCCTGCCGCGCACAGTCGAAACCGCCAACCGGGTGCTGGCTGAAACCGGACAGGATATCGCACCCGAGCATTGGCCCGAACTGGAGGAAATCCGAGGAGGCAAGTTATCCAGTATCCCGGATGACGATCTGAACGATGCCTTTCTGGGCGCCTTTGATGGCGTGGTGGCCGAACACAAGCGCTTCCTCGGCGGCGAAAGCATAGGCCAGTTGCTAGATCGGGTATATCCCGGAATCGACCGCTTGCGCGCCGACAATAGCTGGGATACCGTGCTGCTGGTGCTGCATGGCGGCGTCAATCGCGCCATCCTATCGTATGCCCTCACCGGCCAAAGATTGTTTCTGGGTAACATGGCGCAAACCGCGGGGTGCATCAATGCGCTCGATGTCGGTCAAGATGCCAACGACTGGGTGCTGCGGATTGCAAATTTCTCACCGCCCTCCCTGCTGCAGAGTCAAAACCGGTGCACCACCATGGAAACCCTGCTGGAACAATATCGGCAATTCAGAACATGACGGCATCGGCATTTGGTAACACGCAAAACATTTTATAAATAGTACGACCGTACAATTTTATAGGTTAGAATCGTCTTTCGGCCATTCCCGCCAAACACAGGAGGAGACACGATGTTCGAAGAATTCATGGGAACCATGCCGGTCAGCGAGCGGCAAAAATTCGATACCGACGTTCTGGCCGATTACATGCGGCAGCACGTCGCAGGGTTTTCCGGCCAACTCGAGGTGGAGCAGTTCAAGGGCGGGCAATCGAATCCGACCTTCAAGCTCACCGCAGGCGGCCAGCGTTACGTACTGCGCACCAAACCCGGCCCGGCGGCCAAACTGCTGCCATCGGCACACGCGATTGAGCGTGAATTCCGTGTCATGGATGCATTGCACAAAGCTGGTTTTCCGGCGGCGCAGCAATATGCGCTATGCATCGACGAAGCCGTCATCGGCCGCTCCTTTTACATCATGGAGTTTGTCGATGGCCGGATTCTATGGGATCAGTCGCTACCCGGCATGGACAAAGCCGAGCGCAGCGCAATTTATGATGAAATGAATCGCGTGATCGCGCAGTTGCACAGCATCGATTACGCCGCCATCGGCCTGGCCGACTATGGCAAACCGGGCAATTACTTCACGCGCCAGATCGACCGCTGGACCAAGCAATACCGGGCCTCGGAAACTGAAAAAATAGAAGCCATGGACCATTTGATCGCATGGCTGCCAAACAACATCCCGGCCGGCGACGACACCAGCATCGTGCATGGCGATTACCGCATGGACAATATGATTTTCCATCCGACCGAACCGCGCATCCTGGCGCTGCTGGATTGGGAATTATCGACGCTGGGCCATCCGCTGGCGGATTTTTCCTACCATTTGATGAGCTGGCATATCGCCCCGGGCCAGTTCCGCGGCATTGGCGGCCTGGATCACAAGTCACTCGGCATTCCGTCGGAAGACGCCTACATTGCCCAATACTGCGCGCGCACCGGCAAGACGATCCGCAAGGAAGATCTCAGTTTTTATCTCGCTTACAACATGTTCCGCCTGGCTGGCATTTTGCAGGGCATCATGAAGCGCGTGGTGGATGGCACTGCAGCGAGCGAACAGGCATTAAAGGCAGGTAAAGCCGCCAGACCGCTGGCGGAAATGGGCTGGCGTCATGCTTGCGGGATGAATAAAGATGGGCGTGACTAAATTTTTCAACGAGGAGACATAATGGATTTCGCATATTCAGAGCGGTGCAAGTCGTTACAGGAAAAACTCCTGAAATTCATGGATGAACACATCTATCCGAACGAAAACAGCTATAAGGATGAGGTCTATCGTAACGGCAAGGAACAGGGAAATCGCTGGATTCCAACCCGCATCATTGAAGAAATGAAACCGAAGGCGCGCGAGCTCGGCCTGTGGAATTTGTTCCTGCCCAAATCCAGTCGCGCACCGGAAGGCTTGTCCAACCTGGACTACGCCCCTTTGTGCGAAATCATGGGCCGGGTCGGCTGGGCGCCGGAGGTATTCAATTGCAACGCCCCCGACACCGGCAACATGGAAACCATCGAACGCTACGGGTCAGAAGAACAAAAGACCCAATGGCTGGAGCCGCTGCTGCGGGGCGAAATCCGTTCCGCCTTTGCCATGACCGAACCAGGTGTCGCCTCCAGCGATGCCACCAATATTGAAACCCGCATCGTGCGCGACGGTGATGACTATGTGATCGACGGTCACAAGTGGTGGGCTTCCGGTGCCGGCGATCCGCGCTGCATGCTTTTCATCCTGATGGGCAAAACCGATTCCGACGCGCCGCGCCATGCACAGCAATCGATGATCCTGGTGTCAGCCGACACCAAGGGAGTTACCATCAAACGCCCATTGCCGGTGTTCGGTTATGACGATGCGCCGCACGGTCATTGTGAAATCCTGTTCGAAAACGTGCGGGTGCCGGCTTCCAGCATCCTGCTGGGCGAAGGGCGCGGCTTCGAAATCGCCCAGGGCCGCCTTGGCCCCGGGCGCATCCACCACTGCATGCGTGCCATCGGCGTGGCCGAGCGCGCACTGGAACTGATGTGCAAACGCCTTAACGCTCGCGTAGCCTTCGGTCGTCGCCTGTCGGAACAAGGCGTATGGCGCGAACGCATCGCCGAGGCGCGCATCCGAATCGATTCGGCGCGCCTGCTGACCCTGAAAGCTGCCTACATGATGGATACCGTCGGCAACAAGCACGCCCAGGCGGAAATCGCGATGATCAAGGTGCTGGCGCCGAATGTCGCCCAACAAGTACTCGACTGGGCGATCCAGGCGCATGGCGCGGCCGGGGTTTCAGATGACTTCCCGCTGGCGTATATGTGGGCCGGCAACCGCACCTTGCGCCTAGCCGACGGCCCGGATGAAGTGCACCGCAACGCAATCGCCAAGCTGGAACTGGCAAAGCATATGCCGCCTGCAGACAAGGAAGTCAACGCTCCGGCCAAACACTCTTGATCGACTTCCAATAGGCAGGGAACGCAGCAAGCACGGCTGCAACCACGCGACGGATAGACTAAACTATTCGTCGCGTATTCATTTCCAAAGCTGCTGCCATGTATCCCGGTGACAGCGGCATTGGCCTGTCACTCCCCCACGAAAAGGAACTCCATGATTGACGTTTATAGCTGGCCCACTCCTAACGGCCATAAAGTCCATATCATGCTCGAAGAATGCGGCCTGCGGCTGGGTCGAGAATGGCGTGCATATCCGGTCGACATCGGCGCCGGCGACCAATTCGAGCCGGATTTCCTGGCAATTTCGTCCAACAATAAAATTCCGGCTATCGTCGATGCAGACGGCCCTGACGGCCAGCCGATTTCGCTGTTCGAGTCGGGTGCGATATTGCTGTATCTGGCCAGCAAATATGACCAATTCCTCGGCAACAATGATCGGGAAAAATTCAACACCATGCAATGGCTGATGTTTCAGGTCGGCGGATTCGGCCCCATGTTGGGGCAGGCGCACCACTTCCGCATTTATGCGCCAACCCAGATCGAATACGCAATCGAGCGCTACACCAACGAAGCCAAACGCTTGTATGGCGTGCTCGACCAGCAACTCGCCAAAACCGCTTATCTGGCCGGCGACCAATACACGATTGCCGACATCGCCACTTTCCCCTGGACCCGCTCATGGAACAATCAGGGCATAGACTGGGCCGATTACCCCAATGCGAAACGCTGGTTCGACGAAATCAGCGCCCGCCCGGCAGTCCAGCGTGGGGTACAAGTACTGGCCGATTTGCGCAAGCCTTTGGTCGACGACAAGGCAAAAGAAGCTTTGTTCGGGAAGACGCAGTATCAGAAGAGGTAACCGATATTACGCATGTCTGCGCAAGACATGATGCTTTCATCATCTAACGATATTAGCAAACAATAGGGTGTATCATTATTTTCATGGCGTTTTCCGCATATGTTTATTGGATTCATAAAAAATACTCCGATAAAAATTTGGAATGCGATTAACTGCCATTACAGCGATAAACCCATTCCTGCGCACACCACGTCAAGCCGTTTGCAATTGTTTCAAAACCGCGATTGCAGCTGCTTCCGACGAGGCCGGGTTCTGTCCGGTGATCAGGTTGTCGTCAACCACGACATACGGCAGCCAGTCCGGGCCTTTGGAATACTTCCCGCCGCACTTGCGCAACTCGTCTTCCAACAGGAACGGAACGATATCCGTCAACTGCACCGCCTCTTCTTCCGTATTGGAAAAACCGGTTACTGCTATTCCCTTGAGCAAAGGCAGGGAATCCTGCGCCATGGTATGGCGAAATACGCTGGGTGCATGGCATACCGCAGCAATCGGCTTGCCCAAGGCAAACATGGTTTCGATCAACGTGACCGAATCCGCATTCTCGGCCAGATCCCACAATGGCCCGTGCCCGCCGGGATAAAACAGTGCATCGAAATCGTCAGAAGACACCGTGGAAAGTTCGACCGTACTGGCCAGTGCGGCCTGCGCCGCAGCGTCCTGCTTGAAGCGGCGCGTCGCATCCGTCTGAAATTCGTCCGCGTCGCTTTTCGGGTCCAGCGGCGGTTGTCCGCCTTTCGGTGAAGCCAGGGTGATATTCGCGCCGGCATCCTTGAAAACGTAATAAGGCGCGGCAAACTCTTCCAGCCAGAAACCGGTTTTCCGGCCGGTATCGCCAAGCTGGTCATGCGACGTCAACACCATCAATATATTCATAAGACCTCCAATGTGCAGCGCAGATTTTATGTTCGATAAATATTACATTAAATAGCAAAACATCATCAAAATGCGTTTTTGCATCCGCCGGCAATCTAAGGTTTTTCGTAACTATTGAGCCTGCATACCAGTTAAGAGCGAAGCGGTAAGGCAGGTCTCCGCCATGTTCTTATTCCGTGCAACAACGCCGCGGCCACCCACTTTCCAAGCTATCCATCTTTTCGGCCAGGCCCCAGCCGGCGATAGGCGCCGGGGGCGCTACCCGTCCACAACTTGAATGCCCGATTGAAAGTGGTCGGATCATCGAATCCGATGGACGAGCCGATCTCGGCAATCGGCAACTCGGTCTTGATCAGCTGCAGAATGGCCATGTCACGCCGCAGTTCATCCTTCACCGCCTGAAACGTCGTTCCCTCTTCGGCCAGCCGGCGCGACAGCGTGCGCACCGAAAAATGCAGCGCCCGGGCGGTCGGCGCTACTGTGGGCATGCTGCCCAGACGGGATTCGAGATAGTCGCGCACACGGTGCGTCAGCATTCTTTCGCTAAACGGGACGTAAAGCCAGTCGGCCGGCGCATTGCGCAGAAAATCACTGAGCGCGCTCTTGTCCTGCCGAATCGGTGCGTTCAGGTACTCCGAATCCACGTAGAGCGCCGTCTGTGCCTGATCGAAGTTGGTCGGGCCCGGAAAGACGTACACATATTCCGGCGCTCGTGCCGGACGGGGAAAGGCGAAATCCACCTGCGCCAGCGCAATCTTGCGCCCAATCATCCAGGATGCCACGCCATGCACGAGCTTCAGCATCAGCTCATGCACCAGCACGCGCGAGCCTTGCGGTGGCGCATGCTCGATCAGCGCGATGCGCGTCAGGCTTTCTCCGCGCGACACTTCGAAGCCCATGTCATCCAGCATCAGGCGGAAATAGCTGACGAAGCGATGAAAGGCGATGTCCAGATTAGGCGAGCCAAACATCCCCAAACAAAGAAACTTCAGTGTTCCGTTGCGCAAGGGGCGAGAAAAAAAGCGCGGCGTTTCATCGTCGAGCATCAGGGCAAGCTGGCGATAAAGCTTCGAAAACTGCTCGATCGTTACCCGGCCACCCGCCTCCTGCAATAACTCGGGGGCAATCTCGGCATGGCCGATGGCGGTCCTGACCAATAAGGAGTCAGGATCGAGTCCGGCAAGCAAATCGGTCGCCAAGGCAATCGGAACGGTGGCTGTCTGTCGGTTCATAGGATCGTGCAATGCAACATTTTTCTTGCGCTAATTTTGGCATGAAATGCAAACATTTAGGCCACTTCTGTCATCGCGACAAAACATGACCGCCCCTATAATCATCGAACGAACAGCAACGGCAACAACAAAAAACGCCGGAATTTTATGCACTGTTTGCCCGAGGCGACATACGCGGTGCGTGGCACGCAATGCAGGTTTCGAATGATCGCAACGAGGAGGCAGCCGCCTCCTCCGTTCAAGATAAAAGAGGAGACAAGCCTTGCATCAAGGTTCCGCCAATTCGATCCACCCGATCCTCGAGATCGAAACCATGTGCGCCGGAGATTCCGCTAATGCCTGACGCCCCGCTCGTTCTGGAAATCACCGAGGGGGTGGCGGTGATTACCCTCAATCGTCCGCAACAGCGCAACACCCTGACGCGCCAGCTCGCCGCAGCCTTGCGCGACGCTGTCGGCGAGATCGGCCGCACGCCCGCTGCCAAGGCCGTCCTGCTGCGTGCGGCGGGCGAGCACTTCATGGTCGGCGCTGACCTCAACTGGCTCGGCACTCTGGTCGGCAGCACGCCGGACGAAGCCGTCAACCCCGAACGCGATGCGATGCGCCGGCACGAAGTTGCCGGCATCATCGACGACGCGCATGCGGCAATCCTCGGCCTGCGTCAATTGCCGCAACCGGTAGTGATGGCCGTGCGCGGCGCAGTTGCGGGTTTCGGATTTTCGCTTGCCTGTGCTGCGGATCTCTTGTTGGCCGCGGACAACGCCCGTTTCACAGTGGCTTACAACGCCCTCGGCGCCAGCACCGACGGCGGAGCCAGCTATCATTTACCTCGTCTGATCGGCCCGCAGCGCACCATGGCAATGGCGCTCCTTAATGAATCGATGGATGCCATGATGGCGAAAGACTGTGGATTAGTGTACCGGGTGACTGCCCTCGACCAACTGGACGGCACCGCCCTGGCGCTGGCCCGGCGACTTTCCACCGGGCCGGCTGCAGGGCAGGCTTCGATCAAGCGCCTGATCAATTTCAGCTTCGAACGTACCCTGCCTGAGCATCTGCAGGCCGAGGCCGCGGCTTTTCTCGCGGCCTCGGATACTGACGACTTCGCGGAAGGGGTCCGCGCCTTTCTCGAAAAGCGCCCACCTCGCTTCGGCCAGCTACCGCCTTCATAAATACGCAGCGCTCAGCAGGCGTCGAGCGCCAGGTCCGGTGCCGCCGTCGCGGCAATGTGGGCAGCAACTGAAGCCATCCAGATTTTTGGGAGCATGGGCCGCAGCACCGAATACCCGGTCGAAAAACTCTTCCGCGACGCCAAGGTCGCGGCAGATCTGCGAAGGCGCCAACGAAATCCAGCGCAACATCATTGCCCGCGAAATGGTCCGGGCTTAACCAGGAGAACAGAATGCAGAACAACAATGAACCCGTCATCCTCGCCGCCGTGCGCACCCCCTTCGGCCGTCGCGGCGGCGCCCTGCGCGAAACGCGGCCGGATCAACTGCTGGCCGGCATCATCGGCGCGGCACTCGAGCGCGCCGGGCTGCCCGGCGCAGCCGTCGGTGACGTCATTGCCGGCTGCGTCAGCCAGGCCGGCGAACAGGGTGCCAATATCGCCCGGCAGGCCGCCCTCCTCGCCGGCCTGCCGCAGGAAGTGCCGGGCGTCAGCCTCAATCGCATGTGCGGTTCCAGCCAATATGCGGTGCATGCGGCAGCGCAGGCGGTAGCGGCCGGCGACCTCGATTTCGTCATCGGCTGCGGTGTCGAGAGCATGAGCCGGGTGCCGATGTTCCTCGACCTGACGCTGGGCAAGGGCGAGTTCCGCGGCTTCGACAATCTCCACCCGGGCATTACCTCGCGCTACGCCATTCCGCATCAGATCGAGAGCGCAGAGCTGATTGCCGACCACTGGAAACTGTCGCGCAGCGAACTCGACAGTTTCGCGCGAGAAAGCCATCGCCGCGCCTACGCCGCCCGGCTGGCCGGTGTGCATCAGGAAATCGTTCCGCTGCCCGGTGTCGACAAGGAAGGCGTCGCGCTGACGCTGGATTGCGACGAAGGCGTGCGCCCCACCCTTGATGAACAGAAGATGGCCACCATGCTGCCGATTTTCCGCTCGCCGGAAAACGGTGTCGTGACTGCCGCCAACGCCAGCCAGATGGCCGACGGCGCGGGTGCGGTGGTCATCGGTCGCCGCTCTGCCGCCGAACAGCGCGGCATCCGGCCGAAGGCCCGTTTTCGGGCCCGTGTCGTCGCCGGCTCCGACCCGGTGCTGCAACTCACCGGCGTCATTCCTGCCACCCGCATGGCGCTCGAACGCGCCGGACTGACGATTGCCGATCTCGACTGGATCGAGCTTAATGAAGCCTTCGCCACCGTCGCCCTATGCTGGGCGCGTGAATTCAAGCCCGACATGGAAAAGCTCAACCCGTGGGGCGGCGCCATCGCCCACGGCCACCCGTTGGGCGGCAGTGGCGCCGGTCTGATGGCCAAGATGCTATGCGGCCTCGAACAGCGCGGCGGCCAGTTCGGCCTGCAGGTCATGTGCATCGGCCACGGCATGGCCACCGCCACCATCATCGAGCGCCTGGACTGATCACACCGGCAATATCAACGGCAGCGCAGTTATCGCCTCACCGCATCAAGCATCAAATATGCGCAACATATTGAAACACTGGATTTCTGCCTGCGCGGGTAGGGCAATTCATTTTCATGAAGCGTTCGCCACGGCTTATTGAGAAATTATTGCATCTGACGCAAGATACGCAAGACACGCAACTGACACCCGACAACAACAAACTCCGGAGACAAATCATGAGCCAGACCGAAATCCAGCAGGCCAGCCGCAACACCATCGGCGACGCCCTGCGTCGCTCCGTGCGGCGCAACCCGAACAGGGAAGCCCTGCTTTACGAAGACCGGCGCTGGACTTACGCCGCGCTGGATGTCGCCGCCAACCGCGTCGCGCACAGGCTGCTGGGCCTCGGCCTCAAGCCGGGCGACCGCGTCGCCGCCTACGGTCGCAATTCCGACGCCTACGTGTTGCTCTGGCTGGGCTGCGTGCGCGCTGGGCTAACCCATGTGCCGATCAACTACGCGCTGACCGAAGGCGAACTGCACTACATCGTCGAACAGTCGGGAGCTCGCGCCCTCTTCCACGACCTGGTCATCGCCAGGCATATCGAACAGCTCGGCCCGCAGTCGCCGTGCGAATGGGTCGGCACACTGCACGGCGGCGACACGCTCGATATTCTGGCTTTTGCCCGCGCCCCCGGCTGCGAGAGCGCGCCCGAGGTTTCGATCAGCGAGGAGGATCTCGCGCAACTGCTCTACACCTCGGGCACCACAGCTGCCCCTAAGGGCGCGATGATGACGCACCGGGCGCTGATGGCCGAATACACGAGCACCCTGCTGGCCACCGAAATCAACTCAACTGACCGCTCGCTGGCTTCGTTACCGCTCTACCACTCGGCGCAGATGCACGTCTTCGTGATGCCGCAACTGCTGGTGGGCGCCACCACCATCGTCATCCAGGCGCCACAGCCCGAGCTCTGCTTCGAGCTGATCGCCAAGGAGCGCATCACCTCCTTCTTCGCGCCGCCCACGGTTTGGATCGCCTTCCTGCGCCATCCGGATTTCGACCGCCACGATCTCTCCAGTCTGGCAAGGGGCTACTACGGCGCCTCGATCATGCCGGTGCCGGTGCTGCAGGAGCTCTCCCAGCGGCTGCCGAAAGCCCGCCTGTTCAACTGCTACGGCCAGAGCGAAATCGCCCCGCTGGCCACCGTGCTCTCGCCGGAAGATCATGCCGAGCGCCCTGCTTCGGCCGGAAAACCTATTTTCAACGTCGAAACGCGCATCGTCAACGAGCAGATGGAAGACTGCGCGTCTGGCGAAATGGGTGAAATCATCCATCGCTCGCCGCAGTTGATGACGGGCTACTGGAACAAGCCGGAAGAAACCCTCGAGGCCTTCGCCGGCGGCTGGTTCCACTCTGGCGACGTCGGCTATTTCGACGAAGCCGGTTTCCTCTATATCGCCGACCGCATCAAGGACATCATCAACACCGGCGGCGTCGTGGTGTCGAGCCGCGAAGTCGAGGAATGCCTGTATACCCACCCGGCCGTCAGCGAAGTGGCGGTGATCGGTCTGCCTGACGAGAAATGGATCGAGGCCGTGGTTGCCATTGTCAGCCTCAGGGCAGGCCAGCAGGTCGATGCCGAGACTTTGATCGCTCACGCCAAGGCCCACATCGCCCCCTTCAAGGTGCCCAAGCGGGTGTTTTTCGTAGAATCCATGCCGCGCACTGCCTCAGGCAAACTGCTCAAGCGCGAGTTGCGCCAGCAGTACGCCAGCGCCGGCTGAATAGTTACGTTTTTTCAGGATTGGCGATCGATAAAAACCCGATCAAGAGCCCACTGCCGCGGCCAGTGCCAAGCCGCTCAAATAGGCATTTTCAACCCGGCCGCTGCCTTCCAGGCCAGCCGCGAACCAGTCGCCACAGGCACCGATGCGCAGTTTTGGACGCCACAGGCAATCCTCTGCCAGTGGCGCAAGCGCCTGAGCGTATCGCCAGCGGTGCGCGCTGGCATGGACCGGTTGCACCTGCGATCCGGTCGCCTCGTGAAAAGCCTTCAGCAACTTCTCCTTGGCACGCTCCTCGTCGTCTTCCAGATGTTCAATACTCCAGTCGACAGAGGCGTGCGCCACCCAGCGCTCGCCATCACGATGTTCCGGCTTAGCGTTATCGCGAATAATCCAGGACAGGCGCGAACCGCTGACCCAGGCGCCGTCGTAACCTAGCGTCAAAGGCAACGGAAAGCTCAACATCAGGGCCCAGCACGGAGACATTTTTGCCTTTGCCACCTGCTTCGCCAGGGCCGGTACCGCTGTTAGCAGCGGCACCGCCTGATCGGCCGGAACCGCCAGCAACACCGCATCGAACGGGCCGGCGCTGGCATCGATTGCCACGCTGTTTGAACTGACCGACAGCAGCCATTGCTTGCCGAGCGGTTCAATGCGCCGCACCATCTGCTCGGTGCGAATATCCAGCCCTTGCGCCAGATGTTTGCACAGGCTGCTCATGTCGGGGATGGCGATAAAACGTTTTTGAGAGCGTCCGGCCGGCTTTTGCACACCCGGCGTACCCTGTTCCAGCTGCACCAGATCCGGACTCCAGTCGATGATCAATTCTGCCTTTTTCCAGGCGGAAATCTGCTTGCGAAAAGCTGCCGAGCTAGCGGTAAAATATTGCGCGCCATAATCGAAGCCGCCGAACTCAGTCTGACGCGTGCTCATGCGGCCACTCACCTCGCGGCTTTTTTCATACACAGTCACGCTATGCCCCTGAATTTGTAATTGGCGAGCGCAGGTTAAACCGGATAATCCGGCACCGATGACGGCAATATGCATGGTCGATCCTTTTGTGGTTGAGAGATGGGGCCAGACGTTAAAACAAAAAAAAGCCGCTCGCGGCAGTCTCACCGGGGGCGGCTCTTGCATCAAGCCGCTAACGGCCAGACAGTAATAATCTCTTTAATCCTCCACCTCACCCGGCCAGTCGCGAATGTAAGCTTTGAGCATCTTGTTCTCGTAACTTTGTGCTTCGAGCACTGATTTGGCCACGTCATAGAAGGAAATCACGCCCAGCAGGGTTTTGGCATCGATTACTGGCAGATAGCGGGCATGTTTTTCCAGCATCACGCGGCGCACTTCATTGATGTCGGTATCCGGCGTCACCGTCAGCGGGTGGTCATCCATGTGCTTGCGCACGCTATCGCTGCCCACGCTGCCGTTGTTCTCATGCACCGTCTTGAGCACTTCGCGAAAAGTCAGCATGCCGACCAGATCGCCATACTCCATCACGACCAACGAACCTATGTCCTTTTCCGCCATCGTGTTGATAGCATCGATCATCGGAGTATCAGGCGTGACCGTATAGAGGATATTGCCTTTGACCGTTAGGATTTCTGAGACTTTCATGATTCTTCTTTGTGTGATTGTTAATTGTGCTATGACTGTAGCGCAAGCACAGTGAAAAATCCAGCATGCGAATCAATACAATCTATTTTGATGATGTGGCACATCGCAGCATACAAAAGGCGTGGTGCTAAACTTCCCGCTGCAACGACAAAACCCAATAACGGAGACTTAATCCAGCATGAGCGGCACAAATTACCTCAAATTCGACACCCTGTCGCTGCACGCCGGCGCAGCACCCGATCCGGCTACCGGCGCACGGGCGACACCGATCCACTTTACGTCGTCCTTCGTTTTCAAGAACTCCGACCACGCCGCATCACTGTTCAATATGGAACGCGCCGGCCACGTCTATTCACGCATTTCGAATCCGACCAACGCGGTACTGGAAGAGCGCATCGCCGCACTCGAAGGCGGCGTGGCCGGCATTGCGGTGGCCAGCGGCCAGGCCGCGCTGCATCTCGGCCTGGTGACGATTGCCGGTGCCGGCGCACATATCGTCGCCTCGCGTGCGTTGTACGGCGGCTCGCAGAATCTGCTGGCCTACACGCTCAAGCGCTTCGGCATCGAGACCACTTTCGTCGATCCGCGCGACCTCGATGCATGGCGCGCCGCGATCCGCCCCAACACCAAGGTGCTGTTTGCCGAAACCCTCGGCAACCCGGGGCTGGAGGTGCTGAATATTCCCCAAGTTGCGGAAATCGCGCATGCACATTTTTTGCCGCTGATGGTCGATTCGACTTTTACCACGCCGTATCTGCTGCGCCCGTTCGACTATGGTGCTGACCTGCTGTTCCATTCGGCTACCAAGTTCCTGTGCGGCCACGGCACCGCGATCGGTGGCTTGCTGGTCGATGGCGGTACCTTCGACTGGCAGCAAGCCTATGACAAGACCGGCAACTTCGCGGAATTGTGCGAACCGTATGACGGCTTTCACGGCATGGTGTTTGCGGAAGAATCGACGGTCGCGCCGTTCGCGCTGCGCGCGCGGCGCGAAGGTCTGCGCGACTTCGGCGCGGTGATGAGCCCGCACAATGCGTTTGCGGTATTGCAGGGAATCGAAACGCTGGGCTTGCGCATGGATCGGCATGTCGCCAATACGCGCAAGGTGGTCGAATTCCTGCTCGCACATCCTGCGGTGGAATCGGTCTCCTATCCCGAACTGGCATCGCATCCCGATTACGCACTCGCCAAAACGCTGCTGCCGAAAGGCTCTGGCGCGGTATTCACCTTCAGCATCAAGGGTGACCGTGCGGCTGGTCAACGCTTCGTCGAGGCACTGAATATCTTTTCGCACCTGGCTAATGTCGGCGATGCCAAATCGCTGGTAATCCATCCTGCTTCGACCACGCACTTCCGGGTGCCGGCCGATCAGCTCGCTGCTGCCGGCATCACCGAAGGCACGATACGGTTGTCGATCGGATTGGAAGATGTGGACGACCTGATTGATGACTTGGCGCGCGGTCTGAAGATGTCACAGCCCAGCGCCAAGAAAGGCGGCTAGCATGCTGACCAACATCCACGGCTTCGATGCCTATTGTTATACCGGCGGCAAACCGTTCAACCCATTACTGCCGACTGCCGTATTCATCCACGGCGCACAGCACGACCATTCGATCTGGATACTGCAAACCCGTTATTTTGCGCACCACGGCTTTAACGTGCTGGCAGTCGACCTGCCCGGCCACGGCCGCAGCAAAGGCGCGGCGCTGACCAGCGTCGAAGCCATCGCCGACTGGTTGCTGGCGTTGCTGGATACTGCTGGCGTGGAAAAAGCGATGCTGATCGGCCACAGCATGGGTTCGCTGGCGGCGCTGGAAGCCGCCTGCCGAGCGCCGCAACGGGTGCGCAAATTGGCGCTGGTCGGCACCGCCTATCCGATGAAGGTGTCCGACACCTTACTTGATGCGGCGAAAAACGCGGAACAGAGCGCAATCGACATGGTCAATATCTGGTCGCACACATCGGTAGCACAAAAACCCTCCAGCCCCGGCCCCGGTTTTTATGTAATGGGCGGCAACCAGCGCCTGATGCAGCGCATCTCCAAACTCAATCCGGACCATGTGTTTTACACCGATTTTTTGGCCTGCAATGCATATGCGAATGGCGACATTGCCGCGCAATCGGTGCAATGCCCAACCCTGTTTCTACTCGCCCGGCGCGACATCATGACGCCGATCAAGGCCAGCGCCGACCTGACCCGCACCATCGCGCATGCGCAAGTGGTGCAACTCGACCACTGCGGCCACAACCTGATGGCGGAACAGCCGGACGCGGTGCTCGATGCCCTGTATTCGTTTGCCAATACGTTTGCCGGAAGCGCCGCATGATCCAGGACGAACTCGATAGCGCACTGGCCGGACTCAAGGCGCAAGGCCTGCAACGCCGCAGGCGCGTGCTGGACACGCCCTGCGGAGTTGAGGTCGAAGTCGATGGCTGCGCGCTGCTGTCGTTTTGCAGCAATGACTATCTCGGTCTGGCCGCAGAACCGGCGCTGATCGAAGCCGCGCGTGAAGCAGCGACCCGCTGGGGCGTCGGCTCCGGCTCTTCGCACCTGGTCGGCGGCCATTTGGCACCGCACGAAGAATTGGAACAACGCCTGGCCGCTTTCGTCGGCAGCGCCCGTGCGCTGTATTTCAGCACTGGCTACATGGCCAACCTGGGCGTAGTGCCGGCGCTGGTCGGACGCGGCGATGCAGTATTCGCTGACCGCCTGAACCACGCGTCGCTGATCGACGCCGCCCAGTTGTCGCGCGCCGCCCACCATCGTTATCCGCACAACGATCTGGCCGCGCTGGAGCGTCAACTGGCCGCCAGCAGCTCTAAACGCAAGCTGATCCTGACCGATGCGGTGTTCAGCATGGATGGCGATCTGGCGCCATTGCCGCAACTGCTGGAACTGGCCGAGCGCTTCGACGCCTGGCTGGTGGTGGACGATGCGCACGGCTTTGGCGTGCTCGGCCCGCAAGGGCGCGGCACGCTGGCGCATCTCGGCATCGAGCTCGGCGCCCATCCGCGCCTGCTGTACATCGGCACGCTGGGCAAAGCGGCCGGCGTCTCCGGCGCGTTCGTGGCCGGTGCCGCCAATGTAATCGAATGGCTGATGCAGCGCGCCCGCACCTATATTTTCACCACCGCAGCCAGCCCGATCGTGGCCGCGACGCTGATCAAGAGCCTGAAACTGATCGAACAAGGCGACGCGCTGCGCAGCCATCTGCAGAACCTGATCAAACGCCTGCGCAGCGGTTTGGCAGACACGCGCTGGCAACTGCTGCCGTCGCCGACCGCGATCCAGCCCATCATCATCGGCGCAAACGATGCTGCGCTACGCTGCTCCGCTGCGCTGGCCGAACAAGGGATCTGGGTGCCGGCAATCCGTCCGCCCACCGTGCCCAAGGGCACTGCGCGGCTGCGCATCACACTCTCGGCCGCACACAGCCTTGCGCAGGTTGACCGACTGCTTGATGCATTGAGGCAGTTGCAATGAGCGAACTGGTTTTATGGCACGGCTGGGGCATGCTTCCGGGAGCATGGGATGGTCTGGCTGCGCAGCTCACTTCACAACACGAAATCCAGCCGCAGGCACAGGCGCTGCCCGGCTACGCCGGCACAACAGCACCCTCCTTTTATACGCTGGATGCGCTGGTCGATGCGCTGCTGGCTGAAGTGTCCACCCCGGTCACGCTGTGCGGCTGGTCGCTCGGCGCGCTGCTGGCGATGCACGCCGCGCAACGCCATCCGGACAAGGTCGCGCGCCTGATCCTGATCGGCGCCACGCCCAGTTTCATGCAACGCGCCGACTGGCCGCACGGCATGACACCCGCAGCGCTGGCGGAATTCACCGAGGCGGTCGGCAACGATCCGAAAACCGCGCTCAAGCGCTTCATTGCACTGTTCAACCAGAACGACGTCAACGGCCGCAGCATCGGCCGCGCTCTGGCTCTGACTCTGGCCACGGCCGAACTGCCGCCCGCTGCGATACTCACAGCCGGCCTGGCGCTGCTGCGCGACACCGACCTGCGGGCGCTGGTGCCGCATATCAGTCAATCGACACTGCTGCTGCACGGCGCGCACGACCAGTTGATGCCGCTGGCCGCCGCGCAATGGCTGGCGGCCGCGCTGCCGCAGGCGCGGCTCGACGTCTTGCCGGACGCTGCACACGCCCCTTTTCTGTCGGACCCGGCACGCTGCGCCGCCCTGATTGCGGATTTCATCGATGCCTGACATCGACAAGCGCAAGGTCAGCGCCGCCTTCGATCGCGCCGCCGATTCTTACGACGCGATGGCGCAATTTCAGCACCAGGTCTGCGATCGGCTGGCGGCAACGCTGCCCGACATACAAAACGATCGAAAACTAATCCGTATCCTCGACGGCGGCTGCGGCACCGGGTACGGCGCTGGCCTGCTGCGCCGGCAGTGGCCCGAAGCGCTGGTGGTCGGTTGCGATCTGGCACCGGAAATGGCACGCAAGACGATGGCGCGCGGCGTCGCTTGCGTCTGCGGCGATCTGGAACGCCTGCCTTTCGCCGACGCCAGCTTCGATCTGGCCTGGTCCAGTCTGGCGCTGCAATGGTGCCAGCCGGCGCTGGCCTACGCCGAATTGCAGCGGGTGCTCGCGCCCGGCGGCCTGCTGCTGTTTTCCACTCTGGGCCCGAACACGCTGCATGAACTGGAGAGCGCCTTCGCCGGCATCGACGCGCACCGCCGCGTGCTGCCGTTCGCTGCCGCGGCTGAGGTCGAGACGGCGCTGGCAACCGCCGGCTTCGAGCGCATCAAAATGACATGTGAAAACTGGATCACTCGCCACAGCAATTTCAAGACCCTGCTCGCCACTATCCGCGGCATCGGCGCCAACCAGATCGGCGGCAACCGGCGCCGCAGCATGATGGGCAAAACCGCATGGCAAGCCGCGCAAGCCCGTTACGAAGCGCTACGCGATGGCGACGGCCTGCTGCCTGTAACGTATCAGGTAGTGTTTGGGTATGCGGAAAAGCGGCGGTGATAGCAAGTATACGTCGAATTTCCATCTATTTTCAGGGAGTATAGTAAAAAATACCGAAATTCCCACAAGTATTTATTAGCCTATTAAAAATACAGTCTAATGTATGTGTATGGTGGATGAAACCCGCCAAACCTCCGGTAACAAATCTTCCAGCATCGTCGTGGGTTGCACCCGCGCTACGCCCCGTTCGCCCTATACCCGATCTGCTGCGCGACGAAGCCGTCGAACGCATTCAGCAAGGGCTGAAATTGTTCAATGCCGCCCTCCAGCTGCATCAGCGCGGCGCAAGTCGCCTCCAGCGTGGAAAGCTGATCCGGCCGATGCGCTTTGCAGATCAGGTAATGCGAGGCCGAGGTGTCGCGCAGCGGCAGGCGCGGCATCGTTGCAGCAGCGGATTCAGGTAAAGCATCTTGCGGCTCTTGCGCCAGGTACCGTCCAGCACGATCAGGCGCAATTACGACGGATTGCGCAGCAAGTCCGGCGCCAGAACCGGCTGCGCCGGAATGCCCAGCGCCTTGTACTCCTTTGTCTCCGGATACAGCAGGATCGCATGTTTCGGACTGTATGCCGCCGGCTTGGGCGCGAACTGCGCAGTCAGCAGCGCCTGCAATTCCTGTTCGTCAAACGTCTCACTAGGCTCGCGGATCAGCAGGAAGCAATCGATGGTCGGATATCAAGCTATAACAGCAATACGTTCAAAGGAAGAATCTTCGTCGCGAAGTTTGGACGACCCATTTCATTTGAACTCGCGCCTACCATGCGAACGATCAAGGCCATTCAACTCATCACAACCAGTCTTCGTGCCAACGCCCTGAAGCAACATTCTGAGGTGGGAAGTCTGGTGCATTGTTTGGTCTATCGTAATACAAGCAAGTCAGGCCAACTCAAGACGTTAACCATCGTAGGCGTGAGCGATGCATAAACAGCCATAAACAGGGGATAGACTACGGTTTTTGAGTATTGACGGATAAAAATCGTGGCCCCCTATTTTTTACTCGGACTGGCGAACGGTAGATTTTCCCGTTTGGTCGAAATGACGAGCAGAGCGGTTGACGGTCTTGCCATTCAGTATTTTGCAGCCGGTTCACCTTAAGTCCGACAGGCTTCCTGGCATGCGCCCCTAACGACGCTCCTGCTCGTGCTCTTCCTCGGCCTGGTTCCCCCGCCCGCGATTCTGGTGTTCGGCCTTGTTCCCGCGATCCCTGTTTTGCTGTTCAGCGTTGTTTTCACGGCCCCTGTCTTGCCGATCAGCCCTGTTTTCGCGACCCTTGTCCTGCTGTTCGCCCCGGTTCTCGCGCCCCTTGTCTTGCGGTTCGGCTTCCGGGCGCTGCATTCGCTGCGGCTGCTGCGCGGGCGACGGTGGCCGTTGCTGATTAATCTGCAAGTCATGTTGTTGTTGCTCTTTTTGTTGTTGTCTTTGTTGCTGTTGTTGCTGTTGTTGCTGCTGCTGCTGCTGCTGCTGCTGTTGATGCTGATTCATCTGAAAGTCCTGCTGCGGCCTGGCGCGCGGGTTGTCCCGCCGGTTGTCCGCGTTGCCACGCTGTTGCAGGTGCTGCTGCGTTACTTCATCACGCGGCTGGTAGCGGTACTTCTCGGATCGGATCGAATGTTGTTGTTCTGCCGCGCGGGGATAGCGATTCCCCGAATACTGCCGCTGGTAGACCGGCAACGGTGCGGCGCTTGGGGCGGAGCGGCGGTCCCAGCGGTCCCAACCGCTTCGGCGCTGCTCCCAATCCCGGCCCCAGTGATCGCCCCAACGTGGCGGCGCGTCGGTGCGCCAACCGCGAAAATACACCGGAGGCTGGCGGTAGTAGCGCACCGGAACGCGCAGCACGTACAGCGGCACATATTCAGGCTCCGTCAATTCCCACGGTCCGTTGTACCAGCTGCTCGCATACCAGTTATCGTCCTGGTACACCCAGTACAGGCCGTCGTAAAAGAAGTAATTCGAATTCGCGCGCGGGTTGTAATAGACCGGGTAGCCAGGTATCAAGACAAGATTCGGATACGCCGGCATGTTGATGCCGATACTGATACCGGGCGATTGAATGCCGACGCTGATCTGGGCGTGGGCTGCGGCAATCGAGCCAAACAGCATCGATAACGCAATGAGCGGGTAGCGAATTTTCATTTTCCGTCCTTTTGGGGTAAGCGTTTTGGTGTCCATGAAAACAGCTTGCTCGCAAGCACCTGGCTCCGTCGGTGCGGTAGCACACTGAGCGAGGTGGCAAGTCCGCTTGATTTTTTCAGCGCCGACATGATTGACTGGCCGTATTCGACGCTTCGTCTGGCAGCAGTTGGCATGCGGCGCTACTCGGCCTTTCCCCTGTTTACTTCGCTTTAAGCCATACTGCTAGCCTGTTTGAAGTTATTTTTCTTCCCCCTCATGCGGCAGCGTCAATGAGGATGATTTAAGAAAATGCTATTCCTGTCAAACTATGTTTATTGGGAGAGCTGCTATGCACCGTGCAATAAAAACCTGGTTCGCGTCGTTGCTACTGGTAGTTGTAGTCCACGCGCATGGGCAGACAGCTCAGAAAGTCGTCGATATTCCGACCCGTCCAGGCGTCACCCAACGGATGCTGGTACTGTCCCCGCCCGAGTCGAAAGCCGCTGTGATCCTGATGGCCGGCGGTCACGGCGGGCTGCAAATTTCCCCGAATGGCGCATTCGGGTGGGGCGAAGGAAATTTCCTCGTTCGCACCCGCCAGTTCTTCTCTGAACAAGGCTTGCTGGTGGCGGTCGTCGATGCGCCGTCGGATCGTCAGAGTTCGCCTTTCCTCGTTGGCTTTCGCCAGAAACCCGAACATGTGACAGATATCAAAGCCGTCATTGCCTGGCTGCGCGAACAGGCAAAAGTACCGGTGTGGCTGGTCGGTACCAGCCGCGGAACCCAATCCGCCGCATACATCGCGACAGAGCTTTCCGGCCCGGAAGGGCCAGATGGACTCGTACTGAGTTCAACCATCCTGACCGACAACAAAGGGCGCGCGGTGCCGGCCATGCCGCTAGACAAGCTGCGCATCCCGGTCCTGGTGGCGCATCACGAACAGGACGGCTGTGCTCACTGCGCATTCAGCGAGATTCCGGGCTTAATGGAGAAACTCAAGAATGTACCGAGAAAGCAGTTACTGACTTTCAAGGGCGGTGAAAGCCGCGGCGACCCTTGCGAAGCGTTCGCCCATCATGGCTTCAATGGACTGGAACGCGATGTGGTCAAACAGATTGCGGCGGGAATTCTCGGAAACTAAGCCATAAGCCGCACATGTAGGGCACCTTGTTTACCGCATATATCAATTGTCACTCAAAAAATACAATAATCAGTATATTTGAAGCGACGACAGCCTCTGCGTTTGCCATCAGGTTTGCCGGAAGCGGCGCGCATCAAACCAATACCTGGCGCGTTTGCACAAAATACTGGTGGATTTGCAGCTCGATGTTAGGGTCGATCATTACCGCAGGCCGCCTGCCGTTCGGGCAAGCGAGCCGCGGTGTGGTTCCGAACAAGCGGCAGATCAAAGGACGCTCTGCGTAGACTCCACATCCATTGTCGCCGAGGTGCGGACAACTCAGGTCGGCAAGCGCCGCATCGTGTTCTTCCTCGCTTTTGACGGGCAGCCTTGCCATCTCTTCGGTAGAGGTGGTCACTGGGCCGCAACAGTCGTGGCATCCGGGTATGCACTCGAATGCAGGGATGCGACTGCGGAAAAATTTGATTTTTTGGCTATTCGAGGTCATCCGGGCACATGCGATTCAAAGTTCAAGCCGGCAGCTCATATAAGGCTAGGAGGGTCGAAAGGGTAGCATAAGCGCGCATGGGAAGTGAGCGTGACGCAGCCTGTCAAGTCGCAACCCCATCATGCTTTCAGCATAATTCCTGCTGTCCAATTACCCCAGGCAACCGCTTGGGTCCCTTGATGCGCAATTGTTTATTCACATTCATGCGGCCAAAAACGACCTCGATATCCGAAGGTGACACGCCAAACTCTTCCGCCAGAAAGCGCACCATATAATCAGTCGCCTTGCCGGCGCGGGGTGCTGCCGTGACGCTGATGTTGATCTGCTTTCCTTTGATCTTGCCAATGGCATCTTGTTTTGCGCTTGGCTTGCCAAGGATGTTGAGCACCAGCGTATCGCCATCCCACGCAAAAGCGCAATCCCGAGCCGATGTGTTTGTTCTGGCGGTTTCTGTACTATCTTTGTAACGTTTCATTGCTGCAATTATCACTATCGAATGTGAGTACGCAAGGTTACGTACAAATGAGGAATCTGATTGGGCAACGCATGGCAGCAAAGTCTATGACGTGTTGAGCGCCGCCAACAAGAATATGTGCGACATCGAACTGAATGATGTGCAAGTCGGCAGGGTAAAGTGCGGTATTTTTTGTGCGGGTTGAACTGTGGGGTTTTGGTACTAAACCCCTTGAAGCCGCATGTATATTAGTGTTCTGGCGGAAGCGGTGTCCGCTTAATAGCAATCCAATACCGTCCAGAAACATCCATTTACCCCATATAAAACAATAAGTTACGTCATCACATCGTCCAAAGCCGTCCTTTACCATTCGCTAAAATCCAGCTATCATTTGATAGTCATTTTGATAGTTAGAAAGATCGCATGGGACGCCAACAACAAAGACTCTCTGCATTACAAGTCAGCAAGCTCACCAAGCCGGGATTATACGGCGATGGTGGAGGCTTGACGCTGCAAGTTACCCCTACTGGTGCAAAATCTTGGCTATTTCGCTATATGGTCGCTGGAAAATCTTACGGGATGGGCTTGGGTCCTACGCATACAGTCAACTTGTCGGATGCAAGGCAGCAGGCGTTGGCTGCACGCAAATTACTGCTCTCTGGCATTAACCCTCTGACGGCCAAGAAGCAAGACAAAATCGCTGCCGCATTGGCTAGCGCCAAAATGATGACTTTTGACCAGTGCGCAGAATCGTATATTCTCGCTCACAAAGCGAGTTGGAAAAATGCCAAACATGCCGATCAATGGACAAACACTCTCAACACGTACGCCAGTCCGGTATTCGGACATTTGCCCGTTTCCGAGATCGACACTGGTTTGGTCGTGAAGTGCCTCGCCCCCATTTGGGAGAAAAAAACCGAAACTGCTAGCCGATTACGTGGCCGCATTGAGTCAGTTCTGGGATGGGCAGCCACAAGCGGCTACCGCACTGGTGAGAATCCAGCACGGTGGAAAGGTCACTTGGAAAACTTGCTTGCAACAATCAGCAAGGCAAGTCGAACGAAACATCACCCTTCCCTGCCCTGGCAGCGCATCGGCGCATTTATCTCGGCACTCAGAGCACGTGATGGTGTATCCGCCCGCGCTGTTGAATTTACTATCCTGACTGCTTGCCGATCTGGCGAGGTGCGAGGTGCTCGATGGTCTGAGTTCAATATTGAAAGCAGGATCTGGACGATACCCGCAGAACGCATGAAAGCCAAACGTGAACATGAGGTTCCTTTGAGCGATGCTGCGTTAGCCTTATTGAAGGCGATGTCCACCAATGGCGATATCGTCTTCGCCGGAACAAAGGCGCAGCAGTTATCGGATATGTCGTTGACGGCAGTGATTCGAAGGATGAATGGCGACGACCAGCCGACCTGGGTTGATGCAAATGGCGAAGGCATAACCATTCATGGTTTCCGAAGCAGTTTTCGAATGTGGGCAGCCGAGACAACCAATTATCCGCGTGAGGTTGCCGAACACGCCTTGGCGCATCAACTGCCAGATGCCGTCGAGCGAGCGTATCAGCGCGGGTCTCAATTTGCCAAACGTGATGCATTGATGACCGAGTGGTCTGCGTATTGCGAAAAAGTATAAAGCGACGCGACAGTCAAACCAATTCGAGGTACAGCATAAGACATGTGTTGAAGGCAATCATGCAGTCAATGGATAATCCTGACGATTGCAAGACTATTGAAAAAATTCTAAAGAGAATTTCAAAAACATGGCTCACTGAAAGTAATCTTCTACTGTGCGCCTTCGTACATGATGATGGCGAAGTTTCCGAAAGCGACTCAAGCAATACGTATTTCGATTTAACTAGCCAAGCTTCTTGATGATGAATGCGGTAATCACCAGGAATTTACCGGAAATCGAGTTATGTAGCTGCTCGAAATCCATGAAGGTTCGGTAAAAAATCTATAGATAAAAAAAATTTCGGTGAGACTTTAAAATTACCTGCCTACTTTGGCACGAATACTACCAGCATTATAAATCGATAGCTGTTCTAGGTATTCCGATAAAATTTAACCAAACACCGGCTGTAATTCATTAGCCCACCAATCAGCAAGAGCATGCATTTGTAGCGTGTAACTTCGAAAGCCATCACTAGTATCGTCTCCAAAGTTATTTACCGTCATTGCCTCAATGAATTCCGGCCGAAAGTAACTATGCTTATTTGCCATTTCAATGAAAAAATACCTGAACCCATCTGAATCAAGATGATAATCCGGCCAAGCCATTTTTATCGCATTAGCTATTTCTTTGTCACGTTTTAATTTTGACATTTTGTGCAGTTTTGGAAATATCAGAAGTGAGACATTTCCATTGATGTGCGCCTGAGATTCTTTTAAACTTTGCAATATCATAGTCGATTTACGCGATAAATATGCCACTTCAGGTTTTGTCCATTTATTATTGTTTGGATTTTCTTCACTAGGCTTGATTGTCAATTGATAAGAATATGTCCATTTCATCAAATATTGATTAAAGTCAAACCAATAAACATCAAATAAATGACTTGGGCTTGATGGAATAAGCAATTGTATTGAGATAGCGCAAAAAACTTCATCGGATATAATTTCTTTAAGTTTTGACAAGTTAATGAGAAACTGTTTGGCATCGGATATATTTTTAAATTTGGAAAATTTTGGTATTTTTTTGTCGATCTTTGCATGTACACCCGCCAACTGATCTAACTCATCAATATCGTTTGTACTTAATGAATTGATTGATCTTATTTCAATCTTTGGTCTTTTCAATTTTTCATTAAAGGCCGTTTCGCTATTTGCCTTTCGAGCATTAATTACCTTGGTTCGATATTCTTCAGCCACTACCCGTGCTTGGGCAAGGTTAATATCAGGATACTTCCCAATTTGGTGCATTGAGTCGCGCCCATTCAAGGATATACGGTACTGGAAGTATTTGTATCCCTTTTTATCATGGTGCATGTATAAGCCACCGCCGAAATTTAGCCTGGATGTTCTCAATGGATCGGCATTAATAATGTCTTCTTCAATTGCGTACGTTTTTATTTTCAGCACCACAAGCCCCCTCTTTTTTTACATTTGATTATCCCTACACACCCCACATAACTATCGCAACTAATACCGTTGTCGTAGGTGCTTAGTAGTTTCCCAGCAATCTGAACAACTCGCTGATCTTTGAGCAACGCATTGATTTCCTTAATCGCAATTTACACTGTGTTGCTCCAGCGCATAGGCAAGTCTTATTTCCATGCGTCTTGTTGCTTTACTTTAAATAACAAATAAGTTATTAAATACAAATTTAATAATATTAAATTATTTGTTAGTAAATATTGACATTTATATATTGTCATTTATATAATGACATATAAATAATATTTTTATAATTTTAGTTCACTAAAAAATACGAAGTTTACTCCAATTTTTTTTATTTTTTACATTTTACAATGACGTTTTTTACCTAAATTTTACCCATATTAGCCCTGTTCAAATTCTTTACGTATTCATAGCGGTGCATGGGCTTTTTTAGTCATTTTCATCGTGCAACTCTCAAACTTGATGCACTGCACTGCGCCACCTTTTTTCCTTTATGATGCACCATCTCGTTGTGCACGATCCTTTGCCACACGCGAAGTCCGACCTCCTCATCACCGAACTGGAGAAAAGGGAGGTCGAAGTGGCCGGTAAGATCGATGGGCGAAATAGTGGTAACCGCAAGCGCGTTCCAGAATAATCGGACGGCGATGCCCGTACCAGGATTTACTTGGAGGTAAGTGACGCGCATATTGTGCACATTAACCAGGTCAACTCATGAGTGAGTTGCTCACTTGGGGCTCCACTAGCACGCACAAACCAATTCAAAGATAATGAATGGCAAACTTCCGCTTGTCTCCAATATTGAGGATCTGGCACCGACCGAGGTCGGTCAACGCTACAAATCGCTTCCGATATTGAGCATTGTTTCCGCATTCTAAAATCTGGCATATAGATTTGCCCGATCTATTGCCACCAGCCTGATCTCATCGCACACACACTACGAATTGCTACACCGCGCCATTCCTGTATCGCGTCATGCGCACCCTACGCGGCGACTTTATCGCCGAAGCGCGCCTTATTGAAACTACGCTGTAATTAACTACTCATCCACTTTGCGAGTGGTGCTCGCCAATTTGAATTTGGTTGGCATTGCCGTTTATCAAAATAGGTACGTAAACGAATCAAATGGGAGAAAAAATATTGGCACGACCAATTGTTTGAAAAAACAAATGGAGCCGTTCATGAAAATCATTCGTCTAAACCAGGTCATAAACTCAACAGGACTTGGAAGGTCATCAATTTACAAATACATTGCCGATGGAAAATTTCCTATACCTTTGCAATTAACCGAACGCTGTGTAGGTTGGTTGGAAAGCGAAATTCAGCAATGGATTCAAACTCGTATAGAAGCTCGAGATTTGAAGAAATAGAAAAATAAAACGATATTAATTTTCTAGAGTGACTGACATGCTTAAAATTAAAGTATATCGGTCTCTTTTTAAACATATTCGATTAATACCAACCGCAATAATTTTCGGTATTGGTATTATGCATTATTAGCATGATTTATATGGAAGACTATACCAACAGGAAAAGGAAATACTAGAAGTTTGAATTGATAGTTTTAGCATAGAGTAGTATCAAAAATTTTAAGCAAGGAGTAGTGAGTCATGATGATAACGAACGACACCACCAGCCTACGAAGACACACCAACAGAGTGTCGGACTCTCATTAGTTAGATCACTCGTCCAGCACGCTTTACGTGCAGCACTGACTATCACACTGCAAGCAAGCAGGCAGACATCTTGAATGCTTAATTGTGTTGGTTATTGGTACGCGGTGAAGTAATTTCAAGAAAAAAATACTCACGGTGCATAAGGTATGAACCTAACCACCGGAGTATCCAAATGATTCGTCACGCTATTAACCAGAACCTCACACTTCACTACGAAGATACTTATCAAGGATTTCCAATCCAATTTGATAAAGGCCCATTCATTCGTGAATATCTAAATCGACTTCATCAAACAATATCTTGCGCCCTCATCCAATATCGACGGGTATTTGTATTCAGGTTTGACCTTCGGCTTCCAACAGGACAGAGCCCTCACAACGTCTCTAATGGAAGCGAGATCATTGATCGCTTCATCGGATCATTTAAGGCAAAGATCAAGCACAATCGTCAAATGGCGTTACGAGAAAACAAGAATGCACATGACAGTGTCGTGCGATATGTATGGGCCAGAGAGGTCGGTCAGCATGGACGCCCTCATTACCATCTAGCCATCTTTCTGAATTGTGATGCATTTTGCTCACTGGGCGTATTTTCCTCAGGAAGAGATAATATGTTCAACCGGCTCCAAGACGCTTGGGCCAGCGCTCTAGGTCTGCCACTCGAAGCTATAGTGGGCTTGCTAGAGATACCGGCTAAGCCCTACTACAATTTACATCGTGACGACAATGAAAGCATCGCTCCATTTTTCTACCGAGCGAGTTACCTTTGCAAAGCGGCCACCAAAGTGTTTGGGGATGGCTGTCATGGTTTTGGTGCAAGCAGAGCCTAGTCATGGTCTTCCATTTTTATCAATAAAATTTGAACGCCACGAGATTATCTTTAGGCTCTGGACTGACTGGCCAATTTGATAGTTTTTCTGCGAGAAGGTGTACCGTATCACTTGACGCTGTCCTAGTGATACGGTGTGCTGTTCACCTGTTCTCCTTGTCTAATTTCCGGTGTTTTTGGTGGATCCTTGGTTCCCCATTTCCGTTGCAGGCGGCGACTTGCACCGTGATAACATTCCGCACCTAGAATAAGCGCTTGAGGCACCGGACTCGCATTGATGTTGCTAGCCAAGAAATCGGGTATTCCCGCGACGAAAACGACAGAAATCTGAATAATTTGGAGGTGGGGCAAAACTCATGAAGCTTGTTAGCAACGCCGGAACAGATCGTATTGTGGAGTTGGTGCGTCCATGGTTGAAACCTGACCATCAGTTGGATGTTGTTTCACCTTCTTTGTCACTGTTCGCGTTTGCTGAAGTTATTGCCGATATGCTACATCTCACATATACGAGATTGGTTATGCTGTTTTCACTGCAAAGGGATGCTGAAGTCCGTATTCATGATCATCTAGGCTTGCTCGGCGCCACGGCCGACCGAGCCGCTCGCAATAAGCTGCAAGGCCCATGATTTGCATACCGCTACTTTATCGCGGCACTGCGCCTGCTTCCAACCGCGATGATCAGCCAGCGCATCCCAAACAAGATGCTCGTGGAGAATGGGTCGCCAACCGCAACCGACAGAAAACTGCTCCAAATAGCAAAAAAAGCCAAGTACCTGAAAGCGATCTTTGCAGAGAGCACGCTGTTAACGGTTCCCAGTGGCCGATCTGTGGAGCATTTCGTCAAAAAAATTCTATGGAGTCAGTAGATGAATCAACAATCCTTATTGAAGACCTTGGACAATTTGCGCGGTTTGCCGCGCGAAGCTACGACAGTGGAATTCAAGTCTAATCTCGACCAAGCTGAAGAAATTGGTCAGTATTTGTCGGCACTCGCGAATTCAGCAGCGCTCGAAGGCCGTGATCGAGCTTGGATAGTGTGGGGTGTAGAGGATGGCACACACGAAGTGAAAGGAACGAGCTTCAATCCGTTCACGCGCACGGTGGGCGGCAATCAAAAATTGATCATGTGGTTGCAGCAAATGACTTCGCCACGAGCGGACTTTAGTTTTCATGAATGCAGTCATCCGCAAGGCAATGTCGTATTGCTTGAAATTCATCCTGCACGCAGCGCACCAATTGCATTTCAGCACACACGCTACATTCGTATTGATAGCCACAAAACCAAATTATCAGAGCATCCCGACAAGGAAGCGCGGCTTTGGGCGATGCTGGGCCATAAGGAGGATTGGTCGGGTGAGTTGGTAGCGGGCGCAACAGTGAATGACCTTGATCCAGAAGCTGTAGATGCTGCTCGCAAGCGATTTACCGAGTACCTGATCAAGAGTGAGCCTGATACAGCACGCCATGAACAGATTCGCCGTGACGCGGCAAATTGGGACGTGCCGACACTTTTGAACAAGGCACGCATTACCAAACAAGGATTTATCACGCGTTCAGCACTCCTACTTTTGGGGCGAGATGAGGCGGCGCATTTTCTCTCGCCCGCAGATGTCAAGATCACCTGGATTTTGCGAGACGATAAAAATGGGACGGGACCGTCTCAGCATTTTGGCATTCCTTTATTTCTGTCCACCCAGAAAGTGTTTAGCCGTATTCGCAATGAGATGACAGAGTACATGCCAGATGGAACGCTGTTTCCAACTCCTGTGCCGTGGTATGACGCTTGGGTGATTCGCGAGGCATTGCACAACTGCGTTGCACACCAGGACTATCAACTTGGTGGCAAGATCAATGTGGTTGAGCACCCTGACAAAGTAGTGTTCAGTAATCTCGGCCAGTTTATTCCGCTTAGTGTTGAGTGGATGTTGATAAACCAATCGCCACCTGAGCATTACCGCAATCAGTGGTTAATTGACGGGATGATTCGGCTGCGCATGATTGACCAGGTTGGCAGTGGTATTCGGCGCATGTTTGAGGTACAACGCGCCCGTTTTTTTCCACTACCAGATTACACGTTTGGCGCTACCGAGCAAGGATACCCACGTGTTGAGGCAACCATCACCCGCCAAGTGTTGGACGTCAACTACACGCAGACCTTGATGAAGCGCCCTGATCTGACTTTATTTCAAGTAATGTTGTTGGATAAGCTGCAGAAGCGCCGCCCCTTGACCAAGGAGGACGTACATGAACTCAAATCGCTGAAGCTGATTGAAGGACGCTCGCCAAACTATTTTATCTCTGCCAAGGTGGCTGATTGGACGGAGCAAAAGGCACGATACATCCACAACCGGGGATTGGATGACAGCCATTATCAAAAATTGATTTTGGAATATCTGCAGAAATACCACCAAGCGACACGGCAGGAACTGGATGACCTGATTTTGTCCAAACTGCCCGATGTACTGGATCAAGAACAGAAACTCAACAAAATACGCAATTTACTTCAGGCAATGCGCCGTGATGCACTGATCGAACGCACAGGACCCAAGACGGCCCCGATCTGGAAGTTATGTTAGAAAAATAGCTTTGCTAATGATGTGAAAATTAGCAAAGCTTAGTAAAGCTTAGTAAAGCTTAGTAAAGAAATTATCTCTAAGTTATTGATTATTATTATTAATAAATATTTCTATTTTTAAAAATTGAATAGAAAAAGCAACCAATGTTGCACATCTTTAATGAACATGCGTTATAGGCCACGGCCTTTGATCTAAATGCTATTTCGGCATTTGTGGCCACAATAACAAGCAATTTGGCTGCTAATTTTGAAAAAATATACAAGACTTTAGATGGACGTCAGTTCAAGAAATTCGTCAGTAACGCTGGAGCAGATCGTGTTGTTGAGTTGGTGCATCCGAGGCTAAAGCCTAACCATCAATTGGATGTCGTTTCATCCTCCTTATTGATGGGTAAGTGATCAATGTGAGGCGCGAGAAGCAATTCATTGCAACCATAAAGTATTTCCCCATCTGTTGAAATACTCCACGGTTTAATATGGCTGGCCAGTAAATGCCGTCGATCACTGATACCTGTAACCCTGCAACACTTTTCATTCAGCATCACATTAGCTTTGAAAATTCCCATCCACGCCACAATCCATTTTTCAAGATTATCGCCGTCAGCGGCCAGCCCACAACGCAAGCAGTCAATGCGGAATCAATTGCTTCGAGAAACTTTTCAATGTAACATCTAATCAATTTGATTATATGGTGCGTCAAAAATGTGCAATAAGCTGCGCAAATTTCATCTTTCTACCTTACGCCATGAATGAGGTACAACAGCAAGTGCATCCTCAACGTGTCGGAAGCCTGAGCCAGGCTCAGCGTGAAAGACTAACTTATCTTGAGTTCCGTCTGTATTTCATAGGGGAGATTGGCCGTCCAGATCTTTCTGCCCGTTTTGGCGTCGCGCCAGCTGGCGCTACCCGTGACATCGCAATGTATCGGGAGTTGGCCCCGCAAAACATCGACTTTGACAACAGCAGCAAAACCTACCGTATCAGTAGCGAGTTTGCAACGGTTTTTGAACACTCCCCACAGCGGGTCTTGTCGGCGCTCTCGCTAGGATTTGGCGATGGCGTGGATGGTGAGCCAAGATCGCTACTTCCATGTGAGTTCCCCGCTACCTTGAATTGTCCTCGGATGGACGTGCTGGCACCAATTTGCCGGGCCATACATGCCCGGCGTCCAGTGACAATCCGCTATCACTCTATGAGCAGTGGTGAGTCTGAACGAATCATCGTGCCGTTCGCGCTGGTTGATTCTGGCCTGCGCTGGCACGTCCGGGCGTTTGATCGTAAGTCCGGAGAGTTTCGTGATTTCGTCATTACGCGCATTCAGAATCCGACCATTCTCGATGAAGAGTCTACGGCGCACGAGCGTATGGATGCCGATATCCAGTGGACGCGAATAGTGGAGTTGGACCTAGTGCCACATCCAAGCCTCAGTCGTCCGGAGATAGTGCAGATGGACTACGCGATGCATGATGGGTCACTTCGAATTCGCGTTCGAGCGGCAGTGGCTGGATACATGTTGCTGCGCTGGGGTGTGGATGCGTCACAAGATCACAGCCTTCGTGGCTACGAATACCGACTCTGGCTTAAAGATCATCTAGCGCTATATGGCGTGAAGAGTGCAGTCTTGGCCCCTGGCTACTCTCTTTAACAGAATGGCGAAGAAATGAAAAATGTATTTGATTTCCGGAACGAGTTAGTTGCTGATTACAGTTCGTTTTCAAGAAGCTTCACGACAATTTCCGCGCCCGACATTGATGCGGAAGTTCAGAGACAATATAACGCTGGGCGTTATTGGCCTGAGCCGCTCATTCAGATTAATCCCAATTATCAACGCAGGAGCACTGTACAGGAACTGGCTAGTCAAGGCATTTTGCACAAACACTGCGCGGAAATTTTTCAAGTCGGTAAGCTTGAGGGAAATCCACAGCCATTGCATTTGTATACGCATCAACTCGAAGGAATCGCCAAAGCACAGGCTCGTCAAAGCTATGTAGTTACTACGGGCACTGGCTCCGGGAAGTCGCTTGCGTTTTTTGTTCCCGTTATCGATCGAATTCTGAAGGCAAAAGATGAGGGGGGGGGGGCAAAGACTCGCGCGATCGTGATTTATCCGATGAACGCGTTGGCCAATAGCCAGCTCGAGGAATTGAATAAATTTCTGCATGGCTACTCTCCTGATGCTCAGCCGTTCACCGTGGCGCGCTATACCGGCCAAGAATCGAAGTCTGAACGCGAAGCGATTGCAAAAAATCCACCTGATATTTTGTTAACCAACTTCATGATGTTGGAGTTGATCCTTACGCGCTTTGAAGAAACTGATCGACAAGTAGTTGCGCACTGTAAAGGGCTTGAATTTCTTATTCTGGACGAATTGCATACATATCGAGGCCGGCAAGGTGCTGATGTGGCTTTGCTTGTTCGGCGACTGCGAGAGAAACTCGAGGCTGAGCAGCTGGTATGTATTGGAACATCCGCGACAATGTCTAGTACGGGATCGGTTGAAGATAGAAATAAAACGGTTGCGGACGTATCGACAAAATTATTTGGTGCGAAACCAGCGATAACCTCCCATGAGGTAATCGGTGAGACGTTGGAGCGTGTAACCGACAGTACCAAAGATGTTTCCGCCATCCGCCGGTTTTTGCCAACGGCAGTAACAAAAAACGCATTTGAGTGGAACGATTTTGAAGATTTCAAGCGCGACCCACTGGCTATCTGGGTCGAATTAAACTTGGGCATTGAGTTGCCGGCTAATGAAAAACCAAGAAGGGCAAAGCCGATAACCCTTTCAGATGCATCAAAAAGGCTAGCGGATGATGCGAATTGTTCTGAAGAAGTGGCCAAGCAAGGTCTGCAGAAATTTTTGGTTGCTGCTCAAAACAGCATGGTCACACCAGAAGGCCGTCCACCATTCGCATTCAAACTACATCAATTTATTAGTGGTCCAGGCAAGGTCCACGCTACCCTAGAACCTGAAGGGGTCCGACATATCACTCTGGACGCGCAACGATTCGCTCCAGGTAGGCAGACCGAAGCAGTGCTCCTATATCCCGCTCATTTTTGCAGAGAGTGCGGACAAGAGTATCACCCAGTATGGCGGGAAGAAAAGGCCGGGACTCGATTTAATCCGCGCGAGATTGATGATGTCAGTGCAGATGACAATGAAGATGCCAAATTTGGGTTCCTATGCGCACTTCGTGATGGACAGACCTACCAAGGGCAACTAGAAGATCTACCTGAAAGCTGGCTAGATCTAAGTAAGGCAGAGCCAAAAGTAAAGCGCGACTATAAACATTCAGTGCCTACTGCAACGCAAGTTGATCCCCAAGGCAGCGAAGGTCGCGGTGCGCGCTATTGGTACATTCCAGGCAAATTCAAATTTTGTCTTTGTTGCGGATTTACTCATGAAGCACACGGCAAAGACATGAACAGGCTCTCCAGCCTATCTGGCGAGGGCCGATCCTCAGCCACGACCATGCTTACACTTAGTGCGCTACGACAGCTGTTTGCTCAGACGGACATTCCAGACGGTTTACCCGATCCGAGAAAATTACTTGGATTTACTGACAACCGCCAAGATGCTGCATTGCAAGCGGGGCACTTCAATGACTTCGTATTTCTGCTCACATTACGAGCAGGCTTGGTCGCAGCCTTGCAGAACAATGCAGGCGTTCTCACTGAAGAGCACCTAACAGATGCCGTATTTAAGTCGCTTGGCTTTGATCGTATCGATCCTGCAGTGCTTTCAGAATATCTGCGAACCCCTAAGCTAATGGGCCTTGCAAGGCAAGAAGCGCAAAGAACGTTGAGATTTGTTCTGGGCTATCGATTGTTGAGAGACTTACGAAGAGGGTGGCGATTCAATAATCCGAATCTTGATCAACTTAATTTATTAAACATCGATTACAGAGGGTTGCAGGAATTTTGTGCCGACGGTCAAGTGTTCGGTCACGAAGGAACGCTCCTGTCCAAGCTTGGATCGAGTAATCGCGAAGCATTTTGCCGTCTAGTTTTTGATGAAATGCGCCGCTCCTTGTGCTTAGAGAGCCGCTATCTAGACCCCGTCGAGCAAGACAAAGCTCGTAACAGTGCGCATAGTTACTTGAACGAGCGATGGGCATTTGCACCGGACGAAATTATGTCCACCGCAAAATATTTGGTACTCGGCAAAAGGCCCGAGTATAGAGGTAAGCCGCGAACAGATTTGGTGAGTGGTGGCCCGCGTTCCAGATTGCTCAGACTTTTAAAAAGGGCAGAGTTTTGGAAGCGGACTTTATTTGCTGGGCAAGTAAGCAATTGGAAAGAGCAAGAACTGGTTGAAGCTGTTGAAGCATTGCTTCAGGCTGCAGCGAACTATGGCTACGTACACAAGCAAGCGGTTGAGCCTACCCTTTTGGGGTGGCGGCTCAATGCCGCTGCGTTGGATTGGAGCTTGCCACAAGGGGAATACAACAATCCTCAAAAACCCAACGCATTCTTTCGGCAGCTTTATCTTACGATTGCCGAGATACTAAAATTGCCTGGACATCCCTTGTTTGACTTTGAAGCACACGAGCATACTGCACAGGTTGATTCCGCAAGACGCCAGTTACTAGAACAGCGCTTTAGATACACTGAAAAAGATCGTAAGGACTGGGCCGATAATGCGGCCCACGACGCACCATTGGATCGCCTCCCGGTGATGTTCTGTTCACCGACAATGGAATTAGGCGTCGATATTTCGGCACTCAATACGGTATATCTGCGCAACGTGCCGCCGACACCAGCCAACTATGCTCAACGCAGCGGCCGAGCCGGGCGTTCCGGGCAGCAGGCATTGGTCATTACTTACTGCGCGGCCTTGAGTCCTCATGACCAATGGTTTTTCCATCATGCAAATGAGATGGTTCATGGTGTAGTGCGTGCGCCAACGCTTGATCTTGCAAATCGTGATTTGGTCGAAAGTCATTTGCACGCGGTGTGGCTAGCCAGTGCCGAGATTGCGCTGGAAAACAGTATATCCCCACTTATTGATCTCGAATTACCAGGAAAACCTGTTAACGCCAATCTTCATGCCAAGCTCGCTGATGAAAATGTCCTAGCGCGCGCAAGGTACTCGGCGGCTCGTGTTGTAAATCAGCTGTCTGATGATCTCATCGGCGTGAAATGGTTTAGCAGCGATTACGTGGATCAGGTAATCAACAATTCACCCTACGCTTTTGCCGCCGCATTAGAACGCTGGCGCTCTCTATTTGACGCCACACGCAAGCAAATGGACATGGCTGATGGTATCGTCAAGAGCCATACCGCATCGCATAGTGAACGAGAAAATGCGCGTCGCCGATACGGTGATGCTGCACGCCAGTATGCGGTTCTACTCAAAACCGGCAATACACAAAACTCCGATTTCTATACCTACCGTTACCTCGCAAGTCAGGGGTTTTTACCAGGATATAACTTCCCGCGTTTACCGCTAATGGCTTGGATTCCGGCGGGTGGTAGCGCAAACGGGAGTGGTAAGGATGATGAGGGTAGTATGGTCAGTCGCCCACGTTTCCTGGCGCTGTCCGAGTTCGGTCCGCGTTCCCTCATCTATCATCAGGGCCGCATGTACCGTGTTGTGCGTGCCAAACTGAATGTCGGTTCTGCCGATCATGTTTCAGGCAGTGGGCAACTGGGAACTATAACCGCACGGATCTGTAGCCAGTGTGGTTATGGACACTTAGGGGATGACGCAGGCGCTGAACCGTTAGCCAATTGTTGTGAAAATTGTGGTGCGCTTCTGACGCAGCACGACTGGGTAAATCAGCTTTATCGGATTGAAACCGTCGAGACCGTGCCAGTTGAGCGGATATCGATTAACGACGAAGAGCGCCAGCGACAAGGTTTTGAACTACAAACCACCTACCGATTCTTACCTTCGCCGGATGGCACTATCCAAAAACATGAAGCTCATGTCTTACAAGGGGAGGACACGCTTGCGTCACTCACTTATTCGCCAGCTGCACGCTTATGGCGAATTAATCGGGGCTGGCGTCGGCGTAAGGACAAAGAACAATTAGGGTTTTATATCAACCCAATCACCGGAACTTGGAGTAAGCGAGATAGTCCCGATGAGGAAAAAACGACCGATGCTCCGGATGAAGCTTTGCTCGACAAAGTGCTGAATCAACGCATTGTCCCGTTTGTGGAAGACCATCGAAATGTCTTGATTTTGGCTCCGGTCTATCCGCTTTCGATCGAGGCGATGGCAACTCTACAGGCGGCGCTCAAGCGGGGCATCGAGCAAACATTTCAGATTGAAGAGTCCGAACTGGTTGCTGAGGCCCTGCCCACCGCTGACAATCGTCAGGTGCTGATGTTTTATGAAGCCGCAGAAGGTGGGGCTGGTGTATTGACACGGTTAGCGAACGAAAAGAGAAGCTTGGCGTTGGTTGCCGCTGCCGCTTTGCGGGTAATGCACTTTGCCACGCCTTCAGACGCATGGTCTGTTGAATCGTTGGTAAAGTTGGAAGAAAAAAGACCTGATGGCACCAGCATCTGCGAGGCCGGTTGTTACCAGTGCCTTCTCTCGTACTTTAATCAACCGGATCATGACAATATTGATCGTCGTAATTCCGACGCATTGAGTCTTTTAGTCGCGCTCGCGAACGCGAACGTTTTACCCAAGCTTTCCGTGTCTTCAGGCCAAACACAAGAAAACGTGGCTTCTTCCACGGTGGCCTGGCTAGCTGCACTTGAGTCATTGCAGCTACAGCGACCTGATTCAACGGACGTACCGGTTAATCAAGGTGCTGCAGTTGCGGCTGCGCAGTTCAAGGCCGCGCGAGCTCTGGTCTTCTTGAATCCTGTCACGAATGCGCTCAAGGCACAGTTAGAGGACAAAGGCTGGCGGATATTGGATTTTTCCAATCTGTCAAAATGGTCGGTTTTGTTCGAGGAGTATGCCGACGTGTTCGGCAAAAAAGAGATAAATAAATGAACATACCAATGCACAGCTTCACACCAGGCAACCTGATTAGGGCCCGTGGCCGTGAATGGGTCGTACAACCTGACTCCCAACCCAACTGGCTGCGTTTGCGCCCGCTGGGTGGAGCCGATGATGATGTGATCGCACTCATTCCCGAGTTGGAGTTTCAAGCCATTGAATCAGCAACGTTTCCTTGGCCAAATGCGGAACATCCCGGCAACCATTCCGGTGCGTTGCTGCTGCGTGATGCCTTGCGCCTCAAACTGCGTGCCGGTGGCGGTCCGTTTCGCTCTTTTGGCAATATCGCGGTTGAACCGCGCGCCTATCAGCTAGTGCCTCTACTTATGGCACTGCGCTTGACCACCGTTCGCCTGCTGATCGCCGATGACGTAGGAATTGGTAAGACCATCGAAGCAGGCCTTATAGCGCGTGAATTGATGGATAGGGGGGAAATCACGCGTTTTGCTGTGTTATGCCCGCCTCATTTGGTTGAACAATGGCAAAGTGAACTTGAAGACCGCTTTAACTTGCAAGCGGTCGCGTTGACTGCTGCTAGCGCTAGCCGAATCGAGCGCGACTTGCCACATGGTGTCAGCTTGTTTGATCATTATCCTTGCGTTGTGGTCAGTCTCGATTACATCAAGAGTGAGCGTCACCGCGAACATTTTCTTGCGATTGCGCCTGAATGCATCATCGTGGACGAAGCCCATACTTGCGCTTCCAGCGGTCAGGGCAAGCAACTGCGGTTTGAATTGCTAAAGCGCTTGGTCGCCGATGAAGAGCGTCATCTTTTAATGCTCACAGCAACACCGCACTCGGGCGATGAAACCGCCTTTTATAATTTGCTGTCATTGCTTAACCCTTCATTTGCGGCACTACAAAGTCGGACGTCTGCAAATGACCCCGTACGTCAAGAGCTAGCGCGACATTTTGTACAGCGCCGCCGTAAAGACATCGAAGAATGGCAAGACACACGCGGCTTCCCTAAACGGATGAAAACCGAAATCACCTACGAACTTAATGGCGTGTGGGGCCAATTTTTCGACGAAGTACAAGCCTACTGCCGCGAGCTAGCCGAATCAGTAGAACAAACACAAGCCGGTAGCGCACGCTTAATTTGGTACGCCACACTTGCTTTACTGCGCTGCGTCGCATCTTCCCCAGCGGCGGCGGTCAAAGCACTAAATACACGGCTGGAAGGTACACTGGATATCGAAAATTGCCTCGCCGATGAACGCCTTTATGATGGCCAATCGGATGATCTGGGGGGTAATGATTTGGAGCCACCCGCGCAATTACAAGACGCCAGTCACTTGCAACATTTGATCACTATCGCCGAGCAATTGTGTGGGCGAGCTGGCGACCCTAAATTAGCCACGCTCATTACCCACATTCAAGTCCTGCTCAAAGACGGATTTCATCCGGTGGTTTTCTGTCGCTACGTCGCTACCGCGCACTATGTTGCTGAACAACTGCGCAAGCACTTCCCCAAAGCCACCATTGAATCAGTTACCGGCGAGCTACCGCCAGAGGCGCGACTGGAGCGTGTCGAAACCATGTCTGAGGCAGACCAGCGCGTACTGGTGGCCACTGATTGTTTGTCTGAAGGCGTCAACCTTCAGCATCTATTCACCGCTGTGGTTCACTATGACCTTGCATGGAACCCCACTCGCCACGAGCAACGCGAAGGCCGGGTCGATCGCTTCGGCCAGCAAGCCGAGCAAGTCCGATGCACCATGCTCTACGGGCAAGACAACCCGGTTGATGGCTTTGTGCTTAATGTCATCCTGCGCAAAGGCGAGGCCATCCAAAAAGAACTGGGTGTCTTGGTGCCCATGCCAGAAAACGAGCAGCGCATCAATCAAGCGCTGGTCAAAGCCGCGCTGATGAAACGCAACGACCGTAAAGCCGCTTTGCAGGACAGTTTCGATTTTGGCGAGGCAGAGCAAATACTCAAACCTCTGCAAGCTGAGTGGACTGATGCACTGGAAAAAACCAAAGCCAATCGCACGGTGTTTGCTCAACGTCGTATCCGGCCAGAGGAAGTGATGCCCGAATGGCAAAAACAGCAAAACGCGCTTGGCACACAAGCCGACGTGCAGCGCTTTGTGCAAACCGCGTGCGCGCGTCTGAATGCCCCACTAGAAATCGGCAAGCGCAACACCTTCCGGTTATTGCCGCAGCACTTGCCAGAAGGGCTTCGCCTGCGTATGGCAGATGAAGGTATCGAAAAAACGCTGACCATCGATTTTAGCCAACTTCACCGCAGCCACCCAGTCGTCACGCTTCTGGCGGATCATCTATTGGAGGAAGCTCTATTAGGTGACAAACCCATCGCCGCGCGGTGTGCCGCCACCGTGACCGATAGCGTCGATGTCGTCACCACCGTGTACCTGTTGCGCCTGCGTCATCAACTCAGCTACGTGCGCCGCCGTCAACCCTATCAGCTTATGGCGGAAGAAACAGTCACGCTCGCCGTGCGTGGCCGCACCCAGCCGGAATGGCTGAGTGACGAAACAACCAGCACGCTCTTGGCCTGCCAACCCACTGGCAATTTGCCCAACGACTTGATCCAGCGTGAAATCCGCACTGCACTCGATTTTTTGCAAGCCCATCCTCAACGAATCGAAGCGTTGGCGCAGCAAAGGGCAGAAGTCTTGTTGGCCGACCACCAACGGGTGCGCGAAGCTGCGCGCGATGTCGGTCAATACAACGTCACCCCATGTTTGCCGGTTGATGTGATTGGCGTGTATGTCTTACTACCAGATGCGCTTTAAGGGCTGAACCATGCGATTAATCAAGAAGCGACACCACAGCGTCCTTAATCTGCCGACCTTGCGTTTGGAAGGAGGGCTGTTCTTGCCCGACCAGCTGGAAAAAGCTGCACTCGGCCAAGCCACTTATCAAACCGAGACCGATTATCAAACACCGAAAGGTCTCAAGCTTAAAGATGACTTCAGCCGTGCCTTCCAGATCGCCACCGCGCAGTGGAAGCACTTTGCCTCCAGCCTTGACCGTAAAGACCAAGATGCTGCTAGTGTGACCACCGAGTTTGTGAAAGAACTGCTGCGCGATGCCTTGGCCTACGTTCAATTCAGCACTGTTCCCGGTATCACGCTGGACGAGCGCCACTACCCGATCAACGCACTGTTGAGTGACAACATCCCGCTGGTCATCGCCCCACATAATTTAGATTTGGACGAAACCGATTCGCGCTTTGCTGTTGCGGGCAACGGTTCTCGTAAGAAAAGCGCCTTTCAATTGGCGCAAGAATTCTTAAATGCCAGCGCTGATCATCTTTGGGCCATTGTCACCAACGGCCGCCAATTACGTTTGCTGCGCGATGCTGCCACACTTACTCGCCCCAGTTACTTAGAGTTTGACCTGCAAGACATGTTAGGTGCGCAGCGTTTTACTGAATTTGAAATGGCCTGGCGCTTGTTGCATGCCAGTCGATCCGGAGGAAGTGAGACCACCCTTGTGTGGGAAGCCTGGCGCACCGAAGGCCAACAAGAGGGCACTCGAGTGCGCGATGGTCTGCGCCAAGGCGTGACCGATGCCTTGCTCTCTTTGGGCTCCGGCTTTATTCAACACCCTGCCAATGAAGCCTTGCGGCATGATTTGCTGGACGGCCGCCTTAGCAAAGACGCTTACTTTCAGCAACTGCTGCGTCTGGTCTATCGCCTTATATTTTTGTTCACTGTTGAAGAACGCGGTGTATTACATACCGAAGACGACAGCAAAGAAGCCATTGCAGCCCGTCGCGCCTACGCCGAAGGTTATGCACTTGCGCGTTTGCGCGATCGCTGCTTGCGTCGCCGCTCACGTAATCAATTTGACGATCTTTGGAGTGGCCTGAAGATCGTGTTCCGTGGCTTGGCTAACGGACAGCCCCTGTTAGCCTTGCCCGCCTTGGGGGGCTTGTTTGCCAACGAGCAATGCCACAGCCTCGATACCGCTAGCATCAGCAACGCGGTGTTGATGGATGTGATGAAACATCTGCGCTGGTCTAACTTCAGTGGCAATCTCTCACCGGTGGACTACCGCAACATGGGACCGGAAGAACTTGGTAGCGTATATGAAGGCCTGCTTGAGTTTGATCCACGACCAGATCCATATCAAAGAACATTTGATCTCGTAAACGCAGCTGGAAATGAGCGAAAGACAACCGGTAGTTACTACACGCCTGATTCATTGGTGCAGGAACTGATTAAATCTGCGCTTGATCCGGTGATTGAGCAGCGCCTTGCTGCCCGGCCAGATAACCCCACAGAAGCCCTGTTGGCGATTCGGGTGATTGACCCCGCCTGCGGAAGTGGCCACTTTTTGCTTGCGGCCGCTCGTCGTTTGGGCGAGCGATTGGCGGCACTGCGCACTACCGATGGCGCGGTCAAGCCGCAAGATTATCGCCATGCCCTGCGCGAGGTGATCTCACGCTGTATTTTCGGCGTGGACCGCAACCTCATGGCACTAGAATTAGCGCGTACAGCACTATGGTTAGAAGGTTTTGAAGAAGGCAAACCGCTAAGTTTTCTCGACCATCACCTGCAAGTGGGTGATGCCTTGCTTGGCCTCACCGATTTGCAAGCCTTGAGTAAAGGCATTGCCAAAGATGCCTTCAAACCCCTCTCGGGTGACGATAAAGAAACCTGTAGAACGCTCGCCAAAACCAACGCCGCCGGCCTCAAACAGTTGGAGCGCGACCTGCAGCGTCGCCAATTACTGTTCCGCTTTGACGAGTCCACCGCGCTTAATGCTTATGCCGCTTTAGAAGCCTTGCCAGCAGAAACTACCGAACAGATTGCCGCAAAAGCGGCTGCTTATCAAGTGTGTTTGCATGAGGCCGAGGATAGTCGCATGGTGCGCGCAGCAAACCTGTTGCTGGGTGCTTACCTGCTGCCGAAAACCGCCGATAACGCCGCTCATATCCCTACCAGCGCCGCTTTGTATTTTGAGCTGATGGAAGATCAGCACAATAGCGCGCACCAACAACAGCTTGCTGCTGCCCAAGCTGCCTGTGACTACGCCAGGGTGCTGCATTGGCCGCTGCGCTTTCCGCAAGTGTTTGTCTCCGGCGGTTTTGATTGCGTGCTGGGCAACCCGCCGTGGGAACGTATCAAATTGCAGGAAGAAGAATTTTTCGCGAGTCGAAATCGCGATATCGCACTGGCCAAGAACAAGGCCGAGCGTAGCCAGCGCATTCAGTGGCTGAGCGAGGGTATGTTGGCCCGTCATATTTTTCCGGAAATGGAACACCCCGCACACGAATGCGAAGCCGAGCAACGTTTGTATGCCGAGTTCATCTCGGCGCGACGAGTGGCGGAGGCGGCAAGTGTTTTTGCGCATGTCAATGGCGAGGATGGCGGGCGCTATCCATTAACCGGCGTGGGTGATGTCAATACATATGCGTTGTTTGCTGAAACCATAAGTCAAATTACAGCCATATCGGGTCGTGCCGGGTTCATTGTCCCTACTGGAATAGCTACGGACTCTTCGACTCAAGCTTATTTCGCGACCATGACGCAAAGCAACCGGCTAGTTAGCTTATTTGATTTTGAAAACACCGAGAGAATTTTCCCAGCAGTAGCCACTCTAGTTCGATTCTCTTTAGTTACGCTTGGATATTCCGAGCAAACGAACTTTGCATTTTTGCTGAAATCCACTGTGGATTTGCTGGACGAAAGAAGAAGATTTTTCTTAACTCCGGAAGATTTTTTGCGCATTAATCCTAATACGCTGACTTGTCCGGTATTCCGTTCAAACAGAGATGCTGAAATCACGCGCAGAATTTATCAACAGGTGCCGGTGTTAATCCGCGAGGCGCGTAGCGATTTGCCAGAACAGAATTCATGGGGTATATCGTTCATGCGTATGTTCGATATGTCAAATGACAGCCATTTATTCAAAACGTCATTCGAAATTCAAGATGAAAATGAAATTTCAGTTGGTGAGAAAGCAATTTCAGAGGGGCTTAATGGATTTTTGCCACTTTATGAGGCAAAAATGATGTCGATATATGATCATCGATTTGGAAGTTACCCGGTTGGAGCCGTTGACGATACCCGCGCATTACCACGTCTAACGATTGAGCAGTACTCAGATCCCGAGTTTGAGGTCAATTCAAGATTTTTTGTTGAAAAAAAATTGGTTCAAGAAATTCTTAAAGATTACGACAAGAGCTGGTTTATCTGTTTCCGCTCTATGAGCAACCATTCCAATGTGAGAAGATTTATTGGTGGGGTAGTACCTTATACTGCTGCTGGAAATAGCTTAATTATAGTAAGAATTGATGCTAAATTATCGAGTAGTAAATTGGCTTGCTTTATCGGCAATTTAAGTTCACTGATCTTAGATGTTGTCGCAAGGTGGAAAGTAAGTGGTACCAATTTGAATCTTTTCCTGGTGGAGCAATTTCCTTTTTTGCCTCCTGACGCATATTCAGATTTGGATCAGAAATTTATTTCAGAAAGAGTGCTTGAGTTAGTTTATACAACCTATAGCCTTTCTGGATTTGCGCGAGAGATGGGATACGAAGGCGAGCCTTTTGTATTCAACCCTGAACGTCGCGCAAGCCTGCGTTCTGAACTTGATGCGTGGTATGCCCGTGCCTATGGGATCACTCGCGATCAGTTGCGCTACATACTCGACCCCATTGACGTTATGGGCGAAGGCTACCCCTCAGAAACATTCCGCGTACTCAAAAACAACGAAATGCGTGAATTCGGAGAATACCGCACGCAGCGGTTGGTGCTGGCGGCGTGGGATAAGCTAGAAAGGGGAGAGCTACACTAATGCTGACTCATCTAAAGCTGCAGAATTTCAAGATTTGGAAAACCACGGAGCCAATCCGTTTGGCGCCGCTGACTTTGCTGCTGGGCACCAACTCATCCGGCAAATCCAGTTTGATCCAAAGCCTGCTGCTGATTCGCCAAACGGTGAAAGGTACTGACCATAGCCTTGATCTCAATTTCGGCAACCCCGACGCGGCCGATTCAGTCACCCTCGGCCAATTCAAGGATGTGTTGTGTCGTCATGGTGCGGCTAGTGAAAGCACGCCGGCCAATCAGATCGGTATTGAATTTCGCTGGAGCGACGATGGCACCGCGACTGATTCTGTGTTGTTTTCGGCGCGATATCGAAAAGGCAGTGGTGGTAGTGCCGAGTTGGAATTTCTACGCTTGGGCAAAGAAGGACAAGGCTTCACAGTTAGGCGACGTAAGCCCGGCATTTATAGGCTGTCGTTGGCCACCGAACGTAAATCCCTTGGACAAAGTGCGGAGTATCGCCCAGAGCGCTCGTTTGCATTTTCTGCTGCAACGCTCAACCGCTTGGGTGATAAGGCTGAAACCATCAAATCGGTTGGCCCGGCACTGCTCGATGAGCTGAGCAAAATTATCTATCTTGGGCCGGTACGCCGGCTTGCACAGCGCGATTACATATGGGCCGGCCGTATGCCCGCCCATATTGGTGATGATGGTGCTAAAGCGGTAGATGCCTTGATTGCCAGCGGCGTTGCCAAACAAGCAGCCGTTAAGCGCAAAAGAGCGTTACCGCCCGAGGCTGCGTTGTTTGATCAAGCAGCATACTGGTTACAACAAATGAACCTAGCTGATGGCTTGGAGGTAAGAGCGATTGGCAACTCAGCACGCTACGAATTACTGATCAAGAACGACGGCGAGGCGTCAAATCTGAAAGATGTCGGTGTCGGGGTTTCGCAAGTACTTCCTGTCATCGTCGCTGCACTTTTCGCTAAGCCGGGTCATATCGTGATGGTGGAAGAGCCAGAGAGCCATTTGCATCCGCTGGCGCAAAGCCAGTTGGCCGAACTATTCGCCAGGGTCAGCGCCGAGCGTAACGTGCAATTTATTGTGGAAACGCATTCGGAGCATTTGTTCCGCCGCATGCAGACCTTGATCGCTAAGCAGCAGATTATTTCCGCACAGGCCGCGATGTACTTTGTGGAACGGGATGGAAAATCGGCCAAACTGAGGACACTCGAGGTTGATGAATTTGGCACGGTCAAAAATTGGCCAGTCAATTTCTTTGGTGACACTGTGGGCGAGGCGCGTGCTCAGGCGATGGCTCGCGCAGGCGTTAGGGAGAAATGAATGGTTAATGCGCGCGTGGTGGATACCAATGTGCTTATCGTTGCCAGCGCCGCCGATGATGGCTCGCCTTTTCGTCCCGATGCCACTCCCGTACAGGAGGCCGCTTTGAGACTGCAGGTACTTGATTGGATCACAGCATTTGAACAAGACTCGCAACGCCATGCGGTGCTGGACTGGCACTGGCATATTTGCGGCGAATATCAGAACAAATTGACCGAGCAGGACTACGGTTGGTTGGCGCTCATGCTCAAGCGAGATCGTAATGAAGTGGTGTGGGTTGGTCTGGAAATGGATGCAGATGGACACGCAATTTTACCATCGACACTTGCGGCTGCCGTGACTGACCTGGCCGACCGCAAGATGGTTGCGGCAGTTTTGGCGGCACAAGCCGAGGGGCATGAATGCCACTTGACAAATGCCTGTGACACTGACTGGCTGGACTGCGCTGATGCGCTGGCCGCTGGTGGTGTAGTCACGGAGCATTTAATTGAGGACTGGCTGCGAAACAAATGGGCAGCAATGCGTGGCCTGACATGACCGACTTCTACCGCTTTCCTCATACGCCGCACCTTGCCTGGCTGGCTGAAGGCGCGCCGCGTGACGACAAGGTGTTGGGCCCCAACGAGGTGCAAGCGCTGTTGTCCGGCGGTGTCTTAGTCGAAGAAAAACTCGATGGTGCAAATCTGGGGTTTTCGCTCGGATCGGATGGAAATCTACGCGCTCAGAATCGCGGGCAATATCTGGCAGAACCCCATGCTGGCCAATTTTCCAGACTACCTGCTTGGTTGGCCCTTCACGGTGAAGATCTCGCTTCTGCGTTGACGCCTGACTTGATATTGTTTGGCGAGTGGTGCGCTGCCCGGCACTCGCTGGACTATTCTGTTTTGCCAGACTGGTTTTTGCTGTTTGATGTGTACGAGCGCTCGGCCGGAAAATTTTGGAGCACCCAGCGGCGCGATGACTTGGCCGCAGACATTGGATTGGCAACGGTGCCGGAATTAATCCGCGCCAAATTAAAGTTTGAGGATCTGAAAGCAATGCTGGCCATGCAGCCCAGTCGCTACCGCGCGGGTCCAGTGGAAGGCATCATCATTCGCCATGAATCGGCTGAGTGGTGTGACGCGCGTGCCAAGCTTGTGCGTGCCGATTTTACACAAACGATAGGCGAACACTGGCGCAAACGCGGCATTGAGTGGAACCGGTTGACGACCAAGGTGAAGCCATGAACCCACTACAAAGGGTGCTGATCGAAAAGGCGGGCCGTGAATACGGTTTCGAGAATGTGCTGCTAGGAGATGCGGATACCGTGGTCTTGGGATCGGCGAGGTACGCGGTTAAGGTTTCAGTACATCTACATGACGATGGTTTTCAACTATGGTTGCCAAAAGGATTGTTGGCCCGTGAGCTCGAACGTGATTACGCGTCAGCTGTGAACGGTGGCGTGGCTTTCATTGTTGCAAATATCGAAGAGCTTTCCGCATTGATGCTGCGAACTGCTGCGTTGGCACAATCCTTGCCAAACCAGGCCGCACAGGACTATGAAGTTCGGGTTCAAGAAGCGTTAATTATCGTGTCGAAAAACGGCACGGAGGTGGAACGTATGGTGCGGCAACGCATCGGCCAAGATGCATTCCGTCGTGCCATGATGGACTATTGGGGCGGTACGTGCGCAGTTACAGGAATCAACGTGCCGCAAGTGCTACGCGCCAGTCACGCAAAACCTTGGGCTGAATGCATTAGTGATGCCGAGCGCCTTGATGTATTTAATGGATTTTTATTGAGTGCGAATCTGGACGCATTATTTGATAAGTTTCTGATCTCGTTCGATACTGATGGCAATATATTGATATCCAACCTACTGAATCACTTTCAGATCGAGTTTCTGGGCATCACGGACAATTTACGAGTGCGCTGGCTAGCAAAGCAGCATGGCCCATATCTACAATATCATCGCGATTGCTTTTTTGGAAACCAGTCCAGCTAGCCTAATCAGGTAAGGCAATAACACCACTGGTGTCACCACTTATCTTTGTCAAGCTGCGCGGCTTAATTCGCGGATACACTAACAAGCATGAGAAAGTGGCTTCCCAATAACGGTTAGGATATTATCTTGCTACTAATAAACTTTGCTTATCTCGTTGATTTCAACGTAAAAGATAAGCATAGAAAAGTATGGGATAAGGCAAGAATGCTGCAAACTAAACTGGGGCCATTTAACGGGAAGACGTGGGAAGACCTATGTCAGCTCGTATTCAAAAAAAAATACGATCATCTCGGATATCAACAAATGGTTGCTTCGCCCGGGGATTTTGGGCTCGAAGGCTTCACCCTACAGTCTGGACGGTCTGGACGCTCCGGACTAGGATTTCAATGCTATTGCCCTGAAAAGCACTACGGCCCGTCCGAACTTTACGAAAAGCAGCGGGACAAAATCACTACAGACCTCGGCAAACTGAAGACATATGCCTCTCAAATTGCTGACCGTATTGGCTTGATTAAGATAAGCGATTGGCATTTCGTTACTCCAGAGATTGATAGAAACGCCTTGCTGGCTCACGCGCGAATCAAAGAGGTAGAGGTTCGCAGCTGGAACGTCCCAATTTTAGAGCGGGATTTCACCATACATTTGCGAGATGCTGAGTTTTATCTCACTGAAATTAACGAAATTCGGTCGTTGAATGGCGAGGCGCTCAACTTCGACACGTCACCATCCACACTGCCCCCCCTTGATGGCCCCCCGGAAGAATATGAAACTAATCTTCGGCGAAAAACTGAGATCCGTTTGGCTATGAAGGCCGACCATCCACAAGCGGCAAATCACTTTGCGAAGCTATACGGTCAGACAGAGGCGGCATTTCTTGAACACGGCGCTCTACTTCGAAAAATTGAACAAACAGCTCCGACCGTTTACTTTAAACTTGTGAGACTCGTATGTGAATACGAGATTACCGTGCAGGAACTTGGTACGACGTGGGTTGGTACTGCAGAAGACCTCGTTACAAAGGTCCGTGAAGGATTATCTGACAGGATTGCCCGTCAGCTAGGACCGTATATTGACGAAACCGACGCTGGCAGAATCGCCCGTCATATTGTTGCTCGGTGGCTCGCAGTGTGCGAGCTCGACTTCAGCTAATTCGCCATGCCAACAACACTTAAATTCACTCGGCGTTCGGCGCCAGTACTTCCCGATCATAGACCGCTCTACAAAATTACCCAGATATTGCTCGTCTTGAGCGAGTCGAGAGGAGGGAAATCAAGTTTGTTGCGCCTTCACCTGTTTAATTGGGCCCTAAAGTCGCGGCAGCGCATGCAGCTGCTACGCAATGCAGTCAAGGAAGGCGCACTCGCTCTACTTACCTGGGGCTTCGATCCTGCTCTTGCCATCGCACTTCGGTTTGCGATCGCTGAGGGCCTAGTTAGTCAAAGTACTAACGGATATCAGATTGAAGAAAAAGGACGTCGATTCCTACAGGATGTATTGAAGGATAAAGATATATTCACAGACGAAAGAATCGCTCTGGCTGAGGTGGGTAAAGGTACAACCGAAAAAATGGTCGAAAACGTAGCGAAAGACTGGGAGTAAGATGCAAATCAACGCGGTAAAACTAAGAATCGTCACCGAACGTGGTGACTTTGGCTTTAATGTGCCATTCGGACGAGGCTTGACCATCATACGAGGTAACAATTCCTCGGGTAAGAGTACGCTCTTCCTTAGTCTGCTTTATGGACTTGGGATGGAAGAGATTGCTGGTGGTCGCAACGAATCGATTCTTCCATACGCGGTCAAGGAATATTTTCACTTTGCTGGTGAGCGGGTTAATGTTATTGCGTCCGAGGTCTATGTCGAAATCGAGAATGAGTCCGGTGAAGCTGTTACATTCAGACGGGCAATTCGAGATAATCAAAAAAGTTCAAAGCTGATTGAAATCCAAGAGGGGAGACATCTCACTGGAATTCCCGAATCATTTCGCGTACGCCCTACTTATTTGCACGATCCAGGTGGAGCACAAAAGACGGAGGGCTTCCATAAATTCCTTGAACAGTTTCTCGGTTTCCAACTGCCATCAGTTCCAACAACGTCAGGAGGAGAAACGAAGCTTTACCTACAAGCAATCTTCGCTGCGCTTGCAGTCGAACAGAAGCGAGGTTGGACTGACTATATAGCAAATATTCCTTTCTTTGGCATCAGGGACGCTCGGACGAGGGTCGTGGAATTTTTGCTTGCGCTGGAAGTATTTGAAACGAACGCAGCGCGCAATCGTCTGAATGCAGAATCGATAGCCATCGCATTAGCATGGGATTCCACATATCAGAACCTACAACATTTACTAGATCAAATCGGGGCAACGGCGTACGGGATACCCCAAAAAGTGTCGGCCTTGTTTGACCCGACGGAAGTGCAGCTACAGAAGAGAGTTGGGGATGAGGCGGCTTCCCTCCCAGCTTACATTAACACTCTGCGCACGGAGTACGAACAATTAAACCAGAAAGCAATGTCCTACCGGGAAGCGCCGTCCGACTCCGCGCAGGAAGAACTTGGCAGTACTATGAAAGAGCTTTTTCGCCTGACGAACCTGTTCGAAACGGCATCTGGTACGTTGAGCCTACAAACAGCGTCGTTAAGGGACTACGAGCAGCTGCGCAACGAAGCTGCGGACGACCTCGCACGTAACAAGACAGCACTAAAATTACGTAATTTTGGAGCGTCATCACACGAAATTGAACTGGCCAGTGATCGGTGCCCTACCTGTCATCAGCATCTCGACGATTCACTTCTAAGCGAGGTTATGCACGGCCCACAGATGGACCTGCAAACCAATATCGGGTACCTTGAAAAGCAGGCCCGGATGCTTGACCGACAAATCGCTGGTGGAAAGAGAGCTGCGGGTGAAACCGAAGCTCTAATAAAAGAATTAGCGAAGCGAATGGACGGTTCTCGAACCAAGCTCAATGCGCTACGGTCCGACGTCTCCACTAATGCTACCGAGTCGCGAGCCATTGTTCGTCAGCAGATTCAAATTGAGATTGAAATTGACAAACTTCAGAACGCCGAATCTGAGGCCGCAAAGTTGGTACAGCAGTTCGATACCGTGGCCGCACGCCTTAAAGGCAACCAATCAAGTCGGGCAAAACTACCGAAAGCCTATTATTCTGACGAAGATAAGCGGAGGATAAGGGTCTTTGAAAAACTTTTTCGCGCTAATGCAAGTGCATTCGGTTACGAGAGCGCCTCAATCTCCGAAATACAGATAAACGACGACACTATAGTTCCATTCCTTGCAAATATTGAACTTCGAGAAATTGGTACTGCACCTGCCAAAATTAAGGCCCAGCAGCAATCACGAACCGACATTAAAACCGATTCAAGCGCAAGCGACTTCGTTCGCCTTATTTGGAGTTACCTGCTAGCTCTCTACCAAGCATCATCCTTAGAAGGTGGCGGTAAACGGCACCCAGCGGTACTCTTGCTTGATGAGCCAGGTCAGCATTCAATGGCCCAATCCAGTCAGCGCGCGCTTCTACAACAAATCGCTTCCAGCGCAAAACTGCAGGGTATTGTCGCGGCATCTTTTGATGAATCCGATGCAGTATTTCGTGAGGTAACTCAAGGAATTAAGTTCACACTGATTGAACTCAACGAAAAGTCAATTCGTCCTTTACCGCAGCATACGTAATACCAAAAATATACTTATTTCACGAGAACTCTGACCGGGATCTCGTTTTTATAGCACTATCGCGAGGCCACTTTTAAAGCATAGCAGCAGGCCCCACACCTTAGCCACATTTAGCATTGAGGAGCGTAACGAAATGGTAGACGGTCAATTTTTTCAATAAAAATATTTACATGGCCGAATATTTAGAGTCGTTTTAAAGAATTTTAGATACTACCTATTGCCTAAAATACCCACAGTAAGAATCGCCGAAGCCCTCCCATTTTTTCTCTTCATCTAGAAAATAGCGCGCAATCCGGGGCGGCCTGCGCACTATCTATGATGGGTAGCAAAAATAAATTATGTAAGGAGGCACAGGCAAAAAACAATAATGGTTTAGCTATTTTTCATTAATATTTCTGCTAATTGTTTCGTTAGCTGCGATTAGTGGATCGGATTTCAGACTTAAGTAGTGCTCTGTCAATCGCCCATGAAAATATAGCAGAACAGAGTAGTTTTTGCCGCAAAATAACCAGCAGATGCCTATCGCAATCAGCTCCCTGAAGCAGCGCAGCAAGAGTTTGATGATGATCATTCCTACTCACCTGCAAGGCCAACTGCCTTTTTGTCGAGTTTATCTTTTAAGCTCGGCTTGCCCTTTGCGACATCCGTGAAAGTACTCCCATCTCCACTTCCGCTGCTACCATCAGATGCGGGAAAGAACTCTTCAACAATATCAAAATTTTCCTCCTCGCTATCCTCGAATGCCCCATTGCTGAAACCCTGACTGCCGGCAGCATCGAGCGCCACCTGATCATATCCGCCCGCCTTGCGCCGGACATCGTTTTCCCTAGCTTCAGCTATAGCATCTTCGAGCGTCATTCCCTCCCTTACCGTCAAATCCACATAGTAGATCGCCGAACGATGGCTCATGGTCGTGCTTTTGCCCCGCAGTCGCAATTCCAGCGGCAGACATGCCAGCAGTTTGCCGGACACCGCCTGGTAATAACTGAGCCGTGCTGCCAGACTACGGATGCTGTTAAAACCGGTAGTTCTGAAGATGAAGGTACCCACTTCATCATCGTCCCCGATCTTCACGTTCAATCTGCCATAAGGCTTGCACAGACCGCCTCTGGCAAGCTCGCAACTGTCCGGTGAAGGACACGGCAGCGATTGCACCCCGGACGCCGTATAGCGTCTGCATGTCTCTCCATTACCGACACACAGTGGCCGGCCAGTTTGCCGATCGAACAGGCTGTACTCAGCCCGCAAATTCAGGTCCGGATCGTTGAACAATACTCGAACCGGAATCGAGCGGATCTTGCCATTGCTGGATGCCTTGCGCAGTTCCTCGTCCAGCGGATGATTCACCCAACCATCACGATTCTGCACTTGCGACGTAACCGTAAACTGGTCGTCTTTTTCCGGTAAACGTTTGCCGTTTTTCTCGACGACTTTGCCGATGGATATGCGCCCGAGTATCGGCGGCGTGATTGCAAGTCCCTTGATCATTGCTTTCTCCTTGAAATAGAAAAATAGAAATTAAAAAAAATAAAAAAGCCTGCCCCTAGTTTTCGCCAGGGCAGGCAGTACGAACAATCCGTTTGGACCGGCATGGACTTCTGTGCAGTGCAGGAAAGTCAACTACGTGTTGACAAGGAACCGACGTGAACCGGGCCGAACTAGGGGGTAGGTGGACAACAGCTCAGGCTGTTCCTTCAGTAACGTGGTGACATCCAGACCGAGCCCGTCTTTCGATCTTTTCCACGACACCTCGCCGGTTTCAAACTTGGCCCTGCTGGCGTCACACATGCGTTGCTGGATACGCTGTTTCAGCTCCGCCTCGACTTTTTGACGACCGGCGATATCGTCCCGCACCGATACCAGGTCAGCAAACGCTGACGACATGTCGCGGTCATCGGCAAGGTCCAGCGTAGTGCCCCGGTCCTGTGGATACAGGCATTGCAAAGCTTTGGCTGCAGAGTCAGATCCATCGGCCGGTGGCGGCACGTCGGTTTCAACGTAGCGCCAGAATTGCCGCTCCAGTTCGATCAGACGTGCAATCAATGCATCGTCACGTTCGATGCGATGGATGCGAATTTCCTGACCACACACCAGAACACATACGTCAGCAGCGATCTTGTTGGTGACCGCCAGTTGATGCTGTACCTGGAGAACCACATATTCCGGCACGCCATCCCGCCACAGCCGGGAGCCGAATTCGCCAGCCGTCTTGCACTCAAGGATCTGTACGTCATTTCTCCCGACCACCGTGTAGTCCAGATTGGCCAGCATCCACGCGTGCTCAGGATCGGGGTGCTGCAATACCGCATTGACCCGCCTTACGCGATTCCCGGAATGCTTCGTATAGTGGGCCGCCACGATAGGTTCCAGTAATGAGCCCCAATACATGGGGCAGGTCTCGTCACCCGGATCGATCTTCGGCAAGGTCTCGTCCCGCCCGGTCTTGATCATCCAGAGTTCCAGTTGTGACTGGTACGGATTGAGCCCCACCGCCGCTGCGGCATCGCTACTGCCAATGCCGCCCTTGCGCACAGTGAGCCAGTCGGCCCGGCTTAACTCTTTTGTGGACACCAACCGTAAAGCGGGGCGGTGGGCTTTTACTGCAATCGCTGTATTGCGCATGATGTCGCTCCTTCAAATAAAAAAAACCCGGCCAGCCAAAGCTGTACCGGGTCAGGGGGGTGGGAGTTATCAGTTTTGTGTGCCCATAAACGCCCAAAGACACTTATTGTTTTTTTACCTTTTTATTTATCTCAACTACGTGGCCATCATCAATGCCTGCTCCAGCGCCTTTTGTTTCAGAGCTGCGCCTTGTCCGAACCATGCCGATTCCAGACGGTGATCGACGCTTCTGGCGCGGCGCTCATGGTCGACAAACTCGGTAACCGCATTGAGCAAGCCAAACGCGGTTCCCTTGGAAGATGCCAGTTCCGCACCCATGCCATGTCCTTCAAACAGCGCTATCGCTTTCTTCATGGCGCGCTCGTTGGTGGGTCCCGTCGCTGTTTTTGATTGGTCGGTGAATACCCGTAGGAAGTAGTTGAATGCTTCGTTGGATTTGACCTTCCGTTCGCTGAGGCCCTTCATGCGATACATGAAGCCTTCCCAGGACGATACCGAGATCCCCAGTTGCTTCTTGACTGCTTGCGGATCAAAGCTGGTGTTGTGCGGCACTTTGACGGCACCGTTGCTGCCAGCCAGTGCGACAGCCAGCGTGTTGTTGCACACCACCCGGATTGCCGTGAATTGGGCCGTGGTTGCCAAGGTGCCGTCACAGGCGGTGGCGAGCAGTACATACGCGTTTGTCACGTCATTGCCCTTGAGCGTGGATGATTGTCCGGTTCTTGCCAGTGCCCAGATCTTGCGACCTCCTTTAAGGATTCCGGCAGTTTCCAGTTCGAACCCGGAGATTTCGGTCAGGTCCCGATAGAATTCCAGAATGTCCCGGGGCTGCACTACCTGGTAGCGCTGACTGACCACTGACAACGGTGCATTGGTGTCGGAGCGAAACAGCACTTTGTTTTCCGGGAAAGACATGATCGCGCCGAGACTGCCGGCACTTTCCGTCATGAAGCGTACCGGCGCTTCCCGGATTTGCCAGTCCATGCCGGCTTGTTTAGCCCAGACTTCGAGCGGTTGATAGGCAGTAAGCTGGTTGCCCAGACCATGCCAAGGGGTGGAGCCGACATACGCCATTGTTTCAACAAGATGTGCCATGGGGTACTTCCTTTCGTTTGGTATGCACGTGACAATGCCGCTGCGTGAAAACAGCAGGAGCTAGCGGTGTGCGTGGGGTTGGTAAAAAGTGAGGTGCTGCGAGAGGGATGCTACAGATTACGAAAATGTGGGTAGGACAACAGGATCAAGGTAAATCAGTTTGCGGCCGTGACCTGTGTGGTGACTGCGTATTGACTGAATTCATGCGGGGGGATATTGCTGCGAGTGATGTACCAATGCAGCGACGATTGCGTTGGTCTTTCAACTCCGTTTCTTGCTGAAGGTGTATTCACACTCCAGACAGTGATAGTTGTCCAACACATTGTCATCGACAACTTCGCCAAGCTTCGCGCCTGCTGCACAGCCTACGGCCCCACCGAAAAATCCTCCTAAAATAGCGCCGGCAATGCCACCGATAGCTGCGCCAACGGGACCGGCAATCAAGCCGGCAGCAGCGCCTATTTCTGCACCGCTCATAACCCCTGCTGCGCCGCTGGCAGCTCCGGCCACAGTGCCAATGGTGCCGCCTGTTTTTTTAGCGTGGTTTCTGGTTTCAATGCGCTCCGATTGGCATTGTGGGCATGTAAGTGTCATTGGGTAATACGCATTGGATGAAACGTCAGTTCCTTGCATGGTGAGTCCTTTGGGAATAGTGCTTGAATGAAAAAAGAGGATGTTGCGTTAGAGGGAATAGTGCCGGTAAAAACATAGGCGAACTAATGCATTGCAACTGGGCTTGCTGGGCTACCGAGTAACTTGCGTAGTTTCCACACCCGGGCCAGCGTAATGGCAAACAGGATAAGCAGCGATAGCGTCGCCAGATCCATATTAACCTCGACCTCATCACCAATGGCGATCACGCCATAGGCCACAAACGATATTCCAAAGTAAATGCTGCTGCGTAAATAACTGCGTGCATTCTTGCGCGCTATGGCCTTTGCCAGTACAGGACGCGTTTTAAGCGCTTCATGCAAGTCCTGCACATGCTGTGCTTTGAAGACAGGATAAAACATGACGATCACCAAAGTCGCGATGATGGCATTGAACAGCATGAAAAAGATATTGTGGTCCATGGGATTCCTTGTGTTTGCCTGTTTATAAATTGAACATATTTACCCGTGATTAAACAGCGATTAAACAGTGACACTTGTCTAATCACACTAAAGGAATATATGGTTGAAATTATTTTCAATCGAGGTTTAAGACGGCAAAAAGAGCGAGGGAGTAACCTTGCTCTTTATGTCTGCTCCAAAGATAGTGCTTTATAGTTTTTATTTAATTTATTCCGCTACGTATATAATAAAAACGCGATTTATAATTTAAATATACTTAAACTGGAAACTGAAGAAATGACCACATACAAAGAGTTGCAAGCCAAAATCAAAGAATTGCAGCAACAGGCAGATGAGATGCGTCAAAAAGAAAGCGCAACCGCCATTGCTGAGATTAAAGCCAAGATGCAGGAATATGGGATTACTGCTGCCGATTTAGGTATCACGAGCAAGAAGAAAATTGAAAATGCACGTCCATCAGTAAAAGCAAAATATCGTGATGACACTACAGGGAACACTTGGTCTGGCCGTGGTATGGCACCGAAATGGATATCGGGTAAGGACAGAGAGCAGTTTTTGATTAAGTAAGGCAGTGACGTGGCCGATGGGATGGTGTTTTGCAGTCTGCACCCAGGAAAGCGAGATGCTGGCTCAGCTGACGCATGTAAAAGCGTTCTGTACCACTGTCTGAAGTGAAAGCTTGTCCTGCACAACTTACCCATGAAAAAGCACTGGCATGATGCACTTATTTAATGGGCGACAAATATGAAGCGTTCAGATTCCGTGCTGCTTTTGTTTTGCAGGTGTTAATTGTCGTACTTTGATCTATTCCAGATACAAAGTAGATATGAGTAAAATTGCTTCAGGACTGGTTTTGCACGGCATGCTTCAATAATTACATTCCTGTTATTTACCGGCTTTAATAGCCACCCAGCCGTACAGTGTTAATACATGGTGAATTGTTGTCACCATGCGTGGCTTGGATGCGTTTGTGTAAAACTTTTTTCCATATCGAAATACGACGGCGCATGATTGGGCTGTTGGTGTGATAGTGAATTTGGTAAATTACCAAAATGGCTGTAATTTATATACAACCATATTCAAACGCTTCAATTGAATCAATTATTGCAATACTCTGGAATCGGCATAATTGCCAGGCTATTCTGCCTGGCTTGTCTTCATCGTTCTATTTTAGTTCTACCGGTCTCACAAGCTCTCTAATGAAGCTACGCTTCAATGCCTGGTCAGAGAGAGGTATGAATACCTCTCTTATATTAATAACAGCAAAAGACCCCATTGTTTTGACGGATGGCCAAACTGCTTCCCAGCGCTTGACATAGTATATGCATTAATCTGGTAATTATTTACTGGAATAAAAAATAGGCATTCTAGAAAAACAAAAATCTTTCTCCAGTACAAGTTACAAAATCTCTAATTAATCTTTTTACGACCTTGTTGGGATGCAGTGCAATGACGAAATAGAATAGGCGAAGAATTCCAGCACTCATGATTTTGTGGATGCACCAGAATTGCCGGTCGCGGCAAAACAACGTCGCCAGTTTTCATCTGGATTCGCAAGCACTGATTCCTTACTATGCAGTCTCCTTTCATTCTTATCAGGAGCCCACATGAAACAAGCGACACAGCAGCAGCGCGACCATCGTGCCGATGCACTCAACAAGAACCGTGGAACCAACGGCGCCAATCCTACGAACGCACAAGGTCAAGGCAACCGTGGGAAGCAGTTAAACCCCAACCAGAAGTCTAAGTAATGTCGTGGCACCCCAGACCCATGGGGTGCGTTTTTCATCTTCCCAGTCATTTATCCATCCATGAATCCTGTTAGCTTTCCAACACAAGGCGAAGTGATCCAATTCGTCTTCGACGCCTTAGGTGTTTTGCCCAGAAAAAACGATGATGACGCATCATTCGACGAAACCAGTAAGAAATCCATCCAGAAGGCCCTGCAGCGTCTTGCCTCGGAAGAAGGCGCGTTGAATCAGCGTTTGGGTGAGATGGTGCAAAAACTGAGTTATTTGGTTGCAGGCACCATCAAACCTCGTGTGTGTTTAGTTCTCGGTGATATTCTTTTCGATCTTTTCGAGATCTACCAGAGCACACTTAGGGACGAAGGCACATTCCTCACTAAACCCGATACCGTAAAATGGTTTTTATTGGGTAGCGCCGCGCTCAGACTACCAATTTCCGTTGGCAAACACCTCCAGAGATACAACGTGGCTGCTGATGGACTTGAGACCCCGACCGACATCTACTGGTATCTTCCCACCAACGGGCCGGACGGATGGATCTGGCCACTGGAAAAGATCATGCGTTGGACCTACCAACTGGCAGGAATATCCATTCAGAAATTCCACTGCCCTGATGGCGTTGGCCACTCGACTCAGGAACAGAACTACGATAACGCAAAACACTGGCTGGCTGGTCGCGGCCTTCCTTCCTGGGCCACCTTGCTCAAAAATTTTAATCAATCCTTCGACGCCCTCCCCCTTTCCGAAAATCAAAAAAACAGCATTCGGATGGCGCTGTTTGTAGCAAGGGCTGCGACTTACATATCAAAGTCAGTGCTGGCTCACTACGGCGATGCAGTGTTGCAAGAATTTTGTTCGCGCTACCATATAGTTGCGAACTGTGTGGTCGAAGATGTCCAGAAAATTAGCGACTGTGCCCAGAGAATCATTACCAAACAAAATATTTCATTAAGCGAGCAGGATGCGCTCTGGGATGCCGTTTGCACGGACTACTGGAGGCAATTTGCCGAAAATCAGCATGCGGTCACACAAGCTTTGGACAACAAGCGGATCACCAACGCCGAAGCCTTGGACATCACCAGCCGCTGCGGTCCCCTCGCGGTATTGCCTTTTCAGAAGCCCGAAGCATTCGCCCCGCAGCATTCAATACCCCAGGGGTTCAATGAAGCTATTCTTGATGGGCTCGCGCTACGAAAAAGCGCCGATCTCACCATCGAGAAAACTGAGGTATACGCGGCCCGTCTCGAAGACTGTGGACTTCGCCATGTGTTGCCATGGATGGTCCCATGGCAACTGGCAACCTACCACTACCGCGCCGAACGGTACGAGGAAGCCTATCCGTTCATTCAGGATGCCTTTGAAAAAGCACAATATTGTGCAGGTCGCCACCAGTACATCTTGCTCAACCAATACATTGAGCTGGCAGCAAAAAACGACAAGTGGCGCGACTTTAAACGGGGCATCGAATGGGCGACCTATCTGGGCTTTGAGGTCAGGTGGCTGCGCCAAGATGAGCCAACTGACGAAAAACTCCGATTCGTATATGCAATCATGAAAAAAGCGGTCTATATCGATTAAATTTATTGTCGGCAAAAGCCGTCATTAGTCTGATTAGACCGGTCCACCTCTCATTGCCATTTCGTTAAGTAGCACTGCTAATGCCAACGGCCGCTTTTGTCCGTTATGTATAGCTATACATAAGCAGCGATTTCAGACATCGAGTAATAATGACTTTGGAATGATGATGTGGCAATTAAGGTTTCGAGCGGAAATTTTCTGAATAACTGTGCTCTTCCGATTACTGACGTTCAAGGTGTCGCAAGCAAAATTCTGTTTAGCCAAGTCGCGAAAGGCAGCTTCCAGCTAACACGAACTCACCCTCTCGACCCGAAACCGTCGTTCAATACATAACCAAGCGGACACCCGATAGAATACGGAGCGCTGGGCTACTTAAAAAGCGGTTCGCATTCGGTGCGTACATATATGGATGAGCCGCCGTCATTTCTGACGACGCGTAGCGAGCGCTTACACTGAGGTCTGGATTGGCGGCACGAATGGCGCAGAGTCCTAAGCACAAGGTGTGCGGCTTTTTAGGGCTTACTGAAGGAAATTGAATGGATTCATTCTCAAGGCGTCAAGGTCTCACGCGCCCCGACGCGGAAATTCACATCAGAAATGACGCGCCTCAGATGATTCGAGATGCGGTGATCCAGATCGCCTACCAGTGCGGCCTGAAACCAAGCGATCTCAGGAGCCTTCTTTGCGGCCTCCTCTTCCGTACACCAGATCGAAGTAACTGGTCTGAGCTCCCAAATATTGATGGTGAAGTTCGAGAGCTTATCGAAGACTGTGAATGGTTCGAGGTCTATGACTTGATTGAAGCACTTGCGAAAAGGTGCAGTTCCAGAGGGTATGACTTTTCCGATGAAATGAACCGATTCTTCCACATCGCCGGAGTGGGGTGGCAACTTGTTGACAACCACGTTGAGATGCGTGGAAGCGAAGTATTCGAGATTGCTGTCCGTCACGGCCAAAGCGAACTGCGTCAACAAGGGCGTACGACTGCTGCAAATGAGCTTCACGAAGCATTGAACGACCTCTCCAGACGCCCGGTGCCTGAAACAACCGGTTCAATTCAGCACGCAATGGCGGCACTTGAGTGTGTCGCACGCGATGTAACCGGAAGCAAAGACACGCTTGGCCAACTTGTTCAGCGTAACACAGGCATATTTCCTCCACCCATCGATCAGATCGTTGAGAAGGCATGGGGATACACCTCCAACTATGGTCGCCACTTAACAGAGGGTCAGCCGCCACAGTTTGATGAAGCCGAGTTGATGGTTGGAATCAGCGGCGTCCTTTGCCGATATCTCTCCAGAAGAGCACCAGGAGCGAAGCGATGAGTACCAGCCCAGATGCCGCACCTTTAATTCGAATTTTCATCGGGGAGCCGGTACAAAACAGGTCAGAACACGACTGTCTTCGCGCAGCCTGTGAGGCATTGGCCCAAATGCGTAGTTGGGCCTATATCTTTGCCAATTTTCATGCTGCAGGACGACAGATAGACCTGGCGGTTTTCACGGAGAAAACGACACTCGTTATCGAAGCAAAGGGCTATTCACTGCCAGTTCGAGGGGGTGTGAACGGTCAGTGGGAGCAGCTTGGTCCATACGGCGCGAGAAAGATCGGCAATGCGTACAACCAGGCGTTGAATGCCAAGAACGCGCTCCGTGACGAGATGCAGCGAATGAATCAGATTGATGGTTACCCAAACGGACTTGTTGTAGTTGCCCCCATCGTTCCAGAAAGATCGGCTCTAACTTCAGGAGACTTCAAGGTCGCTATCACCGGTCTAGATCAGATTGCGCAGCTGTTGACACGTCCATCGGGCGCTCTGATAACGCAAGATTTGGGTGAGGCTTTGGCAAGGCAACTGGGCCTTGAGGCGGTAGCGAGTGCTGATGCAGCACTCAACGATGAAGTCCTTGTTGCGGAGAGGTCATGCGACACATATCTCAAGTCCTTCGGTGATTTCTACGGACCGCTGGTAGCGGAGCTTGTTAGCGATCAGTACAAATGCGGCGTTCTTGAAATTGGTCTGTCTCAAGTTAAGTCGATGGTCGCAGACGGTGACGCCGGTGTACTTATCCAAGGGCCATCCGGTTGTGGCAAGACACTGCTCGCAACATCCTGTGCGATATCGTGTGTAGCAGCTGGCTGCATTCCGATATTTGTCTCCGCAAAGAATTTTGAAGGTGAATTTCAGCGACTCCTCGACAGGGAGGCCGCTCTATTGAATGCACGTTCAGCGAGCAACATCATCACTGCGGGCAGGCTTCTCGGGAAGCGCGTAATTCTGTTCTTAGATGGCTACAATGAATGTCGGGATGATCTCAAGGTCAGTTTGACAAGAAGTCTCAAGGCGTTTGCGCTGCGATATGGCGCGGGCGTCGTCGTCAGTACGCAGTACGATCTTGTCCGCGCTGATCTCCTGACAACGAAAACTGTCATCGTCAAACGACCGTCTGATGAACTCAAGGCAACCCTTGCCAGAATCGAAGAGCATGGTGACCGTGCCGGAAATTTCCGTAGTCTTCTCCAGGTGGCGAGCTCCGGTCTTGAAGCAGGGCTTGTGGGACAGGTTGGCGCGTTTTTGCCGGCAGGCGCAAGTAGGTTCGCACTTTTCGACACGTATGCGAGAACGAAACTTGGGACTGCCGCCGCCGAGGGTATTCGGGTCCTCAGCGCATTTGCGGAAACGCTTGTTCACAGAGCCTGCTTCAGCCTCTCTGTGCGCGAGTTCGACCGACTCTGCGACTCGACCAATCTAGATCATGCGGCTCGGCAGCAACTATTGCGATCCCAGTTATTGCAGGCGCGGGGCGACAGAATCAGTTTCATTCACGAGCTATTTTTCTCAGCGTTCTCTGCTGAAGCTGCAATCAGGTCGGCCAATGGGGATTTAACGCGCATTCGCGCCGCATTGGGGTCACCACGATTCTTCTCATCAAAGGCGTTCATTCTCGGAGCCCTCGAGGACGACCGCGTCGTGTATGACATGCTTGAAAGTCTCACTGATCACGACTTGCTGGCCGCTTGTTCTCGCGGAGAGTGTGGCGCTGCCGCGCAATCTATCGTGAAGCGCAAGATTGAGAGTGTGTTAGAAGTCATGATTGCCGAAGCGCAAAGTGTCGGTTTTCAGATTATCGGGGAAGGATGGAACAGCATAGCCATCGACAAAAACTCTCTCCGTCACGAGCTCACAGATTTTGGTTCCTATCTTGCTGCAATTGGACAAGGCTTGATGGATGGGCAGTATCTGGATGCTGTCATGGCTGCGTGCCGGCACATGGACGAAACCATAACAATTTTCTCAAATGCATGTGCTGCTGACGCCAAGGCTAAGAAGATCCCGCTCCGACACGAAGTGTTCTCGGCAGCGTACGTCATGCATCGCGAAGCAGCAATATCGCAACTGATCAACTTTATCCATAGTGGTGGTCTGTCGTTTCGCCGCCAGGAAGGTCACGGATTCGGCGCGGCACTCCGAGCGGCGTGGCCGCGTGCAGAGACACCTGGCCAGTTTTACTTTCTCATCGGGTTGACCAAGTTTTCAGCTCACAGCACGGAGGCTGCCCAACATGTTGCAAGACTGTTGAAGAACATTAGGGTCTATCCGTATCACCTTCAGCTCGATCTGATCGATTTTGCGCAGTATCTTCGTGATGTGGAGGAGCCATACCGGACAGAGATTATCGAAGCGCTCCAGGCCTGTCTGGACAAACTGGGTGTCATGATGAACTCAATCATCTTTGAAGCCCTCAAGAGACTGGGTGCACTGGAAGATGATGAATATAGTTATGTTCCGGTCATCCGCGATGAAATTGACAATGCCTTGAGTACAGATAGCGGCGAGTCCGATTTGGCGGCATGGGGGCTCTTTTCATGCCAGTTCGATCATCCCTTCGACTCCTCATACTGGGACGAGATACAGGGACTTGATGATTCAAGAAGGAAGCTTCTTCTCACGAAAGCATGTCGTGGTGCAGAATCGCCCTACCTTTCGTTCTTAGGAATACTCATCCGACAGCTATCTGAATTCAATGACCCTAATGTGGCATCTGCGATTACTCGATGGACGGTATTGCCGGACAAGCAGAGTTTCATGCCTCAAGATGTTGTAGAAGTTTTCATTGGTGCTCATGAAGCTCTAGGGCATCTCGGGGCTGCACTGCCCCAGTCGAGAGGCGAACCAACAACCGCAGCGGAGCATGCCCTGCTGGCATGCGGTGAGCTCTATTATTGGGCCAACCGGACCGATCTAGATGCTCCTAAAACATCAATCTATACCGAAGTTGCGCGGTCTATTCTCCTAGACCATTCCCTGTGTGCAAGTGCGGGTGCATTACTATTCACCACGTCACGCATGCTGTCGGCCGATGGAGCACGGATTTCCTTAGTGAAGCACTACCCGGATGTCTGTGTTGAAATCTGTAGGGGCGCGCTCAAGGCACGGAATGAACAGGTCTCATACTTCGAGCACGGGTTCCAATACAATGTTGATAGCATTGCGTGCTTTGCCATCCAGGTTTTGGGTGAGGCGGGAGATGTCGGTGATCTACAAGCGCTCCGAGACCTTTGCGATCACGAACGTCACGGCATCAGTTCTCTTGAAGCCATCAAGAAAATTGAGGAGCGGACGCGCGTCCGGTACGATTGATGTAACAGACAAATTGTATTCAACATCTAATGCTCATTGTTTAAGAGCAGATCTTCGAGCACATAGAACCGATCGGAAAGGCTTCATTGCGGTTGCCTTCGGTCGAACAGCTCAATTGTCTTTATATCCCGTTGCAATTCAAATTGCATGGCAAGTCGGAAAGTCCGCTTCTAGCCGGTTGTACGCATTCTGCATCGTTCCAGAAAGCGGCCATACGGCTTCGCGTGAAACGACTGCCGCATGACCGGCATAGACAGCGCTTGCTAGATCTCGGTCTGTTCTGAAATTTCCAGAGCGTCATCTACTTCAATGCCCAGGTAACGAACCGTGCTTTCCAGTTTCGTGTGACCAAGCAAAAGCTGGACGGCACGTAGATTCTTTGTCCGCCTGTAGATCAATGTCGCTTTGGTTCGCCGCATGGTGTGGGTGCCGTAAATTGTCGAATCGAGGCCGATGGCTGAAACCCACTGATGCACGATCCGGGCATACTGCCGTGTTGAAACATGGGGTGACTGTGCGAGACGGCTCGGAAATAGGTACTGTTCCGGCTTCAGGTTCGCCTTATCGATCCAGGCTGCGACTGCGGTTCTGGTCGGTTCCGTCAATTCAAATTGCACTGGCCGTTGGGTCTTTCGCTGCACGACCGTCGTCCGGGCTAAAATTTGATTGCCGTGCGTGACATCGCGAACTCGCAAATTGACGAGATCACAACCGCGCAACTTGCTGTCGATTGCGAGGTTGAACAACGCCAGATCTCGAATCTGCTGGCTGTTCTGGAGGTGGATTCGGATTGCCCAGATATCCTTTGGCTTGAGTGGCGGTTTTTGCCCGATCAGCTTGCCTTTGTTCCAGGGTTCCCGAGTGTGAGTTGATTCCACATCAGACTCCTTCGTGGTTGATTGAAGTCTGATTGTGTTGCCATGCCTATGTCAGCCTGCCACCTCGGGGCTCAGATCCCTTGAGGGCAGCTTTTTCGATTGATGCCGAATGCATGCAATCGGCCAATAGAGGTCGATCGCATTCTCACTCCAAAGCAGACATTCTCATTGCGAAATAGTGGTGCAACGATGTAAATATGTTATAAATTGGCAATTATTTTGACCTTGTTACATTGCGTGGTTTGTCGTTTTTGTTTTTACGTATTTTTGAACTGGAAAACGACTCAAAACGAAGACTAATACAGGATTAAGTAGGATCGGAGTCCCATGTCATATCGCAGTTATCAATTTTATTCAGGCGTTTTTCGATATATAACAAGTTGGGCGCCGTAACTTCCGCTTTGAGTCAAAATTGCAAATGTCATCTGATGCCGAAATGAAACTCCTAATGGAACGACACATAAAGGCCATGGCCGACCACGCTCGCTCTGAACTGGAAAGGTCAGCGGGTCTAATCGAGCGTTTTACGCAAATGGCAGCTTCCAAAGGACTTGCACTCGATTCAGATTCCTTTAGCTACATTCAAACAATTGGGATCGTGGCCTCCGCGCCTGGCCTCGCGAAAATGCTGCTTGGAGTCACGCCGACAGAAAGGGACGGGCTGTTCGCATACGAAGAGATTGCACAACGCTTGCCACCAAATCAGTTTCAAGAAGGGTATTTCGTTGGCAGCGACTACATGCTCATGGCTCACCCATGCTATCGACGCAGAATGTATCCAATGGCCAATTGGGCGCCAAGATTTGTTGACCTATTCTGGAGGTTGGATTCGTCGAATATCAAGAAATACATTGCCATTGACGAAGACCGCGTAAGAATTAATGTCGATGGTTCCGCCTACATGGAAGCAGATACTTGGTATGGTGCGCCTTTCAATAAAGACATCAGCAAGATAAAGGACGGGACCATAAAACTCAGGCCACCACTTGATCTTGATTCTAGCTACGTTGATTTTTTTTTCGCGCAGACTTACTGCCTTGACATCAAATGGAGTGAGTCTAGCCAAATCAAGACGTTCCAAGCGCTTGAGGTAAAGACGCAGGATACTCAGATCATCGTCGACAGCCGGACTTTTTTCCCGGCCCGCTATTTGCATGCTGAGTTCGATTTATCTAGTGGAGTATTCAGGCATTTTGATGGAGCAATTCAGCTATTTACTGAAGAAGAGTACCTCCGTCGACGAGACTCTGACTTCAATATGACGTTCAAAAATATTGAGCACATTAAGGCCCGTTCAAAGAAGGTATTCAAGCTCAACGGTCCGCTGCCCGTCGATTCATGGGTAGAGTTCTGCTGTCATTTCTTCACCGCCAATCCACTCACTTTCGAATACTTCACTGGCGCCTACCCTGAACACGTGGCAGACATCGTTGCCAAAGTTCGAGCACGTCCCCAATAAACGCAACGGTGCCCAACCCTTCAATCAACCCGACTTGCCTTCGGTAAGCCGGTTATTTCGAACGTTAGACCTTAGGAAATCATGCTCTTCAACCCGTACATATCGTTTTTTGAATCACTAGTAAAGGCCTGGAAGCGCGACGACAAGCGCATCCGGGCAGCGCTAATGCTGGCAGTTGCAGCCACAGCTATCGCCATCTCGATCGCGCTGTTTGCCCAATCCGGGTTGGTCGACAAGAAGATCACCGAAACATTTGCTGGAGTAATCGGTGCACTGGCCGGGCTCGTTGCAGTCGGCGTTGCGGCATACCAAGGCCTCGCAGAGCAAGAAGCCCGAGAACAAAAAATTGAGACGGTAGAACAGCGCCTCCGCGAACACCCCGAGAAACCCCAACTCGCATGGGATCTCGCTAGGGTCAAGCTCGAAAGCTACCTAGATCGCAACCTCAGCCAGGTACGATCGATCTATTGGCTCACCCTGATCGTCATGCTGTGCGGCTTCGGCTTTGTTAGCTACGGGCTGTTTCATGCATCCCAAAACCCCGAAAAGCTCCCCGTATCAATTGTTGCTGCAGCTTCTGGCGTACTCATCAGCTTCATTGGCGGCTCTTTCCTGCTCATCTATCGGTCGATCTTGGCTCAGTCCAAGGAGTACGTCACTGTCCTTGAGAGAATCAACGCCGTTGGCATGGCGGTACAAGTCATCGCAACAATTCCTGATGCGAGCGCTGAGCTGAAGAGCCAAACAAAGGCCGAGCTTGCCAAGCAGCTCTTAACCCTGTACGCGCACTCTGGCTCACAAAGCGCTGGCGATGGCGCGCCTAAGGCCTAACATGGCGCTCAACCTCGCTCCCTTCGGTCGCTGGACGCTGCGCGATAAAGCCGCGCGGCGAGTTAGCTCTACTTTGAACGTCAGCTTTCCCAAGTCGCCTACTTCCGCTATGGGTCGGGACCTGCCTGCCAGGCTTTGAAAACCAGCCGCTTGTAGAGAAATTTCTGTCAACGGCCGGTCTACCCACCAAAGCCGCCGTTCATTCCAATGTAGGCAAAGTACGCTTTTTGCATAGAACTGGTTCGCGGTCCATCGAAGCCCAATGACCGCAACCAGTCTTTTGCAGTCATTCAACAACACTGACAAGACAGTCTCATCTAAGCAATTTTCAGGTCTCCACACACATACAGAAAACGCTCATTTGCGAGGATGGGAAACTTATGCCAACTTTCTGTGGATAGGTTTGTGCATAACCCCCAGGCATCACCATCCCAGACCAATACCGGCGAGTATTATCTTTCGGTGCCTACTATGTAGGCATACCTACCCAGATACCCGTAAAGCCACAAAAGTTCGTCAACAAGTGCGCATTCACAGTCCGATTTAAGTGTAGAAAGTAATCCGTTGTCAGTGCCGGGATAATTATCGATGCAAACCAGTGTGGGAACGCCAACGACCCTTGCCGTCGCAACGGCGTTACAAGAAAGTAGCAAGGGGCTCCCGCATCTAAGTACGAGTTGCCGATAATCCGGACGCCTGCCCGACACGATCCTCAAAAACAAAAAAGGCCAATCCGAAGATTGACCTAAGTCTTTAATTCAATTGGTCGGGACGGAGTGAATCGACATACTCACCCACTTGCACCCTATCTAAGATACGGTTAGATGACGGCCGAAATGACTCGTCGCGGTTGACGTCATAGGTGACGGTCTTTTCGATTTAAACTCAGACTGATTTTGCGAAACCGAGAAAACTCCGAAATGGCAAGAAGTAGGAAGCAGTCAACCAAACCAATTTTTGATAGTCAATTTGATAGTCATTAACATTAAAAAATAATAAATATCAATTAAATCAATGACTTACATGTAGTTAATGGCGGAAGCGGTGAGATTCGAACTCACGAAGGGCTCACACCCTCGCCAGTTTTCAAGACTGGTGCCTTCAACCGCTCGGCCACGCTTCCGGAAGCCGGAATTATACCTAAACCGGATGGTTCGATATACATTTTTATAAATTTAGCGCAACAACCAGGGAAATAAATTGACAGCAGACGCGGAATAATCAAGACAAAAGCATCATGGTTCGCGAAATAATGGCTACGCAAATTGCAATCCGATGAGGATGCCAAGAATGATTGTAATCATGGGACAAATCAGGTGCATCACTCAATTCCGAACCTACGGCCTTCTTTCAGCATGTTCCCCATTTCCAGCGGCGCTACCGGGCGGGAAAAAAAATATCCCTGTATTTCATCGCATCCCTGCTTCCGGAGAAAATCCAGCTGCTCGGCAGTTTCGACACCCTCAGCAATAACCTGGCGCTGTAATTGCTTGGCAATGCCGATAATGGCACTGGCGATGGCGCAGTCGTTTGGATCCTCTGGAATGCCCATGATGAATGAACGATCAATTTTGAGCGTGTGGATAGGGAAGCGTTTCAGATAAGACAGACTGGAATAGCCAGTACCGAAATCATCCAGCGAAAGCGTCACGCCCAAGGCATTAATCTCTTTCATGATTGCAATCACATCATCGGTGCTGGCCATGAGCATGCTCTCGGTTATTTCCAGTTCCAGCCACGCAGCACAGATGCCATGCCGGTTCAACGCAGCTTGTACACGACCGGGCAGAGACAAAGTAAATTCTCCCGCCGACAAATTGACTGCCACGCGCATCGGTGCCAAACCGGCCTGCTGCCATGCGGCCGCTTGCAGACATGCAGCCTCCAGCACCCACTCACCGAGCCGTATTACCAGCCTGCTTTCTTCCGCGATCGGAATGAATTCCGACGGAAAAATCAGCCCCCTGTCCGGATGCTGCCAGCGCACCAGAGCTTCCGCTCCCACTATACGGCCATTCTCAATGTTGATTTTCGGCTGGTAATGCAACAGCAGTTCATGGTTGTCAATTGCATGGCGCAGTCCGGTCTCTATCAGAAGGTGACTTAAGGCGGTGCGATTCATTTCCTGGCTATAGAAAGCGTAACTGCCCTGATCATTTCCCCCGCATTTTTTGGCACGAAACATGGCGATGTCTGCCAGACGCAACAAGGTTTCCGAATCGGCGCCGTCCTGCGCATAGATACTAATGCCGATGCTGGCGCCGATGCGTAATTCATGCTGCTCGACCAGATACGGATGTTCCATTGCGTAGAGCAGCTTTTGTGCGACGAAACCGGCGTGGTAATGCTGGTTGATGTCAAACAATCCAACCACAAACTCATCACTGCCGAGCCGGGCCACGATATCGTCTTCGCGCAATGCATCCTTGAGGCGAATTGCCACCTGCTGCAACAATTGATCGCCGATTGCATGGCCCAGGGTATCGTTAATCGGCTTGAAACGATTCAGATCGATAAACAGTAAAGCGCCAGTCGAGCCATTGCGATTGGCCGACACCAGCGACTGGTCTACCAGCTTCATGAACAAGGTACGATTGGGCAAGCCGGTCAATGCGTCGTAATAAGCCAGATAATGAATTTTTTCCTGTGCCTGCTTGCGCTCCGTGATGTCCATCAAATAGCCAATCAGTCCGACCGGCTGGCCCGTATTGTCACGCAACGAAGACAGGGAAAGACTGGCCCAGAAGATTTCTCCTGATTTTCTGCGTCGGCGCACCTCCATCTCGCGCCCACCTTGCTGCAGGAAAGTGTCTTGCAACGGTTCTTCTTCATCCTCTTCATTTTCGTAGAGAAAAATGATATTGCGTCCAATGATTTCAGCCGCGGTATAACCGAATAATTTTTCTGCTCCTTTGTTCCAGCTGGTGATGAAACCGGTCGAATCCATGGTGATTACGGATTCATGAATTTGATCGAGTATTTGGGTCTGCTGCAACAATTGTTCGGTAGCTTTTTCGAACTGGCGCGCACTGCGATCAGTGTCTGCACGTGCCTGCAGCAGTCGTGCCGTCAAGCGCGCCAAAGCCGCAAGGCGCTCGCGGTCCATGTAATCGTAACCACCGACGCGTCCGGATACTGCATAGCGGCCGAAAATCGCGTCCCCATGAAAAATTTCTTCTGCCAGGTCTGATTTCTCGGGCAACTTGCCATGAAAATAGCCTCCCTGCGGACTCTCCAGCAAGAGCCGGGCAATACGTCCCAAGCTTTCATCGAGCGCATGGCCGCGCAAACTTTGCACGGCTTCACATAACGCAACGGTACAGTCGATATCTTCAGGCGCATTCAGGAATGTCATGGTCAATCCGCCCGTGAAACCTGAATTGACCAGGCACAGGCCTGCACCAGTGCGCGGCAGAAAAGCTCTGTATCCACCCCGCAGGCAATCAGTTTTGTCTGCAGCAGGGGCAGGTTTCCCGAGCAAGCATGTTCAGTTAAGTCGAGCATCGCTCCCAAGCGGCCACTACGCGTTTGGAGCGCACCCAGCACATCTTCGGGCAGATGCAACGGTTCGAGAATTTCAGCCAGCGGCGCGCCGAATAGTACGTCCAGTAACGAGAACATGCCGACCATGAAGGCGCGGTCTGCCTGATACCGATCGCCATCCATTTGCTGACATAACGCTTCCATCAGGCCGGCCCGCAATGCGGCTATCGGTAACAGCGGGTTGACGTTGCCATCGCCCGCTCTATCCTGATGCGCATACAGTAGCAACTGCAGCCATCGTTGCAATTGGCGGCGTCCCAGTACATTGATGGCCTGACTAAAACTGCTTATCGCGCAGCTTTGCGCATACGCCGCGACACTCACCAGCTTGAGCAAATTATAGGAAAGCGACGGGTCCTGTTTCATCAGCCCCTCGAGTTCGCGCGACTCGGCATCGCGAGCCACCAGAGCCAGTAACTTCAATAAACGGCTACGTGACGGCATCTTGTTACGCGGCATGCCGGCACTCGGATGCAGCGGATAATCACCGAGAAACCAGTTGAATCCTGCAGCGCGGCACCTATTGAAACTGATTGGAGTGTTGACATCGGTGGCCAGATGCGGACCGGCCAGTGTGTGTTGCCAAAACGGAGTTTGGTTTTTTTCGATTTGATCGCAGCCGATTGCCAGCGAATCTACACCGGCCGGCAATGCGGCATCCGGCGCGGGCCAGCCGTCCAGCATGATGCTAAAACCTTGCGTCTGCATATAATCCAGCTTGATCCGGGCCTCTGCCGCTGTGCCATCTGCTGCAGGCACCCGCAACATTACCTGCTTTTGTGGCAGATGCGTCATCAGATCCAAGTCGACCTGATTCAGGTTCGGGACATCCAGCACGCACAGAAAGTCTCCTAATGCGTCGCGCAAACCGATTTCATCGTAAAGGTGCGCGAATGCCTTAAGAACGTCGGTTTCGGCTTTTTCAAAATGAAAAACAATTCCCACCCACTCGTGATGAACATTCGTCATCATCTGCATGGAAACAAGGGGGAAAGCGGGTACGTTTGCTTCGGATAAGATCATATTATTTATACATAAACGGGTTTATTCAAAGCAACAATAGAATACAGACAACCTTGTACGAGGTTGTCTGCATAATTTTCTAGCTATAAAACGAATCACCTGTACTTATATAAACAACGACCAAAATCCGAATAACTTTAACAAGATTGCATTAGATTTAATGTGCATCCGGCCGGACATCGATATCGGCAACTAATCTGCCAAAAATAATTGCTGCAAATCGTTCAGGAAAGATTGGCCGAGAGCCGTCGGCTTGATGATTAGATGATCGCGATACAGCAAGCCTTTTGATTCGGCCAGAGCCAGCGTTTTTTCGATTGTGTTGAGCGCCATGCCGGTGCGTTCGGCAAACAAATTGACTTGAAAACCCTGGTTGAGGCGCAATGCGTTCAGCATGAATTCAAAAGGCAGATCTTCGCGGCTGACTTCGTTTTGATCCTGAATTTGCGTGCCTTGCAAAATGTGTTCCAGATACGCCTTGGGCTGCTTGTAGCGCATCTGCCGCACTATCCGGTGCGGAAACGACAGCTTGGAATGCGCGCCCGCGCCGATCCCGAGATAATCGCCGAACTCCCAGTAATTGCGGTTGTGGCGCGCCTGCCGCTGCGGTTGCGCATAGGCCGAGACTTCATATTGCGCATAGCCGGCAGCAGCGGTCAGGTCTGCGATCATGTCTTGCATGTCGGCGCTGGCATCGTCGTCCGGCACCACCGGCGGATGCTTGGCAAACAAGGTGTTCGGCTCCAGCGTCAGGTGATACAAAGACAAGTGCGGCGGCGCATAGGCAATTGCAGTCTCGATATCCTGGCGTGCTTCCGCCAATGTTTGCTGCGGCAACGCGTACATCAGATCCAGATTGAAATTATCAAAATTGGCGTGCGCAATATCGACTGCCCGGCGCGCCTCATCGCCGTCGTGAATCCGCCCCAAAGCCTGCAAATGTTGTGGATTGAAACTTTGGATGCCAATCGATAGCCGGTTGATGCCGCTGGCGCGATAAGAGCGGAACTTCTCGGCCTCGAAAGTGCCGGGATTGGCCTCCATTGTGATCTCGGCCGCGCCGTCCAGCGGCAGCAAGGTACGCACATCCGACAGCAAGCGATCCAGGCCTGCGGCAGACAGCAGACTGGGGGTGCCGCCGCCGATGAATACGGTATAAATCTTGCGTCCCCAGATCAGCGGCAGCGCGCTTTCCAGATCGGCGCGCAAGGCCGCCAGATAATCATCCTCGGGGAATCCGCCCTGCGCTTCATGCGAGTTGAAGTCGCAATACGGGCATTTCTTGACGCACCACGGGAAATGGATATACAGCGACAACGGCGGCAGCGCGCCCAAATGCAGCACACCCGGCTTCAGAAAGGCGGCAGCCGTCTGGAGCGGCTGGACGGTGTTGCTGGCAGGTTTGCCTGTCACGTCAATCAATTTAATCGGGATCATTGCAATTTCTTCACAAGTTCGCGCAATGCCTGGCCGCGATGCGACAGCGCGTTTTTCTGCTCCGAAGGCAATTCGGCTACGGTCTTGCCCAGGCCGGCCAGCCAGAAATGCGGATCGTAACCGAAGCCGCCGGCACCGCACGGATCGACAATGATCTCGCCATCCCAGCGCCCTTCGGCAATAATCGGCTGCGGATCATTGGCGTGGCGCACATATACCAGCGCGCAGTAATAGTAAGCGGACTTGTCGGCATGCGGCGCCAGGTCGGCGAGCAGTTTGCGGTTGTTGGCGGCATCCGACTTCGGTTCGCCGCCGTAGCGCGCCGAATGCACGCCGGGCGCACCGCCCAACGCATTGACGCACACGCCGGAGTCGTCCGCCAGCGCCGGCAAGCCGGTAAGGGCCGCGGCGTGGCGGGCCTTGGCCAGCGCATTCTCGATGAAAGTCGGATGCGGCTCCTCGGCTTCCGGCACATTGAACGCGCCCTGCGGATGCAGCGTAAAACCGATTGCCCCCAGCATCTCGCCAAACTCCTTGAGCTTGCCGGCATTGTTGGAAGCTAAAACGATGGTCTTTGTCATAATATTCTGGTGCGGAAACCCGTTACTGCAATGGCTTCCGCTAATTTTTAAAATAGAAAAATAGTGGGAGTATCATCAAAAACAATGCTTTTACCGCATTTATTTATTGCGGTAACGAAAAATACCAATGATAGTATTGGCACTCGAAAAGCGCGGTGCAAACCTATAAGCCAACCTACAGGCCGAGCGTCTCTTTCTGCAGGCTGATCAGGTCGGCTATCCCCTGCTGCGCCAGGTCGAGCAACTTATCCATGGTGGCGCGATCGAATGCTGCGCCTTCGGCGGTGCCCTGCACCTCGATGAAATGGGCGTCATCGGTCATCACCACGTTCATGTCGGTGTCGCAGCCGGAATCTTCCTGATAATCCAGGTCCAGCAGCGGCTTGCCCTTATACACGCCAACTGAAATCGCCGCCACGAAATGCCGCAGCGGCACTGCCGCAATAACGCCGCGCGCGACCAGTTGCGCAAACGCATCGTAAGCCGCGACCATGGCGCCGGTGATGGCTGCCGTGCGGGTGCCGCCATCGGCCTGGATCACGTCGCAATCCAGATGCAGCGTGCGTTCGCCGAAGGCTTCCAGATCGAAGGCGGCGCGCAGCGAACGGCCGATCAAACGCTGGATTTCCTGGGTGCGGCCGGATTGCTTGCCTTTGGCGGCCTCGCGATCCATGCGGGTGTGGGTGGAACGCGGCAGCATGCCGTATTCGGCAGTCAGCCAGCCCTGCCCTTTGCCTTTCAGAAAACCGGGTACCTTGTCTTCGATGCTGGCGGTGCAAATCACGCGGGTATCGCCGAACTCGACCAGTACCGAACCTTCAGCATGTTTGGTGTAATTGCGGCACAGGCGAATCGGGCGCAGCGCGTCGGCAGCGCGCCCGTGGGCGCGTATTTCATGTTGCATAGTGTCAATCCTTGGAAGTTATACGGGTGCTTTTCTGAATCGCGCCGCGAATCTCTGCAATCGCTCTTTCGATTTCAGCTTCGTCGAATGCGTCAGCTTCTACCGTCTCACCCTCAGGCAGGGCCAGAATGGTGGTTGTGACCTCGCCCAAAGGCAAGGTATTGGTGGTAATTGTAGCCTCATCGGCAGATGCATTGCTGCCATCCCACATCATCGCCAGCGCAGTGACGTTGTCCGCATGCTTGCCGGCAATGCCGGTGGCGCTGGCCAGCAACTCCGGAACCGCACGCACGATCGTATTGCTTTGCAAACTCTGGGCCAATACGTGATCCGGCAGCACCGACCACAAACCATCCGAGCACAACAACATGATGTCGCCGGCCTGCAGCGCGGAACGGCGGGACATCTCGACAATCGGCGCATTGGGCGCACCGAGACAATTGAACAACTTGTTGCGGTCGGGATGCGTATCGCGCTCGGAAGCCATCACCTTGCCTTGCGCAATCAGGGTTTCGATGCGCGAATGATCCCTGGTGCGCGCCAGAATTTGACCGTTGCGCAACCAGTACAGGCGTGAATCGCCGCAGTGCGCCCAGTAAGCGTGGCCATGCTGGATCAGGCAGGCAACAATGGTGGTGCGCGGCGTTTCCGGCAAATTATGGGAAGCGCGGTAATGTAAAATTTCACGGTGCGCTTCCAGAAAACTTTCCTCAAAGAACCGCTCCGGCTGTTTGATAGTGGGGGCCGCGTTCTGCCGAAACACCGCATTGATGGTCTGCATCGCAATGGTGGCTGCTATTTCGCCCTGAATATGTCCACCCATGCCATCGGCCAGCAATAGCAACAAGGCGTCGCGGGTAAAGCTGTAACCCATGCGATCCTGATTGACCTTGCGGCCGCCGATATGGCTTTCTTGATAGACGGAAAATCGCATGGAACCGATCTGTTATAAGTAGACAGCCAATTTTGACCGCCTGCAGGAGAGAGTGAATGGAAAGTTACCGGGTGTGCTCGTGCAGAGTGACGCCTGGCTTGGGATTTTTTGGCCCGACACCATTCCACATGCCGCGCAATTTGTTGGAAAAGCGCAGCAGCAGGCCCGGCTCCGGAGTAACTGCCACCTGTTGCTGCAAGGCCTTTTGCAACGCAAATACGCTGGGTGGGCGCTGCAGCAGATCAAGCATCAGGCACCACTTGACCACCTGGATCAATTCAGGTGAATACAAACCTTCCAGCTTGGCCAGATGAGCATCGATTTTATCGGTCTTGCTGCGCTGCTCCACCGGCGGCGGTGGCGCCCCTGTCATGCAGGCAAACATCGCTGCGCCAATACTGTAAATGTCGGTCCAGGGGCCTAGATTGCCGTTCTTGACATATAACTCGGGTGGCGCAAAGCCCGGTGTATACATCGGGTACAGCTTCACCAGGTCGGTGCGAAAGGTTTGCCGCGCGGCACCAAAATCGAGCAAGATCGGCGTGCCATCAATGCGCAAGTAAATATTTGCCGGCTTCAGATCGAGGTGCAGCAGTTTGCTCGCATGTACTTCACGCAAGCCATTCAAAACCTGGCTGAACATGGTGCGAATGAAACGCTCTGAGAGCAACGGTTTCTCGCCCGTATCGCGACGCCGCAAAATATGGTCCTGCAGCGAACGGCCCGACTCATACGCCATCACCATGTAGACCGTATCGTTGGCACGAAAGAAATTGACCACGCTGACTACGTTCGGGTGCGAAATGCGCGCCAGGGCGCGGCCTTCCTCAAAAAAACATTTCAGGCCCATCCGAAATACCGGCAGATTTGCAGCCGAAACCAGCGGCGACAACTCGCCCGGTTGCCGTAGCGCCAGGCTGCTGGGCAGATATTCCTTGATGGCGACGGCGCTGCCATTTTCGTCATACGCCAGATAGACAATACTGAACCCACCGGACGCAATCTTCTTTACAATGCGATATCCGGAAATTTCAAGTCCGTCTGGCAGTGGTGCATTGTTTTGCGCAGCCATATTTTCCTAAGCGGTAGAAATTCGGATTGTGTTGATAAATCACACATTTGTAAAGCACAGTAAAGTAAAACACAGGAGTCGACTTGAGTATTTGCAGCATGACTGGCTACGCAGTCACTACCAAAGAAGCCGCCGCCGGCACTCTGACCATCGAGATCAAAAGCGTCAATTCGCGCTTTCTGGACCTGCAATTTCGCATCAATGACGATTTGCGCGCAGTCGAGTCGATCCTGCGCGAAGCCATCATGGGCCGCATCACGCGCGGCAAGGTCGAATGCCGCCTGAGCTTCGGCCGCAAGGTCAAGTCGGACGCCGGTCAGGCACTTAATGCCGCCCTGCTGCTGGATCTGGCGGCGCTGCAACACGCAGTGCGCCAGCAATTCCCGAATGCACCGCCGCTATCGGTCAATGAACTGTTGCGCTGGCCCGGCATCATCGCGGAAGCCGAAATCGGCCAGGAAACTCTGCAAGCCGAAGTCGTTGCCGCCATGAGCGCAGCACTCGACGCCTTCGTCGACTCGCGCGCGCGCGAAGGTGCGGCGCTGCAAGCCATGTTGCTGGTGCGGGTTGACGCAATGGATCAGATCGTCCTCGACATCACCCCGCTGATTCCACAAGTTGTCTTGCAGTTCCAGCAGAAAGCCACAGAACGCATGCAGGAAGCGCTCGGGTTGGCGCCCCTAAACGGTGCTGCAGCTGCAGCCCAAGCGCTATCACGCCAGGAAGCACTGGAGCGCATCCGGCAGGAAGTTAGCCTGTACGGCATCCGGATTGACGTCTCCGAAGAATTATCGCGGTTGGCTGCCCATTTGAGCGAAACCCGTCAGATCCTGAAAAGAGGCGGCCAGGTCGGCAAACGGCTCGACTTCATGATGCAGGAACTCAATCGCGAAGCCAACACGCTCGGCGCCAAGGCGGCAGTCAAGGAATTATCCGATGCGTCGATGGCACTAAAACTGCTGATTGAGCAAATGCGCGAGCAAGTGCAAAATCTGGAATAATTTCCGTACGGGTACGGCATGCCGTGCCCGTACCGTCACAAGGATTACCATGTCCCAAATCAATACATCTTCAGGCAGCCTGTTTATGGTGGTAGCGCCATCGGGCGCCGGTAAATCCACTCTGGTCAATGCCCTGCTGGCGCAGGAATCGGGCATCCAGCTTTCAATTTCCTTCACCACCCGCGCACTCAGGCCGGGCGAAGAAAACGGGCGCGAATATCACTTCATCACGACTGAAGATTTCCTCGCAAGAAAAGACCAGGACGAGTTTCTGGAATCCGCCGAAGTGCACGGCAACCATTACGGCACCTCGCGGTTGCGGATCGCAGACCAGATCAAGACCGGCACCGACGTCTTGCTGGAAATCGACTGGCAAGGCGCACAACAGATCAAAAAGCAATTCCCGCATGCCGTCGGTATCTTCATCCTGCCACCTTCCATAGCAGCATTGGAAGAACGCCTAAAAAAACGCGGACAGGATGAACCGCACATCATCACGCGCCGGATTCTGGCCGCCGGCGGGGAAATCGCCCACGCCCCGGAGTTTGAATATGCTATTATCAACCGAGATTTTGCGACCGCATTGTGCGAGCTAACGGCGATCGTAAAAGCGGCCCGTTGCAGATTTGCGCAACAAGCGGCGCGCAACACATCACTATTTGCCCAGTTGGGCATACATGCAAATTTAAGTTAATTTAACGAATTTAAGCCAAAGTCGCATTTTTAGGAGTATTCATGGCCCGTATTACCATCGAAGATTGTATTGATAAAATCCCGAACCGTTTTCAGCTCACTCTGTGCGCCACCTATCGCGCCCGTCAGTTGCTGCAAGGTCATTTACAAAAAGTGGATGCTGACGACAAGGCAACCGTGATTGCTCTACGAGAAATCGCAGCCGGCAAAATCGGGATAGAAATGCTGAAAAGGGTTCCCAATTAATCGTTCGGCCGCTTAATCCAAGGGTTATTATCCAAGAGTTATTAACCCAACGCACCCACGATTAACCCCACTGTACCCGATGACCGCCATGTGGCTGATAGCTCCTGAGCATGAACCCAAAACCTGCAGAGTCGCCTCCATCAGCCGCATTAAATAACCGGCCTGCTTCCGAGCGGCCGGAGCCGCATTTTGCCAGCCACAAAAAATCGCCATCGAAAGACGGCACCCAGCATGGTATCGGCGCACTATCGATTACGCCGCTCACCACTAAACTAGCCCAGTACCTATCTCCGTCAGACTTGAAAAAAGTCAAGGAAGCCTATCGCTTCTCGGACGAAATGCATCTGGGCCAGATGCGCCAATCCGGTGAAGCCTATATCTCCCATCCCATCGCTGTAGCTGAAATTTGTGCCGACTGGAAGCTCGATGCGCAAGCCATCATGGCCGCCTTGCTGCATGACGTGATGGAAGATCAGGACGTCAAGAAGGATGAACTGATTGAGCGTTTTGGAGCGCCAGTAGCCGCCCTGGTCGATGGCCTGTCGAAGCTGGAAAAAATCGAATTCCAAAGCAAGGTAGAAGCACAGGCGGAAAACTTTCGCAAGATGCTGCTTGCGATGGCGCGCGACGTGCGTGTCATCCTCATCAAGCTGGCCGATCGCCTGCACAACATGAGTACGCTAGGCGTGATGGCGCCGGACAAAAAACAGCGCATCGCGCGCGAGACGATGGAAGTCTATGTCCCGATTGCGCGCCGGCTCGGGCTCAACAGCATCTATCGTGAACTGCAGGACATGTCGTTTCTGCATCTGTACCCAAACCGTTACAAAACCCTGACCAAGGCAGTAAAAGCTGCGCGCGGCAACCGCCGCGAAGTGGTCAGCAAGATACTAGAATCGGTCAATAGCACCCTGCAAGCTGCCGGCATCGAAGCGCAAGTCTATGGGCGCGAGAAAACGCTGTACGGCATCTACAAGAAAATGCGCGCCAAGCACCTATCGTTTTCCCAGGTATTGGACGTGTACGGCTTTCGGGTGGTGGTCGACAGTTTCGCCGATTGCTATCTCGCCCTCGGTACGCTGCACGCGCTCTACAAGCCGATGCCGGGAAAGTTCAAGGATTACATTGCCATTCCCAAACTGAATGGCTACCAGTCGCTGCACACGACACTGATCGGCCCCTATGGCACACCGGTCGAATTTCAGATACGCACCCAGGACATGCACCGCGTGGCAGAGTCCGGAGTCGCCGCGCACTGGCTCTACAAGAGCAGTGAAGCCAACCTCTCCGACCTGCAGCAGCGCACCCACGTCTGGCTGCAATCGCTGCTCGACATCCAGAAGCAGACCGGCGATTCGGCCGAATTCCTCGAACATGTGAAGGTCGATCTGTTTCCTGATTCGGTATACGTTTTTACGCCGAAAGCGATAATTATTGCACTGCCGCGTGGTGCAACCGCGCTCGATTTTGCCTATACCATCCACACCGATATCGGCCATCAGGCAATTGCGGCCAAGATAAACCACGAAAACGCGCCATTGCGCATGGAATTGCACAATGGCGACATCGTCGAGATCGTTACATCACCTGCATCGCGCCCTAGCCCGACCTGGCTCTCCTTCGTGCGCAGCGGCAAGGCGCGCTCCGCAATCCGGCACCATCTGCGCACCATCAACCCATCCGAATCGCTTGAACTCGGCAAACAACTGCTGACACAGGCTCTTGCTGCGCTGGAAATTGACACCGCGTTGCCACAAGCGCTGCTGGAACGGTTGATGAACGAATCCAGAGCCAAATCGATGGAAGAGCTGTACCTCGATATCGGCATAGGCAAACGGATGGCGGCACTGGTGGCGCGCCACATCATGAGTTTGTACGAGAATGGAAATTCACAGTCACGAAAAATTAAAAACCATTCTGCAACCGATAAGCTCGAACCCGTAGTGATTTATGGCAATGAAGGTACAGCGGTTCAGCTGGCGCCGTGTTGCCAGCCGATACCGGGCGACCGCATCATCGGTCAGTTAAAGCGTGATCAAGGCTTGATCGTACATACCGAAGATTGCGATGTGGCCAAACGTTTAATCAGCAAGGAAGCGGAGCACTGGACCAGCGTGATCTGGGGCGAAAATCTGAACCGCCGCTTTGATTGCAGGATCAAGCTTCTGGTGCAAAACGAAAAAGGCATACTGGCCCGCGTAGCAGTCGAAATCAATGAAGCGGATGCCAATATCATTCATGTATTGATGGATCAGGAAAAGTATCAGGACCGCTCCATGATACATCTGCACTTCACCCTCCAAGTCAAAAACCGCGTCCACCTGGCGCACCTGATCCGCAGCGTGCGGCGTCTGGCCGGAGTCGAACGACTGGAACGCGAGCGCGGATAATATTGTAGGGCGCAATAAGCGAAGCGCATTGCGCCGAATGCCTACGCACAACCGCAACAATGCACGACTATCGACGCGCCTAGTATCCAGTGGCGCCGACTTTCTGAACACTAACAGACGGCGCAATACGCTACGCTATTGACGCCCTACGTGCTTGTGCATGCGGCGCAAGCCCAGCCAAACCCCGACCGCGATTACCGGCACCAGAATACCGGTCGCCACATCCGGATTGACGGGCAATCCACCCGCTTTCATCGCCTTTCCCACATAGCCGATCAAGCCTGCTAGGTAATACGAAATCGCCACCACGGACAAACCTTCTACCGCTTGTTGCAGGCGCAATTGCTGCGCCGCACGGGCATTCAAGGACTCCAGGATTTTTCTGTTCTGGCGCTCCTGCACGATGCCGACCCGGGTTCTGAGCAAGTCATTGGTATGCGCAATCCGCTCGGCCAATGCTTCCTGACGGCGCACTATCGATTCGCAAGTATTCATCGCAGGCGACAGGCGGCGCGCCATGAACTCGTCCACCGTCGGCACGCCATCAATCCGGATTTCACGCAGCTCTTCAATGCGCGCCTTGACCAGCCTGAAATACGCTTGCGAGGCGGCAAAACGGTAGCTGTTATCCATCGACAGCTTTTCAATCCGTGCCGCTAATCCAGTAATGTTACGCAACAAAATCTGCTCATCATCAGCGTCGCTCGACAACGCCTCCAGAATCGCCGCATCGGTATCGGTCATGGTTGCCGTGAGCGCCGTCAACTCACTTTCGACATCGTTCAAAAGCGGCGCTGCATATTGTGCGTGCGGCAAACCCAGCAACGCCATCATGCGATAAGTTTCCACCTCCAGCACGCGCTGCACCACCCGCCCCGCCTCTTGCGACTGAAAGCCGAGATCCCGAATCACGAAGCGGCTAAAGCCATCCGCCTTGACCAGAAAATCGGTCCACACTTCACCACCTTGCAAAACGGTGCTGCCGACCAGCACGTCGCTCTCGAGAACACTGCGCAGGCCCGACAATACTGTTGCATCCAGCGGTGCCGCCAGCCCCAGCGCCACATGCGCTGCAACCATCAATTTCCCTTCCAAACCCAGCAGCCAGCCCTGTGGAATCAGCGTCAGAGGCATGTGATCAAATACATCGCCCATGGCAAACTGCTCAACGTGAATTTTGGCAAAAGTGTAGGTGGCGAATTCGGTATGACATTCCCATTGCAGGCGAAACTGGCCAAAATCGTGAAAGAAATACTTGGCCTCCCCTGCTGGCGCGGCGACCCCGAAATAGGTGCACAAATCAGAGAGGATTTTATGCTGTAGCGCAAGATTGTCATTGCTAACCTTGCTATCGCCCTGCGCATAAACCGCAAGATGGGTCAGATTTTCCCAAGCAGACAGACGCAAAGAAGGACGGGAATGCACCTCGGCAGCCAACGGCACGCGCAAGGGATGATTCAAACGGGAATAGGTAAAAGTCATATTGAATAGGGTGATGTGAGAGTTAAATGGAGCCCGATGCGCAAGCAAACCCCATGCTACCACCCCAAAATCGTACTGCTCAGATAGCAACCCCGGGGGCGGGATAACTAACCGTAAGAATCTCCAGTTGATCGATGCCCAAAGGCGTCTTCAGGATCACCGAATCGCCCTCTTGGGCCTTGGTAAGCGCTCTGGCTACTGGCGAAATCCAGCTGATCTTGCCATGCAGCGGATCAAGCTCGTCGATCCCGACAATGGTCACCGTGACCTCTGCGCCGGCTTGATTCTGATACGTCACCGTGGCGCCGAAAAAAACCTGGTCCAGTCCATAGTGAACGCTCGGATCGACCACTTCAGCCAGATCCAGCCGCTTGGTCAAAAAACGGATGCGGCGATCGATCTCGCGCAAACGCCGCTTGCCATAAATATAGTCGCCATTCTCCGAACGATCGCCGTTGCTGGCCGCCCACGACACGATCTGCACCACTTCCGGACGAGCAACATCAATCAACTGCAGCAACTCTTCCTTGATGCGCTGATGCCCGGCCGGCGTCATGTAATTTTTCGAGCCAGCAGGAATCGCCGACGCGATTTCCCAAGCGTCGTCATCATCGTCATCCGTCTCTTTTACAAAGGCTTTGCTCATAGCGTCATATTGTAAGGCTAACGGCGGCTGACCAAGAAAAGTGATATGCGACTAGCATGGAGATGCCATGAAAGTATGGTTTGTTCAGCGTATTTGCGATATGCGCAATGCAACCTGAAAACAGGCCATATGGCGTAGTGTTTTATCCGCAGCCGGAAGCAATTTGCGCAAGCTGCAATGAACTGTTCGCCCTGACGGATTACGCAGAAAGACCTGATTCTTGAATATGCGTAAAACGGCAACCCTACTCTGGATCAAAGCTTGGCTGCTGAGGGTTTCGGAACAACCTGGGATTGGGGTAAATGTGAAGCAGGTACAGCCGGCACAATAGCGCTCAATTGACCAGACGCAGCTGACTTGCTATCGATCTGCCCTCTGGGCTGGCTGGCATTTTCCTGTTCGATTCGTTCCTGAGCTTGACGATTCAGAACGACAAGGCTGATGCGGCGATTGATCGGGTCCATCGCATTGTGTTTGTTCAGATGCATGGTTGAAGCGACACCCATTACCCGTAGCACTTTCGGATCGAGCAAACCGCCGGCAACCAGTTCCCGTCTTGATGCATTCGCGCGATCAGCCGACAATTCCCAGTTACTGTAAGATTTTTGAGCCAAGACATACTGTGTCGCATCGGTATGCCCGGACAGGGTAATTTTATTGGGTAATTCATTCAGCACAGGGGCAATTTCACGCAAAATGACGCTCATGTATGGCTTAACAGTTGCGCTGGAAAGATCGAACATCGGCCGATTCTGGCTATCGACTATCTGAATCCGCAATCCTTCGCTGGTAATGTCGATCAGCAATTGCGGGCGAAATTGCTTGAGAATGGGACTGGCCTCGATCATCTGGTCGAGGCGCTCCTTGAGGTTCTCCAAGCGCTCGACATCGGCAGCATCTTCCGCACCCTCATTTGACAGACTCACTTCACCGTCTTTATGGGTTGGATCGGTACCGCCGCCAGGAATCACGCTGGTACTGGTGCCACTTTTTTGGCCACCAGTGATCGCCACTTTGAGGGGAGTGCGAAAATATTCGGCGATGCCACCAACCTGCTCCGGCTTGGAAATCGACAACAGCCACAACACCAGAAACAGCGCAAACATTGCCGTCATGAAATCTGCATAGGCAATTTTCCAGGCACCGCCATGCGCCTGGTGCTTGCCCGCTGGGGCACGTTTGATGATGATGCGTTGTTTATGCCCGTTCATGCCGTCTCCATCCCGAACCGGTACGGCCTAACGATTCTTGACTTGGCGTACATGCTCATCCAACTCGGAAAATGTAGGGCGTTCGGTTGAATACAGGACCTTGCGGCCAAACTCCACAGCCAGTTGCGGCGCATAGCCGTTCAGACTCGCCAGCAAAGTCACCTTAATGCATTGATATAGTTTTATCGATTCGCTCACCTGTTGCTGGATCAGCGAAGCCAGCGGCGACACAAAACCATAGGCCAGTAAAACGCCAAGAAAGGTGCCAACCATCGCATTCGCAATCAACAGACCCAATTCAGCAGGCGGCAAATCGGCCGAACCCAAAGCATGCACTACCCCCAATACAGCAGCCACAATGCCCAATGCCGGCAACGCATCGCCGACTCTTGACAGGCTGTGTACAGGCAGTTCGGCTTCGTGCTCATAGGTTTCTATTTCGTGGTCGATCAGCGATTCGATTTCGAACGGGTCCATGTTGCCGCTGACAATCAAGCGCAGATAATCGGTAAGAAACTCGATCACCTGGGTATCTTTAAGAATCAGCGGGTATTGGCTAAATACCGGGCTGTTGGCCGGATCGTCAATGTCGGATTCGAGTGCCAGCATGCCGTCTTTGCGTCCTTTTGCCAGCAACACATACAGGAGCGCCATCAAGTCCATATACAGCGCCTTGTTATGCTTTGAACTGTGCAAAACTTTAGGCAGCCTTTTGAACGTGGCGCGAATTGTCTTGGCATTGTTACCCACGATAAACGAGCCGAATCCTGATCCGCCGATAATCAATAGTTCCACGGGCTGGTAGAGCGCAGCGAAATGCCCTCCCAACAAGCCATAACCGCCAAATACAGATACCATCACAACTATATAGCCGACTATAACTAGCACTATCCAATCTCCCTGAAAAAGTCATTAAGCATACAACTCTGACAACCCTACAGCAGCCATCTTTCAGGCAAGGTTTCCAAGGGAGGAGTCACAACCGGCTTCGGCAATGGCTTGGCGGCAACGACAGCATCCAGGCGGCTATCAACTACAGCGCTGTTAAGTGCCCATTTGCGGGTTTTTCCGGCGCGCGATGGAGGACGGCATAGTACGCAGACAAAAGCGCTCTGCGGATCGTGGGCATGTGCAATGAAATGTCCGCTGCATCGGGTGCAGGTACTTAACTGCAACATGCCGCTATCGAAGAAGCGTACCAAGGTCCAGGCCCGGGTAAAGTCCAGGATAGGTTCGCTTGCCTGCAACTTGATCTGTTCAAGATAAAGGCGGTAGCTTTTGATGATTGCGACGATCTGCTTGCATTGCCCGTGCGTTGTCATGAAACGATAAATATTGTAGAACATCGACGAGTGGATATTGGCCCGCCATGTCATAAACCAATCAGTCGAAAATGGCAACAATCCCTTGGGTGGCGAAACGCCCTTGATTTCCTTGTATAGTTTAATCAGCCGATCCCGGCTCAGACTGGTTTCCGCCTCCAGGAACTGCAGGCGTGCACCCAAATTGATCAAGTCAATCGCAAGATGGATATCTTGCGCTTCCAAAATTACGCTTTTTCTAGCCATAACAGTCAGATGTGCTGGTCCATACGAAAAACCAGAAGGCAGTTAATGCAAGGCATCAGCGAATCTCTTCAACCGCTTGCCCGGCCAGCAAAATAGCTGCATGCGCCTGTTGCAATGCTATGTTTTTGCCATCGTGCGTCAGTGCAGAAAGGATGGCATGGTCATCAAACCGGAAACGACACAACAGAAGGCTTGAAGAAGCCAGCTTCACGACTTGTGATAGCGACAGACTTCCCAGTATTTCGGCCAACTCCATGCTCAATCCCAGGCGAAACATTGCGCTCGCGCGGTCTTCTCTGAGAAGTCGCTGTGCCAGCAGGAGATAAGACAGGTTGACCTCCCCAATCTCATTCACGATGCCATTGCCAGTACTATTGCCGTTGCCGTTCATGTTTTTCCTCAAGACTAAAACCAATTCTATAACTTGTCGGACGGAAATATACCAGATTGGAATTACTTTTTGTCAGGAATGGAATTATTAAATATTTCCGATAAAAAAATTTTCAGCAATCACTTTTTATGTGTAATGGCACGTTTCAGCTTATTAAATAGTGGCATGGTTATCACACTTAACAAGAGCGCATTGATGTCTCGCCATAATTGCAATCAGACCTCCCGCCTTGGAAAACCCGCTATTTACCATGCTACTTGAAACAATTTCCATCACGGCCTGAAAGCACGCGTCAGCTGGCTTTGCCCACATGCAAAAGCAGCGCAATCGTTATCTGAAATGATATGAGCCAGTAATACTTACGCAACATAGTTGTACCACCCGCGCAACAGGCGATATTGCAATAAAATCCGGGCTACCTAGTCGCGACGCCCTCTACGCGCCAGTTCGAGATAGGTAATCATCCGCTGCAAATCTGACTCTTTCGATTTCGGAAAACGCTCAAAACGGCAACCGAAATGGTAGATCGGATTGTTGCTCCCCCGAATGTTGTGCATATACGTTATCTTCAGATCAGTCTCCATCTTGCTCATCTTGCGGCAATCCAGCACTGCCTTGCTCAGTACGGTGCCAATCAGCAACTCGCCCAGCGTCGGGTCCTTTGAGCGCAGGCCCACGCCATTGAGCGACAGATCGAAAATATCAAAAGCTATCTGGCGCTTGTCGGGCAAATTCACCATACAACGATATGGCTCCATGAGCGGAGTCTCAATCCGGAAAAACTCACGACGTTGCATCCGGTACAAATTCAGCGGAAGCGGCGAGCGAAATGCAAACGCACCTTCAAACTCGCACTGCTCCGGCTGCCCGCAAACGAACTGGATGCGGACACCGTCCTGTGTGGCAGAGAAATAATTCTCCTCCGATTCCAGCATGGATCGATTGTAGATCTGGTCGACACTGCAATCGTAAATGAAAAAACCCGCATTTTGATCCACCGCCAAAATGCGGGTAACGATGCTATGCGGACGATTGCCGCTTTCCACGGTAAGAAAATCCTTGCGACTCATCAATTGTCGCAACACGCTGCCGACCTCCTTCGGATGCGTAATACGAAAATCCTCTAAAGCGGCAAGCGCATCGCCCACCGGAAATTGCTCGAATGTTTCCAGAACAGGTTGCGGCGGTAAATTTTTTGCATCCATTATTTATATTCCATTGCATATCAACCAAGCGATATTACGATAGCGAAAACGCACTGTTCTCGCGTCGCTGACCGCCGGGAGAGAGGATAGTAACAAGGCTTCACTCTTTGTTGTGTGGCGGCGTCTGCTGCGGCAACCCGGCGTCCAGGCGATACAGCCATGCCAGCAACTCGGCTACTGCCAAATACAGAGATGGCGGAATCTGATCGTCCAGATCGACATGCATCAGCAAGTTCAGCAATTCGGGCGATTCATGCACATACAAGCCATTCTCCCGGGCGCGCTGCACAATCGATTCGGCCACCACGCCGTACCCTTTCGCCACCACCACCGGCGCCTTGTCCTTGGCCGCATAAGATAACGCTACAGCGCTTTGGCGATCCGGTCGCTTACTCTCCATCGCCCCTCCATTAACGTGTCCAATATAGATGACGCGGCCACCGCTCCGCGCTTCACAAGAAAAATATACCAATCCATGTATTTTAGCTTATCGCTACAAAATACAGCGGATGTTGTGCTATTTTTTCCTATACCCCCCGCATTATCGGATTCCGAGGTTAATTTTTCAGCCCTCGCCCTCGCTCCCGCTTACGGGAGAGGAATCGAGGGAAGCGATCTGCAAGCCTGTCAGTTGCAGGCCCGCAGCAGCGAAACGCGCACGCAAGTCGTCGCCGTCGTTGCGCAGCAATGCAATGCTGGCCTCTTCGCCTGCTGCCAGATGCGCTTGCAGTTGCGTATTGGCCAGACTCAGGCGCACCTCGATGGCACCGAGGGTGGGCAAAGTCATGGTCAGGCGGGTTTGCCAGGTGCGCGGTGCGGCTTGCTTCTCGTCACCTTCTTGCTGATTGCCGCGCTCTTCGCTGAGTTCCCAATCCATCTGCGTACCCGGCCACACTTCGCCGCTCCAGCGAAACACCGGCACCGCCAGCAATTCCAGTTGCTGGCGCACCAGCAGCACCGCATCCGGATGGATGCCTGCGGCGGTTTGGCTGCCGGCGCGGGCGGCCTCGGAAGCGGTCGGCTGCTGGGCCGCATCGGAAACCGCTTCGGCCAAATGCTGCAGCGGCGCATCCCGTTGCGGCAAAACGACGGCGCCGGTGGCATGGTAGGCAGCGGCTACGCTGGCAGGCGTAGGGCGATGCGCTGCGCTGGCATTCTGCGCAGGTGACGGCGCATCCGCTGCAGCCTCGGCGCCGCCGCCGGGCGGCACTGCTATAGCGGCCGGGTTCGCGCTACCCGCAGCTGCGGACATAGGCAGCGGCGCTGGCAAACTGGCAATACCGTCCTGCAATGTTGCCAGCAAACCGGCTTGCGGCGCTGGCACCGGCACCGGCGTTGCTGGACTACGCAACAATTCCGCACCCGCTGGCGCCAGCGACCCCAACCGCGCCTGCGGTTCCTGCGCCAAGGCGGTTAATGTGTGCGCGCCCATGGCGAATTGCGATAAATGGGATTCATAAAACAGGCCGCTGGCAGCCACGGTGCGGGCCAGCGCCGCCGCCAGTTGCGGCGCTATGGGCGCTGCCGGCAGCGGCCAGACCGGAGCGCTGCCACGCACCGCGCTGGCGACGCCGGGCGTCGGGCCGAGAATTGCGCTAATCGCACGCGCAGCGGCGCTCAACGTAGTGTTGGCGGAAGCGTGTGATGCGTGCGGCGTGGCGGTGGCACCGTGCGCATCGATTAGTCCGGTTCCGAGTTGGCGCAGCATCGCTTCACGCGACGGCAGCCGGATGTCATTGTTTATTTTCTCGGTGCTGGTGACGGCTTCCGGGCCGCCGACTTTCGTTTCCGGCCTCAGCGGCAACAGATCAATGCGCTCGCTCAACTTGGATGCCAGCATGGTATCGACCAGAGTCGTCAGACCGCTCATAAGTAATCACGCATCGCTGATTTTAAAATTGGCAGGTATTTAGCCATCAGTGGCTAACTTACCTCTTTCCCACAAGCGGGAGAGAGGAGCAAAACTTCAAGCGTTCCCCAAACAAGATGGGAGAAAAAGCCCCCTCGCCCGCTTGCGGGAGAGGGTTGGGGAGAGGGTATTCGCAATGGCAAAGGTCGGCCAAATCAAAACACAACCCTGATCGCATCGCCACATAATCCGGTCGGAATGTTTACCGACTCCCTCTCTCCCGGCCTCTCTCCCGCAAGCGGGAGAGAGGAGCAAAACTACCCGCCGTAAGTCTGCTGCAAATTTTGCTGTTGATGCATGCTGCCCAGCAATGCGCCCAGACGCGCCATTTGCGGCGAGATCAGGTTGCGGATTTCAGCGTCGTCGGCAAGTATCCGCTTCAACAACCGGTGCTTTTGCGCCAGTTGCATTTGATCCAGAGTATCCGTCGGGTCCATTACCTTGAGGCGTTCGATGTCGGCATGAAACTGCGCCTCCAGCGTCACCAGTGCATCCCAGTTGCCGACACGCGCCAGCGTCAGCATGCGTGCCACTAATGGCGCAATTTGCTCGTAACAATCTATAACTGCGCTTTGATTTGCCATATCACTCTCTTATGGATAGACGGGCCGCCGCTGGCATCGCATCCGGCTGCGGGGTTGGCTGCTTGACGCCGATTTCATTCCAGGCGGAGCTGATGTTTTCCAGCAAGCGCTCGGCTTCATTGAGCAATTCCGGGTCGTTGCGCAAGTTAGCATACATCAGGCGCTGGATGATGTAATCGTACAGCGCCGACACATTGGCCGCCAACGCAGCGCCGTCCGCGCCGCCCGCCTCGGCGTCGATGCTGGTCTTCAGGCCGTTATCGATGATATTGATGGCCTTCGAAATCGCATTGCCCTTGGCTGCGATTTCACCGCTCGCCATGTGATGGCGCGCCATGCTGATCGACATCTTGGCACCGTTGAACAGCATTGCGACCAACTGGTGCGGCGATGCGCTCATGACCGCAGTTTCGAGGCCGATCTTGGCATAAGCACTGGCACCATTGCCAAATGCCGGTTTGCGTGCATACATGGCTTGACCTTAATTGGAATCGTCGTTATTCATCGCATCGAACTGCTGCGTCAGATAGGAACTGGTCGAATTCATCGTGCTGATCAGCACGTCGAGTTGGGTAAACTGGGCTTTGTAGCGCGCCATCGTGGCGTCGATCCGCTCCGAGGTGACCGTGTATTGCTTGCCCAGCGTATCCAGCGTCGTATTGATGCCCTTGGTAGCCGCCGTCAACGTCCCGTCAGTGGTGTCGGTAAAACCGCTGATCATCGACGCCATCTGAGTGCCAAAGCCGCCGCTGCCGGAAAACAGATTTGCCACCCCGTCCATTTTACTGCCCAGCGCCGCCGTCAGCTTGGCCGCATCGGTAGCCAGCGTGCCGTCTTTCTGGAACGCGACGCCGATATGCGACAACATCGTCAGGCCGCTGCCATCGTCCGTCTGCGCGGAAGTCAGCGCCGACCGGATGCGCACCTGAATGTTGCGCAGGGTTGAATCCCCCAGCAGCGCGCCACCTGACTGGCTGTCGGCGTCATACGCGGTCAATTTCGTGGAGATGCTTTGCAAATTGTTGTACGCACTGACGAAAGTGGAAACTGCAGCTTGCACGCTGGCGGTATCGTTCTGCACCGACAAGGTGCTGGTGCCGATCTTGGTCACGGTCATCGTGACGTCCTGGATCGCATCCTCCACGCTCTTGGTGGCGCTGGTGATGGCGATGCCGTTGACTGTCAATTCCGTATTTTGTGCGAGTACGGTTTGCTGCAACTGGGCAGCAGGCAGGCCCGCCGGGTCATTCGCCAGCAAGCTCTTCAAGGCATCATCGCCAGTGACCGTAATTTTCATGCTCGATGTTTTGCCGGTTTGTGTCGAGGTCAATACCAGTCGGTTCGGCGAGGCGCTGCCATCGTTGACGATCGAGGCGGTCACCCCGATGTCAGCGTTGTCATTGATCGCGTCGCGAATCTCTTCCAGCGTGCTGCCGGCGGCGATGGTGATCGGCGTCCCAGTGCGAGCAGAGTCTGCGGTAAAAGTCGCTCCGGTGAATTTGCCGGTATCGGGGTCCGCCGTAGCGCCGGAAATGGTGCCGAAGTCTATCGTCACCGTGCCGGCAATCGTGCCAATCGCGGTATCGGTAGTGGCCACGCCAGCCGTTGCCAGCGACTGCGCCTGCGCCAGTTGCGTCACGTTCACCGCATAAGTGCCGCTCGGCGTGCTGGACGCGGCGGTGGCGCTCAGTACATCGGTGGCGCTTGAAGTTGCCTTCACGCCTTCAAACAGGGCCGGCTTGGCCAGTGCCGCCGATGCGGTTTCCAGCACGCTCAACGCACTGTTGAGCTGGCCGTAAGCCGACAGCTTGGCGGTGTAACTGGTTTGCTGGCGCTGAAGCGCAATCAGCGGCGTCTGCTCGCCGGTCTTCAGATTCGCCAGCAAGGTAGTCAGGTCCAGATTCGAGCCGACGCCCAGAGAAGAAATTGCAGCCATATGAGTTCCTGTCTTTCCTGTTCATTTAACGTGCAATGGTGTACACCGTTGCACCGTAACACCGTAGGTTGGGTAAGCGGCTTCATCGCCTAACTTACAAAACTGCCCCGACATCTGCGACGGGGAAGAATGTCGGGTTACGCTACGCTCACCCAACCTACCAAATTCACCAAAATCACACCGACTGCGCGAACAACAACCCTTTCAGGTTGTCCATCGCCTTGGAGATGCGCACCACATCCTCGGTCGGAATCTGGCGGATCAACTTGCCGCTTTCCTGATCGACTACTTTGACGATCACATCTTTGTAATTGGGGTCGATCTGGAACTGCACGCTGATCGACAAGCCGGACAGCACCTTGTTGATGTCCTGCAACGATTGCCGGGTCTGCTCGGCGCTGTGTTTGACAGCTTCGCCCTCCTTTGTGTCCGTAGCAACTTTAGTTGCCGGGATATTGGGCATGTCAGCTTGCACTTTGGCTGCGGCCGGATTGAATCCCGTGAATCCCGCCCCTTGCGCGCCGCTGCCGGTCGCCGGCTGCGCTGCATTCTGACTGCGCTGCAAGCCATCGGCCGCAGTGATCGGCGCAGCAACGACTGCACCGATCGAACCTGTTGAAATCGACATTTCCCGTTCTCCCGCTGTTTTATTATTAGCGCTGCCCGCTCACGCCTGAAAACATCAAGCGGGACCGGGCAGCGCAATCGGGTTCGCTGTTTTGACCCGATTGTCTGACCGCTTGCAAACGGCGGCCAGCTTCGGCCGCCGCTCCATTGTCGCCCACGGCTAACCGTGGGCGAATGCGCTGGATTATTGCAACAGCGCCATCACGCCTTGGGTCGACTGGTTGGCCTTGGCCAACACTGAAGTACCCGCCTGTTGCAGGATCTGCGCGCGTGTCATGTTCGACACTTCAGTTGCGTAGTCTGCATCTTCGATGCGCGAACGTGAAGAAGACAGGTTGGTGATCGTGGTGCCGAGGTTGGAGATGATCGAATCGAAACGGTTTTGCACAGCACCCAGTGCGCCGCGCAGTGTGTCAACCGTTTTGAGCGCTGCATCCAAAGTTTCCAGGGGATCAGCGGTGGCCGTAGTCGTCGCCAAAGCATCACCGCGCGTGACCGCCCCGTCAGCACCAATGGAGGCATTGAAATACGAGTTAACGCCGCCGACTGAGTCTTTGATCACAAAGCCTGACGTACCGCCTTCAGTGCCGCCAGAGTAGGCAAATACTTTTCCATTGTCGACACCCGTCAACGCAGGGCGCGCAGCCACCGCAACAACTGAGGCAAGTGCCGCAACTGCGGTAACACCTTGGGCAGTCGGCGCTGCGACTGATACCGTTGTATCAGTACCGGCACCGCCGCTGCCAACTACAAAATCCGCGCTTGTCTTATCAGCAATATTGCCAGCAGTGTTTTGCGTAAAGGTAACAACGGCACCAACCGCTGCAGCAGTGAAACCTCTGGAACCGATTGCTATCGCGTTGTATGCGGCCGTATAAGCCGTAGCATTTTGTGTGCCAGTCTGTGCAGCAGTTAGAGCGAATGAAACGCCGTCAAACGCCACGGTATCAGCGTCAGTGGTTGCACCGAAAGTTGCCGCAAACACTTCAGCGACCCCGGTCACAGCTGCATGACCAGTCACGCCAGCCACTGCAGTCACAGCAGTAGCGACTTCGGCCGTACCAGCAACCTTTGACGTGTCAATCCCATCCATCACCTTAAAGCCAGCCAAACCCAACTTTGCTGGATTGATAGCCTTCAAATTAATCTCGATGGTTTGACTGTCATTGGCACCGACTTGAACTTTCAGAGAAGTCACTCCATCCTTAAGTACTTTTACGCCGTTAAAGTCAGTCTGATCCGAGGTACGTTGGATTTCATCGAGGCGCTGGGTAATTTCAGCCTGGATTGACGACTTGTCTTCTGCGGAGTTGCTGCCGTTGGCCGACTGCACTGTCAGTTCGCGGATGCGCTGCAAATTGGTGTTGATTTCGTTCAATGCACCTTCGGTGGTCTGCGCCAGCGAGATGCCGTCGTTGGCATTGCGCGAGGCTTGCGTCAGGCCCTTGATGCTGGCGGTGAAACGGTTGGCGATCGCCTGGCCGGCGGCATCGTCCTTGGCGCTGTTGATGCGCAGGCCGGAAGACAGGCGCTGGATCGACGTGTTCAATGCAGATTGCGATTTGTTCAGGTTGTTCTGTGTGAGCAACGAGAGGGCATTGGTGTTGATGACTGAACCCATGATAGGACTCCTGCTAAAGTTGTTGAGGGATTCGGCTAACTCGCCGCAACGCTGGGCTTACCTTTTATAGGGACAAGTAAGCCTTCGTTATTTATGTTAGCGGCAGGCAACTCGAAAACTTCTAGGGTAAATGCAGGGAAAGTTGAAAATATTTCGTATCGGTTCGTTGCGACAGTGCGGCAGACCGGCAATTAACAAGAGGCTAGATTCAGATCGTGGCCAGGTGCTTAACCGTCTCCGGATATTTCTCCACGAGCTTGATCAGCAGGGCCGCCTGGGCGTTTGGCTTGGCCCTACCCTGCTCCCAGCCCTCGACCGTGCGCACATTGGTGCGTAGATATCGGGCAAATACCGCGCGCGACACATGCAGCCGATCGCGCAGCTGGACCAATTCTTCCGGCGTTACTACAGGAGCAGGGTCCGCCTTGACGGTGAATGAACGCAAGGTTATTTTGCCTTCGCGGGCCGCCTCCATGCCCTGGACGCCTTCCATCAATTCATTAAACAAGCTGCGCTTTTTCATGGTGATCCTCGTGATTTCAATTCGGCCTCAATCGCATTCTTGAGAGCCTTCTTTTCGGCAGCGGACAGATCTGCCATTTCATCCTTGCCATAAATTGCGAACATCCATATTTGCTTATCCTGGGCTAGCCAGTAGTAAATCACCCGCAATCCGCCACGCTTGCCCTTCCCCCGGCGGCTGTCCGCCCACCGCATTTTGCGAAACCCGCCGGTTCCCGGCATGACATCGCCGGTCATCGGATTTTTTAACAACACCTGCTGGAGTTCTCGATACGCATCATCGGCAAGATATTCAGGAATGGAAGCAGTAAAAGATTTGGTCTCGAAAAAGGTGGCTTGCATAAAATGAATTATACGCAAACTACGTATGATGGCAAAGTCAGGGAGAAGTGCAAGCCAATGCAGGCACGCAGGCCGACACTACTGATCACGCCGGTATGTTCATGATTTCCTGGTAGGCGGCCACCAGTTTGTTGCGCACTTGCAGACTCATCTGAAAACCGATGTTGGCTTTTTGCAGATCGACCATCACGTCGTTCAAGGCGACGCCGGGCTTGCCAAGCTCGAAATCCTGCGCCTGGCCGTAGGCGTTTTGCTGCGCATCGCTGACGCGCGCCAGCGATTTTTTCAACTCGTCGGCGAAGCTGACGCCGGCTGTCGGTGCGGGCGCGGACGACGCGCCGCCCGCGGCCTGCGCGGTGGCGCGCAATTGTTGCAGTACTGATTCAATCGCCGATATGCTCATGCTGTCATTTCCTTGCCTGGCGAACTCGCTGGGAGTCCGGGGTTGTTGTGTATTGGCTTGCGCCGGGGCGGAATCTTATACACCGCCTGGTAATTTTCGTTGCCGCAATTGAATGCTGCGGGAATCGCTGTGTTTTATGGCATACCCCTGATTTTATTTATTTTTAGCAACTGTTCTGGCGGCTGGAGTGCCATTCCCTCTCTTCCGCTTGCGGGAGAGGAGCACCCCGTCTCGTCTGGGGAGGAAGTTCGTAGATCGGGCTGACGCCTGAGCTGCTCCCATTTACGCGAACTTGTAGGCTATCAGCTATCGTGTTGACGAATATCAACAATTGATGGCAAAAAACCCGGCTATTCCACTGATCGGAAATGCTGCGCTGCACCGACAATTGCTAACGTCGGCATAGACTGGCTGGGCGGATTTCGTCTGGGCCGATATTTTTATCCAATTATTAGGAAGACTGCTGAATGTCGTATGAAAGCACAAGCGCACAGTGAATGCCGCTAACTATTGCCGTCTGCCGTCCACCGGGGTGCATGCATGAATGCCGCTGCCGCCCCAAACAAGATTGCGTTTCTGGCGCAATTGCGCGCCAACCCCCAACTGCCGAAGATGATCGGTGCCGCTTTCGCGATAGCGGCAGTGATTGCTTTCTGGCTGTGGAGCAGCGCGCCGGACTATAAAGTGCTGTACAGCAATCTGTCGGACCGCGACGGCGGCGCCATCATTGCGTCGCTGCAGCAAATGAATATTCCGTATAAATTTTCCGAAAACGGCGGCGCGGTCATGGTATTGGCCGACAAGGTGCCTGAAGCACGGCTGCTGCTGGCGGCGAAGGGTTTGCCGAAAGGCGGCTCGGTCGGCTTTGAATTGATGGATAACCAGAAGTTCGGCACCAGCCAGTTTGCCGAACAGTTGAATTACCAGCGTTCGCTGGAGGGCGAGTTGGCGCGCTCAATCGAAACGATTTCCGCAGTCGAGTCGGCGCGGGTCCATCTGGCGCTGCCGAAACCGTCGCTGTTCGTGCGCGACCAGCAGAAGCCGAGCGCGTCGGTGATATTGACGCTGCATCACGGGCGCTCGATTGACGAAGGCCAGGTCAGCGCGATGGTGCATCTGATTTCCAGCAGCGTGCCGGAACTGAACGCCAAGAGTGTCACGGTGATCGATCAGGACGGCAATCTGCTGTCGATGGCGAACTCCGGCAGCCGCGGCCTGGATGTCAGCCAGCTGAAATATACGCAGGAAATCGAACAGAACACGATCCGCCGCATCGAGGCGATTTTGCAGCCTATCGTCGGCGCGGCCAATGTGCGGGCCCAGGTGACTGCGGATGTCGATTTTGCAAAGGTGGAACACACGGACGAAAAATACCGCCCGAATCAGGAGCCGGGCAGCGCGGCGATTCGCAGCCAGCAATCGAGCGATTCCAGCCAGCAAGGCTCTGCCCCGATGGGCGGCGTGCCGGGTGCCTTGTCGAACCAGCCGCCGCTCAATCCGGTGGCGCCGATCACGGCCAAGGCCGCTACGGCTACTGCAGCTACTGCAACCACTCCAGCCAACCAAGCGCAGCAAGCCGCGAATGGACAGACCAACAGCGGCCCCAGCAACATACGCAAAGACGCTACCACCAACTATGAGCTGGACCGCACGATTCGTCATATGCAGCAGGACGGCGGCGGCGTAAAGCGGCTGTCGGTGGCGGTAGTGGTCAATTACCGCGCACTGCGTGGCAAGGACGGCAAGCTGCTGTCGCAGGCATTGCCTCCGGCCGATCTGGAACAAGTCAAGAACCTGGTCAAGGAAGCGATGGGCTACAACGCCGAACGCGGCGATTCGCTCAACGTGGTCAACAGCCAGTTTGCCTCCGCTGCCGACGAAAGCGGGCCGACGCTGCCGTGGTGGCGTCAGCCGGAGAATATCGAGCTGGCCAAGGTTGCCGGCAAATACCTGTTGCTGACCATACTGGCGCTGTATCTGTGGTTCGCGGTGGCGCGACCGCTGTTGCGCAAGCACTTGCAACCAGAAGTACCTGAGCCTGCGGCCAGCGTCGAGGATGTGCATACGAATAATCTGGCACAGCAGACCTCGGATAAGCAGCAGCAAACCGACCGCCATCAAGCAAATATAAAGCATGCACAGGAAACTGCCGAGAAAGACCCGCATCTGGCAGCCATGGTGATCAAGAACTGGATGGCCGAGCATGAGTGATGACGGTTTAGTAAAAAGCGCGATCCTGCTGATGTCGCTGGACGAAAACGCTGCCGCTGCGATATTCCAGCATCTGTCGCACAGCGAGGTGGAGAGAATGGGCATGGCAATGTCCAAGCTGGGGCAAGTATCGCGCGCGCAGGTCGTCGATGTGATGGAAGAATTTCGCCTCGATACCGAACAGCACTCTGCCGTCAGCCTGGGTTCCAACGACTTTATCCGCTCGGTGCTGACCAAGTCGCTTGGCTCCGACCACGCAGCCGACCTGATCGAAGAAATACTCGATTCGCACAATGCGACAACCAGCGGCATGGAACGGTTGAACCGGCTGGAAGCCAATGAAGTGGCCGAACTGATCCGCGACGAACATCCGCAAATCATCGCTACTTTGCTGGTGCATCTGGATCGCAACAAGGCCGCCGAAGTGCTCGCGCTGTGCCAGGAACGGTTGCGCCAGGATGTCATCTTGCGGGTGGCGACCTTCGGCGGCGTGCAACCGGTCGCGCTGGCCGAGTTGACCGACGTGCTTACCGGCATGCTGCCACGCCAGGGTGCCAAGCGCAGCCGCCTGGGCGGCACCCGGGCTGCGGCCGAGATTCTCAATATGATGAGCAGCGCACAGGAAGAAAGCGTGATTTTGCACTTGCGCGAACACGACGATGTTCTGGCGCAAAAGATCGTCGACGAAATGTTCCTGTTCGAAAACCTGCTGGAGATCGAAGACCGCGGCATCCAGTTGTTGCTCAAGGAAATCGAGTCGGAATCGCTGATTATTGCACTCAAGGGTGCGCCGCAGGAATTGCGCGACAAGTTCCTCAAGAACATGTCGCAACGCGCTGCCGAAATGCTGCGCGAGGATATCGAACTGCGCGGCCCAGTACGGGTTTCGCAGGTCGAGACCGAGCAGAAGAATATTCTGCAGGTTGTGCGTCGACTGGCCGATAGCGGCGAGATCGTGCTCGGCGGCCAGGGCAACGATGCGTATGTCTAGCAAGACTCCTTATCCCAACGCCTCTCCCGCGCAAAAGAAGCCGATGAGCGCCTGGCAGCGCTGGGAAATGAATTCCGTCAACCCGCCGCAAGCTGATATTGCGCCAGCCGCTGCCGCTGCGCCGCTGCTCAAACCGCTGGAGCCGGTACTGTTGATCGATGCGGCGGAGCTGGCCCGACTGCGGCTGGAAGCCCGGCAGGCCGGTATGGCCGAGGGCCGCCAGCAAGGTTTTGAGCAAGGGCATTGCGAAGGGTATGCGGCCGGACTGACGCTGGCACAGGAGCAAGCGCAGGCGCTGCGAACATTAATGCTGGCGCTGCCGGCTGCGCTGCGCGCCGCCGAGCGCGAAGTCGCCGACGATTTGCTGACGCTGGCGCTCGATATCGCCCGCCAGGTGGTGCGTCAGGCGCTGCCGACCGAGCCGCAACCGATTCTGGCGCTGGTGCGCGAGTTGCTGCATGCGGAGCCTGCGCTCAACGGCACGCCACGGCTCTTGCTGCATGCCGACGATGCGGTGCTGGTGCAGCAATATCTGGCCGACGATTTGCAGGCGGCCGGCTGGCGCATACGCACCGATCTCACGATCACGCGCGGCGGTTGTCGCGTGCATGCCGCCAGCGGCGCACTGGATGCAACGCTGGAAACGCGCTGGGAGCGGGTTGCCGCCGCGCTCGGACGCCGCCCAAGTGCCGCCGCCGAAGCGCCGCATGACTAACAAGCCCTGCCCTGCCGACAACCCGCATCTGCAGACTTGGCACGGCGCGCTGCGCAATGCCAGCGCCGGCGTTGCGCGCAGTGTGCCGATTCGCAGTTACGGACGACTGACGCGGGCGGTGGGGCTGGTGCTGGAGGCGGTCGGGTTGCGGCTGCCGGTGGGCAGCGATTGCCTGATTGAACTGCCGCCCGGTTACGGCCAGCGCACTACCGAGGCCGAGGTGGTCGGCTTTTCCGGCGACCGCATTTTTCTGATGCCGCAAAGCGAAGTAGCCGGATTATTGCCGGGGGCGCGCGTCTATCCGCTGGAAACCTTCAATAACAACGGCAGCGCTGCCGAACCCGGCACCAAGCGTTTGCCGGTCGGCGAAGGCATGCTGGGGCGCGTGGTAGATGCCGCCGGACGGCCGCTTGACGGGCGCGGCCCGCTCGATATCGCACGCGAAGTGCCGCTTGCCGCAGCGCCCATCAATCCGCTAACGCGGGCGCCGATCGATAGCGTACTGGATGTCGGCGTGCGTGCGATCAATGCGTTGCTGACGGTCGGGCGCGGCCAGCGCATGGGATTGTTTGCCGGCTCCGGCGTGGGCAAGAGTGTTTTGCTCGGGATGATGGCGCGCTATACCAGCGCGGAAGTAATCGTGGTCGGCCTGATCGGCGAGCGCGGCCGCGAGGTTAAGGATTTCATCGACAACACGCTGGGGGCAGAAGGCATGGCGCGCGCAGTTGTAGTGGCCGCGCCGGCCGACACTTCGCCCTTGCTGCGCTTGCAGGGTGCGGCCTATGCAACCTGCCTGGCCGAATATTTTCGCGATCAGGGCAAGGATGTGTTGCTGATCATGGATTCGCTGACCCGCTACGCAATGGCGCAGCGCGAAATCGCTCTGGCGGTAGGTGAACCGCCTGCCACCAAAGGTTATCCGCCATCGGTATTTGCAAAACTGCCGGCGCTGGTGGAGCGCGCCGGTAACGGCGCGCGCGACGCCAACGGCAAAGGCGGCTCGATTACCGCGTTTTATACTGTACTGACTGAAGGCGACGACCAGCAGGATCCGATTGCGGACGCGGCGCGGGCTATCCTGGACGGCCATGTGGTGCTGTCGCGCAGTCTGGCCGAATCGGGCCATTATCCGGCGATCGACATTGAAGCCTCGATCAGCCGCGCCATGACGGCGCTGATCGAACCGTCGCAGTTCGATGCGGTGCGGCGCCTCAAGCAGATGCTGTCGCGCTACCAGCGCAACCGCGATCTGATCAGCGTTGGCGCTTACGCCGCCGGCCATGATTTGCAACTCGATCAGGCGATTGCGCTGTATCCTGCTATTGAAGCTTTCCTGCAACAGGAAATGCATGAACGGGCGGATTATGCGGCTTCCATTTCACAATTGCAGGCATTGTTTCGTGCCGGTTAATCGCCCATTGATCTGAAAGTACGTCATGTCAAATACGCTCCCGCTGGCCATGCTGATCGAACTGGCACAAAACAAGACTGACAAGGCGACCCAGCGCTTGGGCCAGCTGCAAGGCGCGCTGACCAGTGCGTCCGAAAAGCTGGATATGCTGTTGCAGTACCGGCAAGAGTATTGCGAACAGTTGCAGGCCCAGATGCGGGAGGGCGTGGCATCGTCGCGCTGGAGCAATTATCAGAATTTCATCGGCACGCTGGACGGCGCGATCGAGCAACAACGCGCATTGAACGAGCAAGCCAAGGTCAAGCTGGTACATGGGCGCACCGACTGGCAAGATCAGAAGCGCCGCCTGAATTCATTCGATACGCTGGCTGACCGGGTGCGCCAGCAGGAACTGGTGAAACTGAACCGGCGCGAGCAACGCGACAGCGATGAACACACCTCTCGCCAGTTTCAGTTGCGCAGTACTGCTTCCACCGACTAAGTGAGAACTGCTTGCCTCCCTCCCACTTGTGGGAGAGAGGGTGGGCTATTCATAGCGTGCTGAATGGCAACCTTTTGTCTGTAAAATACGTTTTTCCTAAACATTAACAATTATTCAGGAATGCCATGTCTTTAATCCTTTCGCCACCCGTTGCCCCACAGGCCGCAACAACTCGGGCAACCAGCCAAACAGGACGCAGCGGCAGTCAAAACCAGAATGACTCGGACAGTTTTAGTGCGGTATTCAAGCGCTCGCAAACCAGCGCCGAAAAAGCGCCTGAAAAAACCGCTGTACAGCGCCATCCGCGCGGCCAGAGCGACAGCGACAAGGCGAACGAACCAGAAGATCCAGCGGCGGCACTGGCGCTGGCCTTTATCGCACTGGAGCCCCGACTTGCCGCAGTGCCGGCAAGCACGGCACCATCCGGCCCCACCGGCACAGTGGCAGCTGCAGTGGGGGCCGATACCGGCTTGGGCATAACGCAACTTGCACTGGCGATACCTAGCCAGCAGGATGGCGATGCGCTAAGGGTATTGGCACATGCCCCGGCAATTGGCAACGCCGGCGCTACCGCAGAAACCCTTGTTGGTTTAGCTACGCCGCAGCTGGCGCTGGCTACGCCCGTGCAGCAGGATGGCGATGCGCCAGGAGTCTTGAGCAATGTCAAGGCGATTGAATCTTCTGCTGGTTTGGGTACGCCGCAGCTGGCGTTGCCGGCCAAAGATACGGCTGCCAACGTTAGTACCGCCGTTGCAGGGGAAATCGCAGATCCGGCCATGATGCCCGATGCCAGCGCAACCGGTCAGCAATCGAAACAGGACGATACGGCAACAGACAGCCGGGATGAAAAATTCAGCGCAAAACCGGAGCTGCGGCATATTGAAGCGCCAGTGGCGGCAAGCATTGCCGAAGCAGCAGCGGCAACCAAAGGAAACTCTGTATCTGCCGACCAGCTCGACCTGAGTGTGGTAACGCCCAACAATCCTGCCAACGTACTGCAGCAGCAGCCCGCCGGCGCAATCCAGCAGACTGCTGCTGCGGCGGCAGCGCCGGTCAGCCTGCCGCTGACACCACCGGTAGGCAGCAGCGATTGGGCTGATGCGCTTGGCAAACAGGTGGTATGGATGGGCAATGCCAGCCACCAGGTAGCCGAACTGCAGCTCAACCCGGCTGGACTGGGGCCGCTGAAGATCACGCTGACCATCAACAATCATCAGGCCGAAGCGCTGTTTGTATCGGTACATCCGTCGGTGCGGGCGGCGGTCGAAGCTGCATTGCCGCAATTACGGAGCAATCTGGCTGATAACGGCATCAGCCTGGGCAATACCTCGGTAAGCGCAGATACCCAACAACAAAATGCGTTTGCACAGGGTCAGGACAACCGGTCCAGTCAACCCAAATATCGTACCGACAGCGTGAGCATGCCCATCCAGGGAGCCCACCTCAGCATGCCTGATGCTGCGGCGACCGTCTCTGGCAACAGCAACAGCGTCGATATTTTCGCCTGAAGAACATGATCGACAAAAGACATTACTCATTCAGCCCCCTATAAATCACATCCGATCCCGCTTGCGGGAGAGGGTGGTCGCACTCCACAGCAAACTGAATAGTTACGTACTGGCAGCGTAATGCGCCGTATGAATCGCTGCGGCGTGGCGTAACGCAGGTGCAGCAAATGCCGGAGCTGAGCCGGTTTACCCCTTTTTATCAACAGATGGTTCGGCGCATTTTTAGAGAAAATGAGCGCTTGAATTCTATGCAGGAAAGCCATGGCTACAACTACGACTACCGCCCCTAAAATAAATGTGCCTAAAAAGCGTATGTTCGGCATTATGCTAGGAGCAATAGTAGCGATTGCGGCCGTAGCCGGTGCCGGCTATTACCTGAGCAAGAGCAACAGGGGGCCACAGGCTGCCGCCGCACCCGTGCTCGAAACCCCGATCTTTATTGCACTGGAAGCATTTACGGTGAATTTACAGTCGGAGGGACGCCCTCGTTTCTTGCATATCGGTGTGACGCTGAAGGTTCGCGACGCCAAATCCCAAGAGAAGGTCACCCAATATTTACCGGAAGTACGCAGCCGCGTTCTGAAGCTGTTATCAAACCGCAAACCAGACTCGCTAAGCACCCAGGAAGATAAAAACCAGTTGTCTGATGAGATTTTGAGAGTATTGAACAAACCGTTTTCTCCCGGTCCGGCACCACAACAAATTACCGATGTGGTATTTACCGCCTTCGTGCTGCAGTAAATCCATTCCAGACTCCAGAATGAGATCCATCAATGGCTTATGAACAGCAGCTGTCTCAAGCCGAGGTAGATGCACTGCTGAGAGGCGTCTCCGGCGACACTATCGACGAAGCCCCGCCGCCGCCCCCTCCGGAAGGCTTGCAAACCTATAATCTTGGTACCCAGGAACGTGTCGTGCGTAACCGCATGCATACGCTGGAAATCATCAACGAGCGCTTCGCCCGGCACTTGCGCGGCACGCTCCTTAATTTCATGCGACGCAGTGCCGATATTTCGGTAGGGGCACTCACGATTCAGAAGTATGGCGACTTCATTCGCCATCTGCCGGTACCGGCCAATATCAACCTGCTTCGCATGAAGCCGTTGCGCGGCACCGCACTATTCGTGTTCGATCCGAATCTGGTATTTTTAGTGGTCGACAATATGTTCGGCGGCGATGGCCGCTTTCACATGCGCGTCGAAGGCCGCGACTTTACTCTGACCGAACAACGCATCATCAAGCGTCTGCTGAATCTGGCGCTGGAAAGCTATGGAAGTGCCTGGCAACCATTGTATCCGCTCGAATTCGAATATGTCCGCGCCGAGATGCATGCCAAACTGGCTAATATCGTGGCGCTCAACGAAGTGGTGGTAAATACGACTTTCCATATTGAATTCGGCCCAGTCGGCGGCGCGCTGCATATCTGTATTCCCTATTCGATGATCGAACCGATTCGCGACTTGCTGTCGAATCCAATACAGGACGAGATCGAAGTCGACAAACGCTGGGTTAATCAGTTGTCGCAACAGGTGCAATGTGCCGATGTCGAGCTAAAAGCCGAGTTTCTGACGGTGCCATCGACTATCGGCCAATTACTGAAACTGAAAGTCGGCGACGTGCTGCCAATCGAGATGCCAGAAACGATTACCGCCAAAATCGATGGTGTACCGGTGATGGAATGTGGATACGGCACCTCCAACAGCCGATATGCATTGCGAGTACAAAAAATGATCAATCACCAGGACGGCGATTTAAGCAAGGGAAGCGACAATGATTGACGATATCAAGCAGGACCAAGGCGGCGATATGGATGACTGGGCTAGCGCGCTCGCCGAACAGACAGCTGCTTCCCAGCCAGCGCCCAGCAGCTTTGAGGCTCCTCAGAATGTCACCAAAGCCAATGTGTTTCAGCCGCTAAATTTAAATAATAACGCCGGAATAGCCAAAGCCGATATCGATTTGATTCTGGATGTGCCGGTACAGTTGACCGCAGAACTAGGGCGCACCAGGATCACCATCAAGAACCTGCTGCAGCTATCTCAGGGTTCGGTAGTTGAACTGGACGGTTTGGCGGGTGAACCGATGGATGTACTGATCAACGGCTACCTGATTGCCCAAGGCGAAGTGGTGGTGGTGAACGAAAAATTCGGCATCCGCCTGACCGACATTATCACGCCGTCCGAACGCATTCATAAACTAAATCGATGAACTTGCGCTACCTGTTCGGGTTGTCCGGACTGCTAACAACATTAATAGCGCTGCCTGCCAACGCTGTCGTGCCAACCGTGCCGCCGGCTGCAGCCGAGCCCATGCCGTCACTGGGCGCAGCCGCGCTATTGCAGGCCGGCCTGGGTCTGGCTGCAGTACTGGCGCTTATTTTCCTGTGCGCCTGGGCGGCACGCCGTTTCGGCCTGCAGCAACATGCCGGCAGCCGTCTGGTAAAGGTGGTTGCCAGCACCATGGTCGGCCAGCGCGAACGCGTCGTGGTGGTACAAATCGGTGCTTCATGGCTGGTGCTGGGTGTCACGCCGGGCCAGATTCGCTCCCTGCATACGATGCCAGCCGAAGACTTGCCGGCAGATGCGGTAACGACCACCGGTGCTAACGCCTTTTCGCACAAACTACGTGAATCCATCACCAAATTGCGACGTTCAGACTGATGCGCAGGTTCCCCGCCTTTCCAGGCTGCCGCACTCTGCCGCACCTCGTTACACTGCTATTGGCGGCATTGCCGCTGCTGGCGTCGGCCCAAGGTTTGCCCGGCATTATCAGCACACCGGGGCCAGGCGGCAGCCAGACTTGGTCGCTCAGCGTCCAGACGCTGCTGCTAATGACATCGCTGTCGTTCCTGCCGGCATTGCTGCTGACGATGACCAGCTTTACCCGCATTCTGATCGTGCTGGGGCTGCTGCGCTCGGCAATCGGCACCCAATCCTCGCCACCGAACCAGATTCTGGTCGGCCTGGCACTATTCCTGACTTTTTTCATTATGTCGCCGGTGTTCGACAAAATATATAGCGATGCTTACCAACCATTTTCAAGTAACAAAATCAGTGCCGAACAGGCACTCGAACGCGGTGTTGCACCCCTAAAAGAATTCATGCTGAAACAAACCCGCGAAGCCGATCTGGCATTGTTTGCACGCCTGGCCAATACGCCGCAGATGCAAGGCCCGGAAGATGTGTCGCTGCGGATTCTGGTACCGTCGTTTATTATCAGCGAACTAAAAACCGCGTTCCAGATTGGCTTCACGATTTTCATTCCGTTTTTGATCGTTGACCTGGTGGTGGCCAGCGTACTGATGTCGATGGGTATGATGATGGTGCCGCCTGCGACTATTTCACTTCCCTTTAAGTTGATGCTGTTCGTGCTGGTCGACGGCTGGCAACTACTGGTCGGCGCGCTGTCGCAGAGTTTTTTTACTTAAGTAAGCACGCAAAATTGATTATGATCAGATTTACGCAAAACGGGAAAAATGTAGAGTGCGCCATGCGCACCAATGTGGCCACAGACGATCATGATACGCAAGGCGCAGGTTTATTTAGAAATGAAATAACACCATGACTCCCGAATCAGTAATGGCAATGGGCTACCAGGCAATGAAGGTTTCGCTGATGCTGGCCGCGCCGCTGCTGCTGGTGGCGCTCATCGCAGGCTTGATCATCAGCCTGTTTCAGGCCGCTACCCAGATCAATGAAATGACGCTGTCGTTCATTCCCAAGCTACTGGCGGTGTTCGCCACGCTGGTGGTCGCCGGCCCTTGGATGCTGAACTTAATTCTCGACTACATGCGGCAACTGTTTTCCAGCATTCCGCAACTGGTCGGCTAATGTCCCCGCTGTTGTCGGTCACGTCGGACCAGCTCAGCGCCTGGATGGTGATGTTTCTGTGGCCGTTCGTGCGCATGCTGGCCCTCATCAGCACCGCCCCGATCTTTGGCGAATCGCGGGTGCCACGTCACGTTAAGGTAGGACTGGCGGCGGCGCTGGCGATTGCCATAAGCCCTACTCTCGCCCCGCTGCCGACAGTGCCGGTAGTCTCGCTTGCGGGTCTGTGGATAATTATGCAGCAAGTGCTGATCGGCGTTGCAATGGGATTTTCGATGCGCCTGGTATTTACCGCGGTCCAGGCCGCCGGCGAATATGTGGGTCTGCAGATGGGATTGTCGTTCGCCGCCTTCTTCGACCCTACCAGCGGCGGCCAGACCATGGTGCTGGCGCGCCTGCTAAACATGCTGGCGATGCTGATCTTTCTGGCATTCGACATGCATCTGGTGGTGATTGCCACGCTGGTCGAGAGTTTCCACATCCTGCCAATCGCTAACGCCCCATTGGCGGCCAATGGCTGGATGCTGTTGGTTTTGGCAGCAGGGCAGATTTTCTCGGCAGGACTGATGCTGGCCCTGCCGCTGGTGACCACATTGCTGACGATAAATCTGGCGATGGGCATCCTGAATCGGGCCTCGCCCCAACTCAGCATTTTTTCCATCGGCTTTCCGCTGACGCTATTGGTGGGTATTGCCATGCTGCGGCTGCAGATGCCGCATCTGGCACCGTTTCTGGAACAGCAGTTCGCGGCCGGACTGACAACCATGCTGCAGGTTACACAGGCGCTGCGTCCGTAATTAACAGATGTCAGATGCTTGCCCACATACGGGAATTCATCGAGGAATATAACCCTGACTAATCAGAAGTAGTGGGGTATATGGATAAATACCATGTTTTCCGCAATGTTAAATTGCGCTATTAAAATATACTCATGATTGTATATTTATACGCTACGCATCTTCGCCAATATCGAAAAATGGTCTTGAAATGAAAAAAGCACAGTGGACTGTGCTTTTTTCATTTCAGGCTTATTTGCCCCTTTATATATAATTAAGCAGGGAAATTTTCTGGATTTTCACGAAGACTTGCTGGGTTGCCTGCAATGCGGTCTGGCGCTGATAAAACTCGGAGATCGCGGTCGCGTAGTCCAGGTCCTGCAAGTCCGACAGGTGGCTCTTGTCGAACAGAGTACGACTGTCGCCTGTGACGTTGAGGCTATCGAGTTCCAACAGGCGCGAGCCAATCGACGAGCGTACCGTCACCACATTGTCGTGCGCGTTGGTGATTTTCTTGTTGGCAGTGCTGAGCGCGTTGAGCAATTGCGCACGGTCGGCACTGGTGCCGGTGTCAAGCGGCTTTTTGAGTGCAGCAATAACGTCGCCAATCGCGGCAAACATATTTGTGCCGGCATTTTCTGCGGTCGATACAGAGAAGGTATCGCCAATAGCCGGAGCACCGCTGATGCTGATTTGCACACCGCCAAATTTAATTGGATCACCTGCGGTATAGGTACCAGTCACTGCTGTCATTCCTGCCGGCACGCTGTCCACCTGATACTTGCCTGGAGTGGTAGCAGGAAAACTAATAATGAAGTCCTTGCCATAATCCGGGTCGGTCGGATCGAGCACCGAGTTGGCACTGAACACGCCACTCCCGGTATTGGCAATGCCGGATGCATTAACGTAACCCGCCCCGCCCTGCACCGTCTGAAAAATGCTGCGGCCATCGTCGGTGGCGGCCATCTGCCGTGAGACATCCACCTGCATCAGACGCTGCCCCTGGTCGCCAGTGTACTGAATACTGCCATCTGCCTGCTTGACGAATGGCGCGCTGCCGCTCTTGAAGCCGGCAAACAAAAACTGTCCGTTACCGTCATCGGTGTTGGCCAAACCCTGCAACTGATCGAAGCGGCTTTGCAGCGTGGTCGCTATGGTTCCCCGATCGGCATCCGTCAGAGTGCCACCGGCCTGCACCACCAAGCCCTTGATGTCTTGCAAAATGGTTGTGACGCTTTGCAGCGCGTTTTCTTCCAGCGACAGCGTATGCGTCGCCTGAGTACGGCTGGCAGCATACTGGGCATTGAGCGCAATCGATTGCGAAACGCCGAGCGCGCGGGTGGCGCCGATCGGATCGTCCGACGGCGCCAGAATCTTGGTCATTGAGCCGATCTGCTGCTGCACGCGCAGCAGGTTGCTCTGCTGCAAATTCATTGCAGTCTGACTTTGGTCGTAAAACGATTGGGTACTAATACGCATCATGATCTCCTGAGCGATACGTTAAGTGACTTATCTAATGCCTAACACAGCGTCGAACATGGTCGACGCGGTCTGGATTACCTTGGCATTGGCTTGATACATTTGCTGGAACATCAACAGGTTGGCAGTTTCCTCATCCTGATTGACGCCTGACACCGACTGCTGGGCCGAGCGTATCTGCGCCGTCAGACTGGTCTGCGCGGTATTCGATATCTGAATCTGCTGGGACTTGTTACCGATAGTGCTGACCAGTTGCGCGTACGCATCATTGAAGCTGGAGGCACCGCCCCCGATGGTTTTCGTATTTTGCAACGCACCCAGCAGCAATATATTGCTGCCATCAGACACGCCGCCGGTATTTTTTTCAATGGTGAACTTGTCGCCATTCGACGGCGCACCGCTGACGCTGACCGTGATGCCGTCGAAGCTGATCGATGCACCCGATGTGTAGGGTACGCCGCTAGACGTCCCGGTGGCCGGAGCCGTCGCAACCGGGGGCGTGTAATACGTTCCATCGACTGCCAGACCATAGGCGGTCGCAGTGCCATTGGCCAGCGTCACAGTAACAGGGGATGCAGCCGGAAAACCGGATAAGGTATTGGCAACTTTGTTATACGTAAGCGTCACGCCAGTTGTCAGCTGTACGAAAGGGGCTTTCACCGTGCCGGCGCTGATCGCACCGCTGCCTTGGTTCCCGGCCGTGTTGCCGGTGACTATCGGCGCAGCCGCCGCCACTTTGGCCGGATCGGTCAACACCACATCGAAATCGCGCGCGCCGGTGCGGGTCGGCTGAATCAGGAATGAGTCGCCAGCCTGCGCGGTGCCGCTGTCGAACGTCAGTGTCACTCCGTCAAAAGTGGCAGTGGGAGACGTGGTGAGCGCGGGGGGCATAACAGCAAGGAAGTCGGCAGGAAGATCAATATTCTGGTTATCGGACAGTCGTATCAGCGAATAACTGAGATCAGCCTTCACATTCAGTCTGTAGTCGCTGGCAGTTAACTTACCGCTATCGGCAAACGTCGGCGCCAGCGCCAAATTACCAGTGTTCCTGCCATTCGAAGTAATCTCAGGGCTGGCTTGCGAAAAGAAATCCTGCCCGAGCACGCCATTCAGATCGACACCCAGATTTTGCTGTGCATTGAAAGTATCGGACAATGCAATCGCGATCCGGCCCAGCGAATTTTGCGCATTGTTCAAGGTCTCGTTGCGAAATTGCAGCAAGCCGCCCAGCGCCCCGCCGGCCAGCACGCTATCCTGCAGTTCCACGGCAACGCCGTTTGCGCTCACTATGGCAACCGCGGTCTGACTTGGATCGGCGGCAGAACTGACCGCTTTCAATGTGGTTGCCTTGTCGCCCAATACCAGGGTTTGCCCGTTGCCGATAAAGACGTTGTATTGACCGCCATCCTGCACCACGACTTTGACGCCAACCAATTTACTTAGGCCGCTGATCAGTTGATCGCGTTGGTCGAGCAAATCGTTCGGGGCCTGGCTGCCGGTCGCATTGCTGACCAGCCCAATCTGCTTGTTCAAATTGGCAATTTGTGTGGAGTAAGTGTTGATCTGATCGACGTTGCCGGAAATCTGATCGTTGACATTCGAGTTCAGGCCGGTCAAATATTGACTCATCGCTCTGAATTGATTGGCCATAGCCTGCCCCGAACTGATCAATTGCTGCCGTGCAGCCGGGTCGGCAGGGGTATTTGCCACGGCTTGCACACCGGCAAACAACGCCTGCATTAGCGGCGCCAAACCTGCGGTCTGATCGGCCAGCAGGTTGTCGATCTGGGTGATTTGCGTGTATTGCGTTGTCAGCGACTGATTGGTTGATTGCGCCTGATTCAGTTGCGTTGTCAGGAATTGATCATAACTGCGGGTGATGTCTGTCGTCTTCACACCGCTACCAAAAAAGCCGACACCCGGGGCATAAAGACCGCTGCTTGACGCCGTCTGCACGGTCTGCCGGCTATAACCAACGGTATTCACGTTTGCCGTGTTGTGTCCTGTAGTCACCAGCGCGGCCTGCGCGGCATTCAAGCCGCTGAGGCCGGTATAAAACATGCTGTTCGACATAAACCTTGTCCTGTAATAAAACAATCAATTAAATTTGCCTCGGTACCACCTTGGGCTGCCATCTTCTATATAACGGCACCCGCATTAAATGTTGAAGCGCAAATGCCCAATCTATTCTGTATTTACAATGAATTCGTTTGCATGGCGAGCAGCGGGTCTAAGTAATTTGCTTCATGATGCGCACCAGTTTGCCGCCATACTGCGGATCGGTAGCGTAACCTGCGCGCTGCAGTCCATACGCGGCTTCGGCTGGATCGTGAGTGGCCAGCACCTGTGCATAGCGCGGATTGCCCGTCAGGAAGCGGGCGTAATCGGTAAACGCTTCCTGATATGAGCCATAGGCACGGAAAGCGGCCCTGGTGCGTTGCGCAACACCGTCGACGTATTCGGTGGTAGTAGTTTCGACTACCGGCCCTTTCCAGCTCTTGTCGGCCTTGATGCCGAACAGATTGTGGCTCTGGCGGCCGTCGTCACCGCGAATCTCGCGCCGCCCCCAGCCCGATTCCAGCGCTGCCTGCGCCAGGATCAATTGGGTAGGCACACCGCTAGCCTGGCTCGCGGCTTGCGCCGGTGCCGCCATGCGCGATACAAATTGCTCGACATGCCCCTGCGGGGTAGCGTTGCGCGCAGGACGTTCGGCTGCGGCTTCGTATAACGACAGATCAGGAACACTGACGGGGCTTGGCTGCAGTGGCTGTGGATACAGGTTTAGCGACGGCGTTTGCAGCTTGCCGGCAGCGGGCGCTGCATCCTGGGCTTGGGCCGGTGCGGGGCTGATGCTGCGGCCAAGCTGGGCCTGCATCGCTTCGGCCAGACCGAGGCCGCGACCGGATAGACTCTGCGCCAGTTGCTGATCCAGCATCGAGGTATACAACTTGCTCTGCTGGCTATCCAACATGCCGTCGCTAGGCGTAGCCTCGCGCATGCTTTTCAGGACCATTTGCATGAACATCGCTTCAAACTGGCGCGACACCTGCTTCAAGCCTTCTTGCGGCGAAGTGCGGGTAATGCGCCGCAACGCATCGACGCCCTGCACATCAAGGGCGAAACGTTGATCGAGCGCGCCGCTACGGCTGCTGGCGCTGTCAGGAACGGTGGAACTGGTGGGAGCGGTCAGACTCATGGACTCTCTTAAATGATTTCAAGTTCGGCACGCAATGCGCCGGCGGCTTTCATCGCCTGCAGAATCGACAGCAGATCCTGCGGATTGGCACCCAGCGTATTCAATCCCTTGACCACATCAGCCAGCGAAGCACCACCGCGCACCACTTGCAACGCGCTCCCGGCCTGGTTCAATTCGATCTGGGAGGTTTGCGTAGCTACGGTACGACCGCCTGAAAGTGGGTTGGGCTGGCTGATGACGGGTTGGGTATTGATCACCAGGGTCAAATTGCCGTGCGCCACCGCGCAATTTTCAATCCTGACCGCCTGATTCATTACCACCGAGCCGGTACGGGCGTTGATGACGACTTTGGCTAGCGCCTGTGTCGGCGTCACGTCGATATTCTCGATGCGTGCCAGGAAACCGACGTGGGCTTCCGGCTGGGCCGGCGCAACAACCTGTATCACGCGAGCGTCGAGTGCCGTGGCGGTACCAGGGCCGAAGTTGCGATTGATCGCATCTACCGTTTTTTGCGCGGTACCGAAATCGGATACTTTCAATTCCAGCGTGAAGATGCCGCCACCGCCGATAGGCGACGCCACCGCGCGCTCGACAATTGCCCCAGCCGGAATCCGACCGGAACTCAGCTGATTGATCTGCACCTTGCTGCCATTGGCCGAGGCACCGGCGCCGCCAACCACCATATTGCCCTGTGCAATCGCATATACCATGCCATCGGCACCCTTCATTGGCGTCATCAACAAGGTGCCGCCGCGCAGACTCTTGGCATTGCCCAGCGAAGAAACGGTAACGTCGATATTCTGACCGGGTCGCGCAAAAGGCGGCAAGGTCGCGGTCACCATCACCGCAGCCACATTCTTCAGCTGCATATTGGTGCCGGGCGCAACCGAGATTCCGAGTTGCGACAACATGTTGTTCAGGCTTTGCGTGGTAAACGGCGTCTGCATGGTCTGGTCGCCGCTGCCATCGAGACCCACCATCAGACCGTAGCCGAGTAAGGGATTATCACGTACGCCCCGAATGCTTGCCAACTCCTTTAGGCGTTCCGCGTGGGCCGGAATGGTGGCAATAGCGGCGAGCATGACGGCCAATAGCAAACCGGATTTCAGGACGCGACGCATTTTCAGATCACAATACAGACATTGAATACGCATAAATTATATGATCATAACGGCAAGACATTGAGGAAGAAACGTTGCAACCAGCCCATCGTCTGTGCTTCATCGATATAGCCCTTAGCGCTGTATTCAATCCGCGCATCCGCCACTTGGTTCGAAGACACGGTATTGTTGCCGCTGACCGTACGCGGATTGACCACACCGGAAAAGCGGATAAATTCGGTACCCTGATTAATCATCATTTGTTTTTCGCCGCTGACCACCAGGTTCCCATTGCCCAGCACTTCGATTACCGTCACGGTAATCACGCCGTTGAAGGTATTGGCAGCATTGGCACCGCCCTTGGCGCTCATGGCATTGCTGCCACTGACAGCCGCATCCAAACCACCGAACAAACCGCCAAAGACTTTAGGGATCACGCCCAGCGTGGTGTCGGCGCTGCCGTTACGGCTGGCATTGGCAGCCGAATTCTTGCTGGCGTTGACATTTTCGCTGACCACGATGGTCAGGATATCGCCGGCATTGCGCGGACGCCGATCTTCGAACAGTGCCTGCGCACTAAAGCCGGGTTGGTAGATTGCACCGGCTTGCGGCGCTACCGCATCCGCCACAGAGGCGGCGCGTGCCGTCATTGGCTGTTGCACCAGCGGCGTTCGCGGCAATTGCGCGCATCCGCCCACCAGCATGGCAGCAGCCAGCAGCAATAATCCAGCCCAACGGCTCTCCATCGTTTGCGCCATCACGACTGCCTCATTACAACTGCGCCAGGCGCGCGAGCATCTCGTCGGAGGTCTTAACTGCCTTGCTATTGATTTCATACGAGCGCTGGGCTTGAATCATGTTCACCAACTCCTCCACCACGTTGACATTCGATGCTTCAACGTAGCCTTGGCTGAGAAGACCGGCGCCGTTCTGGCCCGGAGCAGTCTGATTTGGCCCACCAGAAGAATCTGTCTCCACATATAAATTTTCACCACTGCTTTGCAGCCCGGTCGAATTCAGAAAAGTCGCCAGTTGCAATTGACCAACCTGTACGTTGGCAGGGTTGCCGGCTTGCGTGACTGAGACGGTACCGTCGCGCCCAATCGTCATGCTGAGGGTGCCTTCCGGCAGCGTGATCGCTGGCTGTACCGGAAAACCGCTGGCTGTGACTAATTGACCGTTCGCGTCAGTTTGAAACGAGCCGTCGCGCGTGTACGAGATGGTGCCGTCCGGCATCATGACTTGAAAGAAACCGTCGCCATTGATCGCAACGTCCTTGGAGTTATCGGTTTTGGTCGGAGTGCCCTGGGTATGAATCCGCTCAGTGGCGACAATGCGCACACCGGTGCCGATTTGCAGCCCGGAGGGCAAGCGGGTTTGGTCGGAAGTCTGGCCGCCGACCTGACGCATATTCTGGTACATCAGATCCTCAAACACGGCCCGGCTGCGCTTGAAGCCGGTGGTGCCGACGTTGGCCAGATTATTGGAAATAACGTCGAGCTGGGTTTGTTGCGCATCGAGACCGGTTTTGGCAATCGAGAGGGAACGGATCATGAAAATACTCCTGCAAGGCGGCCGTGGCCGCATCTAAATTAATTCAAAATTAATCGGTTGGTGCTGTGGCAATTACTCGCGGGCGTTATGCATTTTTCCACGAAAGACACGAAAAACACGAACCGGCCTCGCACTCCGGTAATTTTCATGAAAGTAAGGGGTATCATCATTTTCATGGCATTTTCCGCATATATTCATTGCGTAAGCTAAATATACTATAGTCACCAGTAGGGCGAGTTGCACCCGCCCTACTTAATTCATGCTGAGCAATTTATTCGCCGACTGCTCATTGGTGTCGGCAGTCTGTACCGCTTTCATCTGCATTTCAAAACGGCGCGCATTGGCGATCATGTCGACCATGGCCTCGACCGGATTGACATTGCTGCCTTCCAGAGCACCGGTCATCAGCGTCACGGCCCGATCGGCTGGCGGCGCTGTTGCGCCCTGCTGCATCCGGAACAGACCGTCATCGCCGCGCACCATGTCGACTGCAGCCGGATTGACCAGCTTGAGCCGGCCCACTTCCGCAGCACCCGTGACCGGATCGCCGGCACCGCGCGCAGTCACCAGGCCGTCCTTGGAAATCATCACAATTGAACCCGGCGGCACCACCAGCGCCCCGGCCTCGCCCACCACAGGACGCGTATCCATCGTCAGCAACTGACCATCTGGACCGATTTGCAAGTTGCCCACGCGGGTATATGCCTCGTTGCCGTCGGACGCTTGCACTGCCAGCCAGCCATCCCCCTTGATTGCCACATCGAGAGCGCGACCGGTCTCGGTGATCGGGCCGGCTGTCATGTCGGCACCGGGAGTCGACGCCACCACAAAAGCACGCGTGGCGGCTTCTGCGCCAACCACCGGTACTGCACGATAGTTGTTGATCTGGGCCCGGAAACCGGCTGTCGCAACATTCGCCATATTGTTCGCCACCGACGCCTGTTGCTCCATCGCTTGCTTGGCGCCACTCATGGCGATGTAAATCATCCGATCCATATGCTCTCCCTGATCGTTGCCTTGACGGCCGGATTAACTGATGACGTCGTCATCAGCGCATGTTAATCAGCGTTTGCATGACCTGATCCTGGGTCTTGACAGTCTGTGCATTTGCTTGATAGGTGCGCTGCGCAATGATCAGATTGACCAGCTCGGAAGTCAGGTCGATGTTCGACGACTCCAGCGCACCCGAGGTCAGCGCCCCGAGCTTGGTGCCGCTACCAGGGGTGCCGGTCAGCGGCGCACCGGAGGCCGAAGTTTCAGCCCAGACGCTATCGCCTTTCGCTTGCAAGCCGTTCGGGTTGATAAACGAAGACAGCACGATTTGACCCAACGTGTTGGTCTGTTCGTTCGAATACTTACCGGTTACGGTGCCGTCCTGATTGATCGCATAGGAAGTGAGCACACCGGAAGTGAAACCGTCCTGGGTCAGCTTGTTGACATTATTGTCGTTGCCGAACTGGGTGGTGCCGGTGATGTTCATGTCGAACGCCATTACTCCTGAACCGTTCGAAAAGTCGAGGCCGGCAAAAATCAGCTTGCCGTTAGCCGGCACCGGCGGCGCCGTCATTACACCGTTGCCGTCGAACGTCACTCCGGCGGCAATCTGCGTACCATTGCTGCCCACAGCCGGAGGCGCAGGAGCAAAGGCACCGCCGGTGGCCAGCGGCTGGCCGTCCGCGGTAGCGTACACATCCCATTCGTTGGAATCGGTCTTGACGAAAAACGTCGTCAAGTCATGTGAGTTGCCCAGCGAGTCGTAAACCGTGACCGAATTCGCATAATTGTAGGTATTCGAATCGGCAGCGTCGAACGTACCAGCTGGTGCCGTGAGGCGCGAATCGAGATTGAACTGCGCTGCGATGGTGGTGGTCGCCTTCGGCGCCATTGCATCGGTCGGCAATTGCAATGCGGTCGGAGCACCGCCGGAGACGGCACCATTGGCACCCACCTGATAGCCCGTCAACCGCAAGCCGGACCCGTTGACCAGGAAACCATCCTTATCCACATTGAACTGACCGTTGCGTGAATACGCTATTTCGCCGCCGGGACTGGCCAAGCGAAAAAAACCGTCACCATTGGTGATGGCCACATCCAGCACCCGGGTGCTGCTTTGCACGGCACCTTGCGTGAAATTCTGCGCTACACCGGCGACCTGGGTACCGAGACCGACCCGCGAGCCGGCAAATACATCGGAAAACTGTACGCTGCCAGACTTGAAACCGATCGTGCCCGAGTTGGCAATATTATTGCCGATCACATCGAGATTGGCCGCAGATGAATTCAGTCCACTTACCCCTTGCGCAAAACCCATGGTATTCCCCTTATTCTTGAATCAATTTGAATCGACTTTGATTAATTTTTTAATAGATATGACGAATTTACAAAATCTGTTTGACGCTACTCAGGCTGGCTGTGCCGCCATTGGCCAAATTCAGAGTGACCCCGCCGATGCTGCTCTGCGCCACACTGATGACATCGGACAAAATCAACGCATTCGCGGCAACTGCTTTGCCGCCAGCAGTCGCGCTGATATTAATTGTGTATGCGCCATCGGCGAGCTGCGCGCCGGCATCGTTCTTGCCATCCCACGCCATCGCCTTGATACCCTCAGCCTGTGCGCCCAAGTCGAAGGTACGCACGACATTGCCGCCAGCGTCAACGACAGTGGCTTTGACCGAATCGGCCCCACCTTGCAGATCGATGCCGAACGGTGTCGTTGCGCCTTCCACAAGAGCAACCTGACTGCCCGGCACCAGCACCGTACGATTGATCAGGGAAGCTGCCTGCAAAGCCTGGCTGGAGCTGCTCTGGGCAACCAGCGACTGCAATGTCGTGTTCAGTTTTTCGATGCCGCTGACAGTGCTCATCTGCGCCAGTTGCGAGGTCAGCTCGGCATTATCAAGAGGATTGAGCGGATCCTGGTTGTTCAATTGCGTCACCAGCAGTTTGAGGAAACGCTGCTCGGTGTCAGCACTTGATGTGGAAGCTGACGCCAGCGCCGCTGCAGCGTCTGTGTTCGAACCGATTCCCGAAACTGCCATGATGTATTTCTCCTGAGATAAAACGCCGACCGCTATTGCAAAATATGTTATTGGAACTATTCAACCTGCTATGAACCGCTCCCTCTCCCACAAGTGGGAGAGGGAGTAAACAGTCTTCACTTAGCGAGCTGAATAATAATTGTTATTGACCAATTGTCAGGGTTTTCAGCATCAAGGTCTTGGCGGTATTGAGCACCTCAACGTTAGCCTGGTAAGACCGCGAGGCGGAAATCATGTTGACCATTTCTTCGACCACATTGACATTCGGCATGGTGACGTAACCACCTGGGTTGGCCAACGGATTTTTCGGGTCATAGACCATGCGCATCGGCGACTGATCCTCGACTATCCCGGCCACCCGTACGCCGCCGATTGCCTGTTGATCCGATGGCGCCATGGCGAACACTACTTGGCGGGCACGATACGGCTGGCCATCGGGGCCGGTGACACTGTCGGCATTAGCCAAATTACTGGCAGTGACGTTCATACGCTGCGATTGCGCACTCATCGCGGAACCGGCAATGTCGAAAATATTTTGCGAAGTATTGAAAGGCGGCATACGCTAATCCTTGATCGCTATTGTTGTACCGCTGACAGCATCGACTTGATTCGTGCGCTGAGCACCGTCAGGCTGGACTCGTAACGCACTGCGTTGTCGGCAAAATTAATACGCTCGGCGTCCATTTCGACGGTGTTGCCGTCGATGCTGGATTGGGTTGGGACGCGATATAAAAGTTCGGCACCAGCACCATTCGTGACAGTAGCTTCGCCTGGCAAGTGACGCGACGAGGTTGTGGCCAGCGACACCGATTGCGACTGCCGACCGCGCTCCACCGCCTGGGTCAGAGTGCTGCTGAAATCGAAATCGCGTGCTTTATAGTTCGGGGTGTCCGCATGGGCGATATTGGACGACAATACTTCCTGCCGCCGGGCCCGCAGGTTTAGCGCTTCCTGATTGAAGCGAAGTGCCGCATCAAGCTTGTCAATCATATTTGACCACCAATGTGAAGTAACCTTGCTCAGTTGTCTGAGACCTTTTGATAAAACGATTATAGGCAGCCGTAACAACTAGCAATCGCATGAACAAGCGGGAGTTTCAGGTGTAATTCCGTTCTTGCCTGAAGTTTCATAATGGAAATAATAATGACTCCATATAAACTGAGTACCATAAATCGATTATCGCTGCCTGCACCTTGTTTTTTTGCCGTTTCTTTCAAAAATTCAATAAGCATTTTCAGTTTCTCAAGCCAGATTTGCTTCATTCTGTATGACTGGTTGTGCAATCGCAGGAATAACGCGCACATTGCAACGCAGTTCCCTTGTTGCCTGCCCTGTCGGATTGTTTAGAATTGGCATCATGTAGAACGGATCTGTACAGATGCATTACCGTACTTACATGTTTGACTCCACTGATGTTTTTTTCAAAGTGCAATCCATGAAGATGCCTGTACGAAAATCCTGGTGCAGAGGCACTGCAATGGCATTACTCATGGCGTTGAGCGCGCCAACAATGCACGCTTACGCCGCAAAGTCGCAACCAACGCCACTATCAGGCAACCTGCGGCCAGTAATCGAACATTTTTTACTGCGCCAGACGGCAGGCCTGCCGGGCAAAGTCAATATCACTCTTGACACGCCAATGTCTGGCGCGTTGCCAGCTTGCGAGGCAGCTGAGCCATTTCTGCCGAATGGCGCACGCCTGTGGGGCCGTGCATCGGTCGGAGTACGCTGCAACGCCGAGCGGCCGTGGACGCGTTACGTTCCAGCTTATATCGCCGTGGTGGCGAATTACTATGTTGCTACACGTCCGATCAGTGCTGGTGAAACCCTGGCAATAACCGACTTCACGCTGCGCGAAGGTGATTTAACCAGATTGCCACGCAACTTGATAACCAATTCATCGCAACTTGATGGTGTGATTGCAGTCAATCGGATCGCCTCCGGCGCTCCAATAAGGCAGGAATTGCTGCGCGGCGCGATCGTAGTACAATCCGGACAAAATGTCAGGGTGGTGACGCAAGGCGCAGGATTTGTTGCCAGCACCGGCGGGCGGGCGATGACAAATGCGGCAGTTGGCGACATGGTGCAGGTAAGGACACAGAATGGTCGATTGGTAAATGGTATCGCACGCGAAGACGGTTCAGTCGAGCTCTTAAATTAACAACCTCGAGCGGCTGGATTTTTTGGACACACCTAAAGTTTCATTGCAAACTGCCGTTATGTCGACTAGATCTCTCTAAGGAAACATCTTGAAAATCGATCAAATCACTAATTTGCCCAATAGAGTGTCCAGCACGACTGGTGTGGCTGCCGCCAAAGATGGCACGGCACACGCACCGGCGACAACGACCGGCACTACTTCCAGCACGGCTCCGTCTGCTGGCAGTCTGAATTCGCTGGCTGCCCAGGCGCGTCAATTACAGACCCAATTAATGCAACCGAGCAACGCAGATTTCGATGCGGCTCGCGTTGCCGAAATTCGCCAAGCTATCAGTGAAGGGCGCTATCAGGTTAATACCGGCAAAATTGCCGACGGTCTGCTTAACACAGTACGAGACCTGCTGGGTAAACAGGCTTCATGAATACCCAGCTACTATCTCATCTCATCGAGGAACGCGGGGTAATTGATTCGTTTGTCGAATTGCTGGATCAGGAAGCAGATGCATTGGTTCATGGCAGCTTCGCCAAATTGCCTGCTCTGACCGAACACAAGGCGCAACTCGCCGATCATCTCACGCTGCTCGACCAGGAACGTGAACGGCAGCAAATCGCGCTTGGCTACCCGGCCACTCATGACGGCGCCAATGCCGTTGCGCTCGCCTGTGGCGGCCCTGTGCAGCATGCATGGCAGGAATTACTGAAATGCGCGGAGCAAGCTCGCGATCGCAATCATCGCAACGGCGTACTGATTCACACCCACCTCGATTACACTCGACAGTCGATCAATTTTCTGCGTGCAAGCGGGCAATCGCTATATGGACCGGATGGCCAGCATAAAGTTGGACTTGGCAATGGAAATAGCATTGCTGCAGGCTGAAGTTCGACTGTTAAGTTCACATATACTATGCTATGTATTTATTTGCGCTCAATAAAATTGAGCGTAAATTTAGCTATTTTTAGTCATACTCCTTAAATAATCTAGTATCCAGCGAAATATACCAATAGCGTCGCGCCTTGTGCTGCAAATATTTGCAGTCGATCAGGCAAGACATACGCATCGTTCATCCTGTCTATTCGTAATTTACCACCACATAGTTCAATTGCCCCTGCAACGCCGGTGACAGCCCCCCTTTGCCATTAATTACAAAAGCAAACGAAAAATTGGAATACGCGCTATCGCCGTCAAAGGCAGTGGTGGTGCCGGTGGCACCGCTTAGTGCGAAGCATCTGACGTAGTTACACAGATAGGCCTGCAGGCCATGCGGCATCGGGGTCAGAAACGAATAACGCCAGTTGACCCGACGCACTAGCGACGCTGGCTTGACCACGCTGCCTATCGGGGCGATCTGTGCCACTTGATAAATCACGCCACGATGAAAAATCGCCGGCCCGGTCGTCGAATTAACCCAAGAGCCGGTAATTCTGGCGCTACCTGCCATCGGTGGCGCTACGGCTACGTTTGAAATACTGGCTGAGTATCCACGCAAACCGAGGGCCTGCGGCGCTGTCTCGGCAGCGCTGGCAGAGAAACAACACAATACAAGACTGATAAACGCCGCACCACAACGGCCAGCAGCCGTAAGCCCTGTTCTTGTTGCCCGCACCAATTTTCTCAACCTGCCTCGTGCAAGCGCGCACGTAGACGAGTGATGGCCTGACTGTGTAACTGGCATACCCGCGATTGACTGACTTCGAGTATTACGCCGATCTCCCGCAGATTCAGTTCCTGCTCGTAATACAGGCTGAGCAATAAGCGTTCGCGCTCCGGCATTGCGTCAATTGCCTCTATTACTCTATGCCGCAAACCTTGTTCAAGCAACTGGTCCAGAGGCCCATTTTGCTTACCTGTGTGACCGCTGGATTGTTGATCCAGAAAAGTATTTTCACTGCTGCCTTCGAAGTCTTCGTAATACACCAACTGACAACCGTGTATCTCTTGCAGCAGGTGTTGATACTCTTCCAGCGGCATCTGCAGTTCCTGTGCGATTTCGCCCTCTGTTGGTGCGCGCCCCAGCTTTTGCTCAAGTGATTGCACTGCCACTGCTGCGCCGCGCGAGGATTGTCGCGTGCTGCGCGACAGCCAGTCGTTGGCGCGCAATTCATCCAGCATGGCACCTCGAATCCGATGACTCGCATAGGTTGCAAATTGCGCACCCTGGCTTTCTTGATAACGGTTGGTGGCATCCAGCAAGCCCAGCATGCCAGCTTGGATCATGTCATCAAGTTGGACGCTGGCCGGCAATTTGGCAATCAATTGCAAGGCCAGACGCCGGACCAGCGGCGCGTATTGCGCCAACATGCCGGACTTGTCGATTTTTCCCTGCGCTGTATACATTGTGTTGATTCCTCTTCCCTCTTTATTGACCGGGATGATCAAGCTTTCGCAGCTGTATTAATTCGGCTCCAGCAACCGATTCGATGGATGTTTGCCAGCAATACACGGGGTTGGTGACGGCAGTCGGCCTGCCGATGAACGCGATGGCCATTGCAGTAATTCGGCAGCAATCCGGCGAAAATCGATGGCAGCCGGGCTGGTCTGAAAAGCTTCCACTACGCTCAGGTTCATTTTCTGCGCATGCGGCAAGCGCGGATCGGCCATCACACAACCAACCGGTTCCAAAGCCAGCGCCAGATAACGGCTGCCGGTGTTGGACAGATTAGTCAGTATGCGTTGTGCCTCGACAGTACTGGCGGCACGGTTGATCAGTATCCGCAATTGCTGTAGCGCGTGTGCATAGTGCAGTCGTTTAATACAGACATAGGCTGCAGTGATTGATGCCGGCTGCGGCTGCAGCACCACCAGTACTTCATCAGCCTGACTGGCCAGAGGCGACAACGCGCCTTCACTATCGAGCGCAGCATCGATCAATACCAGCCGCCCCTGAAACATCGCATGCACATTTTCGGTTGCTACGCTCGCGGCAGGCTCTGCCGACAATACCTGAACGCCACAGGCAGCAAATCCGAGTGCCGCTTCTAGCCGCATGCGCTGCGTTACAACATCTGACCAAGTGCCGGCTGCCGCAATCTTCCAGATCGCACTGACCGACTGTGATCCTGTCTGCTCATCAAGCAGCAGCACATCTTTGCCCTGCTGCACCAGTGCCGCTGCCAGATTGAGCGCAACGCTGGTAGCACCCGCCGCAGGGCTGCTGCCGACCACCGCGATAAGCCGAGCCGGGCTGTGCGCCATCAGGCGCCGCAAGCCATCTGCCTGATCGCTGACTACCTTGCTCAATTCAGTCTCCTCAATCCTGCATCGTCGGTAGGTCCGGCGCTTGTGGTGGTATTGCCGAACCATCGGTATCCAGTGCATCCAGCAGTACATAAAGTTTGCACAATCCCTCAAATAAAACCGCTCCCGATACTGCTCGCCCCGGACGTAGTGGATGGCCGGTCAATTGCGTCAACAGCGTGCGTGCCGGTTCGGCCCAGTTGCCCTGTGCATGCTGCAATCGCCATACAGTGGCACTAGCCTGACCTGCAATCAGCAAGCGTTTCTGCATGTTGACATCGCCCGGCTGGCTACAGCCGCCGAGCTGATTAATACCTTGTTTCAGTAATTTAAAATACGGCTCGACCGCTGCCCGCCAGTGATGCCACTGCACGATCTGCGGCGCCGGCACCTGCATCCCGATATTGCCAAGCAAATACCATTGTGTCAGCGGCTTTCCGCTGCGTTGCTCGACAATACGCGTTATAACGCAACGCAACATAGGAACTGGGCCAGTGCTGTTAGCCGCCATGTTTTTTACGCTGGTACGTAAGCTGACCGATGCTTCTGCCACAGTTTGCAGTGCTGCTTTTCCTTTATAAATCACCGGCTGCGCAGCACTGAAACTGAGCGTGTCGGCCAGTTTTGCCAGCGTGCTGCCAACATTTTTCACAACGTCAAACACACCAGTACCGGCGCGGCCGCGCGCGAGCCACTGGACGCCACCAGTTTGCCAGTCGTGTATCTGGGTGGGTGTCGGCATGCTTTCCAGAAAATGTATCATCGGCTTGCCGAAATCCTGTCGCTGCAACCAGTCGAGTTGCCGCATTTCAGCCATTGATGGCTTATGAGCGCCGTTCTTCACAATTGACGGCGCCGCCGTGGCCAGTAACTGATTAGGTGCAGCCAGCGGCATACCACTACGATCCGACAGCAACAAGCTGCCATGCAATGCATACGTATCCCCGCTTTCTGCACTGAGCTTGACCTTGCCGCCTAGCGCTAGCACGTACGCATCGCAACCGGCATTGACCTCGGCGCATGCCAGCGCTCGCAAGGTCTGCGCCACTGCTTGCGGAGTCACCGTATCGTTGGTCAAATTTCGCCATAACGCCTGGGTTCCATCAAAGCCGATATAGCCGGCGGCCAGAGCGGCCGCATTGACATTCAATTCCTGCGCATCATGCGTCAGAGCGCGAATCAATTGCTGGCACTGCACCCGCAATCGCTCAGTGAGCGCTTGCGAGGCTGCCTGAACTGCAGCCGTTGCGGCATCGTTGTTCAACAGTGCTGGTTGCTCGCCCAGATCAGCCTCGCCAGGTATAAACAGTGCACTTCGGCTGCCGGCCTGAAACACGCTGTCGACCAGCGATCGACGGTCGGCAAGCATCAAATTCTCGGGTACTTTCTGGCCACTTGAAACATAATGCACTGGCAGCCGATGTCGAATCACGGTATCGAGTAGCGTACCTGGATGGGTTGCCTCATCGACCTTGGTGAAAATGCAGCCAGCCAGATCGTTGCCGCCAGCCCCATGAATGCCATAGCGATATGCATGCACCACTTCATTGAGCGTGTCACCATGACTGGATGCATTGAGCAGCAGCAAACGCTTGACCGGACGGCCAGCACCGCACAGCATTGCTATCTGGTCCGAGACGGTACGGTCGCGCTGACTCATGCCGACCGTATCAATCAGCACCATATGCTTGTCACGCAAATCATTCAGCACCATCTGCAAATCGACAGCATCTTTGACCGCATGCACCGATACGCCCAGAATCTGGCCGTAAATGCGCAATTGTTCATAAGCACCTATCCGATAGCTGTCAGTAGTCACCAGCGCTAGTTTTTCCGGTCCGAAACGCATCACGCAACGAGCTGCCAGCTTAGCGGTGGTGGTGGTTTTGCCGACGCCGGTCGGTCCCATCAGCGCATAAACACCCCCGCCATCCATCAGTGCATCTTCGTTTTCCAGCATAGGCAAATTGCGGGCCAGTTCGGATTTGACCCATGCCATTCCGGTCGTGTAGCTCTGTCCTGTGGGAAGATGGTCCAGCATGGCTTTCGCCAGCCGCGCGCTGAAGCCGGCGCCCAGCAAGGCTCGCAACAAATGGCTGCGTACCGGGTCGCGTCGTTGCTTCTCGTTCCAGACCAAGCCGGCCAATTGCTCTTCTATCATGCCGCGCATCGAATGGAGTTCGCTAAGTACGCTGTCGGCAGGCCGCGGCCGCGTGGCCTCCGTAGGTTGCGGTGTGGCGATGCTACTCATTATTGGCGCATCAACCGGTAACGCGACAGGCAAGGCAGAAACCGATATCTGCGCAGCTGCATCCTCAGCTATTGCCACAATTTCGACACCGGCGGCGGTCACACGATTGGATAAAATAATTGCATCTGGCCCTAATTTTTCGCGAATCAATCGTAATGCTTCGCGGCTCGATGGGGCAACTACTTTACTAGCCTTCGTATTGACATTGGTACTAGTGTTCAACCTTTACCTCCAATGGTGGCGGTTACTTTGATGGTGCGTGTATCTGGTATTTCAGCATGCGAAAGCACCTTGAGTTGCGGCAGACTGCGGCGTAAAAATCGCGCCAGCAACACACGCAGCGGATGCTGCACTACCAGTACGGGGGCTAATCCCATCTGTTCCTGGCGTGCTATCGCGGCCTGAGTCTGCAGTAACAGGCTATCGGCCAGACCTGGCTCCAGGCCGCTGCTATTGGTGAGTGCCTGCAACAGCATACGGTCTAGCGAGCCATCGAGTCCAATGACCTGTAATTCGCTATTGCCCGGGAACAGTTGTTGCGTGATCGCTCGCCCCAGCGCCAGACGTGTCAACGACGTCAACTCGTTAGCATCAGAAACGTTCAGCGCATGTTCGGCCAGCACGTCAAGGACAGTGCGCATATCGCGAATCGGCACGTTTTCTTCGAGCAGGTTTTGCAATACTTTCTGCAAAGTAGTCAGCGACAGCAACTTGGGAACAAGGTCTTCGGTCAGCTTCGGCGATTCCTTGCTAATCCGATCAAGCAATTGCTGTACTTCCTGACGTCCCAACAATTCAGCCGCATGTGCATGGATAAGATGATTCAGATGCGTAGCCACCACCGTACTGGCATCAACTACCGTATACCCATAAATCTGCGCCTGTTCGCGTAAATTACTGTCAATCCATATGGCCGGCAAACCGAAGGCCGGATCCTTGGTCTGCGTGCCGGGCAATGATCCCCCCACCTGCCCTGGATTGATTGCCATCCATTGGCCAGGCCAAGCCTCGCCATGACCGATCTCAACCCCTTTCATCGTGATCACGTAGGTATTCGGTTTCAGCTCCAGATTGTCGCGAATGTGTACCACCGGTACCAGGAAACCAATATCTTGCGCAAACTTTTTACGAATACTCTTGATGCGTCCTAGCAGCTCGCCATTCTGTGCCCGATCTACCAGCGAGATCAATCTATAACCGACTTCCAGTCCGAGCGGATCAACCAAGGTAACATCGTCCCATGTTGCTTCTGCAGGTTCGGGAGAAACAACAACAGGCGGCGGAGATTTGGCGGCATCTGCGGCATGGACAGTCCGCTGCATCTGACGCCGGCCGAGCCATATCAGCCCACCGGTAATAATCAGGAATGACACATGCGGCATACCCGGCACCAGCCCCATCAAACCGATGATGCCGGCAGTCAGAAATAGAACCTGGGGATTGGAAAACAACTGCCCCATTAATTGCTGCCCGACATCTTCATCTGTAGTCACGCGTGACACGATGACACCGGCAGCGGTCGAAATCACCAGCGCCGGAATTTGGGCCACCAGGCCATCGCCGATAGCCAGTAAGGTATATGTCTTGGCCGCGGCCGCCAGCCCCATATCGTGCTGCGCAACTCCGACAATCAAGCCACCGACGACATTAACAATCATGATCAGCAAACCAGCTACGGCATCACCACGCACGAATTTACTGGCACCGTCCATCGAACCATAAAAGTCGGCTTCCTGTGCCACCTCAGCTCGCCGTTTACGCGCGACATCCTCTGCAATTAAACCGGCATTCAAATCAGCGTCAATAGCCATTTGTTTGCCCGGCATTGCATCCAAGGTAAAACGCGCACCAACCTCGGCAATGCGGCCGGCACCCTTTGTGATGACCATAAAATTGATCACTACCAAAATGGTAAACACCACGATACCGACGGCAAAATTACCCCCGACTAAAAAATGTCCGAAAGCCTCAATCACCTTGCCAGCGGCGTCAGGCCCGGTATGCCCTTCCAGCAGCACGACACGGGTGGAGGCGACATTCAGAGAAAGTCGCAGCAGGGTGGAAAATAGCAATACCGCCGGAAAAGCGGCAAAATCCAATGCCTTCATCGTATACATGCTGACCAGCAGTACCATCACCGAGAGTGCAATATTGAATGTAAACAGCAAGTCAAGCAAGAACGGTGGCAATGGCAAGATCATCATGCCAAGGATCATGACGATCAACAACGGCCCGGCCAGCCCCTTGATCTGCTTACCGGCAAGAAACTGGGCGGGCAAACGTAACAACGTATTCAGCGGCTTCATGCCTTACTCCATGCCGGATCGAGTGATTCCGGAACCGACAAGTGGCCCGGCTCACTTGGCGCAATCCCACCTTCACTGTGCCAGCGTTGCAATTGATAGACCCAAGCCAGCACTTCAGCCACTGCAGCATACAAAGCAGCAGGAATTTCGTCACCGAGCTTGGTATGCCGATACAGCGCCCGCGTCAACGGTGGCGCCTCAAGAATCGGTACATTGTTCTCTTCACCTATGGCACGAATGCGCAAGGCAAGTAAATCGGCGCCCTTGGCAACCACGCGTGGTGCGCGCATTTCCTTGTCGTGATACTTGAGCGCCACGGCAAAGTGGGTTGGATTGGTGACAACGATATCGGCATTGGCTACCTCTGTCATCATGCGTCGTCGCGCCATCTGCTGTTGCTGGCGGCGGATCTGGGCCTTAATTTGCGGATCACCTTCGCTTTCCTTATGTTCTTGCCGCAGATCCTCACGTGACATGCGCAGTTTTCGGTAATAACTCCACAGTTGATAGGGAACATCAAGTGCCGCCACTAGCAACAACGAAGCAATGATTAGCACACAGCAGTTGGCCACAAGCCGCATCGTATGCGGCAAGGCGCTATGCACCGGTTCCGTCATCAGCGACATGATCGATGTAACATTGGCAGAAATAACCCAATATGCAACACCGCCTACCAGCAACGATTTGGTGATCGCTTTGATCAATTCGGCCAGAGATTGTGCTGAAAACAGCCGACCAATTCCTGCTATTGGATTCAATTTGGAAAATTTTGGTGCCAGCGATTGTGTTGAAAACAGCCAGCCACCGAGCATTAGGGGTGCCACCAGTGCTGCCAGCGCCATCATGCCAAACAAAGGTAAGAGCGCCTGTAAAGCTTCCACGACTACATTACCGGCTTGTACCATCATATGCGACGGATCGAATGCAGAGGCTCGCTCAAATTGCAAACCGCGTTGCAATGCGCGGCCGATATGCTGATTCATCGTCCCAGCGGTCAACCACAGGCCGCCAATTCCAGTTGCCAATAAAACAAATGTGGTTAATTCACGTGACCGCGCAACCTCGCCTTCTTCTCGTGCCTTTTCCAGGCGCCTGGGAGATCCAGGTTCAGTTTTTTCGAGATCACTTTCTTCCGCCATGCGTACTCCGAACAGGAAAGCGCAAAAAGAGCGCCCTATCAGGAAGGATTATTAATGCAGCAGCAACCGACTGATCGACCAAACAGGTCGGGTATTAACCTGCTCCTTGACCAATCGGGAGAAAAAATAATGTACTTGAGACCACCCTTATGAAGTTTGATACACGGCATCATTAGGTAATATAGTAGATGTCTGTTGTTTGCTGACCCACCAAGAGTCCCGCCCCCCAATCGATGGAGTTATTTATATGATAAAAACTGCATTATTATTTAGGTAAATTTCTCACCCAGGCTAACGCTGATAAATGCGAATGATTAATATCATCTGCACTAAAATGGTGTGGCGATGCCAATGCGGCAACCAAGGTAGCATTTAACTCACAAGCCTCAGCAAGAGCCAGAAATGATCCATATACTCCAGTACGCGACAAAAGGGCATCAGATACTGCACCAGACACTTGTATCTTAGTTAGCAATTCCTCCATTGGGATACAGAGAAGACGATCCAGAAGAGAAAACATGCCTACGGTAAAGAGTGTTTCCGCCTCGCTTTTAGGCATTACCTTTTGCCCTAGCATCTCAGCCAATCGTCCACGAACAATCGCCGCCTCCAACAAAACAGGAGAAAATCCAGTCGTTGTTGAAGTTGCTAATAATAATGAAAGCCAACGATAAAGAGGGTTATAACCAAGTAGCTGCAGAGCTTGCTTCAGCGACTGGACCTCTCCTCTTTGACCTAATCCAGCTGAATTAATGTAGCGAAGCAACTTGTAGGTAATGGTTGGATCCCTTTTCAGAACGTCTTCCAAATGTTGTATTTCAACGTTCTCCTTCACCATATGCATTAATTTTAAAATAGTGAACTGAGAAGGATTCAAAACTTTACTATGCGGGGTTGGTCGCGGTGTTAAATGCAACTTGCCGACAAAAGCATCCAGACCAAGCGATATACAGGCATCGAATGTCTGCCAGTCGTTCACCTGACGAGCCAGCATATGGATACCGAACTGCTTGAGTACCCCATAAACTTTGGCTTTGGTTGTGAAATCAGTTGAGGAAAAATCAATTTCGACGTGAGTGAGATATGTTAAAAGAGACTTGTCATGCAAAACGAAATCTGCATTTTTTAGTGATACTCCAAATCCCTGCTCCCGGAAAGCGATAATTTTTGCAAAAGTAATCGGATCGTGCAAATCAGCAACAGTCACAACAAAAACTGTATTTTTAGGTGGCAGCCTCAATACGGCATCTATTGACAGCAAACTGATATCCGCGTTTAAAAATATCAAGCTTTCTCCTAACACGCCCCCCGTCCCACTACTATTGAACGCATCTGCAATAGCGCTAATGTGAGATGAAAGGTTATCCTCAGAAAAAGAATTCCCTGCTGCTGGAGGACATGACCAACTAAGTGCATAGCCGATTATTTTTTGGCTAGAATCGAGTAGAGGTTCCCGGATAATGAAATTTTCGTTAAACATAATGCATATATCAGTATTGAACCAAATTAAACCACCTCTGGCAGAGCCGGAGGTTTATTGTTGGCGTCACCTCGAAGGCGCTGGTAACCCATGACCCTAGTTTCAGTTGGTTATAACGTGTATATCTTCTGCGTCCTAGTGGCTTATGTAGGTACCCACCATTTATTCGTCCAGAATTCGTCCAGACCGTCCGTTGAAACAAAGTATCCAAGAGTCCAGAATGCTTCTTCCGTGAAGTTGCATTGTGCCCTCCAAACTGACAGTCTATCGATAACGTGTACTTTCCTTTGATAAATTCGACCACATTTGATATTTGATATTGTGTGCTTCGAGAAAGAGGCAAACACATATGAATATGGTCTGACATCAAATGTCCTTCAATTACCTTCAATTTTTTGCAATGCCGACTCCCGAAAAATTTCACCGAGATCCTGACGCAACGCCTCAAAAATTGTTTTCTTTCTGCTTTACGGGGCAAACGCCACAGGTTACTTACAGGCCCATTTCGTATAGTTCAAACTTTGATAGTTTTTCATTGTAAATCTTCTTCACTTGCTCAAAATAGACGCCTCACACCGACGTATAGGTCAAATCCTGGAAACTTCCGGCAACTCTAGAAGTTTATTTTATTAAGTTATCCTAAGAGCCAAAAATGGAAGATACACATTGCATCTTACAGCAAGCGATTTATTGTTCATTTTTGCAAAATATACATCGATTAATTACAGCCAACTAAATGTGCTATTTTTTTTAAAATCATAAAGAATTAATATAAGCATTATTTTCAATAATGCTTATAAACTGAAACACCTTATGCTTTGGCGTCCCCATTATATCGACGAGGGAACAAAGATTAATCTGAAATCGGAGAGATCAGGAGGCTGCTGCTTTCTGAAGCTTTTCAAAAATTTTTGTAAGTTTTTCATCCAGTATTGCAGTAGTAAATGGTTTCACTACATAACCACTCGCACCTGCTTGTGCAGCAGCAATGATATTCTCCTTTTTAGCTTCTGCAGTCACCATAAGCACTGGAATTTTAGCTAATGCAGGATCTGCCCGTATATTCTGCAACATGGTAAGCCCATCCATATTTGGCATATTCCAGTCAGAAACCACGAAATCATATTGTTCACTTCTTAACTTCGCAAGCCCCATGACGCCATCCTCTGCTTCATCGACGTTAGTGTATCCAAGTTCTTTAAGCAGATTGCGGATAATGCGACGCATTGTTGAAAAATCGTCGACGACCAAAAATTTTGTATTCGGACCAGCCATATATCGCCCCATTCATTTTACAAAAACAGATTACCAATTCATTAATAAGCTTGTATCAACGACTTTGTCTCAGCAGCTTTGAGCCAGCGATACAACATGTGTGTTGGCTCATACCCTGAGTGCGCGATTGCCTGACGCATTCAAGAGTTCCAGAACTTTACGCGGCAATTCGCCTAAAGGTGCGACTTCATGCACGGCGCCGATGGCGATAGCTTCGCGCGGCATGCCAAAGACGACGCAGCTGGCTTCGTCCTGGGCAAAATTGTGCGCGCCAGCCTTGCGCATTTCTAGCATCCCTGCTGCACCATCCTTTCCCATTCCGGTAAGAATCACGCCCATCGCATTTTTACCTGCGCAATTTGCTGCCGACTGGAACAATACATCAACCGAGGGTCGATGACGATTCACCGCAGGGCCTTGATCAAGCTGAGTTACGTAGTTCGCACCGCTGCGCATGAGTAGCAAGTGCGAGTGTCCAGGTGCAATATAAGCATGTCCGGGAAGAACCCGTTCACCACCTTCAGCCTCCTTGACGGAAATCTTGCACAACCCATCAAGACGCTGCGCAAACGATCGCGTAAAACCTTCCGGCATATGCTGTGTGATCAAAATTCCCGGACAGTCTGACGGCATCTGCATGAGAAAACTCTTGATTGCTTCTGTGCCTCCGGTGGAAGCGCCAATGATAATGAGTTTCTCGCTGCTAATCAGCGGATTACGGATCAGAGGCAACGGTACATCCGTCAACTTGGCGGAATCGTTTGCAACAATTGAATGGGACTTGATTCTGGCACGGGATGCAATGCGAATTTTTTCTGCAATCAGGTTAGTGTACTCAAGCATGCCGCTTTGAATCGATAACTTTGGCTTGGTGACAAAATCCACAGCACCCAGTTCCAGCGCACGCATGGTAATCTCCGAACCGCGTTCGGTTAGGGACGAAACCATGATCACCGGCATGGGCCGCAAGCGCATCAGTTTTTCAAGGAAATCAAGGCCATCCATTTTTGGCATCTCGACATCCAGCGTAAGTACATCCGGATTTATTTTTTTGATCATATCTCGCGCCACAATCGGATCTGGCGCAACGCCAACGACTTCCATGTCTGATTGGCTACTGACAATCTCGCGCATGACACTGCGAATTAAGGCTGAATCATCCACAATCAGAACTTTGATTTTCATAAAATGCTTCCCATGCTCAGCACCGCAGTGCCGGTAATCCGGTATCAGAAAAGTTCAACTTCACCACCAACCGGACTCGTCTTGAGTCGGCTGGCATAGGCATGCTCGCGCATGGCGAGCGTGTCATTATGCGTTTGCTTGAGTTTTTTGACCAAGACTTTCCCTGTTCTGGGAAAGAAATAGACCTTGCGCGGATATATGTCATTAAGATCTTCCGCCGTTATTCGCATATTTTCCATATGCAGAAAATCCCGGACGAACTGCGCATTACGCTCTCCGACATTAATCGAGGTAAAGCCAGCCAGAACATTGCCGCCGCCAAACACCTTGGCTTCCATGTTTTCACGCCGCGCACCTAGCTTCAGAAGTTGATTGATCAACACCTCCATGGCATAGGCGCCATAGCGCATCGATGCAGAAACAGGGCTGTTTCCATCGTTGCCGCTGCCGTCTGGCAGCATGAAGTGATTCATCCCCCCAATACCGGATACACGATCACGGATGCAAGCCGATACGCACGAACCCAGCACCGTCACGATCAGCATGTCCCTCCCTGTACAATAATATTCACCCGGCAAGATTTTAGCGGCGTCACAATCAAATGTTCTGTCGTAGTAAACATTGGCTGCAAATTTCTCTTCAGGCATCTTACTCATAACGAATTTCTCATATTCACCGCCATTGCATTTGCTGCGCTGTGCGATGCAGCAGATGCCAGCTCGTACACTGTTTTTCCTCGCAAAGTAAAGGCATCTGAAACATACAGGAAATTTTCCGAATGTCCGGCAAACAACAATCCATCAGGCTTCAGCAACGGCCTGAACTTGGCCAAAATTTTTCTCTGGGTTGGTTTATCAAAATAGATCATTACATTGCGGCAGAAAATCGCATCGAATGGACCTGATAAGGGCAAACTATCGACCAGTAGATTAAGCTGTTTGAAAGTGATCATTTGACGCAGTTCCGGGCGAATTCTTACCAGCCCATCCTGTTCACCCTTGCCCTTCAGGAAAAACCGTTTGACCTGCTCGGGCGGCATTTTCACTATCTTGTCAATCGCATAAACGCCATTTGAAGCGGTCCTCAGCACATTGGTATCGATATCGGTAGCGATAATATGAACCGGCGGATTTAAAGTGCCAAATACCTCACATGCGGTTATTGCAATCGAATAAGGCTCTTCTCCAGTGGAGCTGGCGGAGCACCAGATCGTAATTGGCCCTTTCACATTACGCAGGTGCTCGGCCAGAATAGGGAAATGATGTGCCTCACGGAAAAAGGAAGTCAGGTTGGTGGTAAGCGCATTGGTAAATGCTTCCCACTCGTCGTCATCTATACCTCTCTCCAAGTCATCCAGATATTGTTCAAACGACACAATACCGGTAGCCCGCAATCGACGAGCAAGGCGGCTATACACCATTTCTTGCTTGGTATCCGTCAACGCGATGCCAGCACGCTGATGAATCAATGCTTTCACTCTGGTGAAATCCTGGACTGTAAATTCAAATTCCTTAACGCCATCCAGTTTATTTTGAGGCGCTAATTTCATACTATGACTCTCTCTCAAATCCACACTCATACAAACCAGAAATCGCCAAAGATAAAAGACTTTTCAACGCTGAATAAATTAGCACCACGTATATGAAAGAATTGGACAAATTTCCCACCAGTTAACACCAAAATGGCTACATACAACACAACCATTCTAATTACGTAATGGGTCCAATATGCCCTTAACTTATAACGGCTCAAACACGATTAAATTGAGATTGACACAGACTATTATAAATCCACGATGGGTAGAAAAATTGCTCCATAGACATATTAGGTGCAGCTTTTGGTGAATATCGGCAATTGCGGCATATGGATCGAGCAACTTGAGGGAGGACAGCGGGATAAAACAAAAGGGCCGAGCATGATAGCTCGACCCTTTGAATTTTGGCTCCCCGACCTGGACTCGAACCAGGGACCTGCGGATTAACAGTCCGTCGCTCTACCAACTGAGCTATCAGGGAAAAGATGGTATTTACTGCCTACTTGCACACAAAAAACGAACAGATTGCATCACAACGGGCCGAATTGTATCATGAATGTATTTTGTATCGTGCAAAATATTAGTCTCGCAATGCCCATGATAAATCTGACAGTAGCAATGCATTGCGCCATAAATTGCCCCAATTAATACCGATTGACTTCTAGCACGCCGGCAACCTCTCGAATCACTATCAACGCTTTTTGCAAATGTGCGGTTGAGGGAATTTCGGCGGTGAAATACATGCGCGCCAATCCTTTCGCGCTTTGCGTTTTCACTCCTATTACATTAATTTTTTCCCGCGAAAATATCTCTGAAATATCACGTAACAACCCTTGGCGGTCAGCCGAAAATACAAAAATATCGACTGGATAAACCGTATCAAGACCAGCATTCCCCCATGCAGTTTGAATAATGCGTTCGGGTGCTTGCACGCGCATCTCGGTAAAATTCTTGCAATTGGCACGATGAATGGAAACACCATGACCGCGCGTAACAAAGCCCACAATGTCGTCGGGAGGAGCCGGACGACAACATTTCGCCAACTGGATCAACAAACCATCGGTACCGACCACCAACACACCCGATTTTGCGCCCTGCGTGATGCTGGATGCTCGGCTCTTGTTTGTAACATCGGCCTCCTCTACTTCTTTGACGGTCTTGTCTGCATCTTCGCCGTGCAACGCCTGTTCAACATTGCGCAGGCTGAACTCATCCTTTCCGACTGCCAGAAAAAGCTCATCCACTTTCAGAAAACCGAGTTTGCGCGCAAGTTCTTCCAGGTTGACGGCAGTCTTGCCTTCGCGCTGGAGGGTTTTTTCAATCAGGCTGCGGCCGCTTGCCAGCGTTTCTTGTTGATCTATGGCATTAAACCAGGCGCGCACTTTGGAGCGCGCGCGCGCACTGACGGTGTAGCCGGCACCGAGCCAATCACGCGACGGCCCTGCTGTTCCTGGTGCACCCTTGGCCGTCACGACTTCAACTGTCTGGCCGTTTTTGAGCGGCGTGTTGAGTGGCACCATCGCACCATCAATACGCGCGCCGCGACAGCGGTGCCCGACGTCCGTATGCAGATGATAAGCAAAGTCAATCGGCGTGGCGCCGCTGGGGAGTTCGATGACCCGCGCCTGTGGCGTCAATACGTAAATTCGATCATCTAGTGTGGCTGACTTGAGTTTTTCGATCCATTCGCGCTGAATTTCTTCCTGCCCTACCACCGCATCGGCAACTTCGCTCTTCCATGCCAGCAACTGCCTTAGCCAAGCGATTTTTTCGTCATATTTTCGCTCTGAAAAATTCGATCCGCCGGTTTCTTTGTAACGCCAGTGCGCAGCCACGCCATACTCGGCGAAACGGTGCATTTCTTCAGTACGGATCTGGACTTCCAGCGCGCGGCCGTCTTCCGCAACCACCACCGTATGCAATGACTGATAACCGTTCGACTTGGGGCGCGAAATATAGTCGTCAAATTCCTTCGGAATCGGAGCCCAGATATTGTGCACAATCCCCAGCACGGTGTAACAAGTTTTGATGTCTTCGACGGTCACACGAAAAGCGCGCACATCGTACAGTTCCGAAAAATCGAGCGATTTGCCGCGCATTTTGTTCCAGATGCTGTAAATATGCTTGGGCCGACCAGAAACATCCGCCTTGACGCCAGCCAAAGCCAGTTCGGACTTCAGCCTGGCGATTGCATCGCCGACGAACTCCTCCCGCTCCATGCGCTTTTCTTCCAGCATTTTGGCGATGCGTTTATAACTCTCAGGCTCCAGAAAACGGAAGGATAAATCCTCCAGTTCCCATTTCAATTGCCAAACACCCAGGCGATTCGCCAATGGGGAGTACAGATCCAATGTTTCGCGTGCATATTGATGCGTGGTGTCGTTATAAACCTTCTGTTCCGCAAAAAAACGCAGGGTAGTTACCCGTGATGCCAGCTGCACCAGTACCACGCGCATATCCGACGCCATCGACAGCAGCATCTTGCGCAGCACTTCGATCTGGGCTGCAGCTTGCTGTGATGCATTTTTGCCGCGACCGACTGGCCGCTGCCCTGAAGTCAATTCCCGCAAACGCATCAATTGCCGGATGCCAGTAACCAGATCACCGACATCCTTGCCGAAACCAGCTTCAATGCTTTCGGCCGCAGCCGGGTCCAGCGCAGGCAACTCGAACAGCAGCCCGGCAATAATTGTCTCTGCATCCACATTTAGTGCTGCCAGCGTGGTTGCCACACCTTTGGAAAATTCCAGTGCGCACTGACCTGTTGCGATTTTTTTTTCGGCATACAAAGGGCAAACAAACGCAAACGCATCGAGAACACGCACACTGTCCACCTCAGAAAGCCCGGCTGTAAGCTGAAGCGAAATATCGTTTTGCGCGGTGACTACCGAAACCATTGTTGCCTTATATTTGTGCTGCCGTAATGACAATTTCGATCAACCATTCCGGCTTGGCAAGTTGTGCCTGGATGGTTGCGCGAGGCGGCGTGCAGCCTGACGCCACCCATTCCTCCCATACCTGGTTCATGGCATCAAAATTCTTCAGGTCAGAAAGAAAAATCTGGCACATCAGGATGCAGGTTTTATCGCTGCCGGCCTGTGCCAAAAGGCTGTCTATCTGGCTTAAAACCGCACGCGTTTGATCCTGAATGTTATGCGACGCATCGGCCGCAACCTGGCCCGCCAGATAAACCGTGCCGTTGTGAATGGCGGCCTCAGACATTCTTTTACCTACGTGCAATCGCTTGATTTCCATAAATATCTTTCCAAAGTTGGTAAATTAACCTAGTAAAAAATCCTGCACAATTTTGATCTGATCTGCATGCATGAAAGTCGGCGCATGTCCGATTCCAGGCAGCTCAATCAGCTTTGCCTTGGGTCCACGCTGCGTCATCGTCTGCGCTGTCTGGCCCGACAAGAGGTCGGATTGGGCACCGCGTACCAACAAGGTTGGGCAGGTTATCGCATCATAAGCCATCCATAACAGCGCCTCGGCAACTTTCAGACTCTCTGGTGTTGCCGATTTGAATGCTGCAGCCAAGCCCAGATCATAATGACGAATCCACAGCCCTTCCTGATCCTGGCGCAAGACATCTGACGCCAGTTTGCGCCATTCGTCGTCGGAGTGCGGGCCAAAGGTGGCTGAAATTGCACGAATATATTGTGCTGCCTCGTCGAAAGTCTGAAACCGCACCGCTTGGCCGATATAGTCGCCAATCCGTAACAGCGCCTCACTATTCAAAGCCGGCCCGACATCATTGAGTATCAATTTTCCGATCGGGTTATCCGGTAACGAAGCCAGCCCGATCCCGATCAAACCGCCCATCGAAGTGCCGAACCAATCGACGGTTGTTGTGGCCGGGTGTGCGGTGACGCGCGCCAGCAGGTTCACCATATCGCTGACATACTGAGGAATCTGATAGTGCAGTGGATTACGCAGCCTTTCCGAGCGTCCGCGTCCGACTACGTCCGGGCAAATCACGCGATACGACTGGCAGAGCGCGCGCGCCATGTTGTCGAAATCATCCGACACTCGTGTCACCCCGTGCACGCAAACCAGCACCTTGGGATTATTGACGTCGCCCCACTCCTTGTATGCCATCCGGTGCAAGCCGCTGGGAGAGATGCACTGTACCGTCCTGATTTGTGGTTGTGTCATTGTAATGGCTGCCTGGTTGCTGTGGTTCCGACATTTTACCGGTCGTTGGGCTTAAAATCTTAGTGCAAGTTCATCATCATCGTAATTTCTCACTCTCAGAGGACATCATGCAAGGCATTACACTCAAAGGCAAAACCGCGCTCATTACTGGCTCCACATCTGGCATCGGGCTGGGAATCGCGCAGACGCTGGCCGCACAAGGCGCCAATATTGTATTAAATGGCTTTGGCGACGCGCATGAAATCGCGCTTTTGCAAGATGCCATCGCCAATGATTATGGCGTAGCAGTGCTGTATAACGCTGCCGATATGTCTAAGCCGGCGGAAATCGAAGCGATGATTCGGGCCAGTGCAGAGAAGTTTGGCGGGATTGATATCTTGGTCAACAATGCCGGCATCCAGCATGTTGCCAATATCGAAGACTTTCCGATAGAAAAATGGGATGCCATCATCGCCATCAACCTGTCCTCTGCCTTTCATACCGCACGTCTGGCGCTGCCTTATATGAAGTCAAAAAACTGGGGCCGCATCATCAATATTGCCTCTGCCCACGGACTCGTCGCTTCAGCGCAAAAATCTGCCTATGTCGCAGCCAAGCACGGCTTGGTCGGACTGACCAAAACCATTGCGCTGGAAACCGCGCAAACCGGCGTCACCTGCAACGCGATCTGCCCAGGCTGGGTGCTCACGCCGCTGGTGCAAAAACAGGTCGATGCGCGCGCCGAACGCGAAGGCATTTCAAATGAAGAAGCCAAGAAAGGATTGCTGGCAGAAAAACAGCCGTCCGGCGAGTTCGTTACGCCAGAACAACTCGGTGCGCTGGCGGTATTCATGTGTTCGGAAGCAGCCAGCCAGGTGCGCGGCGTGGCATGGAACATGGATGGCGGTTGGGTAGCACAGTAAACTGACAAGGCGGCGCCCGGGCTTGATTGCTGTGTCGCCGCTCATTGAGTGCAACAAAACTTATTGCCGGATTTAGTGCCGATTAGGAAATTCCCATATACTATGTTATGTATTTTTATATGTCGCAATTAATGTATGCGGTAAATGGCATGTTTTAATACATACCCCATATAAATTATTTAATGTTCAAGGCTGTGGATGTCACTATTCAAGTTATTCGCGAATAATATTTTATTTGGCACAAGTAAAAAAATGGGCCGAAGCCCATTTTTTTATCCGTACCACCTTACTTGGTCATAGCGCCGTAACGTCCAGCGCAACACCGGTTTTAGCCTGAATTTCTTCCGCGCTCACTCCGAGTGCAAGCTGCACCAGTTTCAATCCGGCAGCTGTCACATCGATCACCCCCAGATCGGTAATGATCCGATTGACAACGCCTACTCCAGTCAGTGGCAAGTTGCACTTCGGGAGAATCTTGTGCGACTCGGTGCCATCTTTTGCTTTTGCCACATGTTCCATCAAGACCACAACGCGCCCCACTCCGGCAACCAGATCCATGGCGCCGCCCATCCCCTTGACCATCTTGCCAGGAATCATCCAGTTAGCCAAGTCGCCATATTCGGATACCTGCATCGCCCCCAGAATCGCGAGGTTGATCTTGCCGCCCCGGATCATGCCGAATGAATCCGCCGAACTGAAAATCGATGATCCCGGCAAGGTCGTTATGGTCTGTTTGCCGGCATTGATCAGGTCAGGGTCGACCTCATCGTCAGTCGGGAAAGGGCCGATGCCCAATAATCCGTTTTCGGATTGCAGCCACACATCCATGCCCGCAGGCACATAATTGGCGACTAAGGTAGGCAAACCGATGCCGAGATTTACATAAAAACCGTCTTGCAGTTCCAGCGCCGCGCGTGCAGCCATTTCATCACGAGTCCATGCCATCTTATTCTCCTGCCTGTTTTGCACGAACCGTGCGTTGTTCAATCCGCTTTTCGGGATTTTCATTGACGACGATGCGATGCACGAAAATCCCCGGAGTGTGCACATCATCCGGATCGATTTCGCCGATTTCAACCAATACCTCGACTTCGGCTATCGTGATCTTGCCGGCCATGGCGACATTCGGGTTGAAATTGCGCGCCGTCTTGCGATACACCAGATTGCCGGCCTTATCGGCTTTATATGCTTTTACCAGCGACACATCCGGCGACAGGGCACGCTCCATCACGTATTGGTGGCCGTCGAATTCACGGATTTCCTTGCCTTCGGCCACAATGGTACCTACGCCGGTTTTAGTAAAGAAAGCAGGGATGCCCGATCCACCCGCACGCAATCTCTCGGCCAGCGTGCCTTGCGGGGTGAATTCCAGCGCCAACTCACCTGCGAGGTACTGACGCTCAAACTCCTTGTTTTCTCCCACATAGGATGAAATCATTTTTTTGATTTGACGAGAGGTCAGTAATTGACCAAGCCCGAACCCGTCCACACCAGCATTATTAGAAATGGCAGTCAATTCCTTGACGCCCGAATCCCGCAAAGCAGCAATCAGTGCTTCAGGGATGCCGCACAGGCCGAAACCGCCCACGGCAATAGTCTGGCCATCCTGAACGATGCCGGCCAGTGCCGTTGCGGCATCAGGATAAACTTTGTTCATACCAAATCCCTTTAAAATGTAATGTGAAACCATAGCGGCAATTACCGTTCCCGACAGCATAAGACGCCAAATTCAAAGGCGCAATACCGTAAAAATACGACAATCCTAGTTTTATAACCTGCAAAAGGTATACCTGCACTTATGCTTCCCACCTTGCTTATCGATTTTGAAAAAATCTTCCTGCATGCTCCAGTCGGGATGTGTGTTTCTCAAAACCGCGTCATTCAAGCGTGCAACGAGGTACTCTGCACCACGTTCGGCTGTACGTCTGAAGGCCTGATCGGCCAGTCATTTCTGGTGCTTTACCCAAGCGCAGGAGAATTCGAACGCACAGGCGCCCGTATCGTTCCTATCATGAATGCGAAGGGGCAGTACTCTGACGAGCGCATCATGAAGCGCGCCAATAACGAACTATTCTGGTGCCGCGTGACCGGGCGCGGACTGTTGCGCGACGACCCACATGCTGCCGGCATATGGACTTTTGTAGACCTTAGCCCCAAACGACCGCTCAGCGTCGAATTTACTCCCAGAGAGCGGGAGATATCCGCCCTGCTGGTAGAAGGAAAAACCAGCAAATTGATTGCCCGTCAGTTGGATTTGAGCCCGCGCACAGTGGAAATGTATCGATCCAAGCTGATGCGCAAATTAAATGCAGCCAATTCAAGCGAGTTGGTCCAGAAATTACTCGACGTGCATAGTGCTAAAGACTAATCAGTTGCCGCCAGCAGCTGGCGCACCCAGTCGGGCAGAGGCGTGGATTTTTCGGATGGAAAGTGGACCCAGACGACTTTGGCGCCACCGTGCGCATATATCATGTCCGCCACATCGACACGGCGGATTTCCTGAATGGTTTCAAAACTTGATCGTCCAGCCGGCCCAACATATGTCAAGATTTCAATCTCACCCGGATATTTCAATTGCTTGATGAAACTGCAATGGGCATTGACGATTACAGGACCTTCAGCGGCCGGATCAGGATCGCAGCCAATAGTCGTGAACCATTCGATACGTGCCTGCTCCAGGTAACGGAAATACACCGTATTATTAACGTGTCCCATCGCATCCATGTCGCCCCAGCGGATCGGAATGCGCGCAGTGTGAACCAGCTTTTTATGCATATGTCTGAAAATGGTGTCTGATTGAATATATAAATTATCTGGCTTATTCGACACTCATGCCATCATCTGCTGTGATAATTGTTCCGTTGATAAAACGCGACTCATCGCCTGCAAGAAGCAGCAACAAACCATCCAAGTCTTCAGGCGAACCGACTCTTCTTCGCGGTAGCATGCTGATTAATTTCTGCCCTTCTTCACTGGCGAAATATTCGGCATTAATTTCGGTCGTAATATAACCGGGACAAATTGCATTGACATTAATACCGTATCTGCCCCACTCCACCGCCATGGATTTTGTCATGTGCACCACAGCCGCTTTGCTCATGCAATAAATCCCGATTTTCGGCAATACACGCAAACCTGCGACAGAAGCAATATTGATGATGCGATGCTGCTTTTTCGGGTCGCCTTTGGCGCGCGCGATCATCCGCTTTGCCGTTTCCTGAGCGACAAAAAATGCTCCGCGCTGATTAGTATCCATCACGTAGGCATAATCCTCTGGCGTTACATCAAGCAGGTTCTGGGTAGTGGAAACGCCGGAATTATTAACCAGTATGTCAATTGGTCCAGCTTCGGTTTCGGCGTGTGCAATTGCCGATTTAATACTGGCATAATCGGTCACGTCCAGGCTGACTACATGCGCCGCACCACCTTCAGCTTCAATTTCCGCACGCAGCTCTTTCAAACGGTCAATTCTGCGTGAAGCAAGTACTACCTGCGCCCCTGCCTTCGCCAAGACTTTTGCAAAACGCGCCCCGAGACCACTGGACGCGCCAGTAACTAGAGCAATTTTTCCTTCAAAATTAACTTCAATGCCCACGAATCTCTCCCAATGGTTTATCTTATGACCACTTCTATTAACGAATTAATACATCTCAATGATTACATGAATCAGCCGGGATTAGATTGCAGTATCTAGCTTATTACTAGAGAATCCCTATCAATTAGCACGTTCGTTCGATATTTATATTTATATTGGTGAGAGCATGGAACAAAATAATACACAAAACCAAGACATAGCCGCGCAATACGGACCCCGCGAAACAATGGAGTATGACGTCGTCATCGTCGGAGGTGGCCCTGCCGGATTAGCCGCTGCCATCAAACTCAAACAGCTTGCCGCGGCATCAGATACCGAGCTCTCCGTCTGTGTGCTTGAAAAAGGGGGCGAATTAGGCGCGCACATTCTGTCAGGTGCAGTCATGGATCCTCAAGCCATGACTGAACTTTTTCCAGACTGGAAAGAGCGCGGCGCCCCACTCAACGTCCAAGTCAATGAAGACCGTTTTTTGTTTTTGAGCGAGACCAAGGCCTATAAAACACCAAGTTGGATGTTACCCGGCTGTTTCCAGAATCATGGCAATTACATCATTTCATTAGCAAATGTCGTACGCTGGCTTGGCCAGCAAGCTGAAACCCTAGGCGTCGAAATTTTCCCAGGGTTTGCCGCTGCCGAAGTTCTGTATAACGAGGATGGTTCGGTCAAAGGGGTTGCAACCGGCAATATGGGTGTCAATCGCGCCGGTCAGCCAACTGATGCCTTTCAGATCGGCATGGAATTACACGCAAAATACACATTGTTTGCAGAGGGTTCACGTGGACACCTGGGCAAGCAATTGATGCAAAAATTTGACCTTAATAAAGATAAAGATCCACAAACCTATGGTCTCGGCATCAAAGAACTATGGGAAATCGATCCAGCCCTGCATCAACCTGGCCTAGTGGTGCATACCGCGGGTTGGCCGCTCGACAATAAAACCTATGGCGGCTCATTTCTCTACCATATGGAAAATAATCAGGTAGCCGTAGGATATGTTGTCGGCCTTTCTTATGAAAATCCATACTTGTCGCCTTATGAAGAATTTCAGCGTTACAAAACGCATCCTGAGATCCGTAAATTTTTTGAAGGGGGTAGGCGTCTGGCATACGGTGCACGCGCCATCACGGCCGGCGGTTTGCAATCTCTGCCTAAATTAGTATTCCCTGGTGGCGCCTTGATAGGCTGCGAGGCAGGATTTTTGAATGCAAGTCGCATCAAAGGCAGCCATGCCGCGCTTAAAACAGGAATGCTGGCAGCAATAGCGGCATTTGAAGCGTTAACAGAAAAACGCCAGCATGACCAGCTATCCGCTTATGAAACTGCTTTTGAACAATCCTGGCTACATGAAGAGTTATACAAGGCACGCAACTTCAAACCAATGATGAGTAAAGGCCTTTATGCTGGCACTATTTTGGTAGGGATTGACCAGGTTATTTTTGGCGGTAAGGCACCATGGACGCTACATCACAAACATGCGGACCATGAGTGTTTGCGCCCGGCAGCAGAATTTAAGTCAATCAAATACCCGAAACCTGATGGCAAACTCACATTTGATCGTTTGTCATCGGTATTTATATCAAATACCAATCACGCAGAAGATCAACCCATTCATCTGACGCTCAAAGATCCAACTGTGCCAGTGCGTATTAATCTGGCAGAATATGCTGGCCCTGAAGCGCGTTACTGCCCGGCAGGCGTGTATGAATTCATTAAAACAAACGAGGGTGAAGACAGGTTGCAAATCAATGCGCAAAACTGCGTACACTGTAAAACCTGCGACATTAAAGACCCAACCCAAAACATTGTTTGGATCACTCCAGAAGGTGGTGGCGGCCCGAACTATACCAATATGTAAAGTACAATAAAAAAGCCGCAGTCTGCGGCTTTTTTATTGTGGGCAGAAACGAAAATCAGGTCCACTGCCCAGCGCTAATCTTATCTAGCCAAAATGCACCTATGACTGTTTTCACATCAGTTATCTTACCTTCCCGAACCCAACCCAACACCTCGCTCATTGGAGCCCTGAACGTTTCTAAAAACTCTCCGTCATCCAGTTTAGCGATACCCACCTGTAGACCGCGAGCAATAAAAATATCGAGATATTCATCGGAATACGCTATCGCATTATGGATGGTACAAACAAACGTCCAATCAGATGCAGTATAGCCAGTTTCTTCTTGCAACTCACGCTTGGCTGTCGCCAGTGAATCCTCATTAGGATCTATTTTTCCCGCTGGGAATTCAATAAATACACGATTCAACGGATAGCGAAACTGACGCTCAAGCAATACTGAATTATCATCAAATAACGGAAGAATAACTACAGCACCCGGGTGCTTGATATATTCTCTTGAAGATATTTTCCCATCAGGTAATCTAACGGTATCGTTTTGCACTTTAAGAAAATTGCCATCGAAAGCAACTTTTCCTTCAATTTTAATTTCTTTAAGATGCTTATCGTCCATATTAAAAATGAGGGCCGGTTTTTAACGAAGCTGGAAGCCAAACAATTACTTACGTAAATAACGCAAGACAAAGCCAGGATAGGCCAAAACCAGAAATAAAAAAGACGTAATAGCAAAAAATTCCCATTTTTGGTCAAAAATATTGCCCAAATTGGCCTCAAACAAATGCGCAATAAAGCCTATAGAAAAATATAAAATCACTAGTTCCATCAGACGCAGCCAAAAAGGTTTTACCGATCGACGAATGGAAATAATTGCAAGAAAACGCTCATTTAAAAACGGCATATTAGCGGCAAATACCGCCAATATGATCACCATCCAAACTGAAAAAGTCACATTCATAAACTAAGCTTCTGTAGCCTCAAATACCAAGAATTTTACTCATTGCATTTATACAGATTGCCATCAAAGCACCCGGCATCAGTCCAATTCCAAGAACAATAATGGCATTAAGACTAAGCGCTATACGCATATCCTTGTTGACTACAATCGGAGATTTATCAATTGCCTCATCAAAATACATAAGCTTAACAACACGTACGTAAAAGAAAGCCCCTATCAAAGAAAATAATATTGCTACAAGCGCTAACCAAGTTTGCCCGGTTCCCAAAACTGCCTGTATAACGGACAGCTTGGCGTAGAAGCCCATCATTGGTGGAATACCAGCCAAAGAAAACATAAGTAGCATCATAACAAGGGCAAACCATGGGCTACGCTGATTCAAACCTTTAAAATCATCCAAATTTTCAGCTTCAAAGCCCTTGCGCGACAACAACATGATGACGCCAAATGTGCCAAGTGTAGTTAGCACATAAGTGATGGTGTAAAACATAGCTGAACTGTAGGCATTGGCAGCAGGTGCGGTGCTTCCTCCAACTACGCCTGACAAGAACCCCAGCAACATAAAACCCATTTGGGAAATGGTGGAATAAGCGAGCATCCTCTTCAAATTAGTCTGAGCAATGGCAGCAATATTCCCAACTGCCATTGATAGAACTGACAAAATAACGATCATTTGTTGCCAGTCAAAGGCCAAAGGCAAAAGCCCATCAACTAATAATCGGATAAAAATTGCAAAAGCTGCTAATTTTGGTGCACCACCCAACAATAGTGTTACTGCAGTCGGGGCACCTTGGTAAACGTCTGGTACCCACATGTGAAAGGGAACCACACCGAGTTTGAACGCCAGGCCGGAAACTAGAAAAACCACACCAAAAACCAAAACTGTTCTGTCTACAGCACCTGTTGCAGTAACTTTCGCAATTTCTGTCAGATCAAGTGAACCGGTTGCACCGTATAGCATTGACATGCCATAAAGCAAAAACCCGGATGCCATCGCGCCCAAAATAAAATATTTCATTGCTGCTTCAGTCGAAATCTTATGTTCACGACGCAGTGCTACCAAAGCAAACAAAGACAATGACATTAACTCCAGTCCCAGATAAATAATAAGAAAATTATTACCCGAGATCATAATCATTTGCCCTAACAGCGCAAACAGTGTCAATACATAAAATTCACCACCAAGATGGCCGCCGACCATTCCTCGTTCAGTTACGTATTGACGTGAATATATTAACGTCAGGCCAACGGCCAGATAAGAAAACATTTTCAACACATTCGACATCGAATCTGCCACAAACATGTTGTGAAAAGTATAACCAGTAACTCCTGAATTCAGTAAGTTTAGGTTAAGCAATACACATCCCAGTAGGGTCAATAAAGACAAAATATAGGTAATGTAACGTTTCCCATCTGACAGGAACATGTCAATAAGCAAAATTGCCGATGCAGCTATAACAAGAAATACTTCGGGATAAAGTAAAGTTAGATTCATGGTATTCATTTAAGTCGCCTCTTATATATGCACTGTTCTAGTTCACTTTTGAGATAGCGACATGTTTCAATAAGTCCGTGACAGACGTTTGCATTACGTCTGTAAATGGAGCTGGGTACAAACCCATTCCGATTACTGCTATGGCTAATAAAGCTAGCATAAAAAATTCACGTTTATTAATATCCGGCAGTTGCCTTACACGCTCGTTTGCAATTTCACCAAATATCACGCGCTTGGCCATCCAGAGAGAATATGCTGCCCCCAAAATAAGAGCAGTGGCAGCGAGCATACCAATCCAGAAATTGAATTTTACGGCGCCTAAAATCACCATAAACTCACCAACAAACCCGGATGTCGCCGGCAAACCGGAATTTGCCATGGAAAATAGAACAAAAAAAGCAGCAAACTTCGGCATAGTATTTATTACCCCACCATAATCTGCAATCTGTCGCGAATGCATACGATCGTAAAGTACGCCAACACAAAGAAACATGGCAGCCGAAACAAAGCCATGGGAAATCATCTGAGCAATGCCACCCTGCACCGATAAATCATTAAACATGAAGAAACCCAGTGTCACAAATCCCATATGTGCAATCGAGGAATAGGCTACCAGTTTCTTCATATCTTTCTGCACCATTGCAACCAATCCAATATAAATCACGGCAATCAGGGACAGGGTAATCATGAAGCCTGACAAATAGTGACTAGCATCCGGCGTAATTGGTAAAGAAAAACGTAGAAAGCCGTAAGCGCCCAGTTTCAGCATAATAGCTGCGAGCACGACCGATCCACCAGTAGGCGCCTCAACGTGGGCATCTGGCAACCAAGTATGTACTGGCCACATCGGAACCTTGACAGCAAAAGCCATAAGGAACGCAAGAAAGATAAATATTTGAACGGATAACGTCAGTGGAAATTCATGCCATACAAGGATGTCAAAGCTACCTGTTTTAGTATAAAGATACAGAATTGCTAATAACGTTAGCAGAGAACCCATCAGCGTATAGAGAAAGAACTTAAATGCTGCGTAGACACGATTCGCGCCGCCCCATATGCCGATAATGATAAACATTGGGATTAAAGTTGATTCAAAGAAAACATAAAACAGCATGCCATCCAGCGCACAAAAAACACCCACCATCAGGCCTGATAAAATCAGGAAAGCCCCCATATATTGGGCAACTTTTTTCTCAATTACTTCCCATGCTGAAATAACAACAATCACTGTAATGAAGGATGTCAGAACAACGAACCATATTGAGATACCATCAATTCCGAGAAAATAATTGATATTGAAGCGGTCAATCCAACTATGTTTCTCAACAAATTGCATGCCATGCGCAGCATTATCGAAGCCCCGAAGCAGAGGTAACGTAACAAAGAAACTTGCAACTGCACCAATCAGTGATGCAATCCGAACCAACCTAGGATTGTCATCACGACCAAATGCCAAAATGAAGATACCAAAAGCGATAGGACACCAAATCGCTAAACTCAAAAGTGGGAAAGTTGATTGCATAATTGATATTATTAGCCAGCTTATTTAGCAAACGGAAAAGGCATGAAATAAATTAAAAAGCCTAAAACGCCGAGGATCATTACAAAGGCGTAGTGATAGAGATATCCCGACTGAATTTTTCTGGAAAGTCTCGATAACAAGCGAATTAATTTAGCACTACCATTAACTAAAAATCCGTCAATTAAGGTTTTATCACCAATACTCCATAAACCATTACCAAGTAAACGAGCACCGCCAGCGATAACCACTTCATTAAATTTATCTAGATAATATTTGTTATCCAGTAAATTATAAATCGGGCCTGATTTATCCTTGATATATGCAGGAATACGTGGGTCAACTAAGTAAAAATAATATGCGCTAACAACACCTGCCAGGGCAAGAAGGAAAGGTGCAGTGGTGAATGAGTGAATCGCCATTGCAATCGGGCCGTGAAATTCTTTTGAAATTTCTGCCATCGCCGCATGTGCCTCGGCAACAAAAATAACATCTTTAAAGAAGTCTCCAAACAAAAGTGGTCCAATTGCGAAGTAACCAATAATAACGGACGGAATTGCTAAAAATATAAGTGGCAAAGTTACCACAAGCGGAGATTCATGTGGTTTTTGCCCAAAAGCTAATCCATCGTGCGCATCATGATGTGCGTCGTTGTCGTGTGCTTTACCAAAACGTTCCTTCCCATGAAAAACCAGGAAATACAGTCGGAATGAATAAAATGCAGTTACAAATACGCTAGCTAGCACCGCGAAACTCGCAAAACCAGAGCCGTAAATTGTTGAATTATGAACTGCTTCTATGATGCTATCTTTTGAATAGAACCCGGAGAAAAAAGGTGTTCCAATCAATGCCAACGCACCTAGTAAAGATGTTATCCAAGTAATAGGCATGTATTTTCTCAAGCCGCCCATATGGCGAATATCTTGAACATGATGCATCCCAATAATTACTGAGCCGGCAGCCAGGAATAATAATGCTTTAAAGAATGCATGCGTCATCACATGAAATATAGCAACCGAATAAGCCGAGGCGCCCAAGGCCACTGTCATATAACCCAATTGGGACAAAGTAGAATAAGCAACGATCCGCTTAATATCGTTTTGGATAACCCCGAGAAAGCCCATAAACAATGCAGTAATTGAGCCAATAATCAAGACAAATGACAATGCTGTATCAGACAATTCAAACAATGGTGACATCCGAGCAACCATAAAAATGCCAGCAGTAACCATTGTCGCAGCATGAATCAAGGCAGATATTGGTGTAGGCCCTTCCATCGAGTCAGGTAGCCAGACATGCAATGGAAACTGTGCCGATTTTCCCATTGCACCAATAAATAAACAGATGCAAGCAACTGTTATCAACAACCATTCTGTACCTGGCAATAACAACTTTGCTAATTCCTGTTTTTGAGAAAATATTTCTCCGTAATTGAGTGACCCCGTATATGCCACTAATAGGCCAACCCCAAGAATAAAGCCAAAGTCACCCACCCGATTTACCAAAAATGCTTTCATGCTGGCAGCGGTAGCAGTCGGCCTCGTAAACCAGAAGCCAATTAATAGATAAGAAACTAAGCCCACGGCTTCCCAGCCAAAAAACAATTGCAATAAATTGTTGCTCATAACAAGCATCAACATTGCAAATGTAAATAGGGAAATATAGGAAAAGAAACGGTTATACCCCTCGTCATCCTTCATATAACCGATAGTGTAGATGTGGACCATCAATGATACAAATGTGACTACACACATCATCAAGGCAGTAAGGCTATCAATCAGAAATCCAATTTCAAACTTCAATCCAGCAATAGTCATCCAGTTATATATGGTGTCATTGAACGAAGCTCCGTTCAACACCTCACTTAATGTCATGCAAGACAGGACAAATGCAATCAGTACACCAAGTATTGTTACGGTATGAGACGCTTTTCTACCAACAATATTGCCCAAAAATTTGGTACCGAAAAGCCCTGCTATAACAGATCCCACAAGGGGCGCTAATGGAACGACAAGTAGTAAATTAGGGTTAAGTTGCCCCACCATGATGACCCTTATATTAATTTCAGAAAGTCTATTTCAGAAAATCTGATTGTTATCCTTTGAGAGAATCCATATCTTCAACATTAATAGTGTCCATATTTCGGAACAAAACTATCAGAATGGCGAGGCCAATTGCTGATTCAGCTGCAGCCACTGTCAAAATGAAGAAAACGAAAATCTGACCAGCAGCATCTCCCAAATAATGAGAAAAGGCGACAAAATTCATATTTACAGCAAGCAACATTAATTCTATTGCCATAAGTAAAACAATAATATTTTTTCGATTTAAAAAAATACCAATAATTGAAATCGAAAATAGTATTGCGCCTAGAATTAAATAATGCGCTAGTGATAGTGTCATTTTTCGAAATCCTTATTTCTGTTCTGTTCCAGAGATTGCTGCAGGTAATGCTGATGATTTAGTATTATTTGAACGATCAGATTCTGATTTCATCTTTACAATGCGGATACGATCATTCCGTTTAACCTTCACTGCATCCGATGGGTGGAAATGTTTGCTGTCTTTACGGCGCCGCATTGTGAGGGCAACAGCAGCGATGATAGCAACTAAAAGAATCACAGCTGCAATTTCAAATGCATAGACATATTGCGTATAAATCAATTTTCCCAATTCCTTGGTATTGCCAATCATGTCAGCAGCAGCTGGAATCAGCGGTTCTGGCATCCAGAACCCACGCATTAACACTGCAGCCATTTCTAGCGCGATTACTACACCGATGGTTGCAGCTAAAGGGAAATATCCCCAGAAACCTTCGCGCATCTTACCTAAATTAATGTCAAGCATCATTACGACGAATAAAAAAAGTACCATTACTGCACCGACATAGACCAGCACCAGTACTATCGATAAAAACTCAGCCTTGAGCAACATCCAGAGTGCGGCCGCCGAAAAAAAAGACAGCACAAGAAAAAGTGCTGAATGTACCGGATTACGGGCTGTAATAACGCGTGTCGCAGCAATAACTAATATCGCCGAAAAAATATAGAAAAGAACGGTTTTAAATTCCATAACAAGCCAAATAAAGGACCAGATTAACGATACGCGGCATCAGCTGCGCGAGCTGCAGCGATTTCATTTTCATAGCGGTCACCGACAGCCAGCAACATTTCTTTTGTGTAGTACAAATCACCGCGTTTTTCACCGTGGTATTCAAGAATGTGCGTTTCTACAATTGAATCAACTGGGCAAGATTCTTCGCAAAAACCGCAAAAAATGCACTTTGTCAAATCTATATCATAACGAGTGGTTCTTCTCGTTCCATCTGCGCGCTGATCAGATTCAATTGTAATCGCCATGGCAGGGCAAACTGCCTCACAGAGTTTGCATGCAATACAACGTTCTTCACCATTAGGATAACGACGTAAAGCATGCAGTCCGCGAAAACGGGGTGATTGCGGCGTTTTTTCTTCAGGAAACTGAACCGTAATCTTGCGTGCAAACAAATATCGTCCGGTCAGTGCCAAACCTTTGAGCAACTCTCGGAGCATTAAACTACCAAAAAAATCCTTAACGGCTTCCATAAGATATCAGCCTCAACTTTCCAATTACTTCCAAATATTCAAAGACGTCTGCATCCAGACAGCAACAATAACCAAATATGCCAAAGTTAGCGGAATAAATACTTTCCAGCCGAGTCGCATAATTTGATCGTAGCGATAACGTGGGAAAGACGCGCGCGCCCATATAAAAATCGACACTACCAAGAAAGTCTTAATTCCAAGCCAGATCCATCCCGGAACCCAATTAAGCAAGACAGAATTGATTGGTGATGCCCACCCCCCAAGGAACATCAATGATGCCAGTGCAGAGATGAGAATCATGTTGGCATATTCAGCCAAAAAGAACATAGCAAATGACATTCCTGAATATTCAACCAAGTGACCAGCAACAATTTCTGATTCGCCCTCCACCACATCGAATGGATGCCTATTAGTCTCTGCAATGCCTGAAATCACATAGACAACAAACATCGGAAACAAGGGAAGCCAGTTCCATGAAAGAAAATTCAGTCCTTTGTCAGCAAAATAACCACTGGATTGAGTCATCACAATATCAATAATATTAAGACTTCCTGAAACCATCAGTACAATTACCAATACAAATCCCATGGCTATCTCGTAAGAGATCATTTGAGCGGAAGCCCTCATGGCTCCTAAAAATGCATACTTTGAATTGGATGCCCATCCGGCAATAATGACGCCGTATACTTCCAGAGAGGTTATCGCCATAACAAATAACAATCCCGCGTTTACGTTCGCCAAGACAGTCTCAGGACCAAATGGAATAACCGCCCATGCCGCTAATGCCGGCATAATTGTCATGATAGGTGCGATCACAAATAATATTTTATTTGCTTTTGCCGGGACAATAATTTCTTTCAGCAATAGTTTCAGCGCATCTGCAATCGGCTGCAGTAGACCGGCAGGACCTACTCTATTAGGTCCTATGCGTACATGCATCCAGCCAATTAACTTACGTTCCCAAAGGGTCAAATAAGCAACGCAAGCCATAACAGGCAGTACGATACAAATTATTTTCACTAAATTCCAGACTAGAGGCCACAAGAAACCGAAGAAATTTTGTCCAGTCGCTTGAATTGTGACAAGCATTTGATCCATTAGCCACGCTCCACAGAAACTGGACCAAACATTGCACCAAGCATTGCCGTCGAAGGATGTCCAGCCGCCACTCTCACTACATGTTCTGGCTGACCGACGCCAACTGCTGCCGTCAATAAGACGCTACCTGCACCTTGGCGTACGACGACTCTGGCATCATTTTGCAATCCAAGCTTTGCAAACAGAGTGGCTGACAAATAAGCTACTGGTGCCGCTGCATCGGAAGTCTTTTGAAGCGAAGCAGCACGTCGTACTATCGCATCTGTGAAATAGATCGGCACATCTGCGATCCGTTGTAGACCGGGTTTCTCTGTGACTGGTGAATTCAATTGTGCTCTAGCGTTGTTATTCAGTCGTCCAGAAACAATTCCATCACCAATAATTTCATCACGAATAACTTCAGAGGATTCATAATTAAACTCAGGTACATCGAGCAAGTTGCCCAATACCCGCAACACTTTCCAGCCAGGTCGCGCTTCGCCAAGTGGTTTAACCGTACCATTGAAGCTTTGTATGCGCCCTTCGCAATTCACGTAGGAACCAGACGTTTCAGTAAAAGGTGTTATCGGCAGCAAGACATCGGCATAATCAAGAGCATGTTTAAATGCCGACATCACTACAACCATTTCAGCCTGTTCCAAAGCGTCACTCGCCACTTGCGGGTTGGCACAATCGACAGCAGGTTCTGCGTTCAATAACAAGTATGCTTTGCGCGGCACCGATAAAAACTGTGCTGCATTAGTCCCGTTGGCCGGAATTGCATTAGCCAAGTAACCGCCTACAGTATTGGCAGCTTCCGTCAAATAACCAAATTTAGAGCCAGTATTATCGGAAAGCCATTCTACAGCCGCATGCAGTTGTGCGGCATGTGGATGTTGCGAAGCGGCATTACCGAGAAAAATTGCTTTAGGTACATCTAGCAACAATCCAGAAGCAATATTTTTTGATTCATTGGATGGTTCCAAACTGGCAAACTGCACAGGAACAGTAATATTTTTTTCTTGTGATACAGCAACAATTATTTCGCCCAATATAGATAACCAGTCAGTTGGCGCCTGGATAATTTTATTTGAAATAGGAATTAACAAATCATCGTCGGTTGCATGCAGAATATTTAACTTCGCCCCTAGCTTGACTGCCTGACGCAAACGCGAGGCTAATAGCGGATGATCTTTGCGTAAAAATGAGCCAACAACAAAAATTTGTTTTAACTGTGCAAACTCTGCAATCAACATGCCTAGCCAGGGCGTAATTTTTCCATCAAGCGAAAAATCCGACTGACGGAGGCGAAAATCAATGTTATCGGAACCGATTCCCCTGACAAGTTTTTGCAACAACGACAATTCTTCAAGGGTTGAATTCGGTGTGGCAAGCGCAGCAAGCGCATCGGCACCATGTTCATTCTTAATGTTTTGTAAGCCATGTGCAACGTATTCCAACGCCGTCTGCCAGTCCGTTTCCTGCCAAAGGTCACCCTGTTTAATCATCGGTTTGGTAAGGCGATCTTCGCTGTTTAGACCCTCATACGAAAAACGATCCTTATCCGACAGCCAACATTCATTAATACCCTCGTTTTCGAGCGGCAGAACACGCATCACCTTATTATTTTTAACTTGCACGATAAGATTTGCGCCCAGACCGTCATGGGGGCTAACAGACTTTCGCCGTGACAATTCCCAAGTACGTGCGGTGTAACGGAAGGGTTTTGAAGTCAACGCCCCTACTGGACATAAATCGATCATATTGCCGGATAATTCAGAGTCAACTGTCTTGCCCACAAATGCAGTTATTTCGGCATGTTCACCACGATTTAGCATGCCGAGTTCCATCACGCCAGCAATTTCTTGGCCGAAACGCACGCAGCGGGTGCAGTGAATGCAACGCGTCATTTCCTCCATCGAAATCAGGGGACCGGCGTCCTTATGAAATACGACACGTTTTTCTTCATGGTATCGTGAGGAGGAGGCACCATAGCCGACTGCCAGATCCTGAAGTTGACATTCACCGCCTTGATCGCAAATTGGACAATCCAATGGATGGTTTATCAATAAGAACTCCATCACCCCTTTTTGGGCCTTGACAGCCCTCTCACTCTTCGTGCGTACAATCATTCCGGATGTAACAGGCGTTGCACATGCTGGCAATGGCTTCGGTGCTTTCTCAACCTCGACTAGGCACATGCGGCAGTTCGCTGCGATCGACAATTTCTTGTGATAGCAAAAATGTGGAATATAGGTGCCAAGTTTATTCGCAGCATCCATAACCATGCTGCCTTCTTGCACTTCGACTTTTATACCGTCTATTTCGATTTCGACCATGGCTTTACTTTTACCTAACCTGGCTTATAAGTATGCGGGCACCAAGCAATGCTTATGCTCGATGTGATATTCAAACTCTTCGCGGAAATTCTTGATGAATGCGCGTACTGGCATTGCTGCAGCATCACCCAGCGCACAAATCGTACGCCCTTGAATGTTGTCGGCAACGGAATTGAGAATATCCAAATCCTCAGGTCGGCCTTTGCCATGCTCGATCCTATGCACCATTCTGTACATCCAGCCGGTGCCTTCGCGACATGGAGTACATTGCCCGCACGATTCTTCAAAATAAAAATACGATAAGCGCAGCAACGATTTGACCATACATCTAGTTTCATCCAGAACAATCACCGCGCCTGAACCAAGCATCGATCCGGCTTTTGCGATTGAATCGTAATCCATGTCAGTAGCCATCATTGCATCACCAATTATCACTGGCGCCGAGGATCCACCTGGAATAACTGCCTTGATTTTTTTTCCGCCGCGCATTCCCCCAGCCAGTTCCAACAAAGTGGCAAACGGCGTACCCAACGGAATCTCATAGTTGCCTGGTTTTGCCACGTCGCCGGATACCGAGAAAATCTTGGTACCGCCATTATTCGGTTTGCCTATTGCCGCATAAGCTTCGCCGCCAAGACGAAATACGAAAGGTACCGCTGCAAATGTTTCAGTATTATTGATCGTGGTCGGCTTGCCATATAAACCGAAACTGGCAGGAAAAGGTGGCTTGAATCGGGGTTGGCCTTTCTTTCCTTCCAATGACTCCAGCAATGCTGTCTCTTCACCGCAAATATATGCCCCGTAACCGTGGAATGCATGCAACTGGAATTTAAAACCGGCTCCGCAAATATTGTCGCCCAACATACCAGCCACACGCGCCTCCTCAAGTGCTTCTTCAAAGCGCTCATATTCAGCAAAAATTTCACCATGGATATAGTTGTATCCAACAGTGATTCCCATCGCGTAAGCACCTATAGCCATACCTTCAATTAAGGCATGCGGATTGTAACGAATGATGTCACGGTCCTTGAATGTGCCAGGCTCCCCTTCATCCGTGTTACACAGCAGATATTTTTGCCCTGGAAATTGGCGTGGCATAAAGCTCCACTTCAGTCCCGTTGGAAATCCAGCGCCCCCGCGACCACGCAAGGATGAGCTTTTTAATTCTGCAATGACCTGTTCTGGCGTGATTTTTTCGGCGAGAATGCGTTTGAGAGCTTCATAGCCGCCACGCTTGACGTAATCGCCCAAGTGCCAGTTAGTGCCATCGAGCCCTGCCAGAATGAGTGGATCAATGTGCCGATTATGAAGACTCGTCATTTCTTCAATTCCTCCAGCAGCACGTCGATGCGGTCATTGGACATATGACTACACATACGCTTGTTATTTATTATCATCACTGGTGCGTCGCCACATGCCCCCATGCACTCACCTTCAAGCAGAGTGAATTGGTCATCGCTCGTAGTTTCTTTGTAATCAATACCCAGTTTTTGCTTCAGATAGTGTGCGGCACGTTCGCCACCGGACAAGACACACGGCAGATTGGTGCATACCGTAATCTTGTTTTTTCCAACCGGTTTAAGGTTGTACATGTTGTAAAACGTTGCCACTTCCTGGACCGCAATAGCGGGCATACCCAGATAACTGGCAATATCCTGCAGCACTTCCGGCGCTAGCCAACCTGTTTCATCCTGGGCAATAGCCAATGCAGCCATGACCGCAGATTGTTTCTGGTCAGTAGGAAATTTCGCAATTTCGCGATCAATTTTCTTATACGATTGTTCTGATAACAGCATTATTTTTGCCTCAAATATTGACACGCATTTAACGGTCAATCTCACCGAACACAATATCCTGAGTACCAATGATTGTTACCGCATCAGCAAGCATATGACCTCTTGCCATTTCATCCAGTCCTTGCAGATGTGCGAATCCTGGCGCGCGAATCTTGAGACGATAGGGTTTATTGGCACCATCGGAAATCATGTAGATGCCAAACTCGCCTTTCGGATGCTCAATCGAAGCGTAAGCCTCTCCAGCAGGAATATGAAAGCCTTCTGAAAATAGCTTGAAGTGATGAATTAGCTCTTCCATGTTGGATTTCATATTGACGCGACTTGGTGGTGCAATTTTATTGTTATCGGTCATGACCGGACCCGAATTATTGCGCAACCAATCAATGCATTGCTTAATGATATTATTGGATTGACGCATTTCTTCAATCCGCACCAGATAACGATCGTAGCAATCGCCATTGACGCCCACAGGAATATCAAAATCCAGCAAGTCGTAGACTTCATATGGCTGTTTTTTACGCAAATCCCACTCGACACCGGAACCACGCAACATCGGCCCTGTAAATCCCATGGCTTTTGCGCGTTCCGGAGATACCACACCAACCCCTACCAGACGCTGCTTCCAAATACGGTTATCCGTCAGCAATGTCTCGTATTCATCAACATAGGTTGGAAACCGGCTTGTGAAATCCTCAATAAAATCCAGCAATGAACCTTGCCGATTTTGATTTAACGCCTTGATAGCCTTTTCGTTGCGCAGAATTGATGTTTTGTGTTGCGGCATGGAATCAGGAAGATCCCGATACACACCGCCCGGCCGGTAATAAGCAGCATGCAAACGCGCGCCAGAGACTGCCTCATAGCAATCCATTAAATCTTCACGTTCACGAAACGCATATAGAAACACGCCCATAGCACCCACATCAAGAGCATGCGCACCCAACCAGAGCAAGTGATTCAGCAGACGGGTAATCTCATCGAACATCACGCGAATATACTGCGCACGCAAAGGCACTTCCAGACCGAGCAACTTCTCGATTGCCATCACATAGGCATGTTCGTTACACATCATCGACACATAATCGAGACGATCCATGTAAGGAACCGATTGCAAATAAGTTTTTTGTTCAGCTAGTTTTTCTGTGCCTCGGTGCAATAGGCCAATGTGCGGATCGGCACGCTGTATCACTTCACCATCGAGTTCCAGAACCATGCGCAAGACGCCATGAGCGGCAGGATGCTGCGGGCCGAAATTGAGCGTGTAGTTTTTAATTTGAGCCATTATTCATCCCGTAATTTTCTTCACGAATCACGCGTGGCGTAACTTCACGAGGCTCAATCGTTACTGGCTGATAAATCACTCGCTTTTGCTCTGGGTCATAGCGCATTTCGACGTAACCAGAGACCGGGAAATCCTTGCGGAACGGATGGCCGATAAAGCCATAATCAGTCAGAATTCGACGCAAATCAGGGTGACCATCGAACATAATGCCAAAAAAGTCAAAAGCCTCACGCTCGTACCAGTTTGCCGAATTCCATATAGTAATAATGGAAACCAGCAGCGGTACCTCATCGTCCGGCGCGAATACCCGTACACGCAAACGCCAGTTATGCTCTATGGAAAGCAGATGCGAAACCACTGCATAACGCGATCCGTCCCATGCGCCATCACCATACGTCGAATAATCGACGCCACACAAATCAATCAACTCATCAAAACGCAGATCAGCATGTTCGCGCAAGGCGCGCATCACCGACAAATAATTTGACGCCCCCACCAATATAGTGACTTCACCAAAAGCAACCGTCAGACCTTCGAGACGATCCGCGATCACACTGCGCAAAGCAGCCTCAAGCGATTCCAGTTTTGTCATCATTTTCAATCGATCATCCTATTAGCGCGCAATGGTATTGGTGCGCTTGATCTTGTTTTGCAACTGCATGATGCCGTAGAGAAGCGCCTCCGCTGTCGGCGGACAACCCGGCACATAAATATCTACAGGCACAATGCGATCGCAACCACGTACTACCGAATAGGAATAATGGTAATAACCGCCGCCATTGGCACATGACCCCATGGAGATTACCCAACGCGGCTCAGCCATCTGGTCATATACCTTACGCAGTGCCGGAGCCATCTTATTGCATAATGTGCCAGCCACAATCATCACATCCGACTGCCGCGGTGACGGGCGAAAAACCACGCCAAAACGATCCATATCGTAACGCGATGCGCCTGCATGCATCATTTCAACAGCACAGCAAGCCAAACCGAACGTCATAGGCCACATAGAACCCGTGCGCGTCCAATTAATCAACTTATCTGCAGTTGTGGTGATAAAGCCCTCGTTTAATACGCCTTCAATCGACATGACTCACTCCCAATCAAGGGCACCTTTCTTCCAGATGTACCAAAAACCGACAACGAATTCAGCGACAAAAACCGACATCGTAACAAAACCGGCCCAACCAAGGTCACGCATTGCTACGCCCCAGGGAAAGAAAAACGCAGTTTCCAGATCGAACAGAATAAACAGAATTGCGATCAGGTAGTAGCGCACATCAAACTTCATGCGCGCATCTTCGAAAGCTTCGAAGCCACATTCGTAAGGAGACAGCTTTTCAGCATCAGGCGAATGAGGTGCCATCAGGCGACCCAGCACCTGCGGTACGATACCGACGCCGATACCAACCAGGACGAATAACAGAATGGGGAAGTAAGTTTCGAGGTTCACATTTTTCTCGTAATTGCGCTGGACGCATACCGCCTAAAACAACAGGCCAAACAGCTTTCTTCTCAATAAAAAGCCAGCTTAAGATTTCTTATGCTGGCCTCTAAAATTTTGGTGCCGGCGGCGAGACTCGAACTCGCACAGCTTTCGCCACTACCCCCTCAAGATAGCGTGTCTACCAATTTCACCACGTCGGCATTAGCCTTGCATTTTAACCCGCTTAACATCTTTGTTCAATGCACAATTGCAGCAAAGTATTATACAAACGCAATATTTCTAACTTATTTAGGAATCTGACCGGCATTGCCTGTAGCAGGCGCAGGGGTTGCAGGAACGGTAACAGGACTCGGTGCCGACGCACTGCCCGATGACGGTGCTGACGTTGCGGGAAAGCTATCCATGACGCCGCCCGTAGGAACAGCACCTTTATTACTGAAATAAGCCAAAGCCAAAGTTGCGCTGAAGAAAATTACAGCAGCTAAACCGGTCGACTTCGACAGAAAATTTGAAGAACCAGTCGCGCCAAACAAACTGCCGGACGCCCCAGAACCGAAAGCGGCGCCCATATCAGCACCTTTGCCGTGTTGCAACAAAACTAGCGCTATGATTGCCAGCGCAGACACGATCTGCACTACAACGATGGTAGTAAACAAGGATTGCATTTAACAATTTCCAATCTTATAAAAATCCATTATTTTTAATGCCGACATCCAGCCATCAAGCTGAATGCACAATTGCCAGAAAATCCGCCGAATTCAATGCTGCGCCACCGATCAAACCGCCATCGATATCAGGCATTGCAAGCAACTCTCGTGCATTATCAGGCTTCATGCTGCCGCCATATAAAATTTGCACTGCTCGCGCCAATTCGCCATTTTTTTGCGCCAGTTTGGCGCGCAGTATCGCATGTACGTCCTGCGCCATTTCTGGCGTTGCAGTTTTGCCCGTGCCAATAGCCCATACCGGCTCGTAAGCGATCACCACTTTCCCCAGATCAGCATCATCAATCGCCGCCAGCAAGACGTCCATTTGAGCGCCGACCACGGCTTTAGTTTGCCCTGCTTCACGCTGCGCAAGAGTCTCACCGACGCAAACAATCGGTGTCATCTTGGATTGGATGACGCGCTGCATCTTCAACGCAATCAACGCATCGGATTCGCCATGATAGGCGCGCCGCTCCGAGTGTCCCAGTATCACGTACTTGCAGGAAAAATCCTGCAACATGGATACAGATATTTCACCGGTGTATGCACCTGCTGCATGCGCAGAGACGTCTTGCGCTCCCCAGCCCAGTTCGCTACCCATCAATTCTGATTGACATTGTGCAAGATAGACTGCCGGCACGCAGACCGCCACTTCACAACTTGACTGTGACAACCCTGCCTTGATGCCAGCCAACAACGCGGCATTCGAGGCCAAATTCCCATTCATCTTCCAGTTTCCACAAACGAGTTTGCGACGCATATCAGTCCAATTTTTCAATAACCCCGCATTTTAGCCCGTTGCCACGGGGACGGTCAAACTTCAAGGCTAACTTATCGATGCGTAGCATGTCAGCATGCAATTTTCACAAAAAATCGCCCTGTACAACTGCCCTTGGGCTTAACTTATGGAACGATTAAGCAGCGTTCTTCTTGCCCCATACGCAATCGCCTCTGGTCTCTTTATCAAGGCTAATCAGAATAGCATCATGTTCGGCAAGCTCTTCCGCTGTAGCGCAAACGCGTATGACATCCGCTAACGGCGGCATTTCCGTGGCGGTGCCGCTGGCAAGTTCTTGCTCCGGCGGCGGCAGATCGATGGAAAAACTGTTTTGCCCGCGCGTCAGAGCTAGATAGACTTCGGCCAGCAATTCCGCATCCAGCAGCGCGCCATGCAAGGTGCGATGTGCATTCGAAATGCCATAGCGGTCGCACAGGGCGTTCAGCGAGTTGCGTTTGCCTGGGTGCAGCTCTTTTGCCTGCACTAGCGTATCGGTAATTTTCCCCGTGTAAGTATCAAAGTTCTGCAAATCAAGGCGCTTAAGTTCGGCATTCAGAAACGCCAGATCGAAAGGCGCGTTGTGGATAATGATTTCAGCACCATTGACATAATCCAGCAAATCGTTTGCGACTTCTGCAAATTTGGGCTTGTCACTCAAAAACTTGGTCGTCAAGCCATGCACTGCGAGCGCACCTTCTTCCGAGTCGCGCTCCGGATTGACGTAAAAATGCAGATTATTGCCGGTAAGGCGGCGACTCAGAAGCTCTACGCAACCGATTTCAATAATGCGGTCGCCCGAGCGCGCGTTCAAACCGGTTGTTTCTGTATCGAGGAGAATTTGCCGCATAGTCACTTTTACCTGTTCATGGCGTCTACACATACTTATCTAGTGTATTTTTTATAGCCAATATTATATTGCGGGGATAATGCTATTTTACGGCATACTCCCTATGTTAAATTTATAGAATGGATTCCACACCAAGGTTGGCGAGCGCATCGGCGCGCTCATTGCCGACATGGCCGGAATGTCCGCGTACCCAGTGCCATTCAATACGGTGTCTGGCTTGCTCGGCATCCAGTGTTAGCCATAAATCGACGTTCTTGACCGGCGCTTTGGCAGCGGTTTTCCAGCCGCGCGCCTTCCAGCCTTTGATCCACTCGGTAATACCCTTGAGCACGTATTGGCTGTCAGTGTGCAGCACCACTTCGCACGGCCGGTTGAGCGCCGCCAATGCTTTGATGATGGCGGTCAACTCCATCCGGTTATTAGTGGTATTTAGTTCGCCGCCAAATAATTCCTTTTGTTTGCCATCGGCCACTAGCAGTGCGCCCCAGCCACCTGGTCCTGGATTGCCCTTGCAAGCGCCATCTGTAAATATTTCAATTTTATCCATTGTTTTTTCTGCTGATTTTATTAGTGACTGGCACGCGGTTGCCCGCTTGCACTGGTTTTTTGCTCCAGACTGGGCCAATCAGGTGCATGCCTTTGACACGCTTGATCGCCTGCACGATATAAACCGCGCCGAAATACGGCCACCAACGATCGCCCGCTTTTTCCATGAAGGCAAAACGCTGCAGCCACTGGTCGGTTTTGCAGGGCGGCACATAGCAACCGAAATGTCCACGGCTGACTTCCATGTTGAGCAACTTGAGCCAATCTTTCAAACGTGGCAAGCTGATGAATTCCCCATTTTGCGGCAAAAAATGCGCTCCGCTGAGTCGTCCCACCACCTGCCGTATTCCCCATAGACTGGCTGGATTGAAGCCGCTGATGATGACCTGCCCTTCCGGTATCAGGACGCGCTCCACCTCGCGCAGAATCTGGTGCGGCTCCTGAGCGAACTCCAGCACATGCGGCAACACCACCAGATCCAGGCTTTGCGACGCAAAGGGAAGTTCAGCAAAATCATGCAGCAGCGTAATCGGCAGCGTTGCCTGTTTTGGCGCATGGGTGTTCGTCAGCCATCGGCGCGGCATTCTATTGGCGTTCAGCGCGGCTATTTGTGGCAGTCCTATCTGAACTGAATTGAAGCCGAAAATATCCACAGTCAATGCATCAAAGCGGGCCTGCTCCCAGACGCGCAGGTATGCGCCAGCCGGTGTATCGAGCCAGGAACCGAGCGCTATAATGGATTTTTCTGATGACGGATATGCCATGTCTACCGGACTTCCCAAACCTTTGATTGTATTAGCTGTACCTGCATTTAACGATAATTATCTATGGCTGATACACGATACACATTCTGCGGTGGTCGTCGATCCCGGTGATGCGGCGCCCATTTTAGCTGCACTCGCCAGCCTGCGCCTGAAACTGGTCGCTATTTTGCTGACGCACCATCATGGCGACCACGTCGGTGGCGTAACGCAATTATTGCAGCACTTCGCGGTGCCGGTATATGGCCCGGCAAACGAGACTATCACAGGCGTTAGCCACCGGTTGTCGCAAGACGATGGCGTGACTGTACCTGAACTGGGGCTGCAATTCTCGGTGCTGGAGGTGCCTGGTCATACCTTGGACCATATCGCCTATCTAGCGCCGGAGCAGGGCTGGCTATTTTGCGGCGACACACTGTTTGCCGGCGGTTGCGGGCGTTTGTTCGAGGGTACGCCGGCGCAAATGCGCGCCTCCCTGACACAGTTGGCGTCATTGCCGGATTCGACACAAGTTTATTGCGCGCATGAATATACCCTCGCCAACTTGCGCTTTGCGCTGGAAGTCGAACCGGAAAATGCCGCCCTGGCGCTGCGCTTCGAGCGCGAACAAGAAAAACGCGAACAGGGATTGGCAACCGTGCCATCGACCATCGGGCTGGAAAAAGCGACCAATCCTTTTTTGCGCGACCAAACGCCGGCCATCGTCGGGCGCCTGATTTCCAGCGGCAGGTTGCGGGAGAATACGCCGGTAGCGGCATTTGCTGCGCTGCGCGAATGGAAAAACACTTTCCATTGATATTTCTCTAACTTAGAGCGGTCCAGGCCACCAAAAAGACACTTTTTTCTGTTAAAAAAAATACAATAAAAAAACTCTGAAAAGTATTTATTACAAAGTTAATACCGGGCAGGTAAGTCAAACGTAAAAATGTAATATTGCTTGCGCGATAAAAGGCAGCTACGTACACTCCAACGATTGAATTTATACCCTTAAAGACGATGATTCAGCCAAACCAAATCAATCCCATGCGCCGATTATCTCGATTATCCCGATTCCCCCTACTCCCACTCAAGCTAGCGCTACTGCTGTGCTTCAGCGCCCCCCTCCTAAGTCAAGCTAACGACATCACGATTTCTTCCGCCATCATGGCACCTGGAACCGCGTTTGGCAGCGACGAGAACGATGCTGCGCAAGTGCTGGCGATGGAAGAAGTCGACGTCTGGGAGCGCATCCGTACCGGTTTCAGTATCCAGGATCTGGATAGCCCGCTAGTGGCCAGTCAGGCGGCTCTCTACAGCGCTAACCCGGAATATTTTTTGCGCACCACCAAACGCGCATCACGCTATTTATTTCATGTAGTGCAGGAACTGGACAAGCGCGGCATGCCGACCGAACTGGCGCTGTTGCCTTTTGTCGAATCCGCTTTCAACCCGGAAGCCTATTCCAGCGCCAAGGCGTCCGGCATGTGGCAATTCATTCCTTCTACCGGTTTGATGTTCAAGCTCAAGCAAACCATGTTCAAGGATGAACGGCGCGATGTTCTGGCATCGACCGACGCTGCCCTCAATTATCTGGAGAAGCTGTACGGCATGTTCGGCGACTGGCAGCTGGCGCTGGCGGCCTATAACTGGGGCGAAGGCTCGGTGCAGCGCGCCATGAAGAAGAACGAAGCTGCCGGCAAGCCGACCGATTTCAATGGCCTGTCGAATCTGATGCCGGCAGAAACCCGCAATTACGTTCCGAAATTACTGGCAATTAAAAATATCATCGCAGATCCGGGGCACTATGGCATCAACTTGCCAAAAGTGGAAAATCAACCGTATTTCGTCACCATCAATAAAACCCGCAACATCGACATCAAGATCGCAGCCCAGCTGGCGGAATTGCCGATCACTGAATTCAAGGCGCTAAACCCCCAGTTCAATCGCCCGATCATCATCGGCGGCGAGAAAACCCAGATTTTATTGCCGCATGACAACGCTGAAAAATTCCAGCGCAATCTTGCCAAATGGCAGCGTCCGCTCTCCACCTGGACTTCGATCACCGTCGGCACCCGCGAGCGGATCGAAAACATCGCCCGCATGTTCGGCACCAAGGCTGAAATAATTCGTGAAGTCAACCATATTGCGCAAAAAATGGTGCTCAAGGCCGGGTCCACCATTCTGGTGCCGAAGGCCATCGATACCTTCTACAACGACATCACTTCCGACATTGCAGACAATGCCACCATCTCAGTCGAGCCGGATCATCCCGATACCAAAAACATCGTCGTCAAAGTAGGCAAGCGAGACAGCCTGCTCTCGATCGCAAATCGCTACCAGGTCTCGATTGCACAACTCAAGGACTGGAATAGCCTGAACCGCGATCAGCTGAAATTCGGGCAGCGTCTGCGTCTGCAGGTGCCATTTGCCAGTAATACGGGACGCAACAACATCGCCCGCGCCAGCAGCAGCCGCCGCGTCAAGGCCCCCAGCAAGAAACGCAACCGTTAATTCCGCCATTCTCCCGGCATCCCGGGTTACCGATGATTCCATCGGCGGCCTGATGCGGGATTACGATGCGTAAAATCCAATAGCCCGGTACGTCTGCGGCCGGATATTTCCACCAATCGATAATTTCCGGCAAACCACTCCAGGTTGGCCGGAAACTCCATGCTTACGCATTCATTCATACATTTAATTTATATATCTATCATGTGGTTCAAAAATCTCCAGCTATATCGCCTTACCCTCCCCGTAAACCTGACTGCCCAGAGCCTCAACCTGGCGCTGGCAAAGCTGGCTTTTGGGCCGTCCACCAGCATGGACCTGCAAAATCAGGGCTGGGCCTCGCCACGCGACAATGACTTGCTGGTACACACAGTCAATGGCCAGCTGCTGATCATGCTCGGCACCGAAAAAAAGCTATTGCCGGCCTCGGTCATCAACCAGGTATGCAAAGCCAAGGCCGCAGAACTCGAAGAGCAGCAGGGATTCAAACCCGGCCGCAAGCAAATGCGCGATCTCAAGGAGCAAGTTACCGACGAATTGCTGCCGCGCGCATTCAGCATCCGCCGCAACACCTGGGCCTGGATCGATCCGGTCAATGGCTGGCTGGTGGTGGATGCGGCCAGCCCGTCGAAAGCCGATGAACTTCTCAAGCCGCTGCTGAAAGTGGTCAACGATATCAAGCTGTACAGCCTGCGAGTAGCGCAATCGCCGGTGGCAGCCATGACATCCTGGCTGGTGGCCGACGAAGCGCCGGCAGGTTTTACCATCGATCAGGATACCGAACTGCGTTCAGCCGGCGAAGACAAAGCTGCAGTGCGCTATGTCAGCCACACCATCGATCCGGACGATGTACGGCGTCATATTGCCGCCGGCAAGCAATGTACGCGGCTGGCGCTGACCTGGGCCGACCGGATTTCATTCGTGCTGACCGAATCGCTGGCGATCAAACGCGTCACCGCGCTGGATGTGATCAAGGAAAACTCCGACAGCAAGATGCAAAACGATGAAGAGCGTTTCGACTCCGACTTCGCGCTGATGACCGGCGAACTCAACCGCATGCTAGGCGACTTGGTGGCGGCAATGGGAGGGGAAACACCGCAGCAGCCGTAGCCGAGCCGCGCTCTAAATTGCCCGTAAAATCTTCATTTTGCGTCGAATATAGGCCAAGTACAGCCCTTACAACATAACAATATATGCCGGAGTATAGCCATTAATATGGCTATTTCCGCATGTATTGTTAGCATATTAAAAAATACTGGCGCATTTATTGATTTATGCCAGTCTTTTAAAAATGCACTTGCCTCGCAAGCGGATTGCGATCTGCACCATCATGCCGCGTTCCAGCTGCACGACCGCAGACTTTAGAGCCTGCCATCTACAGAAATAGGTTCCAATACCTGTCTTTCCATCCTGTCGATGCGCTTGCGACCACTATGACCAATCCACACTACCCTCACCTGCTGGCACCGCTCGACCTTGGCTTCACCACCCTGCGCAATCGGGTGATGATGGGTTCAATGCATACCGGGCTGGAAGACCGTTTTTACAATTACGCCAAACTCGCCGCCTACTTCCGCGAACGAGCGCGCGGCGGGGTCGGCCTGATCGTCACCGGCGGGATTTCACCGGACCGGCGCGGCTGGCTGCTGCCGTTCGGCGGCACGCTCAATAGCGTATTCGATCTCTGGAATCATCGGCGCGTAACTACCGCCGTGCATCAGGAAGGCGGCAAAATCCTGATGCAAATCCTGCATGCGGGACGTTACGGCTATCAGCCGTTGGTGGTTTCCGCCTCGGCAGTAAAATCGCCGATTTCAAAATTTCGCCCGCGTGCATTGAGCGAAAAAGGCATTGAAAGCACCATCCGCGATTACATCCGTTGCGCCCGGCTAGCGCAGCGCGCCGGTTATGACGGCATCGAAATCATGGGTAGCGAAGGCTATCTGCTGAATCAATTTCTGTGCGCCCGCACCAATCTGCGCACTGATCGCTGGGGCGGCACCATCGAAAACCGGATGCGTCTGCCGGTCGATATCGTGCGCCGGGTGCGCGCTGCGGTCGGCGGCAATTTCATCATCATGTATCGCCATTCGCTGCTGGACTTGATCGCTGGCGGCAATAGTTGGGATGAGGTGGTGACGGTTGCCAAAGCGCTAGAACAGGCCGGCGTGACCATCATGAATACCGGCTACGGCTGGCACGAAGCGCGGGTGCCAACCATCGTGACCTCGGTGCCGCGCGCTGCTTTTCGCAGCGTGGCAGCGCGTCTGCGGCAGGAATTATCGATCCCGATAGTGGCTTCCAACCGCATCAACATGCCGGCCGAAGCCGAAGACATCCTGCGGAACGGCGACGCCGACATGATTTCGATGGCGCGCCCATTCCTTGCCGATCCTGATTTCGTCAACAAGGCCGCCAACGGCCGCAGCGACCAGATCAATACCTGCATCGGCTGCAACCAGGCCTGCCTCGACCATACTTTCGCTAACAAGCGCGCCAGTTGCCTGGTCAATCCACGCGCCGGACACGAGACCGAACTGGTGTACGCAAAAACTGCCAAGAAGCGCCGGGTGGCAGTAGTCGGCGCCGGCCCGGCCGGCTTGTCAGCCGCCACCGTAGCCGCCGAATGCGGCCATGATGTAACGCTGTTCGAAGCCAGCGCGGGCATCGGCGGCCAGTTCAACATGGCCATGCGGGTGCCCGGCAAGGAAGAATTCAGCGAGACGATTCGCTACTTCGGCCGCCAGATCGAACTGACTGGCGTCAAGCTGCGGCTAAACCAGCGCACCACCCGCGAACAGTTGATGGCGCAAGGTTTCGACGACATCATCGTCGCCACCGGAATCAAGCCGCGCACGCCGCGCATCGATGGCGTCGATCATCCGAAAGTATTGTCATACATCGATGTGTTGCGCGACCGGGCGCAAGTCGGCAAGCGGGTTGCGATCATCGGTGCCGGCGGCATCGGTTTCGATGTCGGCGAGTACCTGCTGCATGATTCTGAAGTGGCGTTGCCGGTACCGCTGGCGCACTGGGCCGGCGAATGGGGCGTCGATTTGAACGCCGCATCCGAAAGCGGCAATGGCGGCCTGGTTGCGCCGAAACTGGAAGCGCCGCTGCGGCAGATTTATCTGCTGCAGCGCAAAGCCAGCAAACTGGGCGCCAGCCTGGGCAAAACTTCCGGCTGGGTGCATCGAGCCACGCTGCAGCGCAATCGGGTGGAAATGCTGGCCGGCGTCGGTTACGACAGGATCGATGACCAAGGTCTGCACATCACAGTCGATGGGAAATCCCGCTTGCTGGAAGTTGACCACATCATCCTGTGCGCCGGACAAGATGCGCTGGCCGAATTGATGCCGGCAGAAAAATCGACCGGCGGGCCAAGATTTCACCTGATCGGCGGCGCGGCACTGGCAACGGAACTGGATGCCAAGCGGGCGATTCGCGAAGGTGCGGAACTGGCGGCACGGCTGTAGGAAGCAATATACAAGGTGGTAGTACCGCTAAAAATAGTGGCATTACCGCATATTTTCAGGGAAATTTTAAAAATACTCACTGATATACAGGCAGGCCGGGCTTGCGTCCGGCCGGCAAATCGCTACATGAGTGAATAGATCAATAGATTGGTAGGGCGGGCTTCCACCCGCCCACCCCTAATGCGTTCGCCCAGGCTACGCAGGCTTAATCCGCCGTCGGCACCAGCAAGGCCAGCTGCGCTGCATCCAGATAACACCACTCGCCCTCCTCCAGTCCCAGCGCTTCCAGCGTCAAGCCGCCGATTGCCCCCCGGTGCAGAGCGGCGCAATGGTTGCCGGCAGCCGCCAGCATGCGCTTGACCTGATGATATTTGCCCTGCTCCAGCACGATTTCCAGCTTATGCGTATCGCGTTGGCGGCAAGTTACCGCCGCCAGCGGTGCAGGTTCGTCAATCAGCTGAACGCCGGCCAGCAATTGCGCCACCAGTTCCTCGGTTACCGGCTCGGCGGTGGTGGCGACATACACTTTCGGGATATGCCGCTTCGGCGACGATTGTGCATGGATGAAAGGGCCGTCGTCCGACATCAGCAGCATGCCGGTGGTGTCGTGATCGAGCCGGCCAACCGGCTGCACGTCGCGCCAGGTGAACTGTTCCGGCAGAATGCTGAGTACGCCGGGATGGTGGCTGGGCTTCCTCGAACATTCAAAATCGGCCGGCTTGTTGAGTGCGATATACACGTGCTCGCGGTACGGCCAGACTTCATCGAAGATGGTCAACTCCAGCCCATCGGTCTCGATCTGAGCCCGATAGTCGGTCACCGCAGCACCGTTGATGCTGACTTCGCCATCGGCAATCAGTGCGCGGCACCATTTGCGGGTACCGAAGCCTTGCGATTGCAGGATGCGGTCCAGGGTGAATTTGCTCATGGCCTTAGTTGACCGCCGCCTGTTTGGCCAACTGCACCTTGTCATAGGCCGCCAACAATTGCTGGTGCATCTCGCAACCATCGAGGTTCATGCCCAGAGTTTGCAAACCGTAAAAGCGATCTTCCCTGCCCAGCAACGCTTTGGCCTGCGCCAGCGTTTCAGCGCCGTACAGACTCTGCAGTGCAGCTTCGAACGGCGCGCTGTCTTCCAGCCCGATCAGACTTTCAATGCAGCGATAGACGCGTTGCCGGCTTTCGTTCAATTGATTGAAGTTGCGGATCCAGTCGCAGCCTTCGCGGATCGCTTCAGTGTCGCCAATCGCCAGCGCCAGCAAGGTCTTCAGCTCGCCGATGCGCAATTCCTTCCACAGCGAAGCGGAGTCCGCCGCCAAGCCGATTATGGCGGCGACAGGGCGCTGCTCGGCCAGGCCGAGGTCGTTGAGCGTACTGAGCAAGTCGGCGCATTCTTCATCGTCGAGTTCCTGCAGGTGCAGGATCGGTTCGCGGATCGCATTGCCGATGCTGCTGTTGTCCCATTCCAGGTCTTCGACCGGATAGATGTCGGACATGCCGGGCACCAGGATGCGGCAGCCGTAGACGCCCAGATGGGTGAAGTCGGCAATGTAGATGTCATGCTGCATGTCGTGGATTTTGGCGATCGACCAGGCGTAATCTTCGGCGGTGGTGGTGCCGAAATTCCAGTCGTGGAAGGCGAAATCCGGCGTGTCCTTCAGGAAGTTCCAGCTGATGATGCCGCTCGAATCGACGAAGTGGATTTCCAGGTTTTGCGAGTGGGCGATTTCTTCCATATCGAAACCCGGCTCGGGAAAGCCGTCCATCGATGCCAACGCGCGGCCTTGCAGCAACTCGGTCAATGCGCGTTCAAGTGCGATCTCGAAGCGCGGATGGGCGCCGAAACTGGAGAAGCAGCCTTGGTCGTTTGGATTGAGCAGCGTCACGTTCATGACCGGATATTGGCCGCCGAGCGAAGCGTCTTTGACCAGGATGCCAAAACCGACGGCGCGCAGATCGCGGATACCGGCCGCGATGCGCGGGTAGCGGTTAATCACTTCTTCCGGTACGTCCGGCAGGCAGATGCCTTCGCGGATGATGCGGAACTTGACGTCGCGCTCAAAAATCTCGGACAGCGCCTGGGTGCGCGCTTCGGCCTGGGTATTGCCTGCCGACATGCCGTTGCTGACATACAGATTGCCGATGATGTTGACCGGGAACCAGACCGTGACGCCGTCGCGCTGGCGCACATACGGCATCGCGCAGATGCCGCGCTCGGCATTGCCGGAGTTGTAATCGACCAGCATCTCGGCGGCGATGCTGCCTTCCGGGTTGTAGAACTGCTGCAACTTGGGCGTCAACAGTTCCTGCGGCCAACTGTCTTCATCCTCCTCCAGTGCAAACCAGCGCTCCTGCGGGTAATGGGTAAACGCCGCATTGGCATTTTTTTCGCCCAGATAATAATGGGTCCAGAAATAATTACAGGACAAGCGTTCGAAAAACTCGCCCAGCGCGCTGGCGCGCGCAGCCTGCTCGGATGCGCCTTTGCCGTTGGTAAACATCAGCGGACAGTCGCGGTCGCGGATATGCACCGACCAGACGCCTTCGATCGGGTTCAGCCACGAGCGCTCTTCAATATGGAAACCGCGTGACAGCAGTTTTTCCTGCATGGACTGAATGGAAAATTCAAGCGAGGCATCTTTGCCTACGATAAAGTGTTCGGTTTGCATGATGGTTCTGCCTTTGGCAGCGTTAAGAAATAAGATAAAGCAGATTAAGAGCGCAAAGCGGGCGCGAAGCACCCGGTGAGTAAACGCTGCTACTTCCGGCAGGCCCGCAGTGTAGCAGCCTGCGCAAAATCACACCGTTTAGCTCTGCTGCGACAGATTCACGCCTAGCGCCGCAAGGCCATCCAGCATTTTCGCAAATGCGGCGTCAACCTGCTGCGGCTGGCCTTTTACGCCAAGCTCGATATGGCGGCGGGTTTGGGCATCGCCCACGCTGGGCAGGCTAAATACCTTGATCAGTGTGAATTCAGCTTCGATTTCTTCCATCAGCGGCGTCAGGTTCGATTCCATTGCGTCAAATACCAGCACCGATTTCTCCAGCCGCGCTTCCCGATGGAATAAATGCGGGTACTCGGTATCGAGCACCAATTCGATCATCGGTCCGACCATCACCGGGAATCCGGGGACGAAATGATGATGACCAAATGAAAACCCGGGGATTTTATTGAATGGATTTGGAATAATTCTGGCGCCTTGCGGAAATTCGCCCATTTTCAAGCGCTGCAAATGCTCCGGCGAACTCAAGTCTGGCGCAGTTCCGGCTTCAACGGCCATCTCCGTAATGCGCTCCTGAATCTTCGCTTTCGCCTCTGGATGCAACACCAGCGGCAAACCCAGTGCGGCAGCGGCGCACTGACGGGTATGGTCGTCGGGCGTGGCGCCGATGCCGCCGCAACAAAAAACAATGTCGCCGCTGGCAAACGTGCGGCACAAAGTAGCAGTAATGCGCGCACGCTGGTCGCCGATATATTCGGCCCAGCCCAGTTGCAATCCGCGCGCCGACAATAGCTCGACCACTTTGGGGAAATGCTTGTCAATCCTCTTGCCTGACAGAATTTCGTCACCGATGATAATGAGTCCGATAGCCATGGTTTTGAGTCTCTTAGAATGGAAGAAGCGATATCAGTTGATATCTCTGGGCATAATTTGCGGCGACTGGATGCCTGCAATATCGGCGGCCCTGTATTTTTGCAGCGCCGCAAGACAATAATACTGGAACCACAAACCGGTGAACACGAACACCAGCACATACAGCCAGATCGAACCCGCGGCCAGCAGCGGAAAAAAAATTACGGACAATGCGCCGCCCAGCCACAGCAAGGTGGGAGCCGCACCCATCGCGCCGCTCACCGCGCCGATCATTAGCAAAGGCCAGCGGTGGATGCGCAAAATCGCCTGGCGTTCCTGCGCATCGGCATAATCAGCCAGCGCATCGTAAGCCATCACGCGATAAGTCAGCCAGCCCCACAATATCGTCAGAATAATGAAAGTCAGCGGCGGCACCAGCGACAGCGGCAAAGTAAGCAGCCACAAAAGAATGAAGATAATGAACGATGAGCCCGACATCCACAGGCTGCCCCAGAACGAGCCTCCCTTGCGTGCTTCCAGCGCAGGAAAATGGCGCTTGCCCACGTGTTTGACGATCAGCGGCATGGAAACCAAGCCAATGCATAACAAGGCCGTCAAAATCATCAACGGCAGCAACAGCCACATGGCAATCAACGGCACCAGCACCGTCTTCAATGCTCCCAGGCCCAGCATCACCAGCACATTGCCGGAAATCCGGAAGCCGTCATTTTCAAGAAAATAACCTTGCAGCCAATCTATCAATGGCTGCAGTCCTTGCCACAACGTCAAGCCCCAAATTATCACTGACAGCAAAAACGGCAAGATAGTCAGCAACAACATCCGGTAGTGCATTTGCGACAGGAGCGCCCTGCCGAAAGCAATCAATACTGGGCGCATCAAAAAATCCTTTATTGGCAAATGCTGATACGAATAAGCGGTCAACTGTTTAATCTTAGATTAAACAGGCGAAGGCATATTTTACATTGGGCGGCTAATGCAACCTGGCTTGCTGGTGAGCGCTGCTCCCGGTAAAGGCTCTAGCTGACATAGGTACCGGCCAAGATCTCGTTTGCGAAATCACCCAGATGCAGAATGCGGCGCGCTATGCCAACCCACTCACCCTATTACCGGGAAAGCTGCTGAAAAACGGAAGCCATTTTTACGCCTGTTACTGCGATCTGGATCACTTCAAGCCGTTCAATGATGCCTATCGATACCGGCGCGGAGGCGACGTAATCCAGTCATCGAGCCAAATTTTGATCGACTTTGTCGATCCTGAGCTGGACTGGGTTGGCCATATTGGCGGTGACGATTTCATCGTCTTGCTGCAAAGCCGAGATTGGCAAGCGCGCTGCGACGCGATTCTGGAACAATTCGCCAGCATGATTCAAAGCTATTACAGCATTGAAGATCGCGAACGGGGCGGTTATCTGAGCGAAGATAGGCAAGGCGTCAAGGTGTTTTGCCCATTGATCAGCCTGTCAATCGGTATCGTCAAGGTTGAACCAGGCAAGTTTTACTCGCACCACCAGATTTCCACTGCGATAGCCGAAGCAAAAAAACAAGCCAAGAAAATATCCGGCAACAGCATTTTCGTTGACAGGCGACTCGGCCCTGCGTCCGCACCTTTGTCACGCAATATTGCGGTGCTTCTCGCTGAAACTCATTGAAAATTCGTGCCTACATTGCTGCGCCACAATAAAAAAATCCACTGAAATAATTCAGTGGATTTTTTTTAAGTGCGGTATCAGTTATTGAACTACATATGCCGCAGCTGCCAATTTATTCTCCTTGGATTGTTTCGAACGATTCCGTGATGGCGGCAAACGGCGCTGATTAACAGCAATCATGCCGATTTCGTTAAAGGCGGACAAAGTCCTGCTGACGGTTTCCAAGGTCAATCCCAGATAGCTGCCGATTTCGTGCCGGGTCATCCTGAGGTTGAAAAACTTGCTGGAATACCCCATCAATGCAAATCTGTCCGACAACGTTACAAGAAACCGCGCGACCCGGGCTTCTGCACTGAGTGCGCCCAGCATGCCGACCATCGCTTGTTCCCGTACCAGTTCCCGGCTCAACACATCGTATATTGCGTTTTCAAGCTCAACATGTGTGCGAGCAAGCGCGGTCAGTTTTTTGAATGGCAGCAAAATCAGATCGCAATCTGATAACGCCACTGCTTCGGATGAATACAGCCGTGAATTGATACCATCAACGCCGAGAATATCTGCCTTCATCGGAAAGCTGAGGACTTGCTCATTACCGTATTCGTCAATAAGTACGGTTTTCAGAAAACCGGAATGCACTATATACAGCGCATCGAATGGTTGCCCAATGGTATGCACTCTTTGCCCTGCCTTGAACTGCACATGCTGGAACAGCAAATCTTCATCGTCACAAACTGTAGCAAAAGGGATATGCAGCAAGTCGCAGACATCTTTAAGGCTGGACCATAATCGTCCTTGGCATTGCCGTCCGGCAGCCAGAGACGATGACGGCAGAATTTGTGAAAACGGCTTAGTTTTTGATATCTGTGTTTGCAGCATGGTATTTCCCCTCTGAAAGCTCAAGTAATTTGGAATAACTAAATCAACTGAACAGGATTTCATCGAATTTTGCCGGAATCATGACAAAAATACATGATCTACAATTTCCGAAAATTTTTAAATATTTACCCATTCCGATGATCTTGCATGTGTAAACATCACATTTTTATGCACTTAATTGCTTTGGCATATCTATAGCTATTGTTGTTTCAATCTGCGTATTCACATCGAAATACACATTTTCAATGTGTATTTCAGAAAGCCTGAGTAACATTCATTCAACCCATCCAAGCTTCAATACACAGTTTTATTATTGCAATTCCTGGCAGATGTCTCAATCAGTGCTTGCTGAATGCCGGCATAGGATTAGTGTTTTAATTAGTAAGAATTTTCTTACTAATTCTGCTATCAAACTGATAATATATTCAACATATAAAAAATTATTAAAATGCAATAAATGAGCGATAAAAACCAGCCACCCCAAACCTTGAATGTACTTGTAAAAATCCGCATCAATTAACAGGAGTTCCCAACATGGCGTCGTACTGTTAAAATGCCCCCCGGTCTCGCCAAAACAGCGGTGCAGAATTAAGTAGATTTGACAAGTTTTTTAAAATCCGCCGTTGTAGCTCAGTTGGTAGAGCAATTCACTCGTAACGAATAGGTCGCCAGTTCGATTCCGGCCAACGGCACCAAAATTCCATAATAATCAGCAAGTTAGAGAAACCGCCAATGCGGTTTTTTTTTGGCTACGCTTGGGGCAGCGACGTAAGTTGGGCCCGTAAAATACTGCGAACTGAGATCCATCTACCACATTCCTTGTAGAAGTTCAGTCCATCCTTGCGCACTCCATCTTTTGTATTTTGGTTGGCCGCAACGCATTCTCGGCGGTATGTTGCCGTCACAGCTTCCATATTTAAAATAACCAGATTTACAGGCCTCTTGTGCGCCATTTTTCGCCCGGGCTTTTTCCAATAATTCCCGCATGGAAATGATTTTGTCTTTCACGCGAATATCTCTATTCCGAAAAATAGTGCTGATAGCACTGCGGTTAGTGCCAATCCACGGATAGATCACGCCAAAAAAGGGTAGCATGGCAGCTTCCGCAATCGCGTTTGACCGGGCGCATTTAGGCGAAACTTAAGCCGTTAAAACTGGCGGCGGCTGTATAGCAATCCAGTTATCGAATAACGAAGCGGGTAGCGATCCGTTTTATTGAATACTTAGCAGAAATTAAAATTTTCAACCACGGAGTAAATCATGAGCAAAAGCCAAGATTCAAAAAAAGCAGTCAAGAAAGAACCAGCCAAAACAATGAAGGAAAAAAAGGCTGACAAGAAGGTCAAGAAGGAAGAAAAGCAGCGCCAATAATAGTGCCGCTGGCAAAAAATGCGGGGCAAGCCGCCATCCATTGGCGTTCCTTTAGGCCCACTGTAAATTTGCCAATCCTGTACAAACCCGCGTAGAATGCACGCTTCGCGGGTGTAGCTCAATGGTAGAGCAGAAGCTTCCCAAGCTTACGACGAGGGTCCGATTCCCTTCACCCGCTCCAGTTTTTCAAGGCACCTGACTCGGTGCCTTTTTTGTTGGCGCAGCGCAAGCCGCCATAACCTTCTTGCAGACTATTCCCAGCATGTCCGACACCCCATCTTCTGACGATAGCGGCAAAGCCCGCTTTTACGACCCTACCGAATACCGTATTCGCAGTTTTGTAACGCGTGCGGGCCGCCTGTCGGTGGCGCAAGGACGTGCGATTACCGAGTTGGGACCGCAGTATTGCTTGCCTTACGTCAAGGCACCGCTGGACCCAGCGCTGGCTTTCGGGTGCAGCGCGCCGGTTATTCTGGAAATCGGCTTTGGCATGGGCGAAACCAGCGCCAAAATTGCAGCTGGCATGCCGGAGAAGAACTTTATCGGGGTGGAAGTGCATACGCCCGGCGTGGGCAGTTTGTTGAAGCTGATCGACGAGCAGAAACTCAGCAATTTGCGCCTGATTCAGCACGATGCGTTTGAAGTGCTGACCCATATGATCGCGCCGGCATCTTTGGCCGGCATCCATATTTTCTTCCCCGATCCGTGGCACAAGGCGCGCCATAACAAGCGCCGCATGATCCAGTCGCCGCTGGTGGAATTGCTGGCGTCGCGGATTGCGCCGGGCGGCTATTTGCATTGCGCCACCGACTGGCAGGAATATGCGGATCAGATGCTGACAGTGCTGTCGGCGGAACCTGCCTTGGAAAATACCGCAGAAGGATTTGCGCCGCGTCCCGAATATCGTCCGGTGACGAAGTTCGAAAATCGTGGCTTGAAGTTGGGACACGGCGTGTGGGATCTGGTGTTTCGCAAGCGCTAACTTGCATATCCAATTTTAGTAGGGGTATGCCAAAAAATAATGTGCTCACCGCATATTTATAAAGCGGGAATTAAATATACCTAAAGCAGTATATTTAAGTGAAAGAAATTTCGCACTAATTATTCAACCCTCTCTCCCACTTGTGGGGGGAGAGGAGCAAAACTCCCTCGCAGGCTGGAGGGTAGCGAAATATCTTCCGACTTAAATCAGTTCTGCGAGCAGCGCCACGATCTGCTCGCCGTAGGTTTCCAGTTTCTTTTCCCCTACCCCGGCTACGCCACGCAAATCGCCGATCGAGCGCGGTTGGGCCTTGGCAATATCACGCAGAGTGGCGTCATGGAAAATGACGTAGGCCGGCACGTTGTTCTTGCGAGCGGTCTCAACCCGCCACCAGCGCAGCTTGTCGAACAGCACTTGCTCGGACGCCGATAGCGTCGATTCTTCATAGCCTTTTGTCTTGCCGCTTTCACGCCGCGGCTTGAGCGGTTTCTGATATTGCCTAAGCTGGGTTTTTTGTGCGCCGCGCAGCACCGGGCGCGCGGCATCGGTGAGTTTGAGCGCGCTATACGATTCGTAATCGACCGCAAGCAGGCCGAGCGCAATGACCTGGCGCAAAATGGCGCGCCATTCGGCCTCGCTCTTTTCTGCGCCGATACCGAAAGTCGATAGCTGGTCGTGCCGCCACTGCTTGATGCGGTCGGTTTCAATCCCGCGCAAGACTTCGATCACATGGCCGCCGGCGAAGCGCTGCTCGACACGGTAGACGGTGGACAGCAGTTTTTGCACTGCCACCGTGCCGTCGAACGAGATGGGCGGGTTCAGGCAGGTATCGCAATTGCCGCAGCGTTCGGAACTTTGGCCGAAGTAGTCCAGCAAATGCACCCGGCGGCAAGCCAGCGTTTCGCACAGCCCCAGCATCGCGTCGAGCTTGGCGCCCAGCACGCGCTTGAAAGTTTCATCGGCTTCCGATTCGGCGATCATGCGCCGCTGCTGCACCATATCCTGCAAGCCGTAAGTCATCCACGCATTGGCTGGCGCGCCATCACGCCCGGCGCGGCCGGTTTCCTGATAATAGCCTTCGATGCTTTTGGGCAAATCCAGATGGGCGACGAACCGGACGTCGGGTTTGTCGATGCCCATGCCAAAGGCGATGGTGGCGGTCATCACGATGCCGTCTTCACGCAGGAAACGGGCCTGATTTGCGGCCCGCTGTTCGTACTTCATGCCGGCGTGATAGGGCAACGATTGGATGCCATTGTCGTTTAAAAATTCAGCGGTTTCTTCGACTTTCTTGCGCGACAGGCAATATACGATGCCGGCGTCGCCGCCATGCGCGCTCTGGATGAAATCGAGCAACTGCTTGCGGCCATTGGCCTTTTCGACGATCTGGTAACGGATGTTCGGGCGGTCGAACGAAGATACGTATTTGCGCGCATCGGCCAGTTGCAGCCGCTCGGCGATTTCATCGCGGGTCTGCTGGTCGGCGGTGGCGGTCAGCGCAATCCGCGGCACCTGTGGGAAACGCTCGTGCAGCACCGACAGTTTGATATATTCCGGCCGGAAATCATGGCCCCATTGCGATACGCAGTGCGCCTCGTCAATCGCAAACAGCGCAATCTTCGACGCCTGCAGCAATTCCAGGCAACGCGGCGTCATCAGGCGCTCGGGCGCGACATACACCAGATCGAGTTCGCCATTGCGCAGCTGGCGCTCAATCCGGCTGGACTCTTCGAAAGTCTGGGTCGAATTCAGGAACGCGGCCCGCACGCCGACCTCGGCCAGCGCATCGACCTGATCCTGCATCAACGCGATCAGCGGCGAAATCACCACGCCGACGCCGTCGCGCAGCAGTGCTGGAATCTGGTAACAGAGCGACTTGCCGCCGCCGGTCGGCATCAGCACCAGCGCGTCGCCGCCCTGCGCGACATGGTCGATGATCTCGGCCTGCTGACCACGAAAGGCGGGATAACCGAAGACGGTTTCCAGCACATGTAATGCTTCGGTATTGCCGGATTGTTGGGATGTCAAAGCTTATCCAACCCAGTTGACGGAGCCGCTATACGCAGTGCCCAGGATGACCAGGCCGAACGCGATCCGATACCAGGCGAATGCGGTGAAATCGTGGCTGCTGATATAACGCAGCAACCAGCGCACGCACAGGAAAGCGGACGCAAATGCCGCCACGGTACCGATGCTGAACAGGGGAAGATCGGCCATCGATAGCAGCGCCCGATCTTTGTAAATCGAATACACGGTGGCGCCCAGCAAGGTCGGAATCGCCAGGAAGAAAGAAAACTCGGTGGCAGCCTTGCGCGATAGGCCGAACAGCATGCCGCCGACAATCGTCGCACCGGAGCGGCTGGTGCCCGGCACCAGCGCGAACGCCTGCGCGCAACCGACCTTGAAGGCATCCAGCGCGCTCATTTCATCGACCGAGACGATGCGCACCGCAATGGGATTGGTCTTATTCCTGCGTTCGACCCACAAAATAATGAAACCGCCAACGATGAATGCCAGCGCAACCGACACTGGCGAAAACAGGACTGCCTTGATTTTCTTGGCAAACAGCAAGCCCAGCAACGCGGCCGGCAGGAAGGCGATGATGAGATTGATGACGAATTTTTGCGATTTGGCGTCCGTCAGCAAGCCGGACAGAACCGACCCGATACGCTGTCGGTATTCCCAGCACACGGCCAGCATCGCGCCAGCCTGGATCACGATCTCGAACACCTTGACTTTATCGCCGGTGAAATCGAGCAGGCTGCCGGCCAGGATCAGATGGCCGGTCGACGAGATTGGCAAGAATTCGGTAAAACCTTCGACCAGGCCCATGATGAGTGCTTTTAGCGCAAGAGTGATATCCATGATTATTTTGGTAAAAGTGGGAAAGATACGTCAATGAGATACGCCAATAAAATGCGTCAATAAAAAACCCGCATCCGGGCGCGCGGTGCGGGTGCCATCGCAAAATTCGACTACAGCGGGCTATTTTACAGGTTCCTATCAGGGCCATTGACGGCACCCGGTTTGCCGCTTACATTACTGACTCTAAAGTAAGTTACTCATTTTTTTACATTCTGCATGCGCACTCCAACAGAAAACAAACCGCGCTGGGAGCGCCGTAAGGGCGAGCGACCCCAGGAGTTATTGGCAGCGGCACTGGATTTGTTCGTCGACAAGGGTTTTGCTGCGACGCGGCTAAACGACGTCGCGGCCCGGGCCGGCGTATCGAAGGGCACCTTGTATTTATATTTCACCAACAAGGAAGACTTGTTCAAGGCGGTGGTGCGGGAACACTTGCTGCCGGTGCTAGGAGACGCTGAAGCGCTAGTAGGCACTTTTGACGGCCATAGCGCCGACCTGTTTCGCGACATCATGCTGGGCTGGTGGCAGCGCATCGGCGACACCAAGCTCTCCGGCATTACCAAGTTGATGATGGCGGAGTCCGGCAACTTCCCGGAACTGGCGCAGTTTTACCATCAGGAAATTATTTTGCGCGGCACCACCATGATCGCTCGCATACTGGAGCGCGGCATGGCGCGTGGCGAGTTCCGCCAGATCGATGCGCAATTGACGACGCAGGCGATTATCGCCCCGACGATCATGCTGATGATGTCTCAGCATGCATTCTGCAATTGCCAGATCAAACCGGTCTCGCCGCTGGTTTACCTGAATAATTTTGTCGATCTGTGCCTGTACGGCATGTTGCAAAAAGACACCGCGACTACGAATGCGAATGCAAGCACGGCCGAATCTCCACAAACAACCCTCCCATGCTAAAACAACGATCCTTTCGGATTGCACTGGCAATTCTGGCGCTATCGCTATTGGTCGCCGGCGCGGCAATCGCACTCAAAATCCGCAGCGCGGCGCCCGCCCCAGCCATAACGCCCACAGCCGCTGTGCCCGCGCTGGAATTTCTCGCCAGCGACCTGATTCAAGTCACGCCGCACGACCTGCGGCAAACTATTACCGTATCGGGCGCCTTGCGTGCGCGCGACCAGGCTGTCGTCAAAGCCAAAGTTGCCGGCGAGATACGCGAGGTGCTGGTGCGCGAAGGCGCGGCGGTCACTGCCGGCCAGGTCTTGATCAGGATCGATGGCAGCGAATATCAAGCCCGGATCGCCCAGGCTACCGGCGCGCTGCAGGCGGCGCGCGGGCAACTGGAGATTGCCGGCAAAGCCCGCGACAATAACCTCGCGTTGCTGGACAAGGGTTTTATTTCCAAAAATGCATTTGACAATTCGGCCAGCCAGTACGCGATCGCACAGGCCAACATCGATTCAGCCAGAGGCGCACTCGATATAGCGCAAAAATCCCTGGCCGACACCGTGCTGCGAGCGCCGATTGCCGGCTTGATCAGCCATCGCTCGGTGCAGCCAGGCGAAAAAGTATCGGCCGACAATCTGCTGCTGGAAATCGTCGATTTGCGCCAGATGGAAATGGAAGCCTCGGTGCCGGCCACCGATATCGCCCAGATCAAGCTGGGCCAGCCGGTCAGCATCCGGGTCGACGGCATGCCGCGAGTGGTCGCCGGCAGCGTGGTTCGCATCAACCCGACCACCCAGGCCGGTTCGCGCTCGATTCTGACCTACATCTTGCTGGATAACCCCGATGGGGCACTGCGCGGCGGCATGTTTGGCCAGGCCGAGCTGACGCTGTCGCAAAAAAGCGGCGTACTCAGCGTGCCGCAATCTGCCATCCGGCAAGTCGATGGCAGAACCATTGTGTATGCAGTCGAAAACGGCGTGCTGACGGAAAAAACCGTCACGCTCGGGCTGGAAGGCAATGACAGCAACGGCGCTGCGGTCGAAATCAGCGCCGGCCTGACCAGCGGCGCGCAAGTCGTCAAGGCCAATCTCGGCAATCTGCAAGCCGGAACGCAGGCCCGCCTGGCCACCGACGCTGCCAGCGCTGCAACTGCAGCCCGGAAAGAATAGGCCATGTGGTTCACCCGCATCAGTATTGGCAACCCCGTGCTGGCGACGATGATGATGCTGGCCTTCGTCGTGCTGGGGCTGTTTTCTTATCAGCGCTTGCGGGTCGATCAATTCCCCGACGTGACCTTTCCGGTGGTGGTGATACAAACCGATTATCCGGGCGCCTCGCCCGAAACGGTCGAATCCGACCTGACCCGCAAGATGGAAGAAGCGGTCAATACCATCAACGGCATCAACAGCCTGACCTCGCGCTCGTTTGAGGGCGCATCGATTGTCATCATCGAATTCGATCTGACTATCGACCCGGCCCAGGCCGCACAGGACGTGCGCGAAAAAGTGGCGCTGATCAAGACCACTTTCAGAAAAGAAGTCAAGGAACCGCGTGTGACGCGCTTTGACCCGGCCGACCAGCCGATTTTTTCGGTTGCAGTGACCAATGACGCCACATTGCAGCAGCGCAGTTTCCGTGACCTGACCACGATTGCGGACCAAGTGGTTAAAAAACGGCTGGAAAATGTGCGCGGCGTCGGCGCGGTGACGCTGGTGGGCGGCATCAAGCGCGAAATCCAGATTTACGTCAAGCCGCTCGAAATGGAGTCGCTCGGCATCAGCGTCGAGCAAGTCATCAATGCCGTGCGCAACGAAAATCAGGAACTGCCGACCGGCGCGATCCGCGCCTCTACCGACGAACAGGTGGTGCAGGTGCAGGGCCGCATCCAGCGCGCGCAGGATTTCGGCGACATCATCGTAGCCCAGCGCGGCGGCCAGCCGGTCAAGCTGTCGCAAATCGCTCAAGTCGTCGATGGCCAGCAGGAACAGGAAAGTCTGGCGCTGTATAACGGCCGGCGCACGCTGGCTCTGGACATACTTAAGGCGCAAGGGCAAAACACGATCGAGATCGCCGACAATCTGCAAGCCGCGCTCAAGGATCTGGAACCGCGCCTGAAAGCGCTGTATCCGGGGGTGAGAATCGAAGTCATCAAGGATGGCTCGCGCCAGATCCGGGTCGGGGTCGAGAACGTGCGCCGCACGCTGATCGAGGGCGCGTTGCTGACCATCCTGATCGTATTCCTGTTCCTCAATTCATGGCGCTCGACCGTGATTACCGGCTTGACGCTGCCGATTTCGCTGATCGGCACCTTCCTATTCATGAACATGTTCGGCTTCACCATCAACATGATCACGCTGATGGCGCTGTCGCTGTGCGTCGGCCTGCTGATCGATGATGCGATCGTGGTGCGCGAAAACATCGTGCGCCATGCCGGCATGAAAGTGAACGGAAGGTTCAAAGATCACAAGACGGCGGCGCTGGAAGGCACCGCCGAGATCGGTCTGGCGGTGCTGGCGACCACGTTCTCGATTGTCGCGGTATTTTTGCCGGTGGGCTTCATGGGCGGCATCATCGGGCGCTTCTTCCACCAGTTCGGCGTCACGGTGGCGGCCGCCGTGCTGATCTCGATGTTCGTATCGTTTACTCTGGACCCGATGCTGTCGTCGATCTGGCCCGACCCAGATGCGCATGGCGTGCAGCGGCGCAGCGGCTGGTATGCGAACACCATCGGACGCGTGTTGGCGCAGTTCGAACGCTTGGTGTCGTGGTTCTCGCGCGCGTATCAAGTGCTGCTGAAATGGTCGCTCGGACACCGCGGGCTGACGCTACTGATTGCGCTGGCAAGCTTCGTCGGCGGGCTGGCGCTGCCGGCCAGCGGCTTGATCGGCTCCGAATTCGTGCCGCAGGCGGATTATTCGGAAACCGGCGTCACCTTCACCACGCCGGTCGGCTCTTCGCTGGAACTCACCGAAAGCAAGGTGCATCAGGTGGAAGCGGCGCTGCGCCAGTTCCCCGAAGTGCGCGACACCTATTCCAGCATCAATACCGGCGCTTCGCAGGGGAAAAACACCGCCACCGTATTCGTGCGTTTGATTCCGCGCGCCCAGCGCGAGCGCAGCACCGCGGTACTCTCCGGGCCGCTGCGCACGCAACTGTCGCGCATTGCCGGCATCAGCGTAACCCATATCGGCACGCTCGACGGTGTCGGCGGCGATTCCAAGCAAATCCGCCTGAGCCTGCAAGGCAGCGACCTGGAGCAATTGGCCAGACTATCGGAACAGGCCGAGGCCAAGCTGCGCGCGATACCCGGATTGGTCGATCTCGACTCCAGCCTGAAAGCCGCCAAGCCGACTATTTCGATTGAACCCAAGCGCAACCTGGCCGCCGACCTGGGCATCGGCGTGGCGCAAATCGGCAACACTCTGCGCCCACTGCTGGCAGGCGAAGCGGCCAGCAGCTGGCGCGCACCGGACGACGAAAACTACGATGTCAATGTGCGCCTGGCGCCGTCGGACCGCAACCATATCGACGACCTGTCGCGCCTGATGCTGACCAGCACCCAGTCCAACGCCGACGGCTCGCCCAAGATGGTGCAGTTACGCCAGGTTGCAGACATCACCGCCACCACCGGCGCCAACCAGATCAACCGGCGCGATCTGAACCGCGAAGTCGAGCTATCGGCCAATGTGGTCGGCCGCTCGGCCGGAGAAGTCAGCCGGGATGTCAAGCAGGCGCTCGATTCGATCGCGATGCAGCCGGGCTACCGCTACCAGATGGGCGGCGCGACCAAAAGCATGAATGAATCATTCAACTATGCGCTGGCGGCGCTGGCCTTGGCGATCGTCTTCATATACATGATCCTGGCATCGCAATTCGCCAGCTTCCTGCAACCGCTGGCGATCATGTCGTCGCTGCCGCTGACGCTGATCGGCGCCTTCCTGGCGCTGATGATGTTCCGCTCGACGCTGAACATCTTTTCCATCATCGGCCTCATCATGCTGATGGGGCTGGTCACCAAGAATGCAATATTGCTGGTCGATTTCACCAACCAGATGCGCCATGCCGGCATGAGCCGCCATGCTGCGCTGCTGGAAGCCGCGCATGTGCGGCTGCGCCCGATCCTGATGACCACGCTGGCAATGGTATTCGGCATGATGCCGCTGGCCTTCGGCCTGGCGGAAGGCTCCGAGCAGCGCGCCCCGATGGGCCAGGCAGTGATCGGCGGCATTATCACGTCGTCGCTGCTGACCTTGGTGGTGGTGCCGGTGATATATACCTATCTGGACGACCTGGCGCTGTGGTGCAAACGCAAGCTGGGCTCGGTACCACCATCGGCCGATAATGATGCAGCAACAAAATTACCGCTATAGAAGCGCCGATCACGTTTGATAAAATGCATTTTTTCTCCCCTTATCCCTCCTTCAATAATTTTTTTTGGACGCCAACATGAATATCGAGCAAACCCGCCTCAACATGATTGAACAGCAAATCCGTCCCTGGGACGTGCTGAATCAAGATGTCCTGGACCTTCTGGTAGTCGTCAAGCGCGAAGCTTTCGTCCCCGCCGCTTACAAGAGCCTGGCTTTTTTCGACACCGAAATCCCTTTGCCTTGCGGCGAAAACATGCTCACGCCCAAGATGGAAGCGCGCATCCTGCAAGAAGTTGCAGTGCAAAAACATGAAAACGTGCTCGAAATCGGCACCGGCTCAGGCTATATGGCGGCCCTGCTGTGTTACAAGGCACGCCACGTCACCAGCATCGAAATCGAGCCAGAGCTGAAGGCGCTGGCAGACAAGAATCTGTCCGGCTATGGGATCAGCAATGTCACCACCCTTCTCGGCGACGGCGCCCAAGGCTGGAGTGGCACCAGCAGCGAGGGCGGCGATACCGCATCCTATGACGTGATCGTGATTTCCGGCTCGCTGCCGGTATTGCCGGACGCCTTCCTGAAAAAAATCAAGGTCGGCGGCCGCATCTTTGCAATCATCGGCGATGCTCCTGCCATGACCGGGCAACTCACCACCCGCATGTCGGACACCGCGTACAGCACCATCAACCTTTTTGAAACCAACGAGAAACCGCTGCGCAACGCACTCACGCCGTCGCACTTCTCCTTTTAAGGACCTTTCGATGCAACACATGACTGCCCCAGAATTGGCGCAACTGATGCAGGACGCGTCGCAGGTACAACCGCTGCTGCTGGATGTGCGCGAGGTGTGGGAATTCGACACCTGCCACATCGCCGGCGCGCAATTGATCCCGATGAATACGATTCCGACCCGGCATGGAGAGCTGGATAAAGATATGCCGATCGTCTGCATCTGCCATCACGGCGGGCGCAGCATGCAGGTGGCGCATTTTCTGGAAAATAACGGCTTTTCGCACATCATCAACCTGACTGGCGGCGTGCATGCCTGGGCCCAGCAGGTTGATGCATCGATGCCGACTTATTGACCTTACTTATTTTTTTCTGACCGACTCCACCGAGGAACTTAATGCGCAATTCCGTTATCGCCACACTCATCGCTTGCACCTTCATCTCAGTGAATGTGCAAGCGGATGATTTGCTGACAACTTACCAGCAGGCGCTAGTCAATGATGCCCAATACGCCAGCGCCCGCGCGAATCTGCGCGCCGGCCAGGAGCAGCTGCCGCAAGCGCGCGCCGGCCTGCTGCCCAGCGTCGGCCTGTCCGGCGGCACCAGTCGCAACGAATTTGAAAACAGGCAAACTTTCAGCGGCAGCAGTTACAGCCTGACGCTTTCGCAGCCATTATTTCGCTGGGCCAACTGGCAGCAATACGAACAAGGCAAACTCTCTGTCGCACTCAGCGAAGCCCAGTTTGCCCAAACCCGGCAAGACTTGATACTGCGCGTCTCGCAAGCTTATTTCGACGTGTTGACGGCGCAAGACACGATTGGCTTCGTGCAGGCCCAAAAGACAGCGATCAGCGAACAACTGGAATCGGCCAAGCAAAACTTCGAAGTCGGCACCGCTACCATCACCGACAGCTACGAAGCACAGGCGCGTTTTGACCTGGCCCTGGCGCAGGAATATGCAGCACAGAGCGACCTGGAAATCAAGCGCGCAGCATTGCAACAAATCATCGGCAACACGCCGGGCGACTTGGCCAAGCTCAAAACCGGCGTTACGCTGAGCCCACCGCAACCGGCCCAGATCGGCAACTGGGTCAGCTCGGCAGAACAACAGAATACCAGCGTGCTCGGCTCCCAGATCGGACTCGAAATCGCCCAGAGAGACATCTCCAAAAACCGCGCCGGCCACTATCCGAGCGTCGATCTGGTAGCCAGCCGCAACCATGGCAACCAGAGTAACAACGTCAGCGTAGCCGGCGATACGAATACCATTGGAGTGCAGTGGAGCATTCCCTTATTCTCCGGATTCGCCATTACCAGCCGGGTACGCGAAGCCATCGCGCTGGAAGACAAGGCCCGCTTTGACCTCGAAACGGCACGCCGCAGCGCAGCGCAAAGCGCGCGGCAATCGTATCTGGGAGTCACCAGCGGCCTGGCCCAAGTCAACGCGCTGGAGGCGGCCGAAGTATCGAGCCTGTCGGCGCTGGACGCCAACAAGCTCGGCTATCAGGTAGGCGTGCGCATCAACATCGACGTCCTGAATGCGCAGCAGCAGCTATTCTCCACCCGCCGCGATCTGGCTAAAGCGCGCTACGACACCATTGTCAATGGACTGCGATTAAAGTCAGCCGCAGGCACCCTGCAGGAGCAGGATCTGGAACTGGTGAATGGCTTGCTGATCCAGTAAATATTGGATTCAAACTAAATTTATACGGGAGTATATAAAGAAACATGGCGATTACCGCATATGAATATTGCGGAAATTAAAAATACCCTTGCCTAGTATAGATTCACCTCCCGCCACGGCACACTGCCGCAGCTAAAAACCTCCTGCGCCCTTTCCTGCAAAGCGGCCCCACCAGCCTCGCATCGCCATCCCACCTCCATATGCGATATCCGCATATGGATGCGTGAAAGGATTCGTTCTTAATCCTTTTACGCCCAGTTAATCTGCATATTCCAGCAAAAAATAACTCCAAAGGAAATGCAGATGGATCTCAAGAAAATAATCCTGTCGACGCTTGCAGCCGCACTGATTGCACCCAATGCGCAGGCGGCGGAAGTCACGTTGCTCAACGTCTCCTACGATCCGACGCGTGAGTTGTATCAGGATTTCAATATCGCATTCGCCAAGCAATGGAAAGCCAAAACCGGCGACGACCTCAGGGTCAAGCAATCGCACGGCGGTTCCGGAAAACAGGCACGCGGCGTAATCGATGGGCTGGAAGCGGATGTGGTCACGCTGGCGCTGGCGTATGACATTGACGCCATTGCCGAGCGCGGCCTGATCGCGAAAGACTGGCAAAAGCGCTTGCCGCATCATAGTTCGCCGTACACCTCGACCATCGTGTTCCTGGTGCGCAAGGGCAACCCGAAAGGCATCAAGGACTGGAACGATCTGGTCAAACCCGGCGTCGCCGTCATCACGCCGAATCCGAAAACCTCCGGCGGCGCGCGCTGGAACCATCTGGCAGCCTGGGGTTATGCACTGAAACAGCCGGGCGGCAACGAAGCCAGCGCCAAGGAATTCATCAGCAAACTGTACAAGAACGTGCCGGTGCTTGATTCCGGCGCACGCGGGGCCACCACCACCTTTGTCGAACGCGGCATCGGCGATGTGTTGCTGGCATGGGAAAACGAAGCCTTGCTGGCGATCAAGGAGCTCGGTCCGGACAAGGTAGAAATCGTCGCACCATCGGTCAGCATTCTGGCCGAGCCGCCGGTGGCAGTGGTCGATAAAGTGGCCGACAAGCACGGCACCCGCAAGCTGGCAGAAGCCTATCTGCACTATCTGTATACCGAAGAAGGACAGGACATCGCGGCTAAAAATTACTACCGTCCGACCGCCGGCGCCGCCGTGAAAAAATATGCAGCGCAATATCCGAAAGTGAAATTATTCACCATAGATGACGTGGCAGGCGGCTGGACCAAGGCGCAGAAAACGCATTTTGCCGATGGCGGCGTGTTCGATCAGATTTACCAGCCGGGCAAGAAGTAAGCTCGCAATCTGAGAACTGCTTGATCCCAGCTCCCACCTATACGCCCCATCAATAAGGAAAATGATGAACATCCTCTTGCTCGCCGGCAGCCCGTCGAACCCGTCGCGCTCAACCCGACTGCTGCACCATGTCGGCGAGAAGCTGGCATTGCTGGGACACCGCTACGTCAAGCTGCAGGTGCGCGACTTGCCGGCGCAAGCCTTGCTGCATGCGGACTTTGGCGATGCCGATCTGAAATTTGCGCAGAATCAGGTCAGAGAAGCCGATGCGGTAGTGATTGCAACCCCGGTCTACAAGGCGGCCTACAGCGGCATCCTGAAAGCCTTTCTCGATGTGCTGCCGCAGGATGGCCTGGCCGGCAAGCTGGTGCTGCCGCTGGCCACCGGCGGCAGCCAGTCGCACATGCTGGCGCTCGACTACGCGTTGCGCCCAGTGCTCTCGACCTTGTCCGCCAGACATGTATTGCCGAGCATTTATGCCACGGATGCGCAGGTGCAATGGTCGCCGGAACTCGGCTTGACGCTGGAAAACGACATTGCCCGGCGCGTGACGCAAGGCGTCGAACAATTGTCGGCCAGCCTGCTGACGCTGCGAAAAGCAACCAACACTTTCGTCGCGGTGCCGTTTTCCCAAGTGCGATGTAGCGTCTGACATTTAACATCTGACGCGACGGCTGCATCATCGCGCTGCGATAAAACCTGCCACACAGCGGCATCCCTACTGTACAAAAAAACGGCTCTTGCCTGAGCCGGTGGGGGTGCTTTTACAAAATTTTTGAATACCAGGACAAAACATGACCATCTCGCATCAAAAACGCCAGGCCAAGCGCCGCACCCTGGGACTGTTATCTGCCGCAGCCGCAGGCGTGATTGCAGCAGGCATCCCGAATTTCGCCCAGGCCCAAGACAAAAAAACGCTGCGCATCGGCTTTCAGAAATACGGCACGCTGACGATCCTGAAAGGGCGCGGCACGCTGGAGAAACGCCTTGCCAGTCAGGGCATCGACGTCAAATGGACCGAATTTCCGGCGGGCCCGGTGCTGCTCGAAGGCTTGAATGTCGGCAGCATCGATTTCGGCACCGTGGGCGAAGCGCCGCCGATTTTCGCGCAGGCCGCCGGCGCCAATCTGGTGTATGTCGCCAACGAACCGCCGGCGCCATTGGCCGAAGCGATCGTGGTGCCAAAGGGATCGCCGATCAGAACCGTGGCCGAACTAAAAGGCAAGAAAGTCGCGCTGAACAAGGGCTCCAACGTGCATTACCTGCTGGTCAGGGCGCTGGAAAAGGCGGGCTTGAAATACACCGATATCCAGACCATTTTTCTGGCGCCAGCCGATGCGCGCGCCGCTTTCGAGCGCGGCAGCGTCGATGCCTGGGTGATCTGGGACCCGTTCCTGGCCGCCGCGGAAAAACAGATCGGCGCCCGCATCCTGGCCGACGGCACCGGCCTGGTCAGCAATCATCAATTCTTCCTGGCCGCCCGCCCTTATGCGGAAAAAAATTCGGAAATCATCAAAATTCTGATTGAAGAACTCGACAAAGTCGATGCATGGAGCAGCCAGAATCTGAAAGAAGTGGTGGCTGTCTTGTCGGCCCAAACCGGGCTGGAGCCGGACGTGCTTGCACTGGCGGCACAGCGCTATACGTATGGCGTCAGGCCGGTCACACCGGCGGTGATCGACGCGCAGCAAAAAATCGCCGATGTGTTCGCCGATCTGAAGCTGATTCCGAAAAAAATCAGCGTCAGCAGCGCTTTTCTCGCCCTCAAATAATCACGTTATGCAGCCCGCTACAAGAAGTCCAAACCGAAGCAGTTCCCGTAGGAGCGCACCCGGGCGCGAAAGCAGTCGCCAGACTGCAGCCGTTGATCGCGCCCAGGTGCGCTCCACCAAAACCACACTATTTCGCCCTACATTAAAAGCAAGGAACCCCATCATGAGCTTGAACGTATTCTGGTTTTTACCTACCCACGGCGACACCCGCTATCTCGGCACCACGCAGGGCGCGCGCGTGGTCGATCACGACTATCTGAAGCAGGTGGCGGTGGCCGCCGACACGCTGGGTTATGACGGCGTATTGATCCCGACCGGGCGCTCTTGCGAAGACGCCTGGGTGGTGGCGGCTAGCCTGATCGACGCCACCAAAAAGCTGAAATTCCTGGTGGCGATCCGCCCCGGCCTGAGTACGCCGGGTCTGGCGGTGCGCATGGCCGCCACCTTCGATCGCCTGTCCGGAGGACGGCTGCTGGTCAACGTCGTCACCGGTGGCGATCAGGGCGAAATGGAAGCCGACGGCCTGCATGCCGACCATGCCGAACGCTATGAAATTTCGGACGAATTCCTGCGCATCTGGCGCGCCTCGCTGGCCGGAGAAGGCGGCGCGGCGGGTTTCGATTTCGACGGCAAGCATCTGCAAGTCAAAGGCGCCAAGACCCTGTATCCACCGGTGCAAAAACCGTATCCGCCGCTGTACTTCGGCGGCTCCTCGCCGGCCGCGCACGCACTGGCCGCCGAGCAGGTCGACGTGTATCTGACCTGGGGTGAACCGCCGGCAGCGGTGGCGGAAAAAATCGCCGACATGCGCGCCCGCGCCGCCACGCATGGCCGCACCGTGCGCTTCGGCATCCGGCTGCATGTGATCGTGCGCGAAACCAACGACGCCGCCTGGAAAGCGGCCGAAGAATTGATCAGCCATGTCGATGACGAGGTGATCGCGCGGGCCCAGGCGGCTTTCGGCAACATGCAATCCGAAGGACAGCGCCGCATGAGTGCGCTGCACGGCGGCAAGCGCGACAAGCTCGAAGTGTCGCCCAATCTGTGGGCCGGCGTCGGGCTGGTGCGCGGCGGTGCCGGCACCGCGCTGGTGGGCGATCCGGAAACCATCGTGGCGCGGATGCAGGAATACCAGGACCTGGGGATCGAAACTTTCGTGCTGTCGGGCTATCCGCATCTGGAAGAAGCCTATCGCTTCGCCGAACTGGTATTCCCATTGCTAGGCAAAGGCAAGGCCAGATCGAGCGACCAAACCTTGACCGGGCCGTTTGGCGAAGTCATCGCCGTCGACATCCTGCCCAAAGCGGCGCAAAGCTAATGTCGATGAAAAGGAGAATAGCATGAGCGCAGTAATTACAACTTCGCCGGACGCGATTTCCGGCAGCGCGCCGGTTATCAAAGCCAAGCTGATTTCCGGCCAAAAGCTGCTGGTGCGGCTGGCGCCGTGGGCGGTGCCGGTGGCATTGCTGCTGGCATGGCAAATCGCCGCGCAGCTCGGCTGGCTCTCCAGCCGCATCCTGCCGGAGCCGCTGGCGGTGGCGCAAGCGACCTGGACGCTGGCCGTCTCCGGCGAGCTGTGGACCCATCTGAGCGTCAGTCTATGGCGGGCCATCAGCAGCTTTGCGGTCGGCGGCGGCCTGGGCTTGCTGCTGGGCCTGCTGACCGGCTCTTTCAAGACTGCCGAAACCCTGCTCGACACCACGCTGCAGATGATCCGCAATATCCCGGCGCTGGCATTGATTCCGCTGGTGATCCTGTGGTTCGGCATCGAGGAAAGCGCAAAACTGTTTCTGGTGTCGATCGGAGTATTTTTTCCGATTTACCTCAATACCTTCCACGGCATCCGCTCGGTCGACAAGGGTTTGATCGAGATGGCGAAAAGTTACGGCCTGTCGGGCTGGCCGCTGTATCGCGACGTGATCCTGCCGGGCGCCCTGCCGTCGATCCTGGTCGGCGTGCGCTTTTCGCTCGGGCTGGTGTGGGTGCTGCTGATCGTGGCCGAAACCATTTCGGCGCAGTCCGGCATCGGTTACATGACGATGAACGCGCGCGAATTCCTGCAGACCGACATCGTGCTGGTCGGCATTCTGCTCTACGCGCTGCTGGGCAAACTGGCCGATGTGCTGTCGCGGGGGCTGGAGCGTTACTGGCTGCGCTGGCATCCCGGCTATCGATAAATAAGGAATGACTATGCAAATCAGTCTGATTGAACAAGCCCGAGTTCGGGCAGCTGCGGCCCCTGCTCCAGTGCCAACCAAACGCGGCATCCGCGTGGCGGTGCAGAGCTTGTCGAAATCCTACGGCGAGCGTCAGGTGTTGAAGGCGGTCGAGCTGACCATCGAAGCCGGCGAATTCGTCGCGGTGGTCGGGCGCAGCGGCTGCGGCAAAAGCACGCTGTTGCGGCTGATCGCCAGGCTGGAGCCGGCCGACAGCGGCAACATCGCCTTTGCCGAGAATGGGCATAAGCCCGAGACCCGCATCATGTTCCAGGACTCGCGCCTGCTGCCGTGGAAGCGCGTACTGGACAACGTTGCGCTGGGCTTGCCGCGCGCCGGCGCGGCGGCTGCCAATGCGCTGCGCCAGGTCGGTCTGGAAGAGCGCGCCGGCGAATGGCCGGCCGTGCTGTCCGGCGGCCAGCGCCAGCGCGTGGCGTTGGCCCGGGCGCTGGTGCACGACCCGGAACTGTTGCTGCTGGACGAACCGCTCGGTGCGCTCGATGCCCTGACCCGGATCGAAATGCAGCAATTGATCGAAGCGCTGTGGCAGCGGCGCGGCTTCACCGCGCTGCTGGTCACGCACGATGTGCAGGAAGCGATTGCGCTGGCGGACCGCGTGGTGCTGATCGAAGACGGCCAGATTACGCTCGACGAGCGCATCGCGCTGGCGCGGCCACGGGCACGCGGCAATGCCGCCTTCGCGCAGCTGGAGGAACAGATCCTGGCGCGGGTGCTGAAACATCCTTCATCCGGCCCGGATGCGGCGCTGGGCGACGTCTCGCTGCAGAGAACCGTCAGCCAGGTGATGTGGGCAATTTAGCAGTGCAGGCTTGCGTGCCTGCACCACCATACTAGGACAGTGTATTTAACACACACGCATTAATAACATGCGGAAAATGGCATCAAAAACACGATACTCCATCATTTATATTTATTCACCAACCCACCATAAGGAAACACCATGAGCATCCAGGCAATCAACGTGCGCAATCAATTCAAGGGCAAAGTCAAGGCCATCATCGAAGGTTCGGTCGTGTCCGAAATCGATATCGAAACCCCGGCCGGCATCGTCACCTCCGTCATTACCACGCGCTCGGTCAAGGATCTGGGCCTGGTCATCGGCACCGAAGTCGTCGCACTGGTGAAGGCGACCGAAGTATCCATCGCCAAGTTGTTGTAATTTTCTAGCCGGAGGTATCGCCATGTCTTTTCCCGCCCTGCAAAAATATCTGGCCAGTTTGCACGACACGCCGCAGGCGGCGACCTCCGTGTGCTGCTGCCGACAGAGTCAGGCAGCCTCGCTGGACACATCTGCATCGCGCATTGGCGTCAAATCGACTGATTTATCTGCCGCACCGACATTGCAAGCCAGCGCCGCAGCATGACGCCACTACGCCTATCGGATTATCGGGTTCTGATCGTACCGGGACTGCACAACAGCGGCGCTGACCATTGGCAGACCCGCTGGCAGCAGCGCTATCCCGCCTTTGAGCGCGTCGAGCAGGAGCAATGGAGCCGGCCTGAACTACCGCGTTGGTCCGAGCGATTGGGGCAAGTATTGCGCAAGTCATCCCGGCCCACGCTGATCGTGGCACATAGCTTCGGCTGTCTGACCACAGTGCACGCCGCCGGTGATGGCAAGTTCAAGCTGGCGGGCGCGCTGCTGGTAGCCCCCGCCGACCCGGAAAAATTCGGCGTGGAGCACACCTTGCGCAATGCACGGCTAACCTGCCCTGCCCTCGTCATCGGCAGCACCAACGACCCGTGGATGACAAGTTCCCACGCGACTGACTGGGCCGCTATTTGGGGATGCGATTTTGTAAATGCAGGTGCGTTAGGCCATATCAACGCCGAATCCGGCTTGGAAGATTGGCCGTTCGGCTTTACTCAGTTGCAGCGTTTAATTAAAACGGTGCAGCAGGCTGCCGCGCAATAGAAAGTGGGTCATCTGGCCTTGCTGTGCGTCTAAAATCAAGAAAGGCTGTTACAGCGAGGTTGCCGCACGCGATGCTTGATCGTACAGCCCGGATAGCATCCGCAAAAAACGCGCCAACTCAGCAAGTTCGAACGATTCGGTTCCGCTGCCGGTGAGATTCGATACCAATACCTGCTCTCTGACGTCGAAGTAGCGCTGGCAGACTTCCTGTCCTTTTTCGTTGGTCGAATAGAGGACCTCTTTGCCGTGTTTCTGAGTCTGCACGAATCCCAGGTTTTGCAGCTTTTTGAGCGCGTAGTTCACCACGTGGGTGTCTTCAATGTTGAGGATGAACGCGATATCGGCCAGTTTCTTTTCGCGCGCACGGTGGTTGATGTGGTGCAGCACCAGGACCTCGGTGGTGGTCATGTCCTTGACCCCGGCCGCAGACATGCAGCGCACAAGCCAGCGATCAAACGCGTTACCGGCGATGATGAGTCCGAATTCGAACTCGCTCATCTCCGCACTTTTGCCTGCCGCCAGATGCGCCGATGAAACGATCGGCGATCTGGAAGGCTGGATTGGGCCGGCCAGGGATGCTTTGCTTTTGGTGGTTTTGGTCATACTTCGCTCCGAATTGCACCGGCCCATTTTACGCTAGGCGATTCCGAAGCCGCCGCCGCCCGGCGTGGCAATCACAAAGATATCATCCACCCCCATTTGCACTTCGGCGGTGGACTCCAGCGATTCCATTTGCCCCGCTGCACGCAGTACGTAATTGCTGCCGACCTGCGCTGCTTGCCCACCGGCAGCGCCATATGGCGGCACAATGCGGTGGCCCGACAAAATGGCGGCAGTCATCGGCTGCTTGAAGCGAATCTTGCGCACTACGCCATTGCCGCCGTTGTGCTTGCCTGCACCGCCGCTACCCTGGCGAATGCTGAAATCTTCCACCATTACCGGGAAGCGCAATTCCAGCACTTCCGGATCGGTCAGGCGCGAGTTCGTCATATGGGTCTGGACCCCGGATGCGCCATCGAAATCAGGACCGGCGCCCGAGCCGCCGGCGATGGTTTCGTAGTACTGGTACTGCGCGTCGCCGAAGGTGAAGTTGTTCATCGTCCCCTGTGCCGCGCCCATCACCTGCAGCGCGCCATACAAGGCATCGGTCACGTATTGCGAGGTTTCCACATTGCCCGATACTACTGCTGCCGGATAGCGCGGATTGAGCATGCTGCCTTCCGGAATGATGATTTCCAGCGGCTTCAGGCAACCTTCATTGAGCGGAATTTCCGCATTGACCAGGGTGCGAAACACATACAGCACCGCAGAACGGCTGATGGAAGCCGGCGCGTTGAAGTTGTTCGGCAATTGCGCCGAGGTGCCGGTGAAGTCGATCCTGGCGCTGCGCTGCTGACGATCAATCTTGATGCTGACCCGGATCACCGCGCCATTATCCATCGGGTAGCTGAAATCGCCGTCCTTGAGGGTGAGCAGGACCCGGCGTACCGCTTCTTCCGCATTGTCCTGCACGTATTGCATGTAGGCGATGACGACGTCCTGGCCATACTGCTGAATCATTTTCGCCAGTTCTTGCAATCCTTTGCCATTGGCCGCGATCTGAGCCCGCAAGTCTGCGATGTTCTGATCGGGATTGCGGGCCGGCCACTGGCCACTGGCCAGCAATGTACGGGTTTCCGTTTCGCGGAAACGACCGCCATCCACCAGCAGGAAGTTATCGATCAGGATGCCTTCCTCGTCCACGTGGGTGCTGCGCGGTGGCATCGAGCCTGGCGTGATGCCGCCGATATCTGCATGGTGGCCGCGCGCACCGAGGTAGAACAGCACATTTTGCTGCGTTTCATCGAATACCGGCGTAATCACCGTGATGTCCGGCAGGTGGGTGCCGCCGTTATACGGGGCATTCAGGCAATACACGTCGCCCGGATGCATCTTTCCGCTATTGCGTGCAATGACCGATTTGATCGAGTCACTCATCGAGCCCAGGTGGACCGGGATGTGCGGTGCGTTGGCAATCAGGTTGCCGCTGGCATCAAAGATCGCGCACGAGAAATCCAGCCGCTCCTTGATATTTACCGAGTGCGAAGTATTTTCCAGGGTCGCGCCCATCTGCTCGGCGATCGACATGAACAGGTTGTTGAACACTTCCAGCAATACCGGATCGACATCGGTGCCGGCCGCCTTGCGACTGGGCCGCGCCTCGACACGTTCCACGATCAGGTCGTTGCGCTCGGTCACATGCGCCGCCCAGCCCGGTTCGACTACCGTGGTCGAGACCGCATCGCTGATGATGGCGGGGCCTTTGATACGGTCCAGCGTGCTCAGTTTTTCGCGTTGGTAGATCGGCGTCTGGTGCATCTGCTGTTGCGAGAACATCTGCGCTATCGTTTCGGCAGCGCACTTCTGGTCGCTGCTCTGGGTGCGAAAGGCGTCATCGGCCAATACGTCATCGGTCTCGGCCACGGCCTCGACGGAAACTGCTTCCACGATCAATTCGCGATCTGCCATCACGAAACCGTAGCGGGCCTGATGCTGGGCCTCGAATTGTGCGCGCATCGAGGTCACCGAATCATGGCCGACGATCATTGCCGAATCGGTGCCTTTGTAGCGTAAATGCGCGCGACGGATGGTCTGGATCGCGTCGGCAGCGATGCCTTGCGACAGTAATTCCTGTTCGGCCTTGTCGGCCAGTGTGTTCAACGCATCCTGGATCAGCCCGATATTGTCGGCGGTCAGCGCCTGTTCTACCGAGGTTTCCCGCAGTGCGCGCTGGTTTGCCAGTCCCATGCCGAACGCGGACAGTACGCCGGCAAACGGATGCAGCAGCACGCGACTCATGCCCAGTGCATCTGCCACCTGGCACGCATGCTGGCCGCCAGCGCCGCCGAAGCAGCATAAAGTGTAGTCGGTCACATCGTAGCCGCGCTGCACCGAGACTTTCTTGATGGCGTTGGCCATGTTTTCGACTGCGATCTGCAAGAAGCCTTCCGCCACTTGTTCCGGCGAGCGCAGACCTAAGCCTGCAGCTTCAATTTCGCTGGCAAGCGCTGCAAATTTGCTGCGCACAACTTCGCGGTCCAGCGCCTGGTCCGCATGTTGCCCGAATACTTTCGGGAAGAATGCCGGCTGTATTTTTCCCAACATTACATTACAGTCGGTGACGGTCAACGGCCCGCCCTTGCGGTAGCTGGCGGGGCCGGGATGGGCGCCGGCCGAATCCGGCCCGACACGGAAGCGCGCACCGTCAAAGTGCAGGATGGAGCCGCCGCCGGCGGCCACAGTGTGGATGCTCATCATCGGCACTCGCAACCGCACGCCAGCGACGATGGTTTCAAACACGCGCTCAAACTCGCCGTTGTAATGCGACACGTCAGTCGAGGTGCCGCCCATGTCGAAGCCGATGATTTTGCCGTAACCGGCAATCTCGGCGGTGCGCACCGCGCCGACGATGCCGCCGGCCGGGCCGGACAGGATGCTGTCCTTGCCCTGGAACAGATGGGCGTCGGTCAGGCCACCATTCGACTGCATGAACATCAGGCGCGTATCGCCCAGTTCCGCGGCGACCTGATTGACATAGCGGCGCAGGATCGGCGACAGGTAAGCATCGGCCACGGTAGTGTCTCCACGCCCGACCAGCTTGATCATCGGCGAGACCTCATGCGACACCGAAATCTGGCTGAAGCCGATGGCGCTGGCAATCTTCTTGATGATTTTTTCATGCTGCGTGTAACGGTAGCCATGCATCAACACAATCGCAATGGAACGGATGCCGCTCTCAAAAACGGTGTGCAACGCGGCGCTGATGGCGTCCTCATCTGGTGCGCGTATAACCTCGCCTTGTGCATTGATGCGCTCGTCAACTTCAATCACGGTTTCATAGAGTTGATCCGGCAGCACGATGTTGCGGTCAAACAGGCGCGGACGATTCTGGTAGCCAATGCGCAAGGCGTCGCCGAAGCCGCGGCTGATGACTAGCGCGCAGCGTTCGCCCTTGCGTTCAAGCAAGGCATTGGTCGCTACGGTGGTGCCCATCTTGACCGCATCGATGTTTGTGGTTGGAATCGGCTGGTCACGCGGCACGCCCATCAGGTCACGGATACCGGCCAATGCTGCATCGCTGTAATGGGCCGGATCTTCCGACAACATCTTGCGCGTGATCAGCGAACCATCCGGGCGTCGCGCCACGATGTCGGTGAATGTGCCGCCGCGATCGACCCAGAATTGCCATTTTTTGCGTGTCGCTTGCTTGGTTATGCTGCTGTCCATTTTGTCTCCGTTTTGTTGCAGTGCACTAGATATTTTTAAAAAAATACTAGCGTGTCGTTCGCATAATGTAGATAATTTATCCGTAAATTGTCAATAAATGATTTTGTTTTTCATCAAAATATGTGAATATCCATTTTCCAGATGGCTAAAAGACCATCGTTATCGATGTGACAATCAGATGTGCTTATTGACAATGCAAAATGCGCAGTACTGTCGTGGTAAAACGCATAAAAAATAAAAAATGACTAGCTGAAGTAATTCCAATCATTCTGTAGGAGACGCACTCATGGAAACTGCTGTAAACCTTTGGCCGCTGATCGGCGTGGCCGTCATCATCTTCGGCTTCTTGCTGCGGATAAATCCAGTGCTGGTCGTCATCGTCGCCGGCATCATTACCGGGTTTGCCGCGGCAATGCCACTGGACAAAATATTGTCCACATTGGGAAGCGGATTCATCAAGACTCGCAACTTGCCGCTGATACTGCTGCTGCCCCTGGCAGTCATCGGCTTGCTCGAACGTTACGGCTTGAAAGAACACGCACAAGCCTCGATTGCACGTATCCAATCCGCCACTGCCGGTCGCTTGCTGATCGTTTATTTGTTCGTGCGCGAGGTTTCTGCCGCTTTAGGCTTGACCAGCCTGGGCGGCCATCCTCAAATGGTCCGTCCCTTGATTGCGCCGATGGCGGAAGGTGCGACGGAAAATCGTTACGGCTCCATTCCCGACAAACTGCGTTACAAGATACGGGCGATGTCCGCCGCGACCGATAACGTGGGGTTGTTTTTCGGCGAAGACGTGTTCGTCGCCTTTGGCGCGATCGTGCTGATGCAGACCATCCTGCGCGGCGAGGGAATTGAGGTTAATCCGCTGCATATGGCCTTGTGGGGCATACCGACGGCAATATCCGCCTTCATCATCCATGCCTGGCGATTACGGCGTCTGGATGCGCAGATTGCGCGCGAGCTGGGTTCGCATAGTGTGGCGAATCAGGACACGGCAATCAAAGGGGGGACGGCATGATTTTTACGCTCGATTATTTTTTCATTCTGCTGGGCTTGATGTTGGCGGTGATTGCCGTGATGTCGTTTCTGGATCGGGCCAATCCCAGACGATTGACCACGGGTTCGTTCTGGGCGCTATATGCGGTGGTGTATCTGGCGGGCGAGCATCTGCCACCCGCCTTGGTCGGCATCATCGTGATTGTGATGGCAATCATCGCCGGTTTCGGCGGGGTTGCCATGGGTAAATACAGTGAATTGTCGGCGCAGGAACGCAGCAGCAGCGCCAAAAAACTGGGCAATCGCCTGTTTATTCCGGCCTTGATCATTCCAGTCGCGACGATGATCGGCTCGGTCGTATTCAAAAACGTGAAAATCGGCGACCTGTTCTTGCTGGATCAAAAGAACTTCACTCTGGTCAGCCTGGGGTTCGGCTGCATCCTAGCCTTGATTGCTGCGTGCTGGATCACCAGGGCGACACCGACGCAATCGATGCGCGAATCGCGGCGCCTGATCGACTCGATGGGGTGGGCCGTGGTCTTGCCGCACATGCTGGCGGTGCTCGGCTTGCTGTTTTCCGATGCCGGCGTCGGCAAGGCGGTCGCACATCTGACGACGTCGTATATCAATATGGATTACCGCCTGGTTGCGGTGATGGTGTATTGCCTCGGCATGGCGCTGTTTACGGTAATCATGGGTAATGGATTCGCCGCTTTTCCGGTGATGACCGGCGGTGTCGGAATTCCGATTCTGGTCGGCGTCTACCATGCCAATCCGGCAGTAATGGCGTCTATCGGCATGTTTTGCGGCTATTGCGGTACGTTGATGACGCCGATGGCAGCCAACTTCAACATCGTTCCTGCTGCCTTGCTCAACCTGCCAGACAAGAACGCCGTGATTAAAGCGCAGATTCCGACTGCGATGGCATTGTTGGTCGTTAATATCTTCCTGCTGTATTTCCTGATGATGCAGTAATGCTGGTGTGTACAGCACTTGCCAGGAATATAAAAACTTACTGATCGTGGATGACGTTATGCACCAAGCCAACCAAAAACTGACGCCCGCAATAGCATCTCACTTTGCCAATCTGGTCCTCAGTCATCTGACGCGGGAATATCCGAACAAGCTCACGCACACGCTCAATAGTGCTGCAGACGTACAAGGCCCCCGTGCCTTGTATCCGATTTTTTATGGTTGTTACGATTGGCATTCTTGCGTACACGGCTATTGGCTGCTGACGCGGTTACTAGCGCGTTACCCGGAATTACCCGAAGCGCCAGCGATACGCGCTGTGTTTGACAAGCAATTGACAGCGGAAAATGTCAGGGGTGAGTTGGCCTATTTGGCAGCGCCATCGCGAAATACCTTTGAGCGTCCATATGGATGGGGTTGGTTGTTGGCGCTACAGACTGCGTTGAACCAACTGGACAGCGACCAAGGTCGGCACTGGGCGAAAACACTCCAACCGTTGGCAGATGCTTTCGCCGCACTATTCCTCAATTTCTTGCCGAAAGCGACCTATCCGGTGCGTGTTGGGACGCATTTCAACACCGCATTTGGAATGGCGCTGGGGCTGGATTATGCCCGCAATGTCGGCCATATAGAGTTAGAAAAACAGATCTGCGCTCGTGCACGCAACTGGCATATGGAAGATGCCGGATGTCAGGCTTGGGAGCCCAGCGGGGATGAATTTTTGTCGCCGGCGTTGATGGAGTCCGAACTGATGCGCCGGGTTCTGCCCGCCGTAGAGTTTAATGCTTGGTTCACGCAATTCTTGCCGAACCTGGAACAGCGCCAGCCAGCAACATTATTTATACCCGCTACGGTTACCGATCGCAGCGATGGAAAAATTGCCCATCTGGATGGATTGAATCTCAGCCGCGCCTGGTGTCAGCGTTCGCTTGCACGCGCATTGCCGGCAGGCGATGCGCGTGCGGCAGTGTTATTCGCCGCCGCCGATCTCCACTTCAACAGTGCTATCGGCCATGTCACTGGTGACTATATGGGTGAACACTGGCTGGGGACGTTCGCTTTGCTGGCGTTGGAAGCTTGACGCTTAAAGACGCAGCTGCAATATAGAAATGCCTCAATCATACGAGGCATTAAAAATAGGCTGTGCGAGCGTTCAGCGTTGAAATTATCCCATTGCTTGTAGAAGGAACCTGATAGCCGCCAGGCTCCCCCCTTCTTTGTCGAGTAGCTGGCGTCAGCCAAGATAGTTCGGCAGGTATCTGGTCGCTACGCCCCAGAGTCCACCCATCCCGCCCTTCAAACTTGAGTCACACTAACGTTCCGGATATGGAATGCGCGCGGTAGCACGCGCTTTGGTTAATGCCGCATGGATTATAGATTTCACGCTTCCGGATGATGGATGATGGATCGCTACATCCCCAATTCTTCGATATCGCCTGGATTGCGCGAAACGCACCCCATGTTCGCAGCACTCACCTCTTGTTGTTCAGGCTAGCGGGAGGCTTGGAACGATCCATTCCGGGTCGATTTTGCGCCAGGATTTTGTAAAAGCCATGCCCTTTTGTTTGTCAGTGCAGTGACATGGAAAGTGAAATTGTAAAAAAATCAGAATCAAAGACTTAACAGGGATTTTGCCAATGAAGATGAGCCGATTTGATGCAGAAGATGAGATATTTTCGGTCTTAGCCACGAAAGATGAAATTTTCGGGAGCACTCACTTTTATAGTATTGACTGGTGAACCTCAATTAGACGATGACAGATAAATTTTTGGTAACCAAAATTATTGCAGTGGATGAAAGTAAAAGACCGCTAAGCATTATGTAAAGGCCCTGACCAGCTATATTCGACCCAAACCAGCCGGTCAGGATGATTCCTTTAATGACTGCATTGCAGCGGTTGCGGTCATTGACCTTGATGATTTGGAACACCGGATTCTGCTAACAGCGACCGGTCACAAATTTACCCGAAAGTAGTCAGGCAAGTGGGTGAGGGGTACTGCATACCTCATTAATTTACGTTGTCACCTGACTCGGGGCGGCTATTGGGTGCCCCCCTTTTTTTATTGATCTGGAGCGACGAAGTCTCTATTCCATCGATCTTCCCCGTGAAGTGGCTCGTGGGGAGAAGATGCGAATCAATAGGTTATTTGATCTATCATTCTGCAAAATCTAAAACCCACGTTTAATGAAGGAAATCCCATGCATGGCTCCATTCCAGAAACTTTGCTTACTGCCTATAAGCAAAAAACGCTGATACCCATTGTCGGCGCGGGGGTGTCCATGTCTTTGCGAAAAAAATCCGGCGAGCGCCTTTTCCCAAGTTGGAAAGAACTATTGGAAAGGGCCGCAGAAAAATTGACCGCCGAGCAAAAGCCCGACCTAGCAAACGCCATTCGGGGAGTTCTTCCTGTGGGAAGCTATCAACAAGCTGCCGATTATGCTAGGCAAGGATTAAATGGCAGCTTGTGGGATCAGTTTTTCAAGGAAAATTTTTCTGTAAAAAGAGCCGATATTGAAGAATCCAGTTTCGCACTGCCACAAGCTATATGGACGCTCAGTGATCGCGTCATCACCCTGAACTACGATAGAGTTTTACGTTTTGCATGTCCACATCCAGACGATGTGCGTGAATTGGACAATACGAAAAAAAATGCGCTGGCTGATTTCAATCGCAATACTATCGGCGCACCTGCCATTTGGCATTTGCACGGAAAAATAGACAATCTGGACAAAATTATTTTCACCAGCGAAAGCTATAGCAAACTTTACCTTGATAAAGATAGCGACTACCAAGCCGCGCTGGAAACTTTTCGGGCGTTGTGTAGCACGGCCAACCTATTATTTGTGGGTTGCGGTTTGGATGATGCCGAACTTCTGCAACAGCTTGGCAGGGAGCATGTGCTTTTTGCAGGTAATACCGGCCCGCATTACGCCCTGGTGCCTGCTGCGCATCATGTGGAGATTCAAGCAAAACTGAAAGGATTGCAAATTGAATTGCTCAGTTTTGACGATTTTGGTCAGCCATTGCTCGACCAAATAAATGCCATCATAGCTGTGCCCACATCGCCGCTAAGCCGGACGATTCCGGTCACAGCACCCTTAAAGACCATAGCAAGCAAAATCAGTGCAACAAGTCCTCCGCAAGGCGCTAAACGTGTTGTCGTATTAACAGCCAATCCCATCGGCGAAAATTATCAATATGAGAGTTTGCTGGCAGAGTTCAAATCCCTCAAATGCGAAATAAGTTACTTCCATTTAAATACCAAAACGCTGAACGCGCTCGATAATTTCAACTACATCTTTATCTTGTCTACGCTAATCAAAAAGAAAATTGTGATCGAAGATGAGACACTGCAAAGCAGTCGTATCGGTTTAAAAGAATTGGAAGAATGTATCGGCAATGGCGATACGGATGGCGTTTTTATCTTCCTCAATCACCAGAATATGGACGAACTGGATGTGGATGAAATCGCCTCGTTATCGCTACCCACGCTGATTCTTCCTGCGCTGAAAAAACAGAAAATTAATAGTATTGCATTCAAAATATTCAAAAAAGAGGATTTAATATACTTCGAAAACAGCGCCATCGCCAATCGCGATGCCTTCAGACTCGGTGAATTAAGAGGTGAGCACAAGGGCCACAGAACGCGCACAGCATTGCCTGACCTAATCGATCCAAAAAACACCAAAAACTATATCGGCAGAGGTACCGACCTCGAAAATATTTGCCGCAAAATTATTGAATTACAAGACAAAAACGAGGTATTAACCATTAAAGGTTCTGGAGGCATTGGAAAAACCATCACGATAAAAAAAATTGCGGTCGCGTTGGCTGACCGCAATTTATTTCATGATGGCATTGATTTCATTGATTGTGAATTCATTAGCGACTACCTGGCCTTTGAAAAAAAACTTGCCGCCAATTTCAATCTAGAAAATGCCATTGACGTAAAAAAGCAAATCAAAAATAACTGTGAGAAGCAAGATAAATTAATCATTTTAGATAACGTCGAAACCCTGCTTTACTTAGACGATCAGCAGCAAATAAAGGATTTTATTAATTTTATTTGTGACTATGCCACCATCGTTATCACCTCGCGTGAATTGCTTAAACTGGAATGCGAGCAAGTCTACGAATTAAGGCCGTTCACCACCGATGAAGCATATGAATTATTTAGCCAGCAATTGCGCGGCAGAGTGATTGATGATAGTGAGCGGCACTATATCCGGCAAAATATCGTGGAAGCCTTGCTCGATAACAATCCATTGGCAATTAAATTGGTTGCCAATAATATTCCGAAAGGAAAAAGCTTCCGTGATTTACAGCGTGAACTTGAAGACGATTTCTTCCGCAAAGCCAGCGATGCCGAATTGGCCGATTTTGACAGGGTTGCCGATGGCAATATAGAACGCAAGAAATCGCTTTATGCATCCATCCATTTTTCTTATCGCCACCTCAATGACGCCGAAAAAATGGCGTTCGAGTTACTGTCATTATTCCCTGATGGCATCGATATGGAAGATTTAAAACGCATTGCGGAGAATCGGAAGGCAGATCAGAGGAACCCCGGTAAAAAAGCGCGCACCAAAAAAACGAGCCCGATCATTACCGATGTGATCATCAAGGCACTTGAAGATAAATCCATGACGCAAGTAGATCGCCGCAACATAAAATTACAATCCATCGTAGGCAAGTTCGCTGAATACCAATTAAACAAACGCAGTGCAGGCGATCTTACGCATCATTACCAGAATGCAATCACGTACAACATAATCATTGCGAAATATTTAAGTAACTCATTTAGAGATGATAAATATTTTGCTAGTAAAATATTCAATGATCGCCAAGGTAATTTTTTTAAAAGTATTCAATATATTAACGCTTCAAACATAGATTGCGAAAAATTACTAAACTATCTAGACGATTTGAGTTCCCTATCCGTCGCAACCACGACTAACGGCGCTTTGATCAAAGCACTGGAAAATAAATCAAATATCTTTTCTAATGATGAAATAACGAGCCGCTGCTTTGAGACTATTTTATGCTACGTAAAATATTTTTCTGGCGATTTTAAAAATGCATTTGCACAGATAAAAAAAATATGCCCATTAACGACTTTATCAGAATTTACAAACTTATCAGCGGTCGAAAGGGTAATGATATCCCACGCAGTGGCTATTTATGGAATGGAAGGCGATGAATTACTACATTTAAAATACTGTATTCATAGAAAATTGAATAATGACGATTACTATTCGGGCTCCCTATTCACAATTGGCGAGATAAATCAAATTCTACTCGAGAGATGTAAAACAGATTTTTTCACGCTCGAAGCCAAGTACGCAAGCGGACTGCTTAGCATAGCAATGCTCAATGCCTATATCGCCGCGGTCTATGAAAAAGATCATATCAATTTGATGCAGTTTCATTATCTCAAAGCAAAGATGGGCGTCACCGATAAAATCAAGATCAAAAAATTAACAATCGTCAATCCGTATACGATGGGCCTGCAACAGCTTATGTTGGCATTGGCAGAAGTCGATAGTGAAAAGAAAACAGCCCTATTTGAGCAAGCGCTCGGCAATTTACAACATATAAAATACTATTATGTCGAAGCTTTATTTCTCTATGCCAAATATTTACACGAGGCTGGTCTGCAGCAACGCTATGATGAAATTTATCAACAAGGTCTGGGCTTGGCCTCCCACTATTATTATCGATGGTTACGTTATCAATTTGAAAATTTGGCAGAGAAGAAAACCAGCCCCTACTGTGCAGATGATTACCCATTGCCGGAGGCGCTTGATATTGATGGCTATATAAAATATCTCATTAACGAAAAGCAGCGTTAAGTTCAAAAGGTTAGGTAAATGCTTTGGCAGCCCAACTTTGAAAAAAAAAGAGGGCAGGTCTTTGTATTCGCATTTTTTGGCTATCTCCCTGTTTTATGCTTAAAAATCTTGTCGTAGGTGGAGCCGGTTTCTTTACGCTCATGTTTCTGTCCAACTAATCGTTCAAGCGGACGTGCGTATCGCATGCTGCTTAACTCAGGTGTTGAGCGGCAGCTATCTGGAAAAGTGAAAGACTGCAACCAGTCTTGAACCGCCATTCGCGCCGCAATCCCCAACGGCCGCTTCTATATCCAATGCCTGAAATTCCAACAAGGCCAATCATTTGCTCGACACGCGAGTAGGTCAAGGAATTCCAGAGCTTGGGTCAAATTCACGTCAGCGCCAATAAGATTAGGCTTAACCCCCGCTTTCCGATCAGAAATAGCTCTGAGTTATAGCCGCCTTAGGTTGGCACATTAACATCATGTGGCGAGCTGATTGAAGATCACAGTTCCGATGCAGTGCTTACAGTAAATCCGGGATGAGTCAGTCTCAACTATCGTGGCAATAATCTTCTCTTCACTGGCAACAATCTCAACTTCCGTGTCACTTTATGTTTGTCGAAAATCGTTATTCGAAAACGTTCTATCTACATGCAAAAAAATTCGTTCTCTTTATGTGATTACGATGTGATTATCGCCATCAATTAGTCAAATTTGTAATAAAGAGAGCCGACATGCAGCTTGCCATTGCCACCGCACAGGATAAAAAATCGCCGTTCCGTGTCATGCCCGGCTTCGGTCTTACGCTTGGCTTCACGCTGTTTTACCTGGCGCTGATTGTTCTGATCCCGTTGTCAGCGGTGTTCCTGAAAACTTTCACACTGACTTGGGATGCATTCTGGGTGGCGGTCACGTCGGACCGGGTGGTAGCCTCGTACAAGCTGACTTTCGGCGCGTCGCTGCTGGCCGCCGCGCTGAATGTGGTGTTCGGCGGCATTGTGGCCTGGGTGCTGGTGCGCTACCGTTTTCCCGGCAAGAAGATCATTGATGCGCTGGTTGATTTGCCGTTTGCATTGCCCACGGCGGTGGCCGGCATTGCGTTGACCGCTTTATATGCGCCCAATGGCTGGATCGGCCGCTTTCTGGAGCCGCTCGGCATCAAGGTGGCGTTCACCCCGCTAGGCGTGCTGATCGCGCTGACTTTCATCGGTCTGCCGTTCGTGGTGCGCACCGTGCAACCGGTGCTGGAAGACGCCGAACGCGAGTTGGAAGAAGCCGCCGCCAGCCTGGGCGCGAATCCTTTGCAGACTTTTTCGCGGGTAATTTTTCCGACGATTCTGCCAGCGCTGATGACCGGCTTTGCGCTGGCTTTTGCGCGCGCCACCGGCGAATACGGCTCCGTCATTTTCATCGCCGGCAATATGCCGATGGTGTCGGAAATCACGCCGCTGTTCATCATCACCAAACTGGAACAGTACGACTATGCGGGCGCCACGGCGATTGCGGTGGTGATGCTGATGGCATCATTCCTGATGCTGCTATTGATTAATGTTTTGCAGGCCTGGTCCCGCAACCGCGGCCAATCCGAGAAAGTCTGAGATGCCGACGCCTACCGCCCCGACTTTGCCATTGCCGTTGCCAGCCGTGCAGCAAACCCGCATTGAACCGGCGCATGTGCCAACCCTTGTGCCGGCAGCCACGCTGGAACCATTCTGGGTCCGCGCATTGCTGATCACGATTGCGCTGGCTTTTTTGACGCTGTTCCTGTTCGTGCCGCTGTTGTCGGTGTTTGCCGAAGCGTTCAAGAAAGGTTGGCAAGCGTATCTGGCGGCGATCACCGAGCCGGATGCGGTCTCCGCCATCAAGCTGACTTTGCTGACCGCCGCGATTGCGGTGCCGTTGAATCTGGTGTTTGGCGTGGCGGCGTCCTGGTGCATCGCCAAATTCGAGTTTCGCGGCAAGAGCATTCTGCTGACGCTGATCGACTTGCCGTTTTCGGTGTCGCCGGTGATTTCCGGCCTGATCTATGTGCTGCTGTTCGGCGCGCAGGGCTGGCTCGGGCCTTGGCTGGTTGAACATGACATCAAGATTTTGTTTGCGGTGCCGGGCATCGTGCTGGCGACGATTTTCGTCACTTTCCCGTTTGTCGCGCGCGAACTGATCCCGCTGATGCAGTCGCAAGGCAGCGAAGAGGAAGAAGCCGCGCTGGTGCTGGGCGCATCCGGCTTCAAGACGTTCTGGTATGTGACGCTGCCGAACATCAAGTGGGGTTTGCTGTACGGCGTGATTCTCTGCAATGCGCGGGCGATGGGCGAGTTCGGTGCGGTGTCGGTGGTGTCCGGCCATATTCGCGGCGAAACCAACACGATTCCGCTGCAAGTCGAGATTCTTTATAACGAATACAACTTCGCCGCCGCTTTCGCAGTCGCGTCGCTGCTGGCCTTGCTGGCACTGGTGACGCTGGCGTTGAAGTCGCTGATCGAATGGCGCTTGGCTGACGCCGGCGCAGAACAATTCCAGGAGCAACAATCATGAGCATCGAAGTCAGGAATATTCATAAACAATTCGGCAATTTCGTGGCGCTGAACGATGTGTCGCTGGATTTTCCGGCAGGCGAACTGACTGCGTTGCTGGGCCCGTCGGGCTGCGGCAAGACCACGCTGCTGCGCATCATCGCCGGGCTGGAGCAAGCGGATCGGGGCCAGGTTTTGCTCGACGGCGAGGATGCTTCGGCGCGCCACGTCCGTGAGCGCCAGGTCGGCTTCGTGTTCCAGCACTATGCGCTGTTCAAACACATGACGGTATTCGAGAATATCGCCTTCGGCCTGCGCGTCAAGCCGCGCAATCTGCGGCCAAACGAAGCGCAGATTCGCGACAAGGTCAAACAATTGCTGGAGCTGGTGCAGCTCGATTGGCTGGCGGATCGTTATCCGCCGCAACTGTCAGGCGGCCAACGTCAACGCATTGCGCTGGCGCGCGCGCTGGCAGTCGAGCCACGCGTGTTGCTGCTGGATGAACCGTTCGGCGCGCTGGACGCCAAGGTGCGCAAGGAGTTGCGGCGCTGGCTGCGGCGCTTGCATGATGAATTGCACGTCACCAGCATCTTCGTCACGCACGATCAGGAAGAGGCGCTGGAAGTGGCCGACCAGATCGTGCTGATGCACAAGGGGCAAGTGGAACAAGTCGGTGCGCCGAAAGAAGTGTATAACCATCCGGCCTCGCCTTTCGTGTACGGTTTCCTGGGCAACGTCAACCTGTTTCATGGCCGCGTGCATGAAGGCGTGCTGGATGCGGGCGGCGTCACTTTCGACGCGCCCGATCATGCGCAAACGCAGGATGCCAAAGGGACCGGTTATGTGCGCCCGCATGATCTGGAAGTGGATCGTTACACGACGGGCGCGGAAGGAATTGTGGTGCAATTGAAGCGCGCCCATGCAATCGGTCCGCTGGCGCAACTGGAACTGGAACGCGATGATAATGCGGAAATCATCGAGGCGGTGATTTCGAATGAACGTTTCGCGCAACTGAAGTTGAAAGAAGGCGAAACCCTGATCGTGCGGCCAAAACGGCTGCATGTCTTTGTCGAAAAGGCAGTCTGACTCGAATATATTTTAGGATAATTGATGAATTTCCAGCAACTGCGCTCGATCCGCGAAGCCGCCCGTCACGGCTATAACCTGACCGAAGTGGCGAGCGTGCTGTGCACCTCGCAGCCGGGCGTGTCGCGCCAGATCCGCGAACTGGAAGACGAGCTCGGAGTCGAGATATTCGGGCGCAACGGCAAGCGCCTGACCGGTTTGACCGAGCCCGGCAAAGGCATCCTGAAGATTATCGAACGCTTGCTGATCGAGGCCGAGAACCTGCAGCGCGCCGGCCAGGAATATTCCGGCCAGACCAGCGGCACGCTGACGGTCGCCACCACCCATACCCAAGCGCGCTATGTATTGCCGGAAGTGGTGCAGACTTTCCGCGTTGCTTTTCCGGACGTGCGCATTGCGTTGCAGCAAAGCGCGCCGGAGCATATCGCCGAATGGGTATTGTCGGGCAAGACCGACATCGGCATTGCGACCGAAGGCTTGAGCCAGTTTCCGGACCTAGTTTCCTTCCCTTGCTACAGCTGGAGCCACTTGATCGTGGTGCCCAACGGGCATCCGCTATTGTCGCAAACGAACGTGGGCTTGACCGAACTTGCCGCCTATCCGCTGATCACTTACGACAGCGGCTTTACCGGCCGCAGCCATATCGACGAAGCGTTCAATAACGCTGGCGTGAGCACCAATATCGTGCTGACGGCGATGGATTCGGACGTGATCAAGCAGTATGTGTCGCTCGGCATGGGGGTTGGTCTGCTGGCAGCAATGGCATTTGACCCTGAGCGCGATCAAGGGCTGCGTGCGATCAGGGCGGCGCATCTGTTTGCACCGAATGTGACCCGACTGGCAGTGCGACGCGGTGCCTATTTACGCTCGTACGCGTATGATTTCATCATGGAATTCGCCCCCGGCCTGAAGCGCGCCGACATCGAAAGGGCTTTGAACCAGGACGGCATTGCACCCGTAAAACATGAAAAGCACGAAAAAATTCACAATGCAATGCGTTTGTAAAAACAGGGGGTATCACTATTTTCATGGCATTTTCCGCGTATTTAATATGAGTATATTAAATATACTCATGCCAATATTTAGTTGGTGCGGTGGGTTTCACCCACCCTACTTTGTCATCGTGCTTTCAGGCCAGTTCCTGACTATTTCAGCAACCGCGCCAGCTCCACTGCGGTCTTGACATGCATCTTGTCGAAAATATGGGCGCGATGCACTTCGACCGTGCGCATGCTGATGCCGAGATCGTCGGCGATGACCTTGTTCATTTTTCCTTCTAGAATCAGATCCAGCACTTCGCGTTCGCGCGCCGACAGGGTTTCGAGACGGCGATGGATCAGCGCCATGCTGCCGGCCTCCATGGAGATCAGCAAGGCTTCCTGCGCCCGGTCCATCAGCTTGTTGTCATTCAGCGGCTTTTCGAAGAAATCGAACGCGCCGCGCTTTAAGGTATCGACCGCCATCGGCACATCGCCGTGACCGGTCAGGAAGATTACCGGCAACTGTCGCGTCAAGTCGCGCCCGGCCAGTATGTCAAACAGCGCAATGCCATTCATGTCGGGCATGCGCACGTCGAGCAGCAAACATTCGCCTTGCGGATCGAAGGCAGTCTTGCCATCGAGTACGGCCAGAAACTCGGCGGCGCTGGCGTAGGCTGTGGCAGCGATGGCGCGCGACCTGGCCAGCCATAGCAGGGAGTCGCGAATCACTTCTTCGTCATCAACTATGTGAAGCATGCAGGTTCCTCGGTTATTGGGACAACTGCGGTGGATGTGGCAGATGCGGTGGCAAATGTGGCGGCAATGAAAAGCGGAAAATTGTACCTCCCAGCGGATTATTCACATAGTTCAGGGTGCCGCCATGAAACTCCAGCGTGGTGCGGCAGATTTTCAGGCCGATCCCCATGCCTTCCGCCTTAGTCGAGAAAAAAGGTGAAAACAGGTGTTCGGCGACTTCCGGCGCGACCCCGTGCCCCTGGTCGATCACTGACACCACCACGTTTGGAAGCGCTGATGCGGTATTGAGCGGCACGCTGTCGGCGGTGACGGTAATGCGCAGGATACGACGCTCGATGGGAATCAGGTGCATAGCCTCGATGGCGTTGCGCGTCAGGTTCAGCAGCACCTGCTCCAGCATCACGCGGTCGGCCAGCACTTTGGGCAGTCTGGGGGTAATGCTGAACTGGATGGTGACGTAACTCTGTTGCGCCTGCAACTCGATCAGCGGCATCACACTGTTGATCAGGTTTTGCATCGACACCGGTTCGCGGGCCGGGTCGCGCCGCTTGACGAACTCATGCACGCTGCGAATGATCAAGCCGGCGCGCTGCACCTGCGCGTTGGCTTTTTCCAGCGCCGGCCGCAACAACGCAGGATCCACCACGCCTGACTGCATCAGATTGATGGCGCCGACGGTATAACTGGAAATGGCGGCCAGCGGTTGATTGAGTTCATGCGCCAGGGTCGATGCCAGTTCCCCCATGGTTGCCAGACGCGCACTGGATTGCAATTTTTCCTGCTGCTGTTGATTTAATTCCTCCACTTTTTTTCGATCTGAAATATCCAGGATCGAGCCCATCCAGCCGGTTTGCTTGCCACTGTCGTCCAGCAGAGGCGACTCGAAAATCAGTACCGGAAAACGCTCGCCGTTGGCACGCTGGAATATGATCTCGAAACCATGTCGCTGGACGGTGCCGGCCAGAACTTGGGCAAAACGTCCTTCATGGTCCTCGATCGCCTCGGGAGCCCAGTACGGCATTGGCGGCACCTTGTTGAGCAATTGATCGGCAGTTAAACCGACCATCTGGCAGAACGCCGGGTTGACATAGCTAATCCGCCCTTCCAGGTCGCGTGCCCGCAGCCCGGTCACCAGCGAGTTTTCCATCGCAATGCGGAAGGCAACCTGCTCGCGCAGCGCGCCTTCTGCCGCCAGCCGGCGATTAATATCCCACCACAACGCCCATAAGCTCCAGATCAGACCCAGCGCAAGCAAAATAATCGCGCCAACCAGCAGATTTGGCAGCAGCGTCGGCGCACTTTTGACGCTATTGGTGCGCAGATAAACCACTGCCCCCGGCAGCTCAAGCGTATGGCGATGGGTGTATACACCGCGCCCCATGCCGCCGGCCGCCCGCCTGGCGAAGACGGTGTCGTCGTTGTCGGTCAATACGATCTCGTTATCCTGGGCAAACCACCACGGCGCCATTTCATCGAGGATATTCTGCAACGCATATCGAATCACCACGCTGCCGCTATATTGGCCATACCTGAAGATCGGCAAGTGACCATCCATCAACGTCAACCCCGGCGCGCCGTCAACGCTAACGGTTTTGAGCGGCTGACTATATTGGGTTGATTTCAGCTTGCGTGCGCTGGCCGATGCTTGCGCCGATGCGTCGGATAGCCGGGAGGTGACGATCGTTTGCTCATCGCTGGACGCAACTATTTTGCCTGTCGCATCGAGCCACATGACGCTGCGGATTTCAATGCTATTTTTCAGCAACAGCGCGGTGCGTTCGCGCAGTTTGTCGGGCATCAGGTAGCCGTTCGCAATTTCGGTTCCAACCTGACGGAAATTTTCTTCATTGCGTTTCAGCTGAAAGCGAATCGCCTGTTCTACCCAGAGCGTATCGGCAATCATCTGTTGTTGACGTTCGCTGACCTCCAATTGCCGTACTTGCCATGGCAACCATATCAGGATCGACAGCACCAGCAGCACCAGCAGCACCGGCAGCAACCAGCGCCATGCCTGCTTGGGTTGCAACGGAGCGGCGCCAAAACCTTTAAATCCAGCAGTTGTCATGGGCGCAAGGCATCTTTCTAGCGTATTAAGCGATTGTTTCTCAAACCGGAATTCTACCGAATATTCTATGCCTGTTTTTTTGGATTCAAACTGGGGTAATTTTTCCGGATTGTGGTTATCCACAATTGTGTTGCCATGAAACACTAGACAAAATGTTTGAGTAATTTAAAAAAAACGTTTTTCCATATCTATCGGAGACAAGCATGAAACTCAAAACGCTATTCCTAGCGCTGGCGTCCGCCGCCGTCATTAGCCCAGTTGCTTTTGCGCAAGCCCCAATCGTCATCAAGTTCAGCCACGTGGTCGCAAAGGACACGCCAAAAGGCAAAGCTGCCGATCGTTTCAAGGAACTGGCAGAAAAAAATACCAAAGGCCGCGTCAAGATTGAGGTCTACCCTAACAGCACCTTATACAAGGACAAGGAAGAACTGGAAGCATTGCAACTCGGTGCAGTCCAGATGCTGGCGCCATCGCTGGCAAAATTCGGCCCATTGGGCGTGCGTGAATTTGAAGTCTTCGACCTGCCGTATATTTTCCCTTCCAAAGACGTGCTGTATCGCGTAACCGAAGGTCCGATCGGCAAGGGTCTGCTGAAAAAACTCGAACCAAAAGGCATCACCGGTCTAGCTTACTGGGATAACGGCTTCAAGATCATGTCGGCCAACACGCCGCTGCATTCACCGGCAGCCATGAAAGGCTTGAAAATGCGCATCCAGTCATCCAAGGTACTGGATGCACAGATGCGCACGCTGGGTGCGAACCCGCAAGTAATGGCCTTCTCCGAGGTATATCAGGCGTTGCAAACTGGCGTTGTGGATGGCACCGAAAACCCGCCATCGAATCTGTACACGCAAAAAATGCATGAAGTGCAAAAGCACGTCACCATGACCAACCATGGCTATCTAGGCTATGCAGTCATCGTCAACAAGAAGTTCTGGGATGGCTTACCGGCCGATATCCGCACCCAACTGGATGCGGCGATGAAAGAGTCGACCCGCTACGCCAATGCGATCGCCCAGCAAGAAAACGACAAGGCGATGGCCGCCGTCAAGGCTTCCGGCAAAACGGTTGTGTATGAGTTAAACGGCAAAGAACAGGTCGAATGGCGCAAAGCCCTGGTACCGGTTCAGAAACAAATGGAAAGCCGCATCGGCAAGGAGTTGATTTCTTCCATCAACAAGGAATCGGCAGCGCTGCTCCTGAAGTGATTCTCCAGTCAGTACGGTGAATATGCGGCTTGCAAGCATTCTTGACTTGTAAGCCGCATGTTTTTTTGCGTGAAATATACCGGCAATAGTATTTTTAGTACCGCACAACATACATGCGGTAAAACGGCATAAATCCAGCATACCCCGTCACTTTCCTTAACTCCCACGCCTACCGGGAAACCCATGAAAATTCTTGATTATCTTGAAGAATGGCTAATCGCCTTCTTGATGGCAGCGGCCACCATTGTCACCTTTGTCGCCGTCCTGCACCGCTACGCGTCCGGCATTACCCTGTTCGGCATCCAGGATGTACTGATCCACATCAATACCAGCTGGGCCCAGGAATTGACCATTTATATGTTCGTATGGATGGCAAAGTTCGGCGCCGCTTATGGCGTGCGCACCGGCATCCACGTCGGCGTTGACGTCTTGATCAACAAGCTGAATACGCCGTGGCGCAAAAAATTCGTCATCTTCGGCCTGCTGGCCGGCGCCACTTTCACCGGTCTAGTCGGTACTTTCGGCGCCAAATTCGTATACGAATTAAGCCATACCAGCAGCGTTTCCGAAGTGCTGGAAATTCCGATGTGGATCGTCTATATGGCGGTGCCGCTCGGCTCGTACCTGATGGCATTTCGCTTCCTGCAAGTGGCCTGGCATTTCATTCAAACCGGCGATTTGCCAAAACACGACCATACCCACGTAGAAGGTTTGGAAGAAGAGATTAAAGGGGAAAAAGCATGAATGCACTGATCATCTTTGTGCTGCTGTTCGGCCTGATGCTGACCGGCATGCCGATCTCGATTTCGCTCGGCCTGACGGTATTGACTTTCCTGTTCACGATGACTTCGATACCGATCGAAGCGGTCGCTTTGAAGCTGTTTACGGGTATCGAAAAGTTCGAGATCATGGCGATCCCGTTCTTCATTCTGGCGGGCAATTTCCTGACCCACGGCGGGGTGGCGCGGCGCATGATCAATTTCGCCACGTCGATGATCGGCCACTGGCATGGCGGCCTGGCTTTGGGCGGAGTAGCGGCTTGTGCATTGTTCGCCGCAGTTTCCGGCTCTTCACCTGCCACCGTGGTCGCAATCGGCTCGATTATGTTGCCGGCCATGGTCAAGCAGGGTTATCCAAAAGGCTTCGGGGCAGGCGTCATCACGACATCCGGTGCATTGGGCATCCTGATCCCGCCATCGATCGTGATGGTGATGTACTCGGTCTCGACTAATACTTCGGTGGGCAAACTGTTCATGGCCGGCGTGATCCCTGGCTTGTTGCTGGCCTTCTTTTTAGGATTGACTACCTGGGTTTTGGCGCGCAAGCGGGGATATCCGCGCATGCCGAAGGCAAGCTGGAGCGAGCGTTTGGTGGCCTTTCGCAAAAGCGCCTGGGGTCTGCTGCTGATCGTGATCGTGATGGGCGGCATCTATTCCGGCATGTTCACCCCGACCGAGGCAGCTGCGGTGTCAGCGGTATATGCGTTTATCGTCGCCGTATTTATCTACAAGGATATGGGCATGAAGCAAGTGCCGAAGGTCTTGCTGGACTCGGCTTCGATGTCTGCGATGCTGCTGTATATCATCACCAATGCGGTGCTGTTCTCTTTCCTGATGACCAGCGAGCATATCCCGCAGGATATGGCGGCCTGGATCATGGACAAGGGTTTTGGCATGATTTCCTTCCTGCTGGTGGTCAACGTGCTGCTGCTGTTGGCGGGTAACGTGATGGAGCCGTCGTCGATCGTTCTGATCATGGCGCCAATCCTGTTCCCTGTGGCGATGACGCTCGGTATCGATCCGATTCACTTCGGCATCATCATGGTGGTCAATATGGAAGTCGGCATGTGCCATCCGCCGGTGGGTCTAAACCTGTATGTGGCATCCGGAATCGCCAAAATGGGCATCACCGAGTTGACTATCGCCGTCATGCCGTGGCTGCTGACGATGCTGGGCTTCTTGGTACTGATCACTTATGTTCCGCAAATCTCGCTCTGGCTGCCTAATCTGATTTTTAATTAAATCGGATTGGCTAAAAAACTGCCGGACTACAGCCGTCCGGCAGTCTTTGCTAACTTAACAAAATTTAATTTGGATCAAGCTCCTGTATTGTAAATAATGGCTGTAAATTTCTTTACTGGATCGATTTTTTCTTTCGCTTAATTGTTTTTTCCGATTTCAGTAATCCGGTGTTATTATTGCGAAAATTTTTCATCCGGCGGTAATACGCAAGCCATAACCAAATGAAAAAATCAGCCGTACCGAACACGCAATGCATTCGAATTTCAGAGGGGTAGTGCATAAAAACGGTAGACATACCGACATATAACGAGGAGACACGCGTTTCAAATGAGCTGTCATAACAGCCTGAACGCGTAGAAGCAATTTGAAGGCGCATCTCACGATGCGCCTTTTTTGTTTTATTCTATCGATATGAAAAATGCATACGCAACTTCCCTGTTCTCGGCCATCGTCGAAGCCCCTTTCGGCGCAGTCGGCATCCGCACCAAAGCGTCTAGTCTGCAGGAACTGGTCTATCTTCCTCCGTCTTTTGAAGCCAAGGCCGCAGCCCCGGACGACGCGCTGGCCGCAAAAGTCGCAGCCCAGGTGACGCGCTATCTGGATGATCCGGATACTATTTTTGACCTGCCCTTGCCGGAAATCGGCACGGTTTTCCAGCGCAAGGTATGGCAAGCCATTGCCGCCATTCCACGCGGCAAGGTGCTCACCTATGGTCAGATTGCCAAACATATCCGCTCGGCCCCGCGGGCGGTCGGACAGGCTTGCGGCGCCAACTGGTTTCCGCTGGTGATTCCCTGCCATCGCGTCACAGCGGCAGGCGGGCTGGGCGGCTTTTCGCACCACGACGATGCAACCGGCTTCCACGTCGGCGTCAAACGCTGGCTGCTCGCGCATGAGGGTGCCGCAGGCTACTTATGACGGACCAGTTGCCGGCCGCAAGCCAATCTGCAATCGATGCTTTTTGCGACACCTTATGGCTGGAAGACGGCCTGGCGAAGAATTCGCTGGAGGCTTACCGGCGCGACATGCGCCTGTTTGCGTCCTGGCTGCAGGCAACTTGCGGCAAAGTTTTGCATCAAGCCCAGGCCGACGATCTGAGCGCCTATTTTAGTGCCCGACATGAAACCACCAAGGCCACCTCGTCGAACCGCCGCCTGGCAGTGCTGAAGCGTTTTTATCAATTGGCACTGCGCCAGCGCGACATCGAGATCGATCCCTGCCTGAAAATGCAAAGCGCCAGACAGCCGCCACGGGTACCGAAAATACTATCAGAAGCACAGGTTGAGGCTTTGCTGGCCGCGCCTGATACCAATACTGCGCTGGGCTTGCGCGACCGCACCATGCTGGAGCTGATGTATGCCAGCGGCTTGCGCGTGACGGAACTGGTGTTGCTGAAAACGATGGAAGTCGGCATGAATGAAGGCGTCTTACGCATCACCGGCAAAGGCGACAAGACGCGTCTGGTGCCTTTCGGCGAAGAGGCGCGCAGCTGGATGGAGCGCTATCTGAAACAGGCACGCGGCGCGATTCTGGGTGGACAGGTAGATGATGCCTTGTTCGTTACTGCTCGCGGCGGTGCGATGACGCGCCAGATGTTCTGGATATTGGTCAAAAAATATGCAGTCAAGGCCGACATCAATGCGCCACTGTCGCCGCATACGCTACGCCATGCGTTCGCCACGCATTTGCTCAATCACGGCGCCGATTTGCGGGTGGTGCAATTGTTGCTCGGGCATGCCGACATTTCGACCACCCAGATTTATACTTATGTGGCGCGCGAACGGCTCAAGAAATTGCACGCAGAACATCATCCACGCGGTTAGCGCGCTATCCCACACCGATCCCGCCTGGCTGGTCATTGACGCCATACAACTTCACCCGCATCAGCACTTGCCCGTGATCGCTAGTCTCCGGCTGTCGCAACTGGACATGGTCATTGAGATAATTCACTTCGAGTATTTCGCCCAGAGCAAAGCGCGAAGATGGATTAAATTCTTCCGACACCAGAATATGGTCGATGGTCTCAAACTGCCCCTGATGCAGGGTGCTGTAACCGATATTACGCAAGGGATCGAAATGCGACTGGATACGGTAGCTATCGAACAGGCGGTCGTCGAAACCGGTTTTGCCGTGGCGTCCGTCGCCCATCACGATCCTGCTGGTGATCGCGCCGGCGACATCGTTGAAGTCGCCCATCACCACCAGCGGCACCCGGCTGCTCTGGACTAAATCGGTCAGCAGATAACGCAGGCCGAGAGCTTCGGTGCCGCGCCGGATCAGCGAGCGCAAAGAACCCAGTCCAAGCTGATAGGGATCGTTTTCCTCTTCCCCATTCGCATAATCGGGGCGCTGGGATTTCAGGTGAACCACAATAACATTCACGATCAACTCGCTCGACAGCGCCACTTGCACATGCAGAACCGGCCGCGTGAAGCAAGTCGATGTTTCGCCTGCGCCAGGCAATGTCACCGATAGTTGGCGCGGCAATTCGCTGTAAGTCTTTACTTCGCCGGCCAGCGGCAGCCGCGATACCAGCGCCACGCTCGGGGTCAACTGTCCATCGCGCGCAACCGGGTCAAAACCAACCTGATGCGCATGCGCGTAACGCGTGCTTTTCGCCAGCGCATGTTGCAATGCGGCCTGCGAGAAAATCTCTTGAAAACCGATCACATCGGCATCCAGTCGGTCGATCTGCTGCGCGATCCAGGCGGTTTTTGCTTCAAATTCTGCTGCCGTATAAGGCGCCAGGTTGGCGTAGCAAACCGCGCCCGGCAGCGTCAGATTGCAGACATTGAAAGTGGCGAAACGGATTTCTTGTTGCATAATATGCCCTCGATTGACATCACAACAGATTCGGTGAGCGTATCACGCATGGCAAAAAAAGAGCACACCTCCGAGACCCAGGCGACCCAATTCTTGCGCAAGCACGGCATCGCATTTTCAGAACATTCATACGCGTATGAAGAACATGGCGGCACCGGATTGTCGGCGCAGGAGCTGGCGCTCGATGAGCATTGTGTGGTGAAAACGCTGGTAATGCAGGACGAAGCCGCCAAGCCGCTGATCGTCCTGATGCATGGCGACCGCACGGTATCGACCAAGAATCTGGCGCGCCAGATCGGCTGCAAATCGGTCGCGCCCTGCAAACCGGAAGTGGCAAACCGGCACTCCGGCTATCTGGTCGGCGGCACCTCGCCGTTCGGAACCAAAAAAACGATGCCGGTATATGTCGAGCAAAGCATTTTGGCGCTGGACAAAATCTACATCAATGGCGGTCGGCGCGGCTACCTGGTCTGCATTGATCCGAAAATAATCTCCACGCTGCTGCCGATTCAGACAGTCCATTGCGCACTGGATGATTAAAATCCACTTTCATATAAAAAAACGATGGGGTATATGATTTCATGCCGCGTTACCGCATTAAAAATATGCGGTATCTGCTAATTTTTACCTATACTCCATCATTTCTGAATAGCGCACCCGCCCCTTAAAGCCGCGGCGGCAAATCGAAAACCAGCAATTCAGCTGCGTTGCCGTCACGGATTCGCAGTTCGGTTTCCGCGCTGAGTTTCAAGGCATCGCCGGCAGCCAGCGTCTGACCATTAACGCTGGCACTACCGCGCGCCATGTGGACGTAAGCCAAGCGATTGGCAGCCAGCGTCAGATCGGCCGCCTGGTCGCCATCGAACAGACCGACATACAAGCGCGCATCCTGATGTATTTTGACCGCGCCATCGGTACCTTCGGGCGACGCCACCAGCCGCAGGCACCCTTCTTTTTGCGCTTGCGGCACATGCTGCTCTTCGTAACTGGGCGCAATGCCTTTTTGATCGGGTTCAATCCAGATTTGCAGCAAATGGGTTTCACTGCCTTCCGCATGATTGGACTCGGAATGCATCACGCCACGGCCAGCACTCATGCGCTGCACGTCGCCGGGACGGATCACGCTGCCGTTGCCCATGCTGTCCTGGTGCGCCAGTTCGCCTTCCAGTACATAGGTAATAATTTCCATGTCCTTGTGACCATGGGTGCCGAAGCCGCTACCGGGGGCAATCCGATCCTCGTTAATCACACGCAACGGGCCGAAACCCATGTGCGCCGGATCCACATAATCCCCGAACGAAAAACTATGGCGCGCCTTCAACCAGCCATGATCGGCCTGCCCACGCGCTTCGCTTGTGCGTAATTCCAGCATGATGTCTCCTGTTGGTTGCAAATAGGTGCTGCGCAATAACGCTATAGACACTTATCAAAGTGATTAACATAGCATAATTTGCGCCTATTCACGCACCCCGGACGCAATCCTGCCGCAGTCTTCACATATCAGATTACATGGGGGTATAGTGAAAAATCATGTAGTTTACGCATGATTTCATTGATTTTGTAAAAATACATGGTTATGTATTTTTAATTGGGAAGCAATGCCGCCGTTCAGTGCGGCATCAATTTCAAGGCTTTGGAATGCCGCCGAGTAGTACGGCCATTCTGGCTTTGGACGACTTGCTCGATCCCGCTGGAATCGTGTCCTGCCCTTGCCCGCTGACGGCATTCGCTGCTGGCACAGCAGGCTCGTAAGGCTTCAGGAACCAGGGGTCAATTTTTTCCTTGCGCGGGGAAGCAGAATAATTGCTCCGCCCTTGCATAGTTGCCGTGCGGTTTCCATCTTCGCGGCGCGGTGGCCGTTCGGTACGTTCGGTACGTTCGGCCCTTTCAGGACGTTCGGAGGAGCGGGCCGGTGCAGCGGAAAAACCGACTAGTTGTTGACGTTCGAATTTCCGCTTAATCAACTTTTCGATATCCACCAACAAGCGCTCGTCCTTGTCGGAATACAGGGAAATCGCATCGCCGGAGGCGCCGGCGCGGGCAGTGCGGCCGATCCGGTGGACATAATCCTCGGCGTTAAACGGCAGGTCGTAATTGATGACGCAAGGAAGTTCGACAATATCCAGCCCACGCGCTGCGACATCGGTTGCGATCAGGAATTCAATTTTTCCCTGCTTGAACGCCTCCAGCGCAGCCATCCGCTCGGCTTGCGTCTTGTCGCCATGAATTGCGGTAGCGTTGATACCTTCCTGCACCAGTTGGCGCGCCAGGCGTGAAGCGCCAATCTTGCTGTTGGAAAACACAATAGCTTGCTTCAGACCACGCTCGCGGATGATGAAGGAAACCGCACTGCCTTTCGCCGCTTCGTCGACTTTATACACGATCTGGGTCACATTTTCCGCGGTTGAATTACCCCGCGCGACTTCGATCGTGACCGGATTGGTCAGAAAGCTGTTGGCCAGTCTCTTGATTTCATTGGAGAAAGTTGCGGAAAACATCAGATTCTGCCGCTGCTTCGGCAACAGATTGATGATCCGTTGCAAATCCGGTAAAAAGCCCATGTCCAGCATGCGATCCGCCTCATCCATCACCAGCATCTGCACCTGCGACAAATTCAGGGTCTTCTGCTGTACGTGATCCAGCAAACGACCCGGCGTAGCGATGACAATCTCGACCCCGGCACGCAATGCCGCCGTCTGCGGCGCAATATCCACGCCGCCAAAGACAACAGTGGAGCGCAATGACGTATGACGCGCATACGCTTTCACGTTATCGGCCACCTGATCGGCCAACTCACGGGTTGGCGTCAGAATCAAGGCCCGTACCGGATGCCGCGCAGGAGAGGCGCTGGTATTCGCATGCGCTGACAATATCTGAATGATCGGCAATGCGAAACCGGCAGTCTTGCCAGTGCCGGTCTGAGCCGCGCCCATCACATCCCGTCCCTGCAGTACGATAGGAATTGCCTCCGCCTGAATCGGCGTCGGGTGAATGTAACCCTGATCTGTGAGCGCTCGCAAAATTTCAACTGACAAGCCGAAATCTTCAAAACGAATTGCTGGGATATCAACTTGCGCTGTTTCGGACAGTGCAGATGGTGCGGACGGTGTTTCCGGCGTGGTTTCAGACATAGTATATGGTGGGCCTCCCGTGAGTCGAACACGGCACCAACGGATTATGAGTCCGCTGCTCTAACCAAGCATGAGCTAGAGGCCCAGTATCTTTCGCGCAGGGTATCCTGCTTAAATTTATCTCCGTGAAAAGGAGATTCGGGATGAGGCAAAAAATCGCCTCGCCAATTTTAAACTATTTAGTTACCTTCGAGGAAGCTCTTTAGCTTATCCGAACGGGATGGATGACGTAATTTACGCAATGCCTTGGCTTCTATCTGGCGAATCCGCTCACGCGTTACGTCAAACTGCTTGCCAACTTCTTCCAGCGTATGGTCAGTAGACATTTCAACGCCAAAACGCATACGCAATACTTTTGCCTCACGCGGAGTCAAGGAATCCAGCACATCCTTGACCACATTGCGCATGGATGCATGCAAGGCCGCATCTGCAGGCGCCAGGGTATTGCCATCCTCAATAAAATCGCCCAAATGGGAATCGTCATCGTCGCCAATTGGCGTTTCCATCGAAATCGGCTCTTTGGCGATTTTCATGATCTTGCGGATCTTGTCTTCCGGCATTTCCATCTTGATCGCCAGCGTTGCCGGGTCCGGTTCGGCACCCGTTTCTTGCAAAATCTGGCGCGAAATGCGGTTCATCTTATTGATCGTTTCGATCATATGTACTGGAATGCGGATCGTGCGCGCCTGATCGGCGATGGAGCGCGTAATTGCCTGGCGAATCCACCATGTCGCATAGGTCGAGAACTTGTAGCCACGGCGGTATTCGAACTTATCAACCGCTTTCATCAAGCCGATATTACCTTCCTGAATCAAATCCAGGAATTGCAGGCCGCGATTGGTGTATTTTTTTGCAATTGAAATCACCAGCCGCAAGTTGGCTTCCGTCATTTCACGCTTGGCCCGGCGCGCTTTCATCTCGCCGGCCGCCATCTTTTTGTTGATGTTGCGCAAATCAGGCAATGGCAAAACGACGCGCGTTTGCAAATCAATCAGTTTCTTTTGCAATTCCTGGACGGTTGGCACATTCCGTCCCAAGATGGCGCTGTATGCATGGCCGGAATTGACCTCACCTTCGACCCAGGAAAGATTGATTTCATTGCCCGGGAATACTTTGATGAAGTGGGAACGCGGCATGCCGCAACGATTAACCGCCACATCCAGGATCTGTTTTTCGATATGGCGTACTTCATCCACCTGACCGCGCAGGGTATCACAGAGCTTTTCAACTACTTTTGCGGTAAAACGCATGCCCAGCAACTCCTGGGAAATCGCTTCCTGCGCCTTGACGTAGGGCTTCGAGTTGTAGCCTTCTTTCTCATACGACTTGCGCATTTTTTCGAACTGGCTCGAGATGATCGCAAACTTATCCAGTGCATCCCGTTTCAATTGCTCCAACTGCGCTGCGGAGAAACTTGCGGCACCACCGTTGGCGCTCGGTTCTTCCTCATCCTCTTCGTCCGCATTTTCTTCATCCGACTCTTCATCTTCTTCATCATCCGAAGCAGAAACAGCAACCGGTTGCGCAGCGGCAGGCTCACCTTCTGTCAAATTCACCAGACCATCGACAATTTCGTCAATCTTGATTTCATCGTTGGCGATTTTATCGGCTGCAGTCAAAATTTCGGCGATGGTCATGGGACAGGCCGAAATGGCCTGAATCATGTCCTTCAAGCCGTCTTCAATCCGCTTGGCGATTTCAATCTCGCCTTCGCGTGTGAGCAACTCCACGGAGCCCATTTCACGCATGTACATCCGCACCGGATCTGTGGTGCGGCCGAAGTCGGAATCGACCGTCGACAGTGCCGCTTCAGCAGCAGCTTCCGCTTCATCATCGCTGGCAACGGTGGCAACGTTATCCGACAACAAGAGCGTTTCAGCATCGGGCGCCTGCTCATAAATGGCAATGCCCATATCGTTGAAGGTGCCGATAATACCTTCGATTGCCTCCGGATCAATAATATTTTCCGGCAGGTGATCATTGATCTCCGCGTACGTCAGAAAGCCGCGCTCTTTGCCCAACTTGATCAAGATTTTCAGTTTTTCGCGGCGCGCCTCAAGTTCTTCCTCTGACGCTTCCGTATCCGAAGAAAAGGCATCTTTCAAAAGTGCTTTTTCTTTTGCCTTGCGATCTTTTGCTTTCGCCTTGTCAGCCGCCTTCATCTCGGTACGCTCGACTGCATTTAGTGCCGCAATTTCATCATTTTCCGGCTGAAATTCTTTTGGCTTGCGGCCGCGACGTCCTGGCACCTTGATTGTCGGAAGGATATAACCCGAGGTATCGATTGCTGCCAACGTTGCGGCATCCGTGGTCGACATTACGACTGGACCACCGACGTTTTTGACGTCCTGCTTGAGCGCTGCGGCTTCAGGTTGGGCTTCAGTTTTAATAGGCTTGATAACAGTTTTCGATTCAGTTTTCTTGGTTGTCACGGGAGCTTTCAATTGCGCAGGGGCCGACTTTGCATCAGTTTTAGACAAAAGCTTTTTAGTTGCCTGGGCAGTAGCCCCCGACACCTTTTTCACGACCGCACCGGATTCTTCCAATTTGGCAAATTTAGCAATTTTTCCAGCTTGCGTTTGGATAGGCGATGGTGTAGCGGCCGAAACTGTTTTCCCCGTCTTGGTTTTACCGGGCGATCGGGAAGAAGCAGAAACAGAAGTTTGATCGACGGTCTTTGAACCCATCGATTTCACTGAAGTGGATTTCACTTTTTGTTCGCTCGGAATCTGGAATTTCGCAGGTTTTTTCATTGCGCTCACCATGGAATAACCACCAACTCAAATATTTTTTACGCCACAAGTCAAATCGCGCCTAGCTTGAGAATTTCCGCATAGTGCTGATTGGCTTGCAATGTACTCCTTATGTTTTCACCGATTCAAAGCCATAAGACCTTGAATTAAAAGCTTTAAACTATAGCATATCGAGCCATATTTTCTCCAGGCCACCGAACCATCCCCATTGCTTCAATTCAGATATTTGAGCCGTCTTAACGCATTGCTATTTCAGCGTCCGCCTGCCGTCTCAACTGCTCTTGCTGCGACATCAATTCCATATAACGCGTACGGACGTTTTCGACACTCTGACCAGAGGTTGCCAATTGGTCTAGTTCCGCCTTGATTGCATGCATTTTGGTCTGTCTGACAGCGCCGGCCAACTCCAGGCGAACGACATCTACGTCCGATTCTGGTTGTGCCGCTATTTCCGCTATCAATGCATCAAAATCAGACTCAGAGGCGCGCAACTGCTCTGCCAATGCCGCAAAATTCGCATTCACTCCCATCGCCTGACAAGTCTTGACCAACTGCGTCAGCATTGCCGCATAATCCGACGAAATGTGCGCCACAGCAACCAGCACAGATGCATCCAGATCCGCTGCCAGCGAGGGATGCGCGATCAGCAGCCGAATCATCTGGCGCTCCAGCCCCATCGGTGCAGCACGTTTTGTTTTTGGCGGTGCTCTGCGCGTTCTGGATATCGGATTGACAAGTTCGAACAAAGATTCAATTTCTTCAGCAGTCGTAAGCGTCAATTGCGACAAACTCCTGACTATTTGCAAACGCAAAGATGATGCGGGCATCGCTTGCAATAATGGTTTGGCATCAAACTGCACGCGTGCGCGCCCTTCTGGACTAGCCAAATCATTGTCGCCAATCACTTCCTTCAAAAGAAATTGTGACAGTGGCATCGCATCCTGAATTTGTTGCGAAAAAGCATCTGCACCCAGTTCACGCACATAACTATCCGGGTCATGCTCGGTCGGCAAAAATAAAAATTTAATGATTTTATTATCTGTCACCAAAGGCAAACATCCATCGAGCGCACGCCGCGCTGCGCGACGCCCGGCACTATCGCCATCGAAACTAAACACCACGTGATCTGTCTGGCGCAATAATTTCTGTACATGTGTCGGGGTACATGCAGTGCCGAGCGTCGCAACCGCCTGCGGAAAGCCAAGTTGCGCCAGCGCAACAACATCCATGTAACCCTCAGTCACCAATACATAACCGGCGGTGCGTATCGCCTGCCGCGCCTCGAACAAACCATACAACTCCAGACCCTTCTGAAATAAGGGTGTCTCGGGAGAATTCAAGTACTTCGGTTCGCCGCTATCGAGAATCCGGCCGCCAAAACCGATCACCTGCCCTTTTGTATTGCGTATGGGAAACATTATGCGATCACGGAAGCGGTCATAACACCGCCGGCTTGTTCCCGGCTCTTCGCTTTTATCGATCACCAGGCCAGCTTCGACCAACGCCGCAGCATCGTAATCGGGAAATACTGTGCGCAAGCCATCCCAGCCATCGGGTGCATAACCCAAACCGAACCTGGCTGCTATCTCACCTGTTAATCCGCGTCTTTTCAAATAGGCAATAGCGGGCCCGGCACTACGCAATTGGCTGCGATAAAAATCGCAGGCCTGCGTCATCACATCGGTAAGCGCCATGGTCTTTGCCTGAGCCTCGGCACGCTGCGCAGGCAACAGATGATCCTGTTCCGGAACTGCCAGGCCGACATTCTGTGCCAGATCCTTGACGGCATCGACAAAGCCAGAACCGGCGTATTCCATCAGGAAACCGATGGCGGTGCCGTGCGCGCCGCAACCGAAGCAGTGGTAAAACTGCTTGGTTGGGCTGACGGTAAAGCTGGGTGATTTCTCGTTATGAAACGGACACAAACCCATGAAGTTGGCGCCGCCCTTCTTCAGTTGCACATAACGGCCAACCACCTCGACGATATCGACGCGACTGAGCAAGTCCTGAATGAACGATTGGGGGATCATCTCGACTTAAATCTGCGCAATACGGCGATCAAGCCTTGCTCAAGGCGGCCTTTACCAGCGCCGATACGACTGTCATGTCCGCGCGCCCTGCCAGTTTCGGCTTCAGTACTGCCATCAACTTGCCCATATCCTGCGGCCCGGTGGCACCGACTTCCGCGATGGCAGCAGCCACTGCAGCCTGCACTTCGGCATCTGAAAGTGCTTCAGGCATGTAGACCGACAAAATTGCCAGCTCGATTTTTTCGATATCGGCCAAGTCCTGGCGAGCGCCGGCTTCAAATTGGCTGATCGAATCCTTGCGCTGTTTGATCATTTTTTCGACGATGGCAAGAACCTGCGCATCGGTCACATCAATACGCTCGTCAACTTCTTTTTGCTTGATCGCGGCAGTTAGCATGCGAATCGCGCCCAGCTTGACGCTATCTTTGGCACGCATTGCAGCCTTCATATCATCGGTAATCTGCTCTTTCAATCCCATATCATCCTCATTTCACTCAGATAAATAGAAAAACCCGCAGCGGAACAACCGAAGCGGGTTTTTAATTCAGCCGCACTAACGTGCGGTGAAAAATTAGAACAGCTTTTTCGGCAGCTGCTGGCTACGAATGCGCTTGTAATGGCGCTTGACTGCGGCAGCAAGCTTGCGCTTACGCTCTGCAGTGGGCTTCTCGTAAAATTCACGTGCGCGCAGGTCGGTCAACAAACCGGTTTTTTCAATAGTGCGCTTGAAGCGACGCATTGCGACTTCGAACGGCTCGTTTTCTTTAAGGCGGATTGTTGTCATGTAAATTCAAACGGTGATTTTAGGAGAAGACGCCGATTCTAGCAGACTTACTTGTTCGTTGAAAGTTTTTTTAACGTGAAGTTTTAACGAGCAACTCTCTCGCCATGCCGGCATCGGATTCGAATCACACCGACATGCCTGCCGCAACACCGGACGCCCATGCCCACTGGAAATTATAGCCGCCCAGCCATCCGGTCACGTCTACCGATTCCCCTATGAAATATAGTCCCGGCACCCTTGTTGTCATCATTGTCTGTTGCGACAACTCGCGGGTATCGATGCCGCCCAGCGTGACTTCCGCCTTACGATAGCCTTCGGAACCGTCGGGGGTGATGACCCAGGCGTTCAGCGATTCTCCCACCAAGCGCAATTGCTTGTCGGTCATGTCGGCGATGCGCGCGTCGGATTGGATGCCTTTGATTTGCAACCAGCCGTCCACTAACCGCGCCGGCAACCATTGCGACAATGTGTTGCCCAGATTCCTCTTGAGTGTCGACTTGCCCTCGATCAGCGTTTGCGCGACATCCATGTCGGGCAATAAATTGATGGTGAGCTGCGCACCTGGCTGCCAATAGCTGGAAATCTGCAATACCGCCGGGCCGGACAGGCCACGATGGGTAAATAACAGGTCTTCACGAAAACTCCCCCGGCTCTTCTTTTCGCCTGCGCTTATCTCGACCGGCAATGCAATGCCCGCCAACGCGACAAACGGTTGCCATTCTGCAATATCAAAAGTAAGCGGCACCAGTGCCGGCCGTGGCTCCACCAGTTTGATGCCGAATTGCCGCGCAATACGGTATGCGAAATCGGTAGCACCGATTTTCGGGATGGAAAGGCCGCCGGTGGCAAGCACGACGCTGTCGGCCAAGATGCTGCCGGCACTGGTCGTCACCATAAATCCGCCGTCGGCCTGGTTAATTGCGCTGACGCTGCACGGCATCTGCCAGTGCACTTGACCCAGATCGCACTCGGCTTTCAGCATCCGGATAATGTCTTCGGCCGAATCGTCGCAAAACAGCTGCCCCTTGTGCTTCTCGTGATACGCGATGCGATAACGCTTCAGCAAGCCAAGAAAATCCTGCGGCGTGTAGCGCGCCAAGGCACTTTTGCAGAAATGGGGATTACCGGACAAAAAATTCTGCGGGCCGGCGTCGATGTTGGTGAAATTGCAGCGGCCGCCGCCGGAGATGCGGATTTTTTCTGCCAGACGCGTGGCGTGATCGATTAACACCACGCTTTTGCCGCGCTGGCCGGCGACAGACGCGCACATCATGCCGGCGGCACCGGCGCCGATTACGGCGACTTCATATTTTTTCATCATGTCTTGCAAAACCTACCGCGCCAATTGGTCGGCTTGTAATTGTTTGGAAACCTGCAAACAGTATTTCACCTGTTCGACAATGGTGGCCGGCACCGGTTGCTCCTGGCGCAATACCGCTTCGGTCCAGAGTGCGGTCGAGGCTGCATCGCGCTCTTCGGGCAAGGCAATGACTGCGTCGATGACTGGCAGAGTTTGCACCAGCGTCGTGCATGTGCCGGCGTGGTACCAGTCGATTTGCTGCGAGCGCCGGGCGTTCGCCACGGTTTCTCCTTCGGTTCCGCGCATCAGGAAAGCGTCGCCGCGCGCGGCGGGCGCAGCCGTTGAAAAATAGCTGCTCAACATGGCGAGATATTCCGGATGCGTATACGACACCAAACGCAAGGCCGAACCCTTGAAAGGCTGCATGATCTTGACCAGCGTATGAGTCGAATTGCGCACTCCCAATATGCGCCGCGTTTCCAGCAGGCGTGCCATCGCGGGGGCCAAAACGCCGATCGGCATGAAAGCGGGCTGATGCCGCGCAAAGCACGCCTCGGCCTGCTGCACAGTCTGCGAATGCTGCAAACCCAGCGCCGTGAAAATCTCGGCCGTGGTCACGCGCCCCGAGTCTTGCGTAACGCCATGCACCAAAACCGGCACGCCTTCGCGCGCCAGCAGCAGCGCCAGCAATGGCGTCAGGTTCGCCATTTTGCGCGAACCGTTGTAACTCGGAATCACAATGGGAGCAAAGGCGGACAGTTCGCCCGGCACCGACAATTGCTCAAACGATGCTTCTGCTGCATCGAGAAAACCGGCGATTTCATCCACCGACTCGCCCTTGATGCGCATCGACAGCAAGATTCCACCCAGTTCGAGATCGGAGATGCGTCGATCCAGCATTGCCGCATACATATCGTATGCATCATTGCGCGCCAAGCTGCGAGCGCCATCCTTGCCGCGTCCGATCACCTTGATGAAACGGGCCGCCGCGAAATTTTCAGAATTTTCAGTTACTTGTGCATTTTCCATGCGCGGATTATACCGATTACGAGCTCCCGACGAGGCCGGTCCCGGCAAGTTTTGTCAGGCAGTTGTTGCAATTGCTTCGCGTGCCAGCACCATCTGTTTCAACTCGGGCACGCATGAACCGCAGTTGGTGCCGCACTTCAGCCTGGCTTGCAAGCTTGCCAATACAGCATCCGGTGCGCCCTGCTGCGCAGCCAATACGCCCTTGATTTCCGACTCGGCAACATTAAGGCAGTTACAGACAATCCGGCCGCGTGACTTGAATCCTTGCGGCGCTTTGGTCGAGGGCACCAACAACATGCGCCCAAGCGCGGCAACCGGCAATTCGCCTTCCAGGTATTCCTTCAGCCAATGCTCTGCCGAGGTATCGCCTGCCATGGAAACCGCTGCCAGTTTGCCGTCCTGCACCAGAATATGGCGTGCATTGCCGCGCTTGGCATCGTCGTAACGCAGCACAGCGGCACCCTCGATGCCGAAACGGGATTCGATTTCCTTGACCAGCGCTGCGTCGGCGACGTAATCATCGGCGGCGCGAAACAGAACGCCGACCTTGTCGCGTCCGAACAGCGTGCATGACGCGTAGCTGAAACGGCGCAGATACGGCCGCAGCGCCACTTGCAGGGCCAGCACTTGCGACGCATCGACCCAGCCGAACACCAGAAAACGCCACGGCAACTCAGCCTTCAAAATCTTGACTGCCGCATGCTTGAGTTCCGGCTGCTTGGAGACTGGATCAAAGGTTGACAGCGTCAGCGCATTCACGCCAAAAGTGCCGGCGCCATCATGGCCGCGGCCGGACAGATATTCCTCGCCCCAGTGCATCGCAACGAACGCCTGCCCGGCGCGCATCTCGGCACCGGCCAGCGCCGGCAATATTTGCGAGCCGCGCTTGCTGGTCACATGCACCAACTCGCCGCTCTTGATCAGGCGGCGCTCCATGTCGAGTTGCGACATCACGACCGACGGCTCGGATGCGTGCGCAAACAATTGCGCCACGGTGCCGGTGCGGCTCATACCGTGCCATTGGTCGCGCAGGCGTCCAGTCGTCAGGTGAAACGGGTAGCGCGCATCGACCGCCTCGGCCACCGGCTGATACACGGCATTGACGAATTTCGCCCGCCCGCTGGCAGTCGGAAAAATGCCGTCTTCGTACAGGCGCTGCTTGCCGGTCACCGCACCGTGCGGGAACGGCCATTGCTGCGGCCCCTGCTGCTCCAGAATATCGAAAGACAAACCGGTGATATCGAGATCGCGCCCGCGCGTGGTTTCGCGGTGCTCGCTCCAGATATCTTCCGCGCTCGCATACGGAAATAAGGTTCTAGTTTTGCCCATCAACACTTCCAGCCTGCGCGCGAAGTCACAGACTATTTCCCAGTCGTGACGGGTCTGGCCCGGCTTCGGCAATGCCGGCTTGATGCGGGTGATGCGGCGCTCGGAATTGGTGACGGTGCCATCCTTCTCGCTCCAACTGGTCGCCGGCAGCAGCACGTCGGCGTAATCGACGGTCGCCGTCGTCTTGTAGGCTTCCTGCACGATCACCAGCTCGGCGCGTTCGAGCGCTGCGCGCACCAGCTTCTGGTCCGGCATCGATTGTGCGGGATTGGTGCAGGCGATCCACAGCAGCTTGATCTCGCCGCTGCGCACTGCCTCGAACACTTCAACCGCCGTTTTGCCCGGTTGGGCTGGCACATCGTCCACGCCCCATAGCTTCGCCACTTCGGCGCGATGCTCGGGATTGGACAAATCGCGGTGCGCCGACAGCAGATTCGCCATCCCGCCGACTTCGCGCCCGCCCATCGCATTCGGCTGGCCGGTCAGCGAAAACGGTCCCGCGCCGGGCTTGCCGATCTGATGCGTGGCCAGATGCAGATTGATCAGCGCCGCATTCTTGGCGGTGCCGGAAGACGACTGGTTCAAGCCCTGGCAATACAGCGACAAGGCGGCTTTGGAACGCCCGAACCATTGCGCCGCCTGCACCAGATCGGCCTCGCTGATGCCGCACAGTTCTGCCACATATTTGGGCGTGTAATCGCGCACCGTCTGTTTCAGTTCGGCAAAGCCTTCGGTATGGGCGTCGATATACGCGCTGTCGAGCAGGTCTTCCCACAGGCAGATATGCAGCATGCCGTTGAACAGCGCGACGTCGGTGCCGGGCAAAATAGGCAAAAACAAATCAGCTTCGCGCGCAGTATCAGTACGGCGCGGATCGGCGACGATGACTTTCAGATTCGGGTTGTTCTTGCGCGCATCTTCGATACGGCGATACAGAATCGGATGCGCATACGCGGTATTGGAGCCGACGATGAAAATCAGCTCGGCTTGCTCGATATCTTCATAACAGGCCGGCGGCGCATCGGCACCCAGCGTCTGCTTGTAGCCGGCCACCGCACTCGACATGCACAAGCGCGAATTGCTATCGATATTGTTGGTGCCGATCAAGCCTTTCGCCAGCTTGTTGAAGACGTAATAATCTTCGGTCAGCAGCTGGCCGGAGATATAGAAACCGACGCTGTCCGGCCCGTATTTTTTGATCGTGTCAAAGAATTGTTGCGCGATGGCGTCCAGCGTCTGGCCCCAGCTGGCGCGCACGCGTGGCGCAGTGCGCGCAGTGCGCAGTTCCGGATACAGCGCGCGCGCTTGCCGCTGCAGCAGCGGATTGGCGGTCAGATGCAGCGTGCTGCCTTTGGTGCACAAGCGGCCGAAATTGGCGGGATGCTCGGGATCGCCGCGCACGCCGGTCACCTGCACGCCATCGGTTTCGACGATGACGCCGCAACCGACGCCGCAGTAACAGCAGGTTGCTTTAGTCTCGCGCAATGGGTTCATGCAGCGGCAACCTCGATCGCCAGCGCAGCTAATTCGACTGCATCCAGATACACATCGCCGGCTTCCACCTTGACGCTGAATTTTTGCGCGCAACCATGATCCGGCGCCGCGGCGCAGCCGGAATCGAGTTCGATGTTCCAGTTGTGCAAAGGACAGGCGACGCGCTCGCCGTACACGATGCCTTGCGACAGCGGTCCGCCCTTGTGCGGGCAACGGTCCAGCAGCGCAAATACCTTGTCTTCTGCGTTGCGAAAAATCGCCACGTCCGGCTTTCCAGTGCGCTGCACCACGCGCGCGCCCAGCACCGGAATATCGGCAACCTTGCAAATGACTTTCCATTGATTCGACATTTCAGATCCTTACAATACTAGGGTTATGTATATGCAAAAAGCACTGCTTTTACGCATTATTTAATGGCGTCTTTAAAAATACCCATTACTTATTTCTTAAAACATAACTATTCGGCCGGCCAGTCAATGAAGAGCGAAATGGTGCGATTTTGTAGGAGCGCACCCGGGCGCGATCAACGGCTGCAGTCTGGCGACTGCTTTCGCGCCCCGGTGCGCTCCTACAAAAAACTGCTTCAGTTTGGACTTCTCTTATAGCGCGCTGAATAATTACCTTATAACCAAATCAGGCCGGCAGCGCCACGAACTGGCGCATGTCAATCAGCGCCTTCTCCGGCTCATGCCAAGGGTCGACCTCGCCTTCGAGCGAGAACAGCATGCGTTGATACAGCGCCTTGCGGTTGGCCTCGTCTTCCAGCACGTTTTTCTTCGCATGATCAAGGCCGACGCGTGCCAGGTAATGGACGGTGCGCTCCAGATACCAGCCTTCTTCGCGGTATAGCTGCAGGAAAGCGCCCGCATATTCCAGCACTTCCGCATGGGTCTTGACCTTGACGAAGAATTGCGCGACTTCGGTCTTGATGCCGCCGTTGCCGCCGACATAAATTTCCCAGCCGGAATCGACGCCGATCACGCCGACGTCCTTGATGCCGGATTCGGCGCAGTTGCGCGGGCAACCGGAGACCGCGATCTTGACCTTGTGCGGCGCGTACATGCGGCACAATTCACGCTCCAGCTGCTGCCCCATCAGGGTCGAATCCTGGGTCCCGAAGCGGCACCATTCGCTGCCGACGCAGGTTTTCACGGTGCGCAATGCCTTTGCATAAGCAGCGCCGCACGGCATCCCGAGGTCTTTCCAGACGCCCGGCAAATCCGCCTTTTTCACGCCGAGCAAGTCGATGCGCTGGCCACCGGTAACCTTGATGGTCGGAATCGCATATTTGTCGACCACATCGGCAATGCGGCGCAGGTCGGATGCGTTGGTTATGCCGCCCCACATGCGCGGGATGACCGAATAGGTGCCGTCTTTCTGGATGTTGGCATGCGCGCGCTCATTGATGTAGCGCGATTGCGGATCATCACGGGCTTCGTGCGGCCAGGTCGACAACACGTAATAGTTGATCGCAGGGCGGCATTTGGTACAGCCGTTGGGCGTGCGCCAGGCCATGAATTCCATGGTCTGGGCGATGGTCAGGAGTTTCTCGATCCTGATCGCATCGCGCACTTCCTGGTGGGTGTGATCGGTGCAATCGCACAGCGGCTTGGCCTTGCTGGAAACCGAATAATCGGCGCCGACGGTGGACATGATGATCTGCTCGACCAAGCCAGTGCAGGAGCCGCACGAGGCCGATGCCTTGGTGTGCTTGCGCACATCTTCCAGCGTGAACAGGCCGTGCTCCTTGATCGCCTTGACGATGGTGCCCTTGCACACGCCGTTGCAGCCGCACACTTCGGCGCTGTCCGGCATCGATGCGGCCTTGGTGAAGCCTTCATGGCCGGCGTCGCCGGTGCTCGATTCGCCGAACATCAGGCTGTCGCGGATTTCGGCAATCGCCCGGCTTTCACGCAGCAGCTTGAAGTACCAGCTGCCGTCCACCGTGTCGCCGTACAGGCAGGCCCCGATCAGCTTGTCGTCCTTCAGCACCAGCTTCTTGTAGACGCCGCCTATCGGATCCGACAGGATGATTTCTTCGGTGCCTGCGCCGCCGGTGAAATCGCCGGCCGAAAACAGATCGATGCCGGTCACTTTCAGCTTGGTCGAGGTGACCGAACCCTGATAGCGGCCGATGCCGAAATTGGCCAGATGATTCGCGCAGACCTTGGCCATGTCGAACAGCGGCGCGACCAGCCCATATACATTGCCGCGGTGGTTGACGCACTCGCCGACCGAGTAGACGCGCGGGTCGTAGGTCTGCATCGTGTCGTTGACGACGATACCGCGGTTGCAATAGATGCCGGCCGATTCCGCCAGCGCGGTGTTGGGGCGGATGCCGACTGCCATCACGATCAGCTGCGCCGGGATTTCCAGCCCGTCGGTGAAGCGGATCGCCTTCACGTGGCCGCTTTTACCTTCGTCTTCGTCGCCGATGATGGCTTCGGTGTTTTTCCCCAGCAGGAAATGCAGGCCGCGATCTTCCAGCGCTTTCTGCAGCATCTTGCCCGCGACTTCATCCAGCTGGCGCTCCATCAGCCATTTCGGCAAATGCACCACGGTGACATCCATGCCGCGCAGCTTCAGGCCGTTGGCCGCTTCCAGCCCGAGCAAGCCGCCGCCGATGACGATTGCATGTGTATGTTTGGTGGCCGCGTCGATCATCGCGTTGGTGTCGGCAATGTCGCGATAGGCGATCACGCCTTGCAAGTCCTTGCCCGGCACCGGCAGCATGAACGGGTTGGAGCCGGTCGCCAGCAACAGGCGGTCGTATTCGGCGACGGTGCCGTCTTCCGCGATCACCTGACGCTTGACGCGGTCGATCTTGACGATCTTCTTGCCCAGATGCAGCGTGATGTCGTTTTCCACATACCAGTCGACATCGTTGAGCATGATGTCCTGCACGGTTTGCTCGCCGGCCAGCACCGGCGACAACAGGATGCGGTTGTAATTGGCATAGGGTTCCGCACCGAAGACGGTGATGTCATACACGTCGGGAGCGATCTTGCGCAGCTCTTCGAGCGTGCGCACGCCTGCCATGCCGTTACCAACCATTACCAGTTTCAACTTCTTCATCGCGATCCCCCAAGTAAATGTCTGTTGGCTTTACTTGAGCAAAATTGATGCCAGTGCGTTTCGTGGTGCATGACCGTGGCGAAATGCAGATTTGCACCCTAAAAGGGCATTTAACGCACGCAATCACACTGAAATAGTGCAACGCACAAAAATAACCCTTAGCCGATTTACGCCTTATCAATTAGTGCAGGCAAGTGTGTAAGCGTGTGCAGGCATCACGCAGGCGTATGGCATGGCGCTTGCATTAATGACGCGTATTCACATCAGGAGTCATCATGCAAAAAACATCGTTCTGGAAGGCCGGGCATACGCCGACGCTGCTTTCCGCCTTCTTTTACTTCGATCTCAGCTTCATGGTCTGGGTCCTGCTCGGCCCGCTGGCGATCCTGATTGCCAAGGACCTGGGCCTGTCGGACGCGCAAAAAGGCATGATGGTCGCCACCCCTTTATTGGCAGGCGCTTTGCTGCGTATCGTGATGGGCGTTCTGGTGGATCATCTGAAACCCAAAAAAGCCGGACTGATCGGCCAGCTGATCGTGATCGCTGGGCTGACGTGGGCCTGGCTGGGCGACTTGGGAAGTTACCAAAGCTTGCTGACATTGGGCGTCATCCTGGGTGTGGCCGGCGCGGCTTTCGCGGTGGCGCTGCCGCTGGCATCGCGCTGGTATCCGCCCGAACATCAGGGCACCGCGCTCGGCATCGCCGGCGCCGGCAACTCCGGCACTGCATTCGCGGCATTATTTGCGCCGTCGCTGGCAATCGCCTATGGCTGGCAAAACGTGTTTGGGCTGGCCCTGATTCCTTTGAGCGTGGCATTGGCGGTGTATATGACATACGCCAAAGATGCGCCGGCAGCGCCACCGGCGAAATCGCTGGTCGAGTATTTGCACATCCTGAAAGACAAGGATGCATGGTGGTTCATGTTCTTTTACAGCGTCACCTTCGGCGGCTTCTCCGGCCTGGCATCGTCGCTTGCGATTTATTTCAACAGCCAGTACGGCTTGTCACCGGTGGCTGCCGGCTATTTCACCGCCGCCTGCGTATTCGCCGGCTCGCTGGTGCGGCCGATGGGCGGCCGCCTGGCCGACCGGATTGGCGGCATCAAGGCCTTGTCGATCATGTATGTGCTGGCCGCAAGTTTCCTGCTGATCGCCAGCTTCGGCCTGCCGTCTGCGGTCGCGGCCGTCATCGTATTCACGCTGGCGATGCTGGCGCTGGGCACCGGCAACGGCGCAGTATTCCAGCTGGTGCCGCAGCGCTTCCGCAAGGAAATCGGCGTGATGACCGGCCTGGTCGGCATGGCGGGCGGGATCGGCGGCTTTTACCTGGCATCCAGCCTCGGTTATTCGAAGCAATTGACGGGCAGCTATCAGCTGGGGCTGTCCATATTCGCCGGGCTGGCAATCGTCGCGTTGCTCGGCTTGTCGATGGTCAAAGGCCGCTGGCGCACCACTTGGGGCAGCGCGGCGATGACAGCGGCCAAGATCTAATCAGGAAAGCATGGTCCACGAAAAGCACAAAAGGCACGAAAGGCACGAAAATGACGGATCTCGATCGCACATGAATGAGCATCCGATTCCAGCTTCGTACTGAACTGGGTATATTTTGTATACGCAATAAAAATATGCTGAAAATGCCATGAAAATACATATACCCACTGTTTTTACAAATTCATTGCCCATGAATTTTTTCGTGTCTTTCGTGGACAGAATTTGATTACCGACTGAGACAACACCATGCCACTGATCATCGCCGCCAGCCACGCCACATCCGCTGGGAAACGCGAACGCAATGAGGATTTTCTCGGCATGGTCACGCCCAACGAGCCTGAACTGTCGACCAAAGGCATGTTGGCCGCCATCGCCGACGGCGTCTCCGGCAACGAGGGTGGGCGCGAAGCGTCGGAATACGCGGTGCGCGGTTTGCTGGCCGATTATTACGCCACGCCCGATACCTGGCCGGTGACGCAGGCGCTGGAGCGCGTGATCAAGGCCACCAACGGCTGGGTCCAGCAACAGGGTTCGATCCGTGCGGAACTGGCCGGCATGGCGACCACGCTGACGTCCATCGTGCTGCGCGGCCGCTTTTACTATTTCGCCCATGTCGGCGACACGCGCCTGTACTTGCTGCGCGGCGGCGTGCTGTCCCGGCTGACCACCGACCATGTCTGGGACCGCCCGGAAATGCAGCATGTGCTCACGCGCGCGATCGGGCTCGACTCACGCCTGGCAATCGACCACGGCATGGGCGAACTGCAACAGCGCGATGTGTTTCTGCTGGCCAGCGACGGCGTCTGGGCGTCGATCACAGAATACGACCTGACCGCCCTCTTGTCCGAGGCGGCGCTGGGCCACAGCATCGAACACGCCAGCCAGGCCTTGCTGGATGCGGCGCTGGCAGCCGGCTCGCAGGACAATCTCAGCGCCCTGCTGCTGCGGGTCGATGCGCTGCCGCAGGAAAACCTGCGCGATGCGGTCTCGCTGTCGCGCGATTTGCCGCTGCCGCCCAGGCTGAAAGCGGGCCAGAGCATCGACGGCTATCGGGTCGAAGAACTGATCCATGCGTCGCAAGCGACATTGTTGTATCGGGTGCTCGATCCCACCACCCAGCGCAAGCTGGTGCTCAAGACGCTGCACCCCGACCATGCCAATGACGAGCAGGAACGCTCGGCTTTCGCGCACGAGGAATGGCTGGCAAAACGGGCGGTCGCACGCTTTTTTCCGCAGGTCATCACGCCGCAACGCAAAACCGCCTTGTATTACCTCTGCACCTGGCATCCCGGCAACAACCTGCAACAGTGCCTCGACGCCGGCGTCCACTTCACGGTGCCGGAAGTTGTCCACCACGGCGAGCAACTGGTGCGCGCAATCGGCGCGCTGCACCGGCGCAGCATCCTCCATCGCGACATCAAACCGGCCAATGTGCATCTGGGCGACGATGGCGAATTGCGCGTGCTGGACCTGGGCGTGGCGCAATCCGGATTCGAGGCCGAACAAGGCAATCCAGCGCCGCAAGCCGGCACCCCGTCCTTCCTGGCGCCGGAACAGTTCGACAATGCGCCGCCGTCGCGCCAGACCGATGTGTATGCGGTCGGCGTGACGCTGTATTACTTGCTGACCCGGCATTACCCTTTTGGCGAGATCGAACCGTTCCAGCACCCGCGTTTCGGCGAGCCGGTAGCGCCCTGCCGCTACCGGCCAGACATCCCGTTGTGGCTGGAAAACGTATTGCTGAAGGCGCTGGCCAAAGACACCAGCAGCCGTTTCGAGACTGCGGAAGAGTTTCTGCTGGCGCTGGAACGCGGTGCAACCCGTCCGCTGGCTACCGCCGGCACCCCGCCGCTGGCGACCCGCGACCCGGTTTCCGTCTGGCGCACCCTCGCCATTACCGCCATTATTTTGAATATATTGATGCTGTATTTGATTGTGATTCGCTGAGTTCAGCAACCCGCCTGCTGTTGTTCTACGACTGGGATGATAGGTACACGTGGATTTTCTGTAGGAGCGCACCCGGGCGCGACCGGCTTGCGATTAGCTGCGTATCTTGGCAATTATGCGGTTCTGCGGATATTCGCGCCCGGGTGCGCTCCTACACTAATTTGGCTCATGACCGACTGAAATGACTTGGATGATCTGATTCAAACAGTTCATGCCACCTCTTTCTCCGCCGGATGCACTTGGCGGTGATACAAAAACTCCAGCACCGAAGTCCGGTATTCGCCGTACAAGGCATTCTGCGCCAGGGCGACGCGCTCGCGTGGCCGCGCCAGCCGCACGTTCAGGATTTCGCCGATGGTGGCCGCCGGGCCGTTGGTCATCATCACGATACGGTCCGACAGCAATACCGCCTCGTCGACGTCGTGGGTGACCATCACCACCGTCGAGCGCGTCTGGGCGACGATTTTCAGCAATTCATCCTGCAGATGGGCGCGGGTCAGCGCATCGAGCGCGCCGAACGGCTCATCCAGCAGCAACACTTTCGGCTCCATCGACAGCGCGCGGGCGATGCCGACGCGCTGCTTCATGCCGCCGGAAATCTCGTTGGGACGCTTGTTTTCGGCGTGAGTCAGTCCAACCATTTCCAGCGCAGCCCTGGTGCGTTGCTTGAGTTTGGCTTTAGATTCGGCAGCGCCGAAAACGCGTTCGACTGCCAGATAGACGTTTTCAAAGCACGTCAGCCAGGGCAGCAGCGAGTGGTTCTGGAACACCACGCCGCGCTCCGGCGAAGGGCCGGCGATTTCGCGGTTGGCGCAAATCAGCACGCCGCCGGTGGCCGTCGTCAAACCCGCAAGCAGGTTCAGCAACGTCGATTTGCCGCAACCGGAATGGCCGATCAGGGTCACGAATTCACCCTTCCGGATGCTCAGGTTAATGTCTTGCAATGCGTGAAAATTGCCCTTCCGGGTGTGGAACACCATTTCCGCGTGCTGCACGTCGATGAACTTGCTATCCTGGTTTTCCATGATTTTTCCTTATTTACCTTATAGCGATCAGTTGCCGCCATCTTCAAAAGTGAATGCCTTCGCGACCGCGACCAGCGCCTGTTCCAGAATCAAACCGACCACGCCGATGACGACGATGGCGATGATGATGTGCGCCACGTTCAGGTTGTTCCACTCATCCCAGATCCAGAATCCGATGCCGACGCCGCCGGTCAGCATTTCCGCCGCGACGATAACCAGCCAGGCGGTGCCGATGGCAAGACGCACGCCGGTCAGCATGTGCGGCAACACCGAAGGAAACAGAATCTTGGTCAGAATTTTCCATTCCGACAGATTCAGCACCCGCGCCACGTTCATGTAATCCTGCGGTACGCGCTGCACACCGATGGCGGTGTTGATGATCATCGGCCAGATCGAGCAGATCAAAATCGACCAGATCGCAGCCGGATCAGCCGCTTTGAATACCAACAAGCCGATTGGCAGCCAGGCCAGCGGCGACACCGGTTTCAGCAAGCTGATGATGGGACCGAACATGCGCGACAGGAAAGTGAAACGGCCGATCATGAAGCCCAGCGGAATGCCGATCGCCGCCGCCAGGCCGAAGCCGACCGCCACCCGCTTCAGCGACGCATACACGTTCCAGCCAATGCCCTGATCATTCGGGCTGTTGATGTAGAACGGGTCCGAGAACAGCACCACGGCCTCGTTGAAAGTCGCCAGTGGCGACGGGATGCCGCTGTTCTTGATGGAGATGATTTGCCAGATCAGCACCAGCAAAGCGACGCCGATCATGGGCGGCACGACCGCCAGCAGAAAAGGCCGCAACGACGGTTTCCTGCCGGCCGATTTTGCAACTTTCACAACAACCGGGCTGGCGCTGTTTCGTGCAACCATCGCTTGCTCCGGCGGCGAATTTACCGCCATGGCAGCCGGCGCGTTTGTGGTGGAATCCATTACTGCACTCATGATGACTCCTTAGGCTTTGATCTTGAAAGAAGCGGCGTAGGCTTTCGGGTTCTTGCCATCCCATACGGTGCCGTCCATCAGCTTGCTGGTGCGCATACCCTCTTTCGGCACCGCGACTTTCGCCATTGCGGCGGCATCTTTGTAGATGTCGATCCGGTTCACCGCTTTTGCCACGCCGAGGTAATCCGGTTCGTCCTTCAGCAAGCCCCAGCGCTTGTGCTGCGTCATGAACCACATGCCGTCGGACAGGTAAGGGAAAGTCGCCGCGCCGTCATTGAAGAACTTCATGTGGTTCGGATCGTCCCAGGTCTTGCCGAGGCCGTTCTGGTAGCGCCCGAGAATGCGCTGGTTGATCGCATCGACCGAGGTATTCACATACGATTTGGCGGCGATGGTTTCGGCCATCTTGCTCTTGTTGGCCAAGGACGCGTCGATCCAGCGGCCGGCTTCCAGCACCGCTGCTACCAAAGCGCGGGCGGTGTTCGGATATTTCTTGACGAAATCGCCGCTGGCGCCCAGCACTTTTTCCGGATGGTCTTTCCAGATGTCCTGGGTGGTGGTGGCGGTGATGCCGACGCCATCCATGATCGCCCGATGGTTCCAGGGCTCGCCGACGCAGAAGCCGTCCATATTCCCGACCCGCATGTTGGCGACCATTTGCGGCGGCGGCACCACAATGACGCGCGCATCCTTGAACGGATCGATGCCGCTGGCGGCCAGCCAGTAATACAGCCACATCGCATGGGTGCCGGTCGGAAAAGTCTGGGCAAAAGTATATTCGCGCTTTTCGGTACGCATCAGCTTGGCGAGGCTGGAGCCATCAACCGCGCCCTTGTCGGCGAGTTTTTTCGACAGCGTAATCGCCTGCCCATTGTTGTTGAGCGACATCAGCACCGCCATGTCTTTTTTCGGGCTGCCGATGCCCATCTGCACGCCATACATCAAGCCATACAGCACATGCGCAGCGTCCAGTTCGCCATTGACCAACTTGTCGCGCACGCCGGCCCATGACGCTTCCTTGCTGAGTACGATCTTGATGCCGTACTTCTTGTCGAAGCCGAGCACCGATGCCATCACGACCGAGGCGCAATCCGTCAGAGGAATGAATCCGACCTTGACCTCTTCCTTTTCCGGCTTGTCGGAACCGGCGGCCCAGACTGCGCCTGTGGATAATCCAAACATGCTTGCTCCTGTGGCGAGACTTGCGGTTTTGATCAGGCTGCGGCGTTTGTTATTGACAAGGTCTTGTCCGGTTGCGCTGAGAAGATGATTTTTATCGCTGAACATGGCGGTACTCCCACTATTTGAACAAATAAAAAAAGTGCCTGTCCGTCATGAAATAAATCATGCGGAGAGACACCTTTGTCTTGGCAGAACCGACCGCCGTTGGCCGGTTCCACACAGTCGCCATCGTTAGCGCTTATCTTTCATTCAGCAATTTCCGTGCCAGCTCTTCCACAATGGAATCCGTCCATCCGGATGCAACTCAAGCGTTTTATCGCACCAGTTTTGTGCGATGCACCAACACAAGCCATCTAACCCAGCAAATCAGCAACATCCAGAATGCGCTGCGCGATGTCGGCCACTTTCAGGTTCTTGTCCATCGCCAACCGGCGCAGTTTCTGGTACGCCTCTTCTTCCGACAGCTTGTGACGCGTCATCAGCAAGCCTTTGGCGCGGTCGATGGTCTTGCGCTCGGCCAGTTTGGCTTTGGTGTCGGATAACTCAGTACGCAGTTTTTGGTCGGCATTGAAGCGCGCCATTGCCACATCCAGCACCGGCTTGACGCGCTCCGCTTGCAAGCCGGCCACCACATAGGCCGAGACCCCGGCTTCCATCGCCACCGTCATATGCGATTCGCTGGCATCTTCGGTAAACAACGCAATCGGGCGCGGCGCATCGCGGGTGGCGATCACGATCTGCTCCAGCACATCGCGCGCATCGGACTCGGCATCGATGATGATGATGTCCGGTTGCAGCTGCGCGATCCGCTCCTGCAGGTAGAAATCGCCCGGAATCGCGGCGACGATGTTGTAGCCGGCCTGCAGCAGGCCGATGCGCAGCGCCCGCGAGCGCTCGGAATGGGCGCGCGCGGCGGCGTCATCGGCATCCTCCAGGGACCAGACGGTATTGACGACAACGATGCGAAGCTTGCCTATTTCTGATGTCGTGATGTGCGTCTTCAAAGTAACAATCCATTCATCGTTGCGCCACGGGTATCGGGGTATCGGGCTTAAGGAGCGCCATCTTCTATAATACAAACAAGAAATGCACGCAAAAGATAGTCGCAAGAAATGTATGCAAAAATCACACCACCCCCTACCTGTAGAGAATCCCCATGCTTGTTTTAGGCGTTGAATCCTCCTGTGACGAAACCGGCATCGCGCTGGTGGACACCGAACAAGGCTTGCTGGCGCACGCGCTGCACTCGCAAGTTGCGATGCACGCGGCGTATGGCGGCGTAGTGCCGGAACTGGCATCGCGCGACCATATCCGGCGCGCCGTCCCGCTGTTGCAGCAAACCCTCAAAGACAGCGGCAGAACGCTGGAGCAGATCGACGCCATCGCTTACACCCAGGGTCCGGGCCTGGCCGGCGCGCTGCTGGTGGGCGCATCGTTCGCCTGCGGTCTGGGGCTGGCGCTCGACAAGCCAATGCTCGGCATTCACCATCTGGAAGGCCATTTGCTGTCGCCGTTGCTGGCCAAGAATCCGGCATATTCGCCGCCGGCGTTCCCGTTCGTGGCCTTGCTGGTATCCGGCGGCCACACGCAATTGATGCGGGTCGATGGCGTCGGCCGCTATACCTTACTGGGCGAAACGCTGGACGACGCCGCCGGCGAAGCTTTCGACAAGTCGGCCAAGCTGCTGGGACTCGGTTATCCGGGCGGGCCGGAAATCTCGCGCATGGCTGAATTCGGCGACCCCGGCGTGTATAAATTACCGCGTCCGATGCTGCATTCGAAGGATTTGAATTTCAGCTTCTCTGGCCTGAAAACCGCAGTGCTGACTCTGGTCAAGAACAAGATCACCAATATCTGCGAGCAGGACAAGGCCAACGTGGCGCGCGCTTTTGTCGATGCGATGGTGGAAGTGCTGGTCGCCAAATGCATGGCTGCCCTGCGCGATACCGGCCTGAAACGGCTGGTGATTGCCGGCGGCGTCGGCGCCAATGTGCAATTGCGCGAAGCGCTGAATGCGGCAGCGGCCAAACGGCGCTTCCAGGTGTTTTATCCGGAATTGGAATTTTGCACCGATAACGGCGCGATGATCGCCTTCGCAGCAGCGCTGCGCTTGAAGGAAAATCCGGATGCGGCCAAGCGCGATTACGCGTTCAATGTGCTGCCGCGCTGGCCGCTGGATACGTTGCGCGCCGCGTAGGATGGGTTTCACCCATCCTACGAAACTGGGCGGTTGCACCCGCCATACTTGATCTGGTATTTTTTAAATACGCACTAAAAATATGCGGGAATGGCAGTGTTTAAAGCCATACTCCCGCTATTTTAAAAATATAAATCACGTTTTCTTGCTGCCCAGACGGCTTTCCTTGCCGGCCAGCAGGTTGGCGATATTCTGGCGGTGGCGAAACACCAGCAGCGCGCTCATGGCCAGCACCGCAAACAGGATCGGATTAACGCCGAACATCAAGCCGTAGTAAAACGGCGCGAATATGGCTGCGATCAGGGCCGCAAGTGACGAGTAGCGGAACGCATACGCGATCACCAGCCAGGTGATCAGCGTCCCCAGGCCAAGCCAGCCGCTCAAACCCAGCAACACGCCCAGCGCAGTTGCTACGCCCTTGCCGCCGACGAAGCGGAAAAATACCGGCCACAGATGCCCGAGAAAGACCGCCAGCACCACCAGAGCTAGGCCGCTCTCGCCCACGCCGTATTGCGGGCCGAACCGGATGGTGAGCCACACTGCAAGCCAGCCTTTGGCGCCATCGCCCAGCAATGTCAGCAGCGCCGCCGACTTGTTGCCGCTGCGCAGCACATTGGTCGCGCCCGGATTGCCGGAACCGTAGCAGCGCGGATCGTTCAGCCCGAGCAGCTTGCTCACCACCACCGCAAAGGAAATCGAGCCGATCAGGTAAGCGGCGATTGCAAACAGGATGCCAGTCATTGAATCTTTCTTTTTGGTTTATGCATCTCACTTTTAAGTTGCGCGTTGGGCTTCGCAAGCTCAGCACCAACCTACAATGCATAATAAACGGGAGTATATCGAAATAGCATGCACTTACCGCACACTTTAATTGCGGACATTAAAAATACATATCCCGGTATTTTTAATGTCCGGAATCGGTTTCGACAACGCTGGCACCGCTACCCGCGCTCACATCGGGCACTTTATAACAATGCGGGCAAGATACGCCCGGCACATATTCCGGCACCAATTGCTCGCGTGGCGTGACCACGGCGCGGCAGGCGAAACATTGGGTGGTGGCGGTCGGTTCCAGCTTCGGGTTGAGCGCGGTGCGATAGTCGAACACGAAACATTCGCCGTCGTAATGATCGCCGCCGACATCCTCGAAATACTGCAAAATGCCGCCATCCAGCTGGTACACATTGTCGAAACCGATGTTTTGCATGTGAATCGCGGCTTTTTCGCAGCGGATGCCGCCGGTGCAAAAGGTTACCAGCGTCTTGCCCGCCAACTCGTCCTTGTGTGCGGCGATCACGTCGGGGAATTCGCTGAACTTGCTGATACGGTAATCGACGGTGTTTTTGAAAGTGCCGACATCGACCTCGAACGCATTGCGGGTTTCCAGCATCACCACCGGCCGGCCATTGTCGTCATGACCGCAATCGAGCCAGCGCTTCAGGGTTTTGGGTTCCACGAAAGGGGCGCGGCCTTCTTCGGGCTTGATCAGCGGCATCTTCATCGTGATGATTTCGCGCTTCAGCTTGACCAGCAGCTTGGTGAAAGGCTGCTCTGGCGAAGTGCTTTCTTTGACGTAAAAATCGGAAAAACGCGCATCGGCGCGCAGCCACCCCAGAAATTGATCAATCTCTGCGCGTCGCCCGGCCAGAAACAGATTGATTCCTTCCGGCGTCAGCAAAATGGTACCTTTTAATGCCAATTTCTCGCACAAAGCGCGAAATTCACCGCGTTTTTCAACGGTATCGCTGAAAGTGACGAATTTATAACCTGCGATATTGACGTATGGTTCTGTGGCCTGCATGGTGCGATTTCCGCTGTAGAAAGTGTGAGCGCCATTATAAACGGCAGTGAAGCCTTGGCTCCAGCGGGTAAAATACCGCCATGATTACACCGCAATTTATCCACCTTCGCCTGCATTCCGAGTATTCCATCGTCGATGGATTGGTACGGCTCGATGACATCATTCCGGCCGCAAAAAAAGATTTGCAACCCGCGCTGGCCCTGACCGACCTGGCGAACCTGTTCGGCATGATCAAGTTTTACAAGGCTGCTCGCGAGAATGGCGTCAAGCCGATTGCCGGCTGCGATGTCTGGATCACCAATGAAGACGAGCGCGACAAGCCGTCGCGTCTGTTGCTGCTGGTCAAGAATCGCAGCGGCTACCTGCAATTGTGCGAATTGTTGTCGAAAGCCTGGCTGACCAACCAGCACCGCGGTCGCGCCGAAATCCGCACCGAATGGTTGCAAGCGCTGCAACAAGATGGCAGCAAGCCGGGATTAATCGCCTTGTCCGGCGCGCATTTCGGCAATATCGGCCAGGCAATCGACAATGGCAATCTGGCCTTAGCCGAGAGCCGTGTAAAACAGTGGGTCAGCATTTTCCCTGGGCATTTCTACATTGAAATCCAGCGCGCCGGTCAGCCAAACATGGAAACCCATGTGCGCCAGGCCGTCGCGCTGGCAGCCAAACTGCAACTGCCGGTGGTGGCGACGCACCCGATCCAGTTCCTGACGAAAGAGGAATTCATCGCCCACGAAGCGCGCACTTGCATCGCCGAAGGCGAGATGCTGGCCAATGCGCGCCGCGTCAAGCGCTTCAATGATTTGCAATGTTTCCAGACCCAGGACCAAATGGCGGCGCTGTTCGCCGATTTGCCGGTGGCGCTGCAGAATTCGGTTGAAATCGCCAAGCGCTGCAATCTGACGCTGGAGCTGGGCCGGCCGCAGTTGCCGAATTTCCCGACGCCGGAAGGCATGACGATTGAAGAATTCCTAAAGACGGAATCGGAAGCCGGCCTTGAAAAGCGTCTGCTGCAACTGTATCCGCTGGCAGAAAAACGCGAACAGGAACGCGCTCGCTACGAAGTCAGGCTGGCGTTCGAACTGAAGACCATCATCAACATGGGCTTCCCCGGCTACTTCCTGATCGTGGCCGAATTCATCCGCTGGGCCAAGGAAAACGGCGTGCCGGTCGGCCCCGGTCGCGGCTCCGGTGCCGGTTCGCTGGTGGCGTATTCGCTGCTGATTACCGATCTCGATCCGCTTGAGTACAACCTGCTGTTCGAGCGCTTCCTGAATCCGGAACGGGTATCGATGCCCGATTTCGATATCGATTTCTGTCAGGAAGGTCGCGACCGCGTGATTCAGCACGTGAAAGATTTGTACGGCAAGGACGCGGTGTCGCAGATCGCCACTTTCGGCACCATGGCGGCCAAAGGCGCGATTCGCGACGTCGGCCGCGTGCTCGATTTCGGCTACAACTTTTGCGACGGCATTTCCAAGCTGATCCCGTTCAAACCCGGCAAGCACGTGACGATTGCGGACGCGATCAAGGAAGAGCCGCAACTGGCCGAGCGGCAGGAAAACGAAGAAGAGGTCCAGCAACTGCTGGAGCTGGCGCAAAAAGTCGAAGGCATTGCCCGCAATATCGGCATGCACGCCGGCGGCGTGGTGATCGCGCCTGGCAAGCTGACCGATTTCTGCCCGCTGTATACACAGGGCGGCGATTCCGGCGTGGTGTCGCAATACGACAAGGACGACGTGGAAGCGGTCGGGCTGGTCAAGTTCGACTTTTTGGGCTTGACCACGCTGACGATTCTGGACCGCGCGGTGCGCTATATCAAGCAACTGGACCCGGCGATGGCCGATTTCAGCCTTGAAAAACTGCCGCTCAACGACCGGGCCTCGTATGAACTGTTGACTGCCGCCAAAACGGTCGCCGTGTTCCAGCTGGAAAGCCGCGGCATGCAAGGCATGCTGAAGGATGCGCGGCCCGATCGCTTCGAGGACATCATCGCGCTGGTGGCGCTGTACCGGCCGGGCCCGATGGATCTGATTCCGGACTTCTGCAAGCGCAAGCACGGCGAACGCTTCGATTATCCCGATCCGCGCACCGAAGGCATTCTGTCCGAAACCTACGGCATCATGGTGTATCAGGAGCAGGTGATGCAGATGGCGCAGGTGGTCGGCGGCTATTCGCTCGGCGGCGCCGATCTGTTGCGGCGCGCGATGGGTAAAAAGAAGGCCGAGGAAATGGCGGAACATCGCCAGATTTTCCGCGACGGCGCGGCCAAGGATGGCTTGTCGGAAGCCAAGGCCGACGAGATTTTCGACTTGATGGAAAAGTTCGCCGGCTACGGTTTCAACAAGTCGCACGCCGCCGCTTACGCGTTGCTGTCGTATCACACCGCCTACCTGAAAGCGCACCACCCCGCCGCCTTCATGGCCGCCAACTTGTCGCTGGCGATGGACGACACCGACAAGATCAAGATTCTGGTCGTGGATGCGCTCGATATCTGCAACTTGACGCTATTGCCGCCCGACATTAATTTGTCCGATTATCGCTTCACGCCGGAACGCGAAGACGGCAAGAAAGCCGCCTTCATCCGCTACGGTCTGGGCGCGGTCAAGGGTTCCGGCCAGAATGCAATCGAGGCGATTGTCGCCGCCCGCAAAGAATCCCCTTTTGTCGATTTATTCGATTTCTGCCTGCGGGTAGACAAGCGCCAGATCAATCGCCGCACCATCGAATCGCTGATCCGCGCCGGCGCGTTCGACTGCTTCAAGGTCAATCGCGCCATTCTGCTGGCGTCGGTCGGACGCGCAATGGAAGCAGCCGGGCAAGCGCTGGCATCGATCAATCAGTCCAGCCTGTTCGGCGGCGACGACAGCGATTTGGTGGCACCGCCGGAATATGTCAAGGCTGCGCCCTGGAGCGAGAAACAGAAGCTGACCGAAGAAAAAGCCGCGCTCGGCTTTTGCCTGTCCGGCCACATGTTCGACGCCTACGCAACCGAAGCGCGCCAGTTCGCACGCTCCAAACTGACCAATCTGGAACCGTCGCGCGAGCCAAGGCTGATGGCCGGCGTGATCTCGGCATTGCGCACCCAGATGACCCAGCGCGGCAAGATGATCATCGTCACCCTCGATGACGGCAGCGCGACGGTAGACGTGACGGTATACAGCGAAATTTATGATGCCAACAAAGGACTGTTCAAGGAAGACGAATTCCTGGCGGTGCAGGGCAAGGTGTCGGAAGACCGTTTTTCGGGCGGCCTGCGGATTACGGCGGAAAAGGTGATGGATATCGCGGCGGCGCGCATCCAGTACGGGCAGCAGCTTGGTCTGTTCTTGCCGGCCACCGTGGCCTCGGCCCAGATTCAGGAAGTGCTGCAGCCGCACCGCGCCGAAAACGGCCTGCCGATTGCCGTGCGCGTGAAACCGGACGGCGTCGACTGTACGCTGCGCCTGGGCGACACATGGCGTGTGGCGCCGTCGGACGCATTGCAGATAGCGCTTGAGCAGGTGCTGGGCGCGCAACAGGTGGCGGTCGAATATTGAGCAATTTCGATTGCGCATGATGAAAGCTGCGCAAAAACCCTGATTGCGATGGATATAATGTGGCCGGTTAATTTGAACGGAAGCAAATTTCGCCTGCATGCTTTTCGGGATGAACGGCAAATCAAGGATTTTTTTAATGGTTGTTTACACGTCTTTCGCGGTCTTTCTTTTTTATGTGATTGCGCTCGTCATTCCCAGCGGATTTTCAGTCGGTGCGGTGCTGCTGCTAGCTGGCAGCGTCGTCCTGCTGCCCAAGCGCGCCGAGATTAAACTGCAACGCAAGCTGCAACGCGAAGAAATGGCATTGATCTCGGTGCTGGCTTTTTATTTCCTGGCCGGCAGCCTTGCCAATGCAGTGCATGGAGCGGCGATCCGCGAATACGATAGTCCGATGCGCTTTCTGCTGGCAATTCCAGTGCTGCTTTTGCTGCGGGTCTTTCCGCCAATCCCGCAGTTTTTTTGGGGCGGTCTGGCTGCCGGCGCAATTTCCTCCGGTCTGTTCGCGGCATGGCAGTTTTTTTTAGTAGCCGGCACGCGCGCTGCAGGATTTACCAATCCAATTCAATTCGGCAACATCAGCCTGTTGCTCGGAATTTTATGCCTGGCCGGTCTGGGCTGGGCGGCGTCACAGCGCCGCTCCGTATTCTGGTTGAGTCTTTTATCGGGCGGGATCTGCCTGGGCTTGCTCGGCTCTTTGCTCAGCGGGAGCCGGGGCAGCTGGGTCGGCCTTCCCGTGGCGCTTCTGGTGGTCTACCGGTGTTACGGCGGCGCGCTGAACAGACGCCATATCGCAGCCAGCCTTGCTGCCATGCTGGTGCTGTTTGGCGTCTTATATTCCATGCCCCGACTTCCAATGGAAGCACGGGTAAAGCTGGCTGTCGCGGAGGCGCAGGACTATTTCAAAACCGGCAACGCCACATCTTCAGTCGGCGCCCGGCTGGAGATGTGGCGCACCGGACTGCTGCTCTTTCCCGAGCGGCCGTGGCTGGGCTGGGGCAAGGAAGGCTATTTGAAAGGAGCGTCGGGCCTGGTCGAGGCAGGCAAGGTCAGGCTGGTCCCGGGGGAGCATAACCATCTGCATAACGAGTATCTCGATGCGCTGGTCAAGCGCGGCCTGCTCGGATTAATCGCGCTATTGGCTCTGTACCTGGTTCCGCTGGTGCTGTTCGCAAGACGGGTGACGAATGCCCACCTAGCAGCCCGCCCCTATGCAGTTGCGGGAGTGTTGTTGAGCGTCTGTTACATGTTCTTTGGACTGACTCAGTCCTTTCTGACGCACAATAACGGCGTCATGATTTTCGCATTCACGCTAGCCATTCTCTGGTCGTTGCTGCGCGTGCAGGAAGACAGCGGCGCTGTTTATAGCGCAGTTCATGGTGCCAATCACGGCGTACCATGACCAGTCGCCGGTCGCAAGCAACCCGCGTGTCGAATTTTTCAAAAGCCGCAAGCCACCGGGTCCTGCGAATCGATACCACCACAGACAGTGACGAAACGTTGAAAAAAATTTTATGACACAACCACTCATCGCGCCGGAATTGCTCCGCAAATCGAACAAAATACTGTTCATCGCACATCTCGCGCTGGGAGATTTCACCTATCTCCAGAACTGCTTTCAGGCATTCTCGCAAGCCTATCCGCAGATCCAGATCGACTTGTGGGTGGACGAAGTGCGCCGCACCGGTGACGCTTCGCAATGGGAACACCTGAAAAAATATTCGCTCTACGACTGGGTCGCCGCCTGCCCGTTCTTCCACAAGATATATAAGCGCACTTACAGTCCGGAACTGTACCGGGAATCAATCCATGAAGCCCGCCAGGAAGCGTATCCGATCGTGGTGTCGCTAGCGACGCTGCGCCCGCAACGCTACGCCGCGCTGGCCCGGTCCATCGCCGGCGACGGCTTGGTGGTGGGGATGAAAGCGAGGGTTGGACTTTTTCAGCTGCATCATCTGCTGGGATACCGGAAGCTGGATCGTTTGATCCCGCCGTATTCGGTCGACAGGCGCAATCCGCAGCACATCAGCGATGTGTATGCCGACTGGTTCCGCCAATTGTGTGGAATCGAAATCCTGCCCGCAGCGCGGTTTCCGTTCGTGACGATTCCCGAAACGTGGCTGCACGAGGCAAATGACAAGCTGGCGGCATGGGGCTTCGGCGATCGCAGCGGCAAACTCGTCTTCATCAATCCGTTCGCGAAGTCGAAGAAGCGTTGCTGGCCGTTGGAACGCGTGGCGGAACTGATCGCGGCCATGCGGCAACAGGAAAGATTCCGCGATGCCTGCTTCATCGTCAACGCAGCGCCCAATGAACTGGCCGGCGCGCGCAAGGTATTCGCCGCCTATGCGCTGCTGCGCACGGAACTGTTTTGCGCCGAAGATAATTTTTTCCAACTGCCCGCAATGTTGAAAAAGTGCGATCTGATCATCTCGGTAGAAACCGCGGTCATGCATCTGGCCAATGCGGTGCATGTGCCCGTAATCGCTCTGATGCGCCAGAAAAATCCGGAGTGGGTGCCAATCGACCACGACAACAGCACGCTCATCATGACCGCACAGCGGCGCGAATGGGTCAAGGCGATCACCGTAGAACAAGTAATGAAAGACATCTGAATGAGCACTGAATCGAACGCACTATCTGAAGCGCGCCGTCCTGCGGCCGATCCGTCGTTCCATATCGCATTTTGCGTCGACGACCATTATTTTCGCAGCATGGGCGCAACGATCACCTCCATTCTCGAGAACAACCCGGGCGTTCACTTCACTTTCCATGTCTTCGCATTCTCGGTATCCGACCAGCAGCGTGAGCGCTTGCAGCAACTGGATCGGCAAGCGAATGTGCGCACGCAGCTTCACATCATCGATCCGGCCCTGTTCGATAAATTCACGCATTTCATCGAGTTTTCGTATTACTCGCTGTCGATTTTTTCGCGCCTCATCATTCCAGCGGAATTGCAGGGCGTGACGGACAGGGTGCTGTACCTGGACGCGGACATCCTGTGCGTTGGCAAGCTCGATGAGTTGATCGAAATGGATATCGGCGCCGATATCGCGCTGGTCGTGCCCGATGCGGAAGAGACGACCCGACGGCGCTGTGCCGCGCTGCAGCTCAAGCACCCGCGCTATTTCAATGGCGGCGTCATCTTCATCAATGTCGAGAACTGGATCAGCAACAACATCACGGAAGAAGCCATGCAGGCGCTTTTAAAGTTCGGCAAGAAATTGCGCTTCAACGATCAGGATGCGCTGAACATCGTGCTGGATGGACGCGCGCGTTTCATCGCGCCGAAATGGAATTACATCTACGACCTGATCCATGACCTGGACCGCAACATTACCCGGATGCGTCCGGTGGACGATGCGGTATTCATCCACTTCGCCGGCGCGGTCAAGCCGTGGACCGACTGGACCGGGCACGAATCGCGTGCCTTGTTCGTCAAATATCATGCGCTGTCGCCCTGGTCCGACATGGCGCTCGATCCGGCACCGAGGAATTCCCGTGAAATGAGAATGCTGTCGCGCTTTCTACTGAAGCGCGGCAAGCTGCTGGACAGCGCACGCTGGTATCTGAAATATCTGAAGGCAAGGTCGCGCTGAGTGACGCCGCGCATCGCCAGCATTACTGTTACTGCAGGTCATTCAACTCGGCACAAACCTGATGACTTTCCTGTTCAAGACGCTTGTGCCTGTATAAAAAAGAGAACTGATGGAAAATAGTGCTGTCATCAAACGCTTGCTGAAAATTATCCGGCCCTACCGGTCGCGCGCGTTGCTGGCGCTGCTGGCGATGGCCGGCACCGCCAGCACCCAGCCGATGCTGGTCAAAGCGATGGAGGCCTTGATCGATAACGGCTTTGGCGAGCAACGGGTTGCATTTAGCCTGTGGTTGGTGCCTGCGATCCTGATCTCGATTTTTGCGCTGCGCGGCATCTTCACATTTTCAACCGCCTATCTGAACAATTGGGTAATCAGCCGCACGCTCAACGATTTGCGGCGCGGGATGTTCGACCGCCTGCTGCGTCTGCCGGTGTCGCGCTTTCACCAGGAGTCGACCGGCACCTTGATCAACACCATCATCGGCGATGTGCGCCAGGTGGTGGACATGGTCAACTCGGTGTTCCTGGCCTTTGTGCGCGACACGCTGTCGGTGATCGGCTTGCTGGCCACCCTGTTTTATCTGAATTGGCGTCTGACGCTGGTCGCACTCGTCATCGTGCCGCTCACCGCCGGCATCGTGCGGCTGACAACAGGCCGCTTGCGCCGCCTGAACCGCGAAAACCAGCGCGTCACCGGCGAGATGACGCAAGTGGTGGAGGAAGCGGCGCGCGGCCATCAAGTGATCCGGGTGTTTTCCGGCGAACGCTATGAACGCCAGCGCTTCGAAGCGCGCAGCGAAGCGCTGCGCGGCTTTTCACAGCGCATGACGGTCGCCGCTGCGGCGACGGTGCCGGTGACGCAAATCGCGACCGCGGTGGCAGTTTCCGTAGTGATTGTGCTGGCGCTGCAGCAAAAAATGACGCCGGGCGAATTTACCGCGTTCATCACCAGCATGTTGATGCTGCTGGCGCCGCTCAAAAGTCTGGTCGAGGTCAACGGTCCCCTGCAGCGCGGGATGGCCGCAGCTGAAACGGTGTTCGCGATGATGGATGCGCCGGTCGAAGCTGACCCTGGAACCACAGTGCTGGAGCGCGTGCGCGGGCATTTGCGCTTCGACCAAGTCTCATTTTCCTACTCGCCTACGAGCCCGCCGGCGCTGACCGACATCACGCTCGACATCGCGCCGGGCGAAACGATTGCGCTGGTCGGCACCTCCGGCGGCGGCAAGTCCACCATGGTCAATCTGGTGACGCGTTTTTATGCGCCCACTTCCGGCCGGATATCGCTTGATGGCATTGCATTCGATGAAATCGCGCTGGCCAGCTTGCGTGCGCAACTGGCGATGGTCAGCCAAAATGTAGTCCTGTTCGACGACACGCTGGGCGCCAATATCGCTTACGGCGCCGAACATGTGGACCGGGAAAAACTGGCGGCTGCCGTCAAGGCGGCGCATCTGAGCGACGTTGTGGCTGCGCTGCCGGACGGGCTGGAGACGATGATCGGCGAGAACGGCATGCGCCTGTCCGGTGGCCAACGGCAGCGCGTGGCGATTGCACGGGCGATTTACAAGGATGCGCCGATCCTGATTCTGGATGAGGCGACTTCCGCGCTGGACTCGGAGTCCGAGCGCGCGGTGCAGGCTGCGCTGGACCAGTTGATGCAAGGCCGCACCACGCTGGTGATCGCGCACCGGCTGTCAACGATTGAACGCGCTGATCGGATTGCGGTACTGGCCAACGGTCGCATCGTTGAAATAGGGTCCCATCATGACCTGCTTGCCACCAATGGCGTCTACGCCAATCTGTATCATTTGCAATTTGCGAACAAAACCGCCCAGTGAACAGCCGCACTCCACCCTCCCTTTTCGCGGTGCCGCACATGGATTCGACAACGAAAATATCTGGGCAATCACAATACCCAAGCAGCGCAAATGCGTGCCGGGCATAGCAATTGCATGCAAAATCTGACGCCAGCAATGCTATGCGCATTTGGTTACAGCCTCATACATACCAATTTGTAACGCGCGACGCTTTTCTGATCTGATATCATTCTCAAAAAATTGTATTTAAGCAATCAAAACGAGACTATAAAAATGACCATGTTGCGCATTACAGACTTCGTCTGGCACCGACTGACCGGCCTGATGCCGGGAGAACTTCAACAGGCAGAACTGAGCTGGCTGGCGTCACCCCATCCGCATCTGAGCTTGCTGGCGCGGCGGCGCGCGACCATGATCGTCAACCGGGTGCGCCTGTTCGCATTCCTGTTCGCGGTCTTGACACCGCTCTGGAGCGTGGTCGATCTGGTGGTTTTCCCCTTTCCGCTGTGGTTCAACCTGGCCCTGATGCGGCTGCTGGCATGTGCTGCCTTCGCCAGCCTGTTGCTGTATTACCGGCCCAACGGCGACCTGTTCGATGCCTACCGCGCGATGGCGCTGCTGTTTGCCATCCCGACCGCTTTTTATGTCGCCTCATACACGTTGCTCAGTCACTACCAATTGACCGGCATCTCAGCTGCAATCGGCGCCGGTTATGCCTTTTTGCCGTTCGTGCTGCTGGCCGGACTGGCCATCTTTCCGCTCACCCTGCTGGAAAACCTGGTGATCGCCAGCCCGATCCTGATCGCCCAAGGTATCGCCGGCTCGCTGCGTTGGGTCACGCTGGACTGGCCGTCGTTCGCCGGCGCTTTCTGGCTGCTGGTGCTGATCACCGGCGTCTCGACGCTGGCCGGCATGAGCCAGCTGGCGTTCATGATCGCTCTGGTGCGCCAGGCCATCCGCGACCCGCTGACCGGAGTTTTTTCCCGCAGCAGCGGCGAGGAAATTCTGGAACTGCAGTACACCATCGCCAACCGCAGCAATACAGCGCTGTCGGTAGCCTTCATCGATCTGGATCACTTCAAAAGCATCAACGATAGCTTCGGTCACGAAGCCGGCGACAAGGCGCTGCTCGACATGACCGCCATCGTCAACAGCAATCTGCGCGGTGGCGATATGCTGGCGCGCTGGGGCGGCGAGGAATTTGTGCTGATCATGCCCAACACCGATCTGATGCAGGCGGAAGCGGCGCTGTTGCGGCTGCGCAGCATTGGTTTCGGCATCCGTCCCGACGGCACGCCGCTGACCGCCAGCATCGGTATCGCCGAGCGCAGCGCCGATCTGACCCCCGACTGGAAAACGTTGATCGAGCTGGCCGACCAGCGCATGTACCTGGCCAAACAAGGCGGACGCGATCGGGTATTTAGCAAGCATGCGCAGATAATTGCGCTCAACCAATAAGGCTGTGATCGCCGCATGTCGATAGCTTCCCTCCTGTTCCCTGATTTCTCCCTGATCCTGCTCGGTTTTCTGCTCAAGCGCTGCATGCGCTGGGGCGATGACTTCTGGCCGGGCGTGGACCGGCTGGTGTATTTCATCCTGTTTCCGGCGCTGTTGTTCTATTCGACCGCACGCACACCATTTGATTTCCATGCCACCGGCAATCTGCTGGTAGTGAGCTTGGCGGCCTGCTGCAGCGGCATCGCGCTGGGCTGGCTGGCGAAGCCTTTGTTCCACTCGAAACCGATGATTTTCGAATCAGGCGTGCAAACAGCCTTCCGTTTCAACTCGTATATCGGGCTGGCGGTGGCGTCGCGGCTGGCGGGCGAGCAAGGCACGGCGCTGATGGCGCTGATCATCGGTTTTGCAGTGCCGCTGTGCAATATGGCGGCAGTGCATGCGCTGGTGCATAAGAATGGCGGCCTGCTTAAGGAGCTGGCTAAAAACCCGCTGCTGCTGGCGACCGCCGCCGGGACGCTGTGCAATCTGGCCGGCGTGGCGCTGCCGGACGTGCTGGGCGCGACGCTGGCGCGACTCGGCAACGCTTCGATTGCGCTGGGGCTGATCGCGGTGGGCGCCGGTTTGCAGCTCTCCGGCCTGCACGCATCCAAAGGAATCGCCGCGTATTTCATCGGCGTTAAATTGCTGGCGGTGCCGGCGCTGGCTTTCGGGCTCGGAACCTGGCTGCGGCTGCCGCCGCTGCAACTGCAAATGGCGGTGATGTTTTGCGCGTTGCCGACCGCATCGAGCGCCTATGTGCTGGCTAGCCGGCTGGGCGGCAACGGGCCGTTTGTGGCATTCCTGATTTCGGCAGGAACCGTGTTATCGGTACTGAGCCTGCCGGTTTGGCTGGCGCTGGTGCATTAGTCGCACCTTCCCACCGGGCGCTTTCGCAAGTCCTATACGGGATAGGGTATTTTAAATTACCGCCTGGATATATGCGGTAATCAGATATATTCAAGCCATACTCCCCTGCAATATATTGCAACGGAACATCTGCGCGTGATGATCAGGTGCGCGGTGAGCGCACCTGCAACCGCCGCGAATATGAGCAACATCGTTAGCAACAACCGTCGGCAAAACTGTCAGCAGCACCGCCCGACCTTGCCATTGCCGCCGTAACGCGCCTCTTGCCGTTCGCGGAAAAACTCCTCATACGACATCATCGGCAAGTCAGGATGCGTCGCTTCCATGTGCGTGACGTAGGTGCTGTACTCGGGCAAGCCGACCATCAGTCGCATCGATTGCCCGAGATAACGCCCCGCCTTGGCTATTTCATCAAACATCAGGCTTGCGGCATTGCGCTGGCCGGCAATGTCTCGAATGGCGTCTCTTTGGAAGTAACCTTGCCCGCAGCGCGCGCCACCAGCACCGTCCTGATGCCGAACACCAGCATACTGAGCAGCACCAGCATGAAGAAGCCACTCAGTGCGGCGTCCAGGTAATCGTTGAAGATCACTTGCTGCATTTGCTCGATCGATTTGGCCGGTGCCAGCAGTTTGCCCTCGTCGAGTGCGGTCTTGAACTTGCTGGCGTGCGCCAGGAAGCCCACGCGCGGATTGGCATCAAACATCTTTTGCCAGCCGGCGGTGAGCGTACAGATCAAGATCCAGATGGTGGGCAGGATGGTGACCCAGGCGAAACGGTCGCGCTTCATCTTGAACAACACGCAAGTGCCGAGAATCAATGCGATGCCGGCCAGCATCTGGTTGGCAATGCCGAACAGCGGCCACAAGGTATTGATCCCGCCCAGCGGATCGACCACACCCTGATACAGGAAATAGCCCCAGGCGGCAACGCACAGAGCGGTTGCCGTCAGGCTGGCCACCAGCGAATCGGTACGCTTCATCGATGGCGCGAAGGTGCCGAGCAAATCCTGCAACATGAAGCGCCCGGCGCGAGTACCCGCATCGACTGCGGTCAGAATGAACAGTGCCTCGAACAAAATCGCGAAGTGGTACCAGAACGCCATCATCGCCTTGCCGCCGGTAAAGCCCGACAGTATCTGAGACATCCCGACCGCCAGGGTCGGTGCGCCGCCGGCGCGGGAAATGATGGATTTCTCGCCGACATCCAGCGCGGTTTGCGTCAGCATCTCCGGCGTGACATAAAAACCCCATTGCGAAATCGCTTGCGCGGCAGATTCAGCAGTGCTGCCGATCAGCGCGGCCGGGCTGTTCATCGCAAAATACACGCCGGGCTCGATAGTCGAAGCAGCAACCAGCGCCATCATCGCCACAAACGATTCCATCAGCATCGCGCCGTAACCGATGAAGCGCGCATGGCTCTCGTTTTCGATCATCTTGGGCGTGGTGCCGGAAGCAATCAGCGCATGGAAACCGGACACCGCGCCGCAGGCGATCGTGATGAACAGGAACGGGAACAGGCTGCCGGACCAGACCGGGCCGGAGCCATCGACAAACTGCGTGAAGGCCGGCATCTTCAGGTGCGGCGAAAGGAGCATGATGCCGACCGCGAGACCGACAATGGTGCCGATTTTCAGGAAAGTGGACAGATAATCACGCGGCGCCAGCAGCAGCCAGACCGGCAGCACGGACGCGACGAAGCCATAACCGATCAGCATCCAGGTCAATTCCTTGCCGCTGAAGGTGAACATCGCGGCCAGCACCGGAATTTCCTGCACATATTGCCCGCCGACAATGGCCAACATCAGCAGCACGAAGCCGATCAGCGACACTTCCCCAATGCGTCCGACACGGATATAACGGGTGTACACGCCCATGAGCAGCGCGATCGGGATCGTGGCAATCACGGTAAAGCTGCCCCACGGCGAATCGGTCAAAGCCTTGACCACGATCAGCGCCAGCACTGCCAGGATGATGACCATGATCATGAAAGTGCCGAACAGGGCGATCACGCCCGGCACCTGGCCCAATTCAGACTTGATCAGATCGCCCAGCGAGCGGCCGTCGCGTCGCATCGAAATGAACAGCACGATGAAATCCTGCACCGCGCCGGCGAACACGACGCCAGCCAGAATCCACAGCATGCCGGGCATATAGCCCATCTGGGCCGCCAGCACCGGGCCAACCAAAGGGCCGGCCCCGGCTATCGCGGCAAAATGATGGCCGAACAACACGTATTTGTTGGTGGGCACGAAATCCAGGCCGTCATTGAACTTGTGCGCGGGCGTCATGCGAGTGGCGTCCAATCCCAAAACGCGGTTGGCGATGAACAGGCTGTAAAAACGGTACGCGATCAGATAGACGCAGACCGATGCGATGACGATCCAGACCGCGCTGATGGATTCGCCGTGTTCCAAGGCGATCAGGCCACATGCGAATGCGCCGACGATGGCGAGCGCGAACCAGCCAAGTTTACTGACGAGTAAATTCATTGTCTTCCTCCAAAATGGGATGAATTATTGTTTTTCAAATGCAAAAAACTGCGCTTCAAAAGGTTTTTTTTGAGCGCTTTGCGACTTGTTGCACAGTATTTGGCATGAGGCTTTCGTCCGCAAGCGCGGAACTACGTAAAACGCATGCGTAGTACTACGCACAAGGTCGGATCGAATTAGCGGTAAAGTAGCGCCATGAAATTACGGCAAAAAATCATATTGCTTGCGATCGTGCCGCTTATTCTGGCTCTATGCGCAATTGCGCTTGCAGTGCGCCAGCAGGCAACCACCTTGGGACAGCAGCAGCGCGCCTCGATCCAGACCGCGTATCTGGCGAACAAGAAAGCCGAACTGACCCACTACGTCAGTCTGGCAACGCGCTCGATCGCGCACCTGTACGAATCGGGCCGAACCGACTCCGCCACGCTGGATCAAGCCAAGGCCATCCTGTCCAAACTCGATTACGGGCATGACGGCTATTTCTTCGTCTACGATTTGCACGGCAAAAACATCATGCATCCGCGCCAGCCGGAATTGGTCGGCCAGAACTTATGGAATATGAAAGATGCCGATGGCAGCCCGACGATCCAGAATCTAATCAACCGCGCCAACGCAGGCGGTGGCTTCGTGCGCTATCAGTGGGTCAAGCCGTCCAGCCACAAGACCGCGCCTAAACTCGCTTACGTGGTTGCGCTGCCGCACTGGGGCTGGATACTGGGCACCGGCATTTATCTGGACGATGTGGATGAGGCGCTGGCAAAAATCGATGCGCAAGTCTCGGGCAATATCCAGAACACGATGCTCTGGATCGCCGCGATTGCAATCCTGAGCGCGGTTGCAGTGGCGCTGTCAGGCCTGGTATTGAACATCAGCGAGCATCGCGTGGCCGATGCCAAGCTCAAGGTGCTGGCGCAACGCGTGGTCCATTCGCAAGAGGAAGAACGCGCCAGATTGTCACGCGATCTGCATGACGGCATCAGCCAGTGGCTGGTGTCGATCAAATTACAAATCGAGGCCGGCATCATCAAACTGGCGGGGACGCCCGAACAATCCGCATCGGCGCGGCTCACGTTCGAGCGCACGGCGGCGCAACTCAATGACGTCTTGGGCGAAGTGCGCCGGATTTCACACGACCTGCGCCCGGCGATTCTGGACGACCTCGGTTTGGCGGCAGCGCTAAAGCATCTGGCGCATGAATTCATCGCGCATGCCGCCACCCCGACCGACTTCAATGCCACCGGCGCCACGGACGGCTTGCCCGATGTCGCCAATACGGTGCTGTTCCGGATTGCCCAGGAAGCGCTGACCAATATCGAGCGCCACGCTAGCGCCGGCCAGATATCGATGCGGCTGGAAGGCAATGCGCGCTGCGTCACGCTGGTCATTTGCGACGATGGGGTCGGCTTCGACGTCGATCATGTCGACGGCCACCCGAAGCGCGGCATCGGCTTGCGCAACATGACAGAGCGACTGGAAGCTGTCGGCGGAAAGTTAAGTCTCACCTCGTCACCCAACGGCACCACGGTGCAGGCCTCCGTGCTGCGACACTAACTCTCTACCATCCCATGTCCGCCAAACCATTGATCAAAATTCTGCTGGTCGACGACCATCCCCTGGTGCGCGATGGCTTGCGCGCCCGACTGGAGGCGGTTGCCGCTTTCCAGGTGGTGGCCGAGGCTGGCGATGCGGAAGAAGCGCTGCATCACGCGCACAACATGGAAATCGATCTGGTGCTGATGGACATCAATCTACGGGGCATCAACGGCATCGAACTGACCGCGCAGTTTCATGCAATGTTCCCGCAAATCGCGGTGCTGATATTGAGCATGCACGACAAGGCTGAATACGTGATGCAGGCAATGCAAGCAGGTGCGCGCGGCTATGTGTTGAAAGACGCGCCGGGGCAGGACATCGTGTTTGCGATCGAAACCGTCATTTCTGGCGGCATTTATTACAGTGCGGCCTTGGTCAGGCAACTGTCGCGACCGATGACGCCGGTGCTGTTACTGACTGCGCGCGAACGACAAATACTGCAGCAAATTGCCGAGGGAAAATCAAACAAGCAAATCGCCCTCACGCTGGCCCTGAGTGTGCGCACGGTCGAAACCCACCGCCTGAACATCAAGCGCAAGCTCAACATCGACGGCCAGGCCGAATTGATCAAGTTCGCCGTTCAGCAAATATATTGACATGAGTATATTAAATTTAGGCAAGTAATATATGCGGTAAATGCCATGTAAATTGCCATACCCCATGTTTTTACGAAAATCGCAATTATTCAGCCGCCGCGTAATAGGGTGCGCCATCATTTTGGGCGAGGAGAATATCAAACCGCGCCATGCTGTTCCAGCGCCCAGATCACATGTTCGCGCACCATCGCGCTTGGATGCTCCAGCCGCGCCTTGAGCGCTGTCACCATGGCTGCAGCATCAACGCCGCATCCGGCCGCATTGCCCAAACCCACCGCCAGATTGCGCAGCCAGCATTCATGGCCGATGCGGCGGATCGGACTGCCTTCCAGATTGCGATTGAATTGCTCTTCGCTCCAGCCGAACAGATCGACCAGCATCGCGTCATCGAGCCCATTGCGCACCTCGAAATCGGGAACCGTGGCCTGTTGTGCAAACTTGTTCCACGGACACACCAGCTGGCAATCGTCGCAACCGTACACGCGGTTGCCGATCAACCCGCGCAATTCCACCGGGATGCTGCCCTTAAGTTCAATCGTCAGATAAGAGATGCAGCGCCGGGCATCGACCTGATACGGCGCGACTATCGCCTGCGTCGGGCAGATGTCGATGCAGGCGCTGCAAGCGCCGCAATGGGGCGTGATCGGCGCATCCACCGGCAACGGCAAATCAGTAAACAATTCGCCCAGAAAAAACATCGAACCGGCGTCCCGACTCAGCAGCAGCGTATGTTTGCCGCGCCAGCCGAGACCGGATTTCTGCGCCAGCTCGACCTCCATCACCGGGGCCGAATCGGTGAACACCCGATAGCCGAACTCGCCCACTTCGGCCTTGATACGGTCGGCCAACTGCTGCAAACGCCCGCGCAACACCTTGTGATAGTCGCGTCCGCGCGCATAGATCGATATCTTCGCCGCCGCCGGCTGGCTCTGGCGCGCTTCTTCCTTGTCGCGCCAGCCGGACGCCGACTGCGTCAAATTGGGCAAATACGGCATGCGCAGCGTAATCACGCGTGCGGTGCCGGGCACCAGTTCCGCCGGCCGGGCGCGCTTCATGCCGTGCGCGGCCATATATCCCATCTCGCCATGAAAGCCCTTATCGAGCCAGGCCTGCAAGCCGGCTTCGGCATGCGCGAGATCGATATCGGCAATACGCACCTCGGAAAACCCGAGTTCACGCCCCCACGCCTTGATACGTAGCGCCAGTGCGAGTAAATTATCATTCTCAGTCATATACATGAACCAGCTGAAGTCAAAATTAATCAAAATTAGTCAAAACAAGAGAAACCATTTTACGAGATGCAGCAACTCCACCTCCAGATCCATCTACATGACGAAGCCGGCACCGTCGCGCTGGGCGCAGCACTGGCGCGCGCGCTGGCGCCAGGTTTGACGATATACCTGCACGGCGAGCTTGGGACCGGCAAGACCGCGCTGACCCGAGCTCTTTTACATGCGGCCGGTTACGCCGGTCACGTCAAAAGCCCGACCTATACGCTGGCCGAACCCTATACCATCGACATCGACGGCGAGGCGGTGCATTTAATCCATTTTGACTTGTACCGGATGCAGTCTGCGGAAGAATTTCTCGATGCCGGTTTTCGGGAAGCATTTAACGAGCGCAATATCTGCATCGTCGAGTGGCCGGAAAAAGCCGATACAGTACTTCCGCCGCCCGATATCAGCGTGTTTCTGACTGTGGCAGGACTGGGGCGTGATGTAGAATTACAGGCCTTGTCAGCCAAAGGGTCACAATGCCTCGACCGCCTGCACTTCGCACCCAATTTATGAAACCTGGCAGCACAGCGGCAACCCGCCGCATCGTCCTTAAAGCCGGCAGCACACTACTGCTATCCCTGATCGCACCGTCGCTTTCATTTGCCGCTCAAATCGTCGCAGTGCGGGTCTGGCCGTCGGACGAATACACCCGCGTCACGCTGGAAAACGACAGTGACCTGAAAGCCAGCCATTTTCTGGTGCAAAATCCAAACCGGCTGGTGGTCGATATCGAAGGGCTGGAGCTCAATCCAACCCTGAAGGAGCTGATCGCCAAGATTCAGTCCAACGATCCCTACATCAGCCAGGTGCGCGTCGGGCAAAACCGTCCGAACGTGGTGCGGCTGGTGTTCGATCTGAAAACGGAAGTCCGGCCGCAAGTGTTTACCCTGGCGCCGGTCGGCGAATACCAGCACCGGCTGGTATTCGATCTGTATCCGACCCGCGAATATGACCCGATTGCCGCCCTGATCGAATCAGGCGAGCGGCCGGTCGACCGGCCTTTCGACGCCCCGACGGCAACCATCGATACTCTACCGCAGATCAAGCCCGAACCGCCGCTTGCCAAAATCGAGCCGAAGCCCGAGAACCGCAGCGGTAATGCGCCAGTCATGACGCGCATGATCACCGTCGCAATCGATCCCGGTCATGGCGGCGAAGACCCCGGTGCGGTCGGTCGCGGCGGCAGTTATGAGAAAAATATCGTGCTGGCGATTGCCAAGCGCCTGAAAGCTAAGATCGAACAACAACCGAATATGCGCGTGATGCTGACCCGCGACGCCGATTACTTCGTGCCGCTGCATGTGCGGGTGCAAAAGGCGCGCCGGGTGCAGGCCGATCTGTTCATGTCGATCCATGCCGACGCCTTTGTGCTGCCGACCGCGCGCGGCTCGTCGGTGTTCGCGCTCTCGGAAAAAGGCGCTTCTTCAACTTCTGCGCGCTGGCTGGCCAACAAGGAAAACGCGGCCGACCTGATCGGCGGCGTAAACATCAAGAACCATGACCGGCAGCTGGCCAGCGTGCTGCTCGACCTGTCCACCACCGCGCAGATCAATGACAGCATGAAGCTTGGAAAAGCGATTCTGGGCGAGATCGGCGGCATCAACCGGCTGCACAAAGGTTCCGTCGAGCAAGCCGGTTTTGCGGTGCTCAAAGCACCCGACATTCCATCGGTGCTGATCGAGACCGCCTTCATTTCGAACCCCGAAGAAGAAGCCAAGCTGACTGATAACGCCTATCAGGATCAGATGGCCGACGCGATCATGAATGGTATCAAGAAATACTTTGCGAAAAATCCGCCGCTATCGAAGAACCGGATGACTTGATCCGGTTACCGGGAGTTTCGTAGGATGGGTGCAACCCATCGTGTATCTAAACAACAAACACGATGGGTTGCACCCATCCTATTTTGCGCAGCATGTCGCCCCCGCCAGCGCTGCAATGATCGGACAGGGCTGGGACTGGCCGGTCGCTGTACATTCACCGATCAGATGACTCAACGCAGCTTCCATCCGTGCCAGATCGGCCATCTTGGCGCGGATATGCTGCAACTTGTCGGCCGCCAGTTCGCGAATCGCTGCCCGGTCGTTGCCGTCTTCCAGTTGCAGCAATGCCTCAATTTCATCCAGCGAAAACCCCAATTCCTGCGAACGTTTGATGAAGCGGATGCGATCAATTAACGCCACAGGATAGGTCCGAAACGCACTGTCTTGCGCAACCGGCAGCGGCAACAACTTGCGGCGCTGGTAGTAGCGCACCGTCTCCACCCCAACTCCGGCGGCACGCGCCAGGCGTCCAATCGTAAAATTTTCTATTTGCATGGATTTTGTCAAAATTGACTTGACTCTGTTGTTGGGTACGGAGTCTATACTAATGTCAATCGGTTAGCACCACAAGACAAGGAACAGTAATGAACCCGCAACAAGATCCCACGCCAACTCCACCTGCACATCAAGATTGCTGTTGCCATTCGCAACATAAAGCACAAGCAGCACAACCCGAACAACCAGAACAACCGGCTCCAATCCAAAATAATAAGCAGTACACCGATCCGGTCTGCGGCATGACGGTGAGCGCCGATCCGTCCAAAAAGGCGATTCATCAGGGCAAGACCTATTATTTCTGCAGTACTTCCTGCCTCGCCAAATTCACAGCCGATCCGCTGGCTTATGTGCAAGCGGCCAAGCTGCTGAAGATTTCGGTGACGGGGGCCGCGCCGACAGGACCGTTGGTGCCGATAGCATCTGCGCCAGCCATCGACAAACCCTACACCGACCCGGTCTGCGGCATGAAGGCCGCCGCCAATCCGGACAAATCGGCGACTTTCAACGGCGTCACCTATTACTTCTGCAGCACTTCCTGCGTCGCCAAATTCAACGCCGATCCGAAAGGGATTCTGGCCCATCCACCCACACCGATGACGCCAGCTAAACCAAGGACGACGCCGGCAGCCGCAGATGCGATCTACACCTGCCCGATGCATCTTGAGGTACAGCAAGTCGGCCCCGGCACCTGCCCCAAATGCGGCATGGCGCTGGAACCGATGGAAGCCAGCATCGAAGAGGACACCAGCGAACTCGACGACATGACGCGCCGCCTGAAATTCAGCGCCGCGCTGTCGCTGCCCTTGCTGCTGATGACGATGGGCGACATGATCCCCGGCGCAGATATCGGGCACCGGATCGGCATGAACGCGTTCGGCTGGCTGCAGGCCGTGCTGGCTACGCCGGTAGTGTTGTGGGCCGGTTGGCCACTGTTCCAGCGCGGGTTTGACTCGTTCCGCAGCTGGAATCTCAATATGTTCAGCCTGATTGGACTGGGCACTTCGGCCGCCTTCCTGTTCAGCGTGATAGCGCTGCTGTTTCCCGAAGCCTTGCCGGAAGCGTTCAAGATGAACGGCATGGCGCCGCTGTATTTTGAAGCTTCGGCGGTCATCATCACGCTGGTGCTGCTGGGCCAGGTGCTGGAGTTGCGCGCCCGTTCGCGCACCAATGGCGCGGTGCGCGCGCTGCTGGGGCTGGCGCCGAATACCGCGCTGCGGGTAAAAATCGATGGCAGCGAGGAAGAAGTCCATCTGGATCAGGTTCAGGTCGGCGACATCCTGCGCGTCAAGCCGGGCGACAAAGTACCGGTTGATGGAAAAGTGACCAACGGCCGCTCGAATGTCGATGAATCGATGATTACCGGCGAGCCGATGGCAGTCACTAAAACAATCGGCAGCCAAGCCAGCGCCGGCACCGTCAATCAGACCGGTACTTTTCTGCTGCAAGCACAGAAAGTCGGCGCCGACACGCTGCTGTCGCAAATCGTGCAAATGGTGAATCAGGCCAGCCGCTCACGCGCACCGATCCAGAAATTGGCCGACCGGGTTTCCGGCTGGTTCGTGCCGGCGGTGATGGCCTCGTCGGTACTCAGCTTTCTGCTGTGGAGCTGGCTCGGCCCGGCGCCGGCGATGGCATACGGACTGGTAGCTGCAGTATCGGTGCTGATCATTGCCTGCCCTTGCGCGCTGGGGCTGGCGACACCGATTTCGATCATGGTCGGGATCGGCCGCGGTGCCGGCGAAGGCATTCTGATCAAGAATGCCGAAGCGCTCGAACGGCTGGAAAAAGTCGATACGCTGGTGGTCGACAAGACCGGCACCCTGACCGAAGGCAAGCCGAAAGTCCAAAGCGTGATCGCCGCCGACGGTTTCAGCCAAGCCGAGGTTCTGGCCGCAGCGGCCGCGCTGGAAAAACTCAGCGAGCATCCGCTGGCGCAAGCAATCGTCGATTACGCACAGGAACAGAACGCGCTGCTGCAGACGGTCGAGCAGTTCGATTCCGTCACCGGCAAAGGCGTGCAAGGCCACATCGGCGGAGCGCTGATTTCGCTCGGCAACCAGCGCCTGATGGACGATGCCGGAGCAGACACCAGCGCGCTACGCGATAGCGCACAGACATTGCGCGCACAAGGTCAAACGGTGATGTTTATCGCCAGCGCAAACCGGCTTGCCGGCTTGATCAGCGTGGCCGATCCGATCAAGGCCAGCACCGCGGAAGCGCTGCATTTGCTGCGCGCCTCGGGCTTGCGCATCATCATGCTGACCGGCGACAACGCCGCCACCGCAGAAGCGGTTGGCCGCCAACTCGGACTGGATGAAGTCAAGGCGGAAGTATTGCCGCAGGATAAATTCAAGCTGATCGAGGAACTGAAACAGCAGGGCCGCATCGTTGCGATGGCCGGCGACGGCGTCAACGACGCGCCGGCGCTGGCGCTGGCCGATGTCGGCATCGCGATGGGCACCGGCACCGATATCGCGATGAACAGCGCACATGTGGTGCTGGTCAAGGGCGACTTGCGCGGCATCGCCAAGGCCCGGCTGCTCAGCCAGCACACGATGAAGAACATTCGGCAAAACCTCTTCTTCGCCTTCGTCTACAACTTTGTCGGGGTGCCGATTGCCGCCGGAGCGCTGTTTCCCTGGTTCGGCATCGTACTCAGCCCGATGATCGCCAGCGCAGCGATGAGTTTCAGCTCGGTATCGGTGATCGCCAACGCGCTGCGGCTGCGCAAAACGACACTGTGAGCGGGTTTTGCAGGAAAGCCCTTAGAGAACAACATACTGCTTTATGTATTTTTAATTACCGCATACATATATGCGGTAATTGGCATGTTTTTTGGCATACTCTAGGTAAATAACAACAACCATATCTCTCCTCAGCCTAGTATGATGTTGATATCTAAGTGACAACTTTATGTCATTAGCGGTTGTATTGACGCTGTTTTTGATGTTAAGCCGCTGGGGACGCAGCCGTTTGTGTGCTGCAGAAAATGGATCAGAAATGAAGGCTGTTTGAGCGAAGCGAGTTCCTTCATTTCCCATTTTTTGCAGCACACAAACGGGGACCCGAAGGGCAAGTCTGCGGTCGCCTTTCTTTTGCTTACTTTTCTTTGGCGAAGCAAAGAAAAGTGAGTAGCCGTCGGGCTACCCCCGACAAAGCATCCACGAAGAGTGCAGCGATTAATTAAGTCGTCAACTTTGCAGTCACCCTCTCCCCGACCCTCTCCCGCAAGCGGGCGAGGGGGTATTCATAGCGGGGGTCAACAGTTACTAACAATCTGGAATATGCCAGAGCATCTCAGGCCAGCGACTTACCGGTTATTTTCCGGTAAAACTTCCACAGCCCGCCCAGCATCAGCGGCACCACCGCAGCGGCCACACCGATTAAAACGATGGTGTTCAAGTGGTCTCGAATGATCGGGATATTGCCGAAAAAATAGCCGGCAGCAACCAGTCCGCCCACCCACAGCAACGCACCGGTCACGTTGAACAGCTGGAATTTGCTGAATGTCATCTTCGACACCCCGGCCACAAACGGTGCAAAGGTACGCACAATCGGCACGAAGCGGCACAGGATGATGGTTTTGCCGCCGTGTTTTTCAAAAAACATGTGCGTCCTGTGCAACGCCTTCTTGTCGATCCATTTGTAATCGTGGGTAAACACTTTCTGGCCGATGGCGGAGCCGATCCAGTAATTGAGCGTATTGCCACCGACCGCTGCGACCAGCAATATGCTGACCAACAGCCAGACATCCATCGCGCCTGTGGCGCAAAAAGCGCCGCCAATGAACAGCAGCGTATCGCCCGGCAAGAACGGAAATACCACCAGCCCGGTTTCGGCAAACACGATCACAAACAACACCGCGTACACCATGGCCCCGTAGTTTTCCAGCAAATGACCGAGCGTCTTGTCGACATGCAAGATCATGTCGAAAAATTGCATGAATTCCATACTTCTCCTAAGATATCCAGCCCATCGATTGGGGTCCAGAATGATACCAGCACACCCAGCTATAATCTGGCCATGAATGCTCCGCTCGACCCACACCGCCCAATCCAGGCTTTATCCGACCAATTGATCTCCCAAATCGCCGCCGGCGAAGTGGTGGAGCGGCCGTCTGCGGTGGTCAAGGAATTGCTTGAAAATGCGCTCGACGCCGGCGCCACCCACATCACCGTGCGGCTGGAGCAAGGCGGCGTCAAGCGCATCGCCATCACTGACAACGGGCGCGGCATCGCGCCGGAGCAGATGCCGCTGGCGCTGGCGCGCCATGCAACTTCCAAGATCACCTCGCTGCACGACCTGGAAAACGTCGCCACGCTGGGTTTTCGGGGCGAAGCGCTGGCATCGATCGCTTCGGTGGCGCAACTGACGCTGACTTCGCGCACCTTGGATGCCGCCCATGCATGGGAAATTTCCGGCACATCTGCCGGCAGCACAGCGCCCGCCTCGGGCGCGCCGGGCACCACCATCGATGTGCAAGACTTGTATTTCAATACCCCGGCGCGGCGTAAATTCCTGAAGACCGAACAGACCGAATTCGGCCATTGCGCCGAAGTGGTGCGCCGCATCGCGCTGGCGCGGCCGGACGTCTCTTTTTCGCTGTCGCACAACGGCAAGACCATCGACCACTGGAACGCAACCGAAGTGGCGCAACGCAGCGCCCATATCCTGGGCGAGAACTTCGCCGCGGCCCGGCTGGCGCTGGACGAATCCGCCGGCGACGCCGCCAGCGGCTTGCGCCTGCACGGCTTCGCCGGCTTGCCGACCGCCGCCAAGGCACGCGCCGACGCGCAGTATTTCTATGTCAACGGCCGCTTCGTGCGCGACAAACTGCTCACCCACGCCGTGCGCGCCGCCTATCAAGACGTGCTGCACGGCGACCGCTACCCATCCTACGTGCTGGCACTGGAGCTCAATCCGGCATTGGTCGATGTGAATGTCCATCCGTCGAAGATCGAAGTGCGCTTTCGCGACAGCCGCGCAGTGCACCAGTTCGTGTTCCACGTAGTGCAGCGCGCGCTGGCGCAAACCTCGGCCACCGCATTCGGCACCGCGCCGGCACCGCTGGCGTCACCTTCGGGCGCAATGCCGTGGATGCGCGAGCAGCAGCAAACCACGTTTGGCGCTCAGTTGCGCTCCGACGCTGCAGCACCACAATTCAGCCGGGCAAACTCCGGCTTCGGCGTGGCGCAATCGACCGCCAGTTACGGCGCGCTGTTCGCCGCCGCGGCGACGGAATCATTGCCCCCGGCTATCGCCCCTCAACCAATGCAGACCTTGCCGGACGACGCCGATAACGACGACTATGACCATCCGCTTGGCTACGCGCTGGCGCAATTGCACGGGGTTTTCATCCTGGCGCAAAACAACCAGGGATTGGTGCTGGTGGACATGCACGCCGCGCATGAACGCATCCTGTACGAGCAACTCAAAAACGCGCTGGACGCGGATGCGCTGCAGGTACAGGCGCTGCTGATCCCCGTCACCTTTTACGCCGATGCGGTGGAAGTCGGCACCGCTGCAGAAAGCCGCGCCATCCTGGAATCGCTCGGTTTCGACATCAGCGCGGTATCGCCCACCACGCTGGCGGTGCGCGCCGTGCCGGCATTGCTGAAAAACGCCGATGCGCAAAGCCTGGCGCGCGACGTGCTGCGCGACATCCGCGAATTCGGCGGCTCGCGGGTGCTGATCGAACGGCGCAATGCGCTGCTCGGCACGCTGGCTTGCCATACCGCAGTGCGCGCCAACCGCGCACTCACCGTGCCGGAAATGAACGCGCTGCTGCGCCAGATGGAAGCCACCGAACGCGCAGATCAGTGCAACCACGGCCGCCCTACCTGGGTACAGTTAGCACTCGCTGACCTCGACAAACTATTTCTACGCGGCCAATGACGCATTCTCAAAACAAGCAAACCAAACCGCTGGCGGTCGCCATCATGGGCCCGACTGCCTCCGGCAAGACGGCGATGGCGCTGGAGATTGCGCGCCGGATACCGTCCGAAATCATCTCGGTCGATTCTGCGCTGGTCTATCGCGGCATGGATATCGGCACCGCCAAGCCCAACGCAGCCGAACTAGCCGCCGCGCCGCACCACCTGATCGACATCATCGACCCGCTGGACGCCTATTCTGCCGCGCAATTCTGCAAGGATGCACTGCGACTGAGCGCAGAAATCCGCGCCCGCGGTAAGTTGCCATTGCTGGTCGGCGGCACCATGATGTATTTCAAGGCGCTGATGGATGGACTGGACATTCTGCCAGCAGCCGACCCGGCCCTGCGCGCGCAACTCGATCTCGAAGCCGCCCAAATCGGCACTCCCGCCATGCACGCCAGACTGGCGCAGCTCGATCCGGCCACCGCGGAACGGCTCAAGCCCAACGATGCGCAACGCATCCAGCGCGCGCTGGAAATCATTGCGCTAACAGGCCAAAAGATGTCGCAACTGCTGGCGTTGCGGCCCAAAACCGAATTGCCCTTCACTCTCTTGCCGCTGGCGCTGGAACCATCGGATCGCAGCGTGCTGCACCAGCGCATCGAAACCCGCTTCGACGCCATGCTACAAGGCGGCCCCGGCCACAATCTGCTCGACGAAGTGGCAACCCTGCGCGCACGCGGCGATTTGCATCCCGGCCTGCCCTCCATCCGCTGCGTCGGTTATCGCCAGGCCTGGGAATACCTGGACGGACAATACGACCTGCCCACTCTGCGCGAAAAAGGCATCATCGCCACCCGCCAACTCGCCAAACGCCAACTAACGTGGCTGCGCGCAATGCCGCAGCAGATTGCACTGGATTGCCTCAATCCAAACGCGATCGATCAGGCATTGCTGCACATCAATCAAGCGACTTAAATCATGCACGCCAGATTAGTAGGATGATGCAACCCATCCGACGCAGTGATCCGTTGTCATCACGCTTTCTTCATGCTTTTCGTGGACCGGATTCAGTAGTTAGACCAAATGCTTTCATGCAACTGCCCTGACAGGCGCGACAATTTTCTTGACAGAGAAAAAGTCGTTTGTCATAATGCAGGGCTTAGTTGTTCTGGCAGTATATTTGGCCTGAATAATGCCGGTTACGACAGTAGCCGCATAAACTAGTGGTGATATAGCTCAGTTGGTTAGAGCACAGCATTCATAATGCTGGGGTCGGTGGTTCAAGTCCACCTATCACTACCAAAGACACCGCAAACCACCGCAAACCACCGCAAGTTTGCATGAAAAGCCCCTAAGAAATCAATCACTTAGGGGTTTTTTTACGCCCGTTGCGCCAAAGTTTGGCAGTTAACAGCCAGATTTTATGCTGGTATTTTTGCGAATACCAACTCGCGCCAGCAAAGTGGATACCAGCAAAATACCCAAATTAGCCACTCCCCTGCCCCTGTGTCAGCAGATGCATGCGTTAATCGTCCAGGATGCCGAATCAAAGGTGAAAGTGTCGTTCGGTTCGCTCCTGATGCTGGCCACGATCTTGCGCACCTGCACATAGTTCACGGGGCCAGTCTGCAACAATTTATGTGCCTGTGTCCTCGACAGCGGCACAAAAACGTTACACGGGCAGCACCCCAGCGGCATCCCGCCTCCACCGGGTTCGGCGCACTTGAACCCGGCTCGGTTAGATTTGAAATCCGTCCAACATACTCAGCGTTACCGAAATTCTGCTTGTCTGCAAAATGCCCGACCCAGCACCGCCATTTTCTCGTTGACGAACAAATTGATCGATTACGCACGATCAGCTTCGATTACGACTAGGCTGAAGCACCGAGTGCCTGCATTATCAGCATCAGCCCGGCCATGCCAGTGGTTCGGTGAAGCTATGACATAAAGCCCAAAAATCAACCAACTCATAATTGAGTCGCTTAAATCGCTGCATGATGCTTTGGTGGGCATAACCAATTTTGGAGGGCCCCTACAGTCTGCCACCATGGACGCGGCACCATGGAGACTCCGGAGTTTCAAAGTGGCCCCTTCTGTCCAGCCCCTCCCACGCCCCATTGATGCACACGATTGTTCTTACAAAAACATTTGGATGGCGAGCTTTGTCGGGGACTTGTCCAAGCTGCCTGTTTTGTAGGCTCGCCAGAAGATCGACGCCGGCATTGGGATTGCGCGCGGATGTGGTTGGCTGTACGCAAGGTTATCCACAGAAAGCGGGCATAAGCCATCTGTTCAAAAACGACCGTTTTTTCAACACTATTTTTTATGACCAAATGTCACAAATATGGCGGTTTGTTGCCATAAAGAATTAATGTCCTGCCTTGACATAATCCTTGCTTCACCTTGATGATGGCGGCTTTCAGGTGCCCGTCGCTGCAAGGCGACAGGAGAATCGGGAAGGCGGTGTGATTCCGCCACGTGCCCAACGCTGTAAGGAGGATGAACCAGGCGAGATGCCACTGGCGTATGCCGGGAAGGCGCCTGGTTCAGATGAATCCGAGTCAGAAGACCGGCCTGAAAAACCATCAAGCTGCACGGCCAGGCAGCGCATCTATTTTCACGCTAGGGGAATGTCATGAAAACAATGCCGGCGCAAGCCATCCAGGATACACACGCCTTTACAGACGAAGCACGTGACGCGGTCTATCACGCCATTTTTTCCCGCCGCGATGTGCGCGGCCAGTTTTTGCCGACGCCGGTTCCCGATGAAGTACTGAGCCGTGTCCTGACCGCCGCCCACTACGCGCCATCGGTCGGCTTCATGCAGCCTTGGAATTTTCTGGTAATCCAGTCGGACCAAGTCAAGCGCCGGGTGCATGATGCCTTTGCCATAGCCCATGCCGAAGCAGCAGAAATGTTCGAGGGAGACAAACGCGACGTCTATCGGACCCTGAAACTGGAAGGGATTCTGGAGTCGCCCGTCGGCATCTGCATCACCTGTGACCGCGAGCGCACCGGTCCAGTGGTAATCGGACGCACCCAAATGAAGACCATGGACCTGTACAGCAGCGTATGTGCGGTACAAAACCTGTGGCTGGCCGCCCGGGCCGAGGGTCTGGGTGTAGGCTGGGTCAGCATTTTCAACCAGGCCGCACTGCAGCAAGCACTGGGAATTCCGAAGCGCATCACACCCATTGCTTATCTGTGCGTCGGCTATGTCAGCCATTTTTATGCCAAACCGGAACTGGAAAGTGCCGGATGGTTACCCCGGCTGCCGATTGAAAACCTAGTCTATTTCAACCAGTGGGGCAATCATGATGACCAGCAAGCCCTGATCGGGCACTTGCGACGCGACCAGGCAGCCGCGCAGGAATAACTGCTGGTTCAGGGGCACTTCCTGCAACACCGTGCGCATTCCGTAGTGGCCCAGCACTTCATACCCGAGCACGAACTGTGCACGTGCAGCGTCGTGCAGACGGTCGGCGATCAGGTACACCACCTGCGTTTTCTGGACGAAGAAACCGGAGGTGCCGGCGCGCATCGTATCGGCCAACTGCGCCTGCGCTGGTGGCGGCAGATCGGCAACCGACTGCACCACATGGATGCCGCCTTTCGGCGCAATCGCTTGCTCGATGGCGGCGGCGCTGCCGCTGCCGCTGCTGGTCCCGTCGCGCGACAGCAGCGGTGGCGCTTTTTCGTCTATACGGGAAGAAGTCTCGTCAAGGCCGCGACGCGTAATCGTAGGCACGGCTTGCGTAGGCAAGACGGGATCGAGAACTCCTCCCTTGTTCAGCGACATCGTTTTTTGCTGTCTATCAGCGCGTACACCCCCGCATTGCGTTCCTAGGCAGTCGCAACTTTGATGGGTACCGCACTGCAATGCGGGCAAATCCCATACAAAGAAAGGCGATGCATCGTCACTTGATAGCCGTTGATGGTTGCCACTTTTTGCTTGCGCGATTCGATGACCTCGTCTTGGAATTCATCCACGCGACCACAAGTCAAACAGATCAGGTGGTCGTGGTGACCACCCTCGTTGAGCTCAAAGATCGCCTTGCCTGAATCGAAGATATTGCGCGAGAGAATTCCAACCATCTCCAGTTGCGACAACACGCGATAGACAGTAGCGAGGCCGACATCGAAACCTTGTTCTACCAGGAGTTGATACACGTCATCGGCACTCAGATGCCGCGATTCGCTAGCGCGGATCACCTCCAGCACCTTTAACCTGGGCAAGGTGGTTTTGAGCCCGGTTTTTCTCAATTCATTACTGTTCATAGTGCCTGCTCTTTTCAGTGCTGTTATTCCATTTTTAAATCAAATATGCACTTTGTCGACTTCGCCTACCGTACCGGCGGTCATCTCACTGTTCACCGCTATGGATTGCTCAATGTATTTGAGGCAACGCGCCAGACTGCTCGCACTCGGTTTCTCAATGAATACACAACGCTTCAATATGAGCGCTCTTCTCCGTGATGACGCGGGTACTGCGCTCCCCGAGTTCGCGCGTCAGCACCCCGTTCTCCTCAATCAGTTCCCCGCAAATCTCTGTGCATCGGCCCGATGCGCGGCACCGACCTGATGCTGCAACATGTGAATATTGCTTAATACCCGCTCCTCCAGCGCCACATCGCAGCACGGATGCGTCAGCGTAGCCCAAAGCGCACCAGCAATCTCATTGCCCTGTTGGCAGCTTGACCACCACTGACCGAGAGCATCCGTAGTTTTTGCTTGTGAGGCAAGGCGCTGAGAATATGCATAGCGACGATCTAACTCGCGCTGCAATCGTTCTGCTATCGGTGTGCGGGATTTGCATTCGGCGATCACACAACAATGCAACGCATAATCGTCTGCCTGGACCTGCTCGCCTAGGGCCTTGTCAACCAGGCGGCGCAATGCGCTGATGGGCAAACATACTCCCACCACAGGGCAGAACGCATGGATGGGCAATTCCCAAAGTCGACGCCGGCGCGATCCCATCGTTAACGGCTGCAACGCTACGGTATCGGCATGCATGGCGATACCTGTGACGGCTTCTGTATTGTGTTTGCACATTGCCTGCCCCTCTTTTTAATGTCGCACGACCTGCGGCATGGCAGACATCAATTCGGCGCCATGCAGGGCAGGGTCTGTTTCGAGCTGTTGCTGGGCAACGCCTAACATGCGCGCCAGTTCACGAAATACCTGCATTTCAAAGCGCAGCGTTAAAGAGGGCAAACTCAGATGCACGATCCCGCAGTCGGGACAAGTGGTGACATAGCCGACAGCGCTGGTTGCTACCAGTAATTGCTGGCACGGGACGGGACTTATTTTGTGCATCACGGACGGGCTCCAGATTCAAAAAAGGACAGTTCAGGCTAATTATAAATGAGAATCATTCTCAATTAAAGATAAATTTATCCTTTGTCCACACGATTGCAATGACGCATAAAAATTCTTTCTGTCATTGTCGTATTGGGTAATCCGACAAGGCATTTTGCGTGTTCGCTGAACCCGGTTTTAAAATGGATTGGGATTGCGTGAAATCAAAAAATGCAGTGTTGCTCCGGAAATTGTGTGTCCTGAAATTTGTCTTCTTTGATACATTTACAAGTCTACTTACGCACGCCAGGAGAACCCCATGAAACAAGATGAAGTACTGAAAACCCTCAATCGCATCATGGAACTGGAACTCGCCGGCGTGGTGCGCTACACCCATTACGCACTGATGGTGTATGGCTATAACCGCATCCCGATCGTTGATTGGCTACAAAAGAACGCTGATGAAGGGCTGCTGCATGCCCGCCTGGCAGGCGAACTGGTGACTTGGATGGGTGGCCATCCGTCGCTGGGTATCGGCCCGTTGCTCGAATCTCACAAGCATGATATCGGCGACATTCTGCGCGAATCCCTTAAGCACGAAGGCGAGGCGCTAAAGTCCTACTATGCACTGCTTTCCCTGGTTAAGGATAAGGACGTTCGGCTTGAGGAATACGCTCGCAACATGATTTCAGAGGAAATCGCACATCAAGACGAAGTCAACAAGATGCTGCGTAAGCCTGGGCAGACCGAACCTTTCGAAGTATAAGCATTGCCGTTTCCAGGCTCACTCTGGTACCAGCGCTGCCGCCGTCCTGGACAGACGCGGCAATGCCCAAAGCACGGCGATCGCGATTGCTGTCGCCAATAACGCTATCGCAGGCATTCCGGTCAGCCGACCGTCCTGCGCCTGACCCAGCATCAGACTGGTTACCAGCGCCGCCAGGGCAATTGCCAAATCCTGCACCATATTCTGTAACGCCATAAATCCAGCGCGTTCATGTGCTGCGGGCACTTGGCTAGTGGCGATTGCCAGGCTGACGTTGCGTCCCGCATTGCCGGCCATGAACAGCACAAAAGTCAATATCAGTGGTAAACCCGGCGACAGACTACTTGGATTCAAGAACGGTGTTAAGCCCACGCCAAAGCCTAGGGTAGCGAGTACCACGGCGGGAAACGGGCCGACACGATCGACCAGCCTTGCCAGCATTTGTACCGTCAACAGCGCCACCAAGCCACCGGCAAAATACAACATGCCTAGCCGCTCGCGTGGAAATCCGAGGTTGAGCAAAAAATATGCCGAAAAATGCGGAATCAGCAAAAAAGCCGAGAACTGGCTGAGCGCCTGTACCAGACAAGCTGCGCGCACCGCTGGCTGCGCCAGCAGGCTGCGCGGCGTGACCACAAGCGTCTGCCCAAGATGCGCGCGCAAGGTTGGCAGCAGTTTGGCTGCTGCCAACCACACCATGGCGGCCAGCGCTGCGAGCGCATAAAACGGAGTCCGCCACCCGCCTAGGCTGGCAAGTTCAAGCGCCAGCGGTACGCCGGCGATGGCGGCCAGCGAGAATCCGAGCATGACTTTGGCCAGCGCGCGTCCTCGCTGCTCCACCGGTGTGGTATCGACGACGATCGCCATCCCAACAGCGATCGCCGGACCGCCGCACAGGCCGGTGAGCGCGCGGGCCAGCATCAGCGTCCAGAGGTCCGTGGCGAAAGTCGCAGCCAGCGTGGCCAATCCGACCGCGCCGAAGGCACACAACAAGACTCGCTTGCGGTCGAAACGATCCAGCAGCCGAACCGAGACCAGCCCGGACAGCACCGCAGCCAAGGTATAGGCGGCCGACAGCCAGCCCAGCCGGTCGGCCGAAAAATCTAAAGCCTGCGCGACGTCTGGACCGAGCGGTAGCAACATGATGAAATCGAGGATATAGACGAACTGCAACGCGGCAATCAAGAAGATCGTGCGGGTCTGAAGTGGCTTATGCATGGGTTTCCTGGCGCAGCTTTGCTATCAATATTTATTCATGGCGCCTGCGTCGATAAGGGTTCAAACGCACACGTCAAGCAAGAAAAGCGGGTGAGTTGATAGATGACATCCTAGCATTATATGTAAATAAGAATCAATCTTATTATTATTTAGATTTGCTATTGCGAATAATTCTCATTTTGATTTATAGTGCGGTACGTTTGCTTAATTGCACGCACTTCTGGGCCGCTGGATATCGCCATTTTTTTTTGGAGGTGCCTAATTCACCAAGCTTGATCCGGCAAGTGCAATACCTTATCGCGAGGACTTATTCATGAACGACAGACTCCACAATTCACTTTTCGCACAACCTCGGGCGACCGATTTGCTGCGGCAATATCAGGCGGGCGCGACGTTTTTTGCGTCACCCAGACGCACCCTGCTGGCGAGCGGGATCAAGACCGTGGTGCCGCACTGCGCAAACACAAAACTGGCGGCAACAGCGTCGGCGCTGCTCAAGGAGGTCGGGACAGAAGGTGACGTGCTGATCGGTGCGATACCGTTCCGGCAGGATGGGCCGGCACGCCTGTTCATCCCGCAACGACTTAGCGCTGGGCTGGGCGTGGATGGCCAGCCCGTGGCAGTCCATGGTGGCTCGAAACAAGCCAGCATGCAATTGCCGAACGCCATACACATGCAACCCACGCCAGATACCTATCGCAGCAATGTGAGCCGTGCGCTGACGCGTATCCGTGAAACAGCTTTAGAAAAAGTGGTGCTGTCGCGTTCGCTGACGCTGGATGCCCGGATTGATCTTGCTGCGCTGCTGCGCTGCCTGGCCGGGCGCAATCTGCTTGGTTATACCTTTGCGATCGATCTGGCCGATGCGCCAAATGAACGGCGCACCCTGATCGGCGCCAGTCCGGAGCTGCTGCTGGCGCGCACCGGTCGGGAAGTCGTGTCGCATCCACTGGCGGGTTCGATTCCGCGCAGCGCAGATGCGGCTGAAGACCAGCGCCGCGCTCAAGGCTTGCTGCGTTCAGTCAAGGATCTGCACGAACACGCGCTCGTGGTCGATGCGGTGGCTGCCACGTTGCGGCCATTCTGCCGCAAGCTGGACGTCCCCACAGCGCCGACATTGCTGGCGACGCCGACCATGTGGCATCTGGGCACAGAAATACACGGCGAACTGGCCGATCCGGCGACGACCTCGCTGGTACTCGCCTTAGCGCTGCACCCTACTCCAGCGGTGTGCGGTCATCCGACTGCAAGCGCGCGCGATTTCATTGCAGAAGTGGAAGGCTTCGACCGCAGCTTCTTCGCCGGACTGGTCGGCTGGTGCGATGCCGGCGGCGACGGCGAGTGGGCTGTGACGCTGCGCTGCGCCGAAGTCGGCGAACAGAGCGCAACGCTGTATGCGGGGGCCGGCATCGTCGCCGGCTCCGAACCGGCGCTTGAGTTGCTGGAAACCTCGGCCAAACTGCGCACCATGCTCGGCGCGATGGATATGGAGTCGGTGCTGGAACAGGCGCTATGAGCCCCGACTATTTGCCCGGCTGCACACCATGGCCGGAAGAATTCGCCACCCGTTACCGCGCCGCCGGTTACTGGACCGGCGAAACCTTTGGCGCCATGCTGCGCACCCGCGCACAGCAGCATCCGGAGCGGCTGGCGCTGGTCTGCGGCGTGCGTCGCTGGAGCTATCGTGAACTAGATGCGCGCTGTGACCAGCTGGCCGCAGGCTTGGCCCGGCTCGGCATCGGCGCGCGCGACCGAGTGGTGGTGCAATTGCCGAACGTGGCTGAATTCTTTGCGGTTTGCTTCGCACTGTTTCGCCTGGGCGCGGTGCCAGTGCTCGCGCTGCCAGCCCATCGCCGGGCCGAAATCAGTTATTTTTGCGCCTTTACCGACGCCACAGCCTATGTCATTGCAGACCGCGAGGGCAGTTTCGATTATCGCGAACTGGCACGCCAGGTGCAAGCCGAGGTGCCGACCCTGCACCACGTGATTGTGGCCGGCGAGGCCGAAGAATTCACTGCGCTCGATGCGCTGTATGACGCGTTGCACAACGCGCCACAAACCTTCGCCGGACCGGATGCAGGCGATGTCGCCTTCCTGCAGCTTTCCGGTGGCAGCACCGGCGTGCCCAAGCTGATCCCGCGCACCCATGACGACTACCTGTATAGCGTGCGCGCCAGCGCCGCGATTTGCGGCCTGAACGCAGACAGCGTCTATCTGTGCGCGCTGCCGGTCGCGCACAACTTCCCACTAAGCTCGCCTGGCACCTTCGGCACGCTGTACGCCGGCGGCTGCGTGGTATTGGCGCGGGGAGCGAGCCCGGACCAGGCTTTTCCGCTGATCGAAGCCGAGCGCGTGACCCTGACCGCATTAGTGCCGCCGCTGGCGATGGTCTGGCTGGATGCGGCCAACAGCGGCCGGCACGACCTCAGCAGTCTGCAACTGCTGCAGGTTGGCGGCGCCAAACTCAGCGTGGAAGCTGCCCGGCGGGTGCGTCCGGTACTCGGTTGCGCGTTGCAACAGGTGTTCGGCATGGCCGAAGGACTGGTCAATTACACCCGGCACGACGACCCTGAACATCTTGCCATAAGCACCCAGGGCCGGCCGATCTCGCCCGCCGACGAAGTGCGTGTGGTCGATGACGAAGATCGTGCGGTGGCACCCGGCACTGTCGGCCACCTGCAAACTCGCGGCCCTTACACGATACGCGGCTACTACCGGGCCGATGCCCACAACGCGCGCGCCTTCACCACCGATGGTTTTTATCGCACCGGCGACTTGGTGTTAAGTCTGCCATCCGGCCACTTGGTGGTCGAGGGCCGCGCCAAGGACCAGATTAATCGCGGCGGCGACAAGGTGGCGGCCGAAGAGATCGAAAACCATTTACTGGCCCATCCGGCTGTCCACGATGCTGCACTGGTGGCGATGCCGGACGCCTACCTGGGCGAGCGCAGCTGCGCTTTTGTCATCGCGCGCGGTGCAGTGCCAAGGGCGCTTGAGCTGACCCGTTTCCTGCGCGAGCGCGGCCTGGCCCAGTACAAGATTCCGGACCGGATCGAATTCATCGATCGCTTTCCCAAGACCGGGATTGGCAAGGTCGACAAACGCCTGCTGCGCGAGCGCATTGCGCAGCAACTAGCCAATCCTGTCTGACCTTCTGTCTGACCCTCTGTCCGACCCTTCAACTCGACAAAGTTTTTATCATGAGCATTCCAAAAATCGCACCCTACCCAATGCCCGCCGCAGCGGCCATGCCGCAAAACCGTGTGGACTGGGCGCCCGATCCGGCCCGTGCGGTTCTGCTGATCCACGACATGCAAGAGTATTTCCTCGACTTTTACGATGTCAAAGCCGCGCCGATTCCGACCCTGCTGGCGCACATCGGCCAATTGCGCGCCGCCTGCGACGTTGCCGGCGTGCCGGTCGTGTATACCGCACAGCCGGCGCAACAGTCGCCGGAACAACGTGGTCTGCTGCAGCCATGGTGGGGGCCTGGACTGACCGCGCAGCCGGAGCGCGCGGCGGTGGTCGCGGCGCTTGCCCCGCGCCCGCACGACACGGTGTTGACCAAGTGGCGCTACAGCGCGTTCGTGCGCAGCGATTTGCTAGAGCGCATGCAGCAACAAGGACGCGATCAGTTGATCGTGTGCGGCGTGTACGCGCATATCGGCTGCCTGATGACTTCGGCCGATGCCTTCATGCACGATATACAACCCTTCCTGGTCGGCGATGCGCTGGCTGACTTCTCCGCCGATCAGCACACGATGGCGCTCGATTACGTGGCCCAGTGTTGTGGCGTAGCCAGCAGCGCCCAGCGCGTGGTCGATGCGCTGCGGCCGGCTGCCAAGTTGCCAGCTAAGTTGCCAGTTAGCTTGGCAGCGCTACACGCGGAAGTCGCGGCGCTGCTGCAAATACCGGCCTCCGATCTGCTGGGCGACGACAACCTGCTATACGCCGGGCTCGATTCGATCCGGCTGATGACCTTGCTTGAGCGCTGGCGTCGGGCCGGCGCGAACATCACCTTCGTCGAACTGGCCGAGCGCCCTACCCTGGCCGGCTGGTGGAGTCTGCTGTCCACGCGCCAGGAACAGAACTGAATGACCACCCTCCCCGCCGAAAATCCGGCCGAACAGCTACCGCTATCAGCAGCCCAATACGGTATCTGGCTCGGCCAGCAACTTGATCCAGGCAGCCCGGCTTACTGGACTGCCGAAGCGGTCGAACTGAACGGCGCACTGGACGCCGTCGCCTTCGAAGCCGCGCTGCGTCAGGCGGCGGGCGAGTGCGACGCCCTGCACCAGCGCTATGCCAGCGACGGCCAAACCGTCTGGCAGACGCCGGAACCGCGCAGCGACTGGACGCTGGCACGGCGCGACCTGAGCGGCGCAGAGTCGCCGCTGGGAGCGGCGCAAGCCTGGATGCAGGCCGATCTGCTGCAAATAGCCGACCTGGCTACCGGGCCGCTGTTTGCCAGCGCGCTGCTGCAACTGGCCCCGGCCCGCACGCTATGGTATTTGCGGGTCCACCACGTCGCACTCGACGGTTTCGGCTATACCTTGCTGACCCAGCGCGTGGCCGACCTGTATTCGGCGCGGCTGGCAGGCACCCTGCCGCCAGTGGCGCGCGCTGCTGCGCTGGCCCCGGTGATAGCGGAAGATCGCGCGTATCAAGCGTCTGCCGCTTGCGCGCGCGACCGTGATTTCTGGTGTGCGCGGCTGCAGGATGCCGCGCCGCCGATGATGCTGGCAGCGCCGATGCCGGTCGCGCATGGCGTGCGCCGCCAGCGCGGCAGCCTGGCTCCCGAAACTCTGAGCCGCTGGCAGGCGGCAGCCGACACCGCCGGCGTCGATTGGACGGCGTGGCTGATTGCCGCCATCGCCGCCTGGCTGCAGCGCACCAGCGGCGCGCCCGAACTCACGCTGGGGCTGCCGGTCATGGGTCGTCTCGGTTCGGTGGCGCTCGCCGTGCCCTGCATGGTGATGAATATCGTGCCCTTGCGCTTGAAGATAGATATCGAGGGCAGCTTGACCGATCTGGCGCGCCTGGTCGCCGCTGAGTTGCGCGCATTGCGGCCGCATCAGCGCTATCGCTACGAACAGCTCAAGCACGAACTTGGCATTGTCGGTGGCAACAAGAGATTGTTCGGGCCGGTGATCAATCTGATGCCGTTTGACCGGCCGCTCAAGTTCGGCGCGCTGGCTGCGGTCTCGCATTCGATCTCGGCCGGCCCGGTCGAAGATTTGGTGATCAATATCGCGCCCCGCAGCAACGGCGTTCGGCTGGATTTTGAAGTCAATCCGGATGCTTACGACGACGCCACACTCGCGACCCATCATGCGGCGCTGCTGACCGCGCTCGATGCGTTAATCAGCATGCCGGAGCGGCCGTTGGCCGAGGTGCTGGGCCGCTACGCTTCGGCGGCACCGGCGGCACCCGCAGCGTTTGCCACACCGGCGCTGTTGTTCGGCGGGCCGTTGCCATCTGCGCCTGAGCCAATACTGGTCGCGCTGCTGCGACATGCCAAGGCCACGCCCGAGCGCATCGCGCTGGAACAGGATGGCGTCTGCCTGAGCTACGCTGCGCTGCTGAACGCGGTGCAAACCCTGGCGGCGCGTTTATGCGCGCACGGCGTGGCGGAAGATAGCCGTGTGGTATTGCTGCTGCCGCGCGCGCCGCACACCGTGGTGGCGCTGCTGGCCACCCTGTGGGCTGGCGGCGGCTACGTGCCGCTCGCCCCCGACGGCCCGGCACTACGCATCGCCGCAGTGCTGGCCGACGCCGCGCCGACGCTGGTACTGAGCTTGCGCGCCCATGCGCACTTGGCCACCGGCACTGCGCCTGTGTTGTGTCTGGACGATGCCGAAATTGAAGTGTTACCAACCTTGGCCAACCCGATCCCGGCCGCAGCCGATGCGCTGGCCTACGTGATCTATACCTCCGGCTCGACCGGCCGTCCGAACGGCGTGATGATAGGCCGCGATGCGCTGGCGCATTTCGTGGCCGGGGCCACCGGGCGCTACCGCATCACTGCAAGCGACCGCGTGCTGCAGTTTGCGCCGCTGCATTTCGATGCCAGCGTCGAGGAAATATTTCTGCCGCTGTGCGCCGGCGCCACGCTGGTGCTGCGCAACGAAGCGATGCTGGAATCGCTGCCGCGCTTTCTGGATGCATGCGGACGGCTTGCCATCAGCGTGCTCGATCTGCCGACCGCGTTCTGGCACGAGCTGGCGTTCTGCATCGGGAGCGATCAGGCCGTGCTGCCGGATAGCGTGCGGCTGGTCATCATCGGCGGCGAAGCGGCGCTAGCCGAACGGGTGGCGCGCTGGCGCGCAAGCGTGCCGGCGCGGGTGGTGCTGCTCAATACCTACGGCCCGACCGAGGCCACAGTGATTTGCACCACGGCCGAACTGGCCGGCCCCGACGCGATTTGCTGGGAAGGCGACGCGGTGCCGATTGGCGTACCGCTGGCCGGAGTCGACATCGCAGTAGTAGATGCTGGCTTGCGTCCGGTGGCAGTCGGCGAAACTGGCGAATTGTGTCTGATCGGGAACGGACTGGCGCGCGGCTATCTGGAGCGCGCGCCGCTGACTGCGCAGCGCTTCATACAACTGGATGCGCTGCCGGAGCGCCCGCGCGCGTATCGCACCGGCGACCGGGTACTGCTCGGAGCCGATGGTGCGTTGCGCTATCTGGGCCGGCTCGATGATGAATTCAAACTCAGCGGCCACCGCATCGACCCGCTCGAGATCGAGGCCGCGCTGCTGCAATATCCGGGCATGCGCGAGGCTGCCGTGGTGGCGCAGTCGCTCGCCAGCGGCGGTAAACGACTGGCTGCCTTTATCGTCGCCGAGGGTGAAGCGCCATCCCCTGCTGCCTTGCGCACTTTTCTGGCCGAGCGTCTGGCGGCGGTAGCGGTGCCGGCGTGCTATATCGCCGAGTCGCGGCTGCCGCGCAACAGCAACGGCAAGATCGACCGGGCAGCGCTGCGCGAGCGCCACAGCACCGTGGACCAACGCGCAGACAGCGCTGCCACCGCGTTGGAGCAGACCGTGATGGCGGTCTGGCGCGAAGTGCTCGGGATCGACAGTCTGACGCCGGCCGATGACTTTTTTGCCCTCGGCGGCAAATCGCTGCAGGCGATCCAGGTCGCCAACCGGCTCGGCATCGCCTTGCAGCGCGAGGTAGCGGTGTCGGCGCTGTTCCGCCATCCGACCGTCGCCGCGCTGGCGCAGTCGCTTGGCACCTTGGCCGGCCACGCCCCGCCGCCGACTGCGGCCGGCGGCGAATTTGCGCCGCTGCTGACGATCCAGCCCGGCACCGGCCCGGCCTTGTTCTGCATTCATCCGGCCGAAGGACTGGCCTGGTGCTATCTGGGGCTGGCCAGGCAATTGCCGCAGATCCCAATCTACGGCCTGCAGGCTCGCGGGCTGACTGGGGCCACACCGGCCGACATCGAGGTGCTGGTGGCAGATTATCTCGGCCTGTTGCGCAGCGTGCAGCCGCACGGACCCTACCGCTTGCTGGGCTGGTCGGCGGGCGGCGGCGTGGCGCATGCGCTGGCGGTGCAACTGCGGGCCGACAGCGAAACCGTGTCGCTGCTGGCGATGATGGATTCCTATCCGAGCGATATTTGGCACGGCAAGCCGGAACCGCAGGAGCGCGATGCGCTGCTGGCGCTGCTCGACGTGATCGGCGCTTCGGCGCTGGATGCAGACGGCCGGCCCTTGTCGCGTGCTGCCCTGCTGGCCCGTTTCAGGCAGCCCGGCAGCACGCTGGCCGGCTCCGACGACGCGCATCTGGCGCGCCTGACTGCGATGGCTTTGCACACGATGCGGATTTACCGCGGCCTGCGCCATCTGCCTTTCGATGGCGATCTGCTGTTCTTTCATGCGCACCAACGTGCCGCCGACGCGCCCGACTGGCAAGGCTGGGCACCCTATGTCGAAGGCCGCATGGAACGCATCGAGATCGACAGCACCCATGGATCCATGAGCCGGCCGGCACCTCTGGCACACATCGGCCGCGTGTTGGCCCAGCGGCTTGCGTTAATAGATGGGGTATGAATAAAAACCATACATATGCTGCATGTATTGCGCGACATAAATTTAATACCAATGTCAGTATGCTTTAACGATAAAACACGCTGACGCATCCAATTTGCAAAGGTTTTCTCATGACATCATCTTCTCCAACGCGCACGCCGCCGCGCCTGTTGCGGGTGCGACGCACCCGGCAACTGACGCCGCAGATGCGCCGCATCACTCTTGCCGGCGCGGCGCTGGCCGGTTTTCCACCCGACAGCGACGGCGCGCATATCAAGCTGCTGCTGCCGCGCCCGGGCCAGCGTGAACCGGTGCTGCCGACGCTGGGGCCGGATGGCCCGGTCTGGCCAGCGGCCGATCTGCGGCCGATCTCACGCACCTACACGGTCGGCCATTACGATGCGCAGGCCGGCGAACTCGATATCGATTTCGTGCTGCACGGCGACGACGGCCCGGCCTCGCGCTGGGCGCTGCAGGCCGCGCCGGGCGACGCCATCGGCGTGGCCGGCCCGGCAGGTCCGGCCCGCTTCCAGCCGGGCGCCGATCACTACCTGCTGCTGGGTGATCCGAGTGCGTTCGCGGTGCTGGCGGCGGTGCTTGCTGCGCTGCCGGACAATGCCCGCGGCCATGCGTTGATCGAAGTGCCGGACAGTACAGAAATCCAGCCGCTGCGCCATCCGGCCGGCGTCAGCCTGCGCTGGCTGGTGCGCGACGGCGTCCGTGCCGGCGACAGCCGCTTGCTGCTCGATGCGGTGCGCCAACTGACATGGCCAGCCGGCGCAGTGTCGGTCACGCTGGCCGGCGAGAGCAGCCAAGTGGTCGCACTGCGCGAATATCTGCTCGCCGAGCGCGGACTGCCGCGCCAAGCGCTGTACGCGGTGCCCTACTGGAAAGATGCACACGACGAAGAGGCTTACCACGCCGAACGGCACCGCATCATGGATGAATTCGAACTAGACAACAGCACAGACAATCAAGAAAGCCCGCAATGAAAATTGGATTCTCCGGATTCTCCTTCTCCTTTACCCGCAGCACCTTATTTGCAGTACTGGCCTTGCTGGCTGGCTTGATTGGCGTGGCCAATGGCGCCGAGCGTCAGATGGTCGATGCCGCCGGCAGAACGGTGGCGCTGCCGGCCAAGCCGCAGCGCGTGCTGGCCCTGTCCGAACTGGATCTGGACGCGCTGCTGGCGCTCAAAATCAAACCGATTGGCGCCAGCAGAGGGCGCGGCCAGACTGCGGTTCCGGCTTATCTCGGCGCTGCCGCTACCGCCATTCCCAGCGTCGGCAACTTCGCCAGCCCGGTGCTGGACCTGGTCATCATGCTGCAACCCGATCTGATCCTGGCGGGTGGAATATCCAGCAGGGAACTGCTGGACCAACTCAATAAAATCGCCCCCACCGTGGTCACTTACAAACCGGGTGAACATTGGCAGAGTGCATTCCGCCGCGTTGCCAGCATCGTCGTGCAACCGGCTGCGGCCGAGTCTTTCCTGACCGATTACCAACGTCGCGCTGCTGCGCTGCGGGAACGACTAGGCGTACAAGCCAATGCCACCGTGAGCGTGGTGCGTTGGAATCCGCAAGGTCCAGCCTATATGTTGAAAGATGCGTTCGCCAGTATGGTGCTGGCCGACCTCAAGTTGCGACGTCCGGTTGCGCAACAGCAGCCGGGTGCCGCGCATTCGGCCCCTTTGAGTTTGGAGGCACTGGCCCTGATCGATGCCGACTGGCTGTTTGTCGGTACGCTCAATAGCAGCGGACAGGCCAATAATGCGCTCAAAGCCGCTAGCATCAGCCCCGCCTTTCGCCAATTGAACGCGGTGAAAAAGAACCACATGCGGGCGGTCGATGGTGCGCTGTGGACTAGCCCCGGCGGCCCGCTGGCGGCACTGGCCATTCTCGCCGATGTAGAAAAATCAATGCTGAAACATTGATAGTCGCGCATTGAAAATGGTCAACTATTTCCGGAGTTCCCGTGTCTGATTTTTGTTACCGCCCGCCCACAATGCGGGCGCTGTTTGGCTTGCTGCTGCTGGCGCTACCGGCTTTGGCGCTGGCATCCTTGTTGATTGGCGCCGGCCCGATCGGCGTAACGGATGGATTATCTTTTCTGTTGGGTCAGTCCGGCGGACTTGGTGCGCATAACGACGCGCAACTGGTGCTGCTGAATTTGCGCCTGCCGCGCACGGTGGCGGCGCTGCTGGTTGGCAGCGCGCTCGGAGTGGCCGGATTGCTGATGCAGACTGTGACGCGCAATCCGTTGGCCGAACCAGGTCTATTGGGTGTGAATGCCGGTGCCGCACTGGGTGTGGTGGCCGGCATCGCTTGGGCTGGGGCCGAGAGTGGTGCCGGTTATTTATTGTGGGCGGGGCTTGGCGCACTGGTCGGCAATGCCTGCGTACTGGGTGTCGCACATGCCAGTCAGCACAGCGCGGCACCGCTGCGTCTGGTGTTGGCGGGCGTCGCGCTGGGGGCAACTTTCCACGGTTTGAGTTCGGCCATCCTGTTGAGCCAGCCGTCCGGTTACGACCAGTACCGCTTCTGGGTGCTCGGTTCGCTGGCCGGAGTGACTCCGGCGATGACGGCATGGACCGGGCCTGCCGTGCTGCTGGGTTTGTTGAGCGCGCTGCTGCTGGCGCGGCCGCTGTCGGCGCTGTTGCTGGGCGACGACATCGCCCGTTCGCTCGGCCATCGGCCACTGTTGCTGCGGCTAGGCGTGGCGCTGACGGTGACGCTGCTGACCGGCAGCGCGGTGGCCTTGGCCGGTCCGATTGCCTTCCTCGGATTGCTGGCGCCGCATTTGGCTCGGGCGTTCGCCAAATCCGGACTTGCCGCACAACTGGCGCTTTCGGCCTGGTTGGGCGCCACCTTGCTGCTGCTGGCTGACTTGGCCGCAAGGCTGGTGGTGCAACCGTTCGAGACCCCGATTAGCGTGCTGACCGCATTTCTCGGCGCCCCGCTGCTGATCTGGCTGGCGCGCTCGCACCGGAACGGGAGCGTGCTATGAGCCGCATCGATTCGACAGAAAATTTTATGCCGGAATCCGGCATGCAGTGGCTGCGTGTTGGCAATTTTTCGGTGCTATTTGCCTGGCGCTCGCTGTGGATAACAGTGGCGCTGTTCGTCGCACTTGCATCAGCAGTCGGCATCGCATTACTGGCCGGTTCGACATGGTTGTCGCCATCCCAACTGGGCACAGTGTTGGCGGGCCAAGCGACGCCGGGGATGCAACTGCTGGTTCTCGAATTCCGCCTGCCGCGGGTGCTGGTCGGTCTGCTGGCCGGTGCCGCACTGGGCACGGCGGGCTGCCTGATTCAGGCGTTGACGCGCAACCGGCTGGCTTCACCCGATATTTTGGGCGTCGCCGATGGCGCGACGCTGGGCATCTTTCTGGCGCTGATCGGCAGCAGCTCAAGCCTGATGGGGCCGTGGTGGGTCGGGCCGCTGGGCGCTCTGGCGGCAGTCTGTCTGCTGCTTATCGCATCCGGCAGCCTGGGCCGTCGCGGCCAAACCGTGCTGATCGTCGGACTGGGGCTGTCAAGCCTGCTGCGCGCGATTACTGAACTAGCCCTATCGCGCCAGGAATTGATGCACGCCAGCGCGCTGTATGCGTGGAGCATAGGCAGCTTGAGCGGCCGCGCCTACGCTGCCGCGCTGCCGCTGGCGGCGGGACTGGTTGTGCTGTTGCCGCTGGCGTTGCTGGCGTCGCGCCGCCTGGCGCTGCTGCGCTTCGACCCCGATATTGCCGTCGCGCTGGGCTTGCCTTTGCGCGCTACCCAGTGGCAAGCGCTGCTGACAGCAGTGCTGCTGGCCGGGCTGGCGGTGGGCGTCTGCGGCCCGATTGCCTTCGTCGCGCTGGCGGCGCCGTTCATCGCCGAACGCTTGATTGGTGGCGGCCGCATCGCCGTGCTCGGCGCGGCGCTGGCCGGGGCCACGCTGGTGGTCAGTGCCGATACGCTGGGCCGGGTGCTGTTGACGGCGGCCGAATTGCCGGTCGGCGTGATCTGCAATTTGCTCGGCGGTCCTTTTTTACTATGGCTGCTGTTGAGTGAGCGTCCAGGAGAAATGCAATGAAAGAGATGCAATGAATCATTTAATTATCAAGGGGCTGCATGCGCGCCATCCGTCCGGCCCGGTCTTGCATGATGTCAATCTGACGATAGCGCCGGGTCAGGTGACGGTGATAGTCGGCCCCAACGGTTGCGGCAAATCAACCTTGTTGCGTTGCATTGCGCGCCTGCATCGTCCGGCGCAAGGCAGCGTACACATCGGCAACGACGATCTGTGGCAAATGCGTGCGTCACAGGCGGCGCGCCGTTTGGCCTTGTTGCCGCAGGCGCCGCAAGCGCCGGAAGGCATTACGGTCAGTGGCCTGGTGCGTTACGGCCGTCATCCGCATCAAGGCTTGTTTCGCCAATGGTCGGCCGACGATGAACGGGCGGTACGCGCGGCGCTGCTGGCGACCGGCACCACCGAACTGGCCGAGCGCCAGCTGGACCAATTGTCGGGCGGCCAGCGCCAGCGCTGCTGGTTGGCAATGGTATTGGCGCAGGAAACGCCGTTGCTGCTGCTGGACGAACCGACCAGCATGCTGGACCTGGGCCATCAGGTCGACGTGCTGAACCGGGTGCAGGCGCTGGCGGCGGCAGGACGCGGCGTGGTGATGGTGCTGCATGACTTGGCAGCTGCCGCCCGCTATGCCGACACGTTGGTGGCGATGCGAGCGGGCCGGATCGTCGCCATCGGTGCTCCGCGTGAAATCGTCACGCCGGCGCTGGTGCGCCAGTTGTACGAACTGGAAGTAGATATCCTCGCGGCCCCTGGCGACGGCGCGCCAGTAGTGGTGCCGGTCGCCAGCCGGCCTGCCGCAATCGCGTTTCCGAATAACGTGCGCCCGCTTACACGGGCGATTTGAGCTTAATCTGATGCTACGCATGAGTATATTTATCTTGCGCAATGAATATATGCGGTGAATGCATTAAAAATGCACATACTCCTTTATTTTTTCGCGGCCAAGTGCGTAACGTCAGTTCATTTCTAAAACAGCATGAAAGAAAACAACATGGAATTTCAAGGCAAGGTGGTATTGATCAGCGGTGCGGCACAAGGTATTGGTGCCGCAGTGGCGCATGCAATGGCGCGCGCAGGGGCAGCGGTTGCTGCGCTCGATGTCCGGGCCGAGGCTGTGGCAGCGATGGCCGCCACGCTGCATGCCGCCGGCAGCACTGCGCTCGGGCTGGCGGTCGATGTGTCCGATAGCGCTGCGGTGAATGCCGCGGTCGAACGCGTCGAACAGACCTTGGGGCCGATCGACATCCTGGTCAACGCCGCCGGCATCCTGCATCTCGGCCCGGTACTGGACTGCAGTGATGCTGACTGGGACCGTACCTTCGACGTCAATGTCGGCGGCGTGTTCCGGCTCTGTCGCGCGGTGTCCAGGCACATGGTGGCGCGCCGGCGCGGTGCGATCATTACGGTAGCATCCAATGCGTCCTCGGTGCCGCGCCAGCAGATGGCAGCTTACGCCGCCTCGAAAGCGGCCTCGACCCACTTCACCCGCTGTCTCGGGCTGGAACTGGCGACCCATGGCATACGCTGCAACGTGGTCTCGCCCGGTTCGACCGATACCGACATGCAGCGCCAGTTGTGGACCAGCCCGGATAGCGCGCAGGCGGTAATCGGCGGCGCGCTGGAGAGCTTCCGACTCGGCATTCCGTTGGGACGTATAGCCAGCCCGGAGGACATCGCCGAGGCAGTCTGCTTCCTCGCGTCCGAGCGTGCCCGCCACATCACGATGCACGATTTGCGTGTCGATGGCGGTGCCACGCTGGGCGCCTGATCAGAACGGAATCTAGAACAGTGCGGTGGTGCGACCCAAAGCTAGCGCCGCCGCATAGCCGCTTGGCGCTGCTAGCGGCCAGGCCCGGGTCGTTGGTTCTGGCAGACCGCGCAGGGCCAGCGCAAATTCCGGATGCTCCGGATCATTCGGATGATCAAACGCCGGCAGCAACGACAGCGCAGGCAGATGCATGGCGATGCCCCAGCCCCATACCTTGAGTACTGCTTCCTTGCCTGTCCAGAGATCGTAAAAAGCGGCGGTGCTACTGGCGCAATGTGCGCATTCGTCCGGAGTAAACAGTTGTGCTGCCAGATCAGCCAAAGGCCGCGTTGCATCCAGCCGTTCCAGATCGACGCCGACCGGGACCGTGTCGGATATCGCGATCAGCGCGTGGCAGCCGGCATGCGAGACATTGAAGAACGGCGCGCCGCCGGCCAACTGCGGCTTGCCGCGTGCGCCAACAGAAAATCGAATCGCCTCGGGCGTCAGCGCCAGGCGTTGCGCCAGCAAACCGCGCAGCGCAGCCCGCGTCGCGGCAAAGCGCACCCGATCCTGACGCCGGCGATACTGCCCGCAGCGCGCGCGCTCATCCTCGCTCAATGCGGCCAGCGTCATCTCGTCCAATGGCGCATCCAGTGTCAGGTCGAGTTGCCATACTGCCACCTGCGACGGCACACTCGCAGGCAGGGAAATTGACTTGCAAACCATTACAGGCGTTTTATGGGTTAGGCATTGTTGTGCGCAGATGGCCTTCCGGCACAGCGGCCGCGCTGGCAATGCCTTGGCATTGCGGCAGAACATCAGCGCCCTCTCCCAACAAAGCTACCAAACCGCAACCAAGCGAACCCTGCCAATGCAGATAGTCGTGGCCGGTATCGTGTTCACGCTGGATAACCGGATATCCCTTGGCACGCAATACATAGCCGAGATTACGGTTCGTCTCCAGAATTCCTTCACGGCCACCGCGGGCACCTTCATATCTGCCAGCATCGAGATAAAACCGCAACGGCGCTGTCGGCAACGCCACGTATTGACGCGTCAACCAACCTGGCAGTACATTTGGCGGTGCCCACCAAAACGATCCCGACAGACTCAGCACATTGCCAAATATTTCAGGATGAGCGAGTGCAACGTAGGCAGACGCCAGACCGCCATAACTCGACCCGGCAACGACTGTCTTCGCTGCCGGCGCCGACAATCCCTGCGCGCGAACCCAAGGCATCAATTCTTCAGCCATGAAATCGGCAAAATTGGGATTCGGCGGCAGCTCGACACCACGCGACTGCGCACTGGCGTTGCCAATAAAGATAGCTGCGGTAGGCGGTATGCAGCCTTCCGCCAGCAGATTATCCAAGATGATTGGCGTCGGTACGTCACGCACATAATTGGGTGCGTCGAATATCACCAGCAAAGCCTGTGGCGCCACCTTCGCCGGTCGGTATACCCAGATGTCACGCGCGTTACCGAGAATGCGACTGAAAAATTCATGATGTTGCATGCTGCCGGAAGCAACCTGCGCGCGCTTCTTCACCCAGGTCTGTGCCGGTGCATCAGGCAATTCTAATATCGAGCGTCCTTGGAACAGGTCTACGCCTGACGCCGGAAACACATGGCGGTTCAACGGATCGCGCTGCGCGGTCGCCAAAATCATGCGCCGCTGTTGCATGGGGGTGCCGACAATGTTTGGCACATCAGGCGCGAGCAAATAACTTAGCCGCGCCGTGGTTGGCATTCTATAAGTGGACCACCACACATCCGTTGTGCCGAGTCGCTGTAACGCATCATGCTCACCTGACGGGCTGCCGAACAAGTGCACATTCTGCTGGGCGCCGCGCCACAGGAAAGTGACCTGCGCTTCCTGCGCATTCAATGGTTCAACTAACGGTGTACCGATACGCTCAACATCTCGCCAAAACGCATCGGTGCTCCCGTTCTGCGCTACATGCGCGGCAAGTGCGCGCAGGCGTGGACTGAGAAGCTCAGAACGTAGACTGACTGATGCCGGCTTCGCGGGCGCCACTATGCGTGAAATTGTTAATTGAAATGGGGTTGGCGCACCGGCCTGTTGCGACATCACCATGAATTGGCTGACTCCTTGCGTACCAGCCACAAACATGAATTGCTGGGATGCCGACGCGCCATCCGCAAGACGCCGCAAATGATGGCCCGATGCGTCTTGCAGATCGAGAAAGGCGTGTCGCCCTTCAAGCACGCCTTGGACTACATGGCCGGCAGGCACCGACAACGTGTAGTGCAGTGGTGCTGCTTGCTCTACCGAAGCCGCAACCGGTGTGCCGACTGTGAGCGCGCGCGCATCCGCAGCGTGACTGATGGCGGGTGCCAACATTGCAAATGCAATCGCCACTGTTCCCAGCGACAGCGCCGGAAAAAGAGCCGAACAATGGCGCGCCTTGGCAGGCCACCGATCAGGCCGCGTCGGCATCACAAATCGACGCTCACCGAGACGCGGAAAGTACGTGGGCCCGCTACTGTAGCGAAACCATCGTTAAATGAACCGGCCCAATACTGACGGTTTAAAACATTCTCCACGCTACCGCGAATGGTCACATCATTGCCGCTGATTTTGGTTGCATAACGCGCACCGAGATCAAAGCGAGTCCAGGCGGGCAATTCCATCGTATTGGCTGAATTGACCCATTGTTCGCTGGTATAAACCATCCGCCCGCTGAGTGTTACGCCCTTAGCCCATGGGGCATCCCATTCGGAGCCCAGGTTGGCAGTCCAGCGCGGCACACCGAAAACATTAAAGCCGTTTTGTTTGCCTCCCGGCGTTTTCTCCTGCTTTGCCTGGGTGTACGCGACTCCGCCCAGCACGCGCACGGTCGGAGCTAGTTCACCGAACACATTCCATTCCATTCCGCGGTTACGTTGTTCGCCATTAAGCTGCTGGGTATTGGTCGGCACATCGGTTATGACGGAAGGCTTGGAGATTTCAAATAGAGAAACAGTTTGCGTGAAATTGCCATGACGCCATTTCACACCGGCTTCACTTTGTTCCGTTTTGAACGGCGCGAATACGTGGCCAGCATTGGCAAAGGTTGCGCCCACTTGACTGCCCGCGCTTAATCCCTCGATGTAATTCGCGTAGAGCGACAGATTTTCGCCCCAAGGTTTGAGCACGACGCCAACCGCAGGTGTGATGGCCGTCTCGTCATAGGTAGGCGCGCTCATCTTTTGCCTGACGTTTTGCGAGCGCAATCCAAGCGTCAACTGCACTCTATCTTCCGCAAACGACAGCGTGTCAGCGAGTGCCACGCTAGACATTACATTGTTACTTTCTTGGGTCGGTGTTCCCGGCGCGTTTGGCAACAGAGGCGTGATCGGGTTGTAGATGTTAGTGATGTAACTGGCACTGGTAGGCACCGGCGTGAAGCGCCCTGACTTCTGCGTGAGCGTATTAGCAGACACCACTACCTGGTGTTTCACACTGCCTGTGCTGAAATTCCCGCGCACGCCAGCTTCCGCAGTTTCGCTATCGGTGTAACCGGCCTGATGGTAAGTCTGGCCGATTGCATCGCCGTTGCCCGCCGCAGTGAGGACAACCCGGGTGCCGTTGAGAAATCCACGGTAGTTGTGCTGTGCCTTGCCCAACGCACCGAACACGGACCAGTCGCGGTTCAGTTTAGCTTCAGCGCGCAGAGTTACTGCATCGCTGTCTTGATCCGCATATATTCCGCGGAACAAATTGGTAGTCGGATCGGGTGCCGCAATCACGCGTTTCAGCGTGTTGAAACCCACCATCATTGGACTGCCGTTGCTCATGTGATCACGCAACGAATAGGCATCCAGCTGCATATTCCAGTTTTCACCTTGATAATCAAGCGCAAGCGAGCCGAACCGATGCCTCTTGCTCTGATCGTCCACCTCAGTATCACCGCTGGAAACAGATCCGTTGACGCGCACACCCAAGCGTTGCTCCTCACCAAAACGTCGCGATACATCTGCTTGCATCCCGAGCTGCGACGCAGAAACCCATGAGCCGGTTAAGCGTGTCAACGGCTTATTTTCAGCGCGCTTAGTTACTAAATTCACTACGCCGCCAACTGCGCCGCCGGGCGTCATACCTGACAATAAGGCACCTGGGCCTTTGAGCACCTCTACCCGTTCCAGCATTTCGGTCGGCACGTGCGCATCTGGCGCCATGCCGTATAAGCCATTAAAGGACAACTCGGTTGACGTTACGCCAAATCCGCGAATGGTGTAGTTCTCATAGGTGTGACCGGCGTTCGTGGTGAAGCGTATTGATGGATCATTTTCCAGAACCGCAGCCAATGTGTTGGCATTTTGATTGGCAATCGTTTGCGCAGTGTAGGAAGTAATGTTGAAAGGTGCATCCATCACGTCCACATTGCCCAGCAACCCCAAACGCGCACCGCGCGCCACTTGTCCGCCAGGCGCAACCTCCGGCAGCCACACCGCGGGCCCAGCATCCCTTACGGTTACTTCCGGCAATATCCGCTCGCTAGTCTGGGCGGTCGCGCTCAAAGGAGATGCCAGACAACCAACCAATGCTGCGCAAGCCGCAGCCATAGGACGCAAGCGCCAGATTGGTGTTACAGAAAATGAAATACCGTTGGAAGAGCGCATGACTCTAGCGTTAGCGCGAACAATAGAAATATACATAAGTCCAAATATAGGGGCGCTTGCGCGTTGTTAATAAACCTTGCCGGATGACATTAAATACAAATACGAATGAGAATGATTCTTAATCATTTATATAATAGCACGCCGGAAATTTATTTCCTAAATACAAGAAATCATTACGTAACGAAAAACACAAACTTTTTTCTCAACCAATGAATCACGCAACCAAGTCAGTCAGACATTCATCCACAACCGCACCGATTCGTGCCAGCGTCACATCAGCTAAAGTGGCTCCGAAAAAAATTGGGCAAGAGATTAAGTTAGCCCCGCCACCAAGAGAAAAGGCAGGCAATGTGTCAAACAGCGCGCAACACTTTTCAGATTAGGGGTGGAAACAGCGTCCAATAATTTCCACTTCCGTAGTAACCATCCGGTGTTTGAGCCGGAGGTATCTGGAGTGTTTTACTAGGCATGGTCCGTGTCACCAGCGGATGTAAATTGACACAGCGCAACGATTGAAATCTGATATACCAAACTGAGAAGATGGTTGCTTTTTTGGAGCGGCCTTGATCACAAAGGAGGTGTATGTGGAAATCTAATTATTGAAGAAACATAACTTGAGTTTCGGCAGATCGCAGAAGAAGTGTGCTGTGCAGTCAATACAGTGCAGCGGCATCTGGGTTTGCGGGATGCACCAAAATAGAAATGAAAGGTCTTGCGCGAGACGAAGCTTGCCGCACATCCAGGGTACTTGTGTGAGCGGCAAGCTTCTGCCAAGCCGTTATACCGTTATAGATTCCAGCAACGGTGCTGTATCGGGAAATCGCCGGGCTGTGGAATAAGCCAACTGCGGGCCTACTTGCGCACGCTCAAACCGGCCCAGAGCGCAGAGCCGGTAATTGAATGCTGGGGATGCGGCAAGTATTGTCCCGTCAATTCGTTAGCCTGCGGAAACGGCTCGGAGCGCACGCAGCACCCGGCTGAACTGTTCGGAAAGGACTGGCTCGAATGGGGAATCGACTCTGGCGCGAAACCGGCAGAGTCTACGGACAACTGACGCTCACTCCTACTGCCGATCTTTCAAGATACGGTCCGACCCATGCGCGTTGGAGGCCACCCGATACTACAGCGCTTCGCGTCGTTCAAGCTAGCGTGGAACGGCTGCTTCCGGAATCATTGACAGGCAGCTTCGGGGCACTTCCAGTCTTTCGCCAATGATGTAGTTAGCCCCAGAGTTGTCGTGGAGGCCCCTTTTGTTTTGGCTCTATTTCGATGACTTTACTGTTAATTCGGCGAGCTGCTGCCGAAGGCTCTTATCCTCCAAATACCGCGCCGTGGCATTGCGGGCAAGGGCCGTTGATCCAATGGTTTCCCCGGCTTGATTTTTTACGATCGCAAAGCTCATGTCTACATAAAGCTGTTCGCCGTTCTTGTGTAACGAGCGCGTGATAATCGAACGCCTTCCATGGACGGTGGTCCCCCGACTAACTGCACGATGGAATCCGTCCCAGTGCGCCTTGCGCAAACGTTCAGGGATGATAAGGTCCAGGCTCTGACCAACGGCTTCGGCCGAGGTATAGCCGAATATAATTTCGGCACCTGGATTCCATATCTGGATGATGCCTTCCAGGTCCGCAAAAATCATCGCCTCCGACATGCATTCGAGAATATCCTGGTACGTTGTTCCCGCAACGAAGCAGCAGTTTTTCATTGTGTATATTCCTTAAACTAAACTCAACAGCCTTATCGAATCCATAGGGACAAAGTGGCAAAACCACTGGCTGGATACACCAAAACCAGGACCTGCCGAGACAGGTTCCGGAATATTACAAGCTATTAGCTCTTCTTCAAGCATGTGTGTAGGCGCCGATTCTAAGTGACCCACGTCCGTGGTTCGCAAACCCGCGTGCAGTAAGGATTTCAAAGGTCTTAAGTTGAGTCAGTAGAAATCGGCAGCGTGGGTCAGTTTGGCGTCGGCGCCAACACAGCTATTATTTATTCTTACTATCTTTGCTCACACGAAGCACCGAAAGAATAATCAACCCGAACAAGGCGCTGAGAATTGCAGTCGCTTCCAGTCCCATTCCAGCGGCAACTCCCACTGCAGCGGTGAGCCAAATGCCTGCTGCAGTTGTCAGCCCCTTAATGTCCTCATTCCTTAATTTTATAATAGCGCCAGCGCCCAAAAAACCAATTCCCGCCGTTACTCCCTGCAACACTCTGGAGATATCTTCCAACGGCATGCCGGCTTGAAGGGGAACCAGTATAAACAGTGCCGATCCGAGCGATACCAACATATGTGTTCGAAGTCCTGCGGCAGCCCCCACCGATTCGCGTTCATATCCAAGAGCGGCACCAAGAACCAGCGCAACCAGTAGTCGCACACAGACCCGGGTGACGTCCGATGGATCGCCCAGATCTGAAAATTCCTCTTGAATAATTATCCAACTTTGTGTCCACCACACGTAACATCCCCTAAAATTGTTCATCGACTAACGCTGACACAAGTAGCTTTTAATAATGTCAATCTTGGAATGCAGCGTCAAGATGCCTAACTGGGCTGATACACTGCTTTGCTGCCGCTCCTGACCGGCAAGATCGTGCTGTGCCCCTGCAATACATTGCCGAGTGAATTGCCCACCAGCAGGATATCGATGCCACAGCGATCCATCAGCAACGCAAAGCTGGCGTCATAGCACGTCAGTACCGTAATTTTTCGCCAGCACTCTTGATGGTCAGGAGCGAGGGCAAAGTGATAGGCTTGCGACGCGCGGCGCTTTCGCCTTCCTGTAGATAACCGGCCATGGAGCCGCTATTTTTCCGACTTGCCGTGCATGACCATGATCGTTTGCTGCATCAGTGCGCAGAGGGTTTCCTTGCCATCCTTGACCGCAAATACCTCTGCCTTGGTCACAATCAGGGTACGGCCAGAACGAACAACCTGGCCTCGAGCGATCAGCTTTTCACCATCGGCCGGCGCAACCATATTCATCTTGTACTCGACGGTCAGGACCGATGCGTTGGCTGGCACCATGGTCATAGCCGCATAGCCAGCGGAGGAATCGGCAATCATGCCGACCACGCCCCCATGAACAAAGCCATGCTGCTGCTCGATACCCTGCCAGTGCGGTATGTGAATTTCGGTCGAACCGTGGTCGACGACTGGCATGGTGGCCTGAATCAAATGCATCGCGCTCTGCCGGTCGAAGCTAGCAAGGACACGTTCGGCGAAGTGCGGGTCAGAAAAATGCGTCATATCTCAAGTCTCTAGTTGTTGTTGATTTGAACTACGGGAATTCGATGCTTACCGGCATAACGACCAGAGTCTGGACCAACCCCAGGCATTTTCTGGTCTCATGTTTATCTTCCAGCCTAATTCCTTGTAAGGCGTCATTAGAATTGAACTTCCGGACTTATTCAATTGATTTTTTCGACGTCATACATGAGATTTTGCAATGTCAATCAGCAGACAAATGCATGGCCTGGAAATGGCCTTGGGCATAAAGCTTTTCAAGCGAGCCCATCGATCAATCAAGTTCACGCCAAAGGGGGCGCGACTATCGATGTGTGTCGAAGAACCAAAGGCTCAATGCCCTCAGGCGCGTCGACGTTGACCACTGCGTTTTGCATCTTCGTACCGAAATACACCATGACACCAAGAGCAATGCGCCAGTGCCGTTATGGAATTCAATGCCCAGTTGCTGGAGTACCCGTCTGACCGGGTCATTGCACCGTAATCGTTGAACGACGCTAATCGACTTTCAAGGAGATGGCTGCCGTATGTGGGGCATGGAATTACCATCGGTTCAGCGAATCGCGTCATTGGTTTTTTTACCTGTGGTCAGGCAGCAGCCCGTTCCCGCAGCGTCTCATAAAGGTTGGAGTGATTCAGCAGGATATCCTTGAGACCACCCTGAACGGCAGATGAATTTAGCGCCTGCGTGCTCATCAGCGTAAGCGCATCCAATGCGCCCATGATGGCGTTCAGCAGCTCGGTTTTCAGGTCGGGCGAGTTGGAAAATCACTCTTTGGTGCTGTTGGTCGCCTGCTGCCGCAGCGTTTCCGACTCCAGCAACTTGCATTTGATGACGTTGTTCACATAGACCAGTTTGTTCTGGTCGGTGGAGTTGACGACTATTGCCGGGAAACCAGGGGTGGCGGGCAGCGCTTACGGCCAAGAATAAGAAACGAAGCACGTTTCAATCTTCCGACCGCTCTTACCGTTGATTCCCGTGAAAATCTGTATGTGTCCGACTCCAGGAACTTCAGCACTCGAAAAATCACACCATCAGGTAGCGTAACAACCATTGCTGTTAATCCGGCCTTGAATGGTGCCGTGACGGGAATAGTATTCACTGACAAAAACACTGGCGATAGCCGTCGTTCACGGCGCGGTGAAACTAACTGTGGAATAAAGATAAACAATGTCACGCAGTGCCAGCTTGGCCTGGAGCCAATGCAAAACGGGCCGCAAGTGCGGCCCGTTTTATCTTGCTCACATGCTGTTTTTTATTTCACAGCTGCTGCTTTTTTAACGCCTTGTGCAAACTGGTCCGATACTTTGACGACTTGCGCTTCTGTCGCTTCGATAGCTTGTTTGGTGGCGTTGTTGACTTGCTCGTAGCCGGCATGTGCGTTAGCGACGGACGATTTCATCATTGCAACCACGTTTTCAGAACCGGCTGGTGCGTTCTTTGTGATGCTTTCTACCAAAGCGTTTACTTTGCTTTGAACTTCGGCAACTTGTGCTTCGGCGACCTTGGTGAACTCCGTTTTTGTGGAGGACACGATGTCCGTCAACTGGCGGCTGTAGGCAGCAACTTTTTCAGAATTTGGTTTGGCGTATGCAGTTGCCAGCGCGAAGAAAGCTTGTGGGTCTTTAGCGGCCAACAAATCTTTTGCTGCAGCTGCGGAGTCCGCGGCAGATGCTTTGGCAACTGCCATATTCAATTCAGCGATTTTTTCCGTTCCTTGAACCGCTATGTTCGCCAGCGCGCTGAGTGCAGCGAATTGTGATTCGAAAAATGCTTTGCTGGCAGCTGTGTATTGGTCTGTGTTTGAAAACATGATTTTCCTAAAAATGGGTTTGACTACATTGGTACCGGATGCGGCTTGTGCTTCGCAACATTTGCTACTTTTACACAATGAAATCTTACTGCTTTGATCTGCGACAAATTAAGAATAGATTCCCAATGCGCCAAAGAATGCATATGTTGACTGTGCGTATTGGCCGGTTGGGACGTGTTCTCCATGATGCGATCGAAGCAGCCAGGAAAATTTTTTGCCGGCAACAACACGGGTGTATGCAATTCATAGAATATGAGCAATCCTTTACTACAGATGCTTTCAAGGCAATATTCAATTCCTTCCATCGCCAAAAACATGTTTCAAGAAACCCAAAAAACACCGCAAACCCCCGTTTTTACCCGTGATATCGTGTGTTTTTGTCGTTTAATCGTTTTTTAACGTTTATTTACATTCAGCATCTTTGGAAGCACTCTTTAGAGTATGCGCACAATGAGAATAAAGGCGTGCTTTGATACCCCCATAAATGCGTTGCATGTCAGGATGATTGAGCCGGTTCAATTAGCATTTAAAGCACCAAAAGCGCCAGGCAACGGCTTTCTTTGCCTGTCCAATTAACAGGGAGGCGGGCGTAAAGGACGAGCGTATCCATAGCTTTGCTGCAGTGCGGGGTGATAGCGGGATTTCTTTTGTATTCCAAACCGGATATCTGCAGAATGCGCTGCAGCAGCTGGATGATTTTGCCGATGCAGTGGCTTTTTTGCTTGGACATAACATCATTGCATTCGACGGAGGCCGCATCTATCAGCGGCGAAGCCCGATTTGCGCCTGCTAAAGCTGCCGTTGGTGGATGCTTTGCAGCTTAATCCGCTGGCGTTTCCACGCAATCCTATCGCAAAAAAGTAAAATTTAACGGAGTATATTTAATTACCGCAATGAACATATGCGGAAAATACCATGAAAATTGCAATACTCCATATACCATAAAAAATATCGCAGGGCTAGGTTCCCAACCTGCCCTTTCAGGCTGGCCGCGCAAGGGCAGGTTCGGAACCTGCTCCTACGAATAGCCTACCGCACCATGAAGCCATCGCGCTGATGTGATAGTCTATTTGCCCTTGTCTCTTCCACATAACGTGTGACTATGTTGCGAATTAATAATTAGCAATGAAATGGAGCGATCCCATGCAGACAAAACATTTTCTATCGGCAATCTCATTGGCAACCTTATTGGCAACATTGACCTATTCTGCCGCGGCCTACGAGCGGCCCTTTCCATCGAATGCCAAACGCGGGACAATGACGGCTGCAATTTATCCGGCCATCATCATTGATGGCAATCAACGCACGCTGTCGCCGGGTGCGCAAATTTTTAATGCCAATAATACGATCGACATGCCTGACACTTTGCGCGTCAGCAATGTGGCAGTGAATTTCACCGAGAACAATCAGGGCCAGATCCACCGGATCTGGCTGCTGAACCCGCAAGAAGCCGGCAAGCCATTGCCGGCCCAGAACCGCTAGAACCTTACAAGCCGATCCGCACAAAGCCACTCCATGCAAAAAAAAGTATTCATCAAAACCTTCGGCTGCCAGATGAACGAGTACGACTCGGACAAGATGGCCGACGTACTCAACGCCTCCGACGGCATCATCAAGACCGACATCATCGAAGATGCCGATGTAATCTTGCTCAACACCTGCTCGGTGCGCGAAAAAGCGCAAGAAAAAGTATTTTCCGACCTCGGCCGCATCCGTGAATTGAAATTGGCCAAGCCTAATCTGGTGATCGGCGTCGGCGGCTGCGTCGCTTCCCAGGAAGGTGCTGCGATCCTCAAGCGCGCGCCGTATGTAGATGTGGTGTTCGGCCCGCAAACCCTGCATCGCTTGCCGGCTCTGATCAATCAACGCCGTGCCAGCGGCAAATCGCAAGTCGATATCAGCTTTCCTGAAATCGAAAAATTCGATCATTTGCCGCCCGCCAAGGTCGATGGCGCGACCGCATTCGTGTCGATCATGGAAGGCTGCAGCAAATATTGCAGCTACTGCGTGGTGCCTTACACCCGCGGCGAGGAAGTGTCGCGCCGCTTCGATGACGTGCTGACCGAGATCGCCGGCCTGACCGAACAGGGCGTCAAGGAAATCACGCTGCTGGGCCAGAATGTCAACGCGTTCCGCGGCGTGATGGCCGACGGCGAGCTGGCCGATTTCGCGCTGCTGATCGAAACCATCGCGGAATTCCCCGGCATCGAACGCATCCGTTTCGTCACCAGCCACCCGAAGGAATTCACCCAGCGCCTGATCGATACCTATGCCAAGGTGCCGAAACTGGTCGATCACCTGTATCTGCCGGCCCAGCATGGTTCCGACCGGATTCTGGCGGCGATGAAACGCGGCTACACCGCGCTGGAATACAAGTCGGTGGTGCGACGCCTGCGCGCAGTGCGGCCGAATATCGCGATATCAAGCGACTTCATCATCGGCTTCCCGGGCGAGACCGAGGCCGATTTTGAAATCCTGATGCAACTGATCGACGATATCGGCTTTGACAATAGTTACAGCTTCGTCTACAGCGCCCGCCCCGGCACGCCGGCCGCCAACTTGCAAGATGACACGCCGCATGAAGTCAAGCTGGCGCGCCTGCAACGTTTGCAGACCGTCATCAGCGACAACACCAAACGCTATAGCCAGCAAATGATCGGCACCGTTCAGCGCATTCTGGTCGAAGGACCATCGGCCAAGAGCCCCGCGGAAATGCAGGGCCGCTCCGAAAACAATCGCGTCGTCAATTTCGATGGCGGACCGGATGGCGCACGTCTGATCGGCCAACAGGTCGATATCGACATCACGCACAGCTACACCTATTCGCTGCGGGGCGAACTGGTTGCCACGCAACACGCAGCGCCCACCGCATCCACACCGATCCAGCAAAGCGCCATTTGAAAACCAAATCTCCCTCCCCTTCACAGCATTTCCTGCCGGAACCGCTCGACAATGCGCGGCTGGCGCATCTGTGCGGCCCGCTCGACGAAAACCTGCGGCAAATCTCGGCAGCGCTGGATGTGACGATTTTCCGGCGCGGCGACCGCTTCGTGGTCGGTGGCGCCAACGGCGAACGTGCGGTCGCGATCCTGGAGCGGATTTATGCCGCTGCCACAAAACCTATTTCGGTCGACGAAGTGCAACTGGCACTAGTCGAGCAACGGGCAAAACTGGTCACAAAAGAAATCAATCCGGCTACCGATGCACTCACCTCGGCGATGGTGGAAACCACGCAAGACGCCACCGAAAGCCCGGCACTGAAGACACGCCGCAGCGATCTGCGCGGTCGCACGCCGCACCAAAACTTGTACCTGAACGCAATCCTGGCGCACGACATCACCTTCGGCGTCGGCCCGGCCGGCACCGGCAAGACTTATCTGGCAGTGGCTTGCGCGGTCGATGCGCTGGAGCGCGACGCAGTCAAGCGCATCGTGCTGACGCGCCCTGCAGTCGAAGCCGGCGAACGCCTCGGATTCTTGCCCGGCGACATGGCGCAGAAAGTCGATCCTTACCTGCGTCCGTTGTACGACGCGCTGTACGATCTGCTGGGTTTCGACAAAACCCAAAAGCTGTTCGAAAAACAAACCATCGAAATCGCGCCGCTGGCGTATATGCGCGGCCGCACGCTGAATCATGCCTTCATCATTCTCGACGAAGCGCAAAACACCACGCCCGAGCAGATGAAAATGTTTCTGACCCGGATCGGCTTCGGCAGCAAGGCCGTGGTCACCGGCGACGTCACCCAAGTCGATTTGCAGCGCGGCCAGAAAAGCGGCTTGAACGATGCGCTCGGCGTGCTGAAAGACGTGCGCGGCATCGCTTTCTCGCATTTCACCAGTATCGATGTGGTGCGCCATCCGCTCGTCGGGCACATTGTCGATGCCTACGAATCCGCCAGCAGCCTGGAACTCGAGCTGCATAAATACGCCCCCGCCAATCATCATGCCCGCAAAAAATAAACTCGCGCTGTCGGTGCAGTATCCCGACCCGCGCCTGCAGGACACGATCACCCGCCCCAAGCTGCGCCGCTGGGTGCAGGCGGCGCTGTTCGCTCCGGCCGAACTGACGATCCGCTTCGTCGATGCGGCCGAAGGCTGCACGCTGAACCGCGATTATCGCGGCAAGGATTACCCGACCAACGTGCTGACCTTCGCGTATACCGAAGACCAGGATGCCGAAATCACGCAGGCCGACATCATCCTGTGTACCGACGTGCTGGAGCGCGAAGCCGCAGAACAGGGCAAATCGGTCACAGCCCACACCACGCACCTGATCGTGCATGGCGTGCTGCATGCGCAGGGTTACGATCACGAGAACGAGGAAGAAGCGCAGGAAATGGAAGCCATCGAAACCGAAATCCTCGCCGCGCTGGGCTTGCCCAACCCGTATGTCGAGGGCTGATGCCAGTCAAACTTAACCGGCAAATTTAACCAGTAATAATGGGGCTTTTGGCATCCCGTTACATTTGTTGTATCCTATGCCGATCGAAACAACGGCTAATCGCCCCTTATGCAAGATCAACTTACCGGCGTCAGAGTCCCTGACGCCAAGCCTCACCGGTCATTGTTTGAACGCCTGACCGCCCTGATTTCCCCCGAACCCGAAAGTCGCGCCGAACTGCTGGAAGTCCTGCACGACGCGCATGAACGCAACCTGATCGACGCCGATGCACTCTCGATGATCGAAGGCGTGTTCCAGGTCTCGGATCTCTCGGTACGCGACATCATGATTCCGCGCTCGCAAATGGACGTGATCGACATCACCAGGCCGATCGAGGAATGGATGCCATACGTGTTATCGACCGCGCACTCCCGTTTCCCCGCCATCGAAGGCGAGCGCGACAAAGTTGTCGGCATTCTGCTGGCCAAGGATTTGCTGCGCTATTACGCGGAAGAATCATTCGACGTGCGCGACATGTTGCGTCCGGCAATCTTCATTCCCGGATCAAAGCGCCTGAATGTATTGCTGCGCGACTTCCGCGCCAACCATAACCACATGGCAATCGTAGTTGATGAATACAGCGGCGTGGCCGGCCTGATCACGATTGAAGACGTGCTGGAACAGATCGTCGGCGACATCGAGGACGAATACGATTTCGATGAGGAAGAAGACAATATTCTTTCCATCAAGCATGGCGCTGACGGCCCGCGCTGGCGCGTCAAGGCGCTGACCGAAATCGAACAATTCAATGAAGCGCTGGAAAGCCAGTTGGCCAATGAAGACGTCGATACCATCGGCGGCCTGGTTGCCAACCACCTCAGCCGCGTGCCGCGCAAGGGCGATGTATTCAATATCGACAACTTGCGTTTCGAAGTGCTGCGCGCCGATGCGCGTCAGGTCCACGTCCTGCTGGTGGAAAAACTGCCGTCAGTTGATCTCGACGAATCAGATTGAGATAATCTGAATTTATAGGGGGTATATGGAAAAAACCATAGCCTCCCGCATATATCCAGAGCAATTATAAAAATACATTGTCATGTATAAAATACGTAGGATGGGTGAAACCCATCCTACGACGCCACTTTCTCCAGCTTGGCAATTCCCAAATCCAGCAACTTGATTCCCACTTGCCGGCCGAAATTGATTTGCGCTCGCGCATTGGTGCCGCCGCCTTCGATGTTGATGATCACGCCTTCGCCAAACTTGGCGTGCGCAACCGATTCGCCGATGCGCCAGCCGTGGTCAGGCTTGCTGATGCTTTGCGCAATCCGGTTGGCTCCGGTTTGCGGCGCATCGACCCAGGCCGCCTTCGGTTGGGCGAACCATTGCGGCTGCACTTTCACCTGCGGCGACAGCCATTTCAGCGCATCTTCCGGTAGTTCGTCGAAAAAACGCGATTTCACGTTGTAGCGGATTTGCCCGTGCAGCATGCGGGTCTGCGAAAAAGTCATATACAGGCGCTTGCGGGCGCGCGTGATGGCGACGTACATCAAACGCCGCTCTTCCTCGACGCCGCCTTCTTCCCTGGCGCTGTTCTCGTGCGGGAACAGCCCTTCTTCCAGACCGGTGATGAAGACCGCATCGAACTCCAGCCCTTTGGCCGAATGCACGGTCATCATTTGCAGCGCGTCTTGTCCGGCCAGCGCCTGATTCTCGCCCGCTTCCAGCGACGCGTGCGACAGGAAGGCCGACAGCGGCGACATCACGGTCGGCAGCGCCGCATCGGCGTCGAAAATTGCGATGCCGTCGGCGGTGGTAATTGCTGCACCCGCCACCGCTTCCACATTAGGGCCGAGGAAAGCCGGCGCATCGTGGCCGAAGCCCTCTTCGGCCACGAACAGGGCCGCGGCGCTGACCACCTGCTCCAGATTCTCTATCCGGTCCGCGCCTTCTTTTTCTTTCTGGTAGTGGGTCAGCAGACCGCTGGCGTCCAGTACGATTTTGACCATCTCCGGCAAAGGTAGGTTCTGCGTTTCGAAGCGTGCGCCTTCGATCAATTTGATGAAAGCGTTGAGTGACGACCCCGCTTTGCCAGATACATAAGGCACGGCCGAATATAGCGAAATATCGTATTGCTTGGCGGCATCTTGCAATTGCTCCAGCGAACGGATTCCGATGCCGCGGGTCGGGAAATTCACCACCCGCAGGAAGGCTGAATCGTTGTGCAAATTGTCCAGCAATTGCAAATAGGCAATCGCGTGCTTGACCTCGGCGCGCTCGAAGAAGCGCTGTCCGCCATACACCTTGTACGGAATGCCGGCCGAAAACAGCGCATGCTCGATCACCCGCGATTGCGCGTTGGAGCGGTACAGCACCGCGATTTCGCTGAGTAACCCGCCTTCATTGATCAGGCTTTTGGATTCTTCGATAATCCAGCGCGCCTCTTCCAGGTCTGAGGTGACTTCCTGAATCCGCACCAGTTCGCCATGCCCGGCATCGGTGCGCAGATTCTTGCCCAGGCGCTTGCTGTTATGGGCGATCAGCGCATTGGCGCTATCGAGGATGTGGCCGTGCGAGCGATAGTTTTGCTCCAGCTTGATCAGATTCTGGACGTTGAATTCGCGCTCGAACGCAGCCATGTTGCCGACATTGGCGCCGCGAAATGCGTAAATGCTCTGATCATCATCGCCTACCGCAAACACCACATTGTGCGGTCCGGCCATCAGCTTCAACCACTTGTATTGCAAGTCATTGGTATCCTGAAATTCGTCGACCAGAATGTGCTTGAAGCGGGCTTGATAATGTTCGCGCAGCGGTTGGTTGCGACTGAGCAATTCATAGCAGCACAGCAATAATTCGGCGAAATCAACCACGCCTTCGCGCTGGCACTGATTTTCATAAATCGCGTACAACTCAGCCATCTTGCGCTCATGCGGATCGTGCGTTTCCATCTTGTCGGCGCGCAAACCCTGATCCTTGGCGCCGTTGATGTAGTACATCAAGCTGCGCGGCGGATATTGCTCGTCATCGATATTGTTGGCTTTCAGCAAGCGCTTGATGACCGACAATTGATCGGAAGAATCGAGAATCTGGAACGTCTGCGGCAAGCCGGCGTCGTGGTAATGCGCGCGCAACAGCCGGTTGCACAGGCCGTGGAAAGTGCCGATCCACATGCCGCGCGTGTTGATCGGCAGCATCGTAGTCAGCCGCGCGGTCATTTCTTTCGATGCTTTATTGGTGAAAGTCACCGCCAGCAAGCCGCTGGGCGACACTTGCCCGCTCATGATCAGCCACGCGATGCGGGTGGTCAGCACACGCGTTTTGCCGGAACCGGCACCAGCCAGAATTAGTGCGGATTGGGCAGGTAGTGTGACGGCGGCGAGTTGTTCTGGATTGAGGTTTTGGAGAAGTTTTTGCATCCGCTGATTATAAGCCGGATGCGGCAGACGAAAGAATCAAAGCCATGATGTGATTTATAAAAATAGGGAGTATCACTATTTTTATGGCAATGTCAGTATATATTTATTGAATATATAAAATATACTCAAGCTCCGTAGGATGGGTGAAACCCATCACATATTAAATTTACAAGATGGGTTTCACCCATCCTACGGTGTTTCTACGCATCTATCCATTACATCAAATGCTTTCCTTCAACAAGCGCAGCAAAGCCGCCGTATCCATTCTTCCGGAAGCATCGCCGCCATCGAGCAGGCTGTCGGCCAGGTCCCGTTTCTCTGCGTGCAAGGCGAGAATTTTTTCTTCGATAGTGTCTTGCGCCACCAGTCGATAAATCGTGACGGGCCGTTGTTGCCCCATGCGATGGGCGCGGTCGGAGGCTTGGTCTTCCACTGCCGGGTTCCACCACGGATCGAGATGGATCACGTAATCGGCGGCGGTCAGATTCAAGCCGGTGCCGCCGGCTTTCAAGCTGATCAGGAATATATCGCCCTCTCCGGCCTGGAACGCATTCACGCGTTTGATGCGCTCTGCGGATGGCATGCTGCCGTCCAGATATTGGTAACTGATGCCTTTTTGTTCCAGCCATGCGCGCACGATAGCCAGATGGTCGACAAATTGGCTGAACACCAGCGCCTTATGGCGATTTTCGAGCAATTCTTCGGCGACATCGGCAAACATCGCCAGCTTGCTGCCGCGCACGCTGGAATTCTTGAGGACCAGTTTCGGGTTGCAGCAGAAACGGCGCAGCTTGGTGATTTCGGCCAGCACATGCATCGCCTGACCTTCGCCGGGTTTCAGTTGGGCGATTTTATCGAGCGCTTCCTGCCGCAGCGCTTCATACAAATGGCGTTCTTCGTCGCTCAGTTCGACTAACAATTTGACTTCCGTGCGCGATGGCAGTTCGCTCAAGACCTGGGTCTTGGTGCGGCGCAGGATGAAAGGCTGGATCAGCTTTTTCAAGTGCAAACGTGCCGGTTTGTCGCCGCGTTCAATCGGATTGCTAAAGCGCTGGGCGAAGCGTTCCTTGGAACCCAGCAAGCCGGGATTGATGAAGCGAAACAGATTCCATAATTCGCCCAGATGGTTTTCCACCGGCGTGCCGCTGGCAATCATCTTGAAATCGGCGCTGAGCGCCATTGCGGCTTGACTGCGTTTGGTGGCGGCGTTCTTGATCACCTGCGCTTCATCGAGCACCACGCTATGCCAGTGCTGGGCGCTGAAACTGTCGGTATCCGACTGCAACATGCCATAGCTGGCGATGACCAGATCGAACGGTCCCAAGTCCGCCAACGAGCGGTTGTTGTGATACGCCCGCACCTTCAGCGTCGGTGCAAAACGCGCCACCTCGGCTTGCCAATTCATGGCCACCGAAATCGGCGCCACCACCAACGCCGGGCCATTGGGCGCGCGCTCCAGCAATAGCGCCAACGCTTGCACGGTTTTGCCCAGCCCCATATCGTCGGCCAGACAAGCGCCGACGCCCCAGCGCGCCAGTCGCGACAGCCATTGGTAGCCGTCTAGCTGGTAATCGCGCAGCTCGGCTTGCAAGGTAGATGGCAAGACGGGAATATATTCGGCCAGCGAATCCAGCTTTTTGACGTGCTCGCGCCAGGCAGCATCGGCTTTCAGCTCGCCCACTTCAGCGGCCAGTTCGGCCAGTGCCGGCGTGGCTAGCGGATTAATACGAACGCCATCTTTGCCAACTAATTCGCCTAGCGCACGCAACTCTTCGAGCCGTTTGCGGAAGGCATCGGTCAGCGCCAGATAATCGTTGTCGCCCAATTTCAAGAAACGCCCGGACGCGCCATCCATTAGTTGCAGCAGTTCGCGCAAGGCCAGCACCCGACCATCGTCAAGCGTGATCTCGCCGCCCGCCACGAACCATTCGCCCTGCCTTTTGATCGTCAGCCGCATTTGCTTGAGGGAACGACTGCCTTTTAGGCGGAAGCGCTCGCCCTCCGGCCAGACCAGTTGCAGCGTGTCTTCCGGCAGGATTTTGAGTTCGCCCAAGAGTTCCAGACAGAGTTCGGGATGCAGCAGCACCCACTCATCCCCGCCCTCTTCGGCTTCGGCCAGCGTCGGGCAAGCATCCTTCACTTGCTGCAGGCATTTCTTTTCCTGCTTCAGATTACGGCTGGCCTGCACCGCGCTGCCGCCCTGCTCGCCCAGCACATTGGCCGCGCCTTTGCCGGGTGCAAACCAGCCGCCATGTGCCAACGGGCGCACCAGAAATTGCAGCCGCAAGCCTTCCTTCAACGGCAGCAAGTGGGCGAACAAGGTGGCATCGGCATCGATGGTGGCGATATGCGCGGCCAGCTCCGGCAAATCGGAATGAATCGCCAGATGCGGCGCGATGGCGGCGATCACATCCACCAGTTGCGCCTTGGCGGTGGCCGGCACCGTCAAGCCACGGCCCAGGATGCCGGCAATCTGCAGGATTTCCGGATTCGACGTAAACACCGCCAGCCGGGTTGGCGTCTCCTTGCGCCAGATGGTGGGAGTATCGGCGCTGATGAGAGGATTCAGTTGCAGGCTGATCTGGTCGCCCTGCTCCTTGAGTTGCAGCGCAACTTCGCCTTTGACGATATCGATCCCCACCTCGGGCGCATCGAACCAGAACACCGCCGGATGGCCGATCAGGAAAGGCAGCGCTTTTTCGCCATCCAATTCGTACCCGCCGCCGCCGTAACTGTCATACGTTTTGTCCACGCAGGCAGCGATGCGCTTGTCCTGATCGCTGATGCCGGGCAAAGCATCTTGCTCCTGCGTCAAACGTCGCAACGCTACTGCGCGGCCCTTGCTCCAGACGCCTTTGGCGCTGCGTTTTTGCTCGCGCGGCTCCAGCTTGATGTGATTCGGATGCGATTCAAGCAGCCAGGCGATGCGCACATCGCTGCCGCTGGCGGCCGCCGCAACAGCGTCGGGTTTGAGCTTCGCCAGCGCCGTCAATGCGCGTTGCCAGGTTTCTTCGCGCTGCAATGCAGCGACCAGCGGTTGGAATTGATGTTCCGCGTGCCAGTTCGGCAGCTTTTGGATTTCGGCATATTGCCGCTGCAGCAGCGCATCGAGTTCGGCAGCAATCCACACGTAGCCTGACTGCAGACACGCAGCGCGCATCTGCAGCAGTTTGTCGTGCAGCGGCGGATTGTGCGGCGCATCCTGCCAGTACAGCGCGAGTCCTTCAAACAGGACATCGACCGTTTTTTGCGGGCGCACCGACGGTGACACGCTGTGCAACGGCACGCCTTGCGCCAAGTGATTGACCAAAGGTTGCAGCAAATAGTAAGCGAACGCATCGTACTGTTTGGCCCCGTCATCAACCTGTTCCTTGGCGCGTTTCAGGCTGACAGCATCTTTTTTGGCCAGCATTGCCACGGTGTACAACAAGCCGATCAACCCGGGCAAAAATAGCTTGCGCTTGCCCGCTTGCACTTTCAGCGCCTTGATAAAGACTTCGGAAATCTCGCTGGCGAGCGCAAAATTTCCTCTGAAAATTGCCAGCGCGATCAGCGATTCAGGCTGGAAATGGGTCCGCATCTTTTGCTGAAACAACTGCAATTGCCCGATATCGCCCCGCAATAGCGCTTGCCAGCACAACAATTCCAACAAAGGCGGCCAGTCTTTGGAAAATGCGTCGAAACGCATGCAGGCATAATCATAGGCGACGCGGCAATCATCCAGAGTCCAGTTGGCGCGAGAAAACATATCGGCAAGCAGCATCGCCTGCGCCTGATTATCCAGCGTGGCGAATAAGGTGATGCCGTCGTCGCTGCCAAAAAACGTACTGCCGGGCAGCGCTTGCGCGGGTGTTGCCGCATGGAAGAATTTGTCGCGCCAGCGTATCAACTCATCCCTGTTTCCTGCCACCGCCGAGAACACAATCTCGCGCCGGCAAAATGCGGCATCGAGCATTTTCCATTGGGTATATTGCTGATGCTGCTTCAGCAAATTTTGCACGCTATCGATCCAATTCTGGAGCCGGCCACTTTGCTGGAGTTTCAGCAAGAGCGGCATGCGCACATCGTCGCGCGCCACATAGCCCTGCCCGATTTCCTGGCGTACCAGCGCAGCCTTGCTCAGGCTGGCGAGGCAATCCTTGATCTGCTGGATATCGTATGCGCCGCCTGCTGCTGTCTTCTGGTGAAGCAGGTGCAACAGTTCCATCAGCCGGGTCTGGCCGAGCGGCGCGTCGAACAGCGCCAGCGCGTACAGCAAAGGTAACTCGTCGGCAGAAAGTGCGGTGAGATCGGTCATCGGATGAATAGAATTGAAAATTTGATGTTACGCATGCTCATCATGGAGGAAAACAGTGTCCACGAAAAACACGAAGGGTACGAAAAAAGTGGCAATCGATAGCGCCGGCGCTGAAGCTGCGATTCGGCGCGGGCCAAGTATTGATATGAGTATATTTTATAACCGCATTAGATATATGCGGGAAATGCCACAAAATTTGTGATACTCCATAACTTCAAAAAAATAATTGCATTCTGGGGCCGGTTCGTGATTTTCGTGTTTTTCGTGGACAATGCCGTCTTGCAAAATGATTCAGACAGGCTCCTGGCCATTGAGCGTTGCGTGATGAAACGCCAGATGGTCTTCCATGAAGGTGCTGATGAAGTAGTAACTGTGGTCGTAGCCTGGTTGGCGGCGCAATGTCAGCGGTTGATGCGCCGCTGCGCAGGCGGCCTCAAACGCGTGCGGCAGCAACTGTTCGGTCAGGAACTGGTCGTTCAAGCCCTGATCGATCAGGATGCCTCGCGGGTAAGGCGTGGTGCGCGTTTTCATCAATGCGCTGGCGTCGTATTGCTGCCAGCCGGCAGCGTCCGGCCCCAGATAATTGCCGAACGCCTTTTGCCCCCACGGACATTGCGTCGGTGCCGCAACCGGCGCGAAGGCCGATACCGACTGGAACTTGCCCGGATGGCGCAGCGCCAGCACCAGCGCGCCGTGACCGCCCATCGAGTGACCGAAGATGCCGATTTGGTCGGGCTGGGCCGGAAAATTCTGCAAAATGATATCGCGCAACTCCTGCACGATATAGCTTTCCATCTTGAAATGCGCATTCCACGGCGCTTGCGTCGCATCCAGATAAAAACCGGCGCCGTTGCCGAAGTCCCAGCTGTCGGCGGCACCGGCAATACCGGTGTTGCGCGGGCTGGTGTCCGACGCCACCAGCATGATGCCGTGCTGCGCGGCAAAGCGCTGGGCTCCTGCCTTGATCATGAAAGTCTCTTCGGTACAGGTCAGACCTGCCAGAAAAAACAGCACCGGCACTGGCCCATCCTTGGCTTGCGGCGGCTGATACACGGAAAACCGCATCGGCAAGTCGATTGCGCTCGATGCGTGTCGATAAAACCCTTGTACGCCGCCGAAGCAGGCATGTTCGCCGATGCGCTCTAACGTTGGCATGGCGGCCTCAGTAGATGACGACCGAACGAATCGACTCGCCGCTCTTCATCAAGTCAAACCCTTCGTTGATGCGTTCCAGCGGCAGGCGGTGGGTAATCAAGTCGTCGATATTCAGTTTGCCTTCCATATACCAGTCGACGATTTTCGGCACATCGGTACGGCCGCGCGCGCCGCCGAAGGCAGAACCTTTCCAGACCCGGCCGGTGACCAGCTGGAATGGACGCGTGCTGATTTCTTCCCCTGCTGCCGCGACGCCGATGACAATCGACTGGCCCCATCCTTTGTGGCAGCATTCCAGCGCCTGGCGCATCGTATGGACGTTGCCGATGCACTCGAAACTGTAATCAGCGCCGCCATCGGTAATCTCGATGATGGTGTCGACCACGTTTTCGACTTCATTTGCATTGACGAAATGCGTCATGCCGAATTTGCGCGCCATTGCCTGCCGCGCCGGGTTGATGTCAACCCCGATGATCTTGTTGGCGCCCACCATGCGCGCCGCCTGAATCACGTTCAGGCCGATGCCGCCCAGACCGAACACCACCACGTTCGCGCCCGCCTCGACCTTGGCGGTAAACAACACCGCGCCGACGCCGGTGGTCACGCCGCAGCCGATGTAACAGACCTTGTCGAATGGCGCATCTTCGCGAATTTTGGCCAGCGCGATTTCAGGCACCACGATGTAATTTGAAAAGGTCGAGGTGCCCATGTAGTGGTAAATCGGCTTGCCGTCTATCGAGAAGCGGCTGGTCGCATCCGGCATCAGGCCGCGGCCTTGGGTCGAGCGGATTTTCTGGCACAGATTGGTCTTTTGCGACAGGCAGAATTTGCACTCGCGGCATTCCGGCGTATACAGCGGAATCACATGATCGTCTTTTTTCAGGCTTTTAACGCCGGGGCCGACTTCCAGCACGATGCCAGCACCTTCATGGCCCAGGATCGCCGGGAAAATTCCTTCTGGGTCCGCTCCGGACAACGTGTAGTAATCGGTATGGCAAATCCCGGTAGCCTTGATTTCGACCAGGACTTCGCCCTCGCGCGGGCCGCCCAGTTCGACTTCTTCAATCGTCAGCGGCTGTCCCGCTTTCCAAGCTACTGCGGCTTTGGTTTTCATTTTATTTTCCCGTTGAAGTTCAGATCAATCGGTGATTGTAGCCGTTTGGGCCGGTTCCAACAGGCGTCGAAGCGACGGCCCCGCATTGACGCTCACCGAGAAAAAAAGGATATGCTATGGCGCAGACGGACGCTGCCTTCCGGCAGGTGCCGGCACAACGACAACAATTTGCAACAACCGGCAGCGATTGCTTCCGACGATCAGGCAGGCACGATGCAAGGTTGTGCGCTTGCAGCTTTCTTTCATCTAAGAAAAACAGGAAATCAATGAGCTTTTTAATTGTGATTGCAGCACTTTTTTTGCTGATGTTCGCCGCTTACCGTGGCTATAGCGTAATTCTGTTTGCGCCGATTTGTGCGCTGCTGGCAGTGGCATTCACCGACCCGTCTTATGTCTTGCCGATGTTTAGCGGCATCTTCATGGAAAAAATGGTGGGGTTCGTGAAGCTGTACTTCCCGGTATTCATGCTCGGCGCCATATTCGGCAAGGTCATCGAGCTGTCCGGCTTTTCAAAGTCGATCGTGTCATCGATTATCCAGCTGGTGGGCCGGGAACGGGCCATGTTGGCTATCGTGCTGGTGTGCGCGGTGCTCACTTACGGCGGCGTGTCGCTGTTCGTGGTGGTGTTTGCCGTGTATCCGTTTGCCGCCGAAATGTTCAAACAAAGCAATATTCCGAAACGCCTGATCCCCGGCACCATCGCGCTCGGCGCGTTCACCTTCACGATGGATGCGCTGCCCGGAACGCCGCAAATTCAGAACATTATTCCCACCACTTTTTTCAATACCACCACCTGGGCTGCGCCTTGGCTGGGGGTGATCGGCTCGATATTCATTCTGATTTGCGGCATGGCCTATTTATCATGGCGCCGCAAGCAAGCGTTCGACGCCGGCGAGGGCTACGGTAGCGTCCATCTGAATGAGCCGGAGCCATTCGAAAAAGAGCAACTGCCCCATCCGCTGCTGGCTATTACGCCGCTGATCCTGGTGGGCGTACTGAACAAATATTTTACCGTTGCGATTCCCGCGTACTTTGGCGCCACCTTTACCATCGCCATCCCGGGACAGCCGCTTTCTGTCGAAGTATCAAAACTGGTTGCGATCTGGGCGGTGGAAGGCGCGCTGCTGGTCGGGGTTTTGACGGTGATGGCGTTCGCCTACAAGCAAGTGATGGCAAAGTTCGCCGAGGGCTCGAAAGCAGCGATTGGAGGCGCGTTGCTGGCGTCCATGAACACCGCTTCCGAATACGGATTTGGCGGCGTCATCGCCGCGCTGCCAGGGTTCGTGGTGGTGTCCGATGCGTTGAAAGGCATCCCCAATCCGCTGGTCAACGAAGCCATCGCCGTAACAGTGCTGGCCGGCATCACCGGTTCGGCGTCGGGCGGCATGAGCATTGCGCTGGCTACCATGTCGGATCTGTTTATTCAAGCCGCGAACGCTGCCAACATCCCGCTCGAAGTCTTGCACCGGGTCGCTTCGATGGCCAGCGGCGGCATGGACACCCTGCCCCATAACGGCGCGGTAATCACGCTGCTGGCGGTTACCGGCCTCACGCACAAGACCTCGTATCGCGATATTTTTATGGTGACCTTGATTAAATCCGCAGCTGTTTTCGTGGTGATAGGGGTGTATTACGTGTTTGGGATTTATTAGTTCGGAAGGGTGGGCTTTGCAGCCCAACCTTCCGCGCTGCTCGCATTGCTTAGTACTTAGAGGTCCCAAACAAATCCGCAAATTCCCGCGCCGCCGCTGCCGGATCGTCGGCCAGATAGATGCTGCTGATCGCAGCCACCATGTCGGCTCCGGCAGCTACCAGCGGCGCAGAATTTTCCTGCGTCATGCCGCCGATCACCACGCTGGGCAGCGGGATTTCCGCCTTCGACTGCGCCAGGATATCGATCGACGTAGTGAGCGGATACTGCTTCACTTTCGAAGCATAAAAACCGCCGTAAGCGACGTAACTGGCACCTGCCAGATGCGCCGCGTGCGCCAGCTCCAGACTGCCATAACAGGATGCGCCGACGATTTTATCCGGGCCAACCGCCGCGCGCACCGCTGCCACCGCCGCATCGGTGCCGCCGACATGGATGCCGTCGGTATCGAGTTCCAGACACAGCTCGACATAATCGTTGATGATGAAAGGCCGGGCGTAGCGGCGGCACAGCGCTTGCAACGCAGCGGCCTGAATCCGGCGCAGCTCGGGCCCGGCGGTTTTGTGGCGATATTGCAGCAGCGCCACGCCGCCTTGCAATGCTTGCTCTGACACCCGCAGCAAGCGTTCGGTGTCATCCCAATCGGGTGTGACGATATACAGTCCGTTCATGGCTTTTCTTTACTATCAAGGTGCGCGCCAGCTTGTTGCTGCGCCGCGCAGGTCATGTTGAATATACACAATACTGTATTTTTATGGGGCGCTTCATATATATGCGTGAAATGCCATGTTATATAGCATACCCCATACTATTTACATTACACAACGCGCCCCGCCATCGGCGATGATGGCGACGCTGCAAAACGTTTGGGAATCCGCCCGGCCAGATACGCATGGCGTCCGGCCTGCACGCCCAGCTTCATCGCCTGCGCCATGCGGATCGGGTCGCGCGCGCCGGCAATCGCGGTATTCATCAGCACGCCGTCGCAACCGAGTTCCATCGCAATCGCGGCGTCCGAGGCAGTGCCGACGCCGGCGTCGACGATCACCGGCACTTTCGATTGTTCGATGATCAGCGACAGGTTCCACGGGTTCAGGATGCCCATGCCGGAGCCGATCAGCGACGCCAGCGGCATGATGGCGACGCAGCCAATCTGCTCCAGCATCCTGGCCTGAATCGGATCGTCGCTGCAGTACACCATTACGTCGAAGCCGTCCGCAACCAATATTTCGGCCGCTTTCAGGGTTTCCGGCATGTTGGGGAACAGGGTTTTTTCATCGCCCAGCACTTCGAGCTTGACCAGCTTGTGGCCGTTCAGCAATTCGCGCGCCAGTTGCAGCGTGTACACCGCATCTTTCACGCTGTAACAGCCGGCGGTGTTGGGCAAAATCGTGAATTGCGAAGGCGGCACCACGTCCAGCAAGCTTGGCGCGTTCGGGTCCTGGCCGATATTGACGCGGCGGATTGCCACCGTGATGATGTCGGCGCCGCTGGCAATGGTCGCTTTCCGCGTTTGCGCCAAGTCGGTATATTTGCCGCTGCCGACCAGCAAGCGCGAGCGGTAGGTGATGCCCGCGATGGTCAAGCCATCGTCGATTGATTGCGTTTCTTCCGTTTCTTCCGTTTTTTCCATAACTTGCATTTCATTCTCCACAAATAATTCGGTGCGTGGGCAGCCCTGCCCACGCTACAGGTTACCCGCCGCCAATTGCCTTCACGATATCGACCCGGTCTTGCGGCTGCAACCACCGTTGCGGCCATTGCTGGCGCGGCACTATTTCGCGATTCACCGCTACAGCCACGCCCTTGCCGGCCAAATCCAGCGACGCTATCAGCGCTTCCAGACTGTGCGCGGCGGGCACCGGATGCGGCACGCCGTTGAGTTCGATTTCGATCATTGCAACCTCGCTCCAAATTTCATTGCTTGCGGTAAATTTCTGCGCCGTTTTTGATGAACTCGACCGACTTGACTTCCATTCCTTGCTTCAGAGCGGCGATTTCGCTGATGCCTTGATTGGCCGCGTATTCGCGTACTTCCTGGGTGATTTTCATCGAGCAGAAATGCGGCCCGCACATCGAGCAGAAGTGTGCCACTTTAGCCGAATCCTTGGGCAAAGTTTCATCGTGGAATTCGCGCGCCTTGTCGGGGTCGAGGCCGATGTTGAACTGGTCGTCCCAGCGGAATTCGAATCGTGCCTTGGACAAGGCATTGTCGCGGATTTGCGCGCCCGGGTGGCCCTTGGCCAAATCGGCGACATGGGCCGCGATCTTGTAGGTAATGATGCCGTCCTTGACGTCGGCTTTGTTGGGCAAGCCCAGATGTTCTTTCGGCGTCACGTAGCACAGCATCGCGGTGCCGTACCAGCCGATGGTCGCCGCGCCGATGCCGGACGTGATGTGGTCATAACCCGGTGCGATGTCGGTGGTCAACGGCCCCAGCGTGTAGAACGGCGCCTCAAAACACTGCTCCAGCTGCAGGTCCATGTTTTCCTTGATCAGGTGCAGCGGCACATGGCCGGGGCCTTCGATCATCACTTGCACGTCGTGCTTCCAGGCGATTTGCGTCAGTTCGCCCAAGGTTTTCAGCTCGCCCAGTTGCGCTTCGTCGTTGGCGTCGTAGATCGAACCGGGACGCAGGCCGTCGCCGAGCGAGAACGCCACGTCGTAGGCTTTCATGATCAGGCAGATGTCCTCAAAATGCGTGTACAGGAACGATTCCTCGTGATGCGCCAGGCACCACTTGGCCATGATCGAGCCGCCGCGCGAGACGATGCCGGTCAGGCGCGAGGCGGTCATCGGCACATAGCGCAGCAAGACGCCGGCGTGGATCGTGAAGTAATCGACGCCCTGCTCGGCCTGCTCGATCAGCGTGTCGCGGAAGATTTCCCAGGTCAGGTCTTCGGCACGGCCGTTGACCTTTTCCAGCGCCTGATAGATCGGCACGGTGCCGATCGGCACCGGGCTGTTGCGGATGATCCACTCGCGGGTTTCGTGGATGTGCTTGCCGGTAGACAAGTCCATCACGTTGTCGCCGCCCCAGCGGATCGCCCAGGTCATCTTTTCGACTTCTTCGCCGATGCTGGAGGTGACCGCCGAATTGCCGATGTTGGCGTTGATCTTGACCAGAAAATTGCGGCCGATGATCATCGGCTCGATTTCCGGATGGTTGATGTTGGCGGGGATGATCGCGCGACCGCGGGCGATTTCATCGCGCACGAATTCCGGCGTGATTTCGGCTGGAATTGACGCGCCGAACGACTGGCCCGGATGCTGGCGACCCATCAAATCGGCCAGCCGGTTGCCCATCGGGCCGGAGGCTTTCAGTTCTTCCAGGTATTCGCGCCGGCGCAGGTTTTCCCGGATGGCGACGAATTCCATTTCGGGCGTGATGATGCCTTGCCTGGCGTAATGCATCTGTGTGACATTTTTACCGGATTTGGCGCGGCGCGGCTTGCGCTGCAGGTTGAAGCGCAACTCGGCCAGCGCCGGGTCGTTCAGGCGTTCAACGCCATACGCCGAGCTGGGGCCGGATAATTCCTCAGTATCGGCGCGCTCGGCAATCCATGGGCCGCGTACCGATTCCAGGCCGGAGCGAATGTCGATATTGGCAGCCGGATCGGAATACGGCCCGGAAGTGTCATATACATAAATCGGCGGATTTTTTTCTGCACCGAATGAGGCTTCGGTATCGGATTGGCTGATCCTGCGCATCGGCACCCGGATATCGGGACGCGAACCGGCGATGTAGACTTTGCTGGAATTCGGCAGCGGCTGGATTGCGGCGGCATCTACCAACGCGGTAGCGGACAGGAATTTCGGATTGGCGTTCATTTTGGCTCCTTTGTATTGCTTAAAGAAGCCAGCAAAGGAGGTTGGAGCGGCAAAGGTGGAATCACCTTGTGAAATCTCTCAAGCTTCCCTTCGCTGGCATTATCCAGATCAGGTTCGGAGGGTGTTTCTCACCCGATTGCCGCAACTTCTTGCGACAATCAGGACCCCTAGCATTGCGCTGCCTTGGCGGCAGCGCGGTTTGAATTATAGCGTTTTCAGGATGATTGGGCTTTCGATTTACTCAACGGCCTGCTTGTTTTCCGTGCCAAGCGTGAAAGCAACAGCTTGGTTGCGGCCTGTTTGTTTAGCGCGGAACAGCGCTGCGTCGGCACTGTCGAGCAGTTGAGTCGGGTCGCAATCGGTGTCCGGCACGAAAGTGCAGAAACCGATGCTGACAGTGAGCAGATCGGACGTACTGGATTTGTTGAGGGGTATGGCCAGATTCAATATCGCACATCGGAGTTTTTCGGCAAAATCGGCAGCACTTGTCTGGGATAGGCTGGGCAATACCAGCACGAATTCCTCGCCGCCATAACGCGCCGCCACGTCGGTAGCACGCGACAACTGCGACTTCAAAGCCCTAGCTACCCGCCGCAGCGCCCGGTCGCCTTCGATATGCCCGTAGTAATCGTTATATTCCTTGAAGTGGTCGATATCCACCACGAACACCGACAGTGGCTGATTTTCCCTTTTGGCATGACCCAGCGCGATCTTGTAGTGCCCATCGAAAAAGCGCCGGTTATAAATTCCGGTCAGGCTATCTGTGATGGTTTCCAGCCGCAATGTCTCTGAATGCGAGCGCAACACTTTTTCACGCTTGATCGAAGTGCTGGAGTCGCTCACCTGAATCAGGCAACAACGCTCGCCCAAGCGGGAGAGAATCGGCGTGATCGTAATGGATTGATGCATCCGGACCCCGGATTGCTGCATCTCGGCGCTGTCGTATAGCGGCAACGGGCAGCGATGCAGCGCATTCGATAGCACTGCGGGCATGCCGTAGGTCAGCGTATTTTTGATCGCAGCCAGAAATGCCGGCGTCAATGGTTCTGCAAACACGCCGGCCAATTGCGCATTGAGGGCGTCGGCAAGATTAATATTGCTGCGCTTGATGATCCATTGGTTCCACAGCAGGATATTGCCGTTGGCATCGACAATGATCAAGCCGAGATTGACTGCATTGAAAAGTAGCTCGATATCAAAGCGGTTTGGCTCGGTTGCGTTCATCACAGGCCGTCGATAAAGCGTTGAATTTGCGTCACCAGGTTACCGAGCGAAGTCGAACTCAGCAGAAAAATAAGGTGACCCTCAGTATGCCGTTTCTCGATCGCCAGATCGATATGCAGCAACAGAATATAGGGTTGATCGCTGTTATCGGTAATCCTGTGCAAAATATCGTGCAGCGATTCGACCGTGTAGCTGGGCAGCGAGCTGTCCATGCTAATGCTGAGCATATCGGCCATCGCCGACAGGCAGGCATTCAAAATGATGTTGCCAAGCTCGCACATGGCTTCCTGCTCGAAGTCGGCCAACTCTTCCAGGCTCATTTGCGAGCCCATCATGTCGCGCACGATTTCGAGAGTGTTTTCTTCGGTAAACAACAGCACTGCATCGGCATCAAACGGGCCGCTGAAATGCTGGCTGACCGCGCTGAACTTGACATCGCCCTGCGCCAACAACCTGGCATCGGCTTCATCCGACTTGATGATTTCTATCGACGGCACCGACAGTTTGACTTCGTCACCGACAATCTCGCTCAGACTGGATGCGGCGCGACCGGCACCGACATTGAATATTTCGGTCAGTGCGTCCAGATGCAAATTGGAGAGTAGGGTCACTGGGCGCCTGCAAAATGACCCAAGGCCTGGGCGATGGACTTTTCCGTAACTGGCTTGGCAACAAAAATGATGCCCAGCAAACTGGCGCGGGCATGATTGGCTTCCTGGATATTGGCCGAGAACATTACCATCCGCAGCGCCGGATATTTGGCCAGAATCCGCTCTGCCGCCTCGTGGCCGGAAATCCCCGGCATGTTGATATCCATGGTGCAATAGTCAGGTACATCCTGATCTACCAGCGCAATCGCGTCCGTACCGCTAGCCGCCTCGGAAATAATCCAGGCCGGACGCTGTGCCAGCACGTGGGCCCGAATAATCATTCTTGATACCTTGCTATCGTCCACGATAAGCAGCTTTTTTACGGTTCCATCCAGTGTCATGGCAGTTCTTAGTTGATATTGGCGCGATTATTCTACATCAGTGCCTCATTGCAATATAGCCTAAAAGAAAGGTTCAGCGCATTTTCTATCCGACGCTCACTCAATCCGACAGGCTCCTAACCTTTATAATGCGCATTTACGCAAACTCACACGCCAAATCATGGAATTAGCCAAGTCTTTCGAGCCCGCCGACATTGAACAGTTCTGGCGCACAGAGTGGGAACAGCGCGGCTACTTTGCCGCGACAATGGATGCGGGCAAACCCTCATTCTCGATCCAGCTACCGCCGCCGAACGTGACGGGCACCCTGCACATGGGACACGCGTTCAACCAGACCATCATGGACGGCTTGACGCGCTACCACCGCATGCGCGGCTTCAATACCGCCTGGATTCCGGGCACCGATCACGCCGGCATCGCAACCCAGATCGTGGTGGAACGCCAACTCGATGCGCAGAAAATATCGCGTCACGACCTGGGCCGCGCCAAATTCCTGGAAAAAGTGTGGGAATGGAAAGAAAAATCCGGCTCCAGCATCACCGGCCAGATGCGCCGCCTGGGCGCGTCAGCCGACTGGAAGCGCGAATATTTCACGATGGACGAGCCGCGCTCCAAGACGGTAACCGATGTCTTCGTGCGTCTGTTCGAACAAGGCTTGATCTATCGCGGCAAGCGGCTGGTGAACTGGGATCCGGTGCTGGGCACTGCAGTGTCCGACCTGGAAGTGGTGTCGGAAGAAGAAGACGGCAGCATGTGGTACATCCGCTACCCGCTGGCCGACGGTTCCGGCCACTTGACGGTTGCCACCACGCGACCTGAAACCATGCTGGGCGACGTCGCGGTGGCGGTCGACCCGACTGATGAGCGTTACGCCCACCTGGTCGGCAAGATGCTGGTGTTGCCTCTGTGTGGCCGTGAAATCCCGATCATCAAGGATGAATACGTGGATAAGGAATTCGGCACCGGTTGCGTGAAGATCACGCCGGCGCACGACTTCAACGATTATCAAGTCGGCCAGCGCCACAATCTGGAAAAAATCAGCATCCTGACGCTGGACGCGAAAATTAACGAATACGGTCCAACTACTTACCAGGGCATGGACCGCTTCGTTGCACGCAAGCAAATCGTCGCCGACCTCGACGCCCAAGGCTTGCTGGAATCCGTCAAGCCGCACAAGTTGATGGTGCCACGCGGCGACCGTACCGGCGTGGTGATCGAGCCGATGCTGACCGACCAGTGGTTCGTCGCGATGAGCAAGGCCGCGCCGGAAGGCACCCATTTCCCCGGCAAATCGATTGCCGAAGTGGCGCTGGAAAAAGTCGCCAGCGGTGAAATCAAGATGGTGCCGGAAAACTGGACCACCACTTACAACCAGTGGCTCAACAACATCCAGGACTGGTGCATCTCGCGCCAACTGTGGTGGGGCCACCAGATTCCGGCCTGGTATGACGAAGACGGCAAGATTTATGTCGCCAAAACCGAAGCCGAAGCGCAAGCCCAGGCCGGCGACAAAAAAATCACCCGCGACGAAGACGTGCTCGATACCTGGTTCTCTTCCGCGCTGGTGCCGTTTTCCACGCTAGGCTGGCCGGAAGAAACGCCAGACTACAAAATGTTCATGCCGTCATCGGTGCTGGTGACCGGCTTCGACATCATCTTCTTCTGGGTTGCGCGGATGGTGATGATGACCACCCATTTCACTGGAAAAGTGCCGTTCAATACCGTGTACGTGCATGGGCTGGTGCGCGACTCCAGCGGCCAGAAGATGTCGAAATCGAAGGGCAATACGCTCGACCCGATCGACCTGATCGACGGCATCGATGTCGAGTCGCTAGTTGCCAAGCGCACCACCGGCCTGATGAATCCGAAGCAAGCCGACAGCATCGCGAAAGCCACCCGCAAAGAATTTGCCGGCGGCATCCCGGCCTACGGCACCGATGCGCTGCGCTTCACGATGGCGAGTTACGCGTCGCTCGGGCGGAATATCAACTTCGACCTCGGTCGCTGCGATGGCTACCGCAATTTCTGCAACAAACTGTGGAACGCCACCCGCTTCGTGCTGATGAATACCCAAGGGCAAGATTGCGGGCTTGAGAGCCAAGTCGACGGCGTCTGCAAGGACGATTATCTCGACTTCTCGCAAGCCGACCGCTGGATCGTGTCGCAACTGCAGCGCACCGAGGCCGACATCGAAAAAGGTTTCGCCGATTACCGCTTCGACAATATCGCCTCCAGCATCTACAAGTTCGTCTGGGACGAATATTGCGACTGGTATCTGGAAGTGGCCAAGGTACAGGTTCAGCACGGCACAGAAGCGCAGCAGCGCGCCACCCGCCGCACTTTGCTGCGGGTGCTGGAAACGGTACTCCGCATGGCGCATCCGATCATCCCGTTCATCACCGAGGCGTTGTGGCAAACGGTAGCGCCGCTGGCCGGCAAAGTGCTGAATCCGGCCGGCGACAGCATCATGCTGCAAGCCTATCCGCTGCCACAACCGCAAAAAATCGATGAACAGGCCGAAGGCTGGATGACGCAACTTAAGGCAATGACCGACGCCTGCCGCAACCTGCGCGGCGAGATGCAATTGTCGCCGGCACTGCGCGTGCCGCTGATCATGGAAGCTGCCGATGCAGAAGGCAAGGCGCAGCTGCAATCGTTCGCACCGTATTTGCAGGCGCTGGGCAAACTGTCCGAAGTGCTGGTGGTGGATGCGCTGCCGGAATCGCCGGCACCGGTATCCATCGTCGGTACGGTCAAGCTGATGCTGAAGGTGGAAATCGACGTTGCCGCCGAGCGCGAGCGTCTGAACAAGGAAATAGCGCGGCTGGAAGGCGAAATCGGCAAGATCAACACCAAACTGGCCAATGAAAGCTTCGTCGCTCGCGCTCCGGTAGCCATAGTTGCGCAGGAGAAAGAACGCTTGTCCAATTTTTCCTCGACCCTGGAAAAACTGCGCGAACAGTGTGCCAAACTGCCGATTGAATAATCCGGGAGAGCCGAGCAAACGCTCGGCGCTTCAGTACGCAATCAGACGAAAGTGATACCCATCCCCGCCAGGTCCACGGCTGAAAACGCGGTGGACCAGGTCTGCCCGGCCTCGATCGGGATAGCTGCGGCCCAAGCGCCGGTGGCGACGATTTCCCCGGCCCGCAATGGCGCGCTCTGTGGCTGCATCTGCAATTGCTGGTGCAGATGCAACAGCGCATGCACCGGACTACCCATCACATCCGAACTATAACCGGCGGCGCGCAACCAACCGCCGCAGGATAGCGAGACGCTGGCATGAGACAGCATCAGGGCCAGATTGCGGCGTGATGCCGACGACAACAGACGCGTTTCGCCGATCAGCAGCGCGCCGTGCAGGCCGAAAGCGGCAATCGCATCGACTGCGGTAAATTTCCAGTCCGGGTATGGACAGATGACAATTTCCAGGCCGTGCGCCATCCATTCGATGCAATCAACCAGCGCATCCAGGTCGGCATCTGCTTCCGGGGTACGGCCCAGACGAAATACCACCGACGCTTCCAGACGCGGCTGCAAAGCGCCGGCCAGGCTCTGGACGCCATGATTCTTTTTCGAGGTGCGCACGGTGGCATCGAACAGCGGAGCCCAGATCAGCGTGCCGCTGGTGACGCTCGGGCTGTGTGCGGGGCCGAGCTTGCGGTCGATGAAGCCAATCCTGCGCCCGATGATAGTTTCGCCCTGAGCAATGCGGGCGCTACTGATGCTGTACGCAATATCGTAGGCATCTTGCAGCGACAGACTGGCGTCGGACGACAACGGAGCAATCAGCCGCGACATGGCGCGCGCATCCAATAATTGATGGGCGTAACGGTTGGCGAGGGAAGACATCAACATGGCATTGATTTTTAAGTCAAACACTGCTAGGACTTATATTCTCAGCGTCATTGCGAGTTTATGCAAGAGCGGCGATACGGTAACTAATAAAAAACGTGACTATTTAGCCAACCATGTACGCCAGCTGTCCGGCGGCAGGAACAGGAGCGCGGCGTAGAGGCCGGTTTCAAACTCGTCACTGGCGCGAATATAAAATCAAGGGAGGTTTAGAGTCCGTCTCTACGTAAAAATAATACTGGGAGTATCATCAAAAAATGGCAGTTTCCCGCATTATTTCAGTGCGGCGTGAATAATACAAACCGCAGTATCAGGATTCAGGCCGTTCCATCGCAGCCCATTGCTCGCCGTTCGGCCCGACGCTGGGTGCGGCGATGCCGAAGTGGGCGTAGGCGGCGGGCGTGGCGATGCGCCCGCGCGGGGTGCGCTGCAGGAAACCTTGCTGTATCAGGTACGGTTCCAGCACATCTTCAATCGTGTCGCGCTCTTCGCTGAGAGCAGCCGCCAGATTGTCGACCCCTACCGGGCCGCCGCCGAACTTGAACAGCACCGCTTCCAGCAGCTTGCGATCCATCACATCAAAACCGACCTTATCGACATCGAGCATGACCAGCGCCGCGTCGGCGATACTTCCGGTGATATCGCCATTGCCCTTGACTTCGGCATAGTCGCGCACCCGGCGCAGCAGGCGGTTGGCGATGCGCGGCGTGCCGCGCGAACGCTTGGCGATCTCGAACGCGCCATCGTCCTCGATCGGCGCCTTCAGCAACGATGCGCTGCGCAGCACAATCCGCGTCAATTCGGCCGCGGTATAGTATTCCAGCCGGGCGACGATGCCGAAACGGTCGCGTAAAGGATTGGTCAGCATGCCGGCACGGGTGGTCGCGCCCACCAGCGTAAACGGCTGCAAATCGAGCTTCACGCTGCGCGCAGCCGGACCTTCGCCGATCATGATGTCGATCTGGTAATCCTCAAGCGCCGGGTACAGGATTTCCTCCACTACCGGCGACAGCCGATGGATTTCGTCGATGAACAGCACGTCGTTGGCTTCCAGGTTGGTCAAAATCGCCGCCAGGTCGCCGGGACGCTCCAGCACCGGGCCGGAAGTCTGGCGCAGATTGACCCCCATCTCGCGCGCGATGATGTGTGCCAGCGTAGTCTTGCCCAAGCCCGGCGGGCCGAACAGCAGCGTGTGGTCAAGGGCTTCGCTGCGGTTGCGGGCGGCCGTGATGAAAATTTCAAGCTGACCGCGAATTTTTTCCTGGCCGACATATTCGTCCAGTTGCTTGGGGCGCAACGCGCGTTCCATCGCCTCCTCGACATGCGAGACGGGCGTGGCGGCGATGATGCGCTGTTCGGTAAAACTGTCGGTCTGGATGCTCATGGAAGACTTTTAACCCTTGGAGAGAGATTTCAAGGCTAGCTTGATGCCATCCGAGACGCCGCTGCCAGCCGGAATTTGCTTGGTCGCTTGCAGCGCTTCCTTGTCCGAATAACCCAGCGCCAGCAGCGCGTTGAGGATATCGCTGGCCGAGTCGGCCACCAATATGCCGCCGGCAGCGCCGAGATCGGCGCCGAGTTTGCCCTTTAATTCCAGCAGCAGCCGTTCGGCGGTTTTCTTGCCGATGCCCGGCACCCGCGTCAGGCGACCGGCTTCCTGCAGCGTGATGGCTTGCGCCAGGTCGGCCACCGACATGCCGGACAAGATCGACAGCGCCATGCGCGCGCCGACGCCGGTAATCTTGATCAATTGCTTGAAGACAGTGCGCTCTTCGGTGCTGCCGAAACCATATAACAGGTGCGCATCTTCGCGCACCGTCAGATGGGTCAGCAGCACCACCTTCTCGCCCAGCGCTGGCAGGTTGTAAAAGGTGCTCATCGGTACGCTGACTTCGTAGCCGACGCCGTTGCAATCCATCAATAACTGGGGTGGATTTTTTTCGAGCAAAATACCGGAAAGACGACCTATCATGAGAAGTGCTTTCGAAAACGGGTGGAAAAAGAACAAGAATAACGAAGGAAATTGGAAAGAATCATACTGCACAGACCATAGCCAGCGCAAATAAACTGTATGAATACACAGTAGGACTAAAGCGTCAAAATTACGCCGGAACGACGCTTCAGCCCACCAGCCGTCCGCCTTTGACCCGCAGGCCGCGCTTGGCTAATGCCGGCGCCAGCTTGCCCAACATCGCCAGCGTTTCTCCGCTGTGCGCATGGCAAATCGCCACCCCCAGCGCATCGGCTGCGTCCGGCCCCGGCAGGCCGGGCAACAGCAGCAAGCGCTGCACCATATCCTGCACCTGCTCTTTCTTGGCCTTGCCATGGCCGACTACCGCTTGCTTGAGTTGCAGCGCGGTGTATTCGGCCACCGCCAGGTCGGCGCTGACCAGCGCGCAAATCGCCGCGCCACGGGCTTGCCCGAGCAACAGAGTCGATTGCGGATTGACGTTGACGAATACCTTTTCGATCGCCGCACAGTCCGGCTGGTAAGTCGCAATCACTTTGGCGACGCTATCGAAGATGACTTTCAGACGCTCCGGCAGACTGGCATCGGCGGTCTTGATGGTGCCGGAGGCGATATAGGCGAGTTTGTTGCCCTGCTTGTGAATGATGCCAAAACCGGTGATGCGCAGGCCGGGGTCAATGCCGAGGATGCGCATTTCAGGCCTGGTCAGCCGGCGGCACTGGAATCCGGCGCAACTCAACCGCATTGAAATCCGACGGCGCATCGAAATCGATCGCTTTCGGCAACAGGAAAGAAGGCAGAATCGTGGTCAGCACCGCATACACCAGCAAGGCCCCGTACAAAGTATCCGGCACCGCAAAACGCTCGCGCAAGATGCCCGCCAATACCAAAGTAAAGATCAGGGTCGGCATCAAAGTGATCGACACATGCAGACTGCTGCGGAAAGTTTCATTGAAAATGGCGCGCCGTTGTCCCCATACGATCAGCACCCGTAGCGGCAGTACCACGGCGGTGATGCCAATCCCCAGCAACAGCGCCTGCCAACCCAAGGCTTCGGTAGGCACACCGATGCCGCCATGAAAAAAATAGAACGGCACGAAGAAGGAAGAAAACAGCTTCACCGCATGCATCATGCTGTCGGACACCAGCGAAGGCATGCGCTCGCGCAACTGACGCGCCAGGAAGCCAGCCAAAAATGCCCCGACGAGGTAATACACGCCGAGTTCCTTGGTAATCGAGGCTGCAATCACGCCCATCAGCACCAGGAAAGTAAATTCCGAACCGGGCGCATACGGCAGCACGATGCGGCCGAACAACAAGAACAGGAAAGGCATGATGACGACCATCGCCAGCATGATGCCGAACGACAGCGCCAGATGCGTAACCGAATCCGATTGCAGTGCGATGAACATCAACGCCAGCGCCAGCAGTTCGCTGGTAATGGCTTTGAGCGTGACCCAGAATCGCTCCGAGTCGCTCAGGCCGAATTGCGATAGCGAATCCAGGATGAAACCGGTCGACGGGATGAATAGCGCCAGCGCCACCAGCGTTGCTGCCTGCCACGACAGCGCAAGAAATCGCATGCCGAGCAAGGTGCAGGCAGTCACGATCAACAGCGTCAGCAACAAATGGGTAAAAATTGGCCATTTGTGCTTAACCAGGTCGCTCAGGCTGACTTCGAGGCCGGCGAACAGAAACAAGGATGCGATACCAAATACCGACAGCAGCACCAGAGTTTTGTCATGCTGGTAATCGCCACCCCACAGAGAAACCACGATGCCGAAGAACAGGCAGGTAACAGGTCCCGGGATGCGAAAGCGCTGCAGCGCTTTCGGCACCACCAGGATGCCCAGCAGCAGCCCCAGATAAATCATGGGCTGCACAAATGACGCAGGCAGGTTTAACTCCATGGAATGGGATTAAATTAATGACGGAAATGACGGATGCCGGTGTACAGCATGACGACGCCCCGTTCATTGGCAGCGTCGATCACTTCCTGATCGCGCATCGAGCCACCCGGTTGAATCACGCACGTCGCGCCGGCGTCGATGACGACATCCAGGCCATCGCGAAACGGGAAGAATGCATCCGACGCCACGGCGGACCCGATCAGCGACAGGCCGGCGTTCTGCGCCTTGATGGAAGCGATACGCGCCGAATCGACCCGACTCATCTGTCCAGCACCGACGCCCAAAGTCATGCCGTTGGCACAAAATACGATCGCGTTGGATTTGACAAACTTGGCGACGCGCCAGGCGAATAGCATGTCTTGCATTTGCTGCGGCGTCGGTTGCAGCGTGCTGACGACCTTGATATCGGCAATGCCGACATTCTTGGCGTCCGGCGATTGCACCAGCAAGCCGCCGCCGACGCGTTTGATTTCGAATGGATTCAAGCTGGTGCCGAGTGGGATTTCCAGCAGGCGCACGTTCTGTTTCGCGGCAAAAATCTGTTTTGCTTCGGCTGTGAACGAGGGCGCGATCACCACTTCGACGAATTGCTTGGCAATCGCCTCGGCCGCCTTGCCGTCACAGGCGCAATTGAAGGCGATGATGCCGCCGAAGGCCGAAGTCGGATCGGTCTGCAACGCCTTGGAATAGGCTTCCAGCGCGTTGGCGCCGACCGCCACGCCACACGGATTGGCATGTTTGAGAATCACGCAGGCCGCAGAATTGGATGCGGCATCGAAGGTTTTCACGCATTCCCAGGCAGCATCGGCGTCGCCGATATTGTTGTACGACAATTCCTTGCCCTGCAACTGAGTGTAATTGGCCAGCGCACCGTCGAACGGGTTCAGGTCGCGATAAAACGCAGCGGACTGGTGCGGGTTTTCGCCATAGCGCATTTCCTGCACTTTTTCGGCATGGATGTTGAGCGTTTGCGGGTAGGCGCTGCGGGTTGCATGGGCCTTGTCGGCACCCAGACTGGTCAGGTAATTGGTGATTGCGCCGTCGTATTGCGCAGTGTGGGCGAATACCTTCTTGGCTAATGTGAACTTGGTGTCGTAGCTGACTTCGCCGTTGCCGGCTTTCAGCTCAAGGAGTACCGCGCTGTAATCGAGCGGATCGCAAATGACGATCACGTCTTTGTGATTCTTGGCGGCGGAACGCAGCATTGTGGGGCCGCCGATGTCGATGTTCTCGATCGCATCTTCCAGCGAGCATTCTTGCTTGGCGACGGTTTGCTGGAACGGGTACAGGTTGACCACCACCATGTCGATGGTCGGAATGCCGTGCTGCGCCAGAGCGGTTACGTGCTCGGGAAAATCGCGCCGCGCCAGGATGCCGCCGTGCACTTTAGGATGCAGCGTCTTGACGCGGCCATCCAGCATTTCGGGAAAGCCGGTGTAATCGGCCACCTCGGTCACCGCCACACCATTGTCGGCCAGCAGTTTGGCGGTGCCGCCGGTGGACAGGATATTGACGCCCATAGCCGACAACGCGCGCGCGAAATCGAGTACGCCGGCTTTGTCGGAAACGGATAGGAGTGCTTGTTTGATCATGATGAGGTTCTCTGAATCTGAAGCGGCCGTAGTGGTCTATGGGCCGTAATGGTCTATGGGGCCGGAGTGGTCTAAGTGGCCGGGGTGGCCAAAGCGGCTAAGGTGAAGGCGGCAGCAAGATATCCGCGCCCCTCACGTTATCCGCCTGTGGCTTACAACAGCCCATGCTGTTGCAGCTTCTTGCGCAAGGTATTGCGGTTGATGCCGAGCATGGCGGCGGCTGATGACTGGTTGCCTTCGGCACGCGCCATCACGACCGTCAACATCGGTTTTTCGACGCTCAGAACCACCATGTCGTACACGTTCGACGGTTGCAATTCGCCCAAGTCGTCGAAATATTTTTCAAGGCTGTGCTGGACGACTTCCTGGATACTTTCTTTGCTCATGCTTTTTCTTTTAACGTGTTGATATTTTTGAATAACTTATTTGAATTTAACTAGCGCAGGGTGTATTTTTTAATGCCGCAATGAATATATGCGGAAAACACCTTATTTTTTCATATACTCGGCAATATTTCGAACTGAAAAGAACTCTGATGCAGCTTCAAGCTGCCAGCGCGGGTTCGGAGAGGCCATATTGTAACCGCTCGCCATACGCCAATTGCGCGTCAAAAAATGTATTCAGCGCATCCAGTTGCGCCTCAATTGACTCGATCCGGTTCATGTTCTGGCGAAAAACTTCACCGCCGGGCAAATCGCGCACATACCAGCCGATATGCTTGCGGGCAGTGCGCACGCCCAGATAATCGCCGTAAAACGCATAGTGGGCGCGCAAATGCGCGATCATCAGCGGTTGCACCTCGGTCACCAGCGGCGCCGGCAAATGGCTGCCAGTGCGTAAAAAATGTTCGATCTCGCGGAAAATCCACGGCCGGCCTTGCGCCGCGCGGCCTATCATCACCGCATCGGCCCCGGTGGCATCGAGCACGAAGCGGGCTTTTTCCGGGGTCGTGATGTCGCCGTTAGCCACCACCGGAATCGACACCGCCGCTTTTACCGCCGCAATCGTGTCATATTCCGCCGCGCCGCTATAACCGTCGGCGCGGGTGCGTCCATGCAGCGTCAGCATCGCAATCCCGGCCGACTCCGCCATTTTGGCAATCGTCAGCGCATTCCTGTTTGATCTATCCCAACCAGTACGAAACTTTAGCGTCACCGGCACATCCACCGCCGCCACCACTGCATCCAGAATCCGTCCGACCAGTTTCTCATTCTGCAACAAGGCCGAGCCGCACCAACTGCTGCAGACTTTTTTCACCGGGCAACCCATGTTGATATCGATGATCTGCGCCCCGCGTTCGACATTGAACCTGGCGCAATCGGCCAGCATGGTTGGATCAGCGCCGGCGATCTGGACCGCTTTCGGCTCCATTTCGCCGGCGTGATTGATGCGGCGCGACGATTTTTCGGTCTGCCACAGCTTCGGGTTCGAGGCCGCCATTTCGGACACCGCATAACCGGCGCCGAGCTCCTTGCACAACTGGCGAAACGGCCGATCGGTCACTCCCGCCATCGGCGCGACGAATACATTGTTGCGCAGCAAATAAGGGCCGATATGCACGATGGGCGACAGGGAATGATTAGGGGGACGCTATTCTATACGAATTATGCTTACAAAATAAGCACAATCAGGGAACGCGCTGATCAACCTCGTCTTGCGCCATCGCATCGAGGTGTGCAACTTCGCCCCAGGACAGCAGCCGCAGCGTATCGGCTTCCAGGCGGAAGCGGTTGACGCTGGCATTCAAGATCGGGAAGTTGCGCGGTGCCGAAAGCGGCAGCGCCAAGGCGGCGCGGTATGCGCATTCCAGCACGCCGCCGTGCGCCACCAGCGCGATCTTTTGGCCCGGATATTGGCGCGCCCAATGCAGTATGGCAACCATGATGCGCGCATAGAAATTACGGAAACTCTCGCCGATACGCGCCCCCGGCGGAAAAACCGCGTCGATATCGCGCGCTTGCCAAGCGGCAAAAGCGGTCGGATAGTGCTGGCTGATTTCGCTGTAGTACAAGCCTTCGAACGCGCCGTAACAGCGCTCGCGCAGGCCGGAGTCGCAGACGACTTCGAACTTTAATCCCGATTGCTGCCGGGCAACCGCCTGCGCGGTTTGCCGCGCTCGCTGCAAGTCGCTGCTGATGATGGCCGCCAGCGACTCATCGCGCAACGCCTGCCCCAACGCATCGGCTTGTGCTTGGCCCTGTGTGTTGAGCGCAATGTCGCAATGCCCCTGCAGGCGCTTCGTCGCATTCCAGTCGGTTTCGCCGTGCCGGATCAGCAGTATTTCAGTACTCTTGCCCATACTTCCTTTATTTTTCTTGCCGTGGGATGGGTGAAACCCATCACATTTGGCGGCCGATCATGATGGGTTTCACCCATCCTACGGAGCCGCCAGTTCCGGCGACAGCGTGTAGGTGCCGCTGATGCTGGCTTGCGCCAGGATATGACCTTCCATCGCCGCCAGCGCTTGCTGGGCGGTAAAGCTACCTTCGACCAGCAAATGGACGATATCCAGCGCATACACGGTAAAAATATAGTGATGCACAATCGAATCGTTCCACGGCGGACAAGGACCGTCGTAACCGTAATATTCGCCTACCATGTCCTGGTCGGCAGCGAACCAGCCGGTGTAGTCATTAACACCTTGGCGCGCCCCGCGCAGAGCTTCCGGCCCTGGCTTGCCGCGCGACAGAACGCCATCGCAGAACTCGCCCTCGGCAATCGCCAGCATGTTCGGCGGCAGATCAACCAAGGCCCAGTGGAAAAAATCGACTCGCGGCAGATCGGCCGGAACCTTGCGCCCCAGCTGATTCACATCGTCACCTTGCGAAGGCGCATCGGGGTCATGGCAAATCACCACCAGCGACTGGGCGTCGGGCGGCGCGTCGCGCCAGCCCAGATGCGGATTTTTATTGTCGGACAAGGCGACATGGGCCTTGGCATCGATTTTGCAAAATGCAAATTTGGCAGGAATGGCGCCACCGTCCTTGAATGAATCGCTCCAGAGTTGCATGATTACTCCTTCATTATCGTTGCCAGGTTTGGATTGCTTTATACCAATATACCTATTACTGTATTTTTATGATCACACTAAAATACAGCGGAATAACTAGTATTTTATGGCATACCCCAAATAAAATCAGTATCACGCAGAGGCTTCAAATAACCGGTTTGACCTGCAGCCAAAATGTTACCGGCCCGTCGTTGGTCAGCGTAACTTGCATGTCGGCACCAAAGCGCCCGCTTTCCACCAGCGGATGCTGCAAGCGCGCCTGCGCCACAAAATAATCGAACAGACGACGGCCCTCTTCGGGTGCTGCAGCTGGCGTAAACGACGGCCGGGTGCCGGATTTGGTATCGGCTGCCAGCGTGAATTGCGGCACCAGCAACAAACCGCCCTGCACTTGCGCCAGGCTCCGGTTCATCTTACCCGCATCGTCGGAAAACACGCGGTAGGCGATCAATTTGGCCAGCAGCGCATCGGCTTGCTTGATGCCGTCGCCGCGCTCGGCGCACAGCAATACCATCAGCCCGGCATCGATGGCACCGACGGTGACCCGATCGACCACCACCCGGGCCTGCGAGACCCGCTGCAACAATGCAATCATCGCGGCAACTTCTACGCCAGCGTGACGCGGGCAAACTTGCGCTTGCCGACTTGCAGCACCATGGTGCCAGCTTCGACTTTCAAGCCTTTGTCGGAAATCATGTTGCCGTCAATCCGCACCCCGCCCTGCTCCACCATGCGCAGCGCTTCCGAGCTAGAGGCGCACAGATTGGCCTGTTTCAGCAACTGGCCGATGCCCAGCGGCGCGCCGCGCAATGCTACTTCTGGAATGTCGTCCGGAATGCCGCCCTTGGAGCGGTTGACGAAATCGGCCAGCGCATCAACGGCTGCCTGCGCCGAATGGAAGCGGGCCACGATTTCCTGCGCCAGCGTTACTTTGACATCACGCGGATTCTTGCCGGCCGCGACAACATCCTTGAAGCCGTCAATCTCAGCCAGCGAGTGGAACGACAGCAGCTCGTAATAACGCCACATCATTACATCGGAAATGCTCATCACCTTGGCGAACATGGTATTGGCCGGCTCGGTGATGCCGATGTAGTTATTCTTCGACTTCGACATTTTTTCGATGCCGTCCAGCCCTTCCAGCAGCGGCATGGTCAGGATGCACTGCGGCTCCTGGCCGTAATCCTTTTGCAGTTCGCGCCCGACCAGCAGATTGAATTTCTGATCGGTGCCGCCGAGTTCGAGGTCGCTTTTCAAGGCCACCGAATCGTATCCCTGCATCAGCGGGTACAGAAATTCATGCACTGAAATTGGCGTGTTGGCCTTGAAGCGCTTGCTGAAATCGTCGCGCTCCATCATCCGCGCCACCGTCGAATGCGAGGCCAGCTCGATCATGCCGCGCGCGCCCAACGGGTCGCACCATTCGGAGTTGTAGCGGATTTCGGTCCTGGCCGCATCCAGCACCAGACTGGCCTGCTTGAAGTACGTCATCGCATTTTGTTCGATCTGCTCTTTCGTCAACGGCGGGCGCGTCACGTTGCGCCCGGACGGGTCGCCGATCATCGAAGTGAAGTCGCCGATCAAAAAAATCACGTTATGACCCAGATCCTGCAACTGGCGCATCTTGTTCAGCACCACGGTGTGGCCCAGATGCAGGTCGGGCGCGGTCGGGTCCAGCCCGAGCTTGATGCGTAGCGGTATGCCGCTGCGTTCGGCGCGCGCCAGTTTTTGTGCGAATTCAGCTTCGATCAGCAGTTCGTCGGCACCGCGCCGGGTGATGGCAAGCGCTTCTTGCACCATATCCGACAACGGCAACGCTGTGCTTGGTCCGGAAGAATGTACATGATCGGCTGGAGCTTGGTCTAGGGCAGATTGGGATTGAACGTCCATGTTTTAACTTTGTTTCACTTTCAAAAGGCTAATGAGTGCTTCCGACTTTGTTATAATGCTTGACTATTTTCCACCTTGCCGCTAGTCAATAGCAAGGCAGCAAGAAAACGTACTTGCACCGCATTCACACCAAATTCACACCAACCCGACAAATTTTAACTGATTAGATGCAACCAAATCATAAATACCTGAGCCTCGGCTCGACCGGCAAGCTGTTGCTGGGCACCTCCCGCAAGACCCGGATCATCTCGGCCACCGGTCTATTTCTGGCAGCATGCGCATTCGGCGCAATCGGCGTCGCGCCGCTCGCACCGGACGCCTCCGACCTACCGGTCAGTTTGATCGAACAGCAAATAACGCTGCCCAACCTGTCCCAGCAAATCGCGGCGCTCGAACAAGCCTCCCCCCAATATTACATGCGTGAAGAAAAAGTCCGTACTGGCGATACGCTGGCGACTTTGCTGGAACGGCTCGGGATCAACGATGCGGCAGCGGAGAATTTCATCAAGTCCGACAGCACCGCACGCAGCGTGATGCAATTGCGCTCCGGCAAAAGCGTGCAGGCGCAAACCAATGGTGACGGCAGCCTGCAATGGTTGCGCACCACCGTCGTCAGCGGCAGCGACAACCCGGTCAAGAACCTGGTGATCGCGCGCAATGGCGACAACTTCAAGGCTGTGGAAGAAACCGCTGCCATCCAGATGCGGGTTGAAATGCGCTCCGGCCTGATCAATTCATCGCTCTTTGCCGCCACCGACGGTGCCGACATCCCGGACACTATCGCAACCCAGATGGTCGACATGTTCTCGACCAATATCGACTTTACCTCCGACTTGCGCAAGGGCGACCGCTTCAATGTGGTCTATGAAACTTTCTGGCAAAACGGTGACTTCGTGCGCACCGGCCGTGTGCTGGCGGGCGAATTCGTCAACAATGGCAGCACCTACCAGTCGGTCTGGTTCCAGGAACCGGGCAGCAAGCAAGGCGGCGGTTATTACGGCTTCGACGGCAAGTCGCTGAAAAAAGCTTTTCTTAAATCTCCGCTCGCATTTTCTCGCATCTCATCGGTCTTCTCGATGCGCAAACACCCGATTCTGGGCCAGTGGAAGCAGCACAAAGGCGTCGATTTCGCCGCGTCGAGCGGCACCCCGATTCGCGCCTCGGGCGATGGCGTGCTCGATTTCGCCGGCACTCAAAACGGCTATGGCAACTTCATCGTCATCAAGCACTGGAACAATTATTCTACCGCTTACGCCCACATGAGCCGCTTGGCACCCGGCATGCGCAAAGGCAGCAAGGTCAGCCAGGGCGAGGTGATCGGTTATGTCGGCTCCACCGGCTGGGCTACCGGACCGCATTTGCATTACGAATTCCGCGTCAACAATGTAGCGATCAATCCGATGTCGGTCGATGTGCCGAATGCGCAACCGATGACGACGGCACAGCTGCGGCAATTCCGCAACGTTACCGGCGACATCATGCATCGCTTCGCTTTGATGCAGCAGCAGGAAAACCCAGTCAAACTGGCGTCCATCGATTGATGTGATGATCACGGCAGGGATTAATGCCTGCACGCAGCGACAACAAACGGTGACTGAAGTGCTTCAGTCACCGTTTTTTTTAGATATCAGCCCAAAATGCGCCCTCCCCTTATGCCCAAACCCTACCCCGACAGTCTGACCATTGGCCTCATGTCCGGCACCAGCCTGGATGGCGTGGACGGCGTACTCGCCGCTTTCGCGGCTGATGGCAACAGTAACAACGGCCAGATCCGTTCCATCGCCAACGCTTACATCCCGTTTCCGGATGCGCTGCGGGCCGAATTGCTGGCCCTGCAAAAGGCGGGCCACAACGAAATCGAGCGCGAAGCGCACAGCGCCAATGCGCTGGCACACCATTACGCAGCCTGCGTGCAACAATTGCTGGACAGCGCCGGCAACAGCGCTGGCAAGATTAATGCGATCGGCGTGCATGGACAAACCATCCGGCACCGACCCGAACTGGGCTTTACCCGCCAGACCAACAATCCGGCCCTGCTGGCCGAATTGACCGGAATCGACGTGATTGCCGATTTTCGCAGCCGCGACATCGCAGCCGGCGGCCAGGGCGCACCGCTGGTGCCGGCCTTTCATCAAGCCGCATTCGGCCAGGCCGGCGAGATCCGGGTGGTGGCCAATATCGGCGGCATCAGCAACATCAGCATACTCGACAATAGTGGCAATGCCGGCGGTCGCGTTACCGGCTTCGATACCGGTCCGGGGAATATGCTGCTCGACGCATGGATCGCGCGCCACCGGAGTTTGCCTTTTGATGCCGACGGCGCCTGGGCCGCCAGCGGCACGGTGATTGCCGGGCTATTGCAAGTGCTGCTGCAGGAACCGTATCTGGCAGCGCCGCCGCCCAAGAGCACCGGGCGCGACCTGTTCCATCTGGCATGGCTGGATGACAAACTGCAGGCTTTCCCTACTTTGGCGGCGGCAGACGTGCAAGCGACCCTGACCGCGTTCACCGCCCACTCTCTGGCCGACGCCATTGCGCGCTACGCCGATGGCGCGGCGGCAGTCTATCTGTGCGGCGGCGGCGCCTACAATGCGCAACTGGCGGCGCAACTGAGCGCCGCATTGCGGGCGCGCGGACAAAGCGCGCGTGTGCTGTCAACCGAGGCGCTTGGCGTAGCGCCCAATCAAGTCGAAGCGCTGGCTTTCGCATGGCTGGCGCAACGCTTCCTGCAACGCCAGCCCGGCAACCTGCCAGCCGTCACCGGCGCCAAAGGATTGCGCGTGCTGGGCGCGCTTTACCCGCGCTGAAACAATTGTGTTTGAATATGTACTGCCATATGTTTTTTCATAACACGCAGTATTTATATGCATAAAAAGCAGCGTTTAAAGCTATACCCCATGATATTCGTAAAATATAAAAAACCGTTCGGACATTAAAAAAGGACGCGAAAGCGTCCTTTTTGCGTTCTGCGCAGAGACTCAGGCAGAAAACGAAGAACCGCAACCGCAGGTGCTGCTGGCGCCCGGATTCTTGATCACGAACTGGGCACCTTCCAGATCATCCTTATAATCGATCTCGGCCCCGACCAGATACTGGTAGCTCATCGAATCGATCAGCAACTGCACCCCGTTCTTGGACATCGTGGTGTCGTCTTCATTGACGACTTCGTCGAAAGTGAAGCCGTACTGGAAGCCAGAGCAGCCGCCGCCCTGCACGAATACGCGCAGCTTCAGATCGGGATTGCCTTCTTCGGCTATCAGATCAGCGACTTTTTGTGCGGCGCTGTCGGTGAAAATTATCGGCGCAGGCATTTCGGTAACAGCATTCATTTCAAGCTCCTACTAAGGAATAATATAAGGCGATTATAGACGTTCACCGCAACTCATGCTTTGGACGCGGCAAGCTTAAGTATTGGCTCTTCTGCTAGCTGCTCTACTGACTCTGCTGCCGGTTGCCCGTGCGTCAGTCTGCCGGCGACCAGCGCGCCGCCATGCATTTCCAGGGTTTTGTAAAACACATCGCCAGTTATGCGGGCTTTCGGCTGCAATTCAAGCAGCTCGGTGGAATGCACCGCGCCGATAATCTCGCCGTTGATCACCAGATGCGCGCCGCGCACCTCGCCGGTGATTCTGGCCAGCTCGGAAACCACCAGCATGCTGGTCTGGCCGGGCTCCGCAATCACGTCGCCGTTGATCTTGCCGTCGATGCGCAAACCGCCCTTAAAATGGATATCGCCCTCGATGGTGGTCGTTACGCCGATCAGGCAATCGATAGTATTACTGGGCTTACGTTTGAACATCCTGCATTTCCTTTATAAATTGGCAGACTGATGGGCCAAGATCTTGCCCTGCTCCAGCACCCGCGCCTCGACTGTTTTTACCACTGCGCCGGCAGGCAACTTCAGCACCCCGTCGATGCGCTGATAATGCTTGAATTGCAGCTTGAATTTGGCAGCTTGCGCCGATTTTTGTTCCGGGTAAAGCAGCACTAACTCCTTTCCCGCCAGCGACAGCGTCACCGCCAACTGCAAAGTGCCTGAAAAATCACGCACAGCGCGGCCGCCCTGCATTGCCAGCAAGCGGTAACGTAATTGACCGGGCTGCGCCATTTCGAGTGTCAAGCGACGAATGCTGATGTCGGCCGGACCCGTTGCGGTGGGCAGCAGACTCTCGAAAAAAGCCAGGTCTTCCTTCATCTGCGCATTGGCAGCGCTCAGATTCTTCACCTGCAACGCCAGTTGCTGCTGTGCCGAACGCTCAATATTCAAGCTTGAATCGGCCGCATCGGCAATTGCCGACAAGCGCTCGCGCTCGCTGGACAACTGCCGGACTTGTTGCTCCAGCTCGGCAATGCGCTGCCGCGACGCACCGGGATCAAAGCCGGTGAAGCTGCGCCCCAGATCGTAAGCCAGCAAGGCCATGACGCCGGCCAGACCGATTGCGACTGCGGCAATCAGGGTTTTCAACGACCAGTGCAGTTGACGCTTGATGGTCATCTTCGAGGCCGACACCGACAGCCGCCGAGATCGTAACTTACGCTTCAACTGGACGCGATCCGGATTGCTGTATCAATCACTCACCTCAAGCATCAATTCAGGGCAATACCGGCACATGCAGCAAACCCGTCGTCTCGGCCACATTGAACATCAGATTCATGCATTGCACCGCTTGCCCGGATGCGCCCTTGACCAGATTATCCTGCACCACCAGCACCACCACCATATCGCCGCCGTCGGGCCGGTGCAGCGCCAGACGCAGCATATTGGAAGCGCGGGTGGAGCGAGTTTCCGGATGGCTGCCGAACGGCATCACATCGACGAACGGCTCATCCCGGTAGGCATCCTCGAACAACGCTTGCAGCGCTTGATTGTCGATTTCTTTGGTCAGGCGGGCGTACAGGGTCGAATGCATGCCGCGTATCATCGGCACCAGATGCGGCGAAAACAGCAAGCCGACTTTTTCCGTGGTCATGCGCTGCAATTGCTCCACCGTTTCCGGCTTGTGACGATGGCCCGAAATGCCATACGCCTTGAAGTTGTCGCTAGCTTCGGCGAACAAGAAACCGATTTCCGCCTTGCGGCCCGCGCCCGAGACGCCGGATTTGCAATCGGCGATCAGGTGCGACGCATCGACCACGCCAGCCTTCAGCAACGGATAAAAACCGAGTTGCATGGTAGTCGGATAACAGCCGGGGTTGCCGACAATACGCGCGCGCGCAATCGCCGCACGGTGCAGTTCCGGCAAGCCATAAGCGGCTTCAGCCAGCAAGCCGGGGCAGCTATGCGGCATGCCATACCATTTTTCGAATTGCGCGGTATCCTGCAGCCGGAAATCGGCCGCCAGATCGATCACCTTGACACCCGCATCCAGCAACGCTGGTGTCTGCGCCATGGCGACGCCGTGCGGAGTGGCGAAGAACACCACATCGCACTCGCTCAAAGGCGCTGTTTCCGGCGTCGAAAACGCCAGCGACACGCGCCCGCGCAACGACGGATACATGTCCGCCACCGGCAAGCCGTTTTCCTTGCGTGAAGTAATGGCGGTGAGCTGCACTTCCGGGTGCGTCGCTAACAGGCGCAACAACTCGACGCCCGTGTAGCCCGTACCGCCGACGATACCGACTTTAATCATGTTTTTTCCTGGGAATGCTTGAACTTGGGCTCATATTTTAACAGCCGAAGCTTACATCGCAATCACCCGGGAAGTGCAGCCGGACAGCCGCAAAGATGCATTTTTCAGTTCTCTGGCAGGTGTGCGGCAGTGAATTCAGGCCGGTCATAGGCATAGCTATTGCGCACGCCGCGATCTGCGCATCGCGCACAAACGCCCCAGTATTAAAAAAACCGGGGCATTCACGCCCCAAGCCGGATTTTATTTTATCGGCATAGCACGAGGCTATCCGATCTGGGCGTCACGCGGCTTGAACTGCTTGTCGCTTATACGAAACTTGTTGCGCCTGTCGCCCATCAACAAACGCAGATCCGCGATGCTCAAATTGGTAACCTCATGCATCCGAATTAACAGTGACGCACCAACCGGTATCCTGCGGTGGCGAATCTTGCTGATCATCGGCGGCGCCACCTCCAGCGCACGTGACAGAGCGGCGTCGTTTTTCAGATTGAGTTTTCCGATGACCGATGCCAACAAGTTATCAGGGGCGTATTGAATTTGGTCAGGTAGATTTTGAATATTCATACTGGCTCCTCTTACTCTCTCACTAGGGGTTGAAGTAACCCAATTGTGAACAATTGTAACAATGAGTCTTTTGATAACTCGCAATACAAATCGCGTAAAATAGCACGCGCTGTTAATAAATATCAGCTAAAAAGTCAATCACATCTTGCAAAAGATGCGCGACAAAGCGCAGTCCCGGTCGGGCTGTTGACTATTTACGACAGCAAGGCGTTCGATCGCGAGATTATGACGGATGAAGGGTGCTGGAAAAGCATGGCGGAAGTCGGAAAATTGGGTGACGGCGTAGGCTTAGGTAAGGCGGAGGCGTAGGTTTAGGTAGGGCGTAATAAGCGCAGCGCATTGCGCCGAATGCGCAAACCACAAGCGCCGTCAGCGTTGCGGCACATAATCAAACAAGCTGTGTTGCGGTGATTTCGCGCAAGCATCGGTGCAGACGAAAAAACACCCGACGAATCGGGTGTTTCTGTGTGTTGCCGGCCATGCGGCGCAATGCGCTTCGCTTATTACGCCCTACGCGAGCTATGTGGGCTAGCAAGTCTTAGGTGATGTCGACGTCTTCGCGGTACAAGTACCAGATTGAGTCCAGGTTACAACTGAGTCCCCTACCGTCATCGCTGGGGTGAGGACGAATGTGGAACCACCTGCAGTTGCGGTTGCCGTAGCGTTAATTGCAGCTGTAGTTGCTGTAATAGTCACAGCATCGTGATTGGCTGATGAGGGCGGCAAAGTAATATTAAGTTCCGTAGCCGTATCACAAGCAGCATTTGAACCAGCATTCAAAGACAGACATTCTGTAATTGCTAGTTTCACTGAATCAATCTCTGTCGGTATAGAAGAAAATTTAGCCTTAGTCGTATAGTCACTATAAGCAGGCAAAGCCACCGCCGCCAAAATACCGATAATCGCAACAACGATCATCAATTCGATCAGCGTAAAACCGCGTTGTGCGCTCTTCATCATTTTCATCGATTTCATTTTATTTCTCTCTGTGGTTAGCAATGCTGGCAGTCGGTCTGCCATGCTTACCTATCAGCAAATGTTGTGCCAGCGCAAAAGGCGGCTGATTACAGCGGTTTCTGCTTAAAAAGTGTGCACGACAGGAATATTATTGTCGCCGGCTGACAAAAATTGTCAGCCCCGGCACGGATTGTCAGATTGTCACAGCACCCGAAGCAGGCTTCACGGGTTTTGGCTGGCTGCGCTGCGCGTTGCGAGGCCGGCGCATATAAAATAAACATGGGGTATGCCATTAAATATGTGATTTCGCGCATATCTTTAAAGCGATTAATTTAAATACACGGCATTGTATTTATTTTGCATTACATTAGCCGAGAATCAACCGCATCTGGGTCCCTGCAATGTCGAGCACGTCGCCATCCTGCAGCGCTTGGGCTGTGGCGCCTATGGTTTGACCGTTGACAGTCGGCCGGTGGTCGCCTTCGATGTGGGTAATTGCGTAGCCTTGCGGGCTGCGGGTGATGACGGCAACCTGGATGCCGGGGCGGCCGATGGTGGTGAGCGCCTTGGTGATGTGCATTTCTTTGCCGCTGCTGGTGCCGCTGATGATTTTAATGCTGGCTGGGCGGGTGCCGTCGTCGTGCGTTTCAGACGGGTTGTAGACCTGCGTGTTTTGTGCGTCTGGTATGACTTGCGTTAGGGTGTTGACGGCGTCGCTGGCATCGGAGTGATTGGCTGCGCTGCTGTCGCGCTGCTGCGCTTGGACCTGGGTCTGGTATTTGATGCGGTATCTGGCCAGTTCGATGACGTCGCCATTTTGCAGGAAATGCTTTTTGACCGGCTGGCCGTTGACCTGAGTGCCATTGGTGCTGCCCAGGTCTTCGAGGAAGGAGTCGTCCTGTATGGTGGTAATGACGGCGTGCTGGCCGCTGATGGCGAGGTTGTCGATGACGATATCGTTGCTGGGCCGGCGTCCGATGGTGATGCGCTCTTTCGAGAGCGTCATTTCCTGCAATACCGCGCCGTCTGCCATGAGAATGATTTTGGCCATGCTGTTTCTCCTGCGATCTATCTGATTCCTAGTAGCCCATTATGGGGCGTAGCCGTGATTGTCGCGTGCCTTCATCAAAACTACCGAGACATTATCCTGCCCGCCATGCGCATTGGCGCAGGCGACCAGTTGCGCGCAAGCGTGCGGCAAGTTGGACCGGTTGGCATCCAGCAGGCCGGCGATCTGTTGGTCCGGCACCATTTCGGTCAAGCCATCCGAACATAACAGCGCAATGTCGCCAGGTTGAAAATCGTGGTCGTGCAGTTCGGCTTCGAGCAGCGGATCGACGCCCAGCGCACGAGTGATGATGTTGCGGTTTTTGGACAGCGCCGCCTGCCCGGGCGTAATCAGGCCGGCCGTGATTCGCTCCTGCAGCAGCGAATGGTCGCGGGTCAGCTGTTGCAGCGTGCGCCCGCGCAGCCGGTACAAGCGCGAATCGCCGACGTGGGCGGCGTACAGCGTGTTTTCATACTGCAGCGCCAGCACCAGCGTGGTGCCCATGCCGCGGCAACCGATTTGGCTGTGGGCGGCCTGCAGGATGCGGGCGTTGGCCAGACCGATTGCATCCCGCATCCAGCCGTGCAGATGCTGCCGCACTTCGTCCGGTGCAGTGTTTGCGTTGTTCAGCAGAATGCCTTCCAGCGCCTGTTGGATGATGGCCACGGCCATGCCGCTGGCCACTTCGCCGGCCAGATGCCCGCCCATGCCGTCAGCCAGCAGCGCGAAGCCGCAGGCTTCACTGATGGCGACCGCGTCTTCATTGTGGCGGCGCACCTGGCCGATATCGGTCAAAGCGGCGAATTCGAGGTTGCTGCGGGCTGGTACAGGTGTCATCGGAACAGTTAGTTAAGAAGCGCTAGAAGCAATAATCTTCCAAGCGGCGATCGGGTGTCAATAGCGTCGCGTCTTACTGCGTTGTTTGCAAAGCCAAAACAGAACGGGAAGCCGCAGCTTCCCGTTGGTATTTCCGTTACTTCCAGCAACTATGAATTACAGCATTGCCTTGAGCAAACGCGCCATTTCCGACGGGTTTTTGGTGGTTTTGATGCCGCAGGCTTCCATGATGTCGAGCTTGGCTTGCGCGGTGTCGGCGCCACCGGAGATCAACGCACCGGCGTGGCCCATGCGCTTGCCGGCAGGTGCTGTCACGCCGGCGATGAAGACCACGACTGGCTTCTTCATGTTTTCCTTGATCCAGTAAGCCGCGTTGGCTTCGTCCGGGCCGCCGATTTCGCCAATCATGATGACCGCATCGGTATCAGGATCGTCATTGAACATCTTCATGATGTCGATGTGTTTCAGACCATTGATCGGATCGCCGCCGATGCCGACTGCCGACGATTGACCTAAGCCCAGTGCGGTCAGTTGACCGACTGCCTCATAGGTCAGCGTGCCGGAGCGCGACACCACGCCGATGCGGCCTTTCTTGTGGATGTGGCCTGGCATGATGCCGATCTTGATTTCGTCCGGCGTGATCAGACCTGGGCAGTTTGGGCCCAGCAGCAGCGTTTTGCTGTTGGCTTTTGCCATGCGGTCTTTCAGGATCATCATGTCGCGCACCGGGATGCCTTCGGTGATGCAGATGGCCAGATCGAGTTCGGCTTCAACCGCTTCCCAGATCGCTGCCGCTGCGCCTGCCGGCGGTACGTAGATGACGGAGACTGTCGCGCCGGTAGCGGCTTTGGCGTCGGACACGCTGCCAAAAATCGGGATGCCTTCGAAATCTTCGCCGGCTTTTTTCGGATGCACGCCAGCTACGAAGCAATTCTTGCCATTGGCGTAATCGCGGCAGCCACGGGTGTGGAACTGGCCGGTCTTGCCGGTAATGCCTTGGGTGATGACTTTTGTATCTTTATTGATCAGGATCGACATTTGGGTTCCTTGTGCGATGTTTAAGCGTTGGCGGCAGCGACGGCTTGCTTGGCTGCATCTTCCATCGTGTCGGCGGCGAGGATCGGCAGGCCGGATTCGGCCAGCATTTTCTTGCCGATGTCTTCGTTGGTGCCCTTCATGCGCACTACCAATGGCACGTTGAGCGACACCGCTTTAGCGGCCGCGATCACGCCCTCAGCGATCACATCGCAGCGCATGATGCCGCCGAAGATGTTGACCATGATGGCTTTCAAGCTTGGATTTTTCAGCATAATCTTGAAGGCTTCGGTTACTTTCTCAGCTGTCGCACCACCGCCGACGTCGAGGAAGTTGGCTGGTTCGCCACCGAACAATTTGATCGTATCCATGGTAGCCATCGCCAGACCGGCACCGTTGACCAGGCAACCGATGTTGCCGTCGAGCGAGATGTAGGCCAGGTCAAATTTGGATGCTTCGACTTCAGCTGGATCTTCTTCGTCCAGATCGCGGTAAGCGACGATTTCAGGTTGACGGAACAGCGCGCTGTCGTCGAAATTGAACTTGGCGTCAAGCGCGATGACCTTACCGGAGCCGGTCAAAATCAATGGATTGATTTCGGCCAGTGAAGAGTCGGTTTCCCAGTAAGCTTTGTACAAACCTTGCAACTGTGTGCGGGCGTCAACAAGCGAAGCTGCAGGTACGCCGATCTTGGTGGCGATATCATCCGCTTCAGCGTCTGTCAGGCCGACGGTAGGGTCGATTGCGACTTGAAAGATCAGTTCCGGGCGGCTTGCGGCCACTTCTTCGATGTCCATCCCGCCTTCGCTGGAAGCCATCAGAACCACGCGCTGGCTGACACGATCGGTCACCATGCTGACGTACAGTTCTTTCTGGATGTCGGCGCCTTCTTCGATCAGCAGGCGGCGTACTTTCTGGCCTTCTGGGCCAGTTTGATGCGTGACCAGTTGCATGCCGAGGATTTGGTTGGCGTATTCGCGTACTTGTTCCAGCGTTTTAGCGACTTTTACGCCGCCGCCCTTGCCGCGACCGCCGGCATGGATTTGCGCCTTGACGACCCACACCGGACCACCAAGGGTTTCGGCTGCTTTAACTGCTTCATCTACGGAATTGCACGGAATACCGCGCGGAACCGTGACTCCGAACTTGCGGAGAATTTCTTTGCCCTGATACTCATGGATTTTCATGCGAGGTTCCCTTCAGACGCTTAGGTATGGATAAAAACTATGGATAAAACTAACTGGCTGGATTGCCTGGGATATCTGCTGGCGAGGTGCAGGCCCAGCGTGGATAGTATTTCGCGACCGCCGCACCATCGGTACGTAATGCATGGCAGCGGTCGAGTTGAAATGGTTTTTGGCTTTGCGGGTCGGCACCATCGCCATCGCGAGTATCGAGCACCTCGCCGGCAAACGCCTGGATCGCGGCAGTCGGCAAAATCTGCGCCAGTTCCGTCAGATGGGTGCAGCCGTGCGTGCCTGATAGCAGTTGCTTAAGCTGATGCCGAAAACCGGACAGCAGATTCAATCCGACCATTTTCTGATAATCGGGGCCAATCGTGTTGCAATAGCCGGGATAAGGCACGGCGTCGGAGACCGCTTCGGCTGCGACGATATTGAACTTGACGTCAATCGTCAGGCGCAGCCAAAGCTCATGTATGGGCGTATTGGCCGGGCGCACGCCGGAAGCGAGCGGGGTGTCGCGGGTCTTGACATCGGTAATGCAGGCGTCGATGTCCCATAGGCCATCTTCGCGTGCAAACGCTTCAATATGAATTGCGCGCGTGTGCTTGCGGACGCGCGGTACAGCGGGTGGTGAAAGGGGCATAGGAACCAATGCCGAAATAATCGGCAAAATTAATCAAGCCGCAATTGCGTCGTTACCGCAGCTTCTACGGATTTGCACGATAGCAGCCGCTCATGCGGCACTGCAATAAGCGGAAAAGTGTAGCACATTGAGACCGTGTTACAGAATAATGCTTATTATCATGTCGAATATTGCGTTGCATAAAATACCGTAGTTTTATCGGCATAAGACCCGCGCATGGACCAGCCTGTGCGCCGTTCTGGCAGGCAAGGAACTCATGCCTTGATCAGGCTCCTGAGTATATCCACCAACACCACGGGTAGCCGTTCGGGATGTTGCAACACCGCGTACCTTCCGGGTCCGAACACGCTGGCCAGATACTGCGGCGCCTGGCGGTCGACCGTCAGGCAAAACGAATATATCGTCTGCAGCGTAGCTTCGGCCACCGCCTGGCGCATGTCTTCCACGCCGTAGCGGCCTTCGTAATGATCGACATCGTTCGGCTTGCCATCGGACAGCAAAATCAGCAAGCGGTGCTGGGCCGGGCACGTATTGAGCAAAGCCGTCATATGGCGAATGGCAGCCCCGGCGCGGGTATAGCGTTGCGGTTCCAGCGCCGCGATACGGCGTTCGATCACGGTATTCGGGCTCTCGTCAAAACCTTTCAGCGGCCACAGCGCCACGTTATGCGGGCCCTCACCGGAAAATGCCTGGATGCAGAACGGATCGCCCAGCACCACCAGCGCGCGATAGACCAGCAACAGCGCTTCTTTCTCGACATCGATGATGCGCAGATCTTGCGTCACCCAGCCATCGGTCGAGCCGCTGATATCGATTAGCAAGGCAATCGCGATATCGCGCCGCGCCGGCCGCGCCGACTGATACCAGCGCTCTTGCAGCGGCAAACCAGCGCGCCGTTCGGCGTAACCATTAACAAAGGCACCGATATCAACCTCATCGCCATCTGGCTGGCGACCTTGGCGCACCCGGCGCGGGCGCAGACCTTCGAAGCGGCGCAAAATCAGTTGCAAGAGCGCATGGCGTTTCTGCAGCACCGCTTCGGCCCAAGCCGGGTCGCCCTCACCGGGCGCTTGGAGCCGCACAATCGCGCCCTGTCGATGGTAACCGCCGATGCGGCAATCCCATTCCGGATACACGATTCCCGCAGCGACCTCAGCAGCAGGCGCATGTAATATTGCACGCCGCTCCAGCGCATCATCGCAAACCAGGATTTCCGGCGCCGGTCGCGGCGTAGAGATCAGGCGCGCTTCGGCCAATTCGGACAGAGAATCGGCCAGGTCGCCCGGGTCCGCGCTGTCGTCGCGATCGGTCGGGCGCTGCAAACCCATCGGGTCTTCCACATGTTGCTGCGGATCGTCCATCTGCAGCATCCACATGCCCTGTTCCTGCGAATCATCTTCATCCTCGCGTGGTTCGCGTATTTCCGGCCGGCGCGCTAACTTTGCCTGACGTTGTGGCTTGGTTGCTGCATCCGCTGCCGGTTCGCTGCCGCGCTGCAATTGTTGCTGCCCCGACGCCGGCACAGTCGCACCCAGCCACAGACCTTTGCGCATGCCGCGATAGTGCGCATCGATAGTTGCCATTTGTTGTTCCGTAGCGCATGCCCAAGCCAGCGAATCGGCAGCCGTAGATGCCAGCACCAATGGTGCCGGAATAGCCGCAGGAAATGCGCACAGCACGCGCACATACAGGTCTTCAATTGCCCGTTCCGGCGCATTGAGCAGCGCCGGTCGCGGGCGTTCTGACAATGTGGCGCGACGCAGCGCTAGTAAATCCGGCACAACGCCGGGGAAATCCCTGGCCAGCGCATGATCGACTGCTGCGGCTTCGCTTAAACAAAACAGGTCATGCACCAGCACATTTTCACTATGGGAATCTATCGTGCTCCGTAGCACGCGTCCGGCTTGCTGCAAAGCGAGAGCGCGGAATGTCGCCAATGCGGCCGGATTGCCAGGCGCCAAACGCAGCGGAAGGAAAATTTGCGTACCGTCATGGGCCGGCAGAGCATACGGCTCGATCAAGTGGCTAGCCGTGCGCTTGAACAGTCGCGCTAGCGCAGTGGGCGGCGCAGGCAATTGCGCCACGCGCAAGCCGATATGACGGCCGTATGCGGCTGCCAACAGCAGTTCCAGCCGGTGCCGATAAGGCAGCAAGGTATGGGAATCAGACTGATCGCGGTCGCCTCGCTGCCATAACCGCGACACGAATACGGTCGCATGGCGGGCCGCGTTGATGATGAGTTCTTCTGGTTCAGCCATGGCAGTAGGATGGGTGCAACCCATCGCATGTTGAATTCACAAGATGGGTTGTACCCATCCTACGGCTGCTCAATCGATCAACACCGCATCTACCAGGTCGCGCATCGCGGCAATCATGCCTGGATCGTCTGACAGTGGCGATACCAGGCCGACATAACAGGCCAGGCGCGGAGCAATGCCGTTGGCGATCAGGCGTGCGGTGGCGACCAGCAAGCGCGGGCTGGGCACTTCAGCCAAACCACGGTCGCCGAGATGGCGAATGCGGCCGGCCAGCGCGACCAGATCGTGCACTATCGCGCGGTCGGCGCCGCTTTCGTGGACGATGATGTCGACTTCGCGCTCCGCTGGCGGGAAATCGAATTCCAGCGCAACGAAGCGCTGCCGCGTGCTGGGTTTCAAATCCTTGGAAACATGCTGGTAGCCCGGATTGTAGGAAATCACCAGCTGGAATCCGGGCGCAGCTTCGATATGCTCGCCGGTCTTGTCGATCGGCAAAATCCGGCGGTAATCAGTCAGCGGATGGATCACGACTACCGCATCCTGACGCGCCTCGACCACTTCATCGAGATAGCAGATCGCGCCCAATCGCACCGCTCGCGTCAGCGGCCCATCCTGCCAGACGGTGCCATTGTCCCGAATTAAAAAACGCCCAACCAGATCGGCAGCCGACAAATCATCGTGACATGACACCGTCACCAGAGGACGCTTGAGACGCCAAGCCATATGCTCGATGAAGCGGGTTTTGCCGCAGCCGGTGGGGCCTTTCAGCATCACGGCCAAACTACGCAAATGACACTGCGTAAATACGCTGATTTCATCGCCCAGCGGCAGATAGTAAGGTTCAATACTGGCAGGCTGGAGCTGAGGATGAGTTTGAGAATAAAGCAAGCTCTGGCGCGTATCGGCCAATCTGCAGCTTGCTTCTGCCAAGCCTTCCATCGCTTATATTGCCGCTGGTGCCGGCACCACATTGAGCGCATCACTGCTGAGTTTTGGAGCGCTACGGAAAAAATCCCAGATGAACAGGCCTGCGCCAAGCGTAAACATCGTGGCGGTCGTAATCAGCATCAAAAAGTGCACCTGCAACTTGAGTTGCGTATCCAGGTAACCCAGGCCAAGAATGCGCTCCAGATACACCTGGCCGATACCGGCGGTACCAAACGACAGCACCATGCCGAACATGCCGGCGATTTGCAGCCAGAAAGCCCAGTAACCGATACTGCTGCCTTCCACCCGGCGATTGTTGGTCAGGCTGGGCAGCGCATAAGCGATCATCGCCAAGACAATCATTGCATACCCGCCGTAGAACGCCCCGTGGCCATGCATCGCCGTCACCAGTGTGCCGTGGGTCCACTTGTTGACGTCGGGCAAGGTATGCGCCAGCCCGAGCAAACCAGCGCCGAACACGGTGAATACCGCACTGCCTATGGTCCAGTGCACAGCCAGCGCATTAGGATGAGACAGCCCCGAGCGGCGCATCGCAAAATACGCAAACATCGCCATCCCGAGCAATGCCAACGGTTCCAGCGCGCTGAAAAAACCCCCAATCGGAAGCCAGTAATGCGGTACGCCAATCCAATAATAATGGTGGGCGGTGCCGATGATCCCTGCCAAAAAAACCAGGCCGACGATGACATATAGCCATTTCTCCATCACTTCGCGATCGGCACCGGACAGGCGTATCAGCAGATACGCCAGCAAGCCGCCCTGAATCATTTCCCACACACCTTCCACCCACAGATGGATGGTCCACCAGCGGTAAAAAATGGCTACCGTGTAATTGTCGTATTCCACCAGGGCTGGCAGATACAGCAACGCCGCCAGCGCCAGACCTGCTACCAGCACGCCTTCGGTGACGGTCCAGCGCCCTGCCTGCCTGATCGTCATCAGGATGTTGTAAAGGAACAGCAACATCACAATCACAATCACGATTTTCAGCGGGAACGGCTGCTCCAGCAACTTGTTGCCGGCAGTCCAGCCGAACATATAACCAACTACGGCGGTCACGCCCATCAGCGTCCAGGCCACCAGCTGCACATACGCGATCTTGGTACTGTAGATTTCACCGCGCGATTCTTCCGGCACCACGTAATACGTCGCTCCCATGAAGCCGGTCAAGGTCCAGACGATCAACAAATTGGTGTGAATCGCCTTGACCTTGTCGAATGAAAGAATATTCAACAACGGGTCCGGGCCAAGGTATTTTGACGCGGCAAGCAAGCCAAACACCAGCTGCAAACCGAACAGGCACATGGCGACAGCAAAATACCAATATGCAACCGATTGTGAGCGATAGCGCATGGCAGCTCCTATTTCAAAGTTTCCAGATAAGCAACGAGAGTGTCGATTTGTTCTGGTGTGAGGTCAGTCGCGAAGCTGCTCGGCATGAAGGACTGGCCGTTGGCCGAATACATCGGGCCGGGGAATAGATACGCGCTGGGTTTGGCGATCGATTCGCGAATATAGTCGGCAGGAGTTTTGGCGCTGCCCTTGTAATCGGGCGAAGCAATGACTTTGGCAGCATGCGCCCCCAACCCAGCTAGCGAAGGCCCGGCCAGATTCACCCCGGGAGAAACCGAGTGGCAAGCAAAGCAAGCAGGCGGCGTAGATTTGAACAAAGCTTCACCCTTGGCAACAGGTTCCGACGATGCGGCGACTGCCTTGGCTGGCTGACCGACATCCGAGCCGGGTATCGCTGCTCCGGATACGATCAGAGGACGAGGCGGCCAGCCCTGATTGTCAATGTGGCCAACCCAGTCGAGGAAAGCGATGACATTGTCGATGTCCCCCGTGCTCAGATTCGGATTCGGCATCAGCCGCCGATGCTTTTGCTCCGAATAGAATTTCGATGGATCTTTCAGGAAAGCCTGCAGATAAGGTGCGCCGCGCTGCTGCGTGATCTTGGTCAGATCCGGCGCGTAATATGCACCCTCACCCAGCAAGGTATGGCAATTGATGCAGTTGTTGTTGTGCCAGACGTGTTTGCCGCTGATTACCGCAGGTGTAATTTTTTCTGCATGGGTCAGTTCACTAAAGCGGGTATGGCTGTGAACCGTCATGACGATGAATAGCACGGCCGTGGCGGCAGTGCAAAGAATGAAAAAAAGCCGTCCTTGTCGTTTAGTCATCGCGGCCATCCTTTTTTTTATTGAAACCAGGGCGAATCACAAGCAGCCTGACAGACAGATTTACACGCTAATACCACTCCAGTTGCTAATTGAAATTACTGCCGCATAGCCGACCGCCAGCACCATCAGTGCCAGAACTACCATGCTGAAAATTTTGAGGGGTGGGAAAAACCGGGAAGTGCGACTTGTCATGGTTGTCTCCATTTCGGTCGGGGGTAAATCTATGCGCCACATTAATATCAATTCGACATTAACTGTTTTTTCGTCGCATAAAATTTGATAAATATCAAAAAAACAATGCGAAAGACACTCGAAACAACCGTTCAATAACTGGTGTTGTTATGCACGGTCCGCTAAAAACGCGAAAGGCACGAGAAAGATGGGAATGAAGTGTTTCGGACCAGCCGCCCTAGTTGCCAATCGAAAGCTCGGCGAATTTTCAATATTAGCTTGAGTATATTTTATTAGCGCAATGAATATATGCGAAAAATTCGATAAAAATGGCAATACTCCTTTTTTCTCCACAACTCAATGGACTCTGAATCCTATCTGTTCTCTGGTGTCTTTCGTGGACATTGTTGTCCGCCGATGGAATCGCCGACCGTTTGCTGGGCTGTTTTTGAAAAAGCCGAGCAGACGCTCGGCACTCCCAGTCACCCGCCGCAATCCCGGATTAATCGTCGCAATCGACAACGCCGCGCATGGCGGCCTGGATGGCGCGGTGGGAGAAACCGCGCTGCTGCATGAAGCGCATCTGCTTGGCGCGTTCGGTGGCGTCAGTAGCAAGAGTGCCGAACTTTTTGCGCCAGACTGCGCAGGCGCGCGCGACCTCATCTGCTGCCAGTTCCGTCTTGATTCCGGTCAGTGCCTCGCCGCCAATGCCGTGGCTCTGCAATTCAGCGAGGATGCGGCTGTTGCCGTAACGTGCCGCACGCCGGCTGACCAGGGCTTCGGAGAAACGCGTCTGCGACAACCAGTTTTGCGCTTCCAGAAAATCCAGCAGAGCTTCGATATCATCAGACTCTTCTGCGTAACGGGCGAGCTTGCGCCCCAACTCCGCACGGCTGTGCTCTCGCATAGACAGATATCTAAGCGCACGCGCTTTCAGGCTGATTTTTAATGCGGCCATGATTTTAAATCGGTAAAGCCAGCGCGTAGGATGGGTGAAACCCATCACTTTTCAATCGCCAGCAAATGATGGGTTTCACCCATCCTACAAAACTGATCAGCCCAACGAGAGTAGGGGCGGGTTTTGAACCCGCCCCTACTGATAATCCTACTCTACGGCCTGACAGATAAGCACTTAAGGTTGCGCTGGTTGCGCTGGTTGCGCTGATTCCGCGTCCTTATCTTTGTCCTTGCCCTTATCCTTGGCTTTTGGCTTGGCTTGTGCATCCGATGCCAACGGCGGCAACTCCCGCACGCCTAACGATACCCGTACCTTGTTCTCGATTTCGCGCGACAGTTCGGGGCGCTCTTTCAGGTAACTGCGGGCATTATCCTTGCCCTGTCCGATGCGTTCGCCGTTATAGCTATACCAGGAACCGCTCTTTTCAACGATCTTGGCATCGGCACCGAGATCGAGTATTTCACCTTCGCGTGAAGTGCCTTCCCCATACAAAATGTCGAAATGCGCTTCCCTGAACGGTGGGGCAATTTTGTTCTTGACGACCTTGACCCGAGTTTCGTTGCCGATGACTTCATCGCCGGACTTGATCGATCCAGTGCGACGAATATCCAGTCGCACCGATGCGTAAAATTTCAGCGCATTGCCGCCGGTCGTGGTTTCCGGGTTGCCGAACATGACACCGATCTTCATGCGAATCTGGTTGATGAAGATCACCAGCGTATTGGTGCGGTTGATGCTGCCAGTCAGTTTGCGCAATGCCTGCGACATCAGTCGCGCCTGCAGGCCTGGCAGCGAATCGCCCATGTCGCCTTCGATTTCAGCGCGCGGCGTGAGTGCGGCGACCGAGTCGATGACGATCAGGTCAACGCTGCCGGAACGCACCAGCGCATCGGTAATTTCAAGTGCTTGTTCACCGGTATCCGGCTGAGAAATCAGCAAATCTGACAGGTTAATGCCCAATTTCTTGGCATAGCCGACATCCAGCGCATGCTCGGCATCGATAAAGGCACAGGTGCCGCCGAGCTTTTGCATTTCTGCAATGACTTGCAGGGTTAGCGTGGTTTTGCCGGAGGATTCTGGTCCGTAAATCTCGACCACGCGGCCGCGTGGCAAGCCACCGACACCCAGTGCAATATCCAGGCCGAGCGAACCGGTGGAGACCACCTGCACTTCTTCGACCACCGCGCCATCTTCCATGCGCATGACCGAGCCCTTGCCAAACTGTTTCTCGATTTGAGCCAACGCGGCAGCGAGGGCTTTGCTCTTGTCCGTAACGGGAGCGGCTTTCTTATCGTCCATAAGTTTCTTTCAGCAGTGAAGGCGCGGTTGCAGCGTACAGTATTCGCGGTAATGACCGAGTTGAATTATGTCACAAATAGTACTGTATAAAAAAACAGTGAAAATTGCAAGTAAATTTCGATCCCGGTAATCATACTTGAAACCGGAAGCCCGCTGCGCCTTGCTGCCGGGATTGAAACGCAATAGACTGTAAGTCATTCCTGCGAGCATCAAGGCGTTCATTTTTCGTTGCGACTCGTTCATGTTCCTGCTTATTTTTTGATGAATTATTAAAAACCATGCGTATCTTGCTTGCGGAAGACGATAGTGTGCTCGCCGATGGTCTGACCCGTTCTTTGCGTCAGGCCGGCTATGCGACCGATTACGTGCAAAACGGTCTGGAAGCCGATTCTGCCTTGTCCACTCAGGATTTCGATCTGCTGATTCTGGATCTCGGCCTGCCCAAGATGCCGGGCCTGGAGGTGTTGCGGCGTCTGCGCGCCCGCAATTCGCATTTGCCGGTATTGATCCTGACCGCCGCCGATTCGATCGAGCAGCGCGTCAAAGGGCTCGATCTGGGGGCTGACGATTACATGGCCAAACCGTTCGCGCTGTCCGAGCTGGAAGCTCGGGTGCGCGCCCTCACACGACGCGGCGCCGGCGGCGGCCCGACCGTCATCAAGCATGGCCCGCTGACCTATGACCAGGTTGGCCGCACTGCCTACATCGACGAGCAGATGCTTGACCTTTCCGCGCGCGAACTCGGTTTGCTGGAAGTGCTGCTGCAGCGCACCGGACGCCTGGTTTCCAAGGATCAGCTGGTGGATCATCTGTGCGAATGGGGCGAGGAAGTCAGCAATAACGCGATTGAAGTCTATGTACATCGCCTGCGCAAGAAAATCGAGATCGGCGGGGTGCGCATCGTAACGGTGCGCGGCATCGGCTACTGCCTTGAAAAATTTCCTGAAACGCCCAACGCCAATACTCCCGGCGCGGCCGGCAACCCTGCTGCACCCACGCCGCGTTAGCACCATCATGATCCGGTCCTGAGCTAGCTATGAGCGACGCCAGAAAAGTGGACGCCAGTGCCGCCGATGCCACATCGACTGCATCACATTCATTGCCCGCTACGCCAACGACGCAGCCGATTGAGCCGATCCAGCGTTCCTTGTTCGGTGAAATCCTGGACTGGATGCTGGTGCCTTTATTGCTGCTGTGGCCGATGAGCATCGCCATCACTTACATCGTCACCAAGTCGATCGCCAACCAGCCTTTTGATCATGCGCTGGAAGACCGGGTCGCGGTGCTGGCGCAGCAAGTCAAGCAGGTGAACGGCAAAGTCGTCACCCAAACCAGCGCCGCTTCGCGCGACATGTTGCGGGCCGACGATATCGATTACGTGTATTTCCAGGTTCAGGGACCGCATGCGGAGTTCATCGAAGGCGACCGCGACATGCCGATGCCGGCGCCGCAGGACGCGGAGAAACCCCTGCCCGGCATCATCGCATTTCGCAACGACACGATGCACGGGACAGAAATTCGGGTCGCCTACACCTATGTCGATTTGTACCGCTGGCAGTCGCAATCTAATATAACCGCCTCGAAAGAAACGGCAACGGCGCTGGTGCAGGTCGGTGAAACTCTGGACAAACGGGCCCAGCTTGCCAATGAAATCATCAAGGGCGTGATCATGCCGCAGTTCATCATTCTGCCAATCGCGCTGGCGCTGGTCTGGCTGGCGCTGTCGCGCGGTTTGCTGCCGCTGGCGGAACTGCAGCAACGCATCCGCAACCGGCGGCTGGACGATTTGAGCCCGATCGACTCGGGCCAGGTGCCGGAAGAAATTTCGCCGCTCATAAATTCTTTTAATGACATGCTGGTGCGGCTATCGCAATCGACCGAGATGCAGAAACGCTTCATCGCCGATGCCGCGCACCAGATGAAAACGCCGCTGGCGGGCATGCGCATGCAATCCGAACTGGCTCTGCGCCAGACCGATCAGGATGAAATCCACCGTTCGCTGCTGCAATTATTGAAGAGTTCGGAATCGGCCACGCGCCTGGTCAACCAATTGCTGGCGCTGGCGCGCACCGAAAACCAGACCCCGGCCGCCAAACCGTTCGAGCCGCTGGAATTATCTGAACTGGCGCGCAATGCGGTGCAGGACTGGGTGCAAACCTCTTTTGCCTATCGCATCGACCTGGGTTTCGAGTCGCCGGGGCACCCGATCATGATCAGTGGCAATCCGCTGATGCTGCGCGAACTGCTCAATAATTTGATCGACAATGCGCTGCGGTATACGCCGCCGCAAGGCTACGTCACCGTGCGAGTGCGCAGCGACGCAGACAATGCGCAAGCGTTTCTGGAAGTCGAGGATACCGGGCCGGGCATCCCGGCCATCGACCGCAACCATATTTTCGAGCGCTTTTACCGCATCCTGGGCAGTAATGTTGAAGGCAGCGGACTCGGCCTGGCGATTGTCAGAGAGATCGCCCTGCAACACGATGCAGTAATCGATATTTTCGACAATCCGCATCAGAACGATCCGAAATTTCCTGGCAGCCTGTTTCGCATCACTTTGCACATGAGACCGCGCCCTGCCATGGGCATGATCGAGAATCTGGGCTGATATGACACGCCCCAGCCGGCAATTCGTACAGCGCACCAATCACTGGCGCGCCACCAAGCGCCTGACAGCGGTGCTGCTGCTGACATGGCTGATCATCACTTTCGGTAGTATTTTTTTCGCCCGGGAACTGTCCACCCTCACCCTGTTCGGCTGGCCAGTGTCGTTTTACATGATCGCCCAGGGCGTGCCGTTAATTTACGTGGTCATTCTAGGCATCTATGCCTGGCGCATGCGCACCCTCGACTTGCGCTGCAGGAGCGAAGACTGATGGCGGACAAGGCTTTCAACCGAAAGCTCCGGCGCTATTATTCCTGGTACACACTGGGTCTGATCCTGTTCCTGGGCGCACTCTCGATTCTGGAATTCGAAGGTGTGCCGCGGGCCTGGATCGGCTATCTGTTTTTGTTCGCCACCATCGCGCTGTACGCTGGCATTGGCGTCATGAGCCGTACCTCCGACGTGGCGGAATATTATGTGGCCGGACGACGCGTGCCGGCCATGTTCAACGGCATGGCGACCGCTGCCGACTGGCTGTCGGCGGCCAGTTTCATCAGCCTGGCCGGCGGCCTGTACCTGCAGGGTTTCGACGGCATGGCGTATATCGTCGGCTGGACCGGCGGTTACTGCCTGGTCGCCTTGCTGATCGCGCCTTACCTGCGCAAATTCGGCCAGTACACCATTCCAGACTTCCTGGCGGCACGCTACAGCGGCCGCCACGGCGGCAACCCGGTGCGGGTGCTGGCGGTGATTGCCACCATTCTGGTCTCGTTTACTTATGTGGTGGCGCAGATTTACGGCGTCGGCCTGATTACATCGCGCTTTACCGGGGTCGATTTTTCGGTCGGAATATTTCTCGGGCTGGCCAGCATTCTGGTGTGCTCGTTCATGGGCGGCATGCGCGCCATCACCTGGACCCAGATTGCGCAATACATCATCATGATTGCCGCCTACATGATCCCGGTGTTCTGGCTATCGGCCAAGCACACTAGCGTGCCAGTGCCGCAAATCGCTTACGGCGCGGTATTGGCGAAAATCGGCCAGGCCGAAAAAAAGCTGGAAAGCGATCCGAAAGAACAGCAAGTGCGCACCATCTTCAAGCGCGTCGCCGCCGATTACGCACAGAAGATGGAGGCGCTGCCGGCCTCGCTGCAGCAAGGCCGCGCCGTATTGCAAGGCCAGGTCGATCGCCTGAAAAAAAACGGCGCGACCCTGATCGATATCAAGATCGCCGAGCGGGCATTATCGAGTTACCCAAAAACCAGCGAAGAAGCCCACAGCCTTTGGAGCCAGGCGCGGCGCCATAATCTGGCGCGGGCCGACTCCATCCTCGACCACAGCACGCCCTTTCCAGCCCAGGATGCGGCTGCCTCCGACATCAAGCGCAACAATTTCCTGGCACTGGTGTTTTGCCTGATGGTCGGAACCGCCGCCTTGCCGCACATCCTGCTGCGCTACTACACCACGCCATCGGTGCAGGAAACGCGGGCTTCGGTGTTCTGGTCGCTGTTTTTCATCATGCTGATCTACATCACCATCCCGGCGCTGGCGGTGCTGGTGAAGTATGAAATCTATACGTCACTGGTGGGCACCGCCTTCACCAAGCTGCCGGCGTGGGTGTCGTACTGGGCCAACATCGACAAGATCGCGCCGCTGATCTCGATCATCGACATCAACCATGACGGCGTCGTGCAACTGGCCGAGATCGCCATCGACGGCGACATCATCGTGCTGGCCACGCCGGAAATCGCCGGCCTGCCGTATGTAGTTTCCGGCCTGATCGCGGCCGGTGGTCTGGCGGCGGCATTATCGACTGCCGACGGCTTGTTGCTGACCATCTCGAACGCGCTGTCGCACGATATTTATTACAAGGTGCTGGACCCGAGCGCATCAACCCAAAAACGTCTGACGATTTCCAAACTGCTGCTGGTGGTGGTGGCGCTGGTGGCCGCCTATACCGCATCGCTGAAACCGGGCGACATCCTGTCGATGGTGGGCGCCGCATTTTCAATGGCGGCTTCGGCGCTATTTCCCGCGCTGGTGCTGGGCGTGTTCTGGAAGCGCGCCAACCAGCAAGGCGCCATCGCCGGCATGGTCACCGGCTTTGCCGTATGCGTGTATTACATAGTGCATACGCATCCGGCTCTGGGCGGCAGCAGCGCCGCTCAATGGTTCCATATCGCGCCGATCTCGGCCGGCGTGTTCGGCGTGCCAGCCGGAATGCTGGCACTGATTATCGCCAGCCTGGCGACGCAGCCACCCAAACCAGAGACGCTAGCCTTTGTTGACCATATCCGTGCGCCTTGAGTTGCAGCAGAAATAAAAAAACGGCAGAACGAAATTAATTCGTTCTGCCGTTTTTTTATGCTTGTCGCGATGCGATTACACAGTCCTAGTATAGCCAAAAATGACCTTATTTCCGCATACAATCAGAGCGCCCTTAAATATACTATGCCAACAACCGGCAGGGGCGGGTTTGGAACCCGCCCCTACTTGCTCAACATCACAGCACAATGGTTTGCGCTTCGTCACCTTGGCGTGCGCGAATGGTGCCGATCTGGCTGACGGTTTCGCCGGCGGCTTGCAGTTGGGCGATAGCGGCAGCGGCGTTCTGCTGCGAGACGATTACAACCATGCCGATGCCGCAGTTGAAGACGCGGTGCATCTCGGCATCGGCCACATTGCCGTGCTGCTGCAGCCAGGTAAACAGCGGCGGCATGGTCCATTTTGCGCGGTCGAGTTCGGCCGTCAGGTGCGGCTGCAGCACGCGCGGCACGTTTTCGACCAGGCCGCCGCCGGTGATATGGGCCATGCCCTTGACTTCCATGGAGGCGATCAGCGCCAGCAGCGGCTTGACATACAAATGCGTCGGTTCCATCAGCACGTCGGCCAGTTTGCGGCCGTGGAAATCGCTGTCCAGGTCCGGCTTGGCGATTTCGATAATCTTGCGCACCAGCGAATAACCGTTGGAGTGCGCGCCGGACGAGGCCAGGCCCAGCACCACATCGCCGGGGATGATCGTGCTGCCGTCGATGATTTTCGATTTTTCCACCACGCCGACTGCAAAACCGGCCAGATCGTATTCGCCGTCCGGATACATGCTCGGCATTTCAGCGGTTTCGCCGCCGATCAGTGCGCAACCGGACAATTCGCAACCCTTGGCAATGCCTTTGATGACATCGGTGGCGCTAGCCACATCGAGCTTGCCGCAGGCGAAATAGTCGAGAAAAAACAACGGTTCGGCGCCCTGCACCAGGATATCGTTGACGCTCATCGCAACCAGGTCGATGCCGACCGTGTCGTGACGATTCAGGTGAAAAGCCAGCTTGAGCTTGGTGCCCACGCCATCGGTGCCGGATACCAGCACCGGCTCCTTGAATTTTTTGCTGATTTCGAACAGCGCGCCGAAGCCGCCGATGCCGCCCATCACGCCTTCGCGCATGGTGCGTTTGGCAAACGGCTTGATCGCTTCGATCAGCGCATCTCCCGCATCGATGTCAACACCGGCGTCGCGGTAGGAAAGGGAAACGTTTGGAGTCGAGTTCATGGTGTGATTGGCGGCAGAGGCGGTAAAATAAAGGAATGTGACCGCGTCAAACAGGCGCGGCAAAGTGGTATTTTATCAAACTGACCCGAACCGACACCCATTTAATGCCATTTCCCCTCACTTCCGAGCAAAAACAATCTGCAACCTGGCTGGCGCTGGGGATATTACTGATCGTCCTGCTGATCTTGCTGGGGCCGGTTCTGACCCCGTTCATTGCGGCGGCGATTCTGGCATATGCGCTCAACCCGGGCGTCGACTGGCTCGACCGCAAGCGCATCGGCCGCTTCAGGCTGCCGCGCTCGGTGGCGACATTGCTGGTGATTGCGCTGCTGTTTGCTGCTCTGCTAGCGCTGATCCTGATTGTGGTGCCGGTGTTGCAGAGTCAGTTGCCGCTGTTGCGCGAAAAAATACCGGCCTTTCTGGCGCAGGCAAATAATTTTCTGAGCCCACGTCTGACGGCACTGGGAATTCACGTCAACCTGGATATCGATGGCTTGAAAGAACTGGTGTCGTCGAAGATGGCCTCCAGCGGCGACCAGATCTGGGGTACCCTGCTCACCTCGGCCAAACAGGGTAGTTCGGCAGTGCTGGGGTGGACCGCAATGGTGCTGCTGATTCCATTCATTCTGTTCTACCTATTGCTGGACTGGCATCGAATTTTGGCATCCACCTTCAGGCTGATACCGCGCCCGTGGATCGACAAAACCCGCGTGATCTCGAACGATGTCGATGGCTTGTTGGCGCAATACCTGCGTGGGCAATTGCTGGTGATGCTGATTTTGGCAGTGTATTACTCGGTGACCCTGATGCTGGCGGGCTTTGACGTTGGGCTGCCAGTCGGCATCATCACCGGCTTGCTGGCTTTCATTCCCTATCTGGGCTTCGGACTGGGCCTGATACTGGCGCTCATTGCAGCGGTACTGCAATTCGACGGCTTGCACGGCTTGCTCCTGGTAGCCCTGATTTACGGAGTGGGCCAAGTTATCGAAAGCTATTTCCTGACGCCGCGCCTGATCGGCGAGCGCATCGGCCTGCATCCGCTGGCGGTGATTTTCGCGCTGATGGCGTTCGGTCAGCTGTTCGGTTTTGTCGGCATCCTGCTGGCGCTACCGATGGCGGCCATCTTTTCAGTCGCGATCAAGCATGTGCGCGCACATTATTTAGAAAGTAGTTTTTACAACCAATGATGCGGCAACTACTACTCGATTTAGGGGCGGAAAAACCGCAGACCTTCGATAACTTCTTCGTCGGACAGAATCCCGAACTGGCCGAACGCCTGCAGCAAATCGTGGCGCGCGTCTCCAGCGAACGCTTCGTGTATGTCTGGGGCCAGCCCGGCGCCGGCAAAACCCATCTGCTGCGTGCGGTGGCGGAAGCGGCCGCGCCCACTGCACGTTTCATTGCATCCGACGCCGACGCAGCAGCCTTCCAGTTCGACCCTGGTGTCACGCTGTATTTGATCGACGACTGCGACCAGTTATCCCCCGCGCTGCAGATCGAAGCCTTCAACCTGTTCAATCAGGTGCGCGAGCACGGCTATGCGCTGGTGGCGGTCGGCAACCTACCGCCAGCTACCCTAGCGGTGCGGGAAGACTTGCGCACCCGGCTTGGCTGGGGCTTGATTTATCGCCTGCATGAGCTCACCGACGAAGAAAAAATTGCCGCTCTGAACTATTCCGCCCAGATGCGCGGCCTGAGCTTATCGCCCGGCGTGCTGCCGTATTTGCTGACACACACCGAGCGCGACATGCGCTCGCTATCGACCATTCTGGACGGTCTGGATAAATATTCCCTGGAAACCCAACGCCCGATTACCTTGTCGCTGTTGCGCAGCCTGCTGCAACTGGGACAACTTGAACCTCCGGAAAGCACACCGAAAGCACCATGAATTTAGCCCTGTTTGACCTCGATCACACCCTGATTCCGATCGATTCCGATTACGAATGGGGGCAATTTCTGGCGCGCATCGGCGCGGTGGACCCTGTCGCATTCGAGCTGCGCAACGCCGCCTTCTTCGCCCAGTACCAGGCCGGCACGCTGGACCCGGTCGAGTACCTGGAATTCGCGCTGGGCACGCTGGCGCAATTTTCGCGCCGCCAACTCGACGACTGGCATGCGCAATTCATGGCCGAAGTGATCCTTCCGGTCATCACGCCGGCAGCGCGCGACCTGCTGAGACGCCACCAGGACGCCGACGATCTGGTCGCCATCATCACCGCCACCAACCGCTTCGTCGCCGCGCCGATTGCTAGAGCGCTGGAGGTGCGGCATTTGATCGCAGCCGAGCCGGAAACCCTGCCCGACGGCACCATCACCGGCAAACTGATCGGGATTCCGAGTTCGGGCGCCGGCAAGGTGCGCCATACCCACGACTGGCTCGCCGGCATGGGGAAATCCCTCGGCAGCTTCGGCCAGAGCCATTTTTACAGCGATTCGCAAAACGATATTCCGCTATTGTCAGCCGTCACCCATCCGGTGGCGACCAATCCCAATGCCATACTGGAAGCGCACGCCAGAGCGCTCGGCTGGCCCATCCTGAAGTTATTCCATGATTAAAAAATACATCCGCAAGATATTGGGCATCACCAAGACCGATGCCGCCGGCAACAACATGGAGCCGGACACGCTCGGCCCGAAACAGCACGGCATCGACCCCGGGCTGTTGTCGAACAACGCGATCCGCGTCACGAAAACCCTGCAAGACGCCGGCTTCAAGGCGTATGTGGTGGGCGGCGCGGTGCGCGACCTGCTGCTGGGCGTGAAGCCGAAAGATTTCGACATCGCCACCAACGCCACCCCGGAGCAAGTCAAGCGTTTATTCAGGCGCGCGTTCATCATCGGCAAGCGGTTCCAGATCGTGCATGTGATGTTCGGCCAGGATTTGCTGGAAGTAACCACCTTCCGCGGCCCGGCCGCAGTCGAGTCGCCTAAAGACGAGCACGGCCGGGTGCTGCGCGACAATACCTTCGGCGCGCACCACGAGGATGCGGTGCGGCGCGATTTCACCATCAATGCGATGTATTACGATCCGGCGACCCAGACCGTGCTCGATTTCCACGGCGGCATGGCCGACATCCGCAAGAAAACGCTGCGCATCATCGGCATCCCGGAGGCGCGTTTCCGCGAAGATCCGGTGCGCATGTTGCGGGCGGTGCGCTTCGCGGCCCGGCTGCAGTTTTCGATCGACCCCGCCACCGCCGCGCCGATTGCGGTGATGGCGCCGCTGATCAACAACGTGCCCTCGGCCCGGGTATTCGACGAAATGCTCAAGCTGCTGTTGAGCGGCCAGGCGCTGGCTTGCCTGAAACGCTTGCGCTCGGAAGGCTTGCATCACGGCTTGCTGCCTTTGCTCGACGTGGTGCTGGAACAGCCGATGGGCGAGAAATTCATCACGCTGGCGCTGGCCGCCACCGACGAGCGGGTCAAGCTGGGCAAACCGGTTTCACCCGGATTCCTGTTCGCCTCGCTGTTGTGGCATCAGGTGCTGGAGAAATGGACCGCCTACCAGGCCGCCGGCGAAAATCCGATTCCCGCCTTGCATCTGGCCGCCGACGACGTGCTCGACACGCAATCCGACAAGCTGGCGATTCAGCGCAAGATCGGCTCCGACATGCGCGACATCTGGGCCATGCAGCCGCGCTTCGAGCGCCGCATCGGCAAATCGCCCTACAAGCTGCTGGAGCATCCGCGCCTGCGCGCCGCTTACGATTTCCTGCTGCTGCGCTGCGCTTCCGGCGAGATTGATGCTGAGATCGGCGTGTGGTGGACCAGCTTCATGGCCGCCGATGGCAACGAGCGCGAAGTATTGCTGACCGCAAAACCGCGCAGTGCGGCCGCGCCCGACGGCGCAGCAAAACGCGGCGCATCACGCGGCGGACGCGGCCGCAAGAAAGTCAGCGGCAACACCGAAAGCGCGCAGTGACATTGCAGCCGCCAATGCAAGCTTACATTGGCCTGGGCGCCAATCTGGGCGATGCGCGCAGTCAGGTGTTGCGCGCCATCGAACAATTGGAAACTCTGCCCGATACCCGTGTCAGCGCGCAATCGAGCCTGTTTCGCAGCGCGCCGATTGACGCTGCCGGCGACGATTTCATTAATGCGGTGGTGCAACTCGAAACCCGCTTGCCAGCCGCCGAACTGCTGCTGGCGCTGCAAGCGATCGAACAGGATTTCGGCCGCCAGCGCCCGTATCCGAACGCGCCACGCACGCTCGACCTCGATCTGCTGCTGTACGGCAACCAGACGATTGCCAGCGCGACGCTGCAAGTGCCGCATCCGCGCATGACACAGCGCGCCTTCGTGCTGATCCCGTTGCTGCAAATCGACCCGCTGATCCAGATTCCGGGCCACGGCGCCGCACAGCAGTTCGCACCCGCAGTGGCGGATCAGGCCATTCAGAGAATCTGACACAGCTTTGGCGCAATAAATATACCGGCAATAGTATTTTCAGAACAGCACAGAAAACATGCGGAAAATGGCATTATTTCGTGCATACCCGACAAATTTTATAATACACCGCAGGCGACATCATGCCAAATTCGATCACTTTCCAAACAGTCGGCCTGCTGTTCTTTTCGAATATTTTCATGACCATAGCCTGGTACGGCCATCTGAAAAACCTGGCCAGCAAGCCGTGGTGGATCGCGGCGTTGGTGAGTTGGGCGATTGCGCTGTTTGAATACATGCTGCAAGTGCCGGCCAACCGCATCGGTTATACCCAGTTCAATCTGGCGCAACTGAAAATCATGCAGGAAGTAATTACACTCGTGGTGTTTGTGCCGTTCGCCATGCTGTACATGGGCCAGTCGTTCAAGCTCGATTTCGTTTGGGCGGGTCTGTGTCTGGTGGGAGCGGTGTACTTCATTTTTCGTGGTTAAGGTGCGCAACACTATTGCTGCGCAGTATCAAGCCCGCGTCAGGGCGCTACACTATTGCAACCGGATTTTGCAACTTAGAGGATTTTATGGCTAGTTATTTGCAGGGAAAAGACATGGCCGCTGCCGGCACGCCGACGGCTGCCACCAAACCGGCCGCGACCAAGGTTGTCACGATCCCATCGCTGAACGCGATGCGCGCCGCGGACCAGAAGATCAGCATGCTGACCTGCTACGACGCCAGCTTCGCGGCTCTGATGGATAGCTGCGGGGTCGACGTGCTGCTGATCGGCGATTCGCTCGGCATGGTGTGCCAGGGCCACCATTCGACCCTGCCCGTCACGATAGCCGACATCGCCTACCATACCGCCTGCGTCGCGCGCGGCAGCAAGTCGGCGTTTATCGTGGCCGACATGCCGTTCGGCAGTTACGCCACGCCTGAATCGGCGTTCAACAACGCGGTGCAGTTGATCCAGGCCGGCGCCCACATGGTCAAGCTGGAAGGCGGCGCATGGCTGGCCGAGACCGTGCGCTTCCTGACCGAGCGCGCGGTACCGGTCTGCGCCCACCTTGGCCTTACGCCGCAATCGGTGCATCAGCTGGGCGGCTACAAGGTGCAAGGTAAAACTATCGAGAGCGCCGATCATCTCAAGACCGACGCGCAGCTGCTGCAGGCCGCCGGCGCGGCACTGCTGGTGCTGGAAGCGATTCCCGCCGCGCTGGGCCGCGAAGTGACCGAATTACTGGCGATCCCGACCATCGGCATCGGCGCCGGGCCGGATTGTTCCGGCCAGGTGCTGGTAATGCACGACATGCTGGGCGTGTTTCCGGGCCGCAAGGCGCGCTTCGTGAAGAACTTCATGGACGGTCAAATCAGCATCGGCGCTGCGGTGCAGGCGTATGTAGCGGCGGTCAAGGATAAATCGTTCCCGGCTGCCGAACACTGCTTCTGAAACGCCGCTAGCCAACCAGAATGGGGATGATGGAGGCCACCGGCGCTGCGTTCGCGCTGCTGTTTTCGGGCGACGCCGCGCTGTGGCAAATTATCTGGGTGTCGCTCAAGACTTCCAGCGTCGGGCTGGCGATTGCCACCCCGATCGCGCTGCTGGCCGGCTATGCGCTTGCCAGCAGCAACTTTCGCGGCCGGCGCATCCTGATCTGGCTGGCGCAGGTCGCGCTGGCGGTGCCCACCGTGCTGATCGGCCTGCTGCTCTACATGATGCTCACGCGCCAAGGGCCGCTGGGCGGTTTGCAATGGCTGTTTTCGCAGTCCGGCGTCATCGCCGGACAAGCAATCATCGCGCTGCCGGTGCTGATCGCGCTGACGCTGGCTGCGGTGCAAGCGGCCGATCCGCGTCTGGCGGAAACCGCCATCACGCTCGGCGCATCGCGCCTGCGCGTGATGCTCACGCTGCTGCACGAAGTGCGGTTCGGCGTGATGGCGGCCGTCATCAACGGTTTCGGCCGGGTGATTTCGGAAGTCGGTTGCGCGATGATGGTCGGCGGCAATATCGCCGGCGCCACCCGCACCATCACCACGGCAATTGCGCTGGAAACCAGCAAGGGCGAGTTCGCCCAAGGCATTGCGCTAGGCCTGGTGCTGATCGCGATTGCGCTGGTGATCAATGCAGCGCTGATGCTGCTGCAGGGCGACGCGCAGCGGCAAGGGCAACTGCGATGACGGTATTACTGCAATTGCAACATCTGCGCAAGCGCCACGGCCAGCGCATCGTGCTCGATATCAACAGCTTTTCGATCGCCAGCGCCAGCGCCTATGTGCTGACCGGCGTCAACGGGGCCGGGAAAAGCACGCTGCTGCGCATCCTGGCAGGGCTGGAAACCGCCGAATGCGGCGCGCTTGCCCTGCTCGGCGAATCCATGTCCATGCCGATGCCGCTGACGCCCTACCCGGCCGCGTTGCGCGCCGCGATCATTTACGTGCACCAGCATCCGGTCATGTTTGCCGGCAGCGTGGCGGCCAATATCGGCTTCGGCCTGAAGCTGCGCGGCGATTCCAGAGCATTGCGCGCCAGGCAAACCGCAGAAGCGATGGAATGGGCTGGCGTCGCGCACTTGCGCGACAACCTGGCGACCACTTTATCCGGCGGCGAAAAGCAGCGCGTGGCGCTGGCCCGCGCCCGCATCCTGAAACCCCGGCTGCTGTTGCTGGACGAGCCCACCTCCAACCTCGACGGCACCGCGCGCGAACAAGTGATCCGGCTGATTCCAACCCTGCTAGCCGAAGGCAGCAGCGTAATCATGGCCTGCCACGACCGCGACCTGATCGCGCTGCCGCAAGTGCAACGCCTGAAATTGCGCGACGGCCGGTTGCAGGCGCATTCATAAAGCCATTCGTAACGGACCAAAAACCCGAGAAATTTAAGCCACCTATCAAACGCATTAATAATCTCAAATTGAGATAGAATTAATATATGCGAATCATCTCCAACAAGGCCTTACTCAACTTTTCTGCGAAATATCCAGAAACGCGAGAGTTGCTTCAGACTTGGCGCAAGCTGCTTGAAGCAAGCGCATTTGCCAGCTTTGCCGACATCAAGACGGCATTCAACGCAACGGACAAGGTGGGTGATTTTTATGTTTTTGACATCGGCGGCAATAAATACCGGATCGTTGCTTCCATCCATTTCAATCGTCAAATGCTTTTTATCCGGCATGTGTTCACGCACAAGGAGTATGACAAATGGAAGCCGTAATAAACCGTCAAATGGTTGCTGAGATCACAGCCCATTTTCAAGCGCTCAACGCCGTTGTTCCCCTGCGCCCAGTTCGCACGGCAGCCGAATATGACAAAGCAGTGAGCGCGCTTAATCAACTGCTGGATGTCGGCGCTGGCGATGAAGCCCATCCTTTGGCCGACCTGGCTGCAACCCTTGGTGAAATTATCGGCGACTATGACGACATCCATTATCCGAATGGCGACGTAACGCCCTCTGCGATGCTGCGTTTTCTCATGGAGCAACATAACCTCACCCAATCCGATTTGCCGGAGGTGGGTACACAAGGCGTGGTGTCGGAAATTTTGCGCGGTATCCGCGATCTCAATATTCGACAAATAAAAGCAGTTTCGGCACGATTCAACATCAATCCTGCTGCATTTTTTTGATCTGACGCCAGCCGCTAAAGATATACTGCAAACTGTATTTGCACATACCGCAATGAATATATGCGGTAATTGCAGTTAAAATTGCCATACCCCCTGTTTTATTGCTTATAAAAATAACAAAAGCGACGAAAACGAATAAGCGCCAAGCTTCAGCCATGCCGCTGCCCACCCCAATACCACACCATGCCTCCTGCACAATTCATCGCCCTCTGGCAAGACAACAAACTCAACGAACGCGCCGGGGCACAGGGGCATTTTGACGATCTGTGCGGCCTGCTTGGCGTGGACAAGCCGCGTGACCCGGACCACTATTGCTTCGAGCGCGGCGCCAAAAAATCCGGCGGCGGCGATGGCTGGGCCGATGTCTGGAAGCACATTGGTAGCAAAATTGTGCTGCTGGTCGAGGTGCTCAATGACCACGACCGGCGTTTCCTGCTTCGGCTGGAGGTGCATAGCGTCGAAGCGAGGTTCTCGATGCCCTTGAGGATTGTATGAGGGTCGAAGGAGCGCGTGGTTGCCTATTCCTGCGGGTGGCGGGCGAGACGGGTGGACCCGGTGCCGTATCGGCTGCACGAAAAGCGGCCAGGACGTTGGTGGACAACGCGAAGGTGGCAGCATGACGCCCGCCCTGCGACTGAGTACGACCGGCTTCGCGCTGATCGCGGTTTGCTATGGATTTGCCCGTTTCGCGTTCGGTCTGTTCCTCCCGGAGATCAGAGCCGATCTCGCCATATCGCCCACGATCGGCGGTTTCATCGCGGGAGGATCGTTCCTTGGATATTGCGTCGCAATCATTGCATCCGCTTATCTGACTGAGCGCTTCGGTCCGCGACTGGTCGCTGGCGGTGCGGGGCTTGTCGCCACCGCAGGGCTGGCGGCCATCGCAATGGCAACGTCGGCACCCGTCCTTGCTGCTGCAGTCCTTTTCGCAGGGATAAGCACGGGGCTTGTTTCACCGCCCTTGGCAGCAGCGGTATCCCGCGCGGTTCGACGCGAACGCCAGGACGCTACGAACACCATCATCAATGCCGGAACCAGCGCGGGCGTGGCCCTGACCGGTCCAGCCGCATTGCTGTTGGGCGCGGAGTGGCGGCTTGCTTTTGCGCTCTTCGCTACGGCGAGCCTCGCTGTCGCCATTGCCGCTTTTGTTTTTATCCCGCGCGACGGCAAAGACCGGGCTGTCGGGCCAGGCAGCGTGCCGAAGCCGTCCGCCGATCTTGCTCGTCTCATGATCGCCGCTTTTCTGATGGGTGCGGCCAGCACGGCGATCTGGTCTTTCGGAGGTGAATTGACGACGCGCAGCCTTGACTGGACGGGTCAGCAAACCGGCCTCCTCTGGATTGTCATCGGCTCGGCCGGGATCTTTGGCGGGCTTGCCGGAACGCTGGTCGCCAGATTCGGCGTGAACACGACCCACTTCTTCTCGCTGCTTGCCTTGGCTTGCGGCATAGTCTGCATCGGTTGGTCCGGGACGACGGCGATCCTGGCCTTTTTCGGCGCAGCATTGTTCGGAGCCGCCTATATCCTGCTGACCGGCATCTATCTTGTCTGGGGCGTATCGGCCATGCCGGAACGGCCGGCGGCCGGCCTGACCATTGCTTTTCTCATGGTAGCAGTCGGGCAAACGGCTGGCGCCCCCGTTTTTGGTGTCCTTCTGGGCCAAATAACGGCGGACTTTGCCGTAGTCTCATTCGCCTGTCTCGGCGTTCTGGCCAGCATGGCTAGGCGTAAGGATTCTTCGTAAAAACGTATCACGCCTAAATTTCGAACCCGACGCTATAGGGCTATGTTTGCATTACACGTTGCTATAGAGTGAAGCAAGATATTCAACTTTGCCCGGGATTATTTACGCAGCAACGTGTAACGCGAATAGAGCCTAAAAACTATTATCTCAACATTTATAGTTCATAGCGATCAAACACCGTAACCAGCTTTTGCGCCAACACTTCGGCTGAATTAACTATCATGCCGAGGTCGCGCAACAAGCCATCCTGCAAACCATAGACCCAGCCGTACACCGTCACTTCCTGACCGCGTTCCCATGCATCCTGCAGAACGGTGGTCTGGCACAGATTGGTGACTTGCTCGATCACATTCAATTCGCACAAGCGATCCTGCTGCGCACGGCTGGGCAAGACATCACCGAAATATTTTTCGTGCTTCTGATGCACGTCCTGCACATGGCGCAGCCAGTTGTCGGCCAAGCCGATGCGGCGGCGCGTCAGCGCTGCATGCACCCCGGAACAGCCATAGTGGCCGCAAATGATCACATGCTTGACGCCCAGCACATCGATGGCAAATTGCAGCACAGAGAGACAATTCAAATCGGTATGCACCACCACGTTGGCAATATTGCGATGGACAAACAGTTCGCCCGGCAGCATGCCAAGTAATTCATTGGCCGGAACACGGCTGTCTGAGCAGCCGATCCACAAGTATTCCGGCGACTGTTGCGCTGCTAGCTTCTTGAAATAATCTGCATCATTGGCCTTGATGGCATCGGCCCAAGCTTGGTTATTCTGAAAAAGCTGATTGGGTGAAATATCCGTTTTTGGTTCTAGCATCTGTCCATACTCCTGAAAAAATATGACAGCCAGCATCAATTCAGCTGCCGGCACAGTATATTGCGCGCACATATCTTATCGGAATGGGCAGCCTGCCGCAGGTAAATTCAAGCCCGGTCGTCGGGTCCAGGCTCAGGCAGCGGATCTGCCGGCTGCAAAGGCAGCGCAAAACGCCGCATGAAACGCCGGTCGATACTATTTTTCCAGCGCCACACCCAGTCGCCCTGCCACACCAGCCCGTGCCAGCAAGCGATTGCATGGCGCGGCCCGGTCGTCAGCAGCGATAAATAATCGCGCTGCGGCAGATGCTCGATCAAGGGTTCGCCAAATACCTGGTGCAGCAGGTTTTGCGCCAATATCGGCCCCTGCCGCACCGCAAACACGCCGGCTTTCGGGCGCGGCTGCTGCGGATTGCTGGCAATATCGCCGGCGGCAAACAGTTGCGGATGGCTCACCGATTGCAAATGCTGGTTGATCTGCACGAAGCCGCCGTCCACCGTCGCCACGCCAGACTGCGCCAGCCACGGCTGCGCTGCTGCGCCGGTGGCCCAAAGCAGATGATCAAAAGACGCGGTGCTGCCATTATCAAAGTTGAGCCGTCCCGGCGTCACCGAACTTACGTTGGTCCCGGTCAGCAACGCGACTCCGGCAGCTTCCAGATGGCGTGCCGCCAGACGCGCGGCGCGGCGTGGATAAGCCGGCAGCAGAGCGGCACGCGTGACCAGCGACAATTTCACCAAACTGCGCCGGGTCCGCAAACGATGGGCCATGGCCAGCGCCATTTCGACCCCGCCGGCGCCGCCGCCGACCACCACGATATGGATCGGCCGCTGCAGCGCAGCGCTGGCCTGTTCCAGCGCATGCCATCGCTGCAGGAAGACATCAATCGGCTTGATTCCCAGCGCGTGTTCGGCCGCGCCCGGCACCAGCGCCAAAGGCGGCGTCGCACCGATGTCAAGCGACGCCAGATCGAAGCGCCACTCCCGGCCCTGTGCCATAGCGACATTGCGCTGCAGGTCGATCTGATCCACGCCGGCCTGCACCAGTTCGATGCCGGCGCTGTTTGCCAGCAGCCGCAGATCGACATGGCATTCCGAACTGCGGTAATGCCCGGCGATCAGTCCCGGCAACATGCCGGAATACGGCGTCATGACATCGCGCGACAGCAAGGTTATTTCCAGCCGATCACGCCACAATGCGCGTTGCAGGCGCAGCGCCTCCAGCACGAACAGATGCGCATGGCCGCCGCCCACCAACAACAATCGCTTTCGCATCACGCCCCTGATTTTTTGAAAAAATTCTGCGCCGCAATTAATTCGGGCGTGGCGGGCACTACTTCTGCCGAATCACAACCGGTAGCAGCGTTATGACATTTCGAAGCAGAAAAGCTTTTGAATCAGCCGACCTCTTTGGCCGAATTAGCCGAATTAGTCGAATCGGCATAACCGCCCTTCGCCATGCAGGCCGCAGCCGTAAACAATACGTCGGTGGAGGAGTTCAGCGCCGTTTCCGCCGAATCCTGCACTATGCTGATGATGAAGCCGATCGCCACCACCTGCATGGAAACCTCGCTGGGAATGCCGAACAGGCTGCAAGCCAGCGGGATCAGCAACAAGGAACCGCCCGCGACTCCGGACGTTCCGCAGGCGCAAATCGATGCCACCACACTGAGCAAAATTGCAGTCGGAATATCCACCGCAATCCCCAGCGTATGGACTGCCGCCAGGGTGAGCACTGTGATAGTAATTGCTGCGCCGGCCATGTTGATGGTCGCACCCAGCGGGATCGAGACTGAATAGGTGTCTTTATGCAAACCAAAACGCTCGCAGAGTTGCAGGTTTACCGGAATGTTGGCGGCGGAACTGCGCGTGAAAAACGCGGTAATCCCACTCTCGCGCAGGCAGGTCAGGACCATCGGATAGGGATTGCGGCGAATTTGCCAGTAGACGATCACCGGGTTTATCACCAGAGCGACAAACAACATGCAGCCCACCAGTACTAGCAACAGTTGCAGATAGCCCAGCAGCGCACCGAAACCAGACTCGGCCAGAGTCGAGGCAACCAGGCCGAATATTCCCAGAGGAGCAAAGCAGATCACCAGTTTGACGATGTACGACACCCCGTCGGAGAGATCACCAAGCACGACCCGCGTGGTATTGCTGCCATGCCGAAGTGCGATGCCCAGCCCAACGGCCCAGGCCAGGATGCCGATAAAGTTGCCTTTCACTAAAGCGTTGACCGGGTTGTCGACCACGTTGAGCAACAATGTCTTCAAGACTTCAGAAATGGTGCCAGGGGGTGCCACCGCCACATTGTCGGTGACTAGCACCAGTGTCGACGGGAACATGAAACTGGCGATGACTGCCACCATCGCGGCGGCGAATGTGCCCAGCAGATAGAGCAGCAGAATCGGCCGAATATGCGTTTTCTGGTCTTTTTTATGGCTGGCGATCGAAGCCATCACCAGCACAAAAACGAGAATTGGTGCTACCGCCTTCAACGCCGAGACAAACACACTACCGATGAAGTTCACGGATACGGCAGCCGCAGGAAAGACCAGGGCAAACAAAATTCCGGCGATCAAGCCGATGATGATTTGCGTTACAAGGCTGGTACGTTTAATCAGATTCAGAAAAAATTGTTGCGCATAAGACATGACAGGAATCACTAACTTTAAAAATTTTTAAAACGTAGCGGGGCAATCCGGATAAGGGGCAAAAACGACAAGGGCGTAGGGCGCAATAAGCGCAGCCCTTGCAGCTAGTTCGGCGCAATGCGCTACGCTTATTGCGCCCTACGGCTAGGACGAAAGAGATTCAGCAAACTACTCAAAAAACCCCTTGACCTTGTCCATCCAGGATTTGCTTTGCGGGCTGTGCTTGGCGCCGCCTTCCAAAGTCAGGCGCTCGAATTCACGCAGGCTGGCTTTCTGGGCTTCCGTCAATTTGACCGGGGTTTCAACCACTACGTGGCAAAACAGATCACCCGCATAACCGGAACGCACTCCCTTGATGCCCTTGCTGCGCAAGCGGAATGTCTTGCCCGACTGGGTGCCTTCAGGAATCGAAAACGACGCCTTGCCACTAAGTGTGGGCACTTCGATGTCGCCGCCCAACGCCGCCTTGGTGAACGAAATCGGGATTTCGCAATGCAGGTCATCGCCATCACGCTGGAATACCGCATGCTGCTTGATGTGAACTTCGACGTACAAGTCGCCCGACGGGCCGCCATTGGTGCCGGGTTCGCCATTGCCGCTTGAGCGAATCCGCATGCCTTCGTCGATCCCGGCCGGAATTTTTACTTCCAGCGTCTTGTTGCGCTTGATCTTACCGGCACCGCCGCATGGTGGGCAAGGGTCGGTAATGGTCTTGCCGGTGCCGTGGCATTTCGGGCAAGTTTGCTGAATGCTGAAAAAACCTTGCTGCATGCGCACCTGACCATGCCCGCCGCAGGTAGAACATGTGCTCGGCGAAGTCCCGGCCTTGGCGCCGCTGCCGTGGCAAGTTTCGCAGGCATCCCAGGTTGGCACCCGGATAGTGGTATCGAAGCCATGCGCCGCTTGCTCCAGCGTGATTTCGAGGTTGTAGCGCAAATCGGCGCCGCGATAGACTTGCGGCCCGGCACCGCGTCCGCCGCGAGCGCCGCCTCCGAAAATATCGCCGAAGATGTCGCCGAAGGAATCGCCAAAACCGCCTGCGCCACCACCACCGCCGCCACCCATGTTTGGGTCGACGCCGGCATGGCCGTAACGATCATAGGCGTCGCGCTTTTGCGCGTCCGACAACATCTCGTACGCTTCCTTGACTTCCTTGAACTTGCCTTCTGCGGTCTTGCTATCCGGATTTCGATCCGGATGATGCTTCATTGCGAGCTTGCGATACGCCTTCTTGATGTCTTCATCAGACGCATTTTTCGCTACACCCAGCACTTCATAAAAATCACGCTTCGCCATCTTTTTCCAACCTTTTACTCAGAGCTATTAGTTATTCCAATTTGCATTAAAAAGGAGAGCAAAGCAAAATCAAACACCAGCCAAACACAGCACAAGGTGTTGTCAACGCTGCCATCGTTCGCTGCCATCTTAATGCAAATGGGAATATGCAAAAAGCCGAGTCCAGCATCGCTTACGCTTTTGCATGAACTCGGCAAGCCATTGCGGCGCATTTGCTGCCTACTCCGCCCGACAGGGGATTACTTGTCTTTGACTTCCTTGAAATCGGCGTCGACCACATCATCTTCCGCCGGTTTTCCTTCTCCATTTGCGCTACCCGCACCTCCGGCTGCGCCGCCAGCGGCTGCACCTGCCGCAGCCTGTTGCGCTTGCATGTCGGCATACATTTTCTCGCCCAGCTTTTGCGATGCGCTCGACAGCGCGGCTGTCTTGGCGTCAATGACAGCCTTGTCATTGCCCTTGAGCACTTCTTCCAGCTCCTTGATCGCCGCTTCGATTTGCTCTTTCTCACCGGCGGCAAGCTTTTCGCCGTACTCGCCCATCGATTTGCGGGTCGAGTGTACCAGCGCATCGCCCTGATTGCGGGCGTCTGCCAACTCTCTGAGCTTATGGTCTTCTTCCGCATTCAGCTCGGCGTCTTTGACCATCTTCTGGATTTCTTCCTCGGTCAAGCCGGAATTGGCCTTGATCGTGATCTTGTTTTCCTTGCCGGTCGCCTTGTCTTTGGCGCCGACATGCAAGATGCCGTTGGCGTCGATGTCGAAGGTTACTTCAATCTGCGGCGTACCGCGGCTTGACGGCGGGATGCCTTCCAGGTTGAATTCGCCCAGCGCCTTGTTGCCGGCAGCGATTTCGCGTTCGCCCTGGAATACCTTGATGGTAACTGCAGGCTGATTGTCTTCGGCAGTCGAGAATACCTGGCTGAACTTGGTCGGGATCGTGGTGTTTTTCTGGATCATCTTGGTCATCACGCCGCCCATGGTCTCGATACCCAGCGACAACGGAGTCACATCCAGCAACAACAAATCCTTGCGCTCGCCCGACAATACCGAACCCTGGATTGCCGCACCGACAGCAACCGCTTCATCGGGATTGACGTCTTTGCGCGGGTCCTTGCCGAAGAATTCCTTGACCTTTTCTTGCACCATAGGCATGCGGGTCATGCCGCCAACCAGGATGATGTCATCGATATCAGTAACCTTGACGCCGGCATCCTTGATCGCGATGCGGCATGGCTCGATGGTACGGATGATCAACTCTTCAACCAGGGATTCCAGCTTGGCGCGGGTCATTTTCAGGTTCAAATGCACCGGCGCGCCGTTGGCCATCGCGATGTACGGCTCATTGATTTCGGTTTGCTGGGCGGAAGACAATTCGATTTTCGCGCGTTCGGCGGAAGCCTTGATGCGCTGCAATGCGATTGGATCTTTTTTCAGGTCGAGGCCGTTGATCTTCTTGAACTCGTCGATGATGTAATCGATGATGCGCTGATCGAAATCTTCGCCGCCCAGGAATGTATCGCCATTGGTGGACAGCACTTCAAACTGCTTCTCGCCATCGACATCGGCGATTTCGATAATCGAAACGTCGAACGTGCCGCCGCCCAAGTCGTACACGGCAATTTTGCGATCGCCCTTTTCTGTTTTGTCCAGACCGAACGCCAGCGCTGCCGCAGTCGGTTCGTTGATGATGCGCTTGACGTCCAGGCCGGCAATGCGTCCGGCGTCCTTGGTTGCCTGACGCTGCGAATCATTGAAGTACGCTGGCACCGTGATGACGGCTTCGGTAACTTCTTCGCCGAGGTAATCTTCAGCGGTTTTTTTCATTTTGCGCAAAACTTCAGCGGAAATTTGCGGTGGCGCGAGCTTCTTGCCGCGCGTGGCAATCCAGGCGTCGCCGTTGTCCGCCTTGATAATCGAAAAAGGCATCAGGCCGATGTCTTTTTGTACTTCTTTCTCGTCGAACTTGCGGCCAATCAAGCGCTTGACGGCGAACAGGGTATTGGTCGGATTCGTGACTGCCTGACGTTTGGCCGAGGCGCCAACCAGAATCTCGCCGTCTTCCTGATACGCAATGATGGACGGCGTGGTGCGCGTACCTTCGGAGTTCTCGATTACTTTCGGTTTCCCGTTTTCCATAACGGAAACGCACGAGTTGGTTGTACCCAAGTCAATACCGATAATTTTGGCCATGATGTTTCCCTTTTAAGCTGAATGACTGAAATCTGATGAATGCAACTATGTGGTGAAAAACGCCATTTTCAAGCATTTTTGACCACTTTTTCGATTGATTATTTGCCTTGCGATACCGTCACCAGCGCGGGGCGCAGCAAGCGGTCGGAAATCATATAACCTTTTTGCAACACGGTAACAATGGTATTGGCTTCCTGCTCGGCCGGCACCATCGATATGGCTTGATGGCGAGCCGGATCGAGTTTGTCGCCCGGCTTTGGCGATACTTCAGTCAACTTGTTTTTCTCGAACGCGGTGGCAAGCTGCTTCAGTGTCATTTCAACACCTTCCTTGAGCGAGGCAACCGATGGCGTTTCGACTGCCAGCGCCATTTCCAGGCTATCTCTGACTGGCACCAGCAACTCGGCAAAAGCTTCAATGGCAAATTTGTGCGCCTTGCTGACGTCTTCCTGCGCGCGACGGCGAATGTTTTCGGCCTCCGCCTTGGCGCGTAAAAACGCATCCTGCATCTCGGCAATTTTGGCTTGCGCCGCTACAAGTTGTTGCTGCTGCTCCAGCGCCGCATCGCCGGCAACCTGTTCGTCACCTGCTGTAGATGCGTCTTGCCCTGGTTGTAAGGGTTCCAATTGATCCATTTTTTCTGTTTGTTTCTCTGCGTTTTGCATCCAAAGCCTCCGACGATCTATAACGTAATTTCAGCACCCGAAATAAATGGGGCTATCCGGATCAGATTCAAGGGGGCGCTGCGGTCCTCGAATTGGGTGCGGCGCGGAAAATTTACAGTGTTATTCAAATGTTGAGTATGCATAAAAAACACTGTTATTCCGCAATAATTTAAAGCATCTTGAAAAATACTGTCACTTTTACTATGAAATTGCACCCAAACGTTTCGATTCCGCGCGCGCAATCGCGGCGGCGGCCTGTTGCGCGTCGCGTGAGGCTGCGGTGCTCGTGGTCGGCCAGCCGCTGGTGTGCTGCAAGACGATATCGGCCAGCGCATCCACCCATACCGCAGCCTCGTTGAGGCAGGCAATATAGTTGAATTCGTGTCCGCCGGCGGCCAGAAAGTCGCGGCGCGCTTCGATTGCTATTTCTTCCAGCGTTTCCAGGCAATCGCTGGTGAAGCCGGGGCACATCAGGTCAACCCGCTTGACGCCTTTTTTTGCCAGCTTTTGCAGCGTTGGCGCGGTGTACGGCTGCAGCCATTCGGCTTTGCCGAAACGCGACTGGAAGGTGACCAGATATTGCTCTTGCGTCAACCCCAGCGCTTCCGCCAGCAGACGTGCCGTCTTGTGGCACTCGCAATGGTACGGGTCGCCCAAACTCAGCGTGCGTTTCGGCACGCCGTGAAAGCTCATCACCAGTTGGTCCGGGCGGCCGTTGATCTGCCAATGCGCCAGCACCGATTGTTTCAGGGCATTGATATAGCCGGGATGGTCGTGGTAATGCTTGATCAGGCGCAGTTCCGGAATGTTGCGCACCTTGCGGTAATACGCAAATACCGCGTCGAAAACGGACGCGGTGGTGGTGGCTGAATATTGCGGATAAGCGGGCAAGACCAGGATGCGCTCGCAGCCATCTGCTTTCAACTTGTCGAGTACGGCTGGCAGCGAAGGATTGCCGTAACTCATCGCATACGCCACTTGCAGTTGGTGACCACGCTCGCCCAAATATCCTTGCAGCAATTTGGCCTGCTTTTCGGTGTGAACCTTCAGCGGCGAGCCTTCCTTGGTCCAGATGGTCGCGTATTTGGCCGCCGATTTGCCGGCGCGCAGCGGCAGGATGATGCCATTGAGAATGCACCACCAGATTATTTTTGGAATTTCGACTACGCGGCTGTCCGACAGGAATTGCTTCAGGTAAGGCCGCACCGCAGCAGCGGTCGGTGCCTCGGGCGTGCCGAGATTTACCAGCACGACGGCGGTTTTAGGCAGCGTGCCGTGCGCGTAGGGCGGTTCTGGCTGAAAAGACATGTCGGATGGTTTCTAATGATGAGTTGAACGAATAACGTGCGTAGGATGGGTGAAACCCATCACTTATCAAGTCTACAAGATGGGTTGCACCCATTCTACTTTTAAAATAACAGGGGTATTTTTTAATACCGCAATAGATCAATGCGGAAAACAAGTGTTTTTATCACATACTAGGCGTAGTTAAAGTGCCAGCAATTCCCGCGCGTGCTTGCGGGTGGTGGCGGTGATTTCAATCCCGCCCAGCATGCGGGCGATTTCTTCCACGCGATCTTTTGCTTCGAGTGCGTTGATGCGGGAAAGTGTCCTGCCGTCCTGATTCGCCTTGCTGACCTCGAAATGCTGATTGGCTTGGCTGGCGACTTGCGGCAGGTGCGTCACGCACAACACCTGCCGGTCCTGGCCCAGGCGTTTCAACAGGCGGCCAACCACTTCGGCCACGCCGCCGCCGATGCCGCTATCGACTTCATCGAAAATCAGCGTCGGCGTCAAAGTGGCGCTGGAGGTGATGACCGAAATCGCCAGCGAGATGCGCGCCAGCTCACCGCCTGACGCGACTTTGGCCAAAGGGCGCGGCGCAGTACCGGCGTGGCCTGCCACCAGAAACTCCACCTGTTCCAGCCCATAAGCGGCTGGCTCGCAGGGATTCAATCCCACCACGAAGCGCCCGCCGGCCATGCTCAAATCCTGCATCGCGGCAGTCACGGCGTCCCCCAATGTCTTGGTGGCTTTGCTGCGTGCCTTGGACAATTTTTGCGCCACTTGCAAGTATGCAGCCTTGACTTTCTCTTCCTGCGCCCGCAGCGCATCGAGGTCGCTGGCGTCGGCCAACTGTTTCAATTGCACCGACAGGGATACGTATTCGCTCGGCAAGTCTTCCGGCGCGACGTGAAATTTGCGGGCGGTGGAATGCAGCGCTTCGAGCCGCGCATCGACTTCGCGCAGGCGATTCGGGTCCAGTTCGACCCGGCTCAGGTAATCGTTGAGCGCAGATACCGCTTCCTGCAATTGAATACGGGCCGGTTCCAGCAATTCCAGCACCGGTTTCAGGGTGCCGTCGATGTCGGCCAGCTTGTCCAGTTTCTGGTTCAGGCTAGACAGTTGCGACAGAATCGGGTGGTCGGATTCGGAAATCGCGTCCAGCGCTTCCTGCGCGCCTTCGATCAGGCTGGCGGCGTGCGACAGACGGCTGTGCTCGGTGCTGACTTCATCCCATTCGCCCGGTTTGGGGGCGAGTTTTTCCAGTTCGCCCACTTGCCACTCCAGCCGCTCGCGTTCCAGCAGTACGTTTTTGGCGTCTTTCTCATAGGTTTCGCGCTGTTTGGCGATGCCGCGCCAGTCTTTGTAGGCGGCGGCTACTTCCCGCGCCTGCGCCAGCAAACCGGCTTGACTGTCGAGCAGAATGCGCTGCGCATCGGGTTTCAGCAGGGACTGATGGGCGTGCTGGCCGTGAATATCGACCAGCATTTCACCGATTCCGCGCAATTGGGAAGCGGTGGCGGCGATGCCGTTGATGAAGGCCTTGGAGCGCCCGGCGTTGTCGATCACGCGGCGCAGCAACACCGCGCCCTCTTCACTCTGAAATTCGTTGGCGTCCAGCCAGGCTACCGTTTGCGCATTGACCGCGAACTCGGCGCTGATATCCGCCTTGGACGCGCCTTCGCGCACCACGCTGGCGTCGCCGCGTCCGCCCAAAGCCAGCGCCAAAGCATCAATCAGAATCGATTTACCGGCCCCTGTCTCGCCGGTAAATACCGAAAAACCGGAGGAAAATTCCAGCTCGATCGAATCGACAATCACGAAATCACGGATGGAAAGTGTACGTAGCATGGTGAGACCTGAAGAATGTAAGACTGGCTGCTGCATTGGCGTGAAAACCGCAATTTAACGCAATTCAGCGCAATTTAAGTTAACTGCCCTTCGGCCGACGGATATTCGTTCCAGTGCAACTTCTCGCGCAGGGTATCGTAATAATTCCAGCCTTGCGGATGCATGAAGGTGATGCGGTGCGCGGAACGCTTGATATGGATACGGTCGTGAAGCAATATGCTGGCAAATGACTGCATATCGAAGTTGACGCTGGTATCGCGGCCGCTGACGACTTCGATCATGATTTCGCTCGAATCGGGCACCACAATCGGACGATTTGACAACGCGTGCGGGGCAATTGGCACCAGCACGATGCCGCACAGGCTGGGATGCAGCAACGGCCCGCCGGCCGACAGCGAATACGCGGTCGAACCGGTCGGCGTGGAAACGATCAAGCCATCGGAGCGCTGGTTGTACATGAAGTGGCCATCGACCTCGACCCGCAACTCGACCATGCCGGCGCCAGCCCCGCGCGACACCACCACATCGTTGAAAGCCAGTGCGGAAAAAATATTTTCACCCTCGCGCATCACGCAACCTTCCAGCAGGCTGCGGAATTCCGTCTCGTAATTTCCTGCCAGCATGTCAGCCAGCACCGGCAGCATGCCATCGATCGGAATATCGGCCATGAAGCCCAGCCGCCCCTGATTAATCCCTATCATAGGCACGTCATACGGCGCCAGCTGGCGTGCGATGCCGAGCATGGTGCCGTCACCGCCGACCACAATCGCAACATTGGCCTGCTGGCCGATTTGTGTCGGCGTCATTGCTTCGAAACCGGCCAGTTCAATATCGCGCGCGGTTTCTGCTTCCAGCACCACGGTATATCCTGCGTCATCGAAAAAATGGGCGATCTGGGACAGCGATTGCGCGATACCGGGAGCTTGAGGCTTGCCTATAACAGCGATTGTTTTTGGCGCTAAAGGCATATTGGGTTGGGCTGGAGTAAGGGAGGACGAGGTTCACAGATTAGAACATAATTCAGCCATCTCTTGAAGAATGTGAAAGTTAACGATTTTGAAAATGCCGATCAAAGCTGTACTGTTCGACCTCGATGACACCTTGTGGCCGATTGTTCCAGTGCTAGAACAGGCTGAAAAAGTGTTGCACGGATGGCTGCTCACGCATGCGCCGGCGGTGGCCGGGCGCTATTCGATCGACATGTTGCGCACCCGGCGGCAAGCGCTGATGCAGACTGAGCCGCGTTACCAGATCGACCTCTGGGGCTTGCGCCATGCGACACTTTGCGAGGCATTCCGCCAAGTAGGCGCAGATGTTGCTCTGGTGGATCATGCAATGGTGGTTTTTTCCACTGCCCGCAATGCGGTGACACCGTTTGCGGATGTGGTGCCGGGGCTGACCAAGCTCAATACGCGGCTGGCGGTGGGTTCGATCTCGAACGGTTTTGCCGACTTGCAAGCTATCGGCATCGCCCACCATTTCCAGGCCTCGATTGCAGCGCACCGTTTCGGTCGCGCCAAACCCGATCCGCAGATTTTTCATGCGGCCTGCGCAGCCCTCGAAATCCAGCCGCAGCAAGCGGTGTATGTCGGCGACGACCTTCTGCTGGATGTCCAGGGTGCGCAAAATGCGGGAATGCATGGCGTCTGGATGAACCGTTTTGAGCGCAGCCTGCCCGAACAGTGCCGCCCGGACGCGGTCTGCACCACGCTGCACGAACTCGACCGCTGGCTGATTGACGCGATGGGCGCATAATATTGCTGGCGGCAACTTGTTAGTTGTAACCGCTGTCCCGATATCGCTTCCCGATGTACATATCAACTTGCTTCCTATAAACCTATGCAATTCGATATTCGCGCACAAACTCTGCTCAAGGCCCTGGTCGAACGCTATATCGCCGACGGCCAGCCAATCGGCTCGCGTGCCTTGTCGAAACTATCGGGGCTGGATTTGTCGCCTGCCACCATCCGCAACGTCATGTCCGATCTGGAGGAGATGGGCTTCATCGCCAGCCCGCACACCTCGGCCGGCCGGGTGCCGACGCCGCGCGGCTACCGGGTTTTCGTCGACACCCTATTGACGTTGCAAGCCTTTGACGAAGCAGCGGTCGAGTCCCGGATGCAAACTACGCTGTCCAGAAAATCGCCGCAAAAAATCATTGCCAATGCCGCCCAAGTGCTGTCTTCCCTGTCGCAATTCGCCGGCGTGGTGCTGACGCAGCGGCATGAATCGGTGTTTCAGCAAATCGAATTTCTGCGCCTGTCCGATAAACGGGTGCTGCTAGTCATCGTCAGCCCGAGCGGCGATGTGCAGAACCGCCTGCTACTGACGGACGTTGATTACACGCCGGCGCAATTGGTGCAGGCCGCCAATTACATCAATCAAAATTACGGTGGACTGAGCTTCGACGAAGTGCGCGGGCGGCTGCAAAGCGAATTGCGCAGCCTGCGTGACGACATGACGCGCCTGATGCAGGCAGCGGTGGAAGCCGGCAGCGAAGCGATGACGGATGACAGCGAAGATATGGTGATCGCGGGCGAGCGTAACCTGCTGCGCGTAAGCGACCTGGCCGCCAACATGAATTCGCTGCGCAAACTGTTCGACATGTTCGAGCAGAAAACCAGCCTGATGCAATTGCTCAATATTTCCAGCAAGGCCACCGGGGTCCAGATTTTCATTGGCGGCGAATCGCAACTGATGCCGATGGATGACACCAGCATCGTCACCGCGCCCTATGAAGTCAACGGCCGCGTTGTCGGCACATTAGGCGTAATCGGGCCGACCCGCATGGCGTATGAGCGCGTGATACCGATGGTGAATATCACGGCCAAACTGCTGTCGCATGCATTAAGTCATTAGGTTACGCACGTTGCATTAAAGATTTGAAGCACAGTAGGATGGGTGAAACCCATCCTACGCACTGCATCACTTATTGCGATGCGGGCAATTGTCCTTGATGCAATTGCTGTACAGCGCCAGCGCATGCTCAGAGATGCGAAAACCGCGTTCAGCAGCAATTTTCTGCTGGCGTTTCTCGATTTCCTCATCGTAGAACTCTTCCACCCGACCGCAGTCCAAACACACCAGGTGATCGTGATGCGATCCTTGGTTGAGTTCGAATATGGCTTTACCGGTCTCGAAGTGGTTGCGATTGAGCAACCCAGCCTGTTCGAATTGTGTCAGGACTCTATACACAGTAGCCAGACCGACATCCATATTTTCAGTCAGCAATACCTTGTATACATCTTCGGCCGTCAGGTGGCGCACTGCACTGTTCTGAAAAATATCGAGAATTTTCAGACGCGGCAAGGTTGCCTTGAGCCCGCTGGCTTTTAAATCACTGGGGTTTTTGTTCATGGTTGTCGTAAAACTAAATCCGGTTTGAAACCCCGTCCCTTGGAACGGTACGAAAGTTGAAATCATAACGTGGACTGACAATGCATGCATCCGATATGCAGGGCCGCGATGAGTTAACCAGCCGCTTCAGGTAAGATTCGGGCAGTTCTGTTTTATCATTATGTGTTTTAGCACAATTGAATTGAGATACCTTATGCGATTGCTGCACCCCCACTTCACCCGCGCCCCATCTTCCCTTGCCTTGCTGCTGATCGGCAGTTTGTGCTTAGTGCTAGCAGGATGCGCCTCCAAGAATCCACTGATGGATGATGCGCCTGCAGCCAAGGCAAAGACAACGGATGCAGCCCCGGCCAAAACCGCTGCGGCGGAACCGCTTGACGCCGCCACCGGCACCCGAACTAGCGGCCCGACCGGGATGGCGCGTGTATTGGGCGCTTTCTCGCTCTACAAGATCGATATTCAGCAGGGCAATTTCGTCTCGAAAGAAATGATCTCTCAACTCAAGGAAGGCATGACGCACGATCAGGTGCGCTTCGTGCTGGGTACACCGATGTTGAGCGATATTTTCCACGACGACCGCTGGTATTACCCATTTCGCATGCAAAAAGGCAACGGCGAAGTCACCACCAGCCGCGTGACGGTGTATTTCAAAAATGATCTGGTGGAGCGCTTTGAAGGTGGCGATTTGCCTACGGAAGAGGATTATCTCGCGCGCATAGCGGGCAACCCGCCAAAAGACAAAGCGCCCGAAGCCGCTGCACCCAAAGCCGCTCCCACCAGCGTCGCTGCCCCAAAATAATTACCTGAAAATCGCATGAACCAAATGAAAATCGCCGTCGCCGGCGCATCCGGCCGCATGGGCCGGATGCTGATTGAAGCCATCCACAACGCAGTTGACGCCACGCTGACCGGCGCGCTGGACATCGCGCAAGCGCCTGGCATCGGCACCGATGCCAGCGCTTTTCTGGGCGCACCGCAAGGCGTATTGATCGAATCCGATCTGGCCAGGGGATTGGCGGGCGCGGAATACCTGATTGATTTCACCCGCCCGGAAGGCACTCTCAAGCATCTGGAATACTGCGCTGCGCACGGCGTCAAGATGATTATCGGGACAACCGGTTTCGATGAAGCCGGCAAGGCAGCAATTCTTGCCGCTTCCCAAAAAATCGCCATCATGTCCGCGCCCAACATGAGCGTCGGCGTCAACGTGACGATGAAGTTGCTCGAAATGGCAGCTAAAAGTTTTACCGAAGGCTACGACATCGAAATCATCGAAGCGCATCACCGCCACAAGGTGGATGCGCCGTCCGGCACCGCGCTGAAGATGGGCGAAGTCATCGCCAGCGCGCTCGGCCGCAACCTGGATGAATGCGCGGTATATGCGCGCGAAGGCGTCACCGGCCCCCGCGACCCATCCTCGATCGGCTTCGCCACCATTCGCGGCGGCGATATCGTCGGCGACCATACCGTGCTGTTCGCCGGCATTGGCGAGCGCATCGAAATCAGCCACAAATCGTCCAGCCGCGTGACCTATGCGCACGGATCGTTGCGGGCGGCGCGTTTTCTGGCCGATAAATCCACCGGCCTGTACGACATGCAGGACGTGCTCGGACTACGCTAGGCTTGTATCCGCTTGCCGGTTTGGCCGATGACTTCCGTTGAATTTCAATGACTACCGGCAAAAACCCACAGCGCACCACAATTGTCGCGCTGCTGGGCACAATAGCGCTGCATCTCGCACTCATTGCAGCGGCGACGATCTGGCTGACACCTCCAGCCAAACCGGATCAGCGCGATCCAATCCTGATCGTCGCCCTGCACGGCCCAGCTTCAGCTGCCGCCAGCAAGCCGGAAGCCGCCCTGCAAGAATCACCGCAAGCCAAAAACAGCGCGTTCCCGAAACGGCCAAAAACCGCACCAAAAATTGTGCCGCAACAAAAGGCGCAGCCCCGACGGCCGACCGCTGCACAAAAACTGGTTCCGGACCTATCGCAACAGCCGCAGATATTGGCCGCACCCACCGCACCACCGCAGCCGCAGTCGCAACAACAAAGCGCCCCGTCCGAGCCGTCTTCAATGCAAAATTCCACGCCAAATGCGCCGCCGGCAGCCGCTCCTGACGCGCCGCCGATTGCTGCCAAAACCGGCGGCGCCAGTGCTGCCAACGCCACCAGTGTGACGATTCCCGCCGCCTATGCGGCCCGCAATCGCAAGCCCGATTACCCGCTGCTGTCGCGCCGTTACAATGAGCAAGGCACCGTGGTGCTGCGCGTGCTGGTCAATGCCGGCGGCACTGCCGGTGCCGTGCGCATCAAGCAATCCAGCGGCTATCCGCTGCTCGATCAGTCCGCGCTTGCGGCGGCACGAGACTGGCGATTTGCGCCCGCCACCCAAGACGGAAAACCCGTTGCAGAGTGGTATGAGATTTCCATTCCCTATACACTGCAGGATTAACGTAATTTCATCTAAACCGCCATGAATCAAACCCTCGGACTCGCCCACTACTGGTCGCAAGGCGATGCTATTAGCCACGCGGCCGCCTATGTCTTGTTGCTGATGTCGATTAGCAGCTGGTATTACATCCTGTCCAAAACGTGGAGCGCATGGCGCATCCGCAAGGCCGCATCGGCGCTCCCAGGTTTTTGGAAAGCGCCCACGCTGTCCGATGCCGTCACCGTCATCCGGCAGCAAGACAGTGAAAATATTTTCACCCCACTCGCCACGCAAGGCGTCGAGGCTGCCAATCTGCACCAGCAAACCGACACTGCCGCTTCGCTCAATGCCGCCACCGATCCGAGCGAACTGATTACCCGCACCTTGCGCCAGGAAATCAACCGCGTTTCGTCGCGACTGGAAAATGGCCTGACTCTGCTGGCCTCGGTCGGCTCCACCGCCCCCTTCATCGGCCTGTTCGGCACCGTATGGGGGATTTACCATGCGCTGATCGCAGTGTCCGCCGCCGGCACCATCCAGATCGACAAGATTGCCGGCCCGGTCGGCGAAGCGCTGATCATGACCGCGCTCGGGCTGGTGGTGGCAATTCCTGCGGTGCTGGCGTATAACGCGTTCACCCGCATCAACCGCATCACGCTGGCCGAACTCGATGCCTTTGCCCACGACTTGCACGCTTACCTGACCACCGGCGCACGGGTCGGAAAATAAATCGGCAATTAAACCTTATTGGAGTACACCATGTCTTTCGGCGGATTCAACGACAACCGGCACCAGGCCCCGATGGCAGAAATCAATGTCACGCCGATGGTGGACGTGATGCTGGTGCTGCTGGTGATTTTCATCCTCTCGGCGCCGCTGTTCACTCATGCAATCAAGCTTGATTTGCCGAGCGCGCAATCGGCGCCAGCGCCCGAGAAGCCCGAGACGATTTCACTCTCGATCAATGGCGCCGGCAAGATTTTCTGGAACGATCAAGCCATCGATCAGGCTGGACTGCCGGCCAAATTCGCGGCTGCAGCGCAGAAGCAGCCGCAGCCCGAGCTGCAGCTGCGCGCCGACAAGGAAACCCGCTACGAAGTCATCGCACAGGTGATGGCGGCAGCGCAGAGCAACGGCCTGTCCAAGCTCGGCTTCGTCACCGATGCAAAAACGAGTGAATCAGGGCGATGAATAAGGCAACGCATCAGGAAAAATCACATACTGAATTATGTATTTTTTAAATCCAAATTAAATATTGCGGAAAATGCCATGTTTATTGGCATACCCCCATAAATTTTATTAACAGAAAGGAGAGTGACAGCATGCCTACAGTCAGCCTGAACGGTGAAGCCATCACCAGCTGGGAGGCTTTCCACAACGAAAGCCAGCGCGTGTTCGGATTTCCCGAATTTTACGGCCGCAACATGAATGCCTGGGTCGATTGCCTGAGTTACCTGCGCGACGATGACGGCATGTCGACATTCCGCCTGAAACCGGATGAGGTTTTGCGCATCGAAGTGCAGCACGCCGAACGCTTGCGCACGCAGGCGCCTGAAATTCTCGACGATCTGGCTTTCTGCATCGAAGCCATCAACGACCGCTACGCCGATTACGGCGAAAAACCGGCGCTGGAACTGATCCTGCTCTGAGCGGCACCGCAATTGCGCCGGATTGAACCGGTATAATGTGCGGCTCACAGCCACTTAAAGCCGGATCCGTCATGCAAGAAAAATACAGCCCCGCCGACGTCGAAAAATCCGCACAGCAGCACTGGAAAGCAATCGACGCCTACAAAGCGGTCGAACACGACCCGCGTTTTCCGAAGGGCAAGTATTACGCCTGCTCGATGCTGCCCTACCCCTCCGGCAAGCTGCACATGGGCCATGTGCGCAACTACACCATCAATGACGTGATGTACCGCTATCTGCGCATGAACGGCTACAACGTGCTGATGCCGATGGGCTGGGATGCGTTCGGCATGCCGGCCGAAAATGCCGCGATGGCCAACAACGTGCCGCCGGCGCAATGGACTTACGCCAACATCGCCCACATGAAGCAGCAGATGGAATCGATGGGGCTGGCGATCGACTGGTCGCGCGAAATGACTGCATGCACGTCCGAATACTACAAATGGAACCAGTGGATGTTCCTGAAGATGCTGGAAAAAGGCATCATCTATCAAAAGACCGGCACCGTGAACTGGGACCCGATCGACCAGACCGTACTGGCCAACGAGCAGGTGATCGACGGCCGCGGCTGGCGCTCCGGCGCGCTGATCGAAAAGCGCGAAATTCCGATGTACTACGCCAAGATCACCGATTACGCCGAGGAGTTGCTGGAGTACGTCGATCACAAGCTGCCCGGCTGGCCCGAGCGCGTGCGCCTGATGCAAACCAACTGGATCGGCAAATCGACCGGCGTGCGCTTCGCCTTCCCGCATGACATCCAGGATGCCGACGGCAAGCTGATCCAGGACGGCAAGCTGTGGGTATTTACCACCCGTGTCGACACCATCAAGGGCGTGACCTTCTGCGCGGTGGCACCGGAACATCCGCTGGCCGCTTTTGCCGCGACCAACAATCCCGAACTGACCGAATTCATCGCCGAATGCAAGTTGGGCGGCGTGGCCGAAGCCGACATGGCGACGATGGAAAAGAAAGGCATGCCGACCGGCTTGCAAGTCAATCATCCGTTGACCGGGCAGCTGATCGACGTCTGGGTCGGCAATTACGTGCTGATTACCTACGGCGACGGCGCGGTGATGGGCGTGCCGGCGCATGACGAGCGCGATTTCGCGTTTGCGCACAAATACTTATTGCCGATCCGGCAAGTCATTGCGGCCGACGACCAAATATTTTCCGAGGAAACCTGGCACGACTGGTACGGCAACAAGGAAATCGGCCATTGCGTGGATTCCGGAAAATACGACGGCCTGGGGTTTCAGGACGCGGTCGATGCGATTGCCGCCGACCTGGCCGCTCTCGGTCTGGGCGAAAAGAAAATCACTTACCGGCTGCGCGACTGGGGCATTTCGCGCCAGCGCTACTGGGGCACGCCGATCCCGATCATCCACTGTGACGATTGCGGCGCGGTGCCGGTGCCGGAACAGGATTTGCCGGTAGTGTTGCCGGAAGACTGCGTACCGGACGGCAGCGGCAACCCGCTCAACAAGCACGAGCAATTCCTGCATGTCGATTGCCCGCGCTGCGGCAAACCGGCGCGGCGCGAAACCGACACCATGGATACCTTCGTCGATTCGTCCTGGTATTACATGCGCTACACCTCGCCCGGCGCAACCGCCGGCATGGTCGATGCGCGCAACGATTACTGGATGCCGATGGACCAGTACATCGGCGGCATCGAACATGCCGTGATGCATCTGCTGTATGCGCGGTTCTGGACCAAGATCATGCGCGACTTCGGCCTGGTCAAGTTCGACGAACCGTTCGTCAACCTGCTCACGCAAGGCATGGTGCTCAACGAAACCTATTACCGCGAAGAGGCCAGCGGCAAGAAGACCTGGTACAACCCGGAAGACATTGCGCTGGAACTGGACGAAAAAGGCCGTCCGCTGGCCGCCAAACTGCAATCCGACGGCCAGCCGGTTGCCATCGGCGGCACCGAAAAGATGTCGAAGTCGAAAAACAACGGCATCGATCCGCAAGCCCAGATCGACCAGTACGGCGCCGATACCGCCCGCCTGTTTACGATGTTCGCCTCGCCGCCGGAGCAGACGCTGGAATGGTCGGGCAGCGGCGTTGAAGGTGCCAACCGTTTCCTGCGCCGCGTGTGGGCCTTCGCCTACGCGCAAGCGGGCCGGCTGACAGTGGCAACCTCGACCAACTGGGCGCAACTGAACAATCCACAAAAAACCCTGCGCCGCGAAATCCACAAGATTTTGCAGCAGGCCGATCACGACCTGAAACGCATCCAGTACAACACCGTGGTCTCGGCCTGCATGAAAATGCTGAATACGCTGGAAGCCGCCAAGCTCGATGACTGCGCGGCGTCCAGTGCAGTCATCACAGAGGGCTTGTCGATATTCCTGCGCGTGCTGTATCCGGTCGCGCCGCACATCACGCATGCCTTATGGCAGGAACTCGGCTTTGCCGCTGCGCATGGCGACATCCTGAATGCAGCCTGGCCGCAGGTCGATCCGGCTGCGCTGGAACAGGCTGAAATCGAACTGATGATCCAGGTCAACGGCAAGCTGCGCGGCAGCATCACGGTTGCGAAAGATGCCGACAAGGCGACGATCGAAGCCGCCGCCCTGGCCAATGAAAATGTCCAGCGCTACCTTGATGGCACACCAAAAAAAATCATCGTGGTGCCAGGCAAGCTGGTCAACATCGTTGCCTAACCTTATTGTCTTCAGGAAAAACCCATGATGCCAGCTCGCCCTGCACTACTGAAATACGCCCTTGGCCTGCTGCTGGCTGCGATGCTGTCCGCCTGCGGTTTCCATTTGCGCGGGGCCAGCGATATGGCAATGCCGTTCAAGACGATTTATCTCGGCTTTGCCGACACCTCCACCCTGGGTAATGCGCTCAAGCGCAGCATCCGGGGCGCCGGCAATACCGCCGTCGTGCCCGACGCCAAGGAGGCGGAGGCGATTCTGGATGTGTTGTCTGAGACGCGCGAAAAATCCGTGCTATCCCTCAATAGCCAGGGCCGGGTACGCGAATACACCTTGATTTATACGTTCAAATTCCGCGTCAGGGATGGCAGCAACAATGAATTGCTGGCGCCTACCGAGATCAGGCTGGCGCGCGACATCAACTACGACGATACGCAAACGCTGGCCAAGGAAAGCGAAGAAGCGATGCTGTACCGCGACATGCAGAGCGATCTGGTGGCGCAGATACAGCGGCGCCTGTCCGCTATCCAAATCCTGCAATGAGGACATCCGATGCAGCTGCGACCTGATGCACTGGATGCGCATCTGGCCAAGCCGCTGGCGGCGCTGTATGTAGTCACCAGCGACGAGCACTTGCTGGCGCTGGAAGCGGCCGACAAGATCCGCAAGGCGGCGCGCGCGCAGGGCTTCTCCGAACGCGAAGTGCTGACCGTGGAGCGCAGCTTCAAGTGGGGCGAATTGCTCGCCGCCAGCCAGTCGCAATCGCTGTTCGGCGACAAAAAACTAATCGAGCTGCGTATCCCGACCGGCAAGCCGGGCAAGGACGGCGGGCAAGCGTTGCAACAGTATTGCGCTGCCGTGGGCGGCCAAACCGGGGCCGATACCGTCACCATCGTCACGCTGCCCAAGCTCGACTGGGCCACGCAAAAATCCGCCTGGGTCAACGCCTTGCAACAGGCCGGCGTGTATATCGAGATTGCACTGGTCGAACGCGCGCAACTGCCGGCCTGGATCGGCATCCGGCTGGCCGCGCAACAACAGAGCGCCGAGCGCCACAGCGTCGACTTCATCGCCGACCGGGTAGAAGGCAATCTGCTCGCGGCCCACCAGGAAATCCAGAAACTCGGCCTGCTGCATCCGCCGGGCAAACTGAGTTTCGAGCAAATCCAGGATGCGGTGCTGAATGTGGCGCGCTACGATGTGTTCAAGCTCAACGAAGCGATGCTGGGCGGCGATGCGCTGCGGCTGGCGCGCATGGTGGAAGGCTTGCAAGGCGAAGGCGAAGCGCTGCCGCTGGTATTGTGGGCGGTCAGCGAAGAAATCCGCACGCTGCTCAAGCTGAAGTCGGGCATAGAACAAGGCCGGGCGCTGGGCCAGTTGCTCAAAGAATACCGGATCTGGGGCCCGCGCGAAAAGCTGATGCAGCCGGCGCTGCGGCGGCTGTCGCTGAAAACGCTGGAGGCCGCACTGCAGGAAGCGGCACAAGTCGATAAGATGATCAAAGGCTTGCGCGCCCCGGCATTTTCCGGCGACGCCTGGGACGCATTACTGCAATTGGGCTTGAAAGTAGCACGCGGTTATTAAGAAAACGCAGCAATCAATAAGTAGGGCGGGTGCAACCCGCGCAAAATCCGAGTGCGCGCGGGTTGCAGCCGCCCTACGGTACTTCGTATCAATGGCAGTATTTTTTATAACCGCAACTATATATGCGGTAATTGCCATAAAAATTATGGTACTCCCTATTTTTTACGAAATGCATTGCGCCCTGATGCCTGTTCGTATCTTTCGTGTCTTTCGTGGACAATGCCGTAGCAATAGCCATTAAGAAAACGCTTAAAAAAAGAGATCATGGATATCAAACAATACATGCACGACCTCGGCCAAAAGGCCCGGACCGCTTCCCGCGCCATGGCCAAAGCCGATACTGCCGCCAAAAATCAGGCGCTGCTGACGATTGCCGGCGCCATCCGGCGCGATGCCGCATTGCTGCGCGCAGCCAACCAACAGGATATGGCGGCGGCACGCGCCAGCGGCCTGACTGACGCGATGCTGGATCGACTGAGCTTGTCCGAGCAGGCGATTGCGACCATGGCCGAAGGGCTGGAGCAGATCGTCGCCCTGTCCGACCCGATCGGCGAAATTTCCAACCTGAAATACCGCCCGAGCGGAATCCAGGTCGGCCAGATGCGGGTGCCGCTGGGCGTGATCGGCATCATTTACGAGGCGCGCCCGAACGTGACGGTGGACGCTGCCGGTTTGTGCATCAAGAGCGGCAATGCGACCATTCTGCGCGGTGGTTCGGAAGCGATTCGCTGTAACCAAGCTTTGGCAAAAATTGTCCAGGAAGGGCTGGCTGCCGCCGGACTGCCGCAGGACGCGGTGCAAATCGTCGAAACCACCGACCGCGCCGCGGTGGGCGAACTGATCACCATGCCGCAATATGTGGACGTCATCGTGCCGCGCGGCGGCAAAGGCTTGATCGAGCGCCTGATGCGCGAATCCAGGGTGCCGATGATCAAGCATCTGGACGGCATCTGCCACGTATACATCGACGACAAGGCGGATATCGAGAAGGCCACCGCGGTTGCCTTCAACGCCAAATGCCACCGCTACGGCACTTGCAACACGATGGAAACGCTGCTGATAGCGCGCAGCATCGCGGCCGAGGTGCTGCCGCAACTGGCCGCACTGTATGCCGGCAAGCAAGTGGAATTGCGCGCCGACGCTGCCGCCCGCGAAATTCTGGCCGGCTACCCGCATCTGGCTGTCGCCACCCCGGAAGACTGGGAAACCGAATACCTGGCGCCGATTCTGGCGGTCAAAATCGTCGAAGACATGGAGCAAGCCATCGAGCACATCAACACGTATTCGTCCCGCCATACCGACGCCATCATTACCGAAGACTATTCGCGTGCGATGCGCTTCCTGCGCGAAGTCGATTCGGCGTCAGTGATGGTGAATGCCTCGACCCGTTTTGCCGACGGTTTCGAATACGGCCTGGGTGCGGAAATCGGCATCTCGAACGATAAATTGCACGCGCGCGGCCCGGTCGGACTGGAAGGCTTGACCTCGATGAAATACATCGTGCTCGGCCACGGCGAAATTCGCCAATAAAATACATCGTAAAACGCGTGTCGTAAAACGCGTGCCATAAAAATTACACCGGCACACCATTAACAAGCTCTATAAGGAATCCGCATGCTCTGGATCAAATCGCTGCACATCGTCTTCGTCGCTTCCTGGTTCGCCGGCCTGTTTTATTTGCCGCGCATTTTCGTCAACCTGGCGCTGGAAACTGAACCGATTGCAACCACTCGCCTGATCATGATGGCGCGCAAACTGTACCGTTTCATGACCATTCTCGCTATTCCCGCCGTGATCTTCGGCCTGTGGCTATGGCTGGGTTTCGGTATTGGCAAGGGCCCGGGCAATGGCTGGCTCCATGCCAAACTGGCGGTGGTGTTACTGATGCTGGGCTACCACCATTCCTGCGGCCTGATGCTAAAGAAGTTCGAATTGGGGCGCAACACGCGCAGTCCTACCTGGTTCCGCTGGTTCAATGAAATCCCTGTGATCGCCTTGCTGGCGGCCGTCGTATTGGTCGTTGTTAAACCATTCTGAACATCTAGCTGGAGCTTGCCATGACCAATACTTGTGAATATTACTTTTCGCCGCAATCGCCTTTCGCCTATTTGGGCCATGCGCGCTTTGCCGCGCTGGCAAAGAAATACCACGTGCAGATTGACCTCAAACCGTGCGACTTGGGCAAGGTGTTCAGCCTTTCCGGCGGCCTGCCGCTGACCAAACGTGCGCCGCAGCGCCAGGCATACCGGCTAGTCGAATTGCAGCGCTGGAGCGATCATTTGGAGTTGCCGCTCAATCTGCAACCGAAATTCTTTCCGGTTGCCGACAATGCCGCAGCCAAACTCATCATCGCAACACAATTGGCGCACGGCACCGAGGCGGCGATGGTGCTGGCCGGCGCGATCATGCGGGCGGTATGGTCTGAGCAGAAAAACATCGCGGACGCGGATACGCTCGCCGGCATTGCGGCGGAATGCGAGCATGACGGCAAAATGTTACTGAAATCTTCCGAAACCGCCAGTGTCCAGGCACAGTTCGACCGTTTCACCGACGACGCCATTGCCGCCAACGTATTCGGCGCGCCGTGGTATGTCGTCAACGGCGAAGGATTCTGGGGCCAGGACCGGCTGGACTTCGTCGAGCGGGCATTTTTGAAATAAACGAAAACGAGAATAATGTAGGGTGCGCATAGCGCACCCTACCATTTCATATAGCAGTGCCAGCCATCGGGGTTGGCGCTGCGCCTGAATAATTTTGCAACATAACGGATAAAGGGTTCCCCCATGGCACACTCCTATTTTTGTCCTTGCCCACGCGGCCTGGAAGCAGCACTGGCTGAAGAACTGCTCGAAATCGGCCAACAATACACGCCGACGCTCAAGGTCCACAATCAGGTTCCCGGCGGCGTGCATTGCTCGGGCGAGCTGACCGATGCCTACCAGGTCAACCTGCATTCGCGCATCGCTTCGCGCGTGCTGATGCGCATGGCGCACATCAGTTACCTGAATGAAAACCATATCTACGACCTGACGCTGGCGCAGGAATGGGAAGACTGGTTCAGCGTCGACCATACGATCCGGGTCGATGTCACGGCGATCAAGTCGCCGCTGCGCAGCCTTGAATTTACGACGCTCAAGATCAAGGATGCGATTTGCGACCGTTTCCGCGACCAGTTCGACAAACGGCCATCGGTCGATACCCACAACCCGGACATCCGCATCGTCGGCTTTCTCGATGCGCGCCATTTCACGCTGTATCTCGACACCTCCGGCGAAGCCTTGTTCAAGCGCGGCTGGCGGCTCGATACCGGCGACGCGCCGCTGCGCGAAAACCTGGCAGCAGGATTGTTGCGGGTGGCCGGCTGGAAGCCCGGCATCCCGCTGTTCGACCCGATGTGCGGCTCCGGCACCATCCTGGCCGAAGCAGCGCAAATGATCGCCGGCATCCCGCCCGGCGCCCGGCGCTCGTTCGCCTTCGAAAAATTCCACGGCTTCGATAGCGCCGCCTGGCTCGCCATCAAGGGCAACGTCAAGCCGCTGCCGCTACCGACCGAACCGAGCATTTTCGGCAGCGACATTTCCGGCGACGCGATTGCGATGACGCGCGAAAATCTGCGCAACGCCGGCATCCTGTTCGAAGTGCCGCTCAAGCAAATTGAAGCGCAGGAAATCAAGCCGCCAACAGAGATTCCCGGCATCCTGCTGACCAACCCGCCATACGGCGAACGGATCGGCGTGCGCGGCGACAGCACCATCGAAGCCGACGAAATGACCGGCGCTTTTTACAGCGCATTCAGCACTACGCTGAAGCAGCGTTTCGCCGGCTGGAAAGTATTCCTGTTCTCGGCCGACCTGACCGTACCCAAAATGCTGCGCTTGAAAGAAGCGCGCAAGACGCCGTTCTTCAACGGCGCGCTGGAATGCCGGCTGTTCCGCTTCGACATGGTGGCCGGCTTTAACCGGCGCGAAGAAGCCAAGCCCAAAGAACATTGAGGCAGCGCTTTTTTCCGGATATTTTGATGTTTAAAATATACTGAATAATGTATTTTTGAAGTGCTATAAAAATAGTGCGGGAACATGGCAATATTTACATATACTCCCATGTATTCCTTTATATATTTAAAATAGGGCGAACGGTTCTGCAGCAGCCTGAACCGCCCCTATCAGAAAGAATCCCCACCATGTCATCTGAAACCAGCCCTCCTCCAGCCATAAACCGGGTTGCGCTGCTGGGCTCCGGCGGCCTGGCATTGATGCTGGCTGCGCTGTCCATGCTCGGCCCATTTTCGGTCGACACCTACTTGCCGGCCTTCCCCAGCATGCAGGCCGCGCTGCAAGCCAGTCCGATGGAAGTGCAGCAAACGCTCACTGCCTACATGTTCTCCTTCGCCGTCATGATTCTGTGGCATGGCGCGTTGTCCGACGCTTTTGGCAGGCGCAACATCATCCTCGGCGCGCTGGTGGTGTTCGCGCTGGCCTCGCTCGGTTGCGCTGCTTCCCACAGCGTTGAATATTTGTGGGCGTTTCGCATCCTGCAGGGCATGTCATCCGGTGCCGGCGTGGTGATCGGCCGCGCCATCATCCGCGACCTGTATACCGGCGCTCCGGCGCAGCGGCTGTTGTCGCTGGTGACGATGATTTTTTCGATCGCGCCGGCAATTGCTCCGCTGATTGGCGGCTGGATTGTCTTGTTGCTGGACTGGCGCGCGATTTTTCTATTCATGTTCGCCTACAGTGCGCTGCTGCTGTGGTATTGCTACCGCAATTTGCCGGAATCGCTGCCGCCTGAAAATAGGCAACCGTTTAATCTGAAATTTTTATCGGTGAGCTACCAAAAAGTTTTTCGCTCGCTGCCATTTCATTTCAAGGCGGGCACGCTTGCTTTCAATTTTGCCGGCTTGTTTTTGTATGTCGCGGCCGCACCGGTATTCATTACCCAACACCTCGGATTAGGCACACATCAATTCGGCTGGCAATTCATTCCCACCGTGGCAGGGATTTTTCTGGGCGCATTTAGCGCCAACCAGTTGGCCGGCCGCATCACCATCCCGCAGCAGGTTATGGTCGGATACGCCTTTTTAATCGGTGCCGGCTTGTTCAACGTCGCATACCATCTATTCCTGCCGCCGGCATTGCCGTGGTCGGTGGTGCCTCTGATGCTATATACCTTTGGCATGTCGGTCGCGGCTCCCGGAGTGATGCTGATGGTAATGGATCTGTTTCCGGATATTCGCGGCATCGTCGCTTCCTGCCAATCCTTCTTCCAAACCATGCTGGCAGCTTTGGTTGCCGGCATCATCGCACCACTGCTCAGTACGTCGGTGCTCTGGCTGGCGCTCGGCCAACTCGGTTTTGCCCTTGCCGGACTAATCTGCTGGCTGGCCGGCCGCCGTTATCGCATCAAATCTGCATATCCGAGCCTGAATGTATGAGAATCGGATCAAGAACAAAATAATGCGATTTTGTAGGAGCGCACCCGGGCGCGAAGCAGTCGCCAGACTGCAGCCGTTGGTCGCGTCCAGGTGCGCTCCGACAAGAACCACCTCGGTTTGGAAGTCCCTTATAGGAGACTCAATAGTAACGAAGCCTAGCCAAAAAACAGGTAAGTCACCGCCACCGCCGCGATAAAACCAACCAGGTCGGCAAACAGTCCGCACTGGACCGCGTGGCGTGTATGCTTGATGCCGACCGAGCCGAAGTACACCGCCAGTACATAAAACGTGGTTTCGGTGCTGCCTTGTATCACCGACACCAGATGGCCGGCGAACGAATCCGCACCCTGCGTTTTCATGGTGTCGATCATCATTCCGCGCGCGCCGCTACCCGACAGGGTTTTCATCAATGCGGTCGGCACCCCATCGACAAAACGGGTATCCCAGCCGATGCCGGCGACTGCATACCGTATCGCATTCATCAACAAGTCAAGTGCGCCGCTGGCCCTGAGCACAGCGATCCCGACCAGCATCGCGACCAGATACGGAATAATCCGCACCGCGGTAGCAAAACCTTCCTTGGCGCCGTCGATGAAAGCGTCATACACATTGACTCGCTTCAGCGCTGCGCCACCGATAAACACCACCACCAGCAACAACAGCAGAAAATTGCTAATCAACGAAGATTGCGCCTGCATCTGTGCCGCGGATAAATGCGCAAACCACAGCGTCAGGCCGCCCACCAGCAGACTTAACACGACCATGTAAGTCAGAATCACGCGATCGAATAAGTTAATTTTTTGCACCAGCGCCACCGCAATAAAACCGAACAGGGTCGAGATATAGGTCGCGATCAAAATCGGAATGAAGACATCGGTCGGGTCGGCAGCGCCGAGCTGGGCCCGATAGGCAAAGACAGTGACCGGAAACAGCGTCACCGATGCGGTATTGATCACCAAAAACAGGATCTGCGCATTGCTGGCGGTATCCTTGTCCGGATTCAGCGTCTGCAGCTCCTGCATCGCTTTTAATCCCATCGGGGTGGCGGCATTGTCCAGACCCAGCATATTGGCCGCAATATTCATCGTCATCGCGCCGAGCGCCGGATGATTGGCCGGAATAGCCGGAAATATCCGGGAGAACAAAGGATTCAGCGCGCGCGCCAGTGCAGCCATGAATCCGGCGTTCTCGCCGATTTTCATAATCCCGAGCCAGAGCGTCATCACGCCGGTGAGCCCAAGCGAAATTTCAAACGCTGTTTTGGAGCTATCGAACATCGCCCTGACAATCGCAGAAAAGATATCAAGCTGGCCAAAAAATACCGCTTGCACGCAAGCGGTAAGGAAAGCCACGATAAAAAAACTGATCCAGATAAGATTGAGCATGGACGCGGCAGTATCCTATGAATGAAAGCGGGGCGACAGAATAATCATCTGTAATCCATCAAGTTGCAACACACAAGTTTTTCCTGCTGCCCATAGGCCTCGCGCATTTTTATGAATTTCATCGTGCTTGAATGTACCAAGGCGAATTCTGTAGATCAAGGCCGCGATGATACGCTTTCGGATTCACGTATACCCACGCCAGTCGCATGAAATTGTTGCATATACGGCGTTCATCGGTGATAATTGCGGATGCGTTGCCGGGATGGCGGAATAGGTAGACGCACGGGACTCAAAATCCCGCGGTGGAGACACCGTGCCGGTTCGATTCCGGCTCCCGGCACCAACAGAATAGTAAGTACCGTCAAGTTAGACCAGAAACCCAGTACCTTCACAGGTAACTGGGTTTTTTGTTGTCCATCGTTGACCGCCAATAACCATTACCACCAAACTATTTTTTGGAGTAAATCTGGGTGGGTTGGGTAATCGAAAACAGGAAAAATCCACGCCCGATATCAAGCCGAAGACAACGCCGTTAAACGACACGCTATGCAGACAAGCTAAGCTCCATAAAACGCCCTTAACTGGAACCGTCTAACAAAGAATGCTGTAATCGATCAACCAAATCGATCAAACGTGGCTGTACCTCTTTCAATAAAAATTCCGGTGACAAATTAAATGCGGGGCCGCCGCAATTAATCGATAGCGGCGCCATCCCATCGTTCGGTTTAAACGCAACCGCAATCGCATTAACATCTTTTTGCCAGTCACCGAATGAGGTGCAGCAACCTATGGTCCGGTACTCTTCAATGGCACGCATTACGCCGTCCCGTATCTTGGGCCAGGCTAATTCATCGAGTTCACGCACGCGTTCAAGGATGTCGTTACGCTCGCTGTCAGAGACTACTGCAAGGTAAGCGCGTCCCATCGCCGTCGTCGCAACCGGGATGCGAGATCCTACATCTAGGCTGAGTGTCAGCGCAGTTTGGCTGCGGCTATTCTCGATGTAAATCATGCTGAGACGGTCCCGCATGCCAAGGGAAACCATGCCTTGCGAAAAATCAGCAATTTCCTGCATGTAGGGACGCGCCAGTTGACGCACATCCAGTTTTGATAGCATGGCACTGCCAAGCGCCAGCGTCGCCGATCCCAGCCGATATTTGCCGACGCTCTCGACGTAGTGCAGATAACCTAGCTTGGTCAAGGTATAGGTAAATCGCGAGACGGTGGATTTTGGCAGCTTGCTACGTTCGGCTAGTTCCTGATTTCCCAGCAGCTTGTCGCTCGAGCGAAAACATGCCAGCACGTCCAAACCTCTGGCAAGCGCGGTGACGAAATGCCGGTCTTCCTTGGCATTCGATTTGGTAGCAACAAGGTTGCGATTTTCTTGGTTCTCTTCCTGCATGATATTTTAGGTGTGGGTGCCAAAAAATGAGATGTTACGCCGCATCAGGCTTCGAGTGCAAAGTACAGCTCGTGCAATTTTCCGATGTCAACCTGATCAGCCGGCTGGTCCAGAATAACCCGGCCGCTGCGCATCATGTAGACATGATCCGCCACGTCGAGCGCCAAGTGCGTATTTTGCTCGACCAGCACGATCGTGACGCCATCCTGTTTGAGCTTGCGCAAAATACCGAAAATTTCCTGGACGATCACAGGTGCCAGACCGAGCGACGGTTCATCGATCAACAGGATGCGCGGTTCCGCCATCAACCCGCGCGCCATGGCGACCATTTGCGCTTCGCCGCCTGACAGCGAACCGGCCATTTGTTTGCGCCGTTCCTTCAGCTTGGGAAACATTGCATAAGCGCGTTCGAGATTGTGCGCCAGCGATGCACGCTGTTTTTTGGGAAAGGAACCAAGCGTCAGGTTTTCCTCGACGCTCATGTCGCGGAATATGAGGCGGCCTTCGGGAATCAGGGAGATGCCCAGTTCGGCCATGTCCCAGGTGCGGCGGCCGGATAATGCTTCATTGCGCAGCACGATCTCACCTTGGCTGGGCGCGATCAGGCCCATGATGGTTTTCAGCAGCGTCGATTTGCCGGCGCCGTTGGGGCCGACGATTGCCGTCAGGTGGTTTTCCTTGAAATCCAGATTCACATCCCACAATACGTTGATCGCGCCATAGCCGGCACGCAGATTTTTAATCTCAAGCATGCGCTGCTCCGGTATAACTCTTGATCACCTCAGGATCGCGGAACACGATATCCGGCGTGCCGTCGGCGATGACCTGACCGAAATTGAGCACTACGATCCGCTGGCACAAGGTGGATATCGTTTCGATATCGTGTTCGATAATCAGGATGCCGATTTTGAATGTGCGATGCAATTCTTCCAGCTTGGCGGTGAAATAGCGTTTGGCATTGGTTTCCAGCCCCGCCAACACTTCATCAAGCAGCAGCAGTTTCGGTTCGGTCGCCAATGCCTTTGCTACTTCCAGCCGCTTCAATTCCTGCAGCGCGAGACCGGTTGCCGCATCGCGCTCGGCTTGCGCCGACAGATCCATGAATGCCAGCAGTTCGTCGATGCGGGCGTGATCGACCTTGCCGTTGCCGAAGCGCTGCGCCACCACCAGATTTTCGCGCACCGTCAATTCATGCATCGGCTGCGGAATCTGGAAGGTGCGCCCGATGCCCATCCGGGCGCGGGTATACAGCGGCTTGCGGCTGATGTCGATCCCATCGAAGCCGATCTGCCCCTGCGTCGGCTTGACCAGTCCGGAAATCGCATTGAACAGCGTGGTTTTGCCGGCGCCGTTCGGCCCTACCAGCCCAACCAGTTGATCGCCACCCATTGTAAAGTGCACATCCTTCAATGCTGTCAGGCCGCCAAATTGAATCGTCACGTTATCAAGCCTCAGCACGTTTTCCTCCCGTTTGTCGTTTTTTAAATAAGGAAAGCAAGCCGTCGGGCGCAAACAGAATCATCGCGGCTAGCACCACGCCCAGGATGATCTGGTGGCCGGACGACAACATCGCCTTGAATACCAGTTGATCGACCATATAAATCACGACGGCGCCGATCATCGGTCCGGTGACCGTGCGGTAACCGCCGAAGATCGCGGCGACGATCGGCAGCACGCTCCATGAACTGTTGAACGCATAATCAGGCTCCAGAAAATTGATGATGTGCGCATTGAAGGCGCCGATCATGCCGGTCATGCATGCCGACAACAGCAGCATCCAGGCTTTGAGCATCACGCTATTGACGCCGACCACCCGCGTCGCATCTTCGCTATCGTGCATTGCGCGCAACGCAACGCCATAATCGCTGCGGCGCACAGTGGCATAAATCACGCAAAAAGCGAGCACCAGCGTCAGCGCCAGAAAATACGGGCCGAGGCCGGCCAGGACATCGAGCCCCGGCACATTTGGCAAACCGGGAATCGATGATATCCCGCCCGATCCGCCTGTCACCGAGGTAAACTGGGTCGCCAAAATCCGGAAGATATGCGCATAAGCCAAAATCACCAGCGCAAAATACGGCCCGGATAATCTGAGTGCCGGCAGCATTGCCAGCGATGCGACCGATGCACAGACCCCGGCCGCCGGAATCGCGAGCAACACCGGCCAGCCCGCTTTCATGGTCAGAAGCGCCGATGCATAAGCGCCGATACCGAAAAACGCCGCATGACCGAAGCTGACCATGCCGCCCAAGTTACCGAGCAACGCCCATGCAACCGCGATACCGGCCACGATCAGCGACGATACGGTCAGGCTGAGAATATAGCTATTGCCTTTCAATAGCGCAGGAACTAGCAAATAGAGAATGGCGACCGCCACCCACAAGAATTTTTTCATGGATTATCCCCGACGCGCTTTGGCGCCGAACAGACCGTTCGGCATAATGAATAAGACAATCAAAAACAGCACCATGCCAGCCAGTTCCTGCAATGCGGAACTAAATAACGTGACGGTCAATGATTCGGTAATACCGAGCAGGAAAGCTGCCAGAACGACACCCGGCACCGATCCGACGCCGGCCAGCACCGTGATGATGAAAGCTTTTACGGTGAGCGAATGGCCGAGCGGCGGTGAAATAACGCCGGTCGAAAATATCGCAATACCGGCAATGGTTGCCAGCACGCCGGCAACCAGGAATGACACCAGTTCGACTTTCGCCGGGTTGATGCCCATCAGTTTTGCCGCATCGCGATTCGACGATACTGCACGCACTGCGCGGCCATACCAACTGCGCGACAGCCACCAGCCGAGTACAAGCGCCACCAGCAGACTCAACACGAAAAACATCAGCTCGCTGAACATGCTGTACAGGTTGCCGATCTGAATCGCTTTCTGCATCGAGGTGGAAGCGGTCGAGCGGATATCGCTTTTCCATATCAGCAGCACTGCATTGGTCAGGATCACACCGAGCGCAAACGTCAGCATCAGCGAATTGAGTTCCCGGTTGCGCTTGATCCTGGCAACCAGAAAATAAACGATTGCCGAGCAGCTGCATACAACCGCTAACGCAAGCGGCAATGCCAGTATCGGGTTGACCCCGAACCGGCGTTCCACTGTGTAGGCGACATATGCGGCCAGCAGCACCAGCTCGCCATGCGCCAGATTGATGATGCGCATCGTGCCAAACGAAAGCGAAAGCCCAAGCGCGATCAATGCATAGATGCCGCCGACCAGGGTGCCGGAATAAAGGGATTGTAGAATGAGTTCTGACATGATTGCTTTAGGTGATCAGATTAAGTTCTGCGCGAAAGGCGACAAAGTGCACGTTTGATTTATAAATGGAATTAGCAAAGCCAGTGCAATCCACGTCATGGTTATCCCATTCCCCTTTAGCTGGGAATGGACCACTCAAGAGCAACGTTCGGAATGAAAATCTTGCCAAACCCCACTTACCCACCTACCAAGGCGAGCCCGGATATTTGAGCGGTGCTGTCGCTTCCGCAGCTGGCGACACGATGGCGACCTTGCCGTTCTGATGCTGACCCATCCGGTGCTTGAAATTCGGATTGTCGCCATTGGCGTCGAACACGACCTTGCCGATCAGCGTGTCGCGGTTGGACTTGCGCAGCTCATCGGACAAGCCGTGTTCTTTCTTCAGGCTACCGTTGTCGGCTGCGCGTGCAATCGCTTCAAACAACAGGCTGGCCTCGACATAGCCGAACTGCGCCAGGTAATCGACATCCTTGTTGAATAGTTTTTTGTAGGTGTCGGCAAACTGCTTGCCTTCAGGCGTTTTGTATTCAACCGGGTACGGCAGCAACGCGGTGCCGATCACGTTCGGCATCAGGTCCGGAAAGTCGGATGCCATCTTGGGAGTAGCCAGCGACCAGACGCCAACGATCGATTTTATTTCCGGCTTCAACACTTTGGCGGCACGGAGGATGCCAACGTAATCGTTTTCATAGCCGCTCATGAAGATGACTTCCGGCTTATCGAGCAACTTGATCTTGTTAATCACCGGTTTGAAATCGGTAATCGCAGGATCGAATGCATGCATCGTCACTTTGATTTTCTTTGTGGCGAAAGATTTTTCCAGGCCCTTGGCCAATTGGGTGGTCGCTTCCTTGGTTGAATAGACGATCGCTACCGATTTCGCCTTCATTTCTTCCAATAACTTCTCAATCGCCAACTCATAGCCGCGCGTGTTGTTGATACGGAAAAAAGTTTTGTAGCCGCGTTGAGTCAGTTCGTCGCTGACGCCGCCGGCTGTGATGTAAGTCAGTTTGCGGCGATTGGCGGCATCCGATGCCGGTCCGATGATGTTGGAACCATAGCCGCCGATGATGGACGTGACGTTTTCCGATGCGAGTTTTTCGACCGCGGCCACCGCTTTTGCAGGCGCCGATTCATCGTCGATCATCACCAGCTTGATCTTGTGCTTGCCGTTGGTACGGTTGAAAATATCAATGGCGGTTTGGATGCCTTCCTGGAAACCGGCGCCCGAACGTGCCAGACCACCTGTCAACGGCATGTGGGCGCCCACCTTGAACTCTTCAGCGCTGGCCGAGATTGCCAGCAGAGCGGCGCTGAGTCCGATGATATTGCGCAGTTGGAATTTCATGTCTCTTCCTTTTATGATAAATAAAATGACTCAAGAATGGTCAATGTGCAGTGCTTGTTCGTGCCGCAGCAAGTTGCTGTAATTCTTTTTTCAGAACTTTTCCAGTGGCAGTAGCGGGCAAATAATCGAGAACGACAATCTCTGATGGCATTTTGTAAGATGAAAGGTTGTCCCTTAAATAGGCATTGAGCGCATCGAGATCGATGTCAGTGCCCTGGGCTGTTTCGATGAACGCTACCACCTCTTCATTCCCGATCACATCGCGCCCCACGACGGCGGAATGCACGACGCCTGGATAGGCATTCAGGACTTGCTCGACCTCGATCGGATACACATTGAAGCCCGAACGGATGATCAGTTCCTTGCTGCGGCCAACGATGAAAATCGCACCATCAGGTTCGATACGTGCCAGATCGCCGGTACGCAACCAGCCTTCTTCGGTGATGGTTTCCGCCGTCAGTTCAGGCGCGCGGTAATAACCCTTCATCACGTTCGGTCCGCGCACCCACAGTTCGCCGATGCCAGCCGGATCGTCCGCCGCGCCATGCAGCAACACCTCGATGCCGGGAATCGCGGGGCCCACCGAGCAATCCCGGCGCGGCGCATCGATGCGGGTCTGGCAGATGGAAGGGGCCGCCTCGGTCATCCCATAGCCGTTTTGCAGCACTAACCCAAAGGTCTTTTCGAATTTTTCTTTTACCGGTAACGTCAGCGGCGCGCCGCCAGATTGGACAACCCGCAGATGCGGCGCTCGCAAACCCGCGCCAGTCCTGCTGCCCCACTCGGTCAGCTTTGCAAACATGGCGGGAACCCCGTGCAGTACCGTCACGCCTTCTTGCGCCAATGCACGCGCCAGATCGCCGGCTAGATAACGCGGTACCAGTCGCAAGGTGGCGCCGCCCATCAAGGAAGCCACCAGCAATGCGGACAAACCATATACATGCGACAGCGGCAGCACGCCATATACCGTATCGGTCGGCATCAAACGCCGCAGATTTCTGCTGTTGGCGCCGATAAACAGCAAATTCCGGTGGGTTAGCATCACGGCTTTGGGTAAGCCTGTGGTACCGGATGTGTAGACCATGGCCGCAACCTGCTGTGTTGCATCGTCTTCGACCGGCTCCGGCGTTGTGTCCTGATTCACCGGACCGAGCAAGACCTCACCGATGCCCGGCCATTGCACGGGCTGCGCGCCATGCGCCAGGCCATGTGCGCCGGCTTCTGCCGAAACCTGATTGAAATATATCGCGACACGTGCACCGGAGTGCGACAGGAAATTATCGATTTCCCGTGTCGACAAACGCGCATTGACGGTGGCCGACCATGCGTCAAGCCGGCTAACGGCGAGAATACACACCGCCAGCGCCACCGAATTTTCTGCGACCAGCAATACCCGATCACCACCCCGTACGCCGGCATCCCTGAAACGTGCTGCCACCGCATCCACCACGGCAGGCATTTCGCCGTAGGTAAGAGAGGTGGTCGCATCCGTCAGTGCGACATGCGACGAATTCTTCTCAACCCAAGGCAAAAAAGCTTCATGGATGCGGCGCGGCAGGCCCGGCAAATCATCGTTTTGATCCATGCTTTCTCCTTCGAAACGTAGGCAAACCACACACCAGTCAGACTGTATGAAAGAGACTGAACCGATCCAATGCATAGGCAACTGGCAAACGATACTGTCATAAGAAAAATAAAAAATCAATATTTTTCAGAATTAAATTCTGCAATGCAGAATATTAATAGGTTAAGAAGCACGTAAAAATACAAAACATGGCAAGAATTGTGCGAAAAATTGGCATTAATTTTTAAAAAACACACTTGACAGATAAAACTACAAGAAATACAGTTCCGTTTTAAATGTATTTATTCTGCATTGCAGAACTTCTGTAATTTCAAATCAAATCAAAATATTTCAGCAGGAGAAGCCGAATGCATAACGAAATTCGCCCGGATTCAAGCTCGCCCAACCTAGTGGTAGGCATCGTTGGGGCTGGCACAATGGGACTCGGTATCGCCCAGATCGCAGTCCTGGCCGGGGCGCAGGTACGGCTCACCGATAGTCGCGAAGGCGGTTCGGCGGTGGCACGCGAACAGTTGCTCGCCACATTCGGCAAACTGGTAGAAAAAGGCAGGCTGGCCAAGGCTGATGCTGTTGCCGCGGGCGAACGGATTCATGCCTGCAACACCCTGGAAGAGCTTGATGGCTGCCACGTCGTGATTGAAGCGATCATCGAAGATTTGGCGGCTAAAAAGGCGCTTTTCAGTGTCCTCGAAGGGATCGTTGGAGCAGATGCAATCCTTGCCACCAACACGTCTTCCCTCTCGGTCACCGCCATCGCCGCGGGGCTGAAATGCCCGGAGCGCGTAGCCGGTTTCCATTTTTTCAATCCCGTACCGCTGATGAAGATCGTGGAAGTGGTCGGTGGATTGCTGACCGCGCCGGAAACCACCGATTACATGATCGCATTAGGCGCACATTGGGGACATACCGCCGTCCGGGCCAAAGACACGCCCGGCTTTATCGTCAACCACGCAGGTCGCGGATATGGGACCGAAGGCTTGCGCTTGCTGGAAGAAGGCGTGACGACGTTTTCCACGCTCGACAAAATCCTGCGCGACTGCGCCGGCTTTCGACTCGGCCCGTGCGAACTACTGGACCTTACCGGCCTGGATGTATCGCATCCGGTGATGGAATCGATCTATCATCAATATTACGAGGAACCCCGCTTCCGCCCGCAAGGACTCACGCGCCAAATGTTGAGCGCCGGCGTGCTGGGCAAAAAAGTCGGCCGCGGCTTCTATCGCTACGATGCAGAAGGCAAGAAAGCTGCGATCCCGGATGACGCGCCGTCAACCACATTGCCACCCAGCGTATGGTTAAGCCGTGCGCGTCCCGCACTGGCAGAACGCATCCTGGGGCTGATCCGGCAAAGCGGCGTACCGCTGGAAGAAAGCGAACGTCCCAGCAACAATGCGCTCTGCATCGTCACCACCTTGGGCGATGACGCCACCGCCTGCTGCGTGCACGAAGAACTTGATGCGCGCCGCACCGTTGGTGTCGAAACTCTGTTCGACCTGACCCGCCGCCGCGTCGTGATGACAACTCCTGCGACTGACCCAGCCTACTGTCAAATGGCGCGTGGTCTGTTTGCCACCGATGGCGCTGCTGTCAGCGTGATTCGCGACAGTACCGGATTGGTAGCGCAGCGCGTGGTGGCTCTCATCGTCAACATCGCCTGCGACATTGCCCAGCAAGGTATCGCGGAACCGGCCGACATCGACCGCGCCGTCACGCTTGGATTGGGCTATCCGCATGGCCCGCTGGCCTGGGGCAATCAGCTTGGCGCCGACATTGTCATGACCATTCTGACCAACCTGCTGGAGCAGACTGGAGATCCCCGTTACCGACCAAGCCCGTGGCTCAAACGTCGCGCAGCACTTGGCCTTTCGTTACATCACAAGGAGGTTTAATCTCATGCTCAACGCTTATATTTATGATGGTTTGCGTACCCCATTCGGTCGTCATGGCGGCGTTCTCGCCCCGATACGTCCGGACGATCTGGTCGCAGAAGTAATGCGTGCGCTAGTGGCGCGCAACCCATGGCCGGCCGATGCCATCGAGGACGTGATCCTCGGCTGCACCAATCAGGCCGGTGAAGATTCCCGTAACGTGGCGCGCAATGCCTTGCTGGTAGCCGGCCTGCCGGTCACGGTGCCGGGTCAAACCGTCAACCGTCTGTGCGCCAGCGGCCTGGCTGCCGTGATGGATGCGGCGCGCGCCATTACTGCCGGTGAAGGCGATCTGTATCTGGCTGGCGGCGTCGAGAGCATGAGCCGCGCCCCCTTCGTCGTTGCCAAAGCTGAATCAGCGTACAGCCGCGATTTCAAAGTATTCGATACCACTATCGGCAGCCGTTTCCCCAATCCGAAAGTCACCGCAATGTATGGTGCGCACACCATGCCGGAAACCGGCGACAACGTTGCGCGCGATTTTGGCATCGACCGCAATGCAGCCGATGCTTTTGCGCTCGCCTCCCAGCAAAAATACGATACCGCACGCAAGGCCGGTTTCTTCACCGATGAAATCCTGCCGATCAGCGTGCCTACCGGCCGCAAGACACCGCCAGTTTTGGTCGATACCGACGAGCACCCGCGCCCGGAAACAAGCGCAGATAGCCTGGCCCGCTTAAAGCCGCTATTTGACGGCGGCGTAGTTACCGTAGGCAATGCATCCGGCATCAACGACGGCGCAGTTGCACTACTGATCGGCAGCCTGGCAGCCGGTGAAAAACTCGGCAAGGCACCGATGGTGCGCATCCTGTCTGCTGCCGTGGCCGGCATAGAGCCGCGCATCATGGGTGTCGGCCCGGTCAATGCCATCCGCAAGGCGCTGACACGCGCCAACCTGACGCTGGCAGACATGGACGTAATCGAGATCAATGAAGCCTTCGCCAGCCAGGTACTCAGCTGCCTGAAACTGCTGGAAATTTCCGCCACCGACAGCCGTGTCAATCCGAACGGCGGCGCGATTGCGCTCGGCCATCCGCTGGGTGCGTCCGGTGCCCGCTTGGCATTGACGGCCTCGCGCGAACTGGCGCGGCGTCAGGCACGCTATGCGGTTATCAGCCTGTGTATCGGCGTCGGCCAGGGTCTGGCTGTCGTCATTGAACGTGTTTGATTGAATAAGCGAATAAAGAAACGCTCATGGGCAAGAAGTCCCAATCTTTCCGCAACGCGCACACCAACCCCGTGATCTTGCGTGAATCACAAAGAGAGATTTATGAATCTGAATTTCACCACTGAAGAAAATGCATTCCGTCAGGAAGTACTGGCATTCATCGAGCAATCCCTGCCTGCGGATATCCAGCACAAGATATTAAATGGCCTGATCCTGGAAAAGGATGATTATCTGCGCTGGCAGCGCGCGCTCCATGCGCAAGGCTGGGGCGGTACAGGATGGCGTCCGGAGTTCGGCGGCACGGGCTGGAATGCGGTGCAGCAGTATATCTTTGAAGAAGAATGCGCCGCCGCCGGCGCACCGCGCCTTATTCCGTTCGGCGTCAAGATGGTGGCGCCGGTCATCATGGCCTTTGGTTCGACGGCACAGCAACAACGTTATCTGCCGCGCATCCTGTCCGGTGAAGAATGGTGGTGCCAGGGATATTCCGAGCCTGGTGCCGGTTCCGACCTGGCATCGGTCAAAACCAGCGCCAAGCTAACCAATACCGGCGACGGCGACCACTACATCGTCAATGGACAAAAAACCTGGACTACGCAGGGTCAGTACGCCGACTGGATTTTCTGCCTGGTGCGCACCGATCCGGAAGCCAAAGCGCAACGCGGCATCTCGTTTTTGTTAATCGACATGCAGTCGCCCGGCATTACCGTGCGCCCGATCATCACGATGGATGGCGCCCACGAGGTCAATGAAGTCTGGCTGGAAGATGTCCGCGTGCCGGTTGAAAACCGGGTCGGCGAAGAAAATAAGGGCTGGACCTATGCCAAGTTTTTGCTCGGCCATGAACGGACCAATATCGCGGGAATCGGTATCGCCAAGCGGGAGTTGGCGCGCCTGAAGCGTATCGCCTCGCTGGAAATGAAGAACGGCAAACCGCTCATCAATGACCAGCTGTTTGGCGCGCGCCTCGCCCAGATCGATATCGATTTAATCGCGCTGGAAATCACCAATCTGCGCGTGTTATCGGCCGAAACGGAGCGTCGCGCGCCAGGTCCGGAAGCATCGATCCTGAAGATCAAAGGCACGGAAATCCAACAGGCCATCACCGAACTGCTGACACAGGCAGTCGGCCCCTACGCCCTGCCCTTGCGGCGCGAAGCGATGGCAGCCGGATACCGGGGCGATGCCGTCGGGCCATTCTATGCCGCCCCGCTGGCAGCCAATTACCTGAACATGCGCAAGCTGTCGATTTATGGCGGTTCCACCGAGATTCAAAAAAATATCATCGCACAGATGATTCTAGGGTTGTGATGTGCAAATGATGCATTACAACTCTTTGACTGCAGGAGTATGAGACATGGATTTCACGTTCACTGAAGAGCAGCAAATGCTGCAGGAAACCACCCGCCGCTTCATTGCCAAAGAGTACGGCTTCGAAGCCCGTCGCCTGATCAAGGAAAAATCGTCGCGGGGTTACAGCCCGGAGGTCTGGAAAACATGCGCCGACCTTGGCTTGCTGGCGCTCAACGTGCCGGAGCAAGAAGGCGGTCTTGAAGGGGGACCGATCGAGACCATGCTGGTGATGAGTGCGATGGGCGAAGGACTGGTGTTGGAGCCCTACCTGGCAAGCGCCGTGATCGCGACCAAAACCATCATCGCATTGGGCAACAGTATCCAGCGGGCCAGCATGCTCCCGGGCTTGGCAGCCGGTGAACTGGTCGCGGTGCTGGCGCACGATGAACCGGGTACTCGCCATGACTGGCGCGCTGTTTCCACCCGCGCATGGCCCGTAGGCAATGGCTACATATTGACTGGCCACAAGAGCGTCATCCCGCACGGCACATCGGCAGATATGCTTTTGATCAGCGCGCGCCTGGCGGCTCCGAATCAAGATGGGCCATTATGTGTTTTCGCGGTGCCGCACAATGCGTCCGGGTTGCGCCAGGTTCCGTACTCGACAGTGGACGGCGTGCGCGCCAGCGAAATCTGGCTGGATCAAGTGTATGTGCCGGCGATTGCGCGGCTCGATGCCTCGGCTGAAACCGAAGTCCGGCTGGGCGAAATCCTCGATATCGGACTGGCCGCGATTTGCGCGGAGGCAGTCGGCGCCCTTGACCGCATTCTGGCGGCAACCATCGAATACACTAAAACCCGCAAGCAATTCGGTATCCCCATTGGTAAATTCCAGGCGTTGCAACATAGGATGGCCGAGATGGTGCTGCACATTGAACAAGCGCGTTCGATGAGTTATCTGGCTGCGGTCAGTTGTCTGGAGCAAGATCCTGCATCGCGCAGGCGGGCCATGTCAGCGGCAAAAGTCGTGGTTGGCCAGGCCTGTCGTTTTGTGGGGCAACAAGCGGTGCAACTTCATGGCGGAATGGGGGTGACGGATGAACTCGATGTCAGCCATTACTTTAAACGCCTGATGGCGATAGAACTGCAATTTGGCAGCACCGATCATCATTTGGAATTGTTTGCCCGCCAACTTAGCTGACGATCAGATATTGATCGCAGCTATTTTAAATATGATTCGCCCCTGCTACCTTGCACCGAGAGGGGAGAATCGAAGCTTATTCGTTTAACCTTCCTTGCCATCAAGGCGCGCTCTGTAGAGATAAGGGCCATAGATAATCAGGAAGAATACAAATGCTGCCGACCAGCTTGCAGCGGCCACAACCAGCGCACCGTCTCGCAATCCGGTGGTATTGATGGCGGCGCAAAACCGCGCGACGACACCCACTTGTATCAATACATACATCAATACTTCTTTGCGACCGGCTTTGAGCGGTCTTCCGGTATGACCAAGAGTGGTGCGAGTCATCATGCCCATGATCAGTCCTGCCATCGAGCCAATCGCCAAGACATGGAAGGCGGAATTTGCCGGAACCACTTGCAGGGCCGCCAATGCGATAAGGATAAAGCCGCAGGGAATCCACCCATACGACAGATGCAAAATCCATAGCAATGGGTGGTGCAAAGTCTTATACGGTTTCCATCCGCCCAGCCGCAACAGTTGCGCACAGGCCGCTGCAAACGCCAATGCGGCTATTAATTGGGGAGGAAAGGTGAAAATCCATGCCAGGCTAGCCAACGCAGTCAATGCAATGGTCAGGCGGTCACGTTTAGAATTAACAATGGGCTTGGCTGTGGGGACTGTACTGGACGTAAAGCCAGGAATTACGCGCCCCCCGATCACTGATTCGATCATCACAACAATCAGGATGGCGGCCTGTATCACCAGTACGGTTGAGACGGTAATCCAGCCCAGAGCCGCAAGATGAAACAGTATGTTGACGATCGTGAGCAGGCTGAGCAAACCGATTAAAAACATATTGCGCTTGTTGCCAGAGCGTTGCAGTACGCGGTATATGGGCCAGGCGGCAAGCGGCAAGAATAATATATCCACCAACGCCGCAACCAAGGCAGGAGCGCTCAACATGGCAATGCGCCCTGCCAGCCAGACACCGGCAAGCACTGCCAAATGTCCTCTGCGCGGCGTCCACAAACCGGTCCAGTTGCGCCCGGCGGTAAACAGGAAGCCGATGATTACCGCCATCGCAAAGCCGAACACCATTTCGTGCATGTGCCAGTTGACGGTTATATTTGCCAAGCCGGACATCTGGCCGAAATATTTTGCCAGCCAGAGCGGAATGCTGACAGCGGCAAAGGCTGCAGCCAACAGATAAAAAGGCCGAAACCCCAGCGCCCACAATGGATGGTGTGTCGGCGACGATTTCCCTGGTCGCGACACGTTGGGTTCATCAATAGTCATAAGCGCCATATTGCCCCGCATTTAAAGATACAAATTAGATGAATCTTATATTGTGGCTTTGAATAAAGCAACTGATGTTACGCATTTATGCTGTCACGATAAGGATGAACGAAGATTGGAGCGGCTTTTTCTGTCTGATCTGACGCGTTGTCATATCAACATTTGCGCGCAGAATGTTGGGCTTCGCTTTGTTCAGCGAAAAACTACTAACTGCGGTATGTATTTATAAATACGCATTAGATATATGCGGAAAATTGCATGTTTTTACTTATACCCCCACATATTTTTTGAACGCGCAGGTTGGAAGAATGCTTTGTCAGCCTGGCATTGCGCTGCAATTCTTCAAGAATTGCTATCCCTGTTTTTCAGCGCCACCGGTAGCGACGCCGTGTTCAACGGCAAATACCGCGGCCTGCACACGACTGGATAAGTTCAGCTTCTTTAAAATATTTTGCACATGTATTTTCACCGTGCTTTCGGCAACATTCAGCGAGCGCGCGATGTTCTTGTTGCTCTCGCCTCGCGCCAGGCAGGCAAGAGTTTCCTTTTCGCGCGGGGTCAATATATCGAGTTCGGAGGGCAGAACTTTGGGTTGCACAGCATTGCCACCTTGCCATTTCGCCACCAGTTTGGCCGTCATCGCTTCGGCGATTACCGGCTCGCCTGCTGCGGCGCGCCGGATAGCGCGCACCAGAAAATCGGTATCGATGTTTTTGATCAGGTAACCGCGCGCGCCTGCCTGCAGGGCTGCCGCCAAATCTTCGGCGTCTTCCGATACTGTCAGCATGATTACCGCCGTATCGGGACGATCCTGCAATAGTAGTTGCAGCGTTTCCAGGCCGGAAATGCCGGGCATATTCAGGTCGAGCAAAATCACATCAGGCTGCAACTGTCTGGCGCGCTTGACACCTTCCACGCCGTCGGCCGCTTCGCCGACGACGGTAAAATCCGCATGGCGCTGCAACAGGGAGCAGATGCCGCTGCGAAACAAATTGTGATCATCAACCAACAGTACGCTGATAGGATTGGTAGGCGTGATAGGAGCGGCGGTCGGGTTATTCATGGGAATCTTTGTAGGGAGTAATCATGCTGCCAGACGCTGCTCATGCGGCAAATGCAGTACGACGGTGGTGCCGGAACCGGGCACGGAGGCAATATCAAACGCGGCACGGATGCGTTGTGCGCGTTCGCGCATGATGTTGATGCCGACATGGCTTTCGCCCTTTTGCCGCAGGGTTTCCGCATCGAAACCAATGCCGTTATCGCGAATGGTTAAGGCAAAATCCTTCTGGTCCGACAAACTGACTTCGACATGGCTGGCTACCGCATGCTTGCGAATATTGGAGAGCGCCTCCTGCACGATGAATAAAATCTGCAGCTGTTGTTCGCGCGGGAATGGCGCACCATCGACATCGGCGACGAATTCGGCGGCAATCCCAGTCTGACGGCGGAATTTATCCACGGTTGTCTGCAGAGACCGCACCAGATCGCCTTCGGCTAAACGGCTACGGAAATTGAGCAATAATTCGCGCACATCTTCGTAACTCTCTTTCACCCCAGCCTGCAATGCGGGCACGATTTCGGTGACTTCCTTGATATTACCCTGCTGCAGCGAATCCTCCAGCAGTTGCACCTGAATATTCAGGAAAGTCAGTCCCTGGGCGATGCTGTCATGCAATCCTTGCGCCACCATATTGCGCTCCTCGGAGATTGCCATTTCGCGCTCGCGCATGGCTAGTCGCAGGTTTTCGATCGCCACTCCGAGCAATTGGCCCAGCGTAGCCAGCAAATCAGATTCATGCTGGTTGAAGCTCTTCACTTTACGGAAATGCATGTTAAAAAACCCGAGATGCTGATCACGAGCGTAAATATGGAACACCGATACTGTGGCAAAACCTTCCCGATGGCACAACAATTGATGCGCCGCATCCATCTGCTGCAGATTATGTACCACCGATACACCCTTTACGGCGGCCTCGCCGCACAAGCAATCGCCGACTTTGAGACAGTGCTCTGCCTCCACCATTTGTTCGGAAATCCCTTTATGCACCACCATGTGCAGGTTGCCCCGAATCGGGTCCAGTATCCGCACCGAGCCGCCGTCAGCCTGGAAATAGCGACTGAGACGGTCCAGAAAGCCTTCGCAAATGGCTTCCACCGGCTGCGGCACCTGCAGGAAAGCGGCAATATCATAGAGCAGCGCCAACTTTTGATTCTGCTCTGCCAGCGCTGCCGTTTTTTGCTGCACATGGCTTTCCAGGCTGCTGTACAGATTTTCGAGGCGGTCCGCCATATGATTGAATCCCTCGCTCAAGCGGCCGAATTCATCGTGGCTCTCTACCGGCAAACGCACGCTGAAATCCTTGTCCGTCATGCGCCGCATGCCGTCATACAGACGCGTAACCGGCTGGATGATTAACAGGAACATCAGGAAAATTACGATCACAGTGCCAGTCAGCGCCAACGCCACCAGCCCCAGTTGCGAAGAACGGAGCCAGAAGGTGCGTTTCTCACTGTCTTTTTCGATCATTTTTACCAGCGCATCGACATTCGCCACGTAATCATCGACTTGCGGGTAATAACGCTGCCAACTCGCTTCTCGGTCAGGATTCTGCTGGGACAGCATGATGTTCACCAGAGGCAGCAACTTTTGATGCCACTGCGCCGAAACAATATTGAACTCGGCATGAATCTCGGCGGCTGGCGGCAAAAACAGCGGACGCTGCGGATCGCCTTTTTGCAGCAGAGAAAACTTGGCTTCGATCGTCTGCAGTTGTTTATCCACCAGCTTCCGGGTGCCCACGGGCTCCGGCTCATTCACCCAGCGCGACAACGCCATGGACAAGCGATAACTCTGCATGCGCAGACTGCCGGCTTCATTGATTGCAGCAGAACTGCCTTCGAGCTGCCACGACAAAAATAGCGTAGCGCCGATCGCCATCAAGGCCAGAACCAGAAATCCCAGCAATACACTAACGATTTTGGTGGAGAGTTGCTGCCAGGCAGGCAGGATGGCGTCGAGTGTCATGGGGTGCAGATTACGCCATTTTTGGCATAAGTCATCACCCATGCCAAGATCTGCTCGCGCCGCGCCAGCTCAAGCCACACAAGCTGGCGCGACAGCAACGGTGGCGCAGCATCCGATGCCACCGCCACGATGTCGATATCATCCAGATACAGCGCCGGCTTGCCTAGTGCCGGGCGATGAATTTCCAGCTTCGGAATCGGCTCGCGCTTGAATCCCTCCACCAGCGTCAGATCGGCAGCAGACAGGCGCTCCATCTGCTCGGCCAGTGTCGGCTCGGGAGCGCCGCGCAATTCATGGATCAGCGCGAAGCGGTAGGGCGAAGCCAGCAAGACTTCAGCTGCGCCGGCGGCGCGCAAGCGTGCGCTATCCTTGTGCGCCGGCTCCAGCTCCAGATCGTGATGGCTGTGCTTGATCACGTTCACCCGCAAGCCTTGTGCGGCCAATTGCGGCAACAGGTATTCCAGCAGCGTCGTTTTGCCGCTGCCGGACCAACCCACAATGCCTAATACCCGAGATGTCATGGTGTGTCTTGTCGTGTCTTGTCATTAAAGTGAGTTCAGGCGCAGGATGCTCCGGTACCCGTCTTGTTGTAATCCGTCTTGTTGTTACTGCAGTCAACAAACTGTCCATGCAGTTTTGCAAGGATTTTCAAAAATTGGTTTTTCGGTGCGCGCCATTTGACGGCGGGTCCAGCGGGCAGACCAGCGGCAAGAACTCCTGCTGGCGTGGAGAATATGCCAGCAACGCGCCGGTTTCGATGTCGAAATACCAGCCGTGCAGCATCAACTTCCCTTCTTCTGCGCGGCGCTTCAACCATGGATATGTCAGCAGATTATCGAGCGAATGCAAAATGCTCGCCATCTCGCACGCCTTGTGCTGGGCCTCTGAAGACTTGTGCGCAAGATCGCGCAATACCCGGTCCCGCACCGGTTCGGCAATGCGCATCCAGCGCGCGACGAAATTGGTCTCCGGCGCGATTTCGGACGGCGACAGCAAAGCCCGGATGCCGCCGCAACGCGCATGGCCCAGCACGATGATGCGCTTGACCTCCAGATTGCATACGGCAAACTCGATGGCGGAACTGACTCCGGGCGGCGCATCCTCGGCGCAAGGCGGCACCAGATTGGCAATATTACGCACGATAAACAGATCGCCCGGGTCGCTGCCGGTCAGCAGCATCGGGTCCACCCGTGAATCGCAACAACCAATCAGCAAGGTGCTTGGGTTCTGCGATTCGCGCAAGCTATCGAACAACGTTTGCTGATCGCTGAAGTATTGTTGTTGGAAACGGTGATAACCGCGCACAAACTTTTCGATATCATTCATATTGTTGCCCCATCCTGTTTGCGCGATACGCTAAGGCGCTTACCAGCTGCATGCCCAGACATGCAGTCAACCCAGCCGCGCAGGTCTCAATCGCTGTCAATGACACAATTTTATTGCATCAGATCGGCCGTGCCTGTCAGCAAGAAGGTTTAGCCAAGCTAGTTATTTAGGTGTAAGCGTACTAGAACAGCGCAGCGGAGGCTCTCCATAATTTTTTGGCAGCCGCAGAAAAAACATTTCATTGCCAAAAAACAAGAAAAACTGGCATGGACTGTCACAATGGCATGCCATAGCCCGTCTGCCGCCAAAAGGACACAAGGAAAATAATGCCTGATCTTGCTTCGAAACCTGTTTCACCTTCTTCTATCGAAGCTGCCCATAAAAAGCTTGATTTCAATACGGCATCAATTAAGTTACCGATCCCGGCATATTTGCAAAAAATCTATTGGTGGGCGTATGTCCATCCGCGCGCGGTCAAAATTTTCGAACGCGGATGGCTGGTCAACCTGATCCTGTTTGGCAATTATGCAAAGCTGCGCAATGCAGCCCTGGATGAAATTGGCCGGCCGATCAACGGCAGTACTCTGCAGGTAGCCTGTGTCTATGGCGATCTGACGCCGCGCCTGTGTAAGCGCCATACCGGCAATGCGACACTGGACGTGATCGACGTGCTGCCGATCCAGCTTGAGAATTTGCAGCGCAAACTGGCGCCCGATTCCGGCGTTTCGCTATTCCAGCGCGACTCGGCGGCGCTCGGCTTTGCCGATGGCAGTTATGATCGGGTGCTGATTTTTTTCCTGCTGCACGAGCAACCGGAAAGCGTGCGACGCGGCACCTTGGCGGAGGCATTCAGAGTAGTGAAACCCGGTGGGAAAATCGTCATAGTCGACTACCATCGCCCAGGCAAATGGAATTTTCTGCGCCGTCCGCTGCAGGCGCTATTAAGACGTCTGGAGCCGTTTGCGGACGATCTTTGGCAGCACGATCTTGCGTTCTATTTCCCGCAAAACATCAAGCCATCCAGCCTGCGCAAGCAAACCTTCTTCGGCGGACTCTACCAAAAAATCGTCTTGACGCGTTAAAGAACATGCAGAAACCTGCGGGAACGTGCACGAAACCAGCGCATCGCAGCATTGGCCAGACACGATTATTATTTAAAAAAATAGGGAGTATAAGAAATAATGCCGTTATTGCCGCATATTATTATTGCGGAATATAAATATACAATAGCGTGTATATAAAAAACCCGCATACGACTGCGTAGCAATCGCATGCAGGTTATTGGATTATTGCACCAGCGGCGTATCCGCACCTTCGAGCGTGACGCCTTGCACGTCAGCCTTGCCAACCAAAATTTTCAGATACTGATGCACGGCACTTTGCCACGCCTGTCGGGTTAGCTGATCGGCGATTTGCGACTTGACCGCCTCAAACGGCAATAATTCACCCTCCACGCGGCGCATCACTTGCACGATATGCAAGCCGAAACGGGTTTCCAGCAAGCGCTCACCCATTTCGCCGGATGCCAGGCGAAACACGAAATCTTCAAACTCAGGTACCGTCTGACCGCGTGAGAGCTGGCCCAGATTGCCGCCCATTGCGCCGGAAGAACAGTTCGAATATTCCTTCGCCAATGCATCGAAACGTTCAGGATGGACGTGCAGCTCGGCCAGAATGGCCTCGCCGGTGTCGCGCAGCAGCTCCAGCGTGACAGACGGCGTAACCTGAAACAGGATATGGCGCGCTTCGACCATTTCGCCGTTGCTAAACAATGCCGGCTGGTTGCGGTAAAAAGTGGCGCAGGTCACTTCATCGGCTTCCGGCACCCGCACCTCTTGCGCGAACAGCGCTTCGACGCGGGCGTCATCGTCCTCTGCAGCAATCTCCAGGCGGTCGGCTTCTTGTAGCAGCAAGGTGCGCAGGATCAATTCGTTTACCGCCTGCTTGACTGGATGCTGTGCCTGTTGATGATGCGGCAATTCTTGCTCGATGGCGTGGTCAGTAATTTCAACGCCGTTGACTGAAATACTCATGGTATTTGCCTTTCAGTAGGGATTGGCGTGCGCCGTGCAATATCGCAGCAGCGCACACACACATAATTTAACGCGGGCGAACCAGCTGGAAAGCGCGGCCGAGATAAGTAACCGCACCGAAACCGCTCCAGACATGCACCAGACGCGTGAATGGAAAAATCAAGAACAGCGACATGCCCATGAACAGGTGCAGCTTGAACACCAGTGGCGCATCGACAATGAAGGAAGCGGCGTCGCCGCGGAAAGTCACGATATGCTGGGCCCAAGTCACCAGCAGCACCATCATGTGGCCATCCATGTGACCGGCGGAAACGAAGATCGATGACAGTCCCAGCAACAGGGTGATCAGTATCCACAATATGACAACCTTGTCCTTGATGGTGGTGACGGCCATGATGCGGTCATTGGTGAAGCGACGCACCAGCAGGATCAGGACGCCGATCAGGCACAGGCCGCCCATCACGCCGCCGGCGATCATCGCAACCAATTGCTTGGTGCCGTGCGCGATGCCGAGCGTGTCCCAGACCCAAAGCGGGGTTAGCAAGCCGGCCGCATGACCGAAGAACAGACCGATGATGCCGACATGAAACAGGATATTCCCGGTACGCAAGTTACCGGTATGCAGCATCTGGCTGGAGTCGGACTTCCAGCTATATTGTTCGCGATCAAAGCGAACCAGGCTGCCAAGCAGAAAAATTGCCAGCGCGATGTAGGGGTAAATCCCGTAGATGAATTGGTGGAAATATTCCATGATGTACTCCTTTTTTGATGCACAAACGCATCACTATTTTGTCATTGGATCAGCGGGCAGCTTTGAGGTTGCCAGTGGTCCCTTTTGGATAGAAGTTGATCGGTTGCGCGCCGCCGACATGGGTTTGCAGCAAGGGTTCCACGCCATCGGCGCCGGGGCCGAAGGTTTCCAGCGCTTCATCCATATTGCGCACCGGTGGCTCGGTCAATTCTTCGGCGGCAATCGGGCTCAATTGCTGCAAAACGTCAAAGACGCCGGAATACGGGCTGCCGTTGGCGGCCAGCTTGCGGCCGATGTGCGCCAGCACATGAATCGCGTCCGACAATAAGCGCGCCGCTTCCTGCTCGTCCACTTGCGACAAAAATTCCAGGAACAGCGGCACGAAATCCGGCAAATCCTCACCGGTCATATCCAGACCGTGTTTTTTGTACTCTTCCATCAAATCCACCATCGCTTGCCCGCGATCTCGAGATTCGCCATGGATATGCTCGAACAAATGCAGCGAATGCGATGGGTTGCGGTCGAACGTGGTGACATAACGTTCCTGCAGCGTGATCAAATCGTCCGTCGCCAGCATATCCAGCAACGGGCGTAACGGCGCGTGCATCAGCGGTGTTTTTGCCAGTTCCACTTCAAGTGTGGGTAAATTCTCCAGCAACGCGGGCTCGGGATAGAGCAACAGCGCGGATAAAATCTGGAAGTGTTGCATAGCGTTTCCTTCGTGGATGATCAGAGCGGGGCCAGTGCCGGGCGAAAGCGCCCGGCACTAGGCAGTCCTAAAAAACGTTTTCTTCGCGTTTTTTACGGGATTTCGGCATTGCCATGAAAATCGCCGATCCCTGCTTTTTCTTGCCGAACAAGGATGGCTCGCTCACCCCGTCGGAACAACCGTTGCCGAAGGTGAAGCCGCACGAACCTTTTTCGTTGAAGCTGTCTTCTGCCATTTCCTTGTGGCTGCTCGGGATCACGAACCGGTCTTCATAGTTGGCAATCGCCATGATGTGGTACATGTCTTCGACTTCCGCCTTGCTCAGTCCGACTTGCTGCAACACTGTCAGATTTTCAACCTTGTCCACCGTCTTGCTGCGCATGTAAGCCCGCATCGCCAGCATCCGGTCCAGCGCGCTGATGACGGGCGCTTCCTTGCCGGCAGTCAGCAGATTGGCAAGGTATTTGACGGGAATACGCAAGCTCTTGGTATCCGGAAGGATGCCGTTCAAACCCATTTTTCCGGATTCGGCTGCAGCCTGGATCGGCGACAGTGGCGGGATATACCAAACCATTGGCAGCGTGCGATATTCCGGATGCAGCGGGAACGCGACTTTCCACTCTTTCGCCATTTTGTAGACCGGCGATCTTTTAGCCGATTCCAGCCACGCATCAGGAATACCCTGTTTGCGCGCTTCTTCGATCACTTCAGGCGAATGCGGGTCCAGGAACAAATCGAGTTGCGCTTCATACAGATCCTGCACATCCGCCACCGATGCCGCCGCTTCGATTTTGTCGGCGTCGTACAGCAAGACGCCGAGATAACGGATACGGCCAACGCAGGTTTCAGAACACACGGTCGGCTGGCCGGCTTCGATACGCGGATAGCAGAACGTGCATTTCTCGGCCTTGCCGGAAGACCAGTTGTAATAAATTTTCTTGTATGGGCAACCCGAAATGCACATGCGCCAGCCGCGGCATTTATCCTGATCGATCAACACGATGCCATCGTCTTCGCGCTTGTAGACCGAGCCGGACGGGCAAGATGCGACACAGGTCGGATTCAGGCAGTGTTCGCACAGGCGCGGCAAATACATCATGAAAGTGTTCTCGAACGTGCCGTACATCTCTTTTTGCATGTTGTCGAACAGCTTGTCCTTGCTGCGCTTGGCGAATTCACCGCCCAGATCGTCTTCCCAGTTCGGACCCCAGACGATCTTGTCCATGACCTTGCCGGTAATGACCGAAATCGGACGTGCGGTCGGTGGCGTTTCAGACAGAGGCGCGTTCTGCAAGCGCTCATAGTCATAGGTGAACGGCTCGTAATATTCGTCGATCTGCGGCAAATTCGGATTGGCGAAAATGTTGGCCAGAATTTTCAGACGGCTGCCTTGACGCGGCTCGATCTTGCCGGCAGCGTTACGACGCCAGCCGCCATTCCATTTATCCTGGTTTTCCCATTCTTTCGGATAACCGATACCCGGCTTGGTTTCAACGTTGTTGAACCATGCGTATTCCACGCCATCGCGGCTGGTCCACACGTTTTTGCAGGTGACGGAACAGGTATGGCAGCCGATACACTTGTCCAGGTTCAGCACCATGCCGATTTGTGCTCTTATTTTCATGCTTTACTCCAGATATTCCGCTTCCGTAGGATGGGTAAAACCCATCGGCACTCAGCGGACGATAATCTCGATGGGCTTCACCCATCCTACGGTGACTACGCGATTTCTTTCAGCGGGCCTTCCAGCCACTCCACATTCTTCATCTTACGAACCAGCACAAACTCATCGCGGTTGGAACCAACCGTGCCGTAATAGTTAAAGCCATACGACAACTGTGCATAACCGCCAATCATGTGGGTCGGCTTGGTGACGATACGCGTGACTGAATTATGGATACCGCCGCGCTTGCCGGATATCTCTGCACCTGGCACATTGATGATTTTTTCCTGTGCGTGATACATCAGGGTCATGCCTTCCGGCACCCGCTGACTGACCACTGCGCGTGCCGTCAACGTACCGTTGACATTGAAAACTTCAATCCAGTCGTTATCGACAATGCCGGCTGTCTTGGCATCGGTTTCCGACAACCATACGTGCGGACCGCCACGCGATAGCGTCAACATCCGCAAGTTGTCCGAATAGGTCGAGTGGATGCCCCACTTCTGATGCGGCGTGATGAAGTTCAGCGCAATTTCCTTGTTGCCGTTGGGCTGCGCACCCAGCATTGCGGCCGTGGTTTTGGTATTGATCGCCGGTTTGTAGACGCACAAGCCTTCGCCGAAATCCCGCATCCACAGGTGATCCTGATAGAACTGCTGGCGGCCGGTCAGAGTGCGCCATGGGATCAGCTCATGCACATTGGTATAGCCGGCGCTGTAGCTGACTTCATCGCTTTCCAGACCCGACCAGGTCGGCGAAGAAATGATCTTGCGCGGCTGTGCCTGCACATCACGGAAACGAATCGAATCATGTTCGCGTGGCAGCGCCAGATGGGTATGGTCGCGCCCGGTCATTTTGGATAACGCATCCCATGCCTTGACCGCCACATGGCCGTTGGTTTCAGGCGCCAGTGACAGAATCATCTCTGCTGCATCGATCGCCGTATCCAGACGCGGCTGGCCTTTCGATACGCCCTCCTCCAGCACCGTGCGGTTGATACCGCGCAACACTTCGACTTCATGTCCGGTTTTCCAGCCGATACCCTTGCCACCGTTACCAATGCTTTCCAGCAATGGACCAATCGATGTAAATTTCTTGTACACATCACGGTAATTGCGTTCAACTACGGTCATGCTCGGCATGGTTTTGCCCGGAATCGGTTCGCATTCGCCGGCGCGCCAGTCTTTCGGATCGAACGGTTGCCCCAGTTCGCCGGGAGTGTCATGCATCAGCGGCGACAGGATCAAATCCTTTTGCGTACCCAGATATTCGCCACCGATTTCGGAGAATTTCTCAGCCAGGCCCTTGTAGATTTCCCAGTCCGATTTTGACTGCCACAGCGGCTGTACAGCTTCCGATAATGGATGGATGAACGGGTGCATGTCGGACGTATTCAGATCGTCCTTTTCATACCAGGTTGCAGTCGGCAACACGATATCGCCATACAGGCAAGTGGTCGACATGCGGAAATCCAGCACCACCATCAGATCGAGTTTGCCTTCTGCGGCCGGACGCACTTTCACGTCTTTCGGTTTGATGCAGCCGTCTTCATCGCTCATCAACGCATTTTGCGTACCCAGCAAATATTTCAGGAAATATTCGTGGCCCTTGCCGGAACTACCCAGGATATTCGAGCGCCAGACAAACATATTGCGCGGGAAATTGGCAGGATTATCCGGATCGTCGCATGAGAAATTCAGCTTGCCGGCCTTGATCTGTTCCACTGCGTACTGCGTCACATCCATGCCGGCAGCTTCCGCTGCGCGGGTAACCTCCAGTGGATTGGTCTCCAGTTGCGGCGCGGATGGCAACCAGCCCATGCGTTCGGACTTGGCGTTGTAATCGATCAATGCCATCTCGGCCATCTGGCCGTCCGCCGATGGCGACAGGATTTCCGCTGCATGCAGTTTTTCGTGACGCCATTGGCTGGTGTGGGCATAGAAGAACGAGGTGCCGGCCATCTGGCGCATCGGACGATTCCAGTCGAGTGCGAACGCCAGTGGCGTCCAGCCGGTTTGCGGCCGCAGTTTTTCCTGGCCCACATAATGTGCCCAGCCGCCGCCGGATTGACCGACGCAACCGCACATCATCAACATGTTGATAATGCCGCGATAGGTCATGTCCATGTGATACCAGTGGTTCAGTCCGGCGCCGACAATCACCATGCTCTTGCCGTGCGTCTTGTCGGCATTTTCAGCGAACTCGCGCGCAACTGTAATCACATCAGCCGGCTTGACGCCAGTGTGCTTCTCTTGCCAGGCTGGCGTGTACGGTACATCGTCAGCATAATCCACCGCGACATTGCCGCCACCCAAACCACGGTCGACGCCATAGTTGGCCAGCGTCAAATCGTACACGGTGGTAACCAGCGCGGTGCTGCCGTCTGCCATGCGCACTTTCTTGACCGGCACATTGCGCAGCAACATATCGCTGGCGTCCTTGCCGCCGAAATAGGCAAATCCGACTGGCAGCACTTCGTCGCTGCAGTCGATCAAAGACAAGCGTGGGTCGATCGCACGACCGCTAGTGCCGGTTTTCATTTCCAGATTCCACTTGCCGGATTCGCCCCAGCGGAAACCGATCGAGCCGGCCGGCGCACAGATATCGCCGCTGGCGTCATCAATGACCAACGTTTTCCATTCCGGATTATTGGTTTCGTCTAAATTGTTGTCCAGGTGCGATGCACGCAAGAAATACTCCGGCACCAATGCGCCGTTTTTCTCTTTCAGCAGCACCAGCATCGGGAAATCGGTGTATTGCTTGGCGTAGTCGCGGAAATAAGCGGATTTTCCGGTAACGTGATATTCCTTGAGGATCACATGGCCCATCGCCATCGCCATCGCGGCATCGGTACCTTGCTTCGGTGCCAGCCAGATATCGCTGAACTTGGCCATCTCGCCAAAGTCGGAAGAGACGGCGACTGTTTTGGTGCCCTTGTAGCGCACTTCGGTATAGAAATGGGCATCCGGTGTGCGCGTCATCGGCACGTTAGAACCCCACACCATCAGATAAGTCGAGTTGTACCAGTCGGCCGACTCCGGCACGTCGGTTTGCTCGCCCCATACTTGCGGACTGGCTGGCGGCAAATCGCAATACCAGTCGTAAAAACTCAGCGCCACGCCACCGATCAAGCTTAAATAACGGGTGCCGGAAGCATAGCTAATCATCGACATGGCCGGAATCGGTGAAAAACCGACAATACGATCCGGACCAAATTTCTTGATCGTGAAGGCATTGGCGGCGGCGATGATCTCATTGGTCTCATCCCACTTGGCCCGCACAAAACCGCCGAGTCCGCGTATCGATTTGTACTGTTTCGAGCGCTCCGGGTCTTGGCTGATGTATTCCCAGGCCGCAACAGGGGCCATGGTTTTGCGTGCTTCACGCCACATTTCCATCAGACGGCCGCGCACCATCGGGTACTTCACGCGCTGGGCCGAATAGACATACCAGGAATAGCTAGCGCCACGCGGGCAACCGCGCGGCTCATGATTCGGCAAATCAGGACGGGTACGCGGATAATCGGTTTGCTGGGTTTCCCATGTAATCAAGCCGTTTTTGACATAGACCTTCCAGCTACACGAACCGGTGCAATTCACACCGTGGGTTGAGCGAACGATCTTGTCGTGCTGCCAGCGCTGCCGATAGGAATTTTCCCAAGTACGGTCTTCGTTGACGACTGCGCCGTGCCCATTGGAAAAAGTTTCCTTGGTCTTGCTGAAGAATTTCAAACGATCCAGAAAGTGACTCATGGTCTCTCCAAACATGCGCCTGATAAACAGGCGCTAATCATTAAAACTACTAATCGGGAATGTATAACTATTATTCTAAACAGGGAGTCCGCCTCTCACCATTCGCAAGAAGTCGGACTCCCACACGTAGTACGAACTACTCCCTAGTCCTTTATGACTAGTTTCGCCAGACTACCTTTTTAGTGCGTTACTGCTATTAGCAGGGCATTTCTGCATTCTTGCGAGAATAAAACCACCAGGTGACAACCAAGCAGGTAACGTAAAAGCCGATGAAGCACCATAACGCCGCATCTGGCCCGCCCGTCAGTGCAATCGAGGTGCCGTAACTTTTCGGTATGAAAAATGCACCGTAGGCAGCAATCGCCGAAGTGAAGCCCAGTACTGCAGCACCTTCTTTGTTGGCGTCCACAATTGCCTGAGCTTGCGCTACCGCGTCCTTGCCTGCTTCACGCTGACGCTCGGTCAGGAAAATCACTGGAATCATGCGAAAAGTCGATGCGTTGCCTACACCAGTGCCGGCGAACAGCAGCATGAACATCCAGAAGAAACCCCAGAAATTGCCCGTGTTGCCGGCTTCTGGCAGGAAGTTGATAACCCCGATTACGGCACCGATCATGACAATGAAAGTCCAGAACGTGACCCTTGCGCCGCCCAACTTATCTGAAATCCAGCCGCCTGCAACACGGGTTAATGCGCCAACCAATGGGCCAAGAAAGGCATATTGCAACGGATTTACATCGGGAAACTGGGTCTTTATCAACAAAGGAAAACCCGCCGAATATCCGATGAAAGATCCGAAAGTGCCGACATACAGCCAGCACATCAGCCAGTTATGCTTGCGCTTGAAAATCACCGCCTGATCGGCAAAAGATGCTTTGGCAGAAGCAATATCATTCATGCCGAACCAGGCGGCCAGTGTGGTGATGACAATGAACGGCACCCAGATGAAACCGGCATTTTGCAGCCAGAACTGCTTGGTCTGGCCGGCCTTGGCCCAGACTTGCGGCTCGCCGCCCAGCCCACCGAAGACGCCGACAGTGATTACCAGGGGAACCACGAATTGCACTACCGATACGCCGAGATTGCCTAGGCCAGCATTCATGCCGAGCGCATAGCCTTTTTGTGACTTCGGGAAAAAAAAGCTGATGTTTGCCATCGAAGAAGCAAAATTGCCGCCGCCGAAACCACACAACAGAGCCAGTATCAACATGGTTGGGTAGCCGGTATTGATGTCTTGTACGGCAAAGCCGATGCCAATCGCAGGGATCAGCAACGACGCAGTAGAAATGGTGGTCCACTTACGGCCACCAAAAATAGGCACCATGAAAGAGTAAAAAATTCGCAAAGTCGCGCCGGATAAACCCGGCAAAGCAGTCAGCCAGAACAACTGATTGGTGCTGTACTTGAAGCCGATATTCGGCAGATTCACAACCACTACGCTCCATACCATCCAGACCGCGAAAGCCAATAGCAATGCCGGAACGGAAATCCATAAATTACGATTTGCGATCGAACTTCCCTGGCTTTTCCAGAAGCTTTTTTCTTCCGGCTCCCAGCGATCAATGACATGAGTACTCATCTTTTTCTCCTGATTCAATATTAAGGAACGCGCGCCAAGGTAGCGCCAGCCACCCTGGGCTTAATTACGCTGAATTACGCTTAATTACTATTTATGCCGCGAGAGCGACGCTCTTCTTGCTCGGCTCTTGCTGCGGCTTGAACGAAAAATACATCCAGACCAGCGACACGCACACCGTCCCGTACAACAACATGAACGTACTGGAACGCACACCTGTCAGATCGACTAACGCGCCGAACATGATCGGCAGGAAGAAGCCGCCCAAACCGCCAGCCAGGCCAACAACGCCAGAGACGGCACCGATGTTGTGGGTAAAATCGTCACCGATAAATTTGAAAACGGATGCCTTGCCGATCGCCATTGCGACGCCGACGATGAACAGCAGAATGGTGAACATCGTTGATGACAGGCCAATATGAAAATTCACATCGCCGGTAACGGTCTTAATGACCAGATTCGTTTGCGGATAAGACAACAGGAAGAAGCAAACCCAGCACACCCACATCACCGCCCAAGTAACCTTGTGAGCGCCGTATTTATCGGAAATCCAGCCACCCATCGCACGCAGCACACCGCCCGGCAACGAGAAGCAGGCTGCCAGCAATGCCGCCAGCTTCAGATCAAAACCATATTCGGATACGTAGTACTTGGTCATCCACAGCGCCAGACCGACATAACCGCCGAACACCACCGAGTAATACTGGCAATAACGCCAAACGCGCGGGTCTTTCAGCATCTTCAGCTGATCCGAAAACGAGACGTTTGCGCTGACCTGATGCGACTTGTCCGTATAGGAAAAAAACCAGAACAACAGTGCGGTAATGAATATAGCTACGGCGTATACTTTGGGCAACATTTGCCAGCCGAATCCAGCGATAATCGCCGGAGCCACAAATTTGGTCAGCGCAGCCCCTGAGTTTCCGGCACCGAACACGCCCATCGCCAAGCCTTTGCGCTCCGAACTAAACCAGCGTGCAACATAGGGTGTACCGACCGAAAATGAGCCGCCTACCAGCCCGACAAATAGCCCCAGCACCAGAAAATGCCAATATTCTGTGGCGTAGCTGATCAGGTAAATCGGTGCTACGCAGATCATCATCAGCCAGAAGAAAACCACGCGGCCACCGAAGCGATCGGTCCAGATGCCAAGCGGCACGCGCACTAACGAACCCGTAAGCACGGGAGTAGCAGCCAACAATCCGAACTGGGTTTCATTGAGCCCCAGTTGTGCCTTGAGCGGAATGCCCAAGACTGCGAACATCATCCACACTGCAAAGCACATAGTGAATGCGAAAGTACTGCTAACTAGTACAGAAAGCTGCTTATTCTTGATTTCCACGATACCCCTCCATAGACGCACAATCCAACACACCAAGCTTATGGGTTGCATCGCTAAAGGGCTACTCGTCGAAGGGTTATTCCGGCAAGGCAATCTGCCTAAGCGGCCTCTCCGGAGTATCTAGCCAGTCGTGCCACGTTATAGGTCAAAAGAGGTAGGAAGAGGATGACAGCTTGCTACACATTGCTGCAATGTGTAGCAGCCGTGGGAAAATAGGCGAAAATCAACAAGGGACTTTTTTTCTATTCTGTGCGCAGATCATTTTTTAGCATCGAAACCATCGAAACTGAAACTGCGTAATCTTCAGACACGCTATTTCGACAAATCGGTTTTTGATAGAATCTCCCCCACTCTGTAAAAATGCGTCAAAAATCATGAATAAACCCAAAATTAAACCTCAGGATTTCCTCTCCAAGCTCGCTTTATTCAATGAAATGGGGCCGCAGGAATTGGATCGCATCGCAAGTGGCACCTCAGAAATGCATGTGCAGCGCGGAGAAACGCTGTTTCAACGCGGCGACGTCTGCACCGGCTTTCACACCGTTATCTATGGACAGGTCAAGCTTGCATTTACTTCTTCGCAAGGCAGCGAAAAAATAGTCGAAATTATTGGCCCCGGCCATAGTTTTGGCGAGGCTATTATGTTCATGGATAAGCCCTATATCGTTGCCGCCCAAGCATTGGCTGACACTCTACTGCTGCATATCTCCAAGTCAGCGGTACTGGCAGAACTGGAACGGGACCCGCTGTTCGCGCGCAAAATGCTAGCCGGCCTGAGTCGGCGTTTGCATGGTTTGATTTGTGATGTGGAAGCGTATTCCTTATACTCCGGCACCCAGCGTGTTATCGGTTATTTACTGCAGCACGGTGCAGATGCAGATACGCAGGTCAATGGGCAGGAAATTGTATTGCCGTTTAGCAAGGCGGTGCTGGCATCCAGGCTCAATCTGACACCCGAACATTTTTCGCGCATTCTGCATGACTTGTCAGAAAACCAGCTGATTAACGTCAGCGGAAAAAATATTACCATTCTGAATATCGAGAAACTGCGCAACTATGAGGGATAGCAGCCCGAAGGATAAAAACGAGGCATAGCAGCGGGTTTATTTCGTCGCAAGACCATGCGCTGCATGCAGTTTAATGCGTCGATACATGCGTGTTGCGCTAATCATATTTACAAGCAGCCAGCATGAAGACACGGCAAAAGAAAGTCCTGCGACATGCGTCAAAACACCCGGCCACTGCACCGCTGCCAGCAATATTAGCAGCGCTGCCAGATGGGAAAAAAATTGTTTGGTAGTCAGGCTATCAGGCAAGACCTGCTTCACGTTGGGCACAATTCCACGCTGTTTTATTGTGCTTTGCAAGTGGTACCACACCAAAAATGGCACAATCTTGTAGAGCATGCCGTTGATTACCGAGTAAGCAAATCCGACAATAAATAGCACACCCAAAAACAGTGCATACGAAGGAGCGACTGTAATCTGCGGCATCAAGCGCCCGGCAATCCAGAGTACGGCGCAGACAATTAAACTCGCCATGCCGGTACGCCAGAACATGACAGCAACATCCGGCTTGGGACGTTTCCTGAACCATAACAAGTACAGAGTTGTCAGTCCGAACAGCATGAATCCGAGCGCAACAAGAATTGACATTGCGGCATTCCAGCCATTGGCCTGCTGCTGCGCCAGCACATCGACAGCCGACCAAACCAGCAATAGCAGAAACAGCACTGGCGCCAGCCAACGCGTCAAATAAGGTGGATACAGCGGCGTCACCTGAAACATCGGCACCACCTGATAGGCGACCCCGACTACCAGCAAGCCGACCCATCCAAGCAGGCCCCAACGGGCATGCAAATTCGTCAACTCAATCAGCGGCAGCCCAAGCGTCCAAGCAAACGCGCTGGCAAGCGTTGCGCCCAGTATGACTGTACCAAGCAGTGCTATGAGCGCCAGGCGAATTGCCCAAAGCGTGGCGCTGGCATCGGGTACCCGCCACAGGCCAACCACACTCGCACCCAGAAGCCATAGAAAAGCTGAACCAAGAAAGAGCAGCGCCAGTTTAAAGAGTAGCGGTTGTGCCAGTAAAAAGGCGCTGGCCAATGTGGCAGTGCCGACTGCCAATAAGAAATGTACGATCCCGGCTGACAACTCCGCACGCGGCAGGTGGATGCCTGCCACTACGGGCAGAATCTGAACCAAGGCTCCGATCATCGCAGTGACCAGAAATCCAAGCGCCAACAAATGCGTCAATGCCAGCGTCAAAGGAGACCAACGGGATTCCAGTGCCTGTGGGCCATACCAAATAAGCAAAAAGGAAGCAAGGATTGCAAACGCGGGTGCCGTCAAAAAAAAACGCAACGGGACTGACAGTGGTGGTGCTTGATCAAACGATAAAATACGCTGCATCAGACCTTGTGCCAAATCAGTATTTCGTAGAGATAATCCGGACGGGTGTGGGTCTCGTGCGCAAAGCCATTGTTATCAAGAATACGATACAGCGGACGTGGCTCGCGGTCGATCACCATACGCAAACGCTGACCCGGAGCCATCAACGAAATCGCATCGAGTACGCGCTCCATGGGCTCGGGCGGCTCAAGTCCGCAGACGTTTAATTCGATCTCATTATTCACGGCTTCAGTCAGCCTTATCCAGAGACGCAATCACGCTATCAATGTGATCCATGGCATCTATGATTTCATGACACTTGGAAGAAAGTGCCCTGTCAGTCATTGGATACAACATGCTTTCTTCTTTCATATTATGCTGCTGCAGCATGATATTCAGCGTTTCCGCATAACCGAAAAAATTCGACGCATGCCGCTCTGCTATGGCGTCGTCCATCTGCTCCATCAGCTCCAGCATTTGTTTATGCTCGGTACGCATGACGCTAGTCGGACCATTCGTGTTGCCAGTTGCATTTTCAAAGGCTGGAAAAAGTATCGCTTCTTCCATCGTCAAGTGGTGCAACTGTGCTTCGCTGAAATGCTGAAATGCAGCTTTCGCCTGCTCCCAATTGCCCTGATCGACACTATGTTCGGTTGCCGCAAACAGTTGATCGCAACGTTTATGATCAGTACCCAAGTATTCACTAATCGTTTTCATGATATGTACCCAAGTGGACGATAGGTCATTCTCACATCAAGCCTTGCCCCATCTCATTGATCTATATTAAGGATTTATAGGCTTATGGCAGTCTAGAATAACCAGGCTGATACGGAATTCCCATTCGCATGGCCATCCTGCCCTACGCCATATTCAACATCAACCAGGTGTATTTTGCAGATAGCTTTTAAAGCATGCGCAAATCACACTAATTTTAACCATACTCCTCTAACTCTAAGAATATGGCAGAAGTGCTCAGGGCTGATGAAACACGTCGAACGTGGCTCTCGCCGCCAGTATAACGGGATCGTCATCGTGGTTTTAACCGGTTGCAGCGCGAATAACCGCCCTGCCTTAAATCAATATTAAATCAGTCTTTATCAAGTAGCAGTGCCTGTTCGAATTATTCGTGCAGGCCGGCAACAACAAGGATTATTGTGCTGCAGATTGCATTACCACACCCTTTACGCAAATTTAAACTCAAAGATACATTGTTGCTGCCGATCATCCAGGGCGGCATGGGCGTCGGCATCTCGGCGCACCGCTTGGCGGGCACCGTGGCAAAGCTCGGTGCAGTCGGCACTATTTCCAGCGTCGACCTGCGCCGTCACCATCCGGATCTGATGGCGCAAACCCACCTTTCGCGCGACAAGGCATTGATCGATAGCGCCAACCTGATTGCGCTGGATCGGGAAATCAAAGCGGCGCGCGTGCTGGCCGATGGCCGTGGCATGCTCGCCGTCAACGTCATGCGCGCGGTGTCCGAATATGCATCCTCGGTGCGCCAGGCATGCGCCAGTGGCATCGACGCATTAGTAGTAGGCGCCGGTTTGCCGCTGGATTTGCCGGAACTGACCGCACACTACCCCAAGGTCGCGCTGATTCCAATTCTGTCAGACGTGCGCGGCATCGCGCTGATACTGAAAAAATGGATGCGCAAAAATCGTTTGCCCGACGCCATCGTGATTGAAAACCCGCGTTATGCAGGCGGACATCTGGGCGCGGCAAATCCGCAAGAGGTAGCCGATCCGCATTTCGCCTTCTCTACCGTGCTCGAAGGCACGCTGGAATTATTCAAGCAGCTTGGTCTTGAGCGCGAACGCATTCCCTTGATTGTTGCCGGCGGCATCAATAGCCACCAGGAAGTGCGCGAGCTATCCGCTCTGGGCGCGAGCGCAGTCCAGCTCGGCACGCCGTTTGCCGTGACAGCGGAAGGCGACGCCCATCCCAACTTCAAGAAGGTTCTGGTAGAAGCCCGGCCGGAGGATATCGTGACTTTCGTCAGTAACACCGGGCTGCCGGCGCGCGCGGTACGCACGCCGTGGCTGGCCAACTATCTGGACAAGGAAGCGAAGCTAAAAAACATCGCCAAGGTCAAGCCCTGCACGGTGGGCTTTGAATGCCTGGTCCAGTGCGGCTGGCGCGACGGTATCGCCAAAGCCGGCCAGTTTTGCATCGACACCCAGCTCGCTTTCGCCATGAACGGCGACATCAAGCGCGGTCTGTTTTTCCGTGGCTCTGAAGAATTGCCCTTCGGTAGTGCGATCAGATCGGTACAAGAACTGATGCAGTACATGCTCACAGGACAAAGGCCAGCCGATCTGAAGACCCAATCGCTGGAACAGCATCTGCTGCCAACTTGACCCGCATCGTGCCGTCAATACGCATTCACGCCACCGCTAAATTGCCACTTATTTGCCACTGACACATACACCATGACGAATACATCCGTTGATACCTTGCCCGAAAATGAAGCGGCAACCGCTGCTACAGAAAAAATGGAATTGGTCTGCCCTGCCGGCAGTTTGCCGGCGCTTAAAGCCGCTGTCGACAACGGTGCCGATTGCGTCTATCTGGGTTTTCGCGATGCCACAAATGCGCGCAACTTTGCCGGCCTGAATTTTGACGATGTCACCATCGCCACCGGCATTCGTTACGCGCATGACCGGGGTTGCAAAGTGTTGCTTGCACTGAATACCTATCCGCAGGCGTCAGGCTGGCAGAAATGGCGCACCGCAATTGACCGCGCCGCCCATGCCGGCGTTGACGCCGTAATTCTGGCCGACCCAGGATTGATGCAATACGCGGTATCGCATCATCCAAACTTGCGCCTGCATCTTTCGGTGCAAGGTTCTGCCACCAATTTTGAAGCGATCAATTTCTATTACGAGCACTTTGGCATAGCCCGCGTGGTGCTGCCGCGGGTGCTGTCGCTGGCACAAGTGGAACAAGTGAGCAAGAAAACTCCGGTCGAAATTGAAGTGTTCGGCTTCGGCAGTTTGTGCGTAATGGTGGAAGGCCGCTGCGCGCTATCGTCTTATGTCACCGGCGAAGCGCCGAACACGCACGGCGTCTGTTCGCCAGCCAAATCGGTGCGCTGGCAACAAACTCCAGTTGGACTAGAGTCGCGCCTGAATGGGGTGCTGATTGACCGTTACGCAGATGGCGAAAACGCCGGTTATCCAACCCTGTGCAAAGGCCGCTTCGATGTCCGCGGCGAAAACTACTACGCGATTGAAGAACCCACCAGCTTGAACACGCTGGAATTATTGCCGCAATTAATGCGCATGGGCGTAAGTGCAATCAAGATCGAAGGGCGCCAGCGCAGCCCTGCTTACACCGCACAGGTAACCAAAGTTTGGCGCGAAGCAATCGATAGCTGCCGCGAAAACCTGCAGCGCTATTCGGTAAAGCCGATCTGGATGACGGATCTGGACAAGGTGGCCGAAGGGCAACAACACACATTGGGGGCGTACCACCGCCCTTGGAAATAATTCCATTTCTACATCAACCGTGCACTTTGCCGGCTTCGCCAGTCGTACTTACTGTACTGACGTACTGCCTTCGCGTTCACGATTGATAGTGAAAAGGAATAACTGCACAGGAGAATGCATTTTGAAACTTGCTTTAGGTCCGATACTGTATTACTGGGGCCGCGATGATGTATTCAAGTTCTATGAAACCATCGCCAACTCCGCCGTCGATATCGTCTATCTGGGCGAAACGGTGTGTTCGCGCCGCCATGAATTGCGCCTGTCCGATTGGCTGACCATTGCCGAACGCCTGCGGGCTGCCGGCAAAGAAGTGGTGCTATCGACGCTGGTATTGATCGAGTCCGGCGCAGACACCGCCACCTTGCGCAAGATCACTGAAAATGGCGCATTCACAGTCGAGGCCAACGATATGGGCGCGGTGCATTGTCTGAGCGCAAAAACGCCTTTCATTGCCGGGCAGCACCTTAATTTATATAACCCCCCTTCGCTTGAACTTGTGGCCGGTCTGGGTGCCAAACGCTGGGTAATGCCGCTTGAAATGAACCGCGATGATCTGGCGCAGATGCAGGCCGGCAGGCCGGCTGGAATGGAAACCGAAGTATTCGCTTACGGCCGCATGCCGCTGGCATTCTCGGCGCGCTGCTTTACCGCACGCCACCACAACCTGCCGAAAGACAATTGTCAATTCGTCTGCATGGATTATGCAGACGGACTCATGCTGCAAACCCGCGAGAGCAAAGATTTTCTGGTACTCAACGGCATCCAGACCCAATCCGCACTGGTCTACAATTTGATCAATGAACTGACGCAGATGCGCGACTTGGGAGTAGACGTGGTGCGCATTAGCCCGCAATCCCAGCGCACCGAGGAAATCATCAAGCTATTCCATGCGGTGCTGGCGCAACAGGCGTCACCGACTGAGGCGATGGAAACGATGCGTACAATAATGCCGGATCAACCCTGCAACGGTTACTGGTATGGAAAACCGGGTCTGGAATTGCTGGTCGCATAATCATGAATGGAAGAACGGCTCGACTCCTCTTGAAATCGTGACCTGCGCTTCAGTTCGTGCGCAGCAGATTTTTAGAGGAGCTTTAGCTTTATGTATTACGTTGATTACGGTGAAAAATTCAACAGCATCAGCCATTTGATCGGCGCGGTGTTGGCTGCGATCGGGTCAGTGCTGCTGATTGTGCTGGCCGCGCGTCTGGGCGACCCGTGGAAAATCGTCAGCTTCAGCATCTATGGCGCCATGCTGCTGACCCTGTATGTCGGCTCCACCCTGTACCACAGCGCGCGCGGGCCGGCCAAGGATGTGCTGCGCAAGTTCGATCACTGCGCGATTTACCTGTTGATTGCCGGCACCTATACCCCTTTTGTGCTGGTGACGCTGCGCGGCGCTTGGGGCTGGTCCTTGTTCGGCGCGGTATGGGGCCTGGCAGTGCTGGGAATTGTGCAGGAAATCTGGTTCGCCAAAGGGGCGCGCCTGTTGTCGCTGGTGATTTACGTTCTGATGGGATGGTTGGCGCTGGTCGCGATTATGCCGCTGATATCGGCGCTGACCATGGCAGGATTTGCCTGGCTGGCGGCAGGCGGTTTGCTGTATACGATTGGCATTATTTTTTATGTGTACGACACAAAAATACGCCATGGACATGGCGTCTGGCACCTGTTCGTTCTGGGCGGCAGCGCCTGCCATTACTTTGCCGTATTGCTTTACGTAGTATAAAAATTGGGAGTACTCATGCATCAAAGCCGTTATGTGATACCACAACAAGTGGGCAAATTGCTGTCGCTGCTGCCCGCTTATCCGGGCTCGTTCTTATTCGTCACCGCGCTCAATCTGGCGCTTTTAAAGAACTTGCCGGCCGATGTGCGAGAGTCGCTTGTCGATAAAAAAATGCGCATCACGGTGCGCGATGCGCAATTGTCATTCGACTTTCAATGGATGCACAAGAGCTTTTCTGCCTGCCGCAACATGGGCGAAGCCGACCTGACCATCAGCGCCAGTGCGCACGATTTTCTGTTGCTGGCGCAGCGCCAGGAAGATCCCGACACTCTGTTTTTCAGCAGACGGCTTTCGATGGAAGGCGACACCGAGCTGGGTTTGCTGATGAAAAACACCATCGATGCGATTGAACTGCCGGTTTTTCACCTGAGCCAGTTGTCCCCAGAAAACGTACTGGCGCGCATGAAGGCGAAACTGAAAGCGTGATTTTAGGCTGCAATAGCAGTGCAGGTTTTTAGAATTTCTGAAGGGAAGGATTGTTCTCATGCGTGCGAAAGATGCCGCAAAAAATACTGATTTACCGCTGGTCTATTCGTGCTCCGGCTGTTCGAGCGCGGCGCAACTGGCCAATCACGTCGCCTTGCAACTCGATAGACGCGGCGTGGCCGAAATGTCGTGCATCGCCGGTATCGGTGGCGACGTGCCGTACTTGCTGAAAATTGCACAATCCGGGCGCCGCATTATCGCGCTCGACGGTTGCGCGCTGGCCTGCGTCAGGCATTGCCTGTCGCGGCACGACATCGTGCCGGACAATTATCACCAATTGCAAGAATACGGCGTCAAAAAACGCCTTCATGAAGATTTTGACCCGGTGCAGGCAGAGACCGTAATCGACCGCGTGGTGGCGGGTCTGAAGCCCTAATTAACTGTTGTTATGAATTTGTCCGCGGAAAAAGAGGAACAGTGCATAACATCAGCTACCAAGGCGCATATACTCCCTATTAAATTTTTTAAAATACGCAATTTTCCGCATTATTTCATTGCGCATATCAATAATACCTATTGCAGTATATTAATTAAGCGCAATCAAAGGCACAAAAGATTGTTCTTCTCTGAACAGGCGCAACAGGACGTCTCTATCGGCGCAGATGTGCAAAGCGATTTTGCATTACCCGATAATCGCTGCCTGCCGGGTCAGCGCCACACCCACGATGTAGGCAAATACCAGCAGTGCGCTGATAAACGCAGCCACCCGAACCGACTTGGTTTTGCCGCGTTTTAACGCGATGGTGCCGAGTCCAATATAGGCCACCAATGCGATGACTTTGGCCGTCAGCCAGTTCTGCACAAACGGATACTGGCCGCTCCAGAACACCATGATCAGCGCGCTGGTGAGCAGCAAGCTGTCGATGACATGCGGCGCAATCCTGACCCAGCGCCGCTGCAGGATTGGCGAATCCACTAACATCCAAAGCCCGCGCAACAAAAAAAAACTACCGCTGAGTGCGGCGCAAGTGACATGGAAGTGTTTAAGGGCAAGGTAAATCATGGGGAGGGAATATCTCGATTTTTCCGATTTCAGAAGAGTCGCTACGCGCAGATGAGAGTCCAGGCACAGATACGCAAGCCCTGTCGGCAGGGCTTTGCTGGTTAATTATGAATCCGTGAATCTCTTAATCCGGTAAACCCTGGCGGAACACCAGAACCGGGATCGTCGAATGTGCCAGCACTTTTTGCGTTTCGCTGCCGACAAACAATCTGCTCAATCCTTTGCGCCCATGCGAAGCCATGAAAATAACGTCGCAATTGTGTTTGATGGCAACGCTGATGATTTCTTCATGCGGGCTGAACGATTGGCGCACGTAAGTTTCACACGGGACATTCGCAGCTTGTGCCGCATCCGCTATTTTCCGGACGTGCATTTGCGCCATTTCGTGCATTTTTTCTTCATAGCTATTCGCGTCCACCGTAATCGAACCGTCGGTCAACGGCGTGTATGGGTAGGGTTCGGCTACCGACAAGCCGATAATTTTTCCACCAGTGGACTGCGCGAATTCGATCGCCGCATTTATTGCCTGATCGGACAAGGATGAACCATCCGTTGGCACGAGAATCGTCTTGAACATATTCTTACCTTCCCTGTTATGACTTCGATTATGCAGGCGCATTGAGTTAACAATCACGCCCTGCTTTGGCTACGCGTTAGTGTAAATCAAACGCACTACAGCAGCCAAGCGGTACCATTTTTAAATGCAGGCAGACAGGCCAGCTGGCAAGCTATCGATTAGCCCGTCACCTGAAAATCAATGACGATTTCACCCGGCTCACGCGATACATAGGCAATCTTGACGCCAGCACCATAATGTCCGTTGATTTGCGCCAGTAGCGGCAGTGGGTCATGATCGTTACAAAAGCGCATGGTTTCTCCCGGTTGCAAGGCTTCCAGCGCACCAAAAATCGCTGCGTGCCGAAAACGCTTGGCGACGCCGCGTGCATCAAACGGATAAATTCCCTGGGCTATGGTTGGGTGCGAACAATCGTGGGCCATGATAAAACTCCTAGTAAAACAATGAATAAAAAAATACTGGAACAGACCGACAAAGCATCGGCCTGCTCGGGACTGGAACGATCAACCCTTGATCGGACGCACTACTGACACTGTTTGCTCCTGAGCGCGTCTGGCTTCGGTGAGTAATCGCACCGCAAAAAATGCCAGGAAAAACACCCCTATCGAAAACACGATATCGCCAGGCACCCGCATCCATACGAATGTTTCCATCAGATGCGAATGCACTACTTCGGCCGAACGTGCGTACCACACGCCCTGGGTAATGCTGGCCCAGGCTTGATAGATACCTGACGGCACCAGTGAGATGAACACCATCATGCCAAGGCCGATATTGAGCGACCAGAACATCGGCTGTAACAGCTTGTCGGACCAGGCGACCCGATCCGACAGGCCGCGCAGACAGAATAGCAGCAAGCCGATGCCCAGCATTCCATATACGCCGAACAATGCGGCATGGCCATGGGCCGCAGTCAGCTTCATCCCTTGCATGTAATACAGTGCGATGGGCGTATTGACCGCAAAACCCAACAAACCCGCGCCGATCCCATTCCAGAAACCCACGGCAATGAAGCACAGGATCGGCCATTTGTAGGTTTGCACCCAGGGCGCAGCCTTGGAGCGCTGATAGTTGCGATATGCCTCAACGCCTATCATTGCCAACGGTACCACTTCCAGCGCCGAGAACATCGAGCCGATAGCGATCACCGAAGTCGGGGTGCCGGTAAAGTACAGATGATGCAGCGTACCCAGTATGCCGGCGAACAGAAACACGATGGTTTCCAGCACGATTGCAGTATTTGCGGTGGCCGCATGAATCAATCCAAGACGCGTGTAGCAATTGGCCAGCTGGAATCAGCCAAGGCCGTGCTGCAGGACGTCGTCACCGTATCCCCGCACGCGATCCGGCGCTTACACAAACTGGGCGAAATCGCACTGGAAACGGGCGACGCCGAGACTGCCGAGCGCAGTCTGCGGCAAGTCATCAGCAAAGCGCGTTATTCGGACTTCCGCGACCCGGAAGATCACGCGCGTCTGGTGCAGAGCTTGCTCAAGAAGGGCGATACGGTGCAGGCTACCGCGGTCATCCGCGATCTTGACAAATCCATGGGTGGCTTGAATAAAACGGCAGTCTGCCGGGCAATATCTAGTGCGATGGTGTACTCCCACACCGGTGATGAAGCGCGCGTCGCACAGGCGTTGGGTGAAGCCGTCAGTGCCTGTCGCGATAGCATCGGCATGTCGAGCAATCTCAAAATTGAACTGGTGCGCAGTTGCCTGGAAAGCAAGCTGGAAGACGGTGCCTCGGAAGTGATGCTCAATGTAATGAGCAACGCGCCGAGTGGCCCGGTGCTGGAAAAGGCGATGCGCGTCTTTGAGCAGGCCGGACGGAAAGAGATGGCTGAAAAACTGTTGCAGGACAGCCGCCGCCAGGTCATCGAATTGGCGGCAGCCGGCGCGGAGAAAGCCAAACACGGAGATTATCGTGGCGCAGTGGCATTCATGTTGGAGGCTATTGACAAATTGCCCGACAATCCGCAGGTTGTTTTCAATGCCGCGTTGGCAGCACTTAAATGTCTGGATAACTTGGGCTGGGAGAATGCACTTGGCCAACAGGCACATTCCCAGATCGAGCGGGCGCGAATCCTGGATCCGGCTAACCCTCGGCTGGCACCACTGACCAGCCTTTATCACGACATGCTGAAAAAATATGGCATACGGCCTGGTCGCAGTGCGGAAGCGCCAATATCGGCCGCATAAGCGCGTAATGCGGCAGCCAACTTACAATATTCGCATGTGGAAATGTTTTCGTGTAAGTCTCCAATCCGCATTGTCAAGGCTTGCGCAAAGAAGCTTATCGCCAGTTTAATTGGTGTTTCCAAGTTTGGATGCCAATAACATATATAATAAATACTGCATTATGCATGTTATGTAGCATCACCCTTTAACAGGCTTGGATCCAGCAATGAGATTAACTGCTTATACCGACTACACATTACGCACCCTGATGCACTTGGGCCTGAATCGGGATAAGTTGGTAACGATTCAGGATATAGCCAATATTCACGGCATATCCAAGAATCATTTGATGAAGGTAGTGCATCAACTGGGCCTGACCGGGATGGTGGAAACCGTACGCGGGCGTAACGGCGGACTGCGGCTCAACAGAGAGCCGGCAGATATCAATATTGGGGAAGTGGTACGCAACACTGAAACCGATTTTTTCATGGCTGAATGTTTTTCACCCGGAAATTTCCAGTGCAGCTATGCCGCAGATTGCACACTAAAAGGCGTGTTGCATGCTGCTACGGCAGCGTATCTGGAGGTGCTTGATGGCGTCACACTTGAAAATTTAATCAAAAAAGATAGCCGCTACGCCAGCCAAGTCTGCGTGGCAAGTCAAACTACTACCAAGCTCAAATCGATACGCATCTACCCGGCCAAGTCAGAGGCCTGAGAGCGACTTTGCTAGCAGCATCGGCGCCTTCGACACCACAATCCGCCGCCCAATAAAAAATGCCGTTTCTCCGTCAGGAGAAACGGCATTTTTATGCCGCGCATCCAGTTGAAGGTTATCGCTCAGCTATCGCATCCACCACGCACAGGGCTGTCATGTTGACAATCCGGCGCACGGTGGCCGACGGTGTCAGGATATGCACCGGTTTGGCGCAACCGAGCAGGATAGGCCCGATCGCGACACCATTGCCTGACGCTGTCTTCAGCAGGTTATAGGCGATATTGGCGGCATCGATATTCGGCATCACCAGCAAATTGGCGTCACCGGTCAAAGGCGAATCCGGCATCATCGCTTTGCGCAAAGCCGAATCAAGCGCGACATCGCCATGCATCTCGCCGTCGATTTCGAGGTCAGGTGCATTCTTTTGGATAATGGCCAGCGCGGCGCGCATTTTTAGCGCCGACTCGCTGTTGCTGGAGCCGAAATTCGAGTGCGACAGCAGCGCGGCGCGCGGATGTAGACCGAAACGACGCATCTCTTCAGCAGCCAAGATGGTGATTTCCGCCAGTTGTTGCGCAGTCGGATTCTCGTTGACGTGGGTGTCGACCAGAATCAACTGAGTTTGCGGCAGGATCAGGCAGTTCATCGCCGCATACACATTGACCCCTTCGCGCTTGCCCAGAACCTGATCGATATAGTGCAGGTGCAGGTTAGTGGACCCATACGTACCGCAAATCATGCCATCGGCGTCGCCTTTGTGAATCATCATGGAACCGATCAGGGTGTGACGACGGCGCATTTCCAGCTTTGCGTACTGCTCGTCCACACCTTTGCGCCGTGACATTTTATGAAAGGTTTGCCAGTAATCCCGATAGCGCTCGTCAAAGTTGGGATTGATTACTTCGAAATCCTCATCCAGCTTCAGACGCAAGCCAAATTTCTCGATCCGTTGCGCCAGCACATTTGGCCGACCGACCAGGATCGGCTTGGCCAGTTTTTCATCGACGATGATCTGTACCGCACGCAGCACGCGCTCTTCTTCGCCCTCGGCAAAGACGATGCGTTTTCTGGAAGACGGGGCTTTTTTCGCGATCTGAAACAGCGGCTTCATGAAAGTGCCGCTGCGATAGACGAATTGCTGCAAGCTCTCAATGTAAGCCGGCATGTCCTGAATCGGACGCGCGGCCACACCGGATTCTGCCGCTGCCTGCGCCACTGCCGGCGCAACTCGGGTCATCAGACGCGGGTCGAACGGCATCGGAATCAGGTATTCGGGGCCGAAGGACAGATTGCGGATGCCGTAAGTGGTGGCCACAATATCCGACTGTTCGGCTTGGGCGAGTTCGGCAATCGCATGCACCACCGCGATCTCCATCTCGCGCGTGATGGTGGTCGCACCGCAATCGAGCGCACCGCGGAAGATGTACGGGAAGCACAATACGTTATTGACCTGGTTCGGATAATCGGAGCGGCCGGTGGCGATGATCGCATCGGGGCGCACCGCCTTGACTTCTTCCGGCAAGATTTCCGGCGTCGGGTTGGCCAGCGCCATCACGATCGGTCTGGCCGCCATGCCGGCCACCATATCCGGCTTTACAACGCCGCCGGCCGAAAGGCCCAGAAAAATATCCGCGCCCGGCATCAACTCAGCCAGCGTGCGGGCACTGGTCGGCTGGGCGAAACGGGCCTTGTCCGGATCCATCAGTTCGGTCCGGCCCTGATACACCACGCCGGCCAGATCGGAGACGAAAATATTTTCGATCGGAAAACCGAGATCGACGATCAGGTCGAGACAGGCCAGCGCTGCAGCGCCGGCACCGGACACCACCAGCTTGCATTTTTTAATGTCCTTGCCGACCACTTTCAGGCCATTCAGGATGGCGGTGCAGACAATGATCGCGGTGCCGTGCTGATCGTCGTGGAAAACCGGGATATTCATCCGGTCGCGCAGCTTGCGCTCGATATAGAAGCATTCCGGCGCCTTGATGTCTTCCAGATTGATGCCGCCGAATGTCGGCTCCAGCGAGGCGATGATATCGACCAGTTTGTCCGGATCGAGCTCATTGATTTCAATATCGAAGACGTCGATGCCGGCAAATTTCTTAAACAGAACGCCCTTACCTTCCATCACCGGTTTCGACGCTAGCGGGCCGATATTGCCCAAGCCCAGCACTGCTGTGCCGTTGGTGATGACGGCCACCAGATTGCCGCGTGCTGTGTATTTGAAGACACTGGCCGGATCGGCGACAATTTCTTCGCACGGTGCCGCCACTCCGGGAGAATAGGCCAAGGCCAGATCGCGCTGATTCGACATCTGCTTGGTAGCGGTAACGCTGATCTTGCCAGGTGTCGGAAATTCATGATATTCGAGTGCTGCCCGGCGCAATTCCTGGCGCCGTGCCTCCTTTTGATCCAATGTCGATTCCATGCTCTATACGGCCTTTCTATTTTTTTAAACTTACCGAAAGCTTACGATTCTAGCAGAGCGGATGCGCAGACTTTATACGTATTTGTACTAGTCTTATGTGGTTTGAACATAAATCAGCGGCACCGACTACAGATTAAGATTGAAATTTTGCAGAAGTGCGTTCCTTACAACTTTGCCGCAAATACACGCGATTAAACAAGAATATAGGGGGTATATAAAAAACATGGCTCTATTCGCGTTACACGTTGTTGCATAAATAATCCCGGGCAAAGTGGAATATTTTTCTTCACTCTATAGCAACGTCTAACGCGAATAGAGCCAAAAACAGGCGCGGATTCAGATACGAAGTGCAACCGGCCAGCCGGTTGAAGGGCCAGATGCGATAGCATTCGGTTTTTTGACCAGCCAGTCGAAAGTTGCCGAAGATGCGCTACACACACCTGACCCAAGAAGAACGATACCAAATTTACGCACTGCGCATACAAGGATTTGGCGGAAAAGTATTGTTTTCAATTGAGCGCCCAACTTTTATTGAGTTGGAAGAGCACGTCAAGCAAACCAAATCAAAATAAACATAAGTTTTTTCAGGAGTTGATATGGCTGATGACGCACCACGCCCAATAATTGTTAAGCGTATTAAAAAAACTATAGGCGGTTACAATGGAGGATCCTGAAAAATAGCTTATGCCGACTTTGTTACGGCTATGTTGGCATTTTTTCTTTTAATGTGGCTCCTTGACCCCACCTCAAAAGGCACATTACAAGGTATTGCCGAATATTTCCAAACACCACTTAAAGTAGAAATCGCAGGTGGCTTTGGGAGCGGCGATAGCTCAAGCATTATAAAAGGCAAAGACCTGACCCGGCAGGATGGACAAATCAAACAAACTCGTATTGCGGCAGAAAAGAAAAATATGGCCTGAAAGATGCAGAAAAAGCACTTGAAAAAATTGATGCAAGTTGACTGAAAGACCTAAAAAGCCTTATTGATGCCAACATAGCAGCCCACCCGGTGCTAAATCAATTCAAAAATCAATTATTGCTGGACATTACCACCGAAGGTTTGCGAATTCAAATTGTTGATGAGCAAAACAGACCTATGTTTTCTTCTGCAAAAGCTGATCTAAAACCAGACACCAAGGTAATCCTGCACGAAATTGGTGCAGTTCTGAATCAAGTCCCGAATAAGATAAGTTTGTCTGGCATACTGATTCAGCCCCCTATTCAGGCGGAGAAAAAGGGTACAGAAACTGGGAACTCTCAGCTGATCGGGCCAATGCATCCCGCAGGGAATTAATTGCCGGCGGCATAGAGGAATCAAAAATTGTACGCGTAGTTGGACTTTCTTCCGCAGTACTTTTCGATAAAAAAGAACCTCTGAATTCTATTAATAGCCGCATCAGTATTATCGTGATGAACAAGAAAACTGATGAAACCGCCACTAGGGATGGCGGTGTTATTGAAGTGGTGAATGAACCGTTAAACCAGCAAGAATTTACCAAAACAATTAAAAATTGAATCTTTCCGTTCTTTTTTATATTGTTTTTTTGCCGAGAACAGGATAAATGCATGGCAAATAATAAAATATTGGCGCCACAACTTAAAGACCTGCTATCCGATGTTTCTAATCATGGCAATCAACATCTTTTGGAAGTAGAAGTTGACTTGATTCAGACTACGAACTTGCTTGGAGAAGCAATTGACAAACTGGTTCATAGTTTTATATCAATTAACGAAGCAGTAAATTTCCAGCAAGAAGCCGTCAATCTGCTTCTTGCTGGAAAACGGCCATCGCTTGAAGATATCGAACGTCTGAAAAAAATTCAATTAGAAGTTGGCATGCATGTTAATGAGGCAGTTACCAGCATGCAATTTCAGGACATGACGAATCAATTGATAGGCCGAGCGGTAAAGCGTGTGGTAGCACTCAGAGACGCGCTGGCTTCACTGGGCAATATGGGTGCTCAAATGATCCCTGAGAGTGGCGGTGAAGAAATTATTGCATTCTTGAATGGAATAAATAATGCATTAGTTGTGCGAAATATTGAACTTGAAAGTGCGCTACGTAAAGTAGTCAATCAAAGCAAAATGGATAGCGGCGATATTGAATTGTTTTGACGGCCTTAATTTTTATAGTGGCTAATATTTGACCTGTAGATATGCGAAGAAAGTGAAATAAAAAATGGGTAAAACAATACTTGCGGTAGATGATTCAAGCTCTCTAAGACAGATGGTCTCCTTTAGTTTGAAAGCTGCCGGATATAAGGTAATTGAAGCTGTAGATGGTCGTGATGGACTCGACAAGGCAAAAAATCAGATAGTTGATTTAGTTTTGACTGATCAAAATATGCCGCGTATGGATGGCTTGGCCCTCATTAAGGCATTACGTGAATTAGAGAATTATCAGAGAGTACCAATTCTGATGCTAACCACGGAGTCAAGCGATGAAATGAAAGCACAGGGACGAGCGGCAGGCGCGAACGGTTGGCTGGTTAAACCATTTGATCCTCAACGCTTGATTGAGGTGGTAAAAAAAGTGATCGGTTAGTGACCTATTCACCAATCGACGCTATGGCAATCTTGTAAAAAAAAGACAAAGGCCAATAATGACTATAGATATGAGTCAGTTCTTTCAGGTTTTTTTTGACGAGGCAGAAGAACTGCTTGCAGAAAAAGAGCGATTACTTCTTGAAGTTGATTTGGCAAACCCCGATAAAGAATATCTTGATGCCATTTTTCGTACTGCGCACTCCCTCAAGGGAGGAGCCTCAACTTTCGGCTTTTCCGATATGGCGGACATAACGCATGTACTTGAGTCTCTGCTTGATAAAATTCGCAAGGGTGAAATGGCATTAAAAACAGAACATGTGGATGCTTTCCTCGCCGCTAAGGATGTTCTGAAAATGCAACTTGATGGTCATAGAAATGGAGCAAAAGTTGATTTGGATGCCGTTGAAGAGGTTCGTGCCAGATTAGCATTGCTTTCGCAAAATATTAAACCAAACACGCCATCGGTAGTTGCAGCACCCATTCATGTGATTCCGGCTGAAATACTGCGCCCCAAAAATGGCAAACAGCTTCGCAAAATCCATATCGGTCTACCCAGCATGCCGGAACGCGACTTAAAGTCGCTGGCAGCTGAATTGGCCTTGCTCGGATCGCTGGAACAAACACCACCCGACACACAGCCTGTTGTTTTCACCCTGCTCACAGCGGAGGACACAGAAGAAATCATATCCATTTGTGCTTTTATACTGGACCCTGATGACCTGAAAATATCGGAAGAATCTGTTTCCTCAAATACAGACGCGACACAATCAGAGAACGACAAAGGTTACGGATTCTTCGACTCGATGGCCGAGTTAGGCATAAATACTGAGAAAAGTTCACCAAATCGACCTTCCGAACTTACTCAAAATATTCTGGATAATGTCTCCGCTGCTCCGAGCGTAGACCTGGATGAAACCACGCCCGAAAAAAAGCATGATTTCAAATCGCGTGAAACAGAAAAAATCCATGTCAATCACGAATCGTCATCAATTCGCGTCAGCATTGAAAAAGTAGATCAACTGATCAATCTGGTGGGAGAACTGGTCATCACCCATGCAATGATTGAACAGCGCATAGACGGACTTGATCCGATTGTGTATGAACGCTTGTTAAACAGCGTCAATCAGTTGACCAGAAATACACACGACCTCCAGGAAGCCGTCATGTCTATCCGCATGCTGCCTATGGACTATGTATTCTCCCGATTTCCACGCATGGTAAGGGACTTGGCGGGCAAGCTCAGTAAAAAAGTTGAATTCATTACGCACGGAGCGTCAACCGAACTCGACAAAGGCTTAATTGAACGAATTGTCGATCCTCTGACACATCTGGTGCGTAATAGTATTGACCACGGCATAGAAACAACCGATATCCGTCTGGCTGCAGGTAAGAATGAAACTGGGAAGCTTTCACTTTCTGCTGGCCATCGAGGAGGAAAAATCGTTATTGAGGTTAGTGATGATGGTGGTGGCCTCAACCGTGAAAAAATTCTAGCTAAGGCAACGCAACAGGGATTAAATATTCCTGATGGTATTTCGGATGCGGAAGTCTGGCAATTAATTTTCGCGCCTGGGTTTTCTACTGCAGAAATAGTGACGGATGTATCGGGACGAGGCGTCGGCATGGATGTCGTCAAACGGAACATTACAGCCATGGGCGGCATTGTCGAAATTCGCTCCGCCAAAGGTTTAGGAACCGCAATTACTATCTCATTACCTTTGACCCTGGCGATTCTGGATGGAATGTCCATTAAAGTCGGTGATGAGATATATATCTTACCGCTCAATTTTGTCGTTGAATCTCTGCAACCGATACCGGGTGACATCAAGGAAATCAGCGGACAGGGACGTGTCGTCAAGGTTCGGGGCGAATATCTACCATTGATTGCGCTCTACCAAATATTTGCAATTACTCCACGCTATACCGATCCATCTCAAGGAATAATTGTAATTCTTGAAACGGATGGTCAAAAAATTGGTTTATTAATCGACGAGCTTATCGGTCAGCAACAAATCGTTGTTAAAAATCTTGAATCGAATTATCGTAAAGTGAGTGGCATTTCCGGTGCCACAATACTTGGCGATGGCGGAGTGTCCTTGATACTTGATGTAGCAGCGCTTTTTTTGTCACATCAAAAACAAAGCGCCGAATCGATGGATTTTTGAAAGCCAACTATTATCCTGAAAAACATAATCCATATTTAATAGCTCTCACTCTCATCTTCTATATTTAACAAAAATATGGAGATGAGATTCAGCACTAATCACATATTTAGTCAAAGAACGAATGCCAAGCCTGCTAAATATTGAAGAATACCTACCACGGAGACCTTGTTTTTACTATTTTTACAGGACGGCATAATAAGAAGATATCAAAAAATTAAAAAAATGAGGGGACATATATGAATCTGCGTAACCTGCGTATTGGCAATCGTCTTAATTTAAGTTTCGGCACCATATTAGTGATGTTCATTATTGTTTTACTCGCAGCAACCTTGATGACGAAAAGAAGCAGAACTGAATTGATTGGCGGATTTAACGCAATCAATGAAAAAGTGGCCCTGGCTTCAGCAATGAAAAGTGCTTTACTCGAAGGCGGTATTGCCATGCGCAATATCGGTCTGCAATCTGACCTCCAGAAGATGCAGTCCGAGTATGAAGAAGTTAAAAAACAACGTAAATTGTATATCGGCATGCAAGGCAAACTTGCCGCCATCGGCCTTACGGATGACGAACAGAAACTCATTCATAATCTGACCAAAATAGACAATGAACTTGATGCTCATGTCAAAGAGGTGATTCGAGCAGTACAAGCCTTCGACAGTGATCGAGCCATTAGCGTCATTACGTCCGGCGTGAACCCCTTAAATCATCAGGCTGTAGCTGAAATTAATAAACTTATTGATGCTCAACAGATCAAGAGTCGCCAAATAATCGGCCGTAATGTCGCGACCGGAAATAATCTGATGTATATCGTAATTTCGATTGGAATGATTACTCTGGCGTTCGGCGGCATATTCTCATGGCTTATCACCCGCAGTATCGTATTGCCTTTAAAGTCGGCGCTAGGTGTCGCAAATCACGTTGCAACAGGAGATTTAACAACCGCCATTGAAACCACTGGAAAAGACGAGATAGCACAGTTACTTGGCGCACTCAAGCTCATGAATACCAGCTTGATCAGCACGGTAGGAAAAGTCCGCCACGGCACCGACACCATCGCCGTCGCCTCGCGCGAAATCGCTTCCGGCAATGCCGACCTGTCCTCGCGCACCGAATCTCAGGCCAGTTCGCTGGAAGAAACCGCCAGCTCAATGGAACAACTGACCGGCACCGTGCGTCAAAATGCCGACAATGCGCGCCAGGCCAACCAACTGGCCGCCACCGCCTCCACAGTGGCAGTCAAAGGCGGCCAAGTGGTGTCGCAAGTGGTCAACACCATGGGCTCGATCAAGGCCAGCTCGCGCAAGATCGCCGACATCATCAGCGTCATCGACGGCATCTCCTTCCAGACCAATATCCTGGCGCTGAATGCGGCGGTCGAAGCGGCCCGCGCCGGCGAACAGGGGCGCGGCTTTGCGGTGGTCGCCACCGAAGTGCGCAACTTGGCGCAGCGCTCGGCTTCCGCTGCGAAGGAAATCAAGGCGTTGATCGACGATTCGGTACGACAAGTCGATCAGGGCAGCAAGCTGGTGGACGACGCCGGCCAGACCATGAATGAAATCGTCAGCTCGGTCAAACGGGTGGCCGACATCATGAGCGAGATTACCGCCGCCAGCCAGGAGCAAAGCGACGGCATCGAACAGGTCAACCAAGCCATCGGCCAGATGGATGAAATGACGCAACAGAATGCGGCGCTGGTGGAACAGGCGGCGGCTGCTGCCGAAAGCCTGCAGGATCAGGCTGTGTCGCTGGCGCAGGCGGTCAGCGTTTTCAAGCTGGGCAGCGAAACTTCAGCGGTGCTGGCGCCGCGTGCGCCTGCGGCAAAAATTCCGGCGACTGCCAAAACCGTCTCGAAGCAAAAAGCCATCACGGCTACGGCTATAGCCGCACCAAAATCTGGAAAAAAACCGGCTGGCGCGAACAGTGACGAGTGGGAAGAGTTTTAAACCAGAGCACGAGCAGGGCCACCGTTACATGTGAAAAAGGGAGCCGAAGGCTCCCTTTCTGGTTTTGCTACTCAAAAACCACGCTACAAATCTTTAAATTTCAACAATACAACGTGCTGTATTATTAAAAATAAAATTATTATATGCGGCAATATACCTATTTTTCCGCATACTCCCATATTAACGTGCGTGCCGGATCGGATACAGGACCGACATCGGAACTTAGGAATCCGCTTGAATCTGAATCCTCAAATAACTCCATGGATTTATCGAAATCCATGGGCGGTCAACTACAGTTCAGGGCAATTCTTTATTTGGATTTTGCATTATTGAACGCTTCGACGCCTGCCATGATCTCTGCCTTAGCTTCGTCCGGGCCTGCCCATCCTTCAATTTTTACCCATTTGCCCTTTTCGAGATCCTTGTAATGCTCGAAAAAATGCTGGATTTGATTCAGGCGTAATACATTCATATCTTCCGGCTTTTGCCAGTGGGTGTATATCGACAAGATCTTGTCCACCGGTACCGCCAATACTTTGGCATCTTCGCCGCCATCATCCGTCATTTTGAGTACGCCAATTGCACGGCAACGCACCACCACGCCTGGAAAAAGCGGGAATGGTGTAATCACCAGCACATCAACCGGATCGCCATCACCGGCGATAGTGTTTGGAACATAGCCATAATTGCAGGGATAGTGCATGGCAGTGCCCATGAAACGGTCAACAAAAATCGCGCCAGATTCCTTATCCACCTCGTACTTGATCGGATCGGCATTCATCGGGATTTCTATAATGACGTTGAAATCGTTGGGTAAATCGCGGCCGGCAGGGACTTTATTCAGGCTCATGGTGTTTTCTCAGAAAGTTTAGAAATTTGATTGGCGAATAATTATAGCGATTTTCAGCAGTGAATTTTGCATTGCAACATAGCAGGCTTACATTCCGATTACAGCATGGTGGCCAGCGCGCAAAGACGGTAATGTGTTGCTGCCTGCTCGGTCTGATTCAGGGCGTCATGCAGTTGCGCCAATTTCAGATGTGCTTCACGCACCAGCGCCGCTTCAGTCGCATCAGACAGGGCCTGCTCCAGGTAGCGTTGCGCCTTGCCCCATAATTTTTGTTTTAAGCACAATGATCCGAGCGTGAGCACAAGTTCGGCATCGGTTGGACGTTTTTTGATCCAGACTTCGCAATATTCAATCTGAGCCAGCAATGCAGGATCACCTTTGGCAGCGGCAGATTCGCGATATGCGCGTACCAGACGCGAATCCCAATCTGCGCTCAAAGCTTTCTCCACTATCTTGCGGGCATCGTCATGCAATCCGAGGATATTAAATGCGGTGGCAGCACGCACCGCAACAAATGGTTTTTTCTGATCTTCGTCGGGAATATTCCACAACACACGACGGATCGAATCCGCATCATGGCTGCGATTTGACAGAGCATCATCGTAGGCCAATTCGCGCAAACGCCCCGACAACGCAGGATGCAGTACTTTATTCTTGTCCAGCAATCGCACCAGACGCAATACTTCAGGCCAATTCTTAGCCTGCTGATTGGCTTTCAGCGCCAGACGTAGTGCATGAATATGCCGGGTACCGCTGGCATTGAGCTCTTTTACCGCCTCCAGAGCAGCCTCAGGTTGATGGTCATCGACCAGCAATTCGATGGTTGTCATAAGGCGGGCGGTATTGAGAGACAGATTATGCTGCGTCATGGATAGCCAGGCATCGCGACGTTCAGGCTGGAGCATCCTGTGCGCGGCCCGGGCACCAATCAAGGCCCCTACACCTGCATTATCCGGCAAGTTTGCAGCCAGTTTAGCTGCTTTTTGAGCCTGGCCAAAGCGACCTTCGAATAGTGACTTCAGCGCATCGCGCAGGGCTTGGTTACCATCATGCTCACGCCGCGCCTGGCGATAAGCAGCAACACGTCCGGGCATTTTCTGCGTCATACGAATAGTGCGCAGCAAGAAATACAGCGACAGGAACAGCAGTGTAATCAGCAGCAGAAAAAAATTCAGCGACAAATCAATCCGGTACGGCGGATAGAACAACACGACGTTACCAATATTAAAACGTGCGGCAACAGCAAGCCCCACGGCAATGACCAACAATAAGAGAAGCCTGAGAAACGATCCCATATTTACCGCTTCGCTTTGTAGTTACGCACTGCATTAAGGCTGTTAGTCAGGGTCGGCATCTCAATTGATAAGTTGCTGCCCTGCACTTGCTTAAGTAATGCTTGCACAGTCTGCGTGCGCTTAGCGCGGGTATCGAAATACTTGGTTATGGCGTCTTGCGAAGCGATCATGTCGCTGCGAAATGCGGATTCGTTACGCGACAATAGCGCCAACCGGGCATTCAGCAAGCGCAGCTTGAGGTTTTCCCTGGCGTAATATTCTTGCGTCGGCGATAGCAATAGCGCCTCGGGCGATTCCACGCTGCGTATGCGTACCAGCTGCTGTAAATCGCCCCACACCTCGGTTGAGACTTTTTGCCAGACATCCTCTAATTTCAACATCCATTGCGCGCCGACATTCTGATTGACCGATGTTGCGCTAACTGCCTTGGCTGCCTTGACATTCTTAGGCGCTGCTGATCTTGGCTTCGGTGTTGGTGGCTTCTCATCCGCTAGCAAGGGTATCGTGTCGATTTGTGCGATGACGCTGTCAAGACGCAACGCAATCCCGGTCAGATCCAAGTTGGGCAGGGATTTCAGCTTTTCGAGGTCGCTTGCAATGGCGCGGCGTATCTGGATAAATTGCGGCTTGTCCGAACTGGCCAAACGGGTATCGGCATTTTGCAAGGCAATCAAGGCGCCTGACACATTGCCAGCCAATTGCAGTTGCTGGCTGGCAGTAGAGAGGACCTGTTCGATTTCGGCCAGAGCCCATTCATCACGTGTCCTGGAAAAAGCTTGATACAGTTGTTCCAGTGCCAGTTGCTGGCTCTGTGCCTCCACCTGTTTGCTTTCCAGTACATTTACCTTGGCTTGTATTTCTTTCAAATTCTCCAGGCTTGTCTTGGCCACTAACCTGGTTTCACTATTGATAGAGTCGGCACTTTGCAGGCGACGCGCGAGTTCTGCGCGCAAACTGCCAAACTCCGTTTTCGCGGTCCACCACTGCGCTGCGATTAAAAGCAGTAGTACCAGTAATCCAATCGGCAGCAGCAATTGCATCAATTTATTGCCCTTGGCCGCAGCGGCAGGCTGGGTTGACGGATTATTTTCCAGAGGTTTCGGGGTCTCATTCATGGCTGGATTGTAACGCGGCTAGCAGTGGTTCGTCGCCTGATCCGGTCAGGGTGACATTGTCGAAACACAAGTTTTTGGCGACTTCTGCAATACGACTATGCGGAACGATCAGGTGTTGTTGTTGCATTTTTACAACATTATCTGTGCCTGCAAGCCGTTCAATCATGGCTAACAGGATGCGCAAAGCTTCGGAGCTGGTGATGATCCAATCGCATTCGACATCCAGCAATCTCTGCAGTTGCTCCAGAACTGCCGCACTCGGCTCCGGAGCGCTGCGCCGGTAAGCGGCAACCTGGGTGACACTGGCGCCGCTCTGGCGTAACGCGTCCGCCAACAATTCACGCCCGCTCTCGCCGCGCACGATCAGCACCTGGCTGCCGCGCAAGGCTTCAATATCCAGCACTTCGAGCAAGGTTTGCGAATCGGTTCGCAGCGGGTCGCGCGGACAATGAATGGTGGCATTGGCGTCACTCACACCATGCTCGGCCAAAGCGGCCCGGCTACCCTCGCCCACCACCGCAATAGCGACTTGCGCCGGCCAATGCGACAGATGGGAAAACGCGGCATGAATCGCATTCGGGCTCACGAACGCCACCATCGAGAACCGCGTCAGATCGGCCAGCGTCGCCTGCAACGAGGCCGTATCCGGCAAAGGATGAATTTCCAGCAAAGGAAATATGACGGCGGCGCGGCCCATGGCCGTCACTTGCTGCGCAAGCGCCCCGGCCTGCGCAATCGGGCGAGTAATGACGACCGGCTTACGCACTTTATGCATTTATCTTACTCATTCCGCTTCGTCTGAAGCGCAAGCTGCAAGTATCCCTGCTGCATCCTGCGCGGCCAGTGCTTCTGCCACCTGGCGACCGAGAGCCTCCGGCGCATCGGCTGGGCCAAATGCTTCTGCTGTTGCCATCCGCTGGCCGTCCGGCGTCGCCACCATCGCACGCAAGCGCAAGGTCGTCCCGTCCAGCGTAGCAAACGCAGCCAGCGGAATCTGGCAACTGCCGCCGAAGACCCGCGATACTGCGCGCTCGGCCAACACGGCCTGGGTCGTTGCCTGGTGCGCCAGTGGCGCCAGCCAAGCTTTCAGGTCGGCGCGCTCGGAATGGATCTCGATTGCCATCGCACCTTGCCCGGCCGCCGGCAAGCTTTGCTCCGGCTCCAGCACGCAACGGATGCGGGCAGCCGCACCGAGCCGCATCAAGCCCGCCGCAGCCAGGATAATTGCGGCGTATTCGCCGCGGTCGAGCTTGCCCAGCCGGGTATCGAGGTTGCCGCGCAACGGCCGTATCACCAGGTGCGGGTAACGGGCGGCGATCAAGGCCTCCCGGCGCAAGCTGCTGGTGCCAACAACGGCACCGTGCGGCAGCGCGTCCAGCGACGCGTAATCGTTGGAGACGAAAGCATCGCGCGGATCTTCGCGCTGCATAACCGCTGCCAGGCAAAAACCGTCCGGCAGGGTCATCGGCATATCCTTGAGCGAATGCACGGCAAAATCGGCCCGCCCTTCACTCATGGCGACTTCCAGCTCCTTGATGAACAAGCCCTTGCCACCCACTTTTGACAGTGCGCGATCAAGAATCTGGTCGCCGCGCGTGGTCATTCCTAGAATTTCGATGCTGCACTGCGGATATAATTCGGATAAACGGGAGCGCACATACTCGGCCTGCCACATGGCCAGACGGCTTTCGCGCGATGCGATTATCAACTTGGAGGGAGAGGATAGTTTCAACACGGGCTCTTTCGATGAATTATTTTCTATGGATTTTCTACGGATCATTTCGATTTAAAAGGCTTGGATGAATGCTCAAATCCATGCCATTGCGCAAATGCTTGAGGCCAAATGTTATCACGCGTCCACTTGCCATTCATGGCTAAAGGCCATTTCCATCACCAGATCAAAACGGATTGCATTCGTTCACCATGGCTAAAAAAACCACCAGTAACAGTATCGGGCTCGCCGCCAACAAAAAGACTGTCGACAAGGATGCCCCGCTCAAGGATGACATACGGCTGTTAGGCCGCCTGCTAGGCGATGTGCTGCGCGATCAGGAGGGCGATGCTGTTTATGATGTGGTGGAAACTATACGCCAGACCGCAGTGCGCTTTCGCCGCGAGGCAGAAATCCAGTCCGGCGCCGATCTTGATAAGCTGCTCAAGAAATTGACCCGCGACCAGACCATTACGGTGGTGCGCGCCTTTTCATACTTCTCGCATCTGGCCAATATCGCTGAAGACCAGCATCACAACCGGCGTCGCCGCGCGCATTTACTGGCCGGTTCCGCGCCGCAACAGGGCAGCGTCGCGTTTGCCTTGTCCAAGCTCGATGATGCCGGCGTATCCGGCGACACCATTCGTGATTTTTTCAAGCACGCACTGATTTCTCCGGTATTGACCGCGCACCCAACCGAAGTGCAGCGCAAAAGCATCTTGGATGCGGAGCGCGAAATCGCCCGCCTGCTGGCCGGGCGCGACCATCCGATGACACCCAAAGAGTTGGCCGGCAATACCGAACTGCTGCATGCGTGCGTCGTCACTTTGTGGCAAACCCGCATGCTGCGCAACTCCAAGTTGAGCGTCGCCGACGAGATCGAGAATGCGCTGTCTTACTATCGCATCACATTCCTGCACGAGTTGCCTGGCTTGTATAACGATATCGCAACTGAAGTCGCCACCCAGTTCCCATCCCATGCCAAACCGTCCGACACTCCGGCCTATCTGCAGATGGGCAGCTGGATCGGCGGCGACCGGGATGGCAATCCGAACGTCAATGCCGACACCATGCAGCATGCACTAGGACGCCAATCGACCACCATCATCGAATTTTACCTGGGCGAAATCCATCTGCTCGGGGCGGAACTCTCCAGTTCTGCCGAGCTAGTTGAGGTCTCACCGCAACTGCAAGCGCTGGCCGATGCCTCGCCCGACACTTCGGCCCACCGCGCCGATGAACCTTACCGGCGCGCCCTGGTTGGCATCTATGCACGGCTGGCTGCAACCGCACGCTCGCTGGGCGTAATGAATATCCTGCGCCATGAAATCGGCCACGCGGCAGCCTACTCGGCAGCTACCGAACTCACCTTTGACCTGAACATCGTCGCCGAATCGCTGAAATCGCATCATGCCGCCGCCTTGATCAAGCCGCGCCTGTCGTGCTTGAAGCGGGCCACTGAAATCTTCGGCTTCCACTTGGCTACTCTGGATATGCGCCAAACCTCAGACGTGCATGAAATCGTTCTGGCCGAACTGTTCGCCCACTCCGGGGTGGAAAAAAATTACGCCGCACTGCGTGAAGAACAAAAAATCGCCTTGCTGCGTCAAGAGTTGACCCAACCGCGCCTGATGTATTCGCCCTACATTGCATACTCGGACCAGACCAATTCGGAACTGTCGGTGCTGCGTGCGGCGCGCGAGATTCGGCATCGTTTCGGCGACCGTGCGATCCGCAATTACATCATCTCGCACACCGAAACCGTGTCCGACCTGCTCGAAGTGCTGCTGCTGCAAAAAGAAACCGGCTTGCTGCGTTCGCAATCGGACCCCGATGTACTGCCAGCAGGCGAAGCCAGGCACGACCTGATGGTGATTCCGCTGTTCGAGACCATCCCCGATCTGCGCCGCGCCGCCGCCATCATGCAGGAATTGATGGCGCTGCCAGAAGTTGCCCAGCAACTGGTGCAACAAGGCCAGCTGCAAGAAGTCATGCTGGGCTATTCAGATTCCAACAAGGATGGCGGCTTTTTGACTTCCAACTGGGAACTGTACAAGGCTGAAAACGCGCTGGTCAAAGTATTCGATCACGCCGGCGTCAAGCTGCGCCTGTTCCACGGCCGCGGCGGCACGGTAGGACGCGGCGGCGGCTCCAGTTACGAAGCGATCCTGGCGCAACCGCATGGCACCGTCAACGGTCAGATCCGCTTGACGGAACAAGGCGAAATCATCGCCTCCAAGTTCTCGAACGCCGAAATCGGCCGCCGCAACCTGGAGCTGCTGGTGGCTGCGACGCTGGAAGCCAGCCTGATGCCGTCCATATCGGACTCGGACGCACGCCACACCAAAAAGCTGCAGGAATTCGAACACGTGATGGGCGAACTGTCCGAACGCGCGTATGCCGCCTACCGCAACCTGGTATACGAAACGCCGGGCTTTACCGATTATTTTTTCTCGGCCACGCCGATTGCCGAGATCGCCGAACTCAACATCGGCTCGCGCCCTGCCTCGCGCAAATCGACCCGCCGCATCGAAGACTTGCGGGCAATTCCATGGGGCTTCTCCTGGGGCCAATGCCGTTTGCTGCTGCCGGGCTGGTATGGCTTCGGCAGCGCCGTCTCCGAATGGATGAACGATGGCGACGAAAAAGCGCAAGCCAAAAAAGTCGCCACTCTGCGCGCGATGTTTCGCGAATGGCCGTTTTTTGCCACGCTGCTGTCGAATATGGACATGGTGCTGGCCAAAACCGACCTCGCAGTCGCCTCCCGCTACGCCGGGCTGGTGGCCGACAAAAAGCTGCGCACCAGCGTTTTCAAACGGATTGTGGCGGAGCACGAACGCACCACGCAATGTCTGGAAACCATCACTGGCGCTACCGAACGGCTAGCCGGCAATCCTTCGTTGGCGCGCTCGATCCAGAGTCGCTTCGCTTATCTCGACCCGCTCAATCACTTGCAGGTCGAACTCATCAAGCGGCACCGCGCTGGGGCGACCAATCCCGACAAGATCGACGAACGCGTCCATCGCGGCATCCACTTGTCGATCAACGGGATCGCGGCAGGGTTGCGCAATACCGGTTGAGCCAGTAGCGCAGGCATGGAGGCCTGCGCTACTTAAATTTTCACTTTATTTATCATCGCAAAACGCCCTGTTTTGCACACTCCCGATTCGGCCACCATGACCTCAATGCACTGGGTAATAATTTGTACTGCGGCGCTGTTCGCCGGCGGCTTGAATGCGATTGCCGGTGGCGGCAGTTTCTTGACTTTTCCCGCCTTGGTGTTCGTCGGCGTGCCGCCGATTATGGCGAACGCAACCGGAACCACCGCATTGCTGCCGGGATACATCACAGGCGCGCTGGCCTTCAAGGACGATCTCGGCAGTCTGCGTTGCATGACCATGAAAAAACTGATCGTGTTCAGTTTGATCGGCGGCCTGATCGGAGCGTCGCTGCTGCTGGCGACTTCGGACGCCGGTTTTCGCCGCATCATTCCGTGGCTGCTGCTGGCGGCAACCTGCCTGTTTGCGTTTGGAGGAAAACTGGCTAACCGTTATGCAAGCACAGCCGGGTCCGCCGGTTTTGCGCCGGATTCGGTCTGGCCGTCGATTGTCGTGTTTGTGGTGGCCATTTACGGCGGCTATTTCAACGGCGGCCTCGGGATTCTTTTGCTGGCTGCGTTTGCGCTGCTGGGCGAAACCAACATGAACAGCATGAATGGCTTGAAAAACATTGCGTCCGCCGTGTTGACGGCAATCTCGGTGTTGGTCTACGCGGCAGGCGACGCCATCAACTGGCCGCTGGCATTTGCCATGATGGCCTGCTCCACGCTCGGCGGTTATATCGGCGGCAGGCTGGCGCGCAAAATGCCGGCCAAGGCGGTGCGCACAGTGGTAATCATTACCGGCGCTGTAATGACAGTGATTTTCTTTCAGCGATAAAGAATATACATTGCGCTGTATTTATACTCACCGCATGCAATATATGCGGAAAATATGGAGTTTTTTTGCATACCCCATGTATTTTAATAATCATGTTAATCAGCGCACCAGGGTCCTGAGCACCGGCCACTGGCGGCGTGAAATCGGCAAGCGCTCTGCCACATCGCGCAGAATCACTTGCCAGAAATCCCCGCCTTTGCCCTGCTCGTCGCCCTCCAGCCCCTGCAGGCCGGTAGCGCGTTCTACGCCGCAGATGGCGCTGCGCGCTACCAATGCATTGCGATGCACGCGCACGAATGTTTCGGCCAACTCATGCTCCAGCGAGACCAGCGACGCCTCGATCAGATATTCACGCACCTTGGTATGCAGGGTCACGTACTTCAATTCGGCTTTCAGGTACAACACATCATCGATCGGCACCAGCACGACCCGGGTGCGTTCCTGTACCGAAAAATGCTGGCGCCGGACTTGTTCTGGATGGCTGGCGGCGGGCGGCAAATACGCGCTGCGCTCCGGTGCGGATACAGCTACCGGCTTGAAGCGCTGGAGCGCAGCGGCCAAACGGGATGCGCGCACCGGCTTCAACAGGTAATCGAGCGCCTGCACCTCAAAAGCGTCCAGCGCATATTCCTCGTGCGCGCTAATGAAAATAATCGCCGGCGCGGGGCTCTGCACGCCGGTCAGATGTGCCAGCTGCGCAGCCAGCGCCATCCCGCTCATGCCGGGCATCTGCACATCCAGCAACAGAATATCGGGCTTGCTGCGGACAATGCCGATCAGCGCCTGCGCGGCGTTATCGGCTTCGCCGACGATCAGATGCGGACATTCTGCCGCGATATCGGCCAGCAAAGTGGTCAACCTTACGCGCGCCGGAGCCTCGTCATCGACAATGAACAAGCGCAATTTCCTGCTCATGCTGGACTCTTTACATAAGGAAAACGCAGCTGCACCTCGAATTTCCCCTCCACCACGGCGGTGGACAATTGCGCTTCGACATCGAACAACAGCGCCAGCCGCTCGCGGATATTGACTAGCGCCATGTTGTTGCCGGCCTTACCGCCAGCGATTGTGTCCTGTCCATGATAGGAGTTGGTGATGACGATTTGAATCCGGTCGATCGAGCGGTTCAGACGCACCGAGATCAGGCAAGGCGCGCTGACCGGTTCGACGCCGTAACGCACCGCGTTTTCCAGCAACGGTTGCAGCAGCAGCGCCGGCACTTGGGCCCGACGCAGGGTTGCATCGCTGACGTTGCCGCGCTCCCAGCGCACCTGCAGGCGCTCGCCCAGGCGAATTTTCTCGATGGACAGGTATTGGCGGCACAAATGGATCTCTTGTTCCAGGCTGGTCATGTTGCGCGCATCACGCATGAATACGCGAAACAGGTCAGCCAAATCCTCCAGCGCGGTTTCGGCCTGGCGCGGCGCGGTGCGGATCAGGGACAATACCGCGTTCAGGCTATTGAACAGGAAATGCGGCCGGATGCGCGCCTGCAACGCTTGCAAGCGCGCCTCTGCCAGAGCCGGCGAAAAGGCGCGGGTACGCAGTTCGAAGTAATGTTGCAGCACAACGCCGAACAAGGCCGCCACCAAAAAACCACCCGGCACAGTCAAATGGGGAAAGCTGCCGACAAACCAGTCGAAGGATGACAAGTAACGGATGATGGCCGCCGTCACCAATACCGGCACCAGCATGCACAGAATGCGCTGCGCCCACAGGCGAGCGTGACGCACCGCCCGGAACTGGCGCAGGCTGCACAGCATGAAAAGCGACCACAGGCAAGCCAGTTCAATCACGATAGCCGCTTCGACGAAATCGATCAGGCCCGCCTGCCAGCCGTCATTATGCAGAATGGCGGCAGTCAGGACCGCCAGATTGACCGCCAGCATCGAGCGAAACACCACGCCGATATTGCAACAGTCGGGGATGACCGTATCGATTGTTGCACTGGCACTACCAGGAACCGTAAATAGCGACATAGGCGAGCGTTAATCCAACGTGGATTCAGAAACAGGAAGAGCCGGCTTCATGGAAGACATACTACTTAATGTATTTTTATAATGCGCATGATAATAATGCGGAAATATGCTTGTTTTTAAGCATACTCCCGCATTATTAAATAAACTCCAGAGTGCAAATTAAACGCGGCCTGCTGGCGGGACTTATTTCCGCCTGTTGCGCACAAGTCCCGCAACTCCTATTTATAATCGCAGCATTCCCCAAGACCAAAACCTGGACCCAATTATGACAGCACAACTCTCCAAAAAAAGCGAAGCGTGGTCGGCGCGTTTCTCCGAACCGGTATCCGATCTGGTCAAACGCTATACCGCTTCGGTATTTTTCGACAAGCGCCTGGCCCAGTTCGACATCGAAGGCTCGCTCGCGCATGCCGAAATGCTGTGCGCCACCGGCATCATCAACCCAGCCGATTATGCAGAAATCCAGCGCGGCATGACGCAAATCCGCGCTGAAATCGACGCCGGCCAGTTCGAATGGCTGCTCGACCTGGAAGACGTCCATCTGAACATCGAAAAACGTCTGACCGAACTGGTAGGCGACGCCGGCAAGCGCTTGCACACCGGGCGCTCGCGCAACGACCAGGTCGCCACCGACATCCGCTTGTATCTGCGCGCGGCGATTGACGACATCACGGCGCTGCTGCACGCGTTTCGCCTGGCGCTGCTGGACTTGGCCGAACAACATGCCGACACCATCATGCCGGGCTTCACCCATATGCAAGTGGCGCAGCCGATCACTTTCGGCCACCACATGCTGGCCTATGTCGAAATGTTCAGCCGCGACGCCGAGCGCATGGCCGACTGCCGCCGTCGCGTCAACCGCTTGCCGCTGGGCGCGGCTGCGCTGGCCGGCACCACGTTCCCGATCGACCGCGAACGCGTCGCCAAGACGCTCGGCTTCGACGAAGTCTGCCGCAATTCGCTCGACGCGGTGTCCGACCGCGACTTCGCCATCGAATTCTGCGCTGCAGCCGCGCTGGTGATGACGCACGTCTCGCGCATGTCGGAAGAACTGGTGATCTGGATGAGCCCGCGGGTCGGCTTCATCGACATCGCCGACCGCTTTTGCACCGGTTCGTCGATCATGCCGCAAAAGAAAAACCCGGACGTGCCGGAACTGGCGCGCGGCAAAACCGGCCGTGTCAATGGTCACCTGATCGGTCTGCTGACCCTGATGAAAGGCCAGCCGCTGGCGTACAACAAGGACAATCAGGAAGACAAGGAACCGCTGTTCGACACCGTCGATACCCTGACCGATACGCTGCGCATCTTCGCCGACATGGCAACCGGCATCACGGTCAAGGCCGACACCATGCGCGCAGCCGCGCTGCAAGGTTTCGCCACCGCCACCGATCTGGCCGATTATCTGGTCAAGAAAGGCTTGCCATTTCGCGATGCACACGAAGCGGTAGCCCGCGCGGTGCGCACCTGCGTGGATCGCGGCTGCGACCTGACTGACCTGACGCTGGACGAGCTGCGCGCTTTCTCCGGCTTGGTCGAGGCAGACATCTTCGCGGTGCTGACGCTGGAAGGCTCGGTCGCCGCCCGCGACCACATCGGCGGCACAGCGCCCAAACAGGTCCGTGCGGCCATTGCCCATATGCGCGACTTGCTCCAATAAAACGTTTTTAAACCGGCAGCACGCAGCCAGGCACAGGCCTCTGCGGCTGCTTTAATATTCTCATTTGTCAAAAAAACCGTCTCTATTACTGCCTTTGCGCAAGCATCGTAAGTAGTATCGCGTATCCGTGACAGCAACAATTCATGCGACCATTTCACGCTGACATGAAAATTACTAAAGTGAAACATGAAGCGCTAATTCACAAAGTGAAATGTCATATACTGGCCCGCAAATAAAATGTCGCGCCGGAGCAATATTGCGCATCAGGCATTAACCGTTCATTCCAAACAGGAGACAACCACCATGTCGTTTTTACTTTTGCTCTCGCGAATCATTGACAAAATCAATGATAAAGTCGGGTTAGGCGTCAGCTGGGCGCTGCTCATCGCAGTCCTCATCTGTAGCGGCAATGCCCTCATCAGATACACCTTCGACATCAGCTCCAACGCATGGCTGGAAATCCAGTGGTATCTGTTCTCTGCCATCTTCCTGTTGGCGACTTCGCATACCTTGCACCGCGATGAACACATCCGCATTGACGTCATTTCCGGCCGACTGCCGAAACGGGTTCAGGTCTGGGTCGATATCTTCGGATTCGCCGTTTTTCTGTTGCCGATCTCTCTGATCATCCTGTATTACGCCGTTCCCTACGCATTTGAATCGATCCAGGGTCGGGAACTCTCCAGCAATGCCGGCGGCCTCATCGTTTGGCCAGCCAAGCTGCTGATCCCGGTCGGGTTCCTGATGCTGACCTTGCAAGCCTTCTCCGAAATAATCAAGCGCATCGGTTACCTGATGGGCAAAGTCGATGCCAGCACATTCGAACGCCATGTAGCGACTCCCGAAGAAGAAATCGAGGCCATCAAGGCCGCGAACAAGATCAACTAATCGGCTCAAGACAGGTTAAAAAATGACAGAATTCATCATCATGAACATCGCGCCGATCATGTTCGGCGCGCTGGTAGTTTTCTTGCTATCAGGTTTCCCGGTAGCCTTTGCACTGGCCGCCAACGGCCTGTTTTTCGCCTTTATCGGCATCGAATTCGGCTTGATCAAGCCGGAACTTCTGCAAGCGTTGCCGAACCGGATTTTCGGCATCATGCAAAACGACACGCTGCTGGCGATTCCATTCTTTACCTTCATGGGGTTGATCCTGGAACGCTCCGGCATGGCCGAAGATTTGCTGGATACCATCGGCCAGCTTTTCGGGCCTTTGCGCGGCGGCGTTGCCTTTGCCGTAATTTTCGTCGGTGCCTTGCTGGCAGCGACGACCGGCGTGGTGGCGGCATCGGTGATTTCGATGGGCCTGATTTCCCTGCCAGTGATGTTGCGTTACGGTTACGACAAGCGACTCGCCAGCGGCGTGATTGCAGCATCCGGCACGCTGGCGCAAATCATTCCGCCCTCGCTGGTATTGATCGTCATGGCCGACCAATTGGGCCGCTCCGTCGGCGACATGTACAAGGCTGCATTCGTGCCTGGCCTGTTGTTGACAGCAATGTATGCGGGCTATGTGGCGGCTGTTGCAATTTTCAAACCGAAAGCATTGCCGGCACTACCGCCGGAAGCACGCAACCTGAGCCAGCCCAACGGCGACAGCGGCGCCAGATCCCTGTTTGTCCTGATTGCCCTTGCGATTGCCGCGTCTTACGTTGGCTCCAAGTATTATGCAAGCGGCCATCCGAATGCGCCTGCAGATGAAATCGCTGCAGTGGGCGTGGCAATCGGCGTGGTGGGTTCGTTCATACTCGCACTGATCAACCGCGCACTCAAAATGGGCCTGCTGTCGCGTATGGCTGAGAAAGTCGTATTCGTGCTGATCCCGCCGCTGGCATTGATTTTTCTGGTATTGGGCACTATTTTCCTTGGCATTGCGACCCCCACCGAAGGCGGTGGCATGGGTGCGTTCGGCGCTATCGTCATGGCATTGATGAACCGCCGCTTGTCATGGGACTTACTCAAGCAGGCAATGAATTCAACCACCCGCCTGTCCTGCTTCGTTATCTTTATTCTGATCGGCTCCAGCGTGTTTTCGCTGATCTTCCGCGGCATGAATGGCGATTTATGGGTGGAACATCTGCTGACATCCCTGCCGGGCGGCCAGATGGGTTTCCTTATCGTGGTGAACATTCTGTTTTTTGGATTGGCATTCTTTCTCGACTTCTTTGAACTGGCGTTCATTCTGGTGCCGTTAGTCGGACCCGTGGCTGAAAAAATGGGGATCGACCTGATCTGGTTCGGCGTACTGCTGAGCGTGAATATGCAGACTTCCTTCATGCATCCGCCGTTTGGTTTCGCCCTGTTCTACTTGCGCTCGGTGGCGCCCAAGGAAGTCAAGACCAGCGATATTTACTGGGGTGCGATTCCATTCGTGTGTATTCAGGTCATCATGGTGGGATTGATCATCTTTGTCCCGAGCATCGTGAGTGTGGGCCAAGTCGAGGATATGCACAGAAAATTAGATCTCAGTATTGAAATTCCCACTGCATCCGAACCAGCATCGGAATCCGCGCCACCCGCATTTACCTTCACTAAATAAGCAACAGCGCACCCCAATAAAAAACCCTGCAGATGCAGAGTTTTTTTATTTCTAACGAGAATTATTCAAATCCTCATAACACGCTTATTCGTTATTTCAACGCGCGGGTTGCGTTAAAGCGATCGAAACTGCCTTCTGCGACATTGAACCATTGGCCCTCATTGTTGCGGAATACTTTCCAGTCGTCATAGACCTTCTTGAATTTCGGATTCTTTGCCGACTCTTCGGTGAAAGTTTCCTGCGCAGCCTTGAAACAAGCATCCATGACTGCCGGTGGGAAGGGCTTGAGTTTGATTCCAGTTTGCAGCAAACGCGCTAATGCAGCGGGATTTTTGGCATCGTATTTGGCCTGAATATCGACATGCACTTCCATTGACGCAGTTTGAACAGCGGCCTGATATATCTTAGGCAGCTTTTCCCATTCTTTTTTGCCCATATAGAAAGAAAATTGCGTGCTACCTTCCCACCAGCCGGGATAGTAATAGAATTTCGCAACCTTGTTAAAGCCCAGCTTCTCGTCATCGTAAGGGCCAATCCACTCGGCTGCATCGATCGTGCCTTTTTCCAGCGCAGGATAGATATCGCCACCAGCAATCTGCTGCGGCACAACACCAAGCTTGGACAACACGCGACCGGCAAAACCCCCAACGCGGAATTTCAAGCCATTGAGATCGGCAACCGTCTTGATTTCCTTGCGGAACCAACCACCCATCTGGGTACCACTGTTACCACCGATGAAGTTGACGACATTGTATTCGGCCATCAGTTCACGCATCAATTTCATGCCATTGCCATGCAGCATCCAGGCGGTCTGCTGACGCGAGGACAGGCCGAACGGTACTGACGTATCAAATGCCAGCGTAGGATCTTTGCCGAAATAGTAGTAAGAGCAGGTATGCCCCATCTCAATGGTGCCGGCCTGAACAGCATCGAGTACCTGCGTGCCGGGAACGATTTCACCGGCAGCAAAAACACGAATGTTGAACTTGCCATTGGTGAGTTCTTTTATCCGGGCAGCAAACAACTCGGCACCGCCGTACAGGGTATCAAGACTTTTGGGGAAGCTCGAAGCCAAGCGCCAGTTCAGCGTTGGTGTGGACTGTGCCAAAGCAGGTGCAACGATTGCACCTGCTGCTGCACCTACGGCTGCTTTTTTAAGGAATGAACGTCGTTCCATTTTGTCTCCTGAGGAATTGAACAGCAAAGAAATTATTAAGCCGAAATCAGTGACCGCACATCGGGCACCCAATTAGTTTCTGGGTGACAAATTGTAGGGGGTGAATACGAATGCAGCAATACAAAGTCTCGCTGCGATGCAGCACGCAGCATCTGTTTCAAATATCGACATGAAATAAATTCACCATTGCAGTTATCGAATACAAATAGACCAACCGAATATTAAAAAATATGCGCAATAGGCTCGATTGAATGCTTATTCAGCTAAGCGTCGATGCCAAATATTTTCATGTGGGCCATGCCCGGAATCGGTATCCGTGGCGCTCCTGAAACCGCATATTTCAATCTCGGTTCCACTAGTGCTTCGGGTCGCCGGTTGTATCTACCAATCTGCAGTAAGCAATTGATATCAGTCGGAATATTCATTGCTTCAAAAAAAATCCCTACACTGAAGTGCAGGGATTGGTATTGAGTGCTGGCGCAAAATACTGCTTTTTTCACATCCTAATGCATTGCAGGTGCTGACCCTGCCATCACTTCAGGGGGCGCGTAAAACTGAAGCGGTCAAAAGCGCCTTCTGCAACATTGAACCACTGGCCCTGGTTGTTGCGGAACACTTTCCAGTCGTCGTAGACCTTCTTGAATTTCGGATTCTTTGCCGCTTCTTCAGTAAAAGTTTCCTGCGCAGCCTTGAAGCAAGCCTCCATGACAGCGGGCGGGAACGGTTTGAGTTGGACTCCGCTTTGCAGCAAACGCGCTAATGCAGCGGGATTTTTCGCATCGTAATTGGCCTGCATATCCGTATGGGCTTCCATCGACGCAGTTTCAACCGCATCCTGATACAACTTCGGCAGTTTTTCCCACTCTTTCTTGCCGATGTAAAAGGACAACTGCGCACCGCCTTCCCACCAGCCTGGGTAGTAATAAAATTTCGCGACCTTACTGAATCCCAGTTTCTCGTCATCCACTGGGCCTACCCATTCGGCCGCATCGATCGTGCCTTTTTCCAGCGCAGGATAGATATCGCCACCGGCAATCTGTTGCGGCACGGTACCCAGCTTGGTCATTACGCGGCCGGCAAAACCACTGACGCGAAATTTCAAGCCTTTCAGATCCGCAACCGTCTTGATTTCTTTGCGAAACCAGCCGCCCATCTGGGTGCCGGTATTGCCGCCCATGAAATTAATGATGTTGTAGTCCGCCAGCACTTCGCGCATCAATTTCATGCCATTGCCATGCAGCATCCATGCACTCTGCTGGCGCGAGGTCAAGCCGAACGGCACTGAGGTGTCAAATGCCAGTGTTGGGTCCTTGCCGAAATAATAGTAAGAGGCGGTATGACCCATTTCGACGGTGCCAGCTTGCACCGCATCGAGTACCTGCGTGCCGGGAACGATCTCGCCGGCGGCAAAGATGCGGATATTGAATTTGCCTTCAGTAAGGTCTTTTACGCGTGCGGCGAACCGTTCTGCCGCACCAAATAAGATAGGCAGGCTTTTGGGGAAGCTCGATGCCAGACGCCAGTTCAGTGTGGGCGTCGATTGCGCCAAGGAAGGGACCGCAATCGCACTAGCCGCAGCACCTACTGCGGTCTTTTTAAGAAATGAACGTCGTTCCATACTGTCTCCAAAGAATTGAACATCGAAAAAATCATTAAACTCGGCCACCCCGCCGGTCTGGCACTCTGACACACCTATTCAGTGCGCTTGTGTACTTGTTGCGCAGGAGATTATAAGCATAGAGGCGGCGCGTAACGCCAGAAAATCATGCCGCGATGCAACATGAAAAATAGCTTAGATGGGCGAATTGGGCTAAATTTTAGCCGCCGGCTACCATCATTTGCTCGATCAGAATGGAACCGGTTTGCTTGGAGCCGCGCACCAGAGTGTCGGCACCGACCGCCACGATTTGTTGAAATATATCTTTCATGTTGCCGGCAATGGTGATTTCCTCTACCGGATAGGCAATCACGCCATTTTCCACCCAGAACCCCGAAGCGCCACGCGAATAGTCGCCTGTTACATAGTTGGTTCCCTGCCCCATCAACTCGGTCACAAGAAGGCCGGTGCCCATCTTCTTCAGCATTGCCTTGAAATTATCGGTGCGCTTGGTCAGCTTGGATGTCAGCGACAGATTATGCGAACCGCCGGCGTTGCCCGTGGTTTGCATGCCCAGCTTGCGGGCCGAATAGGTAGACAGGAAATAACCCTGCACCACGCCATCACTGACCACGTCGCGCCGGTGGGTCTTGACGCCTTCGTCGTCGAACGGCGAAGAACCGACGCCGCCGATGGCGTATGGATCTTCCAGAATCTGGATATGCGCTGGAAACACTTGCGTGCCCAGTGAATCGAGCAGAAAAGTCGATTTGCGATACAACGCGCCGCCCGACACCGCTTGCACAAAAGCGCCCAGCAAACCTGCTGCCAGCGGCGCTTCGAACAATACCGGGCACTTGCGGGTATCGAGCTTGCGCGCACCCAGACGCGCCAATGCACGCTCTGCCGCATAACGGCCGATATCCTCCGGCTTGGCCAGTTTTTTTGGATTGCGCATCGACGAATACCAGTCATCGCGCTGCATGTTGCCACCCTTGCCGGCGATTGGAGAGACCGAAATGGTATGGCGGGAATATGGATAGCCACCGATAAAACCACGGCTGTTGGCTGAAATGAAATGCGACTGCTGCACATACACGCCAGCGCCTTCGCTGTTGGTAATGCGCTTGTCGACCGCAAACGCGGCTGCTTCGGTGCGCTGCGCGAGCAAGACTGCCTCCTCCGATGAAATCGTCCACGGATAGCACAGGCGCAAATCGCGCGGCGCCATTTCCAGCAGGTCGGCTTCCGGCAAGCCGGCGCAATCGTCTTCGGCAGTAAAGCGGGCAATGTTGTAGGCCGCTTCCACCGTGGCGCGCAAGGCTGTTTCCGAAAAATCGGAGCTGCTGGCATTGCCGCGCTTTTTGCCGATATACACGGTCACGCCCATGCCTTTATCTTTGTTCTGTTCGATGGTCTCGATCTTGCCCTTACGCACGGACACGGACAGACCGCTGCCTTCGCTGAAATCGACCGAAGAGTCCGATGCACCGGTCTCAAGGGCGATGCGCAACACATCTCGCGCTAACTGCTTTAATTGGTCTTGGCTGTGAATGAATAGGGAGTCGCTCATGAGCTGTTTTCTTCGGATGGTCGTATAAACAGTTATGATAGCAGTCGTTTACAGAATGGCTCACTGCCCTACCTCAATTCATTATGCCAAATCCAAACCGAGGCGCTTGCGGCTTCCAGACCAGCGAATTCGAACAAGAATACGACCGCCCATCCAAGTCGCAACTCAAGCGTGATATGACCGCCCTGCAAAAGCTGGGCCAGGAACTGATCGACCAGCCACGCGACCGCGTCAAGCGGGTTCCGATGCCGGAAGATGTCAAAGACGCGATTCTTGATTGCCAACTGATCAAGGACCATGAAGGCCGCCGCCGCCAACTGCAATACGTTGGCAAAAAAATGCGCTCGCTGAACGAAGAAGAACTCGCCATCATCCAGCGCGCGATGGACGGCTGGAAAGGCTTATCCAAAGCCGATACCAGCGTCATGCATGCGCTGGAACGCCATCGCGAACGACTGTTGAAAGACGATGCCGCGCTGACGCTGTTGCTGCAGCAGCATCCGGAACTCGAGGCGCAACACCTGCGTACCTTGATCCGCAATGCGCGCAAGGAACAGGCTGAGAACAAGCCGCCCAAAGCGTACCGCGAGATTTTCCAGATACTCAAACAACTGCAAACCCAAGCCAAGACCTCCGAACAAGACGATCAGGACGATCAGAATGACGACGACGAAAATAAATAACCCTGATCAGTTGCGCATCGGGTTGGTTTCGATTTCCGACCGAGCCTCCAGCGGCGTCTATGAAGACCAGGGCATTCCGGCGCTGCGCGACTGGTTTTCCGCCGCATTGACCAGTCCATGGCAAATGGAAACCCGGCTGATCCCGGACGAGCAGGCCGCGATTGAAAAAGCCCTGATCGAGCTGGTCGACGTATTGCGCTGCGATCTGGTACTGACCACCGGCGGCACCGGCCCGGCCCGACGCGACGTTACGCCAGAAGCAACGCTGGCTGTGGCCACCAAGGAAATGCCAGGCTTCGGCGAACAGATGCGCCAGATCAGCCTGAAGTTCGTGCCGACCGCGATCTTGTCGCGTCAGGTCACAGTGATCCGCGAAACCGCTGACCACGCGGCATTGATCATGAACTTGCCCGGTCAGCCGAAATCTATCAAGGAAACGCTGGAAGGCTTGAAAGACGCCGACGGCAAGCAACTTATTGCAGGCATCTTCGCGGCGGTGCCCTACTGCATCGACCTGATGGGCGGCCCATACATCGAAACCGATGAAAACGTCTGCAAGGCATTTCGCCCGAAATCCGCCATCCGCACTAAAACATCCATCGTATAAATTGTCAGGATTCCCGCGCATACGCGGGAACGATGACTGTTTTTACGCAATCAATCTCCCTCCATTTGCGCCACGAGAAGGTTCCCACCATGACACTAGAAACCATTGAAATCGAAACCGCTCCCAACCCGGGCGTATCCGTCATCTGGCTGCACGGCTTGGGCGCAGACGGCAATGACTTCGTGCCGATTGTGCGCGAACTGGATTTGACTGGCTGCCCGGCGATCCGCTTCGTATTCCCGCATGCAACAGCGATACCGGTGACCATCAATGGCGGCTATGTGATGCGCGCCTGGTATGACATTCTCGGTGCCGACATCGCCAAGCGCGAAGATGAAGCCGGCCTGCGCAAGTCGCAAATATCGGTCGAAAATCTGATCGCCAAGGAAATCGCACGCGGCACGCCGGCCAATCGCATCATCCTGGCCGGATTTTCCCAGGGCTGCGCGATGGCACTGCAAACCGGATTGCGCCATCCGGAACCACTGGCCGGCTTGCTGTGCCTGTCCGGCTACGTTCCTTTAAGCGGCGTCACCGCAGCAGAACGCCACTTGGCCAACCAGCACACGCCGATCTTCATCGCGCATGGCCGTGCCGATCCGGTGATTTCGATTTCGCGTGCAGAACAATCGCGCGACTTGCTGAACACCCTTGGCTATAGCGTCGAATGGCATGAGTACATGATGCAGCACGCGGTGTGCGCAGAAGAAATCGATGACATCGGCGCTTGGTTCAAACGCGTTCTGGCCTGATCCAAGCGAAAAAAAATGCCACCAGGCGCATGCAAGCTTCTGGTGGCATTCGGCATGTTACACAACACATACTTGATAATGTATTTTTAAATACCGCATAATAATATACGGATATAGCATTGTTTTAAGCCATACTCCCCATCAACGCTGCACCGGAGCCTTCAGCGTCTCCAGATCGATCTGCACCGTCTGATCCCCGCCTGTCATCCAGATCTGCCCATCTTGAATCGTGCATTGCAGCTGCATATTGCGTTGCGCCAGCTTTTGCAATGCCTGGCTGGTTGCTGCCGGCAAATTAAATACAGTTAAATTTTTCGCGCGCTCCAGCCGGCTGCCGATCTGATTCCACCAGATGCTGCTGTTGCTGGCGTAGCTGTAGACCACCACTTGCTCGGCACGCCCACAGGCTTTGAGCAGCCGCTTGTCGTCCGGCTGGCCGACCTCGATCCAAAGCTCGATTGCGCCGGTCAAGTCTTTTTGCCATAAATCCGGCTCATCGTTGACGAACAAGCCCTTGGTAAAAGTCAGCGCCTCGTGCGCATGGCGGGCAAAGGCCAGCACCCGCACCATCATCCGTTCGTCGGTTTCGGACGGATGGCGGGCGATGGTCAGAGTTTGCGTTTCGTAAAAATTGCGGTCCATATCTGCAATTTGCAGATCGGCCTTGTAGATGGTTGCTTTAATAGCCATTGTGTCGCTTAAAAATAGGAGGCGGGATGCGGGATGCCGGGTGCTAGGCGCACCCGGTGAGAATTACTTGAAAACCACCGTCTTGTGGCCGTTGATCAAAATGCGGTGCTCGACGAACCACTTGACTGCGCGCGCCAGCACCACCGATTCGACATCGCGCCCGACTGCGGTCAGCGTGCTGGTATCCATCGCATGATCGACCCGCGCCACATCCTGCTCGATGATCGGGCCTTCATCCAGGTCGCCGGTGACGAAATGGGCGGTGGCGCCGATCAGTTTCACGCCGCGCTCATGCGCCTGGTAATACGGTTTGGCGCCCTTGAAACTGGGCAGGAAGGAATGGTGGATGTTGATCGCCCGCCCCTTGAGCGCTGCGCACAAAGCCGGCGACAAGATCTGCATGTAGCGCGCCAGCACCACCAAGTCGATCTGGTGGGTTTGCATGAGGTCCAGCACGCGGGCTTCCTGCGCTTGCTTGGCTTGTTCGGATGCGCCCGGCGCCAGCGGCAGATGATGAAATGGAATGTTATAGCTGGCCGCGAGCTGATAAAAATCCATATGATTGGACACGATGGCCGGGATTTCGACCGGCAGCAGGCCGCTCTTGTAACGAAACAGCAAATCGTTGAGACAATGGCCGATCTTCGAGACCATCAGCATCACGCGCGGCTTGAGGCGGGCATCGAATAATTGCAAATCCATGTGCCGGGTTGCCGCCAGCGCCGCGAAGCCGTGGCGCAGCGCGGCATCGGTGACGCCGGCATCTTCGGCGGCGAAATGCACTCGCATGAAAAACAGTTGCGACAAGGCGTCGCCAAATTGTGCGGAATCGATGATGTTGCAGCCGTGATCGGCCAGAAAACCGGAAACGCTATGGACGATCCCGCGCTGGTCGGGACAAGACAGAGTCAGAATATATTCGGGATACATGAGGATGATGTAGTTGCGAACTGAAGATATAAACTTAATTACAAACTTAAGTTACAAGTGAAATCGCGGCGCCCATGCGCCGCGCAGTAGTCGTCTATTGTCGCACGCCGGACCCGCCAGCAAAACCGCACCGTCAGACTGCGGCTTCAAGCCCTCTGTACGCCGTCGGACAGGCCAAGCACTGCCTTGAGCGCCTGACTGTACATGCCGGTCAGATTGTCCATCGTTTCCAACAGGCGCTCGCTGGTGGTGGCGACATTCCTGGCTGCAGTATTCTGAACGCTACCGCCATTGAGCGCCTGTTCCAGGAACAACCACTGGTTTTTGGCCAAGGCAAGCTCACGCTTGATTACGTCGGAGGACAAGGGCGCCGCTTCGAGCGTCGCCATCGCGGCCTTGAATTCCTGGCCAAATTTGTCGAGATCAGGCTTGGTATTGTTCAGCAGTGCGCCGAAATACAGCCGTGCCATGCGTTGCGACAACATCCGTTGGCGGCCGGACAAGTTGACAATTTTAGCGGTAGAGATGTTTGCCTGCAGCTGAAAGGCGATGGTCAGCTTATCCGCCGCCGCCACCAGTGCATCGGTAATCTGGTGCGCCGCGGCCACATTATCTCTGCTGGCCGGCTTACCGAGTGCAACACCATAGCGACCATACATTTCGATTAGGGTCGCCAGTCCGGCCTTCAGTTCCGGCGTGTGCGCACCCTTGCCCAGAAATTGCAGGGCGTCTTCATAACGCTTTTGCGATTGCGTGATCTGCTCAAGGGCTTTCTCAGGCAATATTTTCAGTGCCTGCTGCGCGTACGCCTTGCCCATGCGCTCGGCCAAATAGCGCAAGCGGCCTGATTCATTGATCAGTGCGCCGGCATACGGCAACGCAGCCTGGTGCGCACCAAACGCAGATGCCGGTTCCGCCGCAGCAGCGCGCAACGGTAAGCTCGATGCGATGCATCCAATCGATAACAGCAGGCTTGCAAGGGTCAGAACATTGGGTCGCAACATAATCTTGATTGCATTGAAAATCAGGCTTTTGATCGGTGCCAAAGCAATTTATTTTTTGCCCGACATGCGGTTTTTATCTAAAAATGTAACATTTTCTAAAATTTCTTGCGGGCAAATTTTAGCGCGCGTCACCATCCGACACAAGTTGAAATAGCCCGGCCGGCGCTTTAAAGGCTCTTTCGTTGCCGCGCACCGAACCGGCGTTGATGCATTCGCGCACGTAAAAAATCGCGCAGCCTGTTTCCAGACTGCGCGATTTTTGATGCGGGTTATGCGGGTTATGGCTATACGGCAGCGCCCGTTTCCTTGACCGCCGTGATGGCCGATGCAGCGGACGCGCCGCCGACCTGCACATCGCCGATCAGTTGCCCACCCTCTTCGATCACAATCTTGCCATAGCGGATCTTGCCAGTGACCTTGCCGGTGGCATAGATCACCAGTTTGACGCGCGCCGTCAGATCGCCATTGAATTCGCCCCGGATTTCAGCAATATCGATTTCCGCCGAACCCTTGAAAGCGCCGTTTTCAGCAATCTGTATCACGCGGGAATCCATCGTCGCCTCGACCCGACCCTCGACCACCAGAGTGTCGCAATCGGTGATCTCGACCCCTTTGAGCTTGATGTTCGGGCCGACTATCAGCTTGCTGCCAACTTCATTGGTACTGGCGTTCGAAGTGTTCATATTGTGCGAAGTTGTCGAGGAGACTGGATTGACAGCATTAGGCGCCCTGGGAATATTCAGGCTGCCACCGGAGGTAATGCCGCTGGCGGCACCAAGAGGTGAATTAAGCTTGCTGCTGCTGACTGGAGAATTGTCGGGGCTAGTGGGATTGCGCTTACCAAAAAGCGATTGGGAGCGAAGCATGTCATTTCCTTCAGGGGCTCTGGACGGTTAGCAAGTGTCCTGTCATGTTTGCGCTACGCATTTACAATCCAGGACGCTAGGGAATTATGGCTATCAACTCTGGCATCGCTACGTCGCATTGCGTTAATACTGTGGGTGCAAAAATCGATTCCACAAACGCAAGCAACGCAACTCTGCACCAGAGTGGCGGCCCGTAACAAGTATATCAAGCATGCAACTGCACTGCTGTTTGTCTGTCATATGCGTTAATAGTTCCTGAGTTTTTACGCATTTTCAAAATAGAACGACCGTGCAAATTTACGTTATAGTAAACCCACAATTTTGACTAGAGGAGACTAAACATGCACACCACAGCCTTGCAAAACCAACAATATCACCTTGCCGCTCGCCCGGTCGGCATGCCCAAGCCAAGCGACTGGCAATTTACCAGCGAAGTGGTGCGTGATATCGCCGATGGCGAAATCGTGGTCCAGACGCTTTACCTGTCGCTCGACCCTGCGATGCGCGGCTGGATGAACGAAGGCAAATCCTATATCCGCCCGGTCGCAATCGGCGAAGTGATGCGCGCTGGCGGTATCGGCCGCGTGGTCGCCTCCAAATCGCCGAAATTTGCGGTCGGCGATAGCGTCTGCGGCGGTCTTGGGGTGCAAAGCTACTGGGTCGGCGCAGCCGACGACAAGACTGCCGGCTTCTACAAAGTCGATCCGACACTGGCGCCGCTGCCAAAATATCTGAACGCGCTCGGCATGCCCGGCATGACCGGCTACTTCGGCCTGCTCGAAGTCGGCCAGCCGAAAGCCGGTGAAACCGTGGTGGTCTCCGGTGCCTCCGGCGCAGTCGGCCAGACCGTCGGCCAGGTCGCCAAGCACAAAGGCTGCCGCGTGGTCGGCATCGCCGGCGGCCGCGAAAAATGCGATTTCGTAGTCAATGAACTCGGATTCGACGCCTGCATCGATTACAAAAACGATGCGTTGAAAGACGGTTTGAAACAGCATTGCCCGAACGGCGTCGATATTTATTTCGACAATGTCGGCGGCGAAATCCTCGACACCGTCCTGACCCAGATCAACCTGAAAGCCCGCATCATCATCTGCGGCGCGATCTCGCAATACAACAACACCAGCGCGGTCAAAGGACCGGCCAACTATCTCTCCTTGCTGGTCAATCGCGCCCGCATGGAAGGCATCGTCGTGTTCGACTACGCCGACCGCTACCAGGTCGGGATGAAAGAAATGGCCAAATGGATGAAAGAAGGCAGCTTTAAGACGCGCGAAGACATCGTCTTTGGCCTGGAAAAATTCCCGGAAACACTGCTGATGCTGTTTGAAGGGAAAAACTTCGGGAAGCTGGTGCTGCAGGTGGCGCAGGAATAAACCGCATCAGTGCCGCTAATCAGGACTTGCGAAAAATAGGGTGCGGCGCGTTGACGCGCCGATGGCGCGCAAAAAATTCCAGCATCATCTTGCTGGCATCAGGCCCGGCCGGGGAATTGAACGCCAGGCTGCCGTCGCCGCCACTCCACGCATGCTCCAGGTGGGCAATCCGGGTAACTCTTAGCAGCAGTTTCTTGCGCAGATAAAAGTCACCAATTTCATACGCGCGGCCCGGATTGCGGCTGCCAACCCGCCCGGCCGGCTTGGCCACGACTGGTGCCGCGCTCTCTGCCGCCAAGCGATTCAATAGCAGCGATTGCTGCACCAACTGCGCCTGATTGATCGGACGCACGATTCTATCGCCCTGCCCCTGGATCAGAATCGTCGGCATAGCCGGAAACTCAGGTTGCTTATGAAAGACTTCAGCGATGGCACTACCGACACGATTGTTCGCGCCATGCTGCATCACGCCATAGGCGCCGATCAGACTATGCCCGGCGCCAAACATCGGCCCTGAATGCAGTCCGACCGCGGCAATCAGGTGCGGATAATTCAGCGCCACAATATTAGCCATCGCCGCACCAGCCGATATGCCGCAAATATAAATGCGCGTCCTGTCAATCGGGTATTTTTCAGCTATTTTTTCTATCATCCCTACGATCATTTTTACGTCGCCACCACCGTCCTGGGTCGCTTTGTCGTACCACTTCCAACACCGATGCCGATGCGTGCGCAAGGATTGCTCCGGATACAGAACCGCGTAACCTTTTTGCCCGGCGCGCTGATTCATGCGGGTGCCTTGCGAAAACTCCGGCGCTGTTTGTTCGCAGCCATGCAGCATCACGATCAGAGGCCAAGTCTTTTGCTCTTGTTGGTCACGCGCCGACTGCAGCGGGAATTGATCGGGAAGGTACAAGTAATAGCGCATCCGCCGCAGCGGCATCATCCCGCCATCGGCTAAGGATGAATAATAGGAAGCCAGCCATTTGCCGGGCGGCTGGCTCGATCCAGCGTCCGTTTTTGGATTTATTTGCGCCGCCGGCACCCGCGCTTTATTAGCAGCCCTGGTGGTGCTCACCAGTGGTGCGCTGGGTCGCTTGATTGCCCTGGATTTGCGCTTTGCCTTGGGTTTCGGCTTGACGAGCATGCTCTTGAATAATTTTGTGGCTTGGCTTCTCTGGACTTTTCCCGCGCGTGCCAAACCGTTCAGCCAGAAGCGGCTGAATCCCTTTAACATCGCGTGCTCGCAATAGATCGCCGGCACATCATTCCATATATAAATATTGCGTATTCACATTTAATACTGCAAAGAAAAATTATCATCTTTATTTCCTCCATTTGTTATAAAGCATACCAGCGAAGCCTGAAAATTTCAGAGCACTAAACGCATAAGGCGAGAATTGATCAAGTAGTTTCCGCATGACAATGCGACTCGTCTTCTTGTGCTGTTAATGCTTATTTAATAGTAAAATAAAACCGCACTGAATTTTATTTTCTTATGTTCGGAACCGAACAGACTTAGCCCCAATTACAGCATCACATTGACGTTTTAAACAGGAGAAACATCATGAACAAAAACCAGATTAAAGGCGCTGCAAAAGAAGGTGTTGGCAAAGCACAGGAGGCAGCAGGTAAATTGGTTGGAAGTGATAAGCAGCAAGCTAAAGGGCTGGACAAACAAATTACCGGAAAAGTGCAGAAAGCAGTTGGCGACGTGGAAGAAAAAATCAAATCTAAAGTGAAACCTACCTAAATAGTGCATTGTCTAATTGGAGCCATCTTTGAATAGAAATTATAAAGTTTGATCTCATTAATAAAAAAAACAGAAGCATTCTATAAAATAATTCCGAGATTGTTGTTCCACAAGAAGAAAAGTTGCATAGAATCTAAAGGAGATTCAAATGTATATAGGCATCGGAACCATTATATTAATCATAATTCTGATTTTAATTTTCAATTAAGAAACTGCTGTTACGCACGTCTGAGCGGAGAAGAACGATCCACGAAAAATAAAGGATAGAGAATTTGATACGCATAACAGTGAAATCCAATACAAGGCGCAAGCACTGAATACATTAAAGTGACAGAAATGCACCTGCGTTTGCCAGCCAACGTCTGTTGCTAACCGAGCGCAACAGCCCAATGAGTAGGCTATAAATTCCGTTTGCGCGATCATCGCAGGCAGCGCTTCCATCCGTGTAAATTACGGAACCTTTCTGCATGAATGCAGCGGCCGGTCTGCCTATGCTTTATTTTCGGCCTTAATAACGAATGCGATAGTCTTGTTTGCCCCATGATTGCGTCGCCAATCACATCGCACCTCTGATACATCACGAACGCACGACGCTTGCCCCCCAGCCAAGCGGCTGATCAATATCATCTTCTTTTTTGTTCTTCAGGCTTACATGTGCCTTGACAGAGGAAACTCGCGCCCATTTGTAATGACTGAAAATTGTTTGTTGATTTATCCCTCTTTATGTAGAATGTTCACTATTTTCAAGGAACATGCGAGGTTTGCCATGCAAGAAGAATGGAATCAACTGGCGACCAACCTGCTCAAGTCGGAAATGGCTCGCGCAGGGCTGGGCTATGAAGAATTGATCAGCCGTTTGCAGAAAATCGGCATCGAAGAAAGCTACAAGGGCATTGCCAACAAAATCAATCGTGGCGCATTCAGCTTTGCTTTTTTTATGCAATGCATGAAAGCGTTGGGCGTCACGGATGTGAGATTGTAAAAACGCGTTGGCTAGTTCTGGATTAAAGAATAATTTTTCTCCCAAAGCGAATACGTAAATTAAATATCAAAATGGAGTATGTACAGTGTCAAAGTATTCTCACCTCAGTCAAGAAGAGCTGATTAGCCTGCTTGAACAGCGCGATGCAGAACTGAAACTCGGCTTAAATTGGGAACGTAACTCCAATGAGCATGAAAGTGCTTTGAATGACGATTTTATTGCGCTGGATTTAGACACAGCCTTATCGTTTGGCGCCAGCCCTTACGATAATCTCCTCATTGAAGGAGATAACTTCGACGCCCTGCGATATTTAAAAAGAGCCTACACAGGGCGGGTCAAGTGCATTTATATTGATCCTCCTTACAATACCGGTAACAAAGACTTTATATACAACGATAATTACGTTGATAAGGATGACAATTTCAAGCATTCAAAATGGCTTGAATACATGTATCGTCGCTTGTCACTGGCAAAGGATTTATTGACCCCTGACGGAGTGATCTTCGTCTCTATTGATGACAGTGAGTATGGGTATCTGTCGGTGCTTATGGATGAAGTATTTTCTAATATGCGGGTGGGCACATTTGTCTGGAAGCGCCGCAGCGGAGCCAATGATTCTACTGGCTATTTCACCAGCACCGATCATGAATACGTGCTGTGTTATGCGAACGCCGGATTCTCATTTCAAGGCATCGACAAGGATTTTTCATCTTATAACAATTATGACGATGGATCTTCCGACCCCTGGAAACGCGGCGACTTAACAAAAGCGCATACATATAAAGCCAGGCCGAACTCTTTTTACCCGATTCAAAATCCCGACACCGGCGTCTGGTATCCGGCCAATCCGCAGCGGGTATGGGGCCCCATATCTGAAGTGTTTATAAAGCCAGGGAAAAAAGCGCCTAAGACGACCATAGAAAAACTGATTAAAAATAACAAAGTGCTGTTCCCGGAAGAAACCAGGGTCGTTCAATATGCATCCCACAATGAATTGATGGGTGCAATTCAATCCGGCACCTCGCCGCAATACATACGGGAAAACCTTTTTGATTCCGATGAAGAGAATCAGGCATATCTGAATTTCTGGGTGAATAAGCCGATTGGATATGGATCGCCTGGCTATAAGCGGAATTTATCCGAAGTAAAACGGACAGAAAAACCACTGTCAACCTGGATCGTTTCGCCGTCGGACAAATCTGCGCATGGTAATGCCGTGACCTTTATGGAATCCGGTATGACGCAGGAAGGCACGAAATTGATTCAACAAATGCTGGGCAGTAAAGCGTTCAGCTATCCCAAGCCGCTATCCCTGATTAAGAACCTGGTAAAACAATCCACTGGTGACGGCGATATCGTCCTGGATTTCTTTGCAGGCAGCGGAACTACAGGACATGCGGTACTGGCGCTGAATGCAGAGAGCGATGATGAGAGAAAGTTCATTCTCGTATCGACCACCGAAGCAACAGAGTCTGATCCAGAAAAAAACGTATGTCGCGATGTTACCCGCCAGCGACTGATTGCGGCAATTGACGGATATTCCTACAAGACCAAAACAAAGCAAGAATCAATTGATGGCGTTGGCGGAAATTTTGCATATCTCGTTACGCGTCGCATCGATGTTGGGCACCTCCACGTTGAGATTCAACATGAACAGATCTGGCATTACATTCAACAATTTTACGGTTATGGCCTGCAACCTTTTGCGCCTTATCATCCGGTGCAATCGACAGATACAGACCAGGTTCGCCTGATCTATGCACCAGAAGTCAATGAAATAACCTTAAAGACTATTGTTGAATTGATGGAAAAACAGTCTTCGGTAGTGGTGTATTCATGGCAGCCGGAACTGTTAAAGCAGCGGATATTGTCAGAGCATGTGAACTTTGAAAAAATCCCTGATTTTCTCGTTAAAAAATTCGGGAGGAACTCCGAGAGGAATGCATGATGAGAAACACATGACGCCGATAAAAATAAACTTGGCAGATTTTTCAATATCGATCTGATGACGGGATACTAACGATGATTGCCGATACGGATCTGGCGTATGTGGAATTAAACAAGGCTGAACTGGATGCATGCATCGATATAGCGCAACATCTTTCAGCGCATATCGTAGACAGAAAGGATTTGCACGAAAGAGATAATCTGGAACGCTTCATCAACGTTCTGATGGGGGAAGTTGCGGAGCAAATGGTCATCAAATGGTTGACGGGGGCGGGAAAAATCGCCGAATCCACGGTAGATAAGAAATCCGGTCAACCCGATCTCGGTCATGATGTGCGGGTATTCAGGTGTACTGACGGGTCTGAAGCATTTTGCTCCGTGAAGTCATCCTTATCCTTCAAATTGGATGTGAATGGCATTCTAAATATCTGCAAGATAGCCACGAAAAAATCCGAACTCAGGGATATCAATATCCAAGTGTATTTCTGGCTCACCACGGAACCGAAAAACGAGGAAAGCCGCGTGACTGTACCGTCGTTGAAACAGGCTGCGATTATCGGTTGGTTCACTAAAAACGAGCTGATGCAATTTGCCGCATATAAACATGAACCGGGTAGAGAGGCGCCAGTCGAAACTCTGCGAACAGCGAGATCAATGGACTCATTGCTGCATTACTTGAAGTAATTCGCGCTTAAATCCTGGTGCGGCGACTGCATAATTCAGGTTATGTGCGCTATCACACGGAACTGATGCGAATCGTAGTAGACAATCTTTACATTGAGTGGGATTTCAAAATCTGCTCAACCGCTACAGCAATATGCGGTGCGTTTGAGAAAGTCCAACTATTACGGGAATGCGCGATGTCATCTACCACCACCAATTTTTCCATTTCCCGCCTCATCACTGCAACAGTCTTAATCGTTTTATTCTGTGCAGGTACGGCATTCGCCATCGTCGGCTGGACGCCCGGCGCAACCGGGCTTCCTACGGATATCGCCGCTGTCCAGGAATAAGAATGGAAACTGCAATCGGTAAGCAAGGCAGGTTGGCATAATAATTTTCTAACCTTTCAAGAGGCAAAAAAATGAGCTTAATAATCAGCTTGATTGTGTATCTGGTCGTATTTGGATTGATTTGGTGGTTAATCGGCATGTTGCCGTTGCCGGCACCGATTGGGCAAATCGTGCGCGTGCTTTTCATTATTTTGTTAATTCTGATCATACTGTCGGTGGCTGGCATTCTGCCAGGCGTAACTGTGCCGCTGATACGCTGGTAAAACGATAAGTTGTGCTTTTTGCCGATCTTGGCGGATTATCGTCGGGACGGCATTGGGCGCACACAAACAGACGCTCTATCCGAGCCCGAACCAATTGGCCGAAGGCTTGCATCATGAGTGCCCATTTTTCTGTCGTGATTGCGTCGCAAGGCTGGGAATTTGACGCCCCCGATTCACACCCGTTGCTGGCGTCGGCGCAACTGGCCGGCGTTCGCTTGCCCAGTTCCTGCCGAAACGGCACCTGCCGCACTTGCATTTGCCATCTTCTCAGCGGGCGCGTCAGCTACCGCATTGAGTGGCCGGGGCTGAGTGCTGAGGAAAAAGCAGACGGTTTTATTCTGCCCTGCGTCGCCTATCCGGAATCGGACCTTGTCATTGATGTGCCAGGCGCTGTCCGGCTTACTGCCTTCCGATAGATCCGCTGTGCGATGCACACTGTGGCCAGTAAAAAATATCGGCGCTACTCCACAATCCACATCGGGATGCCATTTGCTTGTAGGTGCGAATACATTCGCACCTACGCCGCTGTTGTTTCAACGTGAAAATGCCTGATTTTGAACAACGTATCTACAAAACAGTACCGCTTCGCTCTTAATTCGCATGCTGGATGAATAGTTACAAAATTTTCAAAAATACGGGAGTATGGTTAAAAAACATGTATTCACCGCGTATTTATATGAAATATAAAATTTTACTGAATACAGTATATGAATATTCATTCAATGCTGTAGCCCATTACCTTGGCAAATTCCGATCGCCAGCAAATATTTCATGAACGTCTCATAATTTTATTGATTCTTGAAAATTCAATAATTCGATAAAGAAAGCGCAAATAATGGATGCGCACTGCCCGTTTATCGGCAGTAGCGAGGACAAGACCGCCGTGCTGGATGACGTCAAGGAGTAATCCGATGACCAAGCTCGCCTCACCGCGCTGGCGGCGACTGACACGCTTACCGCTGGCGGTTGAAATTGCATTAGCCTTGCTGCTCAAGATCGCGATTTTATTTGCCTTGTGGCACGCCTTTTTTTCCCATCCGCAAGCCAAGCACATGCTGCTGCCCGCCACGCAGGTGGAACAACGCTTGCTGGCGGGCGCATCTTCCGGTTCTTCTGCACGGGAAGATGCGCCCGCGGCGCATTCAAACCCCTCGTCCCACCCCCAATCCAAGGCGCAACATGGCTCAGATTGAAGCAGTCGTCAACCTGTCGCGGCTGCAGTTCGCTGCCACCGCGATGTATCACTTTCTGTTCGTTCCGCTTACGCTCGGTCTGGCGTGGATACTGGTGATCATGGAATCGGTCTATGTGATGACCGGGCGCGAAATTTATCGCGACATGACCAAGTTCTGGGGCAAGCTGTTCGGCATCAATTTTGCTATGGGCGTGACTACCGGCATCACGCTGGAATTCCAGTTCGGCACCAACTGGTCGTATTACTCGCACTATGTGGGCGACATTTTCGGCACTCCGCTGGCGGTCGAGGGCATGATGGCTTTCTTCCTGGAATCGACTTTCGTCGGGCTATTCTTTTTCGGCTGGACGCGGCTATCCAAGGTGCAGCATCTGGGCGTGACCTTTCTGGTGGCGCTGGGATCGAGCCTGTCGGCGGTATGGATTCTGATCGCCAACGGCTGGATGAATAATCCGGTCGGTGCCGAATTCAATGTCGAAACCATGCGCATGGAACTGGTCAGCATCACGCAGGTGATCCTCAATCCGGTGGCGCAAGTGAAGTTCGTGCATACGGTGGCGGCTGGTTATGTGGCGGCCTCTCTATTCGTGCTGGGCATTTCATCGTATTACCTGCTTAAGGCGCGCGATACCGGGTTCGCGTTGCGCTCGTTCGCGATTGCCGCCGCTTTCGGGCTGGCTTCAACGCTGTCGGTGATCGTGCTGGGCGACGAATCGGGATATACCGCCGGTGAAGTCAACAAGGTGAAAATGGCTGTAATCGAGGCCGAATGGGAGACCGCGCCGGCGCCGGCTGCGATTACAGTCTTTGGCCTACCCAACAACAAGACCGAGCGCACCGATTATGCAGTCAAGATTCCGTATCTGCTGGGCCTGATCGGAACCCGCTCAACCGACCAGCAGATTACCGGCATCAAGGATCTGAAACTGCAGCATGAGGCGCGCATCCGCAATGGCATGCGCGCTTACGCCGCCTTGACGCGACTGAAGTCGGGCGATAAATCGCCAGCAGCGCGGGCCGCTTTCGAGCAACTGAAAGGCGATCTCGGCTTCGGCCTGCTGCTGAAGAAATACACGCCGAACGTGATCGATGCCACACCGCAGCATATCCGGATGGCGGTCGACGATACGATCCCGAAAGTCGCGCCGCTGTTCTTCGGCTTTCGCCTGATGGTGGCGCTGGGTGTGCTGTTCCTGTTTATCTTCGGCGCCTCGTTCTATTACCTGATCCGCAAGCGGCTGGCGCAGCAGCGCTGGCTGCTGAAACTGGCGCTGTTCAGTATTCCATTACCGTGGGTGGCAATCGAGACTGGCTGGATGGTGGCGGAATACGGCCGCCAGCCGTGGACCATTTCCGGCGTGCTGCCAACCCATTTGTCGGCCTCGACGCTGCAGCCGTCTGACCTATATTTCAGCCTGGCCGGTTTCATGACTTTTTACACGGTGCTGCTGGTCATCGAACTGATGCTGATGTTCAAGTATGCACGGCAAGGACCGAGCAGCCTGCATACCGGCAAGTACTATTTTGAACAATTTGAACCATCCAAAGCTTAGGAGCTGCCATGCTCGATTATGAAACCTTGAAATTAATCTGGTGGGGCTTCGTCGGTGTGCTGCTGATCGGTTTCGCGCTGACCGATGGCTTTGATTTCGGGGTCGGCATGCTGCTGCCCTTTCTGGGCCAGAACGATACCGAGCGCCGCATCATCATCAATGCGATCGGCCCGACCTGGGAAGGTAACCAGACCTGGTTCATCACCGCCGGCGGCGCACTGTTTGCCGCCTGGCCGCTGGTGTATGCGGCAGCGTTTTCGGGCTTTTATATTGCGATGATGCTGCTGCTGTTCTCACTATTCCTGCGCCCGGTCGGCTTCGATTACCGTGGCAAAGTAGCTGATCCGCGCTGGCGTAATGCGTGGGACTGGGGATTGTTCACCGGCGGCTTGGTGCCGCCGCTGATCTTCGGCGTCGCGTTCGGCAATCTGTTGCTGGGCGTGCCGTTCCATTACGATGACAGCATGCGGCTGGAATATATCGGTGGCTTCTTTGGCTTGCTTAATCCGTTCGGGCTGCTGGCCGGAACGCTCAGTGTGGCGATGCTGACGATGCATGGCGCGGCGTTTTTGCAGGTGAAGACCGATGGCGTGATCGCACAGCGCGCGCGCAAGGCCGCCGCCATCGCGGCGCTCATCACATTTGTCCTTTTCGCGCTGGCGGGAGTCTGGATCGCCACCGGCATCGAAGGCTACCGCATCGTGACGATGCCGGACGCTAATACCGCCTTCATGCCGACAGCCAAGATGGTCGAACTGGTGCGCGGCGCCTGGATGGACAACTATGCGCGCTGGCCTGCGATCTGGGCGTTGCCATTGCTGGGTCTTGCGGGCGCCATGATGTGCCTGTTTTTTACCGCCTCAAAACGCGCGCTGCCGGCTTTCCTCAGCAGCGGCCTGTCGGTGGCGATGGTGATCCTGACTGCGGGCGCCTCGATGTTTCCGTTCGTGATGCCGTCTTCGCTGGACCCGAATAGCAGCCTGACCGCGTGGGATGCGGTGGCCAGCCACAAGAGCTTGGGCATCATGTTCTGGATCGTGGTGATCTTGCTGCCGATCATCATTTTGTACACCGGTTGGGTCTATCGCATGGTGAGCGGCAAGATCGATGAGAAACATATCAGCGACAATGAACACACCGCGTACTAGTAAATTAGGAGGTCGACATGTGGTATTTCAACTGGATTTTAGGAATCGGCCTGGCGCTGGCTTTCGGCATCATCAACGTGATGTGGCTGGAAGCGAATTACGCTTTCGGCGAGCGTGACGAGGATCAAACGCAGCACAGCTTCGAACGCGCGCGCGACCGGGCATGAACAGGCCAAAGCACGCAAGAAACGGCGGGGCTGGCCGGCCATCTTTCATCCGTCCAGTGCCATACGGGGGACGGCATTATTCATTACACTGTCGAATGCCAAACCGCCGGGCAATAAAAAAGTGCCAATTACTGTTGGAATTTGAATCTTGAACCACCAAAAAATACATCCGAAAAAGCATCAAACAACATCGCTGGCATTGTTTTGCAAAGTCGTTGATAACTATGGCGACATTGGGATTTGCTGGCGTTTGGCACGGCAACTGGAGCAGGAACATGGCATCGCCGTCACCTTGTGGGTGGACGATTTGCGGAGTTTTCAGCGGATTTGTCCAGAGGTCGCTATCGACCGCGAGGAACAACAGATCGGTACAGTGACGGTGCGCCATTGGCGCGATCAAAACGGCGTGTTTGCGGCCAGCGATGTGGCCGATATCGTGATTGAGTTTTTTGCCTGTGACATACCGCCTGCGTATATTGCGGCGATGGCACAGCGTACACCGCATCCGGTGTGGCTGAATCTGGAAGGACTTAGCGCGGAAGAGTGGGTGGAAGGTTGTCATGCATTGCCATCATCCCAACCACTGTCCTTGACAAAGTATTTTTTCTTTCCTGGCTTTACCAGCAAAACCGGTGGCCTGCTGCTCGAATCCGGATTGCAGCAACAGCGCCAGACATTTCGCGATGATCAGGCTGCAATGGCAGATTTTCTCGGGCAATTTGGCGTCACGCCAGCAGAGATGGCAGCCCTGAAGGTGTCCTTGTTTTGCTATCCGCAGGCACCGGTTGCGGCATTATTTCAGGCATGGCAAAAGAGCGGCACAGCGATACTCTGCCTGGTGCCAGAAGGCGTTGCTGCCGATGCAGTTGAAACATTTCTTGGGCAAGCTGCGAAAGCGGGGGCAAGCGCGACCCGCGATGCCTTAACCGTGCGCGTACTGCCTTTTATTCCCCAGCCTGATTACGACAAACTGTTATGGGCATGCGATCTCAATTTTGTGCGGGGAGAAGATTCCTTCGTCCGCGCACAGTGGGCGGGACAACCGTTTATCTGGCATATCTACCCGCAAGACAAAAATTTGCATCACGTTAAATTGAACGCATTTTTGCAGCGCTACACAGCAAAAACAGAGAGCTTGAGCGAATTCTCTTTAGACTGGAACGCTGCAACGAAAACAGCAGTGAATTGGGCCGAGACATGGCAGCTGCTTGAAGCCGATATGCAAAAAATTGCCATCATGTCTACAGATTGGCAGCGCCAATTATTGGAGAATGGCGATCTGGCATCCAATTTACTGCAGTTTGCCAAAACAGTTCGGTAAGGAATATTCAAAAAATGGGTTAAAATCTACGGTTAAATTTTACGCATTTTAAAATTCAATCAAACGTAGGATTACGGCGCTTTTTGCCAGTAGGCTACAGATGATTTTTGTGCAACCACCTTTTTACGTATATTCGCTATGAAACCTGCAAAAGAAATTCGTGTTGGCAACATTATTATGGTTGACACTAAGCCTATGATCGTCTTGCGCTCTGATGTCAACGGCTCGAGTCGCACGGGCTTCACCTATAAGTGGAAGATGAAGAATCTTCTGACAAATAGCCCTCTGGAAAATGTCTTTAGGGGTGACGACAAGTTTGAGGTAGTGGTACTCGACAAAAAAGCGGTGACCTATTCTTATTTCGCTGATCCGCTGTATGTGTTCATGGACACAGACTATGAACAGTTTGAAATTGAAGGCGAGAACCTGGGTGATGCGCTGCACTACCTGAAAGATGGCATGGAATGCGAAGCTGTTTTTTACGACGGCAAAGCAATTTCCGTCGAACTGCCAACGACCATCGTGCGCCAAATCGTGTACTCGGAACCAGCAGTCAAGGGCAATACTTCGGGCAACGTACTGAAAGAAGCCAAGATTGAAAATGCAATCGAAGCGCATCAGCACACCGTTCCAGTGCCCTTGTTTGTCAGCCAGGATGACATGATTGAAATTGATACCCGCACCAACGAATTCAAAAAAGTAGTGCGCAACTAATTTCACATCCGACCACTAAAAACGCTGCGATTTTCCGCAGCGTTTTTTTTCGTTCATCTATCGGAAAAACACCATATCGAAGCTAAAAACGTCGGGTTGCGCTAACGCACACCCGATTTGCGATGCTACCGAATTGCTCAATAATTACAGTACCTTGGCAATCGACGCGATGACGTAACCAATATTGCGCGTATTCAGCGCAGCCACGCAGATACGGCCGGTATCGACTGCATACACCGAAAACTCTTCGCGCAGACGATCGACCTGGGGTTTGGTCAGACCGGAATATGAGAACATGCCGCGCTGCTTGATCACGAAATCGAAATCGTTGGATGGCGCTGCTTCTTTCAGATTCGACACCAGCAATTGGCGCATTTCGCGGATACGCACGCGCATGCCAGCCAATTCTTCTTCCCACAGCGTGCGCAGTTCCGGTGTCGCCAATACGGTGGCAACCACCTGGCCGCCGTGGATGGGTGGATTCGAGTAATTGGTGCGAATCACGCGCTTGAGTTGCGACAGCACGCGCGTTGCTTCCTCGGTGCTGGCCGCGACGATGCTCAGTGCGCCCACCCGTTCGCCATACAAGGAGAACGACTTGGAAAACGAGTTCGCCACAAACAGCGGACCGCCCGCAGCGGCAAACCGGCGCACCACTTGGCCGTCTTCTGCGATGCCGTCGCCAAAGCCCTGATACGCCATGTCGAGGAAAGGCACCAGGCCGCGTTGGGCGACGACTGCAATGACTTCATCCCACTGCGCATTGCTCAGATCGGCACCGGTCGGATTGTGGCAGCATGCATGCAGCACCACGATCGAACCGGCTGGCATCGATTTCAGTGAATCCAGCATGCCGGCGAAATTGACGCCGCGTGTTGCTGCATCGTAATACGTGTAGTTATTCACGGTAAAGCCGGCCGATTCAAACAGCGCACGGTGGTTTTCCCAGCTCGGATCGCTGATCCAGACTTGCGCGCCTGGTGCAAAGCGCTTCAGGAAATCGGCACCCAGTTTCAGGGCGCCGGTGCCGCCGATGGCTTGCGCGGTCACTGCACGTTTTTCTTGAATAACCGCGCTATCGGCACCAAATACCAATTCCTGCACCACTTTGTCATAGGCAGCCAGACCGTCGATGGGCAAATAAGTGCGTGGCGCGAATTTTCCCATCAGGATCGCTTCGGCCTTGCGCACGCATGCCAGCAGCGGGACTTTGCCGTTGTCATCGGAATACACGCCGACGCCCAGATTGACCTTATTAGGGTTTTTATCAGCATTAAAAGCGTCGGTTACGCCAAGAATCGGGTCGCGGGGCGCCAGTTCGATGGCGGAAAATAGGGAGGCAGAAAGAGGTGAGTTCATCGTGATAACATCAAAAGTTGGCAGCGAAAACACCGAAAGCGCTTCTCAGTATTTTTCGCAGCGGGGTTGAATGGTGCAGAACAAAGCGAAGATTTCCGCCAAGCACCATAAACAGTTAACAGTCCACAATTTTACCAAAGGTCGCTATTCATGGCTGAACTATCCGAAGTTTCCACTCAAATTGATGAATCCAAAATCGTCACTTTTCCGGATTCTCCGTATCGCCTGTTCCAGCCTTTCGCGCCGGCCGGCGATCAACCGCAGGCCATCGATAAGCTAGTCGAAGGCATTGAAGACGGCTTGTCGTTCCAGACCTTGCTCGGCGTGACCGGCTCGGGCAAGACCTACACGATGGCCAACGTCATCGCCCGCATGGGCCGGCCCGCCATCGTATTTGCGCCGAACAAGACGCTGGCGGCGCAGTTATACAGCGAATTTCGCGAGTTCTTCCCGCAGAATGCGGTCGAATACTTCGTCAGTTATTACGATTATTACCAGCCGGAAGCCTACGTGCCGCAGCGCGATTTGTTCATCGAAAAGGATTCGTCGATCAACGAACACATCGAGCAAATGCGCCTGTCCTGCACCAAATCGCTGATGGAACGGCGCGACGTGATCATCGTCGCCACCGTCTCCGCCATCTACGGTATCGGCAACCCGAACGAATACCATCAGATGATCCTGACCTTGCGCGCCAAGGACAAGGTCAGCCAGCGCGACGTGATTGCGCGCCTGATCCAGATGCAATACACCCGCAACGAGATCGATTTCGGGCGCGCCACTTTCCGCGTGCGCGGCGACACCATCGACGTATTTCCGGCCGAGCATGCGGAATTGGCGATCCGGATCGAGATGTTCGATGACGAAATCGAAAGCCTGCAACTGTTCGATCCGCTGACCGGCCGCGTGCGCCAGAAGATTCCGCGCTTCACCATCTATCCCGGCTCGCATTACGTGACGCCGCGCGCCACCGTGCTGCGCGCGGTCGAAACCATCAAGGATGAATTGCGCGAGCGACTGACTTTTTTCCGCAAGGAAAACAAGTTGATCGAAGAACAGCGCATCGAGCAACGCACCCGCTTCGATCTGGAAATGATGGCCGAAATCGGCTTCACCAAGGGAATTGAAAATTATTCGCGCCATTTGAGCGGCGCGCAGGCTGGCGAACCGCCGCCGACGCTGGTCGATTACCTGCCGGCGGACGCGCTGATGTTCCTGGACGAATCGCATGTGCTTATCGGCCAGTTCAACGGCATGTATAACGGTGACCGGGCGCGTAAAACCAATCTGGTCGATTACGGCTTCCGGTTGCCGTCCGCGCTGGATAACCGGCCGCTGCGCTTTGACGAATTCGAATCGAAAATGCGCCAAACCGTGTTCGTCTCGGCCACTCCAGCCGCATATGAAACTGCCCACGCCGATCAGGTGGTGGAACAGGTGGTGCGCCCGACCGGCCTGATCGATCCGATGATTCTGGTGCGGCCCGCCAGCAGCCAGGTCGATGATTTGACCAATGAAATCAGCGACCGGATCAAGAAGAACGAACGGGTGCTGGTGACTACGCTGACCAAGCGCATGTCCGAGCAATTGACCGAATATTTGAGCGACAACGGTTTCAAAGTACGCTATTTGCACAGCGATATCGACACCGTCGAACGGGTCGAAATCATCCGCGACCTGCGCCTGGGCACCTTCGACGTGCTGGTCGGCATCAACCTGCTGCGCGAAGGGCTGGATATTCCGGAAGTTTCATTAGTGGCGATTCTGGATGCCGACAAGGAAGGTTTTCTGCGTTCCGAACGCAGCCTGATCCAGACCATCGGCCGCGCCGCCCGCAACCTTAACGGCATGGCGATCCTGTATGGCGACAAGGTGACCGATTCGATGCGGCGTGCAATCGACGAAACCAATCGCCGGCGCGAAAAACAGGTCGCCTTCAATCTTGCCAACAACATCACGCCGGTCGGCATCAAGAAGCATATCCGCGACATGATCGACGGCGTCTACAGTCCACAGGATGCGCGCGAAGAGTTGCAGGTGGCGCAAGAACACGCCAAATATGAAGCGATGAGCGAGAAGCAGGTCAGCCGCGAAATCAAGCGGCTGGAAAAGCTGATGCACGATCACGCGAAAAATCTGGAATTCGAACAAGCCGCGCAAGTGCGGGATCAGCTCAGTGTGCTCAAAGACCAGGTGTTCGGCGCGCACGGAACAGACAATATCGTGTCGATGAACGGATAATATACTCGCAGCCGTATATTTAACTTCCGCAATGTATATATGCGGAAAGTGGCATGTTTTAAAAATTAAGCATGGAGTATGCTTATTTCTGCAGTAAATGCAGCGGCGTAAACAATGCCTGCATCTGCGCATGCGCGATGAAAGACAGGTTGTATGGATGCTCGGACAACACCTGCGGAAAAGCATTAATCACCGGCAACGGTTGCAAGCGCTCGGCGATTTTTCCCCACAACACTAGCGTTGGGGCCGGCACATTTCGTACCTCGGCCCGCGCCGCCAATGCCTGCAAAACCACTTCCAGAAAAGGCAGCCAGGCACGCGCATCGTTGACCGGCGCCACTTCGGCCCGAAACACCAGCGAGGCATTCAGCAGCAAAAAACCTTGTGCCAGCATATTGCGCTGCAAGTCAGCCAGCGTTTGCACCAGCGGCGAGCCAATCGCACGCGCCTTCGACGCCACTTGCGCCATTGCTGCGCCCGACGTATTTTCCACTTGTAATTGGCCGTCTGCCACCAGCAGCATCTTGATGAAATTGCGCAGCGAAGTCGCCTTGTTCACCGGCTTCGACAAACCGCCGTCCGGCAGCGCCGACCACAAACCCGCCACCGCGCCATCCATGAAACACACGCCAGTCGCACTCTCGGCACGCGGATACGGCCCCTCGCCCACCAGCACATAACGCACCGCATCCAGCGGCTGCGCAAACGCCGCGAACAAACGCCCTTCCGTTGGCAGATACGCGCTGCTTGCCAGCGCCGGCAAATATCCGGCATCGGCGCGCGCCACCGCCCGCAAGCCGTCGCGCAATATCGGCTGCCAGGACACATGCGCGCCAGCCAGCGCATCCAGTATTGCGGTAGGAATCGTCATATATTACCCAGGAACAAAAGCAGTTCACAAAAAAAATATCAACACAAGACCGGCAATTTATCCAAACTTACGCTGCGCATCCAGCGCCAGCCCGGCACCGATGCTGCCGAAGCGGTCGCCTTCGACCTGTCTGGCATCCGGCACCACGGAAGCGATTCTTTCCCGCAACAGTCGCACCCCGCTGGAGCCGCCGGTGAAGAACACGGTATCGACCGCGGCGGCCGTTATGCCGGCGTCGCGCAGCAGACTGGCGACGGTGCTTTCGATGCTGCCGACCAGGCCGTGAATGGCGGCCTCGAAATCGGCCCGGTGAACCGCCAGCGTCTGCGGCGGCGACATGCGGTCGAGATCGAGTTGAATCAGATCGGCGTCCGACAGCGCGATTTTGCCCAGCTCCATCTGGCCGGCCAGCCAGTGGCCGGCGCGCTGGTCGATCAGTGCATGCAGGCGGTCGAGCCGGTCACGCGCCGTGGCATCGCGATAAATATCCTGCAACTGAGCCCGGGTTTTCTGGGTGTAGGCAAGATTGATGTTGTGCCAGGTAGAAAGATTGAAATAAATGCTGGACGGTATCGTGCCGCCGTTATTGAGCGCACTGCCATAACCGAGCAGCGGCATCGCGCATGCCAGGCTCAGATATTTGTCAAAATCGGTGCCGCCCAGATGGACGCCGCCGGTGGCCAGAATATCGCTTCTGCGGTCGATCTTGCCGGCGCGCTGCGGCGACAAGCGCACCAGCGAAAAATCGGAAGTGCCGCCGCCGATATCGGCAATCAGCACCAGTTCTTCGCGCGCAATCTGCGATTCATAATCGAAGGCGGCGGCAATCGGCTCAAACTGGAAATCGATTTCCCTGAAGCCGACCATCTGGGCGACTTCGGCCAGCGTGTCCTGCGCCAGTCGGTCGGCGGTCGGATTGCCGTCGACAAAAAAGACTGGCCGGCCCAGCACCGCCCGGCTGAATGTGCGCCCGGCCGCGCTTTCCGCGCGCCGTTTCAGCTCGCCGATGAACTGCGCCAGCAGCGACTTGAACGCCATCGCGTTGCCCAGCACTTCGGTCTGGCCTTCCATCAGGCCGCTGCCGAGCAAGCTCTTCATCGAGCGCATCAGCCGCCCTTCCGCTCCGCTCAGATAACCGGCCAGCGCAGCGCGACCGTATTGCACGCTGTCGTCTTCGGCGTTGAAGAAAATCACCGACGGCAAGGTTGGTTTGCCATCCTCCAGCGCCAGCAAGGCCGGCTGACCAGGACGACTCCAGCCGACGGTGGAATTGGATGTTCCGAAATCAACTCCGCATGCGTCTGCCATGGCACTCTCATCAATCCAAAGGGCGCACATGATAAGCGATCCACCGGCTGCTGTCTTGACGCATCGCAGCGCGAGCTGCCGAACGGCCAACTGTACCAACGCTGCCAACGTCACTAACATCTCATTTGCTGGCGCTTGCGCAGCGGCGATACCGCATCGTTGACTGGCGCACTTCCAGAGATTCATCACGCGAGGCCGAGGCAATTTCGCTCATGATGCTCACTTCTTGTAAACGGTCGTTTTATCGACGATCCCAACGTGCATGTTTCGGCGCTTGCAGACATCACGCGTACTTGCCATTAACCTCACCATTTACCTCGCCTTTTAGCTCTGCATCAAGCACAATCCCGCTTGGCTTTCGCGTTTCTCAAGAGCATCATTAGAGGCTGATATTCCTTGTTCTATGAAATTTTGAGTTAGCGCACTAAATTGACAGCACCACCTATGACAATCGTTGCTTTTTTTGCAAAATTCAGGCTAATATGAAAATTTGGGTACAACTCTTGGTTACCATCGGGATCTCGCTGATTGTTGTTTGGTCAGGCGTGATCATTTGGCAAAATTATGTCTCTCGCGAAGTCGCCGTTGATCAGGCGCGTGGTTTTTCCCTTAGCATGCATGAAGTCACCATGGCAGGACTCACCAGCATGATGGTCACCGGCACGGTAAAAGACCGTGCTATTTTCCTCGACCAAATCAAGCAGCTCAACTCAATCCGTGATGTGCGTGTCATACGCGGCGATGGTGTCAGCAAGATGTTCGGAGCCGGCACAGCCAAGGATATATCCACTCCGGACGCACTCGAAAAACAGGTGCTGGACACCGGCAAAGAAATCATTCGCGTCGAATCCGACAGCAACGGCGAATATCTGAGGGCGGTGCGCCCGACTCTGGCCCAAAAAAATTACCTCGGCAAGAATTGCATGATGTGCCACCAGGTGCCAGAAAATACTGTGCTGGGTGTCGTCAGCATGAAAATCTCGCTGGACGAAGCCAACGAGGCCTTGGCCAGGCAGCGCCTCAAATTGATTCTCGCCGCCATCCTCACTTGCATCCCGGTGCTGCTCCTGATCTACCCTTTCATTCGCAAAGTCGTCACGCAGCCGCTGGAAGCGGGAATACGGATCGCCAATGGCATCGCCGCCGGCGATTTGACGCAAGAAATTGAAGTTAACTCGACCAACGAAATGGGGACGCTGCTGCAGGCGTTGAAAGACATGAATGGAAGTCTGGTGCGGATCGTGGGCCAAGTGCGCCAGGGAACCGATACCATTTTCAGCGCTTCCAGCGAAATCGCCAGCGGCAACGCCGATCTTTCCTCCCGTACCGAATTACAAGCCAGTTCACTGGAAAAGACCGCTTCCTCGATGGAAGAACTGACTTCCACCGTCAAGCAAAACGCCGCTAATGCGCACCAAGCCAACCAGCTCGCCATGTCCGCATCGGAAGTCGCGGTCAAGGGCGGCGCGGTCGTCTCGCACGTGGTCGACACCATGGAATCGATCAATGCTTCGTCCAAAAAAATTGTCGATATCATTGGCGTGATCGATGGCATCGCGTTTCAGACCAATATTTTGGCCTTGAATGCCGCAGTGGAAGCCGCCCGCGCCGGCGAACAGGGGCGCGGCTTTGCGGTCGTCGCCGCCGAAGTGCGCAGCCTGGCGCAACGTTCGGCCGCAGCCGCAAAAGAGATCAAGGGCCTGATCGGGGACTCGGTCGAAAAAGTCGATACCGGCAGCGCGCTGGTGCATCAGGCCGGCGCCACCATGACAGAGATCGTCGACAGCATCCGACACGTCACCGACATCATGGGCGACATCAGCACAGCGAGCAACGAACAAACGGCAGGCATCGAGCAAGTCAACAACGCAATTATCGAGATGGACAACGTCACCCAAAAAAATGCCGCACTGGTGGAAAAAGCCGCCGCTGCAGCACAATCCTTGCAGGATCAGGCAGCTCACCTGGAACAGGTCGTCAGTGTCTTCAAATTGGAAGTGAAACATGACGATGTAAATAGTTAAGCATTGGTTTGAATAGATTTGCCTTCCGGCATTCGAGGAGTCCCGATGAATTCTGATGAACAAGCCATTCGCAATCTCGTCGCGCTTTGGCACAGCGCGACCGCTGCCGGTGATATTGATACCGTTCTCAATCTGATGGCTGAAGAGGCTGTCTTCCTGGTGGTCGGACATCCGCCGATGCGAGGTCGCAGTGCGTTCGAAAGCGGGCTTCGCGCTCTGCTCGCCAAGCATCGCATCGAGTCCACTGGCGACGTGCAAGAAGTCGAGGTTTCAGGCAGCCTCGCCTACTGCTGGACGAATCTCAAGGTCCGAATCATCCCGCTCGCCGGTGGAAGTGCTGCCGTCCACACTGGCAGCGCGGTATCTATTCTTCGCAAGCAGGCGAGTGGTGCGTGGGTAGTAGTGCGGGACGCCAACATGTTGTCTCCGGCAGCGTGACGCCTGACCATTTCAGGCGAGAGTCACAACGTGAAAACTAAGCCCTAATTTTTTAAAGCGTCGTTGTTTGCGTTATTCATAAGAATTTTTATTTCGGCGTAGTCGCTTGCCGATAATGGAATTTCCAGTTTCGTTTTCGTGCAAGACGATGGTTCGCTGAAAATTAGCGGAATTCTCATACACTTGTACCGCATCCAATCTAGATTCCGTCCACCGCTCAAACCTGCGTTACTTTCATTAGACTGGTATTTGGTGGGAACAGCGCATCTTCAGCCCTCGATTTTAAGATCGGCAGTGACTTTGCACTCTGCCAGCAAAACTTTTCAAGTTTGTACGGCAAAATACACTGGTGGCGTCTTAAGCTAGAATGTGGCCCGGCTCGCGCCCAAGCTGCGAGTCAACGACGGGAATTTTAGGAGACCATGATGCAGTTAATTCTTTCGGCCGGATCGATCCTGGTCATTGTGTTGTGGGGCCTGCTGGCGCCGGCCTCCCTAAGCGGGGTGTTCGACCAAGCGCTCGTATTCATCACCCGCAACTTCGGTTGGCTTTATCTCTGGGTCGTGCTGGGACTCGTGATCTTGGCGATCATACTGGCCTTCAGCCGCTACGGCGACCTGAAGCTCGGCGGCGAAGACGACGAGCCCGAGTTCTCGATTGGCGCCTGGTTCTCAATGCTGTTCGCCGCCGGCATGGGCATCGGACTGGTGTTCTGGGGCGTGGCCGAGCCGATCTCGCATTTCGGCGCAGCGCCGCCCGGTCTCGTCGCAGGCACACCCGAGGCGGCCAACGCCGCCATGCGCTACAGCTTCTTTCATTGGGGACTGCACCCGTGGGCGGTGTACAGCATCGTCGCACTGGCGATCGCGTTCTTCCAGTTCCGTCGCGGCGGCGCGGCGCTCGTCAGTACCGCGGTCGAAGCGCTGCCGTGGCGCTTCGCGCAGCATGCCGCGGTGCTGGTCAATGTGCTGGCGGTGATCGCCACTGCGTTCGGTGTGGCGGCATCGCTAGGCATCGGCGCATTGCAGATCAACAGCGGCTTGCACGCGGTTTTCGGTTTGCCGGTAAGCAATGCATCGCAGGTCGGCATCATCGCGGTAACGACTGCGCTGTTCCTCGTCTCGGCGGTAACGGGTGTCGAGCGCGGCATCAAGTGGCTGTCCACCTTCAACCTGCTGGTAGCGGCCGCGCTTGCGTGCGCGGTTTTTGTGCTGGGGCCGACGGTGGCGATCATCGATACTTTCACCAACACGCTGGGCAGCTACATGAGCGAATTCGTGCGCATGAGCCTGCGCATGACGCCGTTCCGCGACAGTAGCTGGGTCGGCGGTTGGACCGTTTTCTACTGGGCCTGGTGGATCTCGTGGTCGCCTTTCGTCGGCTTGTTCATCGCGCGCGTGTCGCGTGGACGCACGATCCGCGAGTTCATCATCGGTACTGTTCTCGCGCCTACGCTGGCGGCTTTCGTCTGGTTTTCGGTGTTCGGCGGCACCGCGTTGTACATGGAGATCTGGCAGGGTGTGCCGCTCGCCGAAGCGGTGAAAACCGATGTGTCGACGGCGCTGTTCGCGATGTTCAACGCGCTGCCGCTGGGCGGCCTGATGTCGGGCGTGGCTACTATATTGGTGCTGGTCTTTTTCGTCACGTCGGGCGACTCGGCCACACTGGTGCTGGGCATGATGAGCACTGGCGGCAATCCAAATCCGCCGGCCCGGGTCAAAGTGCTATGGGGCTTGCTGGTCTCGGGCATCGCGATCAGCCTGTTGCTGGCGGGCGGCTTGAAAGCGGTGCAGACGGCGACGATTGTGTTTGCGCTGCCCTTCACCATCGTCATCGTATTGATGGCGGTATCGTTGTGGCGCGGAGTACGTGAAGATTGGCGGGAAGAACAGCGGCAAGAGAAGCTGCTGCGCCGGCGCATGCGCGAGATCGCCTCGAAGCAAACCGAGTTGGAGCGCTGACATGGCAATCGAATTGTTACTGGTGCTTGGCAAAAGCTTCCTATTCGTGCTGGCGGCGATCCTGCCGATTCTCAATCCCGCTGCGACTGCACCATTCTTCCTCGGCCTGACCGAGGGTGCGTCGGCCGCCACGCGGGCGCTGCTGGCACGGCGCATCGCGGTCAACGTGTTGGCCCTACTGGCGGGTTCAATGCTAGTCGGCTCCTACGTGCTGGCCTTCTTCGGTATCTCGCTGCCAATCGTGCGCATTGGCGGCGGAATGATCGTGGCCGCCAACGCATGGCGCTTGCTCAACGCCAGCGCTGTCGGCGCAGATAATCGCACCGAGCTGGCCGAAGCCTTCACCGCCGAACAGGCCAGCAGCAAGGCCTTTTACCCGCTGACGTTCCCGATCAGTTGCGGCCCGGGGTCGATCGCGACAGCGATCACGGTCGGCGTTGCGCTGCACGACGAAAATCTACCGCTGTCGCTGGTGCGCACAGGCGGCGGCGTGCTGGCGCTGCTGGTGATCGGCTGCGTGCAGTACCTGGCGTTCCGCTACGCCCAGCGCCTGCTTAAGCCTCTGGGCGAAGCAGGCACCGTCATTTTCCTGCGCCTGTCCGCCTTCATCCTGCTGTGCCTGGGCGTACAGATCGTCTGGGACGGCGCCAGCGAACTGCTGCGCAGCGTGCTGCTGGCGCCGGGCGCCGGCTGAACGAGTCGCGCTGCATGCTCCCGCGCCGCCGAGGCATCGCCTAGCCAATTGGCCCGACGCGGAATCAACCGGCTAACCAACGTGGCACATGACATCTGAAGAAGTATAAATAGCGATGGGCCTGCCGACGGCTGCCGGCAAACCCCTTTTGATGCATCCATCAACACATCCGTGAATACTTCCAACCTCCGTGGGAATTATATTTACTATGATGGGTATATCGAAAAACATGTAGTTTTTCGTATATATATGTTGCTAATATAAAATATACTCCATTAATTTTGAATAAGATTCGAACCCTCGCTGGCACTTTGGCAGCTGTTCCGAGGCATTCCATTGCCGCTCTTTTTTCGTGCTTTTCGTGTCTTTCATGGACAAATACTTAACCTCAGTGCTTAAAAAAACCGCCGCTTGTTGCCAAGCGGCGGTTTGTGGAGGTTTAAAGAACGCAGGCCAGCTTTTGGCCGCTGCTTTTAATCGCTGCTATTGGCAAACCCAAGCAACTGCAGCAGGCTGGTGAACAAGTTGAAAATGGTCACAAACAGCGTCACTGTCGCCATCACGTAGTTGGTTTCGCCGCCGCGGATGATTTCACTGGTCTGGTACAGGATCAGGCCCGACATCAGCAATACGAAGACTGCGGACACCGTCAGCGACAATGCAGGAACCTGCATGAAGATGCCTACCAGCCCAGCCAGAAACGCGACCAGAATACCGACCGTCAAAAAGCCGCCCATGAAGGAAAAATCGCGCTTGGAAACCAGCGCATAGGCTGACAGCCCCATGAATATGGCTGCGGTGCCGCCCATTGCCATCATCACTGTCTGGCCGCCGTTAGGCAGTTTCAGGTACATGCTGATGATCGGCCCCAGCGTGTAGCCCATGAAACCGGTCAGGGCAAACACCAAGGCGACGCCGAGACCGCTATCGCGGTTTTTGGTGACCAGATACAGTAGTCCGAAGTAACCCACCATCGTGATGATGAGGCCGGGATGCGGCAATCCCAATGCGATAGAGGCTCCAGCGGTTAATGCGCTGAAAGCCAGACATACGGAAAGCAGCATGTACGTGTTGCGCAGCACCCGATGCGCAGAAGCGTCCAGTCCCTGCGTGGCTGATGAAGCCGGCGGGACATGGATGCGCGTGTCATTAAATCGATTATTCATGTTCATTCCTTTTTGATGATTTCAAAAAAATTCAGGCAAATTCCGGTAGCGGCATCGCATGCTTCGTATGGGAGAACGACTTAGCCCGCGACAAAAGCCGCTGCACTGTGTAAGCCGCCCGATGGATCGCACGGTCAATTGTCGCATTTATAGCATGCCCTGTTTCTGTAACAACGATATCAGGCAGACCCGGTACGCTCAACTTGATCAGGCAGCGCTTGTCGACTCCGCCCTTTGGGCCATTTACATCGCTGATATGCACTGTCACGGCGCGAATGTTGTGCCGAATCCTGTTTAGCGCAAAATCCAACCGACGTGTCGCATAATCGCGTAATGCACGACTCGTTTTCAAACCCTTGGCAACACCCTTAGCAACAATAACTGGCTTCATTGTGGACTCCTGTCGTTATTTACAAGTTCATGCTATTGGGTTTCTCCATCATGTAAAAGCGAAGATAATATGAATATTACTTCATAAAAGCAGAACTATGAAATCAACCGGATTAAATTTTCACCACCTTTATTATTTTTGGGTGGTCGCCAAGGAAGGCGGCGTGACGCGCGCCGCCGAGCGGCTCGGGGTTGCAGTGCAGACCATCAGCATGCAGCTCAGTCTGCTGGAGCAATCGATCGGAAAGTCTTTGCTTACTCAGCAAGGCCGCCGGCTGGTGCTGACCGAAGCCGGCAGAATGGCGCTGGGTTACGCCGATCAGATATTTTTGCTCGGCGAACAAATGCAGGAAGCGCTGGCCGAAAATGATATCGGCCGCACCATTCGTTTAACGGTGGGCATTTCCGACGCCCTGCCCAAACTGGTGGCCTACCGCTTGCTGGAAGCGGTGCTGCAGATGCCGGACAAGGTCCGACTGACGTGCTACGAAGGCAAGTTCGAGTCCTTGCTGGCCGACCTCGCCTTGCACAAGCTTGATCTGGTGCTAACCGATCGCCCTGTCAGCCCGGGCACCAGTTTGCGGGTGTTCAGCCATTTGCTAGGCGAATGCGAGATCATGCTGTTTGGCATCCCCGCTCTCGCACAAAAATATAAAGAGGGTTTTCCGGCCAATCTGAACGGTGCGCCTCTGCTGATGCCCACCCGCAATAGTGCGGTTCGCGGCCAAGTCGATCAATGGTTTGAACTGAATGATCTGCATCCGGAGATCGTCGGCGAATTTGAAGATAGCGCACTCCTCAAGACTTTCGGGCGCAGCGGGCTGGGCTTGTTTCCAGCCCCATCGTTGCTGGCCAAAGACATCGAAGTGCAATTCGGCGCCGTGCCCATCGGAGATTTGCCGGGCGTGCAGGAACAGTTTTACGGCATCCTGACCGAAAGGAAAATCAAGCATCCTGCGGTGGAAGCGATTCTCTCGGCCGCACATGCGAGCTTTGTCAAACCGGTCTGAGCAAAACGCGCGGTTGATGGTCGAATTCGCCTTTGCGCTTACAACTTGTTACAGGGCTTACGCATTGATGCTAGCGCGGCCCGGTGATTTGGACTTTAATGGAACCATACCTAAAGGAATTAACGTGAAAAAATATCTCACCTTTGCAGCCGGATTACTGACTTGCGCCAGCCTGATGTTGGGTAGCGCGCCGGCATTCGCCCGCTCCGATGTCAGCGTTGGCATAAATATTGGTATTCCGGGTATTTATCCGGGAGCTGTGTATGTGGAACCGCAACCGGTCTATGTTGAACCGCGGCCGGTGTATGTACAACAACAACCGCGCGTGATCTATACCCAGCCGCGTCCGGTGTATTACCAGGGGCGACAATGGGAGGATAGGGAATATCGCGGTCGCCACTGGAAAGACAAGGAACATCGTGGCGGCCACGGAAAACATCGTGGTCATGACCGCGGCGATGATTGATAAGCGCCTTTGATTGGATGCATCGGGGTGCATAAAGTTACCCACATCTTTTGTGGATAACTTTGTGTGTAACTATAATTCAAAGTTTCAAGTTGTTGAATATAAACGGTTTATATTGATTGTCTATAAATCAGGCACTTGTACTAAAGATGTTGAGCGGCGTTGAAAAGTATATTACTGCCGCATTTGTCAAGAGGTCCAGCCATGAAAACATTAGCAAAACGTTTGGCACTTTGTCTCATTACGCTATCCACCCTGGGCGGCTGTGCAGTATATGGACCGCCAAGCTATCCAGCCACTTATTACGACCCAGACCCTTACAGCCAGCCGCAGGCAGTATATGTAGCGCCGCCCGTTTATGCAGCTCCGGTGTATGTGGGGCCGCCATTATTCCTCAATTTCGGATTTCGATCCGGCGGCGGTCATCGTGGACATGGCGGGGGCGGTCGCGGCCATGGTGGCGGTCGCGGTCACAGGTAAGCAGTCACACTCTGTATTTAACGTAGATGCATCACGATTACTGAGATGCATCTACGGACGCGGCAACTGACGCCGGTCGCGTGCGTTACCCCAGTCGCACAAGCCCAATTCCGATATATGGTGCATCTCGCCATCGCGGTCTACGCTGTAATCCTTGAAAACGATTTTTTCATGCAACTGCGCGTTGGATGAGATCCGGGTGTATTCAAACAACACACTGCGCACCACTTGGGCGCCGGCGCAGAGATGGCTGCCGTGTCCGATCCAGGTCGGGCCAACGATCTTGCAGCCAGCCTCGATATGCGAACCCGAACCGATATACACCGGTCCCTCGATGACCGTGCCTTCCCAATCGATGCGGGTATTGAGTCCGACCCAAAGCCCCTCTTCGATCTGCAATCCCGGCATATCCATCTGCGCCAAGCCGCCCGTCATGACGCTTTGCGAGACCGACCAGAAATCCTTGACGCTACCGATATCGATCCAGTTGAAACGGCGATTCTGCGCATAGAACGCGCCCCCTTGCCGCGCCAGCAACGGGAATAATTCCGAACCGATATCAAACACCTGGCCCGACGGGATCAGATCAAGCACTTCCGGCTCGAAGATATAAATGCCGGTACTGACATGGTTGGACAGCGCGTCTTGCTGCCGGGGTTTTTCCTGGAAAGATTGAATCCGGCCATCGGGGTCGGCCACCACCACCCCATAGTCAGGCACTTTATCCCACGGCACTTCCTTGGTGATAATGCTGGCTAGCGCGCCCTTGCGCTTGTGTTCGAACAGTGCCGACTGGATATCGAGGTCGATCACTGCGTCGCCGCACAGAACGATCGTGGTTTCATCGAAGAAGCCGCCGAACTCTTGAATCTTCTTCATGCCACCGGCCGAGCCGAGCGGTTGCGGCACCACTTCGCCGGCGTCGTTGGTATAGCCTTCAAACGAATAGCCGATATGGACGCCGAACTGATTGCCGTCACCAAAGTATTCCTCGATTTTGTCGTGCAGATAACTGACGTTGACCATGATTTCGCGCACGCCATGCTGGGCCAGATGCTTGATCAGATAGGCCATTACCGGCTTGCCCAGGATCGGAATCATCGGTTTCGGCAAATCGTAGGTCAAAGGCCGTACCCGTGTACCCTTGCCGGCAGCCAGAATCATTGCTTTCATGAATTCCTTTCAGGAGCGTTTTTTTGTGCGCTTTGCGCGGTGTACGTCGATTGTTGCAAGATCGCGGCGACTTCGGTGTCATCCACCGCGGTAAAGTCGCGGTAAAACTGGCTTACCGCACGGAAATCGGCAACTGTCAGCAGGCACACCACTGCATCGGCAAAAGGCGCTACGGCTTTGATGCTCTCGGGTGGTGCGACGGGAGTAACGCAAATGAGGGTGTCGGGGTGTTGCAAGCGAACTGCCTTGAGCGCCGCAATCATGGTCGAACCGGTTGCGATGCCGTCATCCAGCACCAGCACGATGCGCCCCTGCGCACTGATGGCGGGCCGGTGCGGCAGGTACGCGCTGCGGCGTTTTCGCATCAATTCCATCTGCTGCTGTTGTTCCGCTGCCAGGCTGGTGGCGTCGATGTCGCTGACATCCACCTCCAGGTTCATAGTGGTGTTGCCAGCTTCATCGATCGCACCGATCGCATATTCCGGATTGCCGGGCGCTCCCAGTTTGCGCACCAGCACGATATCAAGCTCGCCACCCAAACGTTCGGCGATAATCTTTCCCATCGGCACCGCTCCGCGCGGAATGGCGAGAATGAGCGGGTTACACCCTCGATATGCCTGCAGACAATCAACCAGTTTTTCCGCAGCATCTGCGCGGTCTGCGAAGCCCTGAAACGATGTATGCATGGCGCTTGATCTCCTTCACACCAAGAATAGTGGCGACCAACGAGACTGTGTTGCGCATCCTCAAACCCGGCGCAAGCAGATGGACAGGTTGCGGACGAGTCGAGTCTAGGCCGAATGCCGGCGGGCTGGCGGGCGTATGCCACCGCGCCATCCTTCAGTTTTTTGGAGGATAAAAAAATCCGGCCTGAGCCGGATTGTTTATTTTTAAGTTCAAATTTTTCAAGAGCAAATTAAACCGCATCCGTCCCGGTTTCGCCGGTGCGGATGCGCACCACTTGCTCGACATTCTGGACAAAAATCTTGCCGTCGCCGATTTTGCCGGTGCGCGCCGCCTTGATCACTGCATCGACCACATTGTCAACCACGCTGTCGTCGACCACGATTTCAACCTTCACTTTCGGCAGGAAATCGACCACGTACTCAGCGCCGCGGTACAGCTCGGTATGGCCTTTCTGGCGGCCGAAGCCTTTGACTTCAGTTACGGTCAGGCCGGCGACGCCGACTTCAGCCAGCGCTTCGCGGACTTCATCCAGTTTGAACGGCTTGATGATGGCGGTAACTTGTTTCATGGGGGCTCCTTTAGGGTATTGTAAAAATGGTGTAGTGGCTGATTATTCGGAAAAGCAGGAAGTGATCGGATAACGCCAGTCGCGCCCGAACGCCCGGTGCGTGATGCGGATGCCTACCGGCGCCTGACGCCGCTTGTATTCGTTGATTTTGATCAGGCGCGTGATGCGTTCCACGTCTTCCTGGCGGTAGCCTGCAGCGAGAATCTCGGCAATGCTCAAATTCTGCTCCATATACATCTGCATGATGGCGTCCAGTATTTCGTAAGGCGGCAATGAATCCTGATCGGTCTGATCGGGCCGCAACTCGGCCGATGGCGCACGGGTCAGAATGCGGCTTGGAATGACGTCGGACAGCGTATTGCGATAATCGCACAAACGGTACACCAGCGTCTTGGCGATATCCTTGATCACCGCGAAGCCGCCCGCCATGTCGCCGTACAAAGTGCAGTAACCGACCGCCATTTCGCTTTTATTGCCGGTGGTCAGCACAATCGTGCCGTGCTTGTTCGACAGCGCCATCAAAATGGTGCCGCGGATGCGGGCCTGAATGTTTTCTTCGGTGGCATCTTCCTTGAGCCCCTTGAATTCCTCGGCCAAGGTAGTGCGGAAGGCGTCAAAGCAATCGTTAATCGGAATTTCATCGTAGCGCACGCCGATCCGACTGACCATCTCGCGTGAATCCAGCCATGAAATGTCGGCCGTATACTTTGATTGCATCATCACCGTGCGCACGCGATCGGCACCCAGCGCATCGACTGCAATCGCCAGCGTCAATGCGGAATCGACGCCGCCCGAGAGGCCGATGAGCACACTGGGAAAGCCATTCTTGCCGACATAATCGCGCACGCCCAGCACCAACGCCTGATACACCTGAGCCTCGATTGGCAACGCATTGGCGACATGACTACTTTGCGGCACGCCATCGACGAATTCGATCACCTGCAACGCCTCTTCGCAATGCGCCAATTGCGCGCAAACGCCGCCGGCGGCGTCCATCACGAACGAATTGCCGTCGAAAATCAGTTCATCCTGCCCGCCGACCAGATTCGCATACACCAGCGCCAAGCCTTGCGCACTGACGTTTTCGCGCATGACATTAAAACGCACGTCCTGTTTGTTCATGTGATAGGGCGAACCGTTTGGAATCAGCAGCACTTGCGCGCCGGCGGCCCTGGCGCGCAACGGCGTGTGCGCAGACCAGGCGTCTTCACAGATGTTGATGCCGAATGCGACACCCTTTACCTGGAACACCACCGGCGTGTCATCCGGGGAAAAATAGCGCTTCTCGTCAAACACAGTGTTATTCGGCAATGCAAACTTGCAATAGGTCGCCAGCACCGCTCCATTAACCAGCACCGAGGCCGCGTTGTACTGCGCGCCATCGCGCATGATCGGATGGCCGACTACCACATGCAAGTCCTTGAACTGGGCCAGGTCGGCTGCCAGCGCGTCGAAAGTTTCAGCGGTTTTTGCGTAAAATGCCTGACGCAGCAGCAAATCTTCCGGCGGATAGCCGACCAGGGATAGTTCGGGCGTAAGCACGATATCGGCGCCCTGCGCCGCGGCGCGGCGGGAAAAATCGAGGATTTTGGCGCGATTGCCGGCCAGGTCTCCGACGATGCTGTTGATTTGGGCGATGGCGACTTTAACTGTCATGATAAAAAAATAATGGAATCCGGCGAATGATGCTGCAGCAATTACGCAGCGCATGAATTATTTAACTGATGTTACGTATTGTCCACGAAAGACACGAAAAGCACGAACCGCCCTCAGCACACAATGCGTTTCGTAAAAACAGGGTGTATCACCATTTTCATGGCATTTCACGCATATATTGATTGCGGATATAAAATATACCCAGTTCAATATTGAGCATGTTCCGAAGCTTCACTTCAGCGTGCAGTACTTGTTCCGGCGCATTCCAGTGCCACTTTTTTTTCGTGCCTTTCGTGTTTTTCGTGGCCATTGTTTTTCCACATGATGCACATGCAGAACCGCAGTTATTTAAAATTTAATTCGGGCCGGATCAATAAAATCAGGCACAAAAAAAGCACGAAAAAAACACAAAACAAGGCGAACGAACCTATGAATTATCGCACGCGAATCATCTCTTCCCTGTCGGAGGTTGGTCAACACGATTGGGATGCGCTGGTGCAACTGCAAACCGACGCCAACCCTTTCTTGTCCTTCGCCTTCCTGGACGCGCTGCATGCGACCGGCTGCGCCAGCTTTGATACCGGCTGGCAGCCGCAATACTTAACGCTGTGGCAAGACGATGCGCAGGGAAATGCGCAACTGGCAGCGGCGCTGCCGCTGTATGCGAAATTCCATTCCTACGGCGAATACGTGTTCGACTGGGCCTGGGCCGATGCCTATCAGCGCCACGGCCTGGAATATTATCCAAAGCTGCTGGCGGCAATCCCGTTCACCCCGGTCACCGGCAGCCGCTTGCTGGCGCGCGATGATGCGGCCCGCGCAGCTCTGATACAAGTATTGCGCGCATTGCAGGCCGACAGCGCGGTATCGTCCTGCCACATCCTGTACCCGCCGCAAGCCCAAGCCTTGCAGCTGGAGCAAGCCGGTTACCTGTTGCGCACCGGCGTGCAATTTCACTGGATCAATGCCGGCTATCGGCATTTCGACGATTTTCTGTCCACGCTGGAGCACAAAAAGCGCAAGAACATCCGTGCCGAGCGGCGCAAAGTCGCTGAGGCCGGCATCACTTTCCGGCATATTGCGGGCAGTTGCGCGACCGAATCGGACTGGGCGTTTTTCAACCGCTGCTATGCCAACACGTATGCCGAACATCACTCTTCGCCCTATCTGAATCTGGAATTTTTCCTGCGCATCGGCGCTGCCATGCCGCAGAATATCCTGCTGATCGAGGCGCTGCGCGACGGCCGCCCGATTGCCTGCTCGCTATTGATCCACGATCAAAACACCCTGTACGGCCGCTACTGGGGCGCGCTGGAGCATGTGCCATGCCTGCACTTTGAAACCGCGTATTACCAGCCGCTGGAATTCTGCATTGCGCACCGCATCGGCTGCTTTGAAGGCGGCGCGCAGGGCGAGCACAAGATGGCGCGCGGCTTCCTGCCGCAAAAAACCTGGTCCGCGCACTGGCTGGCGCACCCGGGTTTTGCCGATGCAATCGAACGTTTCCTGACGCGTGAAAGCGGCGGCATCGAGGCGTATATGGATGAATTGAACGAGCGCAATCCGTTCAAACCGGCGCAGACCCGGACGCGCCAAACCTGAAGGTTACATTGGGCTAATTCCCTTTAACGTGAAAGTCGCGTAGCGACTCACTTCGCTCCCCTCTCCCGCTTGCGGGAGAGGGGTCGGGGGAGAGGGCGGCCATGGCGCTTTCATGTGTTGGAGTGACATTTTCGCCATGGCCGTTAGGGCTTGCCGTAGTTCATTGGCATAAACTGCAACCGCTCCCAGGGGAATCCATTCAAGACTGCGTAGGAAGGTTTGCCGCCGAACAGCGCGATATAGGGATCAATTTGTCCGAGCGCCGTGTAGGATTTTGGATTCTGCGCCCGAATCGAGATTGCGCCCGCCTTGTCCCATACTATGAAACCGTATTTCTGCGCCGCTTTTGCAATGATTTTGCCTGCAGTGGTCATGCCAAGCGCGTCAACATTGACGGCAGGGTCAAGACGAAAGCGCAGCCCTTCCGGAATGCGATTCGGGGCAAGCCCGGGGTTCCATCCGTCGGAGCGCTTGGCCGGCCAGGAGAACACGTTGTAAGACTCCGTTTCGACCAGAGAAATACCGATCGCATGGCGAATTTCGCCACGGCGCAATTCTTCCGCTGTGATTTGCCCGCCGATGAATGGCAATCCGGTCGCGGTAGTGCCATACGGGCGCGACCAGGTTCCATCGCTAGTGTTGGTGTTTGCCATCTTGCCGCCCCAGCACCCCTGCCACTGCCCCGCCACATTGCGCGTTACCCAAAATTCCCACAGCGTATTTGTGGATGGCTGATAAATTGTCATCTCGGCATCGGTGCCGTTGGCAGGCACAGCGTAAGACGGTATCGGCACCGCTGCCCACTGCGCCTCCAATGCCGTTTCAGGATAGGTTTTGTTCTGACAGTTCCAATAAGCCACCTTTGTGGTCGGCGTGTTTGCCGCTGCGATAAATACCGGGCTGGCGTATGACCAGGTGTTGATGTTGACCGTGCCGTAATAGGTCTGTTTCTGGCGCAGGAAATCGGCGACGAAACCGGCCGAGTTGGCGTGTAGCGGTGCATTGACCGGGATCGCCGAATACCAAAAGCTGGTAGCTGCAAATACCGCGTCTGTAAGCACGGGTGCAGAGCTCGAAACGCCGGCTGATTGCGCACCGCCGGGGAAATTGGCATCGCCATTCACCAATGCACGCACGACAGCCTGCCCGGTCCATGCCGGCGCGGCGGAACAACTTGCGGTCGCACTATTAACCGTGTTGCTTCTCAACGCCGACTGGCAAATCGTCGCTTGATTGGCGTCTCGAATTGTCACGGTGCCGCTTGGCGTACCGTTCACCACCCGTGAATCGGTAGCGACGACGGTGGAATATGTCAGCGACATTCCTGGCGCTAGCGGGTTGGGGCTGGCGGTCAGCGTCACGGTGACGGGGCTGACGGTGACGCTTGTATTTACGCTATCGCCGCTGGTCGCAGTAGCAGTGATGACGGTACTGCCGACCGCGATGGCTTGCACAACTCCGGTTGCGGCATCGATGGTTGCCACGGCCGGATTACTCGAGCTCCACTTTGGCGCCGCCGATTCAGGCGACGCAACCGCAGCCGACATCGTGATCGGCTTTCCAACGATCATATAAGGATCTAGCGGCGATATCATCACACTTGTCTCCGCGGCCTGTGATTGCCTACTTGAAGCTGACGTCTCTTCCGCCGGAAGCTGAGCGCCAGCCCCACCTGAAGCCGACGTCTGTTCCGCCAGAGGCTGAGTGTGAGCGCCAGCCGTGAGATCCTCGCCGCTTCCGCCGCCGCAGGAGAATAGCCCGATACTGAGCAACAGCATCATTGACCAAGTGATCAAGACGCGAAATCCATAAGCATAAGAAACGTTGCGCGGCATGCTGATACCTCTTGAGTAAAATTTGTCTTATTGACCACCCTTCCATGAATACAATTGTTTGGAAGGCCGACATTGAGATATTGGCGTGAGACTACCTCTTCAGCATCGCCCTTCCTTGCGGGAACGCAAGGAAGGGCGATGCTGAAAAATTCCAATGCTGCAAAAACCTGCAACATTCTAAAGAAACTTCTGAAGCAAACTGTTCTCGGCCGTTAAAAAAACAAGCGTCAATACGCTCTGTTGCCAATCAATGCATCAATTCTCAATAAGCCATACATAAGATATGTTGCAATATGTTGCATCCCGCATCTCAACTAGACAGGAATACACATGGACCAACAATTTGAAGATGGCTTGCGCATGCGCAAGCTAGTAATGGGCGACACTTTTGTGGAGAAAGCGTTTGCCGGCGTCGATAGTTTCACAGCGCCGCTGCAGGAATTCGTCACGCGCAACGCCTGGGGCACGGTCTGGTGCCGCGACGGGCTGGACCTCAAAACCCGCAGCCTGATGACGCTCTCGATGCTCACTGCGCTGGGCCGTGCGCATGAAATCCGGGGCCATGTACGGGGCGCGGTCAACAACGGCGCCAGCATGCAGGAAATCCAGGAAGTGCTGCTGCACGCCAGCGTGTATTGCGGCATGCCGCTGGCAATCGACGCATTCCGCTCGACGCACGAAGTGCTCAAGGAAATGGACATGATTCAGGAGACATTGCCATAAATTGCGGAGTATTTATGAAGCCGGCTTATTTATATGCGGTAGGTATCGCAATTTTAGACATATACCAGGCAGTATAAAATATCCGCTGACACTGTGGCGAGCAACCGACGGATGCAGCAGCCATCACTTTTACTTATAGCCCTATCCCGATTCAATATTTCCCACTGGAGACCCATCGTCCTACACTGTGTTTCACAGCAGTGCCAGTACCAACATGAGGCGGCCAAACACCATGGCCATAGCGCTCGCACCTTACCGGGTGTCTGCGCATACCCAGTCACTTTGGATTACCAATCCAAAAACGCATTGGGTAGTCAACTCAGCGTGGGAACTGCTGGTTTATTTTTCACCCTCCTCCGCCACACTTAGTTACAACACTTACCGCTACGCCATCGCGACGCCCCGCTCCAGAGGTTATGATGCGCCATCATTAACGCGCAAACGGATGGATCGCATGGACCTCAAAAAACTCGCCAATCTCCTGCTCGTACTCGGAATTGTATTGCTGCTGGCGGCAATTGCATGGTGGGTCAATTTTTATTCCCCGATCATGAAAGACCTGAATGCGCCGCTGTCGGACGCACTGGATTGCCTGTATTCAAACGCCGGCGCTTGCAACCTGGCATCCGGCATTACCCAGCTATTGGGCAAGACTCCGTACAACCCAACGCTCTTCCTGGCCGGTGCCGGCGCAACCTGCGCCGGCGTATTGCTGCGATTGACGGCCAAGTCGCCCCGATAGGCGTGCTGCATCTATCTTAAAATAAAGCAAAATCGAATGACGGGCGATGCGGCCCTTCATGCAATGAATGCGGAAAGAATAGTTAACATGTCCGATTCTAAAATAGGCACTTCACCCTCGCGCCTCGACCGCTTGAACCAGGTCATCGCGTCCCATATCGCCGATGGGCTGATCCCGGGCGCGATGATGCTGATTGCGCGCCGCGGCAAAATCATCCATCAACAAGCACTGGGGCGGCAAGCGCCGGATGACGCGACGCCGATGCGGACCGACTCGATTTTCCGCATTTTCTCGATGACCAAACCGATCGTCTCGGTAGTGGCGATGATGCTGGTGGAAGAAGGCCGCCTGCTGCTGAGTCACCCGGTGTCGCGCTATTTGCCGCAGTTGGCCAATCTACAGGTCGGCCTGACCCTGAGCGGGCCGGAAGGCCAGCCGGCGCTGGGCTTGGCGCCCGTGCAGCGCGAGATGACGGTGCAGGATTTGCTGCGCCACACGGCCGGCCTGACCTACGGCATCTTCGGCGCATCGCTGGTGAAATCCAGTTACAACGCAGCCGGCATCGGCGGCCCCGACACCACCAACCAGAGCCTGATCGAAAAGCTCGGCACCCTGCCGCTGGAGTCTCAGCCCGGCACCACGTGGGAATACAGCCGCGCCACCGACGTGCTGGGCGCGCTGCTAGAACGGTTGTGCGGCAAGCCTCTCGATGCAATCTTGGAGGAACGCATTTTCGCGCCGCTGGGAATGCACGACACCGGATTCTGGGTGCCACCCGAGCAACAGCATCGTCTGGCCGAAGGCTTTGCGATCGATCCAGTCACGCAGCAAGCCGTGCATCTGCTGAACGTGCGCGAGCGGCCGCAATTTTTGTCCGGCGGCGGCGGGCTGGTGTCAACCGCGCACGATTACTGGCGCTTCGCCAACATGCTGCTGCGCGGCGGCGAACTGGACGGCGTGCGCATCCTGTCGCGCAAACTGGTGGCCCTGATGACCAGCGATCATCTGGCCAGCCTGCCGCAAGCAAAGTCCGGCGCCAATTATCTGCCCGGCCCCGGCTACGGCTTTGGACTCGGCTTTGCGGTGCGCACCGCCGCCGGCGAATCGACGATCCCGGGCTCAATCGGCGATTATCACTGGAGCGGCTTGGCAGGCACCTATTTCTGGAACGATCCGCAAGAGCAACTGAGCGCGATCTGGATGGTGCAAGCGCAGGAACAGCGCGAATATTATCGCCAACTGTTTCGCAACCTGGTCTATGCAGCGTTGCCGGACTGAAGGATTGAAGCAGTACGGCCAATCTCCGGCACGCTCACGACACTAGCTAAAACTTACATTCAAAAATACCCGATGCCCACCCATACCTTCCTCTGGCACGATTACGAAACCTTCGGCTTGCAAACGCGCCGTGACCGTCCGGCCCAATTTGCCGCTATCCGCACCGATGCCGAGCTCAATGAAATCGGTGAACCGATCATGCTGTACTGCCAACCGGCATCGGACTATTTGCCCGATCCGCAGTCATGCCTGATTACCCACATCACGCCGCAACAATGCCTGCAAAATGGCGTGCCGGAACATCAATTCGCCGCTCAGATCGAGCAGGCGTTCAGCCAGGCCGGCACCATTGGCGTGGGCTATAACACGATCCGTTTCGACGATGAAGTCACCCGTTTCCTGTTCTGGCGCAATCTGATCGATCCGTATGCGCGCGAATGGCAAAACAGCTGCGGGCGCTGGGATATTCTCGACATGGTGCGCACCACCTATGCGTTGCGCCCGGACGGAATCAACTGGCCCAAGCAAGAGGACGGCCGCCCCAGTTTCCGGCTCGAAAAATTGACGGCCGCCAACGGCATCAGCCATGTCGCAGCGCACGATGCGCTGTCGGACGTGCGCGCCACCATCGCCCTGGCGCGTTTGATCCGCCAGCATCAGCCCAAACTGTTCGACTTTTGCCTTGCCCTGCACAAAAAAGAGCGCGTCTCCACCGAAATCGGCTGGCCGCTGCAAAAAACTTTCTTGCACGTATCCGGCATGTTCGCCGCCGAGCGCGGCTGCATCGCCCCGATGTGGCCATTGGCCGCGCATCCGAACAACAAGAATGAAATCATCGCCTGGGATCTGACATACGATCCGGCGGAACTGGCCGCGCTGGACGCCGCCACCATCCGCCAGCGCATGTTCAGCAAGACTGAAGATTTGCCGGAAGGCATGACGCGACTGCCGATCAAAACCATCCACTTGAACAAGTCGCCGGTCGTGATCGGCAATCTGAAAACTCTGTCGAGCAAGATGGCCGGCCAATGGGGCATCGACCTCGGCACTGCGCAGCAATACGCGGTCACAGCCGCCAGCCTGCCCGATCTGAGCAGCATCTGGCGCGCAGTTTTCCAGCGCCCCGAGGCAGAAACAGTCATTGATGTGGATGAGGATCTGTATGGCGGTTTTGTCAGCAACGAAGATCGCCGCAGCCTGAACCGCTTGCGCACGCTGAACCCGGAACAGTTGGCAAGCGCGAAAGTCAGCTTCGCCGACGCCCGGCTGGAAGAACTGCTGTGGCGCTACCGCGCCCGCAACTTCCCGCACACGCTGTCGCCCGCAGAAACCGCAACCTGGGAAGCGCACCGCGCCGCGCGCTTGTTCGGCGGTGCCGCCGGCGCGCGCACGATAGATGCGCTGTTTGGCGAAATCGATACATTATCGGAAAGCGCAGACGAACACGGTGAAGAAACCTTGGGCGCACTGTATGACTACGCTGAAATGATTGCACCGGTACGGCGTTAAAACATTGCTGAACAATTCCCGTTATTTGATAATAAATATGGGGGTATGCTGATAAATAGTGCAATAGCCGCTTTATTCTATTGCAATGTTAAAGATACATGCACATGTATACTTTTTGACGTAGGAAGCGCAGGATGCGCGCAAAAATGCCGTCAAGCGCAAGGTAACTCTGCTATAATTTTGGACTTTTGCAGTACCCGTATTGCAAAATAGACCGAACAAGGAAAGGTGGCAGAGTGGTCGAATGCACCGGACTCGAAATCCGGCATACGTTTATAACGTATCCAGGGTTCAAATCCCTGCCTTTCCGCCAGTAATATTAAAAAGCCCCGTAAAATTTTACGGGGCTTTTTTTCGTCTTATCTACCCACATTTACGATGGAGCACCGCGCCCCTTATTCCATCACAACATTGATTTAGATTGTTTGTAGCAGTATGAAGCGGTTTTAATCATGCAGGTTTTTAGGAGAACAGCGATGCGCACCATGAAAGCAGCAGTATTCGTCCGTCCGGGCAAGATCGCCCTCGAAGAAAAGCCAATACCCACTGTCGGCGCTGGCGAAGCGTTAATCAAAATCACCACCACCACAATCTGCGGCACCGACGTGCATATTCTCAAGGGAGAATATCCGGTCGAGGCAGGGCTCACTATTGGTCATGAGCCGGTGGGCGTGATTGCGGAATTAGGCGCAGGCGTCACTGGATATACAGTGGGGCAACGGGTTATCGTCGGTGCGATTACGCCGTGCGGACACTGTCACACTTGCCTCGACGGCCATAAATCCCAGTGCGGCGGTAAGGCGGGCGGCGGTTGGCGTTTTGGCAATACGATTGACGGCTGCCAGGCGGAATATCTGCTGGTGCCGGATGCAATGTCGAATCTCGAACCGATTCCGGACGGGCTCACCGATGAACAGGTGTTGATGTGCCCTGACATTATGAGCACGGGTTTCGGCGGGGCGGAAAGCGGCGGGATCAAGATCGGCGACACGGTGGTGATTTTTGCCCAGGGACCGATCGGCTTGTGCGCGACAGCCGGCGCAAAACTCAGGGGCGCGAGCCTGATCATCGCGGTTGATGGCGTGGATGCGCGGCTGGAAGTGTCGAAGAAGCTGGGCGCCGATGTCACCATCAACTTTACAAAGACTGATCCGCTTACCGAAATCATGCGTCTGACCAACGGGCGTGGCGTCGATGTTGCGATTGAAGCTTTGGGCACGCAACAGACGTTCGAAAGTTGCCTGCGCGCGCTCAAGCCAGGCGGAACGCTTTCCAGCCTTGGGGTGTATTCCGGCAAAGTCACCTTGCCGCTCGATGCCTTTGCCGCCGGACTGGGCGATCACAAGATCATCACCACGCTCTGCCCTGGCGGCAAAGAACGCATGCGCCGGTTGATGAATGTGGTGGCTTCGGGTCGGGTCGATTTGGAACCCATGGTCACGCATCGATTCAAGCTCGATCAGATCGAGGAGGCCTATGAATTATTCGCAAACCAGCGCGATGGCGTGCTGAAGGTCGCGATCACAATGTAACCATGCTGAATGGTTAATTGGTAAGGGTTAAAGACGGCGTCGTCCTCTCTATGGGCTCGGCGCCGTTTGTTTTTGATCGGATTTTTTGAAAACAATCCAGACTGCAAATTTGATGGCGGCGTTGATCCTACCCCACAAACTGGGCCTCCGTGTACGTTAGCGCACAGACCGGCTTGCCGGGCTGGGCTATCCTGCAGCTGCATACATCGAATCACACTGCAGCATCGATTCGCCTGCACGATGGCGCGGCATAAACGTGCCATTGGTACCGGAATTGGCTAGCGGGCAAGTGATAAGGTCGAGATTAATAATAGCGTAATCGTGCGCAATCGCTGCATCAAGACGCCGTTGTCGGCGTGAATCCGGAGCGCCCCATGGGTTGTAACGTTCGTCATAACTGGATCGTCAATTTCATCAGCGTGATCGGCATCGGTCTGCTGCTCACTGCCTGCGCGGCACTCCCCGAAGTGCGATATCTGAGCAGTTCGCTGGTAGCGCCGGCGAACCCAACGGTGACCAATGCGCAAGGCACTCTCAGCGTAAAAAAATCAAAATCCCTGCTGGCCAGCCGCTGGCATAATTCATACGTTGATGTCGCAGCGCTGGCGGCGCTGGAAGAAGTGGCTACCGGCAGTCCTCTGATCGCCGGCAACAAAGTCACCCTGCTTTATGATGGCCCGCAAACCATGGCGGCAATGATCGAGGCCATCAGCGCGGCCAAGAATCACATCAATCTGGAAACCTACATCTTTGACCAGGACCCGCTCGGCATCCGCTTTGCGGATATCCTGATCGCCCGTCAGCGCGCCGGGGTGCAAGTCAATGTGATCTACGACAGCGTCGGCACGATTGGCACGCCGCAGGACTTCTTCGACAAAATGCGCGATGCCGGCATTCATCTGCTGGCCTTCAATCCCATCAACCCACTGACGCTGATGGCGCCGTGGGAGCTGAACAATCGCGATCACCGGAAAATTCTGGTGGTCGACGGCATGGTCGCCTTCACCGGTGGCGTGAATATCAGCAGCACCTATTCCAATAGTTCGCTGTTCCGTTCGAAAACCAGGCGCGATGCCAAAGTCGGCTGGCGCGATACCCATATCAAAATCGAAGGGCCGGCGGTCGCCGCGCTACAGTGGGTATTTCTGGATAACTGGGCCGGCCAACAATCCCCCGATCTCTCTGACAGCAATTTCTTTCCGCCGTTAAAAGAAGCCGGCGACAAGCTGGTCCGCGTTCTGGCCAGCGAACCGGGTGGCGATCACGAGATTTACAAGGCTTACATTCTGGCGATACAAGGGGCAAAGGAAACCGTGCACATTACCTGCGCTTACTTCGTGCCGGATGCGCAGATTCTGCAGGCATTGCGCGACGCCGCGCAGCGTGGCGTCGATGTCAAAATAATTTTACCCGGGGTGACCGACAGCGGATTGGTGTTCCATGCAGCACAATCCTTTTACAGCGAAATGCTGGCCAGCGGAATCAAAATCTATCAGCTGCAAATCGCGGTCTTGCATGCCAAGACCGCCGTGATCGACCGGGTTTGGGCGACGGTGGGGTCAACCAATATAGATACCCGCAGCTTCTTGCACAATAGTGAAATCAACGTAGTGGTATTTGGCGACGAATTCGGCAATGAGATGGAAAAGACATTTGTCGAGGATCTGCGCTATTCAATCGAAATTACCAACGGAAAATGGGAGCAGCGTCCGCTGGGTAACCGGCTCAAGGAATGGGCGGCGCGCCGGCTTGAGTATTGGCTGTGATGCGGCTGGCTGGAAACTTAACTGTGAGGGAATGGCAATGCATAAGCGTTCTTGGTCATACTCGTTGCACTGGTTCAGATGCCTGCTGTTGATCTGTATTGCAGGTATTTCTGGTATTGCGGGTGTCACAGGCACCGCGATGGCGGAGTCCGATCCGGCTGTGGCACTGCGCGCAAAATACGCGTCTCTAAAGACGCAATTGCGGCAAAATCAATTCAAGCGGCCGCTGGTTCTCGATTCCGCTGAAACGCCGAACCGTTTGAAAGGCGACATCTACGCGATCGTCGATTACCCGTTTGGCGCGGTGAATACGGGCTTGAATAATCCAGATCACTGGTGTGACGTGATGCTGCTGCATATCAATACCAAATATTGCCATGCGATGGCAGGGCCGTCCGGCACCACCCTGAGACTCCATGTCGGCAGGAAGACGCCCGAAGAACTGGCCACCGCACCGCGGCTCGACTTCAATTACAGCGTCGTTGCAAAAACTGCGGAATATGTTGAAATCATGCTGAGTGCCAAAGACGGGCCGCTGGGCACCAGCGACTACCTTATCCTGCTGGAAGCGGTGGCGCTGCCGAACGCCAAAACGTTTTTGCATCTGACCTATTCTTACGCGATGAATATTGCCGCACGGCTGTCCATGCAAACGTATCTCAGCACTATCGGCAGCGACAAGGTGGGATTCACCGTGATCGGCAAGCAGGCCAGCGGCCGGCCTGAATATATCGCTGGGGTGCGTGGCCTGGTGGAGCGCAACACGATGCGTTATTACCTCGCAATCGATACCTATTTAGAGGCTGCCAGTGCAGCCCCGACGGCGCAGTTCGAACAACGCTTACAGAGCTGGTTTACGGCTACCGAGCGCTATCCGCGGCAGTTGCACGAGATGGATCGGCAACAGTATCTCGAGATGAAACGGGCCGAATATGTGCGGCAGCAGACGGTGCATTAGCAGGCGATGCCGCTATATGAATCTCACTGAATAACACGGCATAAGAGCGTCTTGATGCCAAGATGCGATCGTGGGCTAGCATCATTCTGGCTTGCATTGGGGGATCGTCAGCGGTTGCCGGGACTTGTCCGGTTCGCTGTTTCACCGCCTCGGACGTGGTCTTGCTGGCCGGACAAGGCGCTGCATCGCATCTTGTCCGGCCCGACCATCAAGAAGATTGCAGCAGCCCTGTCAGCCGGCTTCGTAGCCGCGCGGCACCGCATCGCGCTGGACCTGTGCGGGCGCAAGGCGCAATGCGTAATAGAGCACCGTCAGCAGCACCAGCCATGCCGGCCCGACCACCAGCGCAACGCGCGTGTCGGGAAAATACGCCATCAAACCGATCACCAGCGCCAGGAAGGCCAGCGCGATCCACGAGCCATACGGCCAGAACGGCATGCGGAAAGCGAGTGCCTTACGCTCTGCCGGCGACAGCGACTTGCGAAATTTTATTTGCGTCACCAGAATCACGCCCCAGGTCCAGACTGCGCCGAAGGTCGAGATCGAGGTCACCCACATGAACACTTTTTCCGGCACCAGGTAATTCAGCAGCACGCCGAACAGCAGCGCTGCCATCGACAGCAAGATCGCGCGGCGCGGTACGCCGCTGGCGGTGGTCTGGGCGAACATGCTCAACGCCTGGCCTTGCTGGGCCAGGTTGTAGAGCATGCGGCCGGTGCTGAAGATGCCGCCGTTGCAGGACGACAGCGCGGCGGTGAGCACGACGAAGTTGATGATGCCGGCGGCAGTCCTGATGCCCAGTCGCTCGAATGTCATCACGAAAGGGCTGCCTTGGGTGCCGATTTCGTTCCATGGATAGATCGCCAGGATCACGAACAGCGCACCGACATAGAAAATCAGGATGCGCCAGAATACCGAGTTGATCGCGTCCGGGATCGACTTCTTCGGGTTGGCCGCTTCGCCTGCCGTCAAGCCGATCATTTCCACGCCAAGATAGGCGAACATCACCATTTGCAGCGACATCAGCACGCCCTGGGCACCGTTCGGAAAGAATCCACCATGCGCCCATAAGTTGGAGAAGCCGAGCGCGACGCCGTGGTTGCCAAAACCGAACACGATCATGCCGGTGCCGCCGATGATCATCAGCACGATGGTGACGACCTTGATCAGGGCGAACCAGAATTCGAATTCGCCATAGGCTTTGACTGCCAGCAGGTTGACCGAACCCATCGCGCCCAGCGCGGCCAGCGCCCAGATCCAGCGCGGCACATCCGGAAACCAGATGCCCATGTAGATACCGACCGCGGTGATTTCAGCGATGCAGGTGACCAGCCATAAGAACCAATAGTTCCAGCCGGTCAGGTAGCCGGCCAATGGCCCGATATAGTCCTGCGCATAGCGGCTGAACGAACCGGCCACCGGATTATGGACCGCCATTTCGCCCAGCGCGCGCATGATCATAAAGATGACGGCGCCGCCGATGATATAGGACAGCATGATACCGGGGCCCGCCATTTTGATCGCATTGGCCGAACCCAGGAACAGGCCGACACCGATCGCCGCGCCCAGCGCCATGAGGCGGATCTGACGCTCGCCCAAGCCACGCTGCAGGCCTTGTTTACTCACTTTCATTGATGAATCTCCTGTTTTATCTGAATCGATGGCTGATTGAATCAGCCGTGCCTCTAAAGGCTGAATTGACTGCGTCGAGACGCCATGTCAGGCGTCGGCGTAGTTCAGGCGGGTATTGCCACGCCCGACGATGACACCGCTACAGAATGACGATACGCATAGACACCACAGTTTAGCAAAACCAAATTAGCCGCTATGGTAGGTGAACACACTGGTAATTGTTCACGTATAAACTGAAAAATTCAGTAAAAAATCATGAAAATTCAAAAAAATAGATACATGGACTAAATACACTTGACCTGAATATTTCATGAAATTGGTTGACGGCGGGAATGTGATCGAGAGGCAAATCCAGTCGGCGACAGGAAGATGTATCGGCGAAGTTGGTCCTATCCATGTGAAGCGGGGCAATAGAACGAGGAAGCAACGATCAGCTCGTGCCAAAGCGCAAAGCGTCGGCGGCTATCGACGTCCGGCATTCCGGCAAGCCGGACGCAGCTGCCGGATGTTAAACATACCTACCCTATGTATTTTTATCTAGCGCAATGCATTTATGCGGAAAATGGCATGATATTACATATACTCCTGTTATTTTAAAAAAATCAAGCAGCTGCACAGCCGCGCAAATGCGTCTTGCCGCCACCGGAATTGATCCATCCCAGCTTTTCTGCAGTTGCACCGATGACGCTCAAAGTGCCGCGCTATAATCCGCGGCAATGAGGAAAATTCTGAAAACCAGGCCGCTGTTTATCTGGATCGCTTGTTTTGCGATGCTGCTGAACGCGCTTGCGCCTTCGATTTCCCATGCGGTAACTGCCTGGGGCAGCGCGCCATCGTCACCGATGATGGAAATCTGCAGCATGAATGGCGCCCAGTCGATCGCTGCAATGTCCGGCATGCCTGCCGGCGACCATTCCGGCCCAAGCGACACTGGCGACAGCCCGCATTGCCCGTTCTGCCTGCCGCACGGCGGCAGCATCGGGCTGCTGCCATCCGACTTGCCGGTGCTTCCGATTGTGGCCGGCCATGATTTGTTCCCGCACCTGTTCTATCACGCGCCGTATCGCCTGTTCTCCTGGACGACGGCCAATCCGCGCGGCCCGCCGCTGGCTTCCTGATTTCACTCTAGTTTCTCTCTAGTCCGCTTCGGGTGCCGTTTTGCGCACCCGCCAGAGCGCTGTGGATTTCTCAACAGGAAGCAACTCATGTCTGGCATCTGCGTGCGCAATCGGCTCCGGCCGGGCAGCGCGCAATGCGGATATGCACCCTCGTATGGCTACTTTCATCTTCGCTGCACCGGCTGCGCATCTGCGCGGCATCGCCCTGAAATCCCTGCTGACGCTGGCGCTGCATGGCGCGCTGCTGTACTGGACGCTGCAAGCGATGCCCGGCCAGGCGGTGCTGCCGCAAACAGTGCCGGTGCCAATCCGAGTTGCGCTGATCCCGCCGCCACGGCCCGCGATCGCGGCACCGGTTACGCCGCCACGACCGCTGCCCAGCGCAGTTCCAGTCGCGCGTCCGGCTGCGCGGCCGAAGCCACACAGCGCGCCCAAACCCGCGCCGGCAACGCTCCTGGCTGCCGCCAGCGGGATCACGGCGATGGCAACCGCACCGGCAGCACCTGCCATTCCTGTTGCAGCCGAACCGGTTGCAATGGCAGCAATAGCACCTGCGCCCGCCCCGCCCGCACTGGAACCGGCCCGCTTTAATGCCGATTACCTGAACAATCCTGCGCCGTCGTATCCGCTGTTTTCGCGCCGCAACCGCGAACAGGGCACGGTGCTGCTGAACGTCAAGGTCAGTGCGCAGGGCCAGGCCGAACAGGTGCAGGTCAAGCGCGGCAGCGGCTTTGCCCGTCTCGATGAAGCGGCGCTGGAAGCGGTGCGGCAGTGGCGCTTCGTGCCGGCGCAGCGCGGCCCGGTGGCGGTCGCCGCCAGCGTGGTGGTGCCGATCGTGTTCCGGCTGGACTCCTGAGTTTTTTTACCTTCTTTTTATGTGCCTTTTATTCTTAATCTACTGGAATCAAACCCATGATCATTCCCCTGAAACCCTTATCGGCGGCACTGCTGACAGCCTGTGCCAGCGGCGCTTTCACGTCGGCAGCGCAAGCGACAAACAGCACAGATAGCGACACCCAACTGCAGGAAGTAGTCGTCCTGGGCGGTTCTGCCCCGGGCGTGCCGAAAGAATTGCCGGCTGTGGTCGAGTCCGTGACCCGCCAGCAGATGGCGGACAGCATCAACGTGATCAATACCGAAGATGCGCTCAAGTATTTGCCGTCGATCCAGATCCGCAAGCGCTTCATCGGCGACACCAACGGCATCGTCGCTTCGCGCTCTTCCGGCACGCTATCGAGCGCCCGTTCGCTGGTGTATGCGGACAATCTGCTGCTGTCCAACTTGCTGGGCAACAGTTTTAGCTATCCGCCGCGCTGGGGCATGGTCACGCCCGAGGAAATCGAGCGCGTCGATGTGATTTACGGGCCGTTTTCGGCGCTGTATCCGGGCAATGCGATGGGTGCGGTGATCAACATGACAACCCGCATGCCCGACAAGTTTGAAGCGCACGCCAAGGCGCAAGTGTTTAACCAGAATTTCAAGCTGTACGGCACCGACGAGAGTTATTCCGGCAAGCAGTTCAGCGTCGCGCTGGGCAACCGCGCCGGCGCATTGTCGTGGTGGATCAATGCCAACCATCTCGACAGCCACGGCCAGCCGATGACGTTTCTGACCCAGCCGCTTTCGACCAAAACCGCTCTGGCCAGCGACAAAAACGTCGGCGGCGCGCACACCGACCTCGATCCCAGCGGCAAGCCGCGCACCATTCTGGGCGCTACCGGCATCGCCCATACGATTCAGGATCAGGCCAAGCTGAAACTGGCGTATGACATCAGCCCGACTCTCACCGCCAGCTATACGCTGGGTTTGTGGCAGGGCGATAACACAACTGACGTCGCGTCCTATCTGAAGGATGCCGCTGGCAATCCGGTGTATAGCGGCAATGTGAATTTCGCTGGCAAACAGTACGCCCCCAAGGATACCGATCTCAATCCCGGCACCTCCGAGCAGCAGCACTGGATGCACGGCCTGTCGCTGGCCAGCCACAGCGGCGGCACCTGGGATTGGCAAGCGCTTGCCAGTGTGTACGATTACAGCCGCGATCTGTCGCGCTCGCCGACGACGGCGTTGCCGGCTGCGGCCAGCGGCGGTCCCGGCAGCCTGACCGATATGAGCGGCACCGGCTGGCGCACGCTGGACTTGCGCGGCACCTGGCGGCCGAATGTTGCGCATGAAGCCAATTTCGGCTATCACTTCGATCAATACCAGCTCGATACGCAAGTCTCCAGCACGGCCAACTGGACCAGTGGCCCGGCAGTAAGCCGCACTTCGGCGTTTGCCGGCAAGACCGAAACCCAGGCGCTGTATGCGCAAGATGCCTGGCGCTTTGCCAAAGACTGGAAAGCCACCATAGGCGGCCGCTGGGAAAACTGGCAAGCGTTTGACGGCGCGGTCTCCAACGCGGCCAGCACCTTGCCGTTTGCTGCGCGCAACGAAACCTTTTTCTCGCCCAAGCTGGCCTTGTCGTTCCAGCCGACGCCGGCCTGGGCCTTGCGCGCTTCGCTGGCGCAGGCATATCGGATGCCATCGGTGGCCGAGCTGTATCAGGGCACCATCAGCAACAATGCCATCGTCAGGAACGACCCGAATCTGAAACCGGAGCAAGCGTTGTCGGGCGAATTGACCGCGGAGCGCGAGCTGGGCAACGGCGTGCTGCGCATTTCCTATTTTCAGGAAAACGCCAAGGACGCGCTGTATTCGCAAACGCTGCTGGGGTCCAGCCCAAGCGTGACCACGATCCAGAATATCGACCGGATTCGCACCCGCGGGCTGGAACTGGCGTATCAGGGCGTGGATGTCGGCTTGCGCGGCCTGGATCTGGCCGGCAGCATCACTTACGCCAATTCGATCGTCACCCAAAACGACGCCAATCCGGCCACGGTCGGCAACCATCAGTCGCGCGTGCCGGACTGGCGCGCTACCGTCAGCGCGACTTACCGCCAGAATGCGCAACTGTCGTATGCGCTGGCCGGGCGCTACAGCGGGCGGCAATTCAATACGCTCGACAATAGCGACAGCAACGCCGACACCTATGGCGGCGTGAGCAAGTTCTTCGTGCTCGACCTGCGCCTGCGCTACAAGGTCGACCGTCAATGGAGCGCCGCCGTCGGCATCGACAACCTGACCAACCAGCAGTATTACGTGGCACACCCGTACCCGCAGCGCACGCTGTCGGCCGAACTAAAATACGATTTCTGATAAAGGACTTTCATGATCCACTCTCTGATTCACTCTCTGATTCACTCTTTGTTACGCATCCCTTTGATCCTTTGCCTGACACTACTGCCATTCGCAGTCCAGGCCCAGGACGGGCATGCGCACACTGCTGTCGCCGCCCACAAATCCACGCTAGGCATTGGCGCAGCCTTTGCGCCCGATGGCGCGCTGTGGGTAGTCGGGCTGGATGCCCAGGCACATCTGGAGCTGCGCATCAGCCGCGACGGCGGCCATAACTGGCAAGCGCCGCGCCCGCTCGATACCGGCGGTGAAGCGGTGGCGGCCGACGGCGAGAGCCGCCCCAAACTGGCGTTCGGGCCGCGCAATCAAGTGGTGGTGGCCTACACCACGCCGCTAGCCAAACGGAACACCGGCGCGATCCGGCTGTTGCGCTCGGCCGATGGCGGCGCGACTTTTGCCGCGCCGGTCACCGTGCATCACGACCGCCAGGTCATCACCCACCGCTTCGAGTCGATTGCATTCGACGCGCATGGCCGGCTGCATACGGTCTGGATCGATAAGCGCGATCTGGAATTGGCAAAAATTGCTGCCGAAAAATCGGACGACGGCAAGCTCGCCTATCGCGGCGCGGCGATTTACCATAATGTTTCGACCGACGGCGGCGCCACTTTCGGGCCGGACACCAGGGTGGCCGATTACAGTTGCGAATGCTGCCGCATCGCGCTGGCACCGACGCCGGATGGACAGGTTGCCGCGTTATGGCGGCATGTGTTCGCGCCGAATACCCGCGATCATGCGTTTGCGATATTGCCTGATGCCGGTAATACGACTCCGGCCAACGCGCCGGTGCGCGCCACTTTCGACAACTGGGCGATTGATGTTTGCCCACACCACGGCCCCAGCCTGACGCCCGCTGCCGGCGGCGGTTATCACGCGGTCTGGTTTGGCGAAAAAGCCGGTGTGGCGCAGGTGCGTTATGGCCGGCTGGATCAAGACGGCAAACCGGCTGGCACAGTGCTGGCGTTGCCGGACGAGCAGGCCGAACATGCCGACGTACTGAGTGCCGGCAAGCGCGTGGCGATTGTCTGGCGCAGCTTCGACGGCAGCGGCACCAACCTGAAGGCGTGGATATCCGACGACGATGGCGGCCATTTCACGCTCAAAAAATTGGCGCGCACCAGCGCCGACAACGATCAGCCGCATCTCCTGCGCAAAGGCGCGCAACTGTTTGTGCTTTGGAACACTACCGGGGAACTCCATGTTGAAGCACTATAAATACTGGGCAGCCTTGTTGCTGACTCTCTCGATGCTGCCGGTACAGGCCGCGCCGCAGAAAATCGAGGCGTTCGATGCGCAAAGCTGGCAGCGCTTCCAGATTGAATTGCCGCGACCGGCCGCCGTCGTCTTTACCACCACCGACTGCACCCATTGCCCGGCAGCCATCGCAGCCGTGGCGCAGCAGCTGAAAAAAAGCAAAAAGAAAATTCCGCTGATCGTGGTGGTGATGGATGGCGACGACCATCCGGAGCTATTGCAAGACGCGCATTACCGCCAGGCCAGCCGCCTGTTCGTGTTCAACGGCCAGACCGCGGCGCTGCAATATGCGGTCAGCCCGAAGTGGCGCGGCATCACGCCGTATGTGGCGCTGCTGCCCCAAAGCGGGGCCGCAACGCTGATTACCGGCACGCCTTCACAGCAAGAATTCGAACATTGGATCGCAGCGGGAGAAAAACCATAGGAGTACGAAGCGCAGCCGGCACAGCGCCGTAGGTGCGAATTTATTCGCAGTTTTAACGATTCCATGCGAACTGATGCGAATAAATTCGCACCTACAAACAAATGGCATCCCAAGGTGGCGTATCGCCGCCCCGCTGTTTTGGGCCACTGCAGAGCGCCGGAGAACACCCTGCAGGCTGATTATTTACGACTCAGGAGCGCGCCCAACAAAAGTCCGACGCCGGCCGCAATCGTAATCGCGCGCAATGGATTTTCTTTCACGTAATCTTCTGTCGTGACTACCATTTCCTTGCCGGCGACGACTGTACACGCTTGCGCTTCCTGGGCCTTGACCAGCGCCGTTTCGAGCAAAGCCATGCCGCGGCTACGTACTTCCTCGGCTTTTTCGCCCGTCAGTGTAGCGGCCACCTGGAGCAATGCTTGCGCATCCGCGACCAGGGTTTTTACGTCTTTGCTGATGGCTTTAAAATTTGATTCCAACATGATTCACTCCTCAAAATAAATACGATATCAATCTAAATATACTGCCACTGATTGGTTCTGTGGTCGAACCGGATAGGCGCACCGGCGTTTCCTTTGCGTACGTCAAAATGCAAGTGCGTAAGCTGTCAGGCCAGCAAATCGCGCATGTCGTCAGCATGTTCTTCTTCCATCGCCATGATGCCGACCAGCATTTGACGGGTGGTCGGATCGGTATCGCCGATTTGTTCGATCATCTGGCGATAGGCTTCGATGGCGATGCGTTCGGCGATCAGATTGGCCTTGATCATGGCCTGGGCGTCGTCCGAGTCGTCGTACTCTGCGTGGCTGCGTTCGATCAGCGTGGCGGGATTGAAATCGGGGCTTCCATTCAGTTGCACGATGCGCTCGGCCAACAAATCCGCGTGAGCCTGTTCCTCCAGTGCGTGCTGCAGGAATTCAGCCTTGATCGGCCCATTCTGCGGCCCAGTTGCCGTGTAGTAATGGCGTTTGTAGCGTAAGACACAGACCAGTTCGGTCGCCAGCGCCCCATTGAGCATCGCGATCATTTCCTCGCGATTCGCCCGGTAGCCGATTGTCACGGCGCCGTCGTCGTAATTTTCGGCTGCGGCCCTGATTGCGGCAGTATCAATCCCAACGTGCAGTGTTTGATTAATTTCGCTCATGATTTTCTTTCAGTGTTTAATTGTCAAGAATACATCTGAATGACAAGACGCGCACATCCATGCTGCAGTTGTCAAAGCGTCGCTATGGATGCTCTGCGCTCACGGCGCAAGGTGATATACGGTGCGGTGTATTATTTTTCACCGCAACATATACATGCGCAAAACAGGTTATTTTGTAAATTTTCATTGGAGTATATTTAATGGCGCATTAAATATCATGCAAATCAACAATTTTCCGGAAGTTTTGTCGGGCCTCAAAACTACATTATCGCGGTGCAATTTTGCCCCCATCGTCGGAAAGAATGATCTCGACGCGCCGGTTCAATTGGCGACTCTGTGCCGTGTTATTGGCGGAGACTGGATAAGCCTCGCCATATCCGCGCACAGCGACGCGCTCAGGGGCCACGCCCATTTCCTGCAGAGCACGACGCACCGCGGTGGCACGGCGTTCAGACAATTGCTGGTTATACGAAGCTTCGCCGGTGCTGTCGGTAAAACCTTCAACCAGCACGGCGCGTTGCGGATTTTGCTGCAAAACATCGGCCAATTTTTGCGCAGTACGCATGCCATCCGGCGTCAAGCGCGCCTGGTCGGTGCCAAACAATACATCGCCTAAGGTGATGACCATTCCTCGCTCAGTCTTTTTTGCGGCCAGATCAGCCAACTGCGCTTCCAGTTGTGCCGCCCGCGTTTGCGCTTCCTGTGTTTTGCGCTGGGCTTCGGCCGTCTCGCCCTGTGCTACCTGGGCTGCAAGCTTGGATTGTTCGGCGTTCATTGTGGCCCGGTTGGCCTCATTCGTGCGTTGGTCCAAACGCATTTGGTCGCGTTCCTTGCCGGCTACAGCAATGCCGGCTTCCGCAGATTTCTGTTTCGCAACTTCTTGCGTCAGTGCGATTTTTTGCTTGGCAAGGTAAGCCAGCTTATCTATTTTTTCAGCGCTATCGTTATGGTTGGCCGCTGCATTGGCTTGCTCCAGCGCTGCACCGGCTTGCCGCATTTCCCCTGGTGCATAGCTCGCGACTTTTGGGTTGTTTTGCGCTGCCATAAAATCACCTCGCGCCTGTTCCAGCAAGCTGGTGGTTTTTGGCACGGAGCTGCAAGCACCGACGAGAGCTGCGATGGCTAACAAAGCGGGTGTAAAGAGAATTTTTTTCATGGTGAAATCCTTTGTTTTGCAGCGGCGTCCTGTATCAACGCGGCTGAATATTGGTGACATTGCGTTTGATCTGTGTTTGATGCGTGTTCTTACTTGCTGGTGCGGTTCAGCTCTTCACGCAAGACCCTGATGTCGTCTTGCAAGGCGTCTGCCGCCGTTTGTGCTTTGGCCGAGTTGGCTTTGCTTTGCGCCAGTTTGGCGTCGGCCTGGGCCTGGGTTGCCAAATCATTTGCAAGCTTGTAATTTTTGTCCGCCATCGCTTTATTAGCCAAGGCCATTTTTTCACGGGCGGAATTCATTTCGGCCGGCGCAAATTCTGCACCGCCGGCACCGACGGCATTGTCGACAGCCGCATTGGAGACAGCCACAGATGCGGTCGCCGGCGTCTTCATGCTGCTGCAACCGACAGTCAGAACCACTACTGCGCAGCACAGAACTGTTAGCAATTTTTTTGAATTTCTTGTCATCATTTCTCTCCGGTGAACTGTTCAATCGAGCAAGTTTTGCCCTCGATATATGATGTTATAAACCGTATTTTCAGCGAGATCAGTACGCAAACGCACATAGCGCCAGTTCTTGTGCGCAATCACTGCTCGATATGACCAGACCAAAATAATGGTTTGGCTGTGTGCGTCAACGCACATAAAATAGCCGCCATTTCGTCTAATCTGATGTACCACATTGATTCATTACTGAAAGATTCCTGCCATGAATATCACCTTAAGTTTGGTCCCGGTCGTGTCCCTTATCGCCGGCATATTGATCCTTATCATTCCCCGTCTGTTGTCGACGATCGTGGCCATTTATCTGATCATGATTGGTCTGGTAGGATTGTTTGATGTTGGCCACTTTCTGCGATAAATCATGAATATGCCGCGCCGCACGAAAATAGCGCTCGCCGTTGTCGGCAGCCTGATTGCTGTTCTTGCGCTCACGCTGCTGGTGCTGCTCAATTTCGACTGGAACCGCGCCAGGCCATGGCTCAATGCGCGCACCAGTGAAGCGCTCGGCCGGCCGTTCGCGATCGCCGGCGACCTTGCGCTGACTTGGGAAAAGCAGGCCAGCGGGCAAGCTGCAGGCCCGATCGAGCCCGATGAAGGTTGGCGCAGCAGCATCCCGTGGCCGCATTTGGTGGCGCAAGACGTTCACATCGGCAATCCGCCAGCCATGACAGAGCCGGCTCCGGCTCCGGCTGGTAAAAATACTAGCGCTACCGCACCGCTGCCGGTCGAGATGGCAAGCATCCGGCAATTCTCCTTTTCGCTGAATCCCTTTGCATTGTTGGGAAAAAAGATCGTCATCCCCGTCCTGCGTTTCGATTCGCCCGTGGTCAGCTTGCGGCGCGACGCCGATGGCAAGAACAACTGGACTTTCAAGCAAGACGAGAAGGCGTCGCCCTGGCAGCTGGAATTGCAACGCGTCGTTTTTGCCAAAGGCAGCGTCCATCTGGTCGACGCCATCAAGCATGCCGATGTGACGGCCGATATCGACACGCTCGATTCGGACCCGCGTTATGGCGTAGCCTGGAAATTGCGCGGCAAGTACAACGGCGAAACAGTCAGCGGCAACGGCCGTGCCGGCGCCGTGTTATCGCTGCAACACCAAACCGTGCCCTATCCCATCATGGCCAATCTGCGCATGGGAAAAACCACGATCGCGGTCGAGGGTACGCTGACCAAGCCGACTGATCTGGCGGCAATCGACATGCGTTTGAAAGCATCCGGCGCGAGCATGGCGCGACTGTACGCACTGACCGGCATCGTCATGCCGGAGACGCCGCCGTTTGCCACCGAAGGTCATTTGATCGGCACTCTGAGCCCAGATGGCGGCCACTGGATTTACGAAAAATTCAGAGGCAAGGTCGGCTCCAGCGATATCGCCGGCAGCCTCGAATATCAATCGAAACAGCCGCGCGCGCTGGTATCCGGAACGGTCGTGTCGCGCTTGTTGCAATTTTCCGATCTGGCGCCCCTGATCGGCGCCGACTCGAATACCAGCAAGGCCAAACGCGGCGCAGATGTGGTCCAGCCGACCAACAAGGCATTGCCGGTCGAACCCTTCAAGACGGAACGCTGGACCAGTATCGATGCCGACATACAATTCAGCGCCGAAAAAATTGTTCGCAATAAGGAATTGCCGATCAACAAACTGACCACGCACCTGCGCTTGCAAGACGGCGTGTTGTCCTTGTCTCCGCTCAATTTCGACATGGCGGGAGGCAGCCTGAATTCGGACATCACGCTCGACGGCAGCGGAACAGCCGGCAAGAATGCGATCAAGGCGAGCATGAAAGTGACGGCCCGTCATTTGAAGCTGAAACAATTATTTCCCACCTTGCAACCGCTGCAAGCGAGCGTTGGCGAAATCAATGGCGACGCATCCCTGTCGGCGGTCGGCAACTCGGTGGCCAGCTTGCTGGGCGCGTCCAATGGCGAGATCAAGACTCTGATCAATCAAGGCACGATCAGCAAGCTCTTGCTCGAAGAGATGGGATTAAATATCGGCAACGTGATCGTCACCCGCCTGGTGGGCGACAAGCAAGTCAAGCTCAATTGCATGGCGACCGATTTTGGCGTGACCAGGGGAGTGATGCAAACGCGCAGCTTCATCATTGATACCGACGAGGCCATTCTGGAGGTCAGCGGCAACATCAATCTGGCGCAGGAACAACTGGATTTGACCATCAAGCCCGATAGCAAAGGACTGCGCGTGCTTTCGCTCAGAGCGCCGCTGTATGTGCGCGGCAGCTTCAAGCAGCCGAGCGTGAGTGTCGACAAGGGCGTACTGGCAATGAAAGCGGGGGGCGCGATTGTGCTGGCCGCCCTAGCGCCCATCGCGGCCCTGATCCCCTTGATCAATACCGGGCCGGGAGAAAACAGCGAGTGCGCCAAGCTATTGGCAAATGCGCACGTCAAGCCGGTGGCGCCGCCACCGGGCAAGACTTACCGCAGCAAAGCCAAGCCCAGCGCAAAGTAAATCGATAGTCCCCTCCTCGCTTGGTTGCTGTGCAGCTTGTGAACAAGCTGCACAGCAACCAATCCATACTTCTTCTCTGTGCGGTAACGCAAAATCCAATCTGTCGTCCGGTGGTAATATCAAAAAATCAATTTTAACGCCGCACCGAAAGGTGCGGCGCTACATCTTTTCCTGAATCAATTCAATACGATGATCGATTTACGGGAGCGTCAAAATTGAAACTAGACCGCACATCCCTACGCGATGCGTTAGCTTACTTACTTGGCTTCAAAAAGACATTGCTGTCCAGCGACATGTTCGGCCGGCAAACATATGAAGAGCTGCCGCTGCGCGCGGAATTATTCAGCGCCTTGCAGATGGAGCAACACGGACGTATTCTGGCCAACGCACACAGGCTGAGCACGAGACGTGGACGCGACCAATTGTTGGCGCGCCTCGCCGATAATGAAAACATCATTATCAATGCCTGCAATCAGTTGGCCGAGGCAATCAAGGCTGGCCGGCAAATGACCCATGCGTCAGAATGGCTACTCGACAATTTCTATCTGATCGAAGAACAAATTCGCACCGCCAAGCGGCATCTCCCAAAAAATTACAGCAGGGAATTGCCACGTCTGCTACGCGGCAGCACCCAAGGCAGGCCACGCGTATACGACATCGCACTGGAAACCATTGCACACGGCGATGGCCGCGTCGATCCTGAAAGCCTGTCCCGCTTCGTCGCCGCCTACCAACAGATCACGACACTGAAGCTTGGCGAACTGTGGGCGATTCCGATCATGCTGCGTCTGGCGCTGATCGAAAACCTGCGGCGCGTCGCCGCCCGGCTGGCGACAACCCGCATCAACCGCGACCTGGCCTATTCCTGGGCCGAGAGAATGGTGGAGGCCGCCGAAAAGAATCCTAATGAACTGATCCTGCTGGTGGCCGACATGGCCCGTTCCGATCCACCGATGGACAGTGCATTCGTGGCCGAACTGGTGCGGCGTCTGCAAGGGCAAACTCCGGCGCTGACGCTGCCGCTTACCTGGCTGTCGCAACATCTGGCGAATTCCGGCCAAACCATCGAACTCATGGTCCAGTTGGAAACACAACAGCAAGCCACCGACCAGATATCGATTAGCAATAGCATCTGCAGCCTGCGCTTTCTCAGTGCAATGGACTGGCGCGAATTTGTCGAAACCATGAGTGTGGTCGACCACACCTTGCGCAAAGACCCGGCCGACGTCTACGCGCGAATGGATTTCGCTACGCGCGACAACTATCGGCATGTGGTGGAAAAAATTGCCAGCCACAGCCGCCTGTCCGAAGTTGAAGTCGCCGACAAAGCGATTCGACTTGCCAGTGCCCATACGATCCAGACTGGGACTGGGACTGGAACTGGGGCCGGGACCGGGGCAGAAGACCGCACCGCGCATGTTGGTTATTACTTGATCGGCAATGGTCTGCCAGAATTGGAAAGCTCGGCAGCGTTCCAGTTGCCGACAGGGGAAGCACTACGACGGGCCTCCAGAGGCGCACCGCTCACGGTCTATCTTGGCAGCATATTGCTGCTCACCCTGGCCGCCACCGGCGTCATCGTTTTTAAAGCCGCTGCCGATGGCGTGGACGAATGGCTGCTGGTTCTGGTCGCATTAATCGCACTAGTGGCCACCAGCCAGCTTGCGCTATCCATGGTCAACTGGTGTGCCACCTTAATCGCCCTGCCCTGCCCGCTCCCGCGCATGAATTTTTCGACGGGTATTCCACTTGAATCGCGCACGCTGGTCGTGGTGCCGACGATGCTGTTCTCGACGCAAAATATCGACAGCCTGACCGAGGCGCTTGAGGTCCACTTTCTTGCCAACCGCGACGACAGTTTGCACTTTTGTCTGCTGACCGATTTCACCGATGCGGAAACAGAAACGATGCCGGCCGACGGAGCCCTGCTGGAATACGCGAAAAAAAATATTGATGTATTGAATCAAAAATATCGCCCCACCAATAGCGACAATTTTTTGTTATTGCATCGGCCGCGGCGCTGGAACGCACAGGAAAAAACCTGGATGGGTTATGAGCGCAAACGCGGCAAGTTGGGCGACCTCAACGCCTTCTTGCGCGGCGGCACGGCCGATGCGTACGCACTGATCGTTGGCAACACCGACGGCCTGACCAATGTCAGGTATGTGATCACGCTCGACACCGATACCCATTTGCCACGCGACGCCGCACGGCAGTTCGTGGCCACCATGGCGCATCCATTGAACCAGGCGCAGTTTGACGAAACACGCCGCTGCGTGTGCGAAGGCTACGGCATCCTGCAACCGCGGGTGGCGGTCAGCTTGCCCAGCGCCGAGGCATCGCGCTATGAACTGCTATGCGGTGGCGAAGCAGGTATCGATCCGTATACGCGCACCGTGTCGGATGTCTATCAGGATCTATTTGGCGAAGGTTCTTTCATCGGCAAAGGGATCTACGATGTCGATGTATTCGAACATGTGTTGAACGGTCGCATGCCGGAAAACCGTATTCTCAGCCACGACCTGCTCGAAGGATGTTATGCGCGTGCCGGTTTATTGAGCGATGTGCAACTCTATGAAGAATATCCATCCGGCTACAGCGCTGACGTCAACCGTCGCCGGCGCTGGATACGCGGCGACTGGCAGATTGCATCGTGGCTGCTGCCGAGCGTACCCGGCGCACGCGATGCAGCGACCGGCAAGGTCCGTCGCTACCGTAATCCGCTCTCGGCATTGTCGCGCTGGAAGCTGTTCGATAATCTGCGCCGCAGCGTCGTACCGTTTGCGACGACGGCATTATTATTGACAGGCTGGAGCGCCTTGTCGCCAACCTTGTCCTCCGCCTGGTTCTGGAGCGGCGTGGTGCTTGGCATCGTGCTGATTCCATCGGTCTGCGCATTCATCTGGAACCTCGTGCGCAAGCCGGTCGATGTGCTGTTCCGCCAGCATTTTTCGGCATTACTGCGCTCGTCTACCCAGCAATTTATCCATGCTGCCCTGACGCTGATCTTCCTGCCGTATGAAGCCTGGTTCACCCTTGACACAATCATCCGAACCCATTGGCGGGTCCTGGTCTCGCACCGGCAACTGCTGGAATGGAATCCATACAGCGCGGCCAGTCGCAACTCAGGCCCTTCAAAAAATGTCTTTGGGCTAGTTTCCTATTATCGATCGATGTGGATCGCACCGGTGGCAGCGCTGGCGAGCGCTACCTGGCTGACCATGAACAATCTGGTTGCAATGGAAGCGGCTGCGCCGATTCTGCTGCTGTGGTGGGCCTCACCCATAATCGCGTACTGGATCAGCCGGCCGATCGCGCGCCGCAGCGCACATTTGTCCGATGCGCAGACGCTGTTCCTGAAATCGCTGTCGCGCAAGACATGGCACTTTTTTGAAACCCACGTCGGCCCGGAAGGCAACTGGCTGCCGCCCGACAATGTGCAGGAACATCCGGTGGCGGTAATCGCGCGCCGCACCTCGCCCACCAACATCGGCCTGTCGCTGCTTGCCAATCTGGCCGCATACGACTTCGGCTATATCCCAGCCGGGCAATTAATTGAACGGTCCCAAAACACCTTGCGCACCATGGCTGCGCTGGAACGTTATCAGGGCCATTTCTACAACTGGTACGACACGCAATACCTGACGCCTCTACATCCGATTTATGTCTCGTCGGTGGACAGCGGCAACCTTGCCGGCCACCTGCTTACGCTGGGTCCCGGCCTGGTCGGATTGCTCGATACGCCGATCCTCGGTAATCGCGTATTTTCCGGCATCCGCGATACCTTTGAAATCCTGCGCGCCATTGCAGACACTGCAAATAGAACGCAGCCGGGCATCTTGGTCCAGTTCGAGAAAGTCTTCGAGTCAGCCTGCCAGGCTGCGCCGAGCACACTGATGGTCACCCACGATTGCCTGGAACGACTGAGCCACTGCGCCGCGAACTTCGTTACCGGCCTCGACCCGGTACCCGATTTGCCGATCAACGTATGGGCGCGCGCCCTCGCAAGCCAGTGCCGTGAAGCGTTAAATGAACTCAGCTTCCTGGCGCCGTGGACACAGATTCTCGAACCTGGCGATTGGCTCGGAGACTTCCCCGAACTGGGCCAGATTCCAACGCTGCGCCAGCTGGCGCGACTCCATACCAATCTGACGCCGGCGTTCGAGCAGCGGCTTGCCGGGCACGCCAATCCGCAACAGGCGCACCGTGTGTCCGCGCTCCAAAAACTGGTGTCCGATGGCAGCCGCCGCGCCGCCGAACGCATACTGTTGATCGACCAGCTGGTACTGCAATCGTTAGAGTTCGCACGCATGGAATACGGCTTCCTGTACGACCCGGCCACGCACCTGCTGGCGATCGGTTACAACGTCACCGAGCGACGCCTCGATGCCAGCTGCTATGACCTGCTGGCATCCGAAGCAAGGCTGACCACCTTCGTTGCCATCGCGCAGGGACAATTACCGCAGGAAAGCTGGTTCGCGCTCGGACGCCAACTCACCATCGCCGGTGGCAAACCGATCCTGTTGTCGTGGAGCGGGTCGATGTTCGAATACCTGATGCCGCTGCTGGTGATGCCGACATTTGAAAACACCCTGCTCGACCAGACTTATCATTCGGCAGTAGCACGGCAGATCGAATACGGCATCCAGCGCAGCGTGCCGTGGGGCATTTCAGAATCGGGCTACAACGCTTTCGATGCCAGCCTGAATTATCAGTACCGTGCATTCGGGGTGCCGGGCCTGGGCTTCAAGCGCGGGCTCGGCGACGATCTGGTGATTGCGCCGTATGCCTCGATGATGGCATTGATGGTGGCGCCCGAAAAAGCATGTAGCAACCTGCAGCAATTGTCGGCCCAGGGATTCGAAGGTGAGTTCGGTTTCTATGAAGCCGTCGATTACACGCCGTCACGTCTGCCGCGCGGGCAGACCAATGAAGTGATTCGTTCGTTCATGGCGCATCATCAGTGCATGGGATTCCTGTCGCTGGCATATCTGCTACTCGACCGTCCATTGCAAAAACGTTTCGAATCCGATCCGCTGTTCCAGGCCACGATGTCGCTGCTGCATGAGCGCGTGCCGAAAGCCTCCGCGACCTATTCGAATACAACCGAGTTGGCCGACATCCGCACCGTATCGACCACGCAGGAAATGCAGATGCGCGTGCTGCAGCGTCCCGACTCCCGCACACCGGAAGTGCAACTGCTGTCCAACGGTCGTTACCATGTGATGGTCTCCAGCGCCGGCGGCAGCTACAGCCGCTGGAACGACCTGTCGATCACCCGCTGGCGTGAAGACTGCACGCGCGACAACTGGGGCACGTTCTGTTATGTGCGCGATCTGGAAGACGGCCGCTATTGGTCGACCGCCTTCCAGCCGACACTGACGCAGCCGCAAAATTATGAAGTTATCTTCTCCGAAGGCCGCGCCGAATTCCGCCGTAGCGACAACAACTTCAACATGCACACAGAAATCGTAGTGTCGCCGGAAGACGATATCGAACTGCGTCGCACCCACATCATCAATAGTTCGCGCCAGAGCAGAACCATCGACATCACCAGTTATGCAGAAGTGGTGCTGGCGCCGGCCGCCGCCGATGCGGCGCATCCAGCATTTTCCAACCTGTTCGTCCAGACTGAAATCATCCATTCGTCCCGCGCCCTCCTGTGCACCCGCCGCCCGCGTTCTGCGAATGAAAAAATGCCGTGGATGTTCCATCTGATGGCGGTGCATGGCGCCGACATCGGCGCGGTATCGTATGAGACCGACCGCATGCAATTCATCGGCCGCGACAATACCGTCGCTGCGCCGCAAGCGATGCAGGACAGAGCGCCGCTGACGGGAACCGAAGGTTCGGTACTCGATCCGATCGTCGCGATCCGTTATCAGATCACAATCGGCGCAGAACAGACGGCCACCATCTACATGGTGACCGGCGTTGGAGAATCGCGCGCGCTCTGTCTCGATTTAATCGAAAAATATCAGGACCGTCATCTAGCAGACCGTGTGGTCGAACTGTCGGGAGCCCACAGCCAGGTCGTGCTGCGCCAGCTGAACGCCAGCGAAGCGGATGCGCAACTATATGGACGTCTGGCGAACTCGATCATTTATGTCAATCCGCTGTTGCGCGCCGATGCCAGTGTCCTGATACGCAATCAACGCGGACAGTCAAGCTTGTGGAGCTACGCAATTTCCGGCGACCTGCCGATTGTGCTGGTGCAGATCAAGAATCAGAAAAATATCGGGCTGGTGCGCCAGTTGGTGCAGGCGCATGTGTATTGGCGCTCGAAAGGGCTGGTGGTCGATCTCGTGATCTGGAACGAAGAACATGCCAGTTACCGGCAGGTCTTGCAGGAACAGATCATGGGGCTGATTGCATCCATCACCGGCGCCCATGCGATTGATATTCCGGGCGGTATTTTCGTGCGGCTAGTCGATCAGATCCCCAACGAAGACCGTGTGCTGCTGCAGTCGGTGGCACGAGTTTTCCTGACCGATAGCCGCGGCACGCTGGCCCAGCAGATCAACCGCCGCGACCTGGTGGTAGTGCGCGTGCCCCGCCTGAGCCCGGTACGCAGTCCGTCATCAGCAGCCCGCAAGGACGCACCCTTGCCGAAGCGCAATCTGATCCTGTCGAACGGCATTGGCGGCTTCACGCCGGATGGACGCGAATATGTAATCACCACCGCAGCCGGCCAAGTTACGCCTGCGCCGTGGGTCAATGTGATGGCCAATCCGCAGTTCGGCAGCGTCATTTCCGAAAGTGGACAAGCGTACAGCTGGGGCGAGAACGCGCATGAATTCCGTCTGACGCCATGGGCCAATGATCCGGTAAGCGACGCCGGCGGCGAAGCGTTCTATCTACGCGACGAAGAGACCGGACTCTCCTGGTCTCCTACTGCGCTGCCCCGTCGTGGCGAAGGCGAGTATGTCACGCGGCATGGTTTCGGTTACAGCGTGTTCGAACATAGTGAAGACGGTATCGCATCCGAGCTGACCGTGTATGTCGCAGTAGATGCAGCAGTCAAATATTCGGTGCTGCGCATACGCAACGATTCCGACACGATACGCAAGCTATCCGCCACCGGTTATGTCGAATGGGTGCTGGGCGACCTGCGTCCAAAATCATTGATGCACGTCATCACCGAAACGGACCCGGCAACCGGCGCACTGTTTGCGCGCAATCCGTACAACACCGACTTTACCGAGCGCACCGCGTTCTTCGATGTCGATACAACGTTGCGCACCATCAGCGGCGACCGCAATGAATTCATCGGCCGCAACGGGTCGTTGCAAAATCCCGCCGCGATGGCGCGGGTACGCTTGTCCGGCAAAGTCGGTGCCGGTCTCGATCCATGTGCTGCGATGCAAGTGCCGTTCGAACTGGTCCAGGGACAGCAACGTGAAATCGTCTTCATGCTCGGCATGGCCGATACCCGCCGCACCAATGTCGGCGATCTGGTGCAGCGTTATCGCGGCAGCGCCGCAGCGCAGGAGGCGCTGGAGGCCGTCCATGCCTACTGGAAGCGTACGCTGGGCGCGGTACAAATCGAGACGCCTGACCAATCTCTCAATGTCCTCGCCAACGGCTGGCTGATGTACCAAACCATCGCCTGCCGCTTGTGGGCGCGCAGCGGTTACTACCAGTCCGGCGGCGCATTCGGCTTTCGTGACCAGTTGCAAGACACCATGGCGCTGGTCCACAGCGAGCCGAAACTGGTGCGCGAACATCTGCTGTTGTGCGCTGCGCATCAATACATCGAGGGCGATGCCCAGCACTGGTGGCATCCACCGACCGACCGCGGCGTGCGCACGCATTGTTCCGACGATTACCTGTGGCTGCCACTTGCGCTGTATCGTTATGTAATCAGCACCGGCGACACCGGCGTACTCGGTGAGGCCGTGCACTTCATTGAAGGCCGTCCGGTCAATCAGGATGAGGATTCTTACTACGACCTGCCGAACCATTCCGAACAGATAGCCACGCTGTATGTGCATTGCGTGCGTGCGATTGAAAGAGGATTGAAATTTGGCGTGCATGGCCTGTCGCTGATCGGTTCCGGCGACTGGAACGATGGCATGGACAAGGTCGGCGAACACGGTAAAGGCGAAAGCATCTGGCTCAGTTTTTTCCTCTATGAAGTTCTGATGCGTTTTGCTGAAGTCGCCACGATCCACAAGGACCCGACGTTCGCCGACCGTTGCCATGCCGAAGCAGCCCAATTGCGCCAGAACATCGACAAAAACGGCTGGGACGGCGAATGGTATCGCCGGGCGTATTTCGATGATGGGACACCGCTTGGATCTGCGCAAAACGCCGAATGCCAGATCGATTCGATTTCGCAAAGCTGGTCGGTACTGTCCGGCGCCGGCGATCCGGAACGCTCAAAGATGGCGATGCTGGCAGTCGATCGCCGGCTGGTGCGGCGTGAAGACGCGATCATCCAGTTGCTCGATCCTCCGTTCGACAAATCCGATCAGAATCCCGGCTATATCCGCGGCTATGTTCCTGGCGTACGCGAGAACGGCGGGCAGTACACGCATGCGGCGATCTGGACCGCAATGGCGTTTGCCAAAATGGGCGACAACGTGCGCGCCTGGGAATTGATGCAAATGATCAATCCGGTCAACCATGGCAAAACTGCCCAGGATATTGCCACCTACAAGGTAGAGCCTTATGTAGTTGCCGCCGACGTGTATGCGGTATCGCCGCACGTAGGTCGTGGCGGCTGGAGCTGGTACACCGGATCGTCGGGATGGATGTACAGGTTGATTGTGGAGTCGCTGCTGGGCTTGAAGCTAAAAGGCGACAAGCTGATTATCACGCCGTGCCTGCCGGATGACTGGAGCACGTATGGTTTGCATTATCGGTATCGCGACACGATGTACAGGATCGTGGTGACGCAAAGCAGAGACCCTGGGGTGAAGGACGCTGTAAAAGTGGATGGCTTTCTGCAGATGGATGGGATGATACCGCTGGTTGATGACAAGCGAGAGCATGCTGTGGAGATACTGGTGCATGCAGAACTTCAGGAACGCTGAACCAATAACCGGTTTTCAAGAAGCCTGCTACTCCGATCGTTTGCAATCGGCGCTGATGACGCCAACCATGATCCAGTTATCGATCACGCGCAGCGCGCGCCAATCGATCATGGCGACCAGGGCCGAACCATCTTTGCGGCGCAAGTCCACCGTTTGCCTGTGCGTCGGCTCGCCTGCAATGAGCGCATCGAAGATGCGCGCCAAATCCTCGCTGCTGCCGATGCCGAGATCGGCCAGATCCACGGCGAACAACTCGGGCCGGCTATAGCCTGACATGCGGCAAGCCGTTTCATTTACGTCGACCACGCGCAGGCTGACCCGATCGAGCAAACACACACCCTGATCGATCACATCCATGGCGCTGCGAAAACGGATTTGCTCCGGGTCCGGACGCCTGCGGTCGGTGACCTCCATGCCGATTCCGCGATAACCGATAAAGCGGCTGGCCGAATCGAACATCGGCTCCCCGCTTACTTGCAGATATTGCGTGGTGCCATCGGCATTGCTGCGACTGTAGACGAAATCCAGGAAAGGACGTCGGGCTGCAATGTTGGCGTCCAGCAGCGCGCGCTCGGCCGCATTCCAGCGCCCCGCCAACACCGCGCTGGCCGCACCCGGCATACCGTTCGCTTCGATCCCGAGCATGTCAAAAACCGGGCCGGAGATTTTGGTAAATAGTCCTTGTGGGTCTTGCTCCCAATACCAGTCCGATGACAGTTCGGTAAAACTCTTGAAACGAGCCTCACTCTGGCGCAATTCGACGGTGCGCTCTTGCACCGTCTGTTCCAGCACCTTGTTGTAATTGCCCAGCTTTTGATACAACAGCCGCACTTCCAGCATGTTGTGGATGCGTGTCTGCACTTCGACCAAATCGAATGGTTTGCTGACGAAATCTTTGGCGCCCGCTTGCAGTGCGCGCAGTTTGTGGCCAGGTTGCGCGGTGATGACCAGCACCGGCAAATAACCGTCCGTCTCGATTTCCTTCAAGCCTTCCATGACCTGGAACCCATCCATCTCGGGCATTTGCAAATCGAGCAAAATGAGGTCATAGCGATGCGCCAAATGCAAGGGGCAGACCGCGCGCGGGTCCATCGTCGATGTGATGCGTTGGTAACCTGCATTGCGCAGCATTTGTTCCAACAGCATCACATTCGTTTTTTGATCATCAACGATCAGGATACTGGCGTTTAGAATCTCGGATGCTTCAAGCATTACATTCCCTCTTATTGATTTGGGCTGGAAAGAGTTTTATTTTCCAGGCCACTATTCTCACCCTCTCCCTCTAGGAGAGGGTTGGGGTGAGGGAATCCGGTTCTAACTTTATTTGTTCCGGATCAAAAAAATCGTCCACCTGTTATTCAGCGGCATTACCGTTCCGCTTCACTTGCCAAGCCATTTTCGGCCGCATAATGCAATGCAACATCAAGCGCATCCATAAATGCGTTCACCTCGATTGGTTTTGTCAAATAGCGGAAGAACCCGGCCTTCAACCCCTTCTCGATGTCGCGCGGGACGGCGTTGGCCGACAGTGCCATGACCGGGATGTGAGCGGTTACCGGATCTTCGCGCAAAATTTTCAAGGCGCCGAAACCGCTGATGCCAGGCAAATTAATATCCATCAAAATGACGTCCGGCTGATGCATACGCGCCAGCTGGATGCCCAGATGGCCATCAATGGCCGTCAGCAATTTCAAATCGCTGCGCCGTGCAATCAATTGCTCGACCAGCACCAAATTTGCCGGATTGTCTTCGACATAGAGCAGCGTGCGCTGGAACGACAATGCCTGCGCTGCCAGTGGGTCCGGCGCATTCAGGCTGCTTTCGCCGCTGCCGCCAAACACCAGCTCCGGCGCGCCGGATGCGGGAAATTCGACCCAAAACACGCTGCCGACACCAACATTGCTTTCGACGCCAATGACACCGCCCATCAACTCGACCAGTTGCTTGGTGACGACCAGGCCGATGCCGGTGCCCTCTTCGGCACTGGACTCTTGCCCAAGCCGATTGAACGGCTGGAATAGTTGCGCCAACTGTTCCGGCGCCAGGCCGACTCCGGTATCGTTGACGCTTAAGCGCACCCGGTTTTCGCCGCGCACCGCGCATTCGACCATGACTGCGCCGCCGACCCGGTTATATTTGATCGCATTCGACAGCAGGTTGATGATCACTTGCTTGACTCTGGTCCGATCGGCATGGACATAGAACGGATGATCGAAATGGGGGAACGTCATCTGTATCCCGCGCTGCTGCGCCTGCGGCTCGATCATGGCCTGACAGTCTTGCAGTACTTCGGTGAGCGACATCGATTCTTGCGACATCGTCACTTTGCCCGATTCGATCATCGCCAGATCGAGGATTTCATTAATCAGGCGCAGCAGATACCAGCCGGCTTGCAAAATCTGGTCGATCGACAGTTTCTGCGCCGGTGATGGCGGTGGCGTCTCGGATGCCATCAACTGCGCAAACCCGAGCACCGCATTGAGTGGCGTGCGCAATTCATGGCTCATGCTGGACAAAAATTCCGATTTCGCCAGATTGGCTTTTTCCGCGGCCGCCTTCGCGCTTTCCAGTTCGACGTAATTTTCCTGCAGCGCATGCTCGAATTGCTTGTGGTCGGTAACATCGCGCGCCGCCGCGAACACGCCTTGCAAATTGCGGTCGCGGTCATGGAAGGTGGTCGCGTTGTACGACACCACCGTTTCCTTGCCATCCCGAGCGTGGGCGGTCAACTCATAGTTGGTCACCTTGCCATCGCGCAGCACACGCGTGATGGCCGCCTCGGCCCGCGCCGGATCGGTAAAATAATTCTTGAACGGCGCCCCGATCAATTCATCGCGGGTGCAACCGGTCAGCGCTTCCATCTGGTGGTTGACGTCGCTGATGATGCCGCGCGGATCGGTGGTTATGATGGCGTCGATATTCGATTCAATCAGCGAACGCGTGTAGAACTGCTGATCGCGCAAACGCTGATCAAGCAGCGCCTGCTCCGCTTCGACTTGTTTGCGCGCGGTGTTATCGGTGCCAATCAGCAGGTAACCGATCACCTTGTCTTTGGCGTCGCGCAGCGCGGTGACGGACACGATCGCCGGCAAGCGGCTGCCATCTTTGCGGATATAGGTCAGTTCATAAATATCTTCGATGCCGCGTGAAGCCTTGAACACCAGCGCTTCAAAGCCCGGCTCAATCGGCGTGTCCCATTCCAGGCTCAGGGCCGCTGCCCGCGCGATCACTTCCTGCGCATCCGAAATCCCCGCTGGCGTGATCTGGTCCACCACATCGGCCGCCGTATAACCGAGCATGCGTTCGGCGCCGACGTTGAAAATCTGAATCACGCCCTGGGCGTCAGTGGCGATACTGGAGAAATTGGCGCTGTTGAAAATGGCATCTTGCAGTGCGCCCGCTTTCAGCAATGGCTGCCGCAGCTCTTGCAATGCCTGTTCGGCCGCCAAACGGCGGCGTATCACCCGTCGTATCCGCACATACAGCAGCGCCAGGAACAACAGCAGCAAGACGATGCTGACCGCGATGACCTTGACCGCGGTAACGGATTGCACCGCAGCGTTCCACGCGACGCCACCGACCAAAAGCAGAACGCCCAGTGTCATCCCGAAACCGATCAAGATCAGTCGCTCGATCGACGTTGTTTCCATTTTGTGCATAATTTTATACGTTGATTAGATTGCAACTGAATTACAAAAAACGCTAGCCTCGTACAAACAAGGTGACCGCGCAGCCGCTACGCCGGCAAGGCGCGGCGTCCGGCATGTGATGTCGAGGTTCTGCGCCGTCAGGCCGACCGGCCTTGGAGCTGGCGCACATCCAGCAACAAGCGCGCAAATTCTTTCTTGACGACGTCATAACATTCGCAGGCATGCTGTTCCAGGCCGGACCGGTCCAACACGGTGATATGGCCACGCCGATAGCGGATAAAACCGCAGCTTTGCAATTTCCCGGCTGCCTCGGTCACACCTTCGCGCCGCACGCCCAACATATTGGCGATCAATTCCTGGGTCATTGTCAATTCATTCGAGGGCAAACGGTCCAGGGTGAGCAGGAGAAAGCGGCTCAATTGCTGCTCCACCGAATGATGACGATTGCACACCGAGGTCTGCGACATTTGCGTGATCAGTGCGTGGGTATAACGCAGCAGCAGACGCAGCACCGGTCCGGCCCGATAGAATTCTTCCATCAAGATGTGTGCCTTGAGGCGATAGCCATAGCCGCCTGTCTGCACCACGGCGCGGCTGGGCGTGGTGTCGCCGCCCATGAAAAGAGAAACCCCCAATATGCCCTCGTTGCCAACCCCGGCAATTTCAGACGAACCACCGTTTTCGAGCAAGTAGTGCAGCGAGACGATCGATGTAGTTGGAAAATAGACGTGCTGCAACTTGCCGCCGGACTCATAGAGCACGTCGCCGAGCAGCATCGGAATCAATTCCAGATGGGGCGACAGGCGGTCGAATTCAGTGTCGAGCAAAGCTGCCAGCAGATGATTTTGATTCGGATCATGCATACAGGACATATTGGGGTTCCTGCTTTTAATCTTAATAGTTGGAAGGTACAAGGCGTCCGAAAGAACGCCACGGCCGACAGGGTAACACGCCCACCCCGTCCGTCTGCGCCGCATTGCACCTTGCGCATTTTTGTCTGTGCGTTACCACACATTACAAAACTGGGACTGTGTAAAAAGGCAATATTGCTGTGTGTGTTGGCGCACAGACATGGATGTATTTAAATTCTAATCTTGTGTCATCGCAAAGCTGCACCACAGCATCGCATGTGCGTTCTGCAGCGGCGGGGTCGCCAGGATAATCTTTTCAATCAGCAAACCAGGAGTATCAAAATGAAAAATCTTAAAATTGTATCCACGCTAATCGCCGCACTCATGTTGACCACTATCGTCGGTTGCACCACAACAGCAAAACATGAAACTACCGGCCAATATATTGATGACACAGTGATCACGACCAACGTCAAGGCCGCGATCCTCAACGAGCCGACCTTGAAGGTAGCTGAAATCAATGTCGAAACCTTTCAGGGCGCAGTGCAACTGAGCGGTTTTGTGAGCTCCCAAGACAACGCCGCCACAGCCGTGAAGGTAACGCGTGCAGTCAAAGGCGTGAAATCAGTCAAAAACGATATGCGTCTGAAGTAGTCACGCGACTGGCGCGCGTAGCGCCAGGCCATGAATAGGAGGGCAGTACCGGGTACTGCCCTCCTATTTTGATTCTTTCGAGGGAGTTCAACATGAACACAATAAAAAAATTAGCAGTACATACGATGGCTATCGCCTTCGTGCTTGGCTTGACGGCTTGTTCCGGCATGTCACGGCAAGATAAAAATACCGCGGTCGGCGCCGGTGCAGGCGGCGTTCTTGGCGCCGTACTGACCGGAGGCAGCGCAATCGGCACGGTAGGCGGTGCAGCAGTCGGCGGTGTGATCGGCAATCAAGTCAGGCATTAAGCTTGCACCTGGACACAGAAACGGGCGCGTTAGCTAACGCGCCCGTTTCTGTGTTTTTGGAAATCTCATATTAATGTACGTATTGCGTGTCTGGGAGAGACACGAAAAGAACGAAAAATTTCGTGGGGTATGCCGTTAAAAGCAATACTTCTCGCATATATTCATTGGATCTTAAAAAATACCATTGACAGTATATGCATATGCGACCATGAACATGGCCGCATTCCATAGCAGCATACGGCGCTACGGCGAATCTTGAAACCCGCCTGGAAGACAGGTTTCAATCATTGCTAAAGACCGCGCCCTTTGATGAGGCGCAGCAATATCATAATCACGGCGATGACCAATAGAATATGAATGAAGCCACCGATGGCGGTAGACGTGACGAGGCCAAGCAGCCACAGAATGATCAAAACGACAGCAATTGTATAAAGCATGATTTTTCCTTTTTATAAGTGGTGTTGTCAGTGCGTGCCAACCCGTTTCAACGCACTGCGTAGGCCAGCATAAAACTGCTTCCCATGAAAATGATTATCCGCCAGCATATCCCCCGGGTCTGTACGCTGACGTACACACCGGACATATTTCAAAGTATTTTCCAGTAGCCGGCCACCCAGGATTGCATGCGCAGCACGGCAGGTGGCGCTGGAAAAAGAAGCTTCGGACTACCGACGAAAAAAAGCCGTTCAGATTTTGACTGAACGGCTTTGCGCTTGCGCGGATTGCTGGCAATGCGTGAAAGCTTATTGCATCACAGTACGCGAACCGACGACTTCCACTGTGACGCGGCGGTTTTTGGCGCGGCCTTGCGCCGTTTTGTTGTCGGCAATAGGCTGTGCTTTGCCCTTGCCTTCGGTGTACACGCGCGATGCGTCGATGCCTTTGGAGATCAGGTAAGCCTTGACCGCTTCCGCGCGGCGGATCGACAGTTTTTGATTGTAAGCATCGGAGCCGATGGAATCGGTATGACCGACCGTGATCATCACTTCCGTGTCCATGCCTTGCAGCTTGTTCAACAAATCATCGAGGGCGGCCTTGCCTTCAGGCTTGACCACCGCTTTGTCGAAGTCAAACAAGGCTTCCGCCGCGAACGTGACTTTTTCAGACACCGGCACCGGTGCTGGCAGCGGCGCTTCCGGCTCGGGTGCAGCAACGGCAACCGGTTCCGGCATCACCGCCAGCGGCGCGGGGGCCGCGGTTTTCCCGCCGAACTGATACAGCAGGCCGACCGAGACCAGATCGATGTCGCCCTTGTTGCCGACCGCATCGTCGATCCGGTAACGTTCCACCTCGGCGCGCATGGCAAGAGATTCAGTGAACGCGTACTGCAGCCCCAGGCCAACTTTGAGGTTGGTGTCGCGCTTGCTAGGGTTCGGGTTGACCACATTGACTGCGCCGGTTCCAGTGAAGGTGTCTTTGGCTTCGGCGTAGTTCACCCCGACCCGGCCAAACGCAGAAAATTTTTCAGTGATCGGCAACATCCCGACCAGGTCGAGATTCAAGCCTTTGACCTTGCTATTACCGTTCAGTGTTCCGGCCGGCACCGTGGTGGTCGCTGTATAACCGAATTTTCCCAGATCGAAATAACCGCCTTCAAGGGCAAAATTCTTGTTGAACTTGTAGCCACCAAACAGCTTATAGCCGGTGTCGCGATCGTCATCGTCGATCGAAATCCCGGTGAAATTTTTTCCAGACAGACTACCGGTAATCCGCTCGTCGTCAATTTTCGCTCTCGACTGGCCAGCGTTGGCACCGAGGTACCAGCCGGAATCCTGCGCCGCTGCGATTGGGCTGGTGATAACAGCGAATGCCACCAAACCCAGCGTCCCTGAGGCTCTTGCTAATTTCATGTTCTTCTCCAGAGGAGTTAAATACTTGTTATGCCAGTTGCATAACGCAACGTGAGCAATATTTATCAGTCCCTTGATAAAGGCCGGCAGAAATGACTCTGCCGGCCTTTGCCTTTGATGCCTCAAGCCTTCTTACTGGCAAGTGGCAGGGCCACTCGGATTACCCGGTACGGAAACGACGTTATTGTTCAAAACAAACGCGCCATCCGTAGACGCCCCTGCAAACAATCTGCCACACGAGGTTGCTCCGACGAGCATCGTCACGTCATCGCTGGCCAGGATATTGCCCTGCCAAAGAGTACCTGTTCCAAGCGTCGCTGCGCTGCCGGCCCACCACCAGACGTTGGAAGCCTTGGCACCGCCAACCAGGAGAATGCGATCAGCGCCGCCTAGCGTGCCTATCGTGCTTGATGACTGGAAGATGAAGACGGCATCCGGGTCGCCTTTGGCGTCGAGCGTAACATCGCCCGTGATCAAAATCGACGTCAGCGATTGATAGACGCCAGGAACGAAATAATTATCTCCCGGCACAAGGGTGCTCCCGACCGAGTTTCCTAAAGTAGTGCCAGCCGGTATCGCGGTTGCTCCTATCGTTATTGCGGGAGAAAGGGCGAGATACGCTGCCCGCAAATCGGCCTTGACCGCGCCCGAAGTAACTCCGGCATCCGGGAATAGCGGACTGGCCACCACGCCATTGAGCGTTGGAGCCTTGCCATCGCAAAGGCCAAAAGTTCCGGCCGCCAGAACGGACTCGCCGTTGCACGTAGCATTTGGGTCCAGCACCACATTCCCGTTAATCGTGGTGGCGGCGGCGTTGGTTATTCCGGCAGTGGACGCAATAGCATACGTGGCTGCCGATCCCAGATTGACCGACGGGGCACCGATGACGGCGGCGGCTGCCGTTTTGAAGGTCCATACATAGTTACAGCCGATTGGGGTGCCGGCAGCGTTCGTGACCGTACCCTGGATGACCGCCGTGTAACTGGTATTGGCCAAGAGAGCCGATGCGGTATTTAAGGTCGCTGCGTTAGCGCTATAGTTCACCGACGCTGGTATCAGCGCAGTTCCGTTCGTTCGCGCCAGCGTAAAGGTTGTTGGGTTGATCGTTGCGCCATTCATCGCTTCACTGAAAGTGGCAGTGATCGTTTTCCCGCCGCCAGCAACACCGGACGTGCTGGTGGTCACCAGCTGATTGCCATTAATCGGATTCGATGCAGTCACCGTGGGCCCCGCGGCAGTACATGCGCCTGGGTTGACCGCACCCGCTGGCGGGACAAAAATGGCTGCGGCTGCGGCAACGTCCGCGCCCAGAATCGAATCTCGCCCGCCACTGCCTCCGCATCCGGCCACAAGTGCTGTCATGAGTAATGCTAAAAACCACATGAACGGTTTCGCATAGCGTTGCTGATTTTTCATTTGTGTTCCTTGTGTTTCGATGCCAATCCGGTGCCGAAAAATTTCGGTCTGACCGCTGTTGTTGTCGCTATTTTTTACAGTTGCGTCGTGCTCCACAGACGGATTGACCCACTACGGCACCGGTTGCACAACATCGCGCAGACAGGCTTTGGCGCGACTATCCGTCACGCGTGCATTGTAAGGGTTTCGGCCGGGAAGTTCTGTTCGCTGCCGCACATACGGAGAAAAAATATTGTTTTGCGTAACATGGCCGTCCTGCCGGAATCGTCGAATGACGAAATCGAACGGCTCTTCCATGATGAAATCGTCAGAAAATTATTGCCGGGAGAGATAATTTTGCATATTTGCAGCAGGATTCTCAAGCAAATAGTCGGGGACAAACAGGTAAAAAAAACCCGCATCAGCGCTGGGCTTGAGGCGGGTTTCTGGACTGCTATCCGGTTCGACCGTTTGGTCAGGGAATCATTCCAGATTCTGCCCAAAGATGGAGTTTTTTCGGCGCATTAATCATGCATTAATCATTAATCATTAATGCTTGTGACCGCAAGCGTGACCGTCGGAGGCGGCGGTCATGGGAGTCGTGCGTCCGGCATCGGCGCTATGGCCGGCTGTCTCCAGACGCGCCAGGTATTCAGCCCATAGATCAGTCTGGTTGGCGCCCAGCCAATACAGGTAATCCCAAGTGTAGATGCCGGTATTGTGATCATCGGAAAAATGCGGCTGCACCGCGTAGTTGCCGACCGGTTCCAGCGCCGTCAGTTCCACCTCGCGTTTGCCGGTCTGCAGCACTTCCTGCCCCGGGCCGTGACCGCGCACTTCGGCCGACGGCGAATACACGCGCAGCAATTCGAACGGCAGCACGAACGCAGCGCCATCGTTAAAAGTGATTTCCAATACCTTTGATTGCTTGCGCACGGTCAATTCGGTTGGAATCGGCGTTGCTGCGGTTTGTTTCGATCCAGTCATGATGATTGTCCAGTTTGATTAAATTACTGCTGCTGCAGATTGCTCGCGGAAGGCACGAAAAACACGAACAGCGCAACCGAATATTTTTAGAAACTAAGGAGTATTTCAATTTTTATGGCATTTTCCGCATATATTCATTGCGGTTATTAAATATACTCTATATGCAATTAAATCAGCGAAGCCATCCTGGCCCGGATCGCGGTGCGCAAGGTCGGCAGCAGATCTCTGCGCTGCGCCAGAATTTCGGGCGCCGTTGCGCGTTGCGCCTGGGCCCAGACCGGGGCGGGAAACTGCGCATCGTCCTCAAAACGCGGGATCACATGCCAGTGCAAATGCGGCACCATGTTGCCCAGGCTGGCCAGGTTGATCTTGTGCGGCTGCATCACGTCGCGCACCGCAGCCTCGACCTGCCACACTGCCGCCATCAGCATATCGCGCTCCGCCAGCGACAAATCCGTCATTTCCTGCACATGACCGTTCCAGATCACGCGGCAAAAGCCGGGATAGCCGGTGTCATCCACCAGCACCACATGCCAGTGGGCCGCAACATGCACGACTTCGCCGCCCTGCAAAGAACATAATTCACAATCGATCTGCGTTGTCAAATCCAGTCCTTATACGGCTTTTTATACTAATACGCGCTCGATACCGCCGGCATTGGCGCGGGCGACGTATTCGGGCATCCAGTTCTGGCCCAGCAGATGCTTGGCCAGTTCGATCACGATGTAGTCGGCATCGGTATCGCTATCGTCGTTGTAGCGCAGCAAACCTTGCAGGCAGGATGGGCAACTGGTCAGAATCTTGACCTCGCCGGTGAAACCGTCGGCGCGCAGCTTGTCGGCACCCTTCTGCATCTCTTCTTCCTTGCGGAAGCGGACCTGGGTCGAGATGTCAGGACGGCTGACCGCCAGCGTGCCGGATTCGCCGCAGCAGCGCTCGTTTTTCTCGATCTTGATGTTGTCCACGGTGCTGATCAACGCATTGATGGTCTTGCCCGACTCTTGCAGTTTCATCGGGTTGTGGCATGGCTCGTGGTACATGTAACGGGTGCCGGCCACGCCTTCCAATTTGACGCTTTTCTCCAGTAGGTATTCATGGATGTCGATGATCCGACAGCCGGGGAATATCTTGTCGAATTCATAGGTCGCCAATTGATCGTAGCAAGTGCCGCACGACACGATCACGGTCTTGATGTCGAGGTAATTGAGCGTATTGGCCATACGATGAAACAGCACGCGATTGCTGGTCATCATTTTCTCGGCCTTGTCATACTCGCCGTTGCCGCGTTGCGGATAGCCGCAGCACAGATAACCCGGCGGCAATACGGTCTGCACGCCGACGTGCCACAACATCGCTTGCGTCGCAAGTCCGACTTGCGAGAACAGCCGTTCCGAGCCGCAACCAGGGAAGTAAAACACGGCTTCGGTATCCGCCGTGGTGGTTTGCGGGTCGCGGATGATCGGCACGATTTTGTCGTCTTCGATATCGAGCAGCGCGCGCGCGGTTTTCTTGGGCAGGTTGCCGGGCATCTTCTTGTTGATGAAGTGAATCACCTGCTCCCTGACCGCCGGCTTGCCGACGGAAGCCGGTGGCGCTTTGGTCTGCTTCTTGGCGAACTTCCTCAGGATGTCGTGACCCAGGCGCTGCGCCTTGTAGCCCCAGCCGATCATCGCGGTACGGGTGGCATTGATGGTGGCCGGATCGGTGGCGTTGAGGAAGAACATCGAGGCAGCGGTGCCGGGATTGAACTTCTTCTGCCCCATCTTGCGCAGCAGGTTGCGCATGTTCATCGACACTTCACCGAAATCGATATCGACCGGGCACGGCGTGACGCACTTGTGGCATACCGTGCAATGGTCGGCCACATCGGAAAACTCGTCCCAGTGCTTGATCGAGATGCCGCGCCGGGTTTGCTCTTCGTACAGGAAGGCTTCCACCAGCAGCGAGGTCGCCAGAATCTTGTTGCGCGGCGAGTACAGCAAATTCGCGCGCGGCACGTGGGTGGCGCAGACCGGTTTGCACTTGCCGCAGCGCAGGCAATCCTTGATGCTATTGGAAATCGCGCCGATATCGCTTTGCTGCATGATCAGCGATTCGTGGCCCATCAGGCCGAACGACGGCGTGTAAGCGTTGCGCAAATCGGCGCCGGCCAGCAGCTTGCCCTTGTTGAAGCGGCCTTCCGGATCGATGCGCTGTTTGTAATCGCGAAATGCGTCGATTTCAGTGTCGGTCAGGTATTCGATCTTGGTGATGCCGATGCCGTGCTCGCCGGAAATGACGCCGCCCAGCGAACGCGCCAGCGCCATGATGCGGCCCACCGCCGCGTGGGCATCTTGCAACATCTGGTAATCGTCGGAATTGACCGGAATATTGGTATGCACATTGCCGTCGCCGGCGTGCATGTGCAACGCCACGAAAACCCGCCCGCGCAACACGCGCTGGTGGATTGCGGTGCATTCATCGAGGATCAATTTGAATGCAGCGCCGCTGAATATCTGGCGCAGCGCGGCGCGCACTTCCTGCTTCCAGGACACGCGCACGGTGCGATCTTGCAGCACATGAAATACCAGTGCATCCGGCTGCGCAATCAAACGTTGCGCAAACACGGTTGCCAGTTTTTCCAGGCCGAGCGCGAGCAGAATATCTCTCGATTGCGCCAGCGGCTTGTCGATGTTTTCCAGCAGATAAGTCCAGCGCGCATGGGCCAGATCGAGCAATTCCGTAGCCTGATGGGCGCGGTCTTCCAGCATCTCCGCATCGGGGATCGCCTCGCCTTCGGCATCCTCGCTCTTGCCGAGCGGCAGATTGCCGGCGGTGAAGAAATTGCGCAACGCGTCGATCAATTGCAGCTTGTTGCGAATCGACAGTTCGATATTGATATGCTCGATGCCGTTGGTGTATTCGCCCATCCGGTCCAGCGGGATCACCACGTCTTCATTGATTTTGAAGGCGTTGGTATGCTTGGAAATGGCTGCGGTGCGGGCGCGGTCGAGCCAGAATTTCTTGCGCGCCTCAGGCGACACTGCGACGAAACCTTCGCCGACGCGGGTGTTGGCGATGCGCACCACTTCCGAGGCCGCTTGCGCGACTGCGTTCTCGTCGTCGCCTACGATGTCGCCGAACAAGGCCATTTTCGGCAATACGCCACGCTTGGATTTGGTGGCGTAGCCAACTGCGCGCAAATAGCGCTCGTCCAGATGTTCCAGGCCGGCCAGCACTGCGCCGCCTTTTTTGGTTTCGGCATCGAGGTAATCCTTGATTTCGACGATGCTCGGAATGGCGTCGCTGGCCTGACCGAAAAACTCCAGGCAGACGGTGCGGGCGAATTTCGGCATTTTGTGCAAAATCCAGCACGCCGAAGTGATCAGCCCGTCGCAGCCTTCTTTCTGAACGCCCGGCAAACCCGACAGGAATTTGTCGGTCACATCCTTGCCCAAGCCTTCCTTGCGGAATTTGCGGCCTTCGATCTCCAGCATTTCGGTTTTGAACGGCGTGCTGCGCTCGCCTTTGGCGCCCGGATGCGACCATTCGAGCTTGAATTTCGCCACCGGCTGATCGTGAATCTTGCCCAGATTGTGTTCGATGCGCGTGACTTCGAGCCAGTCGCCGTTCGGGTCGACCATGCGCCACGAGGCCAGGTTATCCAGCGCCGTGCCCCACAGCACCGCCTTCTTGCCGCCGGCGTTCATCGCGACATTGCCGCCGATGCAGGACGCCTCCGCCGAAGTCGGATCGACCGCGAACACGAAACCGGCCTGCTCGGCTGCGTCCGAGACGCGCTTGGTGACTACGCCTGCGCCCGAATAAATGGTTGCGTATTCACGATCCACGCCGGGTAGCGTGCGCATTTCAACCGCGCCCAACTGCTCCAGTTTTTCGGTATTGATGACGGCCGAAAAAGGCGTCAGCGGAATCGCGCCGCCGGTATAACCGGTGCCGCCGCCGCGCGGAATGATGGTCAGACCGAGCACAATGCAGGCCTTGACCAGACCGGCCATCTCATCTTCCGTATCCGGCGTGAGCACCACGAACGGATATTCGACGCGCCAGTCGGTGGCATCGGTCACGTGCGACACCCGCGAGAGACCGTCGAACTTGATGTTGTCTTTCTCGGTATAGCGCCGCAGCTCTTTGGTGGCGCGGCGGCGCAAGTCGTAAGTGCGACGGAAATCTTCGGCAAAATCGGCCACCGCCTGGCGCGCCGCTTTCAGCAGCGCTTCCACGCTGACGCTGCGCTTGACCGCTTCGGCATCGCCGGCATCGGCCAGGTCAGTGGTGACGCGACGGCGCTCAACTTCGGCCAGGCGATGGTTCAGCGCATCGATCAGGCTCTGGCGGCGCTTGGGGTTGTCCAGCATGTCGTCTTGCAGATAGGGATTGCGCTGCACCACCCAGATGTCGCCCAGGACTTCGTACAGCATCCTGGCGGAGCGCCCGGTCTGGCGCGCGCCGCGCAGCGTGTCGAGCAGCTTCCAGGCTTCTTCGCCGAGCAGGCGGATGACGATTTCGCGGTCGGAAAACGACGTGTAGTTATAGGGAATTTCGCGCAAACGGGTCGGCGCAGCGCCGGAGCCGGCGGGCGCGTCTGAGAGCAAGGCTTGGATGTGTGCTGGGGCGTTCATGGCGTGGTGGTGTGGGACTGACACTAAAAAAGCATTTTAGCGTATCGCGCTGCAGCACGTTGCAACAGCCTTGCGTTTCATACGCCTTAACACGGCTTGCACGGCGCCTGGATCGGGTCTGCACGCAATCTATTTATAGCGGGAGTATGTATTAAAATACGGTATTTTCCGCATATATAATATGCGTATGTATTTTATACATGACACTGTATATAAAAAACGCTAGGCCAGCCAGAGTGCGATTTGGCGCCACACGCCATTGGGCACACTGAGCAGCAGCCAGGTCACCGTGATGTAGCGGCAGAATTTGCCCAGCGCCATGTACGCAGCGCAAGGCCAGAACGGCAAGCGCAGCCAGCCGCCCAGGGTGCAGATCGGATCGCCCACGCCGGGCAACCAAGCCAGCAGCATCGTTTTCGCGCCGAAACGACGCAACCAGCCGAACCAGCGGCTTTCCCGCTCTTTTGCAAAGACGCTCTTGGCGCCATAGCCGATCCAGTAATTGACCATGCCGCCGAGCGTATTGCCGGCGGTAGCCACCAGGATGACTTGCCAGAACAGCGCAGTATCGGCCCTGATCACCGCAAAAATCAGCGGCTCCGAGCCCAACGGCAGCAAAGTCGCAGCGATAAAGGCGACCACGAAAACCGATGTCAGCCCGATTTTTGGCAGCGCCAGAACGTTTAATAGCCAAGCGATTGCAGATTCAAGCATGAAAGACTTTGGACGGTCGCGAAAAAAACGTCCATTATAATAAGCGACCAGCAATGACCACTTGGCATTTTTCACATCCGCGTCATGGCTTGGCGCCTATCCGCGCCGATGCCAGCTGCGCACCCGACCGGCCGCCAGCCGTGTTCGAGCCGGATTGCGCACCAGATGATGCCGCACTCAAATCGACGCCACCCAACCATAATGAATACCGACTACCTGAAGAAAATCCTGACTGCCCGCGTCTATGACGTAGCCTTTGAAACCCCATTGGAATTCGCGCCAACTCTATCTGAGCGCATGGGCAACAAAATTTATTTCAAGCGCGAAGACATGCAAAGCGTGTTCAGCTTCAAGCTACGCGGCGCTTACAACAAGATGGCGCACTTAACGCCGGAACAATTGAAACACGGCGTGATTTGCGCCTCGGCCGGCAACCACGCGCAAGGTGTCGCGCTGGCGGCGGCAAAGCTCGGTTGCAAGGCGATGATCGTGATGCCCACCACCACGCCGCCGGTCAAGGTCGAGGCGGTCAAGGCGCGCGGCGGCGCACTGGTTGAAACCGTGCTGTTCGGCGACTCCTTCACCGATGCCTATGACTATGCGCTGACGCTGGAAAAGAAACACAAGCTGACCTTCGTTCACCCGTTCGACGACCCCTATGTGATCGCCGGCCAGGGCACCATCGGGATGGAAATCCTGCGCCAGCATGCCGGCCCGATCCACGCCATTTTCGTCGCCATCGGCGGCGGCGGCCTGATTGCCGGCGTGGCCGCGTATGTCAAGCAGGTCCGGCCCGACATCAAAATCATCGGCGTGCAGACCATCGATTCCGACGCCATGGCGCGCAGCCTGAAAGCGGGCAAACGCGTCACACTGCCCGATGTCGGCCTGTTCTCCGACGGCACCGCGGTCAAGCTGGTGGGCGAAGAAACTTTCCGCCTGGCCCAGCAATATGTCGACGAAGTGATCCTGGTCGATACCGACGCCATCTGCGCGGCGATCAAGGATGTATTTCAGGACACGCGCAGCATCCTGGAACCAGCCGGCGCATTGGCGGTGGCGGGCGCGAAAGCGTATATCGAACGCGCCCGCGCGGACAAGAAGCCGCTCAAAAACGAAACCCTGGTGACCATCGCCTGCGGCGCCAACATGAATTTCGACCGCCTGCGCTTCGTCGCCGAACGGGCCGAAGTCGGCGAAGCGCGCGAAGCGGTATTCGCTGTCACTATTCCCGAAGAACGCGGCAGTTTCAAGCGCTTCTGCGAACTGATCGGGCCGCGCAATGTGACAGAATTCAACTACCGCATCAGCGACGAACATGAGGCGCACATCTTCGTCGGCATCCAGATCGCGAATCGCGACGAAGCCGGCAAGATCACCAAAAAATTCGAGAAACACGGCTTCAAGACGCTCGATTTGACCGATGACGAACTCGGAAAATTGCATATTCGCTACCTGGTCGGCGGCAAAAGCCCGCTGGCGCAAAACGAATTGCTGTACCGCTTCGAATTCCCGGAGCGCCCCGGCGCGCTGACGCGCTTCCTGTCCAGCATGGCGCCTAACTGGAACATCAGCCTGTTTCACTACCGCAACCACGGCGCCGATTACGGCCGCATTCTGATCGGCTTGCAAGTGCCGAAGAAGGAAATGAAAGACTTTCGCGCATTCCTGAACACGGTCGGCTACCGCCATTGGGACGAGAACGAAAATCCGGTCTATAAGCTGTTTTTAGGATAATTTTTAGGATAAGCACAATGAGCACGCCCTCCACGCCGGACCAGTCGCCACTGGGCAAACCCGCCAGTTACCAGGCCGAATACGCGCCTGCCCTGCTCTTTTCCATCGCCCGCCAGGGCAAAAGGGATGAACTGGGGCTGGGGCCGGAGCTGGGCACTCTGCCCTTTTTCGGCCTCGATATCTGGAATGCTTACGAATTATCCTGGCTGAATCTGCGCGGCAAACCGCAAGTGGCGATTGCCACCATCACGGTGCCGGCCGATTCGCCCAACATCATCGAATCCAAATCTCTCAAGCTGTATCTGAATTCCTTCAACCAGACGCGGCTGGCTGGCACCGATGCGCTGCTGCACTTGCTGCACACCGATTTGTCGGCAGGATTCGGCGCGCCGGTGCAGGTTGCGCTGACCCTGCCGGAATCTTTCGGGACGTTGAAATTCGGCGAACTGGAAGGCCAGTTGCTGGACCGGCTGGATATTGAAGTCAGCGATTACACGCCTAATCCGGCATTACTTAAAACCATCCCCAACACAGCGCCGGTGCAACAAACGCTGGTGTCGCATCTGCTGAAATCGAATTGCCTGGTAACCGGCCAACCGGACTGGGGCAGCGTGCAGATACGTTATTATGGCGCGCCAATTGATGAGGAAGGCTTGCTGCGATATTTGATCGGATTTCGCACTCATAATGAATTCCATGAACAATGCGTGGAGCGGATTTTCATCGACATCCTGCGCCAATGCAAACCGCAAAAACTGGCTGTATATGCACGTTACACGCGGCGCGGTGGGCTCGACATCAATCCCTGGCGCAGCAATTTCAGCACCGGCACACAAGCATTGAACTTACGCAATGCCCGCCAGTGACGCCGGCATTGGCGTCCAATAATCGAAATACCGATGCAGTCGAGGACAGCACGCAATGACATGGTTCGCAACAAATTTTCTCAGGCGATGCAAGGCTGCAGCCAGCGGTTGCGGCCTTGCCGCGGTGCTGCTGGCCGCGTCCTGCAGCGCGACGGCGGCAGACAATACAACTGAAAACCTCGGCTGGTGGCAGCAAACCAAAGACAAGGTGCGCACCAAAGCTGAAGCGATCAACGATCAGGGCGAAGCCAGCCTGTTCCTGTCCGGCTACGCGCATCACGGCAGAAACACCTACACGCCCGAACGCATCAGAGAATTCAACGAAAACGCCTGGGGCCTGGGCTACGGAAAAACCCTGCGCAACCCGAATGGGGATGAAGAATACCTATTTGGAATGGCGATTTCGGATTCCCACTACGACCCGCAACTCATGGCCGGCTACGCCTACCAGTGGATCTGGCCGATCGCAGGCAAACTGGAGGTCGGCGCCGGCTGGACCGCGATGCTCGTTAGCCGCAGCGACACCTGGGGCGGCGTGCCGTTTCCGGCAGTCTTGCCGGTGGCTTCGATCGGCACCCCCGATGCAAAACTGATGGCCGCCTACATACCGCGTCTTTCCAACAACAAAGGCAATGGCGATGTATTGTTCCTGTTCGGACGCATTAATTTCAACTAACTGATGTTGCGCATGATCCAATCGAAAAAACATGTCCATGAAAAGCACGTGATATTTCAGTAGTGCAGGCCTGCACTACTGATAAATAACAATCAAAAGAATTGTCATGCGGTTTTTCGTGCTTTTCGTGTTTTTCGTGGACAAGCACTTAACATCTGTTGCACATCATTACGCAGGCTGCAAAGAAGCTTATAATCGCCGTCACATGGACCGATTGTGCATTGCACCATTACTATTTGCATCATGACAAATCTCGCAAAAATATTGCCACCTAACAATGTCGTGCTCGACCTTGAAGTCTCTAGCAAGAAAAGAGCTTTCGAACAAGTCGGCCTGATTTTTGAAAATAATTGCGGTATCGCGCGCTCCAACGTATCCGACAACCTGTTCGCGCGGGAGCGCCTGGGCTCGACCGGTCTCGGTCATGGCGTGGCGGTGCCGCATGGCCGCATCAAGGGCTTGAAAGCGCCGCTGGCCGCTTTCGTGCGCCTGGCCGAGCCAATTCCTTTCGAGTCCCCCGATGGACAACCGGTTAAATTGCTGATTTTCCTGCTGATTCCGGATCATGTGACACAGCAGCATCTGGAAATCCTGTCGGAAATAGCCGAAATGTTTTCCGATGATGCGATTCGTGCAGCGCTCACCACCGACCCCGACATGGCATCCGTGCACCAACGCATAGTCTCCTGGGAACCACAACAGCAAAAAATTGCCGCTTCTCGCTAGCAGCTAACCGCCAACATTCCCAGCTTGCGGCCATCCCCTTTTTTTTCAAACCAGCACTCACATCCGACCATGCCACCAACCACGCCGCTCACTATTCAGCAACTGTTTGACGACAACCGTGAAGCACTGGAGCTGGGATGGTTTGCCGGCTTCTCCGGCAGCGAACGACTGATATCCGGCGACGCCGCCTCGGCGGCTGACCAAGTCGGCCATCTGAACCTGATTCATCCTGGGCGGATTCAAGTGTTCGGGCATCAGGAAATCGAATATTACAAAAATCTCAGGGTGCAGTCGCGCGACTATCAAACGCACGAACTGTTGGCGGGCGAGCCGCCGGCGCTGATCATTGCGCAGGGGCTGGAAACACCAATCGACATCATGGCGGGCTGCGATGAGAAAAACATCCCGTTGTTTTCCACTCCCTTGCCGGCCGCGCAGGTGATCGATTATCTGCGGGTCTATTTGTCCAAAAAGCTCGCGCAACACATCACGATGCACGGCGTATTCATGGATGTGCTGGGAGTCGGCGTGCTCATTACCGGCGAGTCAGGGCTCGGCAAAAGCGAGCTGGGGCTGGAGCTGATCTCGCGCAGCCACGGCCTGGTAGCGGACGATGCAGTCGAATTTTCACGCATCGCGCCGAACATGATCGAGGGCCGTTGCCCCAAGTTGCTGCAAAACCTGCTGGAAGTGCGCGGCCTGGGCTTGCTGGACATCAAGACGATCTTTGGCGAGACGGCGGTGCGCCGCAAGATGCGGCTCAAACTGATCGTGCACCTGGTGCGCCGCGGCGTGCTGGAAGATCATATGGACCGGCTGCCGTTTGAATCGCAGACCGAAGACGTGCTGGGGCTGCCGGTGCGCAAGGTCATCGTTCCGGTGGCGGCAGGTCGCAACATCGCGGTCTTGCTGGAGGCGGCAGTACGCAACACCATCCTGCAATTGCGCGGCATCGATACGCTGGAACAATTCATGGAACGCCAGCGCAAGGCGATGAGCGAAGATTGACGCTATGATGGATCGGCTAAACGGCTCCCCATCTTTTTTCCTCTTCCCTTATAAAATCATAGATCCATGCGCATTATTCTCATTACCGGCATTTCCGGCTCCGGCAAATCGGTCGCACTGAATGCGCTGGAGGACGCCGGCGTGTATTGCGTCGACAACCTGCCCCCGACCCTGCTGCGCGCTCTGATTGCAACTCTTAGCGCAGAGGGCGTCGATACTGCGGCGATTGCCATCGATGCGCGCAGCGCCAAGTCGTTCGCTGCGCTGCCGCCCGACATCGGGCGCCTGAAAAGCGAAGGACACGACGTCAAGGTCTTGTTCCTGACGGCCAAAACCGAATCGCTGATCACACGATTTTCCGAGACGCGCCGCAGCCACCCGCTGTCGCACCGCACCGATTTTGGGCAAGGCGCGCAGCGGCACCGCACCCTGGAAGAATGCATTCGGGAAGAGCGTGAGACATTAGTAGCCTTCGAAGGCCACAGTCAGGTAATCGACACTTCCGGCATGAGTGTGGGCAAATTGCGCCTGTGGATTTCCGATCTGGTCGAAATCAAGGGCACGCCGCTGACGCTGCTATTCGAATCGTTTGCCTTCAAATTCGGCGTCCCGCTGGATGCCGACCTGGTATTTGACGTGCGCACTCTGTCGAACCCGTTTTACGACAGCAACCTGCGCGCGCTGACGGGCCGGGATGGGCCGGTCATCGCCTTCCTGGATGCAGAACCGGACGCCGCCGACCTGTTCAACGATATTCGCAATTTCGTCGAAAAATGGCTGCCGGCTTTCAAGAAAAATAACCGCAGCTACCTGACGGTGGCCATCGGCTGCACCGGCGGTCAGCACCGCTCGGTGTATATGGCCGAACAGCTGGCAAAATACTTTGAACACGCGGAGCACGTGGTATTGCGTCATCGGGAACTTGGACCGAGACCAGAGAAAGTGGCAGTATAGGTAAAAACACTGCATTTACCGCATATATAATGTGCGGAATCCTAAAATACAGCGCTTGGTATATTTTTAATGCTGAAACTTGGCATGAGACCCGATTAGACTGCATTTCGGGTTTCGCAAGTTCAGCCCCAACCTACCAGCCAACTATTGTCTGCTAGAGGCAGGCTCCAAACCTGTCCACTCACCGGGGCGACGAAAGGGCGGGTTTTGGACCCGACCCGTCCCTGTCAACCCTATTGAGCCGCCACGAAATACCCGGCGATATTGCCCAGGTCTTGCTCATTGAGAGTACCTGCCGCACTGCGCATGCGCAGATACGCCAGCAGGTAGTTGTAGCGCGCCAGCGCCAGATCGCGCCGCGAGGTATACAACTGCTGTTGTGCGTTGAGCAAATCCAGATTGATACGCACGCCGCCCTTGATGCTTTGCCGCGTGGCTTTAATCAGCAGGCTGGCCGAATCAGCAGACTTGACCAGCGCATCGATGCGCGGGCCGGCACTTTGCATCAGGCTGAACTGCTTGCGCAACTCTACCGACACCTGATTGATCTTGACGTCCAGATCGCTACGCGCCTTTTCATGATTGGCCACGGCTTGACGCGTGGCAGCACTCACATAACCGCCGGAAAACAGCGGAATACTGAGTTCCACGCCGATACTACGCACATTCGCGTCCTGATCGAGCGTGTTCGTGCTGGTCGATTTCTGTTTGCCGTAGCTGCCCACCAAATCCAGCGAAGGCGCATGGCCGGCGCGCTGCCGATTGATTTCCTGATGCGCTATATCGACTGCATATCCGAGCGCGACAATCTCGGCGTTCTTGACCAAGGCCATGTCGCGCCACTCCTGAAAGATCGCCGGCTGCAAAGGCAACAGACGAAAATCCTGATTCAGCGGTGCCAGTTCCGTTATTTCGATGCCGACGATGCCTGTCAGGGTATTCCGTGCAACTATCACATTATCTTGCGCCTCAAGTACCTGCGCTTCAGCCAAATTGGCACGCGCTTCGGTTTCCAGCATGTCGGTCCGGGTGCCTTCGCCTTGCTTGAACAAGCGCTCATTGACATGCATCTGTTCACGATACGCATCGCGCTGCGCCGCTGCCAACGTAAGCTGATCTTCGGAGTATTGCACCTCCGCATAGGCCGCCACCAGCCTGAGCATCAAGTCCTGACTGCGCCCGATAAACTGGGCATCGCTGTAATTGGTTTTGGCAACGCCCTGGTGGTACAAGGCCAGCGCCTCAAAATTGACAATCGGCTGCCGCAGCGTCACTGCGGCATTGACGCTGGTATAGTCCGGATGAGTGGTATTGCTGGCAGGCAAACCCCGAATATCCCGCCCGGTCTGCGTGATGTCTGCCTGGTTTTTGCTGGTCGCATAATGACCAGACAATTTTGGCAGCAGGTAGGAGCGCCCCATATTGCGCGCTTCCTGACCGGCCTGGTTTTCATGAATCGCGCCGCGATAGGTCGGATCGTTTTGCAGCGCGGCCTGATATGCCTGCAGCAAATTCATGGGCGCCGCTTGCGCCACGCCGATTGCCAGGTTCGATGCCAACGCCAACGTCGACGCTAATACAGTAAACATTCTGCTTGTACTAGCCATGATTATTCCTCGGACAATGAAGTTTTGGCGCGGTCAAACAAGGGCTTCATCAAGTAACTCATCATCGAGCGCTCACCGGTGCGCACAAAAATCTCCACCGGCATGCCGGGACGTATCTGCACAGCAGCAACAATTTTTGCTCCAGATGGCGCTACCTTGGCCCTAAGCTTGTAATACGGCATGCCGGTACGCTCGTCCGTCAAACGGTCAGCCGACACTTGGGTGACGATGCCCGGAATATGCGGTGTCTTGCTTTGATTGAGTGCAGAAAAAATCATTTCCACCGGCAAATCGACTTTGACCTTGTCGATCAACTCGACCGGAATCTGTCCCTCAACAATCAATGGTTCATCATTAGGCACGATGTCCATCATCCGAAAACCGGGCGCGACCACGCCGCCGTTGGTAAACACCGTCAAGCCGACAACCGTGCCTGCGACTGGCGCCTTGACCTCTGCATTGGCCAGCTCAAAGTTCTGGCTAGTCAGACGACTTTGCAAAGCCTCCGCCTCTTTTTGCACTTCAACCAACTGGGAGCGCACTTCTTTCTGATACTCTTGCTGGCGCTGACTGCGGCGCAAACCCAGCTCAATGTATTGACTTTGGGCGCGGCCGATATTGCCGATATCTTCAGAAATCGCACCGTTGGTCTGAACGTAGGTACGCTCCAGATCCAGCAGCCGGTTGCGCGCAATGTAGCCATCCTTGGCCAGATCACGCATGCCCGCCAGCTGCTCTTTCAGGAACACCAGCTGCTCTTTTTTACTTTGCATGGATTCCCGCAAGCCTTGGGTCTGTACTTTCAGGCCGGCAATATTTTGCTCCAGACCTGCCAGTTCGCTATGCAGCGCCGATTGTCGCGAGAAAAACAATTGTTCCTGCAATGACAGGTTGTTCGCGATTCGGGGATCTGCTTTTTCCTTGAGCAACTCTTCCGAAAAGACGATTTTAGACTTGCCATCGCGTTCGGCAATCAAACGGGCCTCAATCGCGCGATCGTTAAAGTACTGCATCCGACTGATATCGGCGGCCGACTTGACCAGAACGTCATTCATGCGCACCAGCACCTGACCAGCTGTGACAACATCGCCCTCCTTGACCAGGATTTCTTGCACGGTGCCGCCGCTTTGGTGCTGAATTGCCTTGCGATTACCCGAGACAATCACCGACCCTGATATCGGCACGCCCTTATCGAGCGGCGCAAAAAAAGCCCACAAAAGGAATCCGACCACGCCCACCAGCACCACCAGCCAACCCAGGCGAGCATAACTGGCAGGGTCCGTTGCAACTTCTGTCGGAAGTACCTCATGCGAAACCACATCCTGCGCTGGCTTGTCGCCTTTGCTCAGATTAACTACATTGCCCAATTGTTTCATGATCATTCCTGTTTAAGAATTCGCCACCAGCCGGGCCTTGTCGGCATTTGCCTGCGCCAGCGCTGCCAGAACTTCGTCGCGCGGCCCGAACATGCGTGCTGCACCATCGCGCAACAGCAACAGCTTGGAAGTAATGCCAATAATGCTGGTGCGGTGCGTAATCAAAACAATCGTCTTGCCGCGTTCGCGCAGATCGTTAATAGCCGCCACCAGCGCTTGTTCGCCGACATCATCGAGATTGGAATTAGGCTCGTCGAGCACGATAAAGGATGGGTCGCCATACATCGCCCGGGCCAGGCCGATGCGCTGCTTTTGGCCGCCCGACAAACCGGCGCCGCCCTCACCCAGACGGGTGTCATATCCCTGCGGAAAATGCAAAATCATGTCGTGCACACCGGCGCGCTTGGCTGACACAATCACTTGCTCGGCATCAATCTCGCCGAAGCGCGCAATGTTTTCACTGACAGTACCGGCAAAAAGTTCGATATCTTGCGGCAGATAGCCGACGTTCGGTCCCAGCTGGTCTTTGTTCCAGCGGTAGATATCGGCGCCATCCAGACGCACCTTGCCCACCATTGCCGGCCACACACCCACCATCAGTCGCGCCAGCGTCGATTTGCCCGCACCGCTAGGGCCAATCACGCCCAACACATCGCCCGGAGCAATCGCAAAACTCAAACCATTCAACACAGGAACCTTGCTGCCGGGAGGCGCCGCAGTGACGCCCTCAATCGACAAGGCGCCCAGAGGCTTGGGCAGCGCCATGCCCGCTTCACGCGCCGGATTAGCCTCCAACAGCTTAGTCAGGCGCTCGTAGGAACTGCGCATGCCGGCAAATTGTTTCCATACGCCGATCAACTGCTCCACCGGACTTAAGGCGCGGCCCATCAGGATCGAACCGGCAATCATCATCCCCAGGGTAATCTTGCCTTGAATCACCAGCAACGCGCCCAGTCCCAGCACCAGAGATTGCAAGGAAATACGGGTAAATTTGGTAAACGCACCAACGATGCCGGCTTTTTCACTGGCCTCGGCCTGCAAGCGTAGGAATTTGGTATGCAGCTTGAACCAGCGTGCCTGCAAATTCGGCAGCATGCCCATGGATTCGATCACTTCGGCATTGCGCAGATTATTGGTGGCCATAGTGCTGGATGCGATGGCCATGGTATTGGCCTCCGCCAGCGGCTTGTGCGAAACGCGTTCGTTCACATATGCCAGCACCACCAGAATGATCGTGCCGAATGTCGCCAGCAGACCGAGCCATGTATTAAAGAAATAAATCACCAGCAAATACAGCGGAAACCAGGGTGCATCAAAAAATGCAAACAGGGCATTACCCGTCATGAACTGGCGAATACTGGTCAAATCCATCAGTGCCTGGCCTGCATTGCCACCGCCCTGCTTGAGGTTTTGCTCAAACGCTGCGGTATACACCCGGGTGTTCAGCTGCATATCCATCTTGGCCGCCAATCGCACCAAAATAAAACTACGCACGAACTCAAGCACGCTCATGAACAAGTAAGCGACCAGCATGATCAGCGTAAGCATCAGCAAGGTAACCTCGTTACGGCTAGCCAGTACGCGGTCATACACCTGCAACATGTAAATTGAAGGCACCAGCATCAATAAATTAATAATGGCGCTAAACACACCAATCGTGCGGAAGACGCTCTTAAAGCTAGAGAGCGCCTGCATGATTTCATTTTTGGGAATTTGCAGCCGGGATTTCATAAGCCCGCCATTTCTGCAAACCCTGACATATCGCCGACACAATCAACAATAGCGGGAGAACAAGATACACGTGGATTGATATGAGGCATCCGCTGCTGCGGCAACAGCACACTGTCTTCTTGCATGGCTAATAGCTTTCTTTTCAGGGTTCCAAAACGATGCAATCCACTTGCACGAGGACGCCGCAATCTGGCAGATTCTGGTGTTTTGCGGGATGGTTGTGATGATGCACATCACACAGAATGTGACATTTATCACAGGCGCAGATCATAGCATGGCTTGTGATATCCGTCACATTTTGATATTGGATTGCAACAATCTGTTGCTACTGCGATACACCGCAATCTTCAGGACCAACCTGGTCCCAATCGGGAATCGTGAATCGTGAAGTTTGTCGCTGCCAGCGCCAGAATCAGCCCGAGCAGCAGAATCACCGCTTTGTAATATCGGCTCACGCAGGTCAGCAATATTCACAGCACAGCGCATGGCTGTGCGGCGGCGCGCGTTTACGGGATTGTATTGATGCGTCAAGGGCCGGCGAAGTCAGGCGGGCGGCCTGATTTGCTCTCCGGCTGAATGCAATTCAGGATGTCAGCTGCACGCTTAACTCACTGATATTGGCGGCAGTTGTCACCGCCCTGCGCCAGCCAGAGAAGGTCAGGATCAGGCGCCGTTTTTTTCGCCCGGCGGCGATAATTCATCCAGCCCCGCCTCGGCCGCATTCTTGAGCCGCGTTGGTTGCCGCACAATCAGGACGGCGCCCTTCTTTTCCAGCACATTGAGTTTAATCAGAGTATGCAGCGCGCGCGACACTGTCTCGCGGCTGGTATTGACCATGATCGCCACCTCCTGCTGTTTGGGCAAATCAATCACCGTGCCTTGGGGCGTCTCGCGCACGAGCAACTGCAATTGCGCAAACACGCGCTGAAAGGCATTCGGGATACTCAGCAGCGTGCGCTGATGGGACGATGCGCGCAAAGCCGTAGCCAAGTGTGTGAGCATGCGTTCGGCCACCAGCGGGCGGTTGAAAATTAAAGCCCGCGCCTGCGTTTGCGGCAAAAAAGCCACCTCTGCAACCTGGATCGCCACCACCGACGCCGAACGCGGCAAACCGTCAATCACCGACAGCTCGCCAAAATACGTCCCCGGATGAATGATGTGAATGCCATTCTCGCGCCCGTCCGCACTCAAGTCCACCACCTGCAAAGCGCCGCGCAGCAGAAAACCCATGTTTCCCGCCGCATTGCCCTTGCGAATCACCACATCCTGCGGCTGATACAGGCGCAGAACCATGATGCTGGCAACCTTGGTCAGCGTGTCTTCATCCAGCCCCTTGAGCAAGGGGATGTTGGCGGCAAGTTCTAATGGAATCGGCATGAAACGGTAACCACTCTATACAAAGGTGCAGCAGGCTTGGTCAAAAGAACGCTCAGAATTTCAGATAATCATCCTGAAAAACACTAAATTCGATATTCGAAAGAATCGGCGCCGGTTCGCGCTCGCGCGCCAGTTTCTCCAGCGCGGCCACATTCGACAGGGAAAACAAATGGCCATAAATCAGCGTCAGCGCGCCTGACTGGTGCAACGCCGCCACCGCTGCGGCGTCCAGCGCATCGAAGCGGGCCGCATCAATCCGGTACAACCCGGCCAGAGTGCGCGGCTGGCCGTCCGGCATGGTCAGCACCATGTCCCAGGGCACCAGCAGATCAGCCGCCAGGATGGCCTGCAACGCCTGATCGGTAGCCGCCTGATTGTCATGCACCGACTTCAGAAAACCGAGTATCTTGCGTAAAAATTCGGTGGTCTGACCAGCCTCGTCAAACAGTGGCGTACCCGATGTCTGGCTAAAATAACCGCCATCGGGATCAATGATGACGGTTTGCTCGCCGCTCTCCGAAAGCGCCGCCATACCAAACGGTACAGCCCGAAACACGGCCGGAATATAACTGCCGCACCACTGTCCCTGCTGATTGATGAACAGGTTTTCATCCGACGACAGCCCCATCAGGCCCAGCAGCGAAGCGCGGCCCTCATGCAGGCCGAACACCACCGGCATCCAGCGCAGCGCTACCGTCACCTCGGCAGCAACCAGCGCCGCCAGTGCAGTCTGGCGTGCAAAGGCAAAAGGCTGCGGCGGATTCTGATGGCGCAGGTGGCGGTGTGTGATACTCGAAAGTGCTTCCAAAGGCATGACGGCAACTCCAATAGCATTCAACCAGCGTGCAGGACATCCTGCAAAACGATAAGCGCGCATTGTGGCACGAGCGCCACCGCACGTGCAATTGCGCTACTTGACAATACCAAACACTGAACACAAAACACCGGCGCGACCTTGGACAACATGGACACCTGCAGCGTCCGCGCCATTGCTCCCCTCTCCCGCTTGCGGGAGAGGGGCTGGGGGAGAGGGCGCTCGCAATATGCAAGGTGGTCAAAGCAAGGTTCAACCTTGATTGCCTTGCCTTGCCATATAACGCGGCCGGAATATTTGCTGAATCCCTCTCTCCCGGCCTCTCTCCCGCAAGCGGGAGAGAGGAGCAAAACAGTGGGCTACTGGATGTGTAGATACCTATGCCTTCAAGGGGAGGAAAAAACCATTTCACTCTGCGGGCTGAATAGTTACCTGGCGACAGGCTAACTAAGGAGTATGCCTAAAAAAACTACCTTTATCGCATATTTAGTATGTGTAAAAAATTGATACAAGGCCATGTATCAATATATTACTACGATCCGTTTGCTGCCACAGCGGGTTGGGGTTGGGGTTGGGGTTGGGCTTAGCAGGCTCAGCCAAGCTACGGGCCCGGTGTCAAAACGCGTGACGAATCCCTGTCGGCCTTGACTGCCAACACCATCGGGACCGGGAGGCACTTTGCGGCTTCATTGGCAGCCGAGACCAGCGAATCAGGGCTCAGGTGCGCATAGCGTTGCGTGGTCTTGATCTGCGTGTGCCCAAGAATCTTTTGCACCTCATACAGCGACCGCCCTGCGTTGACCAGAAAACTGGCGAAGCTGTGCCTCAAATCATGAATGCGCACGTCGGCCAATCCGGCCAGCGTCCTCGCCGTATTCCACGATGCAAAGATGCTGACGAACGGCTTGCCGGTATCGGGATTGGCAAACGCCCACGGACACTTCGGCAGGCGCGGCACCAGGTTCAGCAGCGCCACCGCGCCATCGGATAGCGGCACGTAGCGCACCTTGCCCGATTTGCTGATTGGGATGCGCCATGCACGGCGCTCAATGTCAAAATCAGACCACTTCGCATCCAGCATTTCGCGCTTGCGGGCCCCGGTCAGGATCAGCATCGCAATGATGTATTGCAGCATGTGGTTCTCGGATTGTCCAAGAGCTTTATACAGCGCCGCCGCCTCCTCTTTCGACAAGTAGCGCTCGCACTTGTTGTTCTCTTCCATTAGCGCAAAGCCTGCAGTCGGGTTGCTCTTGACGCCGGCGACCTCCCATCGCAGCGCCAGGTTGAACAGGTAGCGCAGCAGGATCAGCAGCCGATTGCACGAACCGGGCGCATGGGTTTCGCGGTGCCTGGTGATCAGTGCAACAATATCCTGCTTCGTGATTTCGTCGATATAGCGCTTGCCCCACTGCGGCTCAATGTGATTGCGCAACAGACTTTCGTCAGTGATCCAGCTGCGCTTGTAGCTTTTGACGAAGGGCAAATATCGCTCACGGATGAAGGCCGACAGCGTCGGAACCTGCTTCAGTAGCGCCTTGCGCTCGCTGGGGTCTTCGCCCATCGCGATTTGATTGCGCCGCTTGTCTGCCAGCGCTCTTGCTTGCGTGAGCGTTATGTCTGCTGCGTCCGCCAGGCGGAACTGGCGGGTTTTGCCGCGTTCATCTTGATAGCGCAGGTAAAATGTCTTGCCGCCGGACATGCGAACTTCAAGCATTAGGCCCTTGCAGTCCGTATCAAAGAGGTCGACTTTTTTTTTACCTCCAGGACAAACAGCGGTTTTAATAATCTGAGTGGTAAGTAAAATGCGTGCCATGGAGTGTCCTTTCGGGTATGCCTTCAGCGCAACTTTATAGGACTAATAGTAGCGTATTCGCTATTTTAACGCAATGGAAAAAGCCTTGGAAAACGTAAAAATTGCGGTCGCGTTGCGTTCAGCGCGCATAGCGCTTGGCTGGGGTCAGCAAGAGTTTGCCGACAAGATGGAAGTTGCTAAATCGACTATCGCGCGCATCGAGACAGTAGAGATGACGGCCAAGGCCGACTTCCTGAACCGCGCCTTACGACTATTTCGTGATGCGGGGGTGGTCATTGATTTGCTTGACTCTGACAAGGTTGCATTCACAGTTGAAATCGCAGGACTCATGGAGGCGCAGAACAGACTCAAGAACGAGGCAATGCGAAGGAGTGACCGGAAGACAAGTGTCATGGTCGATACCTTGCCGACCGGCCGTGTAGTGCACTCAAAAAAGAAAACGTAGAAACTCGGAAAGTGGGTTAAGAAAACTCGTAGGTTGCTCAAACAATCAAGTTTTTGTTAAGTCATTGACTTCAAAGGAAATCGTTCGCTGAGCATGAAAAGTATGCGATCGCGACAATCACTCCGAAATAGGTGGTTCGTAGGTTTTTGAATTAACTAGACTAATAGTAGTAATAAATTCGTTTGCAATCAGAGACTTAGTCTAGCGGTGAACTAGGTCGCTCACTACTAATCTGGATTCTGGTGCGACTTTCACTGGCGGCAATGGAAACGACATCTTCAACGCCGGCGTTGTTTCGAGCATTAACGGAACAACCGGTGCTGTTGTACTGTCGGACACATTGCAAAATATCGACTTCCTGAACGGCGGTGCTGGTACGGACACACTGAATGTCACGCTCAACAGTGGTGTTGTTGCTGCTCCGACAATGACAAGCATTGAAAACGTGAATCTGCGTGTTACTGCAGCGGCCTCTGCACTGGACCTGCTGAACGCAACTGGCGTTACTTCTGTGACCATTGCAAACAGCACCATTGATTCGACTGCTGCCGCTGGAACGGTCAACAACGTCGGCGCAGTGGCTACGCTGGCGGTCAAGAACCAAAATACGGCTGTTTCCTTCAACAAGTCAACCGCTACGACCCTCGGCCTGACTGTTGATACCGTTGGTGTTGTCTCTGTTAACCCGGCTGTCGCAAAGCAGGTTGTTGTTGATTTGGGCGTCGCTGCTGCTTCCAAGGCAACGACACTGAACATCACCGCTAACGCGTCTAACGTCGAAGTTAAAGACACTACAGGCGGTTCCGTTGCTACTGCCGTTAGCATCGCTGCTACCGGTGCAAACATTGTTAAATTGGCCGATGGCGCTACAACTGCGACTTCGCTGACTGTTACAGGAACGGGTTCGGTAGACGTCTCTGGCGCTGCTCTGACTGCGGTTAAAACGGTAACCGTTGGCGATGGCGGCGTAAAACTTGACGCTACTGGTAACACTGCTACTACTCTGGCTGTAACTACTGGCGCAGGTGCGGACACCCTGACCCTCACTGGTGCGAACCTGACTACTGTTTCGACAGGCGCAGGCAACGACAAAGTCACGCTGACAAGCGGCGCTGCTGCTGCTGCAAGCATTAACTTGGGCACTGGCGACGACACGCTGGCATTGGGCGCTGCTCCGGTTGCAGGTGTTACTTTGAATGGTGGCGACGGTACCGATACTTTGGCTTCTACTGCTGCTATTTACAACGGCATGTTGACCGGCGGTTCAGCGTTTACCGCTGCACAACTGGCTAAGGTCACGAACTTCGAAGTGTTGAAGATTACTGATGCTCTGGCAGACGCTTCCAGCTTTGACGTTTCAGCAATCGCTGGAATCGGCAGCTTTGTCGCTGGTGCTGGCGTACTTGGTGATAACACCAAAAACGCAAACGTAACTGGTTTGGCTGCAAACGCGTCCGTAACACTGGCTGGCGATCTGGGCGCAACTGCTTACACCGCCGCAGCAACTGCAGCAGCAGGCAAGCTGACCACTGTTTTCAAGGCCGATACATTGAGCGACACATTAAACCTCAAGTTGAATGCCAACTATATTGAAAACAACGACGCTACTTCGACCAAAGCTGCTGTGACTGAAACTGTCGATGCATCCAAGATCGAAAATCTGATCGTAACTAGCGCCGGTACTGCTGTTTCTGGCGCAACGGCCGCAGCCTCTACTGCAAATCCGTTCCTTGGCGCTGCTGGCAACTTGGCTGACGGTGTTGTCAATACCTTGGCGTTGACAGATGCCGCTTTGGTATCGCTGACTGTGAACGGTGACCAAGGCTTCTCGTTCACTTCTGCTTCAACGATGACCAAGCTAGCTACCATCGACGCTTCGGCTAACACTGGCGGTCTGACTTTCAGCGGCGCTGCAGCTGACGTATCGACTGCAACCTCTTCTGCAGCAATGACTATCAAGGGTTCGGCTACTGCAGCTAACACCCTGACAGGCTCAGGTAATTCTGACACCATCGTTGGCGGTGCCAAGGCTGACACAATCACCGGTGGTCTTGGTGGCGATACATTGACTGGTAACGGCGGCAACGATAAATTCATTATCTCTACTGGCGAATCCACTATTGCTACTGGTAAAGCAGATACCATCACTGACTTCGTAGCTAATACCTTCGGCGCTGGTGCGAATGGTGCAGTTACTTCTGCTGGTGCAAATGGTGTTGCTGCTACTAGCTTGACTGGCGATGTAATCCAGTTGCACAACGCGACTGTTGGCGCTACTGCGCAAATCATCACTGTTGGTGTTTACACTAATGCTGCTGATGCAACTACGTTCTTGCAGACACAGTCCGCAACAGAAGGTTTAGCTGCAAATCAATCAGTACACGCTGCATTGAACTCAACTACAGGTGACCTGTATGTTGATATTGATGGTAACGGTACTACTGATCTGTACATCCACTTGACTGGTGTAACGACATTGACTGCAGCAGCGTTCTTGATCGTTTAATCTCCCCGCGGAACAATAGCGAATAATAGGGGACAGACCACGTTTAATCGGCCAAGTCCCCTAGCCCTCAGACCATCGAGGGTGCATTAAGTCAAAGAACCCCGTCTCTCGCAAGGAGTCGGGGTTTTTCTTTTGTCGTTCTTGGATAACTAAGTAAAGTTTTCCGCGACATCAAGCCCGGTTTTTTTGCATTTCGGTGTTTTTTTGGCTTTTGCGGGTGTTTTTGAGACCGAGTGCGTGTGTTTTTGCGCCGTTCCTGCGACTTTTTTGGTGTTTCAACTACGACGGACGCGCGGAAACAGCCGGTATGCCGGCGTGTGAAGTTTTGTTCCTGTTTGAAGCTAGGCGGGGAGTGCTGCGCCGACCCTGGCCGCTTGTGCCAGTCGTTCCGCTTCCAGAATGGCTTTTTCTTCCCGATAGCGCCGTTTGATATCCACCGTTTCCAGTGCATGCTGCTCCAACATTTGCGGCCGGTCCAGCATCTGCTGTGCCAGTTTTACCGGTATCACCATCCACTCCGTTAGACGCGTGCGCACCGACGCCACCACGGTGGTGGCGGTACGCCACAACAGTGCGGTTTTGACTTCTCCGGTTCTGCGGTTGACCTTTGTCCCCGGCATTTTGCTTTTGCGTTTCATCAGCAGGGTAATTCCTTTGGTGCGCGTGATGGTCTCGCCATAACTGTTCAACGCTTGTTCCAGCAACCGGCCCAACACAAAGCGCCGGGCAGTTTTAGTCTTGCCATGGCGACAGGCATCCAAGCCTCCCAGCGCTTTCAGAAAGCGCGTCGCATCGCCGCGCTGACCGGCGCCGGCTTCAATCCGTCCAGCTTTTTCGCCACCACGCGCCAGCACCCACAATTTCTTCAGCTCCCTGTGCACCGGCGCGGTGGTCAGACGGCGCAGCTCGTCCCAGGCAGTCAGGCATTTTGCGACACCGAACAATTGTCCTTGGTTGATGCCCCATAGACTGCGATACGCATCCACCCGTTTTACCGATTGCTGATGCTTTTCTTTCTTCTTTTGCGTAGCTGCGTCATTGTCGACGAACAGTCCCGCTTGCTTGTTCAGCTCGTCGCCGGCATCGACGGTTTTCAATAAATATTTCATCGCATAAGAGGCGCCGCTGGAGATGTCGCGGTTGATACGCGACAATTCCACTTGCGCACCTTCCTTCGCATGCGTGACTGGGCGGGAGATATCCTCGAGCAAATCCGCACGGCTGTCGAACACTACGTCGCCAGCGGTATTTTTTTCATTTTTGTACGACGGCGCCTTTACTTTAAGTTTTTTGGGAAAGTACTTCATGATGGCGGCTAGGATTCTGGTTTCATGCTCAGGGCGATACAGCAACCAAATATGCCAGTGCGGACAGGCATCCTGATGGGGTTCTGCCACCCGCAGCCCCGATAAGCGGATGCCAACCCGGTGCAGATCCCGCAGAACCCCCTGCCAGCGATGGCACAGCGATTGATGCGCTTCGCGCGGTGACGCACCATTCCAGCTGTTTTCTCCGTGCGATGGGTTCGGGTGCCATTTCGGCTCCAGGGTCAGCGTCACCATCGCTGCAGCCAGGCCCGAATCCAGGCTCAAGGTGTCCATTGCTTTGACGAACGCATACAATTTTGCAAACCGTTCTTTTGGCCCTGGCGCGACCCGTTCCAGCGTCAGCGGCTCATACGGCTTGTCGCCCTCGGCTACTGGAATCGGATATCGCGGAATGAGCACCGTGTTCTTCATCCAGTCTGCCTGACGCCGCAGTTGCGCTGCGCGCATGGTCACGGTCGCGTCTGACGCATAGGTTTCCCGTCCGCGACCGATGAGATGCAGGCGTAAAAAAAGTGTTCACGGGCGCGCAGGATGCGCACCCGTAGAGCGCGTCTCCAGTAACGGGCATCGGCCAGTCTGGCCAACTGGGTACTCAGGTTCTGGCCTGGTATCACAATTCCCAACAGCTTTTGTGCAGCGCGCAGCTTCACCAGCGGCGGCAGGTCTTGTTTTGCCAATTTCAGGGCCAATGCGCGCACGTCGTCTTCGGTGTAATCGATATAGCTCGCTATTTCGCCTGCAGCCGCAATTAAGTCAGCTTTGTGCCGGGCCAGACCGCGCGCAATCGCGTTGAGGATATGGCCGTCGCGCAGCTGCTTCTCTACCGGGATATCGGCGATTGCGCTAAACGGGGCATCTTCGGGAAACAGCGGCGAATACGCCAGACCCAATAAGCGAGTGGTTTCTTCCGTGAGCGCCAGGCTCAGTAGTGCTTCGACGCCCTGTCGGGAGGGCCGGAGTTTTTTAGGAGGCGAGGATAAGGAGCAGGTGTTCGTTACCGGCGGCAGCGGCTGGGTCCAGAACGGTGCATTTGGTGCAAGCGCTGACGCAGCGGCATCGGGCGGCAAGGGGTGCGCAGACGCGCTTGGCAGGACATTACATTCGTTCATCACGTGCATCCATTCGGGGGGATGCAACGTGTAGCTACCTATTTTTAAATATGCGTCGTCCTAAAAAAAATATTTCTGGTCGATGCTCAAAAGCGTAGGTTGTATAAAAATTGTTGCTATACACAGTGACACTCGTGTCATTCGTCTCGTCGGGGGAGGAATAAGGCGCTCTCGCACACTGTGCGGGAGCGTTTTTCATGGGAATTTCAATAAAAAGCGCGCCAGGTCGCGCGGCACCGGTTTTTTTACACCATTCCAATATGCCGTTCTTGCCATTCGCTATACGACACGAGGCCCCATTTCGGAGGGTCCACTACAGAGGTCATATGCAAACAGCAGAGCAAAACCAAAAAGCAGAACAATCCAGGTTTCTGGGGCGTCTGATGTCCCCTTTGGAAGTTTACGCGGCGACATTAAGCCGTTCCGACCTCCCGCGCGACATCAAATTCGACTGGTTCTTGTGCGGCGACGTCTCCGAAGCCTTTTGGGATGCGCTAATGGAACGGCCAGGTGCAGTGGGATTTCGAATTACTGCATTCACGACGCCGGTTCATACGGGATACGTATGTTTTGCGCTGCAAATCGACCGCACCCAGGTGCGTTTTCTGCTGCCGATGGGGAGCGAGAAAGTCGCCTGGTTTTTGAAAGATGCGAGTTTGAGCGGAGTCCATTTGTCGATTGCGCGTAACAGCAGCAGCAAAGCGATAGTGCGCACATTTGGTGCCGCACCGGCCCTTATCGCACCGTTGCTCGACGTTGCCAAACAATGTCGAGCGCTGATGGGCGATGCGTTGATAAGCGATTTCGCGCTGGCGGTGGCTGCAGTTTCCAAGGCCTCGACGATGGCAAGCGCACTACAGGGCGTTGTGGTCCAAGACGTACAAGTGATTGTCGTCTCGCCCGAATAAAAAAGGGCTTGTGCGCTGTGCATTGCGCAACAAGCCAGAGTATTTGATTTGATTCAATTTACATTGATTGTGTTCTTTTCACGACCCGCCAAATTGGCGGATCTTTTTTTACTTCTTCTCCGCCTGCGGGGCCCGGATACGGGTCCGTCCGACGCCAGCAGCGGACATCGCCGCCAGTAACGTGCTCCATTCATCCCGGGACGCCGCCGCCAGCGCCGGCAGGTTCTTGTCTTTCGGTTGCCGGCGGTACCAGGCTGCTGCTTCTTGCAAAAGCACCGGCAGGTTCAGCCCCGTGTTGCGCTGGTTTTCTATGCTGCGCACGGTTTGCTGATAGGTCAGCCAGTTGGCCAATTGGCGCCGTTCCGGCTCGGTCAGTCGAGCCACCAAATCCTCCGACGCCGCAGTGGCATCTTTCGACAACGTGCCGAGCTGTTCGCTGCGGCCGCGTTTTGTGAGCGGGTCGTAGGTAGTGCGAATGAGTGAAATAGTGGTTTTTCGGGTGCGGATTTGCATGTGCTGCTCCTTAAAGGCCGTAGGCGGACATTCGCCAAGTCTTATAGGCACAGTGGTTATTCGCATACGAGGGATGCATGTCAGGCACAAGGAAATGCCACTCGTTCAATCTTCAGCGGCTCACAAAACCCACTACTATGGATGCTGTTAACAAAAGTTAGTCGGAGGGGTCCTGGACTTGACTCTCAACGGGACTTTGCGGTTCGACTTTGCACCACGTAAATGGAAACACCCCAGACCAAGTCTCTTCCGGGGTATCTGGCAACGTCGTGATGATGATTTTCAGTACGTCGAGTCCACCGTGTTCGAATTGGACCGAGTAGCCGTGTTGCGTTTTTTTGAATGTAGGGTATTTGTAACTTTTAGCTGCCAGCGCCTGTTCGATGGTCTTACGGACAGAGCGCGCGATTTTCGCATCGCTGCAGTGCATAGACAGTGCGACAACAAACTCTTTCCCGTCGTGTACGAGGTGATGTTTTTCGCGCAGCACGCGCACAAGTCCGCGCAGGCGCTCTGCGCCGGACGGCTCACCCGGCGCTGATTTTTTGCGTGTGGTCGAGCGACGCGACGTCTCAATCTCGTGCCATACCGCTGTCGTACCGGTGAGCGTGATAGCGTCCGGGATTTTTCCGAAATAGTTTTTTATCTCGTGGAACATGGCTGAGGGTAGATTCGATTCAGTGAATCCCATCATCTTTTTTGAGCGCGCTGCAATCGCAATCAATATTCCCCAATTCCGGTGTATTTTGTTCGCGTCGTGCAGAGCTGCGAGCGTCGAGCCCGCCCTATAGCTTTTATCCACATCGTTCAAATATGCTGCGCCTTTTGTTGTGAGCGCATAGTACCGTCCCTCGTCGCGCCAATCGAGATATTTAATGAGCCCAAGAGCTGAAGCATTGTTGACAACGCGATGTGTAGCTGCAAGTGCGGCAGTCTGTGCTCGTCCCGGGAACAGACCGAACGATATCGCATATAGCCGCAGACACCTGTAGCGGTTAAGTAGAGCGAGGCAGGCAATGATGTATACCGCTTTTGCTTTTGTCCCGGAGACGCGAAGAGTTGGCGTTTTTTTGTTGTTGGCTTCCATTAAGGTACTCTCGTGAATGCGCTCAAAATTGAGCGCAAAACACGTCTAGCTATCCGCTTCACGAAAAACACCCAAAGGCACCGGCGGGCGTATACGCCCACCTGCTTTTACGGCAAGGTTCGGCGTATACGCCAAACCACTTTAAGGCATCTAGCCGGGGTATACCCCGTCGTCGTCGAAGGGCCCGGCTGCGCCGGCGGGAACCCCAAGTTCCTCCAGGTGCCAAAACGTTTCCCCTTGCGGGGAACCTGTCTCCTGGACTGCGCCGTCCCGATAAATCCGGGACGCCTTGCCCGCGGGTCAGCGTTACCCTATTTTTTCCATGAAGCCGGAAAAACAGGGGCCCTGGCTGTCTCCTCGGGAAACTCAGGGTTCCCGCCGCCCCAGCAATCACGGGCTTTTTTCTGCCCTAATTTCCGACGATGAAGCCGTCGAAAATCAGGGAACCCGTGAAAAAAGCCCGCTCACTGCGGTCAAGGGCAAGGCGCTTTGCCCTAATTTAATAAGGTAAACCCCCGGCTTTGCCGGGGGACTCACCAAGGTTTGACCTTTACGTCGGTCGGTTTGAAACTTCTATCTCTACCAAAAGAAGGAGTTTCAAAGTGAAAGAGTACCAAAGTTTGAGTCATACGAGATGGGATTGCAAATATCACATCGTGTTTATCCCGAAGCGACGCAAGAAAATGATTTATGGGGCATTACGCAAGCACCTTGGCGATATATTTCGGGAGTTGGCGCAGCAAAGGCAGTGCGAGGTTGTTGAAGGCCATCTCATGAATGACCATGTTCATATGTGTTTGAGCGTGCCGCCAAAGTATTCAATATCAAACGTGGTTGGCTTTATCAAGGGGAAGAGTGCGATTTCGATAGCACGGCATTTTGGAGGTCGGCAGAGAAATTTTACTGGAGAGGTATTTTGGGCGCGAGGCTACTTTGTCTCGACAGTAGGGTTGGATGAAGAAATAGTTCGTGCCTACATCCGTAATCAGGAGAAAGAAGATGATCGTTACGATCAAATGAAATTGGGATTGTAGCCGCCTTTAGGCGGATCACGGGTTACCAGCGCCGTTGAGGCGCCCCAGCAATAAACCTCCGGCTTTGCCGGAGGTAGCTTAATTTTCGACGATGAGGCCGCCGAAAATCAGGGAACCCGCAGCGCCCCTCCAATCAAAACCACGCGGAATGCGCCTGCGTTTTTGCCCAATGCGGCCGTCTGTCGCCGTCGCTGGACGAAACTAGCCCTATCCAACGTACTACCGCCGCCGACGGCGCACCACGTGCAGCAGACGGCGCACAAGGTGAATTATGCGGCGCCGATTGTTGCGTCTACGGCGTGTGCTACGCCGGATAGGGCGCGTGTGCCGCCATATATGGCGCATACAGCAACCACGGCCACGGCACAACCCGCGCTTTTCGACTTGGCGTACGCATGATGCAGGGCTGGGTCGATGCGATACCGGCGGGTGAATTTTTTTGTCAGTGCGTGCAGGCGCACGGGACGCCCTTCGCCGCTGGTCCAGCACCCGTTTTTTTTTCGCCACGCCAGGTGTACACCGCGTGCTTATCTGGCCGACAGATTTTTTGTGCATGGTTGCTATACGCAGTGAGGACATTGCCTCAACCAACAAACAGGCCAAAGGACACACATGAACACGACCATTATTGCAACCGCCAAAAACATCTCGCTGCCACAATTTTCATCATCAGTATCCAGTGAGATTCGTCAGCTTCCGCGTCTGATTCAATGGCTCTACAAAGCCGCTGCAGAGCGCGGAGAAAGCAAAATCGAGCTTGCGCGCCAGTTACGAATTACGTACGGTTATCTGGCACAACTCGCTTCCGGCTTGCGCTCTGTGGAAACGATTACCGCGTCGCTTTCACGCTCGTGCGCCAGCTATCTGAGGGTGCCACCGGTGGCCGTGATGCTCGCGGCAGGACGCATCCAGACAGTAGACTTTTTGCTGCCGGAAGCCGGTCACTCTCCGACTCTGCAGCTGAACACAGGATTGGAACGGATTGCTGCCGACCCGCTTATGGGGTGTCTGATGCCCGCCGCGGTTTGGGACGTGCCTGACTCGGTAAAGAGCTTGCTGATTGCGCTGCACGAAGACGCAACGCAACAGGAGCTGTTTCCGCCACGGCGCTTGCCGATGTTGTTCCAGGGGCTGCAGGACGCAGCGCTAGCCCTGCAGGACCTCGACGCAGCCCTTGACGCTGCAGCAACCGCGGACTTCATCGCCGCTAACGAGGGACTCGATGCGTAGCGCCGGCGGGATTTCTGTTATTGACTGGCTTTTGCTGCTGGCAAACGCACAAGGGCGCAGACAGATGCTATTGGTTTGGCTGGCGCAAAGGGCGCAGGCCGACGGCTATTCGTTGCCTGCGCTGGCGCAGGTGCTAGGCGTGTCGCACGGCTATCTGTATACGCTGTATGCGGGGCAACGCGACGTTGCCAATCTAGACGAAGAGGTCATTGCGGCACTGGCACGCTATTTGGGACAGTCGGCCATCGTCGTGCGCTGCGCTGCGGGGGAAATTCTGTTGTCTGATTTCTTTACTGCAGACGGGATAGAAACGGCGCGAGACGTCATCAAAGAGCGTTTGCCGGAATTGGCGATGTTGTGCGAGCGGGAGCCAGCTGTGGTTACTGTTTTTGCGGCGACGTTGGCCGGTCTGAACCTCGTTTCAAGAAAGGTATTGCGCAATCTTGTCACTGACGGGCCGAATCCGGTCCGGATGTTCATTATTTAAAGAAATTATTTTTGTAATTTATTCACCGCGGATTTCGGTTCGCGGTTTTTTTTCGTCTGCTGGGTGCGGATTTTCGTGCATTTAGTTCGTTTTTTACGGTTTTTTCATATTTTTTTTATTTTTTTTATTTTTCCAAAAAGGCTAAACCTTGTTCTTACACATCTCACCCGGCGATGTTGCTGCGTGAGTTGATTAGCTGCATATAGTAGCGCTCATTCGCCATTTCCGGGGCAACCGGAGATGGTAAATGGGTAAAATTTCAACGCAAACAGGTGCATTACGTGTGATGGAACTTTTTGCAGGCGTCGGCGGATTTCACAAAGGCCTGCAGGCGGTAAAGGACGTGCAAGACGGACCTTGCTTTGACGTCGTGTGGAGCAATCAATATGAGCCGGGGTGCAAAGAGCAGCATGCTGCGAAAGTGCATACATTACGCTGGGGCGACGCCGGTTTTGTCAATCGCGACTTGTTTGCGGTGCTCGACGACGAAAAGGCAATGGCGGACATCGATGCGCTGGAGCCTGAAATGCTGGTCGGCGGCTTCCCGTGCCAGGATTACTCAGTGGCACGGCCATCCAATCAGTCCGAGGGTATTCACGGTAAAAAAGGGGTTTTGTGGTGGGGGATTCATCGCATGCTACAAGCGCGCGTCACTGCGGGTACGCCGTTGCAATATGTTTTGCTTGAAAACGTCGACCGGCTTATCAACAGCCCAACATCTTGCCGCGGACGTGATTTCGCCATCATTCTGGCGTCGCTGCAAAGCCTCGGCTATGCAGTCGAATGGCGGGTCGTCAACAGCGCCGACTATGGTTTTCCGCAACGTCGCAAGCGTATTTTTATCGTTGCGTATCACGCATCGACGCAAGCCTACCGGGACCTGCACTCTGCCCATGCCAGATCCTGGCTGACCGATGTGGGTACACTGGCGCGGGCGCTGCCGGCCGACCTGAAACCGAGTGCATCGATGAACAACTTTGACCTGCCTGCCGACGTGCTGGCAGCGCAAGCTGGCTATGTAACGGCGGACAAAGGTAAGACCCGTTTCAAGTCGGGCGGTATTTGTATCGACGGCCAGGTCTGGACCGGCGCTGTGCAAGCCGCCCCGATAAGCGACTACACACGGTATGTCGGCCAGTGCGCGCCAATGACGCTCGGCGATGTGGTCAGCGCCACTACCAGCGTGCCGCCGGCGTTCTATATTGATGAATCTACCATGTCGCGCTGGCAATATCTAAAAGGTGCCAAGGCCATTGAGCGCGTTAATGCAGCCGGTTTCGAATACACGTTTGCGGAAGGGGCTTTAGCGTTTCCGGACGCGCTGAACAAGCCGTCAAGAACAATCATCACGAGCGAAGGGGGCGCTGCGGCATCACGCACTAAACACGTCATTCGCGATGCGCAGGGCCGTCTGCGCCGATTGGTGCCGGAGGAACTGGAAGCGCTGAACGGATTCCCGCGCGGATTTACTGACGGTTGCGGATTGGCCGACGCGCGGCGTGCGTTCCTGATGGGAAATGCGCTGGTGACCGGGATAGTCGGGCTGATTGGTGCGGCGCTGCATGAGCGGCATGCTGTGGCAGGCAGCGACAGCGTGGTGCGCGAGCCGCGCTAAAAGGGAAGCGCTTTTCAGCGTTTTGCGTGGCTGTTCGATTAAGCAATAAGGATGCTGATCTGCCGGCCACGCATTTTTTTAACAGCACATGAAAATAAATTGAAAATAGTTTGAAAAAGGCTAAAAAAATTAAGAGCAATGCCTATACGCTTCAAGTTGAATGTAGTCGCACGGTTCAGCCCGATGACCTAATGGCCGTCAGTCGCTTTGGCTAGTTGTGCGGTTAGGACATTCATATGAAATTGCATATCACCGAGTTGGCTCTGAATCAAGTTTGCGTTCCTACCGGAAAAAAATACATGCTCATTTTTGACAGCGAACAAACCGGTTTTGCGGTTCAAAAGACAGACAAGGGCTCGATGAGCTACATCATCGTGTATCGGGACAGGGTCAACAAGCAGCGGCAAGAGAAGTTGGCCAAAGTTGGCGCTATTTCAGCCCAGGCTGCGCGGGCGCTGGCTAAGACACGATTGGCATGCATTGATGGGCAGGATAGTCCTAAAGGCCGACGTACAGTAGCGACGACAATGAACGACTTCTTCTTCAATATCTTCCTGCCCATAGTCAAGAATACCAGTCGGTCGTATACCACCCATTCATCCCTGTATCGCAATCACATTCAGGGTGTTTTTGGTGAAATGCGGCTTGACGAAGTCACGGGGCAAGACATCGTGGCATTCAATACCCAACTGCGCGATACGATGGTGGCCGGCGGCCGCTGGAAGACGCAAGCTGACAAGCGTCTTTCCGACGGTACCGTGAAGCGGATTTTGATTCTGGTCCGTCACATATTTAACGTTGCTATTCGGGACAAAAGCAACACGCTGACGGAAAATCCCACTCATGCACTTCAGCTTTCCACATCACGCAATGTTATTGGCAGGTTTCTGAGCTCGGGTCAACTGGCCGCTTTGCTCAAGGCGGCGGGAGAGTCCGATAATAAAAGCCTTTTCGATATTGTTCGCGTGATGGGCGGCACCGGTCTGCGGCGTGAAAACGTACTAGCGATGCAATGGGCGTGGCTCGATGAAGCACGAGGCACACTGACTGTGCCAATGGAGGCGGACAAAGCTAAAAAAGGCTTCTTGCTGCATCTGTCGGCGGGCGTTCTGAATGTTTTGTGTACGCGCCGAAAAACGATTCAGGGGCCGTGGGTGTTTCCTAATCCAAAGACCTGCAAGCCGTATACCTCTTGCCGCGCCACATGGGTGACTGCGCGTAATAAGGCCAATTTGAGTGGCTTGCGCATGCATGATTTGCGTCATACGTATGCGTCGATGATGTTGGATTCCGGCTCGGATATTATCGATGTACAACAGGCATTGGGGCATACTCAACTCAAGACCACGGCAGTGTATTTGCATCTGACCGAAGCGCGCAAGCGCATTCATGCGAATGCGGCTGCTCAGGCGACAGGGCTGTTCGCCTGATCGCCAGGGGATTCCGGTCTTACTTCATGCCCCACTTTGGTGGGGCTTTTTTGCTTTTCACTGTTTGGGTCGAGGCCGGTTGGCTTGTGTTTCCAGTGCTGTACAGGTAGCGATGATGTCTTCAAAAGTTAGGGCATGGCCCAGCAGGATGCCATCGTTCGCCATCGCAGCGTAGTCTGCCGCCAATGCGTCAAGACTTGTGCCGGTAGGAACCAGCCGCAGGGCACCCGAAATTGCTGCGTTGTAGTCAATAGCGACACCATCAGCTGCTTTTTCTGCGAAAAACAAGCTCTTATGTTCAGCGACCATTTTGGCAATTTCCATCGCAGCTAATGCCTTATCCGCGCTTCCATGTTTTACCAGCATCGCCAGGTCATACCAATGCCGGGCGTACCGTTCGCCCCGTAGCCGCCCTTGCAGGCAATAAACGTGTGCTGCGGTCGCTTTTTCCCAAAAAGTGCGTTCAATTTTCATCACCAGTGGCGTGGCAGTCGGAAATGTGACCTCCGGCACGTTGCCGGCCATATCGCAGGTCACAGGCATGGCGACGTGGGGTTCGCCAGTGGCGCGAGCACCAAATTCTAATTGCACTGTTGGAGCGACATAGCCGCTGCCCTGGTTTAACGGGCGGTAATGGATAAATAATTTCTCGCGTTCATGTCCACCTATTTCCAGCGTGGCTTTCAGCCCCGCTTTCGCGAGTGCCTCAGCCAGCATCGGCTGCACAACAGCTTCAATCCATCCAGGCAGGCGGTCTTTGACGGTATCGGTCCACTTCTTCGCCTGGCTCTTGGACGACGGAAGGGCATGACTGTCATGTATCAGATCACCAATAAGGTGGCGGATGTCATAGGTGAGGTCGATATCTTCGGAAAATCGGTCGATGACGCGGTAGGCTTTTGATAGGGAAGTACCTCCTTTAAACGTCAGGTCAGAGGCAAAAGGCGATTCGAACAGGAACGACAAGGCAGTGACGACCCAAATGTCCTTTTCCAGCAGGTGGGCCGGACGTCCGGTTCTGGCCGCTGCAAACTCCAGGGCTTCCTGTTTGTCCAGTGTGGATAGAGCAAAAAAATGTTCAGCCATGCGCCAATGTCTCGCTCACTGCTTTGGCCATCCAGGCCGGCAATATTGCACGACTGGCCGCCAAGGCCACCCATTCTTCCCCGGCTAGCTTCTTTTGAAGTTGCATCAAGGCTTGTTGGGCATGTTTCGGGCCCAGCCACGACAGGGCGCGCACTGCCATTCCCGCAGGCCGTTTGCCAAGCGCCAACTGCCAGCGGGGCGCATGCTTGAGTTCGATGCTACGCGCACCCAGGTGCAGTGTGCGAGTTGGTCCAGAGGTGAGGAATATCTCTTTGACAGGAACCTGCGTAGTAAGACCGAACCAATTGGCTGCGGCTGCGCCGTGAGGCACGACGGTCTCGCCATGCTTTTCAGCGTAGCGCTCAACAACCTTTTCGGGAGCAGGTGGGCGTTCGCCAAAACGACCGGTGACAGGCGCGGAGTAAGCTCCACGGCTGACGCGTAGCAGTTTGCCTTGCTTGGCCAGACGAGCGAGAGTCTGGTCGATGGCGGCCCGCATTCCCAGGTGAAGGAAGTCCTTGGGCGAAATGAGACCGCCCTCGGGTTGGGCGTGCGCAATCTGCAGGATGGTGTTGACGAGAATGCTCATGGCGTACTCCTTTTGTCAGTATTCTATATGCGTTTCTGACAAATTGCTCGCGGTTATAAGGTAAAAACTTTGATTTTGGATACTTTGCTGATTTGCTGATATGTATCAGCGAACCCTCAAAACCCAGCATTGACGTCGGTTTGGCGATAGCACTGTGCGTCCTCATTCAGCGAAATACTTTTTGAATGTGCTGATATTTAGGAAAAAATTTTAATAAAATCATTTTTAATCAATAAGTTAATTTGCGTCAACTTTTGACGCTCACTATCGGTGCGGACACATTCACTGGCACTGCTGGCAACGACACATTCACAGCTGCAGAAACTACTGCTAAAACTTGGACTGCAGGCGATGCCATCAATGGCGGCGCTAGCACTGACACCCTCAATGTGACCCAAGCCCTTGAAATCACAGTGCCGGTTGGCGCGACCGTGACCGGTATTGAAACTGCGAACTTGCTCAGCGGCACTTCCGGTACTAACGTCAATGTCTCATCGTGGACTGGGCTGACTGCGCTTAACGTTACCGCTCCCGGTGCAGTGACTGCAACCGGCGCTGCAACTACGGCAATTTCCGTGACCGACGCTGCGTTGGCAGGTTCTGCTGTTGTAGTCAATGGTGGCTCAACTGTAAACGTAACAGCGGCTGGTGCAACTGTCGGCACTATTACTGTTGGCGCGACCACTGCGGCAGCAGGAGCAGTGACAATCGCTGAGACAGCCACAATTGTCGGTGGCACTGCAGCTGGTGCAATTACTGTTAAGGGCGGTACAACGGTTTCCGTTGCTGAAACAGCAACCAACACCACAGCATTGGCTGTTGGCGCAAACACAACGGCAACCCAAAGTGCCGTTACAGTCACGGGTAATGCAGCGACGACTGCTGTTACCGTGAATCAAACTGCTGCTGTTGTTGTAGCTGCTACGGTTGCTGCAGCTGCAGCTGCTGCTGTTGCTGGGGTTACTGGGGTTACTGGAGTTACTGGGGTTACTGAATCTGCTATCGTTGATTTTGCATCTGGCACAACTCATGCGCAAAACGCGACTTTCATTCTTGGCGGAGTGACTGCGACCGTTACAGATGTAGGCAGCGCAACGGGTGCTGAAATTGCAGCGGCTTTTGCCAATACTGCCGCAGGTGCAACGCCAGTTAATACTGCAAAAATTACTTTCACTGGTACATTGACTGGCTATACAACTGGTGCCTTGGCCAATACTGACCAAATCACATTCACCAGCACAACCGCTAATACGCCTATAGCACCTGATCTTACTCACACAGGTACAGCTGTAATAACTGGTGTGACGGTAACCCAAGGTGTAACCGCTGTAACCGCTGTAACCGCTGTTACCGCTGTCGCAGCTGTTACTGTTACTGTTGTTGCCGGTGTTGCTGGTATCGCGAACGGCGCAGTAACCATCGCCGACGTGAACGCAGCATCTCTAACTGCAGCAGGGACGATTGCTACAGTAACATTGGGTAGCTTCGCTGCTGCAACCATTAACTCTGGTGCATTGGCAACTATCAACTTGTCTGGCAAAGGCACTTCTTTGGAAGTTACCAATGGTGCTCTGACCACTGCGACAGTTACAACGCAAGCCCTGAACGTCAATGGCTTGACCACGACCGGTGCTGTGACACTTGACACTGACATCACCACCTTGAATCTGGGTTCTACGACTGCAGCATCCACAATCGCCTCTCTGGTGGCTGCCGGTGCTACAACTGTTAATGTGGCTGGTGATGCTGCATTGACATTGACTACTAATACATTGACTGCAGTAACGGCGATTAATGTTACTAACACTGCTGGTGCTTCATTCGGTACAGCAATCGGTGCTGGTGTTACCTTCACCGGTGGCGCTGGTGCAGATGCAGTTAAATTGACAACTGGCTTCACAAAAGCAATCACAATGGGTGACGGTAACGATACCGTGACTTACGGTGGTCCAGCTAGCGTTGTTGTTGGTTCTGTTGGTTCTGTTAATGCAGGTAATGGTATTGACACAATCGTGATGACGGACGTGCAAGCCGATGCTGCTGACGCAACAGCTGCATTCAATACTGCATTTACGGGTTTCGAAAGTTTGACCCTTGTAGACTCCGTTGATGCTGCTGCAGTACATACGCTTGATATGGCTGGATTAAACGGCATTTCGAAAGTAACTACAGTTGGCGTAGATAGTGTTTTGACGTTCAACAACATTGCCACTGGCGGGACTCTGACGCTGACTGGCGCTGCTGCCGGCGCTTCTAGCTACGTGGTTGGTGTTGCTAACGCAACATTCAATGCGGCTGATACTTTCAATATCGCGTTGAGTAACTCTACTGCTGCTACTGTCGCCTTTGGCTCAGTTACAGCTGCTGGTGTTGAAACAGTCAACATCTCCACAGTGGATGCTGGCCTACTTACCAGCACCGTTGCAACCATTGACACTTTGACACTGGATGCAGCTGCCGCTACCAAGATTGTCGTTACTGGTAACAACGGGCTGACGCTCACCAACACGACTGCCACCGCAGTGACATCATTTGACGCATCTGGCGTGGTTGGCAATGCAGCTGAAGATACAACAGCACTGTTGGCGGTGACTTACGTCTCTGCCAATACAAGCACAACTGCTGCAGTTGCCATCACAGGTGGTGCAGGTAATGACGTTCTGACTGGTAGTGCTGGTCTTGACACAATCATTGGTGGTGCAGGTAACGACATCATCACTGGTGGCTTGGGTCGCGACACGTTGACTGGTGGTGCAGGTAACGATACTTTCGCTTTCGCTGCGAATGGTTCCGTTTATGGCACTTCCCTGGACGTCATCACCGACTTCACGGCGAAAACCGCTACTGCTGGCGACATCCTGACCTTCGGTGGCAACACAACCGTGTTGGCTGCTGACGTTACTGCCTTGGTGGCGGGCGCGAATGTGAATACAACCGTCGGCGGTCTGGTTACCTTCTCGGTGGCTGACAATACTTTCGCTCTGAAAGTTGCGGCCATCCAAGCTGATACCCAACTTGATGCGGTTGGTTCAGTGGCTTTCTTCGTTGATGGCGCTAACACTTACGTCTATTACGCAGGTGCTGCCGCTAATAACAATACGGATGACCAAGTGATTCAATTGACCGGTGTGACTACGCTGGCAACGATTACTGGCGGCGCTACAACTGTCATTGCTTAATCTCCCTTATCGGAAATATCCTCGGGTTTCGGCCTGAAGGCCGTAAGGCGCAATTCGTAGGGCGTCAATAAGCGAAGCGCATTGCGCCGAATGTCTGAATGCTAAGTTGTAATTTGAACCCCGTCCTTCGCAAGAGAGACGGGGTTTTTTCGTTTTGGCGTTCTCTTTGGATAAGTGGCGTAAATGGGTAAACCCCAATGCATCGCTATTTTTATTTTTAATTGATGGAGGGTCACGGCCTTGCAGAAGAGAAGTTAATGCCTTAGACTTGTGCAATAAACAGGACAGGTAAAATATCATGCGCGTCATAAATTTCTCCGAAGCTCGCAATAGTCTCAAAACTGTCATCGATCAGGTCATTGACGATGCCGATTACACGATCATCGCCCGGCGCGATGCGTCGGATGCGGTTGTGATGTCGCTCGATACCTTCAACAGCTTGATGGAGACTGTCCATTTGCTGAAGTCGCCATCCAATGCCGCTCACCTGGCGCATTCCATCGAGCAGTACCGTCAGGGCAAGCTGACGCAGCAAGGTTTGATTGATGCCTAGCCGTATCACCTGGACTCTCGCCTCCTGGGAGGATTATCAGTACTGGCAAGGCCAAGACCGTAAAACCCTCAAACGCATCAATAATCTGATTCAGGATTGCTTGCGAGAACCATTTGATGGTATCGGCAAGCCAGAACCCCTCAAAGAAAATTTGTCCGGCTTTTGGTCGCGCCGCATCGACGATACTAACCGCCTGATCTATCGGGTCGATGGCGACGATCTGGTCGTCATTGCCTGTCGTTATCACTATGACTGAGACAAGAATAACAATCCACCCACCCACCGGCGAGACAATAGGGGACAGACCACGTTTAATCGGCCAAGTCCCCTAGCTCTCAGTTCAACGAGGGTGCAGTAAATCCAAGAACCCCGTCTCTCGCAAGGAGCCGGGGTTTTTCTTTTGGGGTTTCCTCAATAAAAAAAAGTAGGGGGCAGACCACGTTTTTAACGATGGTTCACAAAAATCATGGCCCTGTATCGTCGGCCAAGGCTTCACGCGGTTTTGGCGATCTCCCCACCTTGCCACGCGTCACGCGCCGGTCCAAAGCCTGCTCGATTTCAGCAATGAAACGCGCATTGCCCAGGGAAAAATTCCCGTTCGTCGCCTCGCGCAACTGACCGATCAAACCCGGCTCCAAGGCGAAGCGTGTCCCACCCAGAAAAAACGTGCTACATTTGATGCTTAAATTAATGCTTAATTGGGGGTGTTATGGATACTGTACTTGCCAATGTCACGGTCAGCGTGACGGAACTCAAACGCAATTTTGCCAATATCCTGAAAGAGATGGAAAACACGCCGGTAGCCGTTTTAAATCACAATCGGCCGGAAGCTTACCTATTGTCTGCCGATTACTATGAGCAGCTGATCTCGCACATGGAAGACCTGGAGGATGCCAAACTGGTGCGGGAGCGTGCCGCAGGCCCCTTTATTACGGTAAGCCTGAATGACCTTTAAACTGCGGTTTCACGAGCAGGCCTGGGTTGAATGGCAGAAGCTCGATGGCAGCGTCCGGGGGCCTTTCAAGAAAAAACTGGTCGAGCGGCTGGAGCAGCCGCGTGTGCCTAGCGCGGCCCTGCAGGGCATGGTCGATTGCTACAAAATCAAACTCAAGACCGTCGGTTACCGACTGGTGTATCGGGTCGAGGATGAGGTGCTGTACGTGACGGTTATTGCCATCGGCAAGAGAGAGCGCAACCGCGTGTACACGGACGCAAAAGACAGGCTCGACTGATCTCGCCGAAGTCCGGTTCTGGCCGCTGCGAACTCCAGGGCCTCCTGTTTGTAGCCATGGATTGTGTGATAAGGATGCTTGATCGGTCAGCTACAAATTTTTTTATGGAATATGCAAAATAAATCGGAAAAAGGCTAAAAAAATTCGAGGCACGTGGCTACACATTCTAAGTTGAGTGTAATCGCACGGTTCAGCCCGATGACCTAAATGGTCGTCAGCCGCTTTGGCTAGTGTGCGGTACAGGACATTCATATGAAATTGCACATTACTGAGAAAGCACTCAACGAGCTCGTCATGCCAGCAGGAAAAAATAAAGTGGTGGTATTTGACCAGGAGCAAACCGGTTTTGCGGTCAACATCACGCAAAAAGGCAGCATGGCTTACGTCATCGTCTACCGCAATGCGCAAGGAATCCAGCGACAGGAAAAATTGGCCGGAGTGGGGGATGTCTCGGCCAATGCCGCCCGCGCAATGGCGAAAGCACGTCTAGCCGATGTAGAGCTCACCAAAGGCCCCTCTGCGCGCCCGCGCCGGGCATCTTGCCCGACAATGGATGATTTTTTCTTCGACACTTTCTTGCCTATCGTGAAGAACCAGAGCCGGTCGTATGATACGCATATGTCCATCTACCGCAATCACGTCCAGCCGATATTTGCAAAAAAACGGTTAGATGAGGTCAGCGGACAAGACGTCATCGAGTTTAATACGTTGCTTCGCGGTAAAACGGTGGCTAATGGAAAGTGGAAAGCGCAAGCAAACAAAAAACTCTCCGAGGGAACGGTGAAGCGCATCCTGATTCTGGTGCGCCACATCTTTAACGTCGCTATCCGTGATAAGAGCAATACGCTCAAGGATAACCCGACCCATGCCATGCAGTTCTGCACTGTGCGCACCGTGAAGGGCCGGTTCCTGGCCCGTGAGCAGTTGGCGGCCTTGCTCAAGGCGACGGAAGAGTCCGACAATGAAAGCCTGGCAGACATCATCCGGGTCATGGGCGGCACTGGTTTGCGGCGTGAAAACGTGTTGGCGATGCCATGGACGTGGCTGGATGAAGCACGAGGCACACTGACCGTGCCGATGGAGGCGGACAAAGCCAAAAAAGGCTTCTTGCTGCATCTGTCGGCTGGCGTTCTGGAGGTATTGTGTACGCGTCGAAAAACGATTCAGGGGCCGTGGGTGTTCCCTAATCCGAAGACCGGCAAGCCGTACACATCTTGTTATGCGTCATGGGTAACCGCTCGTAATAAGGCCAATTTGAGCGACTTGCGCATGCATGATTTGCGTCATACCTATGCGTCGATGATGCTCGATTCCGGTTCGGATATCGTCGATGTGCAACAGGCATTGGGGCATACCCAACTTAAAACTACAGCCGTATATTTGCATCTGACTGAGTCTCGCAAGCGCATACATGCGGATGCGGCCGCTCAGGCGACAGGACTGTTTGCTTGATACGCACGCAGTTCCTGTGTCCCGTTATGCGATTTCTTGTCCATCAGTTACCACGTTGAATTTTATTGGCTAACCGCCGTCACTCCCTTCTTGGTCTTGCGACTTTGAGGGGATTTTTTATAGAAGTCGTTTCTTTTTCAGGAGCTTTGCCAGCACTCTGTCAACAAGATCACACGCAAACCAATGCCGCCGGTTGTTTTTTAATTTTCTTGCGCGGCAGCCCCCGAGTCCATCTCAAATGCTTCTTCGAAAATAGCTTCAAATTCTTTCGTTTCGCTATCAGACAAAAATTCAAAATGACTTGCACGCTTTCGGGCGGATAGCCACCCCTTATTCTCTAATAAGACGCGAATAAACAAGTCAAGCCGGCCTTTCGGCCAATCGAATTCGGCATTTAACATCGCATAAGCCGCGTCATAATGCAGAAGAAACTGAATTTCCTCTTCAAGGTCGTGCGTTACGGTGCGCTCAAGGGCAGAGTACAAGAATTCGACTTGTACTGTCGCATCGAAAAAGCGGTAATACAGTGCGTCATTACCAGTCGCCGGTGCTTCTGGGACATTAGGGTCGAAGTGCACCAAAGGACCTAACACCTTGGAGAAATTTTCCAGTGCGGCGATATAGTCATCCAGGTTGGCAAGCATGACCGCGGAAACCGGCAAAATGATGCCGCGCGGTGTAAATTGACGACGAGACAGCATCTGGTGGATAAGAAACCGGTGCAGGCGGCCATTGCCGTCCATGAAAGGGTGGATGAACACGAATCCAAAAGCGACACATGCGGCAATCGCCACGTCATCGACTTCTTGGGCGCTTGGTAGCAGGTACCGATTGGCGAACGCTAACAGTCCGTCTAATAGCGGTTCTACGTCTTCCGGTCTCGGCGGCATGAAGTCAATGCGTTTGTAATAGCTACCAACTTCCCTACCCACCCAGTTTTGCTGATTGCGGAACCAGGGCTCGGCAAAACGGCCGTCAATCACGGCGTTCTGCAGTCGCACCAGTTCATCCTTGGTAAACGCGCCGCCATCGCTGGCGGCGGCAAGTAGCTGCGCAAAACGGACAGCGCGATTGGCAGAGGGTTTTTCTCGTTCGATGCTGAACGAGGAATGTGTTTCTTTTAAATACAGAAACGCAGCAGCGCGGTCTAGTAGAGGCTTGTTAAACCGAGCAAGTGTTTGTGCGGTCAGCGCTTTGAGGTTTTTTCCCCGTTGCTCGATGATGTAGGGCGTGTTACGGACAGTGGGGCAAAAAGCAGGGTCTCCCAATAAATTAACAATCAGTCCGAATTTGGCATTGCGGATATGCGGACCGGTTAAATATTTCTCCGGGTTAAGCAAGGGTATGTAACGCGTTTTTGCCGGGACGTCGGATACATCCAAAGTACGTGCGGTCAAGAACTCATACAAAAATCCAGCTTGACGGGCATAACGACCAATAGGCGTTGCGGCAAGCCAGGCTTCAATCTCGGTCTTACCGCGTTGCGCAAATAAAAGTGCCAGCACTTCTAAATTAGGGCCTTCATAGCGCAAGGCAAATTCCAGATGCTCTATTAACGTATTCCCCTTTAAATAACTCGATTCAAAAATGTGACAGGTTTGTCCGGCACGAACTGTTTCGCGCCGTTGCCGTGCCAGCGTATCGATGCAACACATCAACGTCAGCTCTCGTGCTGGCAGACCGAAAGTAGCGACAAGATGCGCGTAACCGATTGGAGATTGAGCCATAGAGGGAATTTTATGCGCGTGAGTGGGAGATTTAGCCGGGAATTCTATGATTGTGGAATTTTTAGACGCACTTTAATGTTTGCGCAAGAAAATCCCACTGCTTAGTAATTTTGCGGCTATTTTTCCCATTCTAGCGCACAAATTCCCCAACAAGAAAGGGTTTGTGTTCTTAGCTAAGAAATGCTTTTTATGGACGCGAAAACGCATTAACGGTGCGGACATATCAATTGCTGACTTGCTGACTCGCCTCAAATTTACCTGAAAGCCACGCCTCACTTGGCTTTGCAGAGGTTTTTTTGAAACGAAATGGAAAAATGAGCCAGCAAGAGTGCTGACTCACCTAAATATTTGTTAAATGGGGACAAGCAAAATTAGCAACAGCTTATATATCGGTCAGAGGCATTTCAATGTCTGCACAGTACTAATATTTTGGTCGCGCTACAGTCGCAAATCATGTGTTGCTTAGAGATTATCGTGAAACCAATCCGGATTGCGATTATGCCAGAGAGTAAGGATCAGTCAAAACCAGGGGCTTGGACAAGCTTGGTTATCAGCGCTCTATTGGTTCCCACTTATACGTTGACGCACGACTTGCGACGTTAAAGCCGCGCCGAACAACGCCAGCAGCAGTTTCTTGACCGGTGCCGGCAGCGGTGCGTCAGCCAGTTGGCTCTGTGCATACCAGACGTGACTGCCCTGCCCTGCCGGCGTCAAACGGCGCGTCAGCCTGACCCGATACGGCGTGACCTGCAGCTTGAAGTGGGTAAAGCCGTGGGAAAACGACGGCAATGGCTGGCAAGACGCGATGCTGCCGAACGGCGCGACGATACGGGCGACCGATTGCGCAAACTGTGCCGGGTCCGGCAACTGCTCCGGATTCAGCGCGGTTTGCCCATCCACTTCCGGCAACGATAGCAGGCCGCCCCAGATTCCATTGTCCGGACGCAACTGCAACAGCACCTGATCTCCGTCAGCAATGATCAGCATCGCAGTCTGTTTATGCGGTACCGCCGGCTTTGGTTTGCGCATCGGCAATAACGCAACCCGATCGGTGGCATACGCCACACAGCGTGGCTTGAGAGGGCATCTGCCGCAGGCCGGCTTGCTGCGTGTGCATAGCGTCGCCCCCAAATCCATCAAACCCTGGGTGTAAGCCTCGATCCCACTGTCCGGCAGCAAAGCTTGCGCGCGCAGCCAGAGCGCGTCTTCCACCGGTTTGGCGCTGGAATAACCTTCGATCCCGAACGCGCGCATCAGCACGCGCTTGACGTTGGCGTCCAGGATAGCGGCCCGCACACCTTGCGAAAATGCGGCAATGGCGGCGGCGGTAGAGCGGCCGATGCCGGGCAATTCGGCAAGCAAGACGGGGTCGGCCGGAAAAACCCCGCAATACTCCGCCACCACGCGCTGCGCGCAGCGGTGCAAATTGCGCGCGCGCGAATAGTAGCCGAGGCCGCTCCAGTGCGACATCACGGCTTCAGCAGGTGCTGCAGCGAGTGAAAACAGGTCGGGAAAACGTACCAGGAAACGGCTGTAATAGGGAATCACTGCAGCAACCTGGGTCTGCTGCAACATGATTTCCGAGAGCCAGATGCGGTAGGCGTCGCGCGTGTTTTGCCACGGCAGCAGATGGCGGCCGTGTTCTTTTTGCCATGCGATGACGCAGGCGGAAAAGCTCGGATCGATGAAATCATCGATCCGCTGCACATCAGTATCAGCATTGGCGCCGGCGCCGGCGTCGGCTTTCGCGTATTTGTACAATTATGCAGCCTGCAGCAGTGGTGTGGTGCCAGTTGCCAAGGCTGCCATCAGTGCGTGTTGCAATTGCAGCATGGTGTCCTTATGTACCTGCAAATCAATCTGAATTGCCTCGATGGCCTGGATTTTTTCTTCCAGGCTATCGGTCGCCAGATGAATGCGCTGCATCGATTGCAGGCGCCGCTTCAACTGGCTCTTGTGCTCGCGGATCTGGGCTTCGAGCGGTGCCATGATGACTTTCAGCCAGGCTTCAACGTCGCGGTTGGCCTGCAAAAAGCTGTGCTTGACGCGCGATACGATCGAGTCGAAAAATTTCTGCATCAGCACTACCTGTGGCGTGGTCATGATGGTGGCGGCGCCGAACTGCTTTTGATACACGGTCTCGATCAGCGCGATTTCATCACAATATTTTTGCAGCGAAAACGGCATCGGCATCGATACCGCCAGGCCGTGTTCGGTCGAAAATTTGCGATACATGACCGTCATCATTTCGGTAATTTCTTCGGTCTTTTGCCCGGATAGGGCCAGATGGTGTTTGGCTCGGTCAAAAAACACCCGCACCGCCTGGCGCAAGCCGATAGAAAAATTACTTTGTTGCATCGCATCGCGCGCGCTCAGGATGTCTTCCTTGATGATTTCCATGCCGAGGTTAGTGAACACCTCCATCGACAAGCGCGTAAAAACCGCACGCGTGCCCTGCAACTTCAGCAAGCTTTCATCGAATTCCTTTTTCTCGACGTCGATGCGCTGCATCATGTGTTCGATAACTCTGCGATTCTTGCCGCGCAAGTTTTTTAGTTCCATCAGTTGCTCCGTGACATTGCGCGCACGCGTCGACAACACCGTCAGGTGCTCCGCAGTCATCGACTCGATGTCAGCCGTCAACTGGGCTCGGATGATTTCTTTTTTAGCCGGAATCAGCGCATTCGCCAACGCATCCTCCAGCGCCGGCAAACGGCTCCTGGCCAGCAATTGCGGGTCGCGGTTGATCTTGCCAACCAGCCCTTTTTGCGCCGACACCGGAAAGACCTGCTTATCCGGCAATGCCAGCATGTGCGTAACGCTCTCAATCTGCCGCTCGATTTGCCGCTCCACCTCTTCCGGGCTGCGCAGTTCATCCCACATGCTGTCGATCTTGTTGAGCACCACCATGCGCCCGGGGCCGGAACCGATATGGTTGCGCCAGACCTCGATGTCGCTCTTGGTAACGCCGGTATCGGCGGCCAGCACGAACAGCACTGCGTGGGCGTTCGGAATCAGGTTCAGCGTCAGTTCAGGCTCGGTGCCGATCGCATTCAGGCCCGGCGTATCGATGATGATCAAGCCCTGTTTCAGCAGCGGATGCGGAAAATTCACGATCGCGTGCCGCCAGCGGGAAATTTCGACCTGCCCTTGGGCATCGACCGTCAGGCCGTCATCCGGATTGTCGGCGTCGAACAAGCCATACCTGATCGCTTCCTCGACTGGCACGCGCTTGGTCAGGCTGACCTGCTTGAATGCCTCCAGCATGCCGTCGGAGGATGAAATATCCAGCGGCAGCACGGTCCAGACCTTGCTTTGCGCCTTGAAATCACTGGTGGAAAGGATTTCGGCCCGGGTTTCGATCGGCAACAGGCGGATCGACGGCGGAAAAGTTTCGTCGTACAGCAGTTCGGTCGGGCACATGGTGGTGCGGCCAGCCGAAGATGGCAGGATGCGCTGGCCGTAATCGGCAAAGAAAATCGCATTGATCAGCTCCGACTTGCCACGCGAGAATTCGGCCACGAAAGCGATCGACAGCTTGTCGTCGGCCAGTTTTCCCAGCAACCGGACGATGCGCTGTTCGCTTGCGGTATCCGACAATTGCGACTGCCCGGTCCATGTGCGATAGCGTCCCAGCGCCACCGTCACGCCGGCGCGCCACTCACTGTAAGCTTCGAATTTTCTGACCAGATTGCTCATGTTGCTCCAAATAAATCTATTTGATTGCGCTCAATCTAGCACTCTCGCTTACTTTTGACAATTTACACAGTAAAACGTCGAACGCTGTCCCTGCTTGATCTGCCGGATCGCCCCGCCGCAAACCCTGCAAGCCACACCGCGACGATCATAAACGCAATACGACTGCTGAAAATATCCGCTTTGCCCGTCGGCGCCGATGAAATCGCGCAAAGTGCTGCCGCCCTGGGTAATTGCGGCGGCCAGTATGTCGCGGATCGCTTGCGCCAGTTTTTCAAAGCGGGCCGGGCCAATGCGGTTGGCCGGCGTTTTCGGATTGATGCCGGCGCGAAACAGACTTTCGCAAGCGTAGATATTGCCGACGCCCACCACGATGTCGCCGGCCAGCAACACTTGCTTGATCGCCGCGCGCCGCAGGCGGGTCTGCCGGTACAGCAGCTGGCCTGAAAAATCGGAGCCGAAGGGTTCCACCCCCAAGCCGCGCAACAACAGATGCTGCTCGACCTCGCCGTCCTGAGCCGGGTGCCACAATACCGCGCCAAAGCGACGCGGATCGGTCAGGCGCAACAACTGGCTGCCGACTTGCAAATCGAAATGATCGTGTTTTTGCGGAGTACTTCCCAAGGGCAGGATGCGCAAATGGCCGGACATGCCCAAGTGGATGATCAGCGTGCCATGCACGAAACCGATCAGCAGGTATTTGCCGCGTCGCCCGGTCAGGCCGATGGTGCGCCCGCATAACAGCGCGGGCAGATCGTCGGGGAAAGGCCAGCGCAAGCCGGCGCGGCGCAATACCACGCCGGTTACGATGTGTCCCTCCAGATAAGGGGCAACACCGCGGCGGGTAACTTCAACTTCAGGCAGTTCTGGCATGATGGTCTCAATCCGAATAAGCACGCACAATACACAAGTTACGCAGACAATGCTCAACCCACCGGGGAGCGGTTGAGCGTAAAATCGTCGCTCGCACTCCAGTACCCCTTGCCAGGATTAATCACTTGAAAAACACCATCGTCATTGCAAGTCTTGCGCTCATGCTATCCGCATGCGCGGCTTTGCAGCCTGAATCCACCACCCTGCCGGAGCAAGCTGCAGCTGAAGTTGAAGCTGCTACCGAGCCGGCCGCTGACAGCGTGCCGCTTGAGCAGCCAGACATGGGCGAATCCAGTGCCGAGTCAGACCGGACGGACACTAAAGACGCGCTACCGGCGACCGTGCTGACGAATGAAATTCTGTTCAAACTGATAGCGGCCGAAATCGCCTTTCAACGTGGCCAGTGGCAAGCTGCCTACATTACCACCCTGGCCGTAGCCCAGGAAACGCGCGACCCACGCATCGCCCGGCGCGCGGCGGAATTTGCGATGAGCGTGAGCCAACCGGCCGAAGCCCTGTCGGCGATCCGGCTGTGGCGCGAACTGGCGCCGCACTCGGAAGAAGCGACCCAGTATTACCTCGGGTTGGTAATCCTGTCCGACCAACTGGCGCAAGCCCAGCCCCTGCTGACAGAGCGGCTCAAGGCAGCCAGCCCGCAAGAGCGCGGCGAACTGATCGTCCAGATTCAGCGTCTGCTGCTGCGCGCCAAAAACAAGGCAAGCGCCTTCGACATGCTGGAGCAATTGCTGGCGCCTTACCCCAGCTTGCCGCAGACGCCGCTGGCACTGGCGCAAGGCGCACTTGCCAAGGGCGACCGGGAACGCGCCTTCGCGGAAGCCAGCCGCGCACTCAAGGCCGAACCGGACTCTGAATTGGCGGCGCTGACGCTGGCCCAGATGAGCGCGGACCAGAACGCTTCGGTTGCAGTGCTTACCCAGTTCCTGGACAGTCATCCGCAAGCGCGCGAAGTCCGCATGGCGTATGCACGCATCCTGGTCGAACAAAAGCAGTTCGAACTGGCGGGCGGGCAGTTTGAAACCCTGCTCAAGGCACAACCGCACGATCTGGGAGCAATTTACGCGCTGGGTATTCTGGGGGTGCAGGCCCACGATCTGGGCAGTGCCGAAAAATACCTCAGTACTTATATTGCAGCGCTGGAAAACATGCCGCGCGAGCAGCGCGATCCGACCCAGGCGCTGATGATCCTGGCCCAGATTGCCGAAGATCGCAATGACAGCGCGGGCGCGCTGCGCTGGCTGGAAAAAATCGCGCCGGGCGAACTGCAGAGCCCGGCCTACTTCAGCGCATTGCTGAAACGGGCGCAACTGATCGCCAAACAAGGCGACCTGCCGGCTGCGCAAAGTCTGCTGAAGGATTACGCCAGCGAAAACGCCCAGCAGCAAGCGCAGATCATCCTGGCGCAAGCACTGATCCTGCGCGAAGCAGGCCAGAACCGCAATGCATTCTCGGTTCTGGAGGCCGGCCGCAAGCGCTTCCCGGACAATACCGAACTACTGTACGACGCCGCAATGGCCGCAGAAAAACTGCAGCAGTACAAGCAAATGGAGACTACGCTACGCCGCATCATCAAGCTCGAACCCCAGAAACAGCACGCCTACAATGCGCTCGGCTACTCGCTGGCGGAACGCAACCTGCGCTTGCCAGAAGCCCGTACGCTGATCGCCCGGGCACTGGAACTGGCGCCGGAAGATCCGTTCATCATGGACAGCATGGGCTGGGTCGAATTCCGGCTAGGCAATTTCAAGCAAGCCGAGGCCCTGTTGCGCCGCGCCTACGCGCTGCGGCCGGACGTTGAAATCGGCACCCATCTGGGCGAAGTGCTGTGGGTGAGCGGCAAAAAAGACGAAGCGCAACAACTGTGGCGCGCCGCACTTGTCAAGGAACCAGCTAACGCAACACTGAAAAGCACGCTGACCAGACTCAAGGTGCAGCTCTAAAGCCGCCTCATGGAAACAATATACTACATACCGTATTTTTCAAGCCAGCCTAAAGTAATGCGGAAAAAGCTCTGTTTATTGCCATACTCCAACACCATACAATCATGCTGAATAAACTTGGAAGCCCGGCGCGGCACTATGCGTTGGCCTGCGGGCTGGCGCTGCTACTGGCCGGCTGCGCCAGCCCGCCCAGTCTGCCGGACAGCGCAGTCGACACCATCGGCACCGTCACCGCACAGAACTATCACGCCGCCATCGAGCTCGGCGGCCGGCTCTCGGTGCGCTATCAGCGCAATGGCCAGGAGGAAGCGCTGCATGGCAGTTTCGCGTGGTCGCAAACTGCCACCCGCACCCTCGTCACGTTGAGCTCGCCGCTCGGGCAAACTCTCGCCACCATCGAATTGACACCGCAGGGCGCCACCCTGATCCAGCCCGGCCAAGCTCCACGCAGCGCCGCCGACGCCGATGCGCTGGCCGCCGACGCCCTCGGCTGGCCGCTGCCGGTGGCCAACCTGCGCAACTGGCTGCAAGGCTATACGCTCGATACGCACGGCCGGCGCATCGCTGCTGCAGGTAATGATGGCACCATCCGCACGCCCGACGACTGGCAGATCCACTATCCGGCCTGGCAAGAAAGCGACAGCGGACCCGACTACCCAAAACGCATCGATCTTGCGCGCCACACTGCCCAAGCCGGCGAGATCGCGATTCGCATCGTCATCGATAGCTGGCAGCCGCTACCGTGATGACAGTAGCGACGACGCGCACACTGAACAACTGTCCGGCCCCGGCCAAGCTGAACCTGTTTTTGCACGTTACCGGCCGCCGCCCGGACGGCTACCATTTGCTGCAAACGGTATTCCAATTGCTCGACTTTGGCGACACGCTGCACTTTGCACTGCGCGACGACAGCCGCATCGAGCGCAGCAATGCCTTGCCCGGCGTGCCGCACGATTCCGATCTGACCGTGCGCGCAGCCCGCCTGCTGCAAGCTGCCGGCAGCGAAAAACTGGGCAAGCCGCTGGCGGGCGCCGACATCGCGCTGGAAAAACGCTTGCCAATGGGCGGTGGCCTGGGTGGTGGCTCGTCGGACGCCGCCACCACCCTGATGGCGCTGAACCATCTTTGGCAAACCGGTTTCAGCCGGACCGAACTGATGACGCTCGGTTTGCAACTCGGCGCCGACGTGCCTTTTTTCCTGTTCGGACAAAACGCCTTTGCAGAAGGCGTGGGCGAAGTTTTGAGTCCAGTCGACACCCCCGTTTGCTGGTATGTTGTCATCGAACCCGGCGTATCCATTCCCACCGCGGCAATATTTAATGCAAAGAATTTGACAAGGGATACAAATCTAGTCAGAATATCGAACTTTTCAAAGGCGCCAAAAAACTTTGGAAAAAACGATCTGCAAGCGGTAGCCACCGAGTTGTTTCCTGAAGTTTTTAACGCCATAGAGTGGCTAAAAAAATTCGGAGATGCTAGAATGACCGGCTCAGGTTCATGCGTGTTCTGTTCAGTAGAACAAGAATATCAGGCCAGCGAAGTACTGAAAATGGTACCGCCGCACTGGAGAGCATGGAAAGTTAAGTCAATCGCGCAACATCCACTGGTGGGTTTGCTCAAAGCGCAGTAAGGAATTAGTTTGACGTTGAATATGATGGTAAATTTTTCACATACAAGACGGCAGGCAATCGATCGTGTAGGGGAGTCGCCAAGTTGGTTAAGGCACTGGATTTTGATTCCAGCATTCGAAGGTTCGAGTCCTTCCTTCCCTGCCAGTAAGTCACATAAAGCAAAAACACATATAGTATAAAAGCTGCCGACGTAAGACTAATCCAGTCCTGCGTCGGTGGCTTTTAATCCTTTTAACGACTGCAATTAGGCATTATTCTATGGCACTCGAAAACTTGATGATATTTGCCGGCAACGCCACGCCGGATCTCGCTATTGAAGTATGCAAACAGCTCGGTCTGCCCCTTGGGAAGGCTAGCGTTTCCAAGTTTTCGGACGGTGAAATAATGGTCGAAATCAACGAAAACGTGCGCGGCAAGGACGTCTTCGTGCTGCAATCGACCTGCGCGCCGACCAACGACAATCTGATGGAACTGATCCTGATGGTCGATGCTCTGAAACGCGCATCGGCCGGCCGCATTACTGCCGCCATTCCGTATTTTGGCTATGCCCGTCAGGATCGTCGCCCACGCTCGGCGCGGGTCGCGATCTCGGCCAAGGTGGTCGCCAATATGCTGGAGCAAGCCGGCGTCGAACGCGTCCTGATCATGGACTTGCATGCGGACCAGATCCAGGGATTTTTCAACATCCCGGTCGATAACATCTACGCTTCCACGGTTTTGCTGGGCGACTTGGTGAAGAAAAATTACGACGACCTGCTCGTGGTTTCCCCTGACATCGGCGGTGTAGTGCGCGCCCGCGCGCTGGCTAAACGGCTCAACTGCGATCTTGCCATCATCGACAAGCGCCGCCCGAAAGCCAACGTGTCCGAGGTGATGAATATCATCGGCGAAGTTGAAGGCCGCAACTGCGTGATCATGGATGACATGGTCGATACCGCAGGAACCCTGACCAAGGCGGCCGAAGCGCTGAAAGAGCGCGGCGCCAAAAAAGTGCTGGCTTACTGTACTCATGCTGTTTTGTCCGGCCCGGCCATCGAGCGCATAGTAAATTCGTCGATAGATGAAGTGGTCGTAACCAACACCATTCCTCTGTCGGACGCGGCGAAAGCCTGCAGCAAAATCCGCCAACTGTCGTGCGCTGCTCTGCTGGCGGAAACCTTCCGCCGCATCACCAAGGGTGATTCGGTGATGTCGCTGTTCGTGGAATAAGCAAAACTACACATCAAGTTCAACCCGGTCCAAACTCGGGTTGAACACTGCATAAGGGCATGGCAAACGCTATGCCCGCACTTGGAATCCCCTGGTCGCGGGGGATTTATACCGCAAGGCATTGCCTTGCATACTCTGGAGCTTCAAAATGAAAGTTATCGCATTCAAACGCACTCTGCAGGGGACCGGAGCGAGCCGCCGCCTGCGTATTACCGGCCAAACACCTGGTATCGTCTACGGCGGCACCGAGCCGGCAATCAGTCTTACGCTGGATCACAATGCTCTGTACCACGCATTGAAAAAAGAAGCGTTTCACGCTTCGATCCTGGATCTCGAAATCGACGGCAAAGTTGAAAAAGTCTTGCTGCGCGATTTCCAGGTGCATGCCTTCAAACAACTCGTGTTGCATGTCGATTTCCAGCGCGTTGATGCGAACCAGAAGATCCACGTCAAGGTGCCGCTGCATTTCATCAATGCAGACATCGCCCCGGTCGTCAAACTATCTGCCGGCATCATCAGCCACGTCATGACAGAATTGGAAATTGCCTGCCTGCCAGCCAACCTGCCTGAGTCGATCACTGTCGACCTGGCATTGCTGGAAGCCGGTGAATCAATTCACTTGTCTAGCATCGTGTTGCCAGAAGGCGTGAGCGCTATCGTGCATGGCGATGATCAAACCGTCGCAACCGGCACCATTCCTGCCGGCACGGTCGCCAGCACAGAGGCAGAAGTAGTTGCCGCACCCGAAGAAAAACCAGCAGCCTGAGTTTTAAGCTGTTGCGCTATTCGGCTGCTACAGCCGAATACAGGAACCCGCCATTCGTGGCGGGTTTTTTATTGCCTTAAAAATTGTGACTATTCACCATTCCCTCTCGCCCGTGTGCTGGAGCGCATACAAAGGAAAGCAAACAGTCGTTATCTGGCAGGCTGAACTGTAGCTAAAAATTGTTATTATTTGGAGTATGGCAAAAAACATGCAATTTACCGCAATTATATAAAGCATATTTAAAAATACTCGTCTTTTATTTTCATGCCTATCTGACCTGATCCAGCCGCTGCCGGCACAACCGATTGGACGCACCCCCCTTCCTCCGGGATAATCGCTGTTTTGCTCTAAAACCACACCATGTCCATCCGCCTCATCGTCGGCCTCGGCAATCCTGGGCCAGAATACGAACAAACGCGCCACAATGCCGGCTTTTGGCTGCTCGACAATCTGGCCAATTCGGTGGCGCACTGCCGATTGCAACGCGAATCGCGCTTTAACGCACTAGTGGCGAAAACCAGCATCGCCGGGCAGGAAGTGTGGCTACTGGAACCGCAAACCTTCATGAACCGTTCCGGCCAGTCAGTCGGCGGCTTGGCGCGGTTCTACAAAATCTCGCCGGATGAAGTGCTGGTGGTGCATGACGAGCTCGACATTGCCCCGGGCCTGGCCAAAATCAAGAAAGGCGGCTCGTCCGGCGGCCATAACGGTTTGAAGGATATCAGCGCCGCGCTCGGCAGCCAGGATTACTGGCGCTTGCGGATCGGCATCGGCCATCCGCGCGCGCTGAATTTGCAGCAGGATGTAGTCGATTTCGTGCTGCACCGCCCGCGCAAAGAGGAGCAAATGCTTATCGATGAAGCCATCGCCAGAAGCATCGATGTCATCCCGCTGCTGTGCGAAGGCAAATTCGAAGCCGCCACGATGCAATTACATACCGCCAACTGAGAACTTCACCGAAGCGCCTTTACGCCTGACCCAAAACCCCTTCATCAGATCTAGCAGCAGGCGGTCACGGCGCTTTCATTCATTGGGTCAGCATAATAACTGCCGAACCTCTCAAGCAACAGGGCGCGCGATTGCTATTTCTTCACATCGTTCGCCGAGTCCTGGATTTTCTCCCCTGCTTTTTCGATTTCCTGGCCTGCTTTCTGGGTCGTCTCATCAATGCTCTTGCCGGCGCGTTCGGCCGGACCTTCTGGCTTTTGGCAGGCCGACAAGCCGGCCAGCAGAATGATGGCGGCGAATGCGGTAGCGATGGATTTGGTTGCCTGATTCATTTTTTTCCTTGTAGTTGGTAAAAGAGGCGAAAAGCCTGTCCTTATTCTAATGGCAGAAGCCGCGCCATGACCCGAAAAAATGTAACCAATGTAACAACATGAGCAAGGTCAGGGTTCGCCGACCCGCATGATCTTCAATGCGTTGGTGCCGCCGGCTTGCCCCATCGGGTCGCCCCAAGTGACAACGATCAGGTCGCCGTTTTGCACGATCCCTTTCGCCAGCAGCAATGTTTCAGTCGCCTTCAACACCTCTTCGCAATCATTCGATGGCCCGATCCCCAGTGTGCGCACATTGCGGTACAAGGCCACCTTGCGTTGCGTTGCAACACTGGAGGTAATGGCAAAAATCGGGATGTCGATGTTGTTGCGGCTCATCCAGAGCGCGGTCGAGCCGGATTCAGTCAAGGCCGCAATTGCCTTGACCCGCAGATGGTATGCAGTAAACAAAGCGCCGTACGCAATCGATTGATCGATGCGGGTGAAGGTCAGATTGAGGAAATCGGCATCGAGCTTACAGACATCCGATTTTTCCGCTTCAACGCAAATGGCGGCCATTGCGGTGACTGTTTCAATCGGATATTTGCCCACTGCAGTTTCTGCCGAAGTCATCACCGCATCGGTGCCATCGAGCACCGCATTGGCGACGTCCGACACTTCGGCCCGCGTCGGGATCGCATTGACGACCATCGATTCCATCATTTGGGTAGCGGTGATGGTCAGCTTGTTGGATGCACGCGCCATTTTTATCATGCGCTTTTGCAGCCCTGGCACTGTCGCATTGCCGACTTCCACCGCCAGATCGCCACGGGCGACCATGATGCCATCGGAAGCATCGATGATTTCCTGCAATACCGGGATCGCCTCGGCGCGCTCGATCTTGGCAATCATCAGCGGCTTGTGCGCATACGCTTCGCCGGCGCTGTTCGCCAGTTGTCGCGCCATTTCCATGTCGGTGGCATTTTTCGGGAACGACACCGCGACATAATCCGCCTGGAAACGCATCGCAGTCTTGATGTCTTCCATATCCTTGATCGTTAGCGCGGGCGCGGACAGGCCACCGCCCTGACGGTTAATGCCCTTGTTGTTCGATAGCACGCCGCCGATTCTCACCGTGGTGTGGATCGCGCTGCCAATCACCTTGTCCACCACCAGCACGATCAAACCATCGTTCAGCAACAGCACATCCGCCGGCTTCAGGTCGCGCGGCAATTCTTTATAGTCGAGGCCGACCCGCTCCTGATTACCCAGTTCGCAGGCGGCATCAAGGATGAATAGAGCGCCATCCATCAGTTCAATCTGGCCGTTCTCGAACTTGCCGACCCGGATTTTGGGTCCTTGCAGATCGGCCATGATGGCAACTTCGCGCCCGCAGGCGGCCGCCGCCTGGCGTATCAGGCCGGCACGATCAATCTGATCCTGCGCCGTGCCATGTGAAAAATTCAGGCGCACCACATTCACCCCAGCCGCAATCATCCGGATCAGGGTGTTCAGATCGTTTGAAGCGGGGCCGATGGTGGCAACTATTTTGGTGGCGCGGGTCAGGGCCATTTCGAAATTTCCTTTAAATTAGCTGAAGCAACACTCAAGGATGGTGCAATTTTTCAATAAAAAATACAATTTCACTGACAGTGATAGCAAATCATGCTTTAAATGTAGCGAATATAAAATTTATTATTCGTAGGAGCAGGTTCCAAACTTGCCCTTGGCGGATCAACCAGGAGCGGGTCTGGAACCCGCCCCTACGATGCCGATCGCCGTCTCCCATCTTTGCATCAGCGCCTGCGCCTGATCGCGGCTGATTGCCGGTTCGAATGCACGGTCAACGCGCCAGTACGATTCCAACACTTCAGTATTGTGGTACACGCCGATCGCCAGGCCGGCCAGGTAAGCGGCACCGAGCGCGGTGGTTTCGGTGACTTGCGGCCGGATCACCGGGATGCCGAGCAGGTCAGCCTGAAATTGCAGCAATAACGCATTGGCGCAAGCGCCGCCATCGACCCGCAATTCGGTGATCGGCGACGCTGCATCGCGCATCATGGCCTGCAGCAGCGCGGCGCTCTGGAACGCGATCGACTCCAGCGCCGCGCGCGCGATATGGGCGACCGTGGTGCCGCGGCTGAGGCCCAGGATTGCGCCCTTGGCGGACGGTATCCAGTACGGCGCGCCCAGGCCGGTAAAGGCGGGAACAAAGACCACGTCATCGGAATCCGGCACCGAGGCAGCAAGCGCTTCGATGTCGGCCGAATCCTGGATTGCCTTGAGGCCGTCGCGCAGCCATTGCACCACTGCACCGCCAATGAAGACGCTGCCTTCCAGCGCATATTGCTTGTTGGCGCCAATCTGGCAGGCGGCGGTGCTGATCAGTCCATTATGCGAGTCGGCGCAAGCGTCGCCGGTGTTGAGCAGCATGAAGCAACCGGTGCCGTAGGTATTCTTGGCCATGCCGGGTTTGAAGCAGGCTTGTCCGAATAGCGCCGCTTGCTGGTCGCCGGCAATGCCGCCGATAGTCACCGACTGGCCCAGCCACTGCGGATCGGTGGCGCCAAACAGGTGGCTCGATGGATGCACTTGCGGCAGCACCTCAGGAGGGATATCCAGCCATCGCAGCAATTCCTGATCCCAGCAGCCCTCGTGGATATTCCACAGCATGGTGCGCGAGGCGTTGGTCACATCGGTGACGTGCAGGCGCCCGCCAGTCAGGTTCCAGACCAGCCATGCATCGACGGTGCCGAATGCCAGCTCGCCGCGCCGGGCTCGCTCGCGTGCGCCGCTGACATGGTCGAGTATCCATTGCAGCTTGGTGGCCGAAAAATACGGGTCCAGCACCAGGCCGGTCTTGCGGCGGATGCTGTCGGCCAGTCCTTTGCTGCGCAACTCTTCGCACAATGCTTCGGTACGGCGGTCTTGCCAGACGATCGCGTTGAAGATCGGTTTGCCGCTGCTGCGCTCCCACACCAGCGTGGTTTCGCGCTGGTTGGCGATGCCCAGTGCGGCCAACTCACCGGCTTTGATGCCGGCCTTGGCCAGCACCGCCCGGCAGGTCTGGAGCTGGCTTTGCCACAGATCAAGCGGGTCATGTTCGACCCAGCCCGGCTGGGGAAAGTGCTGTTTGAATTCCTGCTGCGCTATAGCAACGATTTCGCCGCTATCCTTGAACACGATGCTGCGTGAACTCGACGTGCCCTGATCCAATGCCAGCAAATACGCCATGGCTATTCCAATCGGTCAAAAACTGCAACTGAGATTACCCACTGCCCACGAAAGACACGAAAAGCACGAAAAGGTCTTCATAACGAAATCCTGTCGGCGGCTGTCTTCAGTTAGCAACTGAAATCTGATCACACTCTAATCGGTACCCACAACCACCATCCAGCTTTTTTCGCGTCTTTCGTGTTTTTCGTGGATCCAGCCTTTACCACGATGAATGTGCGACAGTTACTCAAATTTGATTGCCCTAGCCTCGATAAGATGCTTGTTCTACTGCTGTGTCATCAGCCATTCCTGCAGACGCGCGACATGCTGCGGCTGGCAATACAAGCCACATTTGGTTCTGCGCCAGAGGATGTCTTCGGCACTGCGCGCCCATTCCACCTCAAACAGATAGCGCGCCTCCTGTTCGTACATGCCTGGCGTCAACTCCTCACCCAGATCGGAACATTTTTTTGCGGTACCCAGCATGCGGCTGGCGCGGCTGCCGTAACAGCGCGCATAACGTTGCGCCAGTTTGCCCGGCAGCCATGGATACTGGGTATGGAATTCTTCCGAAAAACGCGCAAAGTCATAGGTGTCAACCAGCACGCCGGCTTGCTGCAGGTCGCCGCCCGGTAACGGTGCAGCAGAGGTCCAGTCCGGCGCATGGAGGCCCAGACGCGGCAGCAGCATGGCCAGCGCTTCTTCCGCTAGCTTGCGATAAGTGGTGATCTTGCCGCCCCATACATTCAGGAAGGGCGCATTGTTTTCGCCGCATTCGAGCAAATAATCACGCGTCACTGCAGAGGCGTTTGGCGCGCCGTCGTCCAGCAGCGGCCGCACCCCAGAATAGGTCCAGACCACATCGGCCGCAGAAATCTGCTTGGTGAAATAACGGTTGGCCATCCCGCACAGGTAGCGCACTTCGTCGTCGCTAATGGCCACCTGTCCGGGATCGCCGGCATATTCCAGGTCGGTGGTGCCGATCAGGGTGAACTCGTCCTGATACGGAATCGCGAAGATGATGCGTTGGTCGGGGTTCTGGAAAACATACGCGTACGGATGATCGAACAGGCGCGGCACGACGATGTGGCTGCCTTTGATCAGCCGCAGCCGATGCGTATTTTTGACGCCAAAGGCTGCGTTGGCGAATTGCCCAGTCCAGGGGCCGGCGGCATTCACGATGGCGCGTGCGCTGACCGCGATGCGGCCATGTTGCTGGCTGTCGAGCGTGGCGCGCCAGTCTCCGTCTTCCTGCCGCACCTCCACGCATTTGGTACGGGTCAGGATGTTGACGCCGCGTTCGCTGGCGTCCAGTGCATTGAGCACCACCAACCGCGCATCGTCGACCCAGCCGTCCGAATACACAAAACCCTTGCGGTAATTACCCTTCAGCGGCGCACCCGCGACGTGCTGGCGCAGCGACACGCCTTCCGATGCCGGCAGGAATTCGCGGCGCGCCAGATGGTCATACAGGAACAATCCGGCACGTATCATCCAGGCCGGCCGCTGTCCGGCATCGTGCGGCATCACGAAACGCAGCGGCCGCATGATGTGCGGCGCGGCGCGCAACAGCACTTCGCGTTCCTGCAATGCCTTGCGCACCAACTTGAATTCAAAGTACTCGAGATAGCGCAAGCCGCCGTGTATCAGTTTGGTGCTGGCCGACGAGGTATGCTGGGCCAGGTCGTGCTGCTCGCACAGAATCACGCGCAAGCCGCGGCCTGCCGCATCACGTGCAATGCCCGCGCCATTGATGCCGCCGCCGACGATCAAAAGGTCACATTCCTGTTGCGCTAGCTGCCTGGGTGCCGATTGCATCATGATCCTGGCGACGATGGGCCGCTTATGCGCGTCGATAAGTCGATGTGTTGCTTGTGATTTTTCATGTGCCTGCAATGCGCTTATTATGAAAAATAACGCCCTTTTTATTTATTTTACCGACGTTCGAGAATATCGATTATGACCAGCGGCACATCGCGCGGAAGATTCTGACGCCAGAAATACACATGACTGTATTTTTAACTACGCCATATTTATAAGCGGTATCATAAGTATTTATTCTTATACTCCCACTATTTATCTGTACTTATTAAGTGGCTTGAATATCAGGCGTCGCAATCGGACCAGAAGCACAGACATCATCAGCATCCGGCTGGCGTCAGATGCCAGTCGAGGTCAGACCAATCACGACTCTAGAAATTTCAATGCCATCCGAAAAACCACCATCCATCTTTTGGTGCAAGATACCTCCATCAAGCGCAGTATTGCGAAGAAACGATTCTACGCAGCAGTTCCTGATCGCTACCTGGGCGAAGTTGTTGGCTTAGAAACATTGACAATTTGATGCATTTGCGCTGTGAATCGAGTGGCCGGTTGCACTTCGTGCATGAATCCGCGGTACACTTGCCAAAATTTAACTCAAACCAACAGTTGAGTGTAGTGAGCAGTTTTAATTGGCTCATATATTGGCGATAACTAACTAACAAGGCGATCTATGCTTTACGAACTTCACGAAATGCGACGCTCTTTCCTGGGTCCACTTACACAATGGGCGGAAACATCTGTCAAACTTTTATCAAATCCCATTTCGCCGTTAGCGCATACGCCCTTCTCTCAACGCCTCGCTGCTGGCTACGAATTGATGTTTCGCATCGGTAAAGATTACAAGAAGCCAGAATTCAAACTTGATCCAGTCTTAATCAATGGCAAACTAGTCGATATTCTTGATGAAATCGCAGAAAAAAAATCTTTTTGCCAGCTGATTCATTTCAAAAAAGATCTGAATGACAAGGAAATCGCTGCATTAAAACAGCCGAAAGTGTTGTTGGTAGCGCCGCTATCGGGGCATCACTCCACTTTGCTGCGCGACACAGCGCAGAAACTGTCAGAAGCACACGATGTCTACATCACCGACTGGATCGATGCGCGCATGGTGCCGCTCTCCGACGGTCCATTCCATTTGCATGACTATATTTATTATGTGCAGGACTTCATCCGGCTATTGAGCCCTGACCTGCATGTAATTTCAGTCTGTCAGCCAACGGTGCCTGTGCTTGCCGCCATCGCGTTAATGGCAACCGCAAATGATCCGTTATTGCCCAAGACCATGACCATGATGGGCGGACCGATAGATGCCCGGAAATCTCCAACCAGCGTCGACAACCTGGCAACCGAAAAGAAATTTTCCTGGTTTGAAAATACGGTGATCTACAGCGTGCCGCAAAACTATCCGGGCTCTGGCCGCAGGGTTTATCCGGGCTTCTTACAACATGCCGGATTTGTTGCGATGAATCCTGAGCGGCACGCGCAAAGCCACTGGGATTTTTATATGGATCTGGTAAAGGGCGACAACAGCTCGACTGAGAATCATCGAAAATTCTACGATGAATACAATGCTGTGCTGGATATGCCGGCCGAGTACTACCTGGATACCATCAAAACCGTTTTCCAGGAGTTCAGTTTGCCGCTAGGCACCTGGGAAGTCGAAGGAAAACTGGTCCGTCCGCAAGACATCAAAACGGTTGCCTTGTTCACGGTCGAAGGCGAACTGGACGATATCTCCGGCGCCGGCCAGACCAAGGCAACGCAAGAATTGTGCAGCGGGATTCCGGAGTCGATGCGACTGGAATTCGTAGCCCCGGATTGCGGTCATTTTGGGATTTTTTCAGGTCGTCGCTGGCGCGAAATAGTTTATCCAAAAATTGCCGAATTCATTACAACACATGGCTAATACTGCAATCGGCTAACCGGCAGCAAAGGTTAGCAAATCAGAAAAGCCGTTTCCTTATACGAGGAAACGGCTTTTTTATTTGAAGCTGTCGGCGTTTGTCCGATAATGACGTTTTATGCCATTGAAACCTGCCGTGTCGAAGCCAGCCTCCAAATCACTCGCGGATCTAATCGAAGATATCCTGCCGCAAACCCAGTGCACTAAATGCGGTTATCCCGCCTGTCGTCCTTATGCAGAAGCGATTGCCAGCGGCACCGCCGATATTAACCAATGCCCGCCGGGTGGCGCCGAAGGCGTCCGCCGGCTGGCGCAATTGCTCGGCAAACCGGCAATTGCGCTCAATCCGGCCAACGGCCTGGAACGGCCGCGTCCGGTTGCTGTAATTGATGAAGCGCTGTGCATCGGTTGCACTTTATGCATCCAGGCTTGCCCGGTGGATGCGATCGTCGGGGCTGCCAAACAGATGCATACCGTATTGCCGGAGCAGTGCACCGGCTGCGATTTGTGCGTTGCGCCGTGCCCGGTCGATTGCATTGCAATGGTCAATGTCACCGGCGCCCGCACCGGCTGGAACGCCTGGTCGCAAGCGCAGGCCGATGCCGCACGTGCGCGCCATGACTTCCGAACCAATCGCTTGCGGCGTGAAAAAGCAGAAAACGACGCCCGGCTCGCGGCCAAGGCAGATACAAAACTAAAAAGCGTGGAAGCCGAATTGAGCGTCACCGAGCAGGAAAAGGTCGAACAAGCCAGGAAGAAGGCCATCATCCAGGCCGCCATCGCACGGGCACAAAAAAAGAAAGAAGAAATGGCTGCAGCAGCAAATGCAGATAGCGCTCGATCGACACCACCAAAAAATTGATGAATACCCTAAAACGCCGTGAAATTTTTACCCGCTTTCGTAACGCCAACCCGCACCCAACCACGGAACTGGAATACAGCACACCTTTCGAGCTGTTGATTGCTGTCATGCTTTCAGCGCAAGCGACCGACGTTTCAGTCAACAAGGCGACGCGCATATTGTTCCCCGTGGCCAATACTGCGCAATCAATTTACGCACTCGGCGTTGACGAATTAATTCCCTATATTCAATCCATCGGACTGTACCGCACCAAGGCCAAAAATGTGATCGAAACATGTCGCCTGCTGCTGGCCGACCACGGCGGCAAAGTGCCATGCACGCGGGAAGCATTGCAAGCGCTTCCGGGCGTTGGGCGCAAAACCGCCAACGTGGTGCTGAACACCGCATTCGGGCAGCCGACCATGGCGGTCGATACCCACATTTTCAGGGTGTCGAACCGCACCGGCATAGCGCCCGGCAAGAATGTCGATGAGGTTGAGCAAAAATTATTGAAAGTCATTTCGAAGGAATTCATGCTGGATGCGCATCACTGGCTGATCCTGCACGGCCGCTACACGTGCACCGCGCGCAATCCGCAATGCTGGAACTGCCTGATTGCCGATTTGTGCGATTACAAGTCGAAAACGCCCACGCCTAAAGGAGCTTGACTCGGGGCTTTGACGCTCGCCGCGGCAAGCTCCGAGCCGCTGACAGAAAATCGCCTTCAAAAATATACAGATGTATGTATTTTCAATAAAACCAATAAAATTATGCGGAAAACGTGGTGTTATTAATCATACTCCCTCTGTATTTTTAAATTGGCGTAGTAAAAAATCCGCTGCAGTCCGTTTGAGACTGGCCGGCTGCATCCTGGAATCCATCAAACGATTTTGCACGCATCGGCAAATGGCAAGCGTGGAGAGCGCGGGAATAATTTTTCCGCATCGCCATAGCCCAGATTGCACACGAAGTTGACCTTGACCGTGGTTCCCGCGAAAAATGCCTGATTGATCTTTTCCGCATCAAAGCCGGACATCGGGCCGCAATCGAGGCCGATGGCGCGCGCCGCCATGATGAAATAGCCACCCTGCAGCGAAGAATTCCGGAACGCGGTCGCCTCAATCAGCGACTGGTTGCCGACGAACCAGGATTTGGCGTCTGCATGCGGGAACAACGCAGGCAATTTCTCATAAAATTCCATGTCCATGCCAATGATGGCGGTCACCGGAGCGGTTCCGGTTTTTTCCTGATTGCCCGCCCCCATGCAGGGCAAGAGTTTTTCCTTGGCTGCCGCTGTTTTGACAAACACGATGCGCGCAGGAGAGCAGTTGGCCGAAGTCGGGCCCCATTTCATCAGATCGTAAATATGGCGCAACTGTGCGTCGGTCACTGGCCGATCGGTCCAGACATTTTGGGTACGGGCGTTATTAAACAACGTATCCTGGGTCAGATTGTTTAGCATGCAATTCCATTCAAAAAATAAGCGCTCGATATTCTAGATAGTACATCCAGAGCAACGCTGATTATGGCCGCCATTTTTAAAGCTATCGGGGGCCGATATTGCTGCTGCCGATCAATATGGACAGAGGCCATTGGACGCTGCGCAAGCGGTCTTCACCTCCCCAGTGCGCGCGAAGACGCGGTTCAAGTGCGCTGACCGGATCGAACCCGTGCGTCTTGATGAACCTGGCCGTGGCTGACCAACTGCGCAGATAGCCCAGCAGCTGCTCCAGACTCCAGCAAACACCCATGGCAAATGCGGGAGCCGGGGCGGCTATGGGGCGAAACGGGAAGGCCAGTTCCCGGTAGCCATTCTCGACGTGACGCCGTTCCGGTGGCCAGTAGGAACCGACTTCGTCGTAATAAAAGCGCTGGACGATGGTGTCGATCTCTTCGCCTTCGACTTGCAGCACGCCGTAGCTCCAGGCGGCAATCAGCCCGTCTGGCTTCTGCACCCGGGCGACTTCTGCGTAGAAGCTGTCGAGGTTGAACCAGTGCAGGGCCTGGGCCACCACGACCAGATCCGCACAGTGATCGGCGAGGCCGCAGTTTTCCGCCGGGGCCACCCGGTATTCGACCCGAGGATGCGCAACGGCTTGCGCGATCTGCGCTGCGCTGGCGTCGGTGGCGAGAACACGCTGAAAATGTCGGCCCAGCTGCACCGACGCCTGTCCGCTACCCGCCCCGCAATCCCAGGCCAGCTCGTGTGCCGCACACTGACTGGCCAGCCAGTCGAAGAGCGCCGGCGGATAGCTTGGGCGGCTGTTCGCATAATGTTGCGCTACAGAGGCGAAATGATCATTGAAGGTGCCGCTCATACGCGCCCCTTTTCAGTCGTCGCTATAACGAGACCTTCCAATATTGTGGTGTTTCCCATGTCTTGTCCTCCAAAAGGCTACAACTAATATATGTTAGATATTTGACTAAAACAAATATATCCATGACGTCATCAAATTTTTCAGTGAAAACTTCGCATCGCGTCGGCACTGTTTGGCGATAGTTTTTTACCCCAACTTCGGTCAGACAACGTTTGTCCGGCCGGGCGACGAAAGATTTACAATGCGGCATTCCCTTTTTCAACCGACCCGATGTTCAATCCCAGCCAGCAAGACGTACGACGCTTTTTTTGCGAAACCGCGCGCAAGCGGCGTGCCAATGAAATCCTGACTCCGCTGGAAGCTATTGCGGCCGACTGGATCGTGCAGCATCCCGAATATGCCAGCGCGCTGGCCGATCCGGAGGCGGCGCTGGCGGCCGACTATTCAGTCGAAAACGGCCAGAGCAATCCCTTCCTGCATTTGTCGATGCATCTGTCGATCGCCGAACAGCTGTCGATCGACCAACCGCCGGGCATCCGCGCCGCCTTTCAGGCATTGGCGCAGCGCCTGGGCGACGAACATGCGGCGCATCATCAGTTGATGGAATGTCTCGGCGAGATGATCTGGAGCGCGCAACGCAGCGGCTTGCCGCCGGATGCCGCCGCCTATCTGGACTGCATCCGTCGTAACCGCTAACGAGCGCCAGCCGGCGCCAACCAGCACCGACCAACACTATTTGAGGGCGTAAAAAAACCACGGCATCCGTGGTTTTTTGTGTCGCGCGCGCGATTGCACTCAATTGCATCTATTTGCGCAACACCAGCGAGCCTGGCAGGCTGTGCAGATACGCTGCGATATTTTTGATGTCCTGACGCGACAAAGGTTTGACTTGCCCGCCCATGATCGCGTTGCCGCGGCCGTTGGGGCTTTCGCTGCCGCGCTTGTAGCCTACCAGCGCGTACTCCAGATAGCTCTTCTGCTGTCCGGCCAATTTGGGGTAGCTCGGATCGATCGGCGAATTGAAATTCGCACCATGACAGGCGGCGCAAGAATATTTTGCAGTCAGGGCCTTGCCGGCAGCGATATCGTCGGCCGCGAAAACGCTGGAACAAGTCAGTGCCGAAGCGAACACCAGCGCCAAAGAAAGAGTGGTTTTCATAGTGGGCTCCGGTTATTTCTGCTGTGCATAGTACGCGGCCAGATCGGCGATATCCTGATCCGACAAGCTGCCTGCAACACCGCGCATCGACGGGTGCTTGCGTTCGCCTTTTCGATATTGGGTCAGCGCATTTTCAAGGTATTTCTGCGATTGGCCGCCAATCATCGGGACTTGATATACATCGGGAAAAGCAGTCCGGTAGCCGGGAATGCCGTGGCATCCGATACACATGGCAATCTTGTTTTCGGCTGCCTTCGGATCACCAACCAGACCCGCGGCTGCAACACCGTGGGCAACACCCGCCAGTGCGAGAAGTGCGAAGAATTTTTTCATAATAATAAGGGTAGGAAATACGCAGATATTATTCGGATGTGCGGCAGATGATGATGGCTCTGCGCACACTATTCATGTTTATATCACCCGAAGAATTTTTTATATTTACGCCGAACATCAACGGTCTCCTGTCGGCATATTAAGAACGGTATGGTTGTTAATTTTTTGATTATTCGCCATTTGTTCCCCGGGTGATTATCACCGATTGTGAAGTTTGCTGCTCGGCACCCCTAGTCGGCAATAAAAATGCCAGAGGCGCGGCGCTGAAGCGTCGCCAGACCATCCGCAACACCATGCGCCGCACGCGCGCCGGGACGTTGCGCGCCCGCATTGCAAGCGCCAGAGCGCAGCTGAAAGCGACGCCCACATTCAGTGCGCCAATGCTCGCCACGCCCGCGGCCGCCAGCCAGAATTGGCTCGACAGCACAGTCTGCCATCCCAGGCTCGCCACGGCGGCCGTCAGCGTGCCGGTCGACAGCGTGACGTGCCGCACATCCAGCGGCAGCCCGAAAAATTGCGCCAGTACCGGCGTCATCCCCAGCAGTACGCCGATGGCGAGGTTGCCGGCCACGCCAGCAATGTGTTGTTCAAGCCACAAGGCGAAACGTGCGGCACGGGCAGCGCCCACAACATGCACCAGGCGGCGCTGATAAGTCAGCGATTCGCGCAATCGACGCAACGCGAACCAGTTGTCGGCATAACCTGCCGCCAGACTGGCCAGCCACAGCAAGACTCCGGTCAGCGCGGCGTACAGTGGGGTTGGGCCTAGCGCGGACAAGGATTGCAGGCTGGCCTGTGCCTTGTCCGGCCTCAGGATGGGCGCGCCGGAAAACAGCGCTACGCCGATCGATATCACGACCATGGCAGGGATCACCGCCATCAGATTGCCGAAGATGGCAGCCGATTGCGCGCGCAGCACCAAGACAATTTCCTGCGCCAGCGCACGCAGGCTATCGGCGCTGTCGAGCTGACCCATTTTGGCAGCCAGCGCCGGGGCGGTAACTGCCGGCTGCTTGGCCGCAAGAACGCCGCCCACGGCCTGGATCAGGATGAAGCTCAATGCATAATTCAGGGATGCGAACAGGCCGACAAAAAAACCCGCCAAGCCGATGCCAGCCAGCAAAAATTTGATGCAAACGGTAAACGCAAGCACCACGCCGCCGCGGTAGGCGCACTGCCGTATGGCGCGGTAGGCCGCTTTGTCGCGCGCGCTGTATTGCTCACCATATTTCTCGCCGCGATCTGTATTGCGCTCGACCATCTTTCTGGCCAACAAGGAAAAACTGCGTTTGAACAGGCCGGACAGTGATGATTTTTTATGATACGCATTGATCAGATCAACCAGCAGCGCCTGCATCTGTCCGGCACCTTGCGCCGCATCGGCGGCAGCCGAGCGCATCTCGATCAGACGCGACATGCGCGCCAGTTGCGCCCGCATGCGCTCGACGCTGTAGACCAACCCGACCGAGACGCCGAACTCGTCCAGATGGGCATAGATCTTGTCGGTCTGGGCCTGGCAGACGGCAATCAGCATGCGCACGCTGCGCAATACCGAGCGGTCCTGCTGGTGCGCCATCAGATAAACTTCCAGCTCGCGCCGAAGCGCCATGAACGGCGTCGCCGACAGCGGCGTGCGGGGCAAAATCCGATGCCGGAAGTCGGCGCTGATGCCGGTGGCCACCACATCCGTTACCAAGTGGGTCAGTGCTTCGTCGATTTGTTGCGCATAAGTATGATTAATGCCGTCGTCGCCGCACAATTTCCAGATCCGCGTCAATGTGTCCGCATCGAGCTCCGATAACCACAGGGCGTCGGCAGGATCGGGGAACATGGCGGTGATCAGGTGCGACAGATCCATCCTGGTGGGCATCGCCGGCAGCAGTTTGCTTACCAGGTGTTCATACAATTCGCCGAAGAAAGCTAGCTTGCCAGGCAAGCCGGTAGCGCAAAAAAGCTCGGGGCCGGCAGCCTCGCGCAAACTTTTTTGCAAAGTCAGCCGCACCAGGCGGCGTTCTTCGCGATGCGCATCAAGCCAGTCCAGCAAATACAGCAAGCGCTGATTCTTGACGCTGCGCCAGACCGTTTTGGATTGCAGGGGCACGACATGCCGGGCCCCTACAAAGGCGGCGATATCCATCAGCCAATTGGCGCGTTCTTGCCAGGGCGCGTCCGGGTTGGCCCGATGCATCAGGGTTTCCACCCGATGCTGAAATTGGGACGGGTTTTGTGCCAGATGATCGGCGCCGTGGCGAAACCGGCGCCACATCACCCTGATTTTTAGCAATGTTACTTTCATATTCTTAGTTCGCTTTTACTGGTGCTTTGAATTGTTCAATATGGCAACTTGTGCAAATTTAAAACGCAGGAAGGGATCTTCTCAATGCCACCCACGATGGTGCAGCTTTAGCGCTGTTTCATGACGCCTTGGCAGGGGCATTCGATTCTCCCTTATACTGAAATCCGATTTCATTCTGATGACATAAGGCTATGCGACACAACAACCGCTTCGAAGGTTCCCAAAGCTACGTCGCCACCGACGACCTGAAACTGGCCGTCAATGCGGCCCTGACACTGCAACGCCCGCTGCTGATCAAAGGCGAGCCGGGCACCGGAAAAACCATGCTGGCGGAAGAAGTTGCCGCCGCGCTGGATATGCCCTTGTTGCAGTGGCACATCAAATCGACCACCAAGGCGCAGCAGGGATTATATGAGTACGACGCGGTGTCGCGCCTGCGCGATTCGCAACTGGGCGACGAGCGCGTGCGCGACATCCACAACTACATCGTCAAGGGCGTGCTGTGGCAAGCCTTCAGCGCCGACCGGCCGGTGGTGTTGCTGATCGACGAGATCGACAAAGCCGACATCGAGTTCCCCAACGATCTGCTGCGCGAACTCGATCGCATGGAATTTTACGTCTATGAGACGCGCGAAATGGTGCGCGCGATACACCGGCCGCTGGTGATCATCACCTCGAACAACGAAAAGGAATTGCCGGATGCCTTCTTGCGCCGCTGCTTTTTCCACTACATCAAGTTCCCCGACAAGGATACGATGCAGCAAATTGTCGATGTGCACTTCCCTGCGCTCAAAAAAGATTTGCTGGCGCAAGCGCTGCAAACCTTTTATGAAGTGCGCGATGTGCCGGGCCTGAAGAAGAAACCGTCCACCTCGGAATTGCTGGATTGGCTCAAACTGCTGCTGGCCGAAGATATCCCGCCGCACGCGCTGCACAGCAAGGATGCCAAAACGATCGTGCCGCCGCTGCATGGCGCATTGCTCAAAAATGAGCAAGACGTGCATTTATTCGAACGCTTAGTATACATGTCGCGCACCAACCGTTAATAAAATATAGGGGAGTATGTACATAAAGCATGCTATTACCGCATAATTTACATGCAGTAACTAAAAATACATCAAGTAGTATACTTATTCCCAATGTACATGCCCACACACATGCCAATTTCGCTCACAGGTACGCACGCGACGCTGCGGTTTCTAGGATTATTGTGCTGATTGATTTTTTCTTTACGCTGAAAGACGCCAAAATTCCGGTGTCGATCAAGGAATTCCTGCTGTTGCTGGAAGCGCTGCAAAAAGGCGTGATCGGCACTTCGGTCGACGATTTCTACTATCTGTCACGCACCACGCTGGTCAAGGACGAAGCGCATTACGACAAATTCGATCAGGCTTTCGGATTGTATTTCAAAGGCATCCACACGATTTTCGAGAAAAATGCCGAGATCCCGCTCGATTGGCTGATGAAACGCATGGCGCGCGAATTGACGCCGGAGCAGAAAGCGGCAATCGAGAAGTTCGGCTACGACAAGCTGATGGATCGGCTGAAGGATTTGCTCAACGAGCAAAAGGAGCGCCACGAAGGCGGCAACAAATGGATCGGCACCGGCGGCACGTCGCCGTTCGGCCACAGCGGCACCAATCCGGAAGGCATCCGCATCGGCGGCGAAAGTCGCAACCGCACTGCGGTCAAAGTGTGGGAAGCGCGCGCCTATCGCGATTACGACAGCGAGCGCGAACTCGGCACCCGCAACATCAAGGTCGCACTGCGGCGGCTGCGCAAATTCGCCCGCCAAGGGGCCGAGGAAGAACTGGCGCTGGACGCCACCATCCGCGCCACCGCCAACAATGCCGGCTTTCTCGACATCCGGATGCAGCCGGAACGCAAAAACAATATCAAGGTACTGATGCTGCTGGATGTCGGAGGCACCATGGACGACCATATTGCGCGCACCGAAGAACTGTTTTCGGCGGCCAAAACCGAATTCAAGAACATGGAATTCTTTTATTTCCATAATTGCGTCTACGATTTTCTGTGGAAAAACAACCATCGCCGCCACGCGGAACGCTTCCCGACCTGGGATATCCTGCGCAAATACCCGGCCGACACCAAGCTGATTTTCGTCGGCGACGCCACCATGAGCCCATATGAAATCCTGCAACCGGGCGGCTCGGTCGAATACAATAACGCCGAAGCCGGCGCAGCCTGGCTGCAGCGCTTCACCCAGGCCTTCCCGAAATTCATCTGGCTCAACCCGGAACCGGAAGGCTTATGGCAATACCGCCAATCGGTCGACATCATGCAGCAGTTGATGAGCAACCGCATGTTCGCGCTCACCATCGACGGCCTGGAACGCGGAATGCGCCTGTTGAGCAAGTGACCGCATTCATGCGGCGCAATGGTGAAGCAGGGGTTTCGTGGGGCAGTGCCCCGCGCCTGTGGAACGATATCCGCTTGCAGGCGGATATGCGCCCTGCAAGGGCTGCGCTTATTGCGCCCTACCCACTTATAATCCCGCACCATTTCAGCCTTTAAAAAGCATCGCCCACCGCATGGCAACTAAACAATCCGAATACAACGAATCCTCCATCCGCGTGCTGAAAGGCCTGGAACCTGTCAAACAGCGCCCGGGCATGTACACCCGCACCGAAAACCCGATGCACATCGTGCAGGAAGTCATCGACAATGCTTCCGATGAAGCGCTGGGCGGCTTCAGTAAGACCATTCAAGTCACCATCAATGCCGACGGCAGCGTCAGCGTCGAAGACGATGGCCGCGGCATCCCGGTCGGACTGCATCCGGAAGAAAACGTGCCGACCGTCGAAATCGTATTCACCCGGCTGCACGCTGGCGGCAAATTCGACAAGGGCAGCGGCGGCGCGTATGCGTTCTCGGGCGGCTTGCACGGGGTCGGCGTATCGGTCACCAACGCGCTGTCGTCCCGGCTGGAAATCACGGTCTGGCGCAAGGATGATCAAGGCAACGGCGTGCATCAGATGGCGTTTGCCGACGGCGACGTGATCGAGCCGCTGACATCGCGTCCGGCCTTTCGCGAAGGGAAAAAATCCGGCACCCGCGTCACCGTCTGGCCCAATCCCAAGTATTTCGATTCTCCCAACATCGCGCTGGCCGACTTGCAGCGCTTGCTGCGCTCGAAAGCGGTGCTGCTGCCGGGCGTCAAAGTCACGCTGGACAACGCCAAGACCGGCGACAGTCAAACCTGGCAATACGACCAGGGCTTGCGCGGCTACCTGATGGAATCGCTGGCGCAAACTTCCAGCGGCGAAACCCTGATCCCGCTGTTTGAAGACGCGCAACATGCGAGCAGCGACACAGAAGGATTTGCCGAAGGCGAAGGCGCGAGCTGGGTGGTAGCCTGGACCGAAGACGGCAGCGTGGTGCGCGAATCGTATGTGAATCTGATCCCGACTCCGGCCGGCGGCACCCACGAATCGGGCTTGCGCGAAGGCCTGTATGGCGCGGTGAAAAGCTTCGTCGACATGCATTCGCTGCTGCCGAAAGGCGTCAAGCTGTTGCCGGAAGACGTGTTCGCCCGGGTCTCCTTCGTGCTGTCGGCCAAGGTGCTCGATCCGCAATTCCAGGGCCAGATCAAGGAACGGTTGAATTCCCGCGACGCCGTCAAGCTGGTGTCGAGCTTCACCAAACCGGCGCTGGAGTTGTGGCTCAATCATCACGTCGAGTACGGCAAAAAACTGGCGGAACTGGTGATCAAACAAGCGCAATCGCGGCTGCGCTCGGCCCAAAAAGTCGAGAAAAGGAAATCCTCCGGCGTGGCAGTGCTGCCGGGCAAATTGACCGATTGCGAATCCTCCGACATTGCGCGCAATGAAATCTTCCTGGTCGAAGGCGATTCCGCCGGCGGCTCGGCCAAGATGGGGCGCGACAAGGAATTCCAGGCGATTCTGCCCTTGCGCGGCAAGGTCTTGAACGCGTGGGAAACCGAGCGCGACCGCCTGTTTGCGAACAACGAAATTCACGATATCGCAGTGGCAATCGGCGTCGATCCGCATGGCAGAAACGATGCGATCGATTTCAGCAGCCTGCGCTATGGCAAGATCTGCATTTTGTCCGACGCCGACGTCGATGGCTCGCATATTCAGGTGCTGCTGCTGACGCTGTTTTTCCGCCATTTTCCGCAGCTGATCGACCGCGGCCACATTTGCGTGGCGCGCCCGCCCCTGTTCCGAATCGATGCGCCGGCGCGCGGCAAGAAACCGGCCCAGAAAATCTATGCGCTCGACGATGGCGAACTGACCGCAATTGAAGACAAGCTGCGCAAGGAAGGCATCAAGGATGGCGCCTGGAGCATTGCGCGCTTCAAGGGTCTGGGCGAAATGAATGCCGAACAATTGTGGGAAACCACGATGAACCCCGATACCCGCCGCCTGCTGCCGATCACGCTCGGCGCGCTGGACGTGACGGACTCCGAAGCGCGCTTCCACATGCTGATGGGCAAAGGCGAAGCCGCATCGCGCCGCGCCTGGATCGAAGAGCACGGCAACGAAGCCGAAGCCGATATCTAACAAGAAAAACCATGACCGACCAAACCACGCTATTTGAACCTGCCTCTGCCGACGACGAAACCCTGACGCTGGCCACTTTCGCCGAACGCGCCTATCTCGATTACGCGATCTCGGTCGTCAAGGGCCGCGCGCTGCCTGATGTTTGCGACGGCCAGAAACCGGTGCAGCGCCGCATCCTGTATGCGATGAACGAACTGGGCTTGAACGCGGCCGCCAAGCCGCGCAAATCGGCGGCGGTGGTTGGCGACGTGCTGGGCAAACTGCATCCGCATGGCGACCAGTCGGTGTACGACGCGCTGGTGCGGATGGCGCAAGATTTCTCGCTGCGTTACCCGCTGATCGACGGCCAGGGCAATTTCGGCTCACGCGACGGCGATGGCGCGGCGGCGATGCGGTATACCGAAGCGCGGCTGACGCCGATTGCCAAATTGCTGCTGGAAGAAATCGGCATGGGCACTATCGATTTCCAGCCCAATTACGACGGATCAAGCGAAGAGCCGATGCTGCTGCCGGGCCGCCTGCCTTTCGTGCTGCTGAATGGCGCGTCCGGCATCGCGGTCGGCCTGGCGACCGAAATCCCGTCGCACAACCTGCAGGAAATCGCCCGCGCCTGCGTGGCCCTGATCCGCAATCCCCATCTGAGCCACGCCGAATTGATGGAATTCGTGCCGGGACCGGATTTCCCCGGCGGCGGCCAAATCATCAGTTCGGCACAAGCGCTGTCCGAGATGTACCAGAGCGGGCGCGGCAGCATGAAGGTACGCGCTTGCTGGAAAATCGAAGACCTCGCGCGCGGTCAGTGGCAGGCGGTCATTACCGAGCTGCCGCCCGGCACTTCGTCGCAAAAGATTCTGGAAGAAATCGAGGAATTGACCAACCCGAAGGTCAAAACCGGCAAGAAAACGCTGACGCCGGAACAGGCCAATTTGAAGCAAAGCGTGCTGTCGATGCTCGATACGATACGCGACGAATCCGGCCGCAATGCGCCGGTACGTCTGGTGCTGGAGCCGAAATCCCGGGCCCAGGACCAGGCCGCCTTCATGCAGATGTTGTTAGCGCACACTTCGCTGGAAACCAGCGCCTCGCTGAATCTGGTGATGATCGGCGGCGATGGCCGGCCGCGCCAGAAAGCGCTGGGCGAGATCCTGCGCGAGTGGATAACATTCCGTTTTGCCACGGTGACGCGCCGCACCGAGCACCGCCTGCGCAAGGTCGATGAGCGCATCCATATCCTCGAAGGGCGGGAAGCGATCCTGCTCAACATCGACAAAGTCATCAAAATCATCCGCGCATCGGACGAGCCGAAACCGGCGCTGATTGCGGCCTTTTCGTTGTCCGACCGTCAGGCCGAAGACATCCTGGAAATCCGTCTGCGCCAGCTGGCCCGGCTGGAATCGATCAAGATTCAACAGGAACTCGCTACGCTGCGCAGCGAGCGCGCCGGCTTGCAGGACTTGCTGGACAATCCTGCGGTCTTGAAAAAATGCATCATCAAGGAAATCGAGGCCGATGCCAAGCAATTCGGCGACCCGCGCCGGACCCTGATCGAAGCCGCTGAAAAAGCGGTGATGGAACAAAAAGTGGTGGATGAGGCGGTCAGCATCGTCATCTCGCGCCAAGGCTGGATACGGGCCCGCACCGGCCACGGCCACGATGCGGCGCAATTCGCCTTCAAGACTGGCGACGCGTTGTATGGCATCTTCGAATGCCGCACGGTCGACAACTTGCTGGCGTTCGGCTCCAACGGCCGCATCTATTCGGTGCCGGTCTCGGCCTTGCCGAACGCGCGCGGCGACGGCATGCCGATCACCGCCTTTATCGAACTGGCCAACGGGTCGCACATCCTGCATTATTTTGCCAGTGCGGCAGATGTGACGTTGTTGCTGACCTCGGACGCCGGTTACGGCTTCACCGCGCAAACAGGCGACATGGTCAGCCGCAACAAAGCCGGCAAAACCTTCATCAAACTGGAAGACGGCGACACCCTGCTGCCGCCTTGCATCGTTAAAAACGATGACAACGCGATCGCCTGCCTGTCGGAAAATGGTCGCTTGCTGGTGTTTGGCCTGACTGAAATCAAAGCTCTTTCCAGCGGCGGACGCGGCGTAATCATGATGGCGCTGGAAGACCAGGAAAAACTGTTGACTGCGCAGACCATCAATCAGAATGGACTGATCGTCACCGGCATCGGTCGCGGCGGCAAAGCCCAGACCGTAACACTGAAAGCCACCGCACTCGTAGCCCACATCGCCAAACGCGCGCGCAAAGGAAAGGCGCTGGAAAGCAGGATCAAAGCAGTTGCATTGGAACCGGCAGCTTGACGATTGCTTTATATTTTCGTTGGAGTATGCGCATAAACATGCCTATCTCCGCATATTTTTATTGCGCATAAGAAATATACGGTATTGAGTATATTTAAACCCGGCAGCAGGCGGTTGCACCGAAAAAGCCCCGGCGGGGGTCAAGAGCTGCTCTGACCGCTGCCGGGCCCTGCAGATCACGCGACACTCACATCTGGCCGAACCGGCCGCTGTTGAAATCCTGCATCGCCTGCGTGATTTCGTCCGATGTGTTCATCACGAACGGCCCGTAGGCGACCACTGGCTCGTCGATCGGCTCTCCACTCAGCAGCAACACCGTGGCATCACTGCTCGCTTCCAACGAGATGTCGGTGCCGTCCCGCTCCAGCATCACCATCTGGGCCTCGTGCGCCGCTTGATTGCCGTTTACCAGCACGCTGCCGCGCAGGACAATCAGGCCGAGCGTGCGATTCTCAGGCACGCTCAGTTCGGTGTAGCCACCCTGCTTCAGGCGCAGATCCCACACGTCGACCGGCGTGAAGGTGCGGGCTGGACCCTTGTGGCCTTCGTAATTGCCCGCAATGACGCGCACGCGCCCGGCTTCGTCAGGCAACGCTACTGACGGAATGTCGCCGTCCAGCACGGTCTGGTAGCCCGGCGCGGCCATCTTGTCCTTGGCCGGCAGATTGACCCACAATTGCACCATCTCCAAAGTGCCACCACTGCGGGTGAACTCCTGCGAATGGAATTCCTGGTGCAGGATGCCGGAGGCGGCGGTCATCCACTGGACGTCGCCAGGGCCGATGCGCCCACCGCTGCCGGTAGAGTCGCGGTGCTCCACTTCTCCCTGGTAAACGATGGTCACCGTTTCGAAGCCGCGATGCGGGTGCTGGCCCACGCCGCGGGGACGGGTTGCCGGTGCGAACTGGGTCGGCCCGGCGTAGTCCAGCATCAGGAACGGGCTGATGTGCTGGCCTAAAGTGTGGTGCGAGAATAGCGTGCGCACCGGGAAACCGTCGCCGACCCAGTGCTGTTTGGGGCTGCTGTAGACGCCGAGAATCTTTTTCATGCCTTGCTCCTTGCTTGAGACCAATCTGGTGTAATTGGGATGATATAAGTGTAGTTTTTACCTGATAATTGCGCTAGATAGCCTGATTCATACTCAGCGTCCTATATTTAGAACAATGGGGAAGATATGACGCAAGACCTCAATGACCTATTTTTCTTTGCCCAGGTGGTCGATCATCATGGCTTTGCGCCCGCGGGGCGGGCATTGGGCATCCCTAAGTCAAAGTTGAGCCGGCGTATCGCGCTGCTGGAGGAGAGGCTTGGAGTGCGCCTTATCCAGCGCTCGACACGAAGCTTCTCGGTCACTGAAATAGGGCAAAGCTATTACAGCCACTGCAAAGCGATGCTGGTGGAAGCCGAAGCGGCGCAGGAAGCCATCGACATGAACCGCTCCGAACCGCAAGGGATAGTGCGGCTGACCTGCCCGGTTGCCTTGCTCCACTCCAGCGTGGGAGTCATCCTGGCCGACTTCATGGCCGATAACCCGCGGGTATCCGTGCATCTCGAAGCCACCAACCGCCGCGTCGACGTGATCGGCGAGGGTATCGATGTGGCGATCCGCGTGCGCCCGCCGCCGCTGCAAGATAGCGATTTGGTGATGAAGGTGTTGGGCGAACGCCGATGGTGCCTGGCAGCGAGCCCGGACTTGCTGCAAAAATACGCCGTGCCCGAAGTGCCGGCCGATTTGAATCACTTGCCGAGCCTGGATCTGGGGCCGCAGCAGGCCGAGCATGTGTGGCAGCTTACGGGGCCCGCAGGCGCAGTGGCGGCGATTCGTCACATCCCGCGCCTGGTCACCGACGATATGATTGCATTGCGCCTGGCTGCGATCGCAGGCGCGGGGATCGTCAGCCTGCCGACGATGATGCTGACTGACGAGATCAGGGACGGCAAGCTGGTGAAATTAATTCCCGACTGGGCCCCGAAAGGGGGTCTCATCCATGCGGTATTTCCTTCCAGACGTGGGCTGCGTCCTTCGGTTCGCATGCTGATCGATTGTCTGGCTATGCGATTCCAGGAATTGGACGAAGACTAGTTACCGGTCTTTGTTGGCGATCCGCGCGCAGCGGATAAATCCGGAAGCCGCTTTTGCGGCTTCCGCATGCACCCCTTAAAACTCTTCCCACTCTTCAGCCTTGCCTGCTGGCGCATTGACGATACGTTTGACTTGCAGCGAACCGTTGGCGGCCGGCGGCGCAGGGGTCTTCCCGTTGATCTTAATCCGCTTAATCTTAGCGACACTGGAACTGGCATCAGCCTTGGCCAGCGGCGCCACCGCCAACGCATGGGTTTGATTGAGTTTAAAGATACCGACGACTTGCGACAGATTGCCGGCCTGATTCTGTAACGATGCGGTGGCGGCGGCCGCTTGTTCTACCAGCGCTGCATTTTGTTGCGTGACCTGATCCATCTGGCTGATGGCTTGATTGATTTGCTCGATGCCGGAAGTCTGTTCCTGGCTGGCGGAACTGATCTCGCCCATGATGTCTGTGACCCGTTTGACGCTCTCCATGATCTCGGTCATGGTGGCGCCGGCCTGGTCGACCAGCCTGGCGCCCTGGTCCACTTTATCTACCGAGTCGCCAATCAGTGTCTTGATTTCCTTCGCGGCACTGGCACTGCGCTGCGCCAGGCTGCGCACTTCAGTTGCGACTACCGCAAAGCCCCTGCCCTGCTCGCCGGCGCGGGCCGCTTCGACTGCCGCGTTCAGAGCCAGGATGTTAGTCTGGAACGCAATGCTGTCGATGACGCCGATGATGTCGACGATCTTGCGCGACGAGGCATTGATCGAATCCATGGTGTCGACCACTTGCGCCACCACCGCGCCGCCCTTGGCGGCAACCTCCGATGCGGATGCTGCCAACTGGTTGGCCTGGCGCGCATTGTCGGCATTCTGCAGCACGGTACTGGTCAACTCTTCCATCGAGGAAGCCGTTTCTTGCAGCGAACTGGCTTGTTGCTCGGTGCGCGACGACAAATCCATGTTGCCGGCCGCGATTTGGCCCGATCCGGTAGCGATGGTGTCGGTGCCGGTGCGCACCTCGCCGACGATCTGCACCAGGCTATCGTTCATGTCCTTCAAAGCTTGCATCAACTGGCCGGTCTCATCCGTGGAACGGACTTCAATCTGCTGCGTCAAATCGCCTGCGGCAACGCCACGCGCAATCTTGACTGCGGCCTGCAGCGGCCGTGAAATGGCGCGCACCAGCCAGATGCCGACTATCGCGGCCATCAACAAGCCGAACAGGATGCCGGTGATGCAGCTAATGAACACCCAGTAATAGATGGTTTGCGATTGTTCGAACTCTTGTTTAGCGCCATCGATCTGGTGCTTGATGAGCGCATTGATGTCGGCTTCGACCGGGATGAACAGTTGCGTTATCGGCCCATTCAGAATTTCGGCGGCCAGTTGCCCATTCCCCGCCCGCAGCGCTGCGACTGCTGGCAACAAGCCATCGGCCACGAATTTTTTGCGATTTTCCGTAAATTGATCGGCGATTTTTTTATCTTCCGCGGTGCGCACGTGGGCCTGGTATTCGCCCCACACTGTGCCAATAATTTGTATATTGGTTTCCACCAGATTCATTTGCTTGCCAAGCGCGGCCAAGTCCCCTGTCACTGCTTTGGCAATGATCAACTGGTTGGAGTCAATTAACCGGATCACCTGATCAAGTTGCCCGGTAGAAATCAGTCGATCGGCATACAGCGACTTCATCGCGTCATTGGCGAAACCGAGGCTGACGATGCCGATCACGCCGCCGACAATCAATTGAACAGACAAAAAGGTAATCACGAAAATCAAGCGTGATTTGATGGTGAGATTCTTTAGCATGTATGCATCCTAAATATTGACGGCACCAATCAGGTGCAAAATTACGTTGAAAATTTTAACTGCCGGCACACTTCAGTACTACTTTGTTATTTTCGATCAGAGCGGCAATGTTGAGGATGGTCAGCGCTGCGGGTTGATCATCTGACTATCATTGCCGAATATCAACTATGCCTTAAGGGGGTCTTTCGGTGTCACTTTTTATTTCCGGGAGCTAGCGCATACGCAACGGAAATGCCTGTAAAAATTACTCTCAACTCAAATTAATAGTGGGAGTATGCTAAAAAAACGGTAGTTTTCGCATTATATTAATACGCTGTAAATAATACCTATGCAGGTATACATAAAAATGGCCTGCGGCACGTCGTCTGACGTGCCGCAGGCCATTTTTATGGTCGTCTGTATTGCCGTCTACATCCTGGCCGCGATCAGCTTGCCCAAGATGGCGACGCCCTCGCGGATTTTTTCCGGTGGCACGGTCACGAAACTCAGGCGCAGGGTATTCGCGACCGGCGCATTGGCATAGAACGGCGCGCCCGGCACGAAGGCGACGTTGTGCGTGATCGCTTCAGCCAGCAGCTCCTTGCTGTCGACGTGTTTCGGCAAGGTAACCCAGATGAACATGCCGCCTTCCGGACGGGTCCAGCGCACATCGGACGGAAAGAATTCTTCCAGCGCAGCCAGCATGGCCTGACATTGGCCGGCGTAGAGCGCGCGTATGGTCGGGATGTGCTTGTCGAGGAAGCCGTCCTTGATGACTTCATACACCGCCATCTGCGTCAGTTGTGCGGTATGCAGATCGGCTGCCTGCTTGGCCTGCTCCAGCTTGCGCACCAGCGGTTGCGGCGCCACCACATAACCGAGCCGGATGCCGGGCGTGAGCACCTTGGAGAACGAACCCATGTAAATCACGCCATCCGGGTTCATGTTCAGCATCTTCGGCTTCGGCTCGGCGCGGTAACTGAGCGCGCCGTAAGGATCGTCCTCGATCAGCGGCAAACCCAGACGCGCGCAGGCTTCCACCAACTCCTGGCGACGCGCAACCGAGAGGCTGCGGCCGGTCGGATTCTGGAAGTTCGGCAATGCGTACAACATGCGCGCATCCTTGCCCATTGTGGCCACCGAAGACGGCACCAGACCGGCATCGTCGGTCTCGACCGAGACGAATTCCGGGCCATAGACAGAAAATGCCTGCAACGCGCCCAGATAGCTAGGCGTTTCCACCAGCACCCGACTGCCCTCGTCGATCATGACCTTGCCCAGCAAATCCAGCGCCTGCTGCGAGCCCGACACCATCAGCACCTGATCCGGCACAATCACCGAACCCGGAATCGACAGCGAATGGGCAATCCACTCGCGCAGCGGCTGGTAACCGTCGGTCGGGCCGTATTGCAATGCCACTCGTCCGTGGCTAGACAGCACTTTGTCGAAGGCGCTACGCATCTGCTCGATCGGAAAAGTCGCCGGCGACGGCAGGCCGCCGGCAAACGATATGATTTCCGGGCGCATCGTAATTTTCAGGATTTCACGGATGGCCGAGCTTTCCAACTGTTGTGCGCGTTGGGCAAAGTGCCATTGGATCGGGTTCGGGTTTTCAATTTTCATTTCGTCTCTTTGGAGTGGTAGCACTTGCCACCGGGGCGGACCGGCTTGTGGCTGGCGCTCAGGGCGGCATTGGGTAAATGCCGCCGCTTCGGATCGGACGTGCCGGCACCAGGCACGAGCAATAGTTATCGAGTTATTGCGTTATTGCGGCTTTAAGCGATTTCCGCGATCAATTCGATTTCGACGCAAGCGCCCAGCGGTAACTGCGCTACGCCGAAGGCCGAACGCGCATGCTTGCCCTGTTCGCCAAAAATTTCGCCGATCAGCTCAGACGCGCCATTGGTCACCAGATGCTGCTCGGTATACTCGCCGGTGGAATTGACCAGGCTCATCACCTTGACGATGCGCGTGACGCGGTTCAGATCGCCGCCGCATGCGGCCTGCAACGTTGCGATCAGGTCGATGGCCACCGCGCGCGCGGCCAGCTTGCCTTCTTCGGTCGAGACGTTCTTGCCCAACTGGCCCACCCATACTTTGCCGTCTTTTTTGGCAAGATGGCCGGACAGGAAAACGGTATTGCCGGTTTGCGCAAACATCACGTAGGCTGCCGCCGGTGCTGCAACGGCAGGCAATTCAATGTTGAGTGCGGCGAGTTTTTTGTAAAAAGACATGGTATTCCTCATTGGATTCAAAAAAATGGAGCGATTTTCTTGTGAATGGCGTGGGTTACTGCGTCGCAGCTGCGCAGTCCTTTTCATCCATTATGCCCTTGTGTGCCGGTGATTATCTCAAAACGCCGGCATTGCGGCCAAACATTACTGCCAGATCGCCAGCGCCGAATACACCGTCAGCAGAATCATCACCGTGCAAAACACGCGCTGCCATTTAGGTTCCGTCAAATAATGCCGCAGTGTCGCGCCGGTGCCGGCCCACACCACGATGCAGGGCAGATTGATCGCGCAAAAGACCAGGCAGAACAAACCGATGGCAAGCCACACCGGCTGCAGCGCCGGCAAAAAAGCCGAAACGCCGGTCAGCGCCATGACCCAGGCTTTCGGGTTGGCGAACTGGAATAGCGACGCTCCCAGAAACGACATCGGTCTGGCATCCGCCGAAGTATTGTGTTGAAACGCAATCGAGCGCAACTGCCAGGCCAGATACAGCAGATAAGTCGAACCCAGGACCTTGAGCCCGGTATGGGCGGCCGGCACGGCCAAAATCAGGCTGCCGATACCCAGCGCGCACAGCAGCAACATCACGCCGAAACCGAAGGTCACGCCCAGCATGTGCGGGATGGTGCGCTTGAAACCGAACACGATGCCGGATGACGTCAGCATGATGTTGTTCGGCCCCGGCGTGATAGACGATACGAAAGCGAACAGGGCTAGCGGAAATAGAGGTTCCATGATGATTCCTTAAACGGCCGATGCGTATTCGGCGGTGGCGGTGCTGCCGGTGCTGCCTTCCGTCGCTGGCCAATCAGCAATTTGCGGCGCTGGCAGGAAATCGATACGACTGAACCTCTTGTCCGCCTCAATCACCACATGCCGTCCAGCGATCAATGCCAGGGAATCGCCATCGAACAGCCAGTAATCGTTTTTATCCCCTGCAATGGTGACCCAAACACGGCCGCAATCGACCTGCAGCGTCAGCGCGGCATCGGCGCTCACAGAAATCAACTGGCCCGGCTGCAAAACCAGGAAATCATAGACTTCGATGTTTTTCATGCTGACTCCTTGAATGTGTTTGATGTATGCTAATCGAAAAAACCAATACAGTACCAGTACAGTTAACCAGATAAATTGAAGACTGTACTGGCAAGATGACCAATACACAGGAGTCCGCGATGGATAGGCAACTCACCCGAGAATCAGGCACTTCGCTGGTAAATCAGATCGTGCGCTCGGTCGAAGCGCGCATCGAGGACAAGCTGCTGCGCACCGGCGCACGCATGCCGTCGATCCGCCAGTACGCTGACAGCAGTGCGGTGTCGCGCTTTACCGTGGTCGAGGCGTATGACCGGCTGGTGGCCAACGGTTATCTGGAATCGCGCCGCGGCTCCGGTTTTTATGTGCGGGAACGCTCGCCGCTGCTGGCGGCAATCGATCCGAATCACCCGCCCCGCAGCGCGCCGTCGCAGCTCGATGTGGCCTGGCTGGTGCGCAGCATGTTCCGCCCGACGCCGCCGCAAAAAATGCCCGGCATCGGGCTGCTGCCGCATGATTTTCTGGATGGCGCGCTGATCGCCAACAGCTTGCGCGCGGTCAGCCGCCAGCACCAGAACTTGCTGCTGCATTACGGCACGCCGCAAGGATTTCTGCCGCTGCGCCAGCAATTGCAGCTGAAACTGGCCGCGCTGGAAATCGCCGCCACGCCGCAACAGATCATCACCACCTCCGGCGTCACGCAGGCGCTGGACCTGATCGCACGCCAGTTCACGCAGCCGGGCGACACCATCTTCGTCGATGATCCGGCCTGGTTCCTGATGTTCGGCTCTTTCACGATGCTGGGGGCCAAGGTGATCGGCATCCCGCGCCTACCGGACGGCCCCGACATCGCCCAACTGGCGGAACTGGCCGCGCTGCACAAACCCAAGCTGTTCGTGATCAATTCGGTGCTGCACAATCCAACCTCGACCTCGCTCTCCAGCGCCAAGGCGTTTCAAGTGCTGAAGCTGGCCGAACAACACGACTTCATCATCGTCGAAGACGACATCTATTGCGACATGCACCCCGGCAGCAACGTGCAGCCGGCCACCCGCATCGCGTCGCTCGATCAACTGAATCGGGTGATTTACCTGGGCGGCTTTTCCAAGACGCTGGCGGCCAATCTGCGCGTCGGCTTCATCGCCACCTCGCGCGAGCGGGCCCAGCAATTGTCGGACCGCAAGATGCTGACCGCGCTGACCACCAGCGAAATCGGCGAGCGTGTGGTCTACAGGATCCTGTCCGAAGGCCATTACCGCAAACACACCGAGCGCCTGCGCAGCCGGCTGGACGCGGTACGCGACCAGAGCATCAAGTGGCTGGAAAGCATCGGCATGACGATCGACATCAGCACCCCGGCCGGCATGTTCGTCTGGGCCGACACCGGCTGCGACACCAACCTGCTGGCGGAAAAGGCGATGAATGAAGACATCCTGCTGGCTCCCGGCTGCCTGTTCTCGCCCAGTCAGCTGCCCTCGCAACGCATGCGCGTCAACGTCGCCACGCTGTCCGACCCGGAGGTGCGGGCGTTTCTGGAGCGGGAAAGTGGGGCGGCGCCACACGCGGGCCTTCCTGGCAATGGATAATTGGCGGGTATATTTAAAATACTATGAAGCATAAGCACGAACAGCACTGTTTCAGCCTATACCCCATTGATACATGGATTGCGCTGCGGGCGCTGACAAAATTGCAACGATTCGTAATATTTTTGAACTATCAACGGGAATCGACTCAAATAATTACACGCTACTAATTTTCGAATTGGCGCCAACGTGTTTAATCGTTTGTTTTTTTACAGAGGTGATTCCATGAAAACAATGCAAAAATTGGCAGTTAATACGATCGCTGTAGCCGCATTTCTGACGCTGGCCGGGTGCTCCGGCATGTCGCGGCAGGATCAGAGCACGGCAGTTGGCGCAGGTGTTGGTGCGGTGGGCGGTGCGGTGCTGACCGGCGGCGACGCGCTCGGGACGGTTGGCGGCGCAGCAGTCGGCGGCGTCATCGGGCATGAAGTGAATAAACCCAGAAGATAAGTAAAAATGCCTGCGGTCAAGCATGGCGCAGGAGGCAAGGCGCAGGCCTTGCCTCCTGCTGAACTTCCTTAAATTAAGCTGCAGACTGCGCCAGTACCCGTCGGATAGTGGAGGCCAGTTCTTCTGCCACGAATTTGGCTACATAAGCATCCGCGCCGACGCTTCTGACGTGTTCTTCATTGGTCGAACCCGTCAGCGAGGAATGAATCACCACCGGGATCGATCTGAAGCGTGGATCCTGCTTGATTTTTCGGGTCAGGGTGAAACCATCCATTTCCGGCATTTCCAGATCGGTCAGCACCAGCGCAACCTTGTCATGCACTGTCTTGCCCTCGGCCTGTGCGGCGTCGGCGATGGCCTGCAGGCGCTCCCAGGCTTCCTTGCCGGTCTTGGTCATGATGAACGGCGCACCGAGCGCATCCAGCCCATGCTCGATCAGGGTGCGCGCCATCATCGAGTCGTCCGCCGCCAAAATCACCGTACCGGGCGGCAACGCCAAGGTCGGGCCGAGAGTGCCGGGATTGCTATCCACCTGACTAGCCGGCATGACATCGTGCAGGATCTGCTCCACGTCCAGCACTTGCGCCAGGCGCGTGCCGTCGATGTCGCCATCGAGCCGGGCAATGCTGGTTACCATGCCGCCCACCATGCTCGACTCCGCCGACAACACCTGGCTCCATTCCAGCCGCACGATCTCTTCCACGGATTCGACCGCAAAGGCTTGGGTGGAACGCGCATATTCGGTCACCAGCAGAATATTCAATCCGCTCTTTGGCTTGCAGCCGACAATCGCCGGCAGGTCGATCACCGGGATGATCTGGCCGCGAATATTCGCCACCCCCATCATGTGCGGCAGCGCGCCGGCGACGCTGGTAATGGTCGGCATCGCGAGAATTTCACGCACCTTGAAGACATTGATGCCGAACAGTTCGGAGCGATCGGCATTGACCGCGTCCCCCAGTCGGAACAGCAGCAGTTCAAACTTGTTGTTTGCTGTCAGATTGGTTCTTTCATCGACTTCCTGCTGCACTGTACTCATTTATCCACCCCTGGCGCTGTATGCAATTGACGTTTATTAAAGATTATTGTGGTTGCTGCGGACATTGAACGGAGGTATCTCCGTTTAGTCCGTTTATAAAGTATCGCTGAAAATTCGTGATTTATAACGGATTTTTTAGGCATATCTTTAACGAAACAACGCAATTCCTGCAAATCTCCGGGCGCGCTGCACGCTTTCGCTGTCCAATTCGGCCACTCGCCACAACAGCACCGGCGCTTTGTCTTGAAATCAATTTCATCACCCCCATTTTTAAGCGATCCGTTCAACCACGCTCCACCACGAGGACTACATGACTGTTTCCGAAAAGCAAACCCTGGGCTTCCAGGCCGAAGTCAAGCAACTATTGCAGTTGATGATCCATTCGCTGTATTCCAACAAAGAAATTTTCCTGCGCGAATTGGTATCGAATGCGTCGGACGCGTCCGACAAGCTGCGCTACGAAGCGATCCATAACGCCGATTTGTTCGAGAACGATCCGGAACTGAAGATCAAAATCACCTTCGACAAGACGGCGCGCACGATTTCGGTCTCCGACAACGGCATCGGCATGAGCCGCGACGAAGCGATTGAACATCTGGGCACGATTGCCAAATCCGGCACCAAGGAATTTTTCGGCCGCCTGTCCGGCGACCAGCAAAAGGATGCGGCGCTGATCGGCCAGTTCGGGGTCGGCTTTTATTCCGGCTTCATCGTAGCCGACAAGATCACGGTCGAAACCCGCCGCGCCGGCGCGCCAGCCAGTGAAGGCGTGCGCTGGGAATCGGCCGGGGCCGGCGACTTCAGCGTCGAGGCTATCGACAAACCATCGCGCGGCACCGACATCACGCTGCATCTGCGCGAAGGCGAGGACGAGTTCCTGTCATCCTGGAAGCTGAAGACGATCATCCGCACCTATTCCGACCATATCCCGCTGCCGATCCTGATGCCGAAAGAGGAATGGGACGAAGAGAAAAAAGAAACCGTCGTCAAGGATGAGTTCGAAACCGTCAATCAAGCCAGCGCACTGTGGGCGCGCAGCAAATCCGACATCACGCCGGAGCAGTACGACGAATTCTACAAACACGTATCGCACGACTTCCAGGCCCCGCTAATCCATACCCATAACCGGGTCGAAGGCCGCAGTGAATACACGCAATTGCTGTACATCCCGTCCCATGCGCCGTTCGACATGTGGGACCGCAACAAGCGCGGCGGCATCAAGCTGTACGTGAAGCGCGTCTTCATCATGGACGATGCCGAGCAGCTGATGCCGGTCTACCTGCGCTTCGTAAAAGGCATCATCGATTCCAACGACCTGCCGCTGAACGTCTCGCGTGAAATCCTGCAAGAGTCGCGCGATGTGAAAGCGATCCGCGAAGGCTCGACCAAGCGCGTGCTGGGCATGCTGGAAGAAATGGCGAACGCCGACGAGCAAGAGAAAAAAGACCAGTACGTGACTTTCTGGACCGAATTCGGCCAGGTACTGAAAGAAGGCATCGGCGAGGACGCAGGCAACAAGGAACGCATCGCCAAACTGTTGCGCATGGCCTCCACCCAGAGCGACAGCGACTTGCAAAACGTCTCGTTTGCCGATTACGTGGCGCGCATGAAAGAAGGCCAGGACAAGATTTACTACGTTACCGGCGAATCGTATGCAGCCGCCAAGAACAGCCCGCACCTGGAAATTTTCCGCAAGAAAGGCGTCGAAGTATTGATTCTGTCCGACCGCGTCGATGAATGGATGCTGTCGTTCCTGACCGAGTTTGAAGGCAAGGAAATGATCTCAGTCGCCAAGGGCGGCCTCGATCTGGGCGCGCTGGAAGACGAAGCCGAGAAGAAGCAGCATGAAGAAACCCAGACCGAATACAAAGATCTGGTCGAAAAGATGCAGACTGCGCTGACCGACAAGGCCAAGGAAGTGCGCGTCACTTTCCGCCTGACCGATTCGCCAGCCTGTCTGGTGGCGGACGAGCACGAACTGTCCGGCAATCTGTTGCGCATGTTGAAGGCGGCAGGACAAGCGGCGCCGGAATCGAAGCCGATCCTGGAAATCAACCCGAACCATCCTCTGGTGCAACGCCTGAAGTTTGAAGATGCCAAGTTTGCCGACTGGGCCAATCTGTTGTTCGATCAGGCGGCGCTAGCCGAAGGCGGCCAACTGGCCGATCCGTCAGGCTTCGTCAAACGCTTGAACGCGATGTTGCTGGACATGGCAACCAAGTAACAAGTTAGCGTCACACCGGGTATGCCGGCCATGCCGGCATACCCGTCGTTGGATTCCTTCCCGCGCTCTATTCTGTGCGCAATATTTCGGTTTTCTGGATGGCAATAGGCTGCTACTGTTAAGAGGTGTCCGATGCCTGCTCGTACGCGCAGGACTCTCAGGCCTTGACGGAACACGATGGGCAGGCGTCGGACAACCCTTAACAGCCACGGTCTTTCGCGACTATCGCAGTTCGGCCAAACGGTCATTCGTCGATTGTAGTTAAGGCTCAAAATTGTGACCAATATCCAAGTTAGCTAAAATGAAGATCTCTGACCATATCAAGCAATCCCTGGATGCAGCTGACAGAAACGACCTGGATCAGGCCATGTTGTCTGTTTGCATAGCTATTGACGGCACAGCCAAGAAGATGTACCCCAAAGAAACCAAGGTTGGGGTACGCTTCCGCAGGTTCATTAACGAGCACCTGGACATTATTGAACTAATGTTCGGCGGACTGAATCTGCAGGAAACCGTCTTTCCATTCAAGAATGCGAAGGGAGATATTGGAATCGCATTTGCGGACATCATCTACGAGAAGTTTCGCTGCAATCTGGCTCATGGCGCCGAACTACCGGATGGGTTCGGTGTTTGCGTGCAAATGGCCAATGGCCATCAACAGTTTGAAATTAGCATCGAAACTCTGTCGATGACCGTACCGCAGAGCGCAATATACGCATTGGGTTTGGTATGTGTCTTAGCCCCAGTGAATAGCGACCAAAGAATTGGGAGCAATCTCTACCACTACCGCGACCCAATTAACACTTACGTAATTGATCGTTGGTGGGGCAAAGTAGATTGCGCCAAGAAAATCATGGACTTCGACGCACAGATCCGAGTCAAAATGGATTTCTCGAATGTCTGGCCATCTGTTTGACGGCTACTCAGTGAGGCCAATCGCGTCAGTCTTGGTATTGCTTGTCACGGGCGTTTTGGCGCAGATCGACTGTCCGCAATGGTCTTGGATTCAACCGGTCGATGCAACACACTAGAAACTGCGTAAGCAAAAGGAGTGTTGCAGATGGCACAGAGACCTCGGATCTATTACACAGAAAGCCAGAAGGCATTGATGTGGGAGCGCTGGAAGAAAGGCGAATCCCTCCAACAGATTGCCCAGTTGTTCGACCGGAATCACGCATCGATCCAACGCATCCTGGCCGAGACAGGCGGCATAGGTCCTGCAGAGCGACGCCGTTCTCCATTGGCATTGACCCTGGCCGAGCGCGAAGAGATATCGCGTGCATTGGCTGCCAGTCACTCGATTCGCTCCATCGCTGCATTGCTCAAGCGGGCGCCATCAACGATTAGCCGTGAGATCAATCGTAATGGCGGCCAAGAAGACTATCGTGCAAGCCAGGCTGATCAAGCTGCCTGGGATCGAGCACATCGTCCCAAGGACTGTAAGCTGATAGACAATCCCACACTGGCACGTATTGTGGCTGGCAAACTACGATTGCAGTGGTCGCCAGAGCAGATTGCCGGATGGCTCAAGCACATGTATCCGGAGAACGATGACTATCAGGTGTCACATGAAACGATCTATCGCAGTCTCTTCATTCAGGCTCGCGGTGCTCTGAAGAAGGAATTATTGGAGCATCTGCGGCGTACGCGCGCCATGCGCCGGTCCCGCCATCACACGCAGAAGACAGTCAATCACGGACGAATCACCGACACGGTTTCGATTAGTGAACGTCCGGCCGCAGTGGAGGATCGAGCAGTACCGGGCCATTGGGAAGGTGATTTGCTGTTTGGGGACCGCAATAGCCAGATCGCAACCCTGGTTGAGCGCCATACCCGTTATGTGATGCTCGTGAAGGTCGCCAGCAAGGACACAGAAACAGTCATCAACGCATTGATTAAAAACGCTCGCCAGTTACCACAGGAGCTCTATCAATCGCTAACTTGGGATCGGGGTAAAGAGATGGCGGACCACAAGCGCTTTACGTTGGCGACCGACATCAGTGTTTATTTCTGTGATCCACATAGTCCCTGGCAGCGTGGCAGCAATGAGAATACGAACGGACTATTGAGGCAGTATTTCCCCAAGGGGATCGATATTTCGGATTACTCACAGGCGCAGCTAAATGCCGTGGCACGAAAATTAAACGAGCGACCAAGGAAAACATTACACTACCAAACGCCGGCTGAACAATTCAGTCAATTTGTTGCATCGACCGGTTGAATCCAAGGTCGAAACCAGTCAGGTAGGGCGGGTGAAACCCGCGCTGCTCTAGCGCTAGGTGGGTTTCACCCACCCTACTAAGCTGTATTTGAGGCTTGTGCGACTGGTCAGCTCAGGGGCGGAACCAACCCATTACCATCCGCGCCGCACGTAACTTGAAAATGATGGTTTTTCTCCCATACCCCATCCATCCCCATGCAGCGTGCGCCGACTAGAGCAGTGTGCGTCACCTTCCGTTTGACCGATTCGCCGGCCTGCCTGGTAGCGCACGAGCACGCACTGTCCGGCAAGCTGTGGCGCATGTTGAAGGCGGCAGAAATGTGGAGGAAAGCGCAACCATTCAGCGCGCTATGGAAACTTTTAAACCGAAGCAGTTTCTGTAGGAGCGCACCCGGGCGCGACCGGATTGCGAATAGCTACGGGGGAATCGCGCCCGGGTGCGCTCCTACAAAACCGCGTCACTGCACTTTTGATTAATATGCGACTGAACAATTACAGGAAAGCCATGCTTCTCATAATCGTTGGCTTGGTCGTCGCGGCGGCTGCAAGCCTCTACGGAAAATTCCGCTGGGAATCGGGCACGCGGGAACTGCGCGCCCGGCTCGAAGCCGCCAGACTTCCGATCGAGCCCAAGGTCTTCGATAGGCATGAACTGGAGAATCTGCCGGCACCGGTTCAGCGCTATTTTCGCGCGGTGTTGGAGCATGGGCAGCCGATCGTAGCCACCGTCAGCGTGGAGCACATCGGAACCTTCAACATGGGCGAGACGGACGAGCGGTGGAAACCGTTCAGCTCCACCCAGCGCGTGGTCACTCGTCGCCCCGGCTTTGACTGGGACGGCAGCGTCGCGATGCTGCCCGGCCTGCCGGTGCGGGTGCATGACGCCTACGTTGCGGGCGAAGGCATCCTGCATGCGGCGGTGCTCGGGCTGGTATCCATGGTTAACCTGCGCGGCACGGGTGAAGTTGCACGGGGCGAATTGATGCGATTTTTTGCCGAAGCCGCCTGGTACCCGACCGCGCTGCTGCCGAGCCAGCGCATACTCTGGGAGGCCGTCGATGACCATTCCGCCCGCGCCACGCTGAAGGATGGCGACCTGACGCTGACGCTGCTGTTCCGCTTCAATGAAGACGGGCTGATCGACACCGTGCGCGCCGAAGCGCGCGGCCGGACGGTGGGCGGCACAGTGGTGCCCACACCTTGGCAGGGCCGGTTCTGGAATTATGCGATACGTGATGGCATGCGCGTGCCTTTGGACGGTGAAGTCGCCTGGTTGCTGCCGGAAGGGCCGAAACCCTACTGGCGCGGGCACATCACCAAGCTGCGCTACGAGTTCGCGCAATGACCGAAAACAGCGGTCACGGTTCCAGTAAAATTGTCCGGCTCTTTCGCCGCCATGACCTGTTCTACAATTGAGCACACCCTATCTAATTAAACGGAACTGAAAAAAACCATGTCCATCTCCAACTTTGAAGACTTGCTGCAAGCGGCAGCGCAACAACCCGACCCGCAGCGCTTGTTGTTCGTGTTCGCTAAAAAAGAATTGCCGGACGACGCGGTCGAAGCCGAAGCACAAAATTTCCAGGCCGGCTTGGGCGGCGCGCTGACTCCGGTCGTGTGCGTGGACAAGACGCTGGATGCGCTGAGTAATTTTGCCGCTCTGGTGCAGGAATCTGAACAGACCGGGCAGCACTGGGATGTGGTGCTGGTCGCTTGCCTGTCGGGCAAGAACGGCATCATGCCGAGCGCATCTGAAGCGGATCAGGGCTTGAAAAAAATGGTCAGCGCAGTACAGACCGGCGCCAAACTGTCGCAGTTTATCGCCTTCGACCGCGCCGGCGATCCGCTGCAGTTCGCCTGATGCTTTAATACATACAACATATTGTATTTATAATTACCGCATATGCTATATGCGGTAATAGCATCATTTCTACCTATACTCCCGATAAAATATCAATTTTTACAACCGGCATAACCGTTCAATGTTTGTCGGTAGTGCCGGCACTCTGCACCTGCGCTACCGATTTCGATGCACATCAATGGGTAACCCGTGTCGTGCGGCCGGACGACAGCAAACGCACTCGATCGCCGGCGCGGAAAAATTCATCGGCGTCCTGGGTGACGGCGCGCAAGCTGCCGTTATCGAGCTTGACGGTAATTTCCAGCCCAGGCCGGTTCACCATATTGGCTTCGACATTCTGACCCACCAGACCGCCGGCGACCGCACCCAGGATGCCGGCCACAATCGCGCCATTGCCGCCGCCGATGCTGGAGCCGGCCGCAACCGCACCGACTGCGCCGCCGGCCAGTTGGCCGACGCCGCTGGAGCCTTTGTCGATCCGCACTTCGCGCACCGACTCGACCACGCCCAGGCGTATGATTTGCTCGCCCTGTGCTTGTCTGCTGCTATAAACGCTAGCGGAATTTGGCGCCACCGCGCATCCGGCCAGCGCGGTCAAACTGACCAAACTGGCGACTAAAATCTGTTTTTTCATATTGTTGGCTCCGCTTGCATTAATGACACAAAATGTGTGCCCATTTATTTTACCGCTTCCCATCGGATGAATTTTGCGCCAACCGGCAGCGGAACGCGCTATCTGACGGACTTGCGATAAACTCCATCCCCACTCCATGCCTGCGCACATGGCCGCTCACCCATTAAGAAAAATTATGAAACTAGTACGTTACGGCCGTCCCGGCAAAGAAAAACCAGGCTTGATCGACGCCGAAGGCAAATTGCGCGATCTATCGGGCATCATTGCCGACATCGGCAATGATCAATTGTCCGACAAGGCACTGGCCAAATTGGCAAAACTGCAGCCGGACACGCTGCCGCTGGTGCGCGGCAATCCGCGCTTCGGCGTGCCGCTGGCGCAAGTCGGCAAGTTCATCGCCATCGGCCTGAATTACGCCGACCACGCGGCAGAAGCGGGCTTGCCGAAACCGCCTGAGCCGATCATTTTCATGAAAGCCACGTCCTGCCTGTCCGGCCCGGACGATCCGGTCATGCTGCCCAAAGGCTCGAAGAAAACCGACTGGGAAGTGGAGCTGGGCGTGGTCATCGGCAGCAAGGCGCAATCCGTCACCGAAAAGGATGCGCTGCAATATGTGGCCGGCTATTGCGTGGTCAACGATGTGTCAGAACGCAAATACCAATTGGAGTTGGGCTCGCAATGGGATAAGGGCAAGGGTTGCGATACTTTCGGCCCGGTCGGTCCGTGGCTAGTGACGCGCGATGAAGTGCCGAATCCGCAGCGGCTGAACCTGTATCTGGACTTGAACGACGAACGGATGCAGACCGGCAGCACCAAGACCATGATTTTTTCAGTCGCCAAGCTGGTCAGCTATGTCAGCCGCTTCATGACGCTGATGCCGGGCGACATCATCACCACCGGCACCCCGCCGGGTGTCGGCATGGCGCTGACGCCGCAACGCTTCCTCAAGCCCGGCGACCGCCTGACGCTGGGGATTGCCGGCTTGGGCGAGCAGCAGCAAGAAGTGATTGCTTATCAGAAACCGTGAGTTAGTCGTAAATGGCGTTGTGACTGTCTTATTCAGCGTCCGGTTGATTCTCGGGCGCTGCAGCGACAAATGCACCCAGTTCCATGCAGGCAGCGCGGATGCGCAACAAGGTCGGCATCGCGCTTAAATCGCAGTCAACGCGCTCGGCATTGAATATCTGCGGAATCAGGCAGCAATCGGCCAGCGTCGGCGTTTCGCCATAACAATACGTTCCCACCCGCGCATCGGCGGCCAGGGTTTGTTCCAGCGCCGCCAGGCCTTGCTCGCACCAGTGGCGATACCAGACGTTTCTATCTTCCTGCTCCACCTTCAACTGCCGCGCCAGATAACGCAGCACGCGCAAATTGTTGAGCGGATGGATATCGCAGGCAATCGACAACGCGATGCCGCGCACATAGGCGCGCGCCAGCGGCGTCGGCGGCAATAGCGCCACCGCCGGGTAGGCTTCCTCCAGATATTCGATGATGGCAAGCGATTGCCTGAGCACCGGAGCGCCCGAGGCGGCCCCCAACTCGGCCCCGGATTCGAGCCCGCTGTCGTCGATCAACACCGGCACCAGCGCCTCCGGATTGCGTTGCAGATATTCGGGCGAGAATTGCGCGCCGCCCTGCCGTAGCAGATGCACCGGAATCACGTCAAAAGCCAAGCCTTTCAGATGCAGCGCGATGCGCACCCGGTACGAAGCCGAGCTGCGGAAATAGCTGTACAGTTTCATGGCAACGGGCGCCTCATTATGCGAGGGGTATAGTAAAAAATTGTGTGTTTACCGCATATTTTCATGGACTCGAAAAAAATACATGCATTAGTATATTTTCCACGTAAAAACATGCGGGTGCCGGCAATCACACGATTCTGAGCGATAACGATTCCAGGCCAGCGATCCCGCCTTCCAGCAGATCACCCGGCACCACTGCCGCCACGCCGGCCGGAGTACCGGTAAAGATCAGATCGCCCGGCTGCAATGCATAAAATTTCGAACAATGCGCAATGATTTCAGGAACGCTCCAGATCAGCTGGTCAAGCGTGCTGTGTTGGCGCACTGCGCCATTCACTTTGAGTTCGATGCGCGCATCGGCAGCCAGCGCGCACTGCGACACCGGATGGATCGGCCCGATCGGCGCCGCATGATCGAATCCCTTGCCGGTACACCACGGCCGGCCCAGTTTCTTGGCTTCACTTTGCAAATCGCGGCGCGTCATGTCCAGCCCTACCGCGTAACCCCACACGTGCTGCAAGGCAGCATCGGCGTCGATGTCCTGGCCGCCTTTGCCGATGGCGATCACCAGTTCGATTTCATGCTGCAAGTCGGCAGTCTGGGTCGGATATGCCATCTGCCCTACCGTACCCATCGGCACCGGCAGCACGGCGTCCGCCGGTTTCATGAAAAAAAATGGCGCTTCGCGGCCGGTTCCGCCCATCTCCTGGGCGTGCTCGACATAGTTGCGCCCGACGCAATAAATACGATGGACCGGAAAAAAGACGGAATCTCCGGCTACCGGTACGGCGGCAGGGGCAGGTGGCGGAAAAACGAATTGCATCGGAGCTCCTCGAAAGGGAAAAATTTGCATGACTGCAGGTAAGAAAATACCGGCTCAGTGCTGCCGGCTCAGACTGCTGAAAATAACTTGTATCACAGCATGATAGCCAGCGCCTTATAATAAGCGCCAGAATCACAAAGCATCGTGCATCCACTATTTTTATTCAAAGTTCAATAATGACCAACAATTTCAGCTGGTGTGTGCGTGTCTATTATGAAGACACCGATGCCGGCGGTGTCGTGTTTTATGCCAATTACCTGAAGTTTTTCGAACGCGCACGCAGCGAATGGCTGCGCGCCGCCGGCGTCGGGCAGCAATCGTTGATGGACACTGACGGAGTCATGTTTGTCGTCGCCAGAACTGCAGTCGATTATCTTGCTCCCGCAAAGCTCGACGATGAACTCAAGCTGACGGTCGTGGTCGAAAAGCTGGGACGGGCTTCGGTGCAATTCGTCCAGCAAGCCTGGCGCGGCGAACAGCTGATGACCACCGGCCGGATCAAGGTCGCTTGTGTAGATGTGAAATTGTTCCAACCCCGCCCGATACCAGCACGCGTTCTGTTGAAAATTACGCTATAAAACATATTGCGACGATATTGCGCTGCCTCAGGCGGCGTGTCCGCCCACCGATGAACCAGCCCCAAACACAACATAATCCATGACTGTCACTCAAGATCTCTCGTTCTTCGCCCTGATTACCAACGCATCCGTCATCGTGCAACTGATCATGGCCTTGCTGCTGGCCGTGTCACTGATGAGTTGGACCTACATTTTCCGCAAAACGTTTGCGATCAGAGCGGCGCGCGCGCAAACCGAAGAATTCGAGCGCGCCTTTTGGTCCGGCGGCAATCTGAGCACGCTGTATCAGGATGCAACTTCCAACCGGCGTCAGAGCAATGGCGAAACCGGCGCGCTGGAACGCATCTTCACCGCCGGCATGGGCGAATATCTGAAAGCGCAAGCTTCTTACACCAAAAAAGACATCACAGACGCCGGCGCGATGCTGGATGGCGCCCGCCGTGCAATGCGCGCAGCCTTTCAGCGCGAAATGGATGCTCTGGAATCGCATCTGGCCTTCCTGGCATCGGTCGGTTCGGTCTCGCCCTATGTCGGCCTGTTCGGCACCGTCTGGGGCATCATGAATGCGTTTCGCGGGCTGGCCAACGTGCAGCAGGCCACCCTGTCGGCGGTAGCGCCGGGGATCGCCGAAGCGCTGATCGCCACCGCGATCGGCCTGTTCGCAGCGATCCCGGCGGTAGTCGCTTATAACCGGTTCTCGCATGACATCGATCGGCTGGCAATTCGCTTCGAAAGCTTCGTCGAGGAATTCTCGAACATCCTGCAACGCCAGGCGCACTAAGGAAAGCCCCTATGACCACGTCAATCTCAGGCTCGATGCGCGGCGGGCGCGCCCGCAAGTTCAAATCCGAAATCAATGTCGTGCCCTACATCGACGTGATGCTGGTGCTGCTGGTGATCTTCATGGCGGCAGCCCCAATGCCGAACCCCGGCATGGTGGATTTGCCGAACGCCGGCAAATCGGCGCTGCCGCCGAGCCAATATATCGAAGTGATTCTGAAAAAAGATGCCAACGCACAAATCCGCATCAATGCCCCAAGCCAGAACAGCGCCGGGGGCGACACCACCGCTGCAAAAAGCCACTCGGTGCTGTTAGAAAATTTACGCGAACTGCACCAGCAATATCCTGAGATGCCGCTGATGATTTCTGCCGAAAAAAACATCATTTATGACGATGTGGTGCAAGTCATTTCAGATGCAAAAAAAATCGGCATCACTCGCGTCGGACTCGCGGCCAAACAGTGAAAGCCGTCAAAAATCCATGAACGAATCGACGCCCTATTCCGTTCCACATGAGCCCGGCCGCTGGCGCGCCTTCGCTCTTGCTGCGGTGGTCCACGTGGCACTGTTCGCCTTCCTGTGGTTCGGCATCCGCTGGCAAAACGAAAAACCGCTTACGGTCGAAGCTGAAATCTGGAGCCCGAACACGCAGGAAGCCGCACCCGTAGCCGTGCAGAAAATACCGGAACCGCAACCAGAGCCCCCACCAGAACCAGAACCGCCAATCGAAAAAGTGCCTGAAAAACCGGCGCCCATACCTGAGCCGCGTCCTGTGGTTGCAACGCCACCGGTAGCAAAACCCGATATCGCACTGGAGCAGGAAAAAAAACGCAAGGCGCGGCAAGAGCAACAGGAGCGGGAGCAAGAACGGCTGGAGCAAAAGCGCCATGAAAAAGACCTCTTGAATGAAAAGCAGGCACAAAAGGAAAAAGAAGCACTGCAGCGAAAAGAAGTACAGAAAGAAAAAGACGCGTTAAAGAAAAAAGAAGTGCAAAGGGAAAAAGACGCGGCACAGGCCGAGCAAGAAAAAGCGCTGGCACAGAAAAAACGCGAAGAAAAAGAAGCCAGCAAGATTACCGCCGCGGCGCAGGAAAAAAAACACAAGCAGGAACTTGCCAAACAGGCCGCGCTCGCTGCGGATGACGCAAAACTTGCCAAATTGCGCGATGCAGAGATGCGCCGCATGACGGGAGGAACCAGCAGCGCCAGCGGTAGCGGCGGTGCCGGCACTGCCGCCAAATCGCAGGGCAATCGCGGTGACCCGGGGTATGGCGACCGCATCAAGGGGAAAATTAAATCGAACACGATCTTTAACGTGCCCAATGACCTGAATGGCAATCCTGCCGCAGTCTATGAAGTCAACCTGCTTCCCGATGGCACCATCCGCAATCTGCGATTGCAGAAATCCTCCGGTGTGGTCGGCTTTGATGAAGCAGTCAAGCGCGGCATAGAAAAGTCGGAACCCTATCCAAAGGACAAATCGGGACAGGTTCCATCCAGCTTCGAATTGACATACAAACCGAAAGACTAATGACCATGATGAAAAAAATCGTACTGCGCACCGCCATGGCGATGTGCCTCACCGTGTCGGCCTTCGCGCAGGCCCAGTTGCGGGTCGAAATTTCCGGCGTAGGCGCCAACCAGATACCGGTCGCCCTCGCCTCCTTCGCCAACGAATCGATCGCGCCGCAACAGGTCAGCGCCATCATCAAGGACGACCTGACCCGCAGCGGCATGTTCAAGATCATCGACACCGGCAGCGTGCTGTCGGAGACGTCGCCCGTCAATCTCGGCGACTGGAAGTCGCGCGGCGCCGATGCACTGGTGGTCGGCAGCGTGCAGAAGCTCGCCGATGGCCGCTTCGATGTCCGCTACAAATTGCTCGATACCGTTAAATCGGCGCAACTCTCAGCCTTGGCGCTGGCAGCGCAACCGCAATTCACCCGAGTCACCGCGCACAAGATCGCCGACGATATTTATGAAAAACTGACCGGCAGCCGGGGCGCTTTCTCCACCCGTATCGCGTATGTTACCAAGGCCGGCAACGAGTACCGCCTTGAGGTGGCCGACGCCGATGGCGAAGGCACCCAGATTGCCTTGCGCTCCAAAGAACCGATAATCTCGCCGGCATGGTCACCGGATGGGACCAAGGTGGCTTATGTGTCATTCGAGGCCAAAAAGCCGGTGATCTATGTGCAAAACCTGATTACCCGCCAAAGAACCGTGCTGGCTGGCTTCAAGGGCAGCAACTCGGCGCCGTCATGGTCGCCGGATGGCAGCAAACTGGCGGTGGCGCTGGCGCGCAACGGCCTGACCCAGGTCTACAGCATCAGCCAGGATGGCAGCAACGTGCGTCGCCTGACCAACACCAATGGCATCGATACCGAACCGCAATTCTCAGCTAACGGCCAAAGCATCTATTTCACCAGCGACCGCAGCGGCGGCCCGCAGATCTACAAGATGGGCGCCAACGGCGGCGATGCACAGCGCGTCACTTTCAACGGCACCTACAACATCAGTCCGCGCATCTCGCCCGATGGCAAACTGTTGGCCTATATCTCACGCCGCAATGGCCAGTTCCAGCTGTACGTGCTGGACCTCGCCAATGGTCAGGAACAACGACTGTCTGACACAGTCAAGGACGAATCGCCGAGTTTTTCAGCCAACAGCAAGTACCTGATGTACGCAACCGAAGCCGGCAATCGCGGCTCGCTTGCGGTGGTATCTGTTGATGGCCGTGCCAAATACCGCCTGACAACCAGAGCCGGCGATATCCGGGAACCCACTTGGGGTCCTTTCATGAAATAATGTTTTATCAACGTTTTACATTTTACAATCAGGAAAATCAAATGCGCACACCAATCACCATCACTCTCATCGCAGCAAGCATCCTGTTACTGGGGGCCTGCAGCACACCGACCAAACTAAACGACAAGGTGCCGGTAGAAGATCGCAGCGACATATCCAAGGCCGGCACCGGGCAGGTTGACCCGCGTACCGTCAGCACCGTCAACGCCGGTGCCACCGACCCGTTGAATGATCCGCAAGGCGTTCTGGCCAAGCGCAGCGTCTACTTCGACACTGACAGCTACGTCGTACAAGGGGAATTCCAGCCGGTAGTCGGAGCACATTCCAAATATCTGATCAAAAACAACGCGCGCAAGATCATCATCCAGGGCAACACCGATGAACGCGGCGGACGTGAATACAATCTGGCTCTAGGCCAAAAACGTGCCGAAGCAGTACGCAAGTCGCTGTCCTTGCTAGGGGTGCCAGAGTCGCAAATGGAAGCCGTTTCTCTGGGCAAGGAAAAACCAAAAGCGCTCGGCAGCGACGAAGCATCATGGGCTGAAAACCGCCGCGCAGACATCGTCTACCCATAAAGCATAGACTATGAAAACGCCCATCCACTCCACACTCGCTGCGGCCTTGATGGTCGTTTTCATCTATGCCGCAGTGCCGGTGCCGGCCCATGCCGGTCTGTTTGACGACGACGAAGCACGCCGTGCCGTGCTTGACCTGCGCAGCAGGATCGATGCCAGCAATGCCCGCATCGATAGCAAGGCCGATAAAAGCAGCACGCTCGACCTAGCCAACCAGAACGAACAACTGCAAACTGAAATCGCAAAGTTGCGCGGACAAATCGAACTTTTATCCAACGAACTGGCCAATGCCCAGCGTCGGCAAAAAGATTTTTACGTGGACCTCGATAACCGCATGAGAAAACTGGAACCGCAAAAAGTGACCGTTGACGGCAAGGAAGCCAGCGTCCAGCCGTCCGAACAACTGGCTTATGACGCAGCACTGGCAATTTTCAAGGCCGCTGATTACAAGCGGGCCGGCATAGCGTTTTCCGACTTCCTGCGGCGTTATCCGCAATCAGGCTACGCACCATCGGCCCAATACTGGCTGGGCAACGCATACTATGCGCAGCGCGACTACAAGAACGCGATTGCAGCGCAACAACTGGTAGTACAAAATTATCCGGACAATCCCAAGGCCCCCGATGCGATGCTCAATATCGCCAGCTGTTATACGGAGTTGAAAGATAAGACCAATGCCAAAAAAACGCTGGATAAACTGATTGCGCAATATCCGGACTCCCCTACCGCGCAAACCGCCAAAGAGCGCTTGAGCGCACTTCGTTAGCGCAACAGGCCACCATCAAATGCAGCTTTCTTTATAAATAACGCCCGGCGCATTTGACAGAATCCGGGCACTTACTTATAATTGCGTTCTTCGGGTCGTTAGCTCAGCTGGTAGAGCAGCGGACTTTTAATCCGTTGGTCGCAGGTTCGAATCCCGCACGACCTACCACGAATACTGCAATACTTTAGTACCGCAATAATTTAAAAAGTCTTGCCTTTGCAAGATTTTTTATTCCCTGAAATAAAAAGGGAATAGCAACATTTTAGGTCGTTAGCTCAGCTGGTAGAGCATCGGACTCTTAATCCGTTGGTCGCAGGTTCGAATCCCGCACGGCCTACCAAGAATACCAAGAAGCCCACGTGACTTACGTCCCGTGGGTTTTTTGCTTTCTGCCCCCTCAAGTTGCTTTGAAAAATGTAACGCCGCTGTACCGCGGCGATTCATTTGAGACAGATTAGCGGCCTATTTGAGACATCGGTTCACAGATCTTTGGCTATGCCGTTCAATGCGCTCCTGCTGCATCAATTTGGCGGTGTGATTTGATCGGCTTGGCCATCCAGACAAAACCTATCAGCAGCAGGAACATGATGGCCGAGATCCAGAAAATATCGGCGGCGGCCATGGTGCTGGCTTGCACGCTCATCAGGCGATCAATCGCTGACAACGCTTGCCCGTCGCTCATGCCCTGACTGGTCATGCCTTGCACCGCCTGCTGGAAGGCCGGATTGTGCGGCCCCGAGTATTCCGCTAATTGTGCGTGATGCAAAGCGGTGCGGCTATCCCATAGCGTGGTGGAAACCGAAGCGCCGATACCACCGAACATGATGCGCACGAAATTCGACAAGCCGGACGCCGCCGCCATTTTGTCGTGCGGCTGCCCCGATAAAATGATGGAACTGAGCGGGATGAAAAACATCGACATCGCCGCCCCCTGAATCAGGGTCGGAATCATCAATGCCATTGTGTCCACCTCGGGCGTATATCTGGAACGCAAATAAAACACCAGCGCAAAGATGATGAAGGCACACGACGCCACGATACGACTATCGGTCTTTGGCAGCAATTTTCCGATAATCGGCGACATGATAATGGCGAGTATGCCCACCGGCGCCATGACCTTGCCGGCTTCGGTTGCGGTGTAGCCGATCTGGGTTTGCAGCCACAGCGGCAATATCACCAGGCTGCCGAAGAACAGGCCATAACCGACTGAAATCGCGATCACGCCGGAGCTGAAATTGCGGCCCTTGAACAAGGATAAATCGACCACTGGGTGATCGTCACCCAACTCCCAAATAATGAAATAGATAAAGCCGACCAGCGCCACGGCCGCCAGCAGAACGATCTCGCCGGAGTTAAACCAGTCCAGTTCCTTGCCCTTGTCGAGCATCAATTGCAGCGAACCGACCCAAATGACCAGCAATGCCAGACCGATTTTATCGATTGGCAGGCTGCGGGTGACAGATTCCCGCTCGCGATAAATCAGCCATGTGAGCCACAGGGTGAATGCGCCAACTGGAATATTGATATAAAAAATCCACGGCCAGCTGTAATTGTCTGAAATCCAGCCGCCCAAAAGCGGCCCCATGATGGGCGCCACCAGCGTGGTCATGCCCCACAACGCCAGCGCCATCGAACTTTTGGCAACCGGGTAACTGGCTAACAGCAGCGTTTGCGACAAGGGAATCATCGGCCCGGCCACCGCACCTTGCAACACGCGTGCGGCGATCAAGGTTTCGATATTCGGCGCCAAACCGCACATCCAGGAGGCAATGACAAACAGCAAGATCGACGTCATGAACAGGCGTACCTGGCCGAAACGCACGGTCAGCCAGCCGGTCAGCGGCACCGAAATCGCGTTGGCAACCGCAAACGAAGTGATGACCCAGGTGCCCTGCTGCGGTGAAATCCCCATGTCGCCGGAGATGGCAGGAATCGACACGTTGGCAATCGATGAATCGAGCACGTTCATGAACACGGCCAGCGACACGGCCAAGGTGCCCAGCGCTAACTGGGCACCGGTGAGCGGCTGGATAGCGGGGTGAATAGGTGAACTCATAGAAACAATCTGGTTGCTTTAATTAATAAAAAACGTTAATCAAAAAACGTCAATCAAAAAGCGCCGGCAGAACGCCCTGCACAGCCGGCTTCAATGCGCTGCAGGGCTGCCGACAGAGTTGCCAACGCTGCCCGCGTTGGCGGCGATGATGCCGGCAATGCGTGCATCCGCTTGCTGCGCGACGGCGTCGAACACGGTAGTCTTATAGGCCGGCTCGGTACGCGCAAGCCCGGCCGCTGGCAGCGGCGCGCCCTTCTGCTGCGTCACTTCCACCTTCACCTGCATCGACAAACCCAGCCGCAACGGATGCTCAGTCAGTTGCTTCGGGTCGAGCGCGATGCGCACCGGCAGGCGCTGCACAATCTTGATCCAGTTGCCGCTGGCATTTTGTGCCGGCAACAGCGCAAAGGCAGAGCCGGTACCGGCGGAAAAGCCGGCAACTTTGCCGTGGTAGACGATTTTGCTGCCATACACATCGGCTTCCAGCGTCACCGGTTGACCGATGCGCATGTGGGCAATTTGCACTTCCTTGAAATTAGCATCCACCCACAAGGCATTGAGCGGCACAATCGACAGCAATGGCGTACCGGCGGCCACCCGCTGCCCCAACTGCACCGAGCGCTTGGCAATATAGCCGGTCAACGGCGCCGGCAAGGTGGTGCGCGCATAGGCCAGATACGCTTCCCGCACACGCGCTGCGGCGCGCTGGACGTTTGGATGTTTTGCCACTGAAGTGCGGTCGGTCAAGGCGCGATTCGATGCCAATTGCTCGCTTGTCGCCAGCAGCGCCGAGGTGGCGCTCTGCAGCGCGCTGCGGGCATGTTCCAGTTCTTCCTTGGATACCGCGCCGCTGCCGATCAATTGCTGACGGCGCGCCAGATCCGCCTTGGCCCGCTCGACTTCGGCGCTGCGCTGCGCCACACCAGCGCCGAGCGCGCCGTTATTTGCATACAGCACGCGCACTTCGCGAATGGTCTGCGCCAATTGCGCATCGGCCTGGTCGAGAGCCACTTTGGCATCGCTGCGGTCGAGTTCGATCAGCGGTTTGCCGGCTTGCACCAGTTCGGTATCGTCGGCATGGATGGCCACCACGGTGCCGCCGACCTGCGGCGTTACCTGCACCACATTGCCGGCGACATAAGCATCGTCGGTGCTCTCGAAATTCTTGGCGTTCAATATCCACCAGACCAGATAGGCGATGAGAACGATTACCAGCACCAGCGTGACGACAATCAATGGGCCACGGCGTTGGTTTCGGGCGAGGGCAACGGATACAGCTTGACTCGGAGCGTTCATGACGCGGATTCCACAAAAGTTAAATGAATAAAAATAAAGATGATCTGAACGGGTGCTGTAGCGCGCTTATTACATGCATGGGTATGCCGAATAACAACCTGTTTTCCGCAATATTTCAGTGCGACTCAAAAAATACCCCGCAATATATTCGGCATTATAAGGCGTGCTGCGCAGCGTCGAAGCCGCCGCCCAGCGCCTTGAGCATATTGACTTGCAACTCGGCGCGGTGCGCCTGCAGATCGAGCGCCAGCTTGCGTTGCGTCAGCCAGATCGATTCGGCCGCCAACACCTGCAGCTTATTGGCGGTGCCGACCTGCCAACGCTGCTGCGCCAGCTTCAAGCTCTGTTGCGCGGCCTGCAGCGCGACGTCCTGATTGCGCAATTGCCGCTCCGATGCGCGCAGCGATTGCAGCTGGTCCGCCACTTCGTGCAGCGCTTGCGTCAGGCTTTGGTTGTAACTTGCGACAGCGCCGTCATAGGCGGCAACCCGGCCCTTGAGCTGGGCCCGCAACTGGCCACCTTCGAAAATCGGCAGCCGGATTGACGGGCCGATGCCGACGATGCTGCTGCCGCCATCGAACAAATTCGACAAGCCGAGGCTGGACAATCCGGCAAAGCCCAGCAAATTCACATTCGGATAAAACTGCGCGCGGCCGCTGTCGATATCGCCTTGCGCTGCCTCCACATGCCAGCGCGCCGCAACGATGTCGGGACGACGCCCTAGCAAAGCCAGCGGCAACTGCGCCGGCAATTGAAACGCTTGCAGTTCCGACAACATCGACAACTCCGGCAGCGCCGGGCGCGCGATGCTCTGACCGCGATCCGGGCCCTGGCCCATCAAGGCGGCCAGTTGATTACGCGTGAGTCCGATGGCTTCCTGCCATTGCAACTGTTCGGCGCGCAAGGCTGCGCTTTGCAGTAGAACTTGTTGCGCATCGCTATCCATATCCAGCCCGGCGGCAATGCGTTGCTTCGTCAAGCGATCAACGTGCTGATGCAAGGCTTGCTGCTGCTCGGCCAGATCCAGTTGCGCGGATTGGCGCGCCAATTGCAACCATGCGTGCGCGACGGCCGTCGTCAGTACCAGCCGAGCGCCATGCAGTTCGGCTTCCGCCATTTTTTCCTGCGATAGCGCGGAACGCCATTCGGCCGCATGCTTGCCCCAGAAATCGAATTCGTAGGAAAAATTCAGCGCCAGTTGGTTATCGCTTTGAAAGCTGCCCTTCAAGGGCGCGGGAATCATGCCGTTTTCCGTAAAGCGCTGGTAGGTGCTGTCAAAACTGGCGCCGACCGTTGGCAGCGCGGCGCCGCGCACGGCCTCGGCCAATGCACGGCTGGCGCGCACGCGGGCAGCGGCAATCGCCATTCCAGGGTTGCCGGCCAGCGCCTCATCGACCAAGCCCTGCAAGGGCGCGCCGCCAATCGTGCCGGCCCAGGGCGCACTGACTGCCGGCCATTCCCCGCTACCGCCGGCCAGCGTGCCGGCGGCATAATCGCTCGCGGCGTTTTGCCGGGCGCTGGGCTCGATGCCCTGAAAATTGGCACAGGAAGAAAGCAGGATGGCGCTGGCAGTTGCGGCCAGAATGCGTTTTGAAATGAAAGGAGTCATATCGCGCTATTTAAGTTGTTTGGTCAATTATATTTTTAAGTGTTGTCAGATAGTATTATTGACCAACAATTTACGCAGCAGGGATTTTAGGAAGCCGACTTCTTCTGCACTGAAGCCGGCAAAAAGACGGTTCAGCATATCGACATAAATGACCGGCATTTTTTGCGCCAGCGCATCGCCGGCCGGCGTCAGGCTCAACAGAATCTGGCGACGGTCATCCGGGTTCGGCTTGCGCTCTATGATCTTGTGCGCTTCCAGCCGATCCAGCGTGCGTTTCATTGAGGCAGCGTCGATATAGACTTCGCGCGCCAAGTCCGCAGCAGAGGAGCATTTTCCCGTCGACAACAGGTAAATAATGCCGCCTTGGGCATGAGTGATGTCGCAACCAGCCAGCGCCTCATCAATCGACTTCGCCAGCAGCGAACGGGCACGCGAGAGGAGAAAACCGACGCTATCGTCGATCTGATACTTTTCCAAAGTAAACAAAGGGGAATTTTCTTGCATATTGCCGCCAGAAACTAATTGACCAGGCAAGAATATACGCGAGAATAAAAAAAGCTGCTGGCGATGTTTTATCGGCAGCAGCAGTGCAGCGGCAATGGCGCAATTGGCGGTAGCGCGCTGGAATATGGTTCGATTCCTACCTCAATCGTGAGCGCAAAATCGGATTAGACCATCCACAATGGCCCTTCCTCCATCAACGCAATCTGTTCGCGCAATTCCAGAATCCGGTCCTGCCAGTAGCGCTGCGTGTTAAACCACGGAAACGCTACCGGAAAAGCCGGATCATCCCAGCGCCGCGCCAGCCAGGCCGCATAGTGAATCAGGCGCAGAGTGCGCAGCCCTTCCACCAGATGGAGTTCGTACGGATTGAAGTCGCAAAAATCTTCGTAGCCGGCCAGCAAATCCGCCATCTGGCGCGACCTGTCGGCGCGCTCGCCGGACAGCAGCATCCAGAGATCCTGAATCGCCGGCCCCATTCTGCTATCGTCAAAATCGACGAAATGCGGGCCGGCATCGGTCCACAACACATTGCCGACATGGCAGTCGCCGTGCAAGCGCAGCAATTGCAACGCGCCGGCACGCTCATAGCAGCGCTGCACGCCTTCCAGCGCCTGCGCCATGACGCTGCGATACGCGGCCAGCAGATCGGGCGGAATGAAATCATGTGACAGCAAATATTCTTGCGGCGCGGTACCGAAGCTGTTGATATCCAGCGTCGGGCGCGCCTGATACGTCTGCAGTGCGCCCACCGCATGGATGCGGCCGATGAAACGCCCCAGCCATTCCAGCGTGGCGCGGTCTTCCAGTTCCGGCGCGCGGCCGCCATGGCGGGCAAATACCGCGAAGCGAAAGCCATTGAATACGTGCAGCGAAGCACCATTTACAACCTGCGCCGGCACCACCGGAATCTCGCGCTCGACCAACTCTTGCACGAACGCATGTTCTTCCAGTATTGCGCAATCGTTCCAGCGCTGCGGACGATAAAACTTGACCACCAGCGGCGGCGCTGCATCCATGCCGATCTGGTACACCCGGTTTTCATAGCTGTTGAGCGCCAGCATGCGGCCATCGCCATGCAGGCCGACGCTTTCCAGCGCATCCAGCACGCAGTCGGGAGATAATGTCGCAAATGACGTAATGTTTAGAGGTTTCATGAATACATTGTACGGTTTATGGCCGTTTCTCCGATGTCGCTGTCTCCGCCGCTTAATCCGCATCGCCGCTCGCCGGCACATGACCCAACGCGCTACACTGCGGGTCTTGCCGCTTTCATCCTGACAGAAAATCCTTATGCAACTCGACGACCCGTTATCCGATAAAGAATTCAAGGAACTGGACCAGTTCCTGCTCTCCGACCGCTGCGCCGAAGACGGCATGACCATGGATTCGCTGCATGGTTATTTAACCGCACTGGTGATCGGCCCAGAAATGGTGCTGATGCCGGAATGGCTGCCGAACGTATGGGGGCCGGAGCAAAAAAAAGCGCCGAAATTCAAGTCTGAAAAAGAACTGGAACGCATCACCGGCCTGATTGCGCGTGTGATGAACGAAATTGCGGTGACGCTGGAAGTGGCCCCGAAGGAATTCGAGCCGCTGTATTGCGAATATGAATTTGAAGGCCGCTCGGTGATCGACGGTGAAGCCTGGGCCTGGGGATTCTGGGAAGGCATCCAGTTGCGCGCGCAGGTGTGGGAGCCGATCTGGTCATCCAATATCGCGGCCTTGGCGCGCCCGATTTACCTGCTCGGCGCAGAGGAAATCGAAGAAGAAGAAATGGTGCTGGTGGACGATCCGCTCAAACGCCATAAGCTGGCAATCGAAGTCGAGGCGGCGATTCCAGAAATTTACCGTTTCTGGTTGCCGCACAGAAAATCGGCAGTCGCGCCCATCAAGCGCGAAGTACCCAAGGTCGGCAGAAACGACTTGTGCGCCTGCGGCAGTGGCAAAAAATTCAAGAAGTGCTGCGGCGCGGAGCCGGCGGCTGAAAACAAGACTGAATGAGCGGTTGCAGCCCATCAAAACGCGATAGTGTAGTTATGTAGATACTCTGCCAATCACCATGTCTTTTTCATGGTTGGGACAGCAGCGCCGTAGATGCGAATTTATTCGCACAAGTTCGCATGGAATAGTGAAGAGTGCGAATAAATTCGCACCTACACAATGGCATCCCATTGGGGATAATCGCCGCGGTTTTTTGCGCCTGATCGCGGCTAAAGCCGCTCTGTCAAAAAAATGCTTTGGCTTGGAAGTTTTTACTGCGCTTCAAATACCCACGCCACCAATAAAAAAATAGGGAGTATGCCAATTTATAAGGCAACTCCCGCATTACTTCATTACAAATTGTAAAATACACTAATCCAGTATATTAAATTTACGCAACCCGAACCAGATGACTGCAAGCGAGAAGCGCGATACCGCTTATTCCTTGATGAAATGCTTGCGGTAGTAGCACAGCTCTTCGACCGATTCCAGAATATCGGCCAGCGCGGTATGTTTTTGATGCTTCTTGAAGCCGGTGGCAATTTCTGGCTTCCAACGCTTGCATAGTTCTTTCAGTGTCGATACGTCAAGGTTGCGATAATGGAAGAATGCTTCCAGTTTCGGCATCCCGCGCGCCATGAAGCGGCGATCCTGACAAATCGTATTGCCGCACATCGGCGATTTTCCGGCCGGTACAAAATGCTTCAGAAAATCGATCAGCGCAGATTCGGCATCCGCTTCGCTTATCGTAGAGACCTTGACCCGCTCGATCAGACCGGAGCGGCCATGCGTGCCTTGGTTCCACTTATCCATGCCTTTCATGGTTTCATCGGATTGGTGAATCGCAAACACCGGGCCTTCGGCCAGGATGTTGAGTTGCGCATCCGTTACGACGACAGCAACTTCGATGATGCGATCCTTATCCGGGTCCAGACCGGTCATTTCCATGTCAACCCAGATCAGGTTGAACTCGTTCGGACGTACAGTTACGGCCGGTTTGTCGGATGATGCTGGTAATTCAGTGGCTTGTGACATAATTCTTCCTTTAGCAAGACGCCATTTTCTCACAGGAACAGAATGTATTCACTCGGGTTTTCAGTTTTGTTCGTCAGCTTCCTGATGCTCACTTTAGTCGTGCGATTCTGGCTGGCATCAAGGCATATCCGGCATATCCTTGTGCATCGCAGCGCGGTGCCGACTGAATTCGCCGGCAAGATTCCGCTCGCGGCCCATCAGAAAGCAGCTGATTACACCATCGCCAAAACCAAGTTCGGCATCGTAGTGCTGCTGGTGCATGCGGCGGTCCTGATCTGCTTCACCCTCTTGGGCGGCCTGCAATGGCTATCGAGCGCGGTATTTAATGTCACCGGTATTGGCATGATTTACCAGATCGGCCTGATTCTCGCATTCACCCTCATTTCCAGCCTGATCGACCTGCCTTTCGACTATTACAAGCAGTTCGTGCTGGAGCAGCGCTTCGGCTTCAACAAGATGCGCCTGCACCTGTTCTTTATCGACATGCTGAAAAACACGCTGATCGGCGCAGCCATCGGTCTGCCTTTGCTGTGGGTAGTGCTGATGCTGATGGAAAAATCGGGCAGCCTGTGGTGGCTCTATACCTGGCTGGTCTGGAGCGGTTTCCAATTGCTGATGCTGGTCCTGTACCCTACCGTGATTGCGCCGCTGTTCAACAAATTTACGCCATTAGCCGATGCAAGTTTGGTGCAGCGCATCGAAGGATTGATGCAGCGGGTCGGCTTTGCAGCAAAAGGTCTTTATGTGATGGATGGCTCCAAGCGCAGCGCCCACGGCAACGCCTATTTTTCGGGCTTCGGTGCAGCAAAGCGCATTGTATTTTTTGACACTCTGCTGTCGCGCCTGGCACCGGCAGAAATCGAGGCGGTGCTGGCCCATGAACTCGGGCATTTCAAGCTGAAGCACGTAACTAAACGCATTGCCGTGATGTTTTTGGTGTCGCTCGGTTTCCTGGCGTTATTGGGCTACCTGAAGACGCAGACCTGGTTTTATACCGGCCTGGGGGTCGACCCGATGCTGCTGGCCGGCACCGATGCGATGGCGCTGATCCTGTTCATGCTGGCGTTGCCGGTATTTACCTTCCTGCTGTCGCCGCTGACTTCGATCACTTCGCGCAAACACGAATTCGAAGCTGATGCCTTTGCGGCAAAACATACCCAATCGCAGGATTTGGTCTCAGCACTTGTCAAACTTTACGAAGACAACGCATCCACCCTGACGCCAGACCCGCTGTATTCGGCCTTTTATGATTCGCATCCGCCAGCAAGCGTGCGCATCAGTAAGTTACTTTCAACCTAAATAAGGTGAAGCACATGATGAACACCAATACTTTGCTGCAAAAAAAATGCGTTCCTAATGCAGCCGCGTTGAGCGCAAATGAAATCACCGAATATCTGACTGCGATCAGCGGCTGGCAACAGGATGGCCCGCGCATCGCCAAGACATTCAAGTTCAAGGACTATTATGAAACGCTCGCTTTCATCAAGGCGATTGCCTATGTCATCCATGCCGAAGACCACCATCCGGAACTGACCGTCACTTACAACCGCTGCCTGGTGAAATTCGATACCCACACAGCGAACAACGGTCAAGGCGGCGTTTCGGAAAATGATTTTATCTGTGCTGCGAAAATCGATGCGATTTTCGAGCAAACCTTTTCCTGATCGAGCGCCACTGAATGACAATTTCATGACACTTCAATCCGGCACCGTGATCGCCGCGCATGGCAGACACTATCTGGTTGACGCAAATAACCTCAAGCTCCAATGCGTCACTCGGGGGAAAAAAAGTGATGTCGCAGTGGGCGACATCGTCAACCTGAAGCTGACCTCCGCCAACCAGGGCGTGATCGAATCGATAGCCGAGCGCAAGACCTTGCTATACCGCTCGGATCAATACAAATCCAAGTTGCTGGCAGCCAATGTCACGCAACTATTCATCGTGGTGGCCACTGAACCCGGCTTTGCCGATGACCTGATTTCGCGCTCGCTGGTTGCAGCAGAAGCGGCCGGCGTTACAGCCCATATCGTGCTGAATAAAACCGATGTGGTTGAAGCGCTGCCGAAAACGCGGGAGCGCCTGAAAGCCTATGCATCGTTGGGTTATCCGATCCATGAAGTATCGGCACGCGCCCAGCCGGATGCGGCTTGTGCGACGCTGCAGCCGCTGCTGAACGGACAATCGACGATTCTGATCGGCCAGTCCGGCATGGGCAAATCGTCTTTAATTAACCTGCTGGTACCTGATGCAGAAATTGCCACGCGCGAAATTTCAGCCGCACTCGATACCGGCAAGCACACGACCACCTTCACCCGCCTGTATAGCACTGACGGCAACACCGCGATCATCGATTCGCCAGGATTTCAGGAATTTGGCCTTTATCATTTGACCGAAGGAATGCTGGAACGCGCCTTCGTGGAATTTGCAGCGTATCTGGGCCAGTGCAAGTATTACAATTGCCATCACAACAATGAGCCGCACTGCGCGGTCCAGGCCGCAGTAACAGCGGGGCAGATTGCCGAAATGCGTTACGCGTTATACCTGCAATTAGTACATGAGTCGTCTCAGACGCTTTATTAACCGCTGAATTTGGACAATCTGAGATTTGTGCGAGAGGCCCCAGTTAAGGGTTTTTTTATAATTAATCCCTTATAATTAAAACAGACACACAACTACGGCGGCAGGCGACATGCTTGCTGCCGCTTCTATTTATGACAATCAAACCAATCAAACATTTCCTGCAGTTTTCCGACTTTTCACTGGCCGAGTTCGAGCATGTGATCGAACGCACCCGCATCATCAAGCACAAGTTCAAGAATTACGAGCCGTACCACCCGTTGATGGATCGCACGCTGGTGATGGTGTTCGAAAAAAGCTCGACTCGCACCCGCTTATCTTTCGAGGCCGGCATGCAACAGCTTGGCGGTGCGGCAATCTATCTGAACACGCGTGATAGCCAACTCGGCCGCGGCGAACCGGTGGAAGACGCCGCGCAAGTGGTATCGCGCATGTGCGACATCATCATGATTCGCACCTTCGGCCAGGACATCATCGAACGCTTTGCGCAAAACTCTCGCGTTCCCGTCATCAACGGTCTGACCAATGAGCACCATCCTTGCCAGGTATTGGCCGATATATTCACCTATATTGAACATCGCGGCTCCATCAGCGGCAAGACCGTAGCCTGGATCGGCGACGCCAACAATATGCTGTATTCATGGCTGCAAGCGGCCGAAGTGTTCGGCTTTCACGTCAATGTCTCGACACCAAAAGGTTACGACATTGACCAGAGCCTGGTGTCTGCATCGAATACGCGCTACACGCTGTTTGGCAATCCTTCCGACGCATGTGAGGATGCGCATCTGGTTACCACCGATGTCTGGACCAGCATGGGCTTCGAGGCTGAAAACGCGGCGCGGCTGCAAGCGTTTGACGGCTGGATTGTCGACGCTGAAAAAATGCGCCGGGCAAAATCGGATGCACTATTCATGCACTGCCTGCCGGCGCACCGCGGCGAAGAAGTCTCGGCAGAGGTAATCGACGGGCCACAGTCGGTAGTCTGGGATGAGGCTGAAAACCGGCTGCATGCGCAAAAGGCTTTGTTAGAATATCTGGTACTAGGGAAAGTCTAATTTTTCTGCATTGAAACTCGACCGTTGCAATGCGTAATTCCACACCGAATTTAACTCATTAGATTAATAGATTAACAAAAAGGTTACTTATGTCTGACATCAAAAAAGTTGTGCTCGCCTACTCGGGCGGCCTGGATACATCGGTCATCCTCAAATGGCTGCAAGATAACTATCAATGCGAAATCGTCACTTTTACAGCAGACCTCGGCCAAGGTGAAGAGTTGGAGCCAGCACGGCTGAAAGCCATTAAATTCGGCATCAAACCGGAAAATATTTATATTGATGACGTGCGTGAAGAATTCGTGCGCGACTTCGTTTTTCCAATGTTCCGGGCCAACACAGTGTATGAAGGCGAATACCTGCTGGGTACTTCCATCGCACGCCCCTTAATCGCCAAACGCCTGATTGAAATCGCGCGCGAAACCGGTGCCGACACCATTTCTCATGGCGCCACCGGCAAAGGCAACGATCAAGTTCGCTTTGAGCTCGGCGCCTATGCATTGATGCCGAATGTAAAAATCATCGCGCCTTGGCGCGAGTGGGATTTGTTGTCACGCGAAAAACTGCTGAAATACGCAGAAGATGCCGGCATTGAAATCGACATGAAGCACAAGAACGGCGGCGCCCCTTACTCGATGGATGCCAATCTGCTGCATATCAGCTTCGAGGGTCGACACCTTGAGAATCCAAGTGCAGAAGCAGAAGAATCAATGTGGCGCTGGACCGTCAGCCCGGAAGCCGCACCAGATGCAGCCGAGTATTTGGACGTGGAGTTTGAGAAAGGCGACATCGTAGCGCTGAATGGCAAACGCCTGTCGCCGGCACAAGTATTGACGGAACTCAATCGTTTGGGTGGAAAACATGGAATCGGCCGCTTGGACTTGGTGGAAAATCGCTATGTCGGCATGAAATCCCGCGGCTGCTATGAAACCCCAGGCGGGACCATCATGCTAAAAGCGCATCGCGCCATCGAATCTATCACGCTAGACCGCGAAGTAGCGCATTTGAAAGATGACCTGATGCCACGCTATGCAAGCATGATTTATAACGGCTACTGGTGGGCTCCGGAACGCATTGCATTGCAAACCTTGATCGATAATACCCAGCAATGTGTCAATGGTTGGGTGCGTATCAAACTCTATAAAGGTAATGTAATTATTGTATCGCGCGATTCCAAGACGGATTCATTATTCGACATGAACATCGCAACCTTTGACGAAGATGGTGGCGCCTATAACCAAGCCGATGCAGGAGGTTTCATCAAATTGAATGCATTGCGCATGCGAATCGCAGCCAATGCAAGGAACCGCCGCAAAATTTAGGTTATTACAATAGCGTCTACCAGATGACGCTGATGTTAAAAGATCCGCTTAGAGCGGATCTTTTAACATCAGCGTCATTTACAACTACCTCGGCATCCAATACCAGCGACCTAACATTCCCCCTGTTACGCCTGCCTGTTCCCGTCAGATCAAAGATAGAAGAAATTCTTTACTTGACCATGGTCTTTTTGCGCCTTTAGTAGGCATCATAAAAACGATGCAAGCGGCAGAAGCCTTAAAAAACTGATACCAGTAATGCGAACCATTCATGATGAGGTGCTTATTACTGCGCGATGCACATGGAATGGACTTGCATCAAAATCCGAGGCAATCCACACTGCACGATTTGTGCGCACTGATTTCTGGCCTGTTTTGGTTCTTGCGGACGTATTGCAAATGCGCAGAAAGCGGATGCGGAGTCATGCTGGGGGGGGGTAGTGCGGTGGTTAATCAAGTGGAATTTTGAATACTGAAGGTATTTATGTGTTGGAGCGCATAAAAAAACCCCCGTAGGATGAGTACGGGGGTTTTAGGGATAACAGCCTGACGATGACCTACTTTCACACGTGTTGACGCACTATCATCGGCGCGAAGTCGTTTCACGGTCCTGTTCGGGATGGGAAGGGGTGGTACCGACTTGCTATGGTCATCAGGCATAACTTGTAACATCGTTTGCTACTGCGTATATCGTATTGCTACGAGTGTGCATGTCAGCAAGCGACGCAATCTGGAAGAAGTAAAGATATATTATTTTTGGGTTGTGACTGCCAAAGTTGGCAAACACAAGTTTTACTCATTGATTTCTATAACCTGCCAAGGTTATAGGGACAAGCCTTACGGGCAATTAGTACTGGTTAGCTTAACGCATTACTGCGCTTCCACACCCAGCCTATCAACGTCCTGGTCTCGAACGACCCTTCAAGGAGCTCAGGGCTCCAGGGAAATCTCATCTTAAGGCAAGTTTCCCGCTTAGATGCTTTCAGCGGTTATCTCTTCCGAACTTAGCTACCCGGCAATGCCACTGGCGTGACAACCGGTACACCAGAGGTTCGTCCACTCCGGTCCTCTCGTACTAGGAGCAGCCCCCTTCAAATTTCCAACGCCCACGGCAGATAGGGACCAAACTGTCTCACGACGTTTTAAACCCAGCTCACGTACCACTTTAAATGGCGAACAGCCATACCCTTGGGACCGGCTACAGCCCCAGGATGTGATGAGCCGACATCGAGGTGCCAAACTCCCCCGTCGATATGAACTCTTGGGAGGAATCAGCCTGTTATCCCCAGAGTACCTTTTATCCGTTGAGCGATGGCCCTTCCATACAGAACCACCGGATCACTATGTCCTACTTTCGTACCTGCTCGACTTGTCAGTCTCGCAGTTAAGCACGCTTATGCCATTGCACTAACAGCACGATGTCCGACCGTACCTAGCGTACCTTCGAACTCCTCCGTTACACTTTGGGAGGAGACCGCCCCAGTCAAACTGCCTACCATGCACTGTCCCCGATCCGGATAACGGACCAAGGTTAGAATCTCAAACAAACCAGGGTGGTATTTCAAGGTTGGCTCCACGCAAACTAGCGTTCACGCTTCAAAGCCTCCCACCTATCCTACACAGATTGGTTCAAAATTCAATGCAAAGCTACAGTAAAGGTTCATGGGGTCTTTCCGTCTAGCCGCGGGTAGATTGCATCATCACAACCACTTCAACTTCGCTGAGTCTCGGGAGGAGACAGTGTGGCCATCGTTACTCCATTCGTGCAGGTCGGAACTTACCCGACAAGGAATTTCGCTACCTTAGGACCGTTATAGTTACGGCCGCCGTTTACTGGGACTTCAATCAAGAGCTTGCACCCCATCATTTAATCTTCCAGCACCGGGCAGGAGTCACACCATATACGTCCACTTTCGTGTTTGCATAGTGCTGTGTTTTTATTAAACAGTCGCAGCCACCAGTTTATTGCAACCCTTTCATCCTTCCCCCGCAGGGGGGTCAAACTACCAGGGCGTACCTTATCCCGAAGTTACGGTACCAATTTGCCGAGTTCCTTCTCCCGAGTTCTCTCAAGCGCCTTAGAATACTCATCTCGCCCACCTGTGTCGGTTTGCGGTACGGTCTTGTATGACTGAAGCTTAGAGGCTTTTCTTGGAACCACTTCCAATTGCTTCGCGAACAAGTTCGCTCGTCTCAACCCCTTGAATTACGCCCCCGGATTTGCCAAAGGGCCTTCTACAAGTCAAGAACCGGCACTTCCAACCGCCGGACAACCTTCTGTGATCCGTCCCCCCATCGCATCATACAATGGTGCAGGAATATTAACCTGCTTCCCATCAGCTACGCATCTCTGCCTCGCCTTAGGGGCCGACTCACCCTGCTCCGATGAACGTTGAACAGGAAACCTTGGGCTTACGGCGTGGAGGCTTTTCACCCCCATTATCGCTACTCATGTCAGCATTCGCACTTCTGATACCTCCAGCATCCTTTACAAGACACCTTCGCAGGCTTACAGAACGCTCTCCTACCATATCCTTACGGATATCCGCAGCTTCGGTGACTGGCTTAGCCCCGTTACATCTTCCGCGCAGGACGACTCGATCAGTGAGCTATTACGCTTTCTTTAAAGGATGGCTGCTTCTAAGCCAACCTCCTGACTGTTTTAGCCTTCCCACTTCGTTTTCCACTTAGCCAATCTTGGGGACCTTAGCTGGCGGTCTGGGTTGTTTCCCTCTTGACGCCGGACGTTAGCACCCGACGTCTGTCTCCCACGCTCGCACTCATCGGTATTCGGAGTTTGCAATGGTTTGGTAAGTCGCGATGACCCCCTAGCCATAACAGTGCTCTACCCCCGATGGTGATACGTGAGGCACTACCTAAATAGTTTTCGGAGAGAACCAGCTATTTCCAAGTTTGTTTAGCCTTTCACCCCTACCCACAGCTCATCCCCTAATTTTTCAACATTAGTGGGTTCGGACCTCCAGTGCGTGTTACCGCACCTTCATCCTGGCCATGAGTAGATCACTTGGTTTCGGGTCTACACCCAGCGACTAAATCGCCCTATTCGGACTCGATTTCTCTACGGCTTCCCTATACGGTTAACCTTGCCACTGAATGTAAGTCGCTGACCCATTATACAAAAGGTACGCAGTCACGGAACAAGTCCGCTCCTACTGTTTGTATGCACACGGTTTCAGGATCTATTTCACTCCCCTTCCGGGGTTCTTTTCGCCTTTCCCTCACGGTACTGGTTCACTATCGGTCGATATCGAGTATTTAGCCTTGGAGGATGGTCCCCCCATGTTCAGACAGGATTTCTCGTGTCCCGCCCTACTTGTCGCAAGCTTAGTACCACAATAAACATTTCGTGTACGGGGCTATCACCCTCTATGGCAGCCTTTTCCAAAGCTTTCCACTATGTCTACTGCTATTGCTTGCAGGCTCTTCCCATTTCGCTCGCCGCTACTTTGGGAATCTCGGTTGATTTCTTTTCCTGTAGCTACTTAGATGTTTCAGTTCGCCACGTTCGCTTTGCACACCTATGTATTCAGTGTGCAATGACCTTTCGGCCGGGTTTCCCCATTCGGAAATCTGCGGATCAAAGCGTGTTTGCTCGCTCCCCGCAGCTTATCGCAAGCTACTACGTCCTTCATCGCCTGATATCGCCAAGGCATCCACCATGTGCACTTATTCACTTGTCCCTATAACGTTGGCTTCTAACCCGATAGTGCTGTTCATGCACGGATTAAAAACCGGTTATAGGATATTTCTATGAGTATTACTTTAGCGTTTGCCGTATTGCAAGGAATTTGTATTTAAAACATCTTAACAAACTCGCTTTTAATACTTTTTGATTTGATACAATCACAACCCATCAAGTCATACAGATCCATCAATGTGCACGCCTGGCATTGCTGCCGCGATATTGCTATCAACGTGGGCATCGATTTATCCATACTCCTTGATAAATCTTTACTTCTTCCAAATTTTTAAAGAACGAAACAGCTAATGGCTTAAGAAACCAAACCTGAATTTTTCATGCACCTCTTACTTTTGCATGAGTGACTCAGGTTTGTATTCTTGATCAGTTACGTGGTGGAGGTTGACGGGATCGAACCGACGACCCCCTGCTTGCAAAGCAGGTGCTCTCCCAGCTGAGCTAAACCCCCAGTATCTTTTTTATACTCTTTGGTAGGTCTGGTTGGACTCGAACCAACGACCCCTGCGTTATCAACACAGTGCTCTAACCAGCTGAGCTACAGACCCGCTTGAATCAGCGACTAGTCAACTCTGCGCTGTTGGTCGTGCGGCTCTTCTTACACAACACACACGCTGGCAGTCCAATTACTGTTCATTGCTGCTCTTCTTTTTCATAACAGTCGATAAGTGTGAACACTTGACTTCAGCACATACTCTAGAAAGGAGGTGATCCAGCCGCACCTTCCGATACGGCTACCTTGTTACGACTTCACCCCAGTCACGAATCCCACCGTGGTAAGCGCCCTCCTTGCGGTTAAGCTACCTACTTCTGGTGAAACCCGCTCCCATGGTGTGACGGGCGGTGTGTACAAGACCCGGGAACGTATTCACCGCGACATGCTGATCCGCGATTACTAGCGATTCCAACTTCATGTAGTCGAGTTGCAGACTACAATCCGGACTACGATACACTTTCTGGGATTAGCTCCCCCTCGCGGGTTGGCGGCCCTCTGTATGTACCATTGTATGACGTGTGAAGCCCTACCCATAAGGGCCATGAGGACTTGACGTCATCCCCACCTTCCTCCGGCTTGTCACCGGCAGTCTCATTAGAGTGCCCTTTCGTAGCAACTAATGACAAGGGTTGCGCTCGTTGCGGGACTTAACCCAACATCTCACGACACGAGCTGACGACAGCCATGCAGCACCTGTGTTACGGCTCTCTTTCGAGCACCCTCTGATCTCTCAAAGGTTCCGTACATGTCAAGGGTAGGTAAGGTTTTTCGCGTTGCATCGAATTAATCCACATCATCCACCGCTTGTGCGGGTCCCCGTCAATTCCTTTGAGTTTTAATCTTGCGACCGTACTCCCCAGGCGGTCTACTTCACGCGTTAGCTGCGTTACTAAGTCAATTAAGACCCAACAACTAGTAGACATCGTTTAGGGCGTGGACTACCAGGGTATCTAATCCTGTTTGCTCCCCACGCTTTCGTGCATGAGCGTCAGTGTTATCCCAGGGGGCTGCCTTCGCCATCGGTATTCCTCCACATATCTACGCATTTCACTGCTACACGTGGAATTCTACCCCCCTCTGACACACTCTAGCCATGCAGTCACAAATGCAGTTCCCAGGTTGAGCCCGGGCATTTCACATCTGTCTTACATAACCGCCTGCGCACGCTTTACGCCCAGTAATTCCGATTAACGCTTGCACCCTACGTATTACCGCGGCTGCTGGCACGTAGTTAGCCGGTGCTTATTCTTCAGGTACCGTCATTAGTAAGCTATATTAGAACTCACCGTTTCTTCCCTGACAAAAGAGCTTTACAACCCGAAGGCCTTCTTCACTCACGCGGCATTGCTGGATCAGGGTTGCCCCCATTGTCCAAAATTCCCCACTGCTGCCTCCCGTAGGAGTCTGGACCGTGTCTCAGTTCCAGTGTGGCTGGTCGTCCTCTCAGACCAGCTACTGATCGTGGCCTTGGTAGGCTTTTACCCTACCAACTAGCTAATCAGATATCGGCCGCTCCACGAGCACAAGGTCCTTGCGAATCCCCTGCTTTCCTCCGTAGATCGTATGCGGTATTAGCGCAACTTTCGCTGCGTTATCCCCCACTCGAGGGTACGTTCCGATATATTACTCACCCGTTCGCCACTCGCCACCAGAGCAAGCTCCGTGCTGCCGTTCGACTTGCATGTGTAAGGCATGCCGCCAGCGTTCAATCTGAGCCAGGATCAAACTCTTCAGTTTAATCTCTGTTTTATGTCATTGCTGACATGGTCCATTTTACCGGACCGGTCGCTCACTCAAAATACTGACAGGCTCTTCTTGAAGTTGCCTCCAAAAAGATCCTATTTTTCTTCTGTGCGAGCATTTGATATTTTAAGTTTCACAACAGATACTTTCGCATCCGTCGCGGCGCTTCCATCAAGTGCTCACACTTATCGACTGTTAGTTGTTAAAGATCTTTCTTTTCTCCGCTAGCCCTGGCATCTTCACCCGGACCAACCAGACTGCAAAGCGTTTTGTTTGCAGCACTGAAGAGGGCAGATTATGCAGCGTTTTTCTTACTCAGTCAACATTTTCTTTCGTCACACCCGGCGCAAACTTCAACTCCCTGCACCCCGCGTTTCGTCCAATCCCGCCAACTTCCGCTGCCACTTCTCTCCCTGCTTATCGCCCCGCCTCTCAGCGGGAGCCGAACTATATCAAACGTTGCAGAACTTTGGCAAGCGCTTTTCTAAAAATGCTTGCATTCCTTCCTTTTGGTCGGAGGTGGCGAATGTGCTGTGAAACATACGGCGCTCGTATTGAATGCCGTCTGCAAGCGACGACTCGTAGGCGCGATTGACAGATTCCTTGATCATCATGACAACGGGCAAAGACATTGAAGCAATCACTGTTGCTGCAGCCAATGTTTCTTCCATTAGTTTATCGGCTGCGACTATGCGTGAAACCAGCCCTGCCCGCTCGGCTTCAACGGCATCCATCATGCGTGCGGTCAAGCACATATCCATGGCCTTAGACTTAGACACTGCACGTGGCAGGCGCTGTGTACCGCCAGCGCCGGGCATGGTGCCAAGCTTGATTTCAGGTTGCCCAAATTTGGCCGTGTCCGCTGCAATGATGAAATCGCACATCATTGCCAACTCACATCCACCGCCCAGTGCATATCCTGCCACAGCAGCAATTACCGGCTTGCGTATTTGTCGAATTTGCTCCCAGTTGCGCGTAATGTAATTGCCTTTGTAAGCATCCATATAGGTGTAATTTGACATTGCGCCGATATCGGCGCCAGCTGCAAACGCTTTATCGCTACCAGTAAGGATGATGCATCCTACATTCTCATCATCATCGAACTTTGACAGTGCATCACCAAGCTCATCCATCAGCTGATCATTTAGTGCATTTAATGCCTTCGGCCTATTCAATTGAATCAAGCCCACTTTGCCATGCATTTCAACGAGAATATTTTCGTAAGTCATATCACCCCTTAGTGAAAGTAAAAAATTTATCGCCCCGCGATAACTTGAAAGGCAGTTTCGGCAGTAACACCCACATCGTGCCGCGCTGTTTCATGTTCCCTGCTTTTTCACCTGCTTCGGCGCCGAAACCCCAGAAAAAATCCGCCCGCACCGGATTCTTGATTGCGCCTCCCGTATCTTGGGCTAGCATCAGGCGCTGCAGCGCGATTGCACTATTCGGTTGCGTTGTTGCCAAAAAAACTGGCGCGCCCATGGGGATGAATTGTGCATCTACGGCAATCGAGCGTTGCGGGGTCAGTGGTAAACCCATTGCGCCTTTTGGCCCCACTTTTGGATCAAGCAATTTTTCTTCCCTGAAGAAGACATAGCTTGGATTTACATTGAATAACTCCGTTTTGCGGGATGGGTTGGCTGCGACCCAGCTCTTGATGCCTTGTGCAGAGGCCTGTTCAAGCTTCAACTCGCCTTGATCGACCAAGTATCTACCAATCGATTTATAGGGGTATCCATTTTGCTCAGCATAAGCGACGCGCACCGTTTCTTTTTCATCCATTAATTGCACGCGTCCGGAGCCTTGCACCTGCAGAAAAAATGCCTCGACAGCGTCATCTACCCAAAACAACTCCTTGCCGGACAGGGTGGCGGACTGCACCAGTTCAGCGCGCGCCGGATAAGGGATTACCTTTTTGCCGGCAAGACGCCCGCGCAAACGCATGCCTTTGAGTTCCGGATATACGCCAGCCAAGTCGATAATAAGCAGGTCGTCCGGCACACGATACAAAGGAGTCTGATAGGGGCCGCCGCGTTTGCGCGAACCGTGTAATAACGGCTCGTAATAGCCGGTCACGAGGCCCTGTTCGCTGCCGTCGGCATTCAAAACCTGATGGGGGACGAAAAACGCTTCAAAAAACGTCCGTATCGCAGTTACATCGGAAGCATTCACATCCCGTGCAATAGTGCAGGGTTCACGCCAGTCTTCTTTTTTGACCAGCACCTGGCAAGAAGTCAGGAACGCCGGCCATGCCTGACGCAAATCATCCTGCTCCCAGCCAGATAAGGCGGAAAAAGTGGTCGGCTTGAGCGTTTCCTGCACTTTTTCTATGGGCTTGACGGACGCCACGCCAGGCTTGATCGGAGGTTTGGCCTGTTGTGTTGTGGTACAAGCGCTGATTGTGAATGCAACCAGAACTGCAGTTACGAGTAAACTAAAACGTGTAAATAACATTGGAAGAGTGTGTGCCATGTGGCTATTAATGGTTGAAGCAGGCTGCGCGATGCTGGTATTGGTGTTCATTGTCTGGTGGACTATGTTTTCAGGCCGCAAACCGCCGCCACTGTCCACGCCAAAAAAACCGACACGCAAGGAAGATGAAGCGCGCTGAAATTAATGCAAGGCGCGGGGCAAGCACAGGACGAACTCCGGTATCTTGACCTCAAATTGCTCACCGTCTTCGGCCACACAGAAGTACGCACCGGTCATGGACCCCTGTGGAGTAGCAAGCGCAGTGCCGCTGGTATATTCGAACTGCTCTCCTGGCGCCAGGAACGGTTGATGACCGACCACCCCGAGGCCACGCACTTGTTCGACATGGTTATTTCCGTCCGTGATGATCCAATGCCGCGAAATTAATTGCGCCGCTATCTGGCCTGTATTCTGAATGGTAATAGCATAGGCAAACACATAACTGGCGCGAGCCGGCTCCGACTGCTCTGCCAAATACTGTGTATTTACTGAGACGGTGAACTCATAAGCTGCCATATTAATTCCTTGAATGTAATCGACATGTATTTGTGCAATTTTTGCAATTCTGCGGTTGTCAATAAATAGTTCATTGCACACCAGAACAGATTGTGACGCAAGGCAAGCCGGGTGCCACAAGGTAAAATGGCGGGTCTTTCTTTTCTATAATATATCGTCATGCCTACTTACCGCATTGCTCCGAGCATCCTTTCCGCCGACTTCGCACGCCTAGGTGAAGAAGTACGCAACGTCATCGCTTCTGGTGCAGACATCATCCACTTTGACGTGATGGACAACCATTACGTTCCCAATTTAACCATTGGCCCTTTGGTTTGCCAAGCTATTCGCCCGCATGTAACAGCAATGATCGATGTGCACCTAATGGTCAAACCGGTGGACCGTATCGTGCCAGATTTTGCCAATGCCGGTGCAAACATCATCACGTTTCATCCAGAGGCATCAGAACATATCGATCGCACCCTGCAATTGATCCGTGACAATGGTTGCAAAGCGGGACTGGTATTCAATCCAGGCACATCTTTGCATTATCTGGATCATGTGATGGACAAGTTAGACATCATTTTAATCATGTCGGTCAACCCAGGCTTCGGTGGCCAATCTTTTATCCCGGAATCTCTGCAAAAAATTGCCGAAGTTCGCCGTCGCATTGATGCCTACCTGACATCCCATCCCGGCCGTGAAATCCTGCTTGAAGTCGACGGCGGCATCAAGGTTGAGAATATCGCCGCTGCAGCCAAAGCCGGTGCGGATACCTTTGTCGCCGGCTCGGCCATCTTCAGCCAAACCGACTACAAGGCCGTGATCGATGCGATGCGCCGCGAATTAGCCGCCGTATGAAAGCAGCAAATGCTCTTCTGTTTGGCGATATCCGCGCTGCCATCATCGACCTCGACGGCACCATGCTCGATACTGCAGCGGATTTCCATGTCGCCATCAACCGAATGCGTGACGAATTTGCGCTGGCGTTACTCGGTATCGGCAGCATCAAGGAATTCGTCGGCAAGGGTACGGAAAATCTGATCCGGCGGGTGCTAGCAGTTGATTTTGACGAACATGCGGCCGAGCGTCATTTCGAGCCGGCAATGGCGTCCTATCAGCGCCATTATCTGGCGATCAATGGCGATTACAGCAGTCTGTATCCGGGTGTTGTCGCCGGTTTGGAGAAATTGCGAATCGATGGCATACGACTGGCTTGCGTGACCAATAAGCCTCTGGATTTTGCTTTGCCGCTGCTGAAAAAAACGCAGTTACATGACTACTTTGAAGTAATTTACGGCGGCGATTCTTTTGCCAAAAAGAAACCGGACCCGATGCCCTTGCTGCAAGTTTTCGCTGATTTTTCCATTGATCCACAGCAAGCGGTGGCCATTGGCGACTCTTCCAACGATGCGCAAGCCGCGCGTGCGGCTGGTTGCCGGGTCTTGAATGTGCCGTATGGCTACAATCACGGGCAATCTATACAAGACGTTGATTCGGATGGTATAGTCGAAACGCTGCTGGAGGCAGCACAATTGATCGCAGCACAACGCGCAATACACCATTCTTCAACTGCATCCATTCTTCTATAACGTCATGTTTCTCGTCAATAAACGTACCGTCACGCAAGCAAGCCAGATTGAGGCTTGGCTTTGGCGACGCTGGCAATCCTGGACTGCATAATCCCTGATCTGCCGTTGTCCATCCCATCCGGGCAACCACGTTTTATAGACAATTTATAGACGCGCCATTGTTGCTAACTAATGGCGCGTCGGAGAATCGACATGACCGAACTTGAATTCAATTCACTGGCCACCCAAGGCTACAACCGTATCCCGCTGATTGTCGAAGCACTGGCCGACCTGGAAACGCCGTTATCGCTGTATCTCAAACTGGCGCAACAAAACAATGTCGGCAAGAATTCGTTCCTGCTCGAATCCGTGGTTGGCGGCGAGCGTTTCGGGCGTTATTCCTTTATCGGCTTGCCTGCCAATACCCTGCTGCGCGCAACCGGCATGCACACGGAATTGGTCAAGGACGGCGCTGTCATCGAAACCCATGACGGCAATCCGCTCGATTTCATCGCGCAATTCCAATCCCGCTTCAAGGTTGCGCTACGGCCCGGCATGCCGCGTTTTTGCGGCGGTCTGGCCGGATATTTCGGCTACGATGCGGTGCGTTACATGGAGCCGCGCCTGGCGCACAGCACGCCGAAAGACGATCTCGGCCTGCCGGATATTCAGTTGCTGCTGACCGAAGAATTGGCGGTAATCGATAACCTGTCCGGCAAGCTGTATCTGATCGTGTACGCCGACCCGACCAAACCGGAAGCGTACAGTCAGACGCGCCAGCGGCTCAAGGATTTGCGCAGTCTGCTGCGTCGCCCTGTAGAAGCCCCGGTCACCAGCAGCAGCGTGCGCACTGAAACCATCCGCGAATTCAGCCAGCAGGATTACTGCGATGCAGTACTGAAATGCAAGGAATACATCGCAGCCGGTGATTGCATGCAGGTAGTCATCGGCCAGCGCCTGAAGAAGCCTTATGTCGACTCGCCGTTATCGCTATATCGTGCGCTGCGCGCACTGAATCCATCGCCTTACATGTACTTTTACAATTTCGGCGACATGCAGATCATCGGTTCATCGCCGGAAATCCTGGTGCGCAACGAAAACCTGAGCGCCGATCTGCAGAAAATCACGATTCGTCCGCTGGCCGGCACCCGTCCGCGCGGCGCAACGCCAGAGCAGGATGCGGCACTGGCGAAAGAATTGCTGGCAGACCCGAAAGAAATAGCGGAACACGTGATGCTGATCGACCTGGCGCGCAACGATATCGGCCGTATCGCCGAAACCGGCAGCGTCAACGTCACCGACAAGCTCGCCATCGAAAAATATTCGCATGTACAGCACATCGTCTCGAACGTCGAAGGCTTGCTCAAACCAGGTTTGTCGAATCTGGACGTGCTGAAAGCGACCTTTCCTGCCGGCACCCTGTCCGGCGCGCCAAAAGTGCGGGCGATGGAAATCATCGATGCACTGGAACCGGTCAAGCGCGGCATCTACGGCGGCGCCTGCGGCTATCTGAGTTTCAGCGGCGAAATGGATGTTGCGATTGCGATCCGCACCGGCATCCTGAAAGACGGCATGCTGTACGCGCAAGCGGGTGCCGGCATCGTCGCCGATTCGATACCCGAATCCGAATGGCAAGAAACTGAAAACAAGGCGCGCGCGATCATGCGCGCCGCCGAGCAAGTGCAAGATGGCCTGGACGGGGAGATTTGACATGCTGCTGATGATCGACAATTACGATTCATTCACCTACAACCTGGTGCAATATTTCGGCGAACTGGGCGAAGACGTGCGCACCTTTCGCAACGACGAAATCACGCTGGACGACATCGCCGCGCTGCAGCCGGATCGCATCTGCATCTCGCCCGGTCCCTGTACGCCGACAGAAGCGGGGATTTCGGTGCCGCTGCTGCAGCACTTTGCCGGCAAGTTGCCGATTCTCGGGGTCTGTCTCGGACACCAAAGCATCGGCGCCGCTTTCGGTGGCAAGGTGGTGCGCGCCAAACAGATAATGCACGGCAAGACTTCGCCGATCGCACATACCGGCGTCGGCGTGTTCCACGGCTTGCCCAGCCCGTTCACCGTGACCCGTTACCACTCGCTGGCGATAGAACGCGCTTCGCTGCCGGACTGTCTGGAAGTCACCGCCTGGACCGATGACGGCGAAATCATGGGCGTGCGCCACAAAACGTTCGACATCCAGGGCGTGCAATTCCACCCTGAATCCATTTTGTCCGAGCACGGCCATGCGCTGCTGCGCAACTTCATCGAAGGAAAAGTATGATGCCGCATTTGTCAGAATTCACGCCGCAGGAAGCGCTGCTGCGCTGCATCGAACACCGCGAAATTTTCCATGACGAAATGCTGTCGCTATTTCGCAAAATCATGAGCGGCGAAATGTCGCCTGTGATGATTGCGGCGCTGACAATCGGCTTGCGCGTGAAAAAGGAAAGCATCGGAGAAATCACCGCCGCCGCCCAGGTGATGCGCGAATTTTCAACCAAAGTGCCGATGGCCGACACCACCAACCTGCTCGATATCGTCGGCACCGGCGGCGATGGCGCGCACACGTTCAATATCTCGACCGCCTCGATGTTCGTCGCCGCAGCCGCCGGAGCGCGCGTGGCCAAACATGGCGGGCGCAGCGTATCGTCGTCTTCCGGCAGCGCCGACGTGCTGGAAGCGCTGGGAGTGAACATCAACTTGAAGCCGGAACAGATCGCGCAATCGATCGCGCAAACCGGTATCGGCTTCATGTTTGCTCCGAACCATCATGCGGCGATGAAGCATGCGGCTCCGGTACGCCACGAACTAGGCGTGCGGACGATTTTCAATATCCTGGGACCGCTGACCAATCCGGCCGGCGCACCGAATATCCTGATGGGCGTATTCCATCCCGATCTGGTCGGAATTCAGGTGCGCGTGCTGCAACGCCTCGGCGCGCAACGTGCGATTGTGGTCTGGGGGCGCGACAATATGGATGAAGTTTCGCTCGGCGCGGCCACCATGATCGGCGAACTGATCGACGGCGAAATTCGCGAATACGAAATCCATCCAGAAGATTTTGGCCTGCAGATGGTCGCCAGTCGCAATCTGAAAGTCGCCAATGCGGCCGAATCGAAGCAGAAAATTTTCGAAGCGCTGGAAAATCAGCCCGGTGCAGTAGCCGACATCGTCGCCCTGAACGCCGGCGCCGGACTGTTTGCGGCTGGAATCGCTACATCGATCGAGGATGGACTGCGACAGGCGCGCGCTGCGATGGCATCCGGCGCGGCACGCAAAAAACTGGACCAGTTCGTCGCCGTGACGCAGCAGTTAGGCGCCGCCGCATAATTATGCGATTGCACCCGCAATAAACATACTGCATTGTGTAATTTTTAATTCCGCATATAAAATATGCGGAATGTTGGTTATTTTTACCTATACTCCATTAAATGCCGCTGTTTAAAGACAGCATGAAAACCGAGTAAAACCATCATGTCCGACATTCTGAACAAAATTCTGGCGATCAAAGTCGATGAAGTGGCCGCCGCAAAAAAATACCGCGCACTGGCCAGCCTGCGGCGCGAAGTCGAAACCGACACCGCAGCGCGCAATGACTTGCGCGGCTTCGAAGCAAGTCTGCGTGCGAAGATCAATGCCGGCGGCGCTGGCGTGATCGCCGAAGTCAAAAAAGCCTCGCCCTCCAAAGGCGTGATCCGGGCCGATTTCCATCCGGCCCAGATTGCCGCCAGTTACGCCGCCCACGGCGCAGCCTGTCTGTCGGTACTGACCGATGTGCACTTTTTCCAGGGCGCGCCCGATTACCTGAAAGCCGCGCGCGCCGCCTGCGCATTGCCAGCCTTGCGCAAGGATTTCATGATCGACCCGTACCAGATTTACCAGGCGCGTTCATGGGGCGCGGATGCGATTCTGCTGATTGTGGCGGCACTCGATCACGGTTTGATGGCGGAACTGGAAGCCTGCGCGACCGAACTCGGGATGGGTGTGCTGGTGGAAGTCCACAACGGCATCGAGTTGGATGCGGCGCTCAAGCTTAAAACACATCTGCTCGGCATCAACAACCGCAACCTGCGCACTTTTGAGACTTCGCTGCAAACCACGCTCGACCTGTTGTCGCGGATTCCACCCGACAAACTGGTGATTACCGAATCCGCGATTCATACACCGGACGACGTCAAGCGCATGCGCGACGCCCAGGTACACGCGTTCCTGGTCGGCGAAGCCTTCATGCGCGCCCCGGAACCGGGCGTAGAATTAAGGCGTCTGTTCGCTTAAAAGCACCCCAGTTCAGCGAGCGCAATCCAGCATCGGGAGCCGCCATGCGCACCTTGCAAAATGCACTGATCGCCAGTAGCGCGGCCGTGCTGTTCGGCTGTAATTCGCTTTCAATGTTGCTACCGCAATCATCAGTCACTCGGCCCCACCCCGCCGCCAGCGCCAGCCCGACAATGAGCCCGTCCCAGGCCCGTCATCTGGATGAGTACAAGATCGACGTCGCCCAGCATATTTTGACAGCCAATTCCGGCCACACCTTCAGCGGCCAATTGCCGCCGATGCTGCCGGCCATCGTGGTGGTCAGCATCGGCATCGACGCCAATGGCAAGTTGAGCCAAGCGGTAGTGCAGCGTTCGCGCGATCCTGAAGCCTCGCGGGTGGCGCTGGCCAGCCTCAGGCGCGTCGGCCCTTACCCGAAACCGGCCCGGCTGCTGCACTCCGGCAGCAAGATGCTGGAATTCTCCGAAACCTTCCTGTTCAACTCCGATTACAAGTTCCAGCTGCGCACGCTGGCTGCGCCGCAATGAATTTTAAAATAGGCAGTATGCCAATAAACCATGCCATTACCGCATATAAACAGTGCGAATATTAAAAATACTCCAGCATAATTTGCAAATATGAAATAGTGCAGGCCTCCGTGCCTGCACTACTAATCAAGAACTGTCTGCAACCACGCCGCGCGTTTGCGCGCAATCGCCAGCGGCTTCGGTTCGGCCCGCAAAGACCATTGCGGCGCAGAATCGTTGGCCAGCGTGACATCAAATGCCATCAGCACATCGCCCCGGTAGGCATGCAGCACGACCGCATCGCCGACACGGTAGCGCGACAACAATGCATCCAGATTAGTCGCCGTCACCCGCAAACCGTCCAGCGCCAGCAATAAATCTCCAGCCGACAAGCCGCCTTGATGCGCGGCGCCGCCTTCATATACGTTGGCGATTTTGCAGAAACTGCCATTGCGCACGCTGCGCAAACCGAGGTCCGGCTTGTCTTTATGCCGTCCGTCCGACAGGCTCACGCCAAAAGGCGCCAGCAGTTTCGCCAATGGCAAATCCTCGGTGCCGCGCACATAACGCTCAAAAAAGCGCTTCAGTTTGAGACCGCTGACTTCGTCGACGATGGCTTCAGCTTCCAGTTCGGTAATTCCGGTCAACTTGCCGGCCTGTTTTCCGCGCGCATAAAAATCCTGGCCGTAACGCAGCCACAGCGCACGCATCACGTCATCCAGCGATTTTTTGCCTTTGGTTTCAGTACGGATGGTCAGGTCCAGCGCCAGGGCTATCAATGCGCCCTTGGTGTAATAGCTGACGATCGCATTCGGCGCGTTTTCGTCCTGGCGATAATACTTGCTCCAGGCGTCGAAACTGGAGTCGGCCACGCTTTGCTTGCTGCGGCCGCTGCCGCGCAACACATTGTTGATCGTCTTCGCCACCAGTTTGAGATAAGCCGACTGGTCGATTGTGCCGCTGCGCAGCAGCATCAGATCGTCGTAATAGCTGGTGAAACCTTCGAACAACCACAGCAGCGACGTGTAGTTTTCCACCTGCAAATCATAGGGCGCGAACGCCGCCGGTTTGATGCGCTTGACGTTCCAGGTATGGAAATATTCGTGACTGCACAAGCCGAGGAAGCTGCGATAACCGTCGCTCATCTGCTGTGGCGCTGCAGTGCTTGGCAAGTCGGCGCGGGCACAGATCAGCGCGGTCGATGCGCGATGCTCCAGGCCGCCATAGCCGTCGCCCACCGCAGTCGTCAGGAACACGTAACGCGGCATCGGCGCGCGTTTGCGCTGTGGGTCGAACAGCGCGATCTGCGCGGCACAGATTTTCTTCAGATCGACGGCCAGACGCGCCAGATCCAGGTTCGGCACTTGCCCGCTGATGACGATATCGTGCGGCACGCCGTGCGCCTTGAAAGTCGCCAGCGCGAAAGTCCCCATCTCGACCGGATAATCGATCAGCGCATCGTAATCGTCGGCCACATAGCTGCCGAAGCCATAACGCTGCGCTTTCAATTCCGGCAAGCTGGTCGCAACCCGCCAGTGCGCATAGCCATCGCCCTCGGGACGATTAATTTCGACAATGTGCTGCGCCGTCTCTTGCCCGGCCACGCACAAGAACACGCTGCTGCCGTTGAAAAAGCCGTGGGTCTGATCCAGGTGTGCCGCACGTACCGATTGATCCCATGCGTAAATTTCGTAATGCACAGTCAATGGGCCATTGCACGCCGCCGCTTGCCAGCTGTGCTTGTCCAGCTTGCGCAGCGCCACCTTCTTGCCGCCGGCCTCAGCCCGGATCTGCACGATATTGCGAGCAAATTCACGCATCATGTAACTGCCCGGAATCCAGGCCGGCAAGCTCAGAATCTGTCCCTGCGCATCGGGTACCGGCACCGTCAGCACGACGCAGAACAAGTGCGCGGCAGGATCGCTTGGGACAATCCGGTAACTGATCGCGCTCTGCATTTCAGTCTTCATCTCAACTTTCATTTCAACCTCTCACGTTGCCGGCAATGACCGTCAATGCCAATAAGGCCACCACCGAACAGGTCAGGACAAAACGCATGCGCAGGAACCACTGCGGCAAGCCATACCATCCTAATACATGCTTATCGACCTGATAGGCGCCGATAAAACCGGCCATCAGGACAGCAAAGCCGAAACCACCCACGGTAGTCGCAAACAGCGAAATAATCGTCGGCACCACGCCCCACAACAATACTTTTTTAGTCTGCTCAATCGACAGATGGTCGGAAACCAGCGCGCCGCCCCAGTGGATGCCGCCGAGGAAGGACAGAATCGCAATGCTATAAGCCAGCTGCCCGCGCATGAACACCCCAATCCAGTCTGGCTGCACGTTCCAGCTAGCCAGCATGAGCAGTACAAACGGGATCAGGCCGGCAAAACCGAGGACGTGCGCAAAGCGTTTATTCAGAAAATGCGTATTCATGGAGGGAATTGGGCTGCGCCAGCGCGATGCCGGGCCAGCGCCACATTGAGCGAGTTGGTCAGACGGGTAGTGTAACGGGGATTACTGATAAACAACATGCCGCATGGTGGATGCGGCATGGGGACAAGGATAAACACAAATTGCGGCCGCGCTGCAGCGGCGCACATCAATCGGTACTTATTTGATCGTAGCCAGCTTGGCTTCCAGCCCCTGTGCGTCGATGGCGCCAGGGATGCGCGTGCCGTCGGCAAAGAAGATAGTCGGCGTGCCGGTCACCTTGAGCTTCTTGCCCAGCGCAAGAACTTTTTCGTGCGGGGTGCTGCAGCCCGCTGCCGCTGCAGGCGCCACTTTGCCATTCAGCATCCAGTTATCCCACGCCTTGGTGCGATCCGCACTGCACCAGATATCGCGCGCTTTCATGATCGAATCTTCTGACAGGATGTTGTAGAGGAAGGTATACACGGTTATGTTGTCGATCTCCTGCAAGGTTTTGTCGAAGCGTTTGCAGTAGCCGCAATTGGGATCTTCGAACACCGCAATCATGCGCTTGCCATTGCCCTTGACTACTTTCATCGCAGAAGCCAGCGGAAGGTCGGAGAACTTGATCTTGCTCAGTTCGTCGACCCGCGCCTTCGTATAATCCTGATAGGTTTTGGTGTCCAGAATGCGGCCGATAAAAAGATACTTGGCCTTCTCATCGGTATACAGGATATCGCTGCCGACACGGACTTCGAATAAACCGGAATAAGGCGTCTTGGTCACCGAATCCACTTTTGCGTCCTGCCCCAAACGCGGTTCGATCATTTTCTTTATTGCTATTTCCTGGCTGGTCTGGGCCGCAGCCCAAGCCGATGACAGCGCCAATATGGCTACAAGTGCCAACTTATGCATTTCATTACTCCGAATTGATTGCATTACGGCAGGAACACTGCCTGAATTTCTAGAATATTTATATTGATTACTTGCCGCCTAAAGCATGCGATATCAATATCCGCTTTAGGACAGGGAGTTTATCTATCAAGTTCAATCCTGCATTCAAAGCCATGCGAACCGGTGCAAAATCAGTCGCAAAAAGTCGCGCCAGACTATCTGTCGCCAATTGCATCAGCAGGATGTCTTCCTTGCGACCGCGCGCATAACGCGCCAGCACGCGCGCATCGCCGCAATCGCGGTGGGCTTCGCGCGCAGCGACCGCTTCGAGCAATCCGGCGACATCCGCGAAACCCAGATTCATCCCATGTCCAGCCAACGGATGCACCACATGCGCGGCGTCGCCCACCAAAGCCACGCGTGGAGCGACAATCGCATGCGGGCGAATCAATGCCAATGGAAATGCTTTCACTTGCTCCGGCTGAACCGGGCGCAACAGCCCCAGTTGCTCGCCGCAGAACACTTGCAAGCGCGCCGCGATCTGGGCCGGAGTCTCGCGCATCAGGATTTCCGCCAGTGCCTCCGGCGCCGACCAGACCAGCGACACGCGCTGACCCGGCAGCGGCAACAAGGCAACGATCCCTTCGGTGGCGGTAAACCACTGGTAGGCGACTCCATGATGCGGCTTGTCGCACTCGAAATTGGTAACCACGCCGCGCTGACCATACGACCGGTAATCGATCCCGATATCGCACTTGTTGCGCACCCAGGACTGGCCACCGTCAGCACCCACCATCAGCGACGCGCACAGCGTACCGCCATTTTCCAGCGTGATCACGGCACTCTCGCTAGTGTTGTGCAGCGCTGTCGCACGGCCCTGCACGACGCGCACTCTGGGCGCGAATTTCAGTGCCGAATCCAGCGCCGCATTCAGATTGCGATCTTCCACAATCCACGCCAGCGCGCCGACATGTGCGCCATACGCATCGAAGCCGAGCAGGCCGGAATGCTTGCCGTCATCACCCTGCACCACCATTTCATCGACAGCCGCGATACGCGATGCATCCAGCGCATCCCACACCTTGACCGAAGACAGCAACGCATGCGCGACATGGTTCAATGCATACACCCGCGCATCCCAACCCTGCGTCAAGGCAGATGAATCTCTGGCTGGCGCTGCCACAGGGCCAAGTAGCGTAACGCTCAAACCCGCCTGCGCAAAACCCAATGCAGTCGCCTTGCCAATGACGCCATTGCCAACGACACAAACATCACTTTGTATCGGGAATGGGGGCGAAGCAGCGACTGAAAATGAAGATGAAGTATTCATGGACGGATTATAACGGCTGCATGAAAAAGAAAATTAACGATCCACTTTGCTTATTGAAAATTCTTTTGCTATAATTCGGCTCCTTGGCCTGGTAGCTCAGTCGGTAGAGCAGAGGATTGAAAATCCTTGTGTCGGTGGTTCGATTCCGCCCCGGGCCACCAAGAATGTGTATTACGAAACGCCAACCTTCACGGGTTGGCGTTTTTGTTTGTGGGACGAGAAGTTCTCGTGCCCAGTCTATTTCCGTTTTCACTTGGTTTTCAAAAACTACCGTGCCACAAATTTTCCTTGCGGTCACAAAATACGAGCGCATGGGTATTGTTTCGTAAATTCAGGAAAATCAGCCTGATGTTTGTGCCAATCAAGTCCCTGCACCTGGGTTATCTCTTAGCGGCCATAAAAAAAAGACCACTAAAAATTAGTGGTCTTCTTCGCGCATCAAGCACCCGGGGTCTGGCGCTTCTCGAACCGAGTCTTAATTGGACATCAGAACCGGCACTGTCATGTGCCGAAGTATGTAGCGGGTGCCTGCGCCACGGCTGACAAACGGCAGCCCGATATGGCCATGGGCGCCCATGACCAGCAGGTCGGATCCGAAGTCGGCGGCCCGGTTGAGCAACATGTCCATGATGCCGATGTCGTTGACCAGCATGATTTCCGATTTGGCCTGGATGCCGTGGCAGGCAAGATGACGGGTTACTTCATTACTACTGTTACGGGCATCTTCAGTGGTGGTGGAGAACGACATTACAGTGGCGTCATCACAGCCTTCCATTAGTGGCAGAGCATCGTTGAGCGCGCGGGCAGCCTCGCGGGCGTTGCTCCAGGCGATCAGCGGACGCTTGGCCACTTCAGAGAACGTTCCGACGTAAGGCAGGATCAGTACCGGCCGGCCAGAATTGAGAACCACTTCCTCGACCAGATCAGCCGGCACATAAGACTTGGCTGTTTCGTCATGTTGGCCCATTACGACCAAATCGGCATGACGCGCCAGATCGGTGATGTGGCGCAGCACTTCGACTTCGCTACCACGATTGACGTCGTACCATTCGGCCTGCGGCAGGCCGGCAGTGGCTTTCTCGAATGCAGCTTTGCTAGCCTCGGCAGCTTCGGTGTATGCCGCGGTAGGCCAGGTCGAGACCGTGCCCACCTGTTGCGACGGAGCCAGTTGTCCAAACACGCCTATCAGTCGTGCCTGATGCTGGCGTGCCAGCGATGCCGCGAGTTCCAGTCTTGATGCAGTGCGCTTGCCTTGGTCCAGATGAACCATCAAATTCTTCAGTGACATTTTTCATTCTCCGCATCGTCAAAAAACTATTTTCAGATAACACTAAATGTATCTACCTATCGGCCGGTATCGAATCCGCGTGGTCTTGATTCGTCTCCCGGCTTCGATGTGTCAGTATATTCAAGTTCTATGATGCGGTGGCATTAAGTAAGTCTGAAGAACTGGCTTGAAAATGTTTTTGAATTGAAACTGTTGGCTACAGATGGATTTCAATGCGGTTTATTGTGAGCTTGCGTGCCCATCATGATGCGATCACAGTACGCGATCGCCATTGCGGAAAGCAGGAAAACCACATGGATGCCGGTCTGTGCCAGCAGCGTCTTTTCATCATAAGCCTTAGCGTTGATGAAAGTTTTCAGCAAATGGATGGATGAAATGCCGATGATCGCCGTCGCCAGTTTGACTTTCAGTACTGACGCGTTCACATGCGACAACCATTCCGGTTGATCCGGATGACTTTCCAGATTCATCCGCGACACGAAAGTCTCGTAGCCGCCAACGATCACCATGATCAGCAAGTTGGAAATCATCACCACGTCGATCAGGCCCAGCACCACCAGCATGATCGTGGTTTCATTCAACTTGCTGGGTCTGACCATGCCGTCGATCGTGACGGCATCCAGAATATGCTTGAGCGCTGCCTCATTGCCGAACACAGCGCCGATAAGGTCGGACAATTCGACCCAGAAATGAAATACATAGACGCATTGGGCCAGAATCAGGCCGAGATACAGCGGCAGTTGCAGCCAGCGCGTCATGAAAATGAAATTCGCCAGCGGTTGGATTAATTTCCTGGAGGTGATATCAGAATTATTAGAAATTTTCATGAAGCCTTGCTTTCTTAGTGTATGAAAAAATACGTTCCAGCATTTTACACGGGCAAACCATCCCTTCGCGCGCCAGGCCAACGAATGTCCCGGGCGTTAATCAGCTCGGCTGACAAGGCGTGATAAATTTTTTGCAGTAACGTTTGATGCGACTGCTGGCGCAAGTCTCTGTTAAATCAATCCAACATCCGGCATCCGGTAAAATAGCGCCTTAATTCCATTTGCAAAGCACATATCATGAGTCTCCAATGCGGCATCGTCGGCCTGCCTAACGTCGGTAAATCCACCCTTTTCAACGCGCTCACGAAAGCCGGCATTCCGGCCGAGAATTATCCGTTTTGCACCATCGAGCCCAACGTCGGCGTAGTCGAAGTGCCGGACCCGCGCCTGACTGCGCTGTCGGCCATCGTCAAGCCGCAACGGGTGCAAAACGCGATTGTCGAATTCGTCGATATCGCCGGCCTAGTGGCGGGCGCATCCAAGGGCGAAGGCTTGGGTAACCAGTTCCTCGCGCACATCCGCGAAACCGACGCGATTGTCAACGTGGTGCGCTGCTTTGAAGACGACAACGTGATCCATGTCGCCGGCAAGATTAATCCGCTGGACGATATCGAAGTGATCCAGACCGAGTTGGCGCTGGCCGACATGGCCACGGTCGAAAAAGCAATTCATCGCGAACACAAGAAAGCCCGTTCCGGCGACAAGGACGCCGCCAAGCTGGTTGAATTGCTGGAACGCATCATGCCGCATCTGAACGAAGCGCAACCGGTGCGCGCAATGGGGCTGGACGCGGAAGAAATGCTGCTGATCAAGCCGATGTGCCTGATTACCGCCAAGCCGGCGATGTATGTGGCCAACGTGTCCGACACCGGTTTCACCAACAACCCGTTGCTGGATCAACTGACTGCGTATGCGGCATCGCAAAACGCACCGATCGTCGCCATTTGCGCCTCGATCGAAGCTGAAATCGCCGATCTCGAAGAAGAAGACAAGGCTGCCTTCCTGGGCGACATGGGACTGGAAGAGCCTGGCCTGGATCGGCTGATTCGTGCCGCTTACAAGCTGCTCGGTTTGCAGACTTATTTCACCGCTGGCGTGAAGGAAGTGCGCGCCTGGACCATCCACGCGGGCGATACCGGACCGCAGGCAGCCGGCGTGATTCACACCGATTTCGAACGCGGCTACATCCGCGCCCAGACCATTGCATATGAAGACTTCATCACTTACAAGGGCGAAGCGGGCGCCAAGGAGGCGGGCAAGATGCGCGCCGAGGGTAAGGAATATGTGGTCAAGGATGGCGATGTGCTGAATTTCCTGTTCAACGTCTGAACCGAACCACTTGTTGTTGCAGTCGATTTCCTGATGCTTCAAAAATCTCAGGAAATACCCTTAAAGCCCAGTTTTTACTGGGCTTTTTTAATAAGCTGTTTAGCAGGGAGTTGAACGGTTACGCATAAAATGCGATAGATACCAGGCATGAGCAACAGCAAAGTAACTGCATCCATCCACAGCGAAATTTGGACCACAAGGATTTTCCGTTATGACCCGTGATACCTCTGCATACAGACAAGTGATTGTCGAGTCCTTCATCCCGCCGGTTTCCACCGGCAAGCGCGGCTTGGTGCAGATACGGCCGATCCACGGCCAAGCGTTTTCCAGCACGCTGTTGGTGCAGTGCTCCAGGCGGCTGACTGACACCGGGCGATTTCCAGTGGGCACACGGTTTTTACTTTTGGCAAAAATGACCGATCGCCTGGGCGGCACGCCTTTTTTATATGCGTACCACGGCGATCCGGATATCGTCGTCACGCATGCGCAAGCCCAAGCATTCATAGCCGAATTCAAACGGGGCCGGATTTGATTCTTTGCAATGAAGAATAAGCAAGTTGGGATCGGCACAATCCCGAGTATTAAACATACTCCCTACAAAAAATTTAAAACGTGCATTTTTCCGCATATATTTAATGCGGAACTAAAATTTACACCCCACCGGTATAACAATAAGTTTACTGACGCAAGGCACTTGCCGCAGCCGCCAGCGCGGTGATGCGGGCCCAGTCGCCGGAGAGCATCGCGTCTTTTGGCGTCAGCCACGAACCGCCGACGCAGGCCACATTTTTGCAGGCGAGAAATTGCGCTGCGGTCGCGATTGAAATGCCGCCGGTCGGGCAGAAAGTGATGTCCGGCAGCGGCCCGGCTATCGCATTCAACATGCCGATGCCACCGGCCGGCACTGCGGGAAACAGCTTCAACTGCTGAAAGCCCAGCTCGCGCGCGGCCATCACCTCGGATGGCGTCATGACGCCGGGGAGCAAAGGCAAGCCGCTTTTCTTCGCGCCTTCTACCAGCGCCGCAGTCAATCCGGGCGAAACGCCGAATACCGCACCGGCGTCGCGGGCCGCGGCAAATTCCGATGCTTGCGTCAAAGTGCCCACGCCGACTATCGCTTGCGGCACGTGCTCCGCTATGGCGCGGATCGCAGCCAGCCCGTGCGCGGTGCGCAGCGTCACTTCCAGCACGCGGATGCCGCCGGCGACCAAGGCGCGCGCCAGCGGCACCGCATGGGCTAAATCATCGATTGCGATGACCGGAATCACGGCCGAAGTGCGCATGATTTCAAGGATGATAGGCGACATTTTCATATTGGTTTAATCAAGTGATCTTCATCGTTGAACGGTTCGGCGTCCAGCACGTCGGGCTTATGTTCACTGGCAACTTGCAGCAACGGCAGCGGCAATGGGATCGGCAAGCCGAAGGTGGTTGCACCCTCTTCCGCGGCACTCACCGCGGCGCGGAACATGCCGAACAACTCGCGCCCCATGCCGATATGATTGGCCGATAAATCTGCGGTAGCCTGGGCCCGCGCCGCCCATTGTTCGGCTGGCACCAGCGCTTCAACCAAACCGTTTTCGGCGTCGATGCGGATGATGTCGCCATTCATAACGCGGCCCAGCGGACCGCCGGCCAGCACCTCGGGCGAGACGTGGATCACGGCCGGAACTTTGCCCGATGCGCCGGACATGCGGCCATCGGTTACCAGCGCGACATGGCGGCCGGCATCCTGCAAATTTGCCAGCGCCGGGGTCAGCGCATGCAGCTCCGGCATGCCGTTGGCGCGCGGCCCCTGAAAACGCAGCACCGCGACAAAATCACGATCCAGCTGGCCGGCCTTGTAAGCGTGCATGAACGCTTCCTGCGAATCGAACACGATGGCGGGCGCTTCCACCGAGCGATGCTGGGGCTTGACTGCGGACACTTTCATCACCGCACGGCCGAGATTGCCGGACACCAGTTTGATGCCGCCATCGGTGGAAAACGGCTGATCAATGGCGCGCAGCACGTCCTGATCGCCGCTGACAGCAGCGGCGGGTTTCCACATCGCCGTTTGATCCTGCTGCAGGAATGGCTCGCTGCAATGGGCGCGCAAGCCGTGACCCAGAATCGTCGTTACATCGTCGTGCAACAAACCGGCATCCAGCAATTCGCGGATCACGAAACCGGTGCCGCCAGCGGCGTGGAAATGGTTGATATCGGCGTCGCCGTTGGGATAGATGCGGGTCAGCATCGGAATCACTGACGACAACTGGTCAAAGTCATTCCAGTCGATCACGATGCCGGCCGCTTTCGCGATGGCCACCAGATGCAAAGTGTGATTGGTCGATCCGCCGGTTGCCAGCAAGCCGATGATGGCGTTCACTATGGATTTTTCATCCACCAAACGTCCTACCGGCGTGTACTCCTTGCCGTGTTCGGCGATCTCCACTGCGCGCTGCGCAGCGGCTACCGTCAGCGCATCGCGCAAGGGCGTATTCGGGGTGATGAAAGCTGCGCCCGGCAAGTGCAAACCCATCACCTCCATCAAGAGTTGATTGCTGTTGGCGGTGCCGTAAAAAGTACAGGTGCCGGCTGCGTGATACGACTGCGACTCGGCTTCCAGCAGCGCATCGCGGTCGACTTTGCCCTGCGCGTACAGTTGGCGAATGCGGGCTTTTTCCGGGTTCGACATGCCGGAAGTCATCGGCCCGGCCGGGATGAACACCGCCGGCAAGTGGCCGAAATGCAGCGCGCCGATCAGCAGTCCGGGGACGATTTTGTCGCACACGCCGAGATACACCACCGCATCGAACATGTTGTGCGACAGCGCAATCGCGGTCGCCATCGCAATCGTATCGCGCGAGAATAAAGAGAGCTCCATGCCGGGCTGCCCTTGCGTGACGCCATCGCACATCGCCGGCGTGCCACCGGCAAATTGCGCCACCCCGCCGGCAGCGCGCACCGCGTCCTTGATCAGTTGCGGAAAGCGCTCGAAAGGCTGATGCGCCGACAGCATGTCGTTATAGGCAGACACGATCGCCACTGAAGGTTTTTTCTGCTGTTTCAGCACCAGCTTGTCGTTGGCCGGGAACGCGGCAAAACCATGCGCCAGATTAGTGCATGACAAACTGCTGCGCTGGACAGTTTCCAGGCGCGCTGCCTCCAGCCGATCCAGATAGGCCGCACGGTAAGGCGCGCTGCGCGCAATGATGCGCTCGGTGACAACAGATACAACAGGATGAAGCGACATGATGCGATCCTTAGATTTCTAATTGCGTAATATTACTACAAAATAGTGCAACGAATGCGCAATAAACATGCAACGATTGGCTGCCAATAATTGCCATAAAATACCCTGAAGCATGCGTAAAGTTCTGGGACAACCCATTAAATCGATGCACATATTACGTAGTAATTTTACCTAAAATTCCTGTATAGTTTAATTTCGTACCACAACTCTCCCCTCTATTTCGATGAATTCTGTTCAGGTCGCGTTTGACCAGCCGATGCAAGTCGGCGAATGCCCGCTCTGGCATCCGATTGAGGTGGCGTTGTACTGGGTCGACATCGCCGGATATGCAGTGCACCGGCTGCATCCGGCAACTGGCGCGCACAGCAGTTGGCAGATGCCGGCCGAGCCAGGCTGCATTGCACGCAACGCAACCGGCGGATTGATCGTCGCGTTGCGCAGCGGATTCTTCCATCTGAACACCGACGACGGCACATTGCAGGCAATTGCACCCGCGCCTTATGACACAGCGACGACGCGATTCAACGATGGGCGTTGCGATGCTGCAGGACGCTTCTGGGCCGGCTCGCTGTATGAGCCGCGCGACCGGCAATTGGGCGCCATGTATTGCCTCGATCAAGGCACAGTGCATGCGCACTGGAGCGGCGTCACGGTATCGAACGGCCTGGCATTCAGCCCGGACAACCGCACGCTGTATCACGCCGACACTACCGCACACGTGATACGCCGCTATGCATTCGACCTGGAACACGGTGCGGCCAGCGCGCCACAGGTTTTCAGGCAATTCTCCAGCGACAAGCTGCACAATTACGGCGGACGCCCCGACGGTGCCGCAGTCGATAGCGAAGGCGCTTACTGGTGCGCGATGTTTGACGGCGGTCGACTGCTGCGACTGTCGCCGGAAGGCGACATCCTGCGCGAAATCCCGCTACCCTTGCGCTGCCCGACCATGATCGCTTTTGGCGGCGCGGATTTACGCACCTTGTATATCACCAGCGCGCGGCACAATCGTGCTGCGGCAGAACTGGCAGAATATCCATGGTCCGGCTGCCTGCTGTCGATGCGCGTGGAGGTGCCGGGCCTGCCTGAACATGCTTATATCGAATAAATTCAAAACACTTTTTAAAAACGCTTGATCCGATTAATTTACGCAAACCACAAAATGACCCTTAACGACTTCGACTTTGTCCTGTTTGGCGGCAGCGGTGATCTGGCGATGCGGAAATTGCTCCCCGCCTTGTTTTCATGCGGCCTTGCCGGCAGCTTTCCGGACACCGCACGCATTATCTGCATCGGCCGCAATGACTGGAAGCAGGAAGATTTCCACCGTGAAGTCGATAAGAATGCCAAAAGTCACATCAAAAAATCTCCTGACGCCGCATCCTGGCAGGCATTCCTGAACCGCATCGTCTATGTGCGCCTGGACGCCGACGACCCCGCCAGCTATCCAGCGCTGGTTGCGGCGCTACGCGACGATGCGGCGATCACGCGCGTGTATTACCTGGCTACGCCGCCGGGCCTGTTTTCCAAGATTTGCAGCAACCTTGCCGCATCTGGATTGGTGAACAAAAACTCCCGTGTAGTCCTGGAAAAACCGCTCGGTCGCGACCTGGCCAGCGCCAAGCAGATCAATGCTGAAGTCGGCTGTGTGTTCTCGGAGTCGCAGATATTTCGCATCGATCATTATCTGGGCAAGGAAACGGTACAGAATTTGCTGGCACTGCGTTTCGGCAATGTACTGTTTGAGCCGCTATGGCGGCGCGAATGGATTTCCGACGTGCAAATCACCATCGCCGAAGATTTGGGCGTGGGCACCCGGATGGGTTATTACGATACCTCCGGCGCATTGCGCGACATGCTGCAAAACCATCTGCTGCAACTATTGTGCATCGTCGCCATGGAGCCGCCGACATCGATTGCCCCCGATGCGGTACGCGACGCAAAACTACAGGTGCTGCATTCGCTGCGCCGCTTTACGCCGACCACACTGGCGCAAGATGTGGTCCGCGGCCAATACCGCGCCGGTTACATTGAAGGCGTTGCGGTGCCCGGTTATCGCGATGAAGCCGGCGCCGATCCGCATTCACGCACCGAAAGCTTTGTTGCCTTGAAAACGGAAATCGATAGCTGGCGCTGGGCCGGCGTGCCGTTTTATTTAAGAACCGGAAAGCGCATGCCCGATCGCCTGGCTGAAATCGTGGTGCGTTTCAAGTCGATTCCCCATTCTATTTTTGCCCAGGCCAGCAGCAGTTTTCAGCCAAACTGCCTGGTCATCCGGCTCCAGCCGGATGAAGGACTTACACTGCACTTGATGGCTAAAACACCCGGCGACAGCATGCGCCTGAAGCCGGTTGAACTGGAGATGGATTTCCTCGAAACCTTTCGCGCACCGCGCATGGAAGCTTATGAGCGTTTGCTGCTGGATGTATTGCGCGGCCAGCTCACGCTGTTCATGCGCGGCGATGAACTGGAGGCGGCATGGGAATGGATCGAACCGGTCCTGAACCACTGGGAGCAGAACGAAATTGAGCCCATTGCGTATACTGCCGGCACTTGGGGGCCTCCAGCTGCCAGCGCCTTGATCGGCCGCAACGGCCTGCAGTGGCGCGAAGAAGTCTTGCCGCAATCCTGAAAGAACAACATGCTGCTTGCATCGATACAAACCCAGCTCGACGCGTTCTCAAAGTCAGAGAGGAAAGTCGCGCTCGCGGTACTTGCACATCCGGAAGCCACGGTCGCCGAAAACATCACGGCGCTGGCCAAAAGCGCACAAGTATCGGAACCGACAGTGGTACGTTTCTGCCGCTCGCTTGGCTTTGACGGCTGGCATGAATTCAAGCTCAAGCTGGCGCAAAACATTGCGCTGGCAATGCCGGGCGCGCCCGAATCGCCAGCGCAAGATGATCTTGCGGCAGATCTCGTGAACAAGATTTGCAGCCGCTCGATCCACACTTTGCTCGACTTGAGGAACCATCTGAAGCCGGATACGATTCAGCGCGCGCTGGATATATTGGTGCAATCCAACAAGATAGAATTTTATGGCCAGGGTAGCTCCGGCATTGTCGCAGCCGATGCCCAGCATAAGTTTTTTCGTTCCGGCGTACCGACCGTCGCCTATGCCGACCCGCACATTCACAGCATCGCGGCCACGCTGCTCAAAGAAGGCGATACCGTGGTCGCGATTTCGCAACGCGGCAACAGCACTTCCCTGCTGCGCAGCGTGGAATTGGCGCGTAAAGGCGGCGCCAGCATCATCGCGCTGGCCCCCAGCGGCACCCCGCTTGCCGCACTGGCAACGGTGCTGATTCCGATCGACATCAGCTTCAATATCGATCCCTATACGCCGATTTCCGCACGACTGGCGCACCTGGTCGTGATTGACATCCTGGCGGTGGGCCTGGCGCTGAAACGCGGGCCGGAATTCCGCCAGAAAATGCAGGGAGCGCAAAAGGCCTTGCAGGAATTCGATATCCGGCTTGATTCATTCATAAGCTGAAACAACCAACAAAAAATCTAATGAAATCTAATAGCACCATGGCGACACTGACCGAACTCAATTTCTATCCGATCAAATCCTGCGGCGCGATTGCATTGACCGAGGCGACCTTGACGCCTGCCGGCCTGATGCACGACTTCATCTACGACCGCGAATGGATGGTAGTCGATATGCAGGGCAACTTCATGACGCAGCGCGAACATCCGGCGATGGCGCGAATCACGCCCCGCATCTATGCCGATCGGCTGAAACTGCGCGCGCCCGGGATGCTGGAGCTGGAGATTCCGCTCGATCTGCCCGACGCGGAACATGCGCCCACCATTACCGTGCGGGTCTGGGACGATACGCTGACGGCCTACGATTGCGACGCCGTTACGGCGCACTGGTTTTCGCAGGTATTGGGAGTACCGTGCCGGTTGGTGCGCTTTCATCCCCACGCCAGCCGCGTCACGAACACCCGCTGGACCGCACATGCCGACGTGTCGGCGCTATTCTCGGACGGTTATCCATTCCTGCTGATCTCGCAGGCATCGCTGGCCGACCTGAACCAGAAACTGGCTGCGCAGGATCGCGCGCCGCTGCCGATGAACCGCTTTCGTCCGAATCTCGTGATTGATGGCGTGGAGGCGTTTGAGGAGGATTACATCGAAAGCCTGCGCATTGGCGAGGCCATATTAAAACCAGTAAAGCCCTGCGCGCGCTGCCCGATACCGTCGGTCGATCAGGCCACCGGGATTGTCGGCCCCGACCCGCTGGACATCTTGCGCAGTTATCGCGCCAATCCCAAGGTCGATGGCGGCATCACGTTCGGCATGAATGTGATCTTGCAACAAGGGAAGGGCCAGGTAGTGCGATTAGGGCAGGAAGTCGATATCACGCTGGCGTTTTGATTTTTTGTAACAATTTCCCGTGTCGGATTTTACGGTTTGTTCTCTGGAATATAATCGCGCCGTTTCCTGAAATCGAAGCAGTATCTAGCTTTTGGGGTGGGAAGTGCCGAAATGTGTTGCCAGTCAGCGCACTGGCTTATCAGTCACTTTGTGACATATAGACATTCGGCCCGACAACAACTTAGGAAGAATCCATATTAGATGACAAGCAACCCAATATCACTGAATCCGTCTTCAATTGCTCGCGTTTTGGGAGCAGTGGCTTTTTTTCTGGTTCTTGCCAGCACCGCAGGACAGTTGACGGTTTACCTGACCGGGCATGAGCGGGTGTATGGGCTGGTCCGGCTGTTTAACGTCGGCACTGAGCTCAATCTCCCAGCCTTTTTCTCCACGTTCATACTAGTCTTCGCGGCCCTACTTCTGGCGGTCATCACCGTACTGGAAAAAAAACGGCAAGCTTCTCACGTTTTGCATTGGACGATCCTTTCATTCGGATTCTTGCTCATGGCGGTTGATGAAGCAGTTACCCTGCATGAAATGCTGGTTGAACCAATGCGCACGCTGTTGGGCGATGGCAATCTCGGCGCCTTTCATTTCGCCTGGGTCATTCCTGGCATCGTACTCGTGCTGGTTCTCGGGCTGTACTTCCTGAAATTCCTGTTGCATCTCCCTGCGAAAACGAGGTTCACTTTCCTGATGGCTGCGATTATCTACCTCGGCGGGGCCATCGGTTTCGAGCTTATCGGCGGGCGCTACGCGGAATTGCATGGAACACACAATTTGGCCTACAACATGATTTCAACCATTGAGGAAAGTCTCGAGATGGCGGGCGTTATTATTTTCATCTGGGCGCTGCTGACATATATCGCCGGCAACTATAAGGAAGTGCGATTCCGGTTTGATGAAATCAAGGCCTGACCAGGCGCTGCGCCAGTGCGGAACTGAAACGAAAAAAGGAGAGATTGAAAATCTCTCCTTTTTTACAGCAAATGCTGATTTTTAATCCGCAAGCGCTTAACGTGTCTTCAACTCCGCCTGTAGCCGCTCATACTTGGCTTGCAGTTGCTCTTTGGTCTCGCGCCGGTCCGGGTTGAACGGGATACAGCTTACCGGGCAGACTTGCTGGCATTGCGGCTCCTTGTAATGGCCGACGCACTCGGTGCATTTGTCAGGGTCGATCTCATAGATCTCAGGCCCCATGTAAATCGCTTCGTTCGGGCACTCGGGCTCGCACACATCGCAGTTGATACAGTCATCCGTTATTATTAAAGCCATAAAACACCTCTTTTTACCGCTGGAATTCGACTTGCGCCGCAGCAATCTACGGCGCAATCAAACTCAATCAGACTCTTGCTTTTGTTCCGTTAATTTGGATTGTAGCCATTTCTCGACTGAAGGAAAAACGAACTTGGAGACGTCGCCGCCCAGGGTCGCAATCTCGCGCACGATGGTGCCGGAAATGAACTGGTACTGGTCGGATGGCGTCAGGAACATGGTTTCGACATCCGGCAGCAGGTAGCGATTCATGCCGGCCATCTGGAATTCGTATTCAAAGTCTGACACTGCGCGCAAACCGCGCACGATGACGCGCGCATCGTGGCGGCGCACAAAATCCTTCAGCAAGCCGGAAAAACTCTCGACCTGCACGTTTGGATAATGGCCCAGCACTTCGTTTGCAATCGAGAGCCGCTCATCCAGAGCAAAAAACGGGCTTTTGTTTTTGCTGTCGGCGACCCCGACAATCAGCTTACTGAATAAGCTCGATGCACGGCGCACTAGATCTTCGTGACCGCGCGTGAGCGGATCGAATGTTCCCGGATATACAGCAATAACCATCGATTTTCCTTCGAAATATCAACCAAATTGAACGCGCATTATGCCTCATAAAACATGCCAAACAGGTCTGCCTGGCGCTTAATTCTTGCGCTGCAGCAAATGGTAGAACACCATTCCCGCCTCTCCTTGCCGAATTACCTGCCACGGCGCCAGCCATTCAGGCGGACTGTCCTGCGTTAGCGCGATCTCGGATTCGGCATAAATGATACCGTTTTCGGACAATAAATGTACGCACAGCGGCAATATGCGCCCCAGCCATTCTTGCTCATAGGGCGGATCGAGGAAAATCAGGTCGAAGCGCTGGGCGCTGTCCGGCGCGCTGCCGGCGAATTTGGATGCCACCGAAAATGCATCGCCGCGCAGAATACTGACTTGCGCTGCTTGCAGCTTGTCCTTGGTGGTCTGGAGTTGTTGCGCTGCGGGGGTATGCTCTTCCACCATCAAGACGCTGGCCGCGCCGCGACTCGCCGCCTCGAAACCGAGCGCGCCGGTGCCGGCAAACAAATCAAGGCAATGCAACCGGCTCCAGCCGCCACCCTGCAAAAAATGCAGCCAGTTGAAGACCGTTTCGCGCACCCGGTCCGGAGTCGGGCGCAAACCTTCTACGTCCAGCACCAGCAAAGGCGTGCGTTTCCACTGACCGCCGATGATGCGCACCTGTTGCGCCGGGCCGCTGCGAGGGCGGCCCGGCGCTGTTTGTTTAGTCTTGCCGGAATATTTTTTCTGTGGCCGCATGTGTGATAAATATCAAAGGAGTATATGAATAAATACTGCCATTGCCGCATTATTTCATTGAAATAAAATAAATACAGTAATGGGTATAGCCTTGCCGAATAAATTTCGTCCTATTTCTGCTGATCTACGCCGACCACCACCGTGACCAGTTTGTCGAGCGCCACTTTGCGTGCGAATGCGGCCCGGATGTCGGCCGTCGTAACTTTGGCAATGTTGGCAGTCCAGGTATCGAGATAATCCAGCGGCAACCGGTAATAGCCGATGGCGGCGATATTGTCGAGAATCTTGCGGTTATTGTCGATGCGCAAGGCAAAACCACCGACCAGGTTGTCCTTGGCGGCCTTCAGTTCAGCCTGGCTCGGGCCATCTTGCAGGAAGGCGTCCAGCGTGCTGCGCACCACTTTCAGTGCGTCATCAGCCTGCGCCTTGCTGGTCTGCAAGCCGATCTGGAACGGTCCGGGCTGCGCCATCGGGCTGAAATAACTGTAAATGCTGTACGACAAACCGCGCTTTTCGCGCACTTCGCGGGTCAGGCGCGAGACGAAGCCGCCGCCGCCCAGAATGTAATTGCCGACCATCAGCGTGAAGTAATCCGGATCGCTGCGTTGCAGCGCCGGCGCGCCGATCAGGATATGCGCCTGCGAGGCCGGATGCGGGATGCGCAACTCTTCTGTGTGGGCTGGCGGCACGTCCGGCATTGCCGGCAGCGCAGCAGCGCTATGCGGCAGACGTTGCGTCAGTTGCCGTGCAATCACATCCGCTTCGGGCCGGGATATGTCGCCGATCAGTGCGATCACCGCGCGGTCGGCGACGTAATGGCTGCGATGAAATTCCAACACATCGGCACGGCTGATGGTGGCGACCGAATCGACGCTGGCTTGCTGTCCGTACGGATGATTGCCGTATAAGGTCTTCCAGAACGCCTTGTCGGCAATCGCTTCCGGCTTGGTCAGCTCCTCTTTCAGATGGGCGATGGTGCGCGCCTTGTCGCGGGCCAGGATGTCCTCCGGAAAACTCGGCTGCGCCAGCAGACGCGCCAGCAGCGCCAGCGAGGCATCGCGCTCGACCGGGCTGGACAGGGTGCGCAAGCTTACGCCGGCGCGCTCGCTGCCGGCAGCACCGCCGCGTTGGGCTGCGGTGTCAGCGAAGGCGTCAGACACCTGCGCCTCGGACAGCGCCGGCTCAGTGGCCACCGCCTGCACGCCGCGTGCCAGCATGCCGTTGGTGAATGCCGCCAGGCCGGCTTTGCCAGACGGGTCGCGGCGCGCGCCGGCATCGAACTCGACGCTGACATCGAGCATCGGGATCGTGTGGTTTTCGACAAACAGCACGCGCGCGCCATTTTCCAGCGTCCAGTTCTGGATTTGCAGCGCAGCGTATGCAGGAACAGTGCCAATAACGAAACTGATGGCGACCCATATCGGAAATAAAATGCGTTTCATATTTTTCTCAATTTTTTGCATGTTGGAGTGTGCGCGGCAGGCGTCATTTCGATCCTGGGCAGACTGCAGCCACAGAGAGTTTCTCGATGCCATCCGGGCTGGTGTTTAGCAATGCGTGTCTATTGCAGGGCTAGCACATCAGTGCCGCAGCCCCTTCACTTCGGTGGGCTGCGCCGGTTTCTCCGACAGCGGCAGCGGCTCCAGCGTGGCCACCGTCAGCGCATCATCAATGAAATAACGTTGTGCGACCGCCTGCACTTGTTGCGAAGTGACCGCCCGCAGTTTTTCGATGATGCGGTCGATCTGCTTGTACGACACGCCGGTCATTTCCATCATGCCGATTTCCATCGCCTGGCCGAACACCGAATCGCGTTTGTAGATCTGGCCGGCAATCAGTTGCGTCTTGACCCGTTTGAGTTCCGCTTCGGGCACGCCTTCGCGGGCGATGCGCTCGACTTCGGCGCGCAAGCGCGCTTCCAGTTGTACCGTGGTGGTGCCTGCGCTCGGCGTACCTTCCAGCGTAAACAGTACCGGGCCGCGGGCATTGCTGAAATAGCCGGCGCCGACTGCATTGGCGACCTTATCGGCACGTACCAACTGCGCATTCAGTCGCGCATTGTCGTAACCGTCAAGCACTGCCGACAGCACATCGAGCGCATGCACATCGTCATCTTTTTCCACATCGCGCAAGGTCGGCACCTTGAAAGCCAGCACCACGAAAGGATTTTCGGCCGGCGCCTTGACGGTCACGCGCTTGATGCCGCGTTGCAGCGGTTCTAGTTGCGGCTTGCGTACCGGCAATACCTTGGCGGGGATTTTGCCGAAATATTTCTCGGCCAGCTTGACCACTTTAGCCGCATCGACATCGCCGGCGACCACCAGCGTCGCATTATTCGGCGCATACCAACGGTCATGCCAGGCTTTGGCGTCCTGCACCGTCATCTGCTGCAAATCGTCCATCCAGCCGACTATCGGATGATGATACGGATGCGCGACGAAAGCGGCTGCGTCCAGGGCTTCGCCCACCAGCGCCATCGGCTGATCGTCGGTGCGCAGGCGGCGCTCTTCCATCACAACCCTGATTTCCTGGGCAAACTCCTTCTTGTCGAACACCAGATTAGCCATGCGGTCGGCTTCCAGCGCCATCACCGCTTCCAGCTTCGACTTTCCGATTTGCTGGAAATACGCAGTGTAATCCTTGCTGGTGAAAGCATTTTCGCGCCCGCCCAAAGCCGCCACTCGCTCGCTGAATTCACCCGGCTTAAGGGTTTTGGTGCCCTTGAACATCATGTGTTCCAGCGCGTGCGCGACACCGGTGGTGCCATTGAACTCATCCATTGCGCCGATTTTGTACCACACCATCTGCGCCGCGGTCGGGGCCCGATGATCTTCCTTGACGATGATTTTCATGCCGTTTTTCAGCATGAATTCCTGCGCCGGCTGCGCCAGTGCGAAAACCGGCGCCAGCGCCAGCAACCCGGCTGAAACAAGAAGTCGAAATTTCATAGTTGTCTGCTCTGTTAGAATGCGGTTGATTGTATCTCCTTGCATGTTCCATCGCTACAGACCCCCCATTCCCATGTTTAGTTTCTTCAAGAAAAAACCCAAACCCGAGGCCGTTATACCCCAGGTGCCGCCGGCGACTGAACTCCGGGAACAGACATTGCCGCCGCTCGCACCAATGCCATCGGAGCCGGTCGCTAGCGCCAGTTTGGCTGCAGTGCCAGCTACCGAGCCGGAAGCAAAACGTACCTGGCTGGCCCGCCTGAAATCCGGCCTGTCGAAAACCTCCAACAACCTGACAATGCTGTTCGTCGGCGCCAAAATCAACGACGACTTGTACGAAGAGCTGGAAGCGGCGCTGCTGATGGCCGACGCCGGGATGGAAGCGACCCAGTTCCTGCTTAACGCGCTGAAAAAGAAAGTCAAAACTGAAAAGCTGACCGAGGCAGCGCAGGTCAAAGCTGCTTTGCGGGCGCTCTTGATCGAGATGCTGACGCCGCTGCAAAAACCGTTCGAACTCGGCCGCCATCAGCCGCTGGTGATGATGATCGCCGGCGTCAACGGGGCCGGCAAGACCACCACCATCGGCAAATTGGCCAAGCATTTACAGGCCCACGGCCAGTCGGTATTGCTGGCCGCCGGCGATACTTTCCGCGCCGCCGCACGCGAGCAATTGGCAGTCTGGGGCGAGCGCAACAATGTCAGCGTGATTTCGCAAGAATCCGGCGACCCGGCTGCCATCGCATTCGATGCGGTGCAATCGGCACGCGCACGCGGCGTCAATGTAGTGATGATCGATACCGCCGGACGGTTGCCGACCCAGCTGCACCTGATGGAAGAACTGAAGAAAATCAAGCGTGTGATCGGCAAAGGATGCGAGGGTGCACCGCACGAAATATTGCTGGTGATCGACGGCAATACCGGCCAGAACGCGCTGACCCAGGTCAAGGCTTTCGACGATGCGCTGGGCCTGACCGGCCTGGTGGTGACCAAACTGGATGGCACCGCCAAGGGCGGCATCATCGCCGCGGTGGCAAGAAACCGCCCGATCCCGATTTACTTCATTGGGGTGGGCGAAAAGATTGAAGACTTGCAACCGTTCGATGCACACGAATTCGTCGATGCGATATTCGATTGAGCGTTGCCTGAGTCACATCTTAAGAAAATTCGAAGTAAGTTCCGAATAACACCCAAGCAGGCACTGCGTACAACCATGATCGCGTTCCAGCACGTTTCCAAACGCTATGCGCACGACATCACTGCACTTAGCGACATCACCCTGACAGTCACCAAAGGCGAACTGGTATTTTTGGCCGGCCCATCCGGGGCCGGCAAATCCACCCTGCTCAAGCTGCTTGCAGCCATCGAGCGCCCGAGCAGCGGCCAGGTCACGCTAAACGGCCAGGATATCGGCAAGCTTAAACGCGCCGGTCTGCCTTATCTGCGTCGCAATCTGGGCTTAATTTTTCAGCAACAACGGCTATTGCAAGACCGCCATGTGCTGGCCAACGTGATGCTGCCGTTGATCGTCACCGGTGCATCCTCGGCAGAAGCCGAGAAGCGCGCACTAGCAGCGCTGGACAAGGTCGGGCTGCTGGACCGCGCCAAGTCGGAGCCGCAAGCACTGTCCGGCGGCGAACAACAACGCGCGGCGATCGCGCGCGCAATCGTCAACCGGCCGCAACTGATTCTGGCCGACGAGCCCACCGCCAACCTCGACCGCGACAGCGCCAACCAGGTGCTCGAAGCGCTCAAGGCGTTTCACAGCGCCGGCGTGACCTGCCTGATTTCGACCCACGATGAACAATTTCTCGATAGCGCCACGCGCGTAATTTACCTGCGCCAAGGTCAGTTAATCGAGACCTGGCGCAAGGAAACAGCATGAAAATCTGGCTGCGGGAACATCGCTTCGCCTTGACTGACGCGCTGCGCAAACTTATCAGGACGCCCGGCAGTTTCGCCTTCAACGTGCTGGTGGTGGCGATTGCGCTGGCCTTGCCTATCGCTGGCCTGACCCTGCTCGAAAACATTCGTCCGGTCACGCAGCAACTGGCGGTGGAACCCGAGATCAGCCTGTTCCTGGCGGCCGACACGCCGGCCGAGCAGGCGCGCGCACTGGCATCCGGCATCCGCAACACGCTGCCGCCGACCAGCAAAAAATCCCGGATCGAATTCGTCCCGCGCGAGCAAGCGCTGGATGCGCTCAAGGAAAAAACCGGATTGGCCGATGCACTGGAAACCCTGGGCCAGAATCCATTGCCGGACGCCTACATCATCCGGCTGTCGAATACCGATGCTAGCGCAGTCGATGCGCTGGCCGAGCGCCTGAAAGCGTTGCCGGGAGTCGAGACGGTGCAGGTTGATTCGGACTGGGTCAAGCGCTTGGCAGCAATGCTGCAAATAATGCGGCTGGCCCTGCTGCTGCTGGCGGTGACGCTGGGCGTGGTGGTGATGGCAGTGGTGTTCAATACAGTGCGACTGCAAGTGCTGACGCAACGCGAAGAGATCGCGGTATCGCGCCTGCTCGGCGCCACCGATGCCTTCATTCATCGACCGTTTTACTATACCGGCGCACTGCTCGGCGTATGCGCCGGTGCGGTGGCAGTGAGTGCGGTGGCGCTGGCGCTGCAACCGCTCAACGCAGCGATTACAGAATTTGCCCGGCTATACGCGTCAGAGTTCCGCCTTACTGCGCTGGACCTATCCACCACGCTGACGCTGCTGGCGACCAGCGCCGCACTGGGCCTGTTCGGCGCCACTCTATCGGTACGCAGGCATTTGGCGCAACTTCCTTAGCATTTTAAAATATACTGAATAATGTATTTTTAATGATGCCTTATATCATTGCGTAAAAATCATATAAAAACGATATACCCCGCATTTTTATGATTAATGAGATTTTTTACGGAGCGCAATCCGGCCATAAAATCTTGATGCCGCGCAATTAGTAGAACTAATTCGTCTCTATACTTTCTAACTGTGTAGTTGTCTGTTTGACTGGCAATAAATATTGACGCTCCACGCAACCAAAACGCAATTTAGCACTCTCCTATAGAGAGTGCTAAGATATCAAAAGAACTTGTTTGGCATGCCGCAAAGCAATTTCACCATCAGTAATATGAGGAGAAAAATGAAAGTACCAACCACTCAGTCTCAGTCTGTCGCGCCAGCGTTGGTTGCCAATAGCAATAATGCACTCGCGCTGGGATTTTCGGGTAGCTTGGGCAATATCGACGCTTACATCTCGGCAGTCAATCGCCTGCCTATGTTAAGCCACGAAGAAGAAATGTCGCTGGCGCGCCGTCTGCGCGAACAAAACGATCTGGCTGCAGCGCAGGATATGGTGCTGTCGCATTTGCGCCTTGTGGTATCGATTGCACGCGGCTATCTGGGCTACGGCCTGCCACACGCCGACCTGATTCAGGAAGGCAATATCGGCTTGATGAAAGCGGTCAAACGCTTCGATCCCGACCAAGGCGTGCGCCTGGTGTCGTATGCAATGCACTGGATCAAGGCTGAAATGCATGAGTACATCCTGAAAAACTGGCGGCTGGTCAAGGTTGCCACCACAAAGGCACAACGTAAGCTGTTTTTCAATCTGCGCAGCCACAAGGAAGGCCTGGGCGCGATGACGCCGAAGCAGATCGATGCGCTGGCCGCAACCTTGAATGTCAAGCGCGAAGAAGTCATCGAGATGGAAACACGTCTGACCGGACGCGATATTGCACTCGAACCACAGACCGACGATGACGAAGACAAGTTCGCGCCGATTGCCTATCTTTCGTCAGAAACTACCGAGCCGACCAAGGTGCTGGAAGCGCAACAAACCGACCGGCTGCAATCTGAGGGGCTGCAAACGGCGCTGGGCACGCTGGACGCCCGTTCCCGTCGCATTGTCGAAGCACGCTGGCTTGCCAATGACGATGGCTCTGGCGCTACTCTGCACACGCTGGCCGACGAATTCGGCGTCTCTGCCGAGCGCATCCGCCAGATTGAAGCTGTCGCACTGAAAAAGATGAAGGGTGCGCTGGTGGCGTATATCTAATCACTGGCTCCGGCTTCAACGTTAAAAAAGCGCTCCGAAGAGCGCTTTTTTTTGTTTCAACAGTCATCGTTCAACATGCATTATTTCAGCAGCAATTTCAAGTCGCTGGCAATCGGTGCAGCACCTTGTCCGTGCCGGATGAACAGGCGCATCCGGCCCTGCGGATCGAACACGTAGCTACCGGCGGTATGATCCATCGTGTAGCTTCCCGGCTCCTTGCTCGGCGCTTTTTGATAAAAAATACGGAAGTCCTTGGCTATTTTTTCGGTGGCAGCCTGGTCGCCAACCATGCCCAGAAAACGTGGATCGAAGGCCGGCACGTATTGCGCCAGCAACGCCTGTGTGTCGCGTTCCGGATCAATCGACACAAACAACACTTGCACGCGGTCCGACAACGGGCCCAACTCGTGCATGACACTCGCCATTTCCGCCATGGTGGTCGGACAGACATCGGGGCACTGGGTGTAGCCGAAGAAAACCACAACGGCCTTGCCCTTGAAATCGGCCAGAGTCCGGGCCTTGCCATGATGGTCGGTCAGTGCAAAATCTTTGGCGTAATCGATCCCGGTGATGTCGGTATTCTGGAAGGCAACCTTGTCAGGAGAGACCAGGCTCTGCAAGCGTTCCGACAGCGGTTTGTCGCCGCAGGCGGTCAGCACCAGAGTGGCAGCAAAAAGAGTAATCAGCGTACGTGAGGCGGGAATTAAGCGCATGGATTCAAAATGGAAAATAGTGATCGACCAACAGGGCTGCAAATAACAGCGACAGGTAAATAATCGAATAAGCAAATGTCTTACGCGCCAGCAGGTCATTGTAATGGCGATAAATTTGCCACGCGTACCACAGAAAAATAACGCCCAATAGCAGCGCGCTAAACAGATAAATCAAGCCGCTCATGCGCACCGCATAGGGCAAAGTGGTGGTGGCAACCAGTACGATCGTATACAACCAGACATGAAAGCCGGTGAATTCCATGCCATGCGTAATCGGTAGCATGGGCAATCCCGACTTTGCATAATCATCGCGCCGGTACATGGCAAGCGCCCAGAAATGCGGCGGCGTCCAGACGAAAATAATCAACACCAGCAGCCATGCCTGCATCGGCACATCATTGGCTATTGCGGCCCAGCCGAGCGCAGGCGGCATCGCACCGGACAAACCACCGATGACAATGTTTTGCGGCGTCGCCGGCTTCAGAATGATGGTGTAAATCACCGCATAGCCGACGAAAGTGGCGAAAGTCAGCCACATCGTCAACGGGTTGACCAGGTTATATAGCACCAGCATACCCATACCGCCCAGAACGCCGGAAAAAACCAGCGTTTGCGGTACCGTGATGGCGCCGTTGGCCGTCGGGCGACGCGCAGTGCGTGCCATGCGCGAATCGATTTCGCGCTCCACCAGGCAGTTGACCGCGAATGCCGCGCTTGCCAGCAACCAGATACCGACAGTGGCAGCGATGACGACTTTCCAGTCCGGCAAATCCGGAGCGGCCAAGAACATGCCGATCACCGCGCAAAATACGGCCAGTTGTGTGACGCGCGGCTTGGTCAGCGCTAGATATTGGGCCAGACGGTTTTGAGAAGCGATAAGGGTTGTCATTAGGCAGAATTTAAAAGGATGATGACCGCATATGCGCTGCGCCAGGCAAGGTTTGGGATGAGATGATTGCCTTGTAGTTTAGCATCACCAACAACAGCACGAGCAGCGCGGCGCCGCCGTTATGCAGCACTGCAATAGCCAGTGGCCAGTTCAAGAATACGGCCGAGAGTCCTGTCGCAAATTGTAAGCCGACAACAATCAGCAGCCAGCGTGCGATCTGGCGCAAGGCTGTAATTTTCAGAGCGCGATATCCAACCCAGGCAATGCAGCCGATAACGATAAATGCGAAGTTGCGATGCACCCAGTGGATCGCGGTCAGAGCCGAAAACGGCAGGTAATCGCCGGCAGCAGTCTTGCCGAGATGCCGCCACAGCGTGAAGCCATGCTCAAAATCCATCGGCGGTATCAGTGCGCCATGGCACAGCGGGAAATCGGTGCAGGCGAGCGCGGCGTAGTTGGTGCTAACCCAGCCGCCCAGAGCGATCTGCAAGAATAGCAACACTAGCGCAATAGTTGCTGGCAGACGCAACGTCGCGGCACGCGGGTCTGGCACAACTGGCGCGCTTTGGCGCGCCGCCAGCCAGGTCAACAAGGCCAATAGCGTCATGCCGAGCAAAAGATGGATGGTCACGATCACCGGCTGCAATTTCAACGTCACCGTCCAGGCGCCAAACGCGCCCTGCAGGCAGACAAAAAACAGCAGCCAGGTCGGCAATCCCAGGCGAAAAGCGCTCGTCGGCTTGCGTCCGGACCGAAGCCACAAGCGCCAGGCAATCAGCATGAGAGCAATGATCAGTACCCCAACACCCATCGCCAGATAGCGATGCACCATCTCGATCCAGGCTTTCAACACGGTTACCGGACCATCCGGCATCAAGGTCTGGGCCGCATGAATATCGGCATGCGCCAGGAACGGATTAGCTTCGCCATAACAGCCAGGCCAGTCGGGACAGCCCAAGCCGGAATCGGTCAGGCGCGTAAAGGCGCCGAACATGATCAGATCGAAAGTCAGAAAAACGCTCACCCAGGCCAGCTTGCGGTATTTATTCGCGTCGGTCGAGACCCAAACCAGCGTCAGCGGCAACAGCGCCACCAACAGCCCCAAGATGGCAAGTTGAATCAGCATAATCTTGGATCAACCAACGGCTGACGCCTTCAGCAGCTTGATCAGGTCCTTCTTGATCTTGTTCGGATCGGCATCTTTTGGATAGCGCATCATCAGATTGCCCAACGGATCAATCAGGTAGATATGATCGGAGACAACGCCACCCTGCTCCACCGGCAGCCAGGCTTTTAAGGCTTGCAATGGCACACGCAAATGGCGCATGCCGTCGTATTCGCGCAGCAGCATAGTTTCGAGCGGCTTGTCGTCGGTAATCAGCCAGACGCGTTCGATGCGATCCATTTCCTTGCCTTGCGCCAGACGCAACTGGCGCATATCGTTAAGCCTGGTTTGGCAGGGAGCCTGACAATCGGCGTCATTAACCTGCACCATCAGCCACTTCCCCTGGTACGCCTGCAAGGAAAGCTGGGAGCCATCCAGCGCGGTACTGGCAAGTACCGGCATCGGATGATTTCTCGGGTCCAGCAAAGTGCCGTAGTTGGTGCGTCCGGATGGCTTAACCACGTAATACGTAAAATAGGACACGATCAAGGGTGCGGCACAGACCGCCAGCACCATGAATAATTTGCCGCGCCCAGCACGCCGTTGTCGCTGTTGCTTATTTTGTTCCACGTCGAAATCCTGTCACTACAAAAAATATAAATGCCACCGCAGTCAGCGCGAACCACTGAAACGCATAACCCCGATGCCTGTCTATGCCGATTGACGGCAACGGCCAATCCCGTTTCAAGCCATCCGGTAGCGCGCTCGTTTGCTCCAGCAGGAAGGGCTGCATTGGCAAGCCGCTGGCTTGCGCAAAACTGGCAACCTCCAGATTTTGTAAAATAGCGCCCGGGCGTAGCGCATCTTGCTGCCCAAGCTGCAATAGCCTGCCCGGATTGCGCCGGGCCATACCTTGCACTGTAATTATGCCCGCGGGTGTCGGAATAACCGGCAATTTTTTCCGGTTAGACGGGTCCCGCGGCACCCAGCCACGCGCAATCAATACGTGCATCCTGGAGCCGTCAATCCTGAACGGCATCAAAACATACAAACCGGCGACGCCTTGGTAAGGGCGGTTGTCCAGGTAGACCGGCCAGTTGGGGAGAAATTCTCCCTTTACGCTCACCGTGCGGTATTCCACATCAACAATTCCGAGCGGCCGCGCATCGATGGCAAGGTGTGGCGCCGCCGCACGTTGCGCCAATTTTATTTCGATCGCTGTCTTTTCTGCCGCGCGTCGGGTTTGCCACTGCCCGGCTGTAATCCCTATCGCCATGACCAATAAGGTGGCAACGAATGGAACCAGCCTGAAGCGAAATACACTAGGCATTACAATGTCACCTCCCCGTACGCCGCGTTGTTGGCAATGCGCTTACGGCAATCGAAACACTCTTGCACGTGACGCCCCATCATGAAAATAATCATCGCAGTCGGATTCATCCTGATTATTGCCAGCCTCGTATCTGCTCTGGTGTTTCTTATGAAAGATAAAGGTAAAAGTAACCGTACCGTCAATGCATTGGCGCTACGGGTCGGATTTTCGATCGCGTTATTTGCGCTATTACTGGCGGCGCATTATTTCGGACTGATACAACCCACTGGGCTTCGCTAGAAAACTGACCAGGACAATCGCAATCCTGTTCCAGCAAAAAAGCCGCACCGAAGTGCGGCTTTTTTGTCTGTCCGTATTGAGTCAGAAGGTTTTATTCCACGTCTAAATCAATCGTGAACGCGAAGGCGAAGCGCAGGCAGTACGCAGATACGGCAAGCGAAGCCGGCAAAGTGCACGTTTGGTTTAGAAATGGAATTACAACCAGTAGATCACCACATACAGGCCAAGCCAGACCACATCCACGAAATGCCAGTACCAGGCGGCACCTTCAAATGCGAAATGCTGCTGCGGCGTAAAGTGCCCTTTCAGGACACGGTACAAGATAACCGACAACATAATCGCTCCTATTGTGACGTGGAAGCCGTGAAAGCCAGTGAGCAAAAAGAAGGTCGAACCATAAATGCCTGACGTCAGCTTCAAGTTCAGTTCACTGTACGCATGCATGTATTCATAAACCTGGAAGCCAATGAACGTGGCTCCCAGCAATATTGTCGCAAAAAGCCATAAAGCGGTCTTGGCGCGCGCACCTGCACGCATAGCATGGTGCGCAATCGTCAACGTCACGCCTGATGTCAGCAGCAATGCAGTATTGATGGTTGGAATCGGGAATGGCCCCATAGTCTGGAATGGCTCGACCGTACCGGCAGGACCAGCATTACCCCAGTGTGCGCTAAAGTCTGGCCACAAAAGTTTGTGATCCAAGTCTCCGAGCCATGGCATCGAGATGCTGCGCGCATAGAAAAGTGCGCCAAAAAATGCCGCAAAAAACATCACCTCCGAAAAGATGAACCAACCCATACTCCAACGGAACGACGTATCAATGCGCTGACTGTACAAACCGCCTTCGGACTCGGCAATGGTGTCGCCGAACCATCTGTACAGGACGGCGATTAGCATCAGTATGCCTGCGATATTGGCATACGAACCCCAAGCCAGATCGTTCACCCAGGCCGCTGCGCCGAACATCGCTATTAATAGCGATACGCTTGCAAACGCGGGCCATTTTGAAGGACCTGGGATGAAATAATATGGCGCGCCAGACTGCGCTTTAGCGTGTTGAGAACTCATTTACATCTCCCGATACGAATATTTGTGTGCTATTTTGCGACGACTATCCTGACGATAATCACCAGCGTCGCAATAAAAATCACGGCGCCAATAACACCGGCGATAATCACATGCACAGGATTTAGTTGTGCGGCATCTTGTTCGTAACCGCTCTTCTTACGCACCCCCAAAAACGACCATAAGACCGCTTTCATGGTCGCCAGAAACGATGACTTGCGCGGCTTTTCCTGTTTTAAGTCCTGCATCAACACCCTCTTAGATCGATTTTTGTAGCTGACCATCAACTTCAAAAAAAGTGTAGGACAGAGTAATTGTCTTCACGTTTTTGGGCAGCGCTGGGTCAATATAAAATACCACCGGCATTTGTTTTGCTTCGTTGGGTTTCAGCGTTTGCTGCTGAAAGCAGAAGCACTCCACCTTCTTGAAATGTGCCTGGGCCTGTTGCGGCGCATAGCTTGGAATCGCCTGTGCATTAATACTGCGGGCCTGGGTATTGACCACCTCATAAATGACTTGCGCCATTTCACCCGGGTGTACCTGCAAACTGCTTACGGTCGGCCGAAAACGCCAGGGCCCTTGCGCATTGGCATCAAACTCCACCGTAATGGTCCTGGTTTTGTCCACTTGCGTATTACCTACCGCCTGCAGACCAGTCTCTTGCGTAGTCAGGATATTGATACCAGTTATTTCGCAAATCTTTTTGTAAAGCGGGATCAGCGCATAACCAAACCCAAACATCAGACTGGCAATCAACAGCAACTTGCCCAGCATTTGCCTATTCAAGGATTTACCCGGCGTTAATTCAGAATCACCGTTTGTGCGCTTATCCATTTTCAGCGAAACCAGACTTGCTTGATGATCACGCCCAGAAAAAACGTCAAAGCAATTGAGGCAAGTATTAATGCCATTTTAAAATTATTAGGTTTTTTTGGCTCTGACATTTACTTCGTCTGGCGGGCCTGTTCAACCCGCCACCCCTTTATTTAACGATTGGCGGCACTTCAAAAGTATGGAATGGCGCCGGACTAGGCACGGTCCACTCCAGGCCTTCGGCACCCTCCCATGGCTTGTCCGCTGCCTTTTTGCCGCCCCGGATGGTGGGAATTACGATCGCCAGCAGGAAGTACACCTGCATCAGACCAAAACCGAGACCGCCAATCGATGCGACCACGTTAAAGTCGGTGAATTGCGCCGGATAGTCAGCGTAACGACGCGGCATGCCAGCCAGGCCCAGGAAGTGCATCGGAAAGAAAGTGACATTAAACAGGATCAACGAACCCCAGAAATGGATTTTTCCACGCAATTCGTTGTACATGAAACCGGTCCATTTCGGACTCCAGTAATAGAAACCGGCGAACATGGCAAACAGCGAACCGGCCACCAGCACATAGTGAAAATGCGCCACTACGTAATAGGTATCCTGCACTTGGATGTCAATTGGAGCAACCGCCAGAATCAGCCCGGTAAAACCGCCCATTGTGAACACGAAGATGAATCCGACTGCAAACAGCATCGGGGTTTCGAAAGTCATCGAGCCGCGCCACATGGTCGCGATCCAGTTGAAAATCTTAACCGCAGTCGGCACTGCGACCAGCATGGTTGCGTACATGAAAAATAGCTGACCCGTGACCGGCATGCCGGTAGCGAACATGTGATGCGCCCAGACAGTGAACGACAGAATCGCGATTGCTGCGGTCGCATAGACCATCGACGCATAGCCAAACAGTTGTTTGCGAGCGAAAGTAGGAATAATGTGCGAAATAATTCCAAACGCCGGCAAAATCATGATGTAGACCTCAGGATGGCCGAAGAACCAAAAAATGTGCTGAAACATTACCGGATCGCCACCGCCGGCCGCATTAAAAAATGAAGTGCCGAAGTGACGATCGGTCAGTGTCATTGTTATCGCGCCAGCCAGTACCGGCATCACCGCGATCAGCAGGTAGGCAGTGATCAACCAGGTCCAGCAGAACATCGGCATCTTCATCAGCGTCATGCCGGGTGCACGCATATTCAGCACGGTGGTAATGATATTGATCGATCCCATGATGGATGAAGCGCCCATCAGATGGACGGCAAAAATTGCCATGTCCATTCCAGGCCCCATTTGCGTCGACAACGGTGCATACATGGTCCAGCCGGCTGCGTTGGCGCCACCCGGCGCCAGGAAGGAAGTTACCAGCAGAAGGGCCGCCGGCGGCATCAGCCAGAACGAGAAGTTGTTCATGCGCGCAAAAGCCATGTCGGCTGCGCCGATTTGCAGCGGAATCATCCAGTTGGCGAAACCCACGAAGGCCGGCATGATGGCGCCGAAAATCATGATCAGACCGTGCATCGTGGTCAGTTGATTAAAGAATTCCGGCTGCATCAACTGCAAGCCTGGCTGGAACAATTCCGCCCGGATCCCCATCGCCAGCACCCCACCCACCATCAGCATGGTGAGCGAAAAGCACAGGTACAAAGTACCGATATCCTTGTGGTTGGTGGCATATAACCAGCGGCGCCAACCGTGCGGATGGTCATGCGCGTGGTCGTGAGAATGATCGGGTGCGTGGTCGATTGCAGTTGTACTCATCTCAATATCCTAAAGATTCAATTACTTGCGCGCTGCAAGGACTTCGGCTGGCTGAACAATGTTTTGCTGGGCCTTGTTGGACCAATTATTACGCGTGTAAGTGATTACCGCAGCAAGGTCAGTATCAGAAAGCATTTTCCAGGATGGCATCGCATTTTTGCCATTCAACACCAGTTTGATTTGATCAATTTTAGGTCCCGTCACCACCGCGGACCCATCTAGTGCGGGAAATGCTCCCGGAACGCCTTTGCCGCTTGCCTGATGACAGGCAACGCAGTTGGCCGCATACACCTGGTTGCCGCGCTGCTTGAGTTCATCCACGGTCCAGGTCTTGTTCGGATCGTCCGCTTTGGCTGCCAGTTCTTTCTTTTTGGCATTAACCCATTGGGTATATTCGGCATCCGTTACGACCTTGACGACAATCGGCATGAATGCGTGTTCTTTGCCGCACAATTCGGAACACTGACCGCGGTAAGTACCCGTTTTTTCCACCTTGAACCAGGTGTCGCGCACAAAACCGGGAACCGCATCTTGCTTGACGCCGAATGAAGGAATCGCCCAGGAATGGATCACATCGTTGGCAGTGAGGATAATGCGGACCTTCTTGTTGACCGGGACAACGACTTCGTTATCGACTTCCAGAAGATAATTGTCGCTTTTGATCTTGGTCGGATCGACCACTTGCTCGCGTGGCGTGGACATGCTGGAAAGGAAAGAGACCCCTTGGCCTTCACCCTTGATGTAATCGTAGCCCCACTTCCATTGCATGCCGGTTGCCTTGATGGTGAGGTCCGCATTGGAAGTATCTTTCATCGCCACCACCGTCTTGGTAGCCGGCAATGCCATGCCGATCACGATCAGAAAAGGAACCACTGTCCAGGCAATTTCGACTGTCGTGCTTTCGTGGAAGCTGGCCGATTTATGGCCCTTGGATTTGCGGTGCTTGACAATAGAATAAAACATCACCGCAAACACCGCGACGAAAATTACCAGGCAAATATATAGCATCAAAGTATGCAACGAGTAGATCTCGCGCGCGATCTGCGTCACGGGTGTCTGCAAATTCAGCTGCATCACGGCTGGGCCACCCGGACTATCCACTGCGGCCCACGACGGCAATCCTGTTGCCAGAAGCGCAGTGCCGACCATCAACGATTGAAGTCGTTTTGCATTTTTCATTTTGTCCCCAACAACCCTAAATTAGAATTTTTATGACTACTTGACGCTTGTGCGCTCTGATTGTTGCGCAAACTCGCGCCTCTTGCCTTCCGTCAAAAACGACTCTATGCCGATTTTTTATATCGGTAGAAGTATAAGTTGTAATCTGAACTATTATCAAGCGCTAAAACGCTCTGACCGTACCGGGGAATGTTGGCAAAAGATTGGCAGCCTAGTCTTGACCGCCGGCGCTGCCGGCGATACGAAACCGCTGTCTTATTTTTGGTTGGGATTGGGCGTTATCCGGATAATGGATTCACCGCTGCTGATCACTTTGGGCGCTGGCCTGAATGCGTGGCCGTAAATGATTTCGAAGGTCAGAGGAATTTTGCCATCAGCCTGACGCAGTTGCTCCAGATGGTCGACGATTCTGGACCAGTCGCCTTTGCCCAGCAAGCCGCGCCGGCGCGTAGACAGCGGGTTGCCGCCCAGCGCGCGCACATCCGCCATCAGCTTTTCCACGCTGGCGTAGGTGACCGTGATGTGCTCCATGTCCATCACCGGAGTCGAAAATCCGGCGTCCACCAGCATGTCGCCCAAATCATGCATATCGACAAACGGCAGCACGTGCGGTGCGGCATCGACAGCGGCAAATGCGTTGCGCAACTCCTTGCAGGTGTCGGGACCGAAACAGGAAAACATCAGCAAGCCGTCTTGCCGCAGCACCCGACGCCATTCGAGAAATACGCGGTCCGGTTGCGGGTGCCAGTGCAGGGCCAGATTCGACCAGACCAGATCGACCGCATCGCGCGCCAGCGGCAACCGGGCGAAATCGGCACACAGCAAGAATGCATCCAGACCGGCACCCGAGCGGCCCTTGCCGGGAAGGTATTTTGTCAGCAGGCGCTGCACCGAGGATAGCGCTGCGCCCAACCGACGCTCGGCCTCCAGCAGCATCGCAGCCGAGGCATCCGCGCCCAGTATCTGGGCATTGGCATACTGCTTTTTCAGCAGCGCCAAATCGCCGCCCGCGCCGCAACCGGCGTCCAGCAGCCGTTGCGGATCGATTTTTACCAGCTCCAGGCGCTCGAACATTCTGGCCGACACTTCGCGGCGCAAGAATTCGGCATCAGACACCCGCGGCGCAGAAGAAAACAAATGCCGCACACGCGCCAGGTCTATCGGCGCGCTCAAGCGGAGTTCGGAAGAGGAAGGTGGTGTCGTCACGGAGATATCGCTTCAGCAATGAGATAATCGAGCCTCAGTTTACACGCTTGAGGGCAGCACCACCGCATGCAATCCCGAATCCACCACTGGTCTCATCTGTTGCGCAGCCGCATGTTATCGCTGCTGCCGTCCTGTTGCGCGCTTTGCGGCGCTGCGGCGCCGGCTGCGATCTGCAACGCTTGCCTGCTTCAGTATGGCCGTCGGCGGCAGCAACGTTGTCCGCAATGCGCTTCGCTACTGAACGGCAACGAAGCATCCACGACGGTTTGCGGCACCTGCCTGAAAAACCGTCCGGCATTCGATGCCACGGTGGTCGCGGTGGATTACGCGGCACCGCTGGATCAACTGGTGCTGGCGCTGAAATTCGGCAGCCAGCTGGCGCTGGCGCCGCTTTTTTCGGCAATGCTGCGCGACGCGATGCTGGAACAGTCCGACTGCGCGCTTCCCACGCTATTGACGGCGGTTCCGCTGAGTCGGCAAAGATTGACGGAGCGCGGCTTCAATCAAGCGCTGGAAATCGCCAAGCCGCTGTCGCGCGCATTGGGAATCGATTTGTTTCCGGCTGCAGCATGCCGCCTGCGCGATACCCAGGCACAAGCCACTCTGCGGCCGCAAGAACGCAGCAAAAACATCCGGCAGGCATTCAGCGTGCCGGCGGATGCAATCGATCGCATCCGCGGCCAGCACATCGGCATCGTCGATGATGTAATCACTACCGGAGAAACGCTCAATGAACTGGCCGCAACCCTGAAACGCTTCGGCGCGGCACGCGTCACCAACCTGGTCTTTGCGCGCACGCCGGCGCATTGAAATTGCTCAAAATATCTGGAGAATAGCTTGTTCCATGTCGTACTGGTTGCACCTGAAATCCCGCCGAACACCGGCAACATCATTCGCCTGTGCGCCAACAGCGGCGCTCAATTGCACCTGATCGAACCGCTCGGCTTTGCGCTGGACGATGCAAAAATGCGCCGCGCGGGACTCGATTATCACGACTATGCAACGATGCTGGTACACCGCGACTGGGCCGCCTTCATCAGCGCTGCGACGCCTGACCCGGCCCGCATGTTCGCACTCACCACGCATGGTTCAACCCCGTTCGGCGCGGTTTCCTTCAAGCCCGGCGATTTTTTCGTGTTTGGTTCGGAAACGAAAGGGCTGGACCCGCAACTGCGCGACACCTTCCCGCTTGAGCAACGCATCCGCCTGCCGATGCGCCCGAATAATCGCAGCCTGAATTTATCCAACACGGTTGCGGTAGTAGTCTATGAAGCGTGGCGGCAGAATGCCTTTGCGGGCGGAAACTGAAGCGCTGCAAAGAAGAAATCACAAGGGGTATATGCGAAAATAGTGCACTTCACGCAATATTTCATTGCGAATATAAAAATACATTATTCAGTATAAGAAATAAAAAAGACCGCACTAGACGGTCTTATGATGCTGAAAAAGGCGTAACTTATTGGGCCGGTTCCATCCGCAATACCGTATAAACGCTCTTGACGATATTGACATGAAAGCGGATTTCCTGACCCGCCTGCACCTGTTCCAGCATGGCTGGGTCCTTGACACCGAACATCATCGTCATCGGCCCCATGCCCAAATTCTTGATCTCGCCATGGGCGATTGTGATCTTACCGGTGCCCTTGTCCACTTTTTTGACCACGCCTTGCGACAACACTGGCTCGGCAGGCACGACGACGCCGGTTTTTGCAGCGCCTGCAGCCAATCCTGCAACCGGTCCCGGCGCTGCAGCCAAAGCCAGCGGCGTCAGCGCGCAAGCCAGCGCCAGGCGCAGTCCCGCTTTAGTTGTTGCGTTCATCTTTTTCCTTGCATTATTTTGAGGTGCCGCTGTAATGCCGGTACACCGCATATTGGCCGTCGGCGCGGAATGCCAGCACATCGTACGGGTCGCTGCGCGGCCCTTCCATGCCGGGCGAACCCTGCACCATGGCAGGTACCGCCAACCCTTTCACTTTCGGACGATCGGCCAGCAAGCGCTTGATTTCGCGCGCCGGAACATGGCCTTCCAGTGCGTAGCCGCCGACCAATCCGGTATGGCAAGAGGCCAGCGCTTCGGGCACGCCGAATTTTTTCCGGTAGCCGGTAGTGTCGTCCACATCATGCGCATTCACGGTAAACCCGTTGGCGCGCAAATGATCAACCCACAGATGGCAACAGCTGCAACTAGGCGTTTTATATACTTCAATCGCCGGCAATGCGGCTTGTGCCTGCAAGTGCACGCCCATAACACTTGCCAATATTGACTGCAATACAATGCGACGCTTCATATCGTGCCTTTCATACTTTTCTCATTCATTTTAAAAAATACGCGGTGATCCCTCGCTGCCCCCTCAATTACCCGAGCGCACTTTTTGTAGCAACTGGGTAGTCGAGCGGTCATGTGCGAAATCGATTGCCACTGCCTGCCCGCCGTATGCCAGCACGGCCTGTCCTTCCGGAATTGCCGTCATATCGTAATCGCCGCCCTTGGCGTAAATCGCGGGACGCGCCTGCTGCACCACTTCCAGCGCGGTGTCCTCGTCAAACGGCACCACCAGACTGACCGATTCCAGCGCCGCCAATACGGCCATCCGGTCTTCACAGGAATTCAGCGGACGCTCGGCGCCCTTGCCCAGACGCTTGACCGAGGCATCGGTATTTACCGCCACCACCAGCGACGCCCCCAGCGCGCGCGCCTGCGCCAGATACGTCACATGGCCGCGATGCAGGAGGTCGAACACGCCGTTGGTCAAGACCACCGGCTGCGGCAATGCGGCAATACGGGCTTGGAGTTCGGTGCGCGGGCAGAGCTTGGCTTCAAATAAAAGCGGTGGGAATAGCGGTGGAATAGGCATCAGAGTTGCGACAGAAGTCCGGTTAATTATTAACTACATGGAGTATGGCAATAAACATGCTTATTGCCGCTCGTATTTAGCGCAACATTAAAAATACTGTGGAAAAAATCAGAATTTTGCGGCACTCAGGCAACGCACATTTAGGCAACTTCCGCCGTGGCTGCCAACCGCGCTGCAATTTCTTTACGGTAATGATTCAAATCCTGCACCGAATCGAAGCTGCGCTCCAGCAGCAGCGACAGATTGTGCAGGATGCGCTCGACCACCTTTTTTTCCCAAACGCCATCGAATTTGATCTGGTCGTCCAGCCAGTGCTCCAGCCAGCCCGGGTCGGGTACCCGCGATTGCACGGTATCGTTCGGAAACAGCGCATGGTTGACATGCAGATTGGTCGGGTGCAACGGCTTCTCGGTGCGGCGGGCCGACGCCATCAGCACGCCGATCCGGGCGAAAGCGCCGCGCGCCTTGTCGCCGTTGGCCAGCAAGGCCTTCTTCATGTAGCGCAAATAGGCGCCGCCGTGGCGCGCTTCGTCCTGGCTAATCAACTTGTAAATCTGCTTGATGACCGGCTCGTTATGCCAGTCGGCGGCGCAGCGATACCAGTGGTTGAGGCGGATTTCACCGCAAAAATGCATGGTCAGGGTTTCCAGCGCCGGCGCCGGATCGAACTCGAAACGCACTCGGTCTAACTCGGCCTCGGTGGGCACGAATGCGGGGCGAAAGCGGCGCAGATATTCCATCATGGCCAGCGAATGTTTTTGCTCTTCGAAGAACCAGATCGACATGAAGGCGCAAAAATCGCTGTCATCGCGATTGTCGCGCATAAACATCTCGGTGGCCGGCAGCGCCGACCATTCGGTAATCGCGTTCATCTTGATGGTTTGCGCCTGCTCGTCGGTGAGCAGGCTGGCGTCGAAGCTGTCCCACGGAATATCCGTCTCCATGTTCCAGCGCACTTGCTCGAGCGATTTAAACAGTTCCGGATACAACATACGTGCCTTCAAATTTGGTGAATTTACCGGCTGATTTTAGCAGAGATGCCCTTTTGCTTTTAGGCCCGGAATATTTCTGCTTCGCAGCCAGCAAAGGACTCTCGTCAACTAAAGTTCGGAGTGATTTTGCCGTTGATGTGTACGGAGTTCATTTCAATATATTTGCGGATAAAATCATGCATACAATAATCAGCAACATTCGCAACTGGGGCATCGGGACTAAACTCGCGCTCGCAATATTAATGCTGGTCGGCAGCCTGTATACTTGCTTTACGCTCGCGATCGGCTACTCGAACAAGCAGTTGATGGAATCCCAGACGACGGCAGCGCTCAGGACGCAAGCCAGGATGGTCGTCGACATGATTGACGTCCTCGATAGCACGACCCGCAATGAAGTCACCCGCTCCACAAAATTATTGAAAAATTATTTCTACGGCGAATTTACGGTCGATACAACCGCCATGGTCAATGTCGGCGGCACCCAGACCCCCACCCTGAAGAATGGCGACACCCCGCTCAATCTCGATTTTTCGGTAGTGGACAACTTTCTCGGCCAGACCGGCGCCACGGCCACGATTTTCGTCAAGTCGGCAGAAGATTTCATACGGGTCTCGACCTCGGTCAAAAAAGAGGACGGACAGCGCGCAGTGGGCACGCTGCTCGATCGCAACTATCCCGGCTATAAGCTGTTGATCGCGGGCCAATCATATAGCGGGCCGGCGATGCTCTTCGGCCGCCAATTCATGACCCAGTATGACCCGATCAAGGATGCCAGCGGCAAGGTAATCGGCATCCTGTATGTCGGCGTGGACATCACCGATGGTCTCGAAGCGCTCAAAAACAAGATCAAAAACGTCAAAATAGGCCAGACCGGTTATTTCTACGTACTGAACGCGAAAGAAGGCCCGGACTACGGCAAACTGACCATCCATCCAACGCTGGAAGGAAAGAACATGCTGGAGGCGAAAGACGCCAACGGCATCAGCTTCGTCAAGGAAATAGTGATCAAGAAGCAAGGCACCATCTCTTATCCGTGGAAGAACAAGGGCGAGTCGTCAGCGCGCGAAAAAATTGCCATATACGACCACATCAAGGGCTGGGACTGGGTAGTAGTCGGCGGCGTATATACGGATGAGATTACCAACGCGGCAACCTCGCTGCGCAACACTTACGCCATCATCGGCACCCTCCTCAACCTGTTTTTGGCAAGCCTTTTGTATCTGGTGATACGCCAGATGGTCAGTCGTCCGCTCGGCGCTGCGACGCGAGCCGCACAGCAAATTGCCGCGGGCGACCTGACTACCGCGATCAAAAGCGGTGGACGCGACGAACTCGGCCAACTCGCAGCGGCCATGAACGGCATCAGCCAGGGTTTGGCCCGCGTAGTCGGCAATGTCCGGGTGGGCACCGACACCATCGCCGTCGCCTCGCGCGAAATCGCTTCCGGCAATGCCGACCTGTCCTCGCGCACCGAATCTCAGGCCAGTTCGCTGGAAGAAACCGCCAGCTCAATGGAACAACTGACCGGCACCGTGCGTCAAAATGCCGACAATGCGCGCCAGGCCAACCAACTGGCCGCCACCGCCTCCACAGTGGCAGTCAAAGGCGGCCAAGTGGTGTCGCAAGTGGTCAACACCATGGGCTCGATCAAGGCCAGCTCGCGCAAGATCGCCGACATCATCAGCGTCATCGACGGCATCTCCTTCCAGACCAATATCCTGGCGCTGAATGCGGCGGTCGAAGCGGCCCGCGCCGGCGAACAGGGGCGCGGCTTTGCGGTGGTCGCCACCGAAGTGCGCAACTTGGCGCAGCGCTCGGCTTCCGCTGCGAAGGAAATCAAGGCGTTGATCGACGATTCGGTACGACAAGTCGATCAGGGCAGCAAGCTGGTGGACGACGCCGGCCAGACCATGAATGAAATCGTCAGCTCGGTCAAACGGGTGGCCGACATCATGAGCGAGATTACCGCCGCCAGCCAGGAGCAAAGCGACGGCATCGAACAGGTCAACCAAGCCATCGGCCAGATGGATGAAATGACGCAACAGAATGCGGCGCTGGTGGAACAGGCGGCGGCTGCTGCCGAAAGCCTGCAGGATCAGGCTGTGTCGCTGGCGCAGGCGGTCAGCGTTTTCAAGCTGGGCAGCGAAACTTCAGCGGTGCTGGCGCCGCGTGCGCCTGCGGCAAAAATTCCGGCGACTGCCAAAACCGTCTCGAAGCAAAAAGCCATCACGGCTACGGCTATAGCCGCACCAAAATCTGGAAAAAAACCGGCTGGCGCGAACAGTGACGAGTGGGAAGAGTTTTAAACCAGAGCACGAGCAGGGCCACCGTTACATGTGAAAAAGGGAGCCGAAGGCTCCCTTTCTGGTTTTGGTGCTAAAAACTACGCGATGACGCGTTAAAAATAAAAATACAGCATAATGTATTTTTAAAAATCTACCATTTATATGCGGAAAAACATATTTTTATCGGCATACTCTACCATTAGTGTGTTTGTCCGGTGAGATACAAGACCGTCACCACGCCCAATCCGATCAAAGCGATCTGCGGCACGGTTTCGCGCAGGGTGGCGCGGCGCTGCATTTGCGGCATCAGGTCGGACACCGCGATATAGATGAAGCCGGACGAGGCCAGCACCAGCACATAGGGAATGGCGCCGGTGGCAGACTCCAGCGTGAAATAGCCGAGCAAGCCGCCCAGCACCGCCAGCAGACTGCTAATCAAGTTGTAGGTAAAGGCGCGCGCGCGGCTGAAGCCGGCATTGAGCAACACGATGAAGTCGCCGATTTCCTGTGGAATTTCGTGCGCGATGATGGCCAGGCCAGTGACAATGCCAAGCTTGGGATCGGCCAGGAATGCGGCGGCGATCAGGATGCCGTCGGTGAAATTGTGCAAGCCGTCACCGATCAGAATCATCAGACCCGACTTGCCGGCTTCGCGCATATCGTGACCGTGTGCATGCGCGTGACCGTCGCCTTCATGGTGGTGCGAGTGGCGCAGAATGGCGAATTTTTCCAGCAGGAAAAACCCCATCAAGCCGCCGAACAGCGTGGCGAAAAGAGTATGCGTATCGGCTTGCGACTCGAACGCTTCCGGCAGCGCGTGCAACAGGGAAGTCGACAACAGGATGCCGACCGAAAAGCTGACCATTCTATCCACCAGCGTCGATAACAGGCTAAACGAAAAAATCGCTGCAGCAACAATGCTGCCCACGCCTGCTATCGTTGTTGCGAGCAGGATGGATATAAGGGTGGAGTTAATTTTAAGCCTCATGTTTGCAACTGGGTTGCAATTAGAACACGGACAAGGGCTGCCTGTAAACAAGCAGCCAATTCAAGCGGTTGATTCAGCAGTTAAGTTTACGGAGGCAGGTGCAGTCGATTTACGCTACGCCGTTCGCCTTGAACCAGGCCAGACAGCGCTGCCAGCCGTCCTTGGCATCGACTTCGACATAGCTAGGCCGATAGTCGGCATAAAAAGCATGGCCGGAGTCCGGATACACCACGAATTCGGAATGGCTGCTGCCCTTGGCCAGCGCCGTTTGCATTTGCTCGATGGTATCTTGCCCGATCCCGCCATCCTTGCCGCCATACAGGCCAAGCACCGGCGCCTTCAGGCTGGCAGCGATATCGATCGGCTGACGGGGCGTCAGTGCGAGATCGTTGCCGCTAGTGCTGGCCACCAGTCGGCCATACCACGCCACGCCGGCTTTGATGTCCGGATTGTGCGCCGCGTACAGCCAGGCGATACGCCCGCCCCAGCAAAATCCGGTAACACCGAGCTTGCCGGTATTGCCGCCATGTTTGCGAGCCCAGACGGCACAGGTATCCAGATCGCCCATCACTTGGGCGTCCGGCACCTTATTTATCACTTTATCGATCAATTCACCCAGCGCCGGGTAAGCGCGCGGATCGCCCTGGCGTACGAACAATTCGGGCGCCAGCGCCAGATAGCCCTGCTTGGCAAAGCGGCGCGCGACATCGGCGATATGTTCATGCACGCCGAAAATCTCGGACACCACCAAGATCACCGGCAAATCGGTCTTGCCGGCCGGCTGGGCCCGATACACCGGCACGCTCTGACCATTCACATCAATGGTGATCTGGCCTGCAGTCAAACCGATACTATCGGTCTTGATCACGGTCTGCGCCATCACAGGCAGCACCGCAGCCGCAAAGCCGGCACCCAAGGTGGTTTTCAGGAAATCGCGCCGCCCCAATGGCTCCGACAAGGGTGTCCTGCTCACCAGGCTATCGAAATCTTGTTCCATGTGTGGCATTTTTATGCTCCAAAAGACAGTGGCAATCGGAATAATTCAGAAACAGTGCATATCATATCCATAACTGGGCTGAAGCATCGGCCGCAGCAACAGCGCCAGCAGGTGCTTTGCACTGTAGTGGCTTGATCGCAATCAAGCCTGACTTGCGCTGCGATCCATAAACTTAACATCATCAACACAGCGATGCTGATACGTATCAGGAAAATTTGCACAACCAACGGGGAAAACAGCATGACCAAAAAAATTGCAGTAGTAACAGGCGGCACCGGCGGCATCGGCACCGCAGCCTGCCGCGCTTTGTGCCAACAGGGGCGACGCGTGATTGCAACTTACTTTAACGGCGACCAGGAAAACGCAGCCGCCTGGCAACGGAGCATGCGGGAACAATCATTCGAAGTTGCGGTGTATCCGGTCGATATCAGCGACTTCGCTTCCTGCCAGGAGTTGATCGAACGCATTAGCTCTGACATCGGCGTGGTCGATATCCTGGTCAACAATGCTGGCATTACGCGCGATGGCACGCTCAAAAAAATGTCGGTCGAAAACTGGCTGGCGGTGATCAACACCGATCTCAACGGCGTCTTCAACATGACGCGCCAGGTGTTCGACGGCATGCTGACGCGCGGCTGGGGACGGGTGGTGAATATTTCGTCGGTGAATGGCCAAAGAGGGCAATTCGGCCAGGCTAATTACAGCGCCGCCAAAGCCGGCGTGCATGGCTTCGCGATGGCGGCGGCGCAGGAAGGCGCGCGCAAGGGCGTTACCGTCAACACCATTTCACCGGGCTACATCGGCACCGAGATGACACTAGCGGTAGCCGAAGAAATGCGCCAGCAAATCATCGCGCAAATCCCGGTCGGCCACATGGGCACGCCGGATGACATCGGCCGCACGGTAGCGTTCCTCTGCGATGACGCGGCCGGTTTCATCACTGGAGCCGATTTTTCGATCAATGGCGGGCTGCATATGGGTTAAGCCGAGGTGGTAATCGGGCGTCTCAGCCGGATCACGCCATTGGCCAAGGCGGTGCCGCACAATACCAGCGCGCCGCCGAACAGCTTGCTCCAGCCGACCGTCTCCCCCAGAAACAACGCGCCCCACAGCACGCCGAATACCGGAATCAGGAAGGTTACCGACAACGCGCGCATCGGTCCGACATCCTTGATCAGCCTGAAAAAAATCAGATAAGCGGCACCGGTACAGACGATCGCCAATAAGCTCACCGCCAGCCAGTCGGCGCTACTGGGATTTTGCTGGATCGGCAGCAACAGTGCGAATGGCAACACCAGGATTGCAGCGGCCCACATGCTGCCGTGTGCGTTATCGGTTGGATCAATAGCGAGCGGTGACTGCTTGGTGTAGGCACTGGCTAGCCCATAACAAAACGGCGCCGCCAGACCGGCCGCAATCGCCAGCCACCAGCCATCGCCATGCACCATCGGAGTGCCCGCCACTAACGTCGCCACCCCGAACACGCCCAGCACCAGCCCCAGCGCAGCCGAAAGGCCGACCGGTTGGCGCAGCCAGAGCGCGACAATGATGGCGCCGAAAATGGGCGCGGAAGAATTCAAAATCGACAGCAGCGACGCGCTTAAAGTCTGCGCTGCATACGCGAACAACAGAAACGGCAGCGCCGAATTGAGTAGGCCGATGATCAGGAAATGCCGCCAGTGTTGCAGCAAATGGGTCTGCCGTCCGAGCATGCGGCACATCAGCCACAGGAAGACTGCAGCCAGCCCGACCCGCAATTCGATCAACACGCCCGGCCCGAACACCGGTGCGCCGATGCGCATGAACAAAAAGGAGCCGCCCCAGATGGCGGCCAGCGCGATTAAGCGAAAAATACTTGCGACATCCATGTGCGCCTCTGCGGATTAAGACTTACGCAATATACAGGTCCCGTGCCTGCGGCCCGGTGCAGGCACGCAGATCTGCGCTACTAAAGCATCGTAGGTCGGGTTAGCGATAGCGTAACCCGACATCCTCAGCCGCAAATGTCGGGTTACGCGATGAAGCCGCTAACCCGACCTACAAAACTTGCGATTTCATACTGCCAATCACAAACAATCAATGCGCTTCATCCCAGTTGTTGCCGACGCCGACCTCGGCAATCAGCGGCACTTTCAGCTTGGCCACGCCGGCCATGATCGCAGGCAATTTGTCGCGCACAATAGACAGTTCGGCTTGCGGCACTTCCAGCACCAGTTCATCGTGGACCTGCATGATCATTTTCGATTGCATTCGGTCTTGTTCCAGCCAATCCTGCACTGCCACCATCGCCAGCTTGATCAGATCGGCTGCGGTACCCTGCATCGGCGCATTGATCGCGGCCCGCTCGGCGCCTTGGCGGCGCGGACCATTCGGGGAGTTGATCTCCGGCAGCCACAGGCGGCGGCCGAACACGGTTTCGACATAGCCGCGCGACTTGGCTTCCAGCTTGGTGTCGTCCATGAAGCGCTTGACGCCGGAAAAACGGGCAAAATATTTATCGATGTACTGTTGTGCGGCCGCGCGCTCGATGCCGAGATTGCCGGCCAGGCCGAACGCGCTCATGCCGTAAATCAGGCCGAAGTTGATGACCTTGGCGTAACGGCGCTGCTGGCTCGACACTTCCAGCGGCGTGACGCCGAAGATCTCGGCGGCGGTGGCACGATGGATGTCTTCGCCGGCGGCAAAAGCGCGCAGCATGTTGGTGTCGCCGGAGATATGCGCCATGATCCGCAACTCGATCTGCGAATAATCAGCTGATACGATCACGCTGCCCGCTGGCGCAATGAAAGCTTCGCGGATGCGCCGCCCTTCAACGCTGCGAATCGGGATGTTTTGCAGATTCGGGTCGTTTGACGCCAGCCGGCCAGTCACCGCCACCGCTTGCGCATAATTGGTATGTACGCGCCCGGTCTGCGGGTTGACCATCTTCGGCAACTTGTCGGTGTAGGTCGATTTCAGCTTCGCCAGGCCGCGGTATTCGAGCAGCACTTTAGGCAGCGGATAATCCTCGGCCAATTTTTGCAGCACTGCTTCATCGGTTGAAGGCGCGCCGGACGGAGTTTTCTTGAGCGCCGGCAATTTCAATTTATCGAAGAATATTTCACCCAGCTGCTTCGGCGAATTCAGGTTGAACGGCTGACCGGCCAATTCGTAAGCGTTCTGCTCCAGTTCCAGCATCCGCTTGCCGAGTTCGTTCGACTGCTGGCCCAGCAGTTCGGCATCGATCAGGACGCCGTTGCGCTCGATCTTTTGCAGCGTGACGGCGGTCGGCAGCTCAATTTTTTCGTAAATGAAGGTCAGGCCAGCATCGGCTTCAACTTCTGGCCACATCGCCTGATGCAGTTGCAATGTGATGTCGGCGTCTTCGGCCGCATATTCGGTGGCAACGCCGATCTCAACCTGGTCGAAGCAAATTTGGGATGCGCCCTTGCCGCAGACGTCGGCGAAGCTGATGGTCTTGTGGTTCAGGTGGCGCAGCGCCAGACTGTCCATGTTGTGGGCCTTGTGCGACTCGAACACGTACGACTCCAGCAACGTGTCGTGGCGAATGCCGCGCAGCGTCACGCCGTGATTGGCAAATACATGACTGTCGTACTTCAGATTCTGGCCGACTTTGTTCTGGCTGGCATCTTCCAGCCACGGTTTCAGTCGGGACAGCACGAATTCAATTGACAATTGCTGCGGCGCATCCTGATAACTGTGCGCCAGCGGAATGTAGGCAGCGCAGCCTGCCACGCAACACAGAGAAATGCCGACCAAGCGCGCCTGCATCGGCTCCAGCGAAGTGGTTTCGGTATCGAGCGAAGTCAGCGTCGCAGCCGAAATCGCCGCCAGCCAGCGCTCCAAGTCGGCTTCGGTGAGCACGGTTTCGTACTGTTTTTCGACTGCCGCCGGTGCCGAGGCGGTAACGACATTCGGCCCGGTTGGCGTGGCGCTTCGGCCCACCTGCTCGGCCAGCTGACTGCTCAACTCGCGTAGCCAGCTCTTGAAGCCGTAGCGGGAAAACAAGGCCAGCATCGCTTCCCGGTCTTCGGGCAATTGTTGCAGCGATTCGGGAATGCTCTTCATCTGCGCCGACAAATCGCAATCGGTCTTGACAGTCACCAGCACCTTGGCCTGCGGCAGCCATTCCAGCGCAGTGCGCAGATTCTCGCCGACTACGCCCTTGATGTTGGCGGCGTTTTGCATCACGCCTTCCAGCGAATCGTATTCGGCCAGCCATTTAAGCGCGGTTTTCGGCCCCACTTTGGATACGCCCGGCACGTTGTCGACGGTGTCGCCGATCAGGCTCAGGTAATCGACGATGCGCTCGGGCGGCACGCCGAATTTGGCGACTACGCCGGCATGGTCGAGCTTTTCGTTGCTCATGGTATTAATCAGCATCACATGGTCGTTGACCAGCTGCGCCAGATCCTTGTCGCCGGTCGAGATCACGGTATCCATGCCGCGCTTGGCGGCCTCCACCGCCAGCGTGCCGATCACGTCGTCGGCCTCGATGCCTTCTATCATCAGGATCGGCCAGCCCATGGCCCGCGTTGCTTCATGGATCGGCGCGATCTGGCGCACCAGGTCTTCCGGCATCGCCGCGCGCTGCGCCTTGTACTGCGGATACAGGTCGTCGCGGAAGGTCTTGCCTTTGGCGTCGAAGACACAGGCCATGTATGCTGCGGGATAATCGTGGCGCAAGCGACGCAGCATGTTGATCATGCCGTACATGGCGCCGGTTGGCGCCCCTTCGGCGTTGCGCAAATCGGGCAAGGCATGAAAGGCGCGATACAGATAACTGGAACCGTCGACTAATAACAGGGTTTTATGCATATGGAAGAAATTGGGAAAAGGGTGCTGCGCTTGCGGCAGGTGACGGACAAGGAACGCGCCACCTCGCAAAAAGCGCGCGAATCGTGGCATATGTTCACGATTATGGCAGAATTTATTGAGTCCACCGAACGGCTTTCCGAGCTACGCCCGGCGGTTTCGATCTTCGGCTCCGCCCGGCTCAAGCCGGAAAATCCGTATTACATCATGTGCGTGGATGTCGCCCGGCGCTTGTCGGATGCCGGTTTTGCGGTGATTTCGGGCGGCGGCCCAGGCATCATGGAAGCCGCCAACAAGGGCGCGTTCGAGGGCAAATCGCCGTCCGTCGGCCTCAATATCGAGCTGCCGCACGAGCAAACCCGTAATGCGTGGCAAAACATCTCGATCAGTTTCCGGCATTTTTTTGCGCGCAAGGTGGCTTTCGTCAAGTATGCCGATGCCTACGTGGTGTTTCCCGGCGGCTTCGGCACGCTGGACGAACTGAGTGAAGCGCTGACCCTGATCCAGACCGGAAAATCACGCCCGATGCCGATCATCCTGGTCGGCACCACATACTGGTGCGGCTTGCTGGGCTGGTTTCACGAAACCATGCTGGCTGCCGGCGTAATCAATGAAACAGACCTCGACTTGATCCATCTGATCGATGAGCCGTCTAATATCGTCGATGCCATCTTTGCTTTTTATGAAGCGCGCGAGATTGAACTGTCGGAAGAAGAGCGGCAAAAAATGCTGTATTTGTAATCCATTCTTGAGCGCCACAGACTCTGTTTGCTACAATCGGCGACACTGCTATCTTTACTAGAACATTTCCCGTTCATTTCATGCCAACCGGCCTAATTATCATGCGATTATCAAAAGCCTGGATCACCGTCGGATGCGCCATTGCCGCCTGCGCAATACCTTTACTGGTGAGCGCGCAACAGCCAGCACAACAGCCGCCCGTGATGGAAAATCTGGAGGAAGGCGAGCCGCCTGCGATTTCCATCACCCCGCCAGGTACAGAAAAGAAAATCACCGAAAAGCGCCAGCAAGGCAAAGTCACAGAAGTCGAGGTCAAAAGCGGCAACAACACCTATTACCTGAAACCGGTCGATCCAGCCGGCAGCGCCCTGCGCGGCGACGGCCAAAGCAAGGAGATGCGCGCGGCGCAATGGCCGGTGGTTGAGTTCGATATGGGCCTCAAGAAAAAGAAAGCTGCTGAAGCCGCGGCGGCTGCAGCGGCCGCGGCCGAAGCCAAAAATGCAGAAACCCCTGCGCCGGCCGCCAAAGCGCCGCCCGCAGTGAAACCTGCCGCACCAGCAAAATGACGCGCACCAGGAGTCTGTCGGACTTAGGAAGAATCGGCTGCAAAATACCCTAAGTCCGGCAGGCTGCTGCCGCGTCATTTCATTTGCATCCGATTGATCCCATCTTTTACCTTATCTTCATTTCATTCCCATGGCAGTATTTACCCCGGTCACACTGAATGACCTCTCCGACTGGATTAAGCAATTCCCACTCGGCCGAGCGCTTGCAATCGAAGGCATTTCATCAGGCATCGAAAACAGCAATTTTTTCCTCACCACTGAAGAAGGAGAATTCGTCCTCACCATTTTTGAGCAACTCAGCTTCGAACAGCTGCCGTTTTACCTGCAGTTGATGCAGCATCTGGCGCAGCGCGGCGTGCCGGTGCCGGAGCCGATTGCCAATCGGCAGGGCGAAATTCTGCACCGCCTGCACGGCAAGCCGGCCTCGATCGTGACCAAGCTCGCTGGCAGCTGCCAGCTGGCGCCGCAAGCGGTGCATTGCGCCGAAGTTGGCAGAGCCATGGCAAAAATGCATCTGGCGGCGCAGGATTTTCCGCTGACGCAGCCGAATTTACGCGGCCTGGATTGGTGGAATGCCACCACGCCGGCGGTCTTGCCCTTCCTGTCGATTGATAACGCCCACCTGCTGCGCGCGGAGATGCATTTTCAGTCGGCCTTCTCCGCATCTGCCGCTTATTCGCAATTGCCGCACGGGGCTATCCACGCCGACCTGTTTCGCAACAATGCGATGTTCGTCGGCGACACTCTGAGCGGCATTTTTGACTTTTACTTCGCCGGCTGCGAGCGCTGGCTGTTCGACGTTGCCGTGACGGTCAACGACTGGTGCATCGACCTGGAAACCGGAGTGCTCGATGCGGCCCGGGTACGCGCGCTGCTGGACGCCTATCATGCAGTGCGCCCGTTTACTGCCGCCGAGCAACTTGCCTGGCAACCGATGTTGCGGGCCGGCGCGCTGCGTTTCTGGCTGTCGCGCCTGTACGACACCCATCTGCCGCGCGCTGCAGAAATGCTGACGCCGCATGACCCGACGCATTTCGAGCGGATCTTGCGCCTGCGCATCGCCCATCCCGCACCGGCATTGTATTGATCATGGAAAAACTCCCCGCCGCAACCGGCCTGCAATGGATCAAACAGGGTTTCGCGTTGTTTCGCAAGCAACCGACAGAAATGTCGATGCTGTTCCTCGCGTATATGTTCATGATGCTGGCAATCGGCATCATCCCGTTTGTCGGCCAGGTGCTGCCGCTGATGCTGGTGCCGGCATTTTCGCTCGCGTTCCTGCAGGCTTGCGTGAACATCGAACATGGCAAGCGCGTCACGCCTCGCTTGCTGCTGACCGGATTTCGTTCGCCGGCAGTGGCAAACCTGCTGAAACTGGGTGCCTTGTACCTATTCGCCGCCGCCGCCGCTGCCGGCGCGTCCAGCCTGATCGATGGCGGCGTATTCTGGAACGTCATTACCGGCCAGGCCGCACTCGATCCGAAAACCGCACAAAACTCCGACATGGTGTCGGCAATGCTGCTTTCCGCGCTGCTGTACGTGCCGGTTTCGATGGCATTCTGGTATGCGGCGCCGCTGGTGGCGTGGCACAAGATGGGCGTCGTCAAGGCGCTGTTTTATAGCTTCTTCGCGGTCTTCCGCACCGGCAAACCGTTTCTGGTGTTTGGCCTGGCATGGGGCGTCATCGGCATCGTGTTCCCGACGATAGTTAGTTTGTTCGCCGTCCTCCTGCTGGGCAGCTCGTCCGTAGTCATGATGATTTTGCTGCCGCTGTCGGTGGTGCTGACCATCATCATGTATTGCTCGTTCTACCCGGCTTACACCGATGTTTTCGGCACTACCGAAGTGCCGCCGGAAGCCTGAGTCAAATCCAGAGAAATAAAAATATTGCCGGGGTATGCGTAAAAATACATCGTTTTCCGCAATGATTATATGCAGCAAATAAAAATACATGCAGTAGTACAACAATTATTTCGAAATCCGGAAAATACCCTATTGCAGCCGCCATAAACCTGCGTTGTGCTGTAATTTCATTACGCAGCTCTTCCACAGATCACTCATTCCCGGACCTCATCGCGTGCCACTCTATCGATCCATGTTGCTGGCACTGCTGGCCGGCGCACTAAACATACTGGCATTTGCACCTTTCGGCCTGTGGCCGCTGCAAATTCTGTCGCTGGCTGCGGTGCTGCCGCTGGCTTTGCACGCAAAAAATTACAAACACGGCGCGCTGATCGGCTGGGCTTACGGTTTCGGCTGGACCGGGTGCGGGGTCTACTGGCTGTATATCAGCATGCACGATTTCGGCGGCATGCCAGCGCCAATCGCGGCACTGGCGGTGATTCTGCTGGCGCTGTTTCTAGGTGGTTACGCGGCGCTGGCGTTCGGCCTGTCTGCATGGCTGCGGCAGCGCTGGCAGGCTGCGCCGGCGTGCGTGGCGCTACTGATCTTCCCGGCTCTGTGGGCGCTGACCGAATGGCTGCGCGGCTGGATTTTCACCGGCCTGCCCTGGGTTTCCTCCGGTTATGCGCATACCGCCAGCCCGCTGGCCGGCTATGCGCCGCTGATCGGCGTCTACGGGCTGGCCTGGATTTCGGCCCTGATCGCCGGTTGCCTGACGCTGTTTCCAAATCGCAAAGCGCCGTTGGCGCTGGCGCTGCTGCTGCTGATAGTCGGGCTTGACCTGATAACGGTGCGCTGGACCAGCCCTGCCGGCCAGCCGATCACGGTGCGGCTGCTGCAAGGCAATGTGGCGCAGGCCATGAAATTTGCGCCTGAACAAATCGACACAACGCTGGTGCTGTACCGGGACCTGATCAGCGCTGCGCCGGCCGACCTGATCGCCACACCGGAAACCGCAATCCCGCTGTTTGTACAACAATTGCCGCCCGAATATCTGTCGCTTTTGTCCGATTTTGCCCGGCGCTCCGGCAGCCATCTGGCCATTGGGATACCGGTCAGCGACGGCCCGCAACGCTATGCCAACAGCGTGATCGGCATCGCGCCCGAACGCAGCGCTGCCACCGTCACCACCTATCGCTATGACAAGCGCCATCTGGTGCCATTCGGCGAATTCATCCCGACCGGCTTTCGCTGGTTCGTCGACCTGATGCACATTCCGCTGGGCGATTTCGCACGCGGCCCGGTGGTGCAGCCGCCGTTCGCGGTCAAGGACCAGTGGCTGCTGCCGAATATCTGCTATGAAGATTTGTTCGGCGAAGAAATCGCCGGCCAGCTGGCCGCCAACCACTTCGCCGGTGCGCCGGTGGCAACCATGCTGCTCAATGTCTCGAACATCGCCTGGTTCGGCGACACCATCGCGCTGCCGCAGCATTTGCAAATTTCGCAAATGCGCGCACTGGAAACCGGCCGTCCGATGCTGCGCGCCACCAATACCGGCACCACCGCCATCATCAGCCCGCAAGGCAAAGTGACCGCGCAACTGCAGCGCTACCGGCGCGGCACCTTATCGGCTACGGTGCAAGGGATGCAGGGCATGACGCCTTATATTCTGGCCGGCAATGCCACTATGCTGTTGCTGGCTGCGCTGGCGCTCGGTGCGGGCTGGCTTACCAGCCGCAAAAACCGTTGCGTTCGCGCATAACCCTGCTAAAACCCGTTAAAATCCATGCTTTGGCGGACTTGCCCGATTATTCGCCCCATTCACCCTGAGCGCGGCGCGACGCCGTGCGGCTAGAGAATCACAACATGCTTACATTCCAACAAATCATCCTCAAGCTGCAAGAATATTGGGACGCGCAAGGTTGCGCGCTGCTCCAGCCCTACGATATGGAAGTCGGCGCCGGCACTTCGCACACCGCGACTTTCCTGCGCGCAATCGGCCCCGAGCCATGGCGTGCCGCCTATGTGCAACCGTCGCGCCGTCCCAAGGATGGCCGCTACGGCGAAAACCCAAACCGCATGCAGCATTACTACCAATATCAAGTAGTGATGAAGCCGGCGCCGGAAAATATCATCGACCTGTACCTCGGTTCGCTCAAGGCGCTGGGACTGGATTTGCAACAAAACGACGTGCGTTTCGTCGAGGACGATTGGGAAAACCCGACGCTGGGCGCCTGGGGCCTGGGCTGGGAAGTCTGGCTGAACGGCATGGAAGTGACCCAGTTCACCTATTTCCAGCAGGTCGGCGGACTCGATTGCAAGCCGGTGCTGGGCGAAATCACCTACGGCATCGAACGGCTGGCGATGTATCTGCAGGGGGTGGAAAACGTCTACGACCTGGTCTGGACCGAATGGGAAGAGCACGGCATCACGAAGAAATTGACCTACGGCGACGTGTTCCATCAAAACGAAGTCGAGCAATCGACTTACAACTTCGAACACGCGAATACCGAATTCCTGTTCTCGCTGTTTTCCAGTTTCGAGGCCGAAGCCAAGCGCCTGCTGGAAGTGCCGCTGACGCTGCCCGCCTACGAAATGATTCTGAAAGCTGCGCACAGCTTCAACATGCTGGACGCACGCGGCGCGATTTCGGTCACCGAGCGCGCCGCCTACATGGGCCGCATCCGCAACCTGTCGCGCGGCGTGGCGCAAGCGTATTACGACTCGCGCGAGAAGCTCGGCTTCCCGATGTGCGGCGATGGCCGCAAAGCGGCTTAGGCTATTAGGCTGCCATAGAAACGTGGGCACGCTGTGCCCACCCACCCACTCCTTCAATACGCGCTTCCCGGGCCAACCGGGAGGACGGCAAAAAAATGAACCAGACACTGTTAGTCGAACTGCTTACCGAAGAACTGCCGCCGAAAGCGCTGGCCAAACTGGGCGATGCGTTTGCCTCCGGAATTCTCAACGGCTTGCGCGCGCGCGATTTCCTCGACGCTGACGCGGTTGCAACCACCTTTGCCTCGCCGCGCCGGCTGGCGGTCACGATCACCCAGGTGCGCGCCACTTCGCCGGACAAATCGATCCGCGAAAAAGTGCTGCCGGTGGGCGTTGCGCTCGATGCTAGCGGCCAACCCACCCCGCCGCTGGCCAAAAAACTGGCCGCGCTGGGTTTCCCCGACATTGGCATCGATGCGCTGGAGCGCGCACCGGACGGCAAGGTGGAAAGCTTTTTCTACACCCACACCGCACGCGGCTCGGCGCTGCACGGCGGACTACAGGCAGCGCTGGACGAATCGATCGCCAAGTTGCCGATTCCTAAATTGATGAGCTATCAGCGCCCGGACGGCAGCACCGTGCAGTTCGTGCGTCCTGTGCATAAAATTGTCGCACTGCACGGCAGCACAGTGGTGCCAATCGCAGCCCTCGGCCTGGCCGCCGGCGCGCAGACGCTGGGCCATCGCTTCCTGACGACGGGCGAAATCAGCATCCCGAACGCCGACAGTTACGCCGCCACGCTGGAAGCGCAAGGCAAGGTCATTGCCGACCCTGCTGCGCGCAAGGAAAAAATCCGCGCCGCGCTGCTGGACAAGGCAGGCGATGACCGGGTGCTGATGCCGGAAGCCCTGCTCGATGAAGTCGCGGCGTTAGTCGAATGGCCGGTAGTCTATGAATGCCATTTCGAGCCGCAATTTCTGAGTGTGCCGCAGGAATGCCTGATCCTGACGATGCAGACCAATCAGAAATATTTTGCCCTGACCGATAGCCACGGCAAGCTGCGTTCGCGCTTTCTGATCGTCTCCAATATCGAAACCAGCGACCCGCAGCACATCATCGGCGGCAACGAGCGCGTGGTGCGCCCGCGCCTGTCGGACGCCAAATTCTTCTTTGAGCAAGACCAGAAAAAAACCCTGGCCGAACGCCTGCCCAGCCTTGCCAACGTGGTGTATCACAACAAGCTCGGCACCCAAGCCGAGCGCACCGAACGCGTCAAGACGCTGGCCGGCCAGATTGCCCAAGCACTCGGCGCGGACGTAGCGCTGGCCGAACGCGGCGCGCTGCTGGCGAAAACCGATCTGCTGACCGATATGGTGGGCGAATTTCCAGAGTTGCAAGGCATCATGGGCACGTACTATGCCCGTCACGACGGCGAGCATGAAGAAGTCGCACTGGCCGCCAGCGAACATTATCAGCCGCGTTTCGCCGGCGACGCCCTGCCTGCGACCCAAACCGGCACTGCGGTGGCGCTGGCCGACAAGCTCGAAACTCTGGTTGGCATCTGGGGCATTGGCCTGCACCCGACCGGCGACAAGGACCCGTTTGCGTTGCGCCGCCACGCACTAGGCGTATTGCGCATGCTACTGGAAAAACGCCTGCCGCTATCGATCCATACGCTGTTGTCAGATAGCGCCGCACTATTCGCCTACAACCCGCATTTCAAGGTAGCGACCGCAGATATCACCGCCTTCCTGCTGGATCGTTTGCGTGGTTTGCTGCGCGAGCGGGGCTTTACGCCCAATGAAATCGAAGCAGTAGTAGCGCAAAATCCGGACACGCTGGACAACATCATAGAACGCCTGGATGCCGTCAAGGCCTTCGCTGCGCTGCCGCAAGCAGCGTCGCTGGCGGCAGCCAACAAGCGCATCACCAACATCCTGAAAAAAACCGACATCGTGCCCGGTCAAGTGCAACAAAATTTGTTGAGCGAAGCCGCCGAGCAAGCGTTGCACGCCGCCATGACCGCCTTGCAGCCGCAGGTGGACAGCGCGTTCGCAGCCGGCGACTTCACCCGCACCCTGAAGTTGTTGGCCGAGTTGCGCGACGATGTGGATGCCTTCTTCAGCTCGGTGATGGTGATGGCCGAGGACGTGCAACTGCGGAACAACCGCATCGCGCTGCTGGCCGCATTGCACGCGATGATGAACCGGGTGGCGGACATTTCCAAACTGGCTTAAGCGAAAGATTTGGCTATGAAGCTGATCATCCTCGACCGCGACGGCGTCATCAATGTCGACTCCGCCAATTTCATCAAAACAGCCGACGAATGGCAACCGATCCCCGGCTCTCTGGAGGCGATTGCGCGCTTGAATCAGGCCGGCTATCAGGTGGTGGTCTGCACCAACCAGTCCGGCATAGCGCGCGGCCTGCTCAACATGAATGCGCTGAATGCGATTCACCAGAAAATGCACATGGCAGCGCAGGAAGTCGGGGCTGAAATCGATGCGATTTTCTTTTGCCCGCATGCAGCCAGCGACAATTGCGACTGCCGCAAACCGAAGTCCGGCATGTTTTTAGAAATCGCCAGACGCTACGAAGTCAGCCTGAAAGGCATTCCCAACATCGGCGATTCGTTGCGCGATCTGCAAGCCGGCTTCAATTGCGGCTGCATCTCGTATCTGGTGCTGACCGGCAAAGGCACAAAAACCCAGGCCGACGACGGCCTGCCGCCGGACACCCTGATTTACCCGGACCTGGCCGCAGCAGTCGATGGCTTGCTGGATGCTACTGCAGTTACTGCAGCCACCACAGCCGCCAATAAAGACGCCGCCGCAATTCCGCCGTCTGCCTGAATCTTCCCTCTTTTTTGGAGACACGATGTTACGCAGCACCACCCTGTTTTTGCGTTCACTGTTTTTTGTATTGGTCATTCTGCTGGTGACGCCGGTCTGGGCCTGCGTCTGCCTCCTAGCCGCGCCGCTGCCGTATAACCGGCGCTATTACGTCACTTCGCGCTGGAATGTATTCGCCATCTGGCTGGCAAAAGTGGTGTGCGGCATCCAGTACCGCTTCAAGGGCTGGGAAAACCTGCCGGATGCGCCGGTGATCCTGATGCCCAAGCATCAATCGGCCTGGGAAACGATTTTTTTGCTGTGCATGATGCCGCGCCCGCTGGTATTCGTGTTCAAGAAGGAACTCCTGTACGTGCCGTTCTTCGGCTGGGCGCTGGGCTTGTTGCGGATGATCCCGATCGATCGCAGCAGTGGCAAGAATGCCTTACGACAAGTCGTCATGCACGGCAAAAAGCGTCTGGCCGATGGCCAGTGGATCATCATGTTCCCGGAAGGTACGCGCATCGCGGTCGGCAAAAAAGGGCAATACAAGAGCGGCGGCTCCCGGCTGGCGATCCAGACCAAGGCGCTGGTGGTGCCGATCGCGCTCAATTCCGGCGAATGCTGGCCGAAGAATGCATTCATCAAGCAACCCGGCACCATCACGGTCTCGATCGGGCCGCCGATTTCGCCCGAAGGCCACACCCCGGATAGCCTGTTGCAACTGGTGGAAAACTGGATCGAAACCGAAATGCGGGTTATCTCGCCGGCGGCTTACGCCAATAAATGATTTCAAGGAATGACACCGCCGGATAGCGGCGCTATGCCACTCCACCCCAAGACCGTGCAGAAAATCGACCGGACTATCGTGCTGCGCAGCATTGCCATCGACGGCCAGTTGCTGGAATATGGATTGCGCCGCTCCCAGCGCCGCTCGATCGGATTCCTGATCGACGATCAGGGACTGCGCGTGAGTGCGCCAAACCGGCTGTCCGTGGCCGCCATCGAAAATGCGATCCGCGACAAACAAGCTTGGATTAACAGCAAACTGCAACAACGCCGCGAGCGCGCGCTGCAACCGCAGCAAAATCCGCTGCCGTGGGGCGACGGCAGCTTGCTGCCTTATCTCGGCGCGCACCTGACGCTGCGGATCTGGAATACCAAAACCGCGCGGGTCGATTTCGATGCGATCAAAGGCGAACTGCACCTGCATCTGCCGGCGGACACCAGCCAGCAACAATTGCAAATTCACCTGCAGCGCTGGCTGCAAACGCAGGCCAGGCGGCTGTATGGCCAGCGCTTGCCGCACTACGCTGAAAAACTCGGCGCGAGCTACCATTCGTTCGGATTAAGCTCGGCCAAAACCCAGTGGGGTTCTTGCACCTCGCAACGGAAAATCCGCATCAACTGGCGCCTGATCCACTTCCCGCTGGCGCTGATCGACTATGTGATTGCGCACGAACTGGCGCATCTGCGCGAAATGAACCACAGCCCGCGCTTCTGGGCCACGGTGGCGTCGATCTATCCCGAATATGCCGCAGCCCGATGCCAGTTGCGCGAGCAGGCGCGCATTATGCCGCCGCTGTTTTAATACGGCCGGAGACGGAGTAACGGGATGGGCAGGTTCCGAACCTGCCCTTTTGTCGCCAAAGTGTAGGGGTAGCGCAATACGCAGCCAGAACAATTATGATAAATTTAAATACTGCGGAGTATAGGTAAAAAGCACCGCATTGCCGCATTATTTAATTGGAATTAAAAAAATACATACCAATGTATATTCCAGACCATAGTTATAATGCAGAAACCACGTCAGCCCACCGGCACCGCTGGCGCGATATGGGCGGCAATCGCTTGCAACAGCGCATCTTCCTGATACGGCTTGCCAAAGTAGGCGTCAACCCCCAGCTCCATTGCGTAATTGCGATGCTTGTCGGCGGTGCGCGAGGTAATCATGATGATCGGGATCTGGTGGGTGCGCTCATCGCCGCGCACGTTGCGGGTCAAATCGAAGCCATCCATGCGCGGCATTTCGATATCGACCAGCATCACGTCCGGCGTGATGGTCTGCAACTGCTGCAATGCATCCACGCCATCCTTGGCCAGCGCGACCTGATACCCTTCGCGGGTCAGCAGGCGCTGCGTCACCCGGCGCACCGTCAATGAATCATCGACCACCATCACGATGCGCTGCGTGCGCAAACCCGATACTGGTTGCGTCGCCTGAGCGTCGATCCGACTGGTCTGCGAGTCCGACAGTGCGGCCAACTCAGCCACAGCGCCCAAGCCGCTTGATGCTAATGGATCGGACCGCGTTGGGCGTTGAGCCCGCTGGCCGGTCCTGGCCGCACGCAATGCCAGCGCCACCGGATTGAGGATCAGCACAATTTCGCCGCTGCCCAGCACGGTAGCGCCGGCAATCCCCACCATTCGAGCCAATTGCGGGCCGATATTCTTGACCACCACTTCACGGTTGCCGAGCACCTTGTCGACATGGATTGCCACCCGGTCATTGCCGCTACGCAGAATTATCAGCGGCGAATACTGCGAATATTTTTGCGCCAGCGGGGCCGCCGCATCATCGGCCAGCAAGACCGACAGATTGTGCAGCTCCACCTGCTGGCCCTGCCAAATTATGCCGGCTTCGTTGTAGGCACTGGCCAGCGCCTGGCTTTTCAGTTGCTGCACTTGCTCGACCAGCGCCGAAGGCAGCGCATAGGTTTTGCCGCCGCTCTCCAGCAAAACCACCTGGGTCACGGCCAGCGTCAGCGGCAAATGAATCGTGAAACTTGCGCCCTGACCGGCTACCGAACTAATCGCCACCCGGCCACCCAAAGCGGCCACCTCTTCGTGCACCACGTCCAAGCCGATGCCGCGCCCAGCCAGCGCGGTAACTTCAGATGCGGTCGACAGGCCGGGCTGAAAGATCAGATCCATCGCATCGGCGTCGGAAATCGTGTCATCAATGCCGAGCAGGCCGGCGCTTCTGGCCTTGTCGCGAATCCGCGCCAGGTCGAGCCCACCACCGTCGTCAGCAAACTGGATCACGACTTCATTGCCTTCCTGCCGTACCTGCACCAGCAATTCGCCGGCATCAATCTTGCCCAGCGCGCGCCGTTGCTCGCGCGACTCAATCCCGTGCACAATCGCATTGCGCAGCAGATGCTCAAACGGCGCCGCCATTTTTTCCAATACGCTGCGGTCGATTTCGACTGCAGCACCGCTAATCTCAAGATTGACCCGCTTATCGACTTCCTTGGCGGCTTGCCGCGTGACTTGGTACAAGCGCTCGGCTACGCTGGCAAACGGCACCATGCGCACCAGCATCAGATCTTGCTGCAAATCGCGGGTCAGGCGCGCCTGGTTGCTGAGGTTGGCGCTGGCGTCTTCTACCGTGCGCGTCAGGCTTTGCTGCACGCTGGCGACGTCATTGACGCTTTCGGCCATCATGCGGGTCAGTTCCTGCAGACGCGTGAAGCGATCGAATTCCAGCGGATCGAATTCGCGGTCGCCCGATTGCGGCATCAGCGACATGATCTGCGATTCAGCCTGCATCTCGATTTCGCGCAACTGGCTGCGCAAGCGGCTGACGTTTTCAGTCAATTCCGACAATGAGCCGCGTAAGGTTCCGACCTCGGCTTCCAACCTGGAGCGCGAAATCGAGACTTCGCCGGCCTGGTTCACCAAGCGGTCGATGATGTCGGCGCGCACCCGTACTAGCGGCGCTTGCAGCGCAGCGGGAGATAGCAGCGGCACAACTAACAGCGGCGCGGCTGCGGACTGGACAGTCAGCGCATTGCCGCCCTGTTCAGCCGACGCCTCTGCTGCCACTACAGCGGATTCGACAGCCGGTGCCGGATGCTGCAACTGTTCAAACAGATGCAGGCTGTGATCGTGACTGGCCAGCAGTTCGTCCAGCGCCAGCGCGCCCGGCGGGCCGGCCTGCATCAGTTGGTCGATGTGGGTTTCGATGTCGTGCGCATGCTGTCCCAGCACCATCGCGCCAGCCATACGCGCACTGCCCTTGATGGTATGCAGCGAGCGCAGCAATGCTTGCGGCAATCCGGCGTCAGTAAGCGCTTGTTGCCAGGCCCGCAGCAAGCGGCCGATTTCCGGCAGCACATCGCGTCCTTCCTCGATGAATACCGGCAACAGATCGGCGTCAAGTGCATCCTTGATCTGCAGTGCAGCGTTCGCATTGGCAGCGCCCGGTTGCACCCCGGTGTCGGCAAGCAAGACTTGCTCTTGCTGCGTCGGCAAGACTTCCGGCGCTGCAATTTCCCCTTCCGCACAGCGGTCCACTGGTCCGCGCCGCTGCCTAAGCAGGCGGTGCAGGCTTTCCAGCAGCCGTATTTGCGCCAGCGGAAGCGGCGGCATCTCGCCCAGAGCGAAGGTCTGCAACATCGACTTGCAATGGGCTACGCATTGATCGAGAGCACCGAACTCTTCGGTCTCCAACAAGGCCGGTTGCCGCGCCAGATGCTGCAACAGTTCCTCCAGCGCCCGTGCCAGATCGTGCAACCCCTTGAAGCCGACCGTGGCTGAACTGCCGCACAGCGAATGCGCGGCATTGATCGCTTCCGGACTGACCGCGCGCTGGGTTTCATGCCGCCATTCGGAAAAATCGTTCGACAACAAACGCACAATTTCATCGGCTTCGGCCAGATAAATGGCGTGCAATGGAACACTGACCTCGACATCGCCAATTTTCTTGACGGTATCGTCCATCCGCGCATCCATCGCAGCGATTGCCGGGAACTCGATTACGCTGGCAGCCTGCTCCGGCTCGGGCGCTGATGCGTCCGACGGCGGCGCATCCGTCAGTTGCGCGTCCGTCGGCTGTTGCGCACAACTGATTGTTTCGGCATCATCGCTGCGCTCTGTAACCGGTTGCTGCGCTTCGCACGGCTGGTCGGCATCCTGCGGCAGCTTCAGCTTAGGTTCCAGCTCCAGTTCAAGATCGAGATCGAAGTCGAAATCCACGGCCGACAGCGGCTCCAAATCAGCAACCTCAGACCAGGTAGGCAATATTGCCGCGACTGCTGAAGCATCCGGCACATCGGTGCTTGCAACGGAGCACTGGACGATGGCCGGCAATTCCAGCGCCTGGCCGGTTTTCACGCGTTCGGCCGCCTGTGTCAGCGCGTCTGCAGTGCGCCCGGATTGCCCGTGCAACTGGATTTCCGCCACCCACGTCTGCAACTCTTGCACTGCCATGTCCAGCAACGCGTAGAGATCGGCGCTGGCGCTGCGCGCTTCGGACAACCAGAGATTCATTACCTGCTCGATACTCCAGGCGGCGTTGCCGAACACGCTTAAGCCGACCATGCGGCCGCTACCCTTGAGCGTGTGAAAGGAGCGCCGCATGGTAGCCAGATGCTCCTGGTTATGGCTGTCCTGACGCGACTGCGGCAAGGTCTGGTTCACAAAAGCCAGCACTTCTTGCGCTTCAGAAATAAATATCTCCAGCAGTTCAGCGTCAATTTCACTATCGGTTGCCGCCGCCTCGACCGGAACGACCGGAGCCACGGCAGCTACAGCGGCAGCCCCGCTTGTCACGTCCACAGGAGCCTGCGGCGTGGCGACCGCCGCTGGGCCAGTTTTCTGAAACAGGTTTGCATGAAAAATGCCATCCTGCGCATTGAAGGTGAAACGGCTGCGCGCGGCGCGCGGATCTGCCGCCAGCATTTCCAGGAAAAACCCCAGCGCACCGACGTTTTGCGCCACATCCTGATACGCCTGCCGGCCGGCCGGCGCGTGGGGCGAACTATCGGCAAAACCACGCACCACGGCCTGGGTATGCTCGACAGCACGCATCGCATCGTTCTGGTCCAGGATTGCCAACGCACCGGCAATCTGGTGCAGCGCCGGCTCCAACTTGCGCAGCAATTCTTTTTGGGCTGGATTGAAAAAGTATTCCTCCAGCGATTTTTCGACCTGACGCAGATTGGCTTGCATTTCGGTCGCCAACACGTCGAGAGTCTGTCTCTGCTGGGCTTGCTCGGATAATTCGTCGAGCCATTGCGCACACGCGCCAGGCACCTCTCCGGCGACAATTGAAATCAAGCGGCCGGATAGCGCATCGGCACGCCCGGGAAAATCGGCGCCCAGATGGCTGATGTTATCCAGTGCATATTCGACAAATAACAAGCCCGTCGCCATTTCCAGGCAGATGCTGTGCTCCGGGCTGGAATGCGCGGCATCGCGGGCGATGCTGTTAAGTTCGCGCAATAATTTGGCGAGTGAGGATGCATTCAGTTTGTCACCGGCCACGGCCAGTGTTTCCATTGTGTGCATGAAAGATTCGGCAAAACTGGCATCGCCACCGGCAATCCGGCTCCACATGCTTTTGGCCTGTGCCAATCCTTCCTTGGCGGTACGCAGCGCCTCGAGATCGATTTGGCCGTAATACCGCACTGCGTAATCGGAGGGAATCGGCGCTTCGATGCGATGCGCAGCGCGTATCAATAGAACCGCAGCAGAAGGCTGCTCGATCTGCGCGATGAAAAACAGGGCATCGCGCATCAGGCTCTCGGAAATACTCGGGGAACCCTGCGCCAGATGCCGGATCTGCAGGTTAAGCAAGGCAAACAGTTGCTTGACGAAGTGCCCGATGGGGATCTGGCCGCAACGTACTGCTTCGGCAAAGCCGTGCATCACCCACCAGAATCTGCGCGCTTGCGGTTCGGTTTGCGCCTGTTCTATTTCTGCAATGACTGCGCACATGGCTGCTGCGCTATTGGAGTCAGCCGGTGCAGCGCCATTTTTAAGAAATGGCAACAAAGCCATCTCGAACCGCCGCCGCAAACCGGCATACGAGGCAGACGATGCCGGTTGCGACATCTGGTTCGCATCCATGACTGGCAATGCGAGCGGATCAGCCAACTGCGGAAAGAACAGGTCGGCGGGATGGATGCGCGCTGCGCCAAGCGCCTCCAGAACGGCCTTGTGATAAGGGTACAGGCGCACCGCTTGCTGTGGCGCACCAGACAACACATGCTCCAGATACTCCAGCAAGGCCTGGTAAGCATCGCCGACGATGTCGGCATGGCTTTGCGTCAAGGTAATTTGGGCCGCCGCCAGACGCTCCAGCAATTGTTCGATGGCTTCGGTGACGATCGTCACGCCATCGAGATCCACCATTTGCAGCGCACCGTGGGCTTGGTGCAAATGGGTCTTGGCATGGTACAGCGAGGTTGTTCTGGACTCGGCGTCCTGCGCTACTGCATCTTGCAGCGCCATTTTGGATCGCCCCAGCGCATCGCGGATTTCACCTATTACCCAAGATAAAGGGCCGGTATCGGTCTCAACCGGCTGATCGTTCGGGTGCGCGGAAAAAGGGATGCTCATGCTTGTCTCGCCAGTATGAAGCCGGGCAGTGCCCGGCTCGAAGAAGTGGATCAGGCCGCCACGCGGAAGCGCGACACCGAGTTTTTGAGTTCTTCGGCCAGCACGGACAGTTCCTGGATCGACTGCGCGGTCTGCTGCGTGCCGCCTTTGGTCTGCTCGGTCACCGCGAGGATGTGCTGGATGGTTTGCGCCACGCTGTTGGCAGAGGTCGCCTGTTGTTCCGTTTCATACGAAATGCCCTGAATCAGCTCGGCCAGCCGGTTCGAGACGCGACTGATGTCGGTCAGTGCGGCGCCGGCCGCATCTGACAGCTTGGCGCCTTCCACCACGCCCTGCGTCGATTGCTCCATCGCGGCGACCGCGTCGAAGGTATCGGTCTGAATGGTGCGCACCAGCGCGCCGATCTGCTTGGTTGCCGCTCCGGAACGTTCAGCCAGGCGCTGCACTTCTTCCGCCACCACCGAGAAGCCGCGCCCGGCTTCGCCGGCCGAGGCCGCCTGAATCGCAGCATTCAGTGCCAGCACGTTGGTCTGTTCGGTAATGTCGGAAATTAACTCAGTAATCTCGCCGATCTCTTGCGAAGATTCACCCAGACGCTTGAGGCGCTTGGAGGTTTCCTGAATTTGCTCGCGGATCTCGGTCATGCCCTTGATCGCATTTTCCACTGCTTTCGAGCCCTGCTGCGCAGCTGCCACCGACTGCCGCGCCACATCAGCAGACTGGTTGGCCGAGCGCGACACATCGGTAATCTGCTCTGCCATCTGCAATATCGACTGGCCGGCATTTTCAATTTCACGCGATTGCTGCTGTGACATCAGCAGCAAGTCGGCTGACACGCTTTGCGCCTGATTCGATGCCGAAGTCACCTGTGCGGCGGTATTGGTTACCCGCCCAACCAGCAAACGCAACTCTTCCACGGTGTAATTGACCGAGTCGGCAATTGCGCCGGTGATGTCTTCCGACACCGTGGCCTGCACCGTCAAGTCGCCGTCGGCGACTTCCTGCAATTCATTCATCAAGCGCAAAATGGCCGCCTGATTCTGGTCGTTGCTGCTTTTCGCCCGCTCTTCCTGGCTCTGCGCCAGATGCTGCTGCCGTTCTGCTTCCTGGCGGCGCGCCTCAGCTTCACGCGCACGGCTGCGGCTATCCTGCAGCAACATCAAGGCCACCCCGGATGCCGCGAACAAGGCCACAAAGGCGCTCACGAGCAACATCCAGAACGGCCAACCCCAATCGTCCTGCTCGGCCCGGAAGGTGGTCTGCAAACTGCCGATACGCTGTTTCAGGGTTTCATTTTCATTGAACAGCAATTGTTCTGCCTGTTTGGCTGCAATGAAATTCTGCAGATTGCCGAGAATCGAAGCAACCGATAGCTGATATTCGGCAAACACTTTTTGCAATTCGGTCAGCCTTACGCGTACTTCCGGGTCCTTGCTGGCAGTCAGTTTGAGCGCATCGTTACCGTTCAAAAAACCGTCAACAATGTCGCGGAAAGTATTGGTGTCTTTTCCCAGCAAAAAAGCGGTTTCCGGGTTGACGCCTTCGGAGGTCAGGAATTCGCCGGCGCTGCGCTCCAAGCGCTGGGTCAGCATCATTAATTGGCCGGTGGTCAGGATTTCGTGCGGGGTGGCGCCGGCTTGCACCTTCAGCGCAGCAATTTGCTCGGCCAACTCAAGCATCACCGGCGACAGGCTGTTCAGGCTTTCCAGGGTAGCGCCGAAACCTGTCAGTTCTTTCTTCAGTTTCAGGATGGTGTCGGCGGCCTTTTCCGAATTAGTCCACATTTTCAGACTTTCCTTGATGCCGGGCACGACTATGGCATCAGGCAACTTGATTTTCGAGCCCAGATAATCACCGCCATTGGCCAGCAATTTCAAGTCCCTGCTGAGTTCGCGCCGACTGTCTTCCAATTGCTTGAACGCCTCCCGATTGCCCTGGATCGCGTTCGGCGCTGCCTTACCGATACGCTGCGAGTGCATCAGAGCATCGCCGGCGATTTGGGTCTGGGTTGCACTTTGCGCCCAGCTGTTCACGCTGTACCAGACAAAAAATGCGCTCAACAGCAGCGCGGCGCCTACCGAAATCAGCAGCAGACGAATTTGCCTTTGCGGGGCCAGATGGCCGATCAGCGGTAGCGTGACATCGAGCAAGCGCTCCAGTCCGCTGCCGCCGCTTGCCGGCGCCTGCATTGCACCGACAACCACAGCGTCCTGCTGCAGATTCTCTTCCTTTGAAGAAAGGAAAGGGTTTTTGAACGCCATGAAGAAATCTCCTATTGCCAATGAAGAGGCGACCGGCATGCGCAGCAACGCCTGCGCCGGTCGCTCATAAACCTATTTGTAAGAAGCGGGAATCCTGCACCAGCGCCGCCAGATCGATTTGCGTCCAGAGCTGGGATTGCGCATCACGGTAGCACTGCCTAACCCAGGGCCAAGGCGACAACTCGGATACCTGATCGGGCACGGACTCGGGTGTCATCTGCTGCGGATTGCGCAGACCCAACACGCGGGGTACCAGCAAGCCGCCATGCAGCGACAGTGCGCGCGATAAAACGATGATCCGGCACTCCGCATCAATCGCGGTGCCCGCATAACCCAGAAAGCGGGAAAGATCGATCACACCCACCAGATTGCCGCGGATGCTCGACAAGCCGAGATACCAGTCCTGCGTCAGCGGGACTTTGGTGATCGAGCGCACCGGCATGACTTCACTGGTCTGCTGCAAATCGAACAAGCAGTGCGTGTCTCCCAGCATTACGCCTAGCTGATTGATATTGCTTTCCGTGCTGTTTTGCGCGGCTTGCACCCGTTGCGCCAACTGCGCCTGAAATTCACGCAAGCGGGTCCGGCGCGCAAGCGGCTCCAGCTTGCCGGCTGAATCCGCCGGCATGCGAGGCATCGAAGGTTGGCTCATAAAAACAGGTTTAGCCTAGTGCAGCGATTTTGGACAACAATTCCTGCGCGTTGATCGGCTTGACCAGATAGTCGCGCGCGCCTTGCCGCAAACCCCAGATACGGTCGGTCTCCTGGTCCTTGCTGGTGCAGATGATGATCGGGATATCCTGAGTTTCCGGATCGCGGGCAATCGAGCGGGTCACCTGGAAACCGTTTTTTCCGGGCATCACCACATCCATCAGGATCAATTGCGGCTTGTCGGCCTTGATCATCAATAACGCATCGTCGCCACTCTCGGCGGTGGATACTGAAAACCCGTTCTTGGCCAGGAGGTCGGTAAGGAAATAGCGCTGGGTTGCCGAATCGTCGACAATCAGAATTTTTTGAATGGTCATCTTTACATTTCCTGCTTCGAAGTTGGCTGATCTGCAGTTTGCGCGGTAAGGTCGCGCACCGTTTTTAATAAACTATCCTTGGTGAACGGCTTGGTCAGGTATTCGGAGGAGCCGACCATCGCCCCCCGCGCACGATCGAACAAGCCATCTTTCGACGACAGCATGACGACCGGTGTGGCATGGAATTTGGCGCTTTTTTTGATCAGTGCGCAGGTTTGGTAGCCATCCAGCCGCGGCATCAGAATGTCGCAAAAAATCAGCGCCGGCTGGTGATCGTTGACTTTCGCCAGTGCATCGAAGCCATCCCCGGCCAGAATCACCTGATAGCCGGCCTGCCCCAAAAATATCTCTGCGGAACGACGAATGGTGCTGCTGTCGTCAATCACCATGATTTTCAAATTGCCACCCTGTAACGTTGTTGTCATGATGCCACCCCACCCAGCCGATTGGAAATTCTGCCCAACTGTAACAAAAAATGAGGTGCTTTAAAACAATACATTTCAAAGCGGCGAATTTGAGATATTGATTTTTTTTACAGGATATTATTCAGGCGACAAGCATTGCCGGGTTTCGCCAGAATCGCGACAACCGGTCAGAGTATTACCATCTCGAAATCTTCCTTGCGCGCGCCGCATTCCGGGCAGGTCCAGTTCATGGGGACGTCTTCCCAGCGCGTGCCTGCAGCGATGCCTTCTTCCGGCAAACCCTGCGCCTCGTCATAGACCCAGCCGCAAATCAAGCACATCCACGTCTTGAATTCTTCTTTGTTACTCACAGCCGACACCCCCTTCAAGTAAAATACAAAGTCAGCTATATTAATCCCCCTGTCGTGCAAAACCAAACTTCCCCGCTCATATTAACTTTTGGCGCTTCCGACCCGGTCGGCGCTATCGGCATCCAGGCTGACTTGGCTACGTTTGCGGCGATGGGGTGCCACGGCGCATCCGTGATTACCGCGCTTCTGATCAGCGACACCGCGCGCATCGGAGACATCCAGGATATCGAAGCCGATTGGGTCATGGACCAGGCCCGCATGGTGCTCGAAGACATGCCGATTGCCGCCTTCAAGGTGGGCGCGCTGGGCAACACAGAAAACATCAGGGCGATTGCCGAAATTGCCTCCGACTATCCCGATATCCCGCTCATTCTCGACCCCTTCATTTCCCTGATGCCGGATCAGGGCATGGGAGGCGAGGACATGCTGCTGGCGATGCGCGAATTGCTGCTGCCGCAAACCACTTTGTTTCTGGCTTCTGTCACCGAACTGAACCAGTTGGCGGAAACCTGGCGCGCACCAAGCGGAGCCGACATGCTGGCTGCTGACGTCGGCGAAGCCATCGCATTCGGCTGCCAGCACCTATTCCTGACCGGCACGCCGTGCGATTTGGGCGATGTCGCCAACACGCTATACAGTGACTCCGGCGTGGTGCGTCACGATGTCTGGCAGCGCCTGCCGGGCGCTTTTTCCGGCGCCGGATCGACCCTCTCCGCTGCGATTGCAGCGATGCTGGCCAATCGCCTGGAGGTGCCGGAAGCGGCGCTTGAAGCGCAGGAATTCACGATGGCAGCACTGTCCCACGCGCTGCGCATCGGCATGGGAAAACTGGTTCCGGATCGCTTCTTCTGGGCCAGGGAATCCGGCCTGCAACAACCTTGATCGACACTCCGCAACACTACTTTCACGCCACTTTCCACATTTAACCGACTGTTTGCCATGACTTCCAAAAATCAAGACCTCTTTGCGCGCGCCCAACTGACTACGCCCGGCGGCGTCAATTCCCCGGTGCGCGCATTCCGCTCGGTGGGCGGCACGCCGCGCTTCATCACCCGCGCCGAAGGCCCCTATTTCTGGGATGCCGACGACCAGCGCTATATCGATTACATCGGCTCCTGGGGTCCGGCCATCGTCGGCCATGCGCACCCAGAAGTAGTCAAGGCGGTGCAGCAGGCGGCAGCGCGGGGCTTGAGCTTCGGCGCGCCGACCGAAGGCGAAGTGCTGATGGCCGAAGAAATCTGCCGTCTGGTGCCGTCGATCGAACAGGTGCGATTGGTATCGAGCGGCACCGAAGCCACCATGAGCGCATTGCGGCTGGCGCGTGGCGCCACCGGACGCGACAAGATCATCAAATTCGAAGGCTGTTATCACGGCCACGCCGACTCCTTGCTGGTCAAGGCCGGCAGCGGCTTGCTGACCTTCGGCAACCCGACCTCGGCCGGCGTGCCGGAAGATTTCATCAAGCACACGCTGGTGCTGGACTACAACAACAGCCAGCAACTGGAAGAGACTTTCAGGTCGATCGGCCATGACGTCGCCTGCGTGATTATCGAACCGGTCGCCGGCAACATGAATCTGGTGCGCGCCAGCTCCGAATTCCTGCACACGCTGCGCCGCCTGTGCACCGAATACGGCACCGTGCTGATTTTCGATGAAGTGATGTCGGGCTTCCGGGTCGCGCTCGGCGGCGCGCAAGCGCTGCATGGCATCACGCCGGATTTGACTGCGCTGGGCAAAGTCATCGGCGGCGGCTTGCCGGTGGCGGCTTTCGGCGGCCGCGCCGATCTGATGCAACAGATGGCGCCGATCGGCGCGGTGTATCAGGCTGGCACCCTGTCGGGCAACCCGGTTGCCGTCGCCGCCGGCATGACCACGCTGAAATTGATCCAGGCGCCCGGTTTCTACGAGTCGCTCGGGGCGCAAACCACCAAACTGGTGCAAGGTTTGACGGCAGCGGCCAAAGAAGCTGGCGTGACTTTCTGCGCCGACTCGGTCGGCGGCATGTTTGGCATGTATTTTTCTGCCGCGGTGCCGACCAGCTATGCCGAAATCATGGCTGGCGACAAGGACAAGTTCAATCTCTTCTTCCACGCGATGCTGGACGCCGGCGTGTACTTCGCTCCGGCTGCTTTTGAAGCCGGCTTCGTCTCGGCGCGACATGATGACGCGGTAATCGACGCCACCATCGCCGCCAGCCGCACCGCTTTCGCGCAACTGGCCTGATAGCGAAAGAGCATCTCCAGCGCCTCTGTCGAGGGCTGGAGATGCTCTTTCAATTTACCTATACTGCAACACGTATTTTTATGCTTCGCAATACATTAATGCGGAAATTGCCATAAAAATACATATACTCCCTGTTTTTATATTTCCTGCCGGGACTCACCGGAGCCAGCCGCGGCGTCTGAAATACCAGAATGGCGTAATCGCCGAAGCCAGCATCAGCGTCAGCGAAAATGGATAACCGAAATTCCATTCCAGCTCGGGAAACCAGCCCTTGAAGTTCATGCCGTAAATGCTGGCGATCAGGGTCGGCGGCAGGAAAGCGACGCTGGCCACCGAGAAGATTTTGATGATCTTGTTCTGGTTGATGTTGATCAGACCTACGGTGGCATCCATCAGGAAGTTGATCTTGTCGAACAAGAAAGACGTGTGGCCATCCAGCGATTCGATATCGCGCAAAATCTGGCGCGATTCCTCGAACTGGTCGGCGTTCAGCAGGCGACCGCGCATCAGAAAACTGACCGCGCGCCGCGTGTCCATCATGTTGCGCCGGATGCGCCCGTTCAAATCCTCCTCTTGCGCGATCGCGTTCAGCGTGGCTGCCGCATCCTGATCGGTAAAATCCTTTTGCAGCACGCGCCGGCTGACGCTCTCCAGATTCAGGTAAATCCCTTCCAGCGCATCAGCACAATATTCGGCGTCGGTGGCGAACAGATCGAGCAGCACATCCTTGAAATCCTCGATCGAACCGGGGCGCGAGCGGGCGCGCATGCGCACCAGACGGAACACCGGCAAATCCTCGTTGTGGACTGAAAACAGCATATTCTTGGTCAGGATGAAGGCCACCGTAACGCTGCGCGAAGGCCCCTCCTCCTCCTCGACCAGGAAATCGGTGCGCAGATGCAGATCGCCGTTTTCCGCATCGTAATAACGCGCCGATGCCTCGATATCCTTGACCTCGTCCTCGCCCGGCAAGATGACCTGATAGATGCTTTTGATCCAGGCCCGCTCTTCATCGTTGGTGTCGGTCAGGTCAACCCAGACCGGTTCGATACTGGCCAGATCGGCGCGCGTGTCGATATATACCTGGCTGAGTCGGCCATTTTGCAAAACGAATGCATTAATCATAAATTCTCCCAGTCATGCCGCCGCGCCCACCACGCACACGGCGTACGCATACGCGCAACACATACTGTAACTAAATCGGATTGGAACGAACAGGCGGACTATTACAAATCGTCTCCCGGAACACGGTAGCGCGAGAAGAACGCGACTATAAACTGGCGCAGTGACGACCTGATGACAAGCCTATTGCACAACCTGCAGAATAAAAACAGCGCAAGTGTACTGACATCGAAACCGGCTAGCAAGCGTATTCACCGGGCCTATGAGAATCTAATTTCAGCGTTGTATTGCGTTGTATTAGCGTGCTTCAAGGCAGTTCCGCCGAACCCATCCGGCGCAAAATCAGGCGGGTGCGCTGCGCCAGATAGGCGGAGCCGCGATGGCTGTCGTAAAAGCGCGGATTGGGCAGCATCACCGCCAACTTTGCAGCTTGGCTGGCACTCAGATTGGCCGCAGAAGTACCGTAGTAATGGCGGGCGGCGGCTTCTGCCCCGAACACGCCGCTGCCCCATTCAACCACGTTCAGATAAATCTCGAAAATACGTTCCTTGCTCATCCAGAATTCCAGCATGTAGGTGATCACCAGTTCCTGCGCCTTGCGGAAATAGCTGCGACTGCCCGACAGGAACAGATTTTTTGCCAATTGCTGGGTAATGGTCGAACCGCCGGCCACCACCCGGCCTTTGCGGGTATTTTTCAGATAGGCTTTTTCCAGAGCATCCCAATCGACGCCCTGATGTTCGGCAAACAGCGCATCTTCCGAGACGATGATCGCGCGCTTGAGATTCTTCGAAATCCGCTGGTATGGCACCCATTGCTGCTTGAGGACGACGTTCGGATTTTTTTCCTGCAACTGCGCCAGTTGCGCATGCATGAAGCTGGTCGATGAAGGATTAAACACGACCCACAGGCCGATTTGCGCAAAGTAATACAGTTGCAGCAACAGGATCAGCAAGAATGGCGTCAGCACCAGCCACCACAAATATTTGCGCAGTTTCTTCATCCGGAGGCCAGCTCAAGACTGCAATTGGGATTGCAGTTGCGCCAACACGGCGGCGGTGTCGGGCCGCACGCCGCGCCAGAGCAAAAACGATTCCGCCGCCTGCTCGACCAGCATGCCCAAACCATCGCGCACCGCCGCGCCGTGCTGTGCTGCAAAGCGCATGAAAACGGTCGGCTCCTTGCCGTACATCAGGTCATAGGCGAAAGTGGCACGACCGAAGACGCCGGGCGTAATCGGCGGCAGCGCAGCCGATAGGCTGGCCGCGGTGGCATTGATGACGATATCGAACGGACCGGCCAGATCGGCGAAATCACACGCCAGAATCGGCCCATCGGCTGCGAACTGCTGCGCCAGCGCACCCGCTTTGGCGGCAGTGCGATTGGCAATCACCAACGCAGTCGGGGCCTGCTGCAATAGCGGCAGAATCACGCCGCGCGCGGCCCCGCCCGCGCCCAGCAGCAGGATGCGCCGGCCGGCCAGCGGCACCCCGGCATTGCGCACGATGTCAGCCACCAACCCGACGCCGTCGGTGTTGTCGCCCAAGATCGCATCACCGTCGAACTGCAGCGTATTGACCGCGCCAGCGGCTTGCGCGCGCGCGCTCAAGCGCGTCGCCAGCGCAAACGCTTCGAGCTTGAAGGGCACTGTCACATTCGCCCCTTTGCCGCCGGCGGCGATGAAAGCCGCCACGGTTTGCGCGAAACCGTCGAGCGGCGCCAGCAAGCGCCGGTAGTCGATGTCTTGCCCGGTCTGCCGGGCAAAGTGGGCGTGAATCTCGGGCGATTTGCTGTGCGCTATCGGATTGCCGATGACGGCGTATGTATCAGTCATGGTGCAGTCATAAAATTTAACTGGCAGGCGCGGTAAGCACGGTTTCCAGCGCTTCGTCGCGGGTGAATTTGAAGCGGGCGATGACTTCCCACAAGTCGTCCTTGCCGACGCTGCGCATATTGTCGGGAAAGCGGCCGAAAGGGGCGGAACGGCGGACTATCGCCAGCGTGGCGCTGTCGAGGTCGGGGTTGCCGGAACTGCGCTCGATGCGCGGCCCGCCATCCCGCTCGAAAATGCTGCCGTCCTGAAACACCGGGATCGAGACGGTCAATTCGCCATACAGCTTCTTGCCATTTTTCTGTGGGAAATTCAGGGTGCCGATTTTTTCGATGCGTTCCTGCAGCGCTTTGTAATACATCGCATAGCCGACGCCGCGCGTGCTCGGCGTGATCTGGGTGCGCTTCGGCCGCTTGTTATAGTCTTCAATATTCTTGGCGATTTCCGCTTCCATGCGCGCAATGACCTTGGCGCTGTCCAGCAAATCGGTGCCCTGCGGCTGTGGCGGCTCTGGAGTCTCCTGCGGTTTGCCCCTGTCTTTGTGCGCCTGCACCTGGAATACGCTGTCCTTCTTCTGCAGCTGGGTCATCAGATTCTTTTGCTGCACCTCCAACTCCACCTGCTTGCGCTTGGCCGCCTTCATGCTCTGGCCATCCTCGGTTTTGTGCAAATCCGGCAATGGCGATTTGGCGCGGCCCTTGTCGGCATTGCCGCCGCCATCCAGATTGACTTGCGCCAGCGCCTCGGCCTTGAGCGGCGCCTTGTCGTGACGGGCATTGACCAAAATCACTTCCAGACCGGGGTCGGCCGGCTTAAAGCGCAATGCTTGCGGCGCGGCGAAATTCACCGCCAGCAAGCCGCCATGCAGCAGCACCGACACGGCGATAGCCCACGAAAACGGGGTAAATTTATCGAAAAATTTCACGAATAGCGAAGTATTGAGTGGCAAAGAATGGGGATTTTACGGCACACGCCGCGCCAGCGCGACCGGATCTGGAAATGCGCATACATCACATACATCATTCTGCCAAAGCGCCCTTGTCGGCATCTGCATCTGACGCTACCTCAGCCGCGGCTTGTTGCTCCGTGCTATCGATCTCGATGGCAGCCGCTTCCTCGCCGCTGGCGACATCGGTTTCAGCCTCGGTATCGCTCATTTCATCTTCCGCTTCCACCACGATGCCGGCACCAGGCACCGCAATCACTTCCAGCAGACGCGCGTCCACCGTCAAATCGACCTCGTCCCAGCCGATCAGATCGAGCCGGACTTGCGCGCCGCGCGCTATCGGTTCTGTACCCGAGAGCCGGATCACCAGCGGAATATCGACCAGGCGGAAAATTTCATCTTTCAGCACCACAGCTTCGACCTGCCGGTTATTTTCCTGCCCCAGCCAGCGCAGGCACCAGTAGCGCTCCATGTTCGACTGGAAATCGCCGTACGCTGCGTAGGCGGTTTCAAACGCCGAAACGATCGCAAACAGGCTGGCATCGCGCTGCTTGAAGGGCGCCACCATCGGCGCGGTGACGCCATGTTGTACGCAGGCCAGAAGCTGCCACTGATTGACCAGATCGGTATACCGGCGCAGCGGCGACGTGCTCCATGCATATTGATCGACGCCCAAGCCCTGATGCGGCGCGGCGTGCGTGACCATGCGCACCTGCATTTTTGCCGCCCAACCATTGCCGGAACCACCGCCCTGAGCCCGATAAATGCCCGGCACTCCATGCTCGTGCAGCATCTTGCCCCAACTGCTGTTGGCGAAGATCATCAGTTCGGCCACGATCTTGTCGAGCGGCGCGCCACGCTTGCGACGCACCACGCTGACCACATCGTCTTCGACGTAAAAATTGAAATCGACCCGGTTGTTTTGCTCCGGCCTCAGGCCAAAACTTTCGCGCTTGGCCATGCGGCCCTGTTCCAGCGCTTGCGCCCATTGCCACAGCACGGCCAGTTCCGCCTTGTGCGGATACTCGCCCGAGTCCGCCGCCAAAGCCTCTTCGGTGACCAGATGATCGAGATCGTTCAGGCGAAGATTCGACACCATCGGCACCGCTTCGGCGCGCGATTCGGTGGCTATTACCGACCAATCCGCGGTATCGACGGTGGCGTACAAGGACAATGCCGGACGGGTCTGGCCGGCGCCCAAAGTGAAGGCTTGCACCAATTCGTCCGGCAGCATCGTGATCTTGTCGCCCGGCATATACACGGTGGACATGCGCTGGCGCGCAATCGCATCGATCGCATCGTCCGGGCGAATTCCCAGCCCCGGCGCTGCGATATGGATGCCGATCCGGACCAGACCGTCGGCCAAAATTTGCAGCGAAAAGGCGTCGTCGATTTCGGTGGTGGTAACGTCGTCGATCGAGAAAGCCTGCACATCGGCCACCGGCAACTCCGGCATGGCAGGCACCGCTAATGGCGCGAAGCCCGTACCTTTGGGGAAATTTTCCAGCAAGAATTTGCTCATATGCAATTCTTTGGCGGATTTGATGCCGCCGCACGCCAGCATCAGGCGCGGCGCACTGGTGTGCAAATCGTTGCAGGCGGCGTCCAGCGCCTTGTATTCGAGCGAATTTTTATCCGGCTTAAACAACAGTTGGCGCACCAGCGCTTGCATCGCCTGCGGCAATTGGCCGGCTTTCAATTCCTCGACATACTGCGCCTGCAACAGCGACTGCAAACGCTTTTTCTCGATGCCGGCCTGCGCCGCTTGCAGCGACGCTTGCGGCGCAGCCTTGTAACGGCCCTTGCCCTTTTTATGGAAATAAATCGGCGCTGCGTGCAATTTCATCAGCAAGCCGGCGGCCTCGCTCGGCGTGGGCGCATGGCCGAAATATTCGCCGCCCAGTTCGGCAAAACCGAATTCTTCGGTGCCGGCGACTTCCCACAAAAAATCCAGATCCAGATCTTCCGCCGCCAGATGCGCTTCCGCCAGCAAGTCGGCGGCAGTGGGCGATTCGAACTGCAACAGCACATCCTTGGCCCGCACCTTGCTCCGTTTGCCGCTAGGCAATTCAACTTGATACGATTCGCCTGTATGGGAAAGGACGTGACCGGCTTTGAAATCGCCGGATTCTTCGAAAAATAAATTCATGAATCGCTTTATGGATAAATGCTGATTAAATGCCGTATCAAACCGGCACCAGTGGCGCCAGTTTATCTTAAGTAAATACTACACATGGTATTTTTTAAATACGCATTGTATGTATGCGGAAAAGCATTGCTTTAACCACATACTCCCTATAATTTAATATTACGTAGCGTCGCGATAGCAGGCAAAAAGAGTTCAGTCACCAGCAGCACGCCGCCACGGCGCCGATACAGGCAACGGCGCGCAAACAATGGCGCAGCAAGTGTTTGCTGCGGCGCTTCACTCGCCATTGCCGCGCAGGCGCGGCGTACCAGCGGATGCCGGGGATGCAGACGGGCATATTCCAGCGTGCCGCGCAAAACGCCAGGGTCGCCGAACAATGTGGTGCCCAGAGAACGCTCGCCCAGACTGCGAAACAGCGGCCACTGCGTCGCCGTCGCCTCCAGCCGCACGATGGTATGGGCAAACACCATCGGCTGGCCATCGCATTGCAGCAACACGTCGCGCTCGACCACCTTGCGCGGACAGTGCAAGCCGATTGGCGCATATTCATCAGCCAGGCAAACCGCGCGCCGCTGCGCCAGACGCAGCACTCGGAACTGCGCGCAGTGCGCCGTCAGTTTGGCAGTCAATGAAGCCCGATCGGTCAGCCAGGCGCGCATCGATGGCGACGGATTGACCCCGTTCGGATGCGCAACCCAGTCGGCGACGGCGCAACGACCCGGCATCAGTGCGGGACCGCCACACCGCAAAACGCCAGCACCTCGTCGGCATAGCGGGCGAAATCGGATAAGCCGTGATCGCTGCCGTTGATGATGCGATGGCGAGCGGCGGGATAATGCGCCACCATTTCCCGCCAATCCAGCACTTCATCGCCGGTGGCGGCGATCAGAAAATAGCGCTCGGGCCGGCTGATCGACGCCATCTGTAGCGCTTCCAGCTCTGCTATATAACTGCGCTTGAATTCGAACGGGGCCTCGGTATGGAAAGCTGTTGTTACGCCCACATACGATTCCAGATCGCGCGGCGGCTTGACTGCGGGGTTCAGCAACACCGCCCGGCAGCCCAATTGTTCGGCCAGCCAGGTCGCGTAATAGCCGCCCAGTGAAGAACCGATGATGCTCAGTTCACTCGGCGGGCAGGATTGCACCAGCTCCAGCGCCTGCGCCACCGCCGCGCTCGGGGAAGCCGGCAATTGCGGGCAAAGATAAGCATCGGCCTGACCCAATGCGCGCATCCGCTCGGCCAGCAGTTGCGCCTTGAATGACAACGGCGAAGAACGAAATCCGTGCAGGTACAGGATCATGATACTGATACATTTTCTGCCAGCGCATCCAGAATCTTCTGGTGCACACCGCCGAAAGCCCCATTGCTCATCACCAGGACATGGTCGCCCTCTTGCGCGGCTGCCGCGATGGCCGACACCAGAGTCTCCAGCGAAGCGAAAGTGCGCGCTTTTGCGCCCAGCGGCGTCAGCACTGCGGCCAGATCCCAGCCCAACACCTCCTGCGCACCAAAGCCGAAGATCAGGTCGGCAGCAGCCAGGCTGCCGGCCAGAGCCTGCTTCATGGTGCCGAGTTTCATGGTGTTGGAACGCGGCTCCAGCACCGCCAGGATGCGCGCTGTGCCGACTCTTTTGCGCAAGCCGGCCAGCGTGGTCGCAATTGCGGTCGGGTGATGAGCAAAATCGTCGATTACCGTGACGCCGCCGACGCTGCCGCGCACTTCCATGCGGCGCTTGACGTTCTCGAATTGGCTTAGTGCCTCAATCGCTTGCGCCGGCAGCACGCCAACATGGCGCGCCGCGGCAATCGCCGCCAGCGCATTGAGCCGGTTATGCTCGCCGCTCAGGGACCAGCACACCGTGCCTTGGGAGTGGCCGTTGAAAATCACGTCGAAACTGTCGTCGTCATGCTCGCGCAAGGCCCAGCCGATGCCGAGTTCGACGCCGAAGAATTCAGTTTCGCTCCAGCAGCCGCGCTTCAGCACGCGCTGCATCGAAGCTTCGCGTCCATTGACGATCAGCCGCCCAATGCCGGGCACGGTGCGCACCAGATGATGGAACTGGGTTTCGATGGCGGCCAGATCCGGGAAAATATCGGCATGGTCGTATTCCAGATTGTTCAGGATTGCGGTTTTGGCGTGGTAATGGACGAACTTGCTGCGCTTGTCAAAGAAGGCGGTGTCGTACTCATCGGCTTCGATCACGAAAAAATCGGAGCTCTCGTCGCGCTCCGCCAGTCGCGCGGAAATGCCGAAATTCAGCGGCACGCCGCCGATCAGGAAGCCCGGCGCATAGCCGGCTTCTTGCAAAATCCACGCCAGCATCGCGCACGTCGTGGTCTTGCCATGCGTGCCGGCCACCGCCAGCACCCATTTGCCGCGCAAAATATGCTCGCCGATCCATTGCGGACCGGAGGTGTACGGCAAACCGCGATTGAGGATTTCTTCCATCAGCGGGTTGCCACGCGAGACTACGTTGCCGATGACGAACAAATCCGGCTGCAAATTTACCTGTTCGGGACCAAAACCCTGAATCAGCGATATTCCCTGCGCTTCGAGCTGACTGCTCATGGGCGGATAAACATTGGCGTCGCAGCCGGTGACGGTGTGCCCGGCCTCTTTCGCCAGCACTGCAAGACCGCCCATGAAAGTGCCACAAATGCCCAGAATATGGATATGCATGATGCCCGCTTCAAAATGGAATGCCACGATTTTACCTGAGCGGCCGAACGGTAGTATGATGCGCCCCGCAGCCGGCCGCTGCCATCGGTAGTATGATGCGCGCCATGGATATCAACTACCCTACAGATGCCGCACTGTTGCGCGGCGAAATTGCCGCTACCGCCGCGCGCATGATCGTGCAGGACGGCGCCGACTACGCCAGCGCCAAGCGCCGCGCCGCCAGGCAAATCCTGGGCGAGACTAAAATGCATGGCGATATCCTGCCTGATAATGCGCAAATTGAAGATGAAGTACGTATTTACCATGCGCTGTTCTCGGGCGAAGCCCAGCCGACGCGGTTGCTGCATCTGCGCACCCTGGCGTTACAATTGATGCAAGACCTGGCGCAATTCAACCCATATCTGAGCGGCGCGGTACTGAACGGCACCGCGGGCGAACATTCCGAACTCCATCTACAGCTATTTACCGACAACCCGAAGGATGTGGCGGTATTCCTGCTGAACAAGAATGTCAGTTTCGAGGTTTCCGAAGCGCCCCGCCTCAAGCATCGCGGTGGCCACGATCCGATTGAAACCCTGAGCTTCCTCTGGCATAACGAAGGCGTGCATCTGGCAATATACGGGCCGGATGACTTGCGTGGCAGCAACAAGTCAAAGAGCGAACGCGCCAACCTTGCGGCGCTGCAGGCACTGATTGCAGAAAGCACACGCCATGAAACGTAACATCGCGCTTTTTATCTTCATAGGCGCATTATTCGCCGCCATCGGCGTGTACTTCGGCGTCCAAAGACTCGCGCCGGAACTGCACCCAACTTCAACGCAGAACGCAGCAGTAGAAGACTTGCTGGCCCAAACGCTGCCCGATGCGCACGGCCAGCCGCAGGCCCTGTCCGCATGGCGGGGCAAACCGATGATCGTCAACTTCTGGGCCACCTGGTGCGCTCCGTGCGTGGATGAAATGCCGGAGCTGTCGGCGCTGCAGACTGAAATTTCTCCGCGCGGGATTCAAGTGCTCGGTATCGGTATCGATTCCGCCGCTAACATCGCTGCATTTTCCAGTAAATACCGGATCAGTTATCCGCTTTTTGCAGCGGGAGTGAGTGCCACCGAACTCGCACGCGCGTTCGGCAACCATAGCGGCGGATTGCCCTATACGGTTTTGATCGGGCGCGACGGACAAGTAAAAAAGACCTATCTGGGGCGCCTGAAAATCGATGTATTACGCGCCGATTTATCTCTGCTGTAATTTCCACAAAGAGTTTTTTCTTGCCAATCGACGCCATTCAGCGGCAAAATGCGGCCATCCTCGCTAAACAAGCTTTTAAGTCAAACACAACTTCATGGCAAAAAATATCCTTTTGATCAACGGTCCCAACCTCAATCTTCTCGGCACGCGAGAACCCGAGGTCTATGGAACGACGACCCTAAAGGATGTGGAGCAGGCCGCCATGGCGCAAGTTGCGGCTGCAGGCGCTGGCATGACGTGCTTCCAGAGTAACCATGAAGGCGCGCTGATTGACCGGATTCACGCCGCCAAAGCGGAAGGGATCGATGCCATCGTCATCAATCCGGGCGGCCTGACCCATACCAGCGTGGCTTTGCGCGATGCACTGGCAGGGGTGGCAATTCCATTTATCGAGATACACATATCGAATGTCCATCAGCGCGAAACGTTCCGCCACACGTCTTTTCTGTCAGCCATTGCCGTAGGCGTTATCTGCGGCTTGGGTGTGACAGGCTATCAAGCAGCCATTGAATTTGCATTGCGAAAACTTTAATTTCGCGCATTTTCTTCGTATTTTCTTTTAAATTATGCCAAATAGCTTACAATTTCAGCTATTTCGTCAAAAACTACCTAGGGGTTTCACATGGATTTACGAAAACTCAAAACACTGATCGATCTGGTTTCCGAATCTGATATCGCCGAACTGGAAGTGACCGAAGGTGACGGCAAAGTCCGTATTGTTAAATCCACCGCCTACCCGCAGAATCAGCAAGTAATGATGATGCCGCAACAAATGATGCAGCCGCCGGCTCCTGCTGCCGCGGCAGCAGCGCCGGTGGTGCCGATAGAGACTCCGGCCGCGCCGGAAGGCTACTTGGTCAAGTCGCCGATGGTCGGCACTTTTTACCGCTCTTCAGCGCCCGGATCGGCGCCATTCGTCAACCTCGGCTCCACCGTTAAGGAGGGTGAGACGCTGTGCCTGATCGAAGCCATGAAACTCTTGAATGAAATTGAAGCCGATATTTCCGGCGTCATCACACAGATCCTGGTGGAAAACGGCCAGCCGATCGAATACGGCCAGCCGTTGTTCGTGATTGGTTAGGAACGCGCACAGCCTGCAGCACCTGTCCCGTCCGGCGCTGCAAGTTTATTCTTCATTCCTGGCGTTTAACTTTCAAGGTCACTCGAGTTCACATCACTATGTTCGAAAAAATCCTCATCGCCAATCGTGGTGAAATTGCGCTACGCATCCAGCGCGCTTGCCGCGAAATGGGCATCAAGACAGTCGTCGTGCATTCCGAAGCCGACCGCGAAGCAAAATACGTCAAACTGGCCGATGAATCGGTCTGTATCGGCCCGGCGCAATCGGCTTCAAGCTATCTGAGCATGCCGGCCATCATCAGCGCCGCCGAAGTCACCGATGCCCAGGCGATCCATCCCGGCTATGGCTTCCTGTCCGAAAATGCCGACTTTGCCGAACGGGTGGAGCAGTCTGGTTTCGTCTTCATCGGCCCGCGCCCGGACTCGATTCGCCTGATGGGCGACAAGGTCTCGGCCAAGCAAACCATGATCAAGGCCGGCGTACCCTGCGTGCCCGGTTCGGAAGGCGCATTGCCGGACGATCCCAAAATCATCATCCAGACCGCACGCCAGGTCGGCTACCCTGTCATCATCAAGGCGGCCGGCGGCGGCGGCGGGCGCGGCATGCGCGTGGTGCATACTGAAGCTGCGCTGTTGAATGCGGTCGCGATGACCAAAACCGAAGCTGGTGCCGCCTTCGGCAATCCGGAAGTCTATATGGAGAAGTTTCTGGAAAATCCGCGCCATGTGGAAATCCAGATTTTGGCCGATGAATTCAAGAATGCGATCTGGCTCGGCGAGCGCGATTGTTCGATGCAGCGCCGGCACCAGAAAGTGATCGAAGAAGCGCCGGCAACAGGCATCCCGCGCAAAATCATCGAGAAAGTCGGCGAACGCTGCGCCGACGCCTGCCGCAAGATCGGCTACCGCGGCGCCGGCACATTTGAATTCCTGTATGAAGACGGCGAGTTTTATTTCATCGAGATGAATACCCGGGTCCAGGTCGAGCATCCGGTGACCGAAATGATCACCGGCATCGACATCGTGCAAGAGCAGATCCGCATCGCGGCCGGCCAAAAACTGCGCTATCGCCAGCGTGAAGTCAAGCTCACCGGCCATGCGATCGAGTGCCGCATCAATGCCGAAGACCCTTTCAAGTTTACGCCCTCGCCCGGCAGGATCACGTCCTGGCACGTTCCGGGCGGCCCCGGAATCCGGGTCGATTCCCATGCTTATGACGGCTATTACGTGCCGCCCTACTACGATTCGATGATCGGCAAGGTGATTGCCTATGGCGCCACGCGCGAACAGGCAATCAGACGGATGCAGATTGCACTATCGGAAATGGTAGTGGAAGGCATCCTGACCAATATTCCGCTGCACCGGGAACTGATGGTCGATGCGCGCTTCATAGAAGGTGGCACCAGCATCCATTACCTGGAGCATAAACTGGCAGAAAAACCGGATTTGCCGAAGGTGCCGCAAAAACCCACCAAACAATAAGGCTGCCCATGAGCTGGACTGAAATCGTCATCGAAGTCGCACGCATGCACGCAGAAGCGCTGTCGGATGCATTGATGGAAGCCGGCGCGCTGTCGGTAGCTGTCGAAGATGCCGACCTGGGCACGGCGGCCGAAATGCCGCTGTTCGGCGAACCCGGCATGGAGCCGGATCAAGCCGCATGGGAACGCAGCCGCGTGATTGCGCTCACTGAGGCCGACGCCGATTCTGCGGCCATCATGGCGCAGGCGAGCGCCGCCACCAAACTTGCCAGCGTTCCGGCTTACACGCTGCGGGCGGTGGCGGATCAGGACTGGGTGCGTTTGACCCAATCCCAGTTCGAACCGATCCATATCGGCAAAAACATCTGGGTGGTGCCCAGCTGGCATACCGCGCCGGACCCGAACGGCTTGATACTGGAGCTCGATCCCGGCCTGGCTTTCGGCACCGGCAGCCATCCAACCACCCGGCTCTGCATGGAATGGCTGGAAGCGCATGCGCCCCAAGGCTTGTCGGTGCTCGACTATGGTTGCGGCTCCGGCATTCTGGCGATGGTTGCTCAAAAACTGGGTGCGGCCAGCGTAATCGGGGTCGATATCGACCCGCAGGCAATCGAGTCTGCCACGGCCAATAGCGCCCGCAATAATTGCGCAATCGATTATTACCTGCCAGACGCCTTCGGCAAAGTGGCGCATGGCCAAACGTTCGACATCGTGGTGGCCAATATCCTGTCCGGCCCGCTAGCGTTGATGGCGCCGATGCTGGCCACGCGGGTCGCGGCCGGCGGCGCGCTGGTGCTGTCTGGCATATTGGTGCAGCAGGCGCAAGAAGTCGCCGCTGCCTACGCCCCTTTGATCAGTCTGACGGTATGGGCCGAACAGGACGGCTGGGTGGCACTTTCCGGCCGACGTGCGGCATCATTAGCGCCTGCATAGCAATGGCGCTCGCCACCCAATGTCCGCATTGCCGCACGACGTTCCGGGTCGCACATGATCAATTGAAATTACGCGCCGGCATGGTGCGCTGCGGACAATGCCGGCAGGTATTCAACGGCATAGAGCATTTATTGCCGCCAGCCGGGCAGCAAGCGCAAGCAACACATACTGCCACTGCCGCCGCGCCGGAAATCGGCACCGATAAGGTGGGCGGACTGACCCCGTCTGAGGCAATAAACGACCTGGCCAGCACACCGGCGCCAGCGGCATTCGACGATGCCGAAAACGGCTTGCAATCCGGCACCGACCCAACGCCTGTTGCGGCGACCATTCCGGCTGTTGTTACTGCAGAAGTTACTGCAGAACCTGATGATGCCGCGTCAGCCGCGCAGCCCAAATTCGATCCGGCAGATGATCTAGAAGAACTCGATTACGGCGCGCTGGAAGGCATGACGCTGATCAATTTTCAGCAGTTAGAACAGTCATGGGACCAGGATGATTGGTATCCCGCCGATCCCGTCTCAAGCGCCGCGCCGCAACAACAAGCCGCGTCCGAAGCTGCGCCACTGGCCGACGAAGCTACCGAGCCGGCAGAAGCCTCGGGCAGCCCCCCCCCCGCCCCTTCTCTCGCTAGCGAATCGCATGGCGATTCGGGCACCAGGAAAAGCCATGCCGGAAGAGGGGAGCAGAGTGAGTCGCTACGCGACTTTCACTACATCGATCCATTGCCAGCCGAGGCACAACCGGCTGCGGCGCAATCTTTTGAGAGTGATGTGCGAGAGCCCAGTTTCGTCACGGCCGCGCGCCGCCAGCAGCACAGGAAGCGCCGGGGCCAGTTACTGTTCGGCGCCGGATCGGCCATCCTGACGCTGGTTTTACTGGCGCAAACCGGTTATGCGCTGCGCAATCAGATCGCAGCGCACCTGCCGCAAGCCAAACCGGCACTGCTTGATATCTGCGGGGCGCTCGGCTGCAGCATTGCGCTGCCGGCACAGATTGACGCGATCACCATCGAATCCTCCGAACTGCAGGCCCAGCCCGGCGCTGCCGACGCCCTGGTTCTGACGCTACTGCTGCGCAACCGCAGCAGTACAGTTCAGGCATGGCCGAATATTGAGCTGACCTTGAACGACGGCACTGAACGCGCCATCCTGCGGCGCGTCTTCACGCCGCGCGAATTTCCGGTTGCCGCTGCCGACATCGCCAACGGCTTTGCCGCCGACAGCGAACAATCGATCCGGATTACCTTTACGCTGATCCAATTGAAGGCTGCCGGCTATCGCGTCGTGCTGTTTTACCCGTAATGCCATAAAACATGCCAGTATTTTTTAAGGCGCTTTATATATATGCGGAGATCAATAGCTTTTAACTGATACACCTGGTACTAATATTGCATATTGCCATTCCATAGCGCGCAACTGAAATGCACTGCGCTCCACTTCAACTAACCAAGTCGATTTATTCGACTCTCCATCATGACTTCCCTGATTTGCGGCTCGATCGCTTTTGACACCATCATGTCGTTCGGAGACCGCTTCTCCAATGCCATCCTGGCGGACCAGTTACACAAGATTAACGTTTGCTTCCTGGTGCCGGAGTTGCGCAAGGAGTTCGGCGGCTGCGCCGGTAATATCGCCTACAACCTGAAACTATTAGGTGGCGACCCGCGCATCATGGCAACCGTGGGCCAGGATAGCCAGCCGTACCTCGACCGTCTCGACCAACTGGGTATTTCCAGACGCAATATCCGCACTTTCCCGGCCGCTTATACCGCGCAGGCCTTCATCACCACGGACGCAGACAACAACCAGATTACCGCCTTCCATCCGGGCGCGATGATGTTCTCGCACGAAAACCGAGTGGCCGATGCAGGTCTGGTCAAGCTGGCCATCGTCGCGCCCGACGGGCGCGACGGCATGCTGCAACACGCCAGCGATTGCGCCGATCTGGAAATTCCATTCATCTTTGATCCAGGCCAGGGCTTGCCGATGTTCAGCGGCGCCGAACTGATCCATTTCATTGAACTGGCGACCTATATTGCTGTCAATGATTATGAAGCCGAGCTATTGACCCAGCGCACCGGTCTGACGCTGGATCAGATTGCGCAGCGGGTGTCGGCGCTGGTCGTCACGCGTGGAGAGTTGGGCGCTCATATCTTCACTGCAGCCGAGCGGATCGAGATCGACTGCGTGAAGGCAGAGCGCATAGTTGACCCAACCGGTTGTGGCGATGCCTTCCGCGCCGGCATGCTGTTCGGCTTGAGCAATGACATGGATTGGGCCAGTACCGGCCGCTTGGCCAGCCTGATGGGGGCGATCAAGATTGCGCACCAGGGCGGACAGAATCACGCGCCCAGCAAGGCTGAAATTGAAGAACGCTTTTTTACCGCGTTCAACTATCGCCTGTAAGAAAGATCACGAACCTGTCTGCGACCATGCACACCCATTTCCGTCTGCTAACCTTGCTTCTGGCTGCGCTAACCATCGGGTGCACCATGCCTGTGCGATCAAACCCCACTCCGATCACATCCTCCACCCAGGGCAGCACCCTGGTGCGGATGGCCACCATCATTGCGGCGGACAGTGCGGTTATCAGTGACATCACCGATGGTGAACCAGTGGCCGCAGGAGAGGTGATTGTGGACAATCCGGGTGCGCCGCCGGGCGGGCAATCCGGGCGCACCAGAACCGTCACGAAATTGCTGCTGCGCCTAGATGATGGCGATGGCGCAGCGGTCACTTACCGGATCGAACCCGGCGCGGTTTTTCAGCTTGGGGAGCGGGTGAAAGTGATCACACGCAGCGGCCACACCCACATCACGCACTAAGTGCAACTGAGTGCGGCCGGAGCTCCATTACATTATTCAGGAAGCAATGCCTGCCGTAGCGCGGCGAGAGTCAATTGCGGCGCGTGAATTTCCAGTAGTTTGCGCTTGCTGGTCTGGCCGTGGATCAAGACCACCGCGCTTTTAGGCAGGCCCAGCGTAGTGGCGATAAAACGCGTCAATGCCAGATTCGCCTTGCCTTCAATCGGCGGCGCCTGCAGCCGTATCTTCAATACGTCGTCCAGTACGCCGATGACCTCGCTGCGTTTCGCATTGGGCGTAATCTGAACCGCCAGACGGATTCCTTGCGCGGTGAGAGAACACCAGTCGTGGCTCATGCCAGCGCTAGGACCAGCCTGCTGAACACTTGCAACGCCACCTGTAAAATCAGCAATGCCGCCAGCGGCGACAAATCGATATTTCCGACCAAGGGAATAATGCGCCGCAATGGGCGCAACAGCGGTTCATTCAGCGCCCGCACCAACGGCGCCAGCGGCGCTTGCGGATTGACCCAGCTAAACACCGCTTCGATGATCAGCAAACCCATCCAGCCATAAAACGCCCACTGCAACAGCCGCAACAGCGCCAGCAACAATAGCGCCTGAAACGAGAATGGCGAAATGAACAGCATCTCGACTGCGGTAGCAAGCACCGCGATCAGGTAGGCGCCACACAGGCATGCCCAGTCGTAACCACCCGCGCCAGGCAATAAGCGACGCAGCGGCAGCACCAGCCAGTCTGACAGGCGAAAAACAAATTGCGCAATTGATGTCGGCGGCCGCACCCGCACCGCCTGCATCCAGAACCGCAACAACAACGCGCCGGCCACGATGGCCGCCACTGTACCCACTATCAACGTTAAAATGCCATGCAGCATGGAAACCCTCCAAATAAAAAACCCGCCGTATGACAACAAGCCACACAGCGGGTATTGTGCCAGAAGCCATTGCGGCTTCTGGGCAAGGTTGCTGGATTAAGGACGGGAGCCGGTTGGAAACGGCCATGCTGCAGCTGGATTAAGCACGGTTTTCACATCCGACTTTGCCGCTGCCTTTTTAGGTGCCGCGGTTTTTGCTGCCGGCTTCTTGGTTGCCGCGGCTTTCGTCGCAACACCTTTCTTCGGTACTGCCGCAGCTTTCTTCGGTACTGCCGCAGCTTTCTTCGCTACCGGTTTGGCCGCAACTGCTTTGGCTGCGACGGCTTTGACAGCGGCTGCCTTCGGTGCTGCGGCAGTTTTTTTCGCCGCCGGTTTGGCTGCGACTGCTTTGCTTGCCAATTTCACCGCCGGTTTGGCCACGACCGTTTTGGCTACCGGTTTGGCTGCCGGCTTTGCTGCCGGTTTCTTGGCTGCGACGGCTTTGACAGCGGCTGCCTTCGGTGCTGCTGCAGCTTTCTTTGCTGCCGGTTTGGCTGCGACTGCCTTGCTTGCCGATTTTGCCGCCGGTTTGGCCACGACCGTTTTTGCTACCGCCTTGGCTACCGTTTTTGCTGCCGGCTTCTTGGCTGCGGCTGCTTTGACAGCGGCTGCCTTCGGTGCTGCGGCAGCTTTCTTCGCCGCCGGTTTGGCTGCGACTGCTTTGCTTGCCAATTTCGCCGCCGGTTTGGCCGCGACCGTTTTTGCTACCGGCTTCTTGACTGCCGGCTTTTTAGCTACGACTGTTTTGACAGCAACCGCTTTCGGTGCCGCTTTTTTAGCTGCTACTACAGGCGCTTTTTTTCCAGCGGCTGCTGCCACTGGTTTTTTCGCAGGCGCGGCGGACTTGACGGCCGGTTTCTTCGCTGCTGGTTTTTTGACTGCTGTTGCCATTTTTCTCTCCTTCACGTGAGATGGGAAAATCAATTTTCAAGATTTCAATCCGACTAACCATCGCGATCGGCCAGGCGGATTATTCATCGGGACAAACAAACCTTTGCATGCGCCAATGAATTCGGCACCAGCCGGGTTGCCGTATCCAACGTCCAATACGGCAACCCGGCCACAATGGCACCCCCTCCCGCAACACGCACAAATACGCAAAATCACGTCGGAGGTTAACCTGCAAAACAGGTTAAGCAACAATACTGCGGTTGTACCCAGAAAAAACGCCAGCGATAACACTGGCGCTGGAATCCTGCTCCTGAAACACTTCCAGTTTTTGCAAAGAAAAAGCCGTCTCGCCTGACTTGGTCAGGTCTGGCGGCATTAACTGATAAGGGAAATTCGGTTTTTCACTGTCCATCAAATCGGGTGACAACCTTCCATTTTTGCTTTGTCTACTTGGGGTCCAGACGACGCCTGCATCTGCCCTTCGATTGCATGCTGCCAGACGCTCATTTCCGGTTAAGTACAGCGCCGGTTTGATACTCGGGGACCCGCGTCTCGAAAAAATTACGTTCTTTCTTCAAGTCGAACACCTCGCTCATCCATGGGAATGGATTCTCTTCCTGTGCAAACATCGGGTCAAGCCCAATCTGCTGTATGCGACGATTTGCGATAAATCGAAGGTAGCCTTCTTTGAACATCGGCGCATTCAAACCTAACCAAACCTGGCACTCATCGCGGCATTGTATCCTCTGCATAGCGATATTCCAACTCTACCGGGTGCAAAAACAAGGCTTTGATCCCTACCCGAAATTGCGCGGCCGATCAGTACGGATGTTCCAGCTTGAACGTGTTGATCAGGTCGATTCCGAAGTTACAGCGCATCGCTGGTAGCGTTACTGTTTCGCCGCGATCATGTGGCGCTAGCCATAAATGGCATGTATTCATGCTTGATTTATTCAGCTTGATTTTTCAAGTCATGTCGGAGAAGCGGGGAAGCGCAGTACGCTGCGCGTATGCACTGACAACGACTGCTGATTTAATGCATGGCGGTAATGGAGCCAGTCAAAAAACGGCCCTGGATCAGTCTTCCGACCTGGCGCGATATGCTCATGTCCGACTACATCCGTGAGCCGATAACGGGTTTGCAATGCACTGGTGAGTTTGACCAGCGACGCATACTGCGGCTCCGCATAGGGTTCGAAATCGCTACCTTCCAACTCGATGCCGATGGAAAAATCATTGCACTGCTGCCGTTGGCCAAATGACGATGCGCCCGCGTGCCAGGCGCGATCATTGACGGATACGAACTGGACCAGAACGCCATCCCTGCGGATCAGAAAATGGGCTGAAACTCGCAGCGCGCGCAACTGATCGAAGTACGGGTGCGCATCGCAATCGAGTCGGTTGGTAAATAGGTCGCAAATCCATTCGCCGCCAAACTGCCCTGGCGGCAGACTGATATTGTGAATCACCAGCAAGTCGATGTCGGCGCCCACCGGCCGCGCATCGCAGTTGGGCGAAACGATGCGCAGCGCCTGTCCGCACCAGCCATCGGCCGCCACCTCGAACTTAGATTGAAACCGTTTATTTTGTCTCATTTGGGCTCACTGATATCAAGCCTCTGCATCTGATAGCGCAATTGGCGAAAGCTGATGCCGAGCAACTCTGCGGCTTGGGTGCGATTGAATCTGGTCCGGATTAAAGCGCGCCGGATGATGTCGCGCTCAATATCGTTCAGGTAATCCGGCAAACAGCTTGGAATGCCATCATCGCCAGGATTGCGTGCAGTTGCAGCACCGGCAGCAGTGACTATCTGCTGCTGCAATGGGATTAGCGCGGCATCCGGCGACCTTAATAAGGTAAGCGGTTTTGCCATTTTCAGCGCCAGGTCGGCGACTTCAATCACCCCGTTCTCGGCAAACGCCAGCGCACGCTCAAGGATATTTTCCAGTTCGCGCACATTGCCCGGAAAGGCATGGCCGCGTAATGCTGCCTGCACTCCCGGCCCAAGCACGGCTGCGTTGTCGGTCGTCGCCAGCCGCGCCAGGATGGCATCCGCCAGCGGGCCGATATCTTCCGGCCGCTCGCGTAATGCCGGCAGTACCAGCTCGATTACATTCAGGCGGTAATATAAATCCTGCCGGAAGCTTCCCTCTTCAACGCATCGGGCGAGATTTTTGTGCGTTGCGCTAATGATGCGCACGTCCACCGGTTCCTCGACGGTTGCGCCGATTTTGCGTACGCGGCGCTCCTGGATCGCGCGCAATAACTTGACTTGCATTGCCAGCGGCAAATCGGCTACCTCGTCCAACATCAGCGTGCCGCCATGCGCCGCCTGAAAAAATCCGTCGCGATCTTCCATGGCTCCGGTAAATGCGCCTTTGCGATATCCGAAAAATTCCGCTTCCATCAAATTGTCGGGGATTGCGCCGCAGTTGACGGCGATGAAGGGCTGGTCTGCCCTGACGCTGCGGGCATGGATTTCGCGCGCCGCGAGTTCCTTGCCGCTGCCGGATTCGCCGCTAATCGCCACCGGCGCCATGCTGCGCGCCAAGCGCGCAATCTGGGCCCGCAAGGCTTGCATGGCGGGCGAATCTCCGGTCAGCCGCGCTGCTGGCAGGTTCGCCGCGACAGGCTTGGCGAGGCTCGCAACACCGTCCAGGCACAACGCAGAGCGCACCAGCAGACGCAACTGCTCCAATGCTAGCGGCTTCGAAACATAATCAAACGCGCCTGCCTTGAGTGCAGCCACCGCATTTTCGGCACTGCCGAAAGCGGTAATGACTGCGATCGGCGTATTTTTGCAAGCGCTGGCAACTTCGCTTACCAACTCGATGCCCAAGCCATCGGGCAGGCGCATGTCGGTCAATACCAGTGCATATTGTTGTTGCGCCAGAAGCGCCCGCGCAGCGCGCAGGCTGTCGGCGCTATCGACATCGAGTCCCATGCGAACCAGCGTGATTTCCAGCAATTCACGCAAATCCGCTTCGTCATCGACCACCAAAATACGAGGAGAAGCCATGGCTACAGTCTGTTAGTTGTACTGAATTAATAATCAAGGCAAGTGCGGCAGCGCAAACGTAATCACAAACCTGCCGATGCGCTCGCCATTGCGCTGATCGACTTCATCGGCGCGATATTCATAATCGAGCATCGCGCCATTATTCAAGCATAATTCCCGCGCCAGATAGAGTCCCAGGCCGGTGCCCTTGCTGGAAGTGGTATGGAAAGGCTCGAACAAATGCGCACGAACTGCCGCCGCAATCCCGGGCCCGTCATCCTGCACATGCAGCTCCAGCCGGCTGGCATCGTCGCAGACGACACGCAGCCGGATGCTGCCCGACTGCGGGCTGGCATAGCGAATCGCATTCGACAGCAAATTCACCACCACTTCGCGCAGATGCGTCGGATCGAAGCGCACTCGCGGCGTATCGGAACCGGTCAATGCAATCATGGCAGAGGGCAGTCGATGCGCATCCTCAAATTCCTTGACGATATCGATCAATGCCGGAAGCAGCATGAAAGGTTCGCCGTGCAGTTGCGCTTTACGCGAGAGATTGAGAATATCCTCAATCATGCGGTTCACCCGGGCCACATTATCAGCGACGATATGCAAGAGTCGCGTAGCAACAGGGTCGGTGGCCTCTTCCTGCAGCAATGCGGCAGCATGCGAAATCGCCGCCAGCGGGTTTCTGACTTCGTGTGCGATGCTGGCGGTCAGGCGCCCCATCGATGCCAGTTTCAATTGCTGCGCCTGATTTTCGATCTCGCTGACATCGCGCAAGAAAATAATGGTTCTGGCAATTTTCGGTTCAGTCGTATCGACTGCCGCGAAGCGCAGTTTGAGGTGAGAAAAAAGCTCCCGTCGCGCGCCCCGAATGGTCGTTGCAGCGGCCAGCGTCGCCTGCGCCGGAGGCTTGATGAAAACAAAAATCGGCGCCTTCGCTTGCTCGGGTGCCGGCCCCGATTTTCCAGATACGGCTGACCACGCAAGAAACGCCTCAGAAATCGGCGCAAACGAGGGTATATCGCCCAAGCGCCAAGCCGGTTTTCGGCGCAAGTGAGCCACCCCCAGCATCTGTTGCGCAGCAGGATTACCCATCAGAACCGCACCGTCGCGGTCTACCACCAGAATGCCGTCTCCCATGTCTGCGATCACCAGCCGATTGATGGCCTGCTGGATTTGCAGATCCATGCCGCGCCTGGTGGCCAGATGCTCTTGCCTGATGAGCCTGGCAGCAAGTCGGTTGACGACAAAAATTACGGCAAAAAATGCTGCGCCGTAAAGTCCTGCCTGCATGAATGGCGCGTCGCCGTCCAGCGTTAATGCCCGATACCCGCTTTCCGCCAATAAAAACAAGGTCACGACCGAGACGAAAAACAGCGCAAGCACCAAGGGAGCGAGAATTGCGGCACCGGCTAGCGGGAACAGGTACAGAATCGCCAAACCGCTTTTGGCGCCGCCAGCAGCCATATACAGCGCTGAAATGACCAGAATATCGACGGCAATCTGGGCCGACAGTTGCAATAGGAAACGACGCCGGGAGTAAGCCAGCAATAACGCAAATGCGGGCGCCAGCAACAAATAGGCGATGCAAATTTTCAGGTAAACAGTCTGTCCGCTTACCCAGCCGCTCCTGCTGCCGTTAACACTGAAATACGCAAGCAGCAAACCAGCAATGATGATCCGGGTCAGGTTCATGGCCTGCAGCGAACGCCAAAAGGTCGCGTCAGGCTCGAAAGGACTGATCAGATCACCGCGCGCCATGCTCTAGGAAGGAAAATGCAGATGGCGGTGTTCTTCGCTGCAAAACGACATGCCAGCCTGGCTAACCGCTTCGGAAGCGGGGAAATGCACGCCGCAATGGGCGCATTGCACCATCAGTTCGGGCTCATCGAGCCGCGGCACTGCGGTTTTATCCGAGCGCATCGCATTTCTCTTGGAGCGGATTGCCCACACCACGAGCAAAACCAATAATAGCCAGGCCAAAAACTTCATACGCCACCTCGATGCAACACAACTTCAAGCACGAAACGACTACCGACATACGCCAACAGCAAGGTTGCAAAACCCGACAAGGTGAAGCTCAGCGCGGTTTTCCCGCGCCAGCCCTGCCATTTTCGCCCCGCCAGCAACAAGCCGAACAACACCCATGACAACATGGTAAACACGGTCTTGTGATTCCATTTGAACGCCTGGCCGAATAACTGTTCTGAAAATACGACGCCCGACAGCACCGTCAGTGTCAACAATACGAAGCCGAATCCAATCAGGCGAAACAATAGTTTTTCCATCGTCAGCAGGGCCGGCAGGCGATCGATGACCGAGGCAACCCAACCTTGCGAGCGGGAGCCCGTATGCAAGTGCAGTCTGGATTCCTGGATCGTCATCAACACGGCATGAAAGGCGGCCACGGTCAGCGTGCCATACGCCAGCATTGACACCGCGATATGCCACGCAAACAAGTGCGACTTCCCTTCCAGCGGCACGACGCTGCCTGGAAACACAATCGGCAAGATAACCGCCAGCACTGCCGTGGGCAACACCAGTACACGCAAGCCATCCATCGCAAAATTGCGGTTTTCAAGCCAGTAAGCGGCAACCGAAACCCAAAATGCCGCCGACAGCATGATTGCAAACCCGAGCCGCAATGTTTCAGGCGCGATAATCACGTCCGACCACAACGCAGCTCCATGCAGAAGCCAGGCGAACGCAGTCCCGCTGGAAATGGCGATGTGCTGGCGCGCCGGCAGAAATGCGCAGATTGCATAGAATAGCGCTGCCGCAATAAAAAATGAGATTTGCATGCCGGCAGTTTACACCATCTGCCCACTCCGCCATAACAGACAATTGCCCGCCAAGTCGTCCGTCGATCGGATCTAGGGGGAAATTTTGGCGACGCTTGCCATGAATTATACAACTGCTAGTATTTTTATATACCGCATTATATATATGCGGTAAACGCCATATATTTTGATATACCCCTTAAAATACAACGATAGTACAAGGAATGTTCGCAGCCTGATGAAGATCCAGCAACACTTGATGGGAGCCAAACAGCGCAGCATCAAACGCCATAACGGTTTAATGCGCGCCGTTGGCACGTACCGCATCGGTTAAAATGGCGCTTTACATCCCGGTGCGCGCAATTTCAGCTCGATCGCGCCGCACACCGCGCACATAGACTTGTCGCCCCACTTCTGAAACGCCACTGCCATGCTAGATAATCTTACCCAGCGCCTCGCCAAAGTCGTCAAAACCATGCGCGGCGAAGCGCGTCTTACCGAAACGAATACCGCCGAAATGCTGCGCGAAGTGCGCATGGCGCTGCTGGAAGCCGACGTGGCGCTGCCTGCGGTGCGCGAATTCGTTGCGAGTGTCAAGCAAAAGGCGCTCGGCGAAGACGTCATTTCTTCGCTGACACCGGGACAAGCATTAGTCGGCGTGGTGCAGCGCGAACTGGCGTCCCTGATGGGTGCCGATCTGGGCCCGGAAGCATCGCAACTGAATTTCGCCACCCAGCCGCCGGCAATTATTCTGATGGCCGGACTGCAAGGCGTCGGCAAAACCACCACAGTCGGCAAGCTCGCCAAATACCTGATCGGGGAAAAAAAGAAAAAGGTATTGACCGTATCGGCCGACGTCTATCGTCCTGCCGCGATTGCCCAGCTGCAGGCGGTCACGGGCCAGGTGGGCGCCGACTTCTTCCCGTCGCAAAGCACCGACAAGCCGGTTGATATCGCACTGGCCGCGCTGGATTATGCAAAAAGGCATTATCACGACGTGCTGATCATCGATACCGCAGGCCGCCTGGGCATCGACGAACAGATGATGCGCGAAATTTCTGCCATCCATGCCGCAGTCAAGCCGATCGAAACCCTGTTCGTGGTCGATGCGATGCTGGGCCAGGACGCCATCAATACCGCCAAAGCCTTCAACGATGCGCTGCCGCTGACAGGCATCGTTTTAACCAAGCTAGACGGCGACTCGCGCGGTGGCGCGGCCCTGTCGGTGCGCCACATCACCGGCAAACCGATCAAATTCGCCGGCATTTCCGAAAAACTCGATGGACTCGAAGCCTTTGATCCCACCCGGATGGCTAACCGCATCCTCGGCATGGGCGATATCCTGGCGCTGGTAGAAGAAGCCCAAAAAGGGGTGGACGTCAAGGCGGCCCAGGATTTAGCCCAAAAACTCAAGGTCGGCGGTAAATTTGACCTGAACGACTTCAAATCGCAGCTGGCACAGATGAAGAAAATGGGCGGACTCGCCAATCTGATGGACAAGTTACCGGCGCAACTCCAGCAAGCTGCCAATGGCGCCAATATGGGTCAGGCAGACAAACAAGTTAAACGCATGGAAGGCATCATCAATTCGATGACACCGTTAGAACGCGCCAAACCGGATCTGATCAAGGCCACGCGCAAACGCCGCATTGCCGCAGGTGCCGGAGTGCAAGTACAAGAGGTAAACCGGATGCTGGCGCAATTCGAACAAATGCAATCGATGATGAAAAAGCTCAAGGGCGGCGGCATGATGAAAATGATGCGCGGCATGAAAGGCATGATGCCCGGCATGCGTTAAGACCACAATCGTCTGAATTCGCGGCAAACACAAGAAAACACTTGCGTCCCCCTGCAAACCCCACCAATATTAGCGGGTACGCAAAAATGCGTTATTTCTTAACAGTTCACGAGGAGTCCACCCTATGGCAACAGCGAAAAAACCCGAAGCCAAGAAACCTGCAGCAACAAAAGTAGCACCGGCTAAAAAAGCTGCTCCAGAAAAAGCGGCAGCAACTCCAGCGCGCAAACCAAACGCAGCCTTCATGAAGCCGATGACACCATCTGCAGCATTGGCAACAGTAGTCGGCGCAGCACCGCTACCGCGCACCGAAGTCACCAAAAAAGTGTGGGAATACATCAAGAAACTGGACCTGCAAGATCCGCAGAACAGACGCATGATCAATGCCGATGCCAATCTGAAAACCATCTTCGACGGCAAAGAACAGGTATCGATGTTTGAAATGACAAAATTGATTTCAAATCATCTGAAATAATTTCTGCAGTGCCATAGCACCTGCCGTTGTCACAGTTCGGCGCATAAAAAAAGCCCGCATGAAATATCGTGCGGGCTTTTTTATTATCGGATTGGGAGCCTGATGGATTTACGGAATCGACTTTAGCCCAATTTCGCCAACATCGTTTCGGCGCTGGAAACCTCAAACTTGCCGCCTTGTTCTACGTTCAACTGCTTGACAACGCCATCTTCAACCAGCATCGAGTAGCGCTGCGAACGCGTGCCCATACCGGATTTTGTGAAGTCGGCATCCAGGCCGAGCGACTTGCTGAACGCCGCATTACCGTCAGCCATCATGCGCACGACACCATTCACCTTTTGATCCCGTCCCCAGGCGCCCATCACGAAGGCGTCGTTGACTGCAACACACCAGATTTCATCGACGCCCTTGGCTTTGAGATCAGCCGCATGCGCGACATAACCTGGTACGTGTTGCGCCGAACAAGTCGGCGTGTAAGCACCCGGCAAACCGAAAATAACGATCTTCTTGCCTTTGGCAAGATCACTGACATTAAATGAATTCGGTCCCAGTGAACATCCGGCGGATTCAACCTCAATGAATTCTGCAAGCGTACCTTCGGGCAATTTTTCGCCGATCTTAATGGTCATATTAATTTCCTTCCGTATTTGAAAATACTGTGGATAAAAAAACGCCGCGCCAGCTTTGGCGCGGCGTACGAATAACAGTATGCCCTAGTCTATTTTTTCTTGCCCGGGAGCGACATATCCGTACATCTCCAGCAAAACCTAAAATTCTTAATCTGCCTGTTTGCGCAGAAAAGCTGGAATATCATAAGTTTCCATACCGTTTTTTTCCAGCGCACGCACGGTTTCCGAAGCAGATTCGCGACGCCACACCGCCGGTGCCTTGAGGCCGTCGAACGCATGCGATGCGGTAGTCATGCCTTGTTGCAAGGTGCCCGCAATTGACGGCGCCATCATTGGCTCGTTGTGGGTGCCGGTACGCAGCATGGTGTTTTGCACCAACTGCATCGACTTCTTGGCACGCCCAAGTCCGGTCGCCACGACTGTCACGCGAATGTCATCGCCCATGCTGTCATCGTAGGCGATACCCTGGGCGATCGAAGCATCAGGCGCCGCGAACGCTCGTACCGCCGCCATGACTTCCTTGATTTCCTTACCCTTCAAACTACGGCTTGCCGTCACATTGACCAGCACACCACGGGCGCCGGACAAGTCGATGCCGTCCAGCAAAGGTGAAGCAACCGCCTGCTCGGCAGCGATGCGTGCGCGATCGACGCCAGATGCGGTCGCGGTGCCCATCATGGCTTTGCCCTGCTCACCCATGATGGTTTTGACGTCGTTGAAATCGACGTTGATGTGGCCAGGGACGTTGATGATCTCGGCGATTCCGGCCACGGCATTGTTGAGTACGTCATCGGCATGCTGCAGCCACTCCACCATGGTGTCGTCTTCGTAGATTTCTTCCAGTTTTTCATTCAGGATGATGATCAGCGAATCGACGTGCTGCGACAGCGCTTCCAACCCTTCGTCGGCGATGTCCATGCACTTCTGACCTTCATACGAGAACGGCTTGGACACCACCGCGACTGTCAATGCGCCCAGTTCTTTTGCCACCTGGGCCACGATTGGCGCGGCGCCGGTGCCGGTGCCGCCACCCATGCCGGCAGCAATGAAAACCATGTGAGCACCACGCAAGGCATCTTCAATACGCGCGCGCGACTCCTCGGCCAGTTGACGGCCGACCTCGGGCTTCATGCCTGCACCCAAACCGGTTTCGCCGATCTGGATCACGTTATGCGCCTTCGAGTGCAGCAACGCCTGCGCGTCGGTATTGGCGGCGATGAATTCAACCCCGGTAACGCCTTTGTTGATCATATGCTGGACAGCATTGCCGCCCGCACCACCGACTCCGACCACCTTGATCACGGTACCTTGCGTAGCATGATCGACCATATCAAACTCCATGATGTCCTCCTATTAGTTTGCGATTTTCAGTCGGAAGCACTCATTAAAATGATGGCTAGCGACTGAAAATAACCATTAAACAAAAAATAAAGCGATAAAAAATTACCCAGCCGAACCTGCCCACATCAAAAATTCCCGATAAACCACTCTTTCATGCGCTGCCATGCCTCCTTGAGAGAGCCTTCCTGCTGCGTCACCACATGGCCACGGTAATACTGCTTCTTGGCTTCCAGTAAAAGGCCGAGAACCGTCGAATAGCGCGGGCTGCGCACCACATCGGCAAGCTGGCCGTTGTAGCCCGGCACACCCATGCGCGCAGGTTTCAGGAAGATATCCTCTGCCAGCTCGATCATTCCGGGCATTAGCGCTGAGCCGCCGGTAATCACAATCCCGCTCGACAACACTTCTTCAAAACCGGACTCGCGCACCACCTGATGCACCAGCGCGAACAATTCCTCAACGCGTGGCTCTATCACAGCCGCCAGCGCCTGACGTGACAGTGTGCGTGGATTGCGGTCCCCCAAGCCGGGAACCTCAAGCGTCTCCCCCGGATCTGCCAATACCTGTTTGGCGACGCCATAACGCAGCTTGATTTCTTCTGCGTCCTGGGTCGGCGTGCGCAGGGCCATCGCGATATCGCTGGTGATTTGGTCGCCGGCAATCGGTATCACCGAGGTATGGCGAATCGCCCCTTCGGAAAATATCGCAACATCCGTGGTGCCAGCGCCGATATCGATCAGCACCACGCCCAATTCTTTCTCGTCCGGCGTCAGCACTGCATCAGCAGAGGCCATCGGCTGCAATATCAGGTCGGATACTTCGAGGCCGCAGCGTCGCACACATTTGACGATATTCTGCACCGCAGATACTGCGCCGGTGACAATATGCACCCGCACCTCAAGGCGTATGCCGCTCATGCCGATCGGCTCGCGCACATCCTCCTGATTATCGACAATGAACTCTTGTGGAACGGTATGCAGCAGTTGCTGGTCGGTCGGTATGTTGACCGCTTTGGCAGTTTCAATCACACGCGAAACGTCGGCGGCGGTAACTTCCTTGTCCTTGATTGCCACCATGCCGCTGGAATTGAAACTGCGGATATGGCTGCCTGCAATTCCCGCATACACATGCCTGATTTTGCAGTCGGCCATCAACTCAGCCTCCTCCAGCGCGCGCTGGATTGACTCGACCGTCGCCTCGATATTGACGACCACGCCTTTCTTCAGCCCTTTCGACTCATGCTGGCCGAGACCGATGACCTCATGGCGCCCATCGGCCATCACCTCAGCCACCACAGCCACCACTTTGGAGGTGCCTATATCCAGGCCAACAATCAAATTTTTTGCGTCTTTTGTCATCGTGTTCCGCTTACTTTCGTTTGCTTTCCAATCCAGGTGCCATTCCACTCGCTTTGAGTGCCAGCCCATTCGGATAACGCATATCTACACTTTCAATCCTGTTCTGCAGCAGCGCTACCAATTGCGGATAAATACCTACAAATCGATCGACACGTTCGCGCATCATTGCCTTGTTCTGTTCCCGCCCCAACTCCACGGCTATACCGTTATTTAGCTTTACGGTCCACGCATAGCGGTCTGACAGCTGTATCGATTCCGGAGCAAGCCGTATCGGCGCAAACCATTGTTTGAACTCTTCAAAACGCGCAATCACTTCCTTTTCAGCGCCCTCCGGTCCATTAAATTCAGGCAAACTGCCATTTTCTTCAGCCTCGGCAAGGTTGGCCGTGAATACATCGCCTTTGACTGAGACCAGGCGGCCGTTTTCACCCCAGGTTCCCAGCGGCTCGTGCTCTTCTACCGTTACGACCAGTTTGTTCGGCCATTCCCGGCGCACCGTCGCTTTGCGCACCCAGGGCACGCCCTCGAAAGCCATGCGCACGGTGTCCAGGTTGGAGGTGAAAAAATTCCCCTTGATACGTGGAAGCGCCGCCCCTTTTACCGTCAGCCGATTCACATGGTGCAATTGCATGGCATCAGCGCTCACCACCCTGATCACCGTCAACATGAACATCGGCCGTTGCGTCAGCCAAAAAATACCGGCTAAGAACAATAGCAATGCGAACACTGCAAACAGTGTGTTAGCTATCGCATTGAGTGTCTTGATCTCTTGCCACATGGTCTTTGCAGTTCCTCTGTTGCCGCTTCTTAGCGCACAATCCAGTCGACGGATGGCGTCAGATCGAGCGCAGCAGAACGTAATATTTCAACGCATAAATCCTCATATCCGAGTCCGATGACCTTTGCCGACATGGGCACCAGAGAGTGTCCTGTCATGCCCGGAGACGTATTCATTTCCAGTAAAAACGGCTTGTTGTCCGAGGCCCGCACCATCACATCGGCCCTACTCCAGCCACGGCAGCCGAGCGCACGGTAACTTTCCAGCGCCAGTTCCTGAATGGCACGCTCCTGTTCTGCCGGCAGGCCGCAGGGGCAGAGATATTGGGTATCGTTGGAAAAATACTTGTTCTGATAATCGTAATTCGCATCGGGCGCAATGATGCGAATGACCGGCAAGGCTTTGGCCTGTTCGCCATATCCCAGAATCGGGCATGTCAACTCCATGCCGGCAATAAATTCTTCCGCCATGACTGCACTGTCGTATTTGGCGGCCAGTGCAAAGGCCGCAGGCAATTGATCAATTTGCGTTACCTTGGTCAGTCCAAGGGTGGAGCCTTCATGCGCAGGCTTGACAATTAACGGCAAACCTAGCGCAGCAACGACCGCATCCCAATTGCTCTGCGTTGTCAGCATTTCGAATTTCGGCGTTGCCAGTGCGCTTGCCATCCAGATACGCTTGGTCATGGCTTTATCCATCGCAATCGACGAAGCCAATACGCCCGGCCCTGTGTATGGAATGCCAAGCAGTTCCAAAGCGCCTTGCAAGGTGCCGTCCTCGCCGTAGCGGCCATGCAATGCAATGAATACACTATCGAATTTTTCGGCGGCTAGTTCCGCCAGGCTGCGCTTTGCCGGATCGAATCCATGGGCATTGATTCCCTTGCCCATCAGCGCCTGAAGCACACCCGCACCTGACATCAACGATACTTCGCGTTCAGCCGAACGACCGCCAAACAAGACACCGACCTTGCCAAATTCATTGACCATGTCACGCTCACCCATGATGGTTTCCTTGCACCAGTTTTCCAGGAACGCCGCCGATGGAGCCAGCCCCCATCATGATCACGACATCACCATCCCGAGCAAAATTCATGATGGTTTCCGGCATATCATTGATATCCTCGACAAATACCGGTTCCACCTTGCCTGCGACGCGCATGGCGCGCGCCAACGCACGGCCATCGGCTGCGACAATCGGTTGCTCTCCTGCTGCGTACACCTCTGCCAGCACCAAAGCATCCGCAGTAGACATGACCCGCACAAAATCCTCGAACAGGTCCCGCGTGCGCGTGAATCTATGCGGCTGAAAAGCCAGAACCAGACGGCGCTCTGGATAAGCGCCGCGGGCAGCTGCGAGTGTTGCAGCCATTTCAGTCGGATGGTGGCCATAGTCATCCACCAAGGTAAAACTGCCGCTGGACTTGCCGTCGACATCGGCCAAATCAATTTCGCCATAACGCGTGAAACGACGCCCAACGCCATTGAATTCCATTAATGCTTTTTGCGTCGCGCTATCAGCCACATTCAGCTCACGGGCAACCACGATGGCAGCGCAGGCATTTTGGATATTGTGCATGCCGGGCTGATTCAGAGTCACCTTCATCGATGCGTAGCCTTCCTGAAGCACGGTGAATTGCATCTGTTCGCCAACTGCCTTGGCATCGACTGCACGCACTTGGGCATCTTCGTGGAAGCCGTACGTGACGATCGGCTTGGAAATGAAGGGCAAGATTTCGCGCACATTAGGATCGTCAAGGCACAACACTGCGACGCCATAAAAAGGCAGATGCTGGGTAAACTGGATGAAGGCTTGTTTGAGTTTTGCAAAATCGTGACCGTATGTTTCCATATGATCAGCGTCAATATTGGTAATGACTTCAATCACCGGCAGTAAATTGAGGAAGGATGCATCGGACTCATCTGCCTCGACCACAATAAAGTCGCCGGCGCCCAGCTTGGCATTGGCGCCAGCGCTATTCAAACGGCCACCGATGACGAAAGTCGGATCCAGGCCGCCTTCCGCAAGCACGCTGGCGACCAGACTGGTAGTCGTAGTCTTGCCGTGCGTGCCGGCGATTGCAATGCCACGTTTCAGACGCATTAACTCCGCCAGCATCATGGCCCGCGGCACGATCGGAATATTTTTTTGTCGCGCCGCCAGTACTTCCGGGTTATCCGCTTTTACCGCCGTGGAAGTAACGATTACATCGGCGTTATTGGTATTTTCAGCAGCATGGCCCAATGTAACGTGCGCGCCCAAGCCAGCCAAGCGCTGCGTCGCCGCATTACACCCGAGATCCGAGCCGGAGATGGTATATCCGAGATTGAGCAACACTTCGGCAATGCCACTCATGCCCGAGCCGCCGATTCCTACAAAATGAATGTGTTTTACTTTATGTTTCATACCTTGCTCGCCAATTCTTCTAATACATCTGCAATCATTTCGTTTGCATCCCGCCTACCGATTGCATAAGCAGCCAGCGCTATCGTCAGACACTCTTGACGCGTCAGGGTTTGCAATATTATGGATAAATTTTCCGCCGTCATTTCGTCCTGTGGCTGATAGATTGCCGCATGTTGTTGCGCCATCCACTGGGCGTTGACGCGCTGATGTGAAGTCGTCGATACAATCAATGGCACCAGTACGCTTGCCACCCCCGCTGCAGTCAGCTCCGATAATGTAATTGCGCCAGCGCGGCAAATCACCAGATCGGCGTCGGCATAGCGACGCGGCATGTCATCGATGAAATCCACTACCTCCGCCTGCACTTGTGCCGCGGCATACGCTGCACGCAATACGTCAACATGTTTTTTGCCGGACTGGTGCGTGACTATCGGCCGCAAGTCAACCGGAATCAAAGCCAATGCCGCGGGCAGGCAATCGTTCAAGACTTTTGCGCCCAGACTGCCGCCAACCACCAGAATCCTGAGCGGCCCGCTGCGGGCTGCGTAACGCTGCTCAGGAACAGGCAAAGCGATGATTTCTTTGCGCACTGGGTTGCCTGTTACTAAAGCCTTACTAGCTGCGTTGCCAAAATCCGCAGGAAAACCGAACAGCACCCGTTTTGCCATTGGCACCAGGGTCTTGTTCGACAACAATAGGGCCGCATCCGCATTCACCAACGCCAGGGGAATGTGACGCACAGCCGCCATCACGCCGCCCGGCACCGTCACATACCCACCCATCCCGAGCACCACGTCCGGTTGGCGGCGGCCGAGGATGCGGTAGCAGGAGACGAAACTTGCAAGCAGCCTGAATGTGCCGCGCAAGCTATGCATCAAACCTTTACCGCGCAATCCGGCGAAATCGATGGTGTCCATCTCGATGCCATGCCGGGGCACGATATCGTGCTCCATGCCATGTGTGGTGCCGAGCCAGGATACCTGCCAACCGCGCGCGCTCATCGTCTCTGCAATCGCCAGCCCAGGAAAGATATGACCGCCAGTGCCTGCCGCCATGACGACCAGCGTTTTCAGATGTGTCATATTCTGCCTCCGCGCATCAAAATCCTGTTCTCGTAATCGATGCGCAGCAGAATTGCCAGACCGATACAATTAATCAACACACCCGAGCCACCATAACTCATCAGTGGCAAGGTCAATCCTTTGGTCGGCAACAAGCCGAGATTGACGCCCATATTGATGAAAGTCTGGACACCAATCCAGATGCCAACACCTTTCGCAACCAACCCGGCGAACGTCAAATCCAGTGCAATGGCCTGACGACCAATTTCAAAAGCACGTTTGACGATCCAGTAAAACATCATCACAACCACCAATACGCCGGCAAAACCCAGTTCTTCGCCAATCACTGCCAATAAAAAATCGGTATGCGCCTCTGGCAAATAATGCAGCTTCTCGACACTGCCGCCAAGACCGACGCCGAACAATTCGCCGCGCCCGAAGGCAATCAGCGAATGCGACAATTGATACGCCTTGCCCAATGCGTTTTCTTCGGTCCAAGGATTCAGATAAGCAAAAATCCTCTCGCGCCGCCATGGCGACAACATAATTACCAGGCTAAAAATTCCCACCAGCGTGGCACCGATGCCGCTGAACCAGACACCATTGATGCCACCTAGAAACAAAATACCCATCGCGATACAAACGATCACGCCAAACGCACCCAAGTCCGGCTCCAGCAACAACAACAAACCGACCATTGCCACCGCACCCGCCATCGGCAGAAAACCTTTTGTCAATTTATGCATGAATTGCTGCTTGCGCACCGTGTAATCAGCTGCATACAGCACAACGAACAGCTTCATCAATTCGGAAGGTTGCAAATTGAAAACCTTGAACGATAGCCAGCGTTTTGCGCCATTCACGCCTTTGCCCACACCAGGCACCAGAACTAGCAGCAGCAGTATCAAAGTAGCCACGAACAGATACGGCGCCCAGCGCTGCCAAGTACTGATCGGCACCCGAAACACGATCAAGCTGCTGCAAAATGCAGCAGCAACGAAGATCCCCTGCCTGATCAGGAAATGGCTATTGTTGTAACTCGCGTATTTGGGTGAGTCAGGCAAAGAAATGGAAGCGGAATACACCATTACCATTCCGAACAGCATCAGCAATACCACTACCCAGATCAAAGGCTGATCGTATTCCATCATTTTGGAGCGCTGCGGCAAATCCCGCCTCGGCTCTTTGACGGATGAAAATCCAAACCACGTCATGATGGCTGGCCAGGCGGATTTCATGCGATCACCTCACCGCGGGACAGCCCAATTTCTCTAACTGCATCAACAAACACTTGAGCACGGTGTACATAATTGGCAAACATATCCAGACTGGCACAGGCTGGAGACAGCAACACAGCATCGCCTGGCTGCGCGACCCCGGCAGCGCGCTGGACCGCTTCTTCCAGACTGGAGCAATCGTCGAGGGCAACAGCGGTTATGCTTAAGGCGGCGCGCAAGGCAGGTGCGTCCTTGCCAATCAGGAACACCGCACGGACATGTTTTGCGACCGGCTCCGCCAGACTCGAAAAATCTTGCCCCTTGCCGTCACCACCAGCAATCAATACCAACCGATTACTGCCTTGCTGCGCCCCCAATCCATTCAGGGCCGCCACTGTTGCACCGACATTAGTGCCTTTGCTGTCGTCGTAGTAATTGACTTCGCCGATCGTGGTAATCAATTCAACCCGGTGCGGCTCACCCCGATATTCGCGCACACCATGCAATAGCGCAGCAAGCGGCAAACCGGTCGCACGACACAAAGCTAGTGCGGCGAGTGCATTGAGCGCATTGTGCTGACCACGAATATTGAGTGCATCTGTCGGCATCAAGCGGCTAATCGCCGTAGGCAATTCAATGCTGTTTTTTTTCTTGCGGCGCTTTTCATCTTCTTCGGCAGCAACCGCTACCGACAGCCATTGGATACCGCGCTCATCCAGCAATCCAAAATCACCCGCCCGCGTTGGCGCACCGACGCCAAAAGTTATCGTGGGTGCTTGCGCGTCCGCCAAACCCATGACCGCAGCATCATCGCGATTCAATACGCGCACGGTATCGATACCAAATATCCGAGCTTTATCGGCCACATAGGCAGCCATGCTGCCATGCCAATCCAGATGATCCTGCGTGATATTGAGCACGGTTGCAGCATCAGCCTGCAGACTGTACGTCGTGTGCAACTGGAAGCTCGACAATTCCAGCACCCAGATCTGCGGCAAATCATCCCTATCGATGGCGTCCCGCAAGACATCCAGTGCACATGGGCTAATATTGCCGGCCACGCACGCCGTCCAACCGGCACGCTTGCACAACAGGCCGACCAAGCTGGTTACCGTGGTTTTGCCATTGGTACCAGTGATTGCAATCAGTTTGGGCGCATAACTTGTATCCTGCCGCAATTTGGCCAATCCCTGGGCGAAAAATTCGATCTCACCCCATACCGGGATATCCCTGGATTCTGCTGCCGCCATAAGCTCCGACAGATCGCCATGCGGCGACAAACCCGGGCTGACAGCGACAAAATCAATATCAGCCAAAAGATCAGCACTGAAAGCCGCCCCTCCGATGAATTCCACTTCCGGCAGTGCATCCCGCAAACTAGCCAGTCGTTGCGGTGCTGCGCGGGTATCAGCCACGCGCAACGACGCGCCGCAACGGTGCAGCCAATGCGCCATCGCGAGGCCGGATTCTCCCAGCCCGAGAACAAGAACGTGTTTGCCGTCGTAATTCATCAGCGCAACTTCAAAGTAGACAAACCAAACAACACCAACATCATCGAGATAATCCAGAACCGCACTACGACCTGAGTTTCTTTCCAGCCTTTTTGCTCGAAGTGATGATGCAACGGCGCCATCAACAAGATGCGACGCCCAGTACCATAACGCCGCTTGGTAAACTTGAAATAAGCAACCTGCAGCATCACTGACAAGGTTTCCACGACGAAAATTCCGCCCATGATGAAAAGTACGATTTCCTGCCTCACGATGACGGCAATCGTGCCCAGCGCCCCACCCAAGGCGAGGGCACCGACATCGCCCATGAACACTTGCGCAGGGTGGGCGTTATACCAGAGGAAAGCCAAGCCAGCGCCTGCCATCGCGCCACAGAAGATCAGCAACTCGCCCGCACCAGGGATATGCGGTATGAACAGATACTTCGAATAGCTGGCGCTGCCGGTCAGGTAGGCGAATATCCCCAGCGCAGTGCCCACCATCACGGTCGGCATGATAGCCAGCCCATCGAGACCATCGGTCAGATTTACTGCATTACTGGTGCCGACAATGACGAAATACGTCAGGGCGATAAACCCCCATACGCCGAGCGGATAACTGATAGTCTTGAAAAACGGCACGATCAAATCTGCCTTAGGAGGCAGGTCAAGGTTGAACCCGGACTGCACCCACGCCACGAACAAATTCCAGACCTGGCTATTGGTGGGCGCCGATACCGAAAACGCCAGATACAGCGCAGCGACAATGCCAATCAGGGATTGCCAAAAATACTTCTCTTTCGAAGACATCCCCTTGGGGTCTTTGTAAACCACCTTGCGGTAATCATCGACCCAGCCGACTGCACCGAAGCCGAGTGTCACTACCAGCACAATCCAAATAAAACGATTGCTTAAATCGGCCCACAACAAGGTGGACACCCCAATCGCAATCAGGATCAGCACGCCACCCATGGTGGGCGTGCCATTCTTGATCAAGTGTGTCTGCGGGCCGTCAGTACGCACTGCCTGACCGACCTTCAACCGAGCCAGCATGCGTATCACCGGAGGACCGGCAATCAAACCAATCGCCAAGGAGGTCATCGTCGCGAATACCGCACGAAATGTAATGAAATTGAATACGCGCAGAAAACTTATATCCTGCTTAAATAATTCTGCTAGCCAAAGCAACATGTCAATGGTTCTCTTTTATATGTTCTTGTACAAAGTGGCGAACTGTTTGTTCCATTTTCATGAAACGCGAACCTTTCACCAATACCGTTGCGGCGGGAACCAGAAGGTCTTCCAGCGCATCGTTCAAGGCCGCAATACTGTCAAAGTGTTTTGCTCCCGCGCCGAATGCGCGCGTCGTATGATGGGCAAGTGCGCCGAAAGTCATAACATGCTCGATACCGCTTTCTCGGGAATAATCTCCAATCTCTTCGTGAAACTGCCGGCCATCGTTGCCGACTTCCCCCATATCGCCCAACACCAGCACTCTTGGCGAAGTTGCTTGCGCAAGCACATCAATGGCGGCCCGTACCGAGTCGGGATTCGCATTATAGGTATCGTCGATGATGATTGCCCCGTTGCGGGCAATTTTGCGCTGGAGGCGGCCATTGGCCGGCGCGAATGCAGTCAAACCGCGAACAATTGCTTCCGTCCCAATGCCGATTGCCGAGGTACACGCAATCGCAGCCAAGGCATTACGCACGTTGTGCGCACCTGCAGCCGCAAGCAGAATATCAAAACGCTGCTGGCCTGCCGTAACAGACAAATCATTACCGAATGCGTTTGACCGATAAGTGCATGTCACATCGGCATCGGCGGCAAATCCAAAGGTCATGATTGTTCTCTGCCCAGTAGCCGTAGCATACTCACGCCATAAGGTGGTATAGGGATCATCGGCAGGGAATACTGCAATGCCATTGGCGGGTAGGGCAGAAATTACCGCACCATTTTCCTTTGCAACAGCCTCCACACTTGCCATGAATTCCTGATGCTCACGCTGCGCATTGTTTACCAAGCCGAGCGTCGGTTGCGCAATGGACGCCAAGAGGGCGATTTCACCTGGATGATTCATGCCCAGTTCAATCACCGCGGCGCTGTGCGCTGCTGTCATGCGCAAGAGCGTCAGCGGCACGCCGATGTCATTATTGAAGTTGCCGCGCGTAGCCAGACAATGCTCTGCACCAAACTGTGCAGCCATGATCGAAGCGATCATTTCCTTGACCGTGGTTTTGCCGTTACTGCCGGTGACGCCGATTACCGGCAAATCGAATTGCCGCCGCCAGTAGTGTGCAATTTCACCCAGCGCAATACGGGTATCCGGCACGATCAGTGCAGGGATTGCCAAGCCTGCCGGCAAGCGTTCCACAACTACCGCGGACACCCCTTGCGCGACCATATCCGCAATGAACTCATGCGCATCGAAATGCTCACCCCGTAAAGCAACGAATAGATTGCCGGCACTGGCATTGCGGCTATCAGTCGTCACTCCGTCAAAAACCGCATCACCCCGGGCGTGCGCGCCCGAAAGCCGGGATTGCAACTCAAACAGTGAAGATTTCATCAGGTGCCTCCCTTCATCGTGGCGCGTGCAGCCAGCGCCAGGGCAGCATGATCCGCATCGGAAAACGCCAGTTTCTTGCCCATCACCTCTTGGTAGGCCTCATGCCCCTTACCGGCCAACAGGACCACATCGTTTTTTGCCGCGCGCTTTACTGCCCATAAAATTGCGGCTGCACGGTCCTCGGTCACTTGGGGCGATGTTTTTTCGGTAGCCAGGCCAGCAATGATTTGCTGGATAATTGCAACAGGATTCTCGCTGCGCGGATTGTCGCTCGTGACTACCACCTGATCCGCCAGTGCAGAAACTGCACCCATTTGCGCACGCTTGCCTGGATCGCGGTCACCGCCGCAACCGAACAGGCACCATAACTGACCATGACGCTGCTGTGCCACCTGACGCAAAGTCAATAGCGTTTTTTCCAGCGCATCCGGAGTGTGGGCATAATCAATAACTATCAACGGTGAGTCGTTACCGCCAAGCTGCTGCATACGCCCCGGCACCGCAGTTAGCATTTCAATTGCCTGAACCGCAGCACGCCAGGTGGTGCCTTGGGCAAGCAATGCACCCAGAACACCCAAAATGTTGCTGACATTGAACAAGCCCACCATGTGCGTTCTGATCATCCCACTGCCAAAAGGCGATTCGACCTGAAACACGGTACCGGCATGGCTGGTGCGTATGTTAAGCGCGCTCAAGATTGAGATGCCTTCAAGCACTGCGCCGGACACTGTGTATCCGATTAACGACGTCAGTGCCCTGCCCTGCAGGCGCTGCGCCAACCGCAATCCCATCGGGTCATCCAGATTGACGATTGCGTGACGCAATCCTAACCAGTCAAACAAAGCGGTTTTAGCCAATTCATAAGCCGCCATGTCGCCATGATAATCAAGATGGTCGCGCGTAAGATTGGTAAATAAGGCCGCATCGAAATGCATGCCATTCAAACGTCCTTGTTCAAGCCCAATCGACGATGCTTCAATCGCCATAGCATGAGCACCGGCATCGCGTAGTTGCGCCAGCCTGCGTTGTAACATTACTGCATCCGGCGTGGTGTAACCGGTCATGTCAGAGGTGTCGCAGGTACCACGCTGGTAAATGCCGACGCCGAGAGTTCCAATCACCGCAGTGGGTTCGCCCAAGCGAGATAAGGCATTTGCCAGCCATTGCGCGCATGAAGTCTTGCCATTGGTACCGGTCACGGCCACTGTGAACATAGCGGCATCCGGTTTGTAGTAATACGCGCTGGCAATTTCGCCTGCTGTCTTTTTCAAATCGGTTACCGCAAGATGGGGTACCGACCATGCTGCATTCCAGTTCCAGGCAGCCGACTCATAGACCACGGCACCCGCGCCCAGCTGAATCGCCTGCTCAATGAATTGCCGGCCATCAGCGACGTCACCGGGATAAGCAAAAAACACATCGCCTTTGAGGATGGAACGCGAATCGGAATGCAATTGCGCTGTTGGCGCAACCTGCTGACGCAACCAGAAAAGTATCTCGGAAATTACCAATTTTGTATTTGGCATCACATACTTTCGGTGATGCCATCGGCAGGAATAATAATATTCGTCACGCTCGAATCTGGCCTGACGTTCAACGCCCGCAGAGCACTGGCTGCAACGGATGAAAATACCGGCGCCGCAACTCCACCGCCGTAATGATTGCCATTGGATGGCTCATCCACCATTACCGCAATAATGATGCGCGGCGCGGACACCGGGGCAAAACCGACGAACGATGATACGTATTTTTTGACATATTTCCCATCGACAATTTTATACGCGGTCCCGGTTTTTCCAGCTACGCGGTAACCGGGTACTTGCGCTTTCGGTGCAGTGCCATTTGGTCCTGCGGCCGCCTCCAACATTGCACGCATCTGGAGTGCAGTTTCTTCAGAGATAACCCTTTGCCCCGCCACCCGGCCGTTCGGTTGTTCGGCAACTTTTTCCAGGGATAACGGTGCTATCTCGCCATTACGGGCGAAAATCATATAGGCACGTGCTAACTGCATCAGCGAAACTGAAATGCCGTGCCCGTAACTCATGGTTGCCTGCTCGATGGGACGCCATGACTTAAATGGCCGTACACGGCCCGCCGCCCGTCCGGGGAAGCTGAATTTCGGCTGCTGGCCAAAACCGACGCTGGTAAACATTTCCCACATTTCCTGCGGCGGCATTTGCAATGCAATCTTTGCGGTCCCGATATTGGAGGATTTTTCAATGATTTGCGAGACAGTCAACAACCCTAGCGAGTGCGCATCGCCGATCGATGCAGTGCCGATGGTCAGTTTTCCGGGCCCTGTCTGGATAGTTGTCTCAGGAGTAACGCGCTTGGTTTCCAGTGCCAAAGCTATCGTAAAAGGTTTCAGGGTCGAACCGGGCTCGAAAGTGTCAGTCAAGACCCGGTTGCGCAGTTGAGCGCCGGTCAATATCTTGCGGTCATTCGGGTTATAACTCGGCAAATTGGCAAGCGCCAAAATTTCACCGGTTCTGACATCCAGTACCACAATGCCGCCAGCCTTCGCCTGATTCAGCTCAACTGCCGCCTTCAATTGTGAATATGCGATGTACTGGATCTTGCTGTCGATGGAAAGCGTCAGGTCTTTACCGTCATGCGGCTCGCGAATGGATCCGATATCTTCAACAATGCGGCCCAAGCGATCCCTGATCACACTACGGCTTCCGGTCCTGCCGATCAGCGACTTCTGCGAGGCGAGTTCCATGCCTTCCTGCCCGGCGTCCTCGACATTGGTAAAGCCGACAACATGCGCCATCACCTCGCCCTCCGGATAAAAACGCTTGTATTCCTTGCGGGTCTGGATTCCATCTATGCCAAGGGCAAGAATCTTGTTAGTAGCGTCCGATTCGACCTGGCGTTTCAGATAGACAAAACTGCTATCCGAGTCTAATTTTTTGCGCAAGTCCCCCTCATTCAGATCAAGTAACCCGGCCAAACTACGCAGCTTTTCCGCCGGGGCCTGCAAGACATCATCCGGAATCGCCCAGACTGCCTTGACTGGAATACTGGAAGCCAGCACATGTCCATCACGATCCGTGATTTTGCCACGCGTAGCAGGCAACTCCAGCGTGCGTTCGTAACGCGACGCACCCTGTTTTTGCAAGAATTCGGTAGACATGCCCTGCAACCACAGCGCGCGACCGGCCAATGTCAGAAAAGAAGTGAATAGGACGAACAAGACCAGTTTCGAACGCCAGGCTGGCAATGACATTTTCAGCACCGGGCTGGTTGAAAACGGCACACCCCTAGCTGCTGCAATACGGCTGGCCGGACGGCTCATTTGCCCTCCACAGTTAGGTATTGCGTGCTGGCAGCTGTCAATGCGAGCATCTTCAGGTCGCGTTTTGCGACCAGCTCAATGCGCGCATGCTTGCCCAGAGTGGATTGATCAAGTTGCAACTGGGCCCATTGCACATCCAGCAATTTTGCCTGGGATTGCGCGCGACCCAACTCAACATATAAACGGCGTGCATGATATTGCGCATTCACCAGCGACAATGCGCACACGACCAGCATGGCTGCGATGATGCCGTTGGTGCGCGCACTCATGGCGCATCCCCGGCAGTGGAAGCATCGGGGAGGCGCATGCAGACACGCATAATGGCAGAACGGGCGCGCGGATTGCCGGATATCTCAGCATCAGTGGGTTTTATTTTTGATATCAAGCGCATTTGCGGTTGCGGCAAATCAACCGCACGTATCGGCAAGCGGCGATCCGGCTGTTTGACATTGGCCTTGGCTGCCATAAAATGTTTGACAATGCGGTCTTCCAGTGAATGGAAACTGATCACCACCATCCTTGCGTTTGGCGCCAAATATTGAAAGGCCTGATTTAAACCAGTCTCAAGTTCCTCAAGTTCCTGATTGATGAAAATCCGTATAGCCTGAAAGGTACGGGTTGCCGGGTCCTTACCCTTCTCGCGAGTTTTGACTGCCCTTGCCACGATCGCGGCAAGCTGTCGTGTGGTTGAAATTGGCTCGACCGTCCGGCCAGCAACAATCGCCTTTGCAATCTGAAAAGCAAACCGTTCTTCTCCATATTCGCGTATCACCTTTTCAATTTTTTGCTCTGATTCAATCGCCAACCAGTCTGCTGCCGAGAGCCCGCGAGTACTATCCATGCGCATATCAAGCGGGCCGTCCAAACGGAAACTGAAGCCCCGTGCAGCATCGTCTACTTGCGGTGACGAAATACCCAAATCCAGTAAAACACCATCCACCTGCGCAATGCCGCGCTTGGCGAAGGCATCACCCATGGTGGCAAAACTGTCGTGGATAATTTCGAAACGCGGATCGGAAAACTCCCGCGCTGTGGCAATTGCCTGTGGGTCTTTATCAAAGGCGATCAGGCGACCCTGCGCGCCCAGACGCTGCAAAATCTTGCTGCTATGGCCGCCGCGCCCGAAAGTGCCATCGACGTAGACTCCATCCGTGCGCGCACCTTCTAGCGCCAGCGCATCGACCGCCTCATCCAACAGCACCGTGCGGTGCAGGTACTCTGGCACCGTTTGTATCGTCATCACAGGTCCCTAAAACGAAAAATTACTTAATACGTCAGGCATGCCTGCTGCGATCGCCTGCGACTCACTTTCGGCAAGCTTGACTGCATCCCACAACTCAAAATGACTACCCATTCCCAGCAACATGACGTCGCGGCTCAAACCAACTGCATTACGCAACTCGGGCGCTACCAAAATCCGGCCGGCAGAATCCATATCCACGTCGGAAGCATTACCCAGAAAGATGCGTTGCCAAGCGCGCGCCGACATCGGCCAAGCGGCAATCTGTTCACGATGACTTTCCCAAACCGGGCGCGGAAACAATAACAGGCAGCCGTGCGGATGCTTGGTCAGCGTGACCCGGCCTTCGCACTGAATCGATAGTGCGTCACGATGCTTGGCCGGGACGGACATCCTGCCTTTCACATCGAGATTTAATGCTGACGCACCCTGAAACACGATTATCAAATCCTTTTGGCTGGCTATTTTCGGAAGCGGCTTACCGGTTACAAATCTATCGTGGATTCATTAAAATCCCACAAAAAAACATTTTTCCACACTATTACCCACTTTAGTGGAAGCACTATAGCCGGTCAAGCTGTTTCAGGAATGGAAATTTAATTTTAGTGATTCAAGTCAATGACTTAGCCTACCAAATACTATTGAGATAAGAGAAAACTCTTATGAAATTAAGTACTTATCGCGCACAGTGAAAGCTGTACATAATATAAACATATGTTTTAAAACTATTTACAATAGTTGCATGGCGAAAATGCGCGGAGGGCGCGTGACACCGGTGGAAAACCGAGGTAGGAACGGTCAGCCGCGCACTGAAGGCGCGACCGAAAAAAGTGAAGCAAGCCGATAGGCCGGATTTTGTTACGGCGCCCGGTCTTGCAACCGCGCGCTATGACAGCCATTCCTCTAGGCGCTGAATTACTCCAGCGCTCAAGCTTCCTACCCGCACGCTCCGCGAGCAGCATCAACGCGTGCCTATTTGGAATTGCTCCGGGTGGAGGTTACCGCGTTTCACCGTAACTTAATACGCTCGTCTCTGTGGCCCTATTCCTCGCCTTATACCTTGCGGCTTTCAGCGGACGGCCGTTAACCGTCACCCTGCTGTATGGAGTCCGGACCTTCCTCCCGCCACGACCTTGCAGCCGCGGCCAGCGACTGTCTGGCTTGCTTCACCGGCGCATTGTAGCGCACTCGCGATTACCGCTGCCTTTCGGTTTTTTGTCAGTAAATATACTGCTTTGTGTATTTTATAAAACCCCATCAATACATGCGGTAAGTACATTGTTTTTAACTATACTCCTAAGTATATTGATAAACATCGGGGCCGTGATGCGCTGTAAAGTTGCGCAAATTTATGCAAACCATCTTTCAGCTGGTTTGCATAAGCGCCATTAAAGTCGTGTTACTGTAGGAAAATAAAACGTGTTACCCGTAATGCCACCTGACCTTTCGCACTGACACACCATGAGAATCGCAGTCCTAGACGACGACCCGCGCCAAGCTGAGTTGACATGCAAAATCCTGGGTGCCGCAGGACACGTCTGCCATCCATTTTCCAGCGGCAGGGACATGCTTCAGCAGTTACGTCGGGAAAGCTGCGACATGCTGATCCTCGACTGGCAGGTGGCTGACGCAAGCGGCCCCGAAGTGATGCGCTGGACGCGCGAAAAACTCTCGCAAAAACTGCCGGTGCTGTTCATCACCAGCCATTCCAGCGAAGACGACATCATCGAGGGCTTGGCAGCCGGCGCCGATGATTACATGATCAAACCGATTCGCCGCAGTGAACTGGTAGCGCGGGTTCAGGCTCTTTTGCGGCGTGCTTATCCGAGCCAGAATGCAGCCGAACAAATCCAATTTGGGCGCTATGTGTTCGAAACCCGCAGCGGTCAATTGAGAGTCGATGGCGCACTGATTGCACTCACGCAAAAAGAATTCACTCTGGCGCTGCTGTTTTTCCGCAATCTGGGCCGACCGCTGTCGCGCGCCACTATTCTGGAATCGGTCTGGACGCACAATATTGACATCCCATCCCGCACTATGGACACCCATGTATCGCGGGTGCGCAGCAAGCTGCAGTTACGCCCTGAAAACGGGTTCCGGCTGGCTCCGGTCTACAGTTACGGTTACCGCCTGGAACAGGTTTCGATATGAATGTGAAGGTGCTGTCCAGCTCGGCCCGGATTGCCGGCTTGGCTTGATCCAGGTTTAGTCAATCAGAAATTCTGACCAGCCGGGCGCGATCGCCGCTGCCAGTCGGCGAGTCATCTGCAGCGAGAAGCTATAATGGTGGCCTGCCCAAAACCGAATTCCGCTCTGCGGACTGTATATAACCCACATGCAACTGCTTGCCGTAGGCCTCAATCACACCACCGCGCCGCTTGCCTTGCGCGAACAGGTGGCTTTTCCTGCGGACCAGATCGGGGCTGCAGTAGGTTCGGCGCGCGCATGGTTCGGCAATCAGGAAGGCTCCGGCTACACCGACGAAGCTGCCATCCTGTCAACCTGCAACCGCACCGAGCTGTACGCGGCTAGCCACGTACCGGGCGGGATCGAGGCAGCGATCGACAGCAGCGCGCATTTTCTGGCCGATTATCACAAATTACCTTATTCGGAACTGCGCCCGCATTTGTACACATTGCCGCAGGATGGCGCTGTGCGGCACGCTTTTCGGGTCGCCTCCGGGCTCGATTCGATGGTGTTGGGCGAGCCGCAAATCCTGGGCCAGATGAAGGATGCGGTGCGCCAGGCAGAGGCAGCCGGCGGCCTGGGCACCTATTTGCACCAGTTGTTTCAGCGCACTTTTGCCGTCGCCAAGGAAGTGCGCAGCACTACCGAAATCGGCGCTCACAGCGTCTCGATGGCGGCTGCTGCGGTGCGGCTATCGCAGCGCATTTTCGACACCATCTCCGAGCAGCATGTGCTGTTCATCGGCGCCGGCGAAATGATCGAATTGTGCGCCACCCACTTCGCGGCGCAAAATCCAAAATCGATCACAATCGCCAACCGCACACTGGAACGCGGCGAAGCGCTGGCGCACCGCTTCAATGGCCGAGCCATCCGTCTGGCCGAATTGCCGGATCAACTGGCGCAGTTCGACATCGTAATCTCATGCACCGCATCGTCGCTGCCGATCATCGGCCTGGGCATGGTCGAGCGCGCCATCAAGGCGCGCCGCCACAAGCCGGTGTTCATGGTCGATCTGGCGGTGCCGCGCGATATCGAAACTGAAGTCGGCCGGCTCGACGACGCTTTTTTGTACACCGTCGACGACCTGGGTACCGTAGTCCAGACCGGCATGGAAAACCGCCAGGCAGCAGTAGCGCAGGCCGAAGCCATCATTGAAACCCGGGTCCAGTCCTTCATGCATTGGGTCGATGGCCGGCTGGTGGTGCCGGTAATCCAGGATTTGCACGAAAACAGCGAAATACTGCGCATGATCGAACTCGAGCGCGCACGCAAGATGATCGCGCGCGGCGACGACATCGATGCAGTGCTGGAAGCCCTCTCCAAAGGCATCACCGCCAAATTCCTGCACGGCCCGCAACAGGCCTTGCACCAGGCTCAGGGCGACGAACGCGCGCGCCTGGCCGCGCTATTGCCGCAACTGTTTCGCACCCGACGTTAGCGTAGTTCTGCGCTTTCGCAACCGCCACTTCCCCCGCTGCACTGCACGCCGACCGCCATCAAAACGCTGCCGGCCTTCCCGGATTGACCGCCTTTTCTGACAGAATTCTTATGAAACCATCCATGCTCGCCAAGCTCGACCAACTCTCTGACCGGCTGGAGGAAGTCGGCCAACTGCTGATGCGCGAAGACGCCACCGCGTCGATGGACAATTACCGCAAGCTGACCCGCGAACACGCCGAAATCGGCCCGCTGGTGGTGCTTTACCAGTCCTACGCCAAGGCTGAAAATGATATCGCCGCCGCACAGGAAATGCTCTCGGAGCCGGAAATGAAGGAGTTCGCGCAGGAAGAAATCGACGCCGCCAAACAACAAATGGAGCAGCTGGAACGCGACCTGCAAAAGATGCTGCTGCCAAAAGATGCCAACGACGAGCGCAACATCTTGCTGGAAATTCGCGCCGGCACCGGCGGCGACGAAGCCGCGCTGTTTGCCGGCGACCTGCTGCGCATGTACACTCGTTTTGCCGAACGGCAGCACTGGCAGATTGAAATCATGTCCGAATCGGCGTCCGAGCTGGGCGGCTACAAGGAAGTCATCGTGCGCCTGGTCGGCCCCGGCGCTTACGCCAAGCTGAAGTTCGAATCCGGCGGCCATCGGGTGCAGCGCGTGCCGACTACTGAAACCCAGGGCCGCATCCACACGTCGGCTTGTACGGTGGCGGTGATGCCGGAAGCCGATGAAGTCAGTGACGTGGTGATCAATCCGGCCGACCTGCGCATCGACACCTATCGCGCCTCCGGTGCCGGCGGCCAGCACATCAACAAAACCGATTCGGCGGTGCGCATCACGCATAACCCGACCGGCATCGTGGTCGAATGCCAGGACGGCCGCAGCCAGCATCAGAACAAGGCGCAAGCGTTGCGGGTGCTGGCTACCCGCATCATGGATGTCCAAACCCGCGCGCAACAAGCGAAGGAAGCGGCCACCCGCAAGAGCCTGATCGGCTCCGGCGACCGCAGCGAACGCATCCGCACCTACAACTTCCCGCAAGGACGGATGACCGATCACCGCATCAACCTGACGCTGTACAAGCTCGATTTCATCATGGATGGCGATCTCGACGATTTGATCAATGCGCTGGTGGCCGAGCATCAGGCTGAACTGCTGGCGGCCCTGGGCGATGCATCCTGATTTAAGATTGCCAACACACTTCAGCCAACTTCAAAAATATGATGATCACCTCCAAAAATGTTTTACTGGCAATCGCCTTTGCCTGCCTGTCATTGCTCGGCGTGGCGCTGTATATGCAGCACGGGCTGGACATGAAACCTTGTCCGCTATGCGTGATGCAGCGTTATGCGTTTGCGGCAATCGCCCTGATTTGCTTGACCAGCGCCACATTGCCGCGCGCAGCTCTGCGGGCCGGGGCTGGCATCGGATTGCTGGCGGCGCTTACCGGCGCTGGCATTGCCGGCTGGCATTTGTGGGTCAAGGCGCATCCCGAAATTTCATGCGGAGTCGATCCGCTGGAAACCGCGCTGAACAAAATCCCGAGCGCTGAACTGCTGCCTTTCCTGTTCAAGGCCAACGGTTTTTGCAGCACCGATTACGCGCCGATCCTGGGCTTGTCGATCCCGATGTGGGCGCTGGTCTGGTTTGCGATTTTCAGCATCGCGCTGGGCTGGGTTGCTTTCAAATCGAAAAAATGACCTTGGCCCGCATCGAGGCCGGTTGCACTATCGTCGCAGTGCAACGCAGCTCCCCGCTGGAGGGGCTGGAAACCCGCATGCTGCTGATGCATGCGCTGGGTTTAACGCGGGTCCAGCTGATCACCCAATCCGAACGCACGTTGAAGGCAGAGGAAGCGCTGCGCTTCACGACGCTGCTGCAGCGCCGGGTGGCGGGCGAGCCGATTGCATATATCGTCGGTCAGCGCGAATTTTTCGGCTTGCCATTTCGGGTAACAACAGATGTGCTGATTCCGCGCCCGGAAACCGAGTTGCTGGTGGAACTGGCGCTGCAACGCGTACCACTCAAAAGCCGGGTGCTGGACATGGGCACCGGTTCCGGCGCGATTGCGATTGCGATTGCGCACAGCCGTGCCGATCTGCAGGTCAGCGCACTCGATGTCAGTGCCGCCGCGCTCGACGTGGCGCGCCACAATGCTGCGCACATCTTGTCAATCGGCGGCAACGCCCTGCGTTTGCTGCAAAGTGATTGGTACGGCGCGCTGCAAGCGGGCGAACAATTCGAGCTGATCGCCGCCAACCCGCCCTACATCGTGGCGGGCGACGCCCATCTACGCCAAGGCGATCTGCGTTTCGAGCCGATCAGCGCCCTGACCGATCACGCCGACGGCCTGTCTGCATTGCGCGCCATTATCAATGGCGCGACAGCACATTTGGTGGCGGGTGGATGGCTGTTGATGGAGCATGGATTTGATCAGGCTGCGGCAGTGCGCGCGCTGTTGATTGCCCAAGGTTTCACGGACGTGCAAAGCTGGCAGGATTTGGCTGGGATCGAACGCGTGACGGGCGGCATTCGGCAAGTGCTCTGATTTTGTAGGAGCGCACCCGGGCGCGATCAACAACTGCACAGTCTGGCGACTGCTTCGCGCCCGGGTGCGCTCCTACCAAAACCACTTACACCATCAAAAATCACTGTTCCAGCGGCGCGAAAATCGCCTGCAAATCCTCCTGCGTAATCTTCATGTTTTGCGTCTCGCCGTCGTTGGCCAGCATCGCGTGCGCCAGGTCGGCTTTTTTCTGTTGCAGCGCCTGGATCTTCTCTTCCAGCGTGCCTTTGGCGATCAGCTTGTAGACGAATACCGGCTTGTCCTGGCCGATGCGCCAGGCGCGGTCGGTGGCCTGGTTTTCGGCGGCCGGATTCCACCACGGATCGTAATGGATCACGGTGTCGGCGGCAGTCAGATTCAGGCCGACACCGCCGGCTTTCAGGCTGATCAGGAAGATCGGCACCAATCCCTGCTGGAACGTGCGCACCACGTCGGCGCGGTTCTCGGTGCTGCCGGTGAGGATTGCATACGGCACCTTGCGCGCCTGCAGTTCGATTTCGATCAGCGCCAGCATGCTGGTGAACGACGAAAACACCAGAATCTTGCGCTCCTCTTCCAGCAAGTCCCCGATCATGCTCATCAATTCGCTCAGTTTGGCGCTCGGCGCGGCGGCTTTTTTGACGCTGGCCGATTTGACCAGCCGCGGATCGCAGCAGACCTGGCGCAACTTCAGCAACGCTTCGAGGATCACGATCTGGCTGCGCGCCACGCCTTTCCTGGCGATTTCGGTGCGCACTTTCTTGTCCATCGCCAGCCGCACAGTTTCATACAGGTCGCGCTGCGCGCCGCAGAGTTCGACCGAGCGCACCATTTCTGTTTTCGGCGGCAATTCCTTGGCGACCTTGTCCTTGGTACGGCGCAGCAAAAACGGCTTGATGCGGCGCGTCAGCAACACGCGGCGGCTGATGTTGCCCTGCTTTTCGATCGGGTGGCGAAACGCCGCATTGAAGGCTTTTTCCTCGCCCAGCAAACCCGGCAACAGGAAGTGGAATTGCGACCACAGTTCGCCCAGATGATTTTCCAGCGGCGTGCCGGTCAGGCACAGACGGTGCCGGGCCCGCAGCAAGCCGGCGGTTTGGGCGGCTTTGGAGCGTGGATTCTTGATGTAGTGCGATTCGTCCAAAATCACCAAGTGGTACGCATGTTCGCGCAGCTTTTCTTCGTCGCGCGGCAGCAGCGCGTAGGTGGTCAGCACCAGGTCGAACTGGTCGATAGCCTCGAAATGCGCCAGCCGTTCCTTGCCGTGCAGCACCAGCACCCGCAAATCAGGCGCGAAACGGGCCGCCTCATCTTGCCAGTTGCCCATCAGGCTGGTGGGCGCGATCACCAGCGCCGGTTGCGTCAGACGACCGGCTTCCTTTTCGATCAGAATGTGGGCCAGAGTCTGAACGGTTTTGCCCAGTCCCATGTCGTCGGCCAGAATCCCGGATAGATCGTATTCGCGCAGGAATTGCATCCAGGCTAGACCTTCGCTCTGGTAATCGCGCAGCGTCGCCTGCAAGCCACGCGGCGGCGCGATGGTTTGCACACCGCCGAAGGTAGCCAGCTTTTGCCCCATGTCGCGCAGGCGCTGGCCGCCGATCCAGCGCAGTTGCGTGGCGCCGGCCAGCTCCGCCAGACGCGCCGCATCCAGCGTGGAAAGACGAATAGCGCCGCCGTCTTTCTCGGTAAAGTACAGCTCGCCCAGCGTGCTGAGAATCGGCTTGATGCGGCCCCACGGCAACGCCACGCGCACGCCATCCGGCAGCATTGCTAGCAAGGGCTCGTCGTCGGCATGGGCGGCCAGCGCTTGCGGGTTGAAATCCAGCGGCGCATTGCGGATCAGGTCGACCAGCACCGGCAACAGCGACACCCGCAGCTGATTGACGACGATGCCCAACTCGAGATCGAACCACGGGCTGCCAGACTCGGTTGCTTGGTCATCGACGTCGGCGTACCAGTCTTCGACTTCGGCCACGTCATAACGGTAATCCGGCATCCTCTCGATCTGCCAGCCTTGCGCCTCCAGCGCGGGAATCTCTTCGCGGGTAAAACGCAGCCAGTCCAACTGGCCAAGCATGACCAGCGCACCGACCAGGGTCGACAGTGGCGCCACCGCGTGCTGCGGCGGCGCCAAACCCGCCGCATGCAGGACGGCAATTGCGGCGTCTTCGACGCCGCGCTGCCGGATGATTTTCTCGATGCCCTGACCGCTGCGCCGGGTCAGCAGTTCGGCGTGGTCGTCCGCCACCCGAACCCCATCGTAACTGAAGGCTGGCGATACGAAATCCTGCCAGAGCGTTGGCGTCCCGGTCACACCAGATTGCGATTGCGGCAAAGCGCCCAGCAGCAATATCGGCTGCGGCACCACGTCGTCGCGCACCATCTCCAGCAACGGTTGCGGCATCGGCACCAGGTGCTGCAAGCCTTGCGCCAGCAATAAATGCGATACCGCCAACTGGTCTTTTGCCGCCAGGGTCGGTGCTTGCGCCACCATCGCTTGCAATTCTCGCGTTGGGATATTGGTCCCGTCCTGCAGCAGAGCGAGCTCGCCGCAGACCAGATTATTGACATACATCACCGGCTCGGTCGGCAGGATGAAATCGATGCTGCCATTCTCTTGTTCTACCTGCGCGTCCTGAAACTGCCATCCCAGCCGCAGCCGTTCGTTTTCCTCATGCCAGGCCAGACCAGCCGTGCGCGCCGGGCCAGCCTTGATCGGATAGAGCTGCCCTTTCAGGATGTCAGCGACAGAATTGGCCCACTGCAGCTGCTGCGATTCCAGCAACATATTCAGAAATTGTGCGCCGACCCGGCCCTTGGGTTCGGCATCGATGCCGCTATACAAACCACTGCGCAGCGCCGAGAACAGACGCACGGCATCCTCGTCGCCGGGCTGCAGGTAACTCGGCGGGCTTGCCAACATGCCGTACAGATCAGCCACCATGGTGGCCGTTGCGATGTCGCCGTTGGCGCGCAAACGCGCCTTGCACATGCTCAGGGTGACGCGTTTGCCGCCACGATCAGGCGACAGCACGAATAGCAAGCGATACGTGGTTTTCGAGGTTTTGGGCGCGATCCTGGCATTGCGCGCAAGCGACGCTGGCGATGCCAGCCCATGCGCGGCAATTTCCACCCGTTGCAGCCACGCCGTGACCGCGCTCGGGATCAGCATGGTGTTGTTTGCAGCGGCGGCGGCTGATCCGGCCACCGGCGCAAACTCTGCCTTCGGCAGGCAAGTCAGCAGCACGGCGGCCATGTGTTTGCACATGGTTCCCACCGGACAAGAGCAGCTGCCGTCGAATTCCACCCCATGTTTACGCGCAACCAGCGCGATATCCTGCGCGTAACTCCAGTCGCCGCTGCCCTGCACGCTGCCTTCGATCGCATCACCGACGATCTCAGTCGATTCCACCAGCCCACGACACACGATATCGCGCGCCCGCGCCAGCGTCTTTTCTTCGAAGGCGTCGATAACGTCTCTTAATGTGTAATGCATCGTCTTTGTTTCTTCAGAAATGCGCCGTCAAATCGGCCAAGCGTTCATTATCCGTGATTGACGCTGACAGACTCAACGGCAACCCAATGGCGATCCTGCAAATTCCGTGAATGTGCAATATACATGCCAATGTATATTTACACAGCGCAATATAAATATGCGGAAACAGTGCATTTTTTACATATACCCCCACCTAAATTTCAACAATACAGGCTGGATGCAGGATCGGGACTGACGTATGCTGCCGGATTGGGTATCATCTCAGGCTTGATTTCCCATCCCGACAAATACCTCATGCTGCCATCCATCGAACAACGCCTCGCCCTTGAACTCGCCGCCAAACCGGCCCAAGTCGCTGCCGCCATCGCGCTGCTGGACGAAGGCGCAACCGTGCCTTTCATCGCCCGTTACCGCAAGGAAGCCACCGGCGGCCTGGACGATATCCAGTTGCGCTTGCTGGAAGAGCGCCTGCGCTACCTGCGCGAACTGGAAGCGCGGCGCGCAGCGATCATCGCCTCGATCGAAGAACAGAACAAGATGACGCCGGCCCTGCTGGACGCCATCGTCCACGCCGAAGACAAGACCCGGCTGGAAGATTTGTATCTGCCCTACAAACTGAAGCGCCGCACCAAAGCCCAGATCGCGCTGGAAGCCGGCTTGCTGCCCTTGGCCGAAGCGCTGCTGGCCGATCCCAGCCTGAATCCGGAAGATGAAGCGGCGAATTACCTGAAGCCGGCCTTTTCCACCGCGAATGGCGACAATCCCGGCGTGCTTGACGTCAAGGCGGCGCTGGACGGCGCGCGCCAAATCCTGATGGAACGCTTCGCCGAAGATGCGACGCTGCTGCAGGGCTTGCGCGAATATCTGCTGGAACACGGCGTGGTCGAATCGAAAGTAGTCGAAGGCAAACAGGACGCCGGTGAAAAATTCGCCGATTATTTCGACTATTCCGAAACCATCGGCACCATTCCATCGCACCGCGCACTGGCGATCTTCCGCGGCCGACGCGAAGAAATGCTCAACGTCACGCTGCGGCTCGACACCGAAGCGGAAAAACCGAAGTGGGACGCGCCGCTGAACCCGTGCGAAAGCCGCATCGCCGCCCGTTTCGCGATCAAAAATCAGAGCCGTCCAGCCGACAAATGGCTGGCCGACACGGTGCGCTGGACCTGGCGCGTGAAAAGCTTCATGCATCTGGAAACCGAGCTGATGAGCGCGCTGCGCGAACGCGCCGAAGTCGAGGCGATCAACGTTTTCGCGCTGAATCTGAAAGCCTTGCTGCTGGCAGCGCCGGCCGGTCCACGCGCGACGATGGGGCTCGATCCTGGCCTCCGCACCGGGGTCAAGGTGGCGGTGGTCGACGCCACCGGCAAAGTGATGGACACCGCGGTGATTTACCCGCATCAGCCGAAGAACGACTGGGACGGCTCGCTGCATGCGCTTTCCAAGCTGGCAGAAAAGTACCAGGTATCGCTGATCTCGATCGGCAACGGCACCGCCTCGCGCGAAACCGACAAGCTGGCGCAAGACTTGATCAAGCTGCGCCCGGAACTCAAACTGACCAAAATCGTGGTGTCCGAAGCCGGCGCCTCGGTGTATTCGGCGTCCGAATTCGCATCGAAAGAATTGCCGGACATGGACGTCACGCTGCGCGGCGCAGTCTCGATTGCACGCCGGCTGCAAGACCCGCTGGCCGAACTGGTAAAAATCGATCCAAAATCTATCGGCGTCGGCCAATACCAGCACGATGTCGGCCAAACCCAGTTGGCGCGCTCGCTCGACGCGGTGGTCGAAGATTGCGTGAATGCGGTCGGCGTCGACGTCAACACCGCTTCCGCGCCGCTGCTGGCGCGAGTCTCCGGTTTGTCCGCCAGCGTAGCGCAAAGCATCGTCAGCTATCGCGATCTGAAAGGCGCATTCGGCTCGCGCGCCGCGCTGCGCGCAGTGCCGCGACTGGGCGACAAGACTTTCGAGCAAGCCGCAGGATTTTTGCGCGTGATGGGCAGCGACAATCCGCTCGATGCGTCGGCGGTCCATCCGGAATCCTATCCGCTGGTGGAAAAAATCCTGGCCGACCTGAAAAAAGACGTCAAAGCCCTGATCGGCGATGAACGACTGCTGAAATCGCTGAATCCGGCCAAATACGCGGACGCCCAATTTGGCGTGCCGACCATCACCGACATCCTGCGCGAACTGGAAAAACCCGGCCGCGATCCGCGCCCGGAATTCACCACCGCCACCTTCAAGGAAGGCGTCGAGGAAATCAAGGATTTGCGCCCCGACATGATCCTCGAAGGCGTGGTCACTAACGTCGCTGCATTCGGCGCGTTTGTCGATATCGGCGTGCATCAGGATGGCCTGGTGCATATTTCCGCGTTATCGAACAGCTTCGTCAAGGACCCGCACACGGTCGTCAAGGCCGGCCAGGTAGTGAAAGTAAAAGTGCTGGAAATCGACGCCAAGCGCAAACGCATCGCGCTCACCATGCGCCTGACCGACAGCGCGCCGCAGCCCGGCGCGAAACCGGAACAGCGCCCCGACCGCAATGACGCCAAACGGCTGGCGCAACACCAACAACCGCGTCAGGCTGCGCCGGCAGGCAATGCAATGGCAGCCGCGTTCGCCAAGCTGAAATAAACAGCCTGTGCGATACGAAAAAAACAGCGCGTATTTATGCAAATACGCGCTGTTTTTTTCGTGCAAGGAGCTGATGTCAAGAGGGTGTCAAACGGTGCGGATTTTGAGAAGCGGCAACTGGCTGCCGCCGTCAATTTTGTGCACCTACAACCAAATTTCGAAGCCTCTCCTCATATTTCATGGAAAGAAGAGTCGAATACAAGATGACCTCTGTTATAGCTCCTGACTGGTCGGCCTGAACAGGATTTCGTTCACATCGATGTCGTCTGGCTGACTCATTGCATAGGCTACGGCTCTGGCGAATGAATCGGCTGGAATGGCGATTTCATAAAACTTTCGGACATTGTCGGCTATATCAGTTTCGGTGATGCTGTTTGGCAGCTCGGTTGCAATAGCGCCGGGCGAAATGACTGTAGTGCGTATGTTGTACGGTTTTACTTCCTGGCGCAGGCCTTCGGACAATGCCAGGACAGCGTGCTTGGTCGCTGCATAGACTGCGCTGCCAGGACGCACTTTATGACCGGCGACCGACGAGACATTGATGATATGTCCTGCTTTTTGCTGCTGCATGTATGGCAGAGCCGCAGCGATGCCGTACAACACGCCTTTGATATTTACATCAATCATGCGGTCCCAGTCTGCGATCTTGAGCCGCTCAAGTGGGGAATGCGGCATCAGCCCGGCGTTATTTATCATGACGTCGATCCGTCCGTAACTTTCGATGGCGGCTTCGACTAACTTCTTGACTTGCTCGCTTTGAGTGACATCGGTTTGCACCGCGATTGCTTTTCCTGCGCTGCCGGCCAACTCTTTCGCCAGCGCGCGAATCCGGTCAATACGTCGGGCGCCCAGTACCACTACGGCGCCCAGCTCGGACAGATGCCGCGCGGTCGCCTCGCCCAGCCCACTGCTTGCGCCTGTGATGACGACAATCTTGCCTTCGATGTTATTGCCCATGCTTACCTCCAAATTGGGAGCTGCGGCTGGAGCGCCCTGCGGCGGACGCCGCAATCGCCGCCTGGATTTCAAGATCCTCGAGGCCGGAGCCCTGGTTTATTTTCAAGTTTTCTGTCTCGCGCCGAGGCACGGTGCGACACGAAAGAATAGCATTCCTGATTCTTTCGTGTCTGGCGAAGCATGACCGAAGTGTCGTCAGCGCCACGTTGCAACGCGACGCGCTCGCCAAATCTGGATGCGTTTATATCTACAAAGAAACGGCCAAGACGCAAGCCGCATCCCGTAAGGCATCGATAAGCGTAGCGCATTGCACCGAATGCGCTAAGATTGTCCGGAAGCATTTTTATCCGTAAAAATTAACCAACGCAGATCGGACGCACGATGGCAGACAGCAATAAAAAAGGGTTGAGCGCAACCGGCAAAGCACTTGCCGGCGATACTTTCATCGAGATCATGGAGGCGCCCGAGAGTCCCGCGCTCGGGGCGACGCCGCCGGTGCAACCGACCGACCCGGCGCAGGCTCGGCAAGCCGACCTGGCGGCAATCCGACTGCTGAAGCAGGCGGCCCATGCTGAAATCAGCCGTCCGCAAAAAAAGCGCGGCGTCGCCACCGACAGCGTGCTCAACGAAGGCTGGGAAAAGGGCGTGTATCCGTACAAGTACCGGCTCTCGGTCAAATCCTATGAAGCGCAAAAGCGCGGACTTCAGGTCGAATTGCTGAAATTGCAGGCGTGGGTCAAGGAAACCGGGCAGCGCGTGGTGATCCTGTTCGAAGGGCGCGATGCGGCCGGCAAAGGCGGCGCCATCAAGCGCTTCATGGAACACATGAACCCGCGCAGCGCACGCGTGGTGGCGCTGGAAAAGCCGACCGACTTCGAGCGCGGACAATGGTATTACCAGCGTTATAACCAGCATCTGCCGACCGCCGGCGAAATCGTGCTGTTCGACCGTTCCTGGTACAACCGCGCCGGGGTCGAACGGGTGATGGGATTTTGCAGCGATAACGAGTATCTGGAATTCATGCGGCAAACGCCGGAATTCGAGCGCATGCTGGTGCGTTCCGGCATCCACCTGTTCAAGTTCTGGTTCTCGGTCACCCGCAAGGAGCAGAAATTGCGCTTCGAGCAACGCAAGACCGATCCACTCAAGCAATGGAAACTGAGCCCGATCGACCTGGCGTCGCTCAACAAGTGGGATGAGTACACCAAGGCCAAGGAAGCGATGTTTTTCTATACCGACACCGCCGACGCGCCCTGGACCGTGATCAAATCGAACTGCAAGAAACGGGCGCGTCTGAACGCGATGTGCTTTGTGCTGCAAAACCTGCCGTATGCCAACAAGAACAAGGTTGTGGTCGGCAAGCACGATCCGCTGCTGGTCGGCTCGGCGCAGGCCAATTTTGAAAGCAGCGAGCAGAAATAAGGGCTAACGCGCTGCAGTCTTGACTGGTGCCTTGACTGAAGGTTCCAGTATTCCGCTGGTACGATGCGTTGCTATACTTGATGTTTTTCAGTCACGCATAAGGTGCAACGATGAAATTCACGATAGGCAAGTCCCTGCTGGCGAGCGCGTTGCTCGCTATTGTTGCCGCCGTCAGCGCCACGCCGGCAGCTGCCGGCACGTTGCCAACAACAGTCACAGTCGATGTCAAACAGGGCGCTGCGCTGCAAAGCCGCGGCGCGCTGTTGATCGACGTGCGCGAAGCCGATGAATACGCCGAAGGGCATGCACCCGGCAGCACCCTGATTCCGCTCGGCCAGTTGCAACAGCGACTGGCGGAAATCGCCGGCTACAAGAACCAGCCGGTGGCGGTGATTTGCCGCTCCGGCAACCGTTCGGCGAAGGCGGTCAAGCTGCTCGAACAAGCTGGCTTCAGCGCTGCCGTCAACGTCGAGGGCGGCATGAACGCCTGGCAAAAGGCGGGCTTGCCTGTCATCACCGGCACAGCTTCGCGCTAAATGCGACGCGGCAACAAAATAAAATAAGCGGGAGTATGTTGTTTATTCATGCACTTTCCGCAATATTCACGTGCGGATCAATAAAATACATCGTGATGTATTTTAATTGGATGCAAAATTCCTGATCAAAATCCCGCCGATACGCGCCGAAAACCCGCAAGAAAAACGCAAACAGGCTGAGTGGCGCGCACAAGCACATCAGCAACAAGCTGCCGTTTTTCTTATAATGATCCTTTAAACCTAGAATCAACGAAAGATTGCCATGAACGATGTACAAGTTTGGATCAAAGAAACTGTAACCACAAATCCGGTCGTATTATTTATGAAGGGCACCGCCCAATTCCCGCAGTGCGGTTTTTCCGGCAAAGCGATTCAGATCCTGAAAGCCAACGGGGTCGAAAACATCGTCACCGTCAACGTGCTTGACGATGCAGACGTGCGCCAGGGCATCAAGGAATACTCGAACTGGCCAACCATCCCGCAACTGTATGTCAAGGGCGAATTCATCGGCGGCTCCGACATCATGAATGAAATGCATGATTCCGGCGAACTGAAAACCCTGCTGGGCGCATAAGCCCAGTCACCCTCCAGTGACGCCCTCAAAACGCTTGATCATTGCCATCACCGGCGCCACCGGCGCGGTGTATGGCGTGCGTCTGCTGGAAGTGCTGCGCGTTGCGCCCGGGATACAAACCCATCTGATGCTATCGGAAGCCGGCGCTCTGAATCTGCATCAGGAGCTCGATATGAGCCGCAAGCAGGTCGGTGCGCTAGCCGATGTGGTTCACAATGTGCGCGATATCGGGGCCTCGATTGCCAGCGGTTCGTTCCAGTCGGAAGGCATGATCGTCGCGCCCTGCTCGATGAAAACGCTGGCCGCCGTAGCGCACGGCCTGTCCGACAATCTGATCACCCGCGCCGCCGATGTGGTCCTGAAAGAACGCCGCCGGTTGGTGCTGATGGTGCGCGAAACCCCGTTCAATCTGGCCCACTTGCGCAACATGACCGCCGTCACCGAGATGGGCGGCATCATCTTCCCGCCGCTGCCGGGCTTTTACCAGCGCCCGCAATCGATTGCCGAAATGATCGACCACACGGTCGGTCGGGTGCTCGACCTGTTCGCCATCCCGCATGCGCTGACGCCGCGCTGGAACGGCCTGAAGGCAAGCGACGCATCCGCTTAATCACTCTTAATCAGTTATTGGTTGAGTTTCACCCTTTCGTGAACACCTATTCGAATGCATTTGGCAGGTATTCGACGCCGCCTGCCTATTCTCGTCAGCCCAGCCATTGGCTGAAAACATGGATCAGCAGCCCGACGATGCCGCCCACCAGCGTGCCGTTCAAGCGGATGAATTGCAGGTCGCGGCCGATGTTCAATTCCAGCTTATCGACGATTTCATCATCCTTCCATTCGCGCATTTTGGCCGTAATGAAGCCGCCGATGCGTGGCCGATATTCCTCGATCAGCGGCGGCGCTGCCTGGATGATCTGCGTGTTGATCCACTGTTGCATCGCGCGGTCGTCGCGCAAGGCCAGCGCCAGCCGGTGCGTGACGGCGGCCACTCTGGTGCGCACGCTGGAATCGGCGCGCTGCAAATCGTGCTGCAGCCATTGCCGGAAATCCTGCCATAGCCCGTGCAGATAATCCGACAGCCGGGCGTCGCCTGCCAGCTGCTGTTGGAACTGTTCGATGCGAAAACGGTAGTCCGGATCACTCTTCAATTTCACGATCAGATTGGCCACCATGCGGTTGAAATCCAGGCGCAGCGGATGCTGCGGGTCGGCGTTGATTTCATGCAGCAGCTGCAAGATGCCGGCCACGATTTTTTCGGCGGCGATCCTGCCGCCGGCCATTTTCAGGCGCGCAAAATACAGCGGCAATTCATTCGCCAGCATCTGCTCGATCCGTTCCAGCACCTCCGGCTTGGCAAGCGCCGCTTCGATTGCTTTCAGCAACTGATCGAGCAGCGCCTGATGTCGGTGGTCCAGGGTCAGCATGTCGAGCACGCTGCCGGCTAGTTGCGCCAGATCGAAGCGGGCGATGTGCGCGGTTACCGTGCGGTGCAGATAGTTCCTGACTTCATCCTCGTCCAACGCGTTGAGCGCATACGAAAAGCCGCGCACCGCCAGCTCGCCGAAGCGCCCGGCATTGACTTCTTGCGCAAACCAGGCGGCGATTCTGGCCGCCGGATCGAACTCGCGGATCACATGGAGCACGCGCTCGGTGGCGAAAAATTCGCCTTGCACGAACTGGCCCAGATTGGCGGCGATGCGTTCCTTGTTGGCCGGGATGATCGCGGTATGCGGAATGAAGCGCAGCCCGAGCGGATGGCGAAACAGCGCCACCACCGCGAACCAGTCGGCCAGCGCGCCGACCATCGCCGCTTCGGCAAACGCGGCGATGTACGGCAGCCACGACAACAATGGATAGTGCGCCTTGAAATAGGTGGCCAGCGCGAACACCAGCGCTGCCAGCAGCAGCAAGCCGTTGGCCAGCCACTGCATGCGCCGCAGCCGGCTGCGCTTGTCGTCGTTTTCCGCCGCAGCGGCTCGCCGCATTTGTTCGTCAGATGCCATCATGCGTCTTCCGATTTTTCTTAATAATCAAATTATATGGGGGTATGATAAAAAAGCCATGTAGTTGCGCATAGTTTTATTGCGGAATTAAAAATACACTGTTTAGTATCCATAACGGCCTCAGCGCTTGCGGGAACCGATTTCAGCTGCGCGGCAGGCTCCAGGCAGCCCGTTTATCCGGTTCGCTCTAAATAACTATTCCCCCGATATCTTTCACCGGGAACGAAAAGCCAATGTTGCCATCTAATCCAGTTATTAGCGCAGTTCGCAGTTAGTTATTAGTAAGTTCAAGTTCACACGGGATTCCAATGCATATAAAAAAAATGAACCGGGCAGCGGTACAGGCTGCCCCGGCGGCGCTTTGGCGTTTAGTGGCATCGATGTTGGCTTTGTGCATAGCGCTGGCGGGTACCAGCGCATTCGCGTTCGGTTTTCCCGATGTCGCACAACATGCCAAGCAATTGGCGCAGAGCGCCTATAAAAAACCGGCCAGCAATTTGCCGAATGCAGTCGAAAACCTCAGCTACGATCAATATCGGGACATCCGGTTCAATGCGGACAAGTCCATGTGGCGCAGCGCCAAATTGCCGTTCGAGGTCGCGTTTTTTCATCAAGGACTGTTTTACGATCATCCGGTGAAGATCAATGAAGTCGTTGGTAAAAAAGTGCGCGAAATCAAGTTCGATCCGCAAGCGTTCAACTACGGTAAAAACGAGATCGATCCGAAACAGTTGCAGCAACTCGGCTTCGCCGGTTTTCGTGTGCACTTCCCGTTAAATACGCAGAAATACAAGGATGAGGCGATGGTGTTTCTCGGCGCCAGCTATTTTCGTGCGCTCGGCAAGGGGCAGTTGTACGGAATTTCGGCGCGCGGGCTGGCGCTCGATACCGCACTGAATTCCGGCGAGGAATTCCCGCAATTCACTGAATTCTGGCTGGAACGGCCGCAGGCGAAAGATAAGACTTTAACGATTTACGCGCTGCTGAACTCGCGTCGCGTCACCGGCGCTTACCGTTTCGTGCTCAAGCCGGGTGCAGAAACCGCGGTCGAGGTCAAGGCGCAGCTGTATTTGCGCGAAAACGTTACGCTCCTCGGCATCGCGCCGCTGACCAGCATGTATTTTTTCGGTGAAAACCAGCGTTCGGAGGTCGAGGATCATCGGCCCGAAGTGCATGATTCCGACGGCCTGTCGGTGCAATCCGGCACCGGCGAATGGCTCTGGCGGCCGCTGGTCAATCCCAAGCGGCTGCTGGTCACCTCGTTTGCGCTGGACAACCCGCAGGGTTTTGGCATGATGCAGCGCGACCGCGCATTTGCCAATTACCAGGATCTGGAAGCGCGCTACGAAAAACGACCGAGCGTATGGATTGAACCGAAGGGAAAATGGGGCAAAGGCCGAATCGAACTGGTGCAGATCCCGACGCCGGACGAAACCAACGACAACGCGGTCGCCTTCTGGGTGCCGAGCCTGATGCCGAAACCCGGCCAGCCATTTGACATCGAATACCGGATGCTGTGGCAAAAGGAATCTGAAACGCAGCCGCCGCTGTCGTGGGTAACGCAAACCCGGCGCGGCCACGGCTATACGCGCAAGGTAGATGACAGCATCGCACTGATCGTTGATTTTGAAGGCCCGGCACTGAAAAAATTGCCGGTGGATGCGAAGCTGGAAGGCAGTGTCACCGCAGACGCCAACGGTAAGCTGATGGAAATCAACACCTATCGCAACGGCGAAACCGGCGGCTGGCGCATGGCGGTGCGGCTGCGCCGCGTCGACGATGCCAAGCCGGTCGAATTGCGCGGTCACCTGCGCAGCGGCACCGACACTCTGTCCGAAACCTGGAGCTACATATTACCAACCAACTAAGTACGCCTCCCGCAGAGGCCGAGCTGGCGCCGGTGCATAGTAATGTGCATTGCGCTGACGCCATCGACCGTTATCTTGACCGCCTGCCGCTGACCACGCTGCAGCGGCAAGCCTTGCAGAACGCCACCGCCCGCTGCGACGACGACCAGCCGCAGCGGGCGATGCGCGCTCTGCACCAGACGCTGGCCGACGACGCCAGCAACGACAGCGATAGCGACAACCCGGCCTATGCGTCGGTTGCGACGCGTTTGCAGTTGGCCTATCAATCCTCGCCACCGGCAGGATTGCCACAGCAACCGGTGCCAGTTCCGGCACCAACCATCGACATTGACCGTTGCGGCCGTAGCCGGGTTAACACCACGCCGCCGCTGAACCGCGTTTCGATGGTGCCGCAGCCATGGGGCGCATTGAATCCGTTGACCCGTTGGCTGCACAGACTGAGCGGCAACCACGATCACACCGCGCAAACCATCCGCACCGGGCCGCCGTCGGCAGACGCGCCAGATCCGGCCGGCAACTGGCAGCGCGGCGGCGGCTGGCGGCGGCTGATCCTGCTGTTCCTGATGTTTGGGCAAACCGGCCTGGCCACCTATTTCATGAGCGCAGTATTGCCGTATCACGGCACCAGGCCAATGGAAATAATCACGCTGGCGCTGTTCGCCATTCTGTTCTGCTGGGTCTCGGCTGGATTTTGGACCGCAATGGCTGGTTTTCTGGTGCTGTTGCGCGGCGGCGATAGCTACATGATTTCATCCGGCGACGCTGGCAACCTTGCCGACGGGACGAACAATGCATCGATCGATGCCGCAGCCCGGACCGCGATTGTGATGCCGATTTGCAATGAAGACGTGAACCGTGTCTTCGCCGGTCTGCGCGCCACTTACGAGTCGGTGCGGCGCAACGGCACGCTGCAGCATTTCGATTTTTTCGTCCTGAGCGACAGCAACCAGCCCGACCTGTGCGTAGCCGAACTGGCTGCCTGGAACCGGTTGTGCCAGGCGGTCGACGGCTTTGGCCACATTTTCTACCGACGCCGGCTGCGGCGTGTCAAGCGCAAGAGCGGCAACATTGACAATTTCTGTCGGCGCTGGGGCAGCAACTACCGCTACATGATCGTGCTGGATGCCGACAGCGTGATGAGCGGCGGCTGCCTGGCCAAGCTGGTCCGGCTGATGGAAGCCAACTCCGGCGCCGGCATCATCCAGACCGCGCCGCGCGCATCCGGGCGCGATACGCTGTATGCGCGCATCCAACAATTTTCGACGCGAGTCTACGGCCCGCTGTTTACCGCCGGTCTGCACTACTGGCAACTGGGCGAGTCGCATTACTGGGGGCACAACGCGATCATCCGCTTGGCGCCATTCATCCGCCACTGTGCGCTGGCGCCGCTGCCCGGACGCGGCTCGCTGTCCGGTGAAATTCTGTCGCACGATTTCGTCGAAGCGGCGCTGATGCGGCGCGCCGGCTGGGCGGTCTGGATCGCCTACGATCTGGTAGGCAGCTACGAGGAAATGCCGCCGAACCTGCTGGACGAACTGAAGCGCGACCGCCGCTGGTGCCACGGCAACCTGATGAACTTCAGATTATTTCTGGCGCACGGCATGCACCCGGTGCACCGCGCGGTATTCGCCACCGGCGTCATGGCCTATCTGTCGGCGCCGCTGTGGTTCTTGTTCCTTGCCTTATCGACCGGCATGCTGGCGTCGCACATGCTGACGCTGCCGGAGTATTTCATCGAGCCGCGCCAGCTGTTTCCGATCTGGCCAGAATGGCATCCGGATAAAGCGGTGGCCTTGTTTTCCGCCACTGCCACACTGCTGTTTTTGCCGAAAATCCTGAGCGTGCTGCTGATCTGCGTGCAGGGTGCGAAACGTTTCGGCGGCAGCCTGCACGTGACGCTCAGCATGCTGATGGAACTGGTATTTTCGGCGCTGCTGGCACCGGTTCGGATGCTGTTCCACTCGCGCTTCGTGGCTGCTGCGTTTCTCGGTTGGGAGATGCACTGGAAGTCGCCGCCGCGTGACAACGCCGAAACCAGCTGGGGCGAAGCATTCCGCAAGCACGGTTGGCATACGTTGCTGGGGCTGGTTTGGGGTGGCGGCGTGTTCTGGCTGAATCCATCGTTTCTATGGTGGCTGCTGCCGATCGTCGGCGCACTGATGCTGTCGATTCCGCTGTCGGTATTTTCCAGCCGGGTGTCGCTCGGACGTCGCATGCGCCGCCTGCGCCTGTTCCTGATTCCCGAAGAGATGAAGCCGCCGCCGGAATTACGCGCCACCAATGCCCATTTCGCAGCGACGCCGCCCGCGCCGGCTTTTACAGATGCGGTGGTCGATCCATTGCTTAACGCGCTGCTGTGCGCCTGCGCCACCGCACGTCCCGGTTTGCCCGCAACTACGCGCGAGCAGCACATGGAATTGGCAGACGTCGCGCTGGAACATGGCGCCGATGCACTGACGCCGGAGCAGGCCAACCTGCTGCTGCAAGATCCGCTGGCACTGTCGCGGCTACACTTCGATGTCTGGTGCGCGCCGCAGGCACACCCGCAATGGCGCCTGCTAACTACAATGGCACCTGTAGCGGAACTACTCCACGACGGAGAGGGCTCGCTGCTGATCAAATCAGGAAACTCGTTACACAGTAACTACACAGCGCCATGAAGGAAGCCAAAAAGAAAAAAGGGTTACAAGCCGAAGCGTGTAACCCTTTAATTTTGCTGCTTTATTCTGGTGCCGGCTGCCGGAATCGAACTGGCCACCTGATGATTACAAGTCAACTGCTCTACCAAATGAGCTAAGCCGGCGAAAAACAATATTATAAACTACTTGATTCTAGTTAGTACAGGTCTGCCCGGTTTTTTTGATGAATTCGGCGTTTCAGGATCATCCTTGCCAGCCACATCATGGGCCTTTTCGACGACTGCCGGCACGGCTGCCAAAGCCGGAGTATTTTTCATAGCGTCGCCTACAGTGTTTCCTGCATTGCTATCCTGACGCGGCGCAATTGTGGCTTGGTCAGCTTGCGCATCTTGGGGCTCGAATGCCATGCCCTGACCGTTTTCATGGGCATAGATTGCCATGACTCCTTCAACCGCAACTGAAATCTGGCGCGACACGCCGCCAAAACGGGCGCTGAAACTGACAAAGTCACTTTCCATCTTCAGATTGCTGGTAGCGCTAAAACTGATGTTCAACACGATCTCGCCATTGCGGACGAACTCCATCGGAACATGGCTGCGTGCATCAACCTTGACTGCAAGATACGGCGTATAACCGCTGTCAGTGCACCATTCGTAGATGGCACGCAATAAATAAGGCTTGGTGGAAAGTTCGGACATATTGCAAATGCAGTAAAAAGGTTTTGCCTGGAAATCGTTCAGGTTGCTGCAGACTTCAACAGCGGCATACTGCTGCCCCAACCTGAACGCGTACTTGCTGAATGCGACCGGTTTAACGGCGCATGACTTTTTCAGAAGGAGTCAATGCTTCAATATACGCCGGACGCGAAAAAATGCGTTCAGCGTATTTCATGATCGGCACCGCCGTTTTCGACAGCTCAATGCCGTAGTGGTCAAGACGCCATAACAGTGGTGCAATTGCTACGTCGAGCATGGAGAAATCATCACCCAGCATATATTTATTCTTCAAGAACAATGGCGCAAGCGTTGTCAGCCGATCGCGGATTTCGATACGCGCCTTTTCTTGGCTCTTTTCTGCGCCCTTGGTTTTCTCATTTTCCAGAGTATGGACGTGAATGAACAACTCTTTTTCAAAATTAAACAGCATTAACCGGGCCCGTGCCCGCATTAATGGATCTGCCGGCATCAATTGCGGATGTGGGAAACGTTCGTCGATGTATTCATTGATGATGTTCGATTCATACAGGATCAAATCGCGCTCGACCAGAATCGGCACTTGGCCGTATGGGTTCATCGTAGAGATGTCCTCTGGTTTATTGAACAGGTCGACATCGCGGATTTCAAAATCCATGCCTTTTTCAAACAGGACCAGACGGCAACGTTGCGAGAATGGGCAGGTTGTACCCGAATAGAGAACCATCATTTTATAGTTCCTTTAAAAAACAAAGGGGCGAGACGTAAAACGGCTCACCCGAAAATATCCGCCCGCGAGGTGCGAGCGCATGATATTACTTGATATCTTTCCAGAAGGCAGCGTTCAAACGCCAGGCAACGACAAAGAATATCCCGAGGAAAAGCAACACCCAGACGCCCAAGCGTTTGCGAGTATTTTGTATAGGCTCACCCATCCATTGCAGATAGCCGACCAGGTCGCCAACGGCAGCATCATAGTCATTGGCGGATAATTTTCCCGCTGTAGCCTGCTCGAATCCAGAAAATTTATGTATTACGCCAGTTCCGTGCGGATCTTTTTCCTCCACAAACTTGGCCGTGCGCGTACCTTGCAACTCCCACAGAACATGTGGCATCCCAACATTCGGAAATACCATGTTATTCCAGCCTGTTGGACGCGTATTGTCTTTGTAGTAGGTGCGCAAGTATGTGTACAGATAGTCTGAACCTGAGCCAGCGCCGGAAGAACGCGCCCGCGCAATCACGGACAGATCCGGTGGCACCACGCCAAACCATTCTTTGGCATCTTTGGCGGTCATCGTTGTTTGCATCAGATCGCCGACCTTTTCACCGGTAAACATCAGATTGGTCTTGATCTGATCGTCAGTCAGACCGATATCTCCGAGGCGGTTGTAACGCATCGATGCAGCCGCATGGCAGTTCAGGCAATAATTAACAAAAAGCTTGGCGCCGTTCTGCAAAGCGGCCATATCAGTGCTGCGATCTGGTGCGTGGTCCAGCGGAAAGCCGCCCTCTGATGCAAAAGCGAAAGCAGGCACCAGTACAATGGCAGCAATCAGTTTTTTAAAAAATTTCATTTGTAGTATCCCTTTTGCGCTTAGTGCGAATGGAAAGTGACACGGTCTGGCACGGTCTTGAATGTACCCATTGCACTCCACCACGGCATTAACAAGAAGAAGCTAAAGTAGAACAGCGTACACACTTGCGCAACAAGAGTGCGGGTAGCGGTAGGTGGTTGTGTACCGAGGTAACCAAGCGTCAGGAACGCGATGCCGAACAAGATGTATATGTACTTATGCCATTGCGGACGGTAGCGAATCGACTTGGCTTTCGAGTAATCCAACCAAGGAAGGAACGCCAGGATCACGACCGACAAACCGAACAAGACCACTCCCCAGAATTTCGCGTCTAGGATGCTTGGCAGCATACCGACGATGGCGACCAGTGCAATCACGGCAATGGCCGCCTTGATCTTGGTCGACAGGCGCGATTTGAGCCAAATGAACACGACATAGGCGGCAATCGCAGCCATCAACACATACATAAAGTCCGCCGTGGTCGCGCGCAGCACCGAGTAGAACGGCGTGAAGTACCAGGTTGGCGCAATGTGCAATGGCGTCGTCAGTGGATCGGCCGGGACGAAGTTATTGTACTCAAGGAAGTAGCCGCCCATTTCCGGAGCAAAAAATACGATTGCTGAGAATATGATCAGGAAGGCAGTCACACCCACCATGTCATGAACAGAGTAATACGGATGGAAAGGAATGCCGTCGAGCGGAACGCCGTTCGCATCTGTCGTGTCCTTGATCTCGATTCCGTCAGGGTTATTCGAACCTACTTCATGCAGCGCAATAATGTGGGCGACAACCAAGCCCAACAGCACTAAAGGAACTGCAATAACGTGGAACGAGAAAAACCGATTCAGAGTCGCATCACCCACCACGTAATCCCCGCGAATCCACAATGACAGATCTGGACCGATGAATGGAATGGCGCCGAACAAATTGACGATCACCTGCGCACCCCAGTAAGACATTTGCCCCCATGGCAATAAGTAGCCCATGAAAGCTTCAGCCATCAGGCACAGAAAAATGCCGACGCCAAACAACCAGACCAGTTCACGTGGCTTGCGGTAGGAGCCGTAGAGCAGACCGCGGACCATGTGCAGATAGACCACGATGAAAAATGCGGAAGCACCGGTGGAATGCATATAGCGCACCAGCCAACCCCATGGTACGTCGCGCATGATGTACTCAACTGAGGAGAATGCGAGCGTCGCGTCCGGCTTGTAATGCATGGTCAGAAAAATTCCGGTAACGATCTGCATCACCAGCACCAGCATGGCGAGCGAACCGAAGAAATACCAGAAGTTAAAGTTTTTAGGTGCGTAATATTCGGACAAATGCGCTTTATACGTCGATGTTAGCGGGAAGCGCGAATCAATCCAATTCATCGCCTTGGCAGCTAATGGTGCATCGGCCGGAAGTTGCTTTTCATGAAACGCCATGATTACGCCTCACCTTTCTCGTCTTTACCGATAATGATTTTGGAATCCGACAGATACATATGACGCGGGACGTCCAGATTGGTTGGCGAAGGCTTGTTCTTGTATACGCGCCCAGCCAAGTCGAATGTTGATCCATGACAAGGGCAGAGAAAGCCGCCAGCCCAGTCATCCGGCAATGAAGGTTGTGCGCCAGCCTGAAACTTGGAGTTAGGAGAACAGCCCAGATGAGGGCAAATACCAACAGCGATCAAGACGTCCTTGTGTTCAGGACGTGACCGCGTATGCTTATCGCAATAGGACGGCAAATCCATCGTATAGGATTTTTCTGATACAGGGTCGGCCAGTTTATCCTCGAGTTTGGACAATGCAGCCATCATTTCAGGGGTGCGCTTTAACAGCCATACTGGCTTGCCGCGCCAAGCTACAACCTTCATTTCACCTGGCTTCAGACCCGAGATATCCACCTCCACCGGCGCACCGGCAGCCTTAGCTCGCTCGGATGGCTGAAAGGTACTTACCAATGCTCCCGCCGTTGCCAAACCAGCCACACCACCTATCGCAGCCGTGGCCACGAGCAAACCGCGTCGGCCGGAATCGACCTGCTTTTCGTTACTCATACCAACCCCAATCAGTCAAAATACGAAACTTGCGCGAAGCACCATTAAAAATGTATACAGGGCTTCTATCAACTCTAAATTATAACGGAGCTTGCGTTTCTTATAAAGAAAAATTACCAGCAGTCCAACTTACACAAGTTTTTATCGCTGCATGCCCGGACAGCACCCAACAATGGAAAAACAACACCTATCACAAGCTCTAAGATCAAAACCCAGTGGTTTGCATTTCGCTTGATTTCGTGCAAAGTACAACGCCAGAATCAAATTACGCTTATAACAACGACAAACAGGGGAATTCCATGAGCATGGCACGAGAATTCAAAAACTTTATTTCCAGAGGCAACGTCATGGATCTGGCCGTCGGTGTGATTATCGGCGCAGCGTTCGGAAAAATTGTTGCTTCGCTAGTGGAAGACATCATCATGCCGATAGTCGGAACTATGGTGGGCGGACTGGATTTTTCCAACTATTACCTGCCGCTGAACGGGCAAAGCACCGGACTAGCACTAGCGGAGGCGAAAAAAGCGGGCGCTGTACTGGCCTACGGCAACTTCATCACTATTTCGTTAAACTTCATCATTCTGGCTTTCATTATTTTCCAGATGATTCGCCTGTTTAATAAAATGAAACAGGCAGAAACGCCTCTCGCGCCTGCAGTCACGCCAGAAGAGGTGATTCTGCTGCGCGAAATCCGCGATGCACTTAAAACCCGATAATCCATCTATCCGCTACACCGGATTGTCGATATCAATAAAATGATGCGTAATACCAAACTGCTGGGACAAAAACTGGCCCAGTGCCTGCACCCCGTAGCGTTCAGTCGCGTGATGACCGCAAGCCAGGTAGGCAACACCGGCTTCGCGCGCCAGATGGACGGTAGGCTCCGAGATTTCACCGCTTAGGTAAATATCCACTCCAGCCGCAATGGCATCCACCATGAAACTTTGGGCCGCACCGGTACACCAGGCAATCCGGCGCACAGGCTGCACCGGATCGCCTATAAGCAATGGCCGCCGGCCTAGTTTTGCTTCCACCAAGAGCGCCAGATCTGCTGCGGTTCTGATAGATGCGTTCATGACAGTGCCAAGACAACCTAAATTATCGGCACCAAAGTGAGCATCCATAGACAGTTCAAGCACTTTGGCTAGTTGCGCATTGTTTCCCAGGGTTGGATGCGCATCCAGCGGCAGATGATAGGCGAACAAACTCATATCGTGCGTTAGTAACAATTTCAATCTCTTTTGCTTGATGCCCACTATGCATGGATCTTCTCCGCGCCAGAAATAACCGTGGTGTACCAGTACTGCGTCTGCCTTCAGGATGATTGCAGCTTCAAGCAAGGCCAAATTGGCAGTCACTCCCGTGACGAGCGTTTTTATCGATGCAATTCCTGCCACCTGCAATCCGTTTGGACAATAATCGTTAAAACGTGTAATTTCCAAGGTGAGCGCTAGAAATTTTGCCAACTCATCCCTATTTACCGATTGTTGACTCATTTTCCCTTACCTTCATATGCGACGTTTTTGGTTATTATTTGCACAAGCTGTGACTATTGGTCTGGCCGTATGGTTCATTGTAACGACCTTGAAACCAGATTGGACCGGCAGACTTGGCGGCTCGCAAAACTTGCGCATTGCATCTTCTTCAGTATCAATACAGGAGGCGATGCCATCGCAGTCGCCAGCGCAAAATTCTTATCGGGACGCTGCCAAGCGCGCCATGCCATCGGTGGTCAATATATTCACCACCAAGGAAGCCAGGCAGCTGAAAAACCCCTACTTGGATGACCCTTTTTTCAAGAAATTCTTTGGTGACGGCTATGGCGCGCAGGAAGAAAAGCAATCGAGTCTTGGTTCCGGTGTCGTAATCAGCCAGCAAGGCTATATTTTGACCAACAATCATGTAGTCGAAGCAGCCGATGAAATCGAAGTAGCTCTTGCCGATGGACGCAAAGCGGTTGCTAAAGTGGTGGGCGCCGACCCTGAAACAGACTTGGCCGTGATCAAGATTGATGTGCCGAATCTGCCTGCCATTACCTTGGGGCGCATCGAACAAGTTCGGGTTGGGGACCCAGTACTTGCCATTGGCAATCCATTCGGTGTCGGTCAGACGGTCACCATGGGCATTATTTCGGCGTTGGGACGCAATCATCTTGGCATCAATACCTTCGAGAATTTTATCCAGACAGACGCCGCCATCAATCCAGGCAATTCGGGCGGTGCGCTGATCGACACCAATGGCAACCTGCTCGGCATCAACACTGCCATCTATTCCAGTAGTGGCGGCTCACTCGGAATCGGTTTTGCCATCCCGGTCTCGACCGTCAAGACAGTCATGGAATCGATCATCAGTACCGGCCAGGTAGTGCGCGGCTGGATTGGTGTCGAACCGCAAGATATCACGCCAGAACTGGCGGAAAGCTTTGGCCTGACCACGAAGGCCGGGGCCATCATCGCCGGCGTTCTGCGCGACGGCCCGGCCGATAAAGCCGGGATCAAGCCGGGCGACATACTGGTCGCGATTGAAGACAAACCTGTCACCGATATCACGGAAATGCTCAACCTGATCGCGCAACTGACTCCAGGCAATAAAGCAAAATTCACCATTTCGCGCCGCAACCAGAAATCTGTATTGCAAGTCACAATTGGCAAGCGCCCGAAAATTCAGCGCGAACAATGAAAATACAGACGATACCTCAGCATCACCCGCACCAGGCCACACGATTTCTGCCATGCACATCCGTGACCTGATTCAGTTTCTCACTGAATTAAGTGAAAACAACAACCGCGCCTGGTTCGCAATGAACCGGCCGCGTTACGACATACTGCGCGAAGAATTTCTGGCGTTCGTCAGCGGCCTGATTGCCGAGATTGCTGTTTTTGATCCGCCCGTCGCCGGTTGCGATCCTAAAAAGGCCTTGTTCCGAATCAACCGCGACATGCGTTTCTCAAAGGATAAAAGACCCTACAAAACCACGTTTTCCGCTTCGATCTTGCCTAGCGGGCGCAAGAAACCAAGCGAGGGCGGCGGCCCGGTCTATTATTTTCTGATCAATGCGGCCGGACAACTGCAGTTTGGTGCTGGCGAATACGCGCCGCCATCACATCGTTTGCGCGCCATTCGCACACAAATCACAGTGGATACACAAGGCTTTGACAAACTTCTAAAGGACAGGAAATTGCGAGCCGCATTCGGCGGCTTCTATGAAGAAGGTAAATTGACACGCCCGCCCAAAGGATTCGCTGCGGACCTGCCGCATATCGAGCAGATCAAGCTGAAGAATTTCTTCGTCTGGAAGGAGGCTGAGTTGAACCGGAACACGCCGGAAGCGGCCACCGCGACTCTGCTTTCTGGTTTCCGCGATGCCTATGCGCTGGTGGCGTGGTTGCGTGGTGTGCCGCAACTATAGCTATGTTCTTTCTGAATTATTACAGGGGTATATACTAATTTCCCTTTGATTTAGTGTGGAAGCCGCCATCGCATGGATGAGTATATAAACACACTCAGGCTTCGGGCGCTTCTTTAGCCGGCGCTTGCGTTGCCTTGGCAAAAATCGGGGCCACCAGCAATCCCAGTTCATACAACAGGCACATCGGCACTGCCAGTGAAAACTGGCTCACTACATCGGGCGGCGTCACGATGGCAGCGATCACGAAAGAACCGACGATGACGTAAGGCCGAATCGACTTCAATTTTTCCAGCGTCACCACCCCCATCCGCACCAGTACGATCACCACAATAGGCACCTCGAACGTCAAGCCGAAAGCCAGGCACATCGACATCACAAAATCCAGGTAATTCTCTATATCAGGCGCCACCGTGATGGAAGCGGGCGCGAATTCGTTAATGAATTTGAATACCCGGCCGAATACAAGAAAATAACAAAATGCAATTCCCGTCAAAAACAACAGTGACGAGGACACCACCAGCGGGATGACCAGTTTCTTCTCATGCAAATATAGGCCAGGCGCGATAAAGGCCCAGACCTGATACAACACCCAAGGCAAGGCCAGGATGAATGCGAGCAGGAGAGTGACCTTCATTGGCACCATGAAAGGGGAAATCACCCCGGTGGCGATCATCTTGGCACCGGACGGCAATGAAGCCATCATGGGGCGTGCCAGGAAGTCGTAGATATGCGCCGGACCGGGCCACAGGAACAACAGGCCGCAGATGATCAGCACGCCAATCGAAGCCCGCACCAGTCGGTCGCGCAACTCGACCAGATGTGAAATGAAGGTGTCTTCCATACCTGTTTTTGGTTCTTCAGACATAGGGCTTGCTGGCATATAAATTAAGAGAGTGAATGGGAGCTTAACCCTGGAAAAAGCACTGCAGAACCAGGAACTGGCCGATCCCCTGCGAGTTCAAATCATAGCGCGTACTGCAGTGCAGCGAGCATCTTGCCAGCATCCGCTTTGGTTTGAAACATTCCCCAGCGTATGGCCAGCCCGCGCTAGGGCGCTAGTGAAACGAGTAGGAAGTTTTACTGCCCGGACGATACCTCGAGACCCGCGCGGCGCCTGACAGCAAATGCGACTTGCCGCCATGACGCTGCTTGTACCAAGTGGGGATGGCCGATGTACGAGCCAATTTTTTCTTGCGAAAGCTTTTCGCTTTTGCGGCAACCTGCTCGTGCGGGGCGGTAGCGAACGTGTATGGCGTATCGTTGTCAAAACCACCTACAGCAGTCTTGAGTTCGCGCTCGGTGTCGGATATATTGCGCGTGATTGAACTCTCGACGTCCTTGGCCGCTTCCTGCACTTCCTCCTGCATTTTGCGCAACTCATCGAGTTCCATCTCGCGACTGACCTCGGATTTCACATCATTGATATAACGCTGGGCGCGCCCCAGTAATGAGCCCACCATGCGCGCGACTTTCGGCAATTTTTCAGGGCCGATCACCACCAGCGCAACTACCCCGATCAATGCCAGTTTGGAAAGACCTAAATCAATCATAAGACTCTAACGACAGGCAGCAAACAGCACCAAGTATGGCGCATGGCATCTGCCATGCGCCGTACTGACAGGTGCTGCTCAGTCCTTCGTTTTCTCTTTCGATTCAACATCAATTGTGTTTTTTTCATTGGTTTTCGGCAAGTTCTGGGCTGTGGATTTTTCTTCCTCACCCTTGACGCCATCCTTGAAACCCTTGACTGCCTTGCCCAAGTCAGAACCCATACTACCTATTTTCTTGGTGCCGAACACCAGCATCACAATGACCAAGACAATCAGCCAATGCCAAATACTTAACGAACCCATGATTATTCCTTTCAAGACGGATCATTACCGCCAGAGTGTGCCTGATACGCTCACATCGTGCCGCGAAGGCGCGAAAAAATTTACGGTCATACCAACTTAACTGCGCCGTTCCTAACGTCGGCCGCGCCATGGTTTCGGTCCACCGATCACATGCAGGTGCAGATGGTACACCTCTTGACCGCCATCCGGACCCGTGTTGATCATTGTCTTGTAACCACCTGTTTGACCATTATTTTCGTCATTAGTTAGCGCACAGCCGGATTTTTTTGCCAGCTTTGGCACCAGCAGCAGCATCCGCGCCAACAGGTCGGCGTGTTCGCTGCCGCAGTCCGATAACGTGTCGATATGCTGCTTTGGAATCACCAGCAAGTGTACCGGAGCGGCCGGATTGTTGTCCTTGAATGCCAGCAGCGCATCATCTTCATAAACAATCTCGGCCGGGATGGTTTTTGCCGCAATTTTGCAAAATATGCAATTATCCAACATGACTCCGTAATTTTTAAATTTCAGTTTTTGTGCGACTCTTCGGCGTCGCGCAAGATATCCTTGCGCGCCGCTTTTTCTTCGATGCCGGACAGACCTTCGCGCCGCGCCAGTTCATCCAGCACCTGTTGCGGCGTCAAACCGAACTGCGCCAGCATGACCAGCGAATGGAACCACAAGTCGGCACATTCATACAGCACTTTCGAAGCATCGCCGTCGATGCGCGCATCTTTTGCCGCCATCACGGTTTCGGTCGCCTCTTCGCCGATTTTTTTCAAGATAGCGTCGTCGCCCTTGGCAAACAAACGCGCCACATACGACGTCTCCGGATTGCCGCCATTGGCCAGTTTGCGCGATTCGATGACCGCAGCCAGTCGATTTAGTGTTTCACTCATTTATAAATGCTTTCAGGGTTCTTCAACACCGGATCGACTGCCTGCCAGACACCATCGGTGGCAGCGCCTTCGAATTTCTGGAAGAAACAGGAATGCCGCCCGGTATGGCAGGCAATGCCATCAGTCTGCTCGACCTTTAGCAACACCACATCCTCGTCGCAATCCAGACGGATTTCATGCACTTTCTGGATATGCCCCGATTCTTCGCCCTTGTGCCAGAGTTTCTTGCGCGAGCGACTCCAGTATACGGCTTCTCCCAGTTGCACCGTCCGGGTCAGCGCATCGCGATTCATCCAGGCGAACATCAATACGTCATTGCTGCCCACTTCCTGTGCAATCACCGGCACCAGACCGTACTCGTCCCAGCGCACCTTGTTTAACCACTTGAAATTTGCGTTCATGCTAGCCTCATTGGAATGCCCTGCTCCACCATGAAGCGCTTTGCTTCCTGCACAGTGTGTTGTCCATAATGAAAAATACTGGCCGCCAGCACCGCATCGGCACGCCCGACCTTGATGCCATCGGCCAAGTCCTGCAGACCGCCGACGCCACCGGAGGCAATTACCGGGATGTTCACTGCGTCTGAAACGCCGCGCGTCAGGCCGAGGTCGAAGCCGACCTTGGTGCCGTCGCGATCCATGCTGGTAAGCAATATTTCACCGGCACCGAGGCTCTCCATTTTCTGTGCCCAGGCGATTGCATCCAAGCCGGTCGGGTTGCGACCGCCGTGCGTAAATACTTCCCATTTGCCGGTTGCGGTCTGCTTCGCGTCAATCGCCACCACGATGCATTGCGAACCGTATTTTTGCGCGGCATCGAACACCAGTTGCGGGTTGGTCACCGCCGAGGTATTGATGCTGACCTTGTCGGCCCCGGCGTTCAGCAAGCGCCGCACATCTTCTACCACGCGCACTCCGCCGCCAACCGTCAGCGGAATGAACACTTGCGAGGCGACCGCCTCGATGATGTGCAAAATCAGGTCGCGCCCATCGCTTGATGCGGTGATATCGAGAAAGGTAATCTCGTCTGCGCCCTGTTCATCGTAACGGCGGGCAATCTCGACTGGGTCACCAGCATCGCGCAACTCAAGGAAATTGATGCCCTTGACCACGCGGCCGGCGGTGACATCCAGGCAGGGAATGATGCGTTTGGCAAGTGTCATTTAATTCCCCATCGCTATGCACTCAACGCATCGGCGCGCGTTTGGGCTGACAGCAAATCGAGTGAACCTTCATAAATCGAGCGACCGCAAATCACGCCTTCGATGCCCTCGTCCTGCACTGCACACAACGCTTCCACGTCAGAAATGTCATGTACGCCGCCGGATGCGATGACCGGAATCTTGACCGCCTGCGCCAGTTTCACCGTGGCTTCCACGTTGACTCCGCCCATCATGCCGTCGCGGCCGATATCGGTATAGATGATGGCTTCTACGCCATAACCTTCGAACTTCTTGGCCAGATCAATGACTTCATGACCAGACAGCTTGCTCCAGCCATCGGTGGCGACTTTGCCATCCTTGGCGTCCAGGCCGACGATGATCTGGCCCGGGAATGCGCAGCAGGCGTCATGCAGGAAGCCAGGGTTTTTCACTGCTGCGGTGCCGATGATGATGTAGCTCAAACCGCTGTCCAGATAACGTTCGATCGTGTCCAGATCGCGGATGCCGCCGCCCAGCTGTACTGGGATTTCCTCGATATCGTTATCGAGCGCGAACTCGCGCACCATCTGCAAAATCGATTTCACAGCGGATTCGTTCTTCGGCTTGCCCGCGAAGGCGCCGTTCAGGTCCACCAGATGCAGGCGGCGCGCGCCCTGCAACAGCCAGTGATGCGCCATTGCGGCTGGATCTTTGGAAAATATGGTGGCTTGGTCCATGTCGCCTTGTTTAAGGCGTACACATTGGCCGTCTTTAAGATCGATTGCAGGGATGAGCAGCATGGCGGGCAGTGGGAATAGTTAGGGGTTGAGGATAATGTACATTGATGACAGCGGCATATGACTGGAATCAAGGTTTCCAGTTAACGAAATTTTTATACAGGCGCAAGCCGGCCGAGGCGCTTTTTTCCGGGTGAAACTGAGTCGCGAAAATATTGTCGCGCGCCACAGCGCAGGCAAATGCAGCGCCATAATTGGTCTGCCCGACGGTGTCAGTTGCTGCGGCAGGCTGGGCATAATAACTGTGCACAAAATAAAAATAGCTGTCGTCGGCAATGCCGTCCCACAACGCATGCGGCCGCGCCTGGCTGACCCGATTCCAGCCCATCTGCGGCACCTTGAAGCGCGAGCCATCTTCCTGCAACTGGCCTTCCAATTGAAAACGCACCACCTTGCCGGGCAACAGTCCGAGCCCGGGAGTGTCGCCCTCTTCGCTGCTATCAAACAACATTTGCTCGCCGACGCACACGCCAAACAGCGGCTTGCTGCGCGCCGCTTCCAGCAGCGCCTCTTGCAAACCGGATTCGCGCAAACAGCGCATGCAGTCCGGCATTGCGCCCTGACCAGGCAGGACAATCCGGTCGGCCGCGCGCAAATCGGCAACTGCGCTCGAGATGCGCACATCCGCTTCGGGAGCAACATGGCGCAAGGCCTGCGCCACCGAGCGCAAATTGCCCATGCCGTAATCCACCACAACGATTTTATTCATATTTTATAGGTTCGACAATTCAGGTACCAACCGGATCAATGCACTCGGCGGCAAGCGGTTACAGGCTGCCTTTGGTCGATGGAATAGTACCTGCTGCGCGTGCGTCAAGTTCGGTTGCCATGCGCAATGCGCGCCCGAAAGCCTTGAATACCGTCTCGCACTGGTGATGCGCATTGTCGCCGCGCAAGTTATCGATATGCATCGACACCAGCGCATGGTTGACGAAACCCTGGAAGAATTCGTGCACCAGATCGACGTCGAAAGCACCGATCATCGCGCGGGTAAACGGCACATGGAACTCCAGTCCGGGGCGTCCCGAAAAATCGATCACCACCCGCGACAGCGCTTCGTCCAGCGGCACATAGGCGTGACCGTAACGGCGAATGCCCTTCTTGTCGCCGATGGCCTTGGCGAATGCCTGGCCGAGCGTAATGCCAACGTCTTCCACCGTGTGATGGGCGTCGATGTACAAGTCTCCGTGGGCTTCGATATCGAGATCGATCAGGCCGTGGCGAGCGATCTGGTCCAGCATGTGGTCCAGGAAAGGCACGCCGGTAGCAAGTTTCTGCGCGCCGCTGCCATCCAGATTGATGGCGACGCGAATCTGCGTTTCGTTGGTATTGCGAGTGACTTCTGCAATGCGCGGGGAGGACATGTTCATTGGGCTGCCAAAGTTACGTTGCTAGCGATGCTTTCAGGGCATCGAGGAATTGCTTGTTTTCTTCCGGCGTGCCGACAGTCACTCGCAGGCAGTTTTTCAGTAATGGATGCATTTTACCGACATTTTTGATTAACACCTTGCGCTCCAGCAGCCGGGCAAACACATTCTGCGCATCGATGTACTCGGATTGCACCCGAATCAGCAAAAAGTTCGCGGCCGAAGGAAAAACCACGATCTCCGGCAGCGCCGCCAAAGCGTCGGCCAATCGGCCTCGCTCGTCACGCACCATCTGCGCCTGCGCCTCCAGCACATCGGTATGATCCAGCACGAACTGCGCGGCAGCTTCACTCAACACATTCACATTGTAGGGCGGGCGCACCTTGTCGAATTCCTGCAACAAGGCTTGGCTGGCCGCCATGTAGCCCAACCTGATGCCGGCCAGGCCGAGTTTGGAGACGGTGCGCATCACCACCAGATTATCGAACTCCGCCAGCCGCGGCATCCAGCTCGAAGGCGCAAACGGCTGATAGGCTTCATCCGAGACCACTATGCCGGTGTCGCCGACGGCGCGAATAATCTCTTCCATGTCGCCAGCGTCGAATAGGGTGCCGGTTGGGTTGTTCGGATACGCCAGATAGACAATCGCCGGTTTGTGTTCGGCGATGGCGCGCAGCATGGCGTCTTTATCCAGCGTGAAATCGGGTTTTAACGGTACGCCGACGAATTCCAGCCCGGCAAATTGCGCCGATATTGCATACATCACGAAGCCGGGCATCGGTGCCAGCACCTTGGCGCCAGGTTTGGCGCAGGCCAGAGAAATAATCGCAATCAGTTCATCCGAACCATTGCCCAGCACCACGTCGAAACCGGCCGGCACGCCAAACTGGGCGCAGATTTTGGCCTTCAGCGCGGCGTAGGATGGCACCGGATAACGGTTCAGCGCGACCTCAGCCAGGCGCCGGGCCAGTTCCTGGCGTAGCGGCTGCGGCAAAGTGTAGGGGTTTTCCATCGCATCGAGCTTCACAAAACCGCTGGAATCAGGGACGTGGTAAGCCGATAACGCACGGATGTCGGGACGGATGATGTTTTCGATGAGGGACATGAAGGCGGCTATTAATGGTTATCGAATGCAAGTTCGTCTTGCACCGAATAAAAGGAATCAAAGGGAAAATCTGCTTGCCTGGCGACTGTGCGTGTGCCTTTTTTGCGACCTTTTTGGCCTTTTTTAATGTCAGTGAGCTTGGCGCGCACCGGCTCTATTGGCTGGTTGCGTTGGGGTATTAACCGCGACTCTGGCGCGGCCAGACGCTTTTCGATTATCGCGCAATACTCCGGATTCAACTCAAAACCGGCGAAATTCCGGCCGCAGCGTCGCGCCGCTACTGCGGTGGTGCCGCTGCCCATGAAAGGATCGAGCACCACGCCGTCAGGCGGGCAAGACGCCCTGATGATGCGTTCGACGATTTCCAGCGGCTTCTGGGTCGGATGGTCGGACCGTTCCGGATGCTCGCGATGCAAGCGCGACACGCTCCATAAATCCTTCGGGTTGTAACCCAATTCCAGCCACTTGGCACCGACGAAAATCGAGCGCGAACGGGCTTTCTTGGTTTCGGCGTCATACGGAATGCGAATTGCATCCAGATCGAAGTAATAGCCTTTTTGCATCACGAAAAAACCGATGGTGTCATGCACTGAAGTAAAACTGCGGGTGCTGCCGCCCATTGACGGTACCCGGCGATCCCAGATGATTTCATTGACCATCGTCATGCGCTGTTTCAGCATCACGAAAATTTCCGGCGCATTGCGCCAAGTCAAAAACAGATACAAGCTGCCGTTGGCCTTCAACTTGGGCAACGCCGCATCGATCCATTGCGTGCTCCAGGCCAGATAACCGGCGGCGTCGAGCTTGTCGGAATCGTTGCCATAATCCTTGCCTAAGCCATACGGCGGATCGGCCACTATCAGGTCGATCGAACCGTCCGGAATCCGCGCCAATCCTGTCAGCGCGTCTTCACAATACACCTTATTGCGCCACGGATTCACTGCAACAGTCCTCGCAAGAACAACATACTGAAACTTGTATTTTTAAATACACACTGAATATATACGGGAAATACACTTTTTATGCGTATACCCCCAATAAAACTCCAGAGAGAGTGGATTGACAAGGGCTTATGCGAAAGCAGTTCTGAGCAATTCATTGCAGCCGATATTCCGCGCTGCGGGCGTGCGCCTGCAGACCTTCGCCATACGCCAGTTCGGCTGCGATCCGGCCCAGCGTTTGCGCCCCGGCTTCGGATGCCTCGATCATGCTGGAGCGCTTCTGGAAGTCGTACACGCCCAGCGGCGACGAAAAGCGCGCAGTGCGCGAAGTCGGCAGTACGTGGTTCGGTCCGGCGCAGTAGTCGCCCAGCGCTTCCGACGTGAACCGTCCGAGAAACATCGCGCCGGCATGGCGCACTTTGTCGGCCCATTGCTGCGGGTTTTCGGTAGAAATTTCCAGATGTTCGGCGGCGATCATGTTGGCAATTTCACATGCCTGATCCATGTCGCGCACCTTGACCATCGCGCCGCGCTGGGTCAGCGAAGTGGAAATTACGTCCTTGCGTGGCATCTGATCCAGAAATTTGTTAATGCTGGCTTCCACCTGATCGAGATAAGCAGCGTCCGGGCAAAGTAGGATCGATTGCGCCAGTTCATCATGCTCGGCTTGCGAAAAAAGGTCCATTGCGATCCAGTCGGGATCGGTGCTGCCGTCGCACATGATCAAAATTTCCGACGGGCCGGCGATCATGTCGATGCCGACCGTGCCGAACACGCGGCGCTTGGCCGCCGCCACATACGCGTTGCCGGGGCCGACGATCTTGTCGACTTGCGGAATGGTTGCGGTGCCATACGCCAGCGCGGCGACCGCTTGCGCGCCGCCGATGGTGAATACGCGGTCGACGCCAGCGATTGCCGCCGCCGCCAGCACCAGCGGATTTTTTACGCCGTCCGGAGTGGGCACCACCATGATGATTTCCTGCACGCCGGCAACCTTGGCCGGAATCGCGTTCATCAGTACCGACGATGGATAGGCCGCCTTGCCGCCCGGCACATAAATGCCGACTCGGTCCAGCGGCGTGACTTTTTGCCCCAGCACGGTGCCGTCAGGCTCGGTGTAGCTGAAACCGTCGGAGCCGATTTCCTGTTTTTGGCGCAGATGATAGGCGCGCACCCGGTCAGCGGCAGTCTGCAAAGCGCTGCGGCGTTCCGGCGCGAGGCCGTCCAGCGCAGCCTGCAACTCGGCCGGCGCAATTTCCAGCGCAGCCATGCTGTCAGCGCTGGCAACATTCAGCCGGTCGAAGCGCTGCGTGTATTCCAGCACGGCGGCGTCGCCGCGCAGTTTGACGTCAGCCAGTATGGCGGCGACCGCGTGCTCGATCGCTGCGTCTGCGCTGGCGTCGAACGCCAGCACCGCGCTTAAGTGCGCCTTGAAGTCGGCGCTGGAACTGTCTAGTCGTCGGATTTTGATCGCCATGGTTTGCCTTGCGTCTTCTCGATTATCGCTGCCATAAAATAATTTATGCAGGAGTATGCCTAAAAACAGCGCAATTTCCGCATATATACATTGCGGTACTAAAACATACCAAACGCAGTATGTTACTTTCTCATGCTGCCAACAGCGCTCACGCCATTTTAAGCGAAGCCGCTTCAAATGCATCCAGAATCGGCTGCAGCGCTTCCCGCTTCATTTTCAGTGCCGCCTGGTTGACCACCAGCCGCGATGAAATTTCCATGATGTGTTCGACTTCAACCAGATTATTGGCGCGCAGCGTGTTGCCGGTGCTGACCAAATCGACAATCGCGTCCGATAGTCCGATCAGCGGCGCCAGTTCCATCGAACCGTACAGCTTGATCATGTCGACATGCACACCCTTGGCAGCGAAATGTTCGCGGGCGATCTGCACGTATTTGCTCGCCACGCGCAGCCGCGCGCCTTGCCGCACCGCGCTGGCGTAATCGAAGCCGGCCTGCACCGCCACCGACATCCGGCAATGGGCTATGTTCAGGTCGATCGGCTGATACAGCCCTTCGCCGCCATGCTCGATCAGCACATCCTTGCCGGCCACGCCGAAATCGGCAGCGCCGTACTGGACATAGGTCGGCACGTCCGACGCCCGCACGATGATGACGCGCAAGTTTGGATTGGTGGTAGCCAGAATCAGCTTGCGCGAGGTTTCCGGATTTTCGGTCACGGTGATGCCGGCGGCTTCCAGCAACGGCAGCGTTTCGTCGAAAATGCGGCCTTTGGACAAGGCCAGCGTCAGTTGTTGCATATTTTGCATTATTACACTCGTTTGATGTCGGCGCCCACCGCCGACAGTTTGACTTCCATCCGGTCGTAACCGCGATCCAGATGATAGATGCGCTCGATCAGGGTTTCGCCCTGCGCTGCCAGCCCGGCGATTACCAGCGAAGCCGAGGCGCGCAAGTCGGTCGCCATCACTGGCGCGCCGATCAGTTGCTCGACCCCATGCACAATCGCGGTATGGCCTTCGGTATCGATCTTCGCACCGAGCCGTTTAAGCTCTTGCACATGCATGAAACGATTTTCGAAAATCGTTTCCGTGACGTGGCTGGCGCCGCTGGCGATGGCATTGAGCGCCATGAACTGGGCTTGCATGTCAGTCGGGAAGCCCGGATATTCGGTGGTGCGAAAACTCACCGCCTTCGGGCGCGACGCCATCTGCACCCGCACCCAATCGCTGCCCGAGGTCAGGATCACACCGGCTTCGCGCAATTTGTCGAGTACTGCATCAAGAATGTCGCTGCGGGTGTTTCGCAGCGTCACGTCGCCGCCCACGGCTGCTACTGCGCACAGGAAAGTGCCGGTTTCGATGCGGTCGGCGATGATCGTATGCGCGGCGCCGTGCAGCGCTGACACGCCCTGAATCAGCAGCCGGTCGGAGCCGATGCCATCGATCCTGGCGCCCATGGCAACCAGCAGGTTGGCCAAATCGGTGATTTCCGGTTCGCGTGCGGCATTTTCCAGCACCGTTTCGCCATCGGCCAAAGTGGCTGCCATCAGTAGGTTTTCGGTGCCGGTGACGGTGATCATGTCGGTCACGATGCGCGCACCCTTGAGCCGCTTGGCTTTGGCGTGAATGTAACCGGCCTCAATCGTGATTTCCGCACCCATCGCCTGCAAGCCCTTGATGTGCTGCTCGACCGGACGCGAACCAATCGCGCAACCGCCCGGCAGCGATACCTTGGCTTCGCCGAAACGCGCCAGCAACGGACCCAGCACCAGAATCGAAGCGCGCATGGTCTTGACCAGCTCGTAAGGCGCCTCCAGCTTGTCAATTGCATTGCCTTGCAGGGTGCAGTGTTCGCCCTCCTGGGAAATCTGCAAGCCGATCTGGCGCAGCAGGCGCAACATGGTCGAGACATCCTGCAACTGCGGCAAGTTCGATAGCACGACCGGCTCGGCCGTCAGCAAACCGGCGCACAGAATAGGCAGGGCGGCGTTCTTGGCGCCGGAGATGGTGATTTCGCCGGACAGCCGGCGGCCGCCAGTGATGCGCAGTTTATCCATGCTGGGCGAATTCTTCCGGAGTCAGGGTTTTCATCGACAGCGCATGGATTTCTTCGCGCATGCGCTCGCCCAGCGCCGCATAGACGATCTGGTGCCGCGCGATCGGGCGCTTGCCGGCAAACGCCTCCGAGACGATGAGCGCGCTGAAATGCTGGCCGTCACCTTCAACTTCGAGGTGGCTGCAGGCCAGCCCCGCGGCGATATAGGTTTTAATCAGTTCTGGTGTAGTCGACACGATTTTATCTTTCCTGGTAAGCAGCCAATAAGGGCTGATAGAGGCTAATGGATATTATTTGATTTCAATGCAATTAGTGGCGCAACTTGTAGCCGTGCTTCAACATCTGGACCGCAAAAACAGCCAGGATGATGGAAAATCCGGCCACAATCGCGAAACTGAGCAGCGGATCGACGTCAGACTGACCGAAGAATCCATAGCGGAAGCCGTCAATCATATAAAAAAATGGATTGAAATGCGAGACCATCTGCCAAAAAGGCGGCAGCGAATGGATCGAATAAAACACTCCCGACAAAAAGGTGGCCGGCATGATCAAAAAATTCTGAAAGGCGGCCAGCTGATCGAATTTTTCCGCCCAGATGCCGGCAATCAAGCCCATCGTGCCCAGCATGAATGAACCCAGCACCGCAAAAATCACGATCCACCACGGCGCCATGAAGCGCACTTCGGTAAATAAGGCGGTGATGATGAAAACCCCGGCGCCCACCACCAGCCCGCGCACCACTGAAGCCAGCACATAACCGGAAAACAGCTCCCAGTGCGACAACGGCGCCAGCAGCACGAACACCAGGTTGCCGGTGATCTTCGACTGGATCAGCGAAGACGATGCATTCGCAAACGCATTCTGCAGCACGCTCATCATCACCAGACCCGGCACCAGGAACGCGGTATAGCCCACACCCGGATAGACCTGCACATGGTTTTCCAGCACATGTCCGAAAATCAGCAGGTATAGCAGGGACGTGATGACCGGCGCCGCCACCGTCTGGGAAGCAACCTTCCAGAAACGCAGCACTTCCTTGTAAAACAGGGTTTGAAAGCCTTTCGGCATGGAGAATGGGCTCATCGCAACAGTTCTCCATCCATGATTTGCAAAAACACGTCTTCCAGATCGGCCTGTTGCAATTGCATCGCTTCGATCACCGCGCCGCTTTCGCGCAACACAGCCAGAATCGGCTCGACTTCGGCGTAGTCATTGACCCGCAACGGGTAGACATTGCTGGAATGCGATTCTTTCGATTCCACCAGCAACGGCCGCAACGCCGGCGGCAACACGCCATTGCGCAAATGCAATAGCAGCAGCGAACCCGAAATACGCTTGATCAGCGCATCCGTGGTGTCGAGCGCTACCACCTTGCCGTTCTTGAGCATCGCAATCCGGTTGCACAGCGCCTGCGCTTCTTCCAGATAATGGGTGGTCAGCACCACGGTGTGGCCTTCGCGGTTCAGGCGCTCGATGAATTTCCACAGGGTCTGGCGCAACTCGACATCGACGCCCGCAGTCGGTTCGTCCAGCACGATCACCGGCGGCTTATGCACCAGTGCCTGCGCCACCAACACGCGCCGCTTCATGCCGCCCGAAAGCGCGCGCATGTTGACATCGGCCTTGTCGGTCAGGTCGAGATTATCCATCACCTCGTCGATCCATTTGTCGTTATTCTTTAGTCCGAAATAGCCGGATTGCAGGCGCAAGGTTTCGCGCACGCTAAAAAACGGATCGAACACCAGTTCCTGCGGCACTACGCCCAGTTGCTGGCGCGCAGCGCGGAAATCGGTGGCAACGTCAAAGCCCTGCACGGTGACGCGACCGGCGTCAAGTCGGGTCAGACCGGCAATGATCGAAATCAGCGTAGTTTTGCCGGCGCCATTGGGGCCGAGCAGACCAAAAAACTCGCCTTCCTCGATCGATAGCGAAACGCCGCCCAGCGCCTGCAGCGATTTGTAGCGTTTTTCGACTTGGGTTATCTGAATGGCAGCCATAGTGGCGCGATAGGCACTTTACACAAAAAAATGAGTCGGAATGCCTCGGGATTATTATCAATCCTTGACGGCAAAGCTGTTGATTATAGGAGCTTTGGGAAATTTCAGGCGTTCAAGACAGGCAACGGCAATGGCGCCAGCCTGAAGATCAGCGATGGAGTGGGTGCTCGCCGACGCCAGCCGGCAACAAATCATCGACGTCATACAACGCAATCAGACTGTGCAGATTGGCCGGCAAATTTTCAAATGTGAGCGCCAGCTTGCGCGCTTTGGCGGCGCGCTGCCAAGCCAGCAGCACGGCAACGGCCGACGAATCGACCGTCGTTATCGCGGCCATGTCGATTACCGACTGTTGCTGCGCCAGCGCCTGCAAGCCCTGCTCCAGCACGGCAGTAGCGTTATTAAAGGTCAGCGATTGAGCGGGCCGGAACAGCGGCAGGGTTGCCGGCATCAGGAAGATTTTGCTGTTTTCGCGGCGTCTTCTGCCAGCCGCTTGTTCTTCTCGGACAACACCTTGATCAAGCCATCGATGCCGGACTTGCTGATTTCGGCTGAAAAACTGCCCTTGTAAGTTTGCACCAGCCAGGCGCCCAGCACATTGATGTCATAAATTTTCCAGCCGGCGGCCGTTTTCTGCAGGCGATAGTTCAGCTGGATCGGTTCGCCGCGCGTTTGCACCACTTGCGAGCGCACTAGCACATCGGTGTCGGTGGCGGCGGCACGAAAAGGTTTGAAGTCAAGCTTTTGATCCTTGACTTGTGAAATTGCCCCCGAATAGGTATAGACCAGCAGGTTGAGAAATTCAGCGGTCAACTGTTTTTTCTGCTCCGGCGTGGCTTCGCGCCAGTTACGGCCCACTGCCAGCGCGGTCATGCGCTCAAAATCGACGTATGGCAGGATTTTGGCTTCGACCAGTTCCAACACCCGTTTCTGGTTACCGCCCCGGATTTCACGGTCGGTTTTGGCGATCTCCAGCACTTCCTGGCTGATGCGCTTAACCAGCGCATCGGGCGCCTCTTCCGCCGCCTGGGCGGTAACCGTAAATGCCAGCGTAACAAGGGCGAACACGGCAACAATAAATTTATTCAGGATTTTCATATTTTTAAAAATTAGTTAGAACAGCAGGCATGCTGTAATTGCAATAATTCGACTATAGAAATAGGGCCGGGTTCCCTCGGACGGCGGCAAGGCCGCCGCATCCGATAAGGTTAATAGCCGTCATCATCTTTGCTGCGGCCATCCTGCACCAGGCTTTCACGCCGCTGCAGATAGGCGTCGCGGGTAAATGCATATTTATCCAGCGCGGCATCTTCGATCAGGGACGAGGCCCCCAGCAGTGCTGCACGCTGATCGACCAGCCGCACGCCGGTACCGATATTGCGCACATTGACCGGGTCCTTGTAACTCCACAGGTCGGCCGAAAAATCGACCGGGAACGCTGCCGTGTCGCGCGCTGTGGAAGCGCCGAACACCGGCAACACCACGTACGGCCCCGACTTCATGCCCCAGACGCCCAGAGTCTGGCCAAAGTCTTCCTTGTGCTTGGCCAGGCCCGCTTCGGAACCGATGTCGAGCACGCCCAGGAATCCCATCGTGCTGTTGAGCGCAACGCGCATGATGTCGGTCATGCCATTTTCCAGCTTGCCTTGCAGCAAATTATTGACTGCAGTCCATACGTCGCCGATATTGCCAAAGAAGTTGCCGACCCCGGTCTGCACAAACGATGGCAGCACATCCCGATACACAGTCGCCACTGGCTTCAAAACCACCTGATCGAGCTTGTCGTTGAAGCCGAACATGGCCCGGTTATAGCTTTCAAGCGGGTCCTGGGGATGACTGCCGGTGGCGCAGCCGGACATTGCCAGTGTCAATCCCAGTACTACGCCGAGCACCGTTTTTCGATGTGTTATTTTCATTTATCGCCCTCTTTTCCGTCTGCCACCTTGCTGAACAGGAACTGACTGATCAGGTTTTCCAGCACCACCGCGGATTGTGTCATGACGATTCTGTCGCCGGCTGCCAGGTTATTTGTATCGCCGCCCGCTTCCAGCCCGATATATTGCTCGCCCAGCAGGCCGGAGGTCAGGATTTTGGCCGAGGTATCCTTCGGAAACTGATAGCGCTGTTCCAGATCCAGCGTCACTTGCGCCTGGTAAGTCTTGTCGTCGAAGCGGATTGTGCCTACCCGCCCGACCACTACGCCGGCGCTTTTGACCGGCGCGCGCGGCTTCAGGCCGCCGATGTTGTCGAAGCGGGTCACGACCGGATAGGTTTTATCAAAGGAAAGCGCGCTACTCATATTGCCCACCTTCAGAGACAGGAACATCAGCGCCGCCGCACCCAGCAATACGAACAGGCCAACCCAGATATCGAATGATTTTCGCTGCATGAAATACTGCCTTCTTCCGCCGTTTAACCCAAAAATGATGGGGGTATATTAAAAAATACAGTGAGTACCGCATATAAATAAAGCGATATTAAAAATACCTTAATAGGTATATCTACACCATCAGGACTGTGCGTCTACTTGTTGAACATCAGCGCCGTCATCACGAAATCGAGCCATAACACCAGCAAGGACGATACCACTACCGTGCGGGTGGTGGCGCGCGCCACGCCTTCCGGCGTCGGCTGCGCTTCATAGCCTTGATACAGCGCAACGAAGGTCGCGGCAATTCCGAACACCACGCTTTTCAGCACGCCGTTGGCGATATCGTTCCAGACATCCACTCCAGCCTGCATTTGCGACCAAAATGCGCCTTCATCGACGCCGATCAAGGGTACGCCAACAAAATATCCTCCCAATACACCCAGCGCGCTGAACAACGCCGCCAGGATCGGCATCGCGATAATGCCGGCCCAGAAGCGCGGCGCAATCACGCGCTGCATCGGATCGATTGCCATCATCTCCATCGCCGACAATTGCTCGCCGGCCTTCATCAAGCCGATTTCCGCGGTCAGCGAAGTACCAGCGCGGCCGGCAAACAGCAGCGCGGTCACGACCGGCCCCAGTTCGCGCGTTAAGGACAGCGCCACCAGCAGGCCCAGCGATTGCTCGGAACCATAGCTATTGAGCGTGTAATAGCCTTGCAAACCCAGCACGAAACCGACAAACAGGCCCGACACCGAAATAATCACCAGCGAATAATTACCGATGAAGTGGATCTGGTCAGTTATTAGGCGCGGCCGCCGCCAGAGACCGCTTGATGCCCGCAAAATCGCCAGGAACGCCGTCGCGGTATAGCCCAGATCGGCCAGCAAGGTACGCGTGACTGCGCCCAGCGCCGCCAACCAACGCAGCATCATGAGCGCGCCTCCAGTCCCAGATCCGCCGCCAGCGTGCGGCCGGGATAATGGAACGGCACCGGACCATCGGCCCGGGCATTGATGAACTGTTCCACATATGGGTCACTGGACGCCTGCAACTCGGCCGGAGTGCCTTCGGCGACGATTTTCCCTTGCGACAGAAAATAGATGTAATCGGCAATCGCAAACGATTCATGCACATCGTGCGAAACCAGGATCGAGGTCGAGCCGAGCGCATCGTTCAGACGCCGGATCAGGTTCGCGATCACGCCCATCGAAATCGGGTCCAGCCCGGCGAACGGCTCGTCATACATGATCAGTTGCGGGTCCAGCGCAATCGCGCGCGCCACCGCGACCCGCCGCGCCATGCCGCCGGAAATCTCGGCCGGCTTCATTTGCGCCGCATTGCGTAGTCCCACCGCGTGCAGCTTCATCAGCACCAGATCGCGGATCATCGCTTCACCGAGATCGGTATGTTCGCGCAGCGGGAAGGCGACATTTTCGAACGCGGTCAAATCGGTAAATAGCGCGCCATGCTGAAACAGCATCCCCATCTTGCGCCGCAGCGCATACAACCCCTTGGCATCGAGCGCTTGCACCGGCTGCCCGTCCACCTGCACCGAGCCGGACTGAGCCCGGATCTGGCCGCCGATCAAACGCAGCACCGTAGTCTTGCCGGAGCCGGAACCACCCATCACGGCCACCACCTTGCCGCGCGGAAAGCGCATGTTCAGGCCGTTCAGGATATGGCGCTCGCCATATGCAAAACTGAGGTTGTCTATTGAGACCAAGGGGGAGGCGTCTGATGGCACGTTTGCGTTTGTCAACAAGGATTGCGGAAAGCGCCATTATAAATGGAATGTTGCACTGCGGCTTGATTGGCCCGAGATGGTTGTGCGGCATAATCCGCTGCACCGGCACCTGCGGCGCACGGATGGCTGGCGGCCAGCGCGTGCAACGGCGCGCCGCACACTTTGCAATAATGTAAAAAACAAGGGGGTATATGAAAAAATAGTATATTTTCAGCATATATATTATGCGCACATAAAAAATACTATTAATAGTATAAAAAATCTGCCGCAGCGTCCGCTGCGGCAGATTTCTGCATCGACTTCAGGTTGCCATCCGGCACGGCCCGGATTGCCTGGCTCTGTGTGACTCGTAGTCAGTCAAGATCGAGAGCGGTGTTACTACTGTGCAGTCGTATCGGATGGATAGACGCGCACCAGCGCGATACGGGTGCCGTTCATCTTCTGGACCACAATCTCGAACTGTTCGAAGACGATTTTTTGGCCTTCTTTCGGAATGTCGCCCAGCTTCACCATGATCAGGCCGCCCACCGAATCGGCGCCTTCCAGATCGAAGTCTTCATTCTCGATATCGATGCCCAGGATGCGCTCCAGCGTAAAAATCGACAGGCTGCCCTTGCCGACCAGGGTGCCGTCTTCGAGCCGGGTCCAGTCGTTTTCGGTTTGCCTGAATTCGTCGCGGATATTGCCCACCAGAGCACCCAGCAGATTGTCCAGTGTCAGAAAGCCCTGCGGATTACCGCCTTTTTCACCGACGATGACAAAGTGCGGAGCGCCGGTGCGGAAGCGGCGGAACAGCTCAAGCGCCGGCATGTGCGGTGGCACCTGTTGCACCGGGCGCAGATAGTCGCGCCAATTGTCGATCGAATCGCCCTCCTGCTGCGCCAGAAACAAATCCTTCAAATGGATCATGCCCAGCACGCGTGCGCCGTCGAAATAGGGATAACGGCTGAAGCGGTTGCGCGCCACCGTTTGCATATTTTCCTGCAACGATTTGGACTGCTCCAGCGCGGCGACTTCATGAATCGGGCGCATCAGGTCCGACACTTTGAGCTCGCTGAAATCGAGCGTTTGCGCCAGCACATTCCATTCGTCGTGACTGAATTTTCCGGCCGGGTGGCTGGAGCGCAAGATCAGCTTGAGCTCCTCCTTGGAATAGTGCGCATCATGCGCGCTGGCATTGCCCAGGCCGGCCATCCGCAGCACCCAGTTGGCGCTGGCATTGAGGACCCAAATTGCCGGGTACATCAGCCAGTAAAAACCATACAGCGGCAGCGCACTCCACAAACCGATCTTGTCGGGGCTGCGAATCGCCATCGATTTCGGCACCAATTCGCCGACCACGATATGCAAAAATGAGATCACGAAGAAAGCGAACGCAAACGAGATGCTGTGAATGACTTCCGGTGAGGTGACACCTGCCAAACCGAACAAAGGCTTCAGCAAGCTCGCAAACGCAGGCTCGCCGATCCAGCCCAAACCGAGCGACGCCAGCGTAATGCCGAGCTGGCAAGCAGACAGATAAGCATCGAGCTGGGTGTGCACTTTGGCGAGAATCTGTCCAGGCAATCCATTCTTTTTGGCGATGGCGCGAATGCGCGTCTGCCGCAGTTTGACCAGGCTGAATTCCGCCGCCACAAAAACACCATTGAGCGCGACCAGAAGTAATGCAACAACTATGAGGAGAATATTTTCCATTAGAAGGATTTTTGTCACTAAGGTGACTACTATACAGGTGCTCCGGAATGCGGCTTGGACACAACCAACACAGTGCATTATCGCTTCGCACGTGCGCGCCAAGTCCTGGAATCGACTGTATTAAAGCGCACCCTCAACAGCTTTAAAAGAGCGCAACAAAGCCTGTGCGCATGCCGGAAATACAACACCAGAACCCGATCGAATCAGAGATCGAGGTAGCCCTGCGCCAGTGGGTCCCGGCTATCCGGCAGAAAGACGAAAGATGCCACTGGAACAACCATACACAGCGCGCGCCATCAGCTATGCCTTCGATGCGCGCTGACGAGAACTAAGGCGCCGGTCTTGGGCATACCAAGTGCCAAACCGGCCACAACCGACGCCTTGACATCAAAATGTTGCCATACGGCTATAATGCCGTCTTTTAAACGGTTCCTGATGCTTGCACGATCAGGTTTTCGGGCACCGTACTGACGCCCTACCCTGATGTCGCGAGGGGACTTGTGTTGGATGTAATTGCCCTTTCATCCTGATGGCGGCCGGTTTGCATCCCGCAGAAGCATCGAACGGCCACAGGCCGAAAAATCGGCGTTGACTCCTGTTTGACCGAATTGAAGCTTTAATAAAAACGGCTTTTACAGCGATGGCGGAGGACGGCGCCAAGGCAAGTCGACAGATACATCAATTTATCAATTACCAACGAATGTTAAAGAAAATCACATGAATAAATTACTCAAAACAACCGTTTTTGCGCTGTGCGCACTCAGTCTGAATGCTGCATCTTTTGCAGCCGAGCGCGGCACGATTGACGAAGCCATTGTGCTGGTACAAAAAGCAAAGGCTTACATCAAGGCAAACGGTAATGAAAAAGCGTACGCCGAATTCAGCAGCCCAAAAGGACAATTCCATGATCGCGATCTTTACATTTTCGTGTTCGACAAGAAGGGAAATACCCTTGCGCACGGCGGCAACCAGCGCTTGATCGGCAAGAATCTGTATGAGCTGAAAGATGTCACTGGCCTCTATTCCACCCAGGCTTTGCTGGACGCCGCACAGAAAGGCGGCGGCAAGAGCCATTTCAAATTCCTGAATCCGCAAACCAAGGCGATTGAAGCGAAAACCGGCTACTCCGAAATGGTCGGCGACGTCATGGTCGGATCTGGCGCATACGTCAAATAATCAATCGATTCCCGAAAAAGAGGGCCTGCGGGCTCTTTTCTTTTTGCCCCGCGGGATGCGCAATAAAGTATCAAAAAATTAATGTGCAATACAAAAAAATGATTAAGGTTTGAATATGAATTTGCGTAACTTACGTATTGGCGTAAGACTGACTGTCGGCTTCTCGGTCATATTGGCAATGCTGATTTTCGTTGTCGTGGCCGGCAACATGATTAATGCCAGCAGCACGAATAAATTGATGCACCAGCTTGAAACCGCCAATGCGAAAACGATGTTGGCAACCGAAATGGAAAACGCGCTGCTCGAAGGCGCCATCGCAATGCGCAACACTGCTCTGCAGTCTGAGGTTAGCGCTACGCAAAAAGAAGGAGAAAAGGTCAAGGCGCAGAGTAAGCGCTACGCCAGCGCGCACGATAAGTTAGTCGCAATAGGACTGACCGAAGGCGAGAAAAAAATACTGTTGAATATCGAGAAACTGGACAAGGAAATGGTCGATCCTTTCCTTCAGGTCACCGGCCTTGCACTCATATTCGATCCCGAAAGTGCTGGGAAAGTGATTGCCTCTTCGATCGAACCGCTGAGTCAGAAAGCGTTGGTGGAAATCAACCAGCTAGTCGCCATCCAGCAGGGGGCGGCTACCGCCGTGATGGCCAATACCGTGGTTACGGGAAGAAAACTGCAGATACTGCTGTACCTGATCGGCGCGATCGCGACGGCAATCGGCGCGGCATGCGCCTGGATATTGACCCGCAGTATTACGCATCCGCTACGCAATGCCGTATCGATTGCGCAGGCGGTCGCTGAAGGCGATCTCACCTCGCAGGTGCGCGTGGTCGGCAAGGACGAGGTCAGCCAACTGCTGGATGCGCTGAAGAAGATGAATGATAATTTGTTTGAAACCGTAACAAAGGTGCGGCAGGGAACGGACACAATCGCCACTGCTTCCATGCAAATCGCCGCCGGCAATCTCGATCTTTCATCGCGTACCGAGCAGCAAGCAAGCAGCCTGGAGGAAACCGCTGCATCCATGGAAGAGTTGACCAGCACCGTCAAGAAGAACTCCGACAACGCGCGCCAGGCTAACCAATTGGCGGGGTCCGCATCGGACGTTGCCGTCAAGGGCGGTTCGGTGGTGTCGCAGGTGATCGAGACCATGGCTTCGATCCATGTATCTTCCAAGAAGATAGTCGACATCATCAGCGTAATCGACGGCATCGCATTCCAGACCAATATCCTGGCGTTGAACGCCGCAGTGGAAGCAGCCCGCGCCGGTGAGCAGGGCCGAGGTTTCGCGGTAGTCGCGGCCGAAGTGCGCAACCTTGCACAACGCGCCGCAGGTGCGGCCAAAGAGATCAATGGACTGATCGCCGATTCGGTCGAAAAAGTCGCCGTCGGCACCAAACTGGTAGATCAGGCCGGCGCCACCATGGATGAGATTGTCGAGAGCGTCAAGCGCGTGACCGACATCATGGGCGAAATCACGGTCGCCAGCCAGGAACAGACCTCGGGCATCGAGCAGGTCAATCAAGCCATCAATCAGATGGATCAGGTTACCCAGCAAAATGCAGCGCTGGTGGAGCAGGCGGCCGCAGCAGCCCAATCCTTGCAAGACCAAGCCGGCAATCTGTCGCACGTCGTCAGCATCTTCAAGCTTGATAGTGATAGCGCGCCTAATGGTGTTGCAATTGGTGTTGCAATTACTACGCCTGCTGCGCGCGGCAGGATCGATACCGCACGTCCCGCTTTGCGGATGCAGCCGGCCAGGATCATCTCCAACTCCACTTTAAAAGGCAAACCAGTTGCACCGACCAAGACGGCTGCGAGCGACGATTGGGAAGAGTTTTAACCACCGATTTACAGCACGGCCACAGCACACCCCTTTTGAAAGCTGAACATGACAAAGTACACTAGCCAATCACCCGACTCGGCTGCAAGACGCGATTTTTTGGCAAAAATAGCGGCCACCACAGGCGTCCTGGCATTGGGCCAAACGCCTTTTGCTTTCGCCCAGCAGACCACGCTTGCCACGTCAAGCAAAGGCATGGTGACCAGCCCCCATACGCTTGCCACCGAAGCCGGTCTGAAAGTATTGCGTGAAGGCGGCAACGCTATCGAGGCAACGATTGCGATGGGTTCCGTGATTGCCGTCACCTACCCGCATTTCTGCGGAATCGGGGGCGACGCCGTCTGGATCGTCGCTGACCGGGATGGCCGCAAGACGACACTGATGGGCATCGGGCAAGCAGCCGAGAAGACGCCAGAATTCAGCGGCAAGATTCCGTTGCGCGGCGCGGGTTCCACCGTGACTTCTGCTTGCACCGTCGACACCTGGAATCGGGCGCATGAATTTTCCAAAAAGAACTGGGGCGGCAAAAAAAGTTTTGCTTCGCTCCTCGATACAGCGATTGGCTACGCTGAAAACGGCTTTCCGACGACCGCTTCCCAAGTTTTCTGGCATGACTTCCGCAAGACTGAAGTAGCCAATTGGCCCGGTTTCGCCAAACTCTTCATGCCGAACGGGAAGGCGCGGCAGGTTGGCGATATCTTCCTGCAGCCCGACCTCGCGCGCAGCCTCAAGCTGATTGCGAAGAATGGTCCACGCGACTTCTACGAAGGTGAACTCGCGGCGCAAATCGCCAAGGGTTTGCAAGCTGCCGGATCGCCATTGACCGCAGCAGACCTGAAAAAGACCGTGGCCAGAGAAGCAGCGCCGGCAATGCTGGACTATCGCGGCGTCACGCTGCTGGCACCGCCGTCCCCGACCCAAGGCATTTCCACGCTGGAGATCATGGGCGTGCTGCGCGAGTTCGACCTGAAAAACGTGCCCGAAGGCAGCGCTGATTACTATCACCTCTGTGTTGAAGCCGTGAAACAAGCTTTCCTGGATCGCCCAGGCATCGCCGATCCGGATTTCGTCAAGCAAGCGGTGAATCTATGGCTGTCGAAAGAGCATCTCGCGCGAAAAGCGGCCGCCATCGACAAGGCTCACGCCATGCCATGGCCGCACGTATTTAAAACGGGCGACACGGTATACATCGGCGCGACCGATTCGGAAGGGCGCAGCGTAAGCATTCTACAAAGCGTCTATTTCGACTGGGGGAGCGGCGTCGTGGTCGGCGATACCGGCATTCTCTGGCAAAACCGCGGCGCCGCTTTCAGCCTCGATCCAAACAGCCCGAATGTGCTGAAACCCGGCAAGCGTCCGTTTTACACGCTCAATCCGGGTATGGCGCTCAAGGATGGCAAACCGCATATTCTGTACGGTACGCAGGGTGCCGACGGTCAGCCGCAAACTTTAGCCGTGGTTCTGACGCGCCTGCTGGATTACAAGCTCGATCCGCTCCAGGCGCTGGCCCGGCCGCGCTTCCTGCTCGGGCAAACCTTCTCCGACAGCCGGGACAGCCTGAAGCTGGAGCGGGATGCCGGCGCCAATGTTTTCGCCGAACTTGCGCGACGCGGTCACGAGATGAGCCCGATCGAGTCCAACAGCCCGCTCGGCGGCCAGGCCGGCGCTATCGTCATCCACGCAGATGGCAAAATAGAAGGTGCGCATGATCCGCGCAGTGATGGATCCGCCATGGGCGTGTAAAGGCACTTGATAGCAAAGCGAGTCGGTCACCAAGACACCGGCCGGCCGACTTTAGACAACGCGCTTCAAATGGCATTTTTGGGCCGGCAACCGCCATTCACGCTGAATGGCGGCCCGAAAGCACGGATTTTCCATACCGACAAAATCACCTCATTGGTGCACCGCGTGCGCGCACATCCGCACCAACTGGGACACGGCCAGCGGCGGGGCTGGAGCCGACTGCTGCGGCCCCGCCGCCGGTTTTGAAGGTGGATAATTGCGGTACTGCCCTCTTATCGAAAATCCCATGGACATATCCACCATCGCACTCTTCGTGCCGGCCTGCTTCGCGCTCAACATGGCGCCGGGCCCCAACAATTTGCTCTCGCTGAGTAACGCCACCCGCTATGGTTTTCGCCAATCGTGCGCCGCAGGGCTGGGCCGCTTGCTGGCGTTTGTCGGCATGCTCACGCTGACTACGGCTGGTCTGGCCGCCGTGCTCCACGCGTCAGAACTTATTTTCTACGGCATCAAGATCGGCGGCGCTGCCTACCTGTTCTATCTGGCCGTCCAGCTTTGGCGTGCCAACCTAAGTCCGCAAGTCGAGGCGGCCGCGCCCCGCGTCGGCTTGCTGTCTCTGGCCCGACAAGAGTTTCTGGTGGCCGCCGGCAACCCAAAGGCAATTCTCATATTTACCGCGTTCTTGCCGCAGTTCATCAATCCAGCGCAACCGGTCACACCGCAGTTCGCGCTGCTGGGCGCATTGTTCCTGGCGCTGGAGTGGCTAGCAATTGCCGCCTACGCGTACATGGGCGTACATATGCGGCGCTGGTTTGCCCGGCCGCGCGGTCAGCGCATCTTTAACCGGTGCTGCTCTGTCTTGTTGGCGGGCGCTGGTTTTGGGTTGCTGGCATCGCGCCGCGCCTGATGGCGAAACGGACCCGCCGCGCTAATTAAGCGCGGCGATCTTTGGAGATTCGCGGGTGATCCATTGCATGATCCGCCTCACAGGCTCAAGGTTTTCAGGATCAGGCCGACCACCGCGCATGCGGCGATGACGTGAATGGGATCGCGCATGCTTCAAGCAATCCGGCCATCGACCGCATCGAGAATCAAAAACAATGGGGTATGCCAAAAAACATGGCACTTTACGCATATATATTGTGCAGTAACAAAAAATACCATGTGCAGTAAAAAACCTGCAGCATCTTGCGATGCAGCAGGTTTTTTTGCGACGGCTGGCCGTTCCGTTCTTAGCGTGGCAGTACCGAAACCCCCATCAGGAATTCATCCACGGCGCGCGCACATTGGCGGCCTTCGCGGATCGCCCACACCACCAGCGATTGGCCGCGCCGCATGTCGCCGGCGGCGAATACCTTGGCGGCCGAGGTTTTATAGCAACCGTCGCCTTCGGTGCTGGCGCGGGCGTTGCCGCGCACGTCTTTCTCGACCCCGAAGGCATCCAGCACCTGCTGCACCGGCGACACGAATCCCATCGCCAGCAACACCAGATCGGCCTTCATCGAAAATTCGGAATCCGGCACTTCGACCATTTTGCCGTCTTGCCATTCGACCCGGCAGGCGACCAGTTTTTCGACTTTGCCGTTCTTGCCTTCGAAGCGTTTGGTGGCTACCGCCCAGTCGCGCTCGCAACCTTCGTCGTGCGAGGAGGAAGTGCGCAGCTTGGTCGGCCAGTACGGCCACACCATCGGCTTGTTTTCCTGTTGCGGCGGCTGCGGCATCAGTTCGAACTGGGCCACGTCGGCGGCGCCTTGCCGGTTCGAGGTGCCGACGCAATCGGAGCCGGTATCGCCGCCGCCGATCACCACCACATGCTTGCCGGTCGCCTTGATCTGGTCTTTCTGCTTGTCGCCGGCATTGACCTTGTTTTGCAACGGCAGGAAATCCATCGCGAAATGCACGCCTTTGAGCTCGCGCCCCGGCACCGGCAAATCACGCGGTTGCTCGGCCCCGCCGGCGATGATGACGGCGTCGAAATCTTTTGCCAACTGCTCGGGCGTGATGGTTTCGGTGGCCCAGTTGTTGACGTTTTTCGGGAAATCGCGGCCGACGAAAACGCTGGTGCGAAAGGTCACGCCTTCGGCCTCCATTTGCGCGACGCGACGGTCGATCTGCGATTTTTCCAGCTTGAAGTCAGGAATGCCGTAGCGCAGCAAGCCGCCGACGCGGTCGCTCTTCTCGAACACCGTCACCGTATGGCCGACCCGCGCCAATTGTTGCGCCGCCGCCATGCCGGCCGGGCCGGAGCCGACTACCGCGACACTTTTGCCGGTCTTAACGGCAGACGGCTGCGGCACTACCCAGCCGTTTTCCCAACCCTTGTCGATGATGAAATGTTCAATCGACTTGATGCCGACCGGCGCGTCATTGATGTTCAGCGTGCAAGCCGATTCACAGGGCGCCGGGCAGATGCGGCCGGTGAATTCGGGGAAATTATTGGTCGACAACAAGGTTTCCAGCGCCGCCTGGTAATTGCCGCGATACACCAGGTCGTTCCAGTCCGGGATGACATTGTTTACCGGGCAGCCGTTGGAGCAAAACGGAATCCCGCAGTCCATGCAGCGCGCACCCTGCGTCTTGGCGTCGGGGTCCGACAGATGCATCACGAACTCTTTGTAATTCTTGAGCCGCGCTGGTGCTGGCAGATATGTTTCTTCCTGTCGTCTGAATTCCATGAAACCGGTTATCTTGCCCATTTCTACCCCTTTATCTGATCTGGCCAGCGCCCTGCGAAACACAGTGCCGGCATGGCAGGCCGGGTTGTCCGGCCCGCACTACTTAATTGCGTAAGCTTTATTTATGCCACAACCGTCGGCAACGATTCCAGCGTGGCGGCCTCGGCCTTGTCCGCCTTTGCCGCATGCATTTCACCCAGAGCGCGCTTGTATTCGATCGGGAAGATCTTGACGAACTTGCTGCGGGTATCGGCCCAGTTGTCGAGCATGTTGCGCGCGCGCGTGCTGCCGGTGTATTTGAAATGACGCTCGATCAAGCCTTTCAGAATCGCTTCGTCGGCCAGCTTTTCGCCATCGCGCTCCAGCGCATGCCACAGGCTGCGATCCACAATTACCGCTTGCTCGGCCACCGGCAAAATCTTTTCCAGCGTGACCATCGCTTGATTGCACTTGCAGGCGAAGTCGCCATCCGGGTCAAACACGTAGGCAATCCCGCCCGACATGCCGGCCGCGAAGTTGCGCCCGGTGGCGCCCAGCACCACCACGGTGCCGCCGGTCATGTATTCGCAACCGTGGTCGCCGGTACCTTCCACCACCGCAGTGGCGCCCGAGTTGCGCACCGCGAAACGCTCGCCGGCCACGCCGCTGAAGAAAGCTTCACCCGCGATAGCGCCGTACAACACGGTGTTGCCGATGATGATGTTGTCGACTGCGCGGCCGCGGAATTCGGTGTTCGGACGCACGATGATGCGCCCGCCCGACAGGCCTTTGCCGACGTAATCGTTGCCGCCGCCGACCAAATCCAGCGTGATGCCGTGCGCCAGGAACGCGCCGACGGACTGGCCGGCAGTGCCTTGCAACTGAATGTGGATGGTGTCGTCAGGCAAGCCGGCATGGCCGTAACGCTGCGCCACTTCACCCGACAGCATGGTGCCCACGGTGCGGTTGACGTTCTTGACCGGCGAGATGAAGGAAACCTTTTCGCCGGTTTCCAAGCCTACTCTGGCTTGCGCAATCAGTTTGTGATCGAGGGCTTTTTCCAGCCCGTGATCTTGCATTTCCGCATGCTTGATCGGCATATCGGCGGCGACTTCAGGCTGATAGAAAATCCGCGAGAAATCGAGGCCCTTTGCCTTCCAGTGCGAAATTGCCTTGGATTTGTCGAGCAAGTCGGCGCGGCCGATCAGTTCGTCGTAAGTCCTAATTCCGAGTTGCGCCATGATCTGGCGCGCTTCTTCGGCCACGAAGAAGAAGTAATTGACCACGTATTCCGGCTTGCCGGAGAATTTGGCGCGCAGCACCGGATCTTGGGTGGCAACCCCAACCGGGCAGGTGTTGAGGTGGCATTTGCGCATCATGATGCAGCCTTGCACCACCAGCGGTGCAGTGGCAAAACCGATTTCATCGGCGCCCAGCATGGCGGCGATGGCGACGTCGCGGCCGGTCTTCATCTGGCCGTCAGCCTGGACCCGAACCCGGCCGCGCAAGCCGTTCAACACCAGCGTTTGCTGGGTTTCCGACAAGCCCAGCTCCCAAGGCGTGCCGGTATGCTTGATCGATGACAAGGGCGAAGCGCCGGTGCCGCCGTCATGGCCGGCAATCACCAGATGGTCGGCTTTCGCCTTGGAAACACCCGCGGCAATCGTGCCGACCCCGACTTCGGACACCAGCTTGACCGACACCGAAGCGCGCGGATTGGCGTTTTTCAGATCGTGAATCAATTGCGCCAAATCTTCGATCGAGTAAATATCATGGTGCGGCGGCGGTGAAATCAAGCCTACGCCGGGCACCGAAAAACGCAGTTTGGCGATGTATTCAGAAACCTTGCTGCCCGGCAGCTGACCGCCCTCGCCCGGCTTTGCGCCTTGCGCCATCTTGATCTGGATCTGATCGGCGGAATTCAGATATTCCGCAGTCACGCCGAAACGGCCGGATGCGACCTGCTTGATGCGCGAGCGCATCGAATCGCCTGCCAGCAAGGGAATATCCGCCACAACCTGCTCGGCACCGAGAATCGACGCCATCGTTTCGCCCTGCTTGATCGGGATGCCTTTCAATTCCTGAGTGTAACGCTGTGGATCTTCGCCGCCCTCGCCGGTGTTCGATTTGCCGCCGATGCGGTTCATCGCCACTGCCAGCGTTGCATGCGCCTCGGTCGAGATCGAACCGAGCGACATCGCGCCGGTAGCGAAACGCTTGACGATTTCCTTGGCCGGTTCCACCTGATCCAACGGGATCGCCTTGGTCGGATCAATCCTGAACTCGAACAAGCCGCGCAAGGTCATGTGGCGCTTCGACTGCTCGTTGACGATCTGCGCGTATTCCTTGTAAGTGTTGAAGTTGTTGGAGCGGGTCGAATGCTGCAGTTTCGCAATCGCGTCCGGAGTCCACATGTGTTCTTCGCCACGCACCCGGAACGCATATTCGCCGCCGGCGTCAAGCGCATTTGCCAGCACCGGATCGTCGCCGAAAGCTTGCTGATGCAAGCGCAATGCTTCTTCGGCCACCTCGAACACGCCGATCCCTTCGACATTCGACGACGTGCCTTTGAAGTATTTATCCACCAGCGATTTGTTCAGGCCGATGACCTCGAAAATCTGCGCGCCGCAATACGACATATAGGTAGAGATGCCCATCTTCGACATCACCTTCAGCAAGCCCTTGCCGACACCCTTGGTGTAGTTATAGATAGCGGTGTCTGCAGACAAATCGCCTGGCAAACCCTGCGCCATGCCAGCCAGCGTTTGCATCGCCAGATAAGGATGCACCGCTTCCGCGCCGTAACCTGCCAGCAGCGCGAAATGATGGGTCTCGCGGGCCGAACCGGTTTCCACCACCAGGCCGGTCGATGCGCGCAAGCCCTGCTTCACCAGGTGCAAATGCACCGCCGAGGTAGCCAGCAGCGCCGGAATCGCGACTTCATTGGCGTCCATCTTGCGATCCGACACGATCAGGATATTGTGGCCGGACTTGACCGCATCGACCGCCTCGGCGCACAGCGAAGCCAGGCGCGCCTCGATGCCTTCGCTGCCCCAGGCGACCGGATAGCAGATATTGAGCTCATACGATTTGAACTTGCCGCCGGTATGCGCGCTGATGTTGCGCAGGTTGGTCATGTCGGCAAAATTGAGTATCGGCTGCGCCACTTCCAGGCGCATCGGCGGGTTGATGTTGTTGGTGTCGAGCAGGTTCGGTTTGGGGCCGATGAAGGACACCAGCGACATCACCATCGCTTCGCGGATCGGGTCGATCGGCGGATTGGTGACTTGCGCAAACAATTGCTTGAAATAGTTATACAGCGGCTTGAGCTTGTTCGACATCACCGCCAGCGGCGAATCGTTGCCCATCGAACCGATGGCTTCTTCACCATTGGTGGCCATCGGCGACATCAGGAACTTGATGTCTTCCTGGGTGTAGCCGAACGCCTGCTGGAGGTCCAGCAGCGTGGCTGCCTTTTCCCCGTTTCCCGGCTCTACCTCTACAGCGCCGGCCTTGACCTTGAGATCGCCCAACTTGATGCGCACCGAATTGACCCAGGCCTTGTATGGCTTGGCATTGGCGTAGGTATTCTTGAGTTCCTGGTCGTCGATGATGCGGCCCGCTTCGAGGTCGATCAGGAACATCTTGCCCGGCTGCAGACGCCATTTCTGGATGATTTTCGATTCCGCAATCGGCAACACGCCGGATTCGGACGCCATCACCACGAAATCGTCGTCAGTCACGATATAACGCGCCGGACGCAAGCCATTGCGGTCCAGCGTGCCGCCGATGTGGCGACCGTCGGTGAAAGCCATCGCAGCCGGACCGTCCCACGGCTCCATCATTGCGGCATGGTATTCGTAAAAAGCGCGCCGGTTATCGTCCATCTGGGCGTGGTTTTCCCACGCTTCAGGGATCATCATCATCATCGCCTGCGCGATCGGATAACCAGCCATCACCAGCAATTCCAGCGCATTGTCGAAAGTCGCAGTATCGGATTGGCCTTCGTAAATCAGCGGGAACAGTTTTTGCAAATCGTCGCCTAGCACCGCCGACTTCATCACCCCTTCGCGCGCGCGCATCCAGTTGAAATTGCCTTTGACCGTATTGATTTCACCGTTATGGGCAATCAAACGATACGGATGGGCCAGCGGCCATTCCGGGAAAGTGTTGGTCGAGAAACGCTGATGCACCAGCGCCAGCGCGGAAATGCAGCGCGGATCCTGCAGGTCGCGGTAATACTCGCCAACCTGATCGGCCAGCAGCAGGCCCTTGTAGACAATAGTGCGGGCCGACATCGACGCCACGAAATATTCCTGGCCATGCAGCAGATTGAGGGCCTGAATCGCATGCGAGGCTGATTTGCGAATCACATACAGTTTGCGTTCGAGCGCATCGGTAACCATGATATCGGGGCCGCGTCCAACGAAAATCTGGCGAATGAAAGGTTCTTTCTTGCGCACCGTAGGCGACATCGGCATATCGGCATCGACCGGCACATCGCGCCAGCCCAGCACGATCTGGCCCTCGGCACGCACCGCGCGCCCCAACTCTTGCTCGCAAGCCATGCGCGACGCATGTTCTTTCGGCAGGAACACCATGCCCACGCCGTATTCGCCTGGCGGTGGCAAGGTCACGCCTTGCTGCGCCATCTCTTCGCGATAAAACTGGTCGGGAACCTGAATCAGGATGCCGGCGCCATCGCCCATCAGCTTATCGGCGCCGACTGCGCCCCGATGGTCCAGATTTTTCAGGATCAGCAGACCCTGCTCGATCACGGAATGCGATTTGACGCCTTTGATATGGGCAATAAAACCGACGCCGCAGGCGTCATGTTCTCTGGTTGGATCGTACATACCTTGTGCGCGCATAACCGTTCTCCACTGCTTGATGAGTTTGAAAGCGAAGAATAGTGCAGCGCAAAAGAAAACTCAATAACAATAATTAGGGTCAGTGTAAAATTAAGTATGAATAATTTTTAAAATAGATTTAAATAGGGACGGAGTGAATAAAGGTCGCCTGTTAGTGCGGTATCTGTTTTTCTTGCGTGCTATCCGCCTTGATCAATCCAGCTTGACGCGCGAGGCCTCGGATTTTTTCCGTGGCCGCCCTCTTTGGGCTGGCGCCACACGGCGATTCACTTGCTGCGCCAGCGACTGCTGGAACGCTGCGTCGCCCAGTACCCAGCCCTTTAATAGCGATGCATTCAGCAATGCGACCTGCTTCGGCGGCAAGGCCTGTTCCAACAATGCCTTATATTCCGCCTCGCGCTCGAAAGGCGTATTGCCCAGCGACCAATACAGCGGGTGATCGGTCACCAGCGGATCGACTCTGGCTCCGACATGGTGCGCATAACTCGACCACGGATATTGCGCCGCCGTCGCCACCAAGCCGGAGCGCACCGGATTGGTTTCGAGATAGCGATAACAGGTCAGCAGGTAGCGCGGCGCTTCGATCACCGACGCCTTGAAGCGGCCCTGCCACAGCGTGCCGACATGTCCATGCTTGCGGTTGAAGTACGGCACGTAATGACGCCCCACCCACTGCATCATGCGGCCCAAACCGGCTTCATCAGTGGGCGTGGCTAGCAGATGAAGATGATTTTCCATCAATACGTAGGCATGAATGGCAACCTTGAACTGGCGCGCAGCATCGTGCAGCCAGCCCAGGAAAGCCAGAAAATCGCTGCTGTCGCAAAAAATCGGCTGCCGGTTATGGCCTTGCTGAAGAATGTGGTGCGGCTGCTGGGGAATTACGAGTCGGGGAAGTCGGGCCATAGTGCGCAGTGGTGTGAAGGTATATGAAGATGTGCGTCAAGCATCCCATTTTAATAAGAACGCGACTCGGGCCCTATTTAAATTTGGAATCGCCGCGTTTCAATCACATCCACGCATTTTTGTTTTCAAAGTGCGATATTGGAACAGTAATTCTTGCTGTGTTCATAAAATGACCACTTTCAGCAAAATCCTGTGCGGCAATTCGATCAAGCATCCTGATCAGCGCCTACACCCAAGTGATGCGCCATTCCTGGATTTTTCGCAATAAAAGCCAAGCTGGCATGGCTATTGCCACTAGAGGTTTATGCAGCGCGGACTGGTGGCAAAGACCCATCATCAGAACCATCACAATCCTGCCTGGCTTTCGCGTTTTGCAAAAGCCTCACCTATTAGGAGTACTTGCTATGACTACATCCACCTTCTTTATGCCCTGCGTTAACATGATTGGCGCTGGCTGCCTGAAAGACGCCGCCGGCACCATCAAATCGTATGGTTTCAAGCAGGCGCTGATCGTGACCGATACCGTGTTGCATAAAATTGGCGTGGTCGCTCAGGTGCAGGCTTTGCTGACTGAGGCGGGCGTGAAAAGCGTGGTCTACGACGGCACCAAGCCGAACCCCACCACCATCAACGTGGCCGAAGGTCTGGTGATTCTGAAAGAATTCCGGTGCGACTGCATCATCTCCCTGGGCGGCGGTTCTCCGCACGACTGCGCCAAGGGCATCGCTCTGGTGGCCACCAACGGCGGCGAAATCAAGGATTACGAGGGCGTCGATCGCTCCCCTAAACCACAGCTGCCTTTGATTTCCATTAATACCACTGCAGGGACCGCTGCGGAAATAACCCGTTTCTGCATCATTACCGATGTGGAAAGCCATATCAAAATGGCTATCGTCGATAAGCACGTTACCCCGATCCTGTCGGTCAACGATCCGGAGTTGATGGCGGGCATGCCAAAAGGTCTGACTGCGGCAACCGGCATGGATGCGCTGACGCACGCGGTGGAAGCGTATGTCTCAAGCGCCGCCACCCCGGTTACGGACGCCTGCGCGCTGAAAGCAGTCACCATCATCAGCCAGTCTTTGCGGCAGGCGGTGGCGAACGGCGACGATATGGCGGCGCGTACCGCGATGGCTTACGCGCAGTTTTTGGCCGGGATGGCGTTCAACAATGCCTCGCTGGGTTACGTCCACGCGATGGCGCATCAGTTGGGCGGCATGTACGACTTGCCGCACGGCGTCTGCAACGCAGTGCTGCTGCCGCACGTGCAGAGCTTCAATGCGACGGTTTGCGCCGGCCGCCTGAAAGATGTCGCCGCGGCTATGGGCGTTGAGGTGAAAGACATGAATGATCAGCAAGGCGCGGATGCCTGTATCGCCGCCATCCGCACACTGTCAAAGGATGTGAAGATTCCAGCGGGCCTGACCGATCTGAACGTGAAGGAAGAAGATCTGGCATTGCTGTCCACCAACGCGCTGAAAGATGCCTGCGGATTCACCAACCCGATCCAGGCCAGCCACGAGCAGATCGTCGCCATTTTTAAAGCGGCGATGTAATTCTGTTCAACAAGACCGTCGTGCCAGCGGCGGTCTCGATGCAATATTGGTTAAACATGATACAAATGCACCAGCAGTGCAGGCCTGCACTGCTGGTGCATTTTCAGAGACAACCAATACCTTATGAACACTTACGTAATCGGCGACCTGCAAGGTTGCCAGCGCCCGCTGCTGCAATTGATGGCGCGCATTGATGCGACGTCACCGGCTTCGCGCATTTTATTTGCCGGCGATCTAGTCAATCGCGGGCCGGACTCGCTCGCCACTTTACGCACGGTAATCGGCCTCGGTGACCGTGCCAGGACGGTATTGGGCAATCACGACCTGCACTTGCTGGCCGCGTCGCAAGGCATCCGCCCGACGCATCGCTCCGACACGCTGGATGACATCCTGCAGGCGCCGGACTGCGATGCGCTGCTCGACTGGGTGCGCCGGCAACCGCTGGCGATCCTGCAGGACGGCCATGTGCTGGTCCATGCGGGCGTGGCGCCGCAATGGAGCGCCGCCCAAACGCTGGAACTGGCGCAGGAAGTGGAAGCCGCGCTGCGCGGACCGAACTGGGTCGAATTTTTGCGGGCGATGTACGGCAATAAACCGGACCGATGGGACGATGCGCTGACCGGCGCCGACCGTTTGCGCTGCATCGTCAACATTCTGACCCGAATCCGCTTTTGCGCCGCCGACGGCACGATGGACTTCGCCACCAAGGAAGGCGCCGCCAACGCGCTGCCCGGCATGATGCCGTGGTTTGAGGTGCCGAACCGCCGCAGCGAGGATGTGACGATGGTATTTGGCCATTGGTCGACGTTAGGATTGGTACAACGGCCGAACCTGATCGCGCTCGATACCGGTTGCGTCTGGGGTGGGAAGTTGACGGCGGTCTGTCTGGAAGACCGCAGCGTGATTCAGATCGATTGTCCGCAATGCCAAATGCTGGGATGATGCCGGCATTTCAATGACCCATCGTTACGACTGCGGGTGTCCCAGCGCTTGTGCTACCGATGATCTGGTTGCTTGCGCGATGTCGCGCCGGTGTGCGCCGGTGGTTTCAATCATCGGCAGCCGCACCAATTCCGCCTTGATCTGCCCCGCCTTCAGAATAATGGAAATGCTTTGCGCAAAGCTCATGTCGCCGATGAAAGCGACTGCCGGATGCGGCGCGCCGCTGGCATCCAGATAGCGCAGCGCATACGGCTGCACCGGCACGGCCGCTTCAATCGCCGCTTCGAACAGATTGGCATGGAACGGCAACAACAGGCCCTGCTCGGTGGTGGTGCCTTCCGGGAAGAACGCAACGCGCTCGCCGGCGTGGACGGCGGCAACTAGACCTGCATAAATCCGCTTGACTTCACGCCGATTGCCGCGCGCCAGGAATACCGTGCCAGCCTTGCTACTGAGCCAGCCGATCAGCGGCCAGTCGCGCACATCGGCTTTGGCCACGAAGCGGCACGGCTGATAGGTATTGATGACGAAAATATCCAGCCAGGAAACATGATTGGAGACAATCATCGCATTCGGGGCTTGCTGCCCTTCCACCAGATGCAGCACTTCCAGTTGCACGCCGCAAATTGACAATAATTGACCCGACCAGCGCTGGATGCGGCGCTCACGCCCGGCGGCGTCGGTGCGCGGGAAGATCACCGCACAAGTCCACAAGCCCACTATCAAGTGGGCGGAAATCCGCAAATATTGGTATGCGATCATCTTCGGCCAGGCCTTGTGCCAATCAATATACCTTGTGCTGTATTTTTGTATTCCGCAATGTATATATGCAGAAATAGCGGTGTTTCAAGCCATACTCCCGCCATTTTAATTAAACCAATCAGCGCATGAACGCGACATGGCCGGCGACAATCGTGGCCCTGACCTGGCCGAGCATTTCATAACCCAGGAAAGGCGTGTGCTTGCCTTGACTGGCGAGTGCGCTGGCTTCGACCGTCCAGCGTGCATTCGGATCGAACAGGCAGATATCGGCGACGCTGCCGAGGCGCAACTGGCCGCAGTCCAAGGCGCCGATCCGGGCGGCATCGGTAGTGATTTTCGCAATCGCCCGGCTCATCGGTTGCGCTGCCGGCGCGATGCATTCTTCGGCCCATTTCAGCGCCAGCGACAGCAGCAGTTCCAGTCCGGTAGCGCCGGGCGTGGCTTCGCCGAAAGGCAGCAGTTTTTCTTCATCGTCGACCGGCGTGTGGTCGGAGCAGATCGCATCGATGGTGCCGTCCAACAAACATTGGCGAATCGCATCGCGGTCGCGCTGCGAGCGCAACGGCGGCAGCATGCGGGCGTTGGAATCGAAAAAGCCGATATCCATCTCGGTCAGATGAATGTGATGCGCGCCGACGTCGCAGCTGACCGGCAGCCCTTCCTGCTTGGCCGCGCGCACCAGTTCCAGCCCGGCGGCGGACGACATGCGGCACAAATGTACCCGCGCGCCGGTCACCCGCATCAGCTCGAAAATGGTGTGCAAGGCGACGGTTTCGGCGATTACCGGAATTCCGGACAAACCGAGCCGGGCGGCAATCGGGCCGCTATGCGCAATGCCGTCGTGGCCCAGGTGCGCATCCTGCGGGCGCAGCCAGATGCTGTAGCCGAAAGTTTTTGCATATTGCATCGCCCGAAGCAGCACGTTGGTGTCCAGAATCGGTTGGTCCGCTTGCGAAAAGCCGATGCAGCCGGCTTCGGTCAACTCCGCCATTTCGGTCAACGCCTGCCCCTTCAGGCCGACAGTCAGCGCGCCCAATGGATAGACGTGAGCCTGATTCAGCGATTTGGCGCGGTGCTTGAGCATTTCGACCAGGCCCGGTTCGTCGAGCACCGGATCGGTATCCGGCGGGCAAATCAGGCTGGTGACGCCGCCCTGCATCGCCGCCTGCATTTCGGATTCCAGCGTGGCCCTGTATTCGTAACCGGGTTCGCGCAGGCGCGCGCTGAGGTCGACCAGACCGGGCGCAATGATCAGGCCGCTGGCATCGATGACTCTGGCCGTGCCGAAGTCCGCCGGCGCGCCACCGGGTTCATAGATGCCGGCAATTTTGCCGGAAGCGATGCAAATATCTTTTTTGGCGTCGATCCCATTAGCCGGATCGACCAGATGGCCGTTTTTGATGTGGAGTTTCATTGGTTAATTACCTTGGTCACTCCTCCACCTGCAAAGGGGGAGGAATTAAAAACAAATAGCAGCGATCTAGTTCCCCGCCAAAATCCCCATTACGGCCATCCGCACCGCAATCCCGAATGTGACTTGCGGCAGGATCACTGCTTGCGTGCCGTCGGCCACCACCGAGTCGATCTCGACGCCGCGGTTCATCGGTCCCGGGTGCATCACGATGGCATCCGGTTTGGCTAGCGTCAGCCGTTCCGGCGTCAGGCCGTAGCTTTTGAAATATTCTTGCGCGGAAGGCAGCAAAGCGCCGGTCATGCGTTCGTTTTGCAGTCGCAGCATGATGATCACGTCAACCCCCTTCAAGCCGGCGTTGATGTCGGTGAAAACGCGCACGCCCATTTGTTCCAGACCGCCCGGCAGCAACGTCAGCGGTGCGATGGCGCGGATTTCCGGCACGCCCAGCGTGGTCAGCGCGTGGATGTCGGAGCGCGCCACGCGGCTGTGCAGGATGTCGCCGACGATTGCCACCGTGAGCTGGCTGAAATCTTTTTTGTAGTGGCGGATGGTGTACATATCCAGCAAACCCTGGGTCGGATGCGCATGGCGGCCGTCGCCGGCGTTGACCACATGCACATGATGGTGCTCGATCCGGCGCAGGTGGTCGGCGATCAGGTGCGGCGCGCCGGACTGGCTGTGGCGCACCACGAACATGTCGGCATGCATCGCCGCCAGGTTGTCGATGGTGTCGAGCAGCGACTCACCCTTGCTGGCGCTGGAAGCCGAGATATTCAGGTTGATCACATCGGCCGACAAGCGTTTGGCCGCGATCTCGAAAGTGGTGCGGGTGCGGGTCGAGTTCTCGAAGAACAGGTTGAACACGCTTTTGCCGCGTAGCAGCGGCACTTTCTTGACTTCGCGGTCGGACACGCTGACAAACGAGGATGCGGTATCGAGAATGTGGTTGAGGATGGGTTTTGGCAGGCCTTCGATGGTGAGCAAATGTTGCAGCTCGCCATTTTTATTCAGTTGCGGATTATGCATGGGAGGTTGTTAGCGAGAGCGTGAGTTGGCCATCTTCGGCGCGTTGTAGCAGCAGGGTTTGATCGGCGGTCAGTTGGACGGTAGCGGCGACAAAATCGGCGGCAATCGGCAGTTCGCGCCCGCCGCGGTCGACCAGTGCCGCCAGCATGATTCTTGCCGGTCGGCCGTAATCGAACAATTCATTGATCGCCGCGCGCGTGGTGCGCCCGGTGTACAGCACGTCATCGACCAGCAGGATGACGGCATCATCGACCGGGAATGCAATCTGGGTCGGCTTGACCTCGAAATGCAAGCCTTTTTCCGCGTAATCATCGCGATAAAAAGAGACGTCGATAAAGCCGAGCCGGTCGCTCAACTGCAAATCGGCCGCCAGCCGTTCGGCCAGCCAGGCGCCGCCGGAATGGATGCCGACCAGAGCGAGATTGTCGATGCCCGCCAAGGCAGTTTTAATGCGTGCGGCCAGCGCCAGATACAGGGCTTCCGCGTCGAGATCAGGATTGGGCATGTTCATGTGCGTGGTCAAGGTCATCAAAGTATTGTTGCAAAATGATTGCGGCGGCGCGGGCGTCGATCACCTCGCCGCGTTTGGCTTCCAGCACTGCGGAAGAATAGCGTTCGTCCACCAGCGTGGTTTCCAGCGCGAAGCGGCCGTGCAACTGATGGGCGAAACGGCGGCAGCGCACCGTCATTTCGTGCTCGGCGCCGTCCGGATGAAGCGGCAGGCCAACCACGCAGCGCGCCGGTTGCCACTCTTTGAGCACGGCCGCGATGGCGGCAAATTTAGCCACGTTGGTAAGCGCTGCAATGACGGTCAGCGGTTGCGCCTGCCGCAGCATGCTATTGCCGACCGCGACGCCGATGCGTTTGAGGCCGAAATCGAACGCCAGCACAGTTTCCACTAGGCGATACCGCGACCGGAACTCTTATGCATGGCCGGCTTCGGACGTGAGCATCATCGGGTCGATGCCGAGCAATTTGATGGCGGCGGCATACCGTGCATCGAACGGCACGTCGAACAGCACGGCGGGGTCGGCCAGCACGGTCAGCCACGCGTTGCGGGCAATTTCATCTTCGAGCTGACCGGGGCTCCAGCCCGAATAACCGACGCTGATCAAGAACTGGCTCGGGCCATGCCCGGTGGCGATCGCTTCGAGCACGTCGCGCGAAGTCGTGAAGGCGATCTGATCGGTCACTTTCAGGGTGGATGAATAGTTCGCCGCCGGCGTATGCAGCACAAAGCCGCGATCTTCCTGAACCTGGCCGCCGAACATCACCGGCCGGTCGGCGATAGCCAAATATTCGGCCGTTTTCTCGCCCGCCAGTTCGACCCGGTCGAGCAAATCGTCGATGCACATATCGGTCGGTTTGTTGATCACTATGCCGAGCGCACCCTGGCTATTGTGTTCGCACAGATACACCACGGTGCCGCTGAAGACCGGGTCGGGCATGGAGGGCATTGCGATCAGAAAATGATTCGCTAAATCAAGTGCATTGAGTGTCATGACGCCGGCATGACCGGGCACATCGGAACTGACCTGGGACGCGCCAGGCAAGGCTTGCATTTTTGGATTTTTACTGAGTTTGGGCATGGCCGTATTCTAGCAGTTTTGCTGCCCCGTACCGCAGGCTGGCGTACATGGCTCTGCCGACTTGTTGTGACATACCGCAAAGCCTTGACCGGTTTTGGTTGGCGTCATGATCGGTGATATTTAAGCCATTTTGACTGGCTGAAGGCTGTCATACTCAATTTTTACCCACTTTGCCGCCCATCCATGCCCACCTTCGACACCGCACTGGTCTGGTTCCGCCGCGATTTGCGCGACTTTGACCATGCCGCGCTGTACCACGCATTAAAGCAAAGCCGGCGCGTGTTTTGCGCCTTCATCTTCGACCAGACCATCCTTCAGCCTTTACTGGAGTCCGGCCTGAAAGCCGACCGCCGGGTGGAATTCATCCATGCCAGCCTGCTCGAACTCGATACTGCTTTGCGGGCCATGGGCGGCGGCCTGATCGTGCGCCACGCCGGGGCTGCCGCTGAAATTCCCCGGCTAGCTGCCGAACTCGACGCCGAAGCGGTGTTCGTCAACCATGATTTCGAACCGCAGGCAATCGCACGCGACGCCGCAGTCGCCATTGCACTGCAAGCAGACGGCCGGCAATTGCTGGACTTCAAGGATCACGTCATTTTTGAGAAGGACGAGGTACTGACCTTGTCCGCACGGCCGTTTTCCGTCTTCACTCCCTACAAGAACGCCTGGCTCAAGAAGCTGCATGCCCGCAGCGACGACTTTTACCTGAAACCGTACCCGGTCGATGCTTACCACGCACAGTTGGCAGCGGCAGCCGAGTGCGTGATGCCGTCGCTGCTGGAAATGGGCTTTGCGCACAGCAATCTGCGCGAACTGAACATCCCGACCGGCATGTCAGGCGCACAAAAGCTGCTGCAGAATTTCCTGCCGCGCATGGGGAAATACGGCGACACCCGCAACTTTCCTGCGATCAAAGGGCCGTCTTATTTGTCGATCCACTTGCGTTTCGGCACGGTTTCGATCCGCACGCTGGCGCGCCATGCGGTGGAGGCGATACGATCCGATGCGGGCAGCACTGGCGCGGCAACCTGGCTGTCAGAGCTGATCTGGCGCGATTTTTACTGCATGATTTTGGATCATCATCCGCACGTGGTGGAACATGCGTTCAAGCCCGAATATGAGGCGATCTGCTGGGAATCCAGCGACGCCGCGCAACAATCCTTTCAAGCTTGGTGCGAGGGCCGCACCGGCTATCCGCTGGTGGATGCGGCCATGACGCAACTGAACCGGACCGGATACATGCACAACCGGCTGCGCATGGTAACCGCCTGCTTTTTGATCAAAGACCTCGGCATCGACTGGCGCTGGGGCGAGCGCTACTTCGCGCAACACCTGAACGATTTCGACCTGGCCGCCAACAATGGCGGCTGGCAATGGGCCGCATCGACCGGCTGCGACGCCCAGCCCTATTTCCGCATCTTCAATCCGGTCACGCAGTCCGAAAAATTCGACCCCGAAGGCGCTTTCATCCGGCGCTACCTGCCGCAATTAGCCAAACTGCACAACAAGCAAATCCACGCGCCGTGGCTGCTGGGCACGATGGAACTGGCGCTGGCCGGTATCACGCTGGGCGGCAACTATCCAAGCCCCATCGTGCAACATGACGCCGCCAGAAAACGCACACTGGAGCGTTATGCGGTGGTCAGGAAAGCGGCTTGAGGAGGATTTGCGGCATTAAATATACTATTCCAGTGTATTTTTTAATGCCGCAATAAAAATATGCAGAAATTGCATGTTTTTAACGCATACTCCGCATTTTTCGCATCTTTCGTGGACGCTGCATATCAGTTAAAGTAACGACTTCTTCCAATGAAAGGAAACAGCATCATGCGCATACTTCACACCATGCTCCGCGTCGGCGACCTGCAACGCTCTATCGATTTTTATACCAAGGTGCTCGGCATGCGCCTGCTGCGCACCAGCGACAATCCGGAATACAAATACACGCTCGCCTTCGTCGGTTACGGCAACAATCCGGAACATGCGGAGCTGGAGCTGACCTACAACTATGGCGTGGACAAGTACGAGATGGGAAGCGCCTACGGCCATATCGCAATCGCAGTCGAAGATGCCCAGAAAGCCTGTGTTGCGGTCAAGGCCGCCGGCGGCAACGTCACCCGCGAAGCCGGCCCGGTCAAGGGCGGCAGCACGGTAATCGCCTTCGTGGAAGATCCGGACGGCTACAAAATCGAACTGATCGAGCGCAAGGCCGATGCGGGTGGAAGCGGATTGCGCTAATTAAGAATACTGAGTGTGATACTGAAGCGCAGCGCAAGCCAGATTAACATTTATAAAAACGCTGGAGTATGCCAATAAAAATGGCAATTACCGCATATCAAACCTGCGGTTTGTAAAAATACTCTGTAGGTTGGCGCTGAGAAACGCGAAGCCCAACCTACGATATTAATACGGCGATTGTCGATTGCGGCTACAGGCGATTTGCCAGCGCCACATATTGTTCCAACGGCACGGTTTCGGGCCGGGTTTGCGGATCGACGCCGGCGGCGATCAGGTCGGCTTCGGTGAACATGCCGGCCAGGCAGTTGCGGATCACTTTGCGGCGCTGGGAAAATGCCTTTTTCACCACTTCGCTCAACTTGTCGGCGTCGCACGGCAAAGGCTGCGCAATCGGGATCATGCGCACGATGGCAGATTCGACGCGCGGCGGCGGATTGAAGGCGGTCGGCGGCACGATGAATAGCAACTCCATCCGGTAACGCCATTGCAGCATCACCGATAGCCGGCCGTAAGTCTTGCTGCCGGGCGCGGCGACCATGCGCTCGACCACTTCCTTTTGCAGCATGAAATGCTGATCTTCGACTTGCTCTGCGAATTCCGCAAAATGAAATAGCAGCGGGGTGGAGATGTTGTACGGCAGGTTGCCGACAATGCGCAGCTTCTTGCCGGGGGCGACCGGAATCTCTGCGAAATCGAATTTCAGCGCATCGCCGGCGTGCACGATCAGCTTGGCCGGGTCGAAGCTTGTCTGCAGCCGCGCCACCAGATCGCGGTCGAGTTCGACTACGTGCATCTGCTGCAGCGGCGCCAGCAACAGGCGCGTCATCGCACCTAGGCCGGGGCCGACCTCGATCATGGCGTCGTCCGGTTGCGGATCGATTACTTCGACGATGTGCGACAGCACGAATTTATCGGTCAGGAAATTCTGGCCGAAGCGCTTACGGGGGATATGTTTCATTAAGGAAATCTATTGTTGTTTATTCTTGTTATGTGCCGGCCGCCACCTGGGCTGCCATGTGGGCCGCCGCCTGGATGGCTTTGACCATGCTGCCGCAATCGGCATGACCGACGCCTTTGGCCGCTAGATCGAGCGCGGTGCCGTGATCAACCGAGGTGCGGATCAGCGGCAGGCCGAGCGTGATGTTGACGCCCTGGCCGAAGCTGGCGAACTTCAGCACCGGCAAACCCTGGTCGTGGTACATCGCCAGCACGCAATCGGCATCCTGCAGATACTTGGGCTGGAACACGGTGTCGGCCGGATACGGGCCGCTGACCTGCATCCCTTTGGCTTGCGCGGCCTGAATCACGGGCGTGATCACGTCGATTTCTTCGCGGCCCAGATAGCCGCTCTCGCCTGCATGCGGGTTCAGGCCGGTGACCAGGATCCGTGGCCGGATTAAACCAAACTTGCGCTGCAAATCGCTGTGGATGATTTCCAGCGTGCGGCTCAAAGCTTCGAAGGTAATCGCAGCCGGCACTTGTTTCAGCGCCAGATGGGTGGTCGCCAGCGCTACCCGCAAATGCGGCGCGGTGCCGCCGGCCAGCATCATCACCACCTGCGGGGTGTGGGTGCGCTGGGCCAGATATTCGGTGTGGCCGGTGAATGCGATGCCGGCGTCATTGATGGTGCTTTTTTGCAATGGCGCGGTGACGATGGCGTCGAACCAGCCGCTTTGCACGCCTTCGATCGCGATATCCAGCGTCTGCAGCAGCGCGCGGCCGTTTTTCGGGTCAAGCTGACCGGGAACCACATGCGCTTCCAGCGGGCAGTCGATGACTATCAGCCGGTCCGGTGGAAAATCCGGCAAGCCGCCATCGCGCAGCGCGCGCAAGGAAAGCGCGACCAGGCTGATGGCAGGATCAAGTGTGTCGGCGATCATGGCCAGATAGGCCGCATCGCCGATCAATACCGCCCTGATTTCGGCGCGCAAGGCCCATGCCGCCTTGATCGATATTTCAGGACCAATGCCAGCCGGCTCGCCGGTGGTGATTGCCAGCGTGGGGCGGCTTGCCGGTTGTCGTGCGGATGCAAGTGCTGGCATCACAGTCTCACTTCTCGTCAGTGCGGAATTCGACATAGGCGCGGTCGCGTATCTGGCGCTGCCAGTCTTGCGTCGCTTCTTCGATCTTGATCTCGCGAATGGCCATGCGCGCGGCGTTGCGCTGGCGCTCCTGCGACACGGCATCGGTCTTGCGCTCAAGCACCTGGATCAGGTGATAACCGAATGGCGACTCGATCGGTTCGCTGACCTGCCCCGGCTGCAGCGCGTCCATCGCGCGCTCGAATTCCGGCACCGTGTCGCCGGGATAGAGCCAACCCAGATCGCCGCCCTGGGACGCCGACAAATCGTTGGAATAGAGCTTGGCCAGATCTTCAAACGTGGCCGCCTTGTTGTCCAGACGCTGTTTCAAATCGGTCAGCGTACGGCGCGCTTCATTGGCCAGCACCGCCTGATTGACCTTGATCAGGATATGCCGCGCACGCGTTTGCTGCACTGCCGGGGTGCTGGCATCGGGCTTGACGGCGGCGCGCTTGCCGACCAGTTTCAGGATATGAAAACCGTTCGCGCTCCTGAGCACCGCAGATACCTGGCCAGGACTCAGGCTGGCGACCGCATCGATGAATAGTTTGGGCAAGCGATCCTGGCCGCGCCAGCCCAGGTCGCCACCGGTGAGCGCCTCGCTGGCGTCGGAAAAGCTGGCCGACACCTTGGCAAAGTCGCCGCCCGATTTGAGTTGCTGCAGCGCCGATTGGGCGCGCTTCTCGCGCTCGGCGATTTGCTCCGGGGAAGCGTTTTCAGGGATGCGCACCAGGATCTGGGCCAGATTTAACTCTTGCTGGGCTTGTGCGGTATTTTTTTCAGCGCCGATATAGTTATCGATTTCCGATTCGGCCACCTGGATCTTGCTGTCAACTTCGCGCTCGCGCAGGCGCTGCGTGATGATTTGTTGCCGGATTTCTTCGCGGAACTGCGGAAAGGCAGTGCCTTCACGCTCCAGCTCGTCGCGAAATTTCTGCAGGGTCATTTTGTTTTGTTCGGCAATCCGACTGATGGCGCGGTCCAGCATGATGTCGTCGACCTGGATGCCGGCCTCTTTGGCAAGCTGCATCTGGGCCCGCTCCAGCACCATTTGTTCCAGCAACTGCTGCTGAAATTCAGCGCGCGGCGGCAGGTTGATGCCCTTTTTAACGGCCCGGGCCTCGACCGTGCGCAGGCGCTGCTCCAGTTCCTGTTGGGTGATGACTTCATTATTGACGACGGCGATGATGGCGTCCACCAGTTGCGGCTGGCCGGCATTCTTCGTCACGGCCGTCGCAGTTACCTTAGCTGCGGTCACTTTCGCTGCGGGCGCGCTCTTGGCTTGCGCCCAGACGCCGGCAGGTGCGCCCAATGCCAGGCTGAGTAGCAGTATCGTCAGTAGTGGTGCCGACTTGTTCGCATTACGATTACGCATAAATTGACATTCGCTCATGGTGTTTTCGTGTTGATGGATTGCTGGACCTGGTTAATTTCTTACTACAGGATCGTTGACTGGCTGGTAGCCGGGAATGTTTTGGCGCAGCGCTTCTAGCGGATTGGAGCCTAACTTGGAGAGTCCGTTCAATTCCAGCTGGAGAAAGACGGTCGAATTAGCGGTTGTGGTCGTGGTGGTAATGCGTTGCGCCACTACCCGGAAAATCCAGCAGTCTGCCTTGTATTCCATCCCGAACAAGCTATCGACGAGCTTGCGATCCGGCAACGAATAACTGACCCGGCCGACCGCATATATCCGGTCCGCCAGCGGCCACTGGCCAGAGAGTTTAACCTGCTTTAGCAATTCCACCGAACTGCTCTTGCGCACGTAGCGATACTCGGCGTTCAACACTTTTTTCGGCTCGGGCTGCCATTGGACGCCCAAATTAGTGCTCGACAGGTTTTTTTGATTGACGCTGTATTGCACCCCACTATCGAGGCGTAGCGCATTGGTCACGCGGCCGCTGGCGGCCAAAAGCAGGTCGGAGCGGCTTTCCTGAATGGCGCTGCTGGGACCATTCAACGTCACACGCGGCTCCCTGATGTAATAACGCTGCCCCAGTGACAGACGCAAACGCTCGGTCCCGTTCGGGTCCAGATAGCGTGACGTCAGCGCCGCGGTGAGCTGATTGGCGTCGCTGATGCGGTCCGAGCCCGAATAGCGGTTCTCGCTGAAGAGCTGAGGGTAATTGAAGGTTGCCTCGGCGCTGTCGAAATTCGGATACAGGCTTTGATCGCGGAAAGGCGTATACACGTAAAACAGGCGCGGTTCCAGCGTTTGCGTGGCTTCCCGGCCGAAAAATGTGGTGTCGCGTTCGAACATCAAACCGCTATCGAGCGAAAAAGTCGGCAGCGTACGCGTTAGCGTCGACGGTACCGCTGATGGCAAGCTGCCCGTCGGCGCGTCGAGTTGATAACTGGTGGCGTGCAGCGACAGTTTGGGCGTGATGAAATAGCCGGGCCGCACTATCGGGTAACTAATTTGCGGGTTGATCACCAGGCGGTCGCCGTTCGGTCTGCCGCGCAACTCTTCATCCGGCAGGAAAAAGCGCGTAAATTCCGAATCGAAGGCCCAATCGAATCCGTCCACATCTTGCCGTCCGGAATGAAAATTGAGTTGTGGCAAGCGACCGAATGGCCGTTCGATCGGCACCAGCGGGTCTTGCAGCAACTGGTAACTGGTCATCCTGGCAGCCGCATTCCAGTAATCACCGGAATAGCTTGTGTACACGTCGCGCGGCAACAGGCGCTGCGAACTGGCAGTGATGGTTTGCGCAAAGTCGCTCGGATAATCATTATCCGAAGCCCGGTTCAGGTTCCACCCGAACGACAGGCGCGGCGTCAGCGTCTGATTGTGAATCGAAGCCAGCGAGTAGCGGTTGGTTTTGGTTTGCTGATCGTCCGGCAAGACTTCGATCTTGGTTTGGCCGGCATAGCTCTGCCCCAGATAGCGGCCTTCGGCACCGAGTTGCAAGCCGCGCCGACTGATGATTTTGGGAAACAGCGTCAAATCGCGGTTAGGCGCGATATTGAAATAATACGGCAGCTCCAGTTCCAGTCCTCCTTTGGAGGTGACGCCTACGGTCGGCGGCAATACGCCCGATTTGCGCGCACCCGAGAGCGGAAACGACATCAAGGGCAGGCCCATGATCGGCACGCCCTTGAAATACACCACCGCTTTGGAGGCGGTGCCGACATCGCGCCCGGTGTCCAGGCGCAAGGTGTCGGCCTCCAGATACCAGTCAGGATCGGGACCTTCGCAGGTGCTATAAGTGCCCTGGCGGACGACCGCGCGCTCGTGGTTTTCAAAATCGATGCGCTGCGCCTTGCCCTGCGCATTATTCATCTCCAGCCGATATGTGGGATTGGTTACATAGCCGGCGCCCGAACTCATGTTGAGTTTTAATTGTTCGCCCTGGTACAGGTCGCCGAAACGCTTGATCCATACATTGCCGGAAGCGGTGACTTCATCCTCGACTTGCAGGTACAGCGCATGGTCGGCCTTGATGGCAGTCTGACCGCGCTGGATTTCGACCTTGCTGTCAAGCTGCAACTCGCGGTCGGGCCGTCCGGTCATGGTCTCGGCGCTGATCTCGGACGGCTGGCTTTCTTCTATCGCCCGGCTGCGGGTCGGATTGGGCAAGCCCTGCGCGTAAGCCAGCACGGGCAGATACGCAAGCGCAACAGCCGCTGCCAGCATGCTGAACCGATATTGCGGCTGTTGCGTTGCGGTATGCCGACTCATGAGCGAAAGGGATGAATAACCATGGCAGGCGATTTTTTGAATTGAATCCCTTATTATATGGGAACTCCTCACCCTCAACCGATTCCCCAGGCTGCTTCATGTCCTTATATACAACTTCACATACCCCATCCGATCTGCGCTTTGCCCAGCTAACCGAATGGCTGGCTACGCTGGCCGCCACGCCGACTCTGCCGCAAACGCTGCGCCCCGCCTCCAGCGATGCCAGTTTCCGGCGTTATTTTCGAGTTGATACCCCCGATGGCGGCACTGCCATCGTGATGGATGCACCGCCGCCGCAAGAGGATGTGCGGCCTTTCATCCATGTGGCCGACGTATTCGGCCAGACCGGCGTGACGGTGCCGCAGGTGTTGGCGGCCGACACCGACCGCGGCTTTTTGCTGCTGTCGGACCTGGGCGCTACCACTTATTTGCAACAACTTAATAGCGACACCGCCCATACGCTGTATCAGGACGCGACCGATGCGCTGATCCAGTTGCAAAGCCAAAGCCAGCCAGGCCTGCTGCCGGAGTACGACCGTGCGCTGCTGCTGCGCGAGCTGATGCTGTTTCCCGAGTGGTATCTGGGACGGCACCTGAACGCCACCCTGACCGATGCCCAACAAGCTGATCTGAACTTGGTGTTCGAAGCGCTTCTAACTAACAATCTGGCGCAGCCGCAAGTGTTCGTGCATCGCGATTATCACTCGCGCAATTTGATGGTTTTGCCACAGGGAAACCCCGGCATTCTCGACTTTCAGGATGCGGTATACGGCCCGCTCACCTACGACCTGGTATCGCTGCTACGCGACGCTTATATCGAATGGGATGAAGAATTGGTGCTGGACTGGGCGATCCGCTACTGGGAAAAAGCCAGGCGCGCCGGCTTGCCGGTCAATCCGGACATCGACCTCTTTTATCGCGATTTCGAATTCATGGGCTTGCAGCGCCACCTGAAGGTGCTCGGCATTTTCGCCCGCCTGAATTATCGCGACGGCAAGAATGCTTATCTGAAGGATATTCCGCTGGTGCTGGAATACGTATTCAAAACTGCGCGCCGCTACCGCGAACTGGCGCCGCTGGTGCGCTTGCTCAATGTGCTGGAAGAGCAAAAGCCGCAGATTGGGTATACTTTTTAACTACCCTCAGTATAGGAAAAAACAAGGAACTTACCGCATAGTTTTAGTGTGGTAAAAATAATACTCCGTCACTAATAATTAATGAAGCCATCATGAAAGCAATGATTTTTGCCGCCGGGCGCGGCGAGCGCATGCGCCCTCTGACCGACACCTGCCCCAAGCCGCTGCTGAAAGTGCGCGGTCGCCCGTTGATTGTCTGGCACATCCAAAACCTGGTGCGCGCCGGCATTACCGAGATCGTCATCAACCATGCGCACCTGGGCCAGATGATCGAAGAAACGCTGGGCGATGGCGCGAAATTTGGCGCCACCATTGTCTATTCGGCCGAAGGCACCGCGCTGGAAACCGCCGGCGGCGTGGCCCGCGCCCGAGATTTGCTGGGCGATGCGCCGTTCGTGGCACTTGCCGCCGACATCTTTTGCCCCCACTTCGACTTTACGCAGGTAAAAGACACGCTGGCGGAAGCCGACATGTGGGGCCGGCCTTATCCGGCCGACCGGCGCGACGTGGCCTGGCTGTATCTGGTCAAGAATCCGGCGCACCATCCGCAAGGCGACTTCGCGCTGAATCTGTATTCGGTCGTCAACGAAGGCGCGCCGCGCTACACCTTCTCCGGCATCGGCGTCTACCGGCCCGAAATGTTCGATGCCATCGAGGCTGGCGCTTCTGCCAAGCTGGCGCCTCTGCTGCGCGAATATGCGGCGCGCGGCCAAGTCGGCGGCGAGGTATACCGTGGCGACTGGACCGACGTCGGCAGCGCCGAACGGCTGGCGCAATTGAACGCGCCATTGGCTTGAACGATGCACAGCCAGGTTGGGTTTCACCCAGCCTCCGGCTGTGCGTGCATGCTCCGCATAAATGCGAGTATATTTTAGAACCGCAATGAACATATGCGGCCAGTGCCATTAAAACGGTGATACACCCTGTTTTTACGAAAATAATTCGTGCCACGAAGCTTGTCATGTTTTTCGTGTTTTTCGTGGAAAATCGGCATCAGCTACCAACTAGAGAGAAAATCCCATGAAATCATATACAAACCGGCGCGCCAGCCTGATCCAACAGATGCTGACCAAGGGCGGCGGCGTCGCCATCATCCCGACCGCGCCGGAAGTGATGCGCAACCGCGACGCCGATTATCCGTACCGGCACGACAGCTATTTCTATTACCTGAGCGGCTTTACCGAACCGGAAGCAGTGATCGTGCTGGTGGCGATCCAGGGCAAGCAGCCGCAAACCATCCTGTTTTGCCGCGAAAAGAATCTGGAACGCGAAATCTGGGACGGCTACCGGTTTGGGCCGGAAGCTGCGCGCACTGCGTTCGGTTTCGATGCTGCGCATCCGATTGCGGCACTCGATGGCGAAATGAACGCGCTGCTGGCCGATGCGCCGGCGCTGTTTTATGCGCTCGGCAGCGATGCCAAGTTGGATGCCCAAGTGCAAGGCTGGCTGGCTGGCGTGCGCGCGCAGTCGCGCGCCGGCGTAACCGCGCCCACCAGCGCCCATGATGTGCGCAGCTTGCTGGACGAAATGCGCCTGTTCAAGGATGCCGGCGAGGTCGGTTTGATGCGCCGCGCCGCTGAAATTTCATCGGAAGCGCACCGCCGCGCGATGCAAATCTCCCGCCCCGGCCTGCGCGAATACCAGCTGGAAGCCGAACTGCTGCACGAATTCCGCCGCCAGGGCTCGCAAGCGCCGGCCTACGGCTCGATTGTGGCAACCGGCGCCAACGCTTGCGTGCTGCATTACCGCGCCAGCGACGCCACGCTGAAAGATGGCGATCTGGTATTGATCGACGCCGGTTGCGAACTCGATAGTTACGCCTCAGACATCACCCGCACCTTTCCGGTCAACGGGGTTTTTTCCGGCCCGCAAAAAGCCTTGTACGAAATCGTGCTGGCATCGCAAACCGCCGCCATTGCCGAAACCCGCCCGGGGCGGCGCTTCATGGACGGCCACGACGCCGCGGTGCGGGTGCTGGCACAAGGCATGTTAGACACCGGCTTGCTGGACGCCAATAAGGTCGGCACGCTCGACGACGTCATCGCCAACGGCGACTACCGCCAGTTTTACATGCACCGCACCGGCCACTGGCTGGGCATGGACGTGCATGACGTGGGCGAATACCGCGCCAAAGCGGAAACCACCGCCGCAGACCAGGAAAAACCGTGGCGCATCCTGCAGCCCGGCATGGTGACTACGGTCGAACCCGGCATCTATGTGCGTCCGGCCGAAGGCGTGCCGCCGGAATTCTGGAATATCGGCATCCGCATCGAGGACGATGCGCTGGTGACGGCTACCGGTTGCGACATCCTCAGCAAGGACGCGCCGAAGACGGTGGCCGAGATCGAAGCCGTGATGCGGCAACAGTGATGCCAAGCGATTTCGAGATTGCCATTTGCGGCGCCGGGCCGGTTGGACTGACGCTGGCGCTGCATCTGGTCAAACACGGCGTGGCAGCAGCGCGCATCGCCTTGATCGATGCCAAGACGGTTGAACAGACCGTCCACGATCCGCGTTCCATCGCGCTGTCTTACGGCAGCCGGCAAATCCTGGAACGGGCCAATGCGTGGCCGATTGCCGCCACCGCAATCGAACAAATCCATGTCTCGCGCCGCGGTCATTTCGGCCGCGCCCTGATCGACTGCGCCGAATACCGCTTGCCGGCGCTCGGCTACGTCACGCGCTACGGCGCGATTGTGGCGGCGCTGCATGCCAGCGCCGCGCAGGCCGGCATCCGGATGCTGCGGCCGGCGCATTTGCGCGCACTGTCCGAGCAGGATGACGGCGTGACGCTGCAGCTGGAAGATGCCGACGGCACGCATTCGATCCGTGCGCAACTGGTGGCGCAGGCCGAGGGTGGCGTGTTTTCCGAGCAAACGGAGAAAGCGCTGCATCATGACTACGACCAGGTCGGGCTGATTGCCCACGTCAGTTGCAGCGCGCCGATTGCACAACGGGCGTTCGAGCGCTTCACTGCGGAAGGCCCGCTGGCGCTGCTGCCGCAAGACGACGGTTATGCGCTGGTCTGGTGCTGCCGCCCTGCCAGCGCCGCAATGTTGCTGAAACTGGACGACACCGCATTTCTGGCGGCGCTGCAACAGGCGTTCGGCAACCGTCTGGGCACGTTTCGCAGCAGCAGCGCGCGACTCGCGTATCCGCTGGGGCTGAATGCGCAACCGGCCATAACCGCACGCACCGTCACCATCGGCAATGCCGCCCAAACCCTGCATCCGGTGGCAGGACAAGGGCTTAACCTTGGTTTGCGCGACGCCGCTGTGCTGGCGCGGCTGTTGTCCAAACAGCCGCTGCCAACTGGCCTGGCCGAATTCCAGTTAACCCGCCAAACCGACCGCAGCACGACCATTCGCCTGACCGATACGCTGGCGCGCATCTTCGCCAGCAGCGCCGATGGCACGCCGTCGCAGGCATTGCTCGGACTTTCGCTCGGTCTGGTCGATGCCGGCAAACCGGTCAAACGCCTGCTGGCGCATCAGATGCTGTTCGGCCGGCGTTAGGGTCTGTCGGATTTGGCTCGGATGTTTGATAAATACATTAGATTGAGAGAACTATCTGTAGGAGCGCACCCGGGCGCGACAGACGGCTGCAGTCTGGCGACTGCTTTCGCGCCCGGGTGCGCTCCTACAAAAACCATCAACCACAAAAAAAAGCCGCATCGGGGTGTAATACCCGATGCGGCTTTTTCAAACTTGCCACCAACGCCGCTATTGGCGGCGCAGAAACGGCTTACTTGCCAACTTACTCGATTGCTTTGGTCATATCCTCGATGACCTTCTTGGCGTCGCCAAACACCATCATGGTCTTGTCCATGTAAAACAATTCATTGTCCAGCCCGGCATAGCCGGAAGCCATCGAACGCTTGTTGACGATCACGGTTTTGGCTTTGTAGACTTCCAGAATCGGCATGCCGGCAATCGACGATTTCGGATCTTTCGCGGCCGGATTGACCACGTCGTTGGCGCCCAGAACAAGCACTACGTCGGTCTGGCTGAATTCGCCGTTGATATCGTCCATCTCGAACACCTGGTCATACGGCACTTCGGCTTCGGCCAGCAACACGTTCATGTGGCCCGGCATGCGGCCGGCCACCGGATGGATCGCGAACTTCACGGTGACGCCTTTTTCCGTCAGCTTTTCGGCCAGTTCCATCAGCGCGTGCTGGGCTCGCGCCACTGCCAGGCCGTAGCCCGGCACGATGACGACGGTTTCGGCATTGCCCATCAGGAAAGCGGCATCGTCGGCCGAGCCGGATTTGACCGGACGCTGCTGCGCGCCACCAGTGGAAGCGACCGCGACAGCGCCACCGAAGCCACCCAGAAGCACGTTGAAGAAAGAACGGTTCATCGCCTTGCACATGATGTAGGACAGGATCGCACCGGAAGAACCCACCAGCGAACCGGCAATGATCAGCATCGAATTGTTCAGCGAGAAGCCGATACCCGCAGCCGCCCAGCCGGAATAGCTGTTGAGCATCGACACCACCACCGGCATGTCGGCGCCGCCGATCGGGATGATGATCAGCACGCCGAGCGCGAACGCGATGATCGTCATCAGGATGAACGGCAGCCAGGCCGGCACGGTGCCCGGAGCGAAGCAGAAAATCAATCCCAATCCGAACATCGCAATGGCGAGTATCAGGTTCAGGAAATGCTGGCCCTTGAAGCTGACGGGCGCGCCCTGAAACAGACGAAACTTGTATTTCCCCGACAATTTGCCGAAAGCGATGATCGAACCGGAGAAGGTGATGGCGCCGACGAAGGTGCCGATGAACAGTTCCAAACGGTTACCGAACGGGATCGCAATCGCATGCCCGGCAACGATACTGAAAGCCCACGGCTCCGACACTGCGGCCACCGCGATGCAGACTGCCGCCAAACCGATCAGCGAGTGCATCGCGGCGACCAATTCCGGCATCCGGGTCATTTCGACCCGTTTGGCCAGGATGGCGCCGATGCTGCCGCCAACCACCACGCCGAGGATGACCAGGCCGTAGCCCATGCCGGCGCCGGAGGCTTCGGATTTGAGCTTGACGATCAGCGCAATCGTGGTCACCACCGCAATCGCCATGCCGATCATGCCGAACGCATTGCCGCGACGGGCAGACGATGGATGCGACAAGCCCTTGAGTGCCTGAATAAAGCATACCGATGCAATCAGATACAGCATCGTGACGAGATTCATGCTCATTATTTGGCCTCCTTTGCTACTTTAGGCTCTTTTTTCTTGAACATTTCCAGCATGCGCTGGGTCACCAGAAAGCCGCCGAATACGTTGACCGCGGCTAAGGCCACGGCCAGCGTACCCATGACCTGGCCAACGACGCCTTCGGTCAGGCCGGCAGCCAGCATCGCGCCGACGATGATGATGGCGGAAATGGCGTTGGTGACGGCCATCAGCGGCGTATGCAGCGCCGGCGTGACGGTCCAGACCACGTGATAACCGACGTAAATCGCCAGTACAAAGATGATGAGATTGGTTACGGTGTGACTGATTTCCATGATGTCTCCTTATTATTTTTTAATGATCTCGCCGCCGGCGCACAGCAGCGTCGCGGCGACAATTTCGTCTTCGCGGTTGATCGTCAGATTGGCGTCGGCATCGATAATCAACTTGAGGAAATCGAGCACATTGCGCGCATACAGTGCCGAGGCGTCGGCCGGAACCTGGGTCGCCAGATTGGAGTCGCCGATGATGTGCACGCCGTATTGATTGATGATTTTTCCGGATACCGACAGCGGGCAATTGCCGCCCTGCTCGGCCGCCATATCGACAATCACCGAACCAGGTTTCATCGCCTTGACGGTTTCCTCGGAGATCAAGATCGGCGCCTTGCGTCCCGGAATCAATGCGGTGGTGATGATGATGTCGGCTTGCTTGGCGCGTTCATGCACCAGCTCGGCCTGACGCCGCATCCAGTCGGGGGGCATCGAACGGGCATAACCGCCGACGCCTTGGGCGATTTCGCGTTCTTCGTCGGTGATGAAGGGCACGTCGATGAACTTGGCGCCGAGCGACTCGACCTGCTCTTTAACTGGCGGGCGCACGTCGGACGCTTCGATCATCGCGCCGAGGCGTTTGGCGGTGGCAATCGCTTGCAAACCGGCCACGCCAACGCCCATGATCAGCACGCGGGCAGCTTTCACGGTGCCGGCGGCGGTCATCAGCATCGGCATGAAGCGGCCATAGGTGTTGGCGGCTAGTAACACCGCTTTGTAGCCGGCGATGTTGGCTTGCGACGACAGCACGTCCATCGACTGTGCGCGCGTGATGCGCGGCGCGGCTTCCAGCGCAAATGCGGTCAGCCCGTGGGCGGCCATCGCAGCGATATTGTCGGCGTCGAAAGGATTCAACATGCCGACCACGACGGTGCCCGATTTAATCAGCGCGCGTTCTTCAACCGAAGGAGCGCGCACCTTGAGCACCATATCGCAGCCGAAAGCATCGGCTGCATTGCCGATTTCGGCGCCGGCAGCCAGATAGGCTGCGTCTATGATGCTGGCAGTGATGCCGGCACCGGATTGCACAATGACCTGGTGCTTTGCAGCCACCAGTTTTTTGACCGTTTCCGGCGTAGCAGCAACGCGAGTCTCTCCCGAGCGCGTTTCGGCGGGGATGCCGATTTTCATGTTTCCTCCGTGGATTTTGTATTCTTGCGGAAATCTTACACGAGAATAATAGAACATCTCGTCGAATTCTATTTGTTGCAAGGCAATACTAGTTGTTAAAACTGACGCGATAGTCAGTAGTGCAATCCAGTATCCAATCCCACCAGCACAGCAGGCATGACGCACACGGTAAAATGCCGCCACACTCAAGGAAAATTATGACTGACATCTGGAAACCTTCGGTCACGGTCGCCGCTGTGATCGAACGGCAGGGCCGCTTTTTGCTGGTGGAAGAAGAAACCAGCGACGGCATACGTTTCAACCAGCCAGCCGGCCATCTGGAGCCGCAGGAATCGCTCGAACAAGCGGTGGTGCGCGAGACGCTGGAAGAAACCGCGCACGATTTCACGCCCACGGCGCTGATCGGCATGTACATGTCGCGCACCGTATCTGCGCGCACCAAGTGCGACGTAACGTATCTGCGCTTCACATTCACCGGCGAAGTCGGCAAACAACACCAGCAAGCGCTCGATACCGGCATCCTGCGCGCGCTCTGGATGACCTACGAAGAAATCGTGGCGTGCCAAGCCACCCACCGCAGCCCGCTGGTGTTGCGCTGCGTGGACGATTATCTGGCAGGGATTCGGGCTCCGCTGTCGCTGTTGCACACCCACGCCTCGATTTTCGAGGTGCCGCATGGCTAAGAAAAAAGTCGTGATTGGTTTGTCCGGCGGCGTCGATTCCTCGGTTTCGGCCTGGCTGCTGAAACAGCAAGGTTATGAAGTCATCGGCCTGTTCATGAAGAACTGGGAAGACGATGACGATTCCGAATATTGCTCAACCCGCGAAGACTGGATCGATGCGGTCAGCGTGGCCGACGTGGTGGGCATCGATATCGAGGCCGTCAACTTCGCCGCCGAATACAAGGACCGGGTGTTTGCCGACTTCTTGCGCGAATATCAGGCTGGCCGCACGCCCAACCCGGACGTGCTGTGCAACGCCGAAATCAAGTTCAAAGCCTTCCTCGACCATGCGATGAAGCTGGGCGCAGACTATATTGCCACCGGCCACTATGCCCGCGTGCGTGAGATGAATGGCAGTTTTCAATTGCTGAAAGCGCTCGACGCCAGCAAGGATCAAAGCTATTTCCTGCATCGTCTGAATCAGGCGCAACTGGCCAATACCCTGTTTCCGCTGGGTGAAATCCACAAGACCGAGGTGCGCAAGATCGCCGAACAGATCGGCTTGCCGAACGCGAAAAAGAAGGATTCCACCGGCATCTGCTTCATCGGCGAGCGTCCGTTCCGCGAATTCCTGAACCGCTATCTATCCTATCAACATGGCCCGATGAAAACCCCGGACGGCGAAGTGGTGGGCCAGCACGTCGGCCTGAGCTTTTACACGCTGGGCCAGCGCAAGGGCATCGGCATCGGCGGCATCAAGTCGCACCAAAATGCCGATGGCAGTAGCGATGCCTGGTATGTGGCCCGCAAAGATATCGCCAACAACACTTTGTATGTGGTGCAGGGGCACGATCATCCGTGGCTGCTGTCGTCCTCGCTGTCAGCCGATCAGGCCAGCTGGATCTCTGGTGACACGCCAAAATCGGGGCAGTATTCCGCCAAGACGCGCTATCGGCAAGCGGACATGGGCTGCGTTCTTGGGAGTATGGGTTCCGATGCGTTTTCGCTGCAATTCGACCAGGCGCAATGGGCGGTCACGCCAGGGCAATCTGCGGTCTTGTACGATGGCGACATCTGTCTGGGCGGCGGCATCATCGACGCCTCGGTTCAGGTTGATCAAGCCGAATAAAATTTAAAGCAGAAAAAAGGCGCACGCATTCATGCGTGCGCCTTTTTTTGCTGGAAAAACATACAACGCAATATGCTGCGCAAATGCGGCCCATCATAATTACTCTGAATTTTTTGTGGAGTATATTGAAAAACACTGCCGTTACCGCAGTATTACATTGCGTATAGTAAAAATACATGCATATGTATTTTTAATTTCCACCACTTAGCCTAACCCGCCGCCGTATTCAGAAACACCCGATTGGCAGGCATGATTCCATGTCTGCAGCAGCCCTCCCCTGATGTCATCCCCTGCCCAAAGCGCACATATTGTTGTTGCGCAATCACGCTTGTCGCTGGTTCGCGCAGAAAAATCCGGAAAACCGCTTGCCAACCTTCTTTAAATGAATAATAATTCGAACGTGAATGCGAATTGTTCTCATTTGATTAAGGCAAGATTATGACCCGTGCAGCGCAACACCAGAAGAATTCCGGACTCGAAAAAGTGCGCACAGCAGATGCAAGTGACACACCCATTGTGCGCATCAAGAGCCAGGACTTGTTCCAGCAAGCGCGTGAAGTCGAAATCGAGCATGAAGGACGCATTTATCGCTTGCGCCTGACACAACTGAATAAGCTGATTCTGAACGCCTGAATGGCACACGGGCATGACCAAAGCAGCACCACTCCAGCCAGCCGACCGCAACCAGGTAGCCAGCCGAACCAACCTAAACCAGGAGAATTTGATGGCAATCGACACACTGAATTCCGCGCTATACGAACCGAATGCTGCGCCCGCGCAACCGGAGTTGCTGGTCTCGGCCACGCTGCACCTGATGTCGCACTACACCGCAGGCGGCGGCTGCGTCAAACTGGCCTCCGTCATAGAACGGCATCTGAAAGCGCTGGCCGCATTGCCTGAGTTGGCCCCGATCCTGCGCGCCACCTGCCTGCAATTATCCGAACAATGGGAGACCGTGGTCGAACGCACTCTGCCCCAGCCGGACAAGTTCAAACGGTTTAGCAAACTGCTGCTAGGAGCGCGTTTCACATGAACTTTAAAACATCCCATCGGCAATATTTAGCCCACTGAAATGCGAAAGGTGCATCAATGATTGTCTGTCTCTGCAACAACGTTTCCGATCGCAAAATTCGTCAGGCGGTCGATTCCGGCCTGACCTCGATGTCCGCGCTGCGCAAGGAACTCGAGGTCGCGACCTGTTGCGGCAAATGCCATGGCTGCGCCAGAGAAATCCTGCGCGAATGCCTGAGCACCCCGACACGCCAGCCGCAAACGCTAGTCTTTCAAGCGCTTGCGCTGGCTGCATAAGGGCATCGGATGCACGCAATGGCAACAACAGCAATACGTCAGCAGGTCCGGCGTATCGGACCGCTCGGCCTGATTATCCTGCTGCATATCGGTTTCTTTTACGCGCTGCAAAGCGGCTTGCTGAAACAGGCGGTGCAAGCGCTGCCGACGAAGGAAGTGTTCGCCTCCTTCATCACGCCCGACCAGCCGCCCGCACCGGCTCCGCCGAAACCACAGCCAGCGCCGCCGAAAACCGTGCCCATCGTGAAAAAATCGATTGCACCGCGCCCCGCGCCACCCGTCAAAATGACGCCGTCGCCGCAAGCGATCACTGCCGCGCCGCAAACGCCCAGCCCGCCGGCCGAGGTCGCGGTGCCGAGCGTCGCAGAGGCGCCAACGGCACCATCTGCGCCCGCAGCGCCGGCGCCACCGAAAACCATTTCATCCGGGGTCGAATACCTGCAGCCGCCGCAACCGAAATATCCGCCAATCTCGCGCCGCATGGGCGAGGAAGGCCGGGTCATCCTGCGCGTGCTGATCAATGACAAAGGGCGTCCGCAGCAAGTGGACGTACAGCAATCTTCCGGCATCCCGCGCCTGGATGAGGCCGGCAGACAAGCCGTACTGGGCGCGTTGTTCCGGCCGCACATCGATAACGGCCAAGCCGTCGCCGTGTACGCAATCGTGCCGATCAAATTTCAATTAAATAATTAAATTATTAAATTATTAAATAATTGAATAATTAAACAATCAACGCTTATCAAAAGGAAACACTATGCAAGCCAGCCCCTACGGATTGGAAAGTCTCTGGACCCAGGGCGATATCGTCACCAAAGGCGTCGCCTTTCTGCTGCTCGCGATGTCGATCGCATCCTGGTATGTGATCGTCACCAAGGCATGGCAGCTATGGCGCTTCCGCCACGCGGCGCAAGCTGCCGGACACGCATTCTGGGACACCACCACATTATCTGAAGGCGTCGCTTTGCTCGGCAGCGCCAACCCCTACGCCGACATTGCCCAGAGCGGTGAAGAAGCGATGCGCCACCACAATGCACACAAGGGCCATCTGCACGATCAGCTGTCAATGAGCGACTGGGTCACGCTGTCCTTGCGCCAAGCCATCGACGAAGCATCCGGCAAGTTGCAAGCCGGCATGGCGGTGATGGCTTCGGTCGGCTCGACAGCGCCATTCGTCGGCCTGTTCGGCACGGTATGGGGCATTTATCACGCACTGGTAGCCATCGGCACCTCGGGGCAATCCAGCATCGACAAGGTGGCCGGCCCGGTCGGCGAGGCGCTGATCATGACCGCGCTCGGGCTGGCGGTGGCGATCCCGGCCACCTTCGGCTATAACGCGCTGGTGCGCGGCAACAAGGCCACCATCGCCAAATTGAACAAATTCGGCTTCGACCTGCATGCACTCTTCGTCACCGGCGCGCGCTCCGGCAGCCCGGCCAACGACGCCGAACTGAACCTGATCAAGGAGGCGTGATGGCGATCGGCTCCCTGTCGGACGCGGACGACGACTTCAATCCGGAAATCAACACCACGCCGCTGGTGGATGTGATGCTAGTGCTGTTGATCATCTTCATCATCACGATTCCGGCGATGAACCACAGCGTCAAGATCGACTTGCCGCGTGCCACCAACCAGCCCGATCTGGTCAAACCGGAGAACATCAATCTGGCCATTGATGCTGCGGGCACGGTGCATTGGAATAATGAGATCGTGGGCCCGGCCCAGTTGCAAACCCACATCGCTGCGGCAGCGCAAAAAACGCCGCAGCCTGAGCTGCATCTGCGCGCCGAACGCACCACGCAGTACGAAAAAGTAGCGCAAGTGATGGCGGCGGCGCAGTCCGGCGGCTTGAGCAAAATCGGCTTCATCACAGAACCGCAGGCGAAATAATCCAGTGCAATTGCAATATGCAGTGCAACGATCGCAGAGAACATGATTTACGCACTGCACTCTTGGGAGGCGACAGTATTTTGCGTAAGTCTTATTAGATTTTCAACCCATATGGAAGCCAGCCACGTGTCTTAGTGAGACATCAGCCAGCCACCTTTTACCGGTAAGGAGGCATGATGGCTTTTATCAAAACTCGCCCTGCGCTATTAGTGGCACTGGCACTGCAACAACTGTACACCCCTGCTTTCGCACAAACACCCGGCCCCGTACCGTCGACCACCAGCAACTCCAAGGTCGAGGCGGAGCAACTGCCGGAAGTGACCGTCAGCGACAATAAAAACAACGACGATTACGCACCGAGCGTCTCGACAATAGGCGGCAAGACGCCGACGCTCCTGCGCGACATTGCGCAATCGGTCACCGTCATCAACCGCGCAGTACTCAATGAGCAGGCGGCAACCTCGATGACCGAGGCGCTACGCAACGTGCCCGGAATCACGATTTCAGCCGGCGAAGGCGGCGCGATCGGCGACAACATCAATTTGCGCGGATTCTCGGCACGCACCGATGTGTTCCTGGATGGCTTCCGGGATCGCGGCCAATACACGCGCGATACTTTCTCGATTGAGGCGGTGGAAGTATTGAAGGGGCCGTCATCCATGCTGTTCGGCCGCGGCTCTACTGGCGGCGTGATCAACCAAGTCAGCAAAAAACCCAACCTGACAGCATCCAGCGAAGTCAGCGTCAGCGTCGGCACCGACGATACCTATCGCACCGCAGTGGGTCTGAATCGTCCGTTGTCGGAGACTTCGGCATTTCGCATCGAGGCATTTGGGCAAGACACGCAATCCACCCGAGATGTCGTGCACAACAAGGATTGGGGCGTCGCGCCGTCATTGCGCTTTGGGATCGGCACGCCGACCGAAGTGACGCTATCGGGATTGTTTCAGCGCAATAGCGACATACCCGATTACGGCTTTCCGTTCGTGACCACGAATGGCGCCGGCACCGTGCGCAAGCCGGTAGACGCGCCGGCCAATCGCTTTTACGGCTACACCGACGACATCTTCGATCAATCGGTGAATGTCGCCAGCGCCACCATCCGGCACAAAATCAGCCCGAATATCACCCTGCGCAACCAAACCCAGTACAGCCAATATGCAATCGACGCGTCACCGTCGCCGTTGGGCGCCGTCACCCGCATCGGCGGCGGCACCCCGACGCTCGGCGATCCGTTATCGCTGCTCAATGCACCGCGCCAGGATCGCGACCGCCATCTGGGCGATAAATCCCTCTTCAATCAAACCGATCTGATCGCCAAAATTCAGACGGATTCGGTATTGCATACGCTGACCACCGGCCTTGAAATCGGCCGTGATGAATATCATGAAGATCGCTTTGCCTGGAATCCGACCAATGTGCCGATCAACCTCGGCAACCCGGTCAACGGTACCCGTCAAGGTGCGCGCGCACTTAGCCGCACAGTCGAAACCACTGCCGACACATTGGCCGTCTACATCAACGATCAAATCGACCTGAACGAACACTGGAAGTTGGTGGGCGGTCTGCGCTGGGATCGCTACAAGGTTGGCACGACATTACAGAAATTCGCGCTGCCAGCGGGATTTGCTGCTGACACCACACTGCTTTCTGCGCCTCAAACCGATACGATGTTGAGCAACCGCGCCGGCGTGATCTACCAGCCCAACGAAGCGCAGTCTTACTACGTCTCCTACGGCACTTCGTTCAACCCTTCGGCGGAAGCGGTCACACAATCGTCGACAACCGCCAATGTAGCTCCGGAGAAAAATCGCTCGTTTGAAGTGGGCGCCAAACTGGATTTCCTGGGCGGCAACTTGTCATTCAATACGGCGCTATTTCATGTCGAGAAAACCAATGCGCGCACCACCGATGCGCTGACGGGCATTGTGTCGCTGGACGGCGATGTCCGCGTCCAGGGTGTTGAACTGGGTGTGGTTGGGCGCATTACGCCCGCCTGGCAAGTATTGGCGGGCTACACGCTGCTCGATGGCAAAGTGCTCAAATCACGCGACACAGGAACCGGTGTCGATCTTGGCATCCGCGCCGAAGGCAAGACGCTGCAAAATACGCCGCGTCACAGCGTGGCGCTATGGAGCACCTACAGCTTCCTCGGCAACTGGGAAGCGGGCGGCGGCGTGGTGTATTCCTCCAAGCGATACGTGAACAATTTTGAAACTGCGCTGGTCGATGGCTACACCCGATACGACGCAACGCTAGCGTACAAACAAAAGAGTTACGACATCCGCTTGAACCTGCAAAATCTGACTGATGAAAAATATTTTGAGACCGCGTCCGGTGGCAGGGCTACCCCGGTAAGAGGTCGATCGGCGATCGTAACGGTGGCGTATCGCTTCTAATGCATTAGCCGCTTTTATCTGATTGCGTCCCCATAGCGGACGCAATCATTTTAAGGTTTATTCACAAGGTCGGTTCACCAGGATTCATCCCATGTTGCTCACCATCCCCGATGTTTTAAGCCCGGAGCAAATTGCGCACTGCCGCGCTGTCCTGAACGCCGCCGACTGGGTCGATGGACGCATCACCGCCGGCTATCAGGGCAGCAGGGTCAAGGACAATTTGCAGCTGCCGGAAGACGCGCCCGCCGCCCGTGCGCTGGGCGATCTGATTCTGGGCGCGCTGGAGCGCAATCCATTGTTCATCAGCGCCGTGTTGCCGTCTGAAGTCTATCCGCCGCTCTTCAACCGCTACGATGGCGGCCGGCATTTCGGCGACCATATCGATAATGCGGTGCGATTGCTTCCGGGCAGCGGACGCAAAATCCGCACCGATGTTTCGGCCACGCTGTTCCTGGCCGATCCGGACGAATACGATGGCGGCGAATTATTGATCGAAGACACCTACGGCGTGCATTCGGCCAAATTGCCGGCTGGCCACATGATCGTCTACCCGGCGACCAGCCTGCATCGGGTTTCCCCGGTCACACGCGGCGTGCGCATCGCGTCGTTCTTCTGGGTCCAGAGCCTGATTCGCGATGACGCGCAACGCACCATGTTGTTCGATATCGATACTGCAATCCAGCGCCTTAACCAGACTGCCGCCGATGCGCGCGCAATCGTGCAACTCACCGGCTGTTATCACAACTTGTTGCGCATGTGGAGCGCGCCATGACAAAGGCATCGTCCATCAACCCGCACCTCGCCCTCCAGGAGAATCCGATTGATATCGGCGCAACCCCACCTCCGCCACTTCCGCCGCGTTCACCGAACAAGACACGTTCGCGACGGTCCGTGATCATGACATGGCTGCGCAAGACGCATGGCTGGATCGGGCTCTGGGGCGCGGCGCTCGGCCTGCTATTCGGTGGGACTGGCATCTTGCTAAACCACCGGGCGATCATGAAGATACCGGCCGCACAAGTTCAGGAAACGATGTTGCAGCTACCGCTGCCGAGCCCGGCACCGTTAAATGTAAAAAAAATGGCTGACTGGCTGCAGCATGAACTGGCTCTCGATCGCGCTGCCACCCGCACGCGTCGTGAACCGCCACGGCCAGTGGCATGGGGCGATAAATCGCTGCAGCAGCCGGAGCATTGGTCGGTCACCTTTAGTTCTTCACAGGCCAACATGCAGGCGGAATACTGGGTCGGCAACAACTTCGTCACAGTCAAGCGCAATGACCACAATATATTCGGCACCTTGAACAATTTGCACAAAGGCGCCGGCGTTGGCGTCGGCTGGATATTGCTGGCTGATACGCTGGCGGGCAGCATTATCCTGCTGTCGCTGACCGGCGTTTTATTATGGTCGCAACTCAATCGCCGGCGCCTGATCGGCACCGCCATCGGCTTGACGGCGCTCACTCTCATGATCGTTTTTGCGGTACAGGCAATGTAGATCGCAACGGCGTTCGAGATCGCCCATCCCACCCCGCTATTCCGTTTCTAAATCAATCGTGAACGCGAAGCCGACAAAGCGCGCGTTTGATTTAGAAATGGATCGCCTATTCGCATCACCGTTTTTACCCGTTTTTACCTCCTCCAATAGCCAGCCATGTGTCTTTTTGATGCACCAGCCAGCCACATAACTAAGCACAAAAAGCAAATCATGGCATTCAAAAAAACCCAACTGGTGCTGATGGTGAGCGTAGCGGCGCTGTCAGCGCAGCAATCGCAAGCCCAAGTCAAAAACCCGGATTCCGGCGCGCAGGACACGCTCATGCCGCCTGTGGTCGTTTCAGCATCCCGATCGAATATTGAGGCCGACAAGGCGCCTCAAACGGTCGTCATCATCGAGAAGGAAGAAATCGAACGGCAGCTGGCCATTTCGAACAACTCGTCGGATGTCTTGAGCAGCATTCTTCCTTCCTATACGCCCAGTCGCGGCAAGATGAACGGCTCCGGCGAAACGCTGCGGGGACGCACCCCTTTGATATTGATCGATGGCGTGCCGCAATCGAACCCGATGCGCCCTACCGGCCGGGAGGCGCACACCATCGATTTCACCATGGTGGAGCGCATCGAGGTGATTCAGGGCGCCAACGCCATCAATGGCCTGGGCGCCACCGGCGGCACGATCAACATCATCACAAAGCAACCCGCTAAAGGATCTTTCAACCAACATATTGATGTGCAGGCCACGATGCCGACGTCGAACCTGGGCTCCGATGTAATGAGCTACAAGACGACCTATCGCGTGGATGGACGCAAGGACAAGCTGGATTACCTGTTTTCAATCGGCTATGACAATCAGGGTTTGTACCGGGATGGCGGGGGCAGAGCGATCGGGGCCGACACTACGCAGGGCGATCTGATGGATTCCCGAAGCTACGACGTTCTTGGCAAGCTCGGCTACTGGATCGACGACAACCAGCGTCTGCAATTCACCGTCAATCGCTACAAAATCACGTCGAAGGCCAACTACATCGGGATCGCCGGCAATCGGCAGCTCGGAATTCCGTCCACCTCCATCGAAGGCGATCCCGAAGGCACGCCGGCCTCGAACAAGGTTTTGACCTCCAGCGTCAGCTACAACCACTTCAACTTGGGTGGCATGGAATTGTCGGCCATGCTGTTCAACCAGGAATTCGAAGGGCTATTCGGAGCGGATATTTCCCCGACATTCCAGGATGCGTCGATCGCGCCAGTGGGCACGCTCTTTGATCAGTCCCGGGCCGTCGCATCCAAGTACGGCAGCAAGGTCGGTCTGACAAAATCGGACCTTCTGAACGGGCGTCTGAAGTTGACAACTGGTTTTGATACGCTGTTCGACAAGGGCAAACAGGATTTGTACGGCACCGGGCGAACCTATGTGCCCGAATCGGAATACCGCAACCTCTCCTTGTTCGCACAGGGTGAATATCGACTTCTCGACAACGTCACCTTGCATGGCGGCGTGCGCAAGGAAAATGCCGACCTGAAGGTAGCCAGCTACCGCACGCTGGCGGCGAACAAAAACGTACTGGTCGAAGGCGGCACGCTGAAGTTCAATGAGGCGCTGCTCAACGCCGGCATCGTCTACAGCCCGATCCAGGATGTCAGCCTGTTCACCAGCTATTCCGAAGGGTTCGGCATGCCGGACATCGGACGCGCGCTGCGCTCAGTCAACACGCCGGGGCAGAGCATCAGCAACATGCGAAATCTCGAACCGATCCTGACCAGAAGCGTCGAGGCAGGCACACGCATCCGAAAAGGCCCGGTCGATTTCGAAGTCAGCTACTTCAAGTCGGATTCGGATTTCGGCACTCGCATCGTCCCGGTCAACGGCGTATTCATGATGGCGCGGGAAAAAACCCGCATTCAAGGCGTCGAGACCAGCCTCGGCTATCGATTCAACCCCGCGCACCGAGCAAAGCTCTCCTACGCCTACACCAAGGGCCGATATGACAGCAACCAGGACGGCAGCCTGGACGCCAAACTAGACGGCCTGAACGTCGCGCCCAATCGCGTGATCGCAACATGGTCCGCAAACTGGACCGGGAAGCTGGCATCGTTCGTGCAGGTACAGCACGCGTTCAATCAATCCTTCGACGATCCCGCAAAAGAATTCAAGGGTTACACGCTGGTCGATGCCACCTTGAATTACAAGCTACCAAAAGGCGAGTTGCGCCTGGGGGTCGCCAACGTGTTCGACAAGGACTACATCACGTATTACTCGCAAAGCGCGCTGGTCGAACCCAAACGTTATTTCGCCGGACGGGGGCGCACGGTCACGCTGGGCTACTCGCTCGGCTTTTGACATCGCCCACTAACGCTGGCGTGAAAGACATGGACCGGAAGCTGCCGTTCAACTTCGTCCTGCGCTTGCTGGGCGCAGTGTTTGGCGGCTACGCGCTGACGGCGCTGACGGTCGCCGCGGCGGGCGCAGTCATGGCCCGCCTTGGCGTGGCGCGATCCGAGGCGGTGGTCCTGGCGGCGATGCTGGGTTTTGTCGTTTATCTGACGCTGCTGTTGTGGGCTTTCAGCGTGCGCAGCGTGGCGCGGCTGTGGGTGGCGTTGGCGGCCGGCGCGCTGGCCATGTCCGTCCTGTTGCACTTTGTGAACTTTGTGAGCTAGGGGTACAAACATGGAACGCACTTTCGGGAAATCCATGGTCTGGCTGCACACCTGGGCCGGAGTGGTGCTTGGCAGCCTGCTGTTTGCCATCTTCTGGATGGGGACGTTGAGCGTGTTCGACCGCGAGATCGACCGCTGGATGAAGCCGGGGACGCGGCTGACGCCGAGCACGCACAGCATTTCCCTCGACCACATCGCGCGCGCTGTCACTGCGACGATTCCTGCGCAAGCGAGCCAATGGCGGGCCGATCTGCCGACTGAACGGGTGCCGACCCTGGGGTTTTCCTACCGCGACAGCGGAGGGAACGTCAGCGCCCGCCAGCTTGATCCGGCAACGTATGCATTCATCCCGGATCAGGGAACCGAAGCCGGCACCGGCTTCATCTTTCCTTTCCACTACGGCCTGCATCTGAAGTGGCAGGATCTGGGCAAATGGCTGGTGGGCCTGGCGGCGATGACGATGCTGGTGCTGCTGGTTTCCGGAGTGATCATCCACAAGAAAATATTTGTCCAGTTCTTCACCTTCCGGCCAAGCAAGCGCTTGCAGCGCAGCGCCCTGGACTTGCACAACCTGACCGGAGTGATCGGGCTGCCGTTTTATTTCGCGATCACGCTCTCCGGGCTGATCATCTTTATTACGCTCTACTTTCCGCAGGCGCACTGGGGCGTATACGACAGCAGCAAGCAAGCCAAGGCGGCTTTCACCACCGAGGTCTACGGCCGTTTCGCACGGCCCAAAGCCAATACGCCGGGAACGCTCGCTTCGCTGGACGCGATGGTGGAACGCGCCGAGCGCGAGTGGGCGGGAGGGCCGCCCTACTTCGTGCGTGTATGGCATCCGGGGGATGCCAACAGTTATGTCGAGCTGCGCCGCTCCTACGCTCGCGACATTACGATGAACCTGGATCAGATCTACTTCGATGCGGCGAGCGGAAAGGTTTTGCATCACTTCGAGGCGGCGCCGGTGATGACGGTGCAGCGTTTCATCTCGGGCCTGCATTTCATTCAGTTCGAGCACTGGGCGCTGCGCTGGCTGTATTTCCTCGCAGGCTTGTCCGGCTGCGTGATGATCGCCACCGGGTTTATTTTCTGGCTGGAGACGCGCCGCGCGCAGCACGCGAAGAAGGGGCTGGCCGGCGTGCGACTGGTGGAAGGGCTGGCAATTGGCAGCGTCACCGGCATCATGCTTGCCACGCTGACCTTCTTCATTGCCAACAGGCTGCTGCCATTGCCTGCCTCGTTTGCCGGCGTGGAGCGGGCCGGGCTTGAAATCTGGGCCTTCTACCTGATGTGGATCGCCGCCTTTGCGCATGCGTGGTTGCGCCCTGGCCGGGCCTGGCGCGAGCAGGCATGGATGATTGCCGGGCTGTCGGTGCTGGCCGTGCTGCTGAACTGGCTTACCACCGGCGACCATCTCGCGCATGCTCTCGCGACACGGCGCTGGGCAGTGGCCGGCATGGATCTGATGCTGCTGGCGGCGGCCATGCTTGCCGTGGCGGCAGCGCGCCGGCTGGGGCAGCGCGCGCGTGAATTTGCCGCGCCAATCGGACCAGCCGTCTCAATCCCCGGGGAGCGCACGCATGGCTGATGCGTTACTGACGGCCGCTGCGTTTGCCGTCTCCTATTTTTCTTTCGCGCTACTGGCCCTCGCACAAGAGCAGCATTGGCACAGTGTCACCCGCAGCTTGGGGCTGCCGCACCCATCTGCTGCGTCATTGCGGCGCTGGCGCTGGTTTGCCGGCGCCGGCCTTGCGCTCGGTTGCGCGCTGTGCCTGTCTGGCAATGGCACGAGCTTCGGCGTCCTGTTGTGGCTGCTGCTGCTGGGCGCCTGCGTCCTGGCGGTGACATTCACGCTGGCCTGGAAGCCGCAATGGCTGCGCGGCGTCGCAAGCTGTGCTCTGCGTGGGCGGGCGCATCGCGCTGTTGGCCCAATACCGCGCAGCGGCCGAAGGTCCGGGAATTCGTCTGAGCCATCATGACGGCGGCTTGGAGCAGGCGCTCTCGCGCCTGCCGGAAATGATCAACGGCGCGGCTAGTCGCGCTGGCAGACTGTCGCAGCGCAGTCAATGCGCTTTCAATTTGAAGCATTTCGGCCAACAAAATACGCATGGTGTGAAAACAGGCGTGCTAAGTTATTATCCGAAGTCCACCCAGGCATTAGCCAGCACTGCTGCCAGCCAAGCCGATTCCTTCACATCACCCATCACCTACGAGGCCCCCATGAAAGGCGACAAAAACGTCATCAAGTTGCTCAATGCACAACTGACCAATGAACTCACCGCCATCAACCAGTATTTTCTGCATGCGCGCATGTACAAGCACTGGGGACTGGAAAAACTCGGCAAGAAGGAATACGAAGAGTCGATCGGCGAAATGAAGCACGCCGATAAGCTGATCGACCGCATCCTGATGCTGGACGGCTTGCCGAACGTGCAGCTGATGCACAAGATCATGATCGGCGAGAACACGCCCGAGATGCTGAAGTGCGACCTGACGCTGGAATACGGCGCGCAAAAAACCGTCAAGGAAGGCATTGCCATCGCCGAAACCGCCGCCGATTACGTTTCGCGCGACCTGTTTCTGCTGATCCTGGATGACACCGAAGAGCATATCGACTGGATAGAAACGCAGATCGACCTGATCGAGAAAGTCGGCCTGCAAAACTACCAGCAATCACAAATGGGCGCTGCATCCTGATGCTGCATCCTGATTACCACATTAGAATAAATGCAGTGGTATATTAAAAAACACTGCCTTTGCCGCATATATAATATGCGGCAATAAAATATACAGATTGCAGTATTAAAAAAATGCGAAAGACATTATGAATGTCTTTCGCATTTTTTTAACTGCGCGATCGGATCGGCCGGCGGCTTATTGCGTCACGATGGATCAGGCCGGCGCAAACATGATCGACTCGATCTGGCTGAACGATTCAGGGATGGGCGTGGCCAGCTGAATATGCAGGTTCAGCAGATTTTCGGCCAGCGTCAACACCGCGTTCAAATATTCATCCTTGGTCTGGTACAGCGTCTGGATGCTGTTGATCACGTCGAGCTTGTTGCGCACGCCGCCGCGAAAACTCTTTTCGGTCGCTTCGACGCTGAGTTCGGCGGACTCGATGCCTTCCAGCCGGATTGCTATTTCCGCTTGCCCCGCCGCCACCAGTTCCCGCAGCCGCTCGGCATCCAGCCTGGTGCGATGTTCTATATCCCTGGTCTGCTCGCTAAAGCGTTCCGCGTTCGCCAGCGCGCCCGAGACCTGGTAATAATTGCCGACTTGCAAAGCTAAGGACAATTGCAGGCCAATGTAATTATTGGACAAACCGCCCGCCTGCGATCGGGTTGCGACCGCATTTATCGTGGGCAGGAAAGCGCCTTTAGCGCGCGTGACAGCCAGTTCGGCCAGCCGTTCGTTTTGGCGCGCCGCCATCAATTGCGGATTGTCCTGCGCCACGCGGGCCAGCGCATCGTTTTGCGGCGGCAGCGAGATGGCGGGCTTTTTGCGCACCAGCACGAAGGCATTGACGCCGGGAACCGCACCGGTGATCGACGCGAACTGACGCTGGGCCGCGGCCAGTCCGGCGCGCAGCGTAACGTCGGTGGCGCGGGCCTGGTCCAGCCGCACCTGGGCGTCGCGCAGATCGGTAATGGTGCCGGACCCCAGCTCGAACGTGCGCTTGGCCGACCGGGCCTGCTGATCGAAAGCGTCGAGCTTGGCCTGGTTGAGTACCAGGCTTTCGCGCGCCCGCACCAGTTCCGACACGGCCTTGAAATAGCGTTGCGCCAGCTCCTGTTCACGCACCTGATAGGTGGCGTCGGCGAGCAGCGCGCGCGGCTCGCCTTCCCTGAAGGTGGTATAGCGGTCGGCGCTGATGAGCGGCTGGATGAGCGATACCGTGGTCCGTATCGTATTTTCCGTTTCCATCTGCGCCGAGTTCAGCCGCAGCTCCGGATACAGCGCAGCGCGCGATACCTGAGAGGAGACGACGTTCACCTCGCGTTCCGCCCGCGCCGACTGGAACAGCGGCTCATAACGTTTCGCACGTTCGAAGTTTTCGACCAGTTCGCCGTCGGCCGCAGCGGCCAGTCCGGCCGCGGCCAGCAGCAAGGCCAGCATGCACAGCGACAATGGCTTGCGGATTCTGTTTTGGGTTCGCATCGTCATCACTCAACTCTCTTTGAAAGATTTGGCAAAGCGATCCGTCAGCGGCTTGAACAGGTAACTCATGAAGCTGCGCTCGCCGGTCTTGATCACGACGTCGACCGGCATGCCGGCCTGGACCATGCTGTCGCCCAGCAGTTTGTAGCCTTCACGTGTGGTTTCTATCTGCACCAGATAATATTCGAACGGTTGTTCCTTGCTGGTTGCCGGCAGACGGTCGGCGCCGACCATCCTGATCCGGCCGGGAATGACCGGCGTGGTATTGACATTGAATGCGCTGAAACGCATGTCGGCTTCGAGCCCCACCTTGACCTTATCGATCAGGTTCGGCGGTACCTGCGCTTCGACCACCAGCTTGCCTTCGCTGGGGACGATTTCCATCAGCACCACCCCGCCCTGAACCACGCCGCCCACGGTATTCGCTTTCAATCCCACCACCGTGCCGGTGGCCGGCGCGCGCAGTTCGGTCAGGCTCAGGTCGAACTTGAGCGAGTCGACCTTGGCGCGCAGCGCGCCGCGCAGCTTCTGCGTCTCCGCCAGCTGGGTCTCCAGATCGCGCCGGTAGATCGCCACAGTCTGGAGCAGCTGCAGCCGGGTGGCGGCGATGCTGGAATGGGTTTTGCCGAGTTCGGAGGCGGTAGTCGCAATGCTCGCCAGGATGTCGCTGCGCGCACGTTCGACTTCGTTGGCCCGGCTGCGCGGCACGAAGCCTTCGGCGGCCAGATCATTGTTGTTCTTCACTTCCACCGCCATGATCGAAAGCTGTTCGCGACGGGCGACAATGATTTTTTGCAGTTCGGCGGCTTGCGCCGCCAGTCCGGCAATCTGCTCGCGCAGGATTCTGAGCTGCCCTTCGATTTCCTCCTTGCGCGACAGGAAAAGCCGGGTTTGCTGGTGCTTGGCTTCGTCTACACGCGCATCCATCTGCACCATCTTCACCATCTGCTGGCCCACTGGATGGCCGGTCGGCTGCTCTGCGAATTCCGCCAGCCAGGCGATGCTGCGCAGGTTGCCCCGTTCGGACACCAGCCGGCTTTCCGCCGCAACGACATTGATGTAATCGAGTTCGGTGCTGTTGAGCGCGGCATCGATACTGAGCCGGTTCAGCTTGATCAACACATCGCCCTGACGCACCGTGGCGCCTTCGCGCACGAAAATTTGTTCGACCACGCCGCCGGAAGGATGCTGCACGGCCTTGCGGTTGCCCATCACGACTACCGTTCCGCTGACGTTGGCGCCCGAATCGATCGGCGCAAACACCGCCCATACCGCGAACCCGATGAAGGCAACCATGATCAGGCCCGCCGTCTTGCCTTTGACGCGCGACTCTTCGATTCTGATCGGTTCGATGCCGTCGCGGCGCAGCTGGTCGGGGTCGTAGGGATTGAGCTTGCCGAGCAGCCTGGAAGATTTTTTCTCCGGCAGCGACACGACCTTAGGCGCTTCCGTTCCCTGCTGATGCTGCGTAGGGGTTTTCATGCCGCCGCTCCTGTCAGTGGTGTCAATGCTGTTCCTGAAGACTGCTGATGCGGATGCTGATTCGGCTGCTGCCCGCCATGCTGGGGCGCTGCCTGCGGCGCTTTCGCTTCGCGCAATTTGCGCGCGGCCGAGAGCATGTCGGGGACGGAACCGAAGCCGACCTGCTTGCCTGCCGTCAGCACCAGCAGGTAATCCGCGGCGCTGACCAGGTCCGGCCGGTGCGTAGTGAATATCACGGTCGCCCCGGCCGCCTTGAGGTTGCGGATGGTCTGGATCAGGCAGCGTTCGCCGACTTCATCCAGGCTCGCATTCGGCTCATCCATCACGATGTAGCAGGGATCGCCGTAAATAGCGCGGGCAATCGCAAGGCGCTGCTTCTGGCCGCCGGTCAGGACAAAACCGGTTTCCCCCAGCTTGGTGTCGTAGCCTTGCGGATAGGCCAGAACGGTTTCATGCATCCCCGCCATGGTTGCGGCCTTGACGACTTTTTCCGAATCGACCTCGCCCAGGCGGGCGATGTTTTCCGCGATCGTGCCTTCGAAAAACTCGATTTCCTGCGGCACGTAGCCGATGTAGCGTCCGAGGTTGTGCTGCACCCAATCCGACATTTCCGCGCCGTCAAGCCTGACCGAGCCATTGCTCGGACGCCAGACGCCGACCAGGCTTTTTACCAGCGAAGACTTGCCGGCCGCGCTGGGCCCGACCACCGCCAGCACTTGGCCGGGCGCGAGGCTGAAATTGATTCCGCTGAGCACCGGGCGCGCAGACGATGCCGGATGCGCAGCCAGATCGGATACGCTAAGGTTGCCGGTCGGCGCTGGCAATTCCATCCGCTCGCCCTGGACATCGTCTTCGGCAAACAGGCTGTTGAGCCTCTCGTAAGCTTGGCGGGCATTCGAAATATCCTTCCAGCTGGCCAGCACCTTCTGGATCGGCGCGATCGACTTGGCAATCAGGAAGGTAGCCGCCATGACCATGCCGCCGGTGATCAGGCCTTCAATCGCCAGATAGATGCCGAGCCCCATCTGCATCGAAGGCAGCGCCTTGATCAGGAAGTTCGAGATGCCGCCAATCGATCCCGCCGATTCGCTGGCGGAAACCTGCATCCCTACGAAGCCCAGATGCCGCTCGTGCCAGCGCATGCGCAGGCTGCGCTGCATGCCGAGCGCCAGCGCCGTTTCGGCTTGCCGCAGGCTCTGGGCGGCCAGCCGGTTGGCCTCCGCCGAGGCGTTGTTGGCCTCGCCCAGCAGCGGCGTCGAAATTTTCTGGGTCAGATAGGTGACGGCGAGCAGCACGACTGACGATACCAGCGCGAAGATCGCCAGATACGGATGGAAAAACGCGCTGATGACGATGAACACGATGGCAAACGGCGCGCTCATCAGCGCCAGCAGCGGACTGCCGGTCAGGAACTGGCGCAGTTGCACCAGGTCGCCCAGCACCTGATGCACATTGATTTTCTTGCGGCCGACGAAGCGGCGAAACGACATGTCGAACACCTCCGCAGCCAGATCCCAATCGATGCGAAGCGATATCCTGACCATCATCCGGCCCCGGACCCATTCGAGCCCAGACCAGAACAGATACACGCCGAAAACCAGCGCCGACAACGACACCAGCGTGACTTCGCTGCGGCTGGTCAGCACCCGGTCATACAGATTCAGCGTGTAGAGAATCGGGATCACCGAAAGCAGTTCCACCGCTGCCGTCAGGATAAAAACAAACACGAACGCGTGCCGGCATTGCTTCATCACATCAGGCAGTTTGTTGCCCTGCCCTGACGTATCTGAAAACGCGGCATCCGCCACAGACATCGATTTTTTGCTCACAATAATATCCTCTACCGAATTAACGGTAAGTTGCCCCCGCAAGCCGGCGGGTCCAGGTTCAGTTGCCGGTCATGCGATGGTTAGCGCAAGTGTCTGCCGGCGTGATTGCCGAGGCCGTCCACGCCACTCTTTTAGTGATGATGATTCCCCCAATTAACAGCCGCCAGACTGGCAACCTTTACAAATATCGACCGTTACAGGCTGCTCGCTATTTTTTACTGTTTTGGTGCTGCGAAGCGATTGATTGCCAGTAATGTATTGGTTGAAGCGGCATCACCAATTTAACGAAATGTTATTTTGTTTGCAACAAATTTCCGGGGTTCAATAAGCAATGATTGATATTGCTCAGATCAAATACATTTCCGGAATTCAATAAGAAATGTTTGATTTTGCGCAGATTAAAACAGGAGGAAGAAGGCCGTTCAGCGCGGGCGGATTCGGCATGATGCTGTTGTTTACAGCATGGTCAAAATCAGGCTTTTTCACGTTGAAAAACAGCAGCGTAGGTGCGAATTTATTCGCACTTTTAACGACTCCATGCGAACTGATGCGAATAAATTCGCACCTACAAAAAAATGGCATCCCAATGTGCGCACCCGGACGCGACCACCAAACCACGCCACGGCAGTTTTAATGGCTACGCGAATTAACAATTACATTAAACAAAATAAATGCAGGGGTATATTAAAAAACATGATGTTTCACGCACACATATCAAGCGGAACTTAAATATACGGTCATTAGTATATAAAAAAGGCGGAAGACATGTGAGATGTCTTCCGCCTTTTACTGCCAACTCCAAAACGTCAGGCAGCGCCCAGGATGGTGCTGACGATCTGCCCGGTCGAACTGAGCGCCGGCACCATGCACCAGCGGTCGGCTGCCACCTTGCCGATCCGGACCATGCCCGTATGCTTCGAAATATCGGCGTCGGCGGTCGGGTCGCTATCATAAAAACCGAGCTTCCTACGGATGTTTTCCATCTCCGCCGGCTTGCCGGTCAAGAAGGTCCAGCCAGGCTGGATGTCATATTGTTTGACATAGGCGCGCAACGCTTCCGGCGTATCGAACTGCGGCCGCAACGACAGCGAGTACATGAAGATGTCTTTGCCAACCCGCCCGCCCAGCGCCTGCTGCACGCTTTTCATGTTGGCGGTATTGGCGGGACAAATCCCGCTGCAACTGGTGTACATCATGTTGATGACTACGAACTTGCCTTTCAGCAGGTCGTCGTAAAACCGCACGTTTTTACCGTCATGGGTTTGCAGCGTCGCGTTTGAAAAATAAGCGGCGTTGCGGGCGGCGGGCGCCGCTGCCGGCGTGCGTCCGCCGGCAAAGGACAGCGCGGGCAGCGCGGCCAAGCCGCCGGCCGCCCTCAGAAACAGGCGCTTGTTGTTCATGATGGTTCTCCCCTAATGAATGATTGGATGCCGATTGGATGGCGCGGTCGATAGCCTTGCTTTCAGGGCACGATATCGAAGCGGATCATCATCGCGTGGTCTTCATGGATCGTGTTATGACAATGCATCATGTATTTTCCGAGGTAATCCCGGAACCGGATGAACACGCGCAACTCATCGTCGGGGCCTAGCACATAGACGTCCTTGCGGCCGCGTTCGTGCGGCGGCGGCGCGACGCCGTTGCGGCTCAGGATGCGGCCCTCCTCGAAATGAATATGCACCGGATGGCTCCAGCCTCCCTTGCCTTTGAGCACCCAGATTTCCGCGGTGCCGCGCTTCGGGCTCGCAGCGGGCTTGGTGACGTCGAACAGCTTGCCGTTGACGGTCCAGCCGCCGGCTTCGCGGTCGAATTCCCAGCGGCGGGTACGCACCACTTCATTCAGATTGATCGGCGACAGTTCGCGCAGTTTGGGCGGCACTCGACTCATATCTTCTTCCTGCAAGGGCAGGACGACATCGAAGCGCAACAGCTGCGTGCCGGGATTCAGAATGACGCCGCTCGGCCCCCTGCCGCTGGTCTGATCCAGGCGGTTGACGATATACAGCTGGCTGCCGATCGGATAGTCCTTGAAATCGATCACGATGTCGGCGCGCTCCGCCGGACCCAGCCTGACCTTCGACATCGTCAGCGGCTCGGTCAGCAGGTTGCCATCGTTGGCGATATATTTGAACGACTGATTGACACCCTGGTGCACCAGATAGAACTCGTAAAAGCGCGACGGCCCGCCGTCGAGCAGGCGGAAACGGTACTTGCGCGGCGCCACCTTGAAGTAGGGCTGCACCTTGCCGTTGACGCAGAACTTGTCGCCCAGGATGCCGTCGGTCTCGAACTGGTCGTAAGCGAGATAGCCGCCCGAATCGAATTTCATGTCCTGGAACACCAGCGGCACGTCGTACACGCCGATCCCGCTCGGCAGGCGCAGCGCGTTCGGATTGCTGTCCTTTTCATCGCCCGAATCGATTTTGTCGAACAGCAGGTAAAAGCCGGCCAGTCCCTTGTAGACGTTGGGGCCGGTGAAATCCTGCCGGTGGTCGTGGTACCACAGCGTGCCTATCGCTTCGCGCGGGTCGCCGTCGGTGGCGTGGTGCAGCGGGTCGTCGTAGCCGGCATAGCAGTTCGAATACAGGTGGTCCTGGTACTTGCCGGGCGCGCTCAACGTCGGGCCGTACTTGGTTGCGCTGTAGTAGTTGCCGGTGAAGCCGTCGCTCTCGGAGCCGCAATGCAAATTATGCAGATGCGTTGATATTTCCGGCGAACCGAAGCCGATGGGATTGCGCGGTAGCTCGTTGTAGATACGCACGATGATCGGCTCGCCATAGTACGACTGGAAAGTCGGGCCGGGCAGCATGCCGTCGTAGCCCCAGATTTTCTGGGTCGGCAATTCAGGGTGGAACGAATGACTCGCTTCCTTGACCCGCAATTGGTAGTACTTCTGCGGCACGAAATCGGCCCAGTGCTGATGTGCATCCCGGCCGCATTCGCCGTTATTCAGGTTCGCATCCTGGGCCGGCGATGGACTGAGATGATCCACCGGCTCTTTCGGCCGATACACCGGCAGCGCCACCGCGAACGGCGTGGTGTACGGCGCGCGGGCGTCATTGCGGTCGCCGTTCTTGGCGGCCGCATCGCTCAGGCTGCCGCCGACCAGACTTGCGCCGGCGCTGACCGCTCCGGCTTTCAGCAGACGCCGGCGGCCGGCTTGCAGTGCTTCATTTTTTGTTTCAGACACAGGATTCCCCTTTTTTTTGTTTCGGACTGGGCAGCCGCCGGCGGGCAAGTCCTGCCGCTGATGGCGTACATCATGTTGGTAGAAACCGATTTTTTTGCCGCCACCGGTTTTACGGCGGGCGTTCGAAAAATGCGAGGCGCAAGGGCCGGATGATGCAGCGTTCGCCGCGCAGGCGAAAAGTGGCTACAACGCTGCCATTAGCAGCGCCCCCCTTGTTATTCATTTTGCTCCCCGACTTTAATTGCTAATTTTGTAACTTGATGCTACTTGAGCGCTTTAAAAGTCGATTGATAGTTATCAATTCTTTAATCTTATGCGTGACAAATAGGGCGCTGGATTGGCGCATGTTGAACGGTGATTATTCGTCAAAATCAGTGACTATTCAGCGCGCTTGCGGGAGAGGGTGACTGCAAAGTTGACGACTTAATTAATCGCTGCACTCTTCATGGATGCTTTGTCGGGGGTAGCCCGACAGCTACTCACTTTTCTTTGCTTCGCCAAAGAAAAGTAAGCAAAAGAAAAGCGACCGCAGACTTGCCCTTCGGGTACCCGTTTGTGTGCTGCAGAAAATGGGAAATGAAGGAACTCGCTACGCTCAGACAGCCTTCATTTCTGATCCATTTTCTGCAGCACACAAACGGCTGCGTCCACAGCGGCCTAACATCAAAAACAGCGTCACTACAACCGCCAATGACATAAAACAGTCACTTGGATATCAATCGCATAGCAGGATGAATAGATACAAAACAACGATAAAACATGGGGTATGGCAAAAAACAATGCCAATGCCGCACTGTTTACAGGTGAATTTAAAAACACTGGCGATACTATTTATGCTTTTCCGAAGCCTGCCATGGCTGCCGGCAGATACCGCACAAACAAGCCGCAGAAATTTTATTCCGCAACTCAACTGTTTGCTATTTGTCAATAAAATATTTTTGCTGAAAGGCTATCTTAATTTTAAGGTTGTATTTTTCGCAACTGATTGCCGGAAAGTTTATCCGAAGCAGCAAGGCGGCACGGACGTATGCCGAGGCGAGGAAAGCCGTCCATCACCTATAAAACGCAATCAAATCAGCAGTATTCATGAGGGGGAAAAGCAATGGCTTTATTTAATCGACAGGATGTCGAATCCATCCTATTTCAATGTCAATTTCCAGGGTCACGCGCAGCGATCATGCCGATCCGAACGCCAGCGCCGCATCGGCCTAACCGGCGAGCGCGCGGCAAGAAATGATTCTGATCGGACGCACACCCAATGAATACATGCGGCATCAAGCGATGCCGCAACTTTTAATCGACACTCTGGAGCAATCAACATGACCACCCCACAATACAATTTCACCGTCAACCAGGCTGATCTCGCATTCATCCTCAAGCAAATCGTTGTTGCAGAGCGAGAAGTGGCGGGCGAAACGCTGCAACAGATTATCGGCCCGAACGCCGCAATCCTGCCGATGGGCTTGCGCCATGTCGATGGCAGCAACAACAATCTGCTGCCGGGCGGCGCGCTGATCGGCGCCGCCGATCAAATCCTGCCGCGCATGGTGCCCGCCAGTTTTCTGAATGACGCCGACGGCGACACGATGCCTCTGGGCCCTCCGGGATCAGGCGCGCCCACGATTACCAACAACAACTACGGCGCACCAGGCAGCGTTGCCGATGCCGACCCGCGCACCATCAGCAACCTGATCGTCGATCAAACCGACCGCAACCCGGCGGCCATTGCAGCCTGGTATGCGAACCCGTTGGCGATCGCCGCCTACCAGGATGCCCACGGTGGCGCGTCGCCGAACCCGCTGACCTATACACCGACCAACACGGAACTTTCGATCATTGCCAACCAGTCACCGGATATCGGCCTGTCGCCGCAATTCAATGGCTGGATGACTTTTTTCGGGCAATTTTTCGACCACGGCCTCGACCTGATCACTAAAGGCGGCAACGGCACGGTGTATATCCCGCTGCAACCTGACGATCCGCTGTATGTGGCGGGCGGCCCCAACTTCATGGCTCTGTCGCGCAGCACTCCCTTCGCCAACCCGGCGACAGGTCTGCTCACCGAGACCGTCAATACGACAACGCCGTGGGTCGATCAGAACCAGACTTACACTTCGGCTGCCTCGCACCAGGTGTTTCTGCGGGAATACGCGTTTTCGGTCGACTCGAACGGCGATGGCATTCCGGATTCACACGCGGTGTCGACTGGCAAAATGCAAGATGGCGCCCATGGCGGCATCGCCAACTGGGCCGAAACCAAAGCCCAGGCGCTCAAAATGCTCGGCATCATCCTGACGGATGCCGATGTCCTTGACGTGCCATTGTTGCGCACAGACGCATACGGCAAATTCATTCCCGGCGAGCACGGCTTCGCACAAATAGCGACTCCCCTCGGATTTGTCGAAGGCACTGCTGCCGGCCTGGTCATTCCGGCCAACGCTTACCACACCGGCCATGCGTTTCTTAACGACATTGCCCATCACGCGGTGCCGGGGTTCATTGACCACGACCACAATCCCACAACGCCTGCGATTGCATTAACGCCGGATACGGACAGCGGTGTCGCAGATGACAACGACCCCCTGACTTACGACGATGAGATGCTGAACGCGCACTTCATCACCGGCGATGGCCGCGGCAACGAAAACATCGGCCTGACCACCGTTCACACCATCTTCCACTCCGAACACAACCGCCTGGTCGACGCCAACAAGGCAACGATTCTGGCTGCCGCGGCCTCGGGCAATCCAGCCGATCTGGCCTTTCTCAATGAGTGGCTGCTGACCGATGTGACGGCCCCGCCGGCGTCCGGCGCTGCTCTCAATTGGGACGGCGAGCGCCTGTTCCAGGCCGCCAAGCTGGTCACCGAGATGGAGTACCAGCATCTGGTATTTGAAGAATTCGCGCGCAAGGTCCAGCCCGCCGTCAATCCGTTCGTTTTTACCAATACGCCCGACATCAATCCGGCGATCGTCGCCGAGTTTGCCCATACGGTCTACCGTTTCGGGCATTCGATGCTGACCGACACGGTATCGCGCCTCGACATCAATATGACGCAGAACGACATCTCGCTCTTCGATGCGTTCCTGAATCCGCAGGCGTTCACGGCCAGCGGCTTGACAGTCGAGGCGGCGGCGGGCGCGATTATCCGCGGCATGACCAGGCAGGCAGGCAACGAAATCGATGAGTTTGTGGTCGACGACCTGCGCAACCGTTTGGTGGGGCTGCCGCTCGACCTTGCCGCACTCAACCTCGCCCGTGGTCGTGAAGCTGGAATCCCGGCCTTTAATGTGGTGCGGGCAGAATTCTACGATCAAACAAACAATATTGACCTGAAGCCCTACGACAATTGGCTGGCTTATGCGCAGAATCTGAAGAATCCGCTTTCGATCGTCAACTTCATTGCCGCCTATGGCACCCACGACACCATCACGGCCGAAGTCACGGTCGCGGGCAAACGCCACGCAGCGGAAATGCTGGTGCTGGGCGGCACCGGCGCACCCACGGACCGGCTCGATTTCCTCAACCACACCGGCACCTGGAGCACGCACGAGACCGGCCTGAACCTGGTCGACCTCTGGATCGGCGGCCTGGCCGAGAAGAAGACTGAGTTCGGCGGCATGCTGGGCTCCACCTTCAACTTCGTCTTCGAGACGCAGATGGAGAATCTGCAGAACGGTGACCGCCTGTACTATCTGAGCCGGCTGCAAGGCACGAACATGCTCAACGAACTTGAGCCAAACACCTTCGCCGCGCTGGTGATGCGCAACACCGATCTGGGTACTGTGGGCTCGTCGCATGTTAGCGGCACGCTGTTCGATACACCCGACCTTATCCTGGAGCTCAACCAGTCGGTGCAGCTCGGCTCCGATCCAACCCAGAACAGCGCGATTCTGCAGGCGATCGATCCGAAGGTGACGCGCGTAAATCCCGGTGCGGACGTAAATGGCGATGGCCACGCAGATGGCGGCTACCTGCGCTTCGCCGGCGGCGAGCATGTAACGCTGGGCGGCACCGCCGGCAACGATACGCTGATCGGTGACCGCGGCATCGACACGCTCTGGGGTGACGGCGGCGATGACTACCTGAATGCCGGGACCGAATCCGACCAGGTTTTCGGCGGCGACGGCGACGATATTATTCAAGATCCTTTCGGTGATAATTTTCTGCGCGGAGATGAAGGCAACGACGTCATTACCACCGGCGCAGGGTTCAACACCGTCTTCGGCGGCGGCGGCCAGGATTTCATCTCCATCGGTCAGGATGCAGCGGAGGTATTTGCCGGCAGGGGCAACGACTTCATCCGCGGCGGCATCGGGGCAGACGGACTGATGGGCAATGAGGGCGATGACTGGATCGAAGGCGGCGACGGCTTCGACAGTCTTTCTGGCGAAAACTCAGACCTGTTCTTTAATTCGCCGATCATCGGCCACGACGTGCTCAACGGCCAGGGCAACGATACCGATTACGACGGCGAGTCCGGCGACGACATCATGTTCGAAGGCCCAGGCATTCAGCGCAACAACGGCATGCTGGGTTTCGATTGGGGCATCCACAAGTCGGACCCGAATGGCGCGAATTCCGATTTGGCCCTCGGTGTATTGGCTAACGGCATAGTTACTCCTCCATTTGCGACCCAGCAAGACCTGACGCTGCGCGACCGGTTCGACTCGGTCGAAGGTTTGTCGGGATGGAAATTCGATGATGTGCTGTACGGGAGCAACGTTCCTCTCGGTGCGGTAGGCGCTGGCGGCGCAGAAGTCGTCGGCGGCACCATCTTCGACAGCGCACTGTTGCAGTCAGGCGTTGACCGCATCGCCGGGCTGCAGGCTGTGATCGGCGGAACGCACCTGGCCGACCCGAACGCGGTCGTCCTGGACACCCACCTGGGCGCCAACATCCTGTTGGGCGGCGGCGGCAGCGACACCATTACCGGCAGAGGCGGCAACGACATCATTGATGGCGACGCCTGGCTGAACGTGCGGATCAGCGTGCGCAGCGCCGATGATCACAATCACGAATTGTTCAGCGTCGACAGCATGACCGAAATCCAGGCCCGGATGCTAACCCGTGAAATCAATCCCGGCCAGCTCGAAATTGTGCGCGAAATCCTGCAGTCCACAACTGCTGCTACCGATGTGGACACCGCGGTGTACAGCGGCAATCGGGCCGAATACACGCTATTGCATAACACGGACGGATCGCTGACGGTCACCCATACGCCTGTGGTGGTGGCTGGTGGGGTTTTGATTGATGATGGCATCGATACCATCCGCAACATTGAGTTTCTGAAGTTCGCTGATCAAACTCTGCTGATTGTGAACCGTGCGGCGACCGGGGCGGCAGTGATCAGCGATGCGACCCCGACTGAAGGGCAAGCGCTCACGCTCAACACCACCTCGATTGCCGATTTGAACGGACTGGGAGCATTTTCCTACCAGTGGCAGTCTTCGGCCAACGGCACGACCTGGGCCAACATCGCCGGCGCGACTGCAGCGTCCTTCACGCCGGATGACAATCCTCTGACATCCTTCGGCGACCAGGCCGGTCTCCAGCTGCGCGCGGTCGTGAGCTTCACAGACGGCGGCGGCAATCCCGAAATCATCACTTCCGCAGCCACCGGTCCGGTGGGCGTGGATTGGGATGGCATCCCCTTCGTCAACAACACCTTCAACGGCACTGCGGGCGACGATATTGCCGACGGCGTCAGTCCGATCATCATCGGCGGCAATGACACTCTGAATGGCAATGCCGGCAACGACATCCTGAGGGGGAGCGGCGGCGCCGACACGTTGAACGGCGGCGCGGGCAACGATACGCTGGACGGCGGCGCGGGCAACGACGTCGCAGTCTTCGCCACCGCAGTCGGCAACTACAGCTTCGAGAGCAGCGGCACCAACATCCTCGTCACCGCTGATGTGGGAACCGAAGGCACCGACACCATCAGCACCGTCGAAACGCTACGCTTCAACGGCGTCAACTACGCGGTGGTCGCGGGCAGCACGGCAGCCAATACCAATTTGAATGGGCTCAATGGCGCTGCTGGCTCACAGGCCGTCTTCGGCTTTGCCGGCAACGACACGCTCAATGGCGGGGCCGGAAACGACATCGTCCACGGCGGCGACGGCGACGATACGATCACCCAGACCGGCAGCACCGGCGGGCGTGACATCGTCAATGGCGGGGCGGGTATCGACACCTATCGGCTCAACGGAGATGCAACTACCGAAACCTTCACGATCTACTCCCGGGCTAATGCGCTGGCGGCGATCGCGGGTCTTGCGCTCAGCGCCAACACCGAGATCGTGGTCGCCCGTAACGGCGCGGTGATTGCGGAACTCGACAACATCGAGGAAATCATCGTCAACACCCTGGGCGTGACGACCCCGGGCGGCGCGGGCGGTGGCGTGAGTGGCGGCGACACCGTCGTGGTGAGCGGCAACTTCGCCGGCACCAGCCTCAACTTCAACACCATCACGGTCAATGGCAGCCAAAGCACCGATACCGTCGACATCTCTGCTCTCACGTCGGAGCATCGCATAGTCTTCAATACCGACGGCGGCAACGACACCGTTATCGGAACGCTGCGTCCTCAGGACGTGATCAACCTGACGGTCACGGGCCCGACTGATGTTTTCCATGGCGGCGCCGGCAACGACACCCTCAATGGCAGCGCCGGCAACGACATCCTTGATGGCCGCGCAGGCGCCGACACCATGGCCGGCGGCGCTGGCGACGATACCTATATCGTCGACAACAGCGGCGACCGGGTCACCGAACTCGGCGGCAGGGGCAACGACACGGTGGAGACCACGCTGTCAAGCTACACACTGGGCGCCAATCTTGAGAACCTCACCTACATCGGCAGCGCGAACTTCACCGGCACCGGCAACACGCTGGCGAATACGCTCAATGGCGGCGCAGGCAACGACAATCTCAGCGGCGGCGGCGGCAACGACATCCTTTACGGCGGAACAGGTGCCGACACCATGGCAGGCGGCGCAGGCGACGATCTGTATTTCGTCGACAACGCGGGCGACATCATCAGCGAGCTTTTGGGTGGCGGCACCGACACCGTGCAGACCACAATGTCGAGTTATATTTTAGGTGTGAATGTCGAGAACGCAACGTTCACCGGAACCGGCGGCTTCACCGGAACCGGCAACGCGGGCGCCAACGTGCTGACCGGCGGCAACGGAGCGGATTCCCTGTCCGGAGGCGACAATGCCGATCGGCTGATCGGCGGCGAGGGCAACGACTCCATGAATGGCGGCGCTGGCAATGACACCTTCGGGTTCGCGGCGCTGTTTGGCAATGATTCCATCCAGGGATTCGATGCCAATCCGGCGGGCGGCGGGCAGGACAAGCTCGATATTTCCGCAATCGGGATCAATGCCGGCAATTTCGGCGCACAGGTTGTCATCAGCGACGTCGGCCTCGACACCCTGGTGCAAATCGGAGGCGACTCGATCCTGCTGCTCGGGATCGACGATGCCACCACCGTTACCGTGACCGATTTTCTGCTCGCGGCGTAACAAGCAAGCCGGCCAGAGCGCTCTGGCCGGCAACTGAAGTTGCTGTCGGTTTAACTGAAAGACAGAAGGCCGCGCCCAAGTTGGGTGCGGCCTTTTTTATTGGGGAAAAATAAGGAGTACTGCCATTTTTATTGTATTTTTCGCATATATAAATTGCGATAAAAAAACATACTCCATTTAATACTTGAAGGCGCGCTGCATTTTTTTCGTGCGTTGTGGACCAGGCTCTTCCCCATCAGGTGCTTGCAATTGGACTGTTTGTGGAACACTCAGGCAAATTCGCATACCGAAATATTTCCCGTGCCGTCATCAGGATTCTGTACCCCAGTGGCGCCATTAACAGCGCTGCGGTGAGCCATAAAAATGGCGACGCAGCCCGATTATCAAGTCAGGTAATTATTCAGCCCGCTATGGGAAAAGTCCAACTGAAGCAGTTTCTGTAGACACTCTGTTCAAACTCAGGCTTTTTCACGTTGAACAACAGCAGCGTAGGTGCGAATTTATTCGCACTTTTAACGATTCCATGCGAGCTGATGCGAATAAATTCGCACCTACAGACAAATGGCATCCCAATGTGCGCACCCGGACGCGACCACCAAACCACGCCACGGCAGTTTTGATTGATACGCGAATGAACAATTACATTAAACAGAATAAATTCAGGAGTATGTTAAAAAATACGGTGTTTAACGCGTACATATAAAGAAATACTTAAATATACAGCCAATAGTATATAAAAAGGCGAAAGGCATTTGACATGTCTCCCGCCTTTTAATTGCCCGCTCCAAAACGTCAGGCTGCGCCCAGGATGGTGCTGACGATCTGCCCGGTCGAACTGAGCGCCGGCACCATGCACCAGCGGTCGGCTGCCACCTTGCCGATCCGGACCATCCCCGTATGCCGCGAAATATCGGCGTCGGCGGTCGGGTCGCTGTCATAAAAACCAAGCTTCCTGCGGATGTTTTCCATCTCCGCCGGCTTGCCGGTCAAGAAGGTCCAGCCAGGCTGGATGTCATATTGTTTGACATAGGCGCGCAACGCCTCCGGCGTATCGAACTGCGGGCGCAACGACAGCGAGTACATGAAGATGTCTTTGCCAACCCGCCCGCCCAGCGCCTGCTGCACGCTTTTCATGTTGGCGGTATTGGCCGGACAAATCCCGCTGCAACTGGTGTACATCATGTTGATGACGACGAACTTGCCTTTCAGCAGGTCGTCGTAAAACCGCACGCTCTTGCCGTCATGGGTTTGCAGAATCGCGTTTGAAAAATAAGCGGCGTTGCGGGCGGCGGGCGCCGATGCCAGCGTGCGTCCTCCGGCAAAAGACAGCGCGGGCAGCGCAGCCAGGCTGCCCGCGGCCGCCCTCAGAAACATGCGCTTGGTATTTGGCTTGTTATCTAGTGTGTTGTTCATGATGGATTTCTTCCCTAATGAATGATCGGGCGCCGATTGGACGGTGCGGGCGATAGCCTTGTTTTCACGGCACGATATCCCAGCGGATCATCATCGCGTGGTCTTCGTGGATCAGGTTGTGGCAATGCATCATGTATTTGCCCAGGTAATCCCGGAAGCGCAGGAAAATACGCAGTTCTTCACCGTTACCGACGGAATAGACGTCCTTGCGCCCGCGTTCATGCGGCGGCGGCGCGACGCCGTTGCGGGTCAGGATGCGGCCTTCCTCGAAATGAATGTGGATCGGGTGCGTCCAATCGCCTTTTACCCTCAGCACCCAAATCTCCGCGGTGCCTCTTTTCGGCATGGCGCTGGCCTTGGTGACGTCGAACAGTTTGCCGTTGACCGTCCAGCCGCCATTGTTCCGATCGAACTCCCACACCCGGGTGGTCACCACTTCCTTCAAATCAATCGGAGGCAGCTCGCGCAGTTTGAAGGGAACCCGGCTGTTGTCGGCAGCCAGTTCGCCGACGTCGAAGCGCAGGATTTGCGTGCCAGGATTGAGTATCTTGCCGGTGGGGCCGCGGCCGTTCACTTGCTCCAGCTTGTTGACAAGGTATAGCGTGCTGCCAGCCGGGTACTTTGAGAAATCGATCACGATGTCGGCGCGCTCGGCCACGCCTAGCCGGACTTTCGACATCAGCAGCGGCGCCGGCAGCAAATTGCCATCGTTGGCAATGTAAGTAAACATCTGGTCCGCGCCCTTGTAGGTCAAATAGAACTCGTAGAACCGGGACGGGCCGCCATCGAGCAGACGGAAACGGTATTTACGGCGCTCGACCGGAAAGTACGGCTGGATCTTGCCGTTGACGCAAAACTTGTCGCCCAGGATGCCATCCGTATTGAACTGGTCGAACGCCAGGTAGCCGCCGGAATCGAACTGCTTGTCCTGGAACACCAGCGGTATGTCGTACTTGCCGATCCCGCTCGGCAAGCGCAGTGCGCTCGGATTGGTGTCATTTTCATTGCCTGAGTCGATTTCATCGAAGATCAGGTAAAAACCGGTCAGTCCCTTGTAGACATTTTGCGCAGTAAAGTCGATGCGATGGTCGTGGTACCAGAGCGTGCCCAGCGCTTCGCGCGGATCGCCGTCGGTGCCGTGATTTTGATCGTAACCGGCCCGGCAGTTCGAATAAAGATGGTCCTTGTATTTGCCGGGCGCGGTCATCGTCGGGCCGTACTTGGTTTCGCTGTAGTAGTCGCCGGTGAAGCCGTCGCTCTCGGAGCCGCAATGCAAATTATGCAGATGCGTTGATATTTCCGGCGAACCGAAGCCGACGTGATTGGCTGGCAGGTCGTTGTAGATGCGCACGGTGATCGGTTCGCCGTAGCGGGCTTCGAAGGTCGGCCCGGGAAGCATGCCATCGTAGCCCCAGATCGATTGGGTCGGCAGCTCGCGATGGAATTGGTGCTGTGCCGGCTTCACATGCATCTCGTAGAATTTTGTTGGCACGAAGTCGCTCCAGCGCTGATGGTTCGGCCTGCCGCATTCTCCGCTGGCAGGAGCAACCGTCGGGCTCGGGGAAAGTCCTGAGACCGGGCGCTTCGGGGTATATACCGGAAGCAGTTCGACAAAGGGCGTGGTATACGGGCTCGGCGGTGGCAGCGGAGCGGCCGGTGGGACCACGACTTGCGAATACGCGTTGCCGACCTTCGCTGCGATTACCACGCCGGCGGTCGCTGCTGCGCCCGCAATCAGCATTTCTCTACGTGCCATTTTTTTGCCTACGCCATCTTCGCTTGCCATGATTTCTACCCCTTGAATTTTGTTTTATTGGTTGTTTAATGCTCGCGCTGCATGAAACTCTTCACTGCTTAATTTTGCATTACTGACGCCATCGCTCCGGCGCCCTGACGAGGGCTGTGATTCAGGAGCAGCTCTTGCAACGTCGCCCTGGATGGCACTGGCGTCGTCGGGAAAATGGTATTGGGAAAACAGGTATTGAAATGTGCGAAATGTGCGATATGCAGAGGCAAAGCGGCTCTGCGCCGAGCTTTACGCCCGGCCCGCGATTGGACTTGAACATGATGCGGCTCCCCTTCTCATACGCGATCAAACCTTTTGACGCGCCGATTTTATGATTCTATTTCTGCGGCTGCATGGTTTGATCAAACATAAAATTAAATTGCTTTTCTGTCATGTAGTGTACGTTTCAGGACCGGCTTAGGTTTGATAAATCGCACATCCGGCCAGCACAAATTTCATTCGGTTGCGATTTATCAAGCATCGGGTTGTGCCGCTGCGTCCGCGCGGGAACTCTCCTACGCCGGCGGATCAGGATGGCGCGAATGCACCGGCCGCAATCAGGAATTTTCAACATGGCATGTTTTTGCTTTTGGTCAAGGTAGCTATCAGGAAATACATTATTGTCAATTGCCTAATAAACAACTTTAAAGGGAAATATCATGGCAACTTTCAATAGATCGGACCTCGATTTCATCCTGACCCAAATCAAGATGGCTGAAGCGGGACAACCTCCAGTGAACGTGCATCTCGCATTCGGGCTGCGCCAGGTAGATGGCCAGAACAACAACCTGGTGCCCGGCCAAGGCGATTTTGGAGCCGCCGACCAGGCATTTACGCGCGTGGCCGATCCGCTATTTCAGAGCGCCGGAACCACCCCGGCGGGCTTTGGCCCGCCCGCACAGACTTCATACGCACAGACGAGCGGTCTGGTATTCGATTCACAGCCGCGCACGATCAGTAATTTGATCTCCGACCAGAGCGCGAACAATGCCGCTGCCGTCGAAGCCGCCGCGAAAGCCAGCGATGCTCTGGGAATCGGCTATCAGCACCAATACAATCCCGCGACCCCGCCCGGCACGGATGGCACCAACCTGTTCATCAACAATGTCACGCCCGATAATGGGCTGTCGGCACCGTTCAACTCCTGGATGACCTTCTTCGGCCAGTTCTTCGACCATGGGCTGGACCTGGTCACCAAGGGCGGCAGCGGCACGGTATTCATCCCGCTGCTGCCGGACGACCCGCTCTATGTTCCCGGCGGCCAGACCAATTTCATGGTCCTGACGCGCGCCACCAACCAGCCGGGCGCGGACGGCATACTCGGCACGGCAGATGACATTCATGACGGCGCCAACACCATCACGCCGTTTGTGGACCAGAGCCAGACCTACTCCTCGCATCCGTCGCACCAGGTATTTCTGCGCGAGTACATTGCCGGCATCGACGGCCATCTGCACGCCACCGGAAGGATGCTCGACCATATCGCCGCCGATGGCAGCCATCACATGCCAACCTGGGCCGATGTCAAGGCTAACGCCCTCAAGCTTGGCATCCGGCTCACTGATGCGGATGTCGGCGATGTGCCGCTGCTGGCGACCGATGCCTATGGCAATTTCATTCCCAACCCGGTCACGGGTATGGCCCAGCTCGTCGTCAAAGGGCCCGACGGCATTGCTGGCACCGCCGACGACCGGTTGGTGTCCGGCTCCCCGAGCGCGCCTGTCGGCACGGACGCCGCAGTGCGCACCGGACACGCCTTCCTCAACGATATCGCGCATAACGCGGTGCCGGTCTTCAACGCAAGCGGCGTCCTGGTCCCGGACGCCGACGTCGCCACCCCGGACAATCCCGCCGCCGGGAACGCCGTGCCTGTCAACCCCTTGACAGGAGCCAACCTGGCATACGACAACGAGCTGCTGGACGCGCACTATATCGCCGGCGACGGCCGCGTCAACGAGAATATCGGCCTCACCGCTGTCCACGAAATATTTCACTCCGAGCACAACCGGCTGCTCGAACAGACCAAGTCGCTGGTCCGCGCCGAACTGGCGAACGGCGATTCGGCGTTCGCGACCGATTGGGTACTCGCGGGCGCCAACCTGGCCGATGGCATCCAGGACAATGAATGGAACGGCGAGCGCCTGTTCCAGGTCGCCAAGTTCGGCACCGAGACCCAGTACCAGCACTTGGTATTTGAAGAATTCGCCCGCAAGATCGCGCCGACCATCCACCTGTTTGGCAACACCGACATTCATCTCGATCCGGCGATCACCGCCGAGTTCGCGCACGCGGTGTATCGCTTCGGCCACTCGATGCTGGACGAGAATGTCAACCGTTATGAGATCGGCCCGGACGGCACCCCGGTCATCGATCCGCTGACCGGGCATCCCAAGCTCAACGCGATCGGCCTGATCGACGCCTTCACCAATCCGCTCGCCTACGCCAGGGAAGGCGCTAACGCCGCCGGCGAAATCGTGCTCGGATCGGTTAACCAGGTCGGCAATGAAATCGACGAATTCGTCACCGGCGCGCTGCGTAACAATCTGCTCGGCTTGCCGCTCGACCTGGCCGCGCTGAACATCGCGCGCGGCCGCGAAACCGGCGTGCCGCCGATCAACCTGCTGCGCAACGAGTTGTACAGCCAGACCCATGACACGTCGTTGAAGCCGTATGAAAGCTGGGATGAATTCGGCCAGTACCTGAAACATCCGGGTTCGCTGGTCAACTTCGTCGCCGCCTACGGCACCCATTCGAGCATCACCGGTGCTGAGAAACTGGTCGACAAGCGCGCCGCCGCGCTCGCTCTGGTGGAACACAGCGTAATCGGCAGCACCGGTTTCGACATGGATGCCTACAATTTCATCCACAGCAAAGCCGCCTATGCGAATAACACCGCAGATAGCCACGCGATCCATACCGCGAACGGCTCCATACCAGTCTGGAGCACCGGTTCGGTCACCGGCCTCGACAATGTCGACCTATGGATCGGCGGCCTGGCCGAGAAGCAGAACCTGTTCGGCGGCCTGCTGGGATCGACCTTCAACTTCATCTTCGAGACCCAACTGGAAAACCTGCAGGATGCCGACCGCCTGTACTACCTGCCGCGCATCGAAGGCACGCACTGGGGAACCGAGATCGAAGCGAACTCGTTCGCCGAGATGATCATGCACAACACCGGCACCCACCACCTGAGCGCGAGCATTTTCCTGACGCCGGAATATACAGTGGAAGCCGGCACCATCAACAAAAACGATCCATCGACCTGGCTGCACAATCCTGAGACCGGCAAACTCCTGGTCGAGGTGACGAACGACGGCACAATCCATTTCATCGGCGACGACAATTTCCTGGGCAACACCATTGTGCTGGGCGGCACCAGCGGCGATGACAAGCTGCTGGCCGGAAATGCCGACGATGACACGGTCTGGGGCGACGGCGGCAACGACACCATCGATGGCGGCAACGGCAATGATTTTCTGTTTGGCGGCGATGGCAATGACATCATTACCGATACCGCCGGCAACGACACCATCCACGGCGACGCTGGCGACGACATCATTGATGCCGGCATCGGCGACGATATCGTGTTCGGCGGCGACGGCAACGACTTCATCAATGGTGGCCTGGGGATCGACGCAATTTCGGGCGGCCTGGGCAACGACATCATCCGCGGCGGCGAGGACGACGACGAATTGGTCGGCAACGAAGGCGACGACTGGATCGAGGGTGGCCTCGGCGGAGACCTGATGGTCGGCGACAGCGGCGCGCCAACCGGCCAGGTGCCTCTGTTCGGCGGCAACGACGTCCTGAACGGGGGCGGCGGCGGCGACCGCATGCAGGGCTTTTCCGGCGATGACATCATGCTGGGCGAAGGCGGCTTCGACAGGTTCGAAGGCCGTCTGGGCTTCGACTGGGCATCGTATGAAAGCGCCCAGCAAGGCGTCAGCGTCGACATGAATCGCAAGGAGTTCATCGCCAATCCGAATACGCCAGCGGGAGACGCGATCCGGGATGTGTTCATTGAAACCGAAGCCGTCAGCGGCTCGGCGCACAACGATTTCTTGCAAGGCACGAACAATGCGATAGCGGACGCCTTCAACACGCTAACCAACGTCAACCTGATCTCGGGCCTGGACACGTTTTTCGCTCCGGGGCCGGTGAACTTCTCGGATGGCAACATAATGCTGGGCGGCGCCGGCAGCGACATGATCGAGGGCCGCGGCGGCAACGACATCATCGACGGCGATGCCGCGCTGCATGTCAGCCTGAGCGCGTATGCGCCCGGCGGCCAGATCATCCGGGAGATCAGGAACGACGGCCAGGCCGGCGATGTCGACACCGCTATTTACTCGGACGTGATGGCCAACTACATCATCGAGTTTCCGGATGATCAGGGCTTCTTTACCGTCAACCATATCTTGGGTACCGGCGCGATCGGTATCGACGGGGTCGACAAGGTTCGCAACATCGAGCGTCTGCAATTTTCCGATGGCATGATCGCGCTTCCCGGCGCAGCCAACGAGGTGCCGACCGGCGAGATTGTCATCTCCGGCGACACCAACCTGGCGACTCCAATTGTCGATCCCGTTATTGGAAGAGTGCTCACCGCCGATGTGACCACGCTGGCCGATGCCAACGGCATTGTAGGACCGCTGAAATACCAGTGGCAGCAGCAGGACCTGGCGCGCCTGGAATGGGTGCCGATCGCTGGCGCCACCAGCGCATCCTTCACGCCGGCCGATTTCCAGAAGGGCCAGCCGCTCCGGGTGCAGGTCAGTTTCGTCGACGGTCTGGGCTTCACGGAACGCATGCAATCCGTGGCGACCTCGGTCGTCACCCTGCCGCCGCTGGTAAACACCGCGCCCATCGTGGTGGTGCAGCAAGCGTTGACCGGCCTGCCTGACACCTCGGCCAAGTCCGGCGTACCAATCAACTTGTTCCTGCCGCTGACTACCGTGTTTGCCGACGACCAGACGCCGGCTAACCAGCTGATTTATGCGGCAAAACTGGCGAATGGCGCGACGCTCGATTCCATCGGGCTGCACTTCACGTTGCTAACCGATGCCAATGGCGTGACCGGCGGCCTGATCACCGGCACGCCGCCCGACAATTTCCTCGGCGCTATCGATGTACGTGTTTCCGCGACCGATGCCGGCCCCGGCACGCCGCTCACCGTCACCGACGACTTCCTGATCAATGTGCTGCCCAATATCATCAACGGCACCGATGCCTCCGAGACCATCAACGGCACCGAGGGCGTCGACCGAATTTTCGGCTGGGGCGGCAACGACATCATCAATGCGCTCGGGGCCAATGATTACCTCGATGGCGGCACTGGCGACGACACGCTTAACGGCGGCGCTGGCGCTGACACCATGCTTGGCGGCGCCGGCAACGACACCTATATCGTCGACAACGCCGGCGACGTGGTCACCGAATTGGCTGGCGGCGGAGCCGACACGGTGCAGACCACGCTGGCGAGTTATGCGCTGGGGGCCGAGCTGGAAAACCTGAGCTTCACCGGCACCGGCAATTTCGCCGGCACCGGCAACCTGCTCAACAATGTCCTTAAAGGCGGCGCTGGAGACGACACGCTTAACGGCGGCGCTGGCGCTGATACCATGTTTGGCGGCGCCGGCAACGACACCTATATCGTCGACAACGCCGGCGACGTGGTAACCGAATTGGCTGGCGGCGGAGTCGACACGGTGCAGACCACGCTGGCGAGTTATACGCTGGGGGCCGAGCTGGAAAACCTGAGCTTCACCGGTACCGGCAATTTCGCCGGCACCGGCAACCTGCTCAACAATGTCCTTAAAGGCGGCGCAGGCAACGACATTCTCGATGGCGGGGCAGGAGCCGACAGCTCGATCGACACCGCGCTGTATTCCGATGTACTGGCTAGCTATGACATCAAGCACAATCCCGACGGCACCTGGACCGTGGCACACCTGCGCGGCGCCGCGACCGACGGCACCGACACGATCCGCAACATTGAACATGTGCAGTTCGCCGACCAGGTGCTGAATTTGGTCAACCACGCTCCCACCGGCGCACCAGCGATCAGCGATACCTCGCCCACCGAAGGCCAGCAGCTGACGGCTTCGATCGGATCAATCGTGGACCTCGACGGGGTGGTGGGAGCGACGCTCACCTACCGGTGGCAATCGGGCAATGGCGTGAATTTCACGGACATTGCCGGCGCAACGGGCCCAAGCTTCACGCCGACCAAGTTGCTGGTCGGCACCCAACTGCGCGTTATTGCCAACTACACCGACACATTTGGAGCGCACGAGGAAGTCATCTCCGCCCCCACTACCGGCGTCGGCGGCCTGTTCATCGGCACCAATCTGGCCAACACGCTCAACGGCACGCAGTTTGACGACGATCTGCGGGGACTCAATGGCAATGACATTCTTAACGGCAGCGCGGGCAACGACCTGCTGGACGGCGGCGACGGCAATGACACGCTCAATGGTGGCACGGGCGCCGATACCATGCTCGGCGGCGCCGGCAACGACACCTATATCGTCGATGACGCGGGAGATATCGTGACCGAACTCGCAGGCGCAGGCATCGACACCGTGCAAACCACACTGGCGAGTTATACGCTGAGCGACAATGTGGAAAACCTGAGCTTCACCGGTACCGGCAATTTCGCCGGCACCGGCAACGCGCTGGCGAATACACTCAACGGTGGCGCAGGCAACGACATCCTCAATGGCGGCGGAGGCGCCGACACGATGGCAGGCGGCGCTGGCGATGATACCTATATCGTCGACAACAGCGGCGTCCTGATCACCGAACTCGGAAGCAGGGGCACCGACACGGTGGAGACCACGCTGTCAAGCTATACACTGGGCTCCAATCTTGAGAACCTAAGCTTCACCGGCACCGGCAATTTCGCCGGCACCGGCAACACGCTGGCGAATACCCTCAATGGCGGCGCAGGCAACGACAGCCTCAGCGGCGGCGGCGGCAACGACATCCTTAACGGCGGCGCAGGTGCCGACACCATGGACGGCGGCGCAGGCAACGATCTGTATTTCGTCGACAACGCGGGCGACATCATCAACGAGCTTTTGGGTGGCGGCACCGACACCGTGCAGACCACAATGTCGAGTTACTTGCTGGGCTTGAATGTCGAGAACGTGACGTTCACCGGAACCGGCGGCTTTACCGGAACCGGCAATGCGATCGCCAACGTGCTGACCGGCGGCAGCGGAGCGGATTCTCTGTTCGGAGGCGACAATGCCGATCGGCTGATCGGCGGCGGCGGCAACGACTTCATGAATGGCGACGCTGGCAATGACACCTTCGGGTTCGCGGCGCTGTTTGGCCACGATTCCATCCAGGGATTCGATGCCAATCCGGCGGGCGGCGGCCAGGACAAGCTCGACATTTCCGCGCTCGGGATCAATGCCGGCAATTTCGGCGCACAGGTTGTCATCAGTGGTGCCGGCCTCGACACCCTGGTGCAGATCGGAGGCGACTCGATCCTGCTCTTGGGAATCGACCATGCCACCGTTACCGTGACCGATTTCCTGCTCGCGGCGTAACAGGCAAGCCGGCCAGAACGCTCTGGCCGGCGCTGCGCCCTGTTTATCAAATCAGAGTAAATTATGGAGTATATTAAAAAACACTGCATTTTCCACATATACATTATGCGGCGCTTAAATATACAGTTATGAGTATAAAAAAAGCGAAAGACATTTTAATGTCTTTCGCTTTTTTTACCTCCAATTGAACGATAGCTGCTTCGAAAACGGGTATCTGCGTCGCAGGTTTACGCAGCGATCTTATCGGCAATGCGGCGTGCCATGCTGGCGGCATTCTCGGCGCTCTTCGCTTCGACCATCACGCGAATCAGGGGCTCGGTGCCGGACGTGCGGATCAGCACGCGGCCACTGTCGCCTAATTCGCGCTCGACTTGCTCCTTCTCGCTGACCATGGCCGGATTCTGTTGCCAGTCAAATCCAGACGCCACTTTCAGGTTGATCAGCGTTTGCGGGTACAGCACCAGGTCGCTGGTGCATTGCGCCAGCGTTTTGCCGCTGCGCTTTAGCGCGGACAATACTTGCAGCGCCGAGACGATGCCGTCGCCCGTGGTGTGCTTGTCCAGACATAACAAGTGGCCCGAACCTTCGCCGCCAAGAATCCAGCCGCGCTCTTTCATCACTTCCAGCACGTAGCGGTCGCCCACTTTGGCGCGCGCGAAGCCGATGCCCATTTGCTTGAACGCCACTTCCAGCGCCATGTTGGTCATCAGGGTGCCAACCGCGCCCGGCACCGGGCCGGTCGCCAGGCGGTCCATCACCATCACGTACAGCAATTCGTCGCCGTTATAAAGACGGCCTGTGGCGTCGCACATGATGAGGCGATCGGCGTCACCGTCAAGGGCGATGCCCAAGTCCGCTCCGTGGGCGCGCACCGCAGCCGACATCGCAGCCGGGGCCGTAGCGCCGAAACCGGCGTTGATGTTGAAGCCATCCGGCTTGTTGCCGATAGCGATCACCTCGGCGCCCAATTCGTGAAAGACGTGCGGCGCGATGTTGTAGGCTGCGCCGTGGGCGCAATCGACTATGATTTTCAGGCCGCGCAGATCGAGTTCGTTCGGAAATGTGCTTTTGCAAAATTCGATGTAGCGGCCCTGTGCATCGTCCAGGCGCTGGGCGCGGCCCAGTTTGTCCGACGCCACGCAGTGCATCGGCAAGTCCAGCGCCCACTCAATTTCTTGCTCGATGGCATCAGGCAATTTGCTGCCATGACGCGAAAAAAACTTGATGCCGTTGTCCTGATACGGGTTGTGCGAGGCGGAAATGACCACCCCGGCCGTCAGGCGCAGCGCCTTGGTCAGGTAGGCGATAGCCGGCGTCGGCATCGGCCCCGCCAGCATGACGTCCACGCCCGCCGCCGACAACCCCGCCTGCAGCGCCGCTTCGAGCATGTAACCGGAGATGCGCGTGTCTTTGCCGATCAGTACCGTCGGTTTAACCGAAGCGCTCTGGGCCTTGGCCAATACCTTGCCCGCGGCGTAGCCCAGACGCATCACGAAGTCGGGAGTGATCGGCGCTTCACCCACCAAACCCCGCACACCATCCGTTCCAAAATATTTACGTGCCATGTTTTTCCTTGGTTAGTTATGTCTGGGGCGCTTCCTGCAATATTTACAATATTTGCAATACTTGCGCGCATCGACTGCATCAGCACCGCCACGCCACATGCGTGGCAAGTTGCGAATGCAGTATTTATCGTTTTATAGCCGCGGCCCGATGTATTTTTACGATGCGCTCAATTTCCTTGGGTTGCCAGTACACCGCTGAGAACCATGCGATAGAGCCGACTTCTGGAAAATTTTTCTGAATGTTCGACAAAATTCCAACATTCTGTGCAAACGTGCCGGTGCCGTCGAGCGTCGGTTTGATCTCCGTATTGCGGGTTCGCTTGCGTGCAATATCCGGCATTAATTTTGTAGTGACCCAGCTGCTGGGAAAATCCCAATCCCTGAAATAGGCCATAGGCAGCACCTCGTCAAAATCCTTGCTGAATAGCGCAAGATCCTGTCCAACCTCGGAAAACTCCGGCGGCAGCACGAACGCCGTCAGGCTCACATTCGAGCGGATCGCCTTGACGGCCTGCCGGACCTCTCGCGTATAAGCGCTGATTTTTTGGGCGCGCCATACCTGCCAGCGGTCGGAAGCGTCAGAAGGTCTGGAAAAATCCAGCAGCATCGGATCAAGGCCGATTTCTTTTTGCGCTAGCTGGCGGGTGTAGGCCCCGACATCCATATTCACATCATCAAAGCGCAGCCAGTCCAGCGAAATGCCGTCGACCTTGTATTTCTTCACGATTTCGACGATCAAACTCAACTGGTAGGCCTGCACCGCCGGATCGATCGGATTGACGAAATATTCGACGTTATTTTTTCCTTTGAATACTTGGCTGACACCGTTTTCATTCGCCGTCATCTGCCAGCCAGGATGCGCGCGAATCGCCGCCTGATCGTGAAACTGCGGCAGCCATGCGTACACTTTAATGCCGCGTTTGTGCGCTTCCGCAATCGACGCGGCCAGTGCATCGAATTTCTCGTAACCCGCGGCGATCGGTGCAATTGCGCTGGCGTAATAGACTTCGCCGGATGGACGCTCGTCATCCTCGTCCTGTTTCACATTGACATGCACGACAGTAACGCGCGCGCTTTTTGCCCGCTCGAAAAAAGCAGCGACGTCTTGGCGCGTCGTGAAATTATTGATCGTTCTGACAATCAGTTCGATGCGCAAGGGCACGGCGACTGTAGAGACAGTCTGGGCGCCTTCCTTGGCCGTAGCGACCGGGATCAAGGAAGGCGTCGCACAGAGCGTCAATATGCTTGCGCACAGGAATTGCCGCAGTTTCATCATTTTTACGCAGCCAATTTTTGTGAATCCGGGTCCGAGTACGCGCAACGCACATCGGTCACAGCACCTGAGAGTGTGTGAAAAACCATCACTTGTTTTTCTTTCCGCATTGCGCTGAGCAGAACGCAGTCGAGATCAAAATGTTGGGCCATATCCTCCACTGTCAGCGCAACGCTGCTGGTGCGGCGGCGCGGCGGAGCCAGCAACAGGCCTAAAATTGACCAGAACAAGACTCCGCACATCAAAAGGCCGACCAGGCTCACATACGTACTTGAAATATGAAAATCTGCCAACATCGCATTGAAAAAAACTTCCTGCGCGGCATACCAGTTAATAAAAGACATTTTTATGTTGCCCCACTCGGCGCCGTTCGCCACCGAGATATGAAAATCTGCCAACAGCGCATTGAAAAAAACTTGCTGCGCGGCATACCAGTTAATAAAAGACATTTTTATGTTGCCCCACTCGGTGCCGTTCGCCACCGAGACCAGGACTGCGGCCCACATCGTCCAGCACAGCAGGAATAACGCCCCATCGCGCGCGCGGATGAGCGGTTTTTTTGAAGTATCTAAATTGATAATGAATTGTGATTTCATGGTTTAAATCCTCTGTCTGGGCTGGTCCATACTGCCCGTTGGCCATTTTTCTTGAATAACGCTTTTGGGAATCCGACAAATGTTGCGCAGGTAATCATGATCCAGTACAAAAACGGGTACCAAATAATCCAAAGGTAAATTTTCCATAATTTTTTTTCGTAACGGCTATCGAGATAAAACCCTATGGCAAATTGTGTGAGACAGATCAACACCAAAATGAAAAAGGTATTTTTTGACGAAAAAAGAAGCGACCAGTGCGGCAAGGCGCTCCCATGTCCCGTCAGCAGCATGATCAGGACTGCCAGTGCAAGGAACGCGGTGGTGTATACCCAGGTCAAACTGACCCCTAGTTCGAGCAATACCGGCCACATGTGACGCTGATTCCAATGCGCGAATACATTTAGGTTGCGAAGAAAAACTTCTGATCCGCCCTGCGCCCAACGCAGACGCTGCTTCCACAGTCCGGATAAAGTCTCTGGCATCAGAATCCAGCATTTTGCGTTCGGCTCAAACCGTACTTCCCATCCCGCCCGTTGCAGCTTCCACGTGACATCGACATCTTCCGTAATCATGTCGGTAGTCCAGAAATTTACATCCGCCAGCGCAGTCTTTCGAAATGCCGCCACCACGCCGGAGACTGAAAAAATATTGCCGTAAATCCGTTGCGCGCGCTTGATGATGCCGACGATGCTGGAGAACTCCCCTACCTGGATTTTTCCCAGCAACGTGGAGCGGTTGCGAATGCGCGGATTGCCCGTGACGGCGCCGACATGCGAGTAGGCAAAATGCGACATCATCCAGGTGCATGCATGGATATCCAGCAGCGCATCGCCGTCGATGCAGACCAGGTATTCATTGGCCGACAACAGCGCCCCCATGCGCAAGCCCATGGCCTTGCCCTGATTTGCCGCCAGATGCACAACCCTCAGCTTCGGATGCAGGGCGGACAATTGATCCAGCAGCTCACCTGTGTTGTCTGTGCTGCCGTCATTGATCGCAATGATCTCAAACGATGGATAGTCTTGCTGCAGCAGCCATCCGACCGTCTCCTGGACATTGTCGCCTTCGTTATGGCAGGGCAGCAAAATGGAAATCGGCGGATAGTGCGCAAGCGTGATGCTGGCTGGCTGCTTGCGTTCCCACTTGAAGTAATAAAGCAGCGCGCCGGCCAGCCAAACGTGGGTCATCACCAGCGGATAAAAGAATACGAAGCTCGACGCGACTTGCAGCACGGCTGAATGTTGCAGATAGTTCTCCATTTTGGCTATTTTCCGAGTAATACAAGCGGGTTGTTGTTTAGGGAGACGGCTTTTCGTACCAGGTCAAGCTTCACGGGGTCGTCCAGAAAATCATCGCTGTCGAGCAAAAAATCAGCGATGCCGCGATGTTGGAAAAAACGCATTTTTGTAACTATGTTTTCCAGGTCTTTGATGCTTGCGCCTTTTACGGGAAACGTCAGGATATGAACCTGGTCGGGCGTCAGATCGCGCACGAATGCCTCAAGCTCGGCGGGAGCGGCGTTGACGGGCATGGCGATGGTGAGCGGAACATCGATCCCATCCGGCGTGGCAGATGTGGTTTTCCCTTTAATGTTGCCCGGCGCGACGGCGCCGTCCCCGGTGTAATACAGCGTAGGCGTCGGGTAGTAGTTCATGCGTTTTAACAGCGCGGCGTTAAAGCCGAGTTGCGCGGCGTCGGTTCGCGTGCCATCGAACATCAATCCTTGCAACTTCGTATTCAGGCCCAACTCGCCATAGAGCTTGAGCAGATTCTCGCGGTCCCGCGCATTTGAAAAATCCAGCCGATGCAGCGCGCCGTTTTCTTCCCGTGCAAATTTCGACGAGTCGATCCGTATGAATACGTCAACCGCCAATCGGGTGCGCAGCTGCCAGGCAACCCGATTGAGAAAATCGGAGCGCATGGGCAAAATCGAGTTCGGAAAATAGGCTTCCCGGACCGTACCGTCCTGGGCCGGCGCCACGAATGCTTGCAACAGCACCTTGTTGATCCCGAGCCGCGCAATCTGATTCATGGCCCGGCCCAGATTCTCGTCCTGCTTGACCGGATCGATATCGTAAAGACGATCCAGACTCAGCCTGATCGCGCGGATCGGATCGCTACCCTTGGGCAAATGTCCGTGCTGAACCGTGTAGGAAAAGCTGCTGAGTGTCAGCTCCTCGCCCACCAAGGTGCGCGCCACCGCTTCCGTATCCACCGTCGAGGCCAGCCCGTCTGCCAAAGTGAAATTGATCGGCATGCCGGCGCGTGCGGCCTCCTCGGCCCCAATGCCGTCCATCGCGCCGTATGGCCAAACCATGATGCGCGGCGACTTCCCGGTGTGTTTTGCAATCAGCGCGGAATTTTTTTGCAAGTCTGCCCGTATCCGCAAACGAAGCTGCTGCGGCGTTTCATATTGCTGTTTTTCGGCATCGTATTGCAGGGTCACCGCGGCCGGCTGCGTGCTGTTTTGCGGGTTGGCGAGAATGCCATGATGCAGATCGTAGCTGTGCGAAGCCATTTCCACCAATCCGGAATCCGCCATTTCATTGACTTGCGCCCAAGTGACGAAGCGCTGCTTGGCAAAATAGGGGTCGGTTAAATTTTGATCTTCTGCAGACCGCTTCTCCTCCATCCATCGTCCTACCAGGCCGAACACTGCAGGAACCTTGTAGAGTTTCAATATCGGAAATGCGTTGATATAGAAATCTTCATAGCCGTCGTCCACGGTGAGCATGAAACTTAGCGCAGGCAGCGGCTTGCGCCCGGCTTTGGCCTCCAGCACATCATTCATGCTGATTCCTACGTAGCCGCGATCCCGTAGCCATGAAAGCTGTTCGGCAAGATTGGTTGCGCTGATCGCGTCAGGGTCGCCGTTATATTTGGCAGGCACCGAGTGATAACACAGCACCAAATACGGCTGCGGCTGCGCGGCGTTTGCATTGATGGACAAGCCGAGCAATAGCAGGCCGACGCTAATCAGGGCGCTGAATACTTGCCATGGATTGCGATTTTTGATTTGAGTGGAGATAAAATTTATCATTAGAATTTCCAGTTAAAGCTCAAGTTGGCCTCGGGGCCGGACGAAGCCACGCCGCTGTATAGCCGTCTGACGTATCCGGCACCGTAGCGCAGCGACAGCACGTCGCTCAGATTCACCTGCTGTTCGTAGTTGACGCTGCCTATCGTGCCGGTCGCAAAGCCTTCCTCGGCGTAACGGCCCACCGCCAGCACCAACTGCTGCCCGAACGAACGGGTATACCGTTGATAGTTGAACCACTCGCTGGTGTATGACAACTGCACGGAACGATCTTTTTTGGGATTGAAATAGGTGGCATTGGCAATGCTGTTGGTCGATCTGAAGAGATCGAGTCCAAGCGTGCCTTTATAAGAGGGTCCCTGGATCAGATTTGCCGTGCCGCCTAGCGATACAGAACGCCGGATATTCTGGTCTGACATATGCAGCTGAGAGTAGCCGGCCTGGACGGCTAATCGCTCACTGGCGCGATAGCTCGCAGCGATTTGGGCCTGCCGGCCCGAGATGCCGTCGAAACGCGCGCGCAACGGCACGTCAATGGGGTTCGAGTCCAAACCGCCGCTGAGTTGCCAATAGTCGTTCAAATCGAATCTGCCGTTCAACGCAATGCTGGTCTTCTTGTTGCGAAAAAATTCCTGCTGGACCTCGGCTTCCACTACGCCCACGCCTGCAATCGCATGTTCCACGCCGGCACCGAGGCGTCGGTAGTCGGCGGTGACATCATCGATGTTCGCGCGTTCGAAGTACTGATGGACAAATGGCCTGGTCTGAAACCCGATCGGTGCCCCCAGGACTTTGGTGTCGAAAATCAAACCCCGGCCACTGCCGACATTTTCCTTGCTGCGGGTGCTGCTGACCGACATCGTCAGTTCATTAAAATTGCGTACCTCCTGGACCCGCAGCAGGGTTTTAATATCAGAATCCTCCGGCGTGGCGACCTGCAATTGCGCCAGTCGCTCGCCCGCAGAACGATAGTCGCCGAGCACTGTGTCGGTCTCGACCAACGCAATATTGGTCTGACGTTCGTCCGGATCTTGTTGCGTGACCAGATCGAGTTCTTGTTTCGCACGGCGCGGCCAACCGCGCCACAAATATATTTTTCCGAGTGCCGCGTGCAGTTCCAAGCTCGATGGCGATTCTTCCTGCAACGCAAGAAAGTGGTTTTGCGCGACGTCTAGGCGATTTTCGTATGCACGTTCCCAGATTGCGGCGGATGTGGCGGCAAATTTTTCCGGCGGCAGCATCGGCTGCGCGACATAAGCATCGATGTGCTGTTGTGCTGCGGAGTAATCATTTTGCGCCATTAATGCATAAAACAGGCCGATATTGGCAGGCGCACTATTCGCCTCGGCAGCGATTGCGGCACGGTAGGCTTGCGCCGAAAGCTCAGGCTTTTTTTCCGCGAAATATGCCGATCCGGCGGCTTCATGCACGTACCCCGGGATCGCCAGTTTGTCGCTTTGCAGGGCCTCGTAGACAACGATCGCGTCGGCACTGCGTTGACGGTTGTTTAAGGCGCGCACCAGATCAAAGCGCGATCGCTCCGAATTTGGGTAGCGCTTCAGGTTTGCTTCGGCCAGTGTAATTGCCTTATCGCTGCTGGGGTATTGCCCGCCCGATTTTGCGTAATACACTTTTTCGCTCCATCGGATTGCGAGCGCGGTTTCATCTTCGTATAGACGTTGAACGATTTCTGCACTGATGTTCGGATACTGCCTGGCTTCGGCGAGCGCGCTGGTAGGCGAACCGAGCCGTGACAGTGCGAGCAACCGACCTTCGCGTGCCGTCCCATTTTCCGGTTCGAGCGCGAGGGCCTGATCATAGGCATTGAATGTCGCCACCAGATCGCCATGATCCCATTCGATCCTGCCGCGCGCCAAATGACCAGCGAGCAATTTCGGACTCGAACTTTGAATCGTCTTGATCATTGCAACCGCGTCCTCGTACTTGCCGGCTTTGGATAGAGCCAAGGCCGAGTCCGGAGTAGCGCTCATGGCTACCGGCATGACGGCGGTGGCAAGAACAGCGTTTTCGGCCGGCGGCGCAGTTGCATCCTGCATCGCGACAACAGGTGCCGCGTTTGCCGTGGACGTATTGTCAAAGGCAACGAGCGCCATCATTAAAAGTAATTTTGTCTTTTTTGTCATGATATTTTGGTTCGGCTGAACAATATGAACTTTCGTCTCGGAATGCGGTCATTAAGAATGATTGGGTGCACGTTCTCCAGCTCTATAGAGTTAGTGCGTGGCACGTCACGAGGTTTTCAACTTCGAGGCGTATTAAAAAATAATGCTCAATACAAATATATTCTTCAAGACGCATTGAGGAAGGTGTGTGCTTGAACTTTTCAAGCAACTATTCCTTCTGTCTTAGCCGCAATATTGCTACCGTTTAACGCTTCAGAGTTTGATTTTCCGCATGCAAATAATGAAAAAATGGCAACTTTTTTCATGTCGGATTTGATGGGCGATGACTGGCGGTGCATTTAAGCATCTTCGAGAAATGTCAGCCGCAGGATGGGGAGATTCGGAACGATTCGCTTGCCAGCCCTCAATGTTTAACCAGCACAACGCACTATTGGGCATCGCATTGCGACGATAGAATGCAAGCTGGAGGCAGATCAAAGGAATTTGAGAGGATGCAATAATTTAATTGTAAATTAACAATTAATTAGGGGGTATGTTGTAAAGCATAGCATTTACCGCATATATATAAAGCGGCACTTAAATATACATACCTATGTAAAATAAAAGGCGAAAGACATTTTAATGTCTTTCGCCTTTTTTACTGCTGATAGTTGCGCGTTTTGTCAGTAGCTTATTGCGGCGCGGTATCCTTGAAAGAGGGCCGCTCCGACAATTTCTCGAACAGGCGTTGCAAGTTGTGGTAATCCTCGCGCCACTGGATTTCCGGGAAGCGGAACGACAGCCAGCCCAGCGTGCAGCCGATTGCGATATCGGCCAGCGTGTACTGGTTGCCGGTGCAAAACGGCTTCTCGCCCAAGTCGGCGGACAATTTCTTCAGGCCGGCCTGGACCTTGCTCATCTGGCGCGCAATCCAGACCTCACTTTGCTGCGACTCGGGACGCTGGATTTTTTCCAGCCGCATCGAAACCGCAGCGTCCAGCACGCCGTCGGCCAGTGCTTCCCAGCATTTGACGCTGGAACGCTCGCGGCCGCCGACCGGGATCAGCTTGCCCACCGGCGTCAAGGTATCCAGATACTCGACGATCACGCGCGAATCGAATAGCACGCTGCCATCATCCATCAGCAGCGCCGGCACTTTGCCCAGCGGATTGGACTCTGCAATCGTCGTGTCAGCGGCCCATACATCCTCCAATACGAATACGTAGTCGAGTTTCTTTTCCGCAAACACGACCCGGACTTTGCGTACATAAGGGCTAGCGAGTGAACCGATCAGTTTCATAAGCGCTTTATTTTAAAAGGATGGCTGCAGTATATCATTGGTGCCCGGCGGTTTCGCCGCTCGCCAGGCCGCCCATTGGGGGCCCGCGCACGGATGGTAAAATCCGGTTTTCGCTGGTTTCCGCCCCCGACGCATGCGCTAAACTGGGCTTTCATTCATCTACATCACACTTCCCTATCATGTCACTGTCCCCGCTCTCCGCTCTTTCTCCGCTTGACGGCCGCTATGCTGCCAAAGTCGATCCGCTGCGTCCGATCCTGTCCGAAGCCGGCTTCATGCGGCATCGCGTCAAAGTCGAAATCTCCTGGCTGCAAGCATTGTCGCTGGCGGGTTTCGCCGAAATCAAGCCATTTTCAGCCAGCGCCAGTGCGCGCCTGGACCAGATTGCGGCCGAATTCACGGAAGCCGATGCGGCGCGGATCAAGGCCATCGAAGCCGTCACCAACCACGACGTGAAAGCGGTCGAATATTGGCTGAAAGAGTCGGTCGGACTGCCGCTCCAAAAAGGATTTGAACATCTGCCGGTGCGCCAGGTCACGATCGATGCCTCGATCACGGCGGAACTGAAGGCCGCTTCCGAATTCATCCACTTCGCCTGCACTTCGGAAGACATCAACAATACGTCGCACGGGATGATGCTGAAAGCCGCCCGCGACGAAGTGATGCTGCCGGCGCTAGAAGACTTGGTCGCCAAGCTGACCACGCTGGCGCACAGCCACGCCGAAGTCGCCATGCTGGCGCGCACCCACGGCCAGCCGGCCAGCCCGACCACGCTCGGCAAGGAAATCGCCAACGTGGTGGCGCGCCTGCAGCGCGCTCAACAACGTATTGCGGCGATCCAGATTCTGGGCAAGATGAATGGCGCAGTCGGCAATTACAACGCCCATTTGGCGGCCTATCCCGACGCCGATTGGGAAACTTTTTCGAAAAATGTGATCGAGCAGCGGCTGGGGCTGACATTCAATCCGTACACGATCCAGATCGAGCCGCACGATTACATGGCCGAATTGTTCGACGCCTTCGCGCGCGCCAACACGATTTTGCTCGACCTCAATCGCGACTTGTGGGGCTATATCTCGCAAGGCTATTTCAAACAAAGCACCAAGGCCGGCGAAATCGGCTCCAGCACCATGCCGCACAAGGTCAATCCGATCGACTTCGAAAATTCCGAAGGCAATCTCGGTTTGGCCAACGCGTTACTCAAGCATTTGTCGGAAAAATTGCCGATCTCGCGCTGGCAGCGCGACCTGACCGATTCGACCGTGCTGCGCAACATCGGCGTCGCTTTCGGCTACACGCTGCTGGCGTATGACAGCTGCCTGCGTGGACTGAACAAGCTGGAAGTCAATCCGGCCCGGCTGGCCGAAGACCTCGACGCCACCTGGGAAGTGCTGGCCGAACCGGTGCAAACCGTGATGCGCCGCTACGGCATCGAAAACCCGTATGAGCAACTGAAGGAACTCACGCGCGGCAAGGGCATTTCGAAAGAGGCGTTGCGCGAATTCATCGCCGGCCTGGCGATTCCGCAGCAGGCCAAAGATTTGCTGCTGGTGATGACGCCAGCCAATTACATCGGCATTGCGGCGGCACTGGCGCGCAAGATTTAATTTTGCGTCAGGGCAGGTTCCAAACCTGCCCTGACAATGTAGCCGTGGCAAGCAGCATTACATTTTTTTTGTTATATTCGTCCTAATCCGAACAATTTACACACTTATGCAACGATACACAAAAACAGCGATGTTGCTGCACTGGCTGGTGGCGCTGCTGATCATTTGCTCCTTTGCGCTGGGCGTCACGATGACCGACATTCCCGGCATCACGCCTACCAAATTGAAATATTTTTCGTGGCATAAATGGCTGGGCGTAACTATATTGGGTTTAGTTTGCCTGCGCCTGCTATGGCGCCTGACCCATGCGGCCCCGACTTATCCGGCCAGCATGGCGGCATGGCAGCAAAAAGCCGCCAGCGGCTTGCACGGCTTGCTGTACGTGTTGATGTTCGCCATCCCGCTATCGGGATATTTTTACAGTCTGGCGGCCGGCGTTCCGGTGGTGTATCTGGGCCTGGTGCCGCTGCCTGTGCTGATCGCGCCCGACCCGGAACTCAAAGTGTTGCTCAAAGCCATCCACTTTGCGCTCAACATGACATTGCTGGCTGCAGTCGGCCTGCATATTCTGGCCGCACTGAAACACCATTTCATCGACCGCGATGGCATTTTCAAGCGCATTTTGCCGTAACTCTGTCGTAACTTCTGCCGCAAACATTTTCTAGACAAGGATTACCCATGCAAGTTAAACCCGTCAAACGCAATACCGCGATTGCCCTGATGCTGCTCGTCAGCGCGCTGGCGTTGCCCAATATCGCCAGCGCATTGCTGAAGGCCGATCCGGCCAAAAGCACTGTCAGCGCAGTTTTCAAGCAAATGAACGTGCCGGTCGAAGCCAAATTCCGCAAATTCAATGCGAAAATCGATTTCAATCCAGCCAAGCCTGAAACCTCAAAAGCCACGGTGGAGATCGACACCAACAGTTTTGACCTGGGCGACAAGGAAATGAACCGGGAAGCGCTGAAGAAGGACTGGTTCAACGCGGCCCAGTATCCGAAAGCCAGCTTCGTCTCCAGCGGCATGAAATCGCTCGCTGCCGGCAAGCTCGAAGTCAGCGGCAAGCTCACCATCAAGGGTAAAAGCGCCAATGTCAGTTTCCCGCTGACGATCAAAAAAGAAGGTGTGCATCAGGTTTTCGAGGGTGCGCTGCCGATCAAACGACTGACCTACAACATCGGCGAAGGCGAATGGTCGGACACCAGCATGGTCGCCGATGAAGTCGTCATCAAATTCCACGTTGTTTCAGCGGAATAATGCAATCGCTCTATCACTTTCATATTTATCTCACTCTAAAAGGAATCAATTCATGAAATATTTCGTCGCCATCCTGCTTGCTGCCAGCACCGTTTCTGCTTTTGCAACCACTTACAATATCGACCCTAGCCATACTTACCCAAGCTTCGAAGCCGACCACATGGGCGGCCTCTCGATATTACGCGGCAAGTTCACCAAGAGCAGCGGCACTGTTACGCTCGATCGCGCTGCCAAAACCGGCGCCATCAACATCTCCATCGATACCGACTCGCTCGACTTCGGCCACGCCAAACTGAACAAACATGCAAAGTCGGACGAAATGTTCGACGTTGCCAAATTCCCGACCGCCGTTTACAAAAGCACCTCGATTAAGTTTGAAGGCGACCAGCCGGTGGCAGTAGAAGGCACGCTGACGCTGCACGGCATCACCAAACCGGTGGCACTGACCATCAACAAGTTCAAATGCATCCAGCATCCGATGCTGAAACGCGAAGTCTGCGGCGCCGACGCCAGTGCCACCTTTAGCCGCGCCGATTTCGGCATCAACTACGGTGTAGCGATGGGGTTCGCGCCGGAAGTGAAACTGGCAATCGAAGTGGAAGCAATCAAGGCTGACTGAGCGCGTCGCTAATACGTAAGTATCCTGCGGAAGAATCCCCGTCGCCCCCGCAAAGACGGGGATTCTTCGCTGCGCAAATCTTGCATTAGTACGCATCAGTAGATAAAATACTTATCGGTAAATACGATAATTATTCTAAATACTTATGCAGACATCTTCTCCTCACTGGCACTTCCCCCGTCCCGAACTGGCGCAAGCGTACCTGGCGTCCTTTGAACTCGGACTGTCCTGCGCACGCGGATTATTCGCCAGGCGCCGCATGGGGAAGACTGAATTTCTGATGCAGGATTTCATCCCGTCGGCCCAGGCCAAAGGGTATGCGTGCGTCTACGTCAACCTTTGGGATTTGAAGGACGATCCTGCCACAGCCTTGGTTTCCGCGCTGCACAAAGCGATTGAGCCCAAGAGCTTTGCCAAAGCGTGGGAGCGCCTCAAGACCCCGTTGAAGAAAATCAAGGCTTCCGGGAAAGTAGCCGGCTTTGCAGAGGCGGGCATCGAGGCGGAACTTGCTGATAAAGACCGACTGACCGGTACTTTGTTGATGGACGTGATGGCGGCCTTCGACAAGACTAAAACCCCGCTGATTCTCATCATCGACGAAGCCCAGGTACTCGCCAACGCGGAAAACACTATCTTTGCGCACGCACTTCGCGCCGCGCTGGATATTCGCAAGGAGCGCATCAAGGTATTGTTTGCCGGCAGTTCTGAAGCCACCTTGCGCCGGATGTTCGGCCGCGCGTCGGAGCCATTCTACAATTGGGCCGCGCTTGAGCCATTTCAGCTGCTTGGAGCAGAGTTTGTGGCGGCAATGGTCGAGAAGGTAGCCAGCATAGCGCGCACTCCATTGCCTTTGGCCGATGCGTTGAGCGCATTTGATGCGCTCAGGCAGACCCCGCTGTTCTTCCGGCTGTATCTCGACCGGTATCTGACGAATCCGTTTGAAGGCGCGCAAGGTGCATTGGACTTCACCAAGGCGCATGTCTTCAACGATATGGGATTTGAAAAACAATGGGACGAACTGCTGCCGGCCGACCAGGCCTTGCTGACAATGATTGCGGAAGGCGCCACCGACTTGCAGGGCAGTGAGGCCCGCGGGCGCATAGGTACGCGTCTCGGACTGGAGAAGCCGGTTACCGCCGCCACGCCGCAAAACGCTCTGCGCAGGTTAGCCGACAAAAATATTGTTACTCGGATGGACCGGGGCCGCTATCAGTTCGAAGACGAGGCGTTTGCCGACTGGGTCCGCCATCGGGAATAAGGATTCCTTAGAAATAAAAGCCTCTTAAATCTTTCGGTTTAAGTCCAGGCATCAATCTTGGCGCACCAGCATCAACCCGGCGCGCAGTCCGACCCTGACATCCGGATTCGGAAACACGATGTATTCCTGCGCCTGCTGGACCCGGTACACCGTCTCGCCGTCGCTGGCGATAATCTCCCCTTGCCGCATCGGCGTGAAATTGTGCGTGTTGCGATCGCATCCCATGCGAAAGTCGGCGCTGCGCTTGATGATTTCCTGTGCCACCCTGAACCGCCGCGGCAAACGGGACGCGGCCGACGCGCTCAAGACTTGCGGATCGGCACGCAACAGCGCCGCCAGCGCCGCTTGCGGCTGCGCCAGCAGGCTGGCGTCATTCTGGCCCAGCACGCCGATCTGCCCCAGCTCGACCGTGGCGCTGACCGTCGCGCACTCGCGCGCGCTGTACGAGCTGTAGGTGCTGGCCGATTGGGGACTGAACACCTCGGCCTCGACGCCGGCATGCGCCAGCCAGTGGGTTAAAGCTAAGGAGGAAGGCAATGGCAAAGTTTGCTTTCCTGCCTCGGCAGCCGACTCTGGCACGATCGCGAAGGTCGGATAGTGCGAAGGCCGGATCGCGGTGTGCAAATCCAGATGCCATTTTGTCGCGGCGGGCCGGGCAAAAAATGCTGCGGTAGCGTGCATGATGGCGTCGGCCCGCGCCGCCTCAGTGACCGACTGCAAGGCACCGCGCTTAGCGCTGAACAGGCGGTTCAGATCGGCCTCGATAAAGCGCCGCTGCTGCGCGATGGCGTCCGGATTTCCCACCACTATCATCAAATCCACCGCCAGTTGCTGCGGCGCTGCAGCCAGTTCGTCCAGCAAGTGCGCCAGCATTTCAATCGGCCCGGTTTCATCGCCGTGGATGCCGACCGACAGCAGCACCGACATCCGCGCGGTCTGTGCGGTCTCGCAGACAATCTGCAGCATGCCCTGCCCCGGCTGGCTGACCGCAAAACCCGCCGCAGAAAAAACCTGCGCGATGGCGCTAAAATCCGCAGCCGCCAATGCGCGTACTGAATCGGAAATGGCTGGCGCGGTTGCTGTCGGTACATTATTTTTCATGGGGTCTCCCGGATACGATTTGCCTAGTGTGCGCCAAGCCGCAACGGGCTGCTTCCAGCTACGCGACATCAATTTATAGCAGTGCGGCAGTTACCTGCAGCGATATCAAGCGACAAAGCTCGACAGCATGAAGGAATGCGCCGAACGTCTTAGAATGATGCTCTGGCGACGCCTGTTTTTTCCTGGGCGAAAAGTGGCGCCGGGCTCCGCGCATAACTCCACGCATCATTCCACGCATCACCCCACTTACATAAACAAATCAAAACACGCCGGCAGATGAACAACCCCACCGTCAAGAGCTACCTGCCCTGGGTTGTCGCCACCGCCTTGTTCATGGAACAACTCGATTCCACCATCGTCAATACTGCAGTGCCGGCGATGGCGGCGAGTTTGCATGTAACGCCCCTCAGTCTGAAGGCAGTGGTTACCAGTTATATCCTGGCCCTGGCGGTCTGCATTCCGATCAGCGGCTGGATGGCTGACCGGTTCGGCACCCGGCGGGTGTTCAGCACTGCGGTCGCGGTTTTCACCGCGTCCTCGATTCTGTGCGGTCTGGCGATCAATGTGCCGATGCTGGTGGCCGCGCGCATTTTGCAAGGCATCGGCGCGGCCATGATGATGCCGGTGGGACGGCTCGCGATTGTGCGCACCTTTCCCAAATCGCAACTGCTAACAGCCATGAACTTTGTCGTGATACCGGCGCTGATCGGACCGCTGCTTGGGCCTACGGTGGGCGGGCTGATCGTGCACTGGCTGTCGTGGCGCGAAATTTTCTTTGTCAATGTGCCGGTCGGCCTGGTGGCGCAATTCCTGATCCATCGCTATATGCCGGATTATCGCGGCGAGACGCCACGTCCGCTGGACTTGATCGGGCTGGTGTTGTTCGGTAGCGGCACCGCGCTGCTTTCCTGGCTGCTGGAAATATTCGGCGAACATACGATCGATGTCACCTCAGAAGCTATTTTGCTGCTGCTCGCCATCAGCCTGCTGGCTGCTTACGTCTGGCATGCGCGCCAGATGCCGTATCCGCTGCTGCGCCTGGAGTTGTTTCGGGTGCGCACCTTTCGGGTCTCGGTGATGGGCGGTTTTATCACGCGCCTCGGCTTGGGCGGACTGCCGTTTCTGTTGCCGCTGCTGTATCAGCTCGGCCTGGGTTTGCCTGCCTGGCAATCGGGCTTGCTGATGATGCCGACCGCCGCTGCCGCAATGGGAATGAAGCTGATCTCGGCCAAGGTACTGGGGCGTTTCGGCTACCGTCACGTGCTGATTGTGAATACGGTCCTGATCGGGCTCACCATATGTTTGTTCTCGCTGGTTAATTCGGCCAGCCCGATTGCCTTGATCGTGCTGCTGGGACTGGCGCAGGGCCTGTTCAATTCGCTGCAATTTTCCAGCATAAATTCAATGGCGTATGCCGACATCGACGGCCCCGACTCCAGCATGGCCAGCACCATTGCCAGTTCGCTGCAACAGATGTCGATGAGCTTCGGGCTGGCCTGCGGCTCGCTGATCACCGGCTGGTATCTGGCGGGGCTGCCGCAGACCGACCAGTTGGCCGTGACCCAGGCGCTGCATTACACGTTTCTGACTTTGGGTGGACTGACGGTATTGTCATCTCTGACATTCTGGACGCTGCGCCCCGAAGATGGCGAAAGCATCAGCAGAGCGCATTTGGTCGAGGTCGAATGAAACCGGAAAAATCCTGGAGCCGCGCACGGCGCTTACGCCATTCGGCAGTGCAAGCCTGCGTGCCGGCACTACGGGATTGCAAAACAGAATTACTTCAACGCGCCAGACAGAAATTTTTGCAGCCGTGCGCTTTGCGGGTTGGATAGCACGGTGCGCGGATCACCCTGCTCTTCGATCACGCCCTGATGCACGAAAATCACCTTGTTGGAAACGCTGCGGGCAAACTCCATCTCGTGCGTGACCACCATCATGGTGCGGCCTTCCTTGGCCAGATTCTGCATCACGCGCAACACTTCGACCACCAGCTCGGGGTCGAGCGCGGAAGTCGGCTCATCGAACAGCATCACGTCCGGCTCCATCGCCAGCGCGCGGGCAATCGCCACCCGCTGCTGCTGGCCGCCCGACAGATGTGCGGGATAAGAATCCTCGCGCCCTTCGACCCCGACCTTGGCCAGATAATGCCGGGCGCGTTCCATCGCCTCTTTTTTGGAGATTCCGAGCACGTGAATCGGCGCTTCCATGATGTTTTCCAGCACGGTCATGTGCGACCACAAGTTGAAATGCTGGAACACCATCGCCAGCTTGGAGCGCACCAGCTGCAATTGCCGGGCGTCGGGGCAATCGAGATCGCCGCTTTTCTGGCGCACCAGCCTGAGTTCATTGCCATTGACGATGATGCGGCCTTCGGTCGGCTTTTCGAGCAGATTGATGCAGCGCAAAAAAGTGCTTTTACCGGAACCCGAGGCACCGATGATGCTGATCACATCACCTTTTTGTGCCTCGACCGAGATGCCCTTGAGGACCTCGTTCTGGCCGTAACACTTGTGAAGATTCTCAACAACTAACTGGGGCATTCTGGTTCCTAAACTGATGTTGAAAAATACCTATTGGTGTATTTTTACACGAGTCAATCAAATCATGCGCAAATATCGACATATTTGCACATACTCCCAATATTTTTTCATATGACTGAATGTGCGCTGAACGCACATTCAATATCAGGGTCCGAGCAAATCACCACCGCTGCGCTTTTCTAACTTGCCGGCAATCTTGGCCAGCTCCATGCCGCGCGTGGCATAGCGAAATATCACCCGCGAATACATCACGCCGTCAACCGGGCTGACCACTGCATACGCGTGCCCGGAGAGCGGATCGACGATGTCGCAAATCACGTCGCCCGATTTCAACACGTCTCCCGGGCAGGCGACATAAGAAATCACGCCCGACTCGGCAGCATAAGCGGTCATCGAACCCGTCAACGGCGTCGGCGCACAGACTGCCGCCGGCGCAGCCACGTCCGAAGTCCCGTCGACAATCATGCCGCTACTGCACAAATAATGGTAAATGCCCTGCGCATCGGCGCTGGCGAGCTGATGCGATACATCTTGCTCGCCGCGCAATTCGACCGTGCTGGCAAAACAGGACTGCGGCACCGGAAACTGCGCGCCAAAATGCTCGCGCAAGCGCAACCACGGCTTGAACAGCATTTCATCGAAACAAGCACCGCCAATCGCGTCCGCAATCAGAATCACGCGCGCGCCCAGGTGACGGCCGAGCAACTCCGCCTCGGCGACATGATCCGACGACGCGTAGATATGCAGCACAGCTTCGCAATCGCAATGCAGGTCCAGCACGATATCGGCGTCGTGCGCCAGACGCATCAACGCTATGCGCATGCCGTCGAGCGGCGTGCGGCACTCTGCAGCGTCCAGCAATTGCCGCATGCCGGCGCGGATCAGCTGGATGTTGCGCTGCGCATCGTCGCTCAGGGAATCTGCCAGCAAGGCAATCAGCGGTTCCGACAAATCCAGAAAACTGCGGTTGAAGTTGGTTCCGCTGGCGAAATCAAAGCGGCCCATCTGGTCGTGCATGAAGGTTTGCCCCAGGCCAATCGGATTCGCCACCGGCACCACCACGATTTCGCACTGCAGGCGGCCTTCGGCTTCGGCCTGCTCCAGCATCGGGCGCAAATGATGCAGCACCAGCATCCCGGGCAATTCATCGGCGTGCAGGCTGGCTTGCAGGTAAACTTTTTTGGCGCCCGGCTGTCCGTAATGGAAACTGCTCAGGCTGTATTGGCAATTAGCGCTGCCGGTCGGCAGCGGGTGTTGATCCATGCGCATCATTTCACCTCTTGTGGACGTTGGTGGGCCAAATAGCGCCATTCGGCATAACGGAAGCCGCGCACCAGGATATAGGTCAGCATCATGTACACCACCGCGGCCACCATGAAGGCTTCGAACGGCAGGTAATAGGTCGAATAGATGCGGCTGGCGGCACCGGTCAGGTCGAGCAGCGTAATCGTGCTGACCAGCGAGGTGGAGTGCAGCATCATGATGACTTCATTCGAGTACGTCGGCAGGCTGGTGCGCAGTGCGGCCGGCAAAATGATGCGGCGCAGATTGGTCCAGTGGCTCATGCCGTAGGCATTGGCGGCCTCGATTTCGCCATACGGCAGGCTGCGTATTGCGCCGGCAAAAATTTCGGTGGTATACCCGACGGTATTGATGGTCAATGCGGCAACCGCACAAAACATCGGTTCCGACAACGCAGCCCAGGCAAAACTGTCGCGCACCGCCTCGAACTGCGACAAGCCGTAATAAATCAAATACATCTGCAGCAATAACGGCGTGCCGCGCACCACATAAGTGAACGCCCATATCGTCTTGCTGATCGCCTTGATGCGTGAATTACGCGCAACCGCCATCGGTATCGAGATCAGGAAACCGAGAAAAACGCAGGAAAACGTCAGTTTCACCGTCATCCAAAAACCACCGAGATACAGATAAAAAGTCTCCGGTGTCAGTATCGCCTCGAAATTCACACGTGACTCCCGTAACGCACGCCAACCGAATACTTGCGCTCAACCCGTCGCAACAAGTAGAGCGAGACCGACGTGATCAATAAATACAGCAGGCCGGCAAACAGCAGCCAGGTGAAAGGTTGGCGCGAACCGGCGCCGGCTTCCTTGGCGCGATACATGACATCCTGCAGACCGATAACCGAAACCAGGGCCGTTGCCTTGGACAATACCAGCCAGTTATTAGTAAACCCGGGCAGCGCGAAACGCACCATCTGCGGAAACAGGATGTGCGTATTGACCTTGAACGGGGTCATGCCGAAAGCGCGCCCGGCCTCGACCTGGCCGCGCGGCACGGCCAGCAAAGCGCCCCGAAACGTTTCCATGAAATAGGCGCCATAGATGAAACCCAGCGTAATGACGCCCGCGGTAAATTGGTTGAGTTGAAGCTGCATGTCCAGACCCAGCCACTCCAGAAAATTGTTCATGGCGATCTGACCGCCGTAAAACAACATCAGCATCAACAGCAAATCCGGAATGCCGCGGATCACAACCGCATAGATACGCGTGAATTCGCGCAAAAAACGGTGTTCCGAAGTAGCCATCAGCGCGCCGACCAAGCCGATCAGTGTGGCAATAAACAAAGAAAGTAGCGCAAGTTCAAGCGTTGTCGCAAAACCGCGCAAAATATGCCCGGTGTATCCATGAAACATAAGTCATCCACTCAATAGGTGTCGAATTCAAAAACCCGATGCACGCCAGTGCCGGCAAATGGCAAGTGGCAGACATCGGATTGCAGTGCGTTACAGATTACTTGTACGCTTACTTGCCCATTTACTTAGCTGCTTGCTTGCCGTAGACATCGAAATCGAAGTACTTATCGGCAATTTTCTTGTAAGCACCGTTGGCGCGAATCGCCTTGATGGCGAAAAGATGCTTCAGTTTCATTGATGTCCCTCCTGATATGTGGATTATTCCAACTGTGTGCAGGGATGCATGCAGCCTTAACCTTGATGGCGCCACGGATTGGCGCAACCAAGGCGCCGATGCACCGTCTTCTTGAAATTGGGCCGGGAGCCTATTCAGCAGTGCTATTGAGTTTAAATTATACGAAGCTCACCCCGGATAATCTTTTGAAATAACGACAGAAAATTTCAAATTCATCGAAAGGAATTTTGTCGATTCAGGGCGCGAATTGTATTGCAAGATGGGAGGATTCACTCTGATGGGATAAAAATAATTTCAATAGTCTTACCGCACATCGCCTGCGGGCGAGTTGACCGGCGCAACATTCGTCATCTGCGCGGACAGCGAACCGGTGATGCCGTTCTGCATCCGGTTCGCTGTCAGACAATCAAGTTCGCTGCTGATTACTTGCCGTACACATCAAAGTCGAAGTACTTATCGGCAATTTTCTTGTAAGCACCGTTGGCGCGAATCGCCTTGATGGCGACGTTGATCCGGTCCCTGAGCTTGGTGTCCTGCTTGCGCAAGGCGGCGCCAGTGCCGACTTTGAAGGTCGGATCATCCAGATCGGCGCCGACCAGTTCAAACGGCTTGCCTTCGGGCTTGGTGAGTAGACCTGCCTTGACCTCAACGATGTCGGCAACCAGCGCGTCGAGACGGCCGGATGCCATGTCCAGATATGAATCCTGGGTATTGCCGTAACCCACCACCGTGGCGCCGGCCTTGGCAAAGACCTTATTGGCGTAGGCTTCCTGAGTGGAGCCCTTGAGCACGCCGATTTTCTTGCCTTTCAGCGATGCCGGCGTGCCATTGATGCCGCTGCCGCGCTTGGCGATCACGCGCGAAGGCGTGTTGTAGATTTTGTCGGAGAAAAGGACCGCTTTTTTGCGCTCGTCGGTCATTGACATCGAGGAAATGATCACGTCGTATTTCTTGGCCATCAATGAAGGAATGATGCCTTCCCAGGCTTGGTCGACAAACACGCATTTCATTTTCATTTCAGCACACAAGGCGTTCGCGATATCGACTTCAAAACCCACCAGCTTGCCATCCGGCGTCTTGTATTCGAACGGCTCGTAAGTCGGGTCCTGACCAACGCGCAATTCTTTCATGTCGGCCGCCTGCACCGAGACCGCGAACGACAGGCCGAGTATGGCGATGAGATGCTTAAGTTTCATTGATGCCTTCCTTGTAAGTGGACTATTTCAACTGCCGGCAAAATTGCATGCAGTTCTAACCTTGATTGCGCGCTGGATTAATGTGCAATCAAACTTCCATAAATTTTCAAATTTGACAACCAAGCTGTTTAGCGGTCTTCGTACAAGCACTCCGACCGACAGCGAACAATACCAAATTTATGAACTGCATGAAAAGCAATATCCACCAGCAGGATGATCAGAGCATGAAATCGACTTGGTACAACATGCCGCCCAAAATCTATCCCACGTAAAAAACATATTGTTTACGCAAGCAGGCAAGCTGGACTTCGACACAGAATACACAATTGCTTTTTAAGTAATGTTTAGCAATCCAGCTTCTTTTGCCAGAACATGGCTTTCCCCATCTTAGGATCTAATGCATAGCTAGCGAAGCCAAAAGCTCTGTAGGCTGCTTGTGCTGGATGGTTTCCTTCCAGCACCTCTAACGTCAGCTTGCAACAGCCAAGCTTGAGAGCGATGGCTTCCGCTTGTTGGAGCATGCGCTTACATACGCCATGTTCTCGATGCTTCTGCGCAACAATAACGTCGTGAATGTTCAGCAAGGGTTTGCAAGAAAATGTCGAAAATCCTTCAAAACACACAATGAGTCCGGCCGGCACGCCATCCACAAAAGCAAGAATCACATGTGCTGTTTCTCTTCTGCGAAGCTCCGCCGCCAAGTTGGTTTTTACAAGATCTGCAAGCGCATGGCCACCACCCATCGGGTCAAGAGAGTAATCGCTCATTAACGCAATGAGTGCGTCAGCGTGTTGCGGTAACGCGAGATTTGCTTCAACAACTTCAACCATGTTGAGATACCTTTTCATTGTAAAAATAGCGTTTGAATAGAGGATGCGCAGCGCGTGAACGAAGCCGATTACCTTTCTTGTCTTGCTGCGCTGACGCTCGGCGCTCCTATCGAACCCTGACGTTTCCACATAGCATTATTGATCCACACTAATTCTTAAATTGCGGGTAAAGCCGGGGTTGATTCAGTAGTGCGCGCAGAGCCGTCGAGCGTATTATTAACTGGCGTTATCCATTGCCTCCGAAAGATGCGGAAGATTTCGCAAACAATGTACTTCTTAAAAATAGTAGGGTATGTATCACTATTTTCATGGCATTGTACGCATACATTTATTGGATTTATAAAAAATACTCCATGAAATACTGGCAGACATCAGCAATTGCATGGCTTGGCGTCAGACGAGAGATGCAGGACTTTTTCGCACTGTCAAAATATGCGCAACCGAATACTTTCCAACCTTCACCTATTATGCTGCCGCAACAATTCACATTATTTAAAAAATTTCTGCACCGTCGTTTCTCCACTGAGGGATATCTCGGGCTGCATTTGACGATCGGCGTTTTTTGCTTGATCGCCGCCAGCTGGATGTTCGCCAGCATCGCGCAAAATATGGTCACAGCCGATACAGCCCATGCGATCACGCTGGTGGATGTACGGCTCGCCCATTGGCTGCATTCTCATGCGACACCGTGGTTGACGCGCTGCATGCTGGTTTTCACCCATTTGCATGGCACGGTAGCAATTCTTTCTTATGTTGTATTGATGGGACTATTTCTGGTCCGAAAAAAGGATTGGCACTGGCTGGTGACGCTGCTTGTTACCGTGCCGGGCGGCATGCTTTTGAATGTTTTCATGAAGCAGGTGTTTCAGCGGACGCGGCCAGTCTTCGATCAACCGCTGCTTACGCTATCCACCTACAGCTTTCCAAGCGGACACACCGCGTCCACCACCCTGCTTTACGGCGTGCTGGCCGCGTATCTGATCTGCCATTCGAAGCCGTGGCGCTGGCGCATTGCCGTCGTCGTGATGACGGTGGCGGCAATGATGGTGGCCTTGGTCGGCTTGAGCCGGATGTATCTGGGCGTGCATTATCTGAGCGATGTGCTGGCCGCCACCGTCGAAGGCGTTGCCTGGCTTGCGCTCTGCCTGACCGTTACTACCAGCTGGCGCAAGCATCGCGCAGAATCTTCTCGCGCCGGCAACGCTGGCAACTCTTATGAATAACATCACGGTCGTCATCAACGCCGCAGCCGGCAACGGCCATACCAGCGAATGGGCGGATACGCTCGCGGCAAAATTTCGCGCCTGCGGACTCGAAGCGCACATCACGCTCGCCAAAAGTGGGGACGAAATTGTAACGACGGTGCAACGTGCGGTAGCCGCCGGCGCACCGATTGTCGTTGCCGGCGGCGGCGACGGCACCATCAATGCGGTGGCTTCATTGTTGGTCGACACCGGCAGTGCGTTGGGCGTCCTGCCGCTTGGCACCTTGAACCACTTCGCCAAGGATCTCGGCATTCCGCTGGAACTGGACCAAGCGATACAGCACATCGCCGCCGGCCACACAATCCAGGTCGATACCGGGGAAGTCAACGGCAAGGTTTTCATCAACAATTCCAGCCTGGGTCTTTATCCCGACATCGTCAGAGAACGGGAGAAACAGCAACAGCGCCTCGGCAGGGGCAAATGGCTGGCATTTTGCTGGGCATGCATGATGGCGCTGCGCCGCTTTCCGTTTTTACATGTGCGCCTGAGCATGGATGGGGAACAACATCTGCGCCGCACCGCATTCGTTTTTATCGGCAACAATGAATATCTCATGGAAGGATTCAACATCGGCGCGCGTGCATGCCTGAATGCCGGGCAATTAAGCCTGTATGTCAGCCACCGTACCGGGCGATTCGGCATGCTGCGGCTGGCGCTTAGCGCGCTACTCGGACGCATACGACAGGAGAAAGATTTTGACGTGGTGTGTACCAAGGAAATCCTGATTGAAACGCATCACAGGCATCTGCGGGTGGCGACCGATGGCGAAGTCAATGTCATGGAGACACCGTTGCAATATCGTATCCGACCGGCGGCCTTGCGCGTATTGGTGCCGCGCAAGTTAGACAGCGATAACGCTGTCGATGCTGCTGCCAAGTAACTCTCCATGCGCACACTTGTCCACTTATCGGATCTGCATTTTGGCCGTATCGATGCCAGGCTGATTCAGCCGCTCACCGATCTGATTCATGGCATCGATCCTGATTTGCTGGTGGTTTCCGGCGACCTGACCCAGCGCGCCCGCAGCACGCAATTCAAACAAGCGCGGCAGTTTCTCGACACGCTTCCGACGCCGCAAATCATCGTGCCGGGAAACCACGACATACCGCTGCATAACCTGTTCAACCGCTTCCTGCGCCCGCTCGACAAATACCGGCGCCATATCTGCGCTGATGTCGAACCGGTTTATATCGACGATGAAATCGCCGTCATCGGCATCAATACCGCGCGCTCCATGACGTTCAAAAATGGTCACATCAATCAGCAACAGATTGCACGCCTTCGCACCCATCTTTTACCGCTGGATCAGCATTGCATCAAGATTATCGTGACGCATCATCCGTTTGATTTTCCCGCGCAAATCGGCATGAAAAATCTGGTGGGCGGGGCCAGGATAGCCATGCAAAGTTTTGCCGAGTGCGGCGCAGACCTGCTGCTGGCCGGCCACCTGCATGCCAGTCATGCCGGCAGCACCGCAGAGCGCTATCCGATCAACGACTATGCCGCACTGGTGGTGCAGGCAGGCACCGCAACCTCAACCCGCGGCCGCGGCGAAACCAATTCATTCAACGTGGTGCGCATCGATGCTCCGCAGGTGGCAATCGAGCGGTTCGGGTGGGATCAGCAACGGTGCAATTTCGTGCCGATTGCAAGCGCCACATTCCGGCGTCATGGCGCTGGCTGGTTGCAAGTCGAAGGCATCGAAAGCCGCGCGCCGCGATAATCTGTCAGCAACAATTCCGCTTTCGTTCATTACATGATTAAGCCTGTTTTTTAAGCCTATTTTATCGCGCTGGGCTCCATGTAAATCGAGAATGCGCTCGGGTTGCACCCGCCCTACACGCCGGCATACGCCCGCTGCAGTGCTTCTATGTCGATCTTCTTCATTTGCAGCATTGCCGTCATGGCTTTTTGGGATTTTTCAGAATTTGGGTCACTGATCATCTCGGGCAAAACGCTGGGAACAACTTGCCATGAAGCGCCGTATTTGTCCTTCAGCCAGCCGCATTGCTGTGCTTTTTCGTCGCCACCCTCAGATAGCTTCTCCCAGTAATAGTCCACTTCTTCCTGCGTTTCGCAATTGACCTGGAACGAGATGGCCTCGTTGAATTTGAATATCGGGCCGCCGTTGAGCGCGGTGAACGCCTGTCCATCGAGTTCAAATGCCACGACCATTACCGTTCCCGCCCGTTTTCCGTGGATCTCATATCCAGCTTCTCCGTACCGGGCAATGTTTGTGATCTTTGAATTTTTAAAGAGTGCGGTATAAAACGCAACTGCCTCTTCGGCTTGATCATCAAACCACAAACACGGAGTGATTTTTTGAGTGACTTGCATAGTGTTTCTCCTAATATTTCTCCTGATCGGGTTTAATTTCAGCTGCGGCCCAGCACGTCCGGGAAGCACTACGGCTTGAGATCAAGCGATGCCATCCCGCTCTTCCCATCGAATGGTACCGAGGCATGCTCGTGCGCGATCATCCATTTGTTGTCAATCTTGCGCAGGCAAACGGTGGCGCGCCACCACATCTCGATTTTCTCTCCATCTGTTGTTGTTCCGTTGACCCGGTTGAGGCTGTGGCAGAAAGCCACGTCGTCGCCCGCTGCGATGCTAAGGTCGCGATTTTCAAAGCCGATCAGGCCTTGGAACGAGGAGAACCAATCCTCTGTGCGTTTGCGACACACATCCAATCCGATTTTTTGCAGTGGGTTTACAACATCAAACAACAGGATGTCTGGCGCGTAGTTGGACATAGCCCCATTGACATCTTTAGCCCGGACTGCCTTTGCCTGATCATCCATAAGCGTGCGGATCTGGGCTTCATCAATAGAGGTGCTATTTGCCGTCGTCATATCTTTCTCCCGTGCTCAAAAAACGCGGCGCAAGCAGTATTCCCAACCGCTTAAAGCGTCTGACTAACAGCCAAAATATTGCCTTCGCTATCTTTGAACCAGGCAGTTTTCGCGCCGCCCCCGGTGACGATGCTGTTCTCCATCTTCAGCCCTGGCATGTCGTACTCCTCGAACACCACGCCTCTATTCTTGAGCTCGGCCACCTCGGCCTCAACGTCATCAACTTGCCAGAAAGCAGTGCTTGCCTTCGAAGTGCCTGCGCCCTCTGACTTGTACATAAAAAACGGTGTGCCGTTGCCACATTTGTATATGACACCCCCGGCGAACTCTTCTCCGGGCTCGATCCCTAGTTCCTCCTCGTAAAATTTCCGAGCGCGCTCAAGGTTGGCAACCGGTATGTACGGCGTTATTGGTGCATTTTTCAACATAGTCATCTCTCCTTTGTGAGCAACATTTGCGAACTGGCCGAGAAAACGTTCGCGCAGCAAGAACTCCTGCCAACAGAATGATGGCGAATTGCAATAGTTTTGATCACATGGAATGCGTCTTGTCATAGAGTGCGGCGCAGCGACTCTCCTAGCCTAACTGACGCCAAAAAACTCCGCGAACCGGCCGTACGACAATGGCGCCTGAATTTTGCGAAAACGCACATCCCCAGTTCGCATCACCCGCCACCGAAAGCATCAGCACGCCATCACCGGCCAGCGTCATGCCATGCCTTAAAGATCAACCAATACCTCAAACCCGCCATAAATCATGCGTTTTCCATCAAACGGCATGTTTTCCGGCTTCATCATCTCGGCCATGCGTGGGTCCTTCATCACCTTGTCGTTGACCTCGTCGCGGTGGGCGCGCGATTCATACACGATCCAGGAGAAAATGACGGTTTCATCGGCTTCGAGATTCACGCTTTGCGGGAACGAAGTAAGCTTGCCAGGCTTCACGTCATCGGCAATGCACTCGCGAAATTGCAGCGCGCCATGCTCACGCCAGATCGCGCCGCATTTGCTCGCAACCTCGCGGTAAGCCTCTACATTTTTTTTGGGAAGTGGCACAACGAAACCGTCGACGTAAGGCATGACATTCTCCTTGAAGAAATACATCCGTTGAACATGCGGCGCAACTATTACGTGGCAATTACAATGTCCAGATTAGTCAAGGATAGTCAGGAAAACAAGGCGTTTATCCACCAAGCGCATGAAAGCGTTATCACCCGTTTTTGGGCAATCAGAATGCAACGTTTATGCAAATCAATAGAATTTTTCTGGAATGCAACAATGACTTCCAGCCAATACTGGCCGGCCAAGGATTTACAAGTGGAGCGTGAATGCGCATAAAATACTGCAGAACCTTACCGGGGCCGCAAGAGTGCCCAAATGAGATTCGCTGCGGGAAATCTACGTCAGTTATTGTCAGTTATTATCAGTTATTAACCGGCAGAGGAGTTGGCTTGAAAAGCCGCTCCAGCCGCCAAAGGAATGCCATGAAACCATTATTTAGCCGAGATACCGCCATTCCGATGGGCAAGACCGTACTCAGCCGGCGCGGATTCCTTCACGCGGGCGCGGTGGCGCTTGCCGCAGTCAGCCTGCCTGGAAGGAGCTTCGCGTCGATTTCGGCAGCCTCCGCGCCAGAGCGCAAACTGGGTTTTTACAATACGCATACGGGCGAGCAATTAAACACCGTGTATTGGGCGGATGGTGGGTACCAGCCTGAAGGGCTCAGTGAAATCTATCACTTGCTGCGAGACCACCGTTCAGGCGCTGTCAACCCCATTGATGCCCGACTACTGGATTTGCTGTGCCTGCTGTCGGCGTCGCTGGACACGAACGAGCGCTTTCATGTCATTTCCGGCTACCGGTCGCCCGTTACCAACGCCATGCTGTCGAAAAAAAGCAGCGGCGTAGCGAAACATAGCCTGCATATGGACGGACTTGCCATAGATATTCGTGTGCCGGGCCGCAATCTGGCAGATATACACCGCGCCGCCATTGCCCTGAATGGCGGCGGCGTGGGCTATTATCCTGCCTCCGATTTTGTGCATATGGATGTTGGCCGCATACGCACCTGGTGAAGTTTCAGAGCGATTGGCTTTATTTGAAGGATGACGGTCATCCGCAATTTTGGGCTCAAGGAAACTAGCAGAACCCATAGCAATCATAGTAATACTCCAGGCGCATTTCCATTTCTATCATCAACTGCGCCCCAGAATATGGCACTCGCCAAAAAGCTGGTATCGAATTAAAGCCCTCAATTATAAAGTTTGACCTATTCATGAAATCAATCAACACGGCAGTTCGTCCCAACCGGAGTTGCCAGTGCTTGCTGTTTGTGTTGCTTGGCTTCGTGCTGGGAAATACTGGCACAGCGTTCGCGAACAGTCTTCCCGTCTGGTTCGTCGATGGAAGTCCCACTGCAGATGCCGTGGAGGCAGTGCAAATCCTGAAGAGGGCTGATACGGATGGCCTGAATCCCAATGACTATTCGGCGGATTTGCTGGCGCAAGCGGTGGACAAAGCTACTCGCGCACCCCTCTCTGTGGTTGAGCAAGCAACACTCGCGGGCGGACTAACGCGGGCCGTGGAACATTTCATATCGGATATTCATTATGGCCGGGTAGCTCCGCGAGATGTTCACGCATCGTTTGCAATGCCCGCGAAGCAATTAGATCCTGAAATCTATGCAAGAGACGCTGTTGCCCGCCATATGCTCACCAGAGCCGTCCGCGCGGCAGCACCCCAGTTGCCGCTCTATGTTGGCTTGCGCCGAGCGCTGGTAAAGTACCGCGCGCTTGAAAACGCCCCCGCTTTCCAGCATCGGCTGCCTCCTATGGCAGGAAATAAAATTGCGCCCGGCCAGGCCTACCTGGGCACTTCCGATTTGGCGCAGAAACTGATGGCGCTCGGGGATATGGCGGCAGAGGCGCCCATTCCAACCCGGTACGAGGCCGCCCTGGTCGATGGCGTCAAGGCATTTCAGAGTCGTCACGGGCTGGCAGCGGATGGCGTCATTGGCAGGGCCACCTTTGAACAGATCAATACCACCATGGCTGCGCGCGTGCGCCAGATCGAACTAACGCTCGAACGCCTGCGCTGGACGCCATTGCTGTTGGGTCCCAGGATGATCGTGGTGAATGTGCCTGAGTTCGTCCTGCGCGCATACGAGATTAACGATGGCCAGATCAGTGTGAAGGTGGCGATGAATGTCATCGTCGGCAAGGCACTTGATACCCGCACCCCACTTTTTTTTGAGGATATGCGCTACATAGAATTTAGCCCTTACTGGAATATTCCACCCTCGATTGCCAAAGCCGAAACCGTGCCGAAGCTGCGCCATGATCCCGCTTATTTCAACAAACAGGAACTGGAGTTTGTGAATGGCGATGGACGGGTTATCTCAGCATTGTCGGGGGCGAATCTGGATGCGGTGCTGCAAGGGAAATTGCGTATTCGTCAGCGGCCCGGGCCAAAAAATGCACTGGGCGACATCAAATTCATTTTCCCTAATAACGACAATATTTACCTTCACCACACACCCACGCCACAACTTTTTAAGCGTGATCGGCGCGATTTCAGTCATGGCTGCATCAGGGTGGAAGATCCCGTTTCTCTGGCAAAATTTGTCTTGCAGGATCAGCCGGACTGGACCGAGGAGCGGATTCGCGACGCCATGGAAAATGGCAACTCAAAGACGATTCGTCTGAAGCAACCATTGCCGGTGGTGATCGCTTATGGCACCACAATTGTCAAAAGCGATGGCAAGGTCTATTTCTTTCAGGACATTTACGGCCACGATCAATTGCTCGATGCCGCCTTGAGCAAGAAAAACAGTCTTACGCGCAAAGAGTCCGAAAGAGTTCAGCGTCAAATGTGAGTAACCGTAGTGAGTGACCGTACCGCGCGCCCGACGAAGCCATCGGCCTCGCGAACGCCCGAAGCTATCCTGCCTTTTGCCGGGACCCAGCGGTCCGGCCGAAAGCCGCGAGCGAACCAGAACGATCCCGGATAGGCGGTTACGGCTGCAAGTTGTGGACGTCAAACGCCGTTTCTTGCGGCGGCGGGGTCAACCCGCCCTTGATGCCCTGTTGCATTCGGGGCAGCAGGATGTCGTCGCGGAACTGCTCCCAACTCTCCTTGGAGTCGTGGATAGCCACGATCGTCCAGCCACCAGCCGACGGGCCAGCCGCGTGGAAGATCTGGCCTTTCGGCAGGCTCCCTCTGCCGGGATGGACCGCCGCGATTGACGCCTCGTACTGCTCCTTCGTACCACCAGGGAAGTAATGCACGATACCGTATGCCATTTTCGTTCTCCTCTCAGGTTAAAGGAGCCGCCTCTCGCGGCCCTTGATGTTGAAACATAAAGTGAAATCCGCAACGCGCAGCGGTGTAGTTCAACTACGTTATTGGGCGACAATTTTGCGCACTTGTCCACGCAAGACACGCACAGGGCACACGACGCAAATAATTTCAAAAAATAAGGAGTATCGTAATTTTCATGATATTTTTCGCATATATTCATTGCGTGCATGAAATATACAGCAGCCACTATAGGAAATTCGTCGCACCCTCGCTTGCATTTTTGCATCTATTCCTGCGCACTTCATTTCTTCTTTTTTCGCGCCTTTCATGTTTTTCGTGGAGATTGTTTTCCACCTTGGTGAAGTACGCAACATCAGTCAAATAATCGTTCAAATCAGTAATTCAATATTGAATATTGCGCGGCGTCGAATGCGTCCGGTTTGAGCGATATCAGATGTCAAAGAAAAATTTGTGTGCCTGTTCACGTGCGACACGGCGCATGCGCGAATTGTTTGAAATCTCAGCCAAGCCTGGCTGCCGAAAAGCCCCTTTATCCCCACCACCGATCGGCCTCCATTGATCTTCCTCAATACGTTATTGATAACAATAATTAACTTAAAGACAGTCATAAAGCGAAAAGCTGGATTGCGCTGAAAACTGCTTATGACATAAAACTGTCTGCGCATAACAAAGTCAGACGAGGGCGTCATAAAAAGGAGGATGGTCATGCAAAGCAAAGTAACTGAAATCGCGCCGGACATCTTTCGGATTTCAACGTTTCATCCCGATTACGCCATCCAGTTCAACCAATTCCTCATCAATGATGAGGAGCCGTTCCTGATGCATACGGGCTTCAAGAAGATGTTTCAAACCACGCTTGAGGGAGTGCGTTCGATCATCGATCCCGCCAAGCTGCGCTGGATTGGGTTCAGCCACTTTGAATCCGATGAGTGCGGGGCATTGAACGAGCTGCTTGGGATTGCTCCGCACGCGCAGGCGGTGTGCAGCGTTGTTGGCGCGATCGTGATGATCAACGACTTCGCAGACCGCGCGCCGCGGCCGCTTGCCGATAACGAAGTCTTGCAAACGGGCAGACACCGGCTTCAATTTCTTGCGACGCCCCATGTGCCGCACTGCTGGGACGCCGGTTTGTTCTTCGATCAAGCAGAACGGACACTTCTCTGCTCAGATCTGTTCTTCCAGCCGGGCGATCCCGAACCGATTATTGATTCCGACATCGTCGGGCGGGCGCGCGACGCAATCTACGGAAGCCTGGACGGGCCGCTGGCGAAGGACATGCCCTACACCCCATACACGGACAGCACTCTCGCACGACTTGCTGCCTTGGACCCAACAACGCTGGCGGTTATGCACGGTTCTTCGTTTCGGGGCGACGGCCGGAAGGCCATTCTTGACCTTGCTGCCGTGATCAAGGCGGTCCTGGGTAAACCAGAGGGTAGCTCCTAACCTGCTTTAGACCCGAACATATTTTCGTGATGCATCATGCGTCACGCCCTCTTCATCAATGATGAATAATCCATGTCAGCAGCGGACGGAAATTTTTCTCCATCTTATTCAGCAATCATGCGAGAGAATTCTCCGCTATCGATCAACCGCTGCAGTTCGGCTGCTCCACCCACCAGCATGCCTTTGACAAACACCATCGGGAAGGTTGGCCAGCCGCTCCACATCTTGAGGCTGTTACGGCGTCTCCACTGGCTAAGGTAGCTGCCATACTCAAGGTACTTGTACGGCGTGCCGATCGCATCCAGCAACTTGCGCGCCTTGCGGGGGAACGGGTTTTGCGCCATGCCGACGACGACTACAGCGTTGCTTGCGATGGCCGCCTGCACTTCGCGAATGATTTCGGAATTCTTGTTAGTGATGGCTTGGCGAATGGCAGGATGGATATGGGCTTCATCTAGAATGCTGCGAGTCATGATGGCTTTCTATGTTGTTATGGTGTTATCGCAATGATAGGGCACGAAGCCCGCCGACGGGCTTCCTTGCCTTGTCCACAATAAGGACTGCGCCTGAACGAAAGAGTGTATTTCCAAGGCGAGATGCGCGTTGATGGCTGAAAATGAACGATCGGCTCTCGCTGCAAGCCGCCTGTCACTTTCTAGGAAACGGTGATTTGAAAGTCAGCCTGCCGCCCGAAATATCGTGAGTGGCCGTTAAAGAATTCCGGCAGCGTGGGTCAAGATCGCATCAGCGTCAACCGGGGCATGCGATCAGGCGTTTCCCCTGGACACTTTAGGCATTGCGCCGATTAGAACGCGTACAGCTCCGGCAAATCCAGAATTGTGCGCAATGCGTCCAGCGCCGTTTGCATCTCCAGCGCCAGCATCGGATCGGCCAGATCATCGGGCGACAGCCGGTCGCGGTAGTGCTTTTCGACCCAATCCACCAGGCTTGCATACAGGCTCTCGGTCATGATCACGCCCTGATGCATCGCTGCTGCCTCGGCATCGGTCAGCGCCACCCGCAAACGCAGGCAGGCTGGGCCGCCGCCGTTGCGCATGCTTTGGCGCAAATCGAAACTGATCAGCTCATCAACCGGGCCGCCGTCGCCAACCAAGCCTTGCAGATAGCGCGCGACTGCCGGGTTTTCCTGACATTCCTGCGGCACTACCAGCGCCATCCGGCCATCTTCTTTTGACAATAACTGGCTATTGAACAAGTAGCTCGATACCGCGTCAGTGACCGAGACTTGCGCGCTATCTACCCGTATCGGTTGCAATTGCGCGCCGGCATCGGCCAGCGCAATGTGTAGTGCGGAAAGTGTGGCGGATTCGTCGAGGAAAGCTTGCTGGTGATAGAACAGCACCGTGCCATTGCCGACCGCGATCACGTCGTTGTGAAATACGCCTTGGTCGATCACCGCAGGGTTTTGCTGCACATATACGGTGCGCTGCGGTTGCAGGCCGTGCAGCCGCGCCACCGCCTGGCTGGCCTCCAGCGTTTGGCGCGCCGGAAAACGTTGCGGCGCCGCGGCGGCAGTATCGAACTCGGCCCTGCCGTACACGAACATTTCTACTGCGCCAGCGCCATGCGCAGCGCACAGCCGGGTGTGATTGGCCGCCCCTTCATCGCCGAACGCCGGCGTACCAGGCAACGCGTCATGCACCGCGAAGCGCGCACACTCCTTGAAAATCGCGCGCAGGGTGCGGGCGGTTTGGGTCTGCTCATAAGAGCGGTGCAACTTGCTATTCAGATTGGCGACGGTGAAATGCACGCGGCGGTCCAGGGTGTCGGCCGACGGGCTGACCGTAGCCGCATTCGCGCTCCACATCGGCGCGGCCGAATAGGCGCAGGCCAGAATCACCGGAGCCTCTTTGGCGGCGCGCGCCAGCACATCGGCATCGCTGCCGCCAAAGCCGATACTGCGCAACAGCCTGAAATCGGGCCGCAGCTGCGGCGGCAGCACGGCTTGGGCGAAACCGCGCGCCGCGAGTGCGCGCATCTTGGCCAAACCCTGCAACGCCGCCTGTTTCGGATTGGACGCGCTTTTGACGTTATTGAACGAGGCAACATTGCCAAACGACAGGCCGGCGTAATTGTGCGAAGGGCCGACCAGGCCGTCAAAATTGAATTCGCGTGTGGTGTGCATGATTTTTTCGGCCTGTCTGCCTGCGTAATTAGAAATTAGAAATGCAAACCCGGCGACAGTTTTTGCGGCATTTCCAGCGTGGTATTCTCGATTGATGCTACCGGATACGCGCAATAATCTGCGGCGTAATACGCACTCGGACGATGGTTGCCGGATTTGCCGTTGCCACCGAACGGTGCAGTACTGGCGGCACCTGTGGTCGGCCGGTTCCAATTGACGATGCCGGCCCGAACGCTGTTTAAAAACTGTTCCCACAACGCCGCATCGTCCGACAGCAAACCAGCGGCCAGGCCGTATTCGGTCGCGTTCGCCGCTTCCAGCGCGGCATCAAAGCTAGCCACGCGCACCACTTGCAGCAAGGGGCCGAACCATTCTTCATCCGGCACCTCTTTGGCATCGGTAACATCGACGATGCCGGGCGAGAGGAAACCGGTGTTTTTGGCGAGCTGGCGCATTTCCAGCAGCACGTTGCCGCCACGCGTCACCAAGCCGGCTTGCGCAGCCAGCAGTTTTTCTGCGATTTTTGCCGACACGACCGGGCCCATGAACGGGGCCGGCGACGCGTCTGATGTGCCGACCGTGATCTTGCCGGCGACTTCAACCAAGCGCGTAATGAAGGCGTGGCCGCGGGCGGAATCCTCGACGATCAAACGCCGCGCGCAGGTGCAACGCTGGCCGGCGCTGACGAATGCCGAAAAAATCGCGTGATGCACCGCCGCATCTATATCCTGCACATCCCATACCACCAGCGCATTGTTGCCGCCCATTTCCAGCGCCAGCATCTTGCCCGGCTGACCGGCAAACTGGCGATGCAAAATAGCGCCAACCTGATAGCTGCCGGTAAACAGCACGCCGTCGAGTTGCGGATGTTGCGACAATGCCTCGCCGGTGGCGCGGCCGCCGTTGACCAGGTTCAGCACGCCGTCCGGCAAGCCGGCCTGCGTCCACAAAGAAACCGTCTTGATCGCGGTTTGCGGCGCATATTCGCTCGGTTTGAAGACGATGGCGTTGCCGGCGATCAGGGCCGGAACGATGTGGCCGTTGGGCAGATGGCCGGGGAAATTGTAGGGGCCGAGTACGCCGAACACGCCGTGCGGCCGGTGTCGCAATACCGCGCTGCCGTCGGCCACCGCGGCTTGCGTCTGGCCGGTGCGCGCCTGATAGGACTGCAGCGAAATATCGATCTTGCCGGCCATGCTGGCAACTTCGGTGCGCGCTTCCCACAGCGGCTTGCCGACTTCCAGCGCTATCAGGCCAGCTAATTCTTCCGTATTCTCTTTCAGCAGATCGCGAAAGCGCTGGCAGACTGCAATGCGCGTTTGCAGAGAAGTGCGCGACCACAGCTGAAAACCGGCGCGGGCCGACTGGCAGGCGCTATCGACGTCGGCAGCACTCGCCGCCGCGCCGCTCCAGAGCGCATCGCCATTGGCGGGATTGATGACCGTAAATGCCGGGCCCTGGCCGGCGAGCCACTGGCCGTTGATGAAATGCGCAGATTTCATGAATTTTTCCTGGCGTTAAGTGTCATGGTGCGAACCGGATCGCCGACACCGCAGGCCAGCAGTTCCCGCTCGGATGCGGAGAGGGCAATGCGGGCCGATGGTGATGGCGATTCGGCTGGCGAGACGATGATGCGAAAGTCGGGCAATACGGTATTGGAAACCAGCACCGGATTAGCAACCGCCTCAGCTGCCTCAGCGACCTCGGTGCCGTTTTCCGCGGCCGGCTCGATGATGGCGAGCACGCTTTCGCGCAGCGCGCGCAACTCGCGCACTCTGGCTTGCAGCACCGGCCCGGCGTCGAAAATATCGACATAACCTTCGTAATACATGCCTTCCTGCTCCAGCAAACGGCGCGCCGGCGCAGTGGCGACATGCACGCGGCCGATCACTTCCTGCGCTTCCTTCGGCAGATAAGCGACATACAGCGGATAGCGCGGCATCAGTTCGGCGATGAACGATTTTTTGCCCAGGCTGGTCAAGTCGTCGACATGATCGAAATCCATCTTGAAAAAATGCCGTCCCAGGCTTTCATAAAACGGTGAAATGCCAGCCGCATCCTGAAACCCGCGCATTTCGGCGATCACCTTGGCATTGAACAAATGCGGGAATTGGGCTATGAACAGTAGCCGGCTTTTCGACAGCAGCTTGCCATTGGTGCCGCCGCGATAATCCGGATGCAGGAACAGCGAACACAACTCAGTAGCGCCGGTCAGATCGTTCGACAGGTACAGCGTTTCCATCTTCGAAAAGACGCCCAACTCCCGGCTCGAATGCACCAGCGTGCCGATCCGATAGTTATAGAACGGCTCTTCCAACCCGACCGCGCTCTTGATCGCGCAAATACCGGCCAGCCGGCCAGTGCGCGTATCTTCCATCACGAACACATAATCGCGCTGGGTCGGCGCGATCTGCTCGGCAAACGAGGCGCAGGCGATTTCCAGCCGCTGCCCCAGCATCTTGCGGTCCGGCTTCAACGTCGTCATGCCGCTGCCGACCTGGCCGGCCAGCTCCAGCATCCCTTCCAGATCGGATTCATTAACAGCGCGTACAACTAACATTTCCGACCTCACAATCTGACACATAAAACGGGTTCGCCAACAGTCAACTTCAGGCTTTGCAGCACCTGCGGCGGCAGCCGAAGGCCGGCCGCATGTTCCAGCGGCGCGCAATCGAACAGGGTGGCGCGAAAATCATTTTCTCTGGCAGTCGCCAGCAGATACGTGACGCTCGCCGCGCCGGCCAACGCGGATTCATCATCCGGCGCATACGCTGCCACCGGACGCACAAACGATGCCGAAAACGAGCGCAACGCGTGCTTGTGGGCCTGCATGATCGGGCCACCGTCGAAGATGTCGATGTATTCGTCCGGCTCAAAACCTTCTTCGGTTAACAACCGGAATGGCAGCTCGCCCTCCGGATGGATTTGCCCCATCACCGCCTGCGCATCGCCCGGCAGCAGCGGCACATACACCGGGTAATGCGGCATCAGTTCGACGATCAGGGTGCGGTTGCGGGCACCTTCGATTAAGCGTTCTGCTTCCAGAAAATCCATTTGAAAAAACTTGCGCCCCAGCGCCTCCCAGAACGGCGACTGCGCATGGCTGTCGGTAATCCCGGCCAGCGACACGAAGAAGCTGTCGCCGAAACGCTGCGGCAAAATCGCAGCGAACAGCAGCCGCGCCCGCGACAACAGCGCCGCCTCCTGGCTACAGTTGCCCCAGCCGCGCACGAAAAAACCCGACAGCTGCGAATGGCTGGTCAACTCGGAACACAGCGTCAGTGCATGCACGCTATGGCTGATGTTGAGGTCGCGCGAGACTTGCTGCATGACGTCGTTGCGGAACGCGAAATAGGTGCCGTTGGAGCCGGCGGTGGCGGAAATCGCCGCGGTGCCGGCGATCGACTGGTCCAGCGTCGATTCCAGCACGAACATGTACGATTCCTCGCTCGGCATCACCACCGGCGTCGCAAAGGATGCGATGGAGCGCTCGACCACGCGCGTGATCGCTGCCCGCGTTCTGGGCAACGTGTGTACGCCGGGCGAAGCGACTGTCGCCAACGACTCCAGCGCTGCAATATCGGAAATTTCTACCGGCCGCACAATATACATAGGCTGCTCCAATCTGATCAAAGACGACGTGTTATAGATGTCATAGATGTCATAGTGCCGCCACGGAAACCGCCAGAAACTCTTCGAGCGCACGACGCAGCAGCAGGTCTGCCTCATCGATTTGCGCATCTGACACGATCAGCGCCGGCAGCAGCCGCACCACATCGGGGCCGGCAATCAGCAGCATCAATCCTTCCGCTTCGGTCGCTCTGGTGATGTCCTTGGCGCGTCCGCGGTATTGCTCGGTGAGCACCATGCCAAGCATCAGGCCGCTGCCGCGCACCAGTGAAAATACTTGCGGATAATCGCCGATGATCGCTTGCAGCATCGCGTTCAGCTTGACTGCGGCTTGCCGGACTCGCGCCAGAAATTCCGGCGCCCGGATAATTTCCAGCACCTTCAGCGCCACCGTCGCGGCCATTGGATTGCCGCCATACGTGGTGCCGTGGGTGCCGACGGAAAACGACGCTGCGATCGCTTCGGTGGTCAGCATCGCGCCGACCGGATAACCGTTACCGAGCGCCTTGGCCGAGGTCAGGATATCGGGCGTGACGCCATAGCTCATGTAGGCAAACAACGTGCCGGTGCGGCCCATGCCGCATTGCACTTCGTCGAAAATCAACAGCGCGTTGTGCTGGTCGCACAAGGCGCGCAGCGCTTGCAGATATTCCTTGCTGGCCGGCACCACGCCGCCCTCTCCCTGCACCGGCTCGACCACCAGCGCGCAGACATCGTTGCCCATCGCAGCGCGCGCCGCTTCGATGTCATTGAATGGAATGTGCGTCAGTTGCTGCGGCAGCGGCCCGAAGCCTTCGGTATATTTGGGCTGGCCGCCGACCGACACCGTAAACAAAGTGCGGCCGTGGAAAGAATTGGTGCAGGAAATGATGCGCGACTTGGCCGTTCCGAACTTGTTGCTCGCATGTTTGCGCGCCAGCTTGAAGGCGGCTTCATTGGCTTCCGCGCCGGAATTGCAGAAAAATACGCGCTCGGCGAAAGTCGCCTGCGTCAGTGCGGTAGCCAAACGCAGTACCGGCTCATTGGTAAAACCGTTGCTGACATGCCACAGCGTTTTGGCTTGCGTGCACAAGGCTTCTACCACGGCGGGGTGCGCGTGGCCCAGACTGGTGACTGCGATCCCGGCGGTGAAGTCGAGATAGCGCTTGCCATCCTGATCCCACACTTCCAGGCCGGCGCCGCGCACCGGCACCACCGCGCTGGGCGCATAGGTCGGCACGATTACGGCATCGAAAGTTTTTCTGGTAACGGTTATGGGCGTGGGCATTGTGGTTGCCGCGCCGGACTGCATGCTGGTCGATTCATTCATATTCACTTTGACTCCCAAATCATCCTGAAGAGGTTGTCATTGTAAAAAAACCGGCGCTAAAACTCTTTTGAAACTGCGACAGGAAATATCATAATCCCGTGGCCTGCGGCGCGGCGTTCGCACCCGGGTGCGCTGCTACAGGCGGCGCGGAGATTTTGCAAAAGCCCACCACGGATAAATACATGCCATTGTATTTTTATATTCCGCAATATACATATGCTGAAACGGCGGCATTTATATGCATACCCCAAGTTTTTACGATTTCAGTGGGTGCGGCAGAACGCTGCGGCCGGGCACCAGCTTGCGTTGTCGCTCCTCGCGCGGGGTGATGCCGAACAGCGCGCCGTAAGCGGTAGAAAAATGCGAACCGGAGGAAAAGCCGCACATCAGGCCGATCTGAACGATCGAATGGTGCGACTCGCGCAGCAGCTGGCGCGAGCGTTGCAGCCGCAGCTCCAGGTAATAGCGGGAAGGCATCGCGGCCAGATATTGCTTGAACAGGCGCTCCAGCTGGCGGCGCGAGATGCCGACCAGGTTGGCGATGTCGTCGGTGGCGAGCGGCTCCTCGATATTGCTCTCCATCAGCGCGACCGCTTCTGACAATTTCGGCTGCAACACGCCGAAGCGCGCCTGCAGCGCCTGGCGCTGGCGCTCGGCTGCGCCGCGGATGCGGTCCACGCACAGCGCTTCCTGGATTTGCGCCTGCAATTGGGCGTCGAACAGCGCGCCGATCAGGCACAGCGCAAAGTCCATGCTGGCGGCGCCGCCGCAGCAACTCAGCCGATTGCCGTCGATCTCGAATAAATTCGGCGTCAGGATGGCGCGCTCGGCGACCTCGCCGGCGTCCGCATACAGCGCCCACGGCAACGCGGTGCGCGCCGCTTCCATCGCGCCGCTGCGCGCCAGCCATAACACTGCCGCCCCGACCGCGCCCCAGAACGGCGCGCGCTGACAGCGCTCCAGCAAGATGCGGCCCTGATCCTTATTCAATTGACCCAGCGCATCGTCGGAAACCAACAGGCAGAGTTGCGCCGCAGGCCAATCCGGCGTTTGCAGCGAAGGTTTCAGCGCGGACTCCAGCGCCAGCAATTCAAGCTGCAAACGCGCCGGTCCCAGCGCTTTGGCCGCCATCTGCAGCGGCTGCAACAGCCCTGCCAGCGTGAGCGAGACTTCGCCGTCGGGGCAAATCAGCAGGATGCGCAACGGGACTTGGTTTAGGGCGGAGAGAGAAACAAATGGCATCGGAGCAGAATACGCTTTTTCAGCGCGCACCTACAAGCGGGCAGCGCAGGCAACGCAGACAGCAGCACGGACTGGGATTGCAAATACCGCATTCGCTGCTACCATGCCGGGATGATGACTCAAGCTACTTACTTGTCGGCGCTCAAGCGCCTGGGCCGCAGAGTGCTGGCGTGGCTCGGCAGCTGGTGGCAGATCGTGCTGTTTGGTGTGCTGGTATTGACGCTGGCGCTGTCGCCATCGACCTACAGCCGTGCCGGCCGCAGCACTATCGCGCGCGAGATCGTGCGCGCGACGATGCCGAACCTGATGTGGTTTACCGTGCTGTCGGCCCTGATCAGCGTGGTGCTGATCCGGATTGTGGTTGTCACTGCTCTCAGCTACGGCTTGTCGCGTTTCGCCATCGAGATGGTGGTCAGGGTGCTGGTGCTCGAACTGATTCCGCTCACGGCCGCCATGTTCGTGGCGCTGCGTTGCACCCTGCCAGACAGCGCGGAGATCGCGCTGATGCGCGCGCAGGGCGCCTTGGACGCCTTGCGGCGCAAAGGGATAGACCCGATCCGTCAGGAATTTTTGCCGCGCGTGCTGGCCGGCGTGTTTTCGGTGTGGATGCTGGGCGCGGTCAGCTGCCTGCTTACCCTGGTTCTGGCATATCTGGCAATCTATGGCTTCACGCCCTGGGCGCTGACAGGCTACACGCGGGTGGTCGGCCAGGTATTCAACCCGGCCGTGACCTTGATCCTGGTGCTCAAAATCTTCTTTTTCAGCCTGGCCGTGTCGTTCATCCCGATGGCTTCGGCGTATTACGATGACGTGGCCGCGGTACGCCGCCACCGCACCGACCTAGCCAGCGGATTGGCCGGCATGGTGCGCCTGTTTGCCGTTGTGCTGGTGATTGAAGTGGCCTCGTTGATGGGCAATTATTATTAGCTTACTGATAGTTTTTCAAAAAAATACCTCCGCCAAACATACATATCCATGACAGATAAAACAAACGACACAGCACCCCTGCCCGCCACGCCGCCGATTCCCCATGTCGAGTTCAAGGCGGCCTTGCTGCTGATCTTGATGGTGGTATTGGTGTCGGCCACGGTGGTCTACCTGATGTATGCGCGCGGCGCATTCGAATCAACCCAGAAGCTGGTGCTGGTGGCGGACGACGCCGAGGGCGTTATGGTCGGGATGGACATCACGTTCGCCGGCTTTCCGATCGGGCGCGTCAGCCGCATCGAACTCAACAACCAAGGCAAGGCCCGGATGATTATCGAAGTGGGGCGCAAGGATGCGCACTGGTTGCGCAGCTCCAGCATCTTCACGATGGAACGCGGCATGGTGGGCGCTACGCGTTTGCGCGCCTTCAGCGGCGTCCTGAGCGACCCGCTGCTACCCGACGGCGCTATACGCAACGTGCTGGCAGGCGACGCCACCGCCGAAATTCCCCGCATTCTGGTTGCCACCAAAGAATTAATTCAAAACCTGAACACCCTGACCGCAACCGACTCGTCGCTGGACTTGAGCTTGCGCAACGTGAAGTCCGTCACTGAAAAACTCAACGGCAAGAGCGGAGCGCTGGGCGTCATCACCGGCACCGATGAAAATGCGAAAAAACTGCTGGTCACGCTCGACCGCGCCAACCAGTTGCTGGCCACCGTCGATGGCATGGCGACCAAGGCCGACCGCCAGGTATTTGGCAAGAACGGCGTGATGCCTGAAGCACAGGCGACTATCGCCCAGCTCAACGGCTTGCTAACCGACGTCAGGACCAGCATGAAAAAAGTCGATGCGGTGTTGGTCGAAGCGCAGGCGGTCGGCGCCAACGTCAAAGACGCGACCGTCGATCTGGCCCCGCTGCGCGCCGACGTCGAGAGCAACTTGCGCAAGGTCGAGCAACTGGTCAATGAAATCAATCGCAAGTGGCCGTTCAAACGCGAAGCGGAGATCAAACTGCCTTGACGTCCTCCCCGTCCTAAAGGACGGGGACTCCTACAGCTAGCGTCGCACGTCCGCGACGGAGAATGTTTAACGCAGCATTTTGGTCACGATCATGTACACAACCGCAATCACTGCATTTCCATTCCCTTATTCCAAGCCCTGCGATACCTTTCGGCCGCGAGTCAGGCAGATTGCCGCAACTCGAACAGGTTTGGGTGGTAAAACTTTCGTTCACTTCTTCGTACCAAGCCCCTGTCGCAATCGACTTGTATTTGAGCATGCTTCGGAAGGACGACCAACCTGCATCCAAAACAGATTTCGCCATACTGGTCTTGGCGAGCCCGGCGGCATTCACGTTGCCGACCGCAATGTAATCAAACTCTCGGACGATGCGCGCCGAAAGTTTGTGGTGAAAATCGTTTCTACGGTTCGTGATTTGCGCATGGATCGCGTTCACGCGGCGCTTTTTGTGGGCGCGCTGCGCCACTGCCAGCGCCTGTTCAGTGCCGCGATAGATGCGCTGTGCCTCGATTTTTTCGCCATTGGACAGCGTGGCAAAGTCTTTCAGCCCAAGGTCTATACCAACACCGCGCACCGGCTGACGAACCCCGGCAGCGACGATATCAACATCAATGACGATGTTCAGAAACCAGTTGCTCTTGCGATCCCTGGCAAAGTTGGTGCCATCCTTGATCTTGCCTTCGGGCAGGGCGCGACTGTTGAATACGCGGAAGGTGTTGCCGGCAAAACGAAACGCATCGCCCTCGCGCTTCAATTCACGGCCCTTGATCGGTACCCAGCCCATCGATTTTCTGGCGCTGCGATAGCGCAGATACGGACGCTTCTTTTGGGACCGCGACTTGGCGTATTGCTCGCACACGGCATTGACCGTGCCGGAATGCAAGCCAAGTTCCTTGCTGCTGCCAGCCGTGAGCTTGTTCAGGTCGAACCCGGTATGCCAACGCCGGCCAAAACGCAAAGCATCCTTTTGCCGGTCGTTACAGAAATTCCAGACGAAATTACAGGCCCGGCTTTGCTGGTTCAGCAGGCCGTTCAGCGATTTCACTCTGTATCTGTAAACAAGGATCATTTTTGCTTTTTGAGAAAATCTTCAATGGCGCGCCGAATCAGCTCGGCAACCGAAAGTCCAGTTTGTTCTGACAGGGCTTTCAGCCGTTCAACCGATGGGTTGGTCAGATATATGTTTGTCCGTTTCATGCCCACAATGTACGCCACATTTGATATGGAGCGCAGCATGTGTTTAAGCGCCAAAGCAGGGAAACCTTCGGCTTCCGCTCTTTTCACTCCCCGGCCTGAAGACCGGGGTTTCTCGGAGCAAATATAATGAAATTTATCCCATTTTTTGGCGTCGCCATGCTCGCCCTACTATTTAGCGCCTGCGCCAGCGGCCCTGCCGTTCCTGACTGGCAAATGAACGCCCAAAGCGGCATCGGGCGCGCCAGCGCTGCCTATATGTCCGGCAACGACAGAGTCGAAGTTCAGGAATTCGCCAAGGCGCGCAGCGAAATGGCCAGCACCGGTCAGATCGCATTGGTGGCGCGCGCGGAATTGATCCGCTGCGCCAGCCGCGTGGCCAGCCTGGTGCTGGAAGACTGCGCCGGCTTTGAAAAGCTGCGCCAGGACGCAGCAGCACCGGAACGCGCCTACGCCGACTATTTGGCCGGCCGTGCGCAACCGCAAGACGTCGCGCTGCTGCCCGCGCAGCATCAAGGCGTGATGCGCGCCGGCGCAGACCCTGCGGCAGTTTCTGCTGCTATGGCCGGCATCAGCGATCCGCTGTCCCGCTTAGTGGCTGCCGGCGTCTTGTTGCGCAGCGACCGCGCCAGCCCGGCTGTGCTGACGCTGGCGGTCGACACCGCCTCCGCCCAAGGCTGGCGGCGTCCGTTGCTGGCATGGCTCGGCGTGCAAGCAATGCGCGCCGAGCAAGCCGGCGCTACCGCAGAAGCGCTGCGCCTGCGCCGGCGCATGGATCTGGTTCAGCAGGCCAAACCCTAATAATCCATCTGTGGATTTTTGACCGGATTGCTTTATGCAATCTTAATATTGCCAATATATTCGCCTGGCACACGAATTCATTGGCGTTTCGAGGTCTGGTGTGAGCCCGCTTAAATGCCGGCCTCACAGTTACGCATCAATGCATCTGCCCCATAAACTCGACATGTCGGAACACTGACTCGGCACTCAGGATAATTTCATCTTGGGTGAACTCATCGGGCATCCCTGCGAACAATTCATTAATAATAGCCACCTTGAGTTTTGCCTGAGCAGAGGCGCGGTCTCGTAGACTGCCCATTTGTCTTCGATTTTCTAGCATGGCAAGTAGTGCGATGGAAACGCTTTTAATCTTTTCGCGATCTTTTTTACTGAGCTTGAGCTTGTTATTACTGAGCAAGTCGAACACGGCGAGTTGGTCTTCGCTTTCCAAACCTTCGCGAGTGTAGCGTTGTTCTTCTTGATCAAGCGAATCGTGAAAGCGCAACAACTCTTCGAAAACACGTTGGATTTCAACTTCATCTTTATCGCGGTTATATTCCGCAACGATGTCGAGATAGCGCTGATAAAAATCCATCCGCACTGGGTTTTTAGCAATCATGCTCGCCAAGCGCGCTTCAATTTTTTCTTTCAGGGTCAGCGTCGCCTTTTGCTTTAAAGGGCTCTTGGCAAACTCGGCGCGCAGGCGCTCAAAATTGATGCCTGAAAGATCGTATTGCTTGGTCTCCTGATACGTCCCAAGTGGTTCTAATTTTGCCGCCACAGCAGCGTCTACCACGGCGTTCAATTCCTGAAGAATGCGGTTGATATCGACATCGTCACGCGCCTTTTGCAGACGGTTATAGATGGCAGAAATGGCATTTTCCTCGTCGTCGTAGTTAAATAGCCCGGCATTAGGAAACAAGCCGCGGAAGCGGTCTGTAATGTCTTCGCAGAGCACCTGGTAGGTTTTTTTGCTTTCTGCATCACAGCAAACCGCATTCTCGGCCAGTAGCAATTCCAACTGTTTGTCAAAGCCATCGGCCTCGATCAGTTTATCAAGGTCATAGCCAACGCCCATCAAATGCGTTCTGGCCTTCAGGATCGCTTCGGCATAGTCGGCCAACGCCTGCGTCTCGTCGCGCAAAGGGTCTACGGCTGGACCGCCAGCATCGCCCTGGGCAAAAGTCGCCAAGGCTTTACGCAGACTTTTGAGCATGCCGTTGTAATCGATTACCAAGCCGTTTATCTTGTTGGCCGCCACGCGATTTACCCGCGCGATGGCCTGCATCAATGTGTGTCCTTTCATCGGCTTATCCAGATATAGCGTCGCCAATGATTTCACGTCAAAGCCTGTCAGCCACATAGCGCAAACAATCGCGATGCGGAAAGGATGCTTGCTATCCTTGAAGCATTCTTCCAGCTTGCGGCCAGCGATGCCTTTGCTGATCAGATCGCGATGCGGGCGTACATCGAGCCCCCATTCTTCGAAGTCTTTCACTTCGTTCTGTTCAGGGCTAAACACCGCACACATTTGGGTTTCGCGCATCCACGACACATGCGCGCGCAAGCGTTCCACAAAGGGACTTGGCTTTTTTCCGGTTTTGGTGAGGAGAGCTTCTTGATTGGCCAGCTTGGCTTCCAACTCGACTGTCTTCGCTTCCCAGCGGGTTTTAATCAGCACATACATGCGACCACAGGTAATCTTGTCGATGCAGACAAACATCGCCTTTGAATTTCCGCCATAGTGAATCGCTTCACCCGGTTTGGTTGAAGGTTCCATCAAACGCCAGCGCTGGTGGAAGTGTTCGACAAAATCAGTTGCGATATCGCCCAGATGGCTATCGGAAGTCAGCACCGGATAATCGCGCGCCAATTGCCGATAGAGTTTTTCTTCCTGCTCTTCGTCCAGTTCGCCATCCGCTTTGGCGGCGTCAATACGTTCTTCAATGCGCCGGTTCAAGTCAGCATCGACAATCTGCAGTTTCTCGCCGCGATTCTCATAGTACAGAGGCAACGTTGCGCCATCGGCTACCGCACGTTGAAAGTCGTATACCGAGACATAATCGCCAAACACCTCGCGGGTAACTTGTTTTTCAGGGCCATCAATCAGCGGGGTTCCGGTGAAACCGATGAACTTTGCGTTTTGCAATGCCTTACGCATGTTCAAGGCCAAACGATTATATTGGGTGCGGTGCGCTTCATCGGACACTACGATGATGTCATCGCGGAGGCTCCAAGGCTCTTTTACCTGCTCGTGAAATTTATGGATCAAGCTAAATACATAGCGGCGATCTTGATCCTGGAGCAATCGTTGCAGGCCATTGCCATCGCGCGCTTTGTCGCCTTTGTTGGTGGCTACGCCGCAGTTCACAAAGGTGCCGTAGATTTGCGCGTCAAGCTCTTTGCGGTCGGTCATTAGCACGAAGGTGTAGCGCGCCGATACCGTGCGATGGATTTTTTGACAGAAAAACACCATCGAATAACTCTTGCCGCTACCCTGCGTATGCCAGAACACGCCCAAGCGGCCAGCTGCCACATCGGGGGTATTGCGCCGCAAATTGGCGATAGCGAGATTCACACCCAAATACTGGTGATTGCGCGCAACGATTTTCACCACAAAGCCTTCGCTGTTATCAAACAGCGTGAAATTCTCTACTATATCCAGCAAATTTTTCTTGCTGCACATGCCCTGCAGCAGAATCGGCAGCAGCGGCTTCTTCGGCGCTTCATTCGCTTTCGGTGCGGGATCTTCATCGCTTTCAGTCAGTCGCTTCCAGCGGTAGAAGTGATCCCAGCCGTTGTTAAGCGCGCCAAAACGGGCATCTACGCCATTCGACACAATCACCAATGCATTGAAGTGAAACAGATGCGGGATGGTGTCTTTGTTATCGCGATAATTATCGTCAAACGCTGCCTTTAAGCCTTTGTCGTGGCGCTTTAGTTCGATAAACACCAGCGGCAGACCATTCACAAAGCCGACAATATCGCAGCGCCGATCCCACGATGCGCCCTTTACCCATAGTTCGCGCACCGCCAGAAAATCGTTGTTGTCGGGCGTATCAAAATCAATCACCCGCACCCGCTCGTCACTCTCGCCATCGGCCGATTTCACCTTTACCGGCACGCCATCGCGCAGCAGTTTCCACTTGGTCTCGTTATGCTGCAGCATCGACTTGCTTGGGTCGGTATCCAGCAACGTATCCATGGCGGCCACCAATGCCGAATCCGGCAGCTTGGGGTTCAGCTTCTTCAGCGCCGCTGTTAGCGCGCGGGTGAGCACCACTTCCGAGCGATCCTTGCGCCCCAGCAGTGAATCCGGGCCGTAGGTTTCTTTATCGTACGCATAGATCGAGCGCCATTTCAGCGTTTTTTCGAGAAACGCCGCAGCAGGTTCTTGAACCAGGATATCTTCTGAGTAATCGCGTCGGGCCATAGTGGGTTCACACGGCCAGTTGGCCGGACATTAGTTTGGGGAGTAAGGCGTCGCGTGCTTCTGCCAGCAAATTACAGGACATGACCAGAGCATTGACCTGTTCGAAGATAGGCCATACTAAGTTATGAAATTCGACTTGAAGATGATTTGGAGGCGCCAATAATTTCAAAGCACCAATGTCTGCACGACCTAGTTCTAGTTGATTGGTTGCGCCTCTGCCCATTGATTCAAAAACTGGTGCCAGTTCCAGCAATGCAACGCCTAAAAATCCCATCGTTTTAGCCAATTTTGGGCGCGCAATGGTGACATGTGTATCGACAGTACAGTCAGCAATTTCTCCTCGCACCTGGGCAACACGACCAAGCGTGCCCGCGCCAGTTGAATTGATTAAAATATCGCCCAGTTGAACCAGCTTATCTTCCCTAACCTCTTTCGATTGGTGCCGTGCAGGCGCTAAATTCAAACGCCCTTCACGAATACATTTTTGATTGATGACCAATCCTTTAGCCAAGTCGTCGTATTTTGGTGTAATCCCACGACTTAACAATACAGTGAAGTCGTCAACAGGTTTACGGTCCCAACCATCCGGCAGGCCATCCGTCACCTCCACTAACGCATAACCGGGAAAGCGGAGTTTGACGAACCATTCGCGATACAACAGCCGCGCCGATTCTTCGAGCAATGCGATACGGCGGTGGTTGTTTTCGATGAGATCGTCGTAGGCTGAAAATAGTTTAACGACTCTATCTTGCACGTCAATTGGTGGTAGTTGAAACTCAAAGCTGGCAATGTCTTTGCCGCTGATATGTGGAATATTTGCGCCGGTCGTAATTCGTTCGATATGGACTACAAAGGACAATGCAGAAAGGGCGTAACGTAGGTAGTTCGTTGTGGCTTTTTGCGGTATGCCACGGATTAGAGTAACACGCTGGACGAGCAAGCACGGAAGATCTTGTTCCTTGATCCATGCAAGCTTCAGCCCGCCGCCGACGATGGGGCGATCCATTGCTAAGATCACGTCGTCCACCCGAAGTTGGTAACGCGCCAAATCATCATAGGCATCGTTGCGCCACTTCATGGCTTTATCGCCCCAACGAATGTGACCTTGCTGAACGTTGTCGCCTCGTACAAGTTTCACACCATCTTCGGATGCTCCAAGAAATTGCTGGCTCTTGAATGCAAAACCAACCAACATGTCGGCAACGTCACCTAGCTTAACCGTCTCCAGTTTCATTCAATAAGTCCCGAAAAAGCCAATTGAATTCTGCTTGCCAGTTCCGTTGCCCTATCGTTCAGCTCGGCCAACTCGCTGTGAACCTCCTTCATTCGCGTCACGAATGCTTGATCGTCTTCTGCGTCCGGACCGCCCACCGCGACGCCGACATAGCGCCCCGGTGTCAGCGAATAATCGTTAGCGGCAATATCTGCGCGCGTAACCAGCTTGCACAGGCCGCCAACATCGTCATACAAACCTTCGGGGAAGCGGCTTAACAGCCAATGCGCCTGGTGGATAAAATAGGGTGCGCGTTTCAGCGCCTCGTGGCTTAAGTCGCGCACGGTGAGCGCTTCGTGCTTTTTTACATCGCGCGCTTGCAGGGCTTTCTTGGCACTGCGGCAGGGTTCCGGGTCGAATCCAGGCCACAGCCGTGCACGGCATTGTTTTTCGGCTGTGTCCAACAGCTTGAGCCACGCTTTATGGCGCGCTTCCACCGCGTCCAGCGCCGCTTTCAAAACAGCTTGCAGGGCTTCAAGTTGGACTTGCAGGTTTTTCCGGGAAGCGAAGTCAACCGATGTGCTGATTTGAGCGCGTGTCTTGAGGGCTTGCGCTAGCAAGGTTTGCACGCTTGATTTCCAGGCCGTCGATTGGCTTTGCGCCTCTGCCACTTGCGCGCGAAAGTCAGCCAGCACCGCATCTTCCAAGCGCTGTTCTTCGGCCAGTTTGCCGCGCACGGTTGCCAAGGCTGCAGTGTCTTGCGTGGCTTTAGCCAGTTTGACCAATGCGTTTGATAACTTCGCGACGGTGTCGCTATCGCTGCGCAAGCGCGTCGGCAACGTATCTAGCCAGTTAGCCGCGACGCTCTGATAACGACCGAGCAGATCAGTAAACTTGTCTTGCTCGCCACGATATAGCCACGTAATCGCGGTGAGATTGGCGAGTTGTTCGTCGGTGAAAATGTGTGAGCGTGCCGAGACCACGGTGTAGACGTTGCGCGCGTCGATCATCAATACATCGTCGATAGTTTCTTTAGTCTTATTCTTATCAAAAAACCACAGGGTGCAAGGCAGGCTGCGGGTATAAAAGAACTTATTCCCGATGGATATCATCACGTCCACATGGCCGGTTTCCACTAGCTTTTGGCGGATTTCTTTGTCTTTGTTCCCTGCGTCCGAGGCGCTGGAGGCCATTACGAAACCGGCGCGGCCTGTATCGTTCAGGTAACTGTAGAAATACTGTAGCCACAGGCTATTGGCGTTAGAAATCGTCTCGCCATCGTCTTTCTTTTTGCTCTTGCCAGCCGTGCCCGGCAGGCCAAATGGCAAGCGATTGCCTTCGCCCACATGGCCCTTGATCTTGTTGAGCTGCACGCCATCCACATTAAACGGCGGATTAGCCATCACAAAATCACACTTGCCCAGCAAATCATGCTGGTCTTCGTAGAAGGTATTTCCAATCTTGATTTGGCCTTCCAGCCCATGCACGGCCAAGTTCATCCGCGCCAGTTTGCTGTTGAGGTCGGCTTTTTCCTGGCCGTAGAAGGTGATGTCTACATCGTTGGTATTTTTATGGCGCGCATCTTCGATAAAGTGGCCGGTCTGCACAAACATGCCGGCAGAACCGCAGGCCGGGTCTAGCACCTTGCCATGATCGGGTTCGATGACGTTGACGATCATGCGAACCAAGCTTGGCGGCGTAAAGAATTCGCCGCCTTCTTGCGCGCCGCTCATGGCGAATTGGTTGAGAAAGTATTCGTAGATGCGGCCAAAGACATCGCCCTTGGCCCCGGCGAGCAGCGGGCGATTAAAAATTTTGATCAGTTCAGCCAGCAGATCAGGATCAAAACCAATATAGTCTTTAGGCAAGGCGCCCGCCAGCAGTTTATTGCCATGCTGGTCGCTGACCTGATCTTCAATCGCAAGCATGGCGTCGCGAATATTGACACCCAAAGTCGCACTTTGCGGCAAGCTGGCAAGGTAATCGTAACGGCTCTTTTCCGGCAAATAGATGGCGGCCTTGCCGCTAAACCCCAGCTTGATGAGCCCTTCCCGCACGGCACCGGTGGCGCGAGCCGGAATAGCGGCTTCGACTTGCGGCAGCAATGCATTGAAGCGCGTGGTGGCATGACGCAGGAAGATGAGCCCCAGCACCGGCATCGAGTATTCAGTTGCGGTGAGCTTGGAGTTGGCTCGGAGCTGATCGGCGGCTTCCCAAAGATCATCTTCGAGTTGTTTTAATTCTTGGTAATCAATCATTTTTCACGGTTTTTCTGTGTGCTGCCTGCTGCAGCGACTTGAATCGCAATCTTGTCAGCTAGGCGTTGTTGCAGTTACGTCGCAGGCCAGTGCCCGGCAAAGTCAAACGAGAGCTGCCGATGGTGTTTGATCGACAGCAGGGTGACGGTCTCATCGTAGCGTGCGTACAGTATCTGGTAATCGGACAACAGGTACTCGCGCAACTCTCCATCGCCTAACTTGGCTCGCAGCGCGGCAACGGCAGTGAGCACTTCGACCGACCTGGCCGGGCGCTCCATGAACGACCGCCCCATGTCTGGAAATCGCTCAAGGTTAGGAACGACGGTATCGAGCAATGCGTCCAGCAGCGCGTCGTAGGCATGCTGTGCGCTGGCTTCTGCCAGGAATGCAGCAATGCTTTCGAGGTTGCGTTCAAAGTTGGCGGCGAGCCTGACGATGGTTTTTTGTGGCACGTGATGTCCTTGCTGCAAAAGTTACGCACCGGGGCGATTTTTCAATCGCTGGATGGCATCGCGTGCGTCTTCCACACGACCGGCGGTAATGTCGTCCAGCCCTTTGCCGGCTTCGTCGATCAGCAGCAGATGGATGCGTTCACGCTCAAGCTGGTGGTAGTAGTCGAGACGCCGGGCGTCGATCAGCGCGACGTAACTCTCGCCATTCTTGGTAATGATTTTCTCGGCGCCAGCCTTGACCTGCTCGGCCAGTTCGGAGAGGTTGGCGCGGGCCTGCGAAAACGGCACGATGTCGCTTGTAGAGATACCCATGAATGCCTCCTTGATTGTGCAAAATGTGCAAAATTTTGTACATTATATGGCAAGGCGCTGTAGGCAGAAATTATTTCACGCGCGTTCCTAAGGTCGCTGGTGCGCACTCCGCACCAGCGACCTATCCCTAACAAGACTGATCATCTCCCTGGAAAAAACATCAGGACGCAACCGGCACCGCCTCGGGTATTTTCGCCTGCGCGCCGCGGCCCTTCCACTGGCTGACTATGATGCCGGCGATCAGCAACACGCCGCCGATCACGCCGCGCCAGCCCATGGTTTCACCTATCCAGAAATAGGCGGCGATGGCCGCGCAGGCCGGCTCGAACGCATACGTGACGGCGGCCTCGTTGGCGCTGGTATGACGCTGGCCCCAGACTTGCAGCGAAAGTATCGCGGCGGTGGCGACGATGCTGAGGTACAGCAGATTCGGGGCGTGCTGGCGCACCGCCTGCTGCAATTGCAGCCAGTCGACCGATTTGTGCGGCAGCTCCCACAGCAGCAGCCAGAGCGCAGCGAAAATGCCGACCGTAATGATTTGGACCGCAGTCAATGCCATCAGATGACTGGCCTTGCGAGTCGCCATTTCCATCTGCTTGACGTAAATGCCGTAGCAGACTGCGCCGCCCAGCGCCAGCGTGTCGCCATACGACCAGGCTCCGCCATCCCAGCACAGCGCCGAAATGCCAGCCATCGCCAGCGTAATGGCGAGCGCGATGTGGCGCGGCGGCAGCTTGCCGGCCAGCACGCCCAACAGCGGCACCACCAGCACGTTCAGGCCGGTGACGAAGGCATTGCGGTTGGAACTGGTCAGTGCCAGGCCTTCGGTTTGCAGCATGAAGGAGACAAACAGGGTCGCGCCCAACAGCGCACCCGCCAGCACATCGATCCGCCGGGCCCGCCACAGAAAGGGCGACAGCAACAGACCCGCCAGCGAGAAGCGCAGCAGCGCGATCCAGACCGCGGACAGATCGGCCGATAAATCCTTCATGGCCGGAAAAGTCGTGCCCCAGACGCAGGTCACAAGCAGCAGCGCCAGAATGCCGCGCAGGTGGTGAGGTATCAACATAGTCAAGTTCAGGTTAAAAATAGTGGACGGGAAATCCGGCGGCAGAGAATCGAACAGCAGAGATGCACGCTATTAATGCGCTTTTTGATTCTTTTAATGCAGCCTGGAAACACATGGTACTACAATCTGTATTTTTTAAATAAGCCTATTAACATGCGTAAAAAGCATATATAAACGATATACTCCCTTTAATTTCGTCAACGAATGGCAGCAAACCGGGACCTCGATCAGCCTGATCCAGCGCATTGAACGCAGCCCGATCTGAGCCGAAATGATCTGAGCCACGATGATGGCCGATAAGTTCGACAACGCCGGCTGCCGATATAATCGCGATATGAAAGAACGCTACTTACGCAGCCTGCGCCTGTTGTCCGAGTGCTATCACGGCTTCGAACAAATGTCTGCGCCCGAAATCCGCAAAGCCGGTCTCACTCAGGCGCAATTCGACATCATCGCCACCCTTGGCAATACGCCGGGCATGACCTTCAAGGAACTGGGCCAGAAAACCCTGATAACCAAGGGCACTCTGACCGGCGTCGTCGATCGGCTGGAATGCAAGCAACTGGTGCGGCGCATCACCAGCCTGGAAGACCGCCGCAACACCATTGTGCAACTGACCGCAGCCGGCGAGCGCACTTTCGAACAAGTGTTCGATCCCCACATACAGTTCTGCAAGCAACCGTTTTCCGGCTACGCCGAAGCGGATTTCGTCGCGCTCGAAGCAGCCCTGGGCAAACTCAAAAACCGGCTGGACGCATTGAGCACCGTCAATAAAAGTGCAAAAAAGTAAAACAAAGCAACTTATGCTGCTGCCAACCTAAAAATGCGTCAGAATGTGCAACCAAATTAATTGTCCATATGGAATTTTTCGGGTGTTGCAGCGTCCGACCGAACAATGCAATTCTGGCAAATATTGAAGTGGCGCCTCGCGACATAGGAATAGAAGGAGAGCCGCATCAAATTGGCGACAAACGCTGCCTAACATTCGTTTCTATTTTGCGCATTAGCATGCTAAAAAACCCACCTCCGATTGACGCAACGCAAAGGCGCCAGATGCTGCTGGAATACCAGGCGCTGCTGGACCATGTTTCGCTCGGCATCGCATTTATCCGCGATGGCAATTTTTTGCACTGCAACCGGCGCCTGAGCGACATATTCGGCTGGCCCGACGACCAGCTGGCAGGACAGCCAGCTGGTCTGCTCTTTGCATCGGAGGCCGGTGCCGAACGCTCCGGCCTGGCCACAACGGCACTGGGTGACGGGCAACCGCGTGATGCCGAACTGCTGATGCAAAGACGCGACGGCAGCACGTTTTGGTGCCATCTGGTGGTAAATGCGATCGATTCGGCTGATCCTGGCAAGGGCCAGATATACCTCATTGAAGACATCACCGAACGCCGCGCCGCGGATGCAGCGGCGCGACTGCTGCTGCTGGAACATCAGGCGATTCTGGACAACGTCTCGCTGGCCATCACCTTCACCCGCAAACGCCGCTTTTTGCACTGCAACCAGCGCTTTAGCGAAATGTTCGGCTGGCCCAGCGACGAACTGATCCAGCAAACTACCGATATCCTGTATCCGACGCCGCAAGCGTTCGACGCATTATCCACGCTTGCCAGGGCGACGCTGGGCAGCGGACAACGGCTCGATACCGAACTGCTGATGCAAAGGCGCGACGGCGCCACGTTCTGGTGCCGCATGCTGGCCAAGGCGATCGATCCGGACGATCTCGGCAAGGGTTCGATCTACATCACCGAAGACATCACCGAACGCAGGAACGCGCAAGAAGCGCTGCTGCGCGCACACGACAATCTGGAGTTGCGGGTGCAGGAACGTACCGCAGAACTGGCTACCGCCAACCAGCGCTTGCAAGCCGAGATACTGGAACGCCTGCAAGCTGAAAAACAGATTCGCCACCTGGCCGATCACGACGCCCTGACCGATTTGCCCAACCGCCGCCTGCTGGAAGACCGGCTCAGGCAAGCTATAGCCGTAGCCAAGCGCAGCGGCAACCAGATGGCTGTCATGTTTATCGATCTGGACAGCTTCAAGCCGATCAACGATTTGCTCGGACACCGGGTCGGCGACTTGCTGTTACAGGCAGTAGCGAAACGGCTGCGCGAGCTGCTGCGCGAGATCGATACCGTGGCGCGCATCGGCGGCGACGAGTTCGTTCTGGTGCTGCCCGACATGCACTCGCAGGCGACCGCGTGCGAGGCCGCCAAAAGAATCCTGAGCGCGCTGGTGCAACCGTACCAGGTCGAAGGCAATGTTTTGACCGTCACGCCCAGCATCGGGATTAGCCGCTATCCCGAACACGGCGCCGATGTCGAGACCCTGATAGGCCGCGCCGACGATGCTATGTACCTGGCCAAGCAAATGGGGCGTAGCAATTACCAGTTCTATATTGACCCCGACAAAGAATAGTTTCCCATTTCCAGTTTTTTCATTTCCGCCGCAGCCGCAGCGCACCGATAAAAAAAGCCAGTCGACAGATTTCTGGCGACTGGCTTGGCAATAGCGCTGGATGCTTACACTACTGCGCCATCGCTTTCCACTTTATCCTTGACCGGTTTGACCAGATCTTCGCGCTTGATGCCAAGCCACATTGCGATGGCAGCGGCGACGAACACCGAAGAATAAATCCCGAACAGAATGCCGATGGTCAGCGCCACTGCGAAGTAATGCAGCGCCGGGCCGCCGAACAGCAGCATCGACAGCACCATGATCTGGGTCGAGCCGTGCGTGATGACGGTACGCGAAATAGTGCTGGTGATCGCGTGATCGATGACTTGCGGCACAGCCATCTTGCGGTGCTTGCGGAACATTTCGCGGATACGATCGAAGATAACCACCGATTCATTGACCGAATAGCCCAGCACCGCCAGCACGCCAGCCAGCACTGAGAGTGAAAATTCCCACTGAAAGAATGCGAAAAAACCCATGATAATGATCACGTCATGCAAATTGGCGACAATCGCTGCCACCGCAAACTTCCATTCGAAGCGTAGCGCCAGATAAATCATGATGCCGAGGATCACCATCGTCAGCGCCATCAGGCCGTCATGCGCGAGCTCCTGCCCCACCTGCGGCCCGACGAATTCGGCGCGCCTGAGCGCCACATCGGCATCTTTTGCCTTCAGCGCCGTCATCACCTTGTCGTTTTGCTCGGCTGCCGTCACGCCGCTCTTGAGCGGCAGGCGGATCATCACATCCTGCGCGGTGCCGAAGCTCTGCACCTGGTTATCGGTGTAGCCCAGCGCTACCACCGATTTGCGGATGCCATCGATATCGGCCGCTTTGGAATAGGCCACTTCCATCACGGTTCCACCGGTAAATTCAATCGATAGATGCAAGCCTTTGCTCACCAGGAAAAACACCGCCAGCGCAAACGTGACTGCCGAGATCACATTGAGTACCAATGCGTGGCGCATAAACGGAATATCTTTTTTGATGCGGAATAATTCCATCATCGATCCTTTCAATGCGGTGCTCTGGCCCGGCCAGACCACCGCGAGATGCTTGATTAAAACTGGCTAAACTGACGTAAGCACAGAACCGTTTAATGTTCCGGCTTCCAGACCGTCCCAATCGACAGACTGGTCAGTTTTTTCTTGCGGCCGTACCACAGATTGGCCAAACCACGCGAGACGAACACCGAAGAGAAAATCGAGGTCACGATGCCGATGCAATGCACCACCGCGAAGCCGCGAATCGCGCCGGAACCGAAGATCAACAACGCCAGACCGGCAATCAGAGTGGTCACATTGGAGTCCAGAATGGTGGCCCAGGCCCGATCGAAGCCCATTGCTATCGCCACTTGCGGCGAGTGTCCGGCCCGCAGCTCTTCCCGAATCCGTTCGTTGATCAGCACGTTGGCGTCGATTGCCATACCGAGCGTGAGCGCAATCGCGGCAATTCCCGGCAAGGTCAAGGTCGCCTGCAGCATCGACAGAATCGCCACCAGCAACAGCAGATTGGTCGACAGCGCGAACACGCTGAACAGACCAAACAGCATGTAATACACCGTCATGAAAGCGGCCACTACCAGAAAACCGTACATGGTCGAATCAAAACCCTTCTTGATGTTTTCAGCGCCGAGCTGCGGGCCGATGGTGCGCTCCTCGATGATTTCCATCGGCGCCGCCAGCGAACCGGCGCGCAGCAGCAGGGCCAGGTCGCTGGATGCCTGGGATGAACCTTCGCCGGTGATCTGAAAGCGCGACCCGAGTTCATCCTGGATGGTAGCTACCGTCAGCACTTCGCCGCGATTTTTCTCAAACAGCACGATCGCCATCAATTTACCGATCTTGCCGCGGGTGGCGTCGCGCATGCGGCGCCCGCCGTCGCCGTTGAGATCGATGCTGACCGATGGCCGGTTGTTTTGATCGAAGCTGGCAGTGGCGCTGGCAATATAGTCGCCGGTAATGATCGGCTCCTTGTACAACACCACCGGCGCGCCCTTGCCGACCTTGAACAGCTCGGAGCCAAACGGAATCGCGGCGCTTTCTTCAGTGCCGCGGGTAACTGTTTCGTCGACCAGGCGAACTTCCAGGGTCGCGGTGCGGCCGATGATGTCCTTGGCGCGCGAGACATCCTGCACGCCCGGCAATTGCACCACGATCCGGCTGGCGCCCTGGCGCTGGATGATCGGCTCGGCCACGCCGAGTTCGTTGACGCGCTTGGACAGGGTCGTGATGTTCTGCTGCACACCGTCATCCACGGTTTTCGTCAGGGCTTCCGGCTTCATGCGCAGCACCAGCTTGAGTTCGCTGCCGCTGCCGCTCACATTGAACGTCAGCTCACTGAGTTGCGACGCCAGCTCTGCCTGCGCTTTAGCCAGGGTGGGCTGATCGCGGAACAGCAGTTCGAGCGTATCGGCGCTGCGGGAAAGACCGTTATGACGGATGTTTTTATCGCGCAAAATGCTGCGAACACTGGCTTGCAGTCCTTGCAGACGCTTGTTAAGGACCGCCTTGGTATCGACTTCCATCAGGAAATGCACGCCGCCGCGCAAATCGAGGCCGAGGTACATCGGCAGCGCATGGAGGCTTTGCAACCAGCCTGGCGTATTCGGCAACAGGTTGAAGGCGACGGTATACACCGGGTCCACCGGGTCGGTGTTGAGTGCTTTCTCCAGCAATGCCTTGGCCTTGAACTGGGCATCGGGATTGGCAAAGCGGGCCCGCACCGAACCCTGATTGCCAACCGCATCAAAGAACACGCCGCCAGTGGCCATGTCATTGGTTTTCAAAATCTGTTCTACCTGCGTCACCAAGCCGGTATCGACCTTGATGGTGGCTTTGGCGCTACTGATTTGCACTGCGGGCGATTCGCCAAAGAAATTCGGCAGCGTATACAACACGCCCAGCAGCAGCGCAAAGGCGATAACGAGATACTTCCAGAGTGGATAACGATTCATATTGATTCAATGTTCAGGGTTGGCCGCCGGGCAGAAATGGCCTGGGTGACTTGGATGGCCGGAACTCCGCACAGCGCGCGCGAACCGGCACACACAGCATCAAATCGATTTGATCGTGCCCTTTGGCAGCAAAGTGGCGATGGCCGCTTTTTGGATCACGATTTCGGTGCCATTGGCGATTTCCAGTGTCACATAGACATCAGTCACTTTGGTCACGCGACCCAGCATGCCGCCGCTGGTGATCACCTCGTCGCCCTTGGCGATGGCTGCCATCATGGCCTTCTGCTCTTTTTGACGTTTCATCTGCGGACGGATCATCAGAAAATACATCACCGCAAACATCAGGATGATCGGCAGAAAACTAGTCAGGTTGCTACCCAAACCCAAAGATTCCAGTGGGCCTGATTGTGCAAATGCATTAGAAATAAACAAGGCGTACTCCAGTTGGTTGTTATAAACAGGCAGGCATTTTAGCATTCAGGCATGGGTTTCCTGACACGCGGCCCTATGACGGCAGGGCAAACCAGCGCCAGCATTCGACATGGCACTGGCCAGAAATTCATACAGGCAACAGTATTTTTAAAGTCGCAATGAAAATATGCGTGAAATGCTATTTATTTGCACATACTGTGCCAATATTTGTTATCTGAGATTGGACATTGCCCATACTTTCCCCAATTATGGCGTGCGTAACATGAGTTATTAATTTGGGGTGTGCTGCGACACAACAGTTCCGCTTGAAAATTATTTGTATTCGTTGTCAACCGGACTCAGAAGCGCTGCGTTATCTGCACTACGTAGCGATTGTCTACGGACCCAACCAAAAGGACTTTAGCATGAACAAACTTATCGCAACTTTAGTAGCCGCTACTTTCGCAATGGGTACAGCTTTTGCAGCAACTCCTGCTGCTCCTGCAACTCCTGCTGCTGCAAGTGCACCGGCCGCTACTCCAGCCGTGCCAGCTAAAGCCGCTGCGAAAAAATCCAGCCACATGAAAAAAGCCAGCCATACCAAGAAAATGAAGCATGCAGCAACGAAAAAATCAACTCCTGCTCCAGCGCCTGCTCTGTAATAAGCAATAACGCACGACCGCTAAATAAAAAGCCCGGAGTTGCCAGTTTTCATAAACTGTCAACTCCGGGCTTTTTATTTTTGTAGCTGCAATTGCAATGATCAGATTCCGCGCGAGCGCTCCGTGCGGAAGCGCAGCACAAAAACCGAAAATTGTTGCGCGTCGATGGCCGAGCGCATTTCACGCATCAGCTGCAAGTAATAGTGCAGGTTATGGATGGTATTCAAGCGCGCGCCCAGAATTTCGCCGGTGCGGTGCAAATGGTGCAGATAAGCGCGTGAAAAATTGCGGCAGGTGTAGCAATCGCAGGTTTCGTCGAGCGGCTGCTCGTCGTCCTTGTAGCGCGCATTCTTGATCTTGATGTCGCCAAAACGGGTGAACAGCCAGCCGTTGCGCGCATTCCGGGTCGGCATCACGCAGTCGAACATGTCGATGCCGTTGGCTACGCCAGCTACCAAATCTTCCGGCGTGCCGACTCCCATCAAATAATGCGGTTTGTCGGCCGGCAGCCTTGGTCCGATGTGCGCCAGCATGCGCATCATTTCTTCTTTCGGCTCGCCCACCGACAACCCGCCGATGGCAATGCCGGGAAAACCGATGTCTTCCAGACCGGCCAGCGATTCGTCGCGCAAATGTTCGAACATGCCGCCTTGCACGATGCCGAACAGCGCATTCGGGTTTTCACCGCCGACAAATTCATCCTTGGAACGTTTAGCCCAGCGCAACGACATGCGCATCGATTGGGCCGCCTCGTCGAGTGTGGCCGGACGGCCATCGATTTCATACGGCGTGCATTCGTCGAACTGCATCACGATGTCGGAATTGAGTGCGCGCTGGATCTGCATCGAGACTTCCGGCGACAGGAACAATTTATCGCCATTAATTGGTGATGAAAAATGCACTCCTTCCTCGGTGATCTTGCGCATCGCACCCAGCGAAAACACTTGAAATCCGCCGGAATCGGTCAGGATCGGCTTGTCCCATCCCATGAAGCGATGCAGGCCGCCAAATTTTTTCAGCACCTCGACGCCGGGGCGCAGCCACAAGTGAAAGGTATTGCCGAGGATGATCTGGGCGTCGATCTCCTTGAGCTCCAGCGGCGACATTGCCTTGACCGAACCGTAAGTGCCGACTGGCATAAAAATCGGCGTTTCGATCACGCCGTGGTTCAGCGTCAGGCGGCCGCGGCGGGCCGAAGTTTGACCGCTGTCGTCGGTTTTAAGGAGTTTAAAATCAAGCATGGTTTTTTGTAGTTAAAAGCATCGCATCGCCGTAGCTGAAAAAACGGTAGCGCTGGGTGATCGCGTGGGAATAAGCGCTGCGGATAGTGGCATAGCCGGCAAAGGCCGACACCAGCATCAGCAAGGTCGATTTCGGCAGGTGGAAATTGGTGATCAGGCGCGTCACCGTTTTAAACCGATAGCCGGGCGTGATGAATAGCGCAGTATCGGCGCTGCCGGCGACAAGCGTGCCGGATTGCGAGGCCGACTCCAGCGCGCGCAGGCTGGTGGTACCGACCGCCACCACGTCGCGCCCGGAGGCTTGGGCGGCCTGCACCGCATCCACCGTGGCTTGCGACAGCGTGTACCACTCGCTGTGCATCTGATGTTCGGCCAGATTTTCAGTGCGCACCGGCTGAAAAGTGCCGGCGCCGACGTGCAGCGTCACGAACGCGAACTGCACGCCCTTGGCGCGCAACTTATCGAGCAAGTCCTGATCGAAATGCAGGCCCGCAGTCGGCGCCGCGACCGCGCCGAGTTCTTTCGCATACACGGTCTGGTAACGGGTTTCGTCGAAAGCATCGGCGGTGTGCTCGATATACGGCGGCAATGGCAGCCGGCCGTGCGCCTCGATCAGTTCGAACACGTCGGACGGAAAGTTCAACGTATAGAACTCGCCGACCCGCACGCCGACCGTGACGTCGAAAGCATCGGCCAGGCGGATGGTGCTGCCGATTGCCGGCGACTTGGAGGCGCGGATTTGCGCATGGACGGCGCGGCTATCCACCACGCGCTCGATTAATACTTCGACTTTTCCACCGGTGGCTTTCACCCCGAAGAAACGCGCTTTCAGCACCCGGGTGTCATTGAACACCAGCAGATCGCCAGCGGTGAATTGATCGGTAATATCGGCAAACCTGCGGTCGATCAGCGTGTCGCCATCGACGTGCAGCAGGCGCGAAGCACTGCGCTGCGGCAGCGGGGTTTGCGCAATCAGTTCCGGCGGCAGGTCGAAGTCAAAGTCGGATAAGGAGTAATTGGGATGCATCGTGTGTCTTGAATTGATAATTCCGGAGAATTAGGGAGCCTGCCGGAAAATTAACTGTATTTAATCACAGCATTAGTCTTGATCAGTACAATAGATACAGGTAAATTATCTGTATCTATTGTAAATAGCCGGCTATTTTACGCCCTAGGCGGTCCATTGATGAGCCACATGCCAGAACCAAAGCAAATACCCGCTGCCGCGCCGGCGCCATCAGCCCCCAAAAAACCTGCGTCCTCAGCGCTGGGCAAAATGGCGGACAAGCTGGCCAAACTTGGCCTGCGATCCAGCATGGATCTGGCGCTGCATCTGCCGCTGCGCTATGAGGATGAAACCCAGGTGCTGTCGATCCATGAAGCCGGCCTGCACTTTGGCCAGCCGTCGCAGGTCGAAGGCGTAGTCAGCGGCTGCGAAGTGCAATACAAGCCGCGCCGGCAACTGCTGGTGACGCTTGCCGACGATTCCGGCCAGTTGGTGATGCGCTTTCTGAATTTTTACGGCAGTCAGCAAAAGCAGCTGGCCGAGGGCGCCCGGTTGCGGGTGCGCGGCGAACTGCGGCACGGCTTTTTCGGCCCCGAGATGGTGCATCCGACTTACAAGATCGTGATTCCGGGAGCGCCGCTGGCAACGGCATTAACGCCGGTCTATCCGGCCGGTGACGGCCTGTCGCAAAGCTTTCTGCGCCGCGCAATTGCTGAAGCGCTGGAGAAGCTCGATTGGCGCGACACACTGCCGCCGGCGCTGCTGGAAAATCTCGGCTTGTCGGCCTTCGAGCCCGCGATTCGGCTGCTGCACAACCCGCCGCCGGACGTCGATCAGCATAGTCTGATGGAGCGCACCCATCCCGCTTGGGAGCGGATGAAATTCGATGAATTGCTGGCCCAGCAGCTATCTCTGAAACGTTCGCAAGCGGCCCGCCGCAAAGTCAATGCACCGGCGCTGAACAGCATCGGTCAACTGTCGAATGCGTTCCTGATGACGCTGCCGTTTGCGTTGACTGGAGCGCAGGAAAAAGTGCTGGCCGAAATCCGTGGCGATTTGCGCGCCGCCTTCCCGATGCAGCGGCTGCTGCAGGGCGACGTCGGCAGCGGCAAAACCGTGGTGGCGGCACTGGCCGCCGCGCAGGCGATCGACAACGGCTACCAGGCGGCGCTGATGGCGCCAACTGAAATCCTGGCCGAACAGCATTTCCGCAAGCTGGCTAGCTGGATGGAGCCGCTCGGCATTCAGGTTGCCTGGCTGACCGGCAGCCTGAAAAGGAAAGAGAAGCTGGAAGCGCTGGCACAAATCGAGTCCGGCGCCGCGCAGCTGGTGATCGGCACCCACGCGCTGATCCAGGACGCGGTGCAATTCGCCCGGCTGGGGCTGGTGATCGTCGATGAACAGCACCGCTTCGGCGTCGGCCAGCGCCTGAGCCTGCACAACAAGGCCGCCAACGCGCAGTCCCCTGACCTGACGCCGCATCAGCTGATGATGAGCGCCACGCCGATCCCGCGCACGCTGGCGATGACGTATTACGCCGACCTCGAAGTCTCGGTGATTGACGAACTGCCGCCCGGCCGCAGCCCGATCGTGACCCGCGCCGTCGACCAGAACCGACGCGAAGAAGTAATCGCCCGGGTCCATGCCGCGGCCCTCGAAGGGCGGCAAATCTACTGGGTTTGCCCGCTGATCGAGGAGTCCGAAGCGCTGCAACTGCAAACCGCAACCGACACCCACGCCACGCTGACGACAGCATTGCCCAGCCTGCAGGTCGGCTTGGTGCATGGCCGCATGAAAGCGGCCGAAAAACAGGCGGTGATGGATGCTTTCACCCAAAACCGGATGCAGGTGCTGGTCGCCACCACCGTGATCGAAGTCGGGGTCGATGTGCCGAACGCGTCGCTGATGGTGATCGAACACGCGGAACGCTTCGGCCTGTCGCAATTGCACCAACTGCGCGGCCGGGTCGGGCGCGGCACGGCAGCTTCAGTTTGCCTGCTGCTGTACCAGAGCCCGCTGGGCTGGGTCGCCAAGCAGCGCCTGATGACGATGCGCGCCACCACCGACGGCTTCGAAATCGCCCGCAAGGATCTGGAAATCCGCGGCCCTGGCGAATTTTTAGGTGCGCGCCAATCGGGCCAGGCAATGCTGCGCTTCGCCAACCTGGAAACCGACCAATGGCTGGTAGAAAAGGCGCGCAATCTGGCGCAGTTTTTATTGCAAGACAAATCGGAGGACAGCGCGCGCATTGTAAGAGCGCATCTGGCGCGCTGGCTGGGCGAACGAGAGGATTTTTTGCGGGTATAAACCCAGGGCAGGTTTGGAACCTGCTCCTATGACGCAACCGCAACCGGCACCTGAAATTACCCGGCAATTAAACCGCTTAACGTCCGCTTCAAAAAATAGTCTGGCAGATTTAAAGCCCCCAGTATTTTCTGGGTTTTTTTGAGAGTATGCTAAAAAACAATGGCATTGCCGCTTTATTTAAAACATTAAATAAAAATACCCTGTCTTAGCAAGTATGAAAATGTAACGGCTTTGCAGGCGTTGTGACGCTATGGGCAGAGCGTTTCAAGCTTTTAAACTGCGAATACGACAAGCGTATTGGTGATGCTCTCAAAACCGCAAAGTCTGCGCCGGTGCTGTCAAAGCAGCAGTTGGAACCTGGTTGGTGCGACCAACCGCACTATCTGGCAGCAGATACTAACGAGATAACATCACAACCTGACATCTTCTCCTGATTTCGCTCAATCTCTGCCAGCAGATTTATCAAGGTCTCTAGCCATGGGTAGCGCTGATAGCGCTGGGCTTTGTTCTTTACCTCTAGTTCAGAGATGACCTGCGGGGTCAAAATGCGCGGCTGGGTTCTGCTACATCCCCCGCCATTAAGTTGCGCACGTTTGCCCAGATAAGCGAGCGCGCACTGTCGTTTATATGCGCTGACGTCACCATAGCAACTGACAAAATCTTTGTTGTCATGGGGCCTTGCGATGTGTTGTAAATAACCTTTCCAGTCACCCTCACGGATTTCAATCGTCACCTCTTGTGGATAAACGTCGGACACTTGGTCATTTGCGTAAAGGACTGCTGACATATCACCTCCGCTGCTACGTTATTGAATTACTACGCTAACTTGTTATTCATCCCACCCAGAGTTCGCTTCAACAGTGCGTCCATCATTGTTTTTTCAGCCCGTACTGCCATTTCTTCGCACTATCACTTTCATATTAGTTAATAATTTTGTAACTGATACTGAGAAATAACAAGACAAGCGTCAATAATTCGGCGCGCCTAATAATCAACCGCCACATCTTGGAAAGGTTAAGGTGCAAGTCGCCACCAACTTGACTGAAGTTATGATAAAAATACCGAAAGCGATTGAACACGCAAAACACTTCGCCGGACTGGAAACCGAGCAATCACGGCTCGAAAAAGAAGGATTTCCAAGGGTATGAAACGGGAGTATGGACCCACCGAATCGAATTAGCGCAGAGCCCGAATTTAGAAAAAATGAGCGCGCAAGACGACCAAATTCTGGGCCTGAAGGCCGACAAGATTGCCATCAATAAGGCTAATACATGAAATTAGATCCCATTTCGCTCAGACTTTTTGTTGATATCGTAGAGGAGGGCTCTATCGCAGCGGCCGCGACGCGTCAACACATTGCGGCTTCTGCGGTAAGTAAGCGCATCAGCGACTTGGAAGATGTGCTTCAGACGCAATTACTGACCCGCACCAATAAGGGCGTGGAAGCGACGGCTGCGGGAATCGCTTTGGCGAACTTGGCGCGTGGCGTGCTTCACGAAATGGATGAAATTTACGTACAAATGCGCGATTACGCGACCGGGATTCGGGGTCACATCAGAGTGATGGCCAATATCTCTGCGATCACCCAATTTTTGCCAAGTGCCATCAAATCGTTTTTATCGGAACATCCGCAAGTACAAATCCATTTGCAGGAAAACATCAGCACCGTCATCACAAAAGCGGTCTTCGAAAACGTGGCCGATATCGGCATTTTTACCATGATGCCGCACGGTCAAAATTTGGAGATATTTCCCTACCGTGACGACGAACTCGTTTTGATAACGCCGGGAGAGCATCCGCTAGCTGGACGACGTTCCGTCACTTTTATGGAGACGCTGGATTACGATTATGTTGGTCTGCATACGGGAAGTGCAATTAATCTGCAGTTGATTAAATCTGCCGCCGATTTGGACAGAACCATAAGAATTGCCATCCAAGTTACCAGTTACGACGCTTTATGTCTGATGGTGCAAACCGGATTGGGAATCGGGGTGATGCCGCGCGCCGTTGCCCAACCGTATATAAAAGCACTGGGAATCCACGTGGTTACGTTGAACGAGCCATGGGCAAAAAGAGCATTAAAAATTTGCGTTCGTTCGCTGGCTGCTTTGCCGGTCGCTGCACAACTTCTCGTCAATCATCTGAAACAATCTGCGTAACGCGCTGCCATCGTGATGCACGATGGCAGGCTCTCGAAATACTGTTTTTCGATATTCTCTTCCTCGCGCATTATCCCGATAACGGCGCAGTCGTGGTTTTTCAAAAATCCGAGCATCACGCGCTCACGCACAATGCTTTTACACGCTGCGCTGCGCATTTTTGATGACTGCAATAGATACATTTATATGCCCGAATACAAAGCGTTAAAACGCAAACAAGACTTAAAAAGATTTCTAAGGAGACTGAAATGAAATTACGCAACCTCATCGCCGGACTTGCCACTTTTGTCGCTTTGACGAGTGCTTTTGCCCAACAGCCGCTGATTATCAAGTTTAGCCACGTTGCATCGAGTGATTCCCCCAAGGGCAAGGCGAGCGAATATTTTAAAAAAATATTGGAAGAACGCAGCAAAGGGCGCATCAAAATAGAGACGTATTCCAACAGCACGTTATATAAAGACAAAGAAGAAATGGAGGCATTGCAATTGGGCGCAGTCCAGATGCTTGCACCGGCTCCCGGCAAATTTGGGCCGATGGGAATCCGTGAATTTGAAGTCTTGGATTTGCCATTTTTGTTCGACAATATGGAAGAAGCGCGCAAGGTGACGGATGGCCCTATCGGTCAAAATCTGTTGCAAAAATTGGAAGGAAAAGGACTTGTCGGACTCGGTTTCTGGAACAACGGATTCAAGCAAATGACCGCAAACAAGGCGTTACACATGCCTGACGACTTCAAAGGTTTGAAGATGCGGATTCAATCTTCAAAGGTAATCGATTCTCAAATTCGCGCGCTCGGCGCGATACCGCAAGTGCTGGCGTTTTCAGAAATTTATCAAGCGTTGCAAACAGGCGTCGTCGATGGGGAAGAAAATCCAGCGTCGAATATCTACACGCAGAAATTCCACGAAGTACAAAAATACATGACGCTCTCCGATCATGGGTATCACGGATATGTCGTCGTTATGAACAAGCGATTTTTTGACGCGATAAAACCCGATTTGCGTACATTGCTAATGGGCGCGGTGAAGGATACGACGACGTACTTTAACGCCATTGCAAAACAAGAAAACGATCTCGCGGTTGACAGCATTAAAAAATCTGGAAAGACACAGATTATCCAATTGACGAAGCAAGAAAAAAACGCATGGAGAAAAGCGACGCAAATTACGCATCGGGAAATGGAAGGCAGGATCGGTAAAGAATTGATCCAGTCGATCTACAAAGAGACTGGATTTAATCCAAGCAAACTTTGATCGGATAGGCTCGACTTTCAGGATTTTTAAAAACACAAGATGTATTTAGCCCGCTATAAGGGACGTCTACATAGGGACGTCTAGATCCGAGCAGTTTTTGGTGGAGCGGCTGTAACCGCGATTGCTTACTTTGTTCTTAATTAGAATTCCGGCTGAATAATTACAAACTTTTTAGGATGATAAAAATGCCGAAAGACGACCAAAAAACGCCGCTAAAAGGCATAAAGGTGATCGAGCTCGGTAGTTTGGTAGCCGGTCCCTATGCCGGCGCTTTGCTGGCGCAATTTGGCGCGGAGGTTATTAAAGTCGAATCTCCCGGTGAAGGTGACCCGCTACGCAAATGGCGCAAGTTGCATGAGGGGACGTCCTTGTGGTGGTACAGCCAGAGCCGCAATAAGAAGTCGATAACAGTCAACCTGAGATTGAGCGATGGTCAGCAGATTATTCGCGACCTGGTAAAAACCGCCGACATCGTCATTGAGAACTTTAGACCAGGTTCTCTCGAAAAATGGGGCCTGGGCTGGGACGATCTTTCCAAGATCAACCCAGCGCTGATCATGATCCGCATTTCGGGGTATGGTCAGACCGGTCCTTACAGCAAGAAGCCTGGGTTCGCGGCAATCGCGGAATCGATGGGAGGAATGCGTTACGTCGCCGGATACCCGGATCGGCCGCCGGTGCGTTCCGGGATCAGCATTGGCGATACTCTGGCATCCCTGTATGGCGTGATTGGTGCGCTGCTGGCAATGCACCACTTGAAGGCGAACGAAGGCCAGGGCCAATATATCGATGTCGCGCTGTACGAATCCGTCTTCGCCGTGATGGAAAGTTTGATACCGGAATATGCGATGTTCAAACACATACGCGAGCGCTCCGGCGCCAGCTTGCCGGGGATTTCTCCATCGAATACCTACCCGTGCCGGGATGGTCGCCACGTCATTATCGCGGGCAATGGCGACAGCATATTTAAGCGCCTGATGATCGCTATCGGACGTCAAGACTTAGCGGAAGATCCGCAACTTGCGCATAACGATGGCAGAGTGCAACGCAATGAATTACTTGACGCCGCAATTGGGGGCTGGACTTCACAGCACAATTTAGCTGACGTCATGCAGATATTGGAAGCGGCGGCTGTTCCTAACGACAAGATATTCACGGCGGCGGATATTTGTGACGACCCGCATTATCAAGCGCGTGAAATGATTGAACATCACACCTTACCCGATGGCACTCCGATTTCCTTGCCTGGAATCGTCCCCAAACTGAGCGCAACGCCTGGCGTGACAAATTGGGTGGGGCCTAAGTTGGGCGAGCACACCACTGAAATATTGCGCTCGATCGGCATCGGCGAAGATGCGTTGGCCGAATTGCGATCTCGCGGTGTGGTGTAAGCGCACTCTTCGGAAACCTAATCGCTTTGAATTAACAGGAGAGCACTTGTGTTTACCCATTTTTCCGAGAAATTGATCGTTCAGGAAGTCGCGCCAAGGGATGGCTTGCAAATAGAGTCAACCTGGGTTGAGACAGGTGACAAGATTGCGTTAATCGACCGCTTGTCGAATGCAGGATTTTCACGCATTGAAGCGGGCTCGTTTGTTTCCCCGAAAGCGATTCCGGCGCTGCGAGATGGAGAGGCCGTTTTCTCTGGCATATTTCGCCAGCCGGGCGTCATTTACGTTGCCTTAGTGCCGAATCTCAAAGGTGGGCAGCGGGCGCTTGATGCGAAGGCCGATGAACTCAATCTCGTTATGTCGGCGAGTCAAACACATAATTTTGCCAATATGCGCATGACTTGCGAGTCGTCGCTGTCCGCGTTTGCAGATATTGTGCGGCACACGAAAGACACCTCGAATGCAACACTCAATGGCACGGTTGCTACCAGTTTCGGATGTCCATTTGAGGGGAAGATCGACGAAGACCGGGTAATAGCTCTGGTCGACGCCTATCTTACATTGGGTATTGGTGGAATTACCCTTGCTGACACCACCGGGATGGCCAATCCGCGGCAAGTGGCCAGGCTCATCACCCGGGTTTTAGAACGTGTGGGGAGTGATGCGCTTACGCTGCATTTACACAACACGCGCGGACTGGGTTTAGCCAATGTCTTAGCCGCTTATGAAGTCGGAGCGCGTCGATTTGATGCAGCGCTAGGCGGATTGGGCGGGTGTCCTTTCGCGCCGGGGGCCTCTGGGAATATTTGCACTGAGGATTTGGTCAACTTGTGCGACGAGATCGGCATTCCGACCGGGATTAATTTGGAAATGTTAATTCAATTGTCCCGCACTTTGCCAAGCTTGCTCGGCCACGCAGTGGCGGGCCAAGTAGCAAAGGCAGGACGCAATTGTGATTTACATCCTGCACCCGATAACATCGTTCAACTTGATGCTACGTTCAGTCAAGCTGCTTAACTGATAAGGCGCAATCGCGCACTTTCTACTGGGCAGTCAGTCAGATTCGGACGAAAAATCATGCAATCGTCAGCGGCTCAGGCTCCAGCGACGCCAGGTTGTGACGCGCGGCGATGAACTCGGGGCGCGGCTTCAATCCGCCCTGCGGCGCTTGCAACTGATTTTCGATACTGTTGTAGACAAAAAACACGTTGCTGCGCGGATAGGGCGTGATGTTGCTGTTCGACCCGTGCATGGTGTTGCAATCGAAAAATACGACCGAACCTGCTTTTCCCTTGCAAGACGTGATGCCGCCCATGTCCGCCAGGTAGCGCAGCAGGAGTTCGTCCGGCACGCCGTATTCCTGCTTCTTCAGTGATTGCTTGGTGTGATCAATCGGCGTTCCACCGGCACAGGAAATGAAGTGCTTGTGCGAACCGGGGATCAGCATCAGCGGGCCGTTGAATTCATCGTTGTCGGTGAGCTGAATCGAGCAGCTCAATGCGCGCATAGCCGGCATGCCGTCTTCGGTGTGCCAGGTCTCAAAATCGGAATGCCAGTAAAACTCCTTGCCGCTAAATCCGGGTTTGTAGTTGATGCGCGACTGGTGAATATAGACTTCACTGCCGAGTATTTCGCGCGCCACATTCAGCACGCGCGGGTCGCGCATCAGGCTGGCGAATACATCGTTCAGACGGTGCACATCGAAGATCGAGCGCACATCGCCGCTGCCCGGCTCCGCAATGACTTCGTCGCGGCCGGTCGCTGCAAAATCTGTGCGCATCATTTGCATTTCATCAAACAGGCTAGCTGCCTCGGCCGCCGTGAACAGCTCGGGCAGAAACAGGAATCCGTTCTCCCGGTAGGCATCGCGTTGCGCCGCGTTCAGCGTAGTGGAGGTGAAGGTGGCGCTTGGTTTCTGGCCGTAGACGACCGGCTCGCAGCGCGCCAGGATCGCCGGTGAAATCAGCGCGCGGCTCTTGTAATGGTCTTGGGATAGCATCTGATGCTCCTCTCTTTATTCGACGGATGATTTGACGAGTTATTCAACGGCTGCTGGCGCGGCGGCGTAGACGCCATCGGCGTCATGTACTTCGTTGCCGACCAGCGGCGGATTGAAGGTGCACACCAGCCGCAGGTCGCCGCCGGCATCGGCGCGCAGCCAATGGCGGTCGTTCTTGTTGAGCGCGTAAATGGTGCCCGGCTCGATGCGGAAAATTTCACCCGAAGGAATCAGCTCAACCTCACCACTGCCCTCGACGCAATACACCGCTTCCAGGTGGTTCTTGTACCAGATGTGCGTTTGGGTGCCGGCGAAGATGGTGGTTTCGTGCATCGAAAACCCCATCCGGTCGTCGCGCAGCAGCAGACGGCGGCTGGCCCAGGTTTCGGTTTTTACGTCGCGTTCGGTATTCAGGATGTCTTGCAGGCGTCGTACGATCATGCTGTCACCTCTATATTCTTTACTGCAGTGGCGCTCAGATCACTCACCGTATCGGCCAGCGCCTGCTCCAGGATGTCCAGGCCAGCCAGCAGCTGTTCCGGTTCGATGGTCAGCGGCATCAGCAGCTTGATTACTTCATCGCTGCCGCCCGAGGTTTCGATGATCAATCCGTTCTGGAACGCCAGCGTGGTAACGCGGTCGGCCAACTCCGGATCTTTAAATGCCAAGCCCTGCATCAGGCCGCGTCCGCGTCGCATCATTTCAGCAGCCGGATACGTTTTCACCAGCTTGTCGAGATAGGTGGCGACGGTCTGCGCTTTCTTGTCGATCGATGCCTGGAATTTGTTGTCGCTCCAGTAATGGTCAAGCGCTGCGGCGGCGGTTACAAACGCCATGTTATTGCCGCGGAAGGTGCCGTTGTGCTGGCCCGGCTTCCACACGTCGTGCTCAGGTTTGATCAGGACCACCGACATTGGCAGGCCGTAACCGGACAGCGATTTCGACAGGGTGATCATGTCGGGCTGGATGCCGGCTGGCTCGAAACTGAAGAAAGTTCCGGTGCGACCGCAACCCGCTTGGATGTCATCGACGATCAGCAAAATTTCATGACGGCGGCACAATTGTTCGATTTTTTTCAGCCAATCCAGGCTGGCGAAATTCAGGCCGCCTTCCCCTTGGACGGTTTCAAGAATAATCGCGGCCGGAAAGTCGACGCCGCTGCTGGGGTCAGTAATGAGCTTGTCGAGCATCGCGACGGTATCGATATCCGGGCCGAAATAGTTGGAATACGCTGCATGATGCACGTCTGTCAGTGTCGCGCCAGAGGCATCGCGGAACTTGCGATTGCCGGTCAGCGACAGCGCGCCCAGCGTTACGCCATGAAAGCCGTTGGTGAACGAAATCACATTCTGGCGACCGGTCACATTGCGCGCCAGCTTGATCGCGGCTTCCACCGCATTGGTGCCGGTAGGGCCGGTGAATTGCATTTTGTAATGCATTTTGCGCGGTTTCAGGATGCGTTCTTCAAACGTGCGCAGAAAATTTTTCTTGGCCGCAGTGGCCATGTCGAGCCCTTGCACCACGCCGTCTGTGCCCAAATACGCGATCAGCGCTTGTTTCAACACGGGATTGTTGTGGCCGTAGTTCAGGCTACCGGCACCGGCCAGAAAGTCGATGAACTCGCGGCCATTTTCGTCGGTTTGTACAGCGTTTTGGGCTTTGGTGAAAATAGTTGGGAAGGAACGGATATACCCACGAACCTCGGATTCCAGTTTATTGAATGTACGCATCATGCTTCTCCTTAGGGGATGGAATGGATGTTGACTATCGTCTTGCCGTCAAGCTACGCGGTCCAGGGACCGATTTTGTAGAGACGTTCTTCTTCGTGCCCACTCTCGCCGAAATCGTCGGCGCTAAACAGAGTGGTGGTGGGACAGCCTGCAGCATGCTGCAAGGCAAAATTGGTAAACAATCGGTTGGATGCGGTGTTGCTGGGGCTGACGGTGGTTTCCATCCAGCGCAGACCGCGCGGCGCGATGCAGTCGGTAAGCAAGTGCTGCAGCATGCGTCGGCCCAGTCCCTGCCCGCGCTGCTGCTTTGCTACCGCGACTTGCCATACGAATAGCGTGTCCGGCTGCTCGGGCGGAATGTACGCGGTGATAGCGCCGACAAGTTTTCCGTCGGCTTCCGCCACCACGCTGGTGTGCGCATGGTGCAGGCACAGCAGAAAATAGGCATAAATTGAATTCAGGTCGAGCGGCGGGCAAGCCGCGATCAGACCATGCAGCGCCGCGCCGTCGCGTTGCTGTGGTTGCCGTAACGTCAGCTGACTCTCTGACGCTGGATCGGATATTGGTGTATTCAAGTGCTGCTCTCCTTTTGTAGACAAAAACGCTCTCACGGCAGGCTTCAGCCGCAGAATGTATTTGCTGGTGAGGAACCTCATCGCTGCACAATGCAGATGAGGGGCGATCTTGCTCACAGTGCTGCTTTTGCGCATGCTGCGAGTGCGGCGAATAGTGTTTCGCCTTGTTGTAGCGAATGTGATGCTGTTGTTCGGCGATGCGAAGACGCTAGCTTAGGGCTTGCATCGGCCCAAGTCTGTACGCCAACACACAGCAAGGCAGTTGGAAAAAACCAAACCCAAAGAAATCAGGGCGCAGCTCGGAGAATCAAATACGAGTCAAATAAGAGTCAAGCAACGCCGGCAGGCGCCTTAACTTCAAGCAGAGTAGCGAATTGCTCCAACACCACCACCAACGTATGTTGATCATCTTCCGGCAACGCGCCAAGCGCACTGGAAAAACCTTGCGGCAGCGCCGACGGCGCATTGTCGACCAAGTGCTGGCCAACCGCCGTTACGCTCACAAAGACATTGCGCCGGTCGCGGGTATCGCGTTCGCGGCAGACCAGCTTCTTTTCTTCCAGCCGGTCAACGATGCCCACTACAGTGCTTGAACTCAGGTGTATTGCCCGCCCGATCGACTTCAGCGTACTCGGCCCCAACTGGGCAATCGCCATCAGCGCTACCAGTTGCGGCGATGTGATGTTGTGGGTTGTCTTGAGCCGCTTGGAATGTTGCTCCACGCACTGCGCGATACGACGCACGCTTTGTAAAATGCGGATTGAATCATTTACGGCTACAAGTTTGGTGGCATCGTTCATGAGCGCCACTGTAACGACATCCTGGCTTCCTGTCTCGCCCCACAGCAACAATCCCGGCGTTTCTGTTTTTTGTTCCACTGGACTCCAAATAAAGAGCCACCATTGTATATTAATAACAATCCATGTCAAATCATCTCAATTCATATCATTTCAATGCGAATGATTTTAAGTGTGGAAATATGGATTGAAGAAGCTTAAATACATTCCTGTAATCAGCCTGTTTTCAGCGCGCTTGATTGCTGCGTGCGCCCCGCCCGCATCAAGCCACGCTGCCCAGCGCCAGCGTCCCGGCCAGAACCAACATCACCGCGCCGATCATGCCGTCCAGCACGCGCCACGCCAGCGGCCGTGCGAATAACGGCGACAGCAGGCGCGAGCCGAAACCCAGCAGCACAAACCACAGGACGGAAGAGGTCATCGCGCCCAGCGCGAACCACAGCTTGCCGGCGCCGGCCTGTTGCGCACCCACCGCGCCCAGCAACACCACGGTATCCAGATATACGTGCGGGTTTAGCAGCGACAGAACGACGACGGCCGTGACTGCCTGCGCGGCGCTCATGACGACGGCCTGCCGATTCACCTGCAACGCATGATTTGCCCATGCCGCACGCCAGGCACGCAATCCATACCAGCTCAGAAAAGCCACGCCACCCCACTGCGCCAGCCCCAACAACACAGGATTGCCGCCTATGGCCGCACCCATGCCGGCGATCCCGACGCCGATCAGCAGCACATCGAGCACGATGCACACCAGCACCGTCAGGCCGACATGCTGTTGCCGCAAGCCCATGCGCAACACATGGGCGTTTTGCGAGCCGATCGCGATGATCAGGCCGGCACCGAGGCCGAGACCTTTCAGGTAGAACGGAAGCAGCATGATGGAATCCTGTATGCGATTGAACGATGGACACCATTTTGCTTTTGGGCTCACAATTAATGAAGCAGAATTAATTTAATTAGTGAATCATTAAAAATTCTTAATATAGAGCCACTTTTCACACCAAAACCCCATGAAATTCGATCCCAGACAATGCGAAGCGGTACTGGCGGTGATAGAGACCGGCAGCTTCGAGCAAGCCGCCAGCCGCTTGCATCTGACCTCGTCGGCAGTCTCGCAGCGGGTGCGGGCGCTGGAAATGCAGCTCGGCAGCCCGCTGCTGGTGCGCAGCCGGCCGTGCCGCGCGACGCAGGCCGGTCAGCGCCTGCTGCAATATCTGCGCCGTGCGCAATTGCTGGAACAGGATTTACAAGCGGAATTTGCCGGCAATCAGTCGGCACCGCTGATGCTGGCCGTGGCGGTCAACGCCGACAGCCTGGCCAGCTGGTTCCTGCCGGCGCTGGCGGAATTTTTAATCCGCGAGCAGGTGCTGCTGGATCTGACGGTGGACGACCAGAACCACACCTACGCGTTGCTGGAAGCCGGTCTGGCGCTGGGCTGCATTTCGACCGAGCGGCTGCCGATGCGCGGCTGCGTCACAGAAACGCTGGGGGTGATGCGGTATCGCTGCATGGCCTCACCCGGCTTCCGTCAGCGCTGGTTTCCGCAGGGAATGAACCGCAGCTCCGCACGTTTGGCGCCGGTGCTGACGTTCGACCGCAAGGACCGCTTGCAGGCCGATTTCCTGCTGCAGCATTTCGGCCTGACGGCAGACGCTTACCCTTGCCATACCATCCCGGCCTCGGAAGCGTATATGCAGGCGGCGCGCCTGGGACTGGGCTGGGGCATGGTTCCGGAGGTGCAGATGGCGCATCTGCAGGATAGCGGTAGGCTGGTCGAGTTGGTCGATCTGGCGCCGGAGCAGCCGACCGATGTCGAACTGTTCTGGCACCACTGGAAGGTGCAATCGCCGCGTCTGGAGTTGATGTCGGCCACCCTGGTGCAGGCGGCGCGGCAGGTGTTGCTGTAATGATGCTGGTTCGGCGCTAGTTTAATTAACCCGCCAATTCCTGCCGGTAGCGAATGCGCGCCTCTTCCTCCAGTCGGGCATCCTCGATCTCGCGCAGCACGCCGTCGACATCCACCTTGCGGTTATCTTGCTTGACGCGGCCCGTCAACGGAGTCTCTGGCGTGAGCAAACCGGCCTGATACAGGGCCCAGATTTCCTTGCCGAACTGCGAAACCAGCAGCGCGGGGGCGAACTGGCCGAAGTAATTTTTGAGATTATCCACATCGCGTTCCAGCATCGGCCCGGCGTTGGTATTGCCGGCCGCATCGACCGCTTGCGGCAAGTCGATAATCACCGGCCCGTCGGCATCGACCAGAATGTTGTACTCGGACAGATCGCCGTGGATGATGCCGGCGCACAGCATCAGCACCACCTGGTGCAGCAGCAGCGCGTGGTATTCCAACGCCGTGGCTTCGTTCATTTCGACGTCATTCAGGCGCGGCGCCGCATTGCCATTGGCGTCGGTGAGCAAATCCATCAGCAGCACGCCTTCGAAGCAGATATACGGCGTGGGCACCTTCACGCCGGCAGCCGCCAGACGGTACAGCGCATCGACTTCGGCGTTTTGCCAGACTTCTTCCTGCATCTTGCGGCCGTAGCGGCTGCCTTTTTCCATCGCGCGCGCTTGCCGGCTATTCTTGACCTTGCGGCCTTCCTGGTAGACGGCGGCCTGTTTAAAACTGCGCTGGCTGGCGTCTTTATAGACTTTCGCGCAGCGGATATCGTCGCCGCAACGCACCACATATACGGTGGCTTCCTTGCCGCTCATCAACTGACGCACGACTTCGTCCAGCAAGCCTTCCTGCACTAGCGGTTCGAGTCTTTTGGGAGTTTTCATGAATTACGGGGCCCTCATTGGATTACATACAGGATTAGGTATTTTAAGTTTGCGCAATGAATATATGCGTGCATATCGCAGTTTTTACGCATACTCCACATTATTTCAATAGTAGTAGAGCGGCTCCCGCGGCGTTGGCGCATCGACTATTGACTCGTCGGTACTCAAGCCGGAGTCGGAGTTCGCATCCGGCCCGGACTCCGCCGGCAAGGCTTGCCTCTGCGGCAGCGTGCGTAATTGCTCCATCCAGTCCTCGGGAACAGGTTCTGCTGCTGGCGCTGCTGGTGCTGTTGGTTCTGCTATTACCGGAGCCCGCTCTGGCGGCAGTTTACCGCCCGGGAATAGCGCTCTGGCATCGATCAGCCGCGCGTTCAAAGCGCTGCGGTAGAAGTCGCCCACCAGCAGCACCGCGTTGTGGCCGCCTTGGCCCCAGTAATTGCTGCGCATGGTAACGCGCGCATCGTTGAAGCCGACCCAGGCGCCGGCCACCAGATTCGGGTGCATCAGGATAAACCAGCCGTCGGTATTGTTTTGCGTGGTGCCGGTTTTGCCGGCGATATCTGCGCTGATGCCGAAGCGCGCCTTGACCGCCTGGCCGGTGCCCTGATTGACCGCGCCGCGCATCATGTCGATCAGCTCCACCGCCGATTCGGACGACATCGCACGCTGGCCTTTGGTCTCGAAAGTGACCAGCACATTGCCTTTGCGGTCGCTGATGCTTTTGATGAAAACCGGTCTGCGGTATTCGCCCTGGGCCGCAATGGTCGCATACGCCGACACCATTTCCAGCAAGGTCACCGGGCTGGTGCCCAGCGCCAGCGACGGCACTTGCGCCAGTTTGCTCTGGTTGATGCCGACCGCTCTGGCCAGCTTGACGATGCTGGGCAGGCCGACATCCTGCATGACCTGCGCGGTGATGGTGTTTTTCGAATACACCAAACCCTGGCGCAACGTCATGGTTTTGCCGCTTGCGCCCGACATGTCGGTGGGCCGCCAGATGCTGCCGTCACCGGCGCGGATATCGATCACGCTATCCTGGTACGGCCGATCCGGACGAAAACCTTTCTCCAGCGCGGCGCCATACACGATCGGCTTGAAGGTCGAGCCGGGCTGGCGCTCGGCTTGCGCCACATGGTCGAACTGGTCGCGCCGGAAGTCGCGGCTGCCGACCCAGGCCCGCACTTCGCCGTTGTTCGGATCAATCGCCACAAAGCCGGCTTCCAGGCGCGTCTTGGCGGCCCGCAGCTTGGCGATGAAATTGCGATCTGCCTGCAGTTTTTTGAAGGCATCGGCGGCGCTGACGCCGGCGTCCAGCGCTTTTCTATATTCGGCCGATTCACGGATGAAGCTGTCCTGCAGCGCGCCATGGGTATCCCAAAAATAACGGAACGGCGCGACCTGCCGGCGCACGCTCGCATACACGGCAGTCGAGGTCGAGATCAGGCCGCCCTGGCTCTGCCCCCATTCCACATCGGCGATGTTTTGCAGCGCATCGGCCTGCCGCTCAACCGCGCGCAACGCTGCCTTCTGTAACCCGGCATCGAGCGTGGTATGGATAATCAAGCCGTCGAGCTGCAAGTCATACTCATTCTGATCGGCCCATTCGATCAGCCACTTGCGCACATGGGCGGTGAAATGGGTTTCTGTGCTGTCGGCCTGGTCGTATTGGCGATGAAAACGCACTCTCAGCGGCTTTTTCAGCAGCGATTTGTATTGGGCGTCGCGCAGATGCCCGTGCTTGTGCATTTGCCCCAGCACCACGTTGCGCCGCTCCAGCGAGCGCTCCGGGTTCAGCACCGGATTGTAATAATGGGTGCCTTTGAGCATGCCGACCAGCGTTGCGCTTTCCAGCACATTCAGTTTCGCCGCCGATTTATCGAAATAAGTGCGCGCCGCCATTTCGATGCCGAACGCGTTGTACAGGAACGGCACCGTGTTCAGATAGGTTTCGAGAATTTGATCCTTGCTGTAGGCGCGCTCGATTTTGAGGGCGGTAACCAATTCCTTAAGCTTGCGGCTGATGCTGCGCGACCGGCCGATCTCTTCCGGGAACAGATTACGCGCCAGTTGCTGGGTAATGGTCGAGCCGCCTTGGGCGTCGCCGCCCAAAGTATGCAAAACCGCGCCGGCGGTGCGCCGGAAATCCACGCCATGATGCTGGTAGAAACGGTGATCCTCGGTCGCAACCAAAGCCTGAATCACGTAGGGCGAGACTTGCGACAGCTTGATGCGCTGCTGCTGGCCCTGGTTGAAACTGGCTAATTGCACACTGTCGGCCGACAGGATCGTGCTCGCCTGCGCGGTGCGCGCCTGTTGCAAATCCTTGATGCTGGGCGTGGTGGGAATCAGTATCAGAATGTACAAAAACAGCAACACGCCCAGCGCCGCGCCGACCAGGCCGAGCATCAGCGCGCCGCGCCGCAGCGGCGGCTTGCCCATCAGATAAGCATGCAAAGCAGCAAACCAGCGCGCCAACCGGGGCACCCAGGTGGCGCGCAACTGACCAGCGCGCTGGCGTAGCAGATCCAGCATGCGCGGCAGGAATTTTTTTTCGTTCAAGTCGAACCTATCGGGGTTTTTCGGAGGAATCGGGGGGCGACGGAGCGCAGGCACAACATGATACAGGCGCATACCGGTGGGCGCAGGCAAGTCGCGCCCGGGCAAATGGAGCGAAGCATACACCAGAGCCCTGCACTATTTTTAATCAAAGTAACTGCGCGTCATTTCATAGCGTTGCGCGTAGTAGCGGTTATCGAGCCGGTCGATGCGCACCCGGCCGTTGGTCGATGGCGCATGGACGAAGCGCGCGTCGCCGATATAAATGCCGACGTGTGAAAACGAGCGGTTCATGGTGTTAAAGAAAATCAAGTCGCCCGGACGCACGCCGGAACGCGGGATTTCCCTGCCGCGCCGCGCAATATCGGCCGCGCTGCCGCTCACGTTCACGCCGGCTGCACGCTGATAGATATACGACACCATGCCGCTGCAATCGAGCCCGGCTTCCGGATTCTTGCCGCCAAAGCGGTAGCCGGTACCGATCAAGCCCAGCGCATAGAGGGCGACCTCGTTGCCTTGTTCGCTGGCCGCCGGCCGCGCTTGTTGCGGCGGCGTCGTGCTGCAAGCAGCCAACAGCATTGCCAGACACAGAAGAAGAAATTTCAATCGCGTGATTTTCATGCGCCAAGTATAGCGGGCAAGCACCACGCGGCACTGCTGCCGGAACACTTGCAAAGAGTTGAATGCGCGTTTGACATGTGCGCGATTCGACGTTTGATGCCGATTAGTTTGATGCTGCTTAATTTATCGCGATTTTTACCCAATTCCTAAAGCGGATTAAGGATATTCCGATACAAGCGCCACCGCTATTTCCCTACACTACCGATCTGCGTCCGGCGGCAACAGCGCTTGCGCCACGCCACATACCACTCATTAAAAAGGTTACTCAAACAAAAAATGATGCAAGCTGAACACAAAGAAACCGAACTTACCCAATACGATCCGAGCCGCATGCTGGATGCGGTGCTTAAAAAAATGCAATGGAAAAACGATGCCGCCCTGGCCCAAAAGCTCAACGTCCACGTCGATGTGATTCGTCGGATTCGGGCCAAGACATTGCCGCTCGGAGCGTCGATGTTGCTCTGGATGCAAGAAGCCACTGGCATCAGCATCGATGAATTGCGCCAATTAATGGGCGACCGGCGCGCAAAATTACGGACAAGTTGTACCTCAGCATTGAAGCCGCCCCGTTTTAACCGCTTCATGCCCCCAAGTCATTCGAGCGCATTGCTCGTCATACCGGGGCAATTGCAGCCGCAAGGTTTGAATATTTCCTGCCAACCTGGTCGATAGGAACAAGCATGAAGGTGGATATTTACCAAAGAATGGAAAGCCAGAACCGCACTTCGTATCTGGCAGTGCCGCAGGGCAAGCTGCTGCCGCAAGAAGTCACCAGCACCGATTGGCAGGCGGCCGAACGCGATATCGACCTGGAACAAGATACCGCCGAGCTGTTCAATTTAACGCTTGACGATGCCCTGGAGCAGATCGGCGCGAAAGGTTACGCGATCACGCATCTGCAAGATCTGCAAGCCCCGCCACCGTAGCGCATCCCTTTCACGCGATATACATGGATTGGTATTTTTTAATGTCGCAATGTTTATATACGTAATTTCCGGTGTTTTTTCACATACTCCAGCAATAATTAAATTACCCCATTCCCTCTCCCCAACCCTCTCCTGCACGCGGGAGAGGGAGTTTTTGCCCTCTTTCGTCCGCCTATTTTTTCAGCGCAACCTTGCCCATATCCCAGATCGGCAAGAAAATTCCCAGCGCCAGGATCAGCACCAGAATGCCCAGCGCGACGATCAGGATCGGCTCGATCTGCGAAGACAGCGTCTTGAGTTCGTAATCGACTTCACGCTCGTACATTTCGGCGATTTCATCCATCAAGTCATCGAGCTCGCCGGTTTCCTCGCCGACCGCAATCATCTGCAGCACCACCGGCGTGAACACGTCAGCCACCAGAGCGGTGCGCAAAATACTTTCGCCGCGCTCGACGCCGTCGCGCATTTGCTCGATGCGGCTGGCGATATACGTGTTGTCCACCGTTTGCGCAACCACATTCAGGCCCTGCACGATCGGCACCCCGCTCTTGCTGGACAAGGCAAAGCTGCGGGCAAAACGCGCCAGCGTGCCTTTCAGGATGATTTTTCCGACGATAGGAAAGCGCAGCTTGAGCTTGTCCCATTGGTATAAGCCCTTGGCGGTCGAAATAGTTGTCTTGAATGCAAACACCGCAGCGCCTATCGCCGCCAGCATCAACGGCCAATAGTGCACGGTGAATTCCGAGCTCGACATCAGGATGCGCGTCATCAACGGCAATTCCGCATTGAAACCGGCATACACCTTGGCGAAAGCCGGGATCACGAAGATATTGATCACGCCGATCGCCGCCAGCATCGCAATCATCACAAAGGACGGATAGCGCATTGCAGTGCGCACCCGTTCGCCCATCTCGCGCTCAAATTCAAGATGCGCAAACAGGCGCAAAAAAACCTCTTCCAGACGGCCGGTCATCTCGCCCACACGCACCATGTTCAGGTAAAAACTGGAGAACACGCTGGGATGACGGCGCATCGCCGCAGACAGTTCACGCCCGGCATCGAGCGACTCCCGGATGTCCTTGAGCACCCGTCCAAATGATTTATTGATGGCCGATTCCTGCAAACCCGCCAGGCCGCGCATGATCGGCACGCCGGCTTTCAACAGCGTATACAACTGCCGGCTGAACAGCTGAACGTCGATGGAGCGTACTTTTTCTTCGGTCAGGCGCGTCCACCAACCCACGTCGTCGCCGGTTCGCGGCTGGCTGGTTGCCGTGATATCGATCGGCGTGATGCCGGTATTGAACAACTGGCTGGCGACGGCGCTGCTGTCGACGCCTTCCAGCACGCCTTTGACCAGTTCGCCGCGGGAATTGCGCGCTTTATAGGCGAAGTAAGCCATCTTTAGTCCTCAAGCTGGTTGCTGATGCGCATCGCTTCGCCGACCGTGGTTTTTCCTGCGATCACCATTCTCACCGCGTGGCGGCGCAGGGTTTCGCCGGCCATTTGCGCTTGCGCCACCTTGATGAAGGCGGCCGGATCATTGCCATTGGCGGCGTCCGCCACTTCCTGCGTCATTTCGAGCATTTCGTAGACTCCCATGCGGCCGCGAAAACCGGTGCCATTGCAATGCGAGCAGCCGCGTCCATGCCGGTAGCGGTGCGCGCTGACCGTGTCTTTAAGCTCCGCCTTCAACCATTCATGCTCGTGGGTTTGCAATGGATGGTCTTCGCTGCAACTTTCGCAAATCACGCGCACCAGGCGCTGCGCCACCACCGCCTGCAGCGAGCTGCCGACCATATAACCGGGCACGCCCATATCCAGCAAACGCATCGGCGTGCTGATGGCGTCGTTGGTGTGCAAGGTGGACAACACCAGATGGCCGGTCATCGCGGCGCGCATGCCGATCTGGGCCGTTTCCTGGTCGCGCATCTCGCCCACCAGCACCACGTCGGGATCCTGCCGCAACGCCGAGCGCAGCACCCGGGCAAAATTCAGCTCGATTTTGTCGTTGACCTGCACCTGATTGATGCCGGCCAGCCGGTATTCGACCGGGTCCTCGACCGTGATCAGTTTTCGTTCCATGGTGTTGAGCTCGGACAGCGCGCCATACAACGTGGTGGTCTTGCCGCTGCCGGTTGGCCCGGTCACCAGCACCAGCCCGTTCGGGCGCTGCACGATGGCGCGGAAGCGTTTCAGCATGGCTGGCGGCATGCCGATGGCGTCCAGATTGAGCGTGCCGCCGCTTTGGTTGAGCAGGCGCATCACCACCGATTCGCCATATTGGGTCGGCATGGTGGAAATCCGCACGTCGATCTGCTGCTGCTTGACCTTCATCGCAAAGCGGCCATCCTGCGGCATGCGTTTTTCCGAAATGTCGAGCTCCGACATCAGCTTCAGGCGCAATGCCAGCGATGCGGCAATCTTGATATCGGCCTCGGTTTGCAGGTGCAGCACGCCGTCGATGCGAAAGCGAATCTGCAAGCGTTTTTCCTGCGGCTCGATATGGATGTCGGAAGCGCGCACCTGGGTCGCGTCATCGAATACCGATTGCAGCAGCTTGACCACCGGCGCATCCTCCAGGCCCGCGCCCATCCCCAGCGTGCCGAAATCGATGTTGCCGTCGCCCAGATCCCGCTCCAGTTCGCGCGCCAGGCCGGAGATCTCATCGGTGCGGCGATACAGGCGATCAATGGTCTGCAGCAGTTCGCTTTCATTGACCACCGCCAGCGCGATGTCGCGTTTCACCAGACGCGTAATTTCATCATAGGCGAACAGATCGGTGGGGTCGGCCATGCCGATCAGCAGCGCATCGTTGCGCTCGTCGAGTGCGATGGCGCGGAAACGGCGCGCCTGCATTTCAGGCAGCAGGCGCACTGTGTGCGGCTTGATGTTGTAGTGCTTGAGGTTGATGTAAGGGATGTTGAGCTGCCGCGCCAGCGCGCCGGAAATCACCTCTTCCGTCACAAAACCGTTCTCGACAAAAACCCGCCCCAATTTACGCCCGGTACGTTTTTGCTCGCTGAGTGCCAAATTCAGCTGCTCTTCGGACAGCAGTTTTTGCTGCAGCAGGATTTCACCCAAACGAATTTTTTCCGGCCTGGCCATACATGCTCCTTGTAGTTTTTGCCTGGGAAGTTGATGCACCGCATTTTATGCCATGCGGGCGCGGCGGGCCGGGTGGTTTTTGCGCTGATTCGGCATCCCAGCCTACGCCCGCCGCATTGCGCCAGTTCCGCCGGCATTGTTCATGGGCCCTATTTTTTTATCGGATACGGTGGGGTATATGCATAAATAGTGCACTTTGCGCATTACCTAATTGCGTCTCTAAAAAATACGCAGGTATGTATAGTTAAATTTCGGGCCAGCAGCACGAAATGCCTGTATCAGCGATGCCCTATCGAAGCAGCGACCGCTGCCGCAGGCACCGCAGACTGTCCGCCACACTCGCACTATCCGCTTGTACGTTCGGCAAGGATGGCACTCGTTTGAGCGCCACTGTGGCAATGAAGCCACAGTGTTATTGGCGTCAGGAAACTTAAGCCCGAATTTGATTATTAAATATCAACATTTTAGCGAAAAAAATCAATTTCGATTAACCGTCTGTAAAAGGCGACTTCTTCCCATGTAATATTGCAAAACAGAAAATTACTGCTTCGTATTTGTTATTTTGAAGTATTATTTTTTGTACCAGTTTGTCAAAATAATGCACTTTAAAGGGGATTGAAAATGCGAAAAATACGAAACATGCAATCTGGTTTTACTCTCATCGAATTAGTCGTGGTCATCACCATCCTGGGCATCTTGGCCGCGCTGGCGCTGCCAAGGTTCGCCGCGCTGCAAACCGAAGCGCGCATCGCGAAAATGAACGGCGCACTCGGTTCGCTCAAAGCAGCGGCAGCCCTGTCCCATTCCGCGCAATTGACGCAGCAATTGGCGCCTGATACAGCGGTTACGATGGAAAATTCCAACGTCGCAATGACAAACGGTTATCCGACCAGCGGTCTGTTTTCGATAGGCATTGCGGCCGGGTTTGTGGATGCGGCAGGTGCGGTCATAGACGGTTTTGTGCCGACCGCCACCAGCGCGACCGTTTTTACGGTTACGCCCGATACGACGCATGCTAACTGCGCAGTCACCTATACAGTGCCTAATGCCGCCGGCTCTGCTCCGCTTTACAGCAATGCCGGCTTAACTGCAGCAAATTGCCAATAGCACCAATGGCGCGGCATTCAATTGAAATCGATTGAATGCCGCAAAAATTGTACAAGTCGTATAGCTGAATGTAACAAACCCGCATCTGTGGTGCCGGCACTTGGAATTATTTAATAACGGAGTTGGATATGAAGATGAAAATGCGCATGATGAACAAGCAACAATCTGGTTTCACCCTGATCGAGCTGGTGATGGTGATCGTGGTTTTGGGTATTCTGGCGGCGACCGCGTTGCCGAAGTTTGTCAACCTGGGGACCGATGCCCGCGCCGCCGCGATGAAAGCGGTGGAAGGCTCAATGCGCTCCACCAATGCGATCATTTATGCCAAGGCGGCAGTAGCTAACCAGTTAGGTGCCGCATCTGCTACAACTAAGGTAACAATCGATGGTAAAGATATATTGCTAGCTTATGGTTTTGCTCAAGACGCGACTGAGCTGGTCAAAGCAATGGACTTGACTACCGCCGATTTTACGGTCGCTGCGACCGTCGGTAAAACCGTTACCCACAGTGGGGCAATCGATAAGACCAAGTGCCTTGTGACTTATGGCGTTGCCACCGCTACGACACTCCCGACCTATCTTCTCGATTCAACCGGCTGCTGATCCGCAACGCCGCAGCCCGGGCACCATGTCGCGCCCGTGCTGCATCTGTAGTCTGTAAAGAGGCACAGCCTGCCTTGTTCTTGATATCTCTTTTCTTGCCAGAGTAAGCAATGTTTCCACGCGCTTCGCATGGCTTTACCCTCGTCGAACTTATCATGGTGCTGATTATCACCGGCATCCTGGCCGCAGTCGTGGCGCCAAAGTTGATGGATAACAGCGACATCCAGGCGCGTGGGTTTGCCGATCAGGTGCAAGCTTCGCTGCGTTACGCGCAAAAAACTGCGATTGCACAACGCCGCTTTGTTTGCGCTGCGTTTACGTCCAACAGAATTACCCTGACCATCAATGCGACAGCGGCGTGCCTGCCGGGAACCGCTCTGGCTCTGGCTTCGGCGGACGGCAAGCCAACGTCTGTCGTTGCCGCCCCTTCCGCCATCACGTTTGTCACCGCTCCTCCAGGCATCGCGGTTCCCACCACACCGCCCGATTTCAGCTTTGATGCGCTGGGCAGACCCAGCCCGAATGCGCAACAAACCATCCGTATAGCCGGTGCCGCCAGCGCCATCACCGTGGAACGCGAGACCGGCTATGTCCACTGAGTACCGGCAAAGAGGCATCTCGCTGATCGAACTGATCATGTTCATCGTGATCGTCAGCGTCGGCATTGCCGGCATCCTGTCGGTGATGAACGTCACCACGAAAAACAGCGCCGATCCGCTGCTGCGCAAGCAGGCGCTGGCGATAGCCGAATCACTGCTGGAAGAAATCGAGTTGCAGCCGTTCACTTATTGCGATCCGGATGATCCTCTAGCATCAGATGCGCGTGGCGCAGCGGTCGATGCTCCCGGTGCTCCTGGTTGCACTAGCGCAGCAACCATTCAAGGAATCGCGCCTCAAGCAGGCGAAGGCCGCTATGCGGCGCCTCAATTTGATAATGTTGGAGACTATAACGGCTTCGCCATGGCAGGCATTCGCGACATCGGCAATGCCCCCATTGTCGGCCTGGGCGCTTACAACGCATCAGTTGCCATCGTGCAGGTGGGCGGAACATTCGCCCTTCCAGCTAATGACGTATTGCAAATTGGTGTACGAGTCGTCTCAGGCAATACCGATATCACTCTCACCGGCTACCGCTTCCGTTATGCGCCAAAGTCCTAATCCGATGCAAACTGCCATGACCCAGCGCCAGCGCCAGCGCGGTTTTACCCTGATCGAAGCGATCATGGTCATTACCATTACCGGGATTCTTGGGGGAATGGTGGCGATCTTCATCCGCACCCCGATTCAGAGCTATTTCGATGTCGAACGGCGCGCAGAAATGACCGACACCGCCGACACCGCATTACGCCGCATAGGGCGCGATGTGCGGCTGGCGTTGCCGAATAGCGTGCGCACCGTTGGCGCCTCGCCACTGTGTATGGAATATCTGCCAACCGTGAGCGGTGGACGCTACCGCGCGGAGGCTCCCGGTACTGCGCTGGATTTTTCGGCCCCGACCAAAACTTTCGACGTGCTGTCACCCTTGAATCCAGTTCCGGCTGTCGGCGACCAGCTGGTGGTCTACAACCTCGGCATACCTGGCGCGGATGCGTATTCCGGCGTGAACCGGGCCACCATTGCAGCTCCCCTTGCTGCGAACAGCATCACGCTAACTGCGGCCACGCAGTTTCCGTTCGCTTCCCCCGGCAACCGCTTTCAGGTGATACCGGATGCAGAACAGGCAGTTTTTTACGTATGCACCAATAGCGGAACCGGGATTGATGCCGCCGGCAATGGCAATGGCGCCTTGTATCGTTTATCGCACTACGGGATTAATGCAGCCGATCCGGCGGCCTGCCCTGCCATACCGGCCAACGCACCGATGCTGGCACAAAATGTCAGTGCCTGCAATTTCACCTATACAGTCGGGGCAGAGCAACGCAACAGCCTGGTCTCGATGCGGATTGCCGTTACAAAAAACAATGAAACGGTCAGTCTTTACCATGAGGTACATGTCAGCAATGTGCCTTAAACACACCCCAATCACCGCAATATGCAATCCCCTGCCCGGCGACCAGCGCGGCTTTGCGCTGGTGTCGGCTATTTTTCTAATAGTGATATTGGCCGCTCTGGGCACATTCATGGTCACCCTCTCGACGGTTCAGCACACCACTTCCGTCCAGGATATGCAGGGCAGCCGCGCCTATCAGGCGGCGCGGGCCGGGATCGACTGGGGCGCGTATCAGGTGCTGATGCCCGAAAACAACACTACTCTGACACAGTATTTTTGCCCACCGCCACTTAAGAAAACGACAGCGCTCAATAATCTGGCCGGTTCATTGGCAGGCTTTGTCGTTACTGTCGAATGTATTGAGTCTGACGTCTTACCTTTTACGGAAGGTGCCAATCAGATTCGCGCCTACCAGCTCACGTCCACAGCCAGACTCGGTACAGCGGGCAGCGCCTATTACATCGAACGGCAGATATCCGCATCGATCAGCACTTGCCGGACAAACGGCGCGCCTTGCGGGGATTGAGCAGAGCAGACAAGAAACCGAGATGAACTAATTATTTATAATGGGGTATAGGCAAAAAAAGTTCCTTATCCGCATATATTTAGTGGCATTGAAAAAATACTGATCAAACATAAAGATTTTCGATGATTACATTCTGCTGCGCGCAATTACACCGTAGTCTGGCTTCAATTTTACGTGACCGCACCAACCTGCCCAGCGCCCGATTGCCCGTCCAGCGTGAACCCTCAACGCTGCTGCGCCTCAGACTCTTGTGCCGCATCGCGTCATTGAGCGCCGCCGCGCGCCGTCGGATATTCCTGCTCGTCGCGCTGCCGATGTTGTTGCTGGCCGCTTTGACGGCACAGGCGACGGACTATACATTTTCTCCATCATCTAAAGACCTGCCTGCAGGCTGTAGCCGCGACAAGGGCGACGCAGCCAGCTCCTACACTTGCGGCGCATTGACTCTTGCCTCAGGCGACACAGTCGCCATTAAATCGCCAAAGACGATCACCATCACTTTCACCGGCGCATTCGTTACCGGTGCCGGCGTCTTCATTAATTCAGGGGGAAGCCCCTCCGACCTCGACCTTGTGGTTAACGGCGCGGTCACCCTGGGCGCCGGCTCCACTTTGAACGCGAACCTGCAAACTCTCGGAGCCGGCGCCGTCACCATCGGTGCGAACAGTTGGATTAGCGGCAACGTCAGTACCGAAACGGGCTTCGTCAAAATAGGGGCAGCAACCATACCGCCCCCAGCACCACCGACACCGCAACAGACAGGGATTGGCGGCAATGTCAGCACCATTACCGGCTATGTATCAATGGGGGCTGATTCAGTAATCAACGGCTCGGTCACCACACAGAGCGCCGGCTACGTCACACTGGGGGCTAGTGCAAAAGTCGGTGGCCCTATCGCCACGCTTGGCGCTGGCTACGTCACCCTAGGGGCTAGTGCACAGGTCAGTGGCTCGATCACAGCCAGTGGCACCACCGGCGCCGACTATGTCACAACCGGGGCTGGAGCCGTCGTCAGCGGCAATATCAGCACCGCCGGTAGTTACATCACCCTCGGTGCCAGTACCCAGGTCAGCGGCAATATCAGCGCCAAGACTAGTTACATCGTCGTCGGTGCTACTTGTATAGTCGGCGGCCAGATAGCCATGAATGATCCCACGCCGAGCTACATCACTATCGGTGCGTCGAGCAGAGTCTATGCCGTGTGCTGCAACGGCAAAGATGCGAGCTGCGTAACTAACGGCTCGGGCATACTGCCGGAGCCGTTAGTATGTGGAGCGCCTGGTTCTGGGGGCTCCAATGCCGCTAATTTTGCATGCATGGAGAAAAGTGCTGGCTACAATAATTTGGTGAGCAATCCCCTTTTGCGCAATCCTTTGTATACCAAGCTTGCGGACACTAACTTCATGTTCGACATCGCCGCGCTCAAGACGGACGGTGCGATAGAAACTGCTTACGCCTCTACATCCAACAAAAGTGTAACGGTGGAACTGGTGGATGGCGCTGGCACTACTGCCTGCGCCAGTCGTACCGCCGTCACCCCAGCCATTTCCCAGACACTTATTTTTGCCGCAGCCGATCAGGGGCGCAAAGCTACCGCCAATATGACGGTCAGTAAAGCCTATTCCAATCTGCGCTGCCGGGTGACGGATGCCAGTAAGTCGCCCAGCATCGTCGGTTGTTCGTCTGACCAGTTTTCGGTCCGTCCAAGTGCTTTCTCGGTGAGTTCGAGCGCAAACGCCGATGCCATTGGCGCAAGTTCCACCGCAACGCCTGCGGTGAAGGCGGGTGCAACATTCACGCTAACTGCCAGCACTTTGTCATCCTACGATGGAACGCCAAAAATTGATTTGAGCAAGCTTGCCGCGCACTCTGGCGCGGGCCGGGCCGGGTCGCTTAACGGGAGTTTCGGTGCGGCGACTTCGGGCACGGGAGTGGCAACGGGGAGCCTCACCTATTCCGAAGTCGGCTACTTCAATTTAGCGCCCGGAGGTGTCTACGATGACACGCTCACTATTGTCGATCAGACAAACGATTGCACAGACAATTTTTCCAATACGCTGGTCGCTGGCAAGTACGGCTGCAAGTTCGGGAACACATCGACTACGAACTATTTCGGTCGCTTCATTCCTGACCATTTCTTGGTTGAATCCGGCGCAGTAGTCAACCGGCAGCCAGCGAACTGCGCCATCCCATCCAATTTCACTTACGCCGGCGAGGAGATGCAGGTAAAGGACTTCAAACTGACTGCCTACAATGGTTTGGCAACGCCGACGGTGACGAAAAATTACTCGGGAGTTTTTGCCAAGTTTGACGGCAGCGCTATCAGCAACTTCAGTTTTGCTGCGGTTGACCTGCCGGATTTGACGCTGCCGAATAACGCCAAAGCTTTTGTCAATGGGATCGGCGCGGGCGAACTTGGTCTGGTGTCGTCCAGTGGCAGTTGGGCTACTGGCATCGACGGCGGGGTCGGCACATTTACCGCCAACCTTAAATTGAACCGTGCCGCGACCCCGGATGGGCCCTACGAATCCTTCCGCATTGGCATTGCGCCAGTCGATCCCGATGGAGTGACTATCCTCCTGGCCGGCAAGAATCTCGACATAACCGCCCCGGCTGATGGCACTTCCGACAAAGTGCTGATCGGTAGTTCCATAGTTCGCCATGGGCGCATGGCGCTTTCCAATGCGCATGGGTCGGAGCTGCTTGCCTTGCCGATTCCAATGAAAGTGCAGTATTACAAAACGGGATCAGGCTGGATAACCAACACCGACGATAGTTGTACACCGATCACCTTACCTGCCAGCATTGGTATTAGTTATGCTGCTTTGACCGCAAAAAACAAATTGTCCGCGACAGGCAGCAGCGTAAAAGCGTATCTGAAGAATACATCAGGCATTGTCAAAGACAATCGCCTATCGTTGGCGAATCCAGCCAATTCAGCCATTGGCCCAGGAAGTGGATATGTCGATGTGTATTTCGATCTTGCAACCATGCCATGGCTCAATTTCAACTGGAAAGGAAAGCTTACCCCAACAGCAGCGGAGTTAAACCCCACTGCCCGCGCGACCTTCGGTACGTACAAAAATGCCAAGGAATTCATCTACATACGGGAAATGTATTAAGCACCAAATCGCGCCGGCAATTGACAAGCGCGGTGTAGTAACTTAACTTCTGAAACTATTTTATAGAGCGCGAGCAAGGGTTTATTTGTGGGCTTATTCGGTAAAACCAAGAAAAATTCCGGCTGGATGGCTATTAGCTGCCAATCCGATGGCATTTTCGTTGCCTATGTAAACAGGCCAGCATCAGGCAAGCCGCTGGTGGAATTATTTTCTTTTTATCCTGCTGATAAGGCAGCGTACCCGGCTGCGCTCGATAAACTCGCAAAAGAACTGCATGCGGATCGTTATCAATGCTCGCACTTGCTGACTTCCGGTGAGTACCAGTTGCTATCACTGGATGCGCCGAATGTGCCGCCTGACGAGCTCAAGAATGCAATCCGCTGGAGCATCAAGGACATGCTGGATTATCACGTTGATGACGCCACTATCGATGTGCTGGCGGTGCCGCTCGACAAGGACGGGCCGGCGCGCAGCAATACCCTGTTTGCCGTGGCGGCCCGCAATCAATTGATCGGACAACGCCAGGCCCTGTTCGAGGGAGCAAAAATCGCGTTGCGCGTGATCGATATTCCGGAGATGGCGCAACGTAATATTTCCGCGTTGCTGGAGCCGGAAGGACGCGCCATCGCGCTGTTGTCGTTTAATGCTGAAGGTGGATTGATTACCATCACTTTTGGCGGTGAACTGTATCTTTCACGGCGCATCGACATGACCGTGATGCAACTGCAGCAGGCTGACGGATCGCACATGACGGCTCTGCATGAACGCATCACGCTGGAGCTGCAGCGCTCGCTGGATCACTTCGACCGGCAATATCATGCGATGCCATTATCCAAATTATTACTCTCCCCAATGGGTCCGGAGGGAGCCGGTCTGCAAGAGTACCTGGCCGCTAATTTGTATACCCCGGTGGAGACCTTAGATCTGGAATCGGTTCTGGATTTTTCCAAGGCGCCGGAACTGAATAATGTTGAATCACAGCAACGCTATTTCATGGTGCTTGGGGCCGCCCTGCGCCATGAGAAGAGGGCGCTATGAGTCAGCAGATCAATCTCTTCAATCCGATTTTCCTGAAGCAGAAAAAATATTTTTCTGCGGTGGCCATGGCGCAAGCTCTGGGTTTGATATTGCTTGGCGCGTTGTTTCTGTCTGCCTATTCACGCTATCAATTTTCCGGCATACGCACGGAGGCGACCAATACGGCAGCGCAATTAGACCGGGTACAGCTGCAGTTAAACATGGTCAAAGCGGAATATGCGCCACGCCAAAAAAGTCAGGCGCTCGAAGACGGCGTCAGGACAACAGACGCGGAAGTGAAGTCCTTGCAACTGGTATTCGATACCCTGCAAAAAGGCGACATTGGCAATACCAAAGGATATTCAGCTTATTTACGCGCATTTGCGCATCAAATCGTGGATGGATTGTGGCTCACCGGCTTCACCATTGTGGGCGCCGGTACCGAGTTGGGCTTGCAAGGGCGCGCGCTGCGGCCGGAGTTGGTGCCGGCTTACATCAATCGGCTAAAACAGGAGCCTGCCATCCAGGGGAAAACTTTTTCCACTTTAGAAATACAGTTGCCGCAGGGACCAGGCAATAAAGTGCCTTCAGCAAGCGCCCTTTTCGCGGCAGCGCCGTATGTTGAATTTGATCTGCACTCCTCCGGCATAGTGAAAAATACAGCGACATCTGCTTTGCCAAACGCCCCTACAGCGCCGGAAGCTTATATTGCGTCCCACTTGCCACCGCCAAAAACGGCCAAGGAATCAGCAGAATCGCCTGGAGCAAAAAGCCAATGAAGCAAACGCTACAACGATTTATCCTGAAAATTGATGCGATGAGCCTGCGCGAACGCATCATGATCTTTGCCGGAACGGCACTGACATTGATGTTGTTGCTCAACACACTATTGTTCGACCCGCAATTCGCACAGCAGAAGATTTTGTCGCAACAAATACAATCGGACCAGTCAAAAATTGCCCAGATGCAGACCGAGATTCAACAAAAAGTGGCGTCACAAGTGTCCGACCCGGATGCCGCCAATAAGGTACTCCTGCAAAAATTGCAACAGCAGTCCCAGCAAATGCATGCTGACTTGCTGGGCTTGAACGATGTATTGGTCAAGCCGGAGTACATGGCTTCGTTGCTGGAAGCTATTTTGAAGCGCAACGGTAGCTTGCGCCTGATTTCACTCAATACCCTGCCTGTGAGTAGTTTGATGCCAGTTGCGGCCAACACGGCGACAGTTCCGGCAGAAAAAGCCGTGCCAGCAGCAGCGCAAAGCGCGCCGGGCACCGGCGAGATTTACAAGCACGGCGTGGAAATTGTGCTGCAGGGGAAATATCTGGACATGCTGGCTTATACGTCGGCCCTGGAAGCGATGCCGTGGCAGTTGTTCTGGGGCAAGGCAAAGATGCAAGCAGAAACCTATCCGGAAGCAACCTTGAGCCTGACTCTGTTCACCCTGAGCCTGGATAAAAAATGGCTAAACCTGTGAGCCTGTCCGGCAAGAGCATCGTGCTGCAGGCGTGCTTGTGGCTGTTGACGTCACTGGCCGTCGCACAGACAATCCCGGACCCGACGCGGCCGCCGGACTCGATCGGCGCGGGACGCGGGGAAGCGGCAGCATCGGCTGTCGCTGGTCCGGTGCTGCAATCGGTGCTGATTTCTCCGGGCAGAAAAATGGCCATCATCAGCGGCCAGACGGTGAAACTGCATGAGAAATTCGGCGACTCTCGCCTGATTCATATTGGTGAAACAGAAGTCATTCTGCGCAATGGCAAGACAGAACAAACATTGAAACTTTTTCCCGATATCAAGATGCGGCCAGCGATGCACTCCGCTCGCTAAAATGTGAATCAACAGGCTTTAGATAAAGAATGCAAAAGACACTATTAAGCTTCCTGATTATAGGATTGACAGGATGCGTTTCACCTGCCCCGCAACGTGAAACGTATGATTTGATCAATGCGGAAATGAACAAGGCAGTGGAAACCAAGGCCAAGCCGGCGCAGCAGGATGCGGTTTTCGCCGCGCTGTTGCCGCCGCTGAAAATTGAAATGCCAAAAACCCGGCAGCCGCTGGAAGAACGATTCAATTTGTCGTTCAACAATGCGCCGGCGCAGCAGTTTTTCATGGGGATAGTGTCGGGCACGCGTTACAACATGCTGGTGCATCCTGACGTCACCGGCACCATCTCGGCCAATCTCAAGGACGTCACCTTGTTCGAGGCGCTGGATGCAGTGCGCGAGCTTTACGGCTATGAATACAAGGTGGAAGGGGCGCGCATTTACGTTAAGCCGTTGAGCATACAAACCAGCATTTTCCAGGTCAATTACCTCAACAGCAATCGCAAAGGCTCATCCGATATCCGCGTGATTTCGGGCTCGGTAAGCGATGTGACATCCAATAGTTCAGGTATGGGTGGCGCATCGGCTTCCGCCTCTGGAACGACTACCCATGCGGTTGAAAGCAGCAAGATCAGCACCTCTTCCAATAACGATTTTTGGGCGGAGCTGAGAGCATCGCTGGAAGCCATCGTCGGAAACAAAGACGGGCGCAGTGTGGTCATCAGCCCGCAGTCGGGGGTAGTGGTGATTCGCGCGATGTCGGACGAATTACGCAATGTGTCCACTTTTTTGAAGGCGACGCAATTGTCAGTGGATCGCCAGGTGATTCTGGAAGCCAAGATCATGGAAGTGGAGTTGAATGACAACTTTCAATCGGGCATTAACTGGGCCTCGTTTGCGTCGCTCAATGCGATTAAAAACAGCCGTTCATCGCTCGGATTTGTCTCGCCCGGGTCAACCTTGGCGCCATTGCCGCTGGATGGGAGCAATCCGGCTGCCTTAACTAGCGGGGGCGCCAATGCCCTCAATGCGGTCAGCGGTATCGCATTGAATGCGGCTGGCACAGCGGCGGGTTCTCTGTTTGGTCTGGCTTTTCAGACCAGTAATTTCGCGGCGCTGATTTCATTCCTGGAGTCGCAAGGCACGGTGCATGTGCTATCCAGCCCGCGGATTGCGACCATGAACAATCAAAAAGCGGTATTGAAAGTCGGTACCGACGAATTTTTTGTAACGAAGCTCACCACAACCCCCGGCACCAGTTCAGGCAGCACTACGCAATTACCGATAACGACAGTGGATGTGCAGCCGTTCTTTTCAGGCGTGTCGCTCGATGTCACGCCGCAAATCGACGCAAACGGCAATATCACGCTGCATGTCCATCCTTCTGTCAGCAAAGTCACTACGGTCGACAAAACCATCAATTTGGGGGCAAATAATGGCGTCTTGAGCCTGCCCTTGGCTTCCAGCGCCATTTCCGAGACCGATAGTGTGGTGCGCGGCCAGGATGGACGCATCATTGCGATCGGTGGCCTGATGCGGCAATCCTCGTCGTCGGATCGTTCGCAAGTGCCGGGTGCCGGCGATGTCCCGGTGTTGGGCAACCTGTTCCGCAACACCGGCCGGGTTTCGCAAAAACGCGAACTGGTCATCTTGCTCAAGCCGACCGTGATTCAGGGCGAAGATAGCTGGGCGCAAGACATGCTCGATAGCCAGCGCCGGATTCAAGGCTTGGCGCCGCGTGATGCGCCGGGGACGTACTAGGGATGTACCAGGCACATTTCTGTTTGCGCGAATTGCCATTTGGGATTACTCCGGACACCAGCTTTTTTTTTGGGTGCGCCAGTTACCAGGCAGCGTTGAATACGCTGCTGATTGCAACAAATAGTGGTGAAGGTTTCATCAAGATCACCGGTGAGGTCGGCACCGGCAAAACCTTGTTATGCCGCAAGTTCATGGCTTCGCTGGATGCGAGTTTTGTTACCGCGTATATGCCGAACCCCTATCTTGAACCGCGCACCTTTATGCTGGCGTTGGCCGACAAGCTGGAAATTCTTCTGGAAAAAGATATCGACCAATATCAGTTGATGAAATCAATCAATCATCGTCTGCTGGAGTTGGCGCGCCTCGGAAAAAAAGTGGTGCTGTGCCTGGATGAAGCACAGGCGATGCCTTTGGAAAGCCTCGAGGCGCTGCGCCTGCTGACCAATCTGGAAACCGAGAAAAGAAAATTATTACAAATCGTGTTGTTCGGTCAGCCGGAATTAAACCTCAAATTGCAAAAAAACGCGATCCGGCAGCTGACCCAGCGCATCACGTTTCACTATGAAATTGCGCCGTTGAGCAAGAGCGATATGGCGTTTTATATCGATCATCGCCTGCATATTGCCGGCTTTACCGGCAGCCGCTTGTTTAGCCCTGGCGCTCTGCGCCGGCTGTACGCGGCCAGCGGCGGCATCCCGCGGCTGGTGAATATTCTGGCGCATAAATCCCTGATGGCGGCCTACGGCGAAGGTCGGCAACAAGTTCGTGCAGGTCACGTCAAAATGGCGGCTCGGGATACTGGTTCAGTAAAAAAGGTTTCCTGGGTTTGGTGGCTGCTGGGCGGCTCGACATTGCTTTTTGCTGTTATCAATATGGCTTGGAATTATTTCAGATGAGTCTCATCAATCAAATGCTGCAGGATCTGGACCAGCGTGGATCTGGCGCCGTGGGTAGCAGCGTAGCGCAAGCCGATATCAGGCCAGTGCCCGGGCCAGGCAACAGATTGCGACTGGCATTGTGGGCAGCGCTGTTGTTGACCGCATTATTGGCTGCCGGTATTGCGTGGTTGCTTTGGCGTCACGCCGCGCCTGTACCTGTGATTGCGGCAGCCAAACCCGCCGTGCCGGTGTCAGCACCGCCATCGCCGCAGAATATGCTGCCGCGCGCCAGCATCGTTCCCGATCAGCTGGAGCCACAGGAAAAAAATACGGTTGTCGCAGTGTCGGCAGCGCCAGACGCCCCCGTCCCAGCCGTAATCGAATCATTAGCGGAAAAGCCGCCCGAAACCAAACCTGCGCCAGTCAAATCCCCAACTGTGACGATAGCTGCCAAACCGCCAGTCGCTGCAGTGACGGCACCGGCTGCAGCGGCAGCAGCGCCTGCGGTGCCGGCTAATGTCAATAAAGACGCCAAAAAGTCCGGGGAAGGCAGCGCAGACGAAGCCGGGGATAGCGATAAATTCAAGCATGCCAAAGAGGTCACGCCGCAGCAAACCACTGAAAATTCTTATCGCCAAGCCATAGCGCGCATCGATGCCGGACAACCGGCAGAAGCCATCGAGATCCTGGAGCAAGTCTTGCAGCGCAATCCGAAACATGCGCCAGCGCGCCAGACTCTGGTGGGCTTGCTGCTGGAGGGCAAGCGTCAGGATGATGCGGTGCGCGCATTACGGGAAGGCTTGAACATCGATCCAGCCCAGTCGGGAATGGCCATGATTTTGGCGCGCCTTCAGGTGGAACGCGGCAATCTGCGGCCGGCGCTGGAAACCTTGCAACGCACCCTGCCGCATGCCGCGGATCAAGCGGATTACCAGGCCTTCCTGGCCGCCTTGCTGCAGCGTGAAAAACGCCACAAGGAAGCGGCTGCGCATTATGCGGTTGCCTTACGCAAAGTCCCGCAAAACGGCCTCTGGTGGATGGGCTACGGCATCTCGCTGCAAGCAGATAATCGCCTGGCGGAAGCGCAGGATGCGTTTACACGCGCCAAGGCATCCGATATGTTGTCTGCTGAATTGCAAGCATTTGTGGATCAGAAGTTGAGGCAGATGCAGCCCTGATGTGGTTATTCAGGAATAGCTGCCCACGCTGCAGCAATAGCCGGGCGTTTTTTACATATTTATTTGAGTATATTTTATATTACCAATAAAAATATGCATGAAATGCCATGAAAATAGCGATACACCCTGTTTTTTATGAAGTGCATCGGGTCATGAACCCGGCTCGTGCTTTTCCTGTCTTTCGTGGACAATGCATAACATCCGTTAAACAGGCGAAAGAAGTTCCGATGAAAGCACTGCGTACTCTGTTCATGCTGGGTTTTGTCGGTATTGCCGCTGCGCTGGCGGCTTGCACCGAGCCGCCGCCCGGCAGCTTTCCCGGCTATGCGGAAGCCGATTATGTGCGCGTTTCCACTCCGATCGCCGGCACTCTGCTGACCCTGCATTTCAAAAAAGGCGACCAGGCCAAGCGCGGCGCGTCCGCCTTCGTGCTGGAGCAAGAAAGCGAAACCGCAGCCCGCGCAGAAGCCGCATTTCGCGTCCAGAGCGCAGCAGCCTCGCTGGCGAACCTAAAAAAAGGCAAGCGCCCGGATGAAATCGCCACCGCGCAAGCGCAACTGGCGCAAGCGCAAGCGGCGCAGCGCCTGAGCGCGGCCGATCTGGTACGACAAACCCAGCTGATCGATGCCCATTTCGTTTCGGCGGCGCGGCTGGATGAAGCGCGCGCTGCCGTCATGCGCGACCAGGCCCGCGTGCGGGAGCTGCAAGCGCAATTGCGGGTGCAGCAACTCGGCGCCAGAAGCGACGAGATTGCGGTGGCCGAACAAGCGCTGAATGCAGCGCAGGCGCAACTGGCGCAAGTCGCCTGGCGGGTCGCGCAAAAAAGCCCGACCATTCCGGTCGATAGCGCGGTGGCGGATGTGCTGTTTCAGGAGGGCGAGTGGGTGCCGGCCGGCGGCCCGGTGCTGAGTTTGCTACCGCCGCAGAACATCAAGGCGCGCTTTTTCGTCCCGGAAACGCTGCTGGGAAAACTACATCTGGGCCAGACCGTAGAGTTGCGCTGCGACGGTTGCAGCGCAGCGATTGCGGCCTCCGTCAGCTTCATCGCGCACGACGCCGAATATACCGCGCCGCTGATTTACAGCAAGGAAAACCGGGCGACGCTGGTGTTCATGGTGGAAGCGCGGCCCGACCGCAAGCACGCCACTCTGCTGCATCCGGGCCAGCCGCTGGAAGTCAGGCTGGCCGATGTTGTCCGGCAATGACACAAGCGATGACGCAAATAAGGACACAAGACACGCCGATCATCGACGTGCGCGGCCTGACCAAGCGTTTTGGCGATCATATCGTGGTCGATCACTTCGACATGCGAGTGCCGAAAGGCCGCATTTACGGCTTCCTCGGGCCGAACGGCAGCGGCAAAACCACCACCCTGCGCATGCTGTGCGGCTTGCTCAATGCCGATGAAGGCGAAGGGCAATGCCTGGGCTACGACATCCGGCGCGAATCGCATCTGATCAAACGCCAGGTCGGCTACATGACGCAAAAATTCGGCCTGTACGAAGATTTGAGCATCGCGGAAAATCTCGATTTCATCGCCCGCATCTTCGAAGTCGCCGACCGCAAGAAGACCGTCGAGGCGACGCTGCTGCGCCTGGGCCTGACCAGCCGCCGCAGCCAACTGGCGGGCACTTTATCCGGCGGCTGGAAGCAGCGCCTGGCACTGGCCGCTTGCCTGCTGCATGCGCCGCAACTGTTGTTGCTCGACGAGCCGACCGCCGGCGTCGATCCGAAGGCACGGCGCGAATTCTGGGACCAGATCCACGATCTGGCCGCGGCCGGCCTGACAGTGCTGGTCACCACCCATTACATGGATGAGGCCGAGCGCTGCCACGAGCTGGCTTACATTTCCGAAGGCCGCTTGCTGGCGCGCGGCACGGTGGCCGAACTAATTGCCGGCGCGGGGCTGGTGACGTGCGCGATTGCCGCCGATGATCCGGCTGCGTTAAGCGCATTGGCCCGCCAACTGCGCACATTGCCGGCGCTGCGCAGCGTCGCTTCTTTCGGCGCCACGCTGCATGTCAGCGCATCTTCGCAGCAGGTGCTGGATGATGCGCTGGATGCGGCGCTGGCGCCTGTTGCGGGCCAGGGCTTCCAGGTCACCGCGATTGAATCCAGCCTGGAAGACGTTTTCATCGTCTTGATGCAAGACAGCCAGGATGGTCAAAGTGGTAAAAATGAGCAAGATGCTCAGGTCAGGAGCGGCGCATGAGCTGGTCGCGCTTTCTCGCCATCCTGCTGAAAGAATTCCGGCAAATTCGGCGCGATCGGCTGACCTTTGCGATGATGGTCGGCGTGCCGATTCTGCAACTGATTTTGTTCGGATTCGCGATCAATACCGATCCCAAGCACTTGCCGCTGGCGCTGGTTTCCGCCGACGAAAGCACGTTTTCGCGCAGCTTCATTGCGGCGCTGGAAAATTCCACCTATTTCCGCATCACGCAGCGCCCGAACAGCGAGGCACAGGCCAACCAGTTGCTGGCCGAAGGCCGGGTTCAGTTCGTGCTGGTGATCCCGGCGAATTTTTCGCGCCGGCTGATCCGAGGCGAAAAACCGGCCGTGCTGCTGGCTGCGGACGCCACCGATCCGGCAGCGTCCGGCAATGCGCTGGCCGCCATCAACGCCATCAGCCGGCAGGCATTGCAGCGCGATTTGACCGGCCCGCTGGCTGGCCTGCAGCCGACCGACGCGCCATTTGAAGTGCGGGTGCAGCGCCGTTACAACCCGGAAGGGCTGTCGCGTTACAACATCGTGCCGGGTCTGATCGGCGTGATCCTGACCATGACGATGGTGATGATGACTGCGCTGGCGATGACCCGCGAACGCGAGCGCGGCACCATGGAAAACCTGCTGGCTACGCCGGTGCGGCCATTCGAAGTGATGGCCGGAAAAATCGTGCCCTACATTCTGATCGGCTACGTCCAGGTCACGGTGATTCTGGTCGCCGCGCACATCCTGTTCGATGTGCCGATGGTCGGCAGTTTGGCTTTGCTATTGTTTGCGCTGGTGCTGTTCATTGCCGCGAACCTGGCGGTCGGCTTCACTTTTTCGACCATCGCCAAAAACCAGTTGCAGGCGATGCAACTGACTTTCTTCTTTTTCTTGCCATCGATGTTGCTGTCGGGATTCATGTTCCCGTTTCGCGGCATGCCGATCTGGGCGCAATGGGTCGGCCAAATACTGCCGCTGACGCATTTCCTGCGCATCGTGCGCGGGATTCTGCTCAAGGGCAATACGCTGGCGGAAATCACCCCCAGCCTGTGGCCGATTGCCGCATTCATGCTGGTAGCGGGTGCAATTGCGTTGCAACGCTATCAAAAAACGCTCGACTAAGCATTAAAGCTAAATAGTAAATAAAATCGCAATATGGCAGTTGAAAACACCTGACACGGTTAAATTTTTGCATGGAGGAAATAATGGAAAATGCGAATTTATTGACGGATGCGTGCGAGTCGGATCAATGGCCCAGCTTGCGTTATGCGGACTGGCAGGATACTTGCGCGACGTTGCACATGTGGACCCAAATAGTGGGCAAGATCCGGATGGTGCAATCGCCGTGGACCAACCACTCCTGGCACGTCACTCTTGCGCTCACCGCGCGCGGCCTGACGACCTCGCCGATCCCCTGCGGCACACGCACGTTTCAGATCGATTTCGACTTTATCGAGCACCGGCTGTTGATCGCGACCAGCGATGGCGCAGTCAGAAAAATGCCATTGAAGCCGCGCTCGGTGGCGGATTTTTATCATGATCTGTTCGCGCATCTGGCCGCACTTGGCCTGGACGTAAAAATTCGCACGACGCCGAATGAAGTCGCCGACGCCATTCCATTCGAGCAGGATCATCAGCATGCGTCGTACAACCCGGAATACGCCAACCGGTTTTGGCGCGTTCTGGTGAGCGCCGACCGGGTGTTCAAGCAATTCCGCGCCGGTTTCATCGGCAAATGCAGTCCGGTGCAATTTTTCTGGGGCAGCTTTGACCTGGCCGTGACGCGCTTTTCCGGACGCACTGCCCCCGAGCATCCTGGCGGCATCCCCAATTGCCCGGATTGGGTCACGCGCGAAGCCTATTCGCACGAGGTAAGCAGCTGCGGATTCTGGCCGGGCAGCGCGCAGTTTCCTAGCCCGGTGTTTTATTCCTATGCTTACCCGGAACCGCACGATTTCAGCGCGGCGGCAATGCGTGCAGAGGGCGCTCGCTACGACGACAGCATTCACGAGTTCATCTTGCCCTACGACGCGTTGCGATGCGCCCCTTCGCCCGATGCGGCGCTGCTTGAATTTCTGCAGGACAGCTATGCGGCAGCCGCGAACCTAGGCGGCTGGAATCGTGCGGCACTTGAACGCGCGGTGCCCGAGCGCCGCGATCAGGAAGGTGCTGGCAGCGCCGGTTATCCTTGAAAAAGGGGCCGGATTCCGCAACATGCTTTTTACAGCGCACAACAGTAAACTATGGAGTATATTAAAAAATGTGCTATTTAACGCATATTTTTATTGCGCATAGATAAAATACAGGATACCGGTATATTATCAACGCCAGAATCCGGCCGGCGTCCGCCGATGGACTGTGCGAAGATACCGGCATGACACTGACAGAACTCAAATACATCGTCGCCGTCGCGCGCGAAAAACATTTTGGCCATGCGGCGGAAGCCTGCTTCGTGGCACAGCCAACCCTTTCGGTGGCCATCAAGAAGCTCGAGGATGAGTTGGGCGTGGTGATTTTCGAGCGCGGCGGCGCTGAAATTTCGGTCACGCCGCTGGGCGCGAAAATCGTCGCGCAGGCCGAACTGGTGCTGGAGCAGACTGCCGCCATCAGGGAAATCGCCAAGCAGAACAAGGACCCGCTGGCAGGCCCGTTGCGTCTGGGCGTGATCTACACCATCGCGCCGTATCTGCTGCCGCCGCTGGTGAGCACCATGATCGACACGGTGCCGCAAATGCCGCTGGTGCTGCAGGAAAATTTCACGGTGCGGCTGCTTGAACTGCTGCGCCAGGGCGAACTGGACGCCGCCATCATGGCGCTGCCGATTCCGGATCATGGCCTGATGGTGCAGCCGCTGTACGACGAACCGTTCGTGGTGGCGCTGCCGAAACACCATCGCTGGGCCAACCGCAGCAGCATCGCGGCCGAAGATCTGAAATCCGAAACCATGCTGCTGCTGGGCAACGGCCATTGCTTCCGCGATCAGGTGCTGGAAGTTTGTCCGGAGATGTCGCGCTACTCCGGCGCCAGTTCCGGCGACGGCATCGCCCGCACCTTCGAAGGCTCGTCGCTGGAAACCATCCGCCACATGGTGGCTTCCGGCATCGGCATTACCGTGCTGCCGAAGGCATCGGTGCCGGACATGGACGCCAAAGACGGCATGCTGCGTTACCTGCCGTTCGAACAGCCGGCACCATCGCGCCGCGTGGTGATCGCCTGGCGCAAAAGTTTCACGCGCAGCCTCGCCATCGAAACGGTGCGGCAAGCGGTTCTGCGCTGCACCCTGCCCGGGGTGACGATGATCGATGCCGCCGCACTGGAACAATAGCGCAATTGTTGTAACTTCCGTTGCAACTTCCCATTTTGCTTTTTACGATGCTTTTAACAATAAACATGCGCACACTCGCTGCCCGCCTGCCCCTGTATTTCCGTCTGGTCCGACTCGACAAGCCGATCGGCATCCTGCTCTTGCTGTGGCCCACACTGATTGCGCTCTGGCTTGCCAGCGACGGCATTCCGGACGGGAAGCTGCTGCTCATTTTTACGCTGGGAACCGCGCTGATGCGCTCGGCCGGCTGTGCGGTCAACGATTACGCCGACCGCGACATCGACCGCCATGTCAAGCGCACGGTCGACCGGCCGCTGACTTCCGGCAAGATCAAGGCATGGGAAGCGCTGATGGTGGCGTTGGCGTTGGCGCTGGCGGCATTCTTGCTGATCCTGCCGCTGAACGCGCTGACCAAGCAGCTGTCGGTGGCGGCGCTGCTGATCGCCGGCAGCTATCCGTACTTCAAACGTTTTTTCGCCATCCCGCAAGCCTATCTGGGCATCGCCTTCGGCTTCGGCATCCCGATGGGATTTGCCGCGGTGCAAGCGACGGTGCCGGCGCAAGCATGGTGGCTGCTGCTGGCAAACATCTTCTGGGCGGTCGCCTACGACACCGAGTACGCGATGGTGGACCGCGACGACGACCTGAAGCTCGGCCTCAAAACCTCGGCCATCACTTTCGGCCGCTTTGATGTGGCGGCGGTGATGCTGTGCTACGCGGCGACGCTGACCATCATTCTGGCGGTCGGCTGGCAATTCGGCCTGCGCAGCTGGTTCCTCGCCGGCCTGCTCGGCGCTGCCGGTTGCGCGATTTATCATTACACGCTGATCCGCGAGCGCGACCGGATGCGCTGCTTCGCCGCTTTCCGCCACAACAACTGGCTCGGCGCATGCATCTTTGCCGGCGTAGCGCTCGATTATGCCGCTGGTTAAAATTCGCCTATACTGGCTGCAGTGTAGATGCAGATATAGATGCAGATGCACGAAGGTCATTTCTGCTTGCCCATTTGATATGGGACAAAACAACCCGAGTGACCTTCAGTAAAATCATTTCAGACCAATCCAACTTTGCCAAGGTGCCTTATGAATCCCAATGAAATCAATACCGATGGTCGCGACAAGATGATGGGCGAACTGAAAAGTGTCATCACGGACGCGGAAGAACTGATGAAAAACACCGAACAGCAAGCCGGCGAAGGATTCAGAGTTGCCAAGGCAAAATTTGAATCGACGCTGCGCAGCGCAAAAACCGAGCTGGTCCATCTGGAAGAAACCATCGTCGAAAGAACCAAGGACGTCATGCATAACACCGATGAATATGTCAAAGATCATCCGTGGAAGTCAGTCGGTTTGGGCGCTTGCGTCGGACTGATTATCGGTTTGCTCATCGGCCGCAAATAAGTGGCGATTGCTGCATCGATTTCCCGGCTGGCCGGGACGCTGATCGACCTGCTGCAAACGCGGCTGGAACTGGCCACGGTCGAACTGGAAGAAGAAACCCTGCGTTTCTTCACCTATCTGCTGCTTGCGCTGGTTGCGATGTTTTGTCTCGCCATGACGATATTGCTGGGCACAGTGCTGATCGTCGCGATTTTTTGGGATACGCACCGGATTCCGGTTCTGGCCTCATTGATTGCCGCTTTCGGTTTCTGCAGCATCGTGATCGGGTTGGGAATTCGCAGCAATTACCGCGGCAAGCCGAAACTGTTGTCGCACACGCTAGCGGAATTGCGCAAAGATTTCGTGCGACTCGATCCCGACCATAGCGGCGACAGGAAGGTGTCATGAATTCCTCTACGTTCGTGCGGCTCGCCAGACGTCGTGCTGAATTGATCGCCCGCTGCACTGCACAGCGCGATGCGCTGTCGATGCAAAGCCAGTCCCTGGTGCAGATGACATCAACCCTGGACCATGTGTTAGCGCTCTTGCAGCGCATCAAGAACAGCCCGGCCGCGATTATCGGTTTACTGGTTGGCCTGGCCATTATCAAGCCGCGCCGCCTGTCGCCGCTGCTACGCACCGGCCTGCTGGCCTGGCAGGCGCTGCGCACCGCTGCGCCATTGCTGCATGACATGGTGACGCGCAACAAGAAAAAACCAGGCGTTTAGTTAAGGTTTGTTTAGTTAAGGTTTGTTTAGTTGCGTTTGTTTAGTTACGTCTGTTAATCGCGTCCCATCTCTTCACCCAGCTCCCGACTCCTAAACGCTGCCGCCTTCACCGCACCGATGATGCGGTCCTTGACGCCGCTGGCGTCCATGCTGGTGAGTGCCGCATACGTGGTGCCGCCTTTTGAGGTGACGCGTTCACGCAAAACCGCGGCCGGTTCGGTGGATTGCGCAGCCAGTTGCGCGGCGCCGACAAAGGTGGCGATCGCTAGCCGGCTGCCCTGCTCTGCATTCAATCCCAGTTCTTGCGCGGCCTGTTGCATCGCTTCGATAAAATAAAACACATAGGCCGGGCCGCTGCCGGAGACTGCGGTGACCGCGTCAATTTGCGCCTCGTCATCCAGCCAGACCGTGCTGCCTACCGCCTGCATGATGCTGTTTGCGGCATCGTGCTGCGCCGCCGACACGCCCGGCAGCGCGACCATTCCGGTGATGCCCTGACCGATCAGGGCCGGCGTATTCGGCATGCAGCGCACGATTGCAGCGTGGCCCGCCAGCCAGCGCGACAAATCCTGCGCCCGGATGCCGGCGGCAATCGACAGCACCAGTTGCGTCGATACCTGCGGCTGCAGATGCGCGGCCACGTCCCGCATCTGTTGCGGCTTGACTGCCAGCACGATCACGTCCGAGTGCGCCACCCTGGCATCGATCTGGGCGGCGGTGGTGACGCCGAATTGCTGCGCCAGTTTTTCCAGCGTGGCGGGATTCAGATCGACCACATGGATATTCGCGCCGGCCGTGAATTTTCCGGCCAAACCGCTGATTAACGCTGTAGCCATGTTGCCGCCACCGATAAAGCTGATTTTCATATCATTCCCCATAATTTCGTTGACCAAAGATTGCCGACCCCACGCGCACAATGGTGGCGCCTTCGGCGATGGCTGCCGCCATGTCGGCCGACATTCCCATTGATAATGTATCGAGCGCGCAACCCTGTGCGTTCAAATCTTCAAACAATTGCCGCAAGCGAGCAAACGACTGGCGCTGCAAATCGAAGTCCGCAACCGGTTCGGGGATCGCCATCAGGCCGCGCAGGCGCAGGCGCGGCATGGCGGCCACTGCTTGCGCCAGGGCAGCAATTTCCTCAGGCGCGGCGCCGCTTTTGCTCATTTCACCGCTGATGTTGACCTGTAGGCAGATATTCAGCGGCGCCAGATGCTGCGGGCGCTGCTCGGACAAACGGCTGGCGATTTTTTCACGCTCGACCGTATGGACCCAGTCGAAATTTTCGGCGATGGGCCGGGTCTTGTTGCTCTGGATCGGGCCGATGAAATGCCACTCCAGCAGCGGCAACTTGTTTTGTTCCTGATGCAACGCAGCGCCTACTGCAGCCATCTTGTCCAGCGCTTCCTGCAAGTAGTTTTCGCCGAACGCCGCCTGCCCTGCACGCACTGCTTCCAACACGGCTTCCGGGCCAAAAGTCTTCGACACCGCCAGCAACTGAACGTTATCGGGATGGCGCGACGCGGCCTGCGCCGCTTGAGCAATGGCCAGGTGAACGGCTTGCAAGTTTTGGGAGATTCTGGTCATAATCATTTTTTTGTAAGCGATGCTTGATAGAAACTCTGCCTGAGTTATATTAAAATTTTGCAGCAAATATTGCAGAAAACACACCAACACTCACGCATTATTGCAGGCCAAAGGATTATAAATGGACATCTCCGAACTACTCGCGTTCTCGGTAAAGAATAATGCATCCGACTTGCATCTATCAGCCGGCATGCCGCCGATGATTCGCGTACACGGCGATGTGCGCCGGATCAACTTGCCGGCAATGGATCACGCGGAAGTGCATGGCATGCTGTACGACATCATGAACGATAGCCAGCGCAAAAATTACGAAGATCACCTCGAATGCGATTTTTCGTTCGAGATACCGGGCCTGGCCCGGTTCCGCGTCAATGTCTTCAATCAGGGGCGCGGCGCGGCTGCGGTGCTGCGCACCATTCCGTCCAAAGTGCTGTCGCTGGAACAGCTCAATGCACCGAAAATTTTTACCGATCTGGCCATGAAGCCGCGCGGGCTGGTGCTGGTGACAGGGCCGACCGGGTCCGGTAAATCGACCACGCTGGCGGCCATGGTCAACCATGTCAACGAGAATGAATACGCGCACATCCTGACGGTCGAAGATCCGATCGAATTCGTGCATGAATCGAAGAAATGTCTGATCAACCAGCGCGAAGTCAACACCCATACGCATTCCTTCAGCAATGCGCTGCGCTCGGCCCTGCGCGAAGATCCGGACGTGATCCTGGTGGGCGAATTGCGCGATCTGGAAACCATCCGGCTGGCCCTGACCGCAGCCGAAACCGGCCACATGGTGTTTGGCACGCTGCATACTTCGTCGGCGGCCAAGACCATCGACCGTATCGTCGACGTTTTCCCGGCCGAAGAAAAGGAAATGGTGCGTTCGATGCTGTCGGAATCGCTGCAGGCAGTCATTTCGCAAACACTGCTCAAGACCAAGGACGGCACTGGCCGCGTCGCTGCGCATGAAATCATGCTTGGCACACCGGCGATCCGCAACCTGATTCGCGAAGGCAAGGTAGCGCAAATGTACTCCGCGATCCAGACCGGCAGCAGCATTGGCATGCAGACACTGGATCACAACCTGACCGAACTGGTGCGGCGCAATGCGATCTCCGTCGGCACCGCGCGCGCGGCGGCAAAAACGCCGGAAAATTTCCCCGGCTGATCCTCGAATAACCCACTAAAGGCAACACCATGGAACGCGAACAAGCCACCAAATTCATGCATGAATTGCTGCGACTGATGGTCAGCAAAAATGGCTCCGACCTGTTCATCACCGCCGATTTCCCGCCGGCATTCAAGATCGACGGCAAGATTCTGCCGGCCTCCAACCAGGCCCTGAGCGCCGTCCACACGATCGAACTGGCGCACGCCATCATGAGCGACAAGCAGGCCGCATCGTTCGAAGCCACGAAAGAATGCAATTTCGCCATCAGCCCGGGCAGTCTCGGCCGCTTTCGGGTCTCGGCCTTCGTGCAGCAGGGCCGTGTCGGCATGGTGTTGCGCGCCATTACAGCCAAGATTCCCACCTTTGAAGAACTGGGCTTGCCGGAAAGTCTGAAAGAAGTAGCGATGGCGCAGCGCGGACTGGTGATCCTGGTCGGCGCCACAGGATCGGGCAAATCCAGCAGCCTGGCGGCCATGATCGGCCACCGCAATCAGAATAGCTACGGGCACATCATCACGATCGAAGATCCGGTCGAATACGTGCATCCGCACAAGAATTGCATCGTGACCCAGCGCGATGTCGGCGTGGACACCGAAAGCTGGGGCGTGGCACTGAAAAACGCGCTGCGCCAGGCGCCGAACGTGATTCAGATCGGGGAAATTCGCGACCGCGAAACGATGGATTTTGCCATCGCATTTGCCGAAACCGGCCATCTGTGCCTGGCGACTCTGCATTCCAATAACGCCAACCAGGCACTCGACCGGATCATCAACTTCTTCCCGGAAGAACGCCGCCACCAGCTGTTGATGGACCTTTCGCTGAACCTGAAAGCCATCATCTCGCAACGCCTGATTCCGCTGCGCGATACCAAAGGGCGCTGCGTAGCGGTTGAAATTTTGCTCAATTCGCCGCTGGTCGCCGATCATATCTTCAAGGGCAATGTGCAGGAAATTAAGGAAGTGATGAAGCGCTCGAATGAAATCGGCATGAAGACTTTCGACCAGGCGCTGTTCGATCTCCATGAACTCGACATGATTTCCTATGAAAATGCGTTACGCTTTGCCGATTCAGTCAACGATCTGCGGCTGGCGATCAAGCTCGACAGCAAGAATGCCAAGAACCGCGACCTCAATGCCGGCACCGAGCACATGGGAATTGTCTAGTTGCGCAGCATCGTAGGTCGGGTTAGCGGCTTCATCGCGTAACCCGACCTACAAAAGCCACTATATTATCCCCAGCAATTTCAACACCAGCGGCAAGAACAGGGCCGTCAATAGTCCCGACAGCCCCATCGCCAAGCCGGCAAAAGCGCCCATTTGCTCGCTGACCTGAAATGCCCTTGCGGTGCCGATGCCGTGCGCGGTGACGCCGAGCGCAAAGCCGCAGGTGCTGGCGTCGGTAATCTTCATCAGGCTCAGGATGCCGCGCGCCATGACCGCGCCGAGCACGCCGGTCACCATCACCAGCACCGCGGTGAGCGACGGCAGGCCGCCGATTTTTTCCGCGACTCCCATCGCAATCGACATCGTCACCGACTTCGGCGCAATCGAAAGAATGGTCGCCGTCGATGCGCCCAGCCACTTGGCGACCGCCATTGCAGTGGCAATAGCCGCAGCCGAGCCGACAATAGACCCCACCAGCAATGCGAACCAGTCGCGCTTGAGCTTTGCGATCTGCTGGTACAGCGGAATCGCCAGCGCCACCGTGACCGGCCCCAGCAGAAAATGCACGAACTGCGCGCCATCAAAATAGGTTTTGTAGGACGTCCCGGTCGAAGTCAGGACCAGTACGATCAAGGCCACCGCGATTGCCACCGGATTGGCCAGCGGATTGAACTTGGCCCGGGTATAAATCGCAAACGCGATCTGGTAAGCCAGCAGGGTCGCCGTCAGCCACAGCAATGGCGAGGCTGCCAGATACACCCAGATCGCATCCAGCTTCGGCGTCATTTCTGCAAACCCTTGACGACTGCAGCGGTGACCACGATCGACACCACGGTGCTGGCCAGCAGCGCCGCGACAATCGGCAGCCACTCGGCAGCAACCCGCTGGAAATGCACCATGATCCCGACGCCGGCCGGCACGAACAGCAAAGACAAGTGGCGCAGCAGAGCAAGCGAGGTCGGTGCCAAATCGTGAATTGCATCGCGTTTAAACACCAGATACACAAACAGCAGCACCATGCCGATGACAGGCCCGGGCACCGGCAGCGACAACGCATAAGCCAGCCCCTCCCCGAGAGTTTGAAAAACCAGCAAGGTGGCGCAGGTATTGATCATGGCGGATGCTCCCGGAGGCTTGCACTACTTAATTTTGCGTATGCATCGTCGGGTTACGCGATGAAGCCGCTAACCCGACCTACTGATGTCGTGTCAGTTACCCAATGCGCTATCGATCAACTCGATCCAGTGCCGCACCGGCGTCGCGGTGCCCGACTGCAGGTGTGTGATGCAGCCGATGTTGCCCGAGACGATCAGCTCCGGCGCGCTGGCCTGCAGATTGGCCAGCTTGTTGTCGCGCAATTGATACGACAGCGCCGGTTGCAACACCGAATAAGTGCCGGCCGAGCCGCAGCACAGGTGGCTGTCGGCGCACAGCGTGACATCGACGCCGGCCGCGCGCAACACGCCCTCGACCTTGCCGCGAATTTGCTGGCCGTGTTGCAGCGTGCAGGGCGGATGATAGGCAACCCGTTTGTTGATCTTGCCATCCAGCTTTTGCAGCAATGCTGCTTCGAAATCGGGCAGGATTTCACTCACGTCCCGGGTCAATGCCGAAATCCGTTGTGCCTTTTCTGCATAGGCCGGGTCGGCTGCCAGCAAGTCGCCGTAATCCTTGACCGTCACGCCGCAGCCGGAAGCCGTCATCACGATCGCTTCCGCGCCGGCCTCCACCAGCGGCCACCAGGCATCGATGTTGCGCCGCATGTCGTCCAGGCCACCGGCCTGATCGTTCAGATGGAAGCGAATCGCGCCGCAGCAGCCGGCTTTGGGCGCCACTATCAATTGCACCCCGAGCGCATCGAACACGCGGGCGGTGGCGGCGTTGATGTTGGGCGACATCGCCGGTTGCACGCAGCCGTCCAGCAGCAGCATTTTGCGTGCATGTATTGTCGTCGGCCAACTCCCGGCTGGATGCGCAACGGGAATTTTGTTTTTTAGCGCCTTCGGCAACAACGGCCGCAGCAATTGACCGGCCTTCAGCGCCGGCGTGAACAGCCAGCGGCGCGGCAACACTTCTTTCAGCGCGGTGCGCAGCAAGCGTTGCGACAGCGGACGCGGCACCTGGTCATCGACGATCTTGCGCCCGATATCGATCAGGCGGCCGTATTGCACGCCGGACGGACAAGTGGTTTCGCAATTGCGGCAGGTCAGGCAGCGGTCCAGATGCGACTGCGTCTTGGCGCTGGCCTGCTTGCCTTCCAACACTTGCTTCATCAGATAGATGCGACCGCGCGGCCCGTCGAGCTCGTCGCCCAGCAGCAGGTAGGTCGGGCAAGTCGCGGTGCAGAAACCGCAGTGGACGCAGCTGCGTAAAATTGCATCGGCCTCCTGGCCTTCGCGGGTGTTTTTGATGAAGTCGGCGAGATTGGTTTGCATGATGTGTCCTACAGATGCGCGAACATCCGGCCCGGATTGAAAACTGCGTCCGGGTCGAATGCGGTTTTCAGGTTGCGGTGTATCCGGTCGATGGCCGGGGCCAGCGGCTGGAACACGCCAACCGACTTGTCGCCGCCGCGAAACAGGGTCGCGTGGCCGCCGGCCTGAAACGCCGCGGCGCGCACGATGGCTGCAGCGGCTGCGCTGGAATCGGTCTTCAGCCAACGCTGTGCGCCGCCCCATTCGATCAATTGCGCATATTCTTCCAGCAGCGGCGCCGTCATGCCCGGCACCGACAAGCGCCACAAAACCGCTTGTTCAGCATCGTCATCAAAATCGTCAAAGAAGCCGTTGCTCTGTTCGCGCAACGGAACCCAGAACTGTTCGGCATCCTCATCCCGCACTGGCTCGCCGCCCAACTTGCTCTGCGCGGCAGACACCGCCGCTTGCGCGCCCGACAGGCGCAGGATCAGCACGCCGTCATGCCAGGCGCTGGCCGAAATCGGCAACGGCTGGCCGGCCCAGGCATTGAGTTGCGTGATCGCCTGCGCCTGCTCCAGCTCGAAGCGCAAGGTGGCTTCGGCGAACGGTTTCGGCAATACCTTGAACGACACTTGCAGGATCAGGCCCAGCGTTCCCATCGATCCGGCCAGCAGCCGCGAGACATCGTAGCCGGCCACGTTCTTCATCACCTGGCCGCCGAAACGCAAGACTTCGCCGCTTCCATCCAGCAGCGTTGCGCCCAGCGCGAAATCGCGCAGCGCGCCGGCGGCAGGACGACGTGGGCCGGACAGGCCGCTGGCGAACACGCCGCCGATGGTGGCACCGTCGCCGAAATGCGGCGGCTCGAACGCCAGCATCTGACTCTCGGCTGCCAGCGCCGCCTCGATTTCCGCCAGCGGCGTGCCGCAGCGGGCGGTGATCACCAGTTCGGTCGGATCGTAAGCGACGATGCCGCGATAAGCGCGGGTATCGAGCGGCGCACCGGCCAATGTTTGGCCGTACCAGTCTTTGCTGCCACCGCCATGAATGCGCAGCGCGGTCTTGTCAGCAGTTGCGCTATGCACTTGCTGTTTGAAATGCTGTAACACTTGCTCCATCATTTACCCGATCGATTCATTAAACTTAAAAACGCGGCAAATCCGCAAACTTCAGCTGGCCGCCGGAAACCCGCATTTTTCCGTATTCGGCGCAGCGCTGCAGGGTCGGGATCGCCTTGTCGGGGTTGAGCAGAAAGGCCGGATCGAAAGCGCGCTTGACGGCGATGAAGGCGGCGATTTCGAGCGCGGTAAACTGCACGCACATCGAACCGATCTTCTCGATGCCGACGCCATGCTCGCCGGTAATGGTGCCGCCGACTTCGACGCACAGCGCCAAAATTTCTGCACCGAAGCGTTCGGCGCGGTCGAACTCGCCTTCCAGATTGGCATCGAACAAAATCAGCGGGTGCAAGTTGCCGTCGCCGGCATGAAATACGTTGGCGCAGCGCAGGCCGTACTTGATTTCCATCTGCGAAATGCCGAGCAATACCTGGGCCAGATTCTTGCGTGGGATGGTGCCGTCCATGCAATAGTAATCGGGCGAAATCCGGCCGGCGGCGGGAAACGCGTTCTTGCGGCCGGACCAGAAGCGCATCCGTTCGGCCTCGTTTTGCGACACCGTGATCGCGGTCGCGCCGCACTCCTTGAGCACCGCGCTCATGCGCGCAATGTCTTCTTCCACCTCTTCGATGGTGCCGTCCGACTCGCACAGCAAAATCGCTTCGGCGTCGATGTCGTAACCGGCCTTGACGAACGGCTCCACCATCCGGGTTGAGGTCTTGTCCATCATCTCCAGCCCGGCCGGGATCACGCCGGCGGCAATCACGTTGGCGACTGCGTTGCCGCAACGCACCACATCGTCGAACGACGCCATGATGACGCGCGCGGTGTGCGGTTTCGGGATCAGTTTCACCGTCACCTCGGTGACGATTCCCAGCATCCCTTCGGAGCCGATGAACACCGCCAGCAAATCCAGCCCGGACGCATCCAGCGCGCCGTTGCCGAGTTCGATGATGTCGCCGTCGATGGTGACAGCCCGCACCCGCATCACGTTGTGGACGGTCAGGCCGTATTTCAGGCAATGCACGCCGCCGGAATTTTCGGCCACGTTGCCGCCGATGGTGCAGGCGATTTGCGATGACGGATCGGGCGCGTAATACAAGCCGTGCTGGGCGGCGGCGTCGGAAATCGCCAGATTGCGCACGCCCGGCTGCACCACCGCGGTACGCGACGCCGGATCGAGCGCGACGATGCGGTTGAGCTTGACCAGCGACAGCACCACGCCGTCGGCAATCGGCATCGCGCCGCCGGACAAGCCGGTGCCGGCGCCGCGCGGCACGATCGGTACCGCCAGCTCGCGGCAGGTTTGCATGATCGCCACCACTTGCGCCTCGTTTTGCGGCAGCAGCACCACCATCGGCAGGCGGCGATACGCAGCCAGCCCGTCGCATTCGTAGGGCCGGGTATCTTCCTCGTTAAAGAGGATGCAATCGGCCGGCAGCAGCGCGCGCAAGGCAGCCACCACCTCGCGTTGCCGCTCCGGCATAAAAGTCGGTTCTGTAGGCGCATTCATGGGCGAGTCCTAATACGGGTGAGGCGGATAAGATAGGTAAAACGGAGTGACACCTTATCACCGCTGTTTCAGTCACAAATAGCAGCAATGCACAAACCATTTTTTACTTTTGGTGACGCTATGGGTAAAAGCATTGCAAGCGGGATTGTGCCAAAAAAGCGTTTTTATGTGGCGTGAAATATTTTCACCCATCCTACGGCATTAATCATTAAAACCGGGGTATGAATAGCATGCGCAATAAATACATGCGGAAAATACATTGTTTATTGATATACCCAGCCAAGTACAATTATTTTATATGCTTGAAAGTCGCAGTCAGCCAGGCGATGAAGGTGGCCACTTCGGGACGCTCCAGCACTTGCTGCTCGTAGACCAGGTAATACGCGTGCGGCGGCGTGTGCAGATGCACGTCGAAAATTGGCACCACTTCGCCGGTAGCGATCGCGTTCTGGGCGAAATGCTTGCGCGTGAGCGCCACGCCGTTGCCGTGCCGGGCTGCTTCCAGCAGCAAACCCAGGTCGTCGACCCGAAAGCCGGTGGTCGGCTCCGGCCAGTCCAGCCCGGCCGCTTCGAACCACGGTTGCCACGGCTCCAGCGGCGAGCGCAGCAAGGTTGCGCGCTTGAGGTCGGCCGGAGCGGCGAGGCCGCCGATCTGCTCCAGATAGCGCGGGCTGGCTACCGCGAACACCGCTTCCTCGAACAATTTTTCAGCCACTTGGCTCTGGTATTCGCCGGTGCCGAAGCGCACTTCCAGATCGGCTTCGGACAGGCTCAGGTCATACAGCGGCACCGACAGAAAGGCTTCCAGAATGATCTCCGGATGCGCGCGCACGAACTCTTCCAGCCGCGGGATCAGAAAGCAGCGGGCGAAGGTCGGCGGCACCGTGATTTTGACTTTGGGCTGGGAAATGGCCTTTTTGTGCGGCAGCGGAAAATCGGTCAGGGTGCGCAGCGCCACCCGCACCACATCCAGATAACGGCGGCCGAATTCGGACAGGCTGACGGCCCGGCCATCGCGATTGAACAGCCGCTCGCCGGTGTAATCTTCCAGCAACCGGATCCGGTGCGACAGCGCCGAGGGCGTGATGCACAACTCTACGGCGGCCAGCGCAAACGAGTTATAGCGCGCCGCCGATTCGAATGCCGACAACGCATGCACAGGGGGGAGCCGGGTTAGTGCGCGGGTTGCCATCTGATGATTTTTCCAGGGTTCATGAGGTTGTGCGGGTCTAGCGCATGCTTGATCAGGCGCATGGTATCGATCGCTGCCGCGCCATGCTCCTGCACCAGAAAGTCCATCTTGTGTAGTCCGACGCCATGCTCGCCGGTGCAAGTGCCGTCCATCTCGATGGCGCGCGTGACCATGCGCGCATTGACGCTTTCGGCTTCTGCAATAGCGACGGCATCGGCCGGGTCGACCAGCAACAGCACATGGAAGTTGCCGTCGCCGACATGGCCGATGATCGAATGCGGGATGCCGCTGGCTTCGCAGTCGGCCTGGGTGGCCAGAATGCACTCGGCCAAACGTGAAATCGGCACGCAGCAATCGGTGGTGATGGCGCGCCAGCCGGGGCGCATTTGCAGCAGGGCGAAATAGGCATTGTGACGCGCTGTCCAGAGCCGGGTGCGGTCTTCCGGCCGGGTCGCCCATTCGAATCCGCTGGCGCCGTGTTCGGCCGCGATTTCCTGCACCCGCTGCGCCTGCTCTTGCACGCCGTGCTCGCTGCCGTGAAATTCGAACAGCAGCAGCGGCTTGACCGGCAACTCCAGTTTGTCGTGGGCGTTGATCGCCTTGACGCTGTTTTCATCCAGGAATTCGACCCGCGCCACCGGCACGCCCATCTGGATGGTTTCGATCACGGTGTTGACCGCGTCGGCCACGCTGGGGAAGGAACAGACCGCCGCCGAAATCGATTCCGGCAGCGGATACAGGCGCACCGTCACTTCGGTGATCACGCCCAGCGTGCCTTCGCTGCCGACAAACAGGCGCGTCAAGTCATAGCCGGCCGAAGATTTTTTGGCGCGGGTGCCGGTCTGGATGACGCTGCCGTCGGCGGTGACGACCGTCAGCTTCAGCGTGTTCTCGCGCATGGTGCCGTACCGCACCGCATTGGTGCCGGAGGCGCGGGTCGCCGCCATCCCGCCCAGCGAGGCATCGGCGCCCGGATCGATCGGGAAAAACAGGCCGAAATCCTTGAGCGCCAGATTCAATTGCTTGCGGGTCACGCCGGCCTGCACGGTGGCGGTCAAATCCTCCGCATGCACCGCAATCACCGCGTCCATCTGCGACAGGTCAATCGTCAGCCCGCCCTGCACTGCCAGGATGTGCCCTTCCAGCGAGGTGCCGGTGCCGTAGGCAATCACCGGCACTTGATGCGCGCCGCACAGGCGCACTGCGGCGGCGACTTCCTCGGTGCTGCGGGCAAAAACCACCGCGTCCGGCAGCATCGGATCATACGAGGATTCGTCGCGGCCATGATGCGCGCGCACCGCCTGCGCCACCGAAAAACGTGCACCGAAAAGTGCCGCAAGCGCTGATGCAAAGGCTGCCGGCAAGTCGGACGATAAAGTTTTTTCGGTTGCCTGTAACTGCTCTATGTGGTTCATTTTGGTCTCCAAATAAGTGCCTGATTTTACTCCGCAGCACCGCCCGGCGCATATTTACAACGTCGGGTCTGGCACCGAAAGGCGCGAATTGACGTATTCTTGAACTCCTTTTCCACCAACCAGAATCGACATCATGGGCAATCGGCTTTCCAAGATAGCAACACGCACCGGCGACAAGGGCACCACCGGCTTAGGCGACGGCAGCCGCATCGACAAGGACAGCCTGCGGATTGCCGCAATGGGCGATGTGGACGAACTCAACTCGCAGCTCGGCGTGCTGCTGTGCGAACCGCTGCCCGACGCATTGCGCGAGGAATTGCTGTCGATTCAGCACGACCTGTTCGACCTGGGCGGCGAACTCTGCATCCCCGGCTATACGATGATCACGCCGGTGCAAGTCACCCGGCTCGATCACCTGCTGGAGAAATACAACGCCGATCTGACGCCGCTGCGCGACTTCATCCTGCCCGGCGGCTCACGCGCCGCAGCGCAGGCGCACGTCTGCCGCACCATCTGCCGCCGCGCCGAACGCACCATCGTCAGCCTGGGCAAAACCGAGAAAATTAACGATGCGCCGCGCCAATATACGAACCGTTTGTCCGATCTGCTGTTCGTGCTGTCACGCGTGCTGAACCGCTTTGCCGGCGGCAGCGACGTGATCTGGGAAAAGGAACGGGATCGCACTATCTGAGTTTAAGTAGTGCAGGCCTCCGTGCCTGCACTACTGCCATATACAGTATTCCCGTGCTCTTCCCTGATCGGAACCCGCGATGGAACACGACCTGCTATCGAATGCGCTGATCTATCTGGGCGCCGCCGTGCTGGCAGTACCGCTGGCGAAACGCCTGGGGCTGGGCGCGGTGCTCGGCTATCTGCTGGCCGGAATGGCAATCGGACCATGGGGCTTGGGCCTGATCGCGGGGGTCGAAGCCATGCTGCATTTTTCCGAATTCGGCGTGGTCATGCTGCTGTTTCTGATCGGGCTCGAACTTGAGCCGAAGCGGCTGTGGTCGCTGCGCCAGCCAATCTTCGGCTGGGGCGGGTTACAAGTCGGCGCCTGTACTGCAGCCTTGTTCGCCGCCGCGCTGGCGCTCGGCGCTGATTGGAAAACGGCGCTGATCGCAGCACTCGGCTTGTCGCTGTCGTCGACCGCGATTGCGCTGGCGACGCTGGAGGAACGCAACCTGAAGGCGACTCCGGCCGGTTCGGCCGGGTTCTCGATCCTGCTGTTTCAAGACATCGCGGCGATTCCGATGATCGCCTTGATTCCATTGATCGGGGCGGCGCCGGTTGCCGGCCAGGGTTCGGGCTTGCTGGTTGCGTTGAAACTAGCAGCGGTGATTGCGCTCCTGGTCCTGTGCGGGCGTTACCTGCTGCGTCCGCTGCTGCGCATCATTGCCAACACCGGCATGCGCGAGATATTCACCGCATTCGCGCTGCTACTGGTGATTGCGATCGGCGCTTTGATGCAATGGGTCGGCATGTCAATGGCGCTCGGCACCTTCCTGGCCGGCGTGCTGCTGGCCGATTCCGAATACCGGCACGCGCTGGAAACCGACCTCGAACCGTTCAAGGGCTTGCTGCTCGGCCTGTTCTTCATTGCGGTCGGGATGGCGGTCGATGTCGGCGTGCTGCTGGAGCGGCCATTGCTGGTCGGCAGCCTGGTACTGGGCTTTCTGGCGCTCAAGAGCGCAGTGCTGTACTTGCTCGGCCGGCGCTTCGGGATTGCGCGCGGGCAGCAAGTCTTGTTCGCTTTTCTATTGGCGCAAGGCGGCGAATTCGCGTTCGTGGTGTTTGGCGCCGCAGCCGCCGCCCGCGTATTCACCGCGCCAATCGCCTCGCTGCTGCTGGTCGTGGTGGCGTTGTCGATGGTGGCCACGCCGCTGTTGCTGCTGCTGTATGACCAGCTGATCGCACCGCGCTTGCGCAAACTGGAGCAGCGCCCTGACGACCGGATCGAACCGCAAGACAACCCGGTCATCATCGCCGGCTTCGGCCGCTTCGGCCAGATCATCGGCCGCCTGCTGCTGGCCAACCGCATCCGCGCCACCGTGCTGGACCACGATCCGGACCAGGTCGATCTGGTGCGCAAATTCGGCTTCAAGGTGTTCTACGGCGACGCCACCCGCAGCGATCTGCTGCGCGCTGCCGGCGCCGAAACCGCCCGGATGATCGTGGTCGCGATCGACGATGTGGCGGACAGCCTGGCGCTGGTGGACGCGGTCAAGCGGCATTTCCCGCACCTGAAAATCCTGGCGCGGGCGCGCAACGTCAGTCATTACTACGATCTGATGGATCGCGGCGTGACGCTGCTGGAGCGCGAAACCTTCGAAGCCGCGCTGCAACTGGGCGGCAAGGCGCTGCAGGAACTGGGTTTTGGCAGCGAGCGGGTTGGCCAGGTAGTGCAGCAATTCCGGGACCATAATATCAAGTCGCTGCATGCGGTATATCCGCATTACCAGGACCAGAATCAGATGATCTCGCTGGCCAAGCAGGGGCGGCAGGAGCTGGAAGAGATGTTCGCCCGCGACGCCGCCGCGCTGCCGTCTGAGGCCGGCGGCAGCGCGGCGCGCAGTGAAGCGGACCAATGAGATATGCACCGATTGGGGACTGGTTTTTTGGCTGGAAATTGGCCAGCGCATAATCGGAATCGGTGACCAACCTACTGTCAGGTATCTGTTCTCAAGATTCGGCTAGGGGATGTTATTAACAGCCAGCTGAGTCATTCGCGAAATGTCTGGGTTCGACCCGAAGCGGTCTACCAGCGTTAGAAAAAGCGGACGTTCAATTTTATATTTAAAATCAGCAGCCTTCGACTCCTATCGGAGATGCTTTTACCAATCGCCATGATCATCGAGGGGCATGCCGGATATGCTAGCTCGGCAGATAAGGATGATATTGCATATCGTTCATCGGAAATCCCCATTTTCCTGATGTCATCCATGAACTTAATGCCCTAAGTTTCAATGCAAAAGCCATACCTCTCGGCAAATTTCGGACAACAACAGAAGTCCTCCCACAGGAAAGCTGCACACAAAAGCCATAGATTTTTCCGTTGGGGAAGGTGTGAATGTTATGTGTGACCATTCCAAATAAAGTAGAGCGCCCCTCAATTAATGCGGGCATTGTAATGAATTGATTTGTCGCGGCATCGGCAAATCCCTTCAGCCAGGTAATTTTTCCGTCCACATTTATATGCCCTACAGCGGATAGTTTTACCGGGAATGAACTGTCGTTGTTGATGGATATTGCGTCAAACCATCGGGCATGAATCGTTTTCTGCTTAACCCGAATACGATGAGCATCTTTTTTGAAGGTGAAGTAGACAGCGATACTCGAAAATAGCAACGAGAATGCCGACATCCATATGGAGATGGTCATGCAAACGCTCCCTGCATGTTTGGACATGCGATTTTGGTAGGTCAAAACGGATATCTTAGCTGATCGTTCGGCCGCTTTAGGAAAACTTCGTGAATGACTTGTCTTGGCCGGTAGCGGCAGATTGTGAAAGCCCGGCTCCGCCCCACTGCCGCCATTGACGATCACGATGATCGGATCACGGGTTTCGCTTCCTAGTCGGTCACGCATGCCTTCGAATCATAAAACCGAACCAAATTGCGCCCGGCATTCTTGGCTTGGTACATCGCCGCATCGGTTTGCAGGCACGACAGGTCTGTACTACTACCACATACATGACAATGTATATTTATATAATGCATATTGTACGTGCGTAAAAACATGTATTTTTATGCATACTCCTAATAAAATTAAAAGTTCTATATAATAAAAAAACGACTAACGGCGTCTTAAGCGGCCTCAACGTTTAAGGCTTCCAAGCCCTCGTCGAAAATGCAAAATCCATGCTTCCCCGCCCGTTTGGCTTGGTACATCGCGATATCGGCCTGCGACAACAATTGCGAAGGCGAGACGCTGGCGCCGGAATACAGCGCAATACCAATCGAGGCGCCGAGCGCCAATGTCTGGCCTTCTATGACAAAAGGTCTGCCGATCGCCGCCAGCAATTGCTGCGCGACGTTAATCGCCGTGTCGCGCGCCTCGCCGAGATCAGACAACAGGACGACAAATTCGTCGCCGCCAAGACGCGCCACAGTATCGATTTTCCGGCGTCCGTCCAATAAGCACGCGGCGACCCGACGCAGAACAGCATCGCCGGCCGCATGTCCAAATTGATCGTTGATCGGCTTGAAATTATCGAGATCGCAAAACAGCAGCGCAAAATACGAACCGTCGCGCTCGGCGCGCGCCAATGCTTGCTGCAGGTGATCGTCCAGCATCGCGCGGTTGTATAAACCGGTCAGCGCGTCGTGATGCGCCATAAACTCCAGCCGCGCCTCGCTCGCCTTGAGCGAAATTTCCTTTTCGCGCAACCGCCGCACCAGATAATTAAATCCGGCCACCAGATCGCCTACCTCGTCCTGACGCTTGACTGGCAGCGGCGCCAGCGGGCGTTTGCCATCCGCCATTTCGCGCATCGAACCTGCCGCATCCGTGAGCGGGCGCAATATGCGGGGCAACAGCAGCATCAATATCGCAATCATCCCGACCATGATCACCACAGAACTCTTCAGGAAAAAATCACGCATCGCCGCAATCGGGTGGAACACTTCCGCAGTAGGCATGCGTGCGACCACAAACCATCCGGTGCTGGGCACCGTCACCATGGCCGCCAGTTCTTCGATGCCCCTGGCATTGATGGTAATGCCGGTGCCGCGGTAACCGGCCATGGCCCGATCATGCAACAGATTCACGCCGGCGGCCGGGGTCGGCGTCAACACCATGACCGGGTCGCTGGCGCCGACGAACAGTTTATCGGCCGGTGAGACCAAAAGGAATCCGCCCGTTGCGCCGAGCCGGGTTGTTTGCAGGCGATCGAGAAAGCCGGGCATATTGAGCCCGGCCGCTCCCGTCAGCACCGCCACCACATGCTTGTCGGCGTCGCGCACCGCTACCGCCATGATCAAGATCGGCTCACCGCCGACGCGTCCGCGTTGCGGCTTGCTGATCACCGGCGCGTCGATGCCCAGCGCGGCCTGAAACCAGTCGGAATCTGAAAAAACCAGCTTATCGCGCCCGTCCACCACCGGATATTGCGCCAGCAGGCCGCTGCCATCCGGCCGCAGCACCATCAACCCGCTAAACAACGGGCTCATTCGCTGCCGTTCCTGAACCCAAAGCGCCAGATCCTCGGGCTGCTGCAACAGCGCGAGCGGCAGCGCCGCACCCAGTTCGCCGATCAGCGCGCGGCGCGTCTGGATACTATGATCGATGTCGCGCGCGACATAAGACGCAATCGACAAGTGCTGCGCGGCCACCAAGTCACGCACGAGTTCCTGCGCAAACGGCAGCGCAATCAACATGCGCACCAAGACGCCGGCCACGACAAGCAATACGCCGAGCGCGATGATGCGGAACTTCATGCTTTGGAAAATTGACATGAGGCAATTTTACCGAAAATTGATGCGCGAGTATTTGAGAAATAACAGGGGTGGAGTCAAATTAAGGCAACCACATCAGTCAGTAATCATTCAAGTCAAACCTGAGAGGATGTAGTCCGGCTGCGGACTTGATTTAACCATATACAGGGCAATGTATATTTTATTACACGCATTTTCAATGCGTATAAATATGAATTTTTATGCATACTCCATTCAAAATTTATAATGCGTTGTAACAAGGAAACGATCAAGATGCCTAACAGAACTATCGTCGTTTCGCGAAATCGAATCGTGCCATGTTTGTTCGGCATCAATATAGCGCAATAAATACACAATATATTTGGAAAGCAAGCAATTGAATACGCCCGGTTTAATGCGGTCCTAGATATTAGTCCTACAGCAATTAATTAGCGCCGGCCTTCAAGCCGGCGAAGCTAGCCTTGATATCCGATTCGAGGGCGCGGTTTCAAACTGGAGCGTGTTTTACGATAAAAATAAAAGGAGAAATCATGCAAGATCAATCCACGGCTGCTGGCATTTATACACTGGGCAGCGACAGTCGAAGCGCTGGTTTTGACGGCAACAGTTCTGGAGTGTCATGGGGCGCTGTGCTGGCCGGAGCGGCCGCGGCTGCCGCCCTGTCACTCCTCTTGCTCATCCTGGGAATTGGGCTTGGCTTGTCGGCGGTTTCGCCTTGGTCGTATAACACAGCGACGATGGGCAAATCGACTATCCTCTGGCTTGCGTTCAGCCAGCTCGCGGCCGCTGGCATCGGCGGTTATCTGGCCGGGCGCTTGCGGGTCAAATGGGCTAGTGTTCACACCGATGAAGTGTATTTCCGCGATACCGCGCATGGCTTGCTGGCATGGGCGGTCGCAATTTTGGTGACGGCAATTTTCCTGGCGGGTGCGGTACGCGCCATAGCCAGCGGCGCCATCGATACCCTTTCCGCTGCGGGCACGGCCACAGCCGCAGCAGTGGGGGCCAGCGCCGGCAGCAATACGTCCGATGGTAGCACCGGTCCGGTCGGCTACTTTTCCGACATGCTGTTACGCTCCGATCAGACCACGCCTGCGCCCGATAATGCAGCCGCACGAGCCGAGATTGTGAAAATTTTCGTCAACGATCTACACACAGGCACCGGTACTCTGGCCGCTGACGACAAACAATATCTCGCGCGCCAGGTTGCCCGCAGCACCGGGTTGTCACAGTCGGATGCCAGCAAGCGGGTCGACGACGTTTATGCGCGCATGAGTAAAGCAAAAGCCGACGCCGAGGCTGCTGCAAAAGCCGCCGCCGACAAGGCACGCAAGGCCGCCGCGTACTCGGCGCTATGGATGTTTGTTGCATTGTTACTGGGCGCTTTTTTCGCTAGCGTGATGGCGACCTTTGGCGGCAAGCAGCGCGACAGCGTACAAGTCAGTACGGACCGCTAAAAGCTGACATGCAAACCTATCGTTCCCAACTCAGGAGATTTCTCTATGCGCTCAATCCTGTTATTGCTTCTCGGCATCCCGATTCCCATCATTATTTTAATCGCGTTATTCACTTAAAACTCGTTTGATCAAGCCCGCAAGCCGATGCACTTTTTTTCGCAAGGCTTACCCATCCCTTGAATACGCATTGATTACATTCTCGCGAGGTATATCTCATGGTTAAACGCAAAAATTCGACACCGTCGATCGCCGGTGCCGGTTCAATTTTGAGCACAGTCTCCGGCCCTTCTGCTGCCGAACCGCCAGACAGCCTGAGCAGCAAAGAAGCGGCACCCAATCAACTTCTGGAAAAGGTCGTGGCCGGGCAGGCGCTGTCGGCGCAAATGCCATACAACCCCACCAAGTCCGGCGAATATGGCGATGCTGCGCGTACACCGCAACCGGGCGCAAACGCCCAACCGGCCAGGGATTCGGCCACCGCTTCCACCGCCACTGAAATTAACCCGTCGCCGAAAGTGGGCGCGGGGCAACCTTTGACCGGCAGCAATCCCGCCGCTGCGCCGCTGGACCGGATGCGGGTCGATGCCGGCGGCCAAATGCTGACGACCAATCAGGGCGTGGCAGTGGCCGACAACCAGAATTCGCTGAAGATCGGACTGCGCGGGCCGACCGCGCTGGAAGACTTCATCCTGCGCGAGAAAATTACCCATTTTGACCACGAGCGGATTCCCGAACGCGTAGTACATGCGCGCGGCTCGGCGGCCCACGGCTATTTCGAATCCTACAAAGACCTCGGCGACCTGACTCGCGCCGCGCCATTTTCTGAGGCGGGCAAGCGCACCCCGGTGTTCGTGCGTTTCTCCACCGTGGCCGGCGAGCGCGGCTCGGCCGATACCGTGCGCGACGTGCGCGGTTTCGCGGTCAAGTTCTATACCGACGAAGGCAATTGGGATCTGGTGGGCAATAACATACCGATCTTTTTTATCCAGGACGCGATGAAATTTCCCGACTTGGTGCACGCGGTCAAACCCGAAGCGCATAACGCAATACCGCAGGCGTCCAGCGCCCACGATACGTTTTGGGATTTCATGTCCCTGATGCCGGAGACGGCCCACATGATGCTGTGGATCATGTCCGACCGTGCGATCCCGCGCAGTTTGCGCATGATGCAAGGCTTTGGTGTGCACACGTTCCGACTGATGAACGCGCAGGGCGCATCGGTGTTTTGCAAATTCCACTGGAACCCGATCGCCGGCACGCATGCGCTGGCATGGGATGAAGCGGTGAAAATCGCCGGTGCCGACGGCGATTACCACCGGCGCGATTTGTGGGAGGCAATCGAGGCCGGCGCGTATCCGGAGTGGGAATTGGGAGTGCAGATTTTTTCCGAGGCAGAGGCTGAAAAATTCAGTTTTGACGTGCTCGATCCGACCAAGATTGTGCCGGAAGAATTGGTCGCGGTGATGCCGGTCGGAAAAATGACGCTGAACCGCAACCCCGATAATTTCTTCGCCGAGACCGAGCAAGTCGCGTTTTGCACCGCGCATGTGGTGCCGGGCATCGACTTCACCAACGATCCGCTGCTGCAGGGCCGCATCCATTCTTACATCGACACCCAGATCAGTCGTCTTGGCGGCGCGAATTTCCATGAAATTCCGATCAACGCGCCGCTCGCGCCGGTGTTCAACAATCAGCGCGACGGCATGCATCGGCAAGCTATCCATCGTGGCCGTGCCAATTACGAGCCGAATTCGCTCGGCGGCGGCTGTCCGTTCCAGGCCGGCATGCAGGGTTTCACCAGCTTTCCGCAACCGATTGCGGCGGACAAGGTGCGCGGCAAGGCCGAACTGTTCGCCGACCACTATTCGCAAGCGCGGCTGTTCTGGAATAGCCAGAGCCCCATCGAGCAAGCGCACATTACGTCAGCATTCCGTTTTGAGCTCACGCGGGTGCAAACGCCGGCGGTGCGCCAGCGCGTGGTGTCGATGCTGGTCAACGTGAATCCGGCGCTGGCCGCCGGCGTGGCGCAAGGGCTGGGGATCGAAGTACCCAGCGCGATGCCGCTGGCGTCCGACTTGCCGATTCCCGAATACGCGCTATCGCCGACACTTTCGCTGCTGTTTCGCCCGGGCCAGATCGGCATCCGCACCCGGCGCGTTGCGGTGCTGGTGGCGGCAGGGGTGGATGGCGCAATGGTGCAAACCATCTACGCGTCGCTGCTTGCCGACGGCGCGGTGCCGCGTTTGGTCGGCAGCCAGCTTGGCAAGGTTGCGACCAGCGACGGCGGCAGCCTCGACGTCGAAATCTCGCTCGAAGCCGGGCCGTCGGCGCTGTACGACGCGGTGGTGGTGCCGGATGGCGCGGCGGCGGCCAAAGCCTGGACGCTGGACGCCCACGCGCTGGATTTCGTGCGGGATCAATACCGGCATGGCAAGCCGATGCTGGTGATCGGCAGCGGCACGGTGCTATTGGAAAAAGCGGAAATTCCGGCTACCTTGCCGGACGGCAGCGCCGACCCTGCGCTGATCGGCACTAAGAGCGAAACGCTGGTGCAGGCGCTGGTTGCGTTCAAATCTGCGCTGGCCAGGCATCGCGCGTTCGAGCGCGAGACTAATCCGCCGCGGGTCTGATGGAGAGTTTGTAATTTGTGGAGTATGGCGAATAACATGCCATTCTCCGCATATGAAACCTGCTGAGTGCAAAAATACCCCGCAGCTTGGTAGGGCGGGTGAAACCCGCGCTGTACTGGCTTTCATAGCGTTAGGCGGGTTGCACCCGCCCTACCTGGCTGCATAATTACAAAAGCACGCAACAAAAAAGCGACCATGAGGTCGCTTTTTTGTTGCAGTGAAATCCGTTCAAACCAGGTTTAAACCCGCTTGTCGCGCTCGATCAACGCATACGCTGAATGGTTGTGGATCGATTCGAAATTCTCGGCTTCGAGCGTATAGGCCAGCACCGATTGTTCCCGATTGAGCATGCCGGCAACGTCGCGCACCAAGTCTTCGACGAACTTCGGATTGTCGTAAGCGCGTTCAGTGACGTATTTTTCATCCGGGCGCTTGAGCAAGCCGTACAGTTCGCAGGAAGCCTGCGCCTCCACCTTGGCAATCAGGTCATCGACTTGCAGATCGCCTCCCAGTAATGCGCTGACGGTGATGTGCGAGCGTTGGTTGTGGGCGCCGTAGGCCGAGATTTTCTTCGAGCATGGGCACAGGCTGGTGACTGGCACCAATACCTTCAGTGATATTTCGGCGACGCCGTTCTTGATCTCGCCGCTGAACCCGACCTCGTAGTCCATCAAGCTTTGCACGCCGGAAATAGGCGCGGTCTTGTTGACGAAGTAGGGAAAAGACAGTTCGATGCGGCCGGCATCGGCTTCCAGCAAGGTCATCATGCGCTGCATCAGATCGCGGAACATGGCCAGATCGAGCCCGCCGCGCTGCGCCGCATCCAGTCCTTCGAGCAAGGCGATGAAGCGCGACATGTGCGTGCCTTTTTGGTGCTCCGACAAATGCACATACATGTTCCAGCTGCCGACCGTAGCCTGAACCCCAGCCGAAGTTTTGACTGCCACCGGATAACGCACGCCTTTGACGCCGACGCGCTGGATTGAAATGTGCCGGGTGTCGGGCGTGCTCTGGACATCGGGAATGCTAGTCATAGGATCATCACGGGTATTCATCAAAAAAACCTTTATGTGTTGGCGTGCAAGCGCGCAGCTTGCACGCTTCCACTTAGATATTATTTAATTGCGATTGGCTGGCGCTGCGCCGCCGGCTCCAAAATGTGTTCAAAACGCTGTTGGATCGACGCCTTGATGCCATCCGCGTCGAGGCCGCACAACGTCAGCAGTTGCGCGCTATCGCCGTGGTCGATGAAGCGGTCCGGCAAACCCAGCATCAGCAGCGGCTTGATAATGCCGGCAGCCGCCAGCGCTTCAGCCACCGCAGACCCGGCACCGCCCATGATCGCGCCCTCTTCGATCGTCACCAACGCATCGTGGCTGGCAGCCAATTGCAGCACCAGTTCGGCATCGAGCGGCTTGACGAAACGCATATTGGCGACGGTTGCATCCAACTCCTCGGCCGCTAGCAGGCTTGGCGCCACCATGCTGCCGAATGCAAGTATGGCAATGCTTTTTCCAGTACGTTGGATTTCACCTTTGCCGAGGGGTATCGTGTCCAATGCCGGAGATACTGCGGCGCCGATGCCGGCACCGCGCGGATAGCGCACTGCTGCCGGACCATTATATTGGAAAGCGGTGGTGAGCATCTGACGGCACTCATTTTCGCTTGACGCAGCCATTACAACCATGTTCGGAATGCAGCGCAGATAGACCAGATCGTAATTTCCGGCGTGAGTAGCGCCGTCGGCACCGACCAAGCCGGCCCGGTCGAGCGCGAAAGTCACGTTCAAGTTTTGCAACGCGACATCGTGAATCAGCTGGTCGTAACCGCGTTGCAAAAAGGTCGAATAAATCGCCAGCACCGGCTTCATGCCTTCGCACGCCATGCCGGCGGCGAAAGTTACTCCATGTTGCTCGGCGATGCCGACATCGTAATAGCGTTTCGGAAACAGTTGCTCGAAGCGCACCATGCCGGAGCCTTCGCGCATCGCCGGCGTGATGCCGACCAGGCGCTGGTCCGCGGCCGCCATGTCGCACAGCCAGTCGCCGAACACCTGCGTATAAGTCAGCTTGCCGGCAACCGCCGGTTTAACGCCTTCCGCCGGATTGAACTTGCCGGGCCCGTGATACAGCACCGGATCGGCTTCGGCCAGCTTGTAGCCCTGGCCTTTTTTGGTGACCACATGCAGGAACTGCGGCCCTTTCAGTTTTTTCAAGTTTTGCAGGGTCGGGATCAGCGCGTCCAGATCGTGGCCGTCGATCGGGCCGATGTAATTGAAGCCGAATTCCTCGAACATGGTGGCCGGCATGATCATGCCTTTGGCGTGTTCCTCGAAACGCTTGGCCAGTTCCAGCATCGGCCCCGGCAGCACGGTCTTGCCGACTTGCCGGGCGGCCGCATAAAACTTGCCCGACATCAGGCGCGCCAGATAGCGGTTCAGCGCGCCGACCGGCGGCGAGATCGACATGTCGTTGTCGTTCAGGACCACCAGCAGGTTGATGTCGTCGTAGATGCCGGCGTTGTTCATCGCCTCGAACACCATGCCGGCAGTCATCGCTCCGTCGCCGATGACCGCAATCGCATGCCGGCCTTCGCATTTGGTGCGGGCCGCCAGCGCCATCCCGAGCGCGGCCGAAATCGAGGTGGACGAATGGGCGGTGCCGAAAGTGTCGTAAATGCTCTCGTCGCGGCGCGGAAAGCCGGAAATCCCGTTCAGTTGACGCAGCGAGTGCATCCGGTCGCGCCGCCCGGTCAGGATTTTGTGCGCGTAGGTTTGATGGCCGACATCCCAGACGATCCGATCTTCCGGCGTATTGAAAGCGTAATGCAGCGCAATCGTCAACTCGACGGTGCCGAGATTGGACGACAGATGGCCGCCGGTTTTAGATACCGAGTCGATGATGAAATGACGCAATTCATCGGCCAAAGGCCTGAGCTGCGCACGCGTCAATTTCCGCAAATCTGCGGGGCTGTCTATCTGTTTGAGTAGGTTCATACTAGGTTTTCCGTTGCACGATCAGGTCCGCCAGTTCGCGTAACCGCTGTGCCTTGTCCCCGAAAGGCAGGATTGCTGCATGCGCATCCTGCCGTAATTGTTCCGCCAACACCAAAGATGCGTCCAGCCCCAGGATCGAGACATAGGTCGGCTTGTTGTCGGCCGCATCCTTGCCGGCAGTTTTGCCCAAAGTGGCCGAATCGGCAGTGGCGTCCAGAATGTCGTCGACCACCTGGAACGCCAGCCCGATGGCGGCAGCATAGCGATCCAACGCCTGCTCTTCTGCAACTGTGAGCAGCTTGCCCGACAGCGCGCCGAGCAACACGGCTGCGCGCAGCAAGGCGCCGGTTTTCAGGCGATGCATCTGTTCCAGCTGATGCCGTGACAGATGCAGGCCGACGCTGGCCAGGTCGATGGCTTGGCCGCCGCACATGCCCAGCGAACCGGATGCCTGCGCCAACAAACGCACCATCGCCAGCTTGCAACTGGCGTCGCCGGCACCTTCAGCCAGCACCAGAAATGCCTGCGCCTGCAGCGCGTCGCCCGCCAGCAAGGCGGTGGCCTGACCGAATTTGACATGCACGGTGGGCTTGCCGCGGCGCAGCGCATCGTCGTCCATGCACGGCATGTCGTCATGCACCAGCGAATAGGCGTGGATCATTTCAACGGCGGCGGCGGCGCGCTGCAACTGCTGTTGCCCGGCTGCGAACAATTCGCCGGCAGCGAATGCCAGCAAGGGCCGCACCCGCTTGCCGCCATCCAGCACCGCGTAGCGCATGGCCAGATGCAATACTTCGGGCGCGCTAGCTTCAGGCGGCAAAAAGGACGACAGCGCCTGCTCCATCGTCGTCTGGACTGCTGCCATCCATATACTGAAAGGTTGCATAGGAGCTTGCACAGCGGGTTTCATAGCTGCCTCGCTAGCGTCCGCCATCTAGGCATCCCCCGCAGTATCGGTATCAGCAGCAAAGGGCTTCAGCATTTCGCCTTGCAGCACCTTGACCTGGTTATCCACCTTGTCGAGTTGCGCCGCGCAATACTTGATCAGCTCCGAGCCGCGCTGATATGCGGCCACGGAAGCTTCCAGCGGCAGGGTGCCGGCCTCCATTTGCGCCACCAGCTGCGCGAGTTCTGCCATCGCGTCTTCAAATGAAGCGGGAAGATTGGCGGAAGGCTGTTTTTTGGACATAAGTGATCGAATCGAGCTCTGAATGAATAGATAAGCCGCTATTTTAGAGCAAACCGCCCGCGTTCAACGCGCAGCGAACCGCGATCAACCCTGCAAACCCGCTATTTCTTGAGTGGAATGATTGTCGTGCGCGGCACCGCCACCGCAGTCACCGCATTCTTCGGGCTGCCCGTGATCAGCTTGTCGGAATAGGTCAGGTACACCAGCGTATTGCGTGCGGCGTCGACCATGCGCACCACGTGCAAGGTCTTGAAAACCAGCGAACGGCGCTCGGAAAACGCATCTTCCTGGCGCGGCAGCGTTTCCTTGAAGCGAATCGGGCCGACCTGGCGACAGGCAATCGAGACATCCGACACTTCTTCCGCCACGCCCACCATGCCGGCCACGCCGCCGCGCTCGGGCTTGGAAACGTAGCAGGCCACGCCTTCCACCTTGGGATCGTCGTATGCCTCCACCACCAGCTTGTGCGAGCCCATCAGTTTAAATTCGGTATTGACGCTGCCGATCTGCTGCGCTTGCGCAGTGCCGGACAACAGAACCGAAGAGATGAACAACAATAAAGTTTTATGCATGATGGTCGCGCTTTCTGTGTTGAATAAAAATAGTTTCGTAGTTTCGTAGGATGGGTGAAACCCATCACTTTTCAGTTGCTATCAACGCTAATGATGGGTTTCACCCATCCTACTTCCGGCTCGTGCGGCCTTGGAACTGCGTAAAGAGATGGGTTGCACCCATCCTACGGTAATCGTGTTTTTCGCAGATATCAAAGTGCGCAACATCAATTACAAGTATTTGCGCAACAACGGCTCCAGCCTTTCGCGGGTGGCGGCCGGCATCGCCGCCAGCGGCGTCACCAGCGCTTGCGCCAGCGCCTGATGCGCCAACGATGGCGGCGGATCGGCGGCCAGCCGCCGGATGCAGGCGCGCAACACCGCTTGCGCGTTCTGCGCGTTATGCATCAAATTGCCGATCGCCATTTCGGCAGTAACTGCCGCATGACTCTGATGCCAGCAATCGAAATCGGTCACCAGCGCCAGCGTCGCGTAGGCGATTTCGGCTTCCCGCGCCAGCCGCGCTTCCGGCATATTGGTCATGCCGATCACCGCTGCGCCCCAGGAACGATACAGCTGCGACTCCGCATAAGTCGAAAACGCCGGCCCCTCGATGCAGAGATAGGTGCCGCCGCGATGCAGCGTGGCGTCCGGTAGTTTGCAATCGAAAAAAGCTTGCGCCACCAGATCGGACAATGTCGCGCACACCGGCTGCGCGAAGCTGATGTGCGCCACCGCGCCCTGGCCGAAAAACGAGCCTGCGCGCTGCCTGGTCATGTCGATGAACTGATCTGGCAGCACCATATCGCGTGGCGTCAAATGCTCCTGCAGCGAACCGACGGCCGACACCGACAGCAGGTAATCGACGCCGAGCTGCTTCATGGCCCAGAGATTGGCGCGAAACGGGATTTCGGACGGCAGCAGCGCATGATTGCGCCCATGCCGCGCCAGAAACGCCACCGGCACGCCGTCCAGCAGGCCGGTGGCGATGGCGTCGGAAGGCGCGCCGAACGGGGTTTCGATATGAACTTCCTGCACCTGCTGCAAGCCGGCCATGCTGTACAGGCCGCTGCCGCCGATGATGCCGAAACGGATTTTGTTCATGATGTGCCCAGAGTGTTTTGCCGTGATTCAGGGAATTTGATGGGGTATGCTTAAAAAACATGCATTTACCGCATTATTTTAATAGCTTTCAAAAAATACACAATAGCGTATATGAATTGCGCAAATACCTTCAGCAGCGCGCTGTCAGCAGCATCTGCTAATCTGGCGGTGATACACACTTCATAAATTCCAGAGCACATACTCATGAATCGTAGCGCAAAAAGCGGCCTTGTATATTCCACCGATGTCGGACGCACATGTCCCGAATGCCGGCTTGCGCTCGCAGAGTGCGCCTGCAAAGCCAGGGCCAAGGCCGCGCCGGCAGGCGATGGCGCGGTGCGCGTGTCGCGCCAGACCAAGGGCCGGGGCGGCAAGAGCGTGACCCTCATCAAAGGGCTAGCGCTCGATTCTGTTGCGCTGGCCGTGCTGGGCAAACAGATGCGCACGGCCTGCGGTTCTGGCGGGACGGTCAAGGATGGCGTGATTGAAGTGCAGGGCGACCATTGCGAGCTGGTCATGGACGCGCTTAAAAAGCACGGCCATAGCGCGAAGCGGGTGGGCGGCTAGGCATTTGAAATACAAACGCCGGCAGACATGTTAAAGAAAGAAATAATGACGATCATCGAACTACCTTTTCGGGCAACAACGGCGCAGGCATGCGACTGGCTTGCGCAGCAAACCGGCACGCCATGGGCATTGGCGCGCATGATAGAGAACGGCTTGACCCCCTACGTCTGGCTGGACTATGACGCCGACTATCCTGCGCTGTTCGGCGACGCCAACGGCGGCTATCCGGCGCCGATTTTTTTCGAAGGCGATACCCAGCGGCTTGCAGCGGGAAGCGAGGATGTGCTCATCACGATCACGAAAGACGCCTACAAGATAGCGACCCAACTCAAGCCGCCGGGCTTTCGACGGGCTTTACATGAGTTGCGTTTTCTGAAGAAGGATCTGGAGCGCTTGGCAAGCAAACTCAAGCGCGAGGCCGAGCCCGAACCGGTCAAAATTGCGGCGGCAATGGAATCACAGGCTGGCATCAACAAGGAGCAGGTGCTGATCGCATTTGCCAGCCTAGTGAAAATGGATCTGGAACAGGCCCTTGAAAGTGGCGGCGGTCTATTCGGCGATGATGGCGCAAGGGTCAAAGGCAGCGCCAAAAAGGCAAAAAACAAAGCGGTGTGGAACCCGGTCACGCTGGCGCTGGGATTAAATGATCTGTACCGGGTGCCAATGCCGCATCTGAAAAGAGCTTTCAATGCGCATGATTTTTTGTACGAATGGGCCGCGGAATGGAACCATACGCTGGCGCTGCTGGGCAAATAAGGCGCCAGCGTCGCAGCCATTTTCTTCCCTTTGCGCCCGGGCCGGGCTCCGGCATTCACCTGCGACCGTGTCAACGGTGGCAACGGCCGCAATGCAGCGATTCCGGACATCGGAAAATGATGACTTTGGAATGCTGGTGTGGCAAGCAAGGTTTCGTGCGGAGAATTTCTGAACGGCCGCTGCTCTGTCGGTTGCTGTCGTTCAAGGCGTCGCAAGCAAAATTCTGTTTTGCCAGGTCACGAAAGGCAGCTTCCGTATAACACGAAACACGAACTAACCCTCACGACCCAAAGCAGCCAAATCATGTATCTAAGTAAAATGGCCGTGTTTCACTGTTCTCTCGGTCGGAGAACAGAATAAACATCACAGAAAGGGAAATCAATGACGTGGTTGAGCCGTTGGAGGAAGTTGCAAGTGCTGATGTGGGAAGAACTGCGTCATCTGACGACGATCCACGCCAGCGACCGGCTATGGCAGATGCCATTTGCTGCTGCGCTTGCTTCGGGGCTGCCGCTACTGATCGGTGCGTATTTCAATCGCTTGGATTACGGACTGGTTTCGTCGCTCGGCGGGCTCGTATTTCTCTATATGCCCAGCACGCCTTTGTATCACCGCATGATATCGGTAATGGCTTGCGCGTTTGGCATGGCTGCCTGCTATGCGCTGGGGCTGATGAGCCACTTTTTTGCGCCGGCCATGATGCCAGTGCTGGTCTTTACCGCCATTCTGGTGACGATGGTCTGCCGCTTTTACGGCGTAGGGCCGCCGGGCAGCCTGTTTTTCATCATGGCCGCATCGATCGGTGCCTATTCGCCGGTGGAGTTGTTGCAGCTGCCGCTGATGGTGGGGCTGCTCACCATGGGCTGTCTGCTCGCTTGCCTGATCGGGTTGGTCTATAGCGTCTATATATTACGGAAGCAGGCACCAAAACCAGTGGCGCCATTGCCGCCACCGACCTTCGATTTCGTGGTGTTCGACTCGGTGGTGATCGGCGTGTTTGTGGGCATTTCGCTGGCAGCGGCGCAGCTGCTGCAATTGCAGAATGCCTACTGGGTTCCGGTCAGTTGCCTGGCCGTGATTCAGGGCGCATCGCTGCGCGCCGTGTGGAACAAGCAACTGCACCGGGTGATCGGTACCAGCATCGGGCTCCTGGTGTCCTGGGCCTTGTTATTGCTCCCGCTGGACAAATGGAGCATTTCCCTGACGATGATGGCGCTGGCCTTCGTGATCGAGTTGACGGTGGTGAGGCACTATGCCTTTGCCGTCATCTTCATCACGCCCCTGACAATCCTGCTGGGAGAAGCGGCCACGTTAGGACACGGTTCGCCTTCCGCGCTCATCCAGGCACGGTTCTTCGATACCGTCCTCGGGTGCTTCGTGGGTCTTGTCGGCGGAATCTGCCTGCACAGCCCGCGCTTTCGTGACGTGGCGGGTAGCCAAATGCGGCGTCTGATGCCGTCGCGTCCCGCGCCATGAGGACTTCGGCTACGCCATTTAAACGTTGCGGCTCTCCATAGCCAACTAACTAAGCGGGGTGCCGAAGCTCTGCTCAGCTTCTGAGGTGAACCTTTCATGGCACAGCCCACTGAACGCGACGTTCCACGTTCCACGTTTCATCTTTCATGTGCAAAGGAACGCAGAGCTGCTTGGTGGAACTGGAGCGCAGTTGCATGCAGGTGACGTCAGGATAGCTGGAACTCGGCGATCCAGGAATTTCGAGACCCATCCGGGGAACCGTAAGGATTCCTACGTAAATGAGTAACAGGCGCAAACGGCCATGGAATCAAGTCGTTTCTGCACTACTGAATGTCAGGAACCGACCTTGGATTCAACCGGTCGATGCAACAAATTGACTGAATTGTTCAGCCGGCGTTTGGTAGTGTAATGTTTTCCTTGGACGCTCGTTTAATTTTCGTGCCACGGCATTTAGCTGCGCCTGTGAGTAATCCGAAATATCGATCCCCTTGGGGAAATACTGCCTCAATAGTCCGTTCGTATTCTCATTGCTGCCACGCTGCCAGGGACTATGTGGATCACAGAAATAAACACTGATGTCGGTCGCCAACGTAAAGCGCTTGTGGTCCGCCATCTCTTTACCCCGATCCCAAGTTAGCGATTGATAGAGCTCCTGTGGTAACTGGCGAGCGTTTTTAATCAATGCGTTGATGACTGTTTCTGTGTCCTTGCTGGCGACCTTCACGAGCATCACATAACGGGTATGGCGCTCAACCAGGGTTGCGATCTGGCTATTGCGGTCCCCAAACAGCAAATCACCTTCCCAATGGCCCGGTACTGCTCGATCCTCCACTGCGGCCGGACGTTCACTAATCGAAACCGTGTCGGTGATTCGTCCGTGATTGACTGTCTTCTGCGTGTGATGGCGGGACCGGCGCATGGCGCGCGTACGCCGCAGATGCTCCAATAATTCCTTCTTCAGAGCACCGCGAGCCTGAATGAAGAGACTGCGATAGATCGTTTCATGTGACACCTGATAGTCATCGTTCTCCGGATACATGTGCTTGAGCCATCCGGCAATCTGCTCTGGCGACCACTGCAATCGTAGTTTGCCAGCCACAATACGTGCCAGTGTGGGATTGTCTATCAGCTTACAGTCCTTGGGACGATGTGCTCGATCCCAGGCAGCTTGATCAGCCTGGCTTGCACGATAGTCTTCTTGGCCGCCATTACGATTGATCTCACGGCTAATCGTTGATGGCGCCCGCTTGAGCAATGCAGCGATGGAGCGAATCGAGTGACTGGCAGCCAATGCACGCGATATCTCTTCGCGCTCGGCCAGGGTCAATGCCAATGGAGAACGGCGTCGCTCTGCAGGACCTATGCCGCCTGTCTCGGCCAGGATGCGTTGGATCGATGCGTGATTCCGGTCGAACAACTGGGCAATCTGTTGGAGGGATTCGCCTTTCTTCCAGCGCTCCCACATCAATGCCTTCTGGCTTTCTGTGTAATAGATCCGAGGTCTCTGTGCCATCTGCAACACTCCTTTTGCTTATGCAGTTTCTAGTGTGTTGCATCGACCGGTTGAATCCAAGACCCAAAGCGGACACTACTTCTCTGTCTTTCCGTGCATGACCATAATGGTCTGCTGCATGAGGGCACAAAGAGTTTCCTTGCCATCTTTGAGGGCGAATACCTCTGCCTTGGTCACAATCAGCGTCCTACCGGGGCGGATAACCTGTCCTCGCGCAATAAGCTTCTCGCCGTCTGCAGGTGCAACAAGGTTCATCTTGTATTCGACAGTCAATACCGAAGCACTGGCAGGCACCATGGTCATTGCCGCAAACCGGCAGCTGAATCAGCAATCATCCCCACCACACCTCCATGCACGAAGCCATGCTGCTGCTCTATGCCGTCCCAGTGCGGCACATGGATTTCGGTACGCCCGTGTTCGACAACAGGCAACGTGGCCTGAATCAGATGCATCGCGTTTTGCTTGTCGAAACTGGCAGTGACACATTCGACGAAGTCTGGGTTGGCAAGACGCGTCATAACACCTCCGGGTTGTTTATAGGCAATGCGGTTACGAATTGTGACGCAACAAAACCCGAAGGCGATTCGCCAAGATGTAACGACCTTGGTTTATGCAGAACGTCCGGTTTGGCCGGTAGCCGCCGGCGAAACATCGCTGGCCGCCTCTCCGATCCCACCATTAATCCCATCCCGCATCAGCTTGATCTGGAGTATGCATAAAAAACATGCATTTACCGCATGATTCAATTGGCTCGTGAAAAATACATAATAGTGTATATATTTCAACGCAAGACTGCGTCAGCCGGCACCAAACGCCGGCAGCGTCACATCGACCCGCACTCCGCCCAACGCACCTTTCGGCACAATTGCAAGGCTGCCGCCGTACAGGACCGCGATTTCTTCCACGATTGCCAAACCCAGGCCGAAGCCGACTTGCGCTTCGTCCAGGCGTTCGCCGCGCTGTCGCGCCAGCGTGCTGGCGACTTCGTCCGGCATGCCGGGGCCGTCATCCTGTATCCGGATGCTGATCCGGGCTTTAGGATCGACATCGGCATCGGTCTGCGGACATAACCCGATATCGACCAGACACAACGAGTGCGCCCATTTGATCGCGTTTTCCATCAGATTGCCGAGCAGTTCGATCAAGTCCTGGCGATCGATTGCGGCTTGCAGCGCTGCATCGCCTTTGACCACAATCTCGATCTGCGGCGCAATCCGGCGCAGGGCGGCCGCAACTTCCTGCGCAATCGCCAGCGGCGTGGCGCCGGTCTGCGCACTGTGCGCGGCGCTGCGGGCCGAGATGCGGGCGCGCGCCAGATGGTAAGCCACCGTGCGATTCAGCAGCGCAATTTGCTGCTGCGCCAGCGCCAAGTCCGGCGTACTGCTGGCGAGCGCATTGGTGACTACCGTGAGCGGCGTCTTCAGTGCATGCGCCAGATTGCCGACGTAGCAACGGGCGCGCTCGACGGCTTGATGATTCTCCGCCACCAGCGCATTGATCTCAGCGAACAACGGCGCAATTTCATCCGGCGCGTTGAGCGCCAATCGTGTGTTCTGGCCGCGACGTATTGCGTGCAGCGCATTTTTAGCCTGACGCAAAGGGCGCAGCCCGGCGATCACGATCACGCATACGCCGGCCACCAGCAGCGCGCCGAGCGCAGTCAGGCCAAACAGCAGGCTGCGCCGCAGGCTGGCGATTTCGCGTTCGGTATTTTCCTGCCCCACTGCGACTTGCACCCACACCGTTTGCTTGAAATCCGGCAGCGTGATGGCGCGAGCCAGCAGCCGCACATCTTCATTGCGCGGGCCTTTGATGGTGCTCCACTGCGAGCCGCTGTTATTGGCATTATTGTTATTACCGGGCTGCGGCGATGGCAGAATTTCGTCCCACAAGGATTTGGAACGCAGCAGATTGCCGGCCGCAGTGATTTGCCAGTAGACGCCGGACAGCGGCTGATCGAACTCGGGCGTGGGCAAGCTGTGCGGCAACTGGATCACGCCGTTGTCATCGAATTCGACATTCGCGGTGACCGCGTCATGCAGGGCGGATATCCGGGCGTCGGCGGCGTTTTGCAACTGGCGCGTGGTGGCCTGGTTCACATATAAACCGACCACCGTCAAGCCCAGCACCACCCATAGCGCGGACAGAATGGCGAGGCGCAGCGTGATGGATTTCATTGTGATGCCGACGTGTTAGACCACATTAGGCAACATTAGAAATCGGCAGCACCAGCCGGTAACCCTGGCCGCGCAGGGTTTCGATCTTGTCGTCGCCGAGCTTCTTGCGCAGGCGCGCCACCAGCACTTCCAGGGTATTGCTGTCGCGGTCGAAATCCTGGCTATACAGATGCTCGGTCAGTTCGGTTTTCGAAATCGGGCGGCCGGCGTGGTGCGCCAAATAGGCCAGCAAGCCGTATTCCATCGCGGTCAGCCGCACCGGCGATCCGGCCAGACTGACGCTTTGCGTGACGGTATCCAACTGCAAATCACCGACCACAATCGTCGCACTGGCGCGGCCCTGGGTGCGCCGCACCAGCGCATTGATGCGCGCCAGCAGCTCGGCCATCACAAATGGCTTGACCAGATAATCGTCGGCACCGGCATTGAGACCATCCACCTTGTCGGTCCAGGCGTCGCGCGCGGTCAGAATCAAAACCGGCATCGTGTGCCCATCCTGACGCCACTGGCGCAGCACGGATAAGCCATCGAGTTGCGGCAAGCCCAAATCCAAAATCACCGCGTCATAAGGTTCCGATTCGCCCAGGAATTTGCCTTCGCGCCCGTCCACCGCCTGATCGACCGCATAGCCCTGTTCCAGCAAAACGGTCTTGATTTGCCGGGCGATTTCAATATTGTCTTCGACTATCAGCACCCGCATCAGCGCTTCTCCTGTACCTGGCCCTTGGCGCCGATGATACGGCCCGTTTGCGCATTGATTTTCAGTTTGTAGACGCGGCCATTCGCCGGCAGCAACTTGAGTTTGTAGACCCAAATTTCATCATAGCGCTCCAGTTCGGTCTTGACCACCCGGCCCACATAGCGCTGTTCGACCTGGTCCAGGATTTCGGCCAAAGGTTTGATATGCCCGGCTGCCATGGCGGCGCGGGCCAGGTCGTGCTCTTCACGCTCGTCATCATGATCGTCAGCCTGCAGGCCGCCGGAGGCGAGCGCGATCAGCACGCTAAATAAGAGAAATCGAAATATTTTCATCATATGCACAAGCATGACAACGCAAACATGAACTGTAGCTGAATGAAGCGATAAGCGCCGGTTCAGCAGCAGGTGATTAGCATCCTGCCGTTGGTTTGCGCATCCGTCGCCGGCTACCATTGAAATGGTGCTTATACTTTTCGCCCGCGGAAGCGTTCCACAGCGCAAGCCGCCGCTCGGCTACACTATCGGCTTTGCGATTTGCGCAAACGATTCTTACCTGAATCTCGCTTAATTCGCGCCGCCACCCCACTCTCTTCCCGGCCCTACCCTATGCAATCACTCTGGATGCTGTGCGCCACTTTTCTGTTCGCCATCATGGGCCTGTGCGTCAAGCTCGCGTCAGACTTGTATTTGACTTCTGAAATCGTGATGTTTCGCGGCTTGATCGGGGTCCTGTTCATGCTGGCGCTGGTGCGCTTGAATGGCGGCACGCTGCGCACCCAGTTCGGACGCGAGCATCTGTGGCGCGGCGCGGTTGGGGTGGTCGCGTTCTGGTGCTGGTTTTATTCGTTCAGCGTACTGCCGCTGGCGATGGCGGTCACGCTCAATTACACCGCGCCGATCTGGCTTGCCGTGATCCTGTTTGCAATCGGCTGGTGGCGCGGCAAGACGCATCTGGAGTGGGGCTTTGCGGCGGCGATTGCGGCCAGCTTTGCCGGCGTGGCGCTGCTGCTGCAACCCACCATCCATGCCGACCAGTGGGTTGGCAGCCTGTTTGCACTTGGCTCCGGCATGCTCTCGGCGCTGGCATATTTGCAGGTGCGCCGACTGGGATTGATGGGCGAACCGGAATACCGGGTCGTGTTCTATTTTTCGCTGATCAGCCTGTGCGCCGGCTTGTGCGGCACGCTCATCATGAGTCCGTCAGCGCTGCTGCAAACGCATAGCGCCAAGGGGCTCGTGCTGCTGCTGGGCGTAGGCATCAGCGCCACATTCGGCCAGGTAGCCATGACGCGCGCCTATCGACTCGGCAATACGCTAGTCACCGCCAACCTGCAATACAGCGGCATCGTGTTTTCCAGCATCTGGGGCATCCTGATCTGGGGCGATATGCTGGGGCTCAATAGCTGGCTGGGCATTGCGGTGATCCTGATCAGCGGCATCAGCGCCACTTATTACAACGCCCGCAATGCCGCCAATGCCCGTAATGCTACCTTGGCGGCAGACGCAGAAACCATTACGAACCACCCGGAAACCATCACCCCCAGGAGCGCCTGATGTCATTTACTACTGCATTCACCACCCTGATCACCGCCGCCGAACTGGCGCAAGCCCGACCCGACAACAACTGGGTCGTGCTGGATTGCCGCCACGACCTCGCCAATCCCGAAGCCGGGCGCAGCGCCTATGCCGCCGCCCATCTGCCGCAGGCGCAGTTCGCGCACCTTGATAACGATCTGGCCGGCCCCAAGATCGGCCACGATGGACAATTTCACGGCCGCCACCCGTTGCCGGAGCGCGACGCATTCGTGGAAACGCTACGCAACTGGGGCATCGATAATGACACCCAAGTAGTCGCCTACGACGCCAGCGGCGGCATGTTCGCGGCCCGGCTGTGGTGGATGCTGCGCTGGGTCGGACACGATGCGGTTGCAGTGCTTGACGGCGGCCTGCCGGCCTGGCTGCAGGCCGGCCACCCGCTGACCACCACTGCGCCAGCGCTGCGGCGCGGCACGCTCGCAGCCCGCGCTGCTCTGACCGCCAGCGTGGACGTTGCCGCCGTGCTGGTCAATCTAGCCAGCGGAACGCGCACGGTGCTGGACGCCCGTTCGCCGGACCGCTACCGCGGCGAAAACGAAACCCTGGACGCGGTCGGCGGCCATATTCCCGGCGCCAAAAACCGCTTCTTCAAGGACAACCTGCAAGCCGATGGCAGCTTCAAGCCGGCGGCCCAATTGCAGGCCGAATTCGCCACCCTGATCGACACCCCGCAAGCCACCATCTCCCAATGCGGCTCCGGCGTCACCGCCTGCCACAACCTGCTGGCGATGGAAGTCGCCGGCCTGCCGGGCGCGGCGCTGTATCCCGGCTCCTGGAGCGAATGGTGCGCCGATCCGGCGCGCCCGGTGGCCACTGGCGGATAGACATACTAATAGTTGTATTTTTTATTGCCGCTTGTTTCATATGCGGTAAATGATACATTTATGCACATACTCCAGTTATTTTATTAAACTGCAAAGATCTGCGAAAGCCCTGATCCGAGCGCTTCCTTTTATCCTGCAGTAAATTCCTGATCCGCTGATACCGGGCATCTTTCCATGCAGATGCCCGTCTTTTCTGCGCGCCCTCTTATTCCCATCAGCGAGCATGACAGATCCCGCAACGCATAAATGCAGGCAGCACATTCGACCAAATCCGATAGTATTGCACACCATAAATAATTGCATTTTGGCATTAATTTTCGGATATGATGTGTAGCTGCTAACGCCCGACTCCCTCATTACGCTCCCAATTCATTAAGGATTCACCCATCTCATGCGCAAGCCAGAAGTACGATCCGCACTGCCAAAAATTACCATTGCCTTGGCCTGCAGCCTGCTTGTCAATGGTTGCGCAGTCGACCCGAGGACGGGTCAACCCTCCTTTCAAGAGACGTTCAACAGCAATGATCCCTGCGCAAACAATGCGCGCAATATTGGAATTGTGGCGGGCACCGTCCTGGGCGCAGTGCTCGGGCATCAAATGGACAAGAATGCCGGCAAATTTATCGGTGCCGGGCTCGGCGCTCTTGTTGGCGGCTTTATCGGTGCCGATATGGACCAACGGCGCTGTGCGCTGGCCAAAGTGGCGCAGCAATACCAGCTGGACATGTCTTTCGCAATGGTCGACGGCGAAGGTCAGGTCATTGATGATGCAGCCCTGAAGAACAGCCGCAATGCCGACGCAGTGAAAAAAGCTGCAATCGGCACGGTCATCTCGATTCGTGATCAAGCCGGAGCAGGCGGCCATTTTGAAGCAAATTCGGACAAGCTCACCTCACGCGCACAGGAGTACTTCGGTGCGATTGCACAGAGCTACAACAACGACAAAATCGCGCGGGGGATTGCCGACCCAAAAGCCCGGCAAGACTACCTGCGGCAAAACGCGCAACGCAAACTGTTATTGGTCGGGCATACCGACGACACCGGATCATCCCGGCTCAATGCTGATTTATCCGAGCGTCGGGCCAAGGCTGTCTCGCAGTTTTTAGCAGAACAAGGGCTGCCAAAGAGCTCCATTTACTTCCAGGGTGCGGGGGAAAGCTACCCGATGGTGGATAACGATACCGAAACCGGACGCGCGCAAAACAGGCGCGTCGAGATCATTGAACTCGCCAGCGACGCCAATCTCCAAAAATATCTGGAAGCACGCGCGCCGAAATACCAGTACTACCGAGGAGTGGAAGCATTACCGAGCAAGGTTGTAGTTGCTACGCAGACCAAAGTAGAAAAAACATCTAGGCCAGCAACCGCTTCCCGGCCCAGAACTGCTGCGATACAAGAGTCGGCAACCCACCCTGCTGCAATTAAAATTGCGACAAATAAAGCGTCGCCGAATGTAGATACGATCGACTTTGGCGGGGCACCTCTGACGCAATCGACGGCTGTTGCCAATCTGGGCAAAATTGAACAAGAAAAATCCTGGTTCTCGATCATCAGCCCGGCATACGCCGATGAGTCGGCTGTTCTGCGCGACTGCACACAGGATCGTCCTCGCGCAAGCGGTGCAGTTAAGGCATTAAGCGATGGCAAGGTATACCAGACCAATGAACATTTGCCGGGACTGTATGGAAAAACCTGGTCCGACCAGGTTAATGGGCACCTGATTGTCGTCAACAAGGTGGCGGTGCTCAAGAATGGTGCGGCATTAACCAGACTGCCCGAATTCAAGGTCTACAAGAACTACAAACCATCGGTCCAACGCAATCAGGTGCCGGACGTGTCCATCACGCCAGAGGTCAACACGTATCTGGGCAGTAACGGGGTGTTATATCGGATGTTTTTGAATGGTAATGCCGGTGTGCGTTGCGTCGACATACTATTTAATAGCAAAGGTGTGACAGCTGCCAAAGCCGGAAAACTGCTATACGCACATGACGGCAAAACTTACGTTGCCGACTTCAAGCCAACCATTGTTCAATAATTAAAAGGTTCTCATGAAAGAATTTTTTGCAGCTTATCCTGTGGCCGCCTGGAGCATCGTGAGCGTGATGCTTGCTCTTGCAGTGATGGCTACCCTATGGGAAAAAATAAAATGGTGGTGGCACAACACCGCATATAGTTTTCCGCTGATCGGGCGCATTGCACGACTGGCAGGGGATGGCAATATGGATGGGACCAACTCCGGCTGGTACAAGGCCGAGCGCACTTTGTGTCGCGATTACAAGAAATTCATTCGGATCCAGGATGAACATGATTTCAACGAAAAGATTACTTACCTGACCAAAGCTGGAGACAACGGACGCCGCGAAACACCGGGATGGATCTGGGTTTTAACGATCGCAATGGTGTTTGTAGAGGCCATGGGGTTCAGCTACGTATTGGCAGGATATACATTGCCCGGCGCCAGCGAAAATTTGCAGCAGACTGGTGCCTACGGCATTGCCTTTCTTATTTCGGTCATCCTGGTGGCTTTTACCCACTTCGCCGGCCATGAGCTATTCAAGTCAGGGCAAATCAAAAACGCACGGCGCGAATGGAACTACGACAAAAACGAACGGCGCGAATCCATCGAAGATAGTCCTAAATTGACAACCGGGACAATACCGCTGGCACGGCCACAGTCATCTGATGACAATCAGCCGACCTATGCACAACTTACAAATCGTGTCGGAACCCATTCAGGCTACGTCATCTTTATATCTACCATCGTCTTTGTCCTATTCATCGCAGCTTTTGCTACGTATGTTCGTGGCCAGGTGCTTGAAAAACAGTTGCAGCAGCAAGTAACCGGACAAACTGAGCAGGCAGCGCTTTCGGAAAACATCGCATCAAGTGGTCTGGACATGTCTGCCAACGAAAGCACTAATTTGCCGGATGCAGATCGTCAAGCGAATAAACAAGCAGATGACAAGGCGTTGCAAGACGAAGCCAATATCGACCGTCATGGTGGCTGGGGTACATTCATCGTGCTGGCGTTCGTATTTGTGTTCTTACAGATACTCGGTGTGATCTTCGGTTTTCGATGGAGTTTTGCGGGGAAGAACAGTTCAGATGCATTTCGCGCAATTGGCGCAGGCCGTTATGCAACCTATACGGATGTACGGGAGCACTACCGGGAAATAGCAGATGTTGCGCAAAGCAAGCTTGAAACATTGCAGCAAAAAATGATGGAAAAAAACTCTCGTTCTGGTACGAATGCACAATACACGACAAAAAGTTTTCGGGATTTCATGCAGGATGCCCGGGAAGAGGAGGCGAAGGACCGGAATAATGAACGTCAGCACGCCACAGGCAACGCCGTTCATAATCAACCTATCACTCTATCAACTGCAACTGCGACTGCAGCGGCTCCTACCGTAAACGCCAAAACCGAGCATCCTGACATTGGCAGCGTGCTGCAACAACTTGACGCGCTGGCGGACAAAGGTGCCAAGAAAGCTTTATTAGATACACTCCCAGAAGCTTTGGATAAGCAAGTGCGTGCAGCCCTTAAAGCAAAAAAAGCAGAGAACGATCAGAAAAGCCGCGAACGCGACGCCGAACTGGAGAGTTTGCTGTGAAGCGCGCTGCGTTCATTTTGGGTTTGTTCTTGCCCGTTGCCGCATTGGCGAGCCAAAGCGATGCCATTTCATCCTGCTATGATCAAAAATTGCAGGTGAAACCGGTACCGATTGCAACCGAAATTTTTATTGCGATCGATCAGACTACCCCGCTCGATCCAAAGTTAAAACAGCTGGTGGCAGACAATATCAAGCCGTTTTTGAGCGCCAATCATGGCTTTACCGTCATGACGTTCTCTGCCTACACCCAAGGCCGATACACTGCAGTGGTGGTCTCGGGCAAGCTGAGTCCGGCATTGGACGCCACCCAGCGCAATGATGTTTCCAAGCCGTTGCTGGGTAAATTCGATCAGTGCATGGCGCGGCAACCGCAGCAAGCGGCGCGCATAGTGGGCGGCGCACTGCGGACCGCTTTTGATGACACGTCAACAGACATTGCGAAGTCCGATGTTTTGGCCAGCATAAAGGACATATCGTCAAAAGTGCGGCAATCGACTGCGCAAAACAAGGTTGTTCTCATTGTGTCCGACATGCTGGAAAACTCATCGGTTTCTTCTTTTTATAGCAACAAAGGCCAGTCGGTTCGAAGAATTGAGCCGCTCAATGAAATGAAGCTGGTCGAGCAAAACCAGCTGTTAGCTGATTTTAGCGGTGCGCGAATTTACGTGGTTGGCGCTGGCCTGTTGTCTGATGATGCAAATAAATCCAAACGCTATCGCGCCCCCCAAACCATGCAGGCGCTCACCAGCTTTTGGCGTTTGTATTTTGAAAAATCCAACGCACAACTCGTCGAGATGGGCAAGCCAGCTCTACTGAACCCGGTGAAGTAATTGTGTAGACGCGGTGGGCGGCCCAATTGCAGGCCGAATTCGCCACCCTGATCGACACCCCGCAAGCCACCATCTCCCAATGCGGCTCCGGCGTCACCGCCTGCCACAACCTGCTGGCGATGGAAGTCGCCGGCCTGCCGGGCGCGGCGCTATACCCCGGCTCCTGGAGCGAATGGTGCGCCGACCCGGCGCGCCCGGTGGCCACTGGCGAATAAGCATACTATTATTGGTATTTTTATTCGCCGCTTTTCTTATATGCGGTAGATGGCATGTTTTTTAACATACTCCTGATATTTTATTAGAATACCGGAAAAAATATCGAACATGCCAAGGTTGATGTAACGTATTTCTTGCGTAGTTTTGCGCCGTCTTGCGCTGCCCTTATCGACCCTGCGAGAGATGTCTGATGCGCAAAAGTGTGGTTTTTAAGTGACAGGGTGCTTGCTGTGCCCGTCTGGCGGGGATGTATCATACGACGTAGCCCGCTCGGGATAATCGGCAGTAAAACTCACACTCAACTATGTATATGCGGGAAAAGAAATCATTGTATTTTTGGTTCAAGTTGGCGCTGGCAGGCACGCTATTGATCGCACTCGTCGTCGCTGGATTGCTGGCGGTGCAGGAAATGCGCACTTCGGCCTATCAAGCGCGCTTTTTTGCCGCGCTGGCGCAGAAGATGACGTATGCGGTCGGGACTGGCCCCAGTCCGTCGATCCGGTTCCCGCAGAAAACACCCTATGACGAGCGCCTTGGTTATTCCGAATTGCCGATTTTGATCGGCAATCTGCAAAAGCACGACTTCGAAATCGTGCAGCAGGCGCGGATCTCGCCGCGCATGGCGCAGTTGGTCGACGACGGTTATTTCGCCCCGTATCCGGAGAAACTCCAGAGCGGCCTGACGATTTTCGACTGCCACAACGACCGTTTGTTTGCGGAGCGTTATCCGGAGCGGGTCTTCAAGAGTTTTGACGAACTGGCGCCGACTCTGATCGATAGTCTGCTGTTCATCGAGAACCGCGAATTGCTCGATGTGCGCTATCCGAAGCGCAATCCGGCGGTGGAATGGGATCGGCTGGCAATAGCGTCGTTCAATCAGGCTTTGCAGAAAGTCGGCGGCACCGGCAGAGCCGCAGGCGGCAGCACGCTGGCGACCCAGATCGAAAAATACCGCCACTCTCCCGACGGACGCACCGCCTCGATAGAGGACAAGCTGCGCCAAATGGTGTCGGCTTCGCTGCGCGCCTACCAACAAGGCGAAGACACCAGCGCGGCGCGGCGTCAGATCGTGGTCAATTACATGAATACCATGCCGCTCTCGGCCCGGTCCGGCTTCGGCGAGGTGCATGGCATCGGCGACGGTTTGTGGGTCTGGTACGGGCGCGACTTTGCCGACGTGCAGCGCATCCTGAAATCCGCTCCGACCGGCGACCAGGCCGAGCAGGCGCTGCTGTACAAACAGGCGCTGAGTCTGCTGATCTCGCAGCGCCGGCCATCCTATTATTTCAACGGCAAAGAAGCCGAACTGGAGCAGTTGACCAACAGTTATCTGCGCTTGCTGGCCAGCGTCGGCGTGATTCCACCGGCGCTGCGGGATGCGGCGCTGGAGGCGAAGCTGAACCGGAATCCGAGCCGGGACGCAGCGCCCGCGTTTTCTTTCATCGCGCGCAAGGCGGCCAACACGGTGCGCACGCATCTGGCCGGCTTGCTGGGCGGCAGCCGCCTGTACGATCTGGACCGGCTCGACGTCAGCGTGGCCAGCACGCTGGATGCGCCGGTGCAAGCGGCGGTCACCGATTTGTTGCGCGGCTTGCGCCTGCCGGCCAACGCGGCAGCGGCCGGGCTCGACAGCAAGCATTTGCTGGGGCAAGGTGATCCGGCCAATGTGGTGTACAGCTTTACCCTTTACGAGCGCGGTCCGAACGCCAATATGCTGCGGGTGCAGACCGATAATTTCGACCAGCCGCTCAATATCAACGAAGGCACCAAGCTCGACCTCGGCTCGACCGCCAAACTGCGCACGCTGCTGACCTATCTCGACATCATCGCCAATCTGCACCAGCGCCTGGCGCCGCTGGACGCTGCGCAATTGCGCGCGCAGGAAGTGAGCCAAAAAGACGTTCTGACGCGCTGGGCGGTCGATTATCTGGCCAGCGCACAAGACAAAAGCCTGAACCCGATGCTGGCGGCGGCGCTGGAGCGGCGCTATTCTGCCAGCCCGGGGGAAGGGTTTTATACCGGTGGCGGCCTGCACCATTTCGATAACTTCCAGCACTCCGACGACAGCAAGATACTGTCGGTGCGCGACGCCTTGCGCAATTCGGTCAACTTGGTGTTCATCCGGCTGATGCGCGACGTGGTGCATCACTACATGTACCAGATCCCCGGCTCCACCGCCAAGCTGCTGCAGGATGCCGACGATCCGCGCCGCGCCGTGTATCTGGCCCGCTTCGCCGACCGCGAAGGACAGGTGTTCATGCGCCGCTTCCTGGTCAAATACCGGGGCAAGACAGCGCAGCAAGCCGAAGATTTGCTGCTGGAAAACGTGCGTCCGAGCGTGTCGCGGCTGGCCGCGATCTTCCGCACCATTTTGCCGGATGCGCCGGCCGATCAGTTTGCCGCCTTTCTGAAGAGCCAGCTGCCGCCCGAAACCGATCTGGGCGAAAAAAGAATCGCCACGCTGTATCAGCAATACGCGCCGCAAAACATGTCGCTGGCCGACCGCGGCTATCTGGCCCGCATTCACCCGCTGGAATTGTGGCTGGTAGGCTATCTGCGCAACCATCCGGGCGCGACCCAGACCCAAGTCATGCAAGCCAGCGCCAAGCAGCGGCAGGAAGTGTATGCGTGGCTGTTCAAGACCCGGCGCAAGAATAAGCAGGACACGCGGATTATGAACCTGCTCGAAGGCGAAGGTTTTCTGGAAGTGCACCGGCAATGGGCGCGGCTGGGTTATCCGTTCGACACCATGGTGCCGTCCTACGCCTCGGCGCTGGGCGCGTCGGCCGACCGTCCGGCGGCGCTGGCGGAATTGATGGGAATCATCGTCAACGATGGCGTCAGAAAGCCGGATCTGCGCATCAAATCGCTGCACTTCGCCGCCACGACGCCGTATGAAACCCTGCTGCAACACAAGTCCGGGGCGGCGGAACAAGTGCTGGCGCCCGAAGTGGCGCAAGCGGCGCGCGGCGCGTTGCGGCTGGTGGTGGAAGACGGCACCGCCAAACGGGTCCGGGGAGCATTCATCCGGCCCGACGGCAGCAGCATCCCGGTCGGCGGCAAGACCGGCACCGGCGACCACCGCTTCGACACTTACGGCGTGCATGGCCAGTTGATTTCATCGCGGGTGGTGAACCGCACCGCCACCTTCGTCTTCAACATCGACGAGCGCTTCTTCGGCACCATCATCGCCTACGTAGCTGGCCCGCAAGCCGCCGACTACGACTTCACCAGCGGCTTGCCGGTGCAACTGCTGAAAGTGCTAGCGCCGCGTCTGCTGCCCTTGATCAATGCAGTCCCAGACGGAGCCAGTGCTTGCGTGCGTTGAGGCCGATTACCGCGTTTCATAGACACTCGGTTCAAAATCAAGTCTTTTTACTTTGAAATTACAGCGCTGTAGGTGCGAATTTATTCGCACCTACAAGTTCATGGCTTTCCGGTGGGGACAATCGCCGATATTTTTCACTGGCCAGGGTGAGCGCAGCCGAATCAACAAATTTAAAAAATACGAGGGTATAGGTAAAAACATGCCATTTACCGCACGTATATATTTCGGAAAACATAAATACATGCAACGGTATATTGACTGATACAACCTATTACTCACGAAAATCACGAACACACGTCATTCGTAGAGTGCCTTACAAATTGCGCCTTACGGTCTTCAATTCTTCTGGTAGGCAGCCGCGGCAGCCGCGGTATCGGAATATTCCTGGAATTTGACGATCTTTCCATCCTGCACAGTAAACACATGGGCCCAGTCGCTTTCCATCATGCGGCCGGTAGCTTTCACACGCCACGCGCCATATCCCAGCACCACTACTTTGTCGCCCTGCGCAATAAACTCTTCCGGAGCAAATTGCTGCATTTCCTGCGCATCGGTAAGCTCCGAGAAAAACTGCGTAACCTGCTCCCGCCCGTGCCGTTTGCCGGCAAACGGCACGTTTTCCAATGCAGGAAATTCCCAGTCGATGTCATCTGAAAATAAGCTGAGTAAAGTCCGCATGTCGTCATTTTTGAAACTGTCGTACGCCCGCTTCACCAGCTGGGTATTTTGTTGCTCGTTCATCATATTCTCCTTCCAATGATTGAATGAATGAGGAATATAACGATTCGCCGTATGCGCCGGTCTGTCAATAAATCAGACGCCGCATCTGCGCCTGACATGATCTTGCTCAACGATTTCCAGAACGCATCATCGCAACGCGTGCCCAGCTCCACAATTCCCACGCAATCCATGCGTATGCGCTAATTCACCCGGTCGATGCGCTCCAGCGTTTGTTCGATGAAATCGCTATCGGCCTCGGAAAAGCGCAGCCGCACCGGATACCAGTCGCGCGTGGGCGCCAGCCAGATGTCGAGTTGCTGTTCCTTTGAATCGGGCGGCGGCATTTTAAGTACATGCATCGCTTGCAGCTTGCCGAGCGGCGTGTCGATGGCCTCTTTCCCGATTACCTTGAAGGTCCAGGCTTGTGCATCGTGCTGCCCGGCGACGAAAAACCGCCATTGCGATCCGGCCTTGAATTTGTTCGGTGCGCCGCGCGCGACCGCTACCAGTTGCCAGATTGCGCTGGTGCGGTCCTGCTCGCCGCCTTTGAGCGGGTAACTCAGCTCGGATTCGGTGAAGCGGATGACCTTGTTTTGACGGTCGAAGCTGGTGGTGGTGAGCGGCTTGCGAAAGCGTTTTTCGGTCGATTGCAGCGGCGCCAGGCCAAATGTATCAATCGCGCCGCTGCTGCCGGCGTCCAGAATCCGCCCCAGAATCGCCGCCTCGGTCTGGGTGCTGATGCTGTATTGCCGGTCCTTGGCGCGCCATTCGACGTTGGCCTTGCCGCTCAGGGAAATACCGCTCTGCCTGGCTTTGATGCCGTAGGACAAATCAGCGGAGGGCGCCAGGTTGGTGGCATAACGCTTGAGCGGATGCTCGGGCAGCGGCTGCGCTGCGGCTGCGGCAGTAGCGCAGCACAGGCACAGGGCCAGCAAGTTGGAGTAAGTATTGCGCAACATATTTATTGTTCCTGTGGGTTGGTAGAGGGTGGTGCGATCTGCTCGATGACCGAGGCGGCCATGTTCAGATAATCGCCATTATTTTCGGTGTAGCGCAGCCGCACCGGATACCACTGATTCTGCGGCGCCAGCCAGATGTCGATCTTCTGATCAAACGAAGCGGCGCGTGGTTGCCGCACCAGATGCCATGCCTGCATCTGACCCGCCGGCAGCTCGATCTGTTCCAGTCCGATGACGCGGATAGGCCAGGTTTCGGCGTCGCGCACGCCGGCCACCATGATCTCGATCTGCGCCCCGGGCGCGAACAGGCTGCTATCGCCGCGGCCAAGAGCGGCCAGTTGCCAAATGATGCTGGCCCGATCCTGCTCGCCGCCTTGACGCGGATACGTCAGGGTGGAAGCGGAAAAGCTGACGACCTTCGGTTCGCGCCGGAAGTGGGTATTGGTGGCCGACTTGCGGAAGCGTTTTTCGGTATACAGCAGCGGCGCCACGCCGAAGCTGTCGAGCGCGCCTTCGCTGCGGAATTCCAGTACGGTAAAGAACAATACGCTGGCTTGGCCGTTGACGGTATAGGCATTGCCATCGGTTTGCCAGGCGATTTTGCCGCTGCCGTAGACGGCCTTGCCGTCCTTCTGCGATTGCACCTCGTATTTGATCAGCACCGGCGGCGGCGGATCGATTGCCTGCTGCAATGCGGCGGCGGCGGGCTTGGTGGCGGATTCAGTGTTGGATTCGGCGATGGATTCGGATTCGGATTCGGCGTCGGGCCCGGTGCGCGCTGCCGCCACCGCGTCCGGCGTCGGCTCGAGGGCGGGCTCGATGCTGCTCCCCGGTACTTCCTCCGCCAATGCTGTTGTCTCAACTGGGGTGGTCTCTGGCGGGGCGACCGCGCTCATTGCCGGCGCGCCCGGGATGGTGTCTGCCGGCTTGGACGCCGGGTGATGTTTTGGCTTCGTCTTAACGGCCGGCTTGCGCACGGCGCGTGGCGGCGCTACAGAAGCCGGAGCCGGAGCCGGCGTCTGACGCAAGTGCAATTGCGCGGTGACGACGTTATGCGACGGTGGCGGTGCAGTTGGCGCGGGAATGCCAATCTGCCAGCCGGCCTGATTCAACACCATCCCATGCAGCAAGACAGAGGCAAGCAGCAAAGCAAGCCAGCGTTTTGGCTGGGCTCGTGGCGCTGAATGGATGGATTTCGTCATCCCGCAAGTGTATATGCTGGCAACGAGAAGCGCAGCCCTACAAGCAGTGCAGCATATTTTGGTCAGCGCGTAAAATAAGCGTTTTTTTCAGGCCGCCACCTATGTCGAAATTTTTAATCGCACTGATTTCGCTATGCTGCATCCTGTCGGCCCACAGCGCAGTCTCAGCAGCAACAGCAGTTCCTGCAGGCACGCCAGCGCCGATCGAAATCGGCATGATCGAGGGCATGTCGGGTCCGTTCGCCAATGCCGGCGCTGCGGTGCAGCGCAACGTGCAGCTGGCCATTGAGCGGGTCAATGCCCGCGGCGGGGTCGCTTTGCCGGACGGCAAGCATGCGCTGCAATTGCGCATTTTCGACAACAAGCAAAGCGTCGAAGCGGCGCTGGTCGAATTCAGGCGCGCCACCGATTTAGGCATTCCCTTCATCATCCAGGGCAACAGCTCGGCGGTGGCGCTGGCCTTGGTCGATGCCATCAACAAGCATAACCAACGGGCGCCGGAGCAGCGCGTGCTGTTCTTGAATTATTCCGCCGTCGATCCGGCCCTGACCAATGAAAAATGCAGTTTCTGGCACTTCCGCTTCGATGCCAGCGCCGACATGCGCATGCATGCGCTGACCGAAGTCATCAAGACCGATAGCCGCGCCCGGCGGGTGTATCTGATCGGCCAGGATTACAGCTTCGGCCGCCTGGTGGCGCAGGCGGCGCGCAGCCAGTTGCGCGTAAAACGGCCCGACATCGAGATCGCCGGCGAGCTGCTGCATCCGATCGGCAAGATCAAGGATTTCGCTCCCTATATCGCCAAAATCAAGGCCAGCGGTGCCGACACCGTGATCACCGGCAACTGGGGCAATGACCTGACCCTGCTGGTCAAGTCGGCCCGCGAATCCGGCCTGAACGTGAAGTTTTATACCTTCTACGGCAACGGCCTGGGCGCGCCGGCAGCCATCGGCGAAGCGGGCGTGGGCAGCGTGCGCGCGGTGGCCGAGTGGCATCCGAACGCCGGCAGCGGCGGCAAAAAATCGGCATCCGATCAGTTTTATCAGGCATTCCGACAGCGCTATCCGCAACCGGAAGACGATTACGTCTTTTTGCGCATGCACCTGATGATTGAGATGCTGGCCAACGCCATCGAAAAAGCCCACAGCACCGAGGCCACAGCGGTGGCAAGAGCGCTCGAAGGGGCGCGCTTTGCCAATGCGTTCCATAACGCCACCATGCGCGCATCCGACCACCAGCTGATCCAGCCGCTGTATGTGTCGGTGATGCAAAAACTGGCCGGCAGCGGCATCCGCTTTGACAACGAAGGCAGCGGTTTCGGCTTCAAGACCGAGCTTTACCTGAGCGGCCCGGCCACCGCATTGCCGACCAGCTGCCGCATGGCGCGCCCGCATTGAAGCTAAAACCAGCCGCGCAAACATGCGTCGTTTGCCTGCCGCAAGGCGCTGATATCTGCTACGCTGATCATTTACATAACGGAGAACAATCATGACCCAAGGTAATATGTTTGGCGCAGGACCGATGACCGATACGCTCGATTTCGTCAAGAAACTATGGGGCGGCATGAGCGTTCCCGGCATGCCGGCGATGGTAGCGCCGACCTTGTCGGTGGAAGAACTGGAGCAGAAAATAGCCGACCTGAAGGCGGTCGAAACCTGGCTCAACGTCAACATGACCATGTTGCGCAATACGATCCAGACCATGGAAGTGCAGCGCGCCACCATCGGCACATTGCAATCGATGAGCAGCGCCTTCCAGACGGCAGTCAATAGCAGCACCGAAGAAAAATTCGATACCAGCGCATTCTGGTCCGCGCTGCAATCCGGGAACACCAGCCCGGCTGCGCCCGCCATCGTTCCGCCTACGCCGCCAGCACCGCCAGCACCGCCAGCGCCAAAGGCGACGGTGAGCGCGCCGTCGGAACTGGCCGCCCAGATGGCCAGCCCGGCCGCATGGTGGGACATCCTGCAGAATCAGTTCAAGCAAGCGGTCAGCAGTGCAATCGTCGAGCCGGAGACTAAAGCCGCCAGCGTTGCCGCAACGCCAAAAACCCCAGCCGCGCCGCACAAACCCGTCGCCAAAGCTACGTCAAAACCGGCAGCAGCAAAACCTGCGCCTGCCGCTCCCAAGCGCAAGCCAGCGTCCAAAGCCTGACCGGCAGACCAACAGACCAACAATAAGCAGCGCGGCTTACGGCCGCCCCCGCTTGCTGCGCCGATTTTTTGCGGCATGAAACATACAAGTCCTTGTATATTTCATGCCGCACTGAAATAAAGCGTGAAAAGCACGTTTTTTCGTGATACTCCCGCACAAATCATAGAAATTCCGCACCATCCGGCGAGAGCCGGATGCGAGCGCGCCATCATGCATTACGAGCGAATTGTCCATCGACTGTTTCCAAAGCCCGGCACTGGAACAATTTGCAACAGTCGCTCTCACACTGTTCAAAAAACAATCACTTTACATAAAATCATAAACAGCAATTCGACCTTCTCCGACTTACCGGAACAGTGCTGAAGCCCCAAGTGACGCGCCATTCCCGGGTTTTTATCGAAAAAACCAAGCTGGCATGGCGATTGCACTAACAGTCATGTGCACGATGCACTTGTTGCAAATAACAATCGACATAATCACTTTGGGAAAGAGGACGACATGAATCTCGCAGACATCAGCAAATTAGGCGTAAAAAATCCATTCAAACAACGCTATGACAATTTCATCGGCGGCAAATTCGTAGCGCCGGTCAACGGTGAATACTTCGCCAATATCACGCCGATTACCGGCCAGCCATTCTGCGAAATCGCCCGCTCCACCGCAGAAGACGTCGAACTGGCGCTCGATGCAGCCCATGCCGCCAAAGATGCCTGGGGCAAAATTTCGCCAGCCGAGCGCGCCAACATCCTCAACAAAGTCGCCGACCGGATGGAAGCCAATCTGGAATTGATCGCCACTGCCGAAACCATCGACAACGGCAAGCCGATTCGCGAAACCATGAATGTCGATATCCCGCTGGCGATTGACCATTTCCGCTACTTTGCCGGTTGCATCCGGGCCCAGGAAGGCAGCGTTTCGCAGATCGATTCCGAAACCTATGCGTACCACTTCCATGAGCCGCTCGGCGTGGTCGGCCAGATCATTCCGTGGAATTTCCCGATTCTGATGGCGGTCTGGAAACTGGCGCCCGCGCTGGCCGCCGGCAACTGCGTGGTGATGAAACCCGCCGAGCAAACCCCGGCATCCATCCTGGTGTTGATGGAACTGATCCAGGATCTGCTGCCTGCCGGTGTGGTCAACATCGTCAATGGCTTTGGCCTGGAAGCCGGCAAGCCGCTGGCATCGAGCAAGCGCATCGCCAAAATCGCCTTTACCGGCGAGACCGGCACCGGCCGCCTGATCATGCAATACGCTGCGCAAAATCTGATCCCGGTGAGCCTGGAACTGGGCGGCAAATCGCCCAACATCTTCTTTGCCGACGTGATGGATCAGGACGATGAGTTCTTCGACAAATGCCTGGAAGGTTTCGCGATGTTTGCGGTGAACCAGGGCGAAGTCTGCACTTGCCCATCGCGGGTATTGATCCAGGAATCGATCTATGAAAAATTCATGGAACGCGCGCTAAAACGCGTGGCGGCCATCAAGCAAGGCAATCCGCTCGATGCAACTACGATGATGGGGGCCCAGACTTCGCAAGAGCAGATGGATAAGATCATGTCCTACATGGACATCGGCACCCAGGAAGGCGCCGACAAGCTGCTCGGCGGCGAGCGTTGCGATCTGGGCGGCGATCTGGCCGGCGGCTATTACATCAAGCCGACGATATTCCACGGCAACAACAAGATGCGCATCTTCCAGGAAGAAATTTTTGGCCCAGTGGTATCGGTCACTACTTTCAAGGATGAAGCAGAAGCGCTGGAAATCGCCAATGACACCATGTTCGGTTTGGGCGCCGGCTTGTGGACCCGCGACGGTTCGCGCGCCTTCCGCGTCGGCCGCGCAATTCAGGCCGGCCGCGTCTGGACCAACTGCTATCACCTGTACCCAGCCCATGCTGCGTTCGGCGGTTACAAACAGTCCGGTTTTGGCCGCGAAAACCACAAGATGATGCTGGATCATTACCAACAAACTAAAAACTTGCTGGTCAGCTATAGCCCGAAAGCGCTCGGCTTCTTTTAAGCCTTTTTTTGTAGGTTGGGTGAGCGGCTTTATCGCGCAACCCGACATTTGCGGCTGTGAATGTCGGGTTACGCTGCGCTAACCCAACCTACATTGGAGTCAATATATGACCCACACAATCCTCCGCGTGACGGCAACCCAGGCGACGCTGGATTTGCTGCAAACGCTGCATCAAAAACACGGGCCGCTGATGTTTTTTCAATCCGGCGGCTGCTGTGACGGTAGCGCCCCGATGTGCTATCCCGCAGGTGAATTCGCGATTAGCGACACCGATGTTCATTTGGGTAACCTCGGTGCGCTGCACAGCACACCGTTTTATATGGGCGCCGAACAGTTCGAATACTGGAAGCACACCCAACTCATCATCGATGTGGTGAATGGCAACGGCGGCATGTTTTCACTGGAAAACGGTTCAGGCCAACGCTTTCTGACGCGCTCGCGTCTATTCACCGATGCCGAATGTGCGATCCTGGAAAAACAGGGCAAGACCTGAGAACCGTATTATTTGGGCGCGGAAGTCTTGCGATAGACGGTGTTGCGGGAGACTCCCAGCGCCCGCGCAGTGGCGGAAACATTGCCGTGGTGGCTTTCCAGCGATCTCTGAATCACTGAAATTTCCATCTGTTCGAGGTTGGTTCCACTGGCAAAAAATTGGCTGGCGCCTTCAATATTTACACGATTTTCTGTCAATGCGATATCTTCAAAAAAATCGTCAGGAAGATGCTCTTTGCGAATTTCATGGCAATCCTCGGCCATCACAATTGCGGTGCGCAGCAGATTGGTCAACTGGCGAAAATTCCCTGGCCAATTATGCTGTTTGAACAACTGCATGATGCCCGGCGCCACCGAGTACGCCACGGTGTTCGACGCCAGCGCGAGCACCCTGTTGATCACCGTTTCGAGATCGGTGCGCTCGCGTATCGGCGGCAATTTGACGACCAATCCGTTTAAACGGTAATACAAATCTTCGCGAAACTCCCCTTTTGCAATCTGTTCCCGCAAATTCTTGTTGGTGGCGCAAATCAGTTCCACATTGACCGGAATCGATTTGGCGCTGCCCAATGGCGTGACCATCCGCTCTTGCAATACGCGCAACAAGCGGGCTTGCAAACTGAGCGGCATGTCGCCGATTTCATCCAGAAACAAGGTGCCGCCATTGGCTTGCAGAATTTTGCCGAGGCTGCCTTTTTTACGCGCGCCTGTAAAAGCGCCCTCCTCATAACCGAATAGCTCCGACTCGATCAAGGTTTCCGGAATGGACGCGCAATTAACCGCGACGAAAGCGCCTTTCGCGCGCGGAGAATCGTTATGGATCGCCTGGGCCAACAATTCCTTGCCAGTTCCGGTCTCGCCCATCACCAAAATCGGAATATCGCGCCCCAGCACTTTGGTAACTTTTTCGATTACCGCTGCAATTTGCGGGTCGCCGGTATTCAGATAGCGCAAGCCCGACAACCGACGCGTTGCCTGAGAGGAATTTTGCTGGCTGCCTGGCAGCGCTGCGCTGTCGGGCTGCGGCATCGCATTGGAAGTATGCTGAAATGCGCTATGGGCCAGGCGCAATTGGGCCCGGCCATATACGCGCATGCCGTTATGCAGGCACAGGTTCAACAAGTCCGGAGCCGCCGTGCGGTAATGGTCAAACAGCGCCGACACCGGCAGGCCGAACAGTGAACTGAAGGTATGCGAATGCAACGCGGAAAGCGACAAGCCAAGCTGAAACAGGCCGCTGCGATTGGCCGATAAAAACCGTCCGTTCGGGGCGAAGGCAGCGATGCCCTCCATCAAGGTGCCGATGAACTCCGGGCGCGTATTGAAATGCAGCAGGATGCCATCCTGAAAGGCGGACGAAAACAGTTGATTCTCGATCATTTGCGCCGACATGCGCACCAGCGCCATCGTGTGCTTATGGAAACTGCGCTGGTCGCCAGTGACATCGAGAACGCCAATGACGTTGCCGCGATAATCGAAAATCGGCGCGGCAGAGCAGGTCAGAAAATGATTGGTCCGCAGGTAATGCTCGTTGGCATGAATCAAGGTCGGCGCTTGCTCCACGATGGCGGTGCCGATTGCGTTCGTGCCCTTGCTTTGTTCCGACCAGACGACTCCCGGCTTGAGCGCCACCCGATCGGCTTTGGCCAGAAAATCGTCGTCGCCCAGCGTATGTATGATCAAGCCGTTGACGTTGGTCAGAATGACCATGTTGTGGGTATTGATAATTTGCTCGTACAGCGTTTCCATCACCGGCAACGCATGGATGTACAGGTCCTGATTCTGCTCCACAAATAGCGATAAATCGGAACCGGCAAGCGCATTGAAATCGGGCTTGTCGTTTTCCATAAGTCCATAGGCAATCGAACGCTGATGTGATTTTTGTATGGCCATGCAGATATTGCCGGCCGGAAGCGTGCCCGCCAATGATTTACTAATATTTGCCATCCCTGAGAGTCCCGAAGTAATTTTTATCAATATGTCAATGCTGGCGTTGTTCGTCTCTGACAAGAATGATCAGATGGCGTCGTGAAATTCAGAAAACGCATAATCGACATTATGTTTTTTAATGTAGCACTTGTTCAAAAAAGATGCAAAAGCGCGCATTGCCCGGGCTAAAAAGTGCATGGCATGGCTATGCATTTCTTTTGTCCTCAGTTTAAAAAACTAAAAATGCGCTGCGCAAAGGATGCGTCACGGATTACCGCAAGACAGAGCTTCATCAACATGGCTTATTTTCACTGTGGAAAAATGCAATTCAACTACCCACTGCATTGCCATGGAGCTGGACAAACCATGCCACCGTTTTGCTGCCCCTTTCGCTGCCCTTTGCACCGCTCTTTGCGTCTGACCTTGCTTGCGGCCATTGCCGCGGCCCTTGCGCCGCTTGCCAGCGCGGACGACAGCAGCGCCGAATTGCCTGCCGCCGCAGTCAGGACGCTCGCCCCCATCGTGGTGACCGGCAGCCGGTTCGAACATTCCAGTTTCGATCTGCCGGCCTCGGTCGATGTGCTGGAGCGGGAACAGATCACTGCAGGTCAGGCCCGGGTCAATGCGTCCGAAGCGCTGGCGGCGGTGCCCGGATTGGTGGTGCAGAATCGCCAGAATTACGCCCAGGATTTGCAGATATCGTCGCGCGGTTTCGGCGCGCGATCCGCTTTCGGCGTGCGCGGCGTGCGCCTGCTCGCCGACGGCATTCCCGCCACCATGCCGGACGGCCAGGGTCAGGCCGCCACCTTCAACCTGGACATGGCCGAACGCATCGAAGTATTGCGCGGCCCTTTTTCCGCTCTATACGGCAACCATGCGGGCGGCGTGATCCAGCTTTTCACCCGCGAAGGACAAGGCGCGCCATCGGTTGAGGCCAGCGTGCTGGGCGGCAACAACGGCAGCTGGAAAACCGATCTCAGCGCCCAGGGCAAACCGGGCGCGGTCGGTTATGTGCTGGATGCGTCGCGCTTTCACACCGATGGCGCGCGCGCCCATAGCGCGGCCACCCGCGACCAGGCTTTCGCCAAAATCACCACCCAGCCCGATGCCGACAGCCGCCTGATGGTGGTGGCCAACGGGTTGTGGCAACACGATACCCAGGACCCGCTCGGCGTAAGTTGGGGCACCTTCCAGCGCGATCCGCGCGCCGGCGAGATCGACCCCACCGATACCCAGAACCCGCAACGCACCTTTGCCGAACGTTACAACACCCGCAAGAGCATCGACCATCAACAGCTAGGCGTCACTTACGAGCGGCGCTTCGGCGCGGATAGTGTGCAGTTGACCGCCTATGCCGGCAACCGCAAAGTCATCCAGTACCAGGCTTTCTCCAAAGGCTTCCAGGCGCCTGCCAGCCACTCCGGCGGCGTGGTCGATTTCAACCGCAGCTTCGGCGGCGTTGACCTGCATTGGACCGGCGTAAGCCAGCTCGGCAACGGCCGCTTCACCAGCACCGTCGGCCTCGACTATGGCCGCTCCAGCGACGATCGCCAGGGCTTTGAGAATTTCATCGGCGACCAGTTCGGCGTCAAAGGCCGGCTGCGGCGCGACGAAACCGATACCGTCACCAGCCTCGACCCGTATCTGCAAACCGAATGGCAGAGCGGCGACTGGGTGCTGACCGCCGGCCTGCGCCACAGCAGAATGCGCATCGCGGTGGACGACCGCTTTATCCGCAATGGCAACGATAGCGGCAGCATAAATTACCGCCGCACCACGCCGGTACTCGGCCTGCTCTACAAAGTCACGCCGGCGCTGAATCTGTATGCCAGTGCGGCAAAAGGATTCGAGACGCCGACGCTCAACGAGCTGTTCTATTCCGGCAACGGGGATGGCTTCAACTTCAACCTGAAACCGGCGCATAGCACCCATCTTGAAGTAGGCGCAAAAGCATTGCTGGGCAGCGCTACGCGGGTCAATATTGCGCTATTCCAGGTGCGCACCGACGACGAACTGGTGGTGGACGCTGCCAGCGGCGGGCGCACCAGTTACAGGAACGCCGGCGCAACCCTGCGCCAGGGGCTCGAACTGTCGCTCGATACCAGCTGGAAGCATGGCTTTTCGGGCCGGCTCGCGTTGACCGGCCTGTACGCCGTCTATGACCAGAGTTTCGGCACAGTCCCTGCCGGCAACCGCCTGCCCGGTGTGCCGCGCGCCACGCTGTATGGCGAACTGGCATGGAAAGATGCACCTTCCGGCCTGAGTGCCGCAATCGAGGCCCTAACCAACGGCAAGGTCTACGTCGAAGACAGCAATACCGAAACCCCCGCGCCCGGCTATGCGGTCGCGAATCTGCGGCTCGGTGCCGAGCAGCATCTCGGCGTCTGGCGACTGCAGCAATTTGTGCGGATCAACAACCTGCTGGGCCGCAATTACATCGGCTCCGTAATCGTCGGCGACAACAACAAGCGTTTCTACGAGCCGGCGCCGGGGCGCAACTGGATGCTGGGAGCCAGCGCGCAATACGTGTTTTAGAAGCCTGCCGGATTGAGGGAAGATCAGGGCTCGCAATGGATAGCGCGATGAAAATCAAGACTTTTGTTTTGCATGGCCGGGAGCGGGCCCGGCACCCATCAGCATTAACTGGAGTATATTTTATTACCGCAATGAATATATGCGGAAATTGCCATAAAAATGGCAATACTCGTTGTTTTAGTGAAACTTGTTGTGTTCTGGATCCTGTTCGTGATTTGCCTGTCTTTCGCGGATATTGTTTTCCACGATAATGAACATGCGTAACATTCATAACACCCATAACATCCGTTATTAACCAAAGAGGAAATACCATGACACGGTTGCACAGACTCCTTTTCACTTCGGTACTGGCAGGAATGATTTTTGTTAGCGCGGGCGCTTGGGCCCATGCAAAACTACAAACCGCGCTTCCCGCTGCGGGAGCGACGCTCGCAGCGCCTCCGGACGAAGTTTCCCTGCATTTCAACGAAAAGCTCGAAGCAGCATTCAGTTCGGTGAAGGTTACTGACAGCGCCGGCAAAAACGTCGGTACCGCCAAGTCTCAGCTAGACCCGGCCAAGCCATCCGTACTTAAGCTTGCGCTGCCGGCTTTAAAACCGGGAGTTTATGGCGTGCACTGGGCTGTGGTTGGGCAGGACGGTCACCGCATAAAAGGCGAGTACACATTCACGGTAAAGTGAATGAACACGGTTGTTCTGTTTAAAGAAATTTCCACCGTGCTCTTGAATGCCAGTTTGGCCTGGATGGCGGGAGCATTTTTCGCGCGCATCTGGTTAGTAAATTGCGCGGCAAGCTGGTGTGATAGAGCGCGGCGCCGGCTTTACTCCTCCGTGCTTGCCGCCGCAGGAATCTGCATTGCGGGCAGTTTCTGTACGCTCTGGGCCGAAACAGCGGTCATGAACGACTCCAGTCTTTGGGATGCGCGTGGCGCATTCTGGACCATGTTGAGCCTGACCCATTATGGACGCGCCGGACTGTGCGGACTGGTCGCGCTGCTGGTCCTCGGTTGCGCATATCTGGCGCACGACAAAATGCGCGACAGGCGCGCCTACGACAGTTTGCTGGTAGCGCTTCTGTTGGTTTTTGCGTTTACGCGCGTCATCGCGAGTCACGCGGGCGTCAATGGAATGTTCGGATTGGATGCGGGGGTGGAATGGCTGCACTTGCTTCTGATTAGTCTATGGGCCGGCGCAATCATGGTTTCAGGATGGATGGTATTGCCGTGCGCTGGCGTTCTCCAAAAAGCTGACTTACGCGCTACCGCCGGTTTCCTGAAAGCGCTATCGCGTACTGCCGCCATTGCGTTGGCGGGAATAGCAGCAACTGGCGCGTATAACGCCTATCGGGGGCTCGGGAGTTTGGACAATCTGTCCGGAAACGCTTACGGAAACGCGCTTACCATCAAGCTGTGCCTGGTCGCTGTCGCAGTCGGCCTGGGCGCATTTAACCGATTTATCGGCTTTCCCGCAGTCGCAGGAATAGAAAATTCGTCAGATTCTTCGGATTTGCGAGCGACGACATTAGCGGCCGCCCTGCATCGCCTTGTCTTCGTTCTCCGTCTGGAATCCCTTGTTTTGCTGGGGGTTCTGATGGCTGCAGCAGCGCTAACGGGTCAGGCTCCGCCCGCCTTGATGTGATTTGACTTGACTTGACGCGCGATAAATTTGGTTCTGCCACCTTAACGTTCACTGGCGAAGCGGGTGGCCGCTCTTTCCGCTGCCACTACGCAAGCGCGCGCATTGCGCACGCTCAAGCCCAACCTTAACGCTTTTCTTATACTGAAAAAATCAAGCGGCGAGACGCCGATGGCGGCTCAACGCTGCTTGTCAAAAACGCGGCAAGCACCCTCGGGATGCCAAGATGACCAAGCGAAGCGCCATGACTGCACTGATAGCCTGCATCCTTACCTTAGTTGCGGTATTCATCGTGCTGAATTTTCTGCCCGGCGAAAATCACATCGAGACCCAGCTCACGCGCCAGTACAACACCGAAGACCCGCAGTTCCGGCGCTCGATGGGCGTCCTGCTGGGGCCGCCTATTCTGGAAGGCAATGCAGTCGAGGTGCTGGTCAATGGCGACGCGATCTTTGCCGCCATGCTCAAGGCGATCCGCGGCGCGCAAAAAACCATCACGTTCGAAACCTATATCTATTGGTCGGAATCGATCGGACGCGAGTTCAGCGAGGCGCTGATGGAGCGCGCGCGGGCCGGCGTCAAGGTGCACGTAATGCTGGACTTCATCGGCAGCGTGAAAATGGACCTGGCCAGCCTGGACGCGATGAAACAGGCCGGCGTGCAGGTCCAGCGTTATCACAAACCCGTGTTGTGGAAACTGGCGCGCCTGAACAACCGCACCCACCGCAAATTGCTGGTGGTCGATGGCGCGGTCGGCTTCACCGGCGGCGTCGGCATTGCCGACCAGTGGCGCGGCAACGCGCAAGATGACAAGCACTGGCGCGACACACATTTCCGGGTCGAAGGCCCGGTGGTAGGCCAGATACAGGCCGTGTTCGTCGACAACTGGACCAAGGCTACCGGCCGCGTGCTGGACGGCGTGGCATACTTTCCGCCGCTCAAGCGCGCCGGTGCCAATGCGGCGCAAATGTTCAGCAGCTCGCCCACCGGCGGCAGCGAAAGCATGCAACTGATGTACCTGATGTCGATCACCGCGGCCCAGCACAGCATCCATTTGTCGAGCTCGTATTTCGTGCCCGACGACCTGACCGTGAAGACGCTGGTGGACGCGGCCAAACGCGGCGTGAAGATCCAGATCATCACGCCCGGCACTGCAATCGATTCCGAAGTGGTGCGCAGCGCTTCCCGTTCGCGCTGGGGCGACCTGCTCGCCGCAGGAATCGGAATCGCCGAATTTCAGCCCACCATGTTTCATGTCAAGGCGCTGGTGGTGGACGCGTTGCTGGTGTCGGTTGGCTCGACCAATTTTGACAACCGGTCATTCAGCCTGAACGACGAAGCGAACCTGAATGTAATGGACCAGAACTTTGCCCTGCGCCAGATCGCCATTTTCGAGGACGATCTGCGGCGCTCGAAAACCATCACCCTGCAGGCGTGGCAGCAGCGGCCCTGGCAAGAAAAATTCACCGAACAAATCGCCTCGCTGCTGGGCTCGCAATTGTGACGAAAAAAATGGGGGTTCGCCGCCAGATTCGCATTAATCGCAAAAACGCATGCTGCGAACGACGCGAATTCTGATAGGAAGCGCAGGCAGTGCGCAGGTACGGCAAGCGCGGCCGACAAAGGACATAATTGATTCAGGAATGGGAATGAGGAGTCGTCATGGATCGCCGCTTAAATCGTCGCTTATCAATCCAATATCTGTCCAGCCTGCTGCTGGCGGGCAGTCTGCTGCCTTTTGCCGCGCGGGCGGCGGCAGCGCCCACTCTGAAGAAATCCAAGTCTGAATGGCAGAAGTTGTTGCCAAAAAGCAGCTACGCAGTGCTGTTTGAAGATGACACCGAACAGCCGCGCAGCAGTCCGCTGGACGCTGAAAAACGCGCCGGCAACTATGTTTGTGCAGCCTGTTATCTGCCGCTATTCAAGAGCGCGCAAAAATTCGATAGCGGCACAGGCTGGCCCAGTTTTTTCGATGTGTTGCCGGCTGCAGTTGAAAAGCACAGAGACTTCAAGCGAATTCTGCCGCGCACCGAATACCACTGCGCCCGCTGCGGCGGACATCAGGGCCATGTGTTCAACGACGGGCCGAAACCGACCGGGCTGCGCTACTGCAACAACGGCGTCGCGTTACAGTTTGTACCCTCAGACCGCAAGCTGCCGGAGCTGCGGACATGAAAACAATACTGCAAGCCATCATGCTGCTGCTGGCATGCATGCAGCCGGGTTCCGGCGTACTGGCCCAGGCGGGCAGCACCGCCAGCACAGGACCGGCATCGGCGCCAGCGGCAACCGCGATTTTTGCCGGCGGCTGCTTCTGGTGCGTCGAGGCCGATTTTGAAAAACTGCCCGGCGTACTGTCGGCGCAATCCGGCTACACCGGCGGCGGCACCGCAAATCCCACTTACGAGCAAGTCAGCGCCGGCGGCACCGGACATGTCGAGTCGGTGCGCGTCAATTACGACCCCGCCAAAGTCAGCTATGCAACGCTGCTAGATTATTTCTGGCATCACATCGATCCGACCGTAAAGGACCGCCAGTTCTGCGATGTCGGCAATCAATACCGCAGCGCGATCTTTTATGACAACGATGCGCAGCGTGCGGCAGCCGAGGCCAGCAAGGCGGCGCTGCTCAAAAGCGGACAGATCAGGCAGATTTACACCGAAATCGTGCCGGCGCAGCCGTTTTACGTCGCCGAGGAATACCACCAGGATTATTACAAGAAGAACCCGATCCGCTATCGCTTCTACCGCGCCAATTGCGGCCGCGACGCCCGGGTGGCGGAAGTCTGGGGTGGCAAACACTAAATTCTGTATTGTTCTGATTCAGAATGGCGCTGGCAGGCTGGGCCGAGCGCAACGGAATCCGGTCTCGGATGCAACTTGTTGCCAGGACCAATCGAACAACATACTACATAACGTATATTTAATTCATGCATATAAATAATGCGTCGAAGCATACGTTTATTGACATACTCCGGCATAAATTCTCAATAAAACGATTAGTGCCTAGCGTTATCCAACCCACCGTGCTTACCATGCTATTACAAGGTAGCTTGCTCTTCCGACCGATCTTTCAGTCCGCAAACTCAACACAATCACGTCCTTTTTTCTTAGCTCGGTAAAGGGCTGCATCCGCCTTGGCCAAAGCAGCATAGACATCTGTTATATCAGCGCCCACCATGGCTAACCCGATGCTGGAGGTCATTGATAGCGCGACTCCTTCATTGTTCGGTATCTCGCTTGCCCGAATTCCCTGGCAAAGACGTTCCGCCACTGCCCGCGCGCCTTCGGCAGTCGTGTTGGACAGCAAAATGGCGAATTCATCGCCGCCAAAGCGACCGAGCAAATCAATATCCCGCAGCACCTTTTGGCAAGCATTGACAAACACGACAATTGCCTGGTCACCAATGGCATGTCCGTGGGTATCGTTGATCTGTTTGAAGTGGTCAATATCAAGCATGAGTACAGCAAGGCCGAAGTTGTATCGCCGAGCCCGTTTTAATTCTGTCTCAGACCTGGAAATAAAATGGCGTCGGTTGGCAATCCCGGCAAGGGGATCTGTGTTGGCCATTTCCGAGAGCGCTTTCTGTTGGCGCATCAGCGCCCAGTGTTCGCGCAAGATGCGAATCGCCATCCCCCAGAACAGCAGCAGAGCAATCACCTCCCCCCATGCACGCTGTCGCCAACCCGCCAGCCAGTCGGAGTCTGCCTCACCAAGAATAATGATGAAGGGCAGATCATCGACCTTGCGCACACCGTACAGACTACTCTCGCCATCAAGAGAAAATTGAGAATGGAAGGTCGCGTAACTCTCGCCGGACGCAATGAACGCTTTGATCTGCGGATGATTTATTGTTTTTCCCAGCATTTCCGGCACTGCCGGCTTCCTTGCCAGCAAGCTAAACCATGTATCTGCGATCACGATGGTTCCATGCGGACCAACCGGCACCTGCCCAAGCCACTTGGAGAAAAATTCCAGGTCAACGGCTATGCCTGCCAAACCGTGAAACCCGGGTGAAGCGCCTGGAAAGCGTCGGACCTGAGTAATAGACGGCCGCCCCGCTTTGCTGAGATACATGTGCGAAACAAATGTTTCGCGCTGCGGGCCGGTCTGGAATGCCTGACACCATTCTCGTTGACTGACATCAACACCTACTTTGGCATTCGTGTGAGTAATAATGCAACGTTTGTCGCTAAGTCCAACGCCAACCGCATTGGGCAGCGTTTTCCGCTTGACATCAATAAACTCCGAAATACGGGCATGCTGCATCGTGTCTGGATAGGGATAGCGGAGTTCTGCCAATGGCACATGGCTGACAATGTCACGCAACACATAGTCCGAGTTCTGCATGGACCCCTTGATCCATTCACTGACCAGGTAGCTGGCATTGGCCACCCGCAACCGGGTGGCATTTTCTTCATTGAGATACGATAAGCGAAGATCGTATGCCGCCACAACGGCGAGTGCCAGACAAAAAAATATGCAGTAGAGAAAGCTTTTTCGGTATTCAGGCATCACAGAACCTCGGAGAAACGAGAGAGATTCTCGCGATCACAGAGCAAGAAAAATCAATCGCCTGGGTCTTGACCCGATTGAATCATCAATGTCTCGCTCCGCAAGTAAGTCTCGCAGGCATCCTTCGTGTGTGTTGTCGAATATTACAGTTCTTCGTGGAAATATGGCGAAAATGTCACTCTTGGCCGGCGATGCTCTTCCAAAACACCAGCTCAAGCCATCACCTCAGGCATCAGCCAGCTTGGCGCTCGGCCGCTGCGCGATGCGGTCGCGCCAGGCTTGCAGATGGATCATGCCTTCCGCGCCCGGCCTGAACTTGATCAGTCGGGCGAATTCAACCGCGCAGAACGCGGTGATGTCGGCGATGGTGAATCGCTCGCCTGCGACGTAGGGACGCGACGCCAGTTGGCCATCGAGCCAACGCGCAATCTCCCGCATTTTCTGGCCCTGCGCTGTGCCGTAATCGGGAAACTGGGGTTGTTCAAGCACCGCCAATCCCGGATGGGTGTGACGCACGCAATTGGCGATGCTGGCAAACAAACTGAACTCGATCTGGCGATCTGTCATTTCGATGAAGGCGCGCTCTTCCCCATCGCGGCCCATTAAATTAGGCTCCGGATAGACCGCCTCAAGATAGGTGCAGATGGCCCGCGACTCGGCAAGGAAGCGGCCATCGTCAAGCTCCAGCACCGGCACCGTTGCCAAGGAGTTGCGCGCCAGGAAATCATCCTTCTTATGCTCGCGGCTGTTCAAGTCGACCAACTGGCGTTCCATGTCGCGCACGCCTTTTTCCGCCAGGAACATATCCACCCGTCGTGGATTCGGCGCACGCGCCGAGGTGTAAAGTTTCATGATCTCTCCTCTGATTGGAATGCTATTTTTGAAAACGGCACTACGCCGCTGTTCCGCTGTTCTGTGACTGGCCCATCTCGACCATCTTGCGCGCCTCTTCGGAAAATTTCTGCGCGGCAGCATCGTCATCGCGCACATCCAGGTTGGAGGGCGGCATCAGAATGCCGCGCTGCACCGCTGGCCGGGCGCGGATCGATGCCAGCCACCGCTTCAGATGCGGGAACGCCTCGACCGACACCCCCGACCATCGGTGCGTACGGACCCAGGCCCAATTGGCAATATCGGCAATCGAATAATCTCCGGCCAGATATTCATGATCCTTCAGATGTCCATCCAGAACCCGGAACAGCCGCGTGCATTCACCTTGGTAGCGATCAATCGCCGGCTGGATTTTTTCAGGGAAATAACGATAGAACACGTTTGCCTGGCCCATCATCGGACCGATGCCGCCCATCTGGAACATCAACCATTGCAGCACGCGTGATCGGCCCTTCGGATCGCCCGGCATCAACTTTCCGGTTTTCTCGGCAAGATAGATCAGGATCGCGCCCGATTCAAAGACCGCAAAGTCATCAGCATCGTGATCCACGATCGCCGGAATGCGGCCGTTGGGATTGATCGCCAAAAACTCCGGTTGTTTTTGCTCATGCTCGCTTAAATCCAGCACGCGCATCGCATAAGGAAGTTGCAATTCTTCCAGCGCGATGGATATCTTGTGGCCGTTCGGTGTGGCGGCGGTAAATAACTCAATCATCTTGCGTCCCCTCCCGGAGTCTTAGGTTAAACCACTTTTTTATTCTATGGCCATCAATGAAAAATGCAGCCTTTTAGGGTCCGCACGGAAATTTTTTACGAATCAAAAAAAAGTATATTTCAGAATGGTTATGCATGCCGGACCCAGCGGGCAACAGCAACTTCATGTTGAATCGGCAATATTCTGAACTTACCCGGTTACGCGCTCTCTGAAAGTTGTATAACATTAATTCCTTTCAGGAGACTCAATGCGCAAAATTTTTCTTCCTTTTGTTTTCATATCATCATTGCTGGTGTCAACTGCGCACTCGGCGGAAAACAACATGCGCCCCGGATTATGGGAAATGACAACGACCTCAGATCTGTTGCGGCTAGTGCCACAGATTCCGCCAGACCAAATGCAAAATTTGATGAACTTGGCCAGGCAGAACGGAATTGATATGCCGCAGATTCAGAATGGCGCGGCAACGTCCCAGGTGTGCATTACCCAGGAAATGGCGGATCAGAAAATTCCGCCTGATTTTTACCAAAACCAGTCGGGATGCACCGCTAAAAACGCGACCCGCATCGGAAATAAATACAGATTGGAATTCGCTTGCGACAACGCTAACCTGAAGGGAAATGGAACAGCGGAAGGGACTTTCACCAGCCCGGAGCGATTTTCAGGACGGACTGAATTCGATGGCGTTGCACAAGGAAATCCTATCAGCCAGCATGCCGACACCAGCGGTCGATGGGTTGGCGCACACTGTGAAGCAGCCAAGTCGCCGCAGTGACCCCGCAGATACGGTGGTGATTGCATGAAGCGGCCAGGATACCGCTGCCCGCAACCACGGCCTGAAAGGCCGCAGTGCGACAGACTTCATGGATGCAACGCAATGACAGCGCGCTTTCAATGTCCAAAATAAACCAAAGAGTTCCAATATGCGTGAACAGAGAGAGCGCCTCAAGGTCCTCAGTGCCGGCATCTTCAGCCTGATCCTGGTGTTGGGCGTTGCCCGTTTTTCCTATACGCCCTTGCTGCCGCTGATGCAGCAGCAAGCGGGGCTTGGCGTGGCCGCAGCCGGCTGGCTGGCGGCCATCAACTACGCCGGCTACCTGAGCGGGGCGATCATCGCCTCCCTCATCAGCGACCTGGTATTGAAGGATCGTCTGTACCGTATCGGCATGGTGCTGGCCATTGTCAGCACCGCCGTCATGGGCCTGACCACGGATATCACCATATGGGCGCTGTCCCGGTACGTCGCCGGCCTCAGCAGCGCCGCCGGCATGCTCTTCGGGACGGGCCTGATCCTGAACTGGCTGATCCGCCACAACCACAGGAGCGAATTGGGCGTCCACTTTGCCGGCATTGGCCTGGGCATCGCTGGCTGCGCCGCCGCGGTGACGCTGTTCAGCCCGTGGCTGGACTGGCGCCAGCAGTGGTTCGCTTTCACCGCCCTCGGTTGTCTGCTCCTGGTGCCCGCGTTGCGCTGGTTGCCCGCGCCGGATCGAAGCGGCTTGACGGAGACCGGACAGAAGATGGAAGACCATCCGCCGAGCCCGCTCTATCTGCGCATCTTCATGGCCGCTTATTTCTGCGCCGGTTTCGGCTACGTGGTGAGCGCGACCTTCATCGTCGCCATCGTGAACAAGTTGCCGGGACTGGCCGGACAGGGCAACCTGGTGTTCCTGGCGATCGGGATTGGCGCCGCGCCGGCATGCATCAATTGGGACTTGATCGCCCGCCGCACCGGCGATCTCAACGCCCTGATATTGGCTTCCGTGCTTCAAATCATAGGGATTTTGTTGCCGGTCATGGTCGGCGGCCTGTTTGCCGCTCTTTTCGGGGCCCTGCTTTTCGGTGGAACGTTCATCGGCATGGTGAGCCTGGTGCTGACCATGGCGGGCCGCTACTACCCGACCCGCCCGGCCAAGATGATGGGTAAGATGACGCTCTCTTACGGCGCAGCCCAGATCGTCGGCCCGGCAATCACGGGCGCGCTGGCCGCCCACCTTGGCAGCTATAACGCAGGTCTGTACTTTGCGGCTGGGGTGATGGTCGTTGGCACGCTGCTGCTGCTGGCGCTCAAGGCCGTAGAGCTACGCGATGCTGCGGCTGTGGCCTCGATCCATGCGTCCTGCCCGCGGCACTGAGCCCGGCTCAACGTCGCGGGCGCAGGTGCGGCGGAAATTTCGCGTTATTTGCGCATGGCTGACTGCTTGATAGTATTCATACGGTATTAATACGGCATCAATACTTGAGTCGGTAGCCGGTCTTGAATATCCAAGCCACGATCGCCAGGAAGGCGGCCAGAAACACCACGGTCATGCTGAGGCTGACCGCGATACTCACATCGGCATTGCCATAGAAGCTCCAGCGGAATCCGCTGATCAGGTAAACCACCGGGTTGAACAGGCTGATCGTGTGCCAGATCGGCGGCAGCATCTTGATCGAATAGAAGCTGCCACCAAGGAACGTCAGTGGCGTGATTATCAGCAGCGGAACCAATTGCAGTTTCTCGAAATTGTCGGCCCAGATGCCGATGATGAAACCGAACAGGCTGAAGGTCACCGCCGTCAGCACCAGGAACAGGATCATCCAGATCGGATGCTCCACATGCAGCGGAACGAAGATTCCGGCCGTGGCCAAAATGATCAGACCGAGAAGTATCGATTTGGTCGCGGCTGCGCCGACATAGCTGACCACTATTTCCCGATACGACACCGGCGCCGACAGCAGCTCATAGATGGTTCCGGTGAATTTGGGGAAGAAGATTCCAAAAGAGGCATTCGAGACGCTTTGCGTGAGCAACGACAGCATGACCAGTCCCGGGACGATGAATGCACCATAGCTGATGCCGTCGATCTCGGTGATGCGCGAGCCTAACGCGGCTCCGAAGACTACAAAATACAGCGAGGTCGAGATTACCGGGGCGACGATGCTTTGCAACAAGGTGCGCCAGGCGCGCGCCATTTCGAACATATACATGGCGCGGATTGCGTGGAAGTTCATTGCTCGTCCTTTATCAGGTTGACGAAAATACTTTCAAGCGAACTCTGTGTGGTTTGAATATCCTTGAATCCGATGCCCGCCGCGCTCACCGCGTTGAGCAGCGAAATGATGGTGCCCCCTTCCTCTTCGGTTGCGTAGGTATAGATCAATTGACTGCCATCACCCGACAGATTCAGGTCGTAGGCGGCAAGTTCGCTCGGGATGCGCTCTAGCGGCTGCTCCAATTGCAGCGTCAGCAGTTTCTTGCCCAGTTTTCGCATCAGTTCTTTCTTGTCCTCAATCAGGAGGATCTCGCCCTTGTTGATCACGCCGATTCTGTCGGCCATATCTTCAGCCTCGTCGATGTAATGGGTGGTCAGGATGATGGTCACGCCGCTATCCCGCAGCGAACGCACCAATTGCCACATGTCGTGCCGCAGGTTGACATCGACGCCAGCGGTCGGTTCGTCCAGAAACAGGATCTGCGGCTCGTGCGACAACGCCTTGGCAATCAGCACACGACGCTTCATGCCGCCGGACAAGGTGATCAGTTTGTTATCCTTCTTGTCCCACAGCGACAAGTCCTTGAGAACTTTTTCGACGTAGGCGGGATTGGCCGGTTTGCCGAACAGTCCGCGGCTGAAGGATACCGTCGCCCACACTGTTTCGAAGGCATCGGTGGTCAGCTCTTGCGGCACCAGACCGATCAGGGATCGCGTGGCGCGGAAATCCGTGACGATGTCGTGCCCATCCACCCGCACCGTTCCCTCGGATATATTCAGGATGCCGCAGATGCAGCTAATCAGCGTAGTCTTGCCGGCGCCATTGGGGCCGAGCAATGCCAGGATTTCTCCACGGCGGATCTCCAGATTGATGTTTTTGAGGGCCTGGTAGCCGGAGGCGTAGGTCTTGCAGAGATTTGCTATGGATATGATGTTTTGCATGAGCCGATCGATTTTATAAACTGACATTCCGCACGGAGTGCGAAATATAAAAAGCATTGTCCACGAAAGACACGAAAAGCACGAAAGAATGCACAGCGATCAGCATCGTAGGTTGGGTCAGCGTAGCGTAACCCGATATTTACGGCTACGAATGTCGGGTTACGCTACGCTGACCCAACCTGCCAAAAACCGCTGCAATACTTGTTCATCTTTCTCGCGAAAGGACCGGTGCGTAACATTAGTTGCTCAATTTTACGTAGTGCAGGCCCGATGTGAGCGCCCAGCCGTTCCCATTTTACCAATGGAAATTGCAGCGCTTCGGGGTGGATGCGGCGCTGACGCCTTGCCCGCAGGTCAAAAAGGCGCGCAACGAGATGCGCTTGCCGAACGAACGTCAGCACAGTGGCTTCCAGTCCTTGCGCGCGGCCGATGCCGTATGGGCCGGACCGTATCTTCAAGGATCGCCAGTAGGAGCAGGGGTTAGAGCAGGAACTAGCGTCAGCTGTCCGCAGGCTCTGCCGGTTTTGCGCCAGAGTCGAGGCCCCACTCGAGCCAGTCCGCTCCAAACAGTTCAGCCGGATGCTGCGTGCGCTCGGACCCGTTTCCGCAGGCTAGGGAACCGACAGGACAATACTTGTCGCATCCCCAGCAAAGTCGCTCGGGATGCTCTGGATTCACGGGAAATTTTTTTGCCATTTAGGTACCTTACTTCTGATGAGTAGCGTTCAGGCGCGATCAGTTAACGAAACACATGGAGTACACGGAGTACAAAATGCGGCATCTCTTGCGCGCATTCATTAACCAATGGTGTATCCGCCGTCGACTACGATTTCCTGCCCATAGATATTTTTCGCCGCGTCCGAGGCGAGGAAAACGGACGTTTCGGCAATGTCTTCTGGCAGGCCGAACGCACCCAGCATCAGCCGCGCATTGATTTTTTCTGCGACTGCATTGAGGGCGTCGGGGGGCAGCCCAACTGTTGCCCACAAATTTGTGGCGATCGGGCCCGGTGCGATGGAATTGACGCGTATGCCCTTTGGCGCGAGTTCCGCAGCCAGGGTCTGCGACAGGGATTTGAGCGCTGCCTTGCTGGCGCTATAAATTGCCAACCCGGGAAATCCCACCTGCGTCAGAAAGGTCGTAATGAACTGTATCGAGCCACCCTTGCGGATGTGCGGGACGAACAGGCGCGCTGTCTCGGCCGCACCGAACAGATTCACCGAAAACTGCGTCGCGAATGCGGCGGCCGTACTGTCTTCAAAGGAAGCAACGCGGGCGATACCGGCATTCGGCACCAGGATATCAATGGCGCCAACACTTTCAACGACGGTCTTGAGCAGACGTTCCAAGTCTTCCTGTCGGGTGACGTCGCCGATCACAGCGTTCACCTTGCCCGGGTTGGCTGCTTCCAGCGCCCGCAGGCTGTCGCCATTGCGTGCAAAAGCGATAACTCTTGCCCCTTCAGCGACAAAATGTTCAACAATCGCGCGGCCGATGCCACCGCTCGCTCCGGTTACCACTGCAATCTTGCCGTCTAAACGTTTCATATATATTCCCGAAAAGTTGTTCTGCGTTGTGATGCTTATCAGTCACTGCTCTGACCACTCTAACATAGATACATGTAAAGTATATCTTTGGCGGCGTGTCGCAACATAGAGCGTTTGCGTAATCGCGAAGTGCGGCCAGCCCAGCGCCAACTTCTGTGCGGTGCAAAGATTTTGGCGCTGGAATCGGCTTAAATGCACCGCGCGGTTACTGCCGGAAGCTATTCATTAACATGCCGGCTGCATAGTGCAGTAAATGATGTTCCCGCTGCGGTCCCAGGTCTTGCTTGCGGTGAGCGGCATTTCTCTCTGTCCAGATCGCCGCAGGTATCGTCCTCGATTAGCGGAATATCGCGTTCTTCGCCCGACCTGCATGCGTGGCCGATGATTGGCCGGCGCTCCTGGTCAAACCCGAGTTGGCGTCAATATGTTATGCCCAAGCCACACGATTACGCCCTTGCCGCTTGGCTTCGTAAAGAGCCTGGTCCGCCAATAATATTGCTGCATCGAGCGAAGTTAATGTCTCGGTAAAGATATGGATACCGATACTGATTGATAGAGAATAGGTGGGATAGGCGTCACAACTGGGGATGCACTGGATTGAATGAAATGCTGTTCGGAGTTTCTCGGCAACTATGTTAATTTGGTTTTTGTCCAATCCGGCGAGTATCGCTATAAATTCTTCGCCCCCGAAACGCCCTACGATATCTATTGTGCGTAATTCGCTTCTACATTGCCTGGCAAACTGGCGTAAAACCTCATCGCCCGTTTGATGTCCAAACGTGTCATTTATTTTTTTAAAATGATCAAGATCGATCATCAGGAGTGCTGTGGATTGATGGTTGCGCCGGTAGCGTTCAAATGCATTTTCAGCCAACTCCATAACACGTCGCCGGTTATTCAGTCCCGTGAGCGGATCTGTATAGGCTAATTGCTGCAATTCTTGCTCTAGTTTTTTCCGCTGCTCCGCTTCCAGGACAAGGCTCATGTTGAGCATCGTGAGTCTTTCAGACTGATCAGCCAGTGTGGTTTTCTGTTCCAAAATTAACTGCTGGAGTCGATTCTCTTCCTCCAGTTCTTTTCTGAGTTTCAACTCCATTTGCAGCTCTAGGTAATTTATCTCCAGCTCTTCCTGCACCTTCTTGCGCTCGGTGATATCCCGTCCCACGCCAATCAATCCTTTGAATTCCCCCGTCGATTCATCGTGAAACGGAACCTTAAATACTTCGTAGTAATGCATGATTCCATCGTCAGTACGGGCACGCTCTTCCGATTGCATTAATCTGCGGCCAGCGACTGCATCTCTGTCGCTCTGCATGCATGATTCAGCAAATTCCTCGGGTAAAAGCTGGTCTTCCGTTTTGCCGATGTAGTTGTTTTTATCGATACTGTAGAGATTTAGAATAACCGGGTTTCCATAGATCCACCGCAAGTCTGAATCTTTCATGAAAACAGGATCGGGAATCGAGTCCAGCAGCCCGGTGAACTGAGAGATGAGATGCTTGAGTTTTGCGTTTTCTTCCAGTAACTGCTGCTCTCTATTTTTCATGTAATTAATTCCAAGTTAAAGCTACTTTGACTTTAAGAACTTATCCGTAAACAATATTGACGACCAGCGGCGCCTTTCCAAACGCGATGATGACGGCAGCCAGATGATTCAGCGTCACAAAGCTGCGCTTCAGCCTATCGCATCCAATTGAACCCGCTTTACGCGGCATCAAATACCCATCATCTAGCCCTCTTGGAAGAGTGAGGCTCCAGCGCAGCCGATTTTTCCCCATCCCACTTTACGTGCGAAAGGGTGCAGTGCTGCGCAATGACGCTTGCGCCAGGCGAGCTTCTGGCAACCGATATGGCGGATTTAATGCTGCATGGTTGATTCACGCGCTTGTCCTTATCGCGGGTACAGAGTAGTTTGGCTCACGTGATTTTAAAAAGGCCTTTTATGCGTGTGCTATCACATCATATTGCGATATGTGTCATTGAGAATGAACATGATCGGCTGTCGGCTGTGCTCCAAGGCATGCAGCATTTCGTGCGCGCCATCAACAAGGGCAAGAAAGCGCCGGACCCCAAGGTATTTCGGGCAATGCTCGAATACATTAGCGAGTACCCGCACAAAGTGCATCATCCGAAAGAAGATCAATACCTGTTTGCTCGGTTACGCGAGCGCACCAATCGAATCGATCAGACTATTGAAGAACTGGAGTCTCAACACAAGCTAGGCGAGTCGCAGTTGCGTGCACTGGAACGCGCGCTGACGCAATATGAACTTGAGGGCGCCGCAGCATTCCAGTCATTTTTTGACATGGTGGAAACATATGCCAAATTCTATTCCGATCATATGAGCTTGGAAGAAGATGTGGTTCTTCCCGCTGCCATCAAATTTCTGACGCCGGATGACTGGGCCGTGATCGATGCGCAGTTTGCTGCCAATGCGGACCCGCTTGCCGGTAGTGAATACAAGGAGAGCCTGGACAAGCTGTTTTCACTGATTGTAAACATCACGCCGGCACCGGTTGGGCGCGGGCCGGCAGCCTAGCAGCAAGCGGCATAAGCGCCTGCCGGCATCAATCAAACGACCAGGTATAAAACAAGTCGAGCGCGGTGCTGGTGCCGGTTTCGGCTTGCAGCGAGAAGCGCTTGGTCAACATGTAGCGCAGTTTAACTAGAGTCGATGCGCCGCTGACGCCTTGCTCGTAGGTCAAGAAGGCGCGCGACGAGATGCGCTTGCCAAACGTCAGCACGGTGGTTTCCAACCCCTGCGCACGGCCGATGCCGAATTCGTCGAGGCCGATCGATTGCGCCACTTTCGCTTGCAGCGATGCGCCCTGGGACGCGCCGAACAAGGCGTTGGCGGCGGCCGAGAGCGCATCGAACTGGCTGCCGGAAGCGCTGTCGGTGCCGTGCCCGAGCACCAGCCAGGACAGCTTTTCGGTGTCCGGCACCGAGGGCGTGGAAACCAGTCTGGCGCGGGGGGCCAACGCGTTGCCGCGCACTTCGACGCCGGCTTCGACATTGCCTTCAATCTCGGGCACCGGGCGCACCGCCAGAATATTCAAACCCGGATTGTCGATGGGGCCGCTGAAGGCGAGAATGCCGCGCCGGATTACCAGCTTTTGGCCGTAGGCGGCGTACGTGCCTTTGACTACTTCGATGCTGCCGTTGGCGCGTGGCAACTGGCCGTCGTCCACCCGCACCCGCAGGCTGCCGCCGACTTGCGCATCGAGCCCTTTGCCCTTGATGAAGAAGCGCTGGCCCAGATCCAGCATGACATCGACCCGCAGCGGCAGCGCCTTGCCGGCACTCTTGCCGCCATTTTTTTCGCGTCCCAACACCACCACGTCGTCGCTGATGGTGGGCCCGCTCTCACTGGGCAGCTCGAATATCGCGCGCTCGGCCTTGAACTTGCCGCCGATCTGCAGCCGCTTGTCGTCCAGCGTGATGTTGCTGTCGCCGCTCAACACCAGCAGCCGTTCCGGGCTGGACAATGCCAGCAGCTTGTCGGCCGTCAGCGTCATTTGCACGCTGGGCCGGGCGTTGGCAAAGCGCGCCTCGCCCTGCACATTCAGCTTGCCTTGTTCGCCATCGAAGGCGAGTTTTTTCAATAGCAAACGGTCGCCCTGCAATTGCGCCCGCAATACGCCGTTGCGCAGTTTTATGCCCTGCTCGGCCCAGCGCACGCCGAGCTGGTCGCCGTTGATCTCGCCGGTCAAATTGGGCGCGCCCAGCGTGCCGGAGCCGCTGATCGCCAGCGCCAGCCGTCCTTGCAAATCCAGCTCGGGGCGGCCGACGACCGGCCCGATCCAATCCAGCCTGGGCAGGCTGGCAGTGCCGCTCATGGTCAGCGGGCTGGTCGCCGGCAGACTCCAGCTGCCGGACGCGCCGCCGATTTTGGTGCTGCCGGCAAAGCGGCTGCTGCCGACATGGCTGCCATCCATTTCAAACTCCAGCTTCAGCGTATTTTTGACGATATCGGCGCGCAAGGCCAGCTTGCTGAGGCCCAGCGCCAGCGGCGCGGCGTTGCTTCCGGTGCGTATGGTGGCGTCGCCGCCTTCGCGAAACAGCCGCACATTGCCGTCGATGAAACTATCAGCGTCGAGCGACCAGTCGGCACCGAAAGTCAGTGAACCGGCCAGATTCTGTTGCAGCGGTTCCGACAATTTCGCCAGCGTAGTCAGCGCAATGCCGCTGGCATGACCGCGGCTTTGTAAGTGGCTGCCGTTCTTTTGCAGCGTTTGCAAATTCAGGCTGCCGCTGAGCAGCGTCAGCCTGAAATCGGTCAATGAAAATTGCCCGGGGCCGACTTTCAGCGGTGCCGGCGCTTGCAGCGTAAAGGCAAACGCGCCGCGATTTTGCAGGCCGCGAATCGCGCCATCCCAGCCTGTGGCCTGTTGCCAGCCGCCGGCCAGCGTCGCTTTGAAATTTTCGCTTTGGTTGTTGCCGCTGAGTTCGATGGTGTGCGCACGCCGGCTGCCGTTGGCTACCAGCCGCAACGCCTCGAATGCCTGCGTGCCGGAGCGCGCTTGGCCCAGCGCGATATCGGCTTGCAGCGGGCCATTTTCGCCTTGCTGCAAGCGGCCGCTGGCGCGCAGGGTTTTGATGAAGGTTTCGCCCGGTAGGCGGATCTCGTTGCCATCCAGCGCAAAGCCGATCTGCAGCGCATCCTTGCTGCCGCTGACGCTGCCCTCGCCGCTTACAGCGCCGCCGAAATTCGGCCCCAACACACTGAGCTGGCGCGCATCGAGACGCCAGTCGAGCCGGTCTTTCGGCGCGCCGAAATTGCCTTTGAGCATGACGCTGTTGTTCGCCAGTTGCAGCGCGATATCGGCGTTGGCGATGCGTGCGGCGTCGGCCTGCAACTTGCCATGTCCGGACAAGGGCGCGCCCAGCAGCGTGCCGGGTTGCAACGTGAAGTCGAGCGCGACCCGCCAATCCTTGGCCAAGTTGCCGGTTGCATCGATGTCGCCGCTGATATCGCCTTCCGGATAAGCGCCGAAGGCGGCCGGATTCAGGCGGGACAAGTTACCTTTCAAACTGAACGGGCCGCTGCCACTCAGTGCCAGATTGCCGCGCGCCTTGAAGTCGCTATTGGCGAAACGCTGTGGTTTACTTTCTTTCGGATTCAAGACCAGCCCTTGCGCGTTGGCATCGAACGCCAATTGCGGCGCTGTCATGCTGCCGGTAAGCGTGCCGGTGGCGCGCAACGCGCCGGCCAGACCTGCTTGCAGCATTGCCAGATTTTTCGCATCGATGCGCAGCGCCAGGCTATCTTTGGGTGCGCCGAAATTGCCTTGTGCGGCAATCAGATTGCCGCCGAGGCGCAACGCCAGATCGACGTCTTGCAGGCGCTGGGCATCGGCGCTTAATTTGACCTGACCGGACAACGGTTGTTTGAGCAAGCGGCTCGGTTGCAACTTGATGTCCGCCGCGACTTGCCAGTTCGGCACCAGATGGCCTTCCAGACGCAGCGCGGCATTCACATCGGCCGCCGGATAAGCGCCGAAATCCGACGGATCGAAACGTTGAATGCTGCCAGTCAGCGCGAACGCTTGCGCGGTGTCCGTGCGCGCTTGCCCTTGCACACTGAGCGCGCTCTTGCCGGCGCTGAGTTTGGCTTGCTGCAAATTCAGCAAGCCGTCGGCCAGCGTTGCATCGAGTGCCAGTTGATAGCGATCCTGCCCCAGCCGCGCTTTCAGCACTTGCCGGCCGTCCAGCGCGGACAGCACGATATCGCCGGCGATGGCGGTGTGGTTGAGCTTGGTGTCAATCGCTTTCAGATTGATTTTTTCGGCACGCAGCGCAAATGCGGCCTTGCCATTTTTGACGCTGCCACTGCCGCTGGCGCGGCCGGCGTCGGCCAGATCGAGCACCATGTCTTTGATATTTGCCGCCTCCAGCGTGCCATCGATGTGGGCGCTGATGCTGCGCAGCGGCAGGCTTTTTTTATCCATCGGGCCGGGTGGCAGCGTGTTGACGATGTTCAGTTTGGCGCTGATGGTTTGGTCCGGCTGCACCTGGCCGGTCAGATCGATCGCGATTGCGGCCTGCGGCAAATCGCCATCGGCACTAAAACGGCTGGGGTCGATGCCGGTCGCTTGCAGCGCAATCCGGCGCAATGCGAAGGCGTCAAACGGCGCGATGGTCAAATCGCCGTGGCCGCTCGCGCCCTGCGCATCAAAGTTGGCCTTGATCGTCAGCGCGTTCAAGTCGCCGCCCAATACGGCCTGGGCTTGACTTGCATCGCGCCCGGCTCCGTGTAAAAAATTGATCTGGCCGGTGAGTAAAAATGGCGGCTTCGCGCCCAGTGTCAGGATTGCGTCCAGATTGCCCCACGGCGTGCCGGCAGCGGCATCCTGCACCTGCCATTGCTGCCGGTCGCCATGCAGCGCAAAATGCAGATCGTGCAATTCGGTGCGCGCACCGGCTTGGGAAATCATCACCAGCTGGCCCAATTGTGCCGCCTTGACTTCGACTTCCAGAGGCACCGACAGGTTAGTCGGCAGCACTAGCGGCTCGTTCGATTCCTGTAATGTTTGCAGCGTAAGGCGCGCCGCCTGCAGCTTTTCAATTCCGACATGGCCGCGCAATAGTTGGGCCGGCGACCAGCGCAGATCGAGATCATCCAGAGTGATCACTTTCTCGGGCGTGTTGTAACGCAGTTGCTTAATATGCACCGGCGCCAGCAGCGAACCGCTCACGCCCGTAAACGTCAGCGCGCCGTTGCTGGCGTTGGCCGCTTGCTGCAACACCCAGCGCAGGCTGGATTCACGCGGTATCAGGATTGCCGCCAGCAGTACCAATAACGCCAATACCAACGCCAGCGACGACAGTGCAATCCACCATGTGCGCCGCCTCAAAATGTCACTCCAAGCGAAAAATGCATGCGTACTTTCTTGTCCGACTGCCCGTAGGCGATATCCAGATTGATCGGCCCGACCGGACTGCGCCAGCGTCCGCCGACGCCGTAACCCACTTTCGGCGTCAGTTCTGCGACGCTATCGGCGGCGTTGCCGGCATCGACAAACACCGCGGCGCCCCATTTCGGCAGAAACCAATTCTGGTATTCGGCGCTGCCGACCGCCATATAACGCCCGCCGACGATGGCCGTGCCTTGCGCCACGCCCAGACCCTGATACGCGTAACCGCGCACCGACTGATCGCCGCCGGCGCGGAACAGGTAAGCGTCCGGAACGCCATCCTTGCTGCTCGAGGCGAGCGCGCCCAGTTCGCCGCGCAGGACCACGATGCCTTTTTTACCCAGCGGGCTGTAATGCACCACGCGCGCGCTGCTGCGCACGAAGCTCTGATCGGTCAGCAAGCCGCCCAGCGCGGCGCCGATTTGCGCATGAATGATGCTGCCATTGGCCGGAAACAATAAGCTGTCGGTATCGCGCCAGGTCACGCCATACGTCAATGGCATCGCCTGACTATTGCGCGAACCGAATCCCTCAATTTCCCTTTGCTCATTCAAGTATTCCAGCGTCAGGTTGCGCTCCAGCGTCGGCTTGCCCCAGACGCGTTTGCCAGAAATGCTGGAGACCTTGCCCACCTCGCCCGCAATGTCGCTGCGCACATACGACAGGCCGGCGCTGTACTGGACGCCTTCTTGCGTGAGCGGCAGATAGATGTCGGCGGTGGCCGACTGCTTTTTGGTTTCTATCGTCAGCGCGCTCTTGAGCTTGAGTTCCCGATCCGAAAAATTCAGGTCTTCATACGTCAGCTTGGCGCGATTGCCGGTATTGGTGCTGTAACCGATCCCGATCCCAGTTTTCCTGCGCTTGTTTTCGGTCACGGTCACGCGTACCGGCACCGGTGCTGACGACGGCAGCGCAGTACTTGGAATGCTTGGAGTACTTTCAAGCTCTTCCGGCGCATCGATTTCGGCACTGACATCGACCCTGCTGAAATAGCCGCTGTCGAGCAAGTGCGCCTGCAGTTCCAGCAGCGCGGCTTCGTTATACGGATCGCCCGGCTTGATCTTGTTTATGCGGCTGATGATGGTGGCCGGATAACGCTGCAAGCCGTCGATGATCAACGCGCCGAAATGAATCTCCGGGCCGCTGTCGATCACTACTTTCAGCGCAACCGTATGCGCCAGCGGATCGACGGTAGCGCTCGTTTGCGTCAGGCGCGCGCGCGGATAACGCTCCAGCAGCAACTTGCGCAGCAAACCATTCTTGGCCGACTCCCACGCTGCCTGCCGGAACACCTGACCCGGCGGCAGCGCCCAGCCGCTGCGCAATTCGGCCACCTGCGGCTGGCTCGCAATCGCCCCTTCAAACGCCAGATCGACCGCGCCCACCAGCGCCGGCGCGCCGGCTAATACCGTGAATTGAATGCGCCAGGCCTGGCCCTGCTGGGTGATTTCGGAAGTAATGGTCGGCGCATAAAAACCCTCGGTCGCCACCAGCGTCCTGATCTGATCGGGCGCCTGGCGGTACAGCCGCTGCAACTGTTCGACGTCAAGGCGCACATTGTCGTGCCAGCGATTCAGGTCGAGATTTTTTTCCAGCACATCCTTCAGGCCAGAGGGCGCTTCCAGCACCACGGTATACTCCAGATTCTCGGCATGGGCGCACACCGACAGCAGCAACAGGCCGACCGGCAGTAGTCGTAAAATCCGCAGCATCCGCTGCATCCATTGCCCAAGGCTAAAAATAGTTCTGATCATTGCAAAATGCCCGTGGCTGCCATAAGGTTTGTATATTGAATTCAAATTCGCATTTTCAGCCGACATGTTACCGGACTCCCGGCTCCTGAGTTGCTACAGGGAGTATGTCAAAAAAACCACTACTTACCGCATACCTAATAAGCGGCTTTAAAAAATACTGCAATAAGTATACTTCAGGAATCAAATATGACAAACGCACAACCCAACGCTGCGCTGGTGCTTTTCAGCGGCGGCCAGGACTCGACCACCTGCGTGGCGTGGGCGCTCTCGCAGTATGCGAAAGTCGAAACCATCGGCTTTGATTACGGCCAGCGCCACAGCATAGAACTAACGGTGCGCCCCACCGTGCTGCAGCAATTGCGCACGCACTCGGCCCAATGGAACCGCAAGCTGGGTGAAGATCATCTGATCGACCTCGGGCTGCTGGGCAAGATTTCAGACACCGCATTGACCCAAAACGTCGAGATCGCGATGCAGGAAAACGGCCTGCCCAACACCTTCGTGCCAGGGCGCAACCTGCTGTTCATGATGGTGGCGGCCACGGTGGCGTACCGGCGCGGGCTGGACGTGCTGGTCGGCGGCATGTGCGAAACCGATTTTTCCGGCTACCCCGATTGCCGCGACGACAGCATGAAAGCGCTGCAAGTCGCGCTCAACCTCGGCATGGCAACCCGCCTCAAGATCGACACGCCGCTGATGTGGATCGACAAGCGCCAAACCTGGCAACTGGCGCAGCAACTCGGCGGACAAAAGTTGGTCGACCTGATCCGCACCGAAACCCACACCTGCTATCTGGGCGAGCGCGGCATGCTGCACGATTGGGGCTACGGCTGCGGGACATGTCCGGCCTGCGCATTGCGGCAGCGCGGGTATCGGGAATTTATACAAAACTAAGTTCGATTCGTGTGGATTGACGCATAAGCTGCAACTTTAATGGCATAAGCTGCAATTTCTTAAATTTGCCGAATCCAGGAAAAATATTTGCACTGAAGTAATGGCAACATCGCGGCGTCGAACATCGTCAATATAAAATACGGCTCCAGCCGGATAACCGAATCGGAAATAAAAATGAATGACATCACTGTAGAGAGCGTGCGTTTCGACGATGCGACCAACATCGACCGGATCTACAAGAAAATCACCTGGCGGCTGATTCCGTTTCTGTTGTTCTGCTACATCCTGTCCTACCTCGATCGCGTCAACATCGGTTTCGCCAAACTGCAGATGCTCAACGACCTGCAATTCAGCGATGCCGTCTACGGGCTGGGCGCAGGCGTGTTTTTCCTGGGGTATTTTTTCTTTGAAGTGCCCAGCAACATCATCATGCACAAGGTCGGCGCACGGCGCTGGCTCGCGCGCATCCTGGTTACCTGGGGCATCTTGTCGGCGGCGATGATGTTTGTCCAAGGCACCACTTCATTTTATGTCTTGCGTTTCCTGCTGGGGGTGGCCGAAGCGGGCTTTTTCCCCGGCATCATCTATTACCTCACTCGCTGGTATCCGGCCGACCGGCGCGGCCGCGCCACATCGCTGTTCCTGACGGCAATTCCGCTTGCCGGCGTGATCGGCGGGCCCTTGTCCGGTTGGATCCTGCGCGACACCAACGGCATGCTGGGCCTGGCAGGCTGGCAATGGATGTTTTTGATCGAGGGCATTCCTACGGTCCTTGCCGGCTTCTTCCTGCTGCGCTACCTGGATGACAAGGTCGAGGATGCAAAGTGGCTGACCGAGGCCCAAAAGCGCGAAGTCATCGCTCTGCTGCAAAAGGAGGAAGCCACCAAGACCCATTCGGCCACCGGCAAGGCCTTCGCCAGCGGGCGCACCTGGTTGCTTAGCGCGATTTATTTCCTGTTCGTGTTCTCTCTGTACGGCATCAGCTTCTGGCTGCCGACCATCATCAAGGCGGCCGGCGTAAAAGACGCGCTCGATATCGGCTTGTTGAGCGCCGTGCCGTGGGCGGCCGGTGTGGTTGCCATGATATTACTGGCCCGCAGCGCCGATCGTCGCGGCGAGCAGCGCTGGCATATCGCCATCCCGGCGATTATCGGCGCCATCGGTTTCGTGATCAGCGTGAAGTTCAGCACAAATGTGCCGATTGCCATGCTGGGCATGTCGATTGCAACGATGGGAATCATGAGCGTGCTGCCGATTTTCTGGAGCATCCCGACCGCCTATCTGGGCGGCGTGGCTGCAGCGGCGGGGATCGCCCTGATCAACTCCTTCGGCAACTTGTCCGGCTTCGTCGGCCCGTCCCTGATGGGATGGATCAAGGGCGTTACCGGCACGCTCGACAGCGGCGTTTATATGCTCGCGGGATGCTTGCTGGCGGGCGGTTTGTTGACGCTGTTCACGTCGCCGAAACTACGCTAGGTTCGGCCGAACTAAAGCGGTGGCGCATTCCGCATCAAGACGGGGTGCAAATGCGCTGCATTGACCGGCCGCATTCATTTGACTTATGACTGGATGCCGGTGCCCGGCGCGCGCAGTGCTGTCACTTGGATTTGTTGAGCAGGTTGAAATGTTCAACTATCGGCGGTGACGCGAAATACGGGCCGACAATACCGCGCCAATCTTGAAACGCGGCGGATTGGCGGAAATCGACCGTGTGATTTTCCAGGGTTTCCCAAAAAATCATCAGCACGTAGCGCTCCGGAGATTCAATCCCCCGGTTTATTTTGTAGCCGCTAAAGCCTTTTGCCTTGGAAATCACTTCGTCGATACCGCGCTGAATTGCGATATCGAAATCGGCTTGCTTACCGGCTTGTATGTGAATATCAGCAAGTTCCAGAATCATATTTTGTCCATTCTTGTGGCGTGGTTGTGCGCAGAGTTATCGCATGTGCTGCGCAAGTTTAAATTTGATCTTTTTTGCAACTGTTCAGCCCGTGATGGATTCCCTCTCCCCAGCTCTCTCCCGCGTGCGGGAGAGGGAATTCAAACAGCCGTTACCGTAGGCTGAACATTAACTCTTTTTTTATATTGTATAAATCGATTGTCGATCAGATCGCGTCGGCAATGGCCTTTCCTGCCTCGGTAGTGCTGGCATTTCCACCCAAATCGCGGGTGCGCGGTCCGCTGCCGGCCAGTACCGTTTCGATCGCGCCCAAGATGGCGTCGTGCGCCTGCCGGTAGACGCCGCTGCCGTTGCCAAGAAAATCGAGCATCATCGCGCCCGACCAGATCATCGCGATCGGGTTGGCAATATTCTTGCCGTAGATGTCGGGCGCCGAGCCATGCACCGGTTCGAACAGCGATGGGAAATTGCGTTCGGGATTGAGGTTGGCCGAGGGCGCGATGCCGATGGTGCCGGTGCAGGCTGGCCCTAAGTCGGACAAAATGTCGCCGAACAGATTGGAGGCGACCACCACGTCGAAGCGATCCGGATGCAGCACGAAATGCGCAGCCAGGATATCGACGTGGTATTTATCCGAGCGCACCTCCGGATATTGCCCGGCCATCGCTTCCACCCGCTCATCCCAGTACGGCATGCTGATGGCGATGCCGTTCGACTTGGTGGCCGAGGTCAGATGTTTTTTCGGCCGGCTTTGCGCCAGCTCGAACGCATATTTCAGTATCCGATCCACGCCCTTGCGGGTGAACACCGCTTCCTGCAGCACGAATTCGCGCTCGGTGCCTTCGAACATGCGCCCGCCGATAGAGGAATATTCACCCTCGGTATTTTCGCGCACCACGTAAAAATCGATATCGCCCGGCTTGCGCCCGGCCAGCGGACACGGCACGCCGGGCATCAGCCGCACCGGCCGCAGGTTCACGTATTCGTCGAAATCACGCCGGAACTTGATCAGCGAGCCCCACAACGAAATATGGTCCGGCACCGTTGCAGGCCAGCCGGCCGCGCCGAAATAAATCGCATCGAATCCCTTGAGCTGCTCGAACCAGTCGGACGGCATCATCTGGCCGTGCTGTGCGTAATAGTCGCAACTGGCCCATTCGATATGCGTGTAATCGAGTTCGATACCGAACTTGCGGGCGGCAGCATCGACCGCGCGCAGCCCTTCCGGCATGACTTCCTTGCCGATACCGTCGCCCGGTATGACTGCGATTCTGTGTTTTTTCATGATTCCTCCGAGGGGTGATTAATCTGGCGCACGGGAAGGTGCGGCACGATGCCCGCTCATCATAAAGGCGACATCGATGGATATAATCACGCAATGTGTAAATCGATAAAGCACGAATCGTGAATAATCTGCCGCTCCTCGACGACTTGCGACTGTTCTGCATCGTGGTGCACAAGTGCAGCTTCATCGCGGCCGCGATCGAACTGGGCGCATCGCCGGCATTCGTCAGCAAGCGCATCGCGCTGCTGGAACGCAAGCTGCAGGTGCGGCTGCTGCACCGGACCACGCGCCGCGTCTCGGTGACTGAAGACGGCGAAACCGTGTATCAATGGGCGCAGCGGATACTGGAAGATGTCGGCCAGATGACCGAGGCGGTGTCAACCGCGAAAACCACGCCACGCGGCCTGTTGCGCATTTGCACCAGTTCCGGCTTCGGCCGCAACCGGGTGGCGCCGGCGCTCTCCGGGCTGGCGTTGCTCTACCCATCGCTGAAAATCCAGCTTGAGCTGATTGACCGCCCGGTCGACCTGATCGGCGAAGGCTTCGATCTCGACATCCGGATCGGCGCCGTGCATGAGCCGAACCTGATCGCCCGGCGGATTGCCGCCAATTCCCGCATCTTGTGCGCCGCGCCGGCTTATCTTGCAAAACAGGGTACGCCGACTGCGCTGGCAGACTTGGCGCAGCACCGCTGTATCGTCATCCGCGAACGCGACGAGGCATTCGGCCTGTGGCGATTGAGCGGACCGCAAGGAATGGAAACCGTAAAAGTGGATGGTTATTTATCGGCCAACAACGGCGAGATCGTGCACCGCTGGGCCATCGACGGACACGGCATCATCCTGCGTTCAATCTGGGATGTCGGGCCGAGCATCGAAGCCGGCGAACTGGTGCGGGTGCTGCCGGCATACTGGCAGGAAGCGGAAGTATGGGCGGTCTATCTGTCGCGGCTGAGCAGTTCCGCCAAGGTGCGGGTCTGCGTCAGTTTTCTCGAACAGTGGCTGAACGGCGGATCGCCGCCGTCAGTTGAACAGTGAAGAAAGAAACGTGCGACCAGGCTGTTTTCGGCGCGGATCGCAGCGCATAAACTGCGAATAAGAATTCGCAGACCTTTTTAGAAGGTTTTTTTACTAAAAACCAGCATCCGTCCGTTTTAATCGCTTGCAGACTGTATATTCCACCACGCATTTATCCATCTCAATTTTAGATACGTTTTAAAGCGTACTGTCTCAACATGGCCTCCAATAAAGCGCATCACGCAACTGGATGGGCTGCTGGCGTCATTGCCGCGGCCCTGGTGGCGCATGCTGGCGCAGGCGGCCCATACCATGTGTGGAGTTTCCTCACCTTTGTTGCGGGAATTTTTGGCGGGACAGCGCCGGATTGGCTTGAAGTGGCGTGGTGGACCCGGCGCCGGCACCGGTGGATCACGCACCGCACCTGGACCCATTGGGGCCTTGCCTGGATAGCGTTGCTGGCGTATTCCTATCTGGAACTGCGGCATCAATCCTGGGCCCCATTGCTATTTGGTTTTGCCGCCGGCGGAGTCATGCATCTACTGGCCGACTGGCCCAATCCTCTGGGCGTGCCATGGATTGTCGGACGTCATTCGCTCAATCTCTGGAAAAGCGGCCGCTGCGATGTATTCGTGATCGCAGTGGCATGGATTGCCGCTTTTATAGTCACCGACAATCTCTTCTTCAAGAATGTCCATTCCTTGAAAATAGTTGCTTTTGTTAAAGCATTGTCAATGTGGTCGTAGCAGGCGCTTGCCCGCGCAAGACACGAAAAACACGAACAGGGCTCACAACTCAGCGAGTTTCACAAAATAAGGAGTATCGTCATTTTCATGGCATTTCACGCATACTTATATTGCGTATATAAAATATACACCAGGTAATATTGAAAACTCGGCGAACCCGCGCCGGAACCTGTTTCTGCACACGCACCTCCCTTTTTTCGTGCTTTTCGTGTCTTTCGCGGACCATGTTTTCTACCAAAATTGACCTGCGTAACATCGGTTACTTATGGCAAAATTATCCGTCTTCGTCTATTACCTTCACAACAACAGGGAATTACATGAAAATCGAAACCATGGCCGTCCACGCCGGCTACTCGCCGGACCCCACCACCAAATCCGCAGCGGTGCCGATTTACCAAACTGTCGCTTACGCGTTCGACAATGCCCAGCACGGCGCCGACCTGTTTGACCTGAAAGTGCCCGGCAATATTTACACCCGCATCATGAACCCGACCCAGGACGTGCTGGAAAAGCGCGTCGCCGCGCTCGAAGGCGGCATCGCCGCGCTGGCGGTGGCGTCCGGCATGGCTGCCGTCACCTATGCGATCCAGACCATCACCGAAGCGGGCGACAACTTCATTTCCTCCACCCAGCTGTACGGCGGCACCTACAACCTGTTCGCGCACACGCTGCCGCAGATGGGCATCGAAGTGCGCTTCGCCGATGCGCGCCAGCCGGAAACCTTCGCGGCGCTGATCGACGAGCGCACCAAGGCCATCTTTTGCGAATCGGTCGGCAACCCGCTCGGTAATGTCACCGATTTCGCCAAGCTGGCCGATATCGCGCACGCCCACGGCATCCCGCTGATCGTCGACAACACCGTGCCCAGCCCGTACCTGTGCCGGCCGTTCGAGCACGGCGCCGACATCGTGGTCCATTCGCTGACCAAATACCTGGGCGGCCACGGCAACAGCGTCGGCGGCGCGATCATCGATAGCGGCAAATTCCCGTGGGCCGAACACAAGGAACGCTTCAAGCGCCTGAACGAACCCGATGTGTCGTACCACGGCGTGGTGTATACCGACGCGCTGGGGCCGGCGGCTTACATCGGCCGTGCCCGCGTAGTGCCGCTGCGCAACATGGGGGCGGCGATTTCACCGATGAATGCGTTCCTGATCCTGCAAGGGATCGAAACCCTGGCGCTGCGCATGGACCGCATCTGCGACAACACCTTGGCGCTGGCGCATTACCTGCAAAACCACTCGAAAGTGGCGTGGGTCAATTACGCCGGACTGGAAGATCATCCGGACCACGCTCTGGCTCAAAAATACATGGGCGGCAAAGCTTCCGGCCTCCTGTCGTTCGGCCTCAAATACAGCGATGCCGACCCGCGCGCGGCCGGCGCACGGGTGCTCGATGCGCTGCAACTGTTCACCCGACTGGTCAACATCGGCGACGCCAAATCGCTGGCAACCCACCCGGCTTCGACCACGCACCGGCAACTGGATGCGGCAGAACTGGCGAAGGCCGGCGTATCGGAAGATATGCTGCGCTTGTCGATTGGCATCGAGCATATCGATGACTTGAAGGCCGATCTGGAACAGGCGCTGGCGGCGGCCTGAAGCAGCGCATCGAGGTTGCGCGCAAGCAATAAAATGGCAGATCAGGCGGTTAACCGATGCGCAAGAACAAGAACAAGAGCATCGATTAACCGCCTACAATGACAAGCTCGGCGCAATCAACGCCGCATCCATTTTTTCGCAAAACAACGACTACCCGACCATGTCGAATCCTTCATTGAAAGAGCACACTATTTTGAATCCAGCCGTCACCGAAGATGAATTCATCGATTTATCGAAAATACTCGATAGTTTGAGGCGTAATTGGCTGATGTTGTTTGCATGCATAATCGCCGCAATGATTTGTGCCGCCCTATTGGCCACTGTCCTGCCATCGCGCTGGCAGGCATCCGTCACGATGCAAATTGGTCAAATGCCCTCTCCGATAAATGCAATCATCCCTATCGAAGATCCGGTTCAGACCATTGAAAGAGTGAAATTGCGTGAATTACAGTCAAGCGCGCTGACCGCACTCAAGCTGCCGCTGGATGAACGTGTAAATAAGCACACAAAGTTATTCAAAAAAACCATCAACGCCAAGGTAGTCAAAAACACCAACTTTATACAGATCAAGCTTGCCGGGTTTACTCCGGATGAGGCGCAAAAAAATCTTGCCGCAACCGCGCAAGCATTGATTGCCTCGCACCAGACCCTGGTGCTTCCAGTAAGAAATCGCTTAATAAAACAATTTCAAGACAATGCGAAAAAAATTGCCGATACAGAAGCAGAACGCGTGAAGCTATTCCGCTTACTCGCTGAAAATAGCAGCTTGAAGTCTGCATCGCAGTTTGCACCCAACATCGTCGCCATCAGTCTGCTGGAAAACAAGGAAGCAGAATTACGGTCTCTGATTTTGGAAAGAACCAGGCTGCTGGATTTACTGGAATCGATTGCCATCTACCCGACCAAAATTATCGATGCAGTGTATGTAGAAGATACGCGTTATTTCCCGAAACTAAGCCTGTTCCTTGCCGCTGGCGCTTTTCTGGGATTGCTGCTGGGACTGGGAGTCGCACTGTGGCGCGACAGAAAGCAGTTCTGAAGCGTTCGATCCCGATTTGGCTCTGAAATGAAAAAGCCGGCATAGCGCGCTATGCCGGCTTTTTCATTTTGCAACATCTATGGTGCGAGCAAACCCCACACGCCGATTGCACTTCGCATCTGAATCCGCAGAAAATTTTCAGCGCATGGCAGAGTATGAAGTTGGCGCCAGAATTTGATTTTCGATGCGCTCCACAATGATGGCTTGCGCTTCTGTTTCTGCGCGTTTTGCCAGCCATTCAGGATCACTCGCGAACGCGTTCCATTTGGTTTCGCGCTCGGCCAAGCTTTCCCACTGCAGCATGTAGGTTAGGGTCTGGTTACTTGACCCTACCAGCGTGCTCCAAAACCCCACTTGTTCAATACCGTATTTCTCCCAAAATTTCAGCGTAATGGTTTCAAAACGCTGGTTCAGTGCGGACAGCCGCCCTGGTGCGCAATGGTAAATTCGCAGTTCATAGATCATGATTATTCATCGATTAAGGATTAAGGATTGGCTCTACCGTAGGACCCCGGTAAAAGCTGAAGGGCTAGAAAATAAGTTGAAAGAGAAACCGTCGCCGGCAGCGAGCATACCGTCACTTTCAATTTAGCACACCCAGCCGCGCGACCGACGCGGCTGGCTTACTTGCCACATTCCCTGCGCCATTCGCATCCGGACATTCCTGCCCGATCAGGTCACGACGTCTACACTTTATGATCTTGCAAGAGACTACCGGACTTGCCCTCTCCGGGCTTTTCGGAAAGCGCATTCGGCAAGGATGCCATGTCGATCACAAAACGATATTTCACATCGCTCTTTAGCATGCGCTCATAGGCATCGTTAATTTTCTGGATTGGGATTAGTTCAATGTCGGACACGATGCCGTGCTCTCCGCAGAAATCGAGCATTTCCTGGGTTTCCGCTATGCCGCCGATCAATGAGCCGGCAAGCTGACGGCGCTTCATGATCAGATTGAATACTTGCGGCGATGGGTGGGGCGACGCGGGCGCGCCAACCAGAGTCATGGTCCGGTCGCGTTTGAGCAGCACCAGGAACGCATCCAGGTTATGTGGAGCGGCGACCGCATTGAGGATGAAATCGAAAGAATTTTCGTGCGCCGCCATTTCTGCCAAATCTGTCGACAGCACAGCTTCATCCGCGCCGAGCCGAAGCGCGTCTTCTTTCTTTCCTTTGGATGTAGTGAAAAGCACGACGTGCGCGCCCATTGCATGCGCGATCTTGATTCCCATATGGCCAAGTCCGCCAAGACCTACGATGCCGACCTTGTGGCCTTTTGCAACCCCCCAGTGCCGCAGCGGTGAATAGGTGGTGATTCCCGCACATAACAAAGGCGCCGCTGCCGCAGGGTCAAGATTGTCCGGGACGCGCAATACAAATTTTTCATTTACGACAATGTTGTTGGCATAGCCGCCGAAGGTCATTCCGCCGACATGCATTTCTTCCCCATTGTAGGTGCCGACAAAACCGTTTTCGCAGTATTGCTCCAGCCCGTCTTTACAGCTCTCGCAATGCTGACAGGAATCGACCATGCATCCGACGCCGACCAAATCGCCTGGTTTAAAGCGACTGACCTGCGCGCCCACCTGTGCTACGCGGCCGACGATTTCATGTCCCGGGACAACCGGGTAAACGGTATTGTTCCATTCATTGCGGACAGTATGTAAATCGGAGTGGCAGACTCCGCAATACTGAATGTCAATCTGCACATCGTGCGGCCCTGGTTCCCGGCGCTCGAACCGCATGAGGTCGAGCGGTTCGTTTGATTCGGCTGCACCATAACCAATAGATTCGAGCATATTTGTCCTTGTATAGAAAATTTGTGTAGGTGGGAAACAATTGAAATACTGAAATTTCTTCGAAAACTGGGTTTTCTTGCAAGCGTTTATCATGGCAGATAATCTATAACTGCGTCAGGATGCGCCATGGTTCCGGACCAATTTCAGGAAGAATACCGTCGCGCCAGCCCGCGTTTCCAAGGTGGAAATTTCACTAAAAATAGGGCGTTGGTGGCGAAGGTAAAAGAAATCGCTACGCTTAAAGGCTGCACGCCGGGGCAACTGGCACTCGCCTGGGTACTGGCGCAAGGTGACGACATTATTCCGATCCCCGGCACCAAACGGCGCACTTATCTGGAAGGAAATGTGAACGCCGTCGACGTGGCACTTAGCCAGAATGAGCTGACAGAAATTGATGCGATCTTTCCATTCGGCGCAGCTACGGGGCCACGTTATGTGAAGGAAGGCATGAAAACATTGAATGGCAAATTCCGGCCTTCAGGCCGGGGACTGCAACCTCCGCCCTTCAGGGCAGAGGTTGAAACTGCAGTGTGTTTTACGATCAAACACTTCCATTTTCAAGCCACATGCTTGCCATGTGACGCAATCGGAATCACCTTGGCTGTATGCGGAGCCACGAATTCGGCCATTAATACAGCTTCCTTCTGTTTGGCTGCGCTCAGATGCCGCTCCTTGATATGGCCGAAGCCGCGGATGTCCTCCGGAATGCTGGCGATGGCAACCGCTTTCGGCAAATTATCCACCGTTAATTTCGACAGCAGTTGCGCGATCGTGTTGCGGTATTCGGCGATCAATGCACGCTCGGTTTTGCGTTCATCGGTGTAACCAAACACATCCAGTGCAGTGCCGCGCACGACTTTGCATTTGGCCAGCAGGCCGAAGGCTTTCATCATCCACGGGCCGAATTCCTGCTTGATCAAATGGCCGTTGCTGTCGCGCTTGGCAAACAAGGGCGGCGCCAGGTGGAATTTCAGCCTGACATCGCCTTCGAACATGGCGGCGACCTTGTCCACAAACGCACCGCTGGTATAGAGCCGCGCCACTTCGTACTCATCCTTGTAGGCCATCAGCTTGAAGGCATAACGCGCCACCGCTTCCGTCAATCGCAACGGCTTGCCGGCCCCAAGCAAAATCGATTCCGCCATTTTCACCTGTTCGACAAAATCGCCGTACTGCTGCGCATAGGCGGCATTCTGGTACGCGGTAAGGATAGTCAAGCGCGTCGAGATCGTATCGTCCAAAGTGGGTGCGCGCTTGATTGCGATCACCTGCGCCGGCGCCACCAGGCGCTGCACCGCAGCCAAATCATGCGCGGCGCTGCGACCCCAGATGAAGGATTTCTTATTGAATTCGACCGACACGCCATTCAACTCAATCGACCTGACGATGGCGGCTTCCGACAGCGGCACCCAGCCTTTTTGCCACGCATAACCGAGCATGAACATATTGGTGGCAATCGCGTCACCCATCAGGCCAGTGGCGATGTTGCCGGCGTCGATCACATCGACATTGTCGGCACCGCAAGCGGCGCGAATGCTGCTTTCGGCCGCTGCGCCCGGATATTGCCAGTCCGGATTCTTGACGAAAGCCGCAGTCGGCGTGCCGGTCGAGTTGATCGCGGCAAAAGTGCGCCCTTCGCCCATGCGCGACAGCGCGTCGCGGCTGGCGGTGACGATCACGTCGCAACCGATCACCAGATCGGCCGCGCCGGTGCCAACCCGGGTCGAATGGATATCTTCCTGATGGTCCGACAGGCGCACATGCGACATCACCGGACCGCCTTTTTGCGCCAAACCGCTCATGTCGAGCACCGAGCAGCCCTTGCCTTCCAGATGCGCGGCCATCGCCAGAATCTGGCCGACGGTGACCACGCCGGTGCCGCCGATGCCGGTGACCAGAATGCCGAACGGCACTGTGGTGGTGGGCAAGACCGGTTGCGGCAAGTTTGCGCTGCTGCTCTTATCGGCGTTCTTGCCAGATGCGTCCGCTTTTTTCGGCTTCTTCAGCTGGCCGCCTTCGACCGTGACAAAACTCGGGCAAAAGCCGGTGACGCAGGAAAAATCCTTGTTGCACGACGACTGGTTAATCTGTCGCTTGCGGCCGAATTCGGTTTCCAGCGGTTCCACCGACAGGCAATTCGATTGCACGCTGCAATCGCCGCACCCTTCGCACACCGCTTCGTTGATGACGACGCGCTTGGCCGGGTCCGGATAAGAATTGCGCTTCCTGCGGCGGCGTTTTTCGGAGGCGCAGGTCTGATCGTAAATCATCGCCGATACGCCTTCGATTTCGCGCAACTCGCGCTGCACCGCGTCGAGTTCTCTGCGATGGCGAATGGTGACGCCCGGCGCCCAATCGTATCCAGACGGATATTTATCCGGCTCGTCGGTGACGACGATGATCGGCGTCACGCCTTCGGCGGCAATCTGGCGCGAAATCATGCCGGGGTCGAGCGGGCCGTCGAACGGCTGGCCGCCGGTCATCGCAACCGCATCGTTGAACAGAATCTTGTAAGTGATATTCACTTTGGCAGCCACCGCGGCCCGAATCGCCAGCAAGCCGGAGTGCTGATACGTGCCGTCGCCCAAGTTGGCGAACACGTGTTTCTCGTTGGTAAACGGCGCGTGGCCGACCCAGGTCACGCCTTCCGCGCCCATGTGGGTGAAGGTGGCGGTTTCGCGCTCCATCCACAACACCATGTAATGGCAACCGATGCCGGCCAGCGCACGGCTTCCTTCCGGCAATTTGGTGGAAGTGTTGTGCGGACAACCGGAGCAAAAATGCGGGATGCGGTCTTTGGCCGGGTCCGGCTTGGCGCTGACCGTCAGGATCGCTTCCTTGGCTTCCAGGTAGGCGATGCGCTGCTTGATGCGCGCCTCGACCGGGTGGCCGGCGAAATACTTCGAAATGCGGGTGGCGATGGCGCGCGCGATTTGCGCCGGGTTCAGTTCATAAGTCGCCGGCAACAGCCAGTCGCCGTGGCCGCTGCGGTGCGGATTGCTCCACTCGCCGGTATCGTCGAACTTGCCGACCACGCGCGGCCGCTCATTGTCCGGCAGGTTGTACAGCTCTTCCTTGAGCTGGTATTCGAGAATCTGGCGCTTTTCTTCGACCACCAGAATTTCTTCCAGCCCTTGCGCAAACTCGTGCACCCCAGTCGCTTCCAGCGGCCAGGTCATGCCGATCTTGTACAGGCGGATGCCGATTTCGCGGGAGACGGTTTCATCGATGCCGAGGTCTTCCAGCGCCTGGCGGGTATCCAGATACGACTTGCCGGCGGTGATGATGCCGATCTTCGCTTGCGGCGCGTCCCAGATGATCTGATTTAGCTTGTTGGCGCGCGCATACGCCAGCGCCGCATACCATTTGTAATTGTTCATCCGCGCTTCCTGCTCCAGCACGGCGTCCGGCCAGCGGATATTCAGGCCGCCTTCGGGCAAATCGAAATCGCTTGGCAACTGAATCCGGACCCGGTCCGGATCCAGATCGACGGTAGCGCCGGATTCGACGATATCGGTCACGCACTTCATCGCCACCCAGAGCCCGGTGTAGCGACTCATCGCCAGCCCGTGCAAGCCGTAATCGAGATATTCCTGCACCGACGACGGATACAGCACCGGAATCCCGCAGGCTTTCAGGATATGTTCGCTCTGATGCGCGGTGGTCGATGATTTGGCCGCGTGATCGTCGCCGGCCAGCACCAATACGCCGCCCAGCTTGGCGCTGCCGGCCATGTTGGCGTGCTTGAAAACGTCGCCGCAGCGATCCACGCCAGGGCCTTTGCCGTACCAAATGCCGAACACGCCGTCAAATTTGGCATCCGGAAACAGATTGACCTGCTGCGTGCCCCAAACGCTGGTGGCGGCCAGGTCTTCGTTGATACCGGGATGAAATTTGATGTTGTGGGCGTCCAGATATTTTTTCGCCTTCATCGCAGTCATATCGACGCTGCCCAAGGGCGAGCCGCGATAGCCGCTGATATAGCCGGCGGTATGCAAGCCGGCCAACTGGTCGCGCTGGCTTTGCAGCAGCGCCAGCCGGATCAAGGCCTGGGTACCGGTCATGAAAGCGCGGCCGCGCTCCAGCGTGAATTTGTCGTCGAGGGAAATAGCGTTGAGGTCGAAGTTGTCGAGTTTAGGCGCAAGCGCTTGCGACTGCCCGGCGGGAAGGGGTGCGTTCATGTTTGTCTCCGTGCTAAAAATTATTTTTTTGGATGCGATGGTGTCGCTGTAAAACGAGCCTGCCTCGTGAGCAAACTGCTTTTAAATTTTGACTTTTTGCAGGGTAGCACAAGCGCTTGCTGCTGTGCCGTAGGATGGGTGAAACCTAACCTACGGGATTGCCAGATTCGTCTCATCCGGCAACAAGGTATCGGCAGGCAGCGCTGCCTGCGCTTTCAGACGCGCATAGATCGGTGTGAAATCCGGTTCGGTTGCATCAAATAATTGCTGGAAATTTGGGATCACGAAATAGGTTTCCTGATAGGAATCGATCTTGTACAAGGTGCGCATCACCCGTTCCACCGTCAATGGAATGCGGCGCGGCAGCGGGCTGTGCAGGCAATATTCAATCTCGCCGCCGGACGATAAAATGCCGGCGCCATACACGCGCAAACCTTGCGCCGTCCGGATCAAACCGAATTCGATGGTGTACCAGTACAGCCGCGCCAGATACTCGAGTCCATCGAGCTTCAGCGCCTTCAGCCCCGCATGGCCGTAGCGTTGCAGATAATCGGCAAACACCGGATCGAGCAGCAGCGGCACATGACCGAAGAAGTCGTGAAACACGTCCGGCTCGACGATGTAATCGAACTCCTCGGGCCTGCGCAACCAGACCGTGACCGGGAAACGGCGATGCGCCAGATGGGTGAAAAAAGTCAGGTCCGGCACCAGCCCGGGCACCGCCACCAATCGCCAGCCGGTGGCCGCGTATAGGATTTCGGAAGCCCGCGCCAGATCGGGAATGCCCTCGGCCGCGTCCAGTTTGGCCATTCCTTTGAGGAATTCGTCGCAGGCGCGACCCGGCACCAGCCTGGCCTGGCGCTGATACAGACGCCGCCACAGCGCGTGCTGCTCGGGCGTGTAGGCATGCCAGTGCTGCTTCACCACATACTCTGCATCGGCGTGGGTGTAGTCGCCGCGCAAGACGCCGGCGCTGGATTTTCCAGCCACCGTGGCAAAGAAATCGTCGGTATTTATGGTATTTAAATTCTTGTCCATGATGCTATCGATTCACAAAAGAACAGGCGCTGTGCGCCAGAGAGTGTGCAATGCCACTGGTACTCCCTACTGCATTATTTTTTTCACAATGAAACAGTGTGGTAAATGACCACAATTTACGCATACTCCACTGCAATCTAATATATACATGGCAGCGTCACAGCGCGTTTAATCCAAGCGCGCACAATAAACGCTCAAGGATGCAAACAGCGCCCGCCACTTCCATTCGCCGAAATTTTCATCGCGCTGGCTCGGAAGGAACTCGAAGCCGCCGACGCCCGCCGGCTTGTCCCAAGGTTGAACGTCGATGCCATATATGTAAGAAGTATAGGCGCGCGCCTTTGGCATAAAATTGCGAAGAGTTCCTCAATCCAGCTCCAGTTCGCAATAATATTGCTGAAACCCTCAGAGGCCCATCATGCCGACCATCGCACTCGACAAAACCGATCGCAAAATTCTCGCCATTCTGCAGTCCGATGGCTGTCTCTCCAATCAGGAAGTGGCTGAACGCGTCAACCTGTCGCCCTCGCCCTGCTTGCGGCGCATCAAGAATCTGGAACAAACCGGCGTCATCCGCCAATATGTAGCCTTGCTCGATCCCGCCAAGATCGGCCTCGGCTTGCTGGCTTACGTGGATGTGCGGCTGGCAAAGCACATCGACGCCTCCGCCGCCGGCAGTGTGCGTTCGGCGCGCGCCGATTTCGCCGCGGCGGTCGAATTGTGGCCGGAAGTGGTGGCCTGTTATGCGATGACCGGGGACATGGATTATCTGCTGCGGGTATACGCGGAAGACATGGCGCATTTTTCGCGCTTCATGATGGCGACGCTGTTGCGCCATCCGGCGGTGCTTGACGTGCGCTCCAGTTTCGTACTGGAACGGCTCAAGGACACTACTGCATTGCCGTTATGATTTTCGTTAATACAGGGGGTATATGAAAAAATTGTGCAATTTCCACATACATTTATTGCGACACATAAAATTACACTATCCGGTATGTTTTCTTGCCACAAGCAGGAAAAATCAGTCGCCCTTGAAGCCAGGCAGATTTGCCAGCCACTTGACCGCGGCACGGGTGTTGGCCTTGAGCGCGTAATCGAAGCTGGCGACCTGCTCTTCCACCGCTTCCTTGAACACGGTGCCTGGACTGGCCGGCAATAATTTCAGGTAGGCATCGGCTTCACCATGATCGCGGTGGATTTCCATTCCGGCTTTTTTGGCGATATGGATCATCACCTGGTTTGAAGACAGGCAATGCATGTAGAGCGTATCGACATCGGCATTGCGGCAATGGATGGCGGCGCGCACAAACAGTTTCGAGCCGACCCCGAGGCCGCGCCCGCTGGCGTTGACCGAGACGCCAAACTCGGCAACCTGGTCTTTCAGCGTAGCGCTGACCGAATCCGGATACGTTTCACGCGGCGCAAACGCCAGGTGGCCGACGCCGACCAACTTGAACTTGCTGTTGTATACGCCGAAGATGGTGTCGCGCGAAAAATTGAGTTGATCCACATACTGCGTAATCAAGTCATCCTTGAGCCGAGTGCCGAAGCGCAAGTAGCGGTCATGGTCATCCAGCGCCAGAAAATGCCGCGAAATGCGGTGACGGTCGCGCTCGGACAGTTCCTTGACGTGGACCGACGACGGGGCCAGCTCGCCGTCAGCTGGGGCGGATAAAGTTTCGGGTAGGTTATCTATTCTGGGCATGCTGGGACTCCTTTATTGTGCAGCGCACAATAACGATACCACGTTCGGCTGCAAGCGGTTTTTTCCTGTACATCACGGCTCGGACATCATAGCCTTAACCGCAGCCACCCGCGCCGCATGCAGCGCCGGCGCGATGCGTTGCGGCTGGCCCGGGTAAGCTTGCGCAGTGTCCGCCGCAATCCGGCCGGCATTGACTGCTTGCGCGGTTGCCAGCGCTCCCAACAGAGGATCGCGCGGCGTCCAGTCCTGATCCGTGCCGCCGCTTGCGTCGCGACCGGCCAGGCTGCATGCCAGTGCCTGCAGCATGTCGGCAAAACGCTGTGGTTTGCGCAGTGCGTCGCAGCGCTCGATCAGGCCCACGATGGCTTCGGCGTCCAGTGGCAGCGCTTGGCCGGGGTTGCCACTGAGATTGCCAAATTCGCGCGCCGTCATGAGCGCGAGATCGCGGCAATCGTGCGGCAGCCGCAGGCGCTCGCACACCGCTGTGACGGCCGGGATAATGTCTGCGCCAGCGCCGGCGCTCGTGCCCGCATCTGCATCCGCATCTAAATCGTGCAGCAGCAGCGCAAAACGGATCGGCAATGCCAAATTTTGCCGCGCTGCAACATCAATGACCCGCATCGTTTGCAGCCCGACCCCGGTGTCAGGATGGTGGCGGGACGGCGCGTCCCACACGGCATTCAGTTCCGGCAGCAGGCGCGCCAGCGCGCCGCAGTCGCGCAGCACATCGAACATGCGAGAGGGCTTTTCTTCCATCAAACCGCGCGCCAGTTCCTGCCAGACCCGCTCCGGCACCAGCGCATCGACTTCGCCGGCGGCCACCATCTGTCGCATCAGCGCATTGGTTTCCGCCGCCACTCGAAAATCATGCGGCGGCAGCGCAAAGCGGGCGGCAAAGCGCGCCAGCCGCAAGATTCGCACCGGGTCTTCGGCAAACGCCGACGAGACATGGCGGAATACACGCGCCGCGATATCGCGCTGGCCGCCGAACGGGTCGATCAGAGTGCCGTCTTCGGCGCGGGCAATGGCATTGATGGTCAGGTCGCGCCGCACCAGATCCTGCTCCAGCGTGACGTCAGGGTCGGCATGGAACAGGAAGCCTTTGTAGCCCGGCGCAGTCTTGCGCTCGGTACGCGCCAGCGCGTATTCCTCGTGCGTTTTGGGATGCAGAAATACCGGAAAATCCTTGCCCACCGGGGTGAAGCCATGCTGCAGCATCAGCTGCGGCGTGGCGCCAACCACCACGTAATCGCGATCCTGCACCGGCAAACCCAGCAAGGCATCGCGCACAGCGCCGCCGACGGTGTAGATTTTCATGTGGATTGCTCCGGCAAGTTCAATCCGGACCGGCGTCGTACTTGGCTGAACGCTCCGGCTCATTCAGCGCATCAATCATCCATTGCGCCACCGCCGGGTGGGCGGCAACCCGGTCGGCATACGCCTGCAGCGCCGGCGCCAACGCCACCTGATAGCTTCTAAAACGCATCACCACCGGCGCGTAGTAAGCGTCCGCAATCGAAAACGCGCCGAACAGGAATTGATGGTGGCCGAATCGCGCCAGGCATTCTTCCCAGATTTCGCAGATGCGGCCGATATCGGCCTGGGCATCGGGCGTGCGCCCTTTGCCGGGGAACGACATGCGGATATTCATCGGCATCGCGCTGCGCAAGCCGTTAAAGCCGGAATGCATCTCGGCGCAAATGCTGCGCGCCATCGCGCGGGCGGCGACATCCTGCGGCCACAGGTGCAAGTCGGGAAACTGCTCGGCCAAGTATTCGCAAATCGCCAGCGAATCCCAGACCGTGATCGCGCCGGCAAGCAGCACCGGCACCCGCCCGGCGGACGATATTTCAGCGATGCGGGTGGCGGTGTCGGGCCGGTCCAGCAGAATGCGACTTTCCTCGAACCGAATGCCGAACGCAGTCATCGCCACCCACGGCCGCATCGACCAGGATGAGTAATTCTTGTTGCCGATCACCAGCCTGAGCCGGGATTTGCCGCCATTGGTCAGCGTATCGGACAGTGTGGTATCGGAATCGGTAGTTTGCATGGCGCTCTTTCGTAATGGCTTCGCTTACTTCAATCAACTTCGATTAACGGTGTGCGCGGGTGCGGTAATCGTCATAGCGCGCGCGCGGGTAGCGGCCCGATAAATATTGCGGCGCGATCGCTTCCAGCGCCGCCGGCTTGATGCCCAGCTCCGGCGCAATCGGCGCCTTTGCCACATTATCGACCTGCATCGAAGCCAGATTATCGCGGCTCATTAGCGGGCCGAACGGTGCATATTCCAGCAGCAGCGCTTGCAACCGCGCCAACGACGGCGGCAGCGCAATGATCGGACGCGGATAACCGGCATACAGGCCAGCCAATTGCACCAACTGGCGCAAGCTGTATACCGTCGGGCCGGCCAGCTCATAGGTGTGGCCGATGGTTTGCTCGCATGCCAGCGCGTTGACGAACGCGCGCGCCACATCCTCGACATGGATCGGCTGGAATTTCGCCTCTGCGCTGCCGAGCGGAAACACCGGCAACATTCTTTGCATCGATGCAAACATGTTGAGGAAATGGTCTGCCGCGCCAAACATCACGGAAGGGCGAAAGATGGTGGTCTTCAGGCCCGGCTCGGAGCGGGCAGCAACCTCCCCGGCGGCCTTGGAGCGCTGGTACATCGACGGTCCGTTGGCGTCGGCGCCCAGCGCGCTCATGTGCAGATAGCGCGACACGCCGCCAGCGGTGCAGGCAGCGACGATGCGTTTCGGCAATGTCACATGGGCGCGCTCAAAATCCGGGCCGTAAGGCGTGCCTGCCGCACCCGCACGCGAATGCAAAATCCCCACCAGGTTGACCACCGCATCGACGCCCCGCATCAGGCGGCGCAGAGTCGCGTCGTCATGCACATCGGCCTCGACCACATCGACCGTCGGCAGCGTGATCAGATGTTTGGCGCGCTCGCGGTTGCGGGTCGGCACAATCACGACATGGCCGGCGTTCGACAATTGCGCAACCAGACTGCTGCCGACAAAACCGCTGCCGCCGATCACTAAGACTGTTGGGTATCGCATGGGGTGTTGCTCCTTGAATGTGGTGTGCCGGTGCGGCAAAAATTATTATTTTGAATTGCAAGTTGGCGCCGAAAAAAGCGAAGCCAAACCTGCGGTAACTAGGCTTAGTATTTTTTACGACCGCAATGGATACATGCGAAAAATGGCATAAAAATGATGATACTCCTCATTTTTCACAACCATTGCGGCGTGATACCGGTTCGTGATTTTCGTGTCTTTCGTGGCCACTCCATCCATTGCTACTTCGGCGAAACCGAACCCAGGCGCGCCTTGAGCGATTGCGGCTGGCCATCGAACAGGGCTGCATAATACGTTGCGTTGGAGAGCACGTTCTTGACGTAACCACGGGTTTCTGAAAACGGGATGGTTTCGGCAAAGATCGCGCCTTCCACCGTCCCCGGCAAAGTGGCGCGCCAGGCCCGCGGCCGACCGGGGCCGGCGTTGTAGGCTGCGGTTGCCAGCGCTTGCGAGCCGTCCAGATCGCCCAGCACGATATTCAGATAATTGGTGCCGAGCATGATGTTGGTGTCAATCTCGTTGACCCGCCCAGGAGAAAATTCGCCGAAGCCGATCTTGTTGGCAACCCATTTGGCGGTAGCCGGCATCAGCTGCATCAGGCCGGAAGCGCCGACGTTCGAGCGCGCATCCATGATGAAGCGCGACTCCTGCCGGATCAGCCCGTACACCCAGGCCATGTCGATGCCGAGCTTTTGCGTATTGACGCGCATGATGTCGCGAAACGGCGTGGGAAAGCGCTGCTCGAAATTGACTTCCGTTTTAGTGCGGTCGGAAGTGTTCACCATCCGGTCCAGCACATTGTTTTGCCGCGCAAACTCGGCCGCCGCCAAATGCTGGCGCTCGCTAAATTTACGCAACTCCCAGTTCCACTCCCGCGTGCCTTCGAAGCGTAAATTCATCGCGAAAAACTTCAGCGCACGGCGCAAACCCGCATTCACCGTCATTGCTGCAACTTCGGTCGGAGTGGCCTTGGCGGCACTGGCGGGAATAGTGATTTTGCCGCCAGTTTCTTCGATCGCCAACTGCCCATAAAAATTGGTTTGATCGGCAATCGAGGCAAACATCTGTTGCGCCGCCGCGTTCTGCCCTTGCGCCTTCAGCGCGCGCGCCGCCCAGTAAACCCAGGTTGCATCGGTGCGCAATATTGGCGGCATCGCATCGATGGCCGCGCCGACTTGTTTCCAGTCGCCGACCCGCAAGGCGGCGCGCGCACGCCACTGATATCCCTCCAGCGACAAACGGGCACCATTCGCCCGACGCCAGTAATCGGCGGCTTCCGGAGTCAGATTGAGCGAAGCCGGCAAGGCAATCTGCGCCCACCCTTGGGCCTGTTCCTGCCGGGCCAGAGCGGCGCTATTGCTGGACAAGCCGCGCGCGGCTTGCTCCGGGCTGGATTTGGCGAGGCGACCGAGCGCGATCAGATACGCCTCGTGCGCCGCACGCCCGCTGCCTGGCCCGTAGGCCACCGTCAGCGCCGGCTGATTGATGGCGCTTGCAACCTTTTCCACCATCGACAGATCGACCAGTGCAGTCAGCGCACGCGCCAATCCCAGATTATTGACTTCAGCCGCCAGCCGGACTTGTTCCCACAGATCATTCTCATCAAACTGTTCGGTTTCGGCCAGCCCGGTCAGCAAAGCCACGCAAGCGGGGCCATAATTTTTCGGCTCCACCAGCAGCGCACGGGCTTGAACCACCACCTGCTGCCGTTTGCTGATAAGCGACATCAAGGCATAACACTTGAGCTGGGTATCGTCGTCAAGCGCGAATTGCGGATATTGCTCATCGAACCTCTTCCAGTTGCGCTGCTGGCCGAGTTCCAGCAGCCAGTCGTTGCGCAAGCGGTCGGCAATCGCACTGCCGTCATAGCGCGCCAGATAGCTGCGAATTTCCGTCTCGGGCGCGGTTTTCAGGCGGGCCTTGAGGCGATAGTAATTAACATAGGAATCAATGTCATAATTTGCCAGCCGCGCCGCAATGCTGTCGGTTTTTTCGACATTATCTTGGCGCGCGGCAGCGCGCAAGGCAATGAAATCCTCGTCCGCGCCCAACTGACCAGTTGGCCTGAACTGTGCATCGGCGACCGGCAGCAGGGATAACATTGCAGCAGCAAGCGCAATTCGGGTAATTCGTTTGATGGTAAACATAGACACAATTTCCACTACTTTCTCATGACAGGTTTCAGCATAACACGCGATTTCGGCAATATTTTAGCGCATGACAAGCCCCCGCTACCTGATGCTGCCGAAGCTGACAAAACCATCCTGCGCCGCAGCCTGATTGCGCTACGGCGCGGCATCGCCAGCGAACAGCGGACGCAGTTTGATCTTGCCATCGGCAGCCACGTCGCCCACTGGTGGCGCGCGCATCCGGTACCGGTGCTGGGAGTTTATTGGCCGATCCGGCACGAACCGGATTTGCATGTTGTATATGCTGAACTGGCCGCGGCAGGCGTGCAGCTGGCGCTGCCGGTAGTGACAATGCCGCACGCGCCGTTGCAATTCGCCGCCTGGACACCGGGCGCGCCGTTGCTCAAGGATGCCTTCGGGGTATCGATTCCGGCAACCATCATCCCGCTGCAGCCGCAAGCGCTGCTGATTCCTTGCGTCGGCTTCACGGCCGCCGGCATCCGACTCGGTTATGGCGGCGGCTATTACGACAGGACACTGGCAAGCACCGCGCGTCCGCTCGCCATTGGCATCGCCTATAGCTGCACCAAAGCCGATTTTTCTGCGGCCGCGCACGATGTGGCGATGGACGCCATCGTCACTGAAAACGGCATGGTGGATGGGTGAAACCCATCACCTATCGTACTTACCGGATGATGGGTTGCACCCATCCACCATAAGCCGTTGCAATATCGCGCTGGTAGGCACCGACTGATTCATCGAGTAAAAATGCAGGCCAGGCGCGCCGCCGGCCAGCAGGCGTTCGCACAATTGCGTCACCACATCCAGCCCGAAAGCCTTGATGGAATCGGTATCGTCGCCGAAACTGGCCAGTTTCAGCCGAATCCAGCGCGGAATTTCCGAGCCGCACATATCCGAAAAACGCATCAGTTGCGAATAATTGGTAATCGGCATGATGCCCGGCACTACCGGCACCCGCACGCCTTGCTTGTGGGCGTTCTCCAGAAACTGGAAATAGGCATCGGCGTTGTAAAAATACTGGGTGATCGCAGCGTTCGCGCCAGCCTGCACCTTGCGCACGAAATTCTGCAGATCATCCTGCGGCGACTTCGCCTGCGGGTGCATTTCGGGATAGGCCGCGACCTCGATATGAAACCAGTCGCCGGTCTCGGCACGGATGAACTCCACCAGTTCGCTGGCATAGCGGAGCTCGCCGGCGCCACCATAGCCGCTCGGCAAATCGCCGCGCAAGGCAACCAGCCGGCGAATCCCGTGCGCCTTGTAATCAGCCAGAATTGCGCGAATCGACTCCCGCGAACTGCCGACGCAGGAAAGATGCGGCGCGGCTTCCAAGCCTTCGCCCATGATTTCAAGCACAGTATCGAGCGTGCCTTGTTGGGTGGAGCCGCCGGCACCGAACGTCACCGAAAAATATTTCGGATGCAACTCGGTCAATTTTGCGCGCGTCGCACGCAGTTTTTCCGCCCCTTCAACCGTTTTTGGCGGAAAAAACTCGACGCTAAAATTTTCTTTTGACATTTATTTCTTCAGAAGGATCGCCGACAAGGCCCAGGAAATGATGCTAAACAACAAAGCGCCGCCCACTGCCGACCAGAAGCCGCCGACATGGAAGCCACTCACCAGACTTGCCACCGCCCAGAACATCAGCCCATTGATGACAAAAATGAACAGGCCCATCGTCAGCACCGTGACCGGCAAGGTCAGCAGGATGAAAATCGGCCGGATCAAGGTATTGACCAGTCCCAGCAGCAGCGCGGCAATTAAAGCGGTTACAAAATTATCGACCCGCACCGAATGCATCAGATAAGGCAAGGCCAGCAGAGCCAGCGTATTGATAAGCCATGAGACGAGTAAAAGCATGACGACCTTTCGGGTTAAATACAGCGCATCAATCAAAAAACAATGGCGCGATTTGGTAGGAGCGCACCCGGGCGCGAACAGTCCTGAAAGGACTGCAACGTAACTAAATAAGAGCCAGTCGCGCCCGGGTGCGCTCCTACAGGGACTGCTGCATCAATACCGATAATGCTCCGGCTTGTAAGGGCCGGCCTTGGTCACGCCAATGTACGCGGCCTGCTCTTCGGTCAATTCAGTCAGCTGCGCATTGAGTTTTTTCAATTGCAGCCGCGCCACTTTTTCATCCAGATGCTTGGGCAGCGTGTAGACGCCGACCGGATACGCGGCGGTGTTGACGAACAATTCGATCTGCGCGATGGTTTGATTGGCAAACGACGAGCTCATCACATACGACGGATGGCCGGTGCCGCAACCCAGATTCACCAATCGGCCTTCGGCCAGCAAGATGATGCGTTTGCCATTCGGGAAAATCACGTGATCGACTTGCGGCTTGATGTTTTCCCAGGTGTATTGCTTGAGCGAGGCGACATCGATTTCATTGTCGAAATGGCCGATGTTGCAAACGATCGCCTGATCCTTCATCTTCACCAGATGTTCGTGGGTCAAGATGTGATAGTTGCCGGTGCAGGTGACGAATATGTCGCCATGTTCAGCGGCATAATCCATCGTCACCACGCGGTAGCCTTCCATCGCCGCCTGCAGCGCGCAGATCGGGTCGATTTCCGTGACCCAGACTTGCGCCGACAACGCGCGCATCGCCTGCGCCGAGCCCTTGCCGACGTCGCCATAACCTGCGATCACCGCCACCTTGCCGGCGATCATCACATCGGTGGCGCGCTTGATGCCGTCCACCAGCGATTCGCGGCAACCATACAAGTTGTCGAACTTGGATTTGGTGACCGAATCGTTGACATTGATGGCCGGGAACGCCAGCTTGCCTTCCTTGTGCATTTGGTACAGACGATGCACGCCGGTGGTGGTTTCTTCGGTTACGCCCTTGATTGCAGCCAAACGGCTGGAATACCAGCCGGGCTGACTCGCCAGACGCTTCTTGATGGAGTTGAACAGGCAGATTTCTTCTTCGGACGCCGGATGCGCCAGTACCGACGCATCTTGCTCGGCCCGCGTGCCCAGATGCAGCAGCAAGGTCGCATCGCCGCCATCGTCGAGGATCATGTTGGCGTATTGGGTCTGCCCTTGTGCGCCATCGGTCCATTCGAAGATGCGATGGGTGAATTCCCAATAATCAATTAGCGATTCGCCCTTGAAGGCAAACACCGGCGTACCGCCAGCGGCAATCGCAGCGGCTGCGTGATCCTGGGTCGAGTAAATATTGCACGAGGCCCAGCGCACGTCGGCGCCCAGCGCTTCCAAGGTCTGGATCAGCACCGCAGTCTGGATCGTCATGTGGATCGAGCCGGCAATCCGCGCGCCCTTGAGCGGCTGGGCAGCGGCGAATTCTTCCCGGATTGCCATCAAGCCGGGCATTTCGGTTTCGGCGATGCGAATTTCCTTGCGGCCCCAATCGGCCAGAGCCAAATCAGCTACGGAATAATCTACGGATGTTGCGGAGGTAGTACTTGTGGAATGGGAAACTGCGGCGTTCATCACGCCCTCCTTTCGGTTAGAAAAAAAGTAACGTGAGCGCAGTTGCGGGAAAAGCCAGCCCAAGCCTGATATCGCTTAACAGAAGTAAGCAACACTGCAACGCTCCTTGGGGGAGTCGGATTATAACCTGATACGCACGGCCGTAGGATGGGTGAAACCCATCGCATATCAACCTACATGATGGGTTGCACCCATCCTACGGCACTACAAATCCTACAACCCGGCCGCTGCGCGCAAGTCCGCGGCTTTGTCAGTGCGTTCCCAGGTGAATTCCGGCTCTTCGCGGCCGAAGTGGCCGTAGGCGGCGGTCTTGGCATAAATCGGACGCAGCAAATCGAGCATCTGGATAATGGCTTTCGGGCGCAGGTCGAAATGTTCCAGCACCAGATGCGCCAGTTCGGCATCGCTGATCTTGCCGGTGCCGAATGTCGTCACCATGACCGAAGTCGGCTTGGCCACGCCGATCGCATACGAAACCTGGATCTGGCAACGTTCGGCCAGGCCGGCGGCGACGATGTTCTTCGCCACATAACGGCCGGCGTAAGCGGCGGAACGATCCACCTTGCTTGGGTCCTTGCCGGAAAACGCGCCGCCGCCGTGCGGCGCTGCGCCGCCGTAGGTATCGACGATAATCTTGCGCCCGGTCAGGCCGCAATCGCCTTGCGGGCCGCCGATGACGAAACGACCGGTCGGGTTGATCAGGTAGCGGGTTTCTTTCAGCCACTCGCTCGGCACCACCGGCTTGATGATTTCCTCGATCGCCGCTTGCTCGATATCCTTGTGCTGCATTTCCGGCGCATGCTGGGTCGACAACACGATGGTGTCGATGGCGACCGGGCGGCCATCCACGTATTTCAGGGTGACTTGCGATTTGGCGTCCGGGCGCAGCCACGGCAGGCGGCCATCCTTGCGCAACTGCGACTGGCGCTCGACGATGCGGTGCGCGTAGTGGATCGCTGCCGGCATCAGTTCCGGTGTCTCATCACAAGCGTAACCGAACATCAAGCCTTGATCGCCCGCGCCCTGGTCAAGGTCAAGCCCCTGGCCGACATTGACGCCCTGGGCGATATCCTGCGACTGCTGGTCGTAGCAGACCATCACCGCACAACCCCGGTAATCAATGCCGAATTCGGTATTGTCGTAGCCGATGCGCTTCAAGGTGTCGCGCGCGACGCGAATGTAATCGACCTGCGCGCTGGAAGAAATTTCACCGGCCAGAATCACCAGGCCGGTATTGCACAAGGTTTCGGCGGCGACCCGGCCGGCCGGGTCTTGCTCCAGCACGGCGTCCAGGATGGCGTCGGAAATCTGGTCGGCGACTTTGTCGGGATGACCTTCTGATACGGATTCGGAGGTGAAAAGATAGGTGTTGGCCATGGCAGGCTCCTTGTAACGATTTTGGCAATGTCGCGGCCAATCCAATGAGCCTGCGACGCTTTAGCGATATTTATAGACCGCCTCGCAAGTTGTCTCTGTTAACTCGGCGGTTACTGCAATGTGATATTTTACGCTCCTTGCCGGCTATCTGTAAAAGCCGCCCTCGTCAACAATGCTCGTTACTTTGTCCTCCATCATGCTCGTCACTCTGTTTCGCCTGCTGTCCCGCCTTCCGTTGCCCATACTGCACGCGATGGGCGCTGCGCTGGGCTGGCTGGTCTATCTGGCCTCGCCCTCGCATCGCCGGCGGCTGTCGGAAAATATCCGCCGCGCCGGCCACGCCGCCCATCGCAGCGCCGCCATCCGCGAGTCCGGCAAAAGCATTCTGGAGCTGGCTTTCGTCTGGTGCGCGCCGCCGGCGCGGGTGTTGCGCTGCGCCACGGTCGAGAATTGGGAGCTGGTGCAGGCCGCGCTCGACGCCAAGCAGGGCGTGATTTTCCTGACTCCGCACCTCGGCTGTTTCGAGATCATCGCCCAGTCCATCGCGGCCAGAACGCCGCTCACCGTGCTGTACCGCCCGCCCCACAAGGACGCGCTGAAGCCGCTGATCGAAGGCGCGCGCGCGCGCGAAAATCTGCTGCTGGCAGCGGCCAATCTGTCGGGAGTGCGGGCCTTGTTCAAGTGCCTGAAAAAGGGCGGCGCGATCGGCTTGCTGCCGGATCAGACGCCGCAGCACGGCGAAGGCGTGTGGGCCGATTTTTTCGGCAAACCGGCCTACACCATGACGCTGTCGGCCAAGCTGCATCAATTGTCCGGAGCGCCGATCATCCTGTCGTATGCGGAGCGGCTGCCGTTGGGGCGCGGCTATATCGTGCGCTTCATCCGTTTCGAGGAAGCGCTGGGCGAAACGCCTGAATCGCAAGCCGCCGCCATCAATCGCGCGATGGAAAAATTGATTGCGCGTTGCCCGGCGCAGTATTTCTGGAGCTACAACCGCTACAAAGTCCCGTCCGGCGTGGCAGCGCCAGAAACCCCGCCGGAGCAGGCATGAGGCTATTGCTGGGCGTGATGTGGCTGCTGCACTGGCTGCCGTTGCCGCTGCTGGGGCGACTGGGCGAAGCCATCGGCAGCGTGCTGTTTGTGTTGCTGAAGTCGCGCCGCCATATCACCTTGACCAACTTGCGCCTGTGCCTGCCGGACTTGAGCCAGGCCGAACGCAAAAAAATCGCCCGCCAGCATTTCCAGGCGTATGCGCGCAGCATTCTGGAACGCGGCATTCTGTGGTGGGCCTCGGAAGCGCGCCTGCGCCGGCTGATCCGGGTAGTGCCGCAGGTGCCGCTGGACGCGATTGCAGCCCGGCCGACCATCCTGCTGTGCCCGCACTTTGTCGGCCTCGACGTGGCCGGAGTCGCGGTGATGCTGGAATCCTCGCTATGCTCGATCTATACCCCGCAACGCAATCGGCAGTTTGACGCTGCGTTGCGCCGGGGCCGCTCGCGCTTTCGGCCGGTGCAACTGTTTGCGCGCAGCGAAGGCGTCAAACCGATCATCCGCGCGATGCGGCAGCGGGTGCCGTTCTTCATGCTGCCGGACATGGATTTCGGCGCCAGGGATGCCGAATTCGTGTCGTTTTTCGGCATTCCCGCCGCCACCCTGACCGCGCCGGCCCGGATTGCCGGCATAACCGGCGCGCAAGTGATCCCGGTCATCGCCACCTATCTGCCGCATTACCAGGGCTGGAAGGTGACGTTTTATCCGGCCGTGGAGAATTACCCGGGCGAAGATCTGATTGCGGCCACCCGGGCCATGAATGCCTTCATCGAACAGCGCATCCTGGAAGCTCCGGCGGAATATTTCTGGACCCACAAACGCTTCAAGACGCGCCCGCCAGGCGTGCCGAGCGTGTATGCACCAGAACCGTCAAATTAAACATACTTACCAATGTATTTTTAAGTTATGCACAGTAAATATGCGGCAATATCATAATTTTTACATATACTCCCATACAAAATGAAACTTAAATTCACCAAAATGCACGGCGCAGGGAATGATTTCGTGGTGATCGACGCGATACATCAGCAGATCGATTTCACGCCGGCGCAGTGGCAATTCATCGCCGACCGCCGTTTCGGCATCGGCGCCGATCAGATGCTGGTGGTGGAACCAGCGCCAACGCCGGAAGTGGATTTCCGCTACCGGATTTACAACGCCGACGGCGGCGAAGTCGAGCAATGCGGCAACGGCGCGCGCGCCTTCGTGCGCTTCGTGACCGAAAAAGGCTTGACCGACAAGCGCAGCATTCGGGTGCAAACGCTGTCCGGCGTGATCGAACCGCGGCTCGAAGCCGACGGCCAAATCACCGTCAACATGGGCGCGCCGGTATTAGCCCCGGCGCAAGTGCCGTTCGACGCCCGCGGCCTGCAAGGCAAAACCGAGGGCAGCGACACGCTGTGGCCGCTGGACATCAATGGCGCGATTGTCTGGATATCGGCCGTCTCGATGGGCAACCCGCATGCGGTGCAAGTGGTGGCGGACGCGGAACTTGCGCCGGTCGCTGCCGACGGCCCGCAGATCGAGCATCACCCGCGCTTCCCGAAACGCGTCAATGCCGGCTTCATGCAAATCGTCGACCGGCACCACATCAAATTGCGCGTGTTCGAGCGCGGCACCGGCGAAACGCTGGCCTGCGGCACCGGCGCTTGCGCAGCGGCGGTGGCCGGCATCCGGCGCGACCTGCTGGATTCGCCAGTGCAAGCCAGCATGCGCGGCGGCGAACTATCGATCGCCTGGGCCGGCCAAACCGAGCCGGTAATGCTGACCGGCCCGGCAGTGACGGTGTTCGAGGGCGAAATTGAGATACCTGAATAGAAGTGCTGGCCTGCCAAGCAAGCCGAAGTGATACGGTTTTGTAGGAACGCACCCGGGCGCGACTGGCTTTTATTCAGTTCTGATATCAGTCCTTTCAGGACTGTTCGCGCCCGGGTGCGCTCCTACCGAAACGGATTCTGTCATGGAATATTTTTCGTGTCTTTCGTGAAACTCAATCATTCCCAACCAAAGCCTTCAGCCGGTACTGGCGCTGGCGGTAATTGCCTTCCGGCCCGCCCGGGCCGGAATCGACATCCTCGAAAATCCGCTTGATGCGGCGCAGCGCTTGCAATTCTTCGGCGGTTTGCAACAGGATCAGACGGCGCTTGCTGCGCGCATTCTGGGCCCGGATATCGACTTGCAGACAATGGCCGCAGTCGGCCAGATCCAGATCAATCAGCAAGGCTTCCGCCCGCGACAATCCAAACAGCGCCGCCAGTTCGATGCGCGCGGCCAGAAACGGATGGGCTGCGATCATGTCGCGGGTAAGCTGCCGTTGCGCTGCCAGCGCCCACGGCGCCGGAGTCGCCGGGGTCGCGACTTTGGTCAGCAACAACAAGGCTTCCCGACTGCCTTGCGCCGCCGCTTTTTGCAGCCAGTAGGCGGCGCGCACGTCGTTCGAGATGGCCTCGCGGCGGCTGCGCCAGGCGCTGGAACCGCACTCCAGTTGCGCCGCGCAATGCCCCATTTCGGCCGCCTGCTCCAGATAACGCCTGGAGTCAGGCAGGCTCCGCTGCGAAAACTCCGCCTTCAGGTATACCCGCGACAAGGCAAACCAAGCCTCGGCCGAACCTTGCTCGCCGGCCTGCGTGAGCCAGAATATCGCTTTCTTGTAATGCGCCGAACCCGGCGCCGACGTCGCCCGCGCACCATCCGGGTCGATCCGGGCCAGCCACAAACCGAGCGCCAACTGGGCCGCACGATCGCCCGCATACGCGGCCAGCTCCCAGCAGCGCTGCATCAGCACAACGTCTGCAACACCGGCATGCGCAGTGCCGGACAGCGCCTGTCCGGTGCGCGACAACAATGTCACGTCCGCCGCCGCCATGTGCTGCACCTGCGCCTTAAGCACATCCGGCGCATCCACCGCAACAATATGCGCGATGCCGCTGATCAGCGAGCGCGCCAGCGGCAATGCGCGACGCAGAAAGCCGTTCCAGTCCGACGCCGCCCAGGCGTGTTCGGCCAGCACCTGCTGCGCTTGCGCCACGCCGCCATCGGCAGCACGGCCGGCCCACACCAAAGGCGTCTCTTCCGGCCCCTGCGGTGGCAGCGTCAGTGTCAGAGGCTGCAGCAACGACGGCGCCGCCGCCGGCGCAGGGTATTGCGACGCCGCGCGGATGCCGGCCTGCTGCGCCAGCAACCATTGCGCCTCGGCTATGCCAGCCTGCGCCGCCGCCTGTAACGCCTGCAACGCCTTGTCGCGCAAGGCCGGGTCCGGCGCGCTGGCGGGCTTCAAATTGGACGTTAAATTGGACTTCAGCTCCGGATCCAGCAGCAGACTGGCAAACACCAGCCCCGCCGGCAGCACCCCGGCATCGAGGGCGCGCTCGTACCAGACCAGATAAGACAGCGGCTTGGCAGTCCGGCGCACCGTCTCGAAGGGAATATGGTTGCCGATCAGCATCCATGCGGCGCTCTCGCCCTGATGCGCGGCCCGGTCCAGCCAGTGCAACGCGGTCGTCAGGCTCTGCGGCAAGCCGCCGCCGCCAAACAGGTAGCGCGTACCCAGCGCCAGTTGCGCGGCAGCATCCCCGGCGCGCGCGCCCCGGATCATCGCCAGCTCTTCACGTGTGGCCATAATTACAGTCCTGCCTAAAAATAATGCATCTAAAAAACCACCCTATCGACAAGGCTTGGAAGGTAAGTATTAAATAAAATCACAGAAAAACGTATTTTTAAAACAACAATTTACCACGCCTCCATGCAAGTCGCCCACCAGGAAAAATTACGAATTACACACAAGCACAAAGACGTCGCAGCACAAAGAATATCAAATGTAACGAAATGTGTTTCAGAAAAACCACAACTCCAGATAATTAGAGGTATTTATCAAATGCAACAAAAGCCAAAATACCAAACCAACGGCGGTGATGCAGTTAAACCATATCTTCTAACCCATCCGCAACAAACGGATCACCAAACAACAAATTCCATTTTGGAGATACAAGTGAAAAAGACCCTCATCGCATTGGCAGTACTCGGCTCTATCGCCGGCGTAGCACAAGCACAATCTGCAGTTACCATCTACGGCATTGTCGACGTCGGCATTGCGCATGAAAACAACGGCAACACTTCTGTCACCAGAATGGATAGCGGTAATTTGAACGGCAGCCGCCTCGGCTTCAAAGGCACTGAAGACCTAGGTGGTGGTCTGTCCGCGCTTTTCCAAATCGAAAACGGCTTTAACGCTGACACCGGCGCGCAGGCAGATACAACACGCCTATTTAACCGCCTGGCTTTTGTTGGTCTGAGCAGTGGTTTCGGCACCGTCAAGCTTGGCCGCCAAAACAACCCTGTCTACGCTAACGCATCAACTTTCGATCCGTTCGGCGATGCGCTGGCTGGCGACTCAGCACGCTTGTTCAGCTATAACGGCAACCGTACCGACAACCTGATCACTTACAATTTCGCCGCCAATGGCTTCCGTGGCGAGTTGCAGTATGGTCTGGGCGAAGTTGCTGGCAACTCATCCGCCAATCGCACAATTGCGGGTTTCGTCGGCTACAAAAATGGCCCGATCGACGTTGTGTTGACGCACCAGAATATTAAGAACTCAGGCTTTGTACCAGCAGCACCTGCACTGATACCTGCTGGCGACGCCAACACCACCAAGATGACATTGCTGGGCGGCAATTACAATTTCGGCGTGGTTAAAGTCTTTGCTTCCTATGCATGGGAAAACGACGTTGTAGGTACTGCAGCTGCTCCAATTCGCGATCAACGCGACGCACTGGTTGGCTTGACCGCACCGATCGGCGCAGCAGGCACCGCCATGATTTCCTATGTCCGTAAAACGGATAAGTCCTTCGACAACGCCGATGCGCACCAAATTGCCATCGGCTACACGCATGCACTGTCCAAGCGTACCTCTCTGTACACCAGCTACGGTATATTGGATAACGATGGCGCAGCTGCCTATAAAATTTCTGCCAACAACACGGCTACTGCCGCTCAAGCTGCTGGCCAGAAAGACAAATTGTTCAATGTCGGTATCCGTCACTCGTTCTAATCGTTTAACGGCCTAGATTAGGCTTTGCACGATTTGAATCTCAGTAAAAAAGCGCCCATGGGCGCTTTTTTACTGGGTAATTTCGTCTATCTCCGTACCGTGCCTGGCGCAGACTTACCATACGCATGTAACAAAAAAACCACACTCGTCAGGCAATTTAAATTATTTAACAAAATTTTCCTGATGCGCCGCACCAATCTTCTATCACTTCACCTGATAAATCATAAGGTAACGACCATATTCAGCTGATTTGAATATTTGGAGCAGCATTCCTCTTTAACTAAGGACGAACAAAATGAAAAAAACACTCATCGCATTGGCAGTGCTGGCATCAGTAGCCGGCGTAGCGCAAGCACAATCAGCAGTCACCATCTACGGTAAAGTGGATCTGGGCGTCACCAAATTGACAGGCGACACGACAGACCTGGGCTTGAACAACGCAGCGCAAATGCAAGCCAACCACGCTAGCCGTATTGGTTTCAAGGGTACTGAAGATCTGGGCGGCGGTTTGTCCGCACTGTTCCAAATTGAAAACCGTTTCAATGCTGACACCGGCGCAGTATCACCTGGAAATTCATTGTTCAGCGGCCCAGCATTCGTTGGTCTGGCTGGTGGTTTCGGCGCGGTTAAAATGGGCCGTAACTGGAGCACCATCGACAGCGTAAGCACCGCAGCAATCGATCCGTTCGAAGGCGACGGCATCGGCGCTATGAATACAGTAACGCGTGCTCGCATCAACAACTCGATCACTTACTACACTCCAGAAATGAGCGGATTCGGTGGTCAAGCGCAATACATTCTGGGTGAAAAAGCAACGACTCCCCTCAATGCCTTGGGTCAAACTTTCGTTCAAGCTGGCACGGACAATGACGGCTACGCTGTTGGCGTGAACTACAACAACGGCCCGATCTACCTCGGCGCTGGTTATGGCGTTGAAGAAAACACCGACAGATCGAATATCTGGGCTGTTTCCGGTTCGTATGCATTTGGTCCAGCCAAAGTTGCTCTCGGCTACGATCAGCGTGAAAACAAGGTAGTTAACGGTATCCGGGTTTCTGGTCAGCCAAAAGCCAAGAATGCAGTTGTTGCACTCACTTATGGCATCGGTGCTGGCTTGATCAAAGCTGCCTACAACCAAACACGCGATGGTGTGGATAACACGACCAACCTTGTCGATGGCCCTGTAGCTCTCGGCGGCGCTTTTGACAAGATCCAGAAATTGTCGATCGGTTATCAACACAATCTGTCCAAGCGCACTTCGCTGTATGCTGACGTTGCACGCACCAAGTACACTCTGGACAACGCAGTGGGCAGCGACAGCCGCTCAGTAACTGGCGTTGGCTTGGGTGTAACACACAACTTCTGATTATCTGAAGACATGACTTGATCGCTTGCCAGGCACAGCAATGTTCTGGCAGCGATTGAGTTGATGCTTCGATAAACCACAAGTTGAACGGGCGCAGACGGGAAACCATCTGCGCCCGTTTTATTATTTGGGCATTCGTAAAACCAAGTTGGCAATCAATCGGATGATCCCGCTGTTTGCCTGACTTTCCAAGCCGCGAATTCAGATGGGCGTAGCCCGTACCGTGCCAGTGCGCCCTCGAGCAGTCGGCGCAATTCCTCGACGATTAGCGCTTGCACGTTCTCGCGATTGGGTTCTTCTACATGCGCGGCAACACTCTGCCGAATGACTGAATACTTTTCAGTAAGTCGTTAGCGGAAGGCATAGTATTTTTTGGCGCAGTTTGTTTAGGCGATGGCGCGATTGTGGCGCAGTTCGCCCCACCTAATTTGCATCTGCCCGAAACGCCGATATACTGGGCAAACTGCATCTTCGCTGCCACTGCCTTAAAGACGATCCCATGACTATTCCGCTTGACTCCCATTCTGTTGCGCAATTTCTGTCAAACACGCCCAGTTTTTTTGAAGAGCATGCGGTCTTGCTGGGGCGGATACGGCTGTCGAGTCCGTTGACCGGGCGCGCGCTGTCTTTGCAGGAGCGCCAGATGGAAGTGATGCGCGAAAAGTACAAGGTGCTGGAGCTGCAGCTATCGGATTTGCTGCACCACGGTCAGGAAAACGATGCGATTGCGCATAAGTTCCAAAGCTGGACGCGGTCGCTGCTGCAAGCGCGCAACGATGTCGATTTGCCGCATGTGCTGGTGACCGGTTTGCAAACCGTTTTCGACGTGCCGCAGGCTACCTTGCGGCTCTGGCGTGTAGCGCCGGATTACGCCCATGCCTGGTTTGCCGAGGATGGTGCAGGCGACGCGATGATTTTTGCCAGAAGCCTGACCGCGCCCTATTGCGGCGCGAATAACGATTTCAATGCGGTGCGCTGGCTGGAAGACGCCGCCAGCGTGCAATCCACCGCGATCATCCCGCTGCGGCTCGGCAGCGCGCCGGAAACCTTCGGCCTGCTGGTGCTGGGCTCAAGCGATCCGCAGCGCTTCGCCGCCGGCATGGCGACCGATTTCCTGAGCGAAATCGGCACCACCGCCAGCGCCGCGCTGACCTGCCTGCTGGATTGAAGGCGGGTCCGCTCAAATTCTAAATGCAACATTTTTTAAGAAAAATGGTAACTATCAACGCCATATTGGGTAATTGATATTGGTTGACGAAATAAAACAATTTCATTTGAATGCAAAAGAGCGGTGCACAATACTTTCAATGGGTATGCAGCATTCCGATGGAAACACCGAAAATCAGTGCGCACAAACCGTACAGTGCGGATTGCGGTGAATTGCGATGCTGGTCCATTCCATGTCGCGTGCATCGAGCAGCAATAAGCGTCCCGCCAGGGAGACGCCTGTTGCTGAAATCAATTTTAAGGCTTCCGCCGCCTGCATCGATCCTATGATTCCTACCAGGGGTGCAAATACGCCCATGGTCGAGCAGCGGATTTCTTCATATTGTTGATCGGGCGGGAACAAGCAGGCGTAGCAAGGGCCGTCAGCTTCGCGCTTATCGAAAACACTGATCTGACCATCGAACTTGATTGCCGCTCCCGATACCAAGGGAACCCGGTTGACCACGCAGGCATGGTTTATTGCATGGCGGGTGGCAAAATTGTCGCTGCAATCGAGGACAACGCTTGCGCCCGCAACCAATTCCGCCAGCCGATCGCCTTGCAAACGTTCATTGAGGGCGATTACGCTCACTTCAGGATTGATCTGCGCCAGGGTTTTTTGCCCGGAAAATACCTTGGCTTGGCCGATGCGCCCGGTTGTGTGCAAAATTTGTCGCTGCAAATTGGTTAGGTCAACCGTGTCATTGTCGACCAAGGTGATGGCGCCAACGCCGGCGGATGCCAGATAGAAAGCGGCAGGCGAACCCAGTCCTCCTGCGCCGATAATCAGCGCGTGGGCTGCCAGGATCTTCTCCTGCCCATCTATGCCGATTTCATCCAGCAGAATATGTCGTGAATAGCGTAACAGTTGATTGTCGTTCATCGTGCGGCGAGATAGGTGTAATGCAAGAAGTGATGCCCACAAAAAAGCCGCATTGCTGCGGCGTTTTTTGGGTGCTAGCGATTATTTTTTCTTGTTGACATCAGCTTTATCGGCTTTGTCGGCTTTGTCACTTGCCGAACTACCGGCAATTTCGGGCTTGACCTTGGCGACTTGCACTGGCAATCCTTTGAGGTGATTCATTGCCTGTGCCAACTGGAAGTCATCCGGGCCGCCATACTCAAGCGGCTTGCGTTTTTTCTCAAGAGCAATCAGGCGTTGTTCTTCTTCCAGCGCATCGCGATTAGTGTTGACAGCATCAGCTTGCTTGACCGTATCGCCGTTGGTCAAATGCTTTTGAAGATCGGCTTCGCGCAGTCGCAAACCGTTCAGGCCATCGCCATCTGCATATTCTTCCACCAACAAGTCGGGAACGATTCCCTTGGCCTGGATAGAGCGGCCATTCGGGGTGTAATAGCGTGCGGTAGTCAATTTCACCGCAGTATCAGCCGACAATTGCCGGATGGTCTGTACCGAGCCTTTGCCAAATGTTTGGGTGCCCATGATGGTTGCACGCTTGTAATCCTGCAACGCACCCGCCACGATTTCAGAGGCTGAGGCAGAGCCGGTGTTGACCAGCACCACCATGGGCACCTTCTTGATCGCCTCCGGCAGTTTGGAGAGCGGATCGCCTAATGCTCGGGATGCATAATATTCGCGCTGGGCATAGAAAGTTGCCTTGGAATCCGGTAATTGGCCGTTGGTGGATACAATCACCACATCTTTGGGCAGGAATGCTGCGGAAACGCCAATTGCGCCAGGCAATACGCCACCCGGATCATTGCGCAGATCCAGTACCAAACCTTTCATGTTCGGCTCCTTGCTGTACAAATCGTCAATTTTTTTGACAAGGTCATCTACCGTCGGTTCCTGGAACTGTGCTACGCGCAACCATCCATACCCAGGCTCAATTATTTTAGCTTTAACGCTCTGGACGTGGATTTCTTGTCGAACAATTGCGATGATCAGCGGTTTGTCTTCATCCTTGCGCGCGATAGTCAGCGTGATTTTGGTATTCGGCTCGCCGCGCATTTGCTTGACGGCCTGCTCGAGTGTCATGCCCTTGACCGGCGTTGAGTCGAGGCGGGTAATCAAATCGCCGGCCTTGATTCCGGCGCGATAAGCGGGGGAATCTTCGATCGGCGAAATGACTTTTACATAACCGTCTTCCATCCCTACTTCAATCCCAAGGCCGACAAATTTGCCTTGGGTGCCCTCACGCAATTCCTTGAATGACTTCTTGTCCAGATAGGATGAATGCGGGTCCAGCGACGCGACCATGCCCGATATGGCTTCAGTCAGCAGCTTTTTATCTTCTACCGGTTCGACATAGTCGGATTTGATCAGGCCGAAGACATCGGCCAGCTGGCGCAATTCCTCATACGGGAGCGGCGCGCTTACTGACTTTTGCGCAAGTGCAGAAAACTGCATGGATGCGGCTACGCCGGCAATCAAACCGAGACTGATCAGACCGAAATTTTTGAGTTTGCTGCCCATGTATCACCTAATAGTTACCCAGCCAAGTGGGTCGAATGCGCGGCCCTGATGCCGCATTTCAAAGTATAAGCCGGATTGCTCGTTACCACCGCTAGTGCCGGTGCTAGAGATGGCTTCGCCAGATTTGACCGCATCTCCCGAGCGTTTGAAAAGAGCCCGATTATTGCCGTAAATCGTCATGTACTGACTGCCGTGATCAACGATGATTAGATTGCCGAAACCGCGCAGCCAGTCCGCGAATATAACACGCCCCGGGGCGACGGCCTTTACCTCAAGACCCTCGCCGGCGCGGATGAACAACCCTTTCGAGTTGGGGCCGTCGCCCCGTTTGCCGCCGAACTTCACCACTAATTCGCCGCGTACCGGCAATCGCAACTGGCCCCGCATTTTGGCGAATACGCCCTCCTGAATGCTGGCATCCGGAGTAAGTTCATTGCGCGCCGGGGACTCAGCCGGTTTCAGCGCGGCATCGTCAGCTTCTGAATTAGTGGGCTGATTTTTTTCGGCTGCGGCCGGGGCTTTACGTCCAGTATCTTTTTTGGCTTGCAACGCTTGTTGCTGCAGGCGCTCGGCCCGCAATCGCTCTGCTTTTGCCTTGGCCGCCAACCGTTCCTGACGCTGTTTCTCTTGTGCGATTGCCTCGGCTTTTTTCTGTGCTTGAATCAGCTGCGCCAGCTTCGTCACCAACCCTCCCAGGCGTTGATCATCGCGCTCCAGATGGCCGGCTTCTTTGCGCTGCGTCACGAGTTTGCTCGATAGCTGCGTCAATAAACGCGCGCGGCGGACTTTCTCTTGTTCCAGCGAGGCTTTTTGCTCGCGCTCTTCCTGGGCGATTTCATCCAGTTCGTCTTTGGCGTTCTGCGCCGCAGCCTGATTGATTTCGACGGCTTTCAGATTGACGCGCAGCGATTCGACCATGCGGGCTTGCGCTTGCGACACATAACCCATGTATCGCAGTTCGCGATTAATGCGGTTGGGATTATCGCCCGACAGCAAAAGTTTGGTGCGGTCTTCATTGCCAGCCATATAGTGCTCCCGCAATAATTGCGCTAGCTGTTTTTGCTCCGCCTGTACCGTTTTGGTGAATTCGCTTTGTTGTTGCGCCAGCTGCGCTAGCCTGGCTTCGGTCTGCGTTTGCTCTGCGCTCAGGTTACGCAAGGAGCGCGTGGCGTTCGAAATCGCGCTTTCAGATTTGGCCAGAGCATCGGCCGCGCTCCCTTTGGCGGTTTCGGTTTGTGCAATGTCACGTTTGAGCTCGCCCAGTTTTTGCCGTAAATCGGTGCGTTCGGATTCGGCGACTAATTTTTGTTTGGCGCGTTCGGTAATTTTGTCAGCAGCAAAAACGTCCTGCTGCACAGATATGGATAGGGACACGGCCAGCATGCCGCACAGCGCAGCGCCATGCGCCAGTGCCGCGAACCAAGGACGGCTGCCGCGCCTGTCAGGGCGCTGGTAATGCTCTAGCGGATTTGACATCGGCGCCGAATTACTTCGCCTTGCCTTGGCTGGCAACCGCTTGCGCTGCAGCGGCAATGGCCACTGGGTCGCCCAGATAATAGCTTTTGATCGGCTTCAGATCGGCATCCAGCTCATACACCAGCGGCTGCCCGTTGGGGACGTTCAGTCCGACAATATCGGCGTCGCTGATGCCGTCGAGCATCTTGATCAGCGCCCGCAGGCTGTTGCCGTGAGCGCTGATGATGATGCGCTTGCCGGCGCGGATGGCTGGAGCGATGGAATCGTCCCAGGCCGGCATCACGCGCGCCACCGTATCTTTCAGGCATTCGGTGAGTGGAATCTGTTCACGCGGAAGGCCCGCATAACGCGGGTCGTCATACGAATTGCGCGGGTCCTGCGGCGCCAGCGGCTGCGGTGGAATATCGTAACTGCGCCGCCATGCCAGTACCTGCGCGTCGCCATATTGGGCTGCGGTTTCGGCCTTGTTCAAACCTTGCAGAGCGCCGTAGTGGCGCTCGTTGAGACGCCAGTCATGCACGACCGGCAGCCACATCAGATCCATCTCGTCGAGCGTGCCCCAGAGCGTGCGGATCGCACGCTTGAGCACCGAGGTATAAGCGAGGTCGAAGGTAAAACCGGCTTCGCGCAGCACGACGCCGGCCTGTTTGGCTTCGGCGACGCCTTTAGCGGTCAGATCGACGTCGGTCCAGCCGGTGAAACGGTTGTCAAGATTCCAGGTGGATTCGCCGTGGCGCATTAAGACTAATTTATACATGTTGGGAATGGGAAGCGTAAAAAGAGTTAAGTTCGAAGCTTAAGTTCAGGCTGCATTGGATTGAATTTTGTCTTCTATTTTATAATGATGCGCTTGGCTGCGGTCCATTCATCGTTAAACCGGCCATTGCATGTATGCGCTGATGCAGCTTAGACGGTGCTTGTCGGCATGAAACTGCTGGTTTGCAGCTGCCGGTTATGGGTAATCTTATTAGACTTTTATCATTGGAAATTTGTGAAATTCATTCTTGAAAATATCAGCTTGTTTGGCTTGGCACTCCTTTCAGGTGGCGCCTTGCTGGTGCCCGGCTTGTTGCGACGCGGATCGAAGGTGAGTTTGTTGCAGGCAACCCAGATCATCAATCAGGGCAAGGCCTTGATTCTGGACGTGCGCGAGCCGGAAGAATTCGCCGCCGGCCATTTGCAGGGCGCGAAAAACATCAGCCAGAAAACTCTGCCGGCGAGGTTGGGCGAACTCGAAAAATTCAAGGGCAAGCCGGTCATCGTCGTCTGTGCAACCGGGACCCGCTCGGCTAGCGCAACCGCACGATTAAAAAAAGCCGGTTTCAGCGAAGCGGTGAGTCTGGATGGCGGCATGACTGCCTGGCAGGCACAGGGCTTGCCAACCGTTAAATAAAGGAAGAACAGAAATATGACAGCACATGTATTGATGTACAGCACCGGAGTCTGCCCTTACTGCGTGATGGCAGAACGTCTTTTGACAGCCAGGGGCGTGGACCAGATTGAAAAAGTGCGGATTGATCTCGATCCGCAGCAGCGCGATACGATGATGGAAAAGACCGGCCGCCGCACGGTGCCGCAAATCTACATCGGCGACACCTACGTGGGCGGTTTCGACGATTTGTCGGCGCTGGACCATGCGGGCAAGCTTGATGCGCTGCTCAAAGGCGCTTAAGCTGCACGCTAGATTTGACCCCAAGGCATTACAATAAGCAGTTAGACGGGCGCCGGATGCAGATTTCCTAGCGCCCATTTTCAAACCTTATGAAAGCGTTTCATGACTGAAGAAGTCCAGCAACCCGTATTCCAAATCCAGCGCGTGTACCTGAAAGACCTGTCTCTGGAGCAGCCGAATTCACCGGGAATTTTCCTCGAACAAGAGGCGCCGAATATCGAAGTCGCAGTCGATGTCGGGGTCGACAACCTGGCCGACGGAATCTTTGAATCGACTGTGACGATTACCGTCACGGCCAAAATCAATGACAAAGTGGCATTTCTGGTCGAAGGCAAGCAAGCCGGCATTTTTGAGGCGCGCAACATTCCGCCCGAGCAGATTGAAGCCTTGCTAGGAATCGGCTGCCCGAACATCGTGTATCCGTATTTGCGCGCCAACATCGCCGATGCGATTACCCGCGCCGGATTTCCGCCGGTGCATTTGTCCGAAATCAATTTCGAAGTGTTTTATCAGCAGCGCCAGCAGGCCCTCGCTGAACAAAGCGCAGCCGCCATCCTGGCGCCGAATGGCACACCTACCACGCACTAAAGTAGGCACTTTGCTGCACTGCCGGAGCCCGTTCATGAAGACCGCAGTTTTCGCTGTATGTTTGGGATTAATGGTGCCGGCTGGCATAGCGCAGGCGGCCGATTTCAAATCGGTCGCGGCAGCGCCGGCCATCATGTACGACGCGCCTTCGGTGCGCGGCGCAAAAGTGTTCATCGCGCCGCGCAATATGCCGCTGGAAGTGATCCTGAGCTACGGCGACTGGATCAAGGTGCGCGACGCCAGCGGCGATTTATCGTGGGTCGAATCCAGCGCGCTGAGTGCGCAGCGCTGGGTGGTTGTCAGTGTCGCCAATGCGCAGATCCGGGCCTCGCAGGACGAAGCCGCCAGCGTCGTCTTCAGCGCCGACAAAAACGTCTTGCTCGAATTACTGGCGCCGGCCGTATCCGGCTGGCTCAAGGTAAAACACCGCGACGGCCAGAGCGGCTACATCAAGGCAGCCGACGTGTGGGGCGAATAGATTTATCAGTAAATAGCGGGGATATGCCTAAAAACCACTGCTTTCCCGCATATGTTTACTGCGGCAGTGATTTATACAACGACTTGTATCAATTCAATTACAAACATCAGGAAGCGCTTTCCTGAAGCGCCGCCTGGCTCTCTGCAATGCCGATGCACCCTCTCGGAAAATAACTCCATACCGCCATGTCAACCGATCCCACCTTGTTTTCCATGCCTATCTCGATCCTCGGCGCTGGCGCCTGGGGCACCGCTCTGGCGATATCGCTGGCTGAACGGCAGCGGGCCGTGCTGTGGGGGCGCGACGCCGAACTGATCCGCGACTGCGCGGCGCGGCGGGAAAATTTGCGCTTTTTGCCGGGCAGCCGCTTGCCGGATGCGCTCGAATTGAGCGCCGATTTCGAGCATGCCGTCGCGCATGCTGCAGCCGATGGCTTGCTGATCGCCGCCACACCGGTGGCAGGCTTGCGCTCGCTGCTGGAACGCCTGAAACCGTATGCGCCGGCCAATATAATCTGGCTGTGCAAAGGCTTCGAAGAACAGACCCGGATGCTGCCGCATGAAGTGGTGCTCGATGTGCTGGGCGAGCGCATCTCGTCAGGCACGCTGTCTGGTCCGTCGTTCGCGCAGGAAGTGGCGCGCGGCCTGCCTTGCGCGCTGACGTTTGCCACCACATCGCAAGACTTCCGGGATCATGCTGTGCGCGCGATTCATGGCGGCAATATCCGGGTGTATTCGAGCGAGGATCAAATCGGGGTCGAGGTGGGCGGTGCGGTCAAGAATATCCTGGCGATTGCCACCGGGATCGCCGATGGCCTGGGGCTGGGGCACAACGCCCGCGCCGCGCTGATTACGCGCGGCCTGGCTGAAATCACGCGACTCGGCGTGGTGCTCGGCGGCCAGGCCGAAACCTTCATGGGGCTGGCCGGGATCGGCGACCTGATTCTGACCTGCACCGGCGACCTGTCGCGCAATCGCCAGGTCGGCTTGAGGCTGGCGCAAGGCAAGCCGCTGGCCACGATCGTGGCCGATCTCGGGCATGTGGCCGAAGGCGTGCGGTGCGCGCAGGCGGTGCGCGCGCTGGCGCTTGAGCGCGGGGTCAGCATGCCGATTACCGATGCGGTGGCCGGCGTGCTGTTCGACGGCGATCCGGTGCAAGAGATGGTAGCGCGCCTGTTGGCGCGCGATCCGCGCGAAGAATCAGTCTAAGCGCCCACGGCGGAAATGACCGCCCGCTGCCGCAACGCCAGCAATCCACCGACGCACAACGTCAGCGCCGAAAACACCAGGCCCCGTTGCAAACCGCCAGCGCCATCGGCGATCCAGCCGACCGCGCTGGGGCCGACAATCTGACCGAAGGCAAACACCGTAGTGAAGGCGCTGATCCCGGCCGACCATGCCGGCGGCGGCAGGTTGTGCCGCACCAGCGTGGTAGCGGACGCCACCACCGACAAAAAGACGCCGCCGAACAGCACGCCTGATGCGAATACCACCAACGGGCTCGCGGAGAGTGCCGGCAACAGCGTGGCCAGCGCCAGCAAACCGTTCAAAATCGCCAGCGACTGGCCGCCCTTGAAATGGTCCAGCATGCGGGCCCAGATGCGCGACGAAGCCAGCACCGCCAGTCCCAGCATGGTGTAAAACAGCGTGATCAGCGGCGCACTCATGCCCTGTTGCTTCAGCAGCGCGATGACGAAGGTCATATAGCCGATATAGCCGGCTCCGAACATGAAATAGGCCGCCAGCCCATAGCCGAAAGAGCGCACGCGGAATCGCCCCTGCGCGCCGGCCTGCCGCGGCGCATCCGGGATCTGCCGGGCCGGCGCTGCCATGCCCAGCGTCGCCAGCAGACAGGTGCCGGCCAAGGTGAGCCAGGCCCATTGCCAACCGTGCGCAGCGCCAAAAGTCGCGGCTACGGCCAGCGCGGCGGGCACCAGCCAGGCCGACAGGACGATGCCGAAACCGGTGCCGCCGTAATACAGGCCGATCAGAAAGCCGGCATGACGCGGATGCATACCGCCCAGGCGCGCCGCCAGCACGCCGCCGGAAATAAACGTGAAGGCGCTGGCCACGCCAGACAGGACGCGCTGCCCCATCAGCAAGTTGGTGTCAGTGACAAAGCCGGACAGCAGCATGAACAGCGCCGCCAGCAGCGCGCCGGCAACCAGCATGCGGTGCGCGCCGAAGCGCCGCATCAGGGCGGGCGTCATCAGCGCGCCGATGAAGTAACCAAACGCATTGCCGGTATTCATCGCGCCGGCCAGCAGATAAGTCCAGCCCAGATCGCTGCGCATCGGCGGCAGCAACAGCGCATAAGAAAAACGCGTCATGCCGAGCGACACGGCGGCGCCCAGCGAGATGGCAAGCGCGGTCAGGAACGGGCGGCGAACGGCGAGACTATTCAGATTGGTTGGCATGATTGGGATTGTGACGGCAATGCAACCGAATGTAGCATGTGCTCAAAAGCAATGCACAGCCCGGGAAAGCCGCATGCCGTGGCTGATCGCAGCTCGCGAGGCCACTTGGCATTTCCACCCGGCGCGCGCGGGTATCTAATTTTGGAGTGCAGATGCGGTGTAGCATATAATCCCGCGATTAATTTCTACGAAACAATACACTCACTTCATTCACGCCAGGCTAATGCTATGCGGATGCATGCTGATCCTGATGGATATCGCCCAGCTAATGGCGAGCCACCAGCTGGGCTTGATAGAAAAATGCGTGGTCTGAAACCGGCGCCATGGAATCACAACAAGCTTGCTTTAACGCCCCTTACCTAAAGAGGAAAATAATGAAATGGTTTTATGATTTGAAACTGGCGGTCAAGCTCGTCGCGTCATTTCTTGCTGTGCTGGCATTGACTGCGTTTCTTGGCATTTTTTCGATTTTCCAGTTGGAGAAGGTCCACGCCAGCACTACGGATATCACGACCAACTGGATGCCGGCTTCGAACGCGGCGCTGCAAATGAAGGCGAGCCTGGACCAACACCGTTCACAGGCGCTGCAGCATATCCTCTCAACTGACGCGACTGAGAGGACTAAGTACGAGAAGCGGATCGACGACGCAGTTGCTGCTTTACATCTTGGATTCAACCGGTCGATGCAACACACTAGAAACTGCATAAGCAAAAGGAGTGTTGCAGATGGCACAGAGACCTCGGATCTATTACACAGAAAGCCAGAAGGCATTGATGTGGGAGCGCTGGAAGAAAGGCGAATCCCTCCAACAGATTGCCCAGTTGTTCGACCGGAATCACGCATCGATCCAACGCATCCTGGCCGAGACAGGCGGCATAGGTCCTGCAGAGCGACGCCGTTCTCCATTGGCATTGACCCTGGCCGAGCGCGAAGAGATATCGCGTGCATTGGCTGCCAGTCACTCGATTCGCTCCATCGCTGCATTGCTCAAGCGGGCGCCATCAACGATTAGCCGTGAGATCAATCGTAATGGCGGCCAAGAAGACTATCGTGCAAGCCAGGCTGATCAAGCTGCCTGGGATCGAGCACATCGTCCCAAGGACTGTAAGCTGATAGACAATCCCACACTGGCACGTATTGTGGCTGGCAAACTACGATTGCAGTGGTCGCCAGAGCAGATTGCCGGATGGCTCAAGCACATGTATCCGGAGAACGATGACTATCAGGTGTCACATGAAACGATCTATCGCAGTCTCTTCATTCAGGCTCGCGGTGCTCTGAAGAAGGAATTATTGGAGCATCTGCGGCGTACGCGCGCCATGCGCCGGTCCCGCCATCACACGCAGAAGACAGTCAATCACGGACGAATCACCGACACGGTTTCGATTAGTGAACGTCCGGCCGCAGTGGAGGATCGAGCAGTACCGGGCCATTGGGAAGGTGATTTGCTGTTTGGGGACCGCAATAGCCAGATCGCAACCCTGGTTGAGCGCCATACCCGTTATGTGATGCTCGTGAAGGTCGCCAGCAAGGACACAGAAACAGTCATCAACGCATTGATTAAAAACGCTCGCCAGTTACCACAGGAGCTCTATCAATCGCTAACTTGGGATCGGGGTAAAGAGATGGCGGACCACAAGCGCTTTACGTTGGCGACCGACATCAGTGTTTATTTCTGTGATCCACATAGTCCCTGGCAGCGTGGCAGCAATGAGAATACGAACGGACTATTGAGGCAGTATTTCCCCAAGGGGATCGATATTTCGGATTACTCACAGGCGCAGCTAAATGCCGTGGCACGAAAATTAAACGAGCGACCAAGGAAAACATTACACTACCAAACGCCGGCTGAACAATTCAGTCAATTTGTTGCATCGACCGGTTGAATCCAAGATAAAAACCAGCAGATCTATTCCAAACTCATTGCCAGCCCCGAAGAAAAAGCACTATATGACGAGTTCCTCAAGCTGTGGGGGGTATATGCGACCGAAGGCGCCAAAGTCTTAGCGCTGTCGCGTGAAAACAGAACCGAGGAAGCAAGGGCTGCGATCCGCGGCGAGCCGTCGCGGCTGAATCACGAGCTCAAAGAGACTATCGAAAAAATGGTCCAGCTGAATGTGGATGGCGGCGCTCAGGCAGCGCTGATGGGTGACACGCGGTATGCCACGTCGCGCAGCCTGATCATCGGCCTTCTGGTAGCAAGCGTTACCCTCGGTTTGTTCGTTGCGTTCTGGCTCGCCCGCATTATCTCGCGGCCGTTGAACGAAGCCGTGAAAATCGCCCAAACCGTGGCCGCCGGCGATCTGACCAGCCATATCGAGGTGAAAACCACGGATGAGACAGGTCAATTATTGCGAGCGTTGAAAGACATGAACGACAGCCTCGTCAATATTGTTGGACAGGTCCGCAGTGGCACCGACACCATCGCTACTGCCTCCAGCCAAATCGCGGCCGGCAACATGGATCTGTCCTCGCGCACCGAGGAGCAAGCCAGCTCCCTGGAAGAAACCGCGTCCTCGATGGAAGAATTGACCAGCACCGTGCAGCAAAATGCCGACAATGCGCGCCAGGCCAATGTACTGGCCTTGACCGCTTCCGACGTCGCGCAAAAAGGCGGCGCAGTAGTGGCGCAGGTGGTCGACACCATGGCGTCGATTAATGATTCATCCAGGAAAATCGTCGACATCATCGGCGTCATCGACGGCATCGCATTCCAGACCAACATTCTGGCTTTGAATGCGGCAGTCGAAGCGGCCCGCGCCGGCGAGCAGGGCCGCGGCTTTGCGGTGGTGGCAACTGAAGTGCGCAGCCTGGCGCAGCGCAGCGCCAGTGCCGCGAAGGAAATCAAAACTTTGATCGGCGATTCGGTGGAAAAAGTGGATCAGGGCGCCAAGCTGGTAGACCAGGCCGGCGTCACCATGGAAGAGATCGTCGCCAGCGTCAAGCGGGTTACTGACATCATGGGTGAAATCACGTCGGCCAGCCGGGAGCAAACTTCCGGCATCGAGCAGATCAATCAAGCCATCAGCCAGATGGATCAGGTCACCCAGCAAAACGCGGCGCTGGTGGAAGAAGCTGCAGCCGCCGCCGCATCGCTGCAGGATCAGGCGGGAAATCTGTCGCAAGTGGTGAGCGTGTTCAAGCTTGATGGCGGACAACTAGCCCAACGGAGCGCGGCGTCTGCCCGGACCCTTAATACGGCGGCCGCATTGCCGAATGCCGGCAAGCGCGCCGGCAACAGGAAAGCGCCCTCCGCACAGAAATTGACCGCGCCGACAGCGGGCGCAGATGGCCAGTGGGAAGAGTTTTAAGAATCCCGGCCGGCTTGTGCAGTCACCAATAAATGCGTGGGTATAGGTAAAAACATACTATTTCACGCATAGTTGCATTGCGGATTGTAAAAATACAATAACCAGTATGTTTCTATACGGCGCCTCGCCCTGCCGCTTTCTTAAGATTCTGACCGGCCAGACCGCGATGAAGGCGACACCCTTTCAGACATTGCGCCGTGATCTCACCCGAGACCTTGCGCGCCGCAATGCGCCATCGACATTTCCTTAAATTTTCCAGTATGGCCGTGGCGCGAATCCGGGCTGGCGACAGCTTGCGGAGCAATGCGGCTTTCCCGATCAGAAGCGGATGCAAACCGGGCACTTAATGCGGCATCTAGCACATCTATTATGGCTATAATGCTGCAGCAAATTTCTTCGAGGTAATGCAGATCCCTCCCCGCGCAAAGCGAATGCCATCAGGGCGCATGCTGATATCCAGTGCCGAAACGGGATGGATCGGCACTCCGGCAGCGCGAACATAAAAACATTATCCACATCGATTTCGACGTCTAATCAGCACCACTCTATTAAAGATAAGAGCATTCCATGAAAATGGCAGACATTAAGATTGGTACATGGCTTGCAATCGGATTTTCGATTGTAATTATCCAGCTGGCGCTCATCGCAGGGATCGGCTCCTGGCAGTTGCAAAGCATCGGCAGCAGCGTCACAACGATGGTTGACCACGACATGCAGAAAGAGCGGCTGTTCTCTGAATGGGCTGCCAACACGAACATCAATGGAGCGCGCACCATCGCGGTGGCGGAATCCACTGATCCGGCAAGGCAGCAACAAGTCCAGGCCAAAATCAAGGAAACCAGCGCAAGGATCACCGAGATTCAAAAGAAGCTGGAAACGTTTGAGAAAAATGCCGATGAAACCGCCCTGCTCGCCCAGATCGGCGGCAAACGTACCATTTACATTGCAGCCCGCGAGGAAATTTTCAAGGAAAAAATCAGCAATGCAAAAAATGCGCGAACGCTGATACAAGCCAAACTGGAACCGGCGCTGGACGACTATGTAGCCAGTATCAAGAAACTCTCGGCTTATCAAACGGAGTCGATTGCAAAAACGGTGGTACAGACCAAAGAGCAATCGCGCACTTCAGTGCTGCTGTTGGCCTTATTGGGCGCTGTAGCCACGCTTTTCGGCATCGTTATCGCGCTGATCATCAGGCATGGAATCAAAAAACAGTTGGGCGGCGAACCAAGTTATGCCACCAACATTACGCGCCGCATCGCGCAGGGCGATCTGACGGTTGCGGTCGAGTTGAAAGATAACGATCGGACCAGCCTGCTGCATGCGCTAAAAGAGATGCGCGACAGCCTGGTCAATATTGTTGGGCAAGTGCGCAGCGGCACCGACACCATCGCCACCGCCTCCAGCCAAATCGCGGCCGGCAACATGGATCTGTCCTCGCGCACCGAGGAGCAAGCCAGCTCTCTGGAAGAAACCGCGTCCTCGATGGAGGAATTGACCAGCACCGTGCAACAGAATGCCGACAATGCGCGCCAGGCCAACGTACTGGCCCTGACCGCTTCCGACGTCGCGCAAAAAGGCGGCGCGGTAGTGGCGCAGGTGGTCGACACCATGGCCTCAATTAACGATTCATCCAGGAAGATCGTCGACATCATCGGCGTCATCGACGGCATCGCATTCCAGACCAACATTCTGGCCTTGAATGCGGCAGTCGAAGCAGCCCGCGCCGGCGAGCAGGGCCGGGGCTTTGCGGTGGTCGCAACCGAAGTGCGCAGCCTGGCGCAGCGCAGTGCCAGTGCCGCGAAGGAAATCAAAACCCTGATCGGCGATTCGGTGGAAAAAGTGGATCAGGGCGCCAAGCTGGTAGACCAGGCCGGCGTCACCATGGAAGAGATCGTCGCCAGCGTCAAGCGGGTCACTGACATCATGGGTGAAATCACGTCGGCCAGCCGGGAACAAACTTCCGGCATTGAACAAATCAATCAAGCCATCAGCCAGATGGATCAGGTCACCCAGCAAAACGCGGCGCTGGTGGAAGAAGCGGCTGCCGCCGCTGCGTCGCTGCAGGATCAGGCGGGAAATCTGTCGCAAGTGGTGAGCGTGTTCAAGCTTGATGGCGGACAACTAGCCCAACGGAGCCCGGCGTCTGCCCGGACCCTTAATACGGCGGCCGCATTGCCGAATGCCGGCAAGCGCGCCGGCAACAGGAAAGCCCCATCCGCGCAGAAATTGACCGCGCCGGCAGCGGGCGCAGATGGCCAGTGGGAAGAGTTTTAAGAATCCCATCGGCTTGTGCAATCACCAATAAATGCGTGAGTATAGGTAAAAACATGCTATTTCACGCATAGTTGCATTGCGGATTGTAAAAATACAATAGCAAGTATGTTTATTGCCGCAACTTCATGCCGCCGGCTTCCTTAAGATTCTGCGCTGGCCAGACCGCGATGAAGGCAACACACTCCCAGGCATTGCGCCGTGATCTCGCCCGAGACCGTGCGCGCCGCAATGCGCCCTGGGCATTTCCTTAAATTTTCCAGTATGGCCGTGGCGCGAATCCGGGCTGACGCCAGCTTGCGAGGACGTTTGGCATTTCTGCGCGCCGGCGGTGGGCGGAGAATTAATTTGTGGAGCGCCGCTGCGATGTAGCATATAATCCCGCGATTATTTTCCGCAAGGCAAGACACCCGTTCATTTAAACCCATCAAATGCCATGCGAATGCATTCTTATTTTGATGACAATTGACACTTTGACTGCCTTCGGCAGACCTGCATTTGATTGAACAAGTTGCCAGCGCCTTATAAAGAATCAGCCTGAATTACTAGGAAACACATTAGAAAACACATATGCTCAAGCGGCAAAATCTCCGCTCCATGAGAATTGCAGAAACGCTAGGGCGGCTCACCTTCAGCACTATTTTCCACACCACCGCACTCGCTCCAAACTCACTTCAACACATTCCGAAACAATGATGAATTTACATAATCTCAAAGTCAGCCAGCGTCTTGCGCTTGGTTTCAGCATCGTAATTGCATTCATGATCGCTATCGTATTATTCGGCAGCAACCGCCTGAGTCTGCTCACGAGCAAAATCGATGAAGTGGTCGAGAACCGCTACGAAAAGACCGTGCTCTTGAATGCGATACAAGACAAAGTCAACCTGCAGGCACGCAGCATGCGCAATATCTTGCTGTTTACCGACGAAGCGGAGCTGAAAAAAGACTTTGACAGGGTTTTGCAAGCCACCGCGACAATCACTAAAGATACCGCTGAATTAACGCAGCATATCCAGTCGCCAGAAGGCAAGCAGCTCCTCAAAAATATGGACGACGCCCGTAACGCGTATGTGCAGGCGCGCGATGCCACTCTCAAGCTTGTTAGCGAAGGCAACAAGGACGCGGCGACCACCATGTTATTCGCGGTACTGCGGCCGTTGCAGCAGGATTTCTTTGCCGCAATCAATAAAATGCTTGCGCTGCAGACCAATGAAATGCGTGAAGCGGGCCGGGATGCGCACGATGCAGCGCAGGGCGCAAAAATGCTTATGCTAGGGCTGGGCGGACTTGCCGCGCTGATCGGCGCCCTCGCCGCATTGTTTATCACGCGATCGCTGACCAAGCAACTCGGCGGCGAGCCGGAATATACGGCCAACATTACGCGCCGCATCGCGCAGGGCGATCTGACGGTTGCGGTCGATCTGAAAGATAACGATCGGACCAGCCTGCTGTATGCGCTAAAAGAGATGCGCGACAGCCTGGTCAATATTGTTGGACAGGTGCGCAGCGGCACCGACACCATCGCCACCGCCTCCAGCCAAATCGCCGCCGGCAACATGGATCTGTCCTCGCGCACCGAGGAGCAAGCCAGCTCTCTGGAAGAAACCGCGTCCTCGATGGAGGAATTGACCAGCACCGTGCAACAGAATGCCGACAATGCGCGCCAGGCCAACGTACTGGCCCTGACCGCTTCCGACGTCGCGCAAAAAGGCGGCGCGGTAGTGGCGCAGGTGGTCGACACCATGGCCTCAATTAACGATTCATCCAGGAAGATCGTCGACATCATCGGCGTCATCGACGGCATCGCATTCCAGACCAACATTCTGGCCTTGAATGCGGCAGTCGAAGCAGCCCGCGCCGGCGAGCAGGGCCGGGGCTTTGCGGTGGTCGCAACCGAAGTGCGCAGCCTGGCGCAGCGCAGTGCCAGTGCCGCGAAGGAAATCAAAACCCTGATCGGCGATTCGGTGGAAAAAGTGGATCAGGGCGCCAAGCTGGTAGACCAGGCCGGCGTCACCATGGAAGAGATCGTCGCCAGCGTCAAGCGGGTCACTGACATCATGGGTGAAATCACGTCGGCCAGCCGGGAACAAACTTCCGGCATTGAACAAATCAATCAAGCCATCAGCCAGATGGATCAGGTCACCCAGCAAAACGCGGCGCTGGTGGAAGAAGCGGCTGCCGCCGCTGCGTCGCTGCAGGATCAGGCGGGAAATCTGTCGCAAGTGGTGAGCGTGTTCAAGCTTGATGGCGGACAACTAGCCCAACGGAGCCCGGCGTCTGCCCGGACCCTTAATACGGCGGCCGCATTGCCGAATGCCGGCAAGCGCGCCGGCAACAGGAAAGCCCCATCCGCGCAGAAATTGACCGCGCCGACAGCGGGCGCAGATGGCCAGTGGGAAGAGTTTTAAGAATCCCATCGGCTTGTGCAATCACCAATAAATGCGTGGGTATAGGTAAAAACATGCTATTTCACGCATAGTTGCATTGCGGACTGTAAAAATACGATAACCAGTATGTTTGTCGCCGCAACTTCATGCCGCCGGCTTCTTGAGCAAGATCATGATCAGCACCGAGGCATTTTCGAGCGCTTCCAGCGCGTGCATTTCATCGCCGGCCAGGAAGATCATATCGCCGGCATGCAGATTCTGAACCCGCCCATGCACGCTGAAGGCTACGCTGCCTTCCAGGCATTGCACGGTGATTTCGCCCGGGACCTTGTGCGCCGGCATTGTCTTGCCGCGCGGCAGGGTCAGGCGCATAACTTCCAGCTGCGGGGTTTTGATCAGGGCGATCGATGAAAAAATCGCGCATTTTTCGCCCAGCGGACGCAGGTCGATTACGGTGCCGGATGTGGCGTGCGGTAGTGCCATTAGAATCTCCTTAAGTTTTTCCAGCATGACCGTAGCACGAATCAGGGCTGCTGGCTGCCAGGCAATTCCGATCGGAGTGCCTGCGCCTGCGGAACTTAGCATTGCGCCCCAGGTCCCATTCCGGTTGCTTGCGATGGCGCAAGGTGCGAGCGGTTTCCGCGCCAACGCCTCGACCGCTTCAGCCTTATACTCATGGTTCTTTTTCTATTTTTAACAAGAAATTCTTATGTCGAATGCTTCCCTATTCCATGCACCACGCCGCCTGGGCAACGCCGTGCAGCGCGGCTTTACTCTGATCGAAATCATGGTCGTGGTCGTGATCATGGGCGTGCTGGCAGCGCTGGTGGTACCGAAACTGATGGGCCGCACCGACGAGGCGCGCATTGTTGCAGCCAAACAGGATATTGCGACCATCATGCAGGCGCTCAAGCTGTACAAGCTCGATAACCAGCGCTATCCGAGCACCGAGCAGGGCTTGGCGGCGCTGACTACGCGGCCGACTTCCGGCCCGGCCGCCAACGGTTGGAAAACCGGCGGTTATCTGGATAAGGTGCCGAAAGACCCGTGGGGCGGCGCTTATCAGTTGCTGTCACCCGGCATCAAAGGCGAGATCGACGTGTTTTCGTTCGGCGCCGACGGCCAGCCTGGCGGCGCCGCTAACGATGCCGATATCGGCTCGTGGGATCTGTAACCACATACAGACTTGCCCAGTGGCGCCCGCTTGCGCGCGGTTTCACCTTGCTGGAACTGATGATCGTCATCGTGATTATCGGCATCACGCTCGGTGCGGTGGCGTTCAACGCGCTGCCGGATGCGCGCCAGTCGCTGCAAAACGAAGCGCAGCGCATCGCGCTCTTGCTGCAACTGGCGCGCGACGAAGCGATCGTGCGCAACCGGCCGGTTGCCTTCGAGCTGGAGCCGGATCGTTACCGCTTCCTGGTGCATGAGGACCACGCCTGGCAAGCCATCACACAGGATGACATGCTGCGCGAGCGCTTGTTCAAAAGTGCGCCGCTAGCGCTGTCGATCAACCCGCCGTTGGCAGCTACCGATGGGCCGCTGCGCATCGTGTTCGGGCGCGAGCCGGTCGACAAGCCTTTCGTGCTAACGCTGTCTTTGGAGACAGTCAGCGTCGCCATTCGCGCCGATGGCATCGGCCATTTCGTGGCGGACTGAGATGGCGCGAACCCCAAACCGCGGCGCCGCCGGCTTTACCCTGCTCGAAGTGCTGGTGGCGCTGGTGATCGTCGGCACCTCGCTGGGCGCGAGCTTGCGCGCGGTGGGGAGTCTGACCCAAAACAGCGCAGGTTTGCGCGCCTCGATGATGGCCAACTGGTCGGCCGAAAACCGCCTGAGCCAGATCCGCCTGGCGCACGAATGGCCGGCCTTCGGCAAGCGCGCGTTCGATTGCCCGCAGGGCCGCTTGCTACTGGTCTGCGAGGAGGAAGTGATCGCCACCCCGAACCCGAATTTCCGCCGGGTCGAAGTCAGTGTGTTCGAGTCCGGCAATCCGGAACGAAGCATCATCAAACTGGTGCAGGTGGTGCCCAATGGTCTATAAGCGCAGCCGTCATGGCTTTACCCTGATTGAATTGCTGGTCGCCATCAGCATCCTGGCGATTGTCGCGGTGCTCGGCTGGCGCGGGCTGGATGGCATCGTGCGCGCGCGCGTGGCGCTGACCGCCGAACTGGAGCAAACCCGCGGCCTGCAACTGGCATTCGCGCAACTGCAAAGCGATGCTGAACATTTCGCCAGCGAAACCAGTATCGGCCGCCCCACGCTGGCGGCGGAAGACGGACGCCTGACGTTGATTCGCACCGTATTTGCCGACGATCAGCCGTCGCGGCTGCAAGTGGTAGCTTATCGCATCCGCAATGGCGAGTTGATCCGGCGCGAATCGATCGCTACCCGCGATCTGAGCGCGCTCGACGCGCTCTGGAAAAGTAGCGTCAGCGGCACTGACACCGACACCGCACCGGCGGTGGTATTGCAAAGCGCGGTATCGGGCCTGACGATGCGCTTGTGGTGGGGCGACAGCAATGGCAGCGCCGTCGGCTGGCGCACCGACTACAGCACCACCACTGGCGCGAGCGGGCTGGAGGTCGTGCTGACAGTGCTGCAGACCGAACCAGCGCTGCGCATGACCAAGGTATTCCTGCTGGGGGCGTCATGAGGCGCGCGCCATGGGCCGACCAGCGCGGCGTAGCCATCATCACCGCGCTGCTGCTGACAGCGCTGGCGGTGACGATAGTTGCCAGCCTGTTCTGGCAGCAACAGGTGCAGGTGCGCTCGATCGAAAATCAGCGCTTGCACCTGCAGACCAAATGGATTTTGCGCGGGGCACTCGACTGGGCGCGCTTGGTGCTGCGCGAAGACGCCAAGTTTTCCCGCGTCGACACGCTCGATGAGCCGTGGTCGGTGTCGCTGGCGGAAACCCGGCTCGACCAGTATGTCGAAAACGGCCGCACCGGCAACGATCAGACCGACGCCACTCTGTCGGGTCAGATTGAGGACGCGCAAGGACGCTTCAATCTCGCCAATCTGGCGCAAGGCGGCAAAGTCAACCCGCGCGAAGTCGCCGTCTTTGCGCGCTTGCTGGGCAGTCTGCAACTGAATACCGGCCTGGCGCAAGCGGTGGCAGACACCATGGCGCGCGCCCAGCCGGTTCCGATCTCAGCCTCAGCCTCAGCCTCAGCCTCAGCCTCAGCTTCAACTTCAACTTCAACTTCAACTTCAACTTCAAGCGGCAGCGCGCCGGCGGGCGTTGCCAGCCAGCCCGGGTCCGGCCTGCAGCCGCTGGAATTATTGCAAGTCGACGATTTGCTGGCGGTGCCCGGGTTTACTGCACCGCTACTGGCCCCGCTACGCGATTTCGTGACCGTGCTGCCGAACGTTACGCTAATCAATGTGAATACCGCTTCGGCCCAGGTATTGGCGGCCAGAATTGATACACTCTCGCTATCGGACGCCACGGCGCTGGTGGCCGCGCGCGCAAAGACGCCTTTTCGCAGCAGCGCCGAGTTTATTGCGCTCTTGCCACCGGGTAAGTCGGGCGAGGTAAGCGCCAACGACTTTGCGGTGGCGACAAATTATTTTATTGTCAATGGCAAAGTGCGCCTGAACCGTGCCACCATGGAGATGCAGGCCCTGGTTGAGCGTAGCAATCGCACCACCAAGCTAATCTGGGTTCGGGACCATTAATTTTCGGGAAATTTGACACCGTGAGCATACTGTACATCCGCCATCCTTCCAAAGCAGCCTTCGACGCCGCGCTGATGCCGCTGCCATGCCGGTTTGCACTGGTATCGAACAGCGGCGCAGTCGAGCGCGAGGGCCAATCCGCGCTGCCCGGCCTGACCGATGCGATCCGGCAGGCCGCCCGGGTGGTGCTACTACTGGCCGCCAGCGATGTCAGCTTGTTGCGCGTCAAGGTGCCGCCGTTGTCAAGTGCCCGGCTGAAGGCGGCGCTGCCCAACCTGGTCGAGGATCAATTGATGTCGGACCCGGCCGAGTGCGCGTTTGCCGTCGGCACAGCGCAGGACGGCATGCGCACGGTAGCGGTGATCAATCGCGCCTGGCTGGAACAGTTATCCGCGAGCCTGACCGCGCTGGGGGCGCGCCAACTGGCAGCCGTGCCGGCCCAGCTCTGCCTGCCGTACCAGCCTCCCGCGGTTGCGGCGACGGTCACTGAATACGGCGCTGACAGCGACGTTGCCTTGCGCTGGTCGGAGCAGGATGGAATCGGCTTTTGCGTCGGTGCCACAAATGGAAATGGCGCCCGCGAAGTCATCGATGCATTGCGGCTAATGGTGCCGCAAGCCGATCTGATGCTGCAAGTGTCGCCGGCCAGCGTGGCGGCTTATCAGCAGGCAGCGGCCGATACCGGCGATGCACAATTGCAGATAGAAGCCGAAAACTGGGTTCAGTGCGCCGCTGCTGCCAGGGGCGTGACGCTGGATCTGATGAGCGGGTTGGGCGCGTCGGCCGGTCCGCAGGTAAACTGGCGGCCGTGGCGCTGGCCGGCGGCGCTGGCGCTGCTGGCGATTCTGGTGAATATTGTCGGGCTTAATGCCAACTGGCTGCAGTTGCAGCACGAAGCCGATTTCCTGCATGACGGCATGAATCAGACTTTCCGCGCCGCCTTTCCGAAAGAAAGCGTGATCATCGATCCGGTGGCCCAAATGCAGCAAAAAATCAGTGCCGCCAAACAAAGTGCTGGCCAGGCTGGACCGGATGATTTTCTGACGCTGGCGGCCGCCTTTGGGAACGCCTGGACCGGCCTGCAGCAAGCGGGCCAAACGCAGGCCGCGATTGCCGCGATCGAATACCGCGAGCGCAGCCTGCTGGTGCGCCTGAAGCCTGCTGATGCGGTCAAACCCGATACCATCCGGCAGGTCTTGGCACCGCACAAGCTGGCGTTGACCGAACAAGGCGCTGGCGTCTGGCAGATCAGGAGTGCGCCATGAATCTCAACCGCAAGTTTTCCAAAAAATGGGCGCTCCAGTCCGTCCGTTTTGCCGATAGGCGCGCCACAGCGGCGCACTTCTGGGTTGAGCGCAATCAGCGCGAGCGCATCCTGATCGCGCTGGGTGCTGCAGTGGTTTTGCTGGGCCTGTTGTACCTGCTGTTGATTGACCCGGCCTTGCAGGGCCGCACCCAGCTGCACAAAAATCTGCCTGTCTTGCGGCACCAATCCGCACAATTGCAGGCAATGGTCAAACAGGCTGCCGCCTTGCCCGCAGCGACGCCGGCTGCTGCTGCGACGGGCGTGAGCAAAGAAAGCATCGAGGCGGCGCTGCAGAAAGACGGTCTAAAGGCGCAAAGCGTGGTGTGGAGCGGTGATTTTGCCCGACTGCAATTCGCAGAAGTCCCTTTCAGCGCCTTGCTGGACGCCTTGCAGGCGCTACAGAAAACGACGCGACTGGCGGTAGTCGAGGCCAATGTTACGGCCACAACCATGGCCGGCAGCGTCAAAGCCAGCCTGACCCTGCGCGCGCCAAAGGCCGATTGAGTGGCGCGCATCTTGCTCTGGTTGCTGGCAGGTTGCGTCAGCATCGCCCTCACGGTGCTGGCATACTTGCCAGCCAGTTGGATGGCAACACTAGTGGAGGCGCAGACCGCAGGACGCTTGACGCTGGGCGATGCGCAAGGCACGCTCTGGAACGGCTCGGCCTCGATCGGCGGCGCCCCCGGCGTCAGAGATCCGGTCACGCCCTTGCTGCCGGGCCGATTTTCATGGCATTTATCACCGCTGCTGTTGCTGGGCCAAGTCCGACTGCAGCTGGAAAACCCCGCTGCGCTGACGCAGCCGGTCAGTATTAGCGGCAGTTGGTCGCAGTGGCAGGTCAGCGCGGCAGAAATCATGTTGCCGGCGGAACGGCTGGCCGGATTGGGCGCGCCGCTCAATACGATAGCGCCCAGCGGCCGGATGCGCTTGTCCTGGAGTCCGCTGCAACTGGCGCGTCGTGGCCAAAAGATCGATCTGCAGGGCGCACTGCGGCTGGATATCGAAGATATAGCGTCGGGTCTGTCGCCGATCAAGCCACTGGGTGCTTATTTGGTAACAATGGAATGGCGCGGGCAGAGCGCGCAACTGGTGCTCAAGACCGTCAAGGGTCCGCTGCTATTGAATGGCGGTGGCGCGCTGGAGAATGGCCGTCTGCGTTTTTCCGGCACCGCCGAGGCTGCCGCCGGACAGCAGGAAAAATTGGCCAACCTGTTGAATTTACTGGGCCAGCGCCGCACGGTCGCTGGCCGTGATGTGATCGCTTTAGAGTTCAGATAATGAAAAAACAATCAAATACAGCGGTGGGAAACAGCATGCAAAAACACATTAAGAAAAACGCCCAATGGCAGCGCTTGCGCGCAACTGCAGTATTGCTGCTGAGCGTTGCGGCAATCCCGCCGGCCTGGCCGGCCGCGGCCGCCAATAACGAAGCGACGCTGAATTTCGTCGGCGCCGATATCGAATCCGTGATCAAGGCGATCGGCCACTACACCAACACCACGTTCATCATTGATCCGCGCGTCAAGGGCACCATCAATTTGGTGGCCGAGACTGCGCTGACCAAGGCGCAAGCCTTCAGCCTGCTGGCCTCAGCCTTGCGCCTGCAGGGGTATGCTATGGTGGCCGGCGATGGTTTCACCAAGGTGGTGCCGGAAGCCGATGCCAAGCTGCAAGCGACCCCGACCCAGATCAGGAGCGACGCGGTTCGCCTCAAGGGCGACCAGATCGGAACCCGGATCTTTCGCCTGAATTATGAATCGGCCGGCAATCTGGTGGCGGTATTGCGGCCGCTGATTTCACCCAACAACACGATCAATGCCAACCCGGGCAACAATTCGCTGGTGATTACCGACTATGCCGACAACCTGAACCGGCTGGGGAAAATCATTACCGCGCTGGATGCTCCCGCCAGCGGAGATATGGATGTGGTGCCGGTGCGCTACGCGATTGCCGCCGATATCGCGTTCATGATCAATAAACTACTGGAACCGGGCGCCGCGGCACCTGGCACGGATTCCGGCCGCGTCAACCTGATTGCAGATAGCCGTACCAATGCAGTGATCGTGCGCGCGCCGTCGCTGGCACGGGCGAACCTGGCCAAATCGCTGATCGCCAAACTGGACCAGCCGACCGCGCAACCCGGCAACGTGCATGTGGTCTACCTGAAAAACGCTGATGCCACCAAGCTGGCGCTGACCTTGCGTTCGGTGGTCGGCTCGGATGGCGCGGCGCCAAGCTCGACCCCGGCGACATCAGCACCGGCGCCCATGCAAAATACAGCGAACGGGATGTCCGGGTCCATGCCGCCTTCTGCCGCGCCGGCCGTATTGTCGTCCGGCGGCGCGGCTGGCTTTATCCAGGCCGACACCGCCACCAATACCCTGATCATCACCGCCAGCGAGCCTGTGTATCGCAATCTGCGCACAGTCATCGATCAGCTCGACGTGCGCCGGGCCCAGGTCTATATCGAATCGCTGATCGTCGAAGTCACAGCCGACAAGGCGGCCGAGTTCGGCATCCAGTGGCTCGGCTTGTCCGGCAATAGCGGCAGCAGTTATCGGATCGGCGGCGGCACCTCGTTTGCCTCTGGCGGCGATAATCTCGTCAGCCAGGCAATTGCCAATAGCACGCCCGGCGGTAGCCTTTTGCCACCGGGCGCCGGTCTGACGCTGGGCGTGTTTCGCCAGATCAATGGCGCGCTCGGCCTGGGCGCGCTGGCGCGGGCGCTGGAGTCCGACGCCAATACCAATATCCTGTCGACGCCGAACTTGATCACGCTCGACAATGAAGAAGCTAAAATCATCGTCGGCCAGAATGTGCCTTTCATCACCGGCCAGTACACCACGCAAGCGTCGGGCGGCGGCGCCGGCGTCAATCCGTTCCAGACCATCGAGCGCAAGGACGTCGGCCTGTCGCTGCGGGTGCGGCCGCAAATTTCCGAGGGCGGCACCGTCAAGATGGCGATTTACCAGGAGACTTCGGCGGTCCAGGACACCGCCAACGCGGCCGGCATCATCACCAGCAAGCGCTCGATTGAAACCAATGTGCTGGCCGATGACGGCCAGATTATCGTGCTCGGCGGCTTGATCGAAGATACCGTCGGCGACGGCGTCGAGAAGGTGCCTGGCCTGGGCGATATCCCGATCATCGGCAACCTGTTCAAATACCAGAAGCGCAGCCGTAAGAAAACCAATCTGATGGTGTTCTTGCGCCCGACCGTGATCCGCAGCAGCGAGCAGAGCGCCAACGTGGTGGCCGACCGCTACGATTACATCCGCGGCACCGAAATCGCCACTCAGCCGGCCAGGACCGCTGTTTTACCGGATACCGGCGCACCGATTCTGCCGCCGCTGGAAGCTGGCCAACCCATCGGCGGCACGTTCCTGAGACCGCTGCCAAGGGTTAGCATGCCGGGCGCAAACGGCAATGGCGGCGCGGCGATCCAGGTCACACCCACTGCGCCGGAGGCAGAGTCGCGATAATGAACAGCATGATGAACGAGGCCCGCTTGTTGCCGTATGCGTATGCGCGCGATTTCGCGCTGCTGGCGTACCGCAAGACTGAAGATCACGAAAGTACAGTCGAGGTATGGTTTTCGGATGCGACACCGCCGACCGCAATTGCCGAAGTGAGCCGCCGCTTCGGCCGCGTCAAGCTGAAATCCCTGCCGCACGAAGAACTCAAGGCGGCGATTGCCAAAGCCTACGCCGGCTCCGGCGGCGATGCCGCGCAGGTGGTGGGTGAAGTCGAGTCCGATCTCGACCTGACCCGGCTGATGCAGGACATGCCGGCCATCGAGGATCTGCTGGAATCGGCCGACGATGCGCCGGTGATCCGCATGATCAATGCGCTGCTGACCCAGGCGCTGCGCGAGGGTGCGTCCGACATCCACATCGAGCCGTTCGAGCTATCTTCGGTGGTGCGGTTCCGGATCGACGGCGCGCTGCGCGATGTGGTGCGGCCGAAGAAGGCGATCCACGCGGCGCTGATCTCGCGCATCAAGATCATGGCGCAACTCGATATTTCCGAGAAGCGTCTGCCGCAAGATGGCCGCATCACGCTGCGCGTCGGCGGCAAGCCGGTCGACGTGCGGGTTTCCACCTTGCCGACCGGGCACGGCGAGCGCGCGGTGTTGCGCTTGCTGGACAAGGAAGCCGGCCAGCTCGATCTGCAGAATCTGGGCATGGGCGATGCGCTGCTGCCGCAATTTGCCAAACTGATCGCACAGCCGCACGGCATCGTGCTGGTGACCGGGCCGACCGGTTCCGGCAAGACCACTACCCTGTATGCGGCGTTGACGCGTCTGAACACCACCGCCACCAATATCCTGACGGTGGAAGACCCAATCGAATACGATCTGGCCGGGGTCGGCCAAACCCAGGTCAATCCACGCATCGACATGAGCTTCGCCAAGGCGCTGCGGGCGATCCTCCGGCAAGATCCGGACATCATCATGATCGGCGAAATCCGCGACCTGGAAACCGCGCAGATTGCAGTGCAGGCGTCGCTCACCGGTCATCTGGTGCTGGCAACCTTGCATACCAATGATTCCGCCGCTGCGGTGACGCGCTTGCTCGACATGGGGATTGAACCGTTCCTGCTGTCGTCGTCGCTGCTCGGGGTGCTGGCGCAGCGCCTGGTGCGCAAGTTGTGCCCGCATTGCCGGCACCATGACGGCCAGAACTGGCAACCGGTCGGCTGCGACAAATGCGGCAATTCCGGGTATCAGGGTCGGGTCGGCGTGTATGAACTGCTGCAAACCACCGATGAAATCCGTGCGCTGATCCATCACAGTGCATCCGAAGCCGAGATCCGCAGCGCCGCCCAGCGTGACGGCATGCAAACCATGCGCGAAGATGGCGAGCGCTGGTTGCAGGACGGCACCACCTCGCAGGCGGAATTGCTGCGCGTGACGAAAGACTAGGATCATGGCAGTTTTTCGTTACGAAGCCGTGAATGCCCTGGGCGCCACCAGCAAAGGCGTGGTCAACGCCGACAGCGCCCGTGCGGCGCGCACCGATCTGCGCCTGCAGGGTTTGACGCCGATTGCGGTAGAACCGATTACCACCCAGGTCGATGCCACCGGCGCACGTCGCCGGCACGGCTTCGGCGAGCGCTTGTCGACCAATGAACTGTCGTTGTTTACGCGCCAGATGGCGAGCTTGCTGGAAGCCAGCCTGCCGCTGGAACAAGCTTTTTCCGCCTTGCTGGAACAAGCCGAGCGGCCGTATGTGCGCGACCTGATCGCCTCGATCCGCTCCGAAGTGATGGGCGGCGCGTCGCTGTCGGACGCCTTGTCCCAGCATCCGCGCGATTTTGCCGAGATTTACCGCGCCCTGGTCGCCTCCGGCGAGCAGATCGGCCAACTGGCGCGGGTACTGTCGCGGCTGGCCGACTTTATCGAACGGCGCAATGCGCTGGTGCAAAAGGTGAAGCTCGCTTTTACTTATCCGGCCATCGTCTCGGTGGTGGCGTTTGCGATCGTGATCTTTTTGCTGACCTATGTGGTGCCGCAAATCGTTTCCGTGTTCTCCAATACCAAGCAAAAACTGCCGCTGCTGACAGTGATGATGCTGGCAATTTCTGATTTCGTGCGAAGTTACGGCGTGTTTATGTTGCTGGCGATCATCGCGATGGGTTTCGCCTGGCGCGCCGCTTTGCAGAATCCGGCTACCAAAATGCGCTGGCACAAGTGGCTGCTGACCGCGCCGCTATATGGCAAATTCGAGCGCAGCCTGAATACGTCGCGCTTTGCCAGCACGCTGGCGATCACGATTGGTTCCGGGGTGCCGATTTTGCGTGCACTGCAGACCAGCCGCGACACGCTGTCGAATGTCGCCATGCGCGAGCAAGTCGAAGAAGCCGCTGCGGCGGTGCGCGAAGGCGTCAGCCTGGCGCGTGCGCTGTCGGCGCGCCAGCATTTCCCGCCGATGCTGATCCACATGATCCGCGCCGGCGAAGCCACCGGCGAATTGCCGGCGATGTTGGAGCGCGCAGCCACTTCCCAGGAGCAGGATCTGGAACGCCGCACGCTGACCATCGCCGGCTTGCTGGAGCCGGCGCTGATCCTGATCATGGGCGTGGTGGTGCTGCTGATCGTGCTGGCGGTGCTGATGCCGATCATCGAGATCAATCAGTTGGTGCATTAACATCAGTATCGTAGGATGGGTGCAACCCATCGCATATCGAACTTACATGATGGGTTGCACCCATCCTACGGACGTGCGTGACATTGGTTAATAATATGCGTAGAAAGAATTGACATGAAGCGCTTGCCCTGGTTTGCCAGTTTTGCGATGTTCATCGCGCTGTGCGCGTCGGCCGCCTATTGGGCCATGCAACTGTTCCAGCCGCCAGTACGCGCGGTGGCTGCCGTACCGCAGGCGGAGCCGCCCGCGTTGTCGCTGGACGCCGCCAAAGGCTTGTTCGGCGGCGCGGCAATTAATCTGGCCAGCAATTATCAGCTCAACGGGGTGGTCGCTGCCGCCAGAAGCTACGATAGCGTGGCCATCCTGTCGGCCGACGGCAAGCCGGCCAAGGCGGTGGCTGCCGGCGAGGAACTGACGCCGGGCGTGACGGTGAAGGAAGTCCATCCGCAATACGTACTGCTGTCGGAGTCCGGCGTCATCAAGCGCGTCGAACTGGCAGTCAGCGCCAAGGCTGAAACCGGCCTGGATCTGTCGATCAGGGCGCCGGGCGCGGTGACGCCGGGCATGTCTTCGGCCACCACGACCACAGTAGTGCCGGGGGCGACCACTGGCTTGCCGCCGCCCGCTCAACAAGGAGTGGCGCCCGCAGCGCAATCACAGCCGCCGCCAAGAGCAGGTACACAACGTTAAATATTACGCTTCCAAAAATTTGTGGGCTTTAAATATACATGTTAGTGTATATTTAAAGCCCACAATAATTATATGCGGCAACAGTATGTTTTTTGCATATACCCGAGCATAAATAAAATTATGCTGCGGGGTTCCTACAGAATGTAACGCGCCAGGTCGTCATCGATTGACAGCGCCCCGAGCCGCTCGTTGACGTAGGCGGCGTCGATCGAGATTACCTTGCCGGCGGTTTCGCTGGCCGCGAACGAGATTTCTTCCAGCAGCTTTTCCATCACGGTATACAGGCGGCGGGCCCCGATGTTCTCGGTCTTTTCATTCACCGAGTATGCGATTTCGGCCAGGCGCCGCACGCCTTCCGGGGTGAAGTCGATCTGCACTTCCTCGGTCGCCAGCAGCGCTTCGTATTGCGCGGTCAGACAAGCGTCGGTGGAGGTCAGGATGCATTCGAAATCGGCAATCGACAGCGATTCCAGTTCGACCCGGATCGGGAACCGGCCCTGCAGTTCGGGGATCAGATCGGACGGTTTGGCCAGATGGAAAGCGCCGGAGGCAATGAACAAAATGTGATCGGTCTTGATCATGCCGTATTTGGTATTGACGGTGGTGCCCTCGACCAGCGGCAGCAGGTCACGCTGCACGCCGGCGCGCGATACTTCGGCCCCGCCGGCTTCGGAACGCGACGCGATCTTGTCGATTTCGTCCAGGAACACGATGCCGTTTTGCTCGACATTGGTGATCGCCTGCTGCTTGAGTTCTTCCTCATTGACCAGTTTGCCCGCTTCTTCCTCGATCAGCAGCTTCATCGCGTCGCGGACTTTCATCTTGCGGGCTTTCTTGCGGGCGCTGCCCATGCCGGAAAACATGGTCTTGATCTGCTCGGTCATTTCTTCCATGCCGGGCGGCGCCATGATTTCCATTTGCGGGCCAACCTCGGCGACTTCCAGCTCGATCTCGTTATCGTCCAGCGCACCTTCGCGCAAGCGCTTGCGGAAAGTCTGGCGCGTGGAATTGCCTTTCTGTGCATCGGTCTCGGCTGGCGTATTCAGGCCGAAATCGCGCGCCGGCGGCACCAGGATGTCGATGATGCGGTCTTCGGCCGCATCTTCGGCGCGTGCGCGCACCTTGCGGGTGGCCGCTTCGCGAGTTTGCTTGATGCCGATATCGACCAGGTCGCGGATGATGGTGTCGACGTCACGGCCGACATAACCGACTTCGGTGAACTTGGTGGCTTCGATCTTGATGAAGGGCGCATCCGCCAGTTTCGCCAGGCGGCGCGCGATTTCGGTCTTGCCGACGCCGGTGGGGCCAATCATCAGGATGTTTTTAGGCGTGATTTCGTGCCGCAGCGGCTCTGCCACTTGTTGCCGACGCCAGCGGTTGCGCAGCGCGATGGCGACTGCGCGCTTGGCGTTGCCTTGGCCGACTACATGCTTGTCGAGTTCGGAGACGATTTCTTGCGGTGTCATGTTCATGGCGATCAACCCAGCGTTTCGATGGTGTGTGACATATTGGTATAGATGCAAAGCTCGGCGGCAATCGTCAGCGATTTCTTGACGATATCCAGCGGCGTCAGATCCGTATTTTCTTGCAGGGCTTTGGCTGCGGATTGGGCGAAAGTGCCGCCGGAGCCGATAGCGCCGATGCCGTCTTCCGGCTCCAGCACGTCGCCGTTGCCGGTGATGACCAGCGTCGTTTCGCGGTCGGCCACCAGCAACATCGCTTCCAGCCGGCGCAGCATGCGGTCGGTGCGCCAGTCCTTGGCCAGTTCGACCGAGGCGCGCATCAGATGGCCCTGGTGTTTTTCCAGCTTGGCTTCGAAGCGTTCGATCAGCGTGAATGCATCGGCGGTGCCGCCGGCAAAACCGGCCAACACTTTGCCGTGGTACAGCGTGCGCACCTTGCGGGCGGTGCCTTTCATGACGATATTGCCGAGCGTGACCTGACCGTCGCCGCCGAGTGCGACGATGTTGCCGCGCCGCACCGACAGGATGGTGGTGCCGTGAAATTGTTCCATGCTTACCTCAAAAATATGATGGACGGATGTACTCCGGATATGCTCCATAAGACATAAAAGTGGGGATGTGCCAGCCGATTGCAAGACGACGGCATCAGCCCTTGCGCGGGATGATGCGGGCGATTTCCTTCAATCCCATGACGTTGAGCAGGGCCGCGACCGGGCAGTTGACTGCATGGAATTCGAGTATTTTGCCTTTTCTGGCTAGCGGCACCAAACCGGCCAGAAGTTGCCAGGATGCACTGAAATCAATGCGGCACAACTGCGAACAGTCGATCACAACAGTTTCGCGCTCAGACGCGAATGCACTGATAGCCTCCAGTAGTTGCCGGGTATCGCCGGTCACAAGCTCCGGCATCGCGAAGTGCTCTGGCCGGTTGACAGCAGAGATTGGCTCGCTCCCCTCTCCCGCTTGCGGAAAAGGGGCTGGGGCTGTGGGGGAAGGCGGCCTTGGCGCCTCAAAGGCGGGAGGGGAAATTTCGAAGGTGATGCAATATTCAATACTGTTTTCTTCGAATTCCTGTTCCCGGTCCAATAGCCGTAGCAGCTCCAGCAGCAAAAGCCAGGGTGCGGCACTGGCATCGCGCTGCCCGGCCTGCAAGGTGGATTGGATGCGCTCGACCAGCTCCGGCGCTCCCGGCAAGATCAGATCATGGCCGGATTTGTGCAGACGGCGCAAGAGTTGCAACAGCAGCGCGCAACCGGCCGGGTCGGTCTTCCGTATGCGGCTGAAGTCCAGGCGCAATATCTGGTGTGCGGCGCTCAACTGTTGTGCGCGTTCGACCTGCGTTGCGCTGTCGCCGTCCAGAGACTCCGGAAAAACCACGCTTGGCCAACTGGATGCCGGCGCAGCGGACGGCACTTGCTGGGTTCGGCTGCGCCATGCCGGCGGCGAGGTTTCAAAGCGGCTGATGTAATCGGTCGACAAACTGTCGAACGTCTGTTGCTGGCCGCTGAGTTGATACAAGTCCAACAGCAGCAGATAAACAGGTTCATTGGGCTCGGTAAGCGGCGCTTGCAGGATCGCATTTTGTAGTAAACGTTCGGCCAGTGCCTGCTGATCGTTCGCAAACAGGATCGCGGCTTCTTCAATTAATGGAGTCGGGAGGGTTGTCGCCATCACGCTGGTAGCGCCGGGCAGATCGTTGTCAAACTTATCAAACAGGATTTCGGTCGGTGCATCCATCAGCTGTATGGTGTTCTTGAATGCGCTGGATTCAGTGCCGGACTGCGCCTTGGCGCTCACTGTGCGCGAGGCGCCATTCGTGCGGGGATTGCCGTCAAGTTGGAGCGACATGGCCGATTCGATCGCATCGATCTTCAGTTCAGTAGCGCGGGCGACCTTGTGCCGATCGAAGTGCATGTTGCCACTGCGTTCGACTTGATTGTTCGCGCGCAGGTTTTCTTCGCTGCCGTCGCGTGCACGCGCGTCTTCAGCCGGTGTGTCGGCCTGCGACTGCTGCTTCTTGCCAAAAAGAGAAAAAAACTTCACGTTCTTCATGTTCTGCGGGCCTCACCGGTGCTGTGTGTTTTCTGAAATGACATCCGACAGGCTGCCAGACAGCAGAATCTGTTCAAAAATATAATCGATGGTTGTTTTGCTGTTGACTTCGACCACCCCGGCAGCGCGCCAAGGGCCGCCATTACATTGAATACTTTGGCTATCAGATAACAACATTTACTCTGAATCGGCAAGGCGATTATGGCATGCTTTTCTCGGCTCATTGTCCCAGAAGTACAACCTCCCAGGCGCGCTCTACTGGCGCAAAAACCAAACCGCTGACCCTCCCCATGGCGCGTCTGGAGCGGATCAAAAACCTGACCGTCCTGGTGGAGTGGTATGCTGCATTGCACTATCCGGACCTGTTCTGCCATTTGCAATTGCGTCCGCGGGCAGCCAGAATCATCCGGTAGCAGCATCTCCAGACACCTCTTTAGCAACGTCACAGCGTTAGAAAAACAATGAAAACACTCAACAACATAATCGGCACCTTCGATGTAAAGGAATTGCTGAACCTGTCCCAAGCGGCACTGCATATCCTGTTAATTTTGATCCTGTCCTGGGTGCTGCTGCATTTATCGAATAAAGCCATCCTGGTACTGCAGAACTATTCGATACGCCGTACCGGCAATGATCCGGAAGATCTCAAGCGCATCGAAACGTTGGGCCGGGTGTTCCACTATGTTTCGTCAGTGGTTATTTATGTGGTCGCGGGCATGGTAATTTTGAGCGAGCTGGGTGTTTCCATCGCGCCGATCCTGGCCACCGCCGGAGTGCTCGGCATCGCAGTTGCATTTGCTGCGCAAAGCCTGATCAAAGATTACTTCAACGGCATCTTCCTGCTACTGGAAAACCAGGTGCGGCAAGGCGACGTGATTGAGGTGGGCGGCAAGGCTGGGCTGGTAGAGGAAGTGACGCTGCGCTATATCAGGTTGCGCGATTACGACGGCAACGTGCATTTCATTCCCAACGGCATTATCACCACGGTCACCAACATGAGCCGGGGATTCGCCTTTGCTGTGGCCGATGTCGGCGTGGCGTACCGGGAAGACACCGACGAGGTGATGCGTTTGATGCTCCAGGTAGGAGCAAATTTGCGCAAGGACGAGACCATCGGCCCTAAGATTATGGCGGATATGGAAATGGCCGGCGTCGATAAACTGGAGCAATCCGCAGTCATTATCCGCTGCCGTTTCAAAGTGCTGCCGCTTGGACAATGGGAGGTGCGCCGGGAATTCCTGCGCCGGCTGAAACAGGCCTTCGATCAGCACGGTATCGAAATACCCTACCCACACATGACTATCTATCCCGGTCAAGCCAAAGACGGTTCAGCGCCAACCTTCCATATAGCACCTGATAACGACTCCGCAAAATCAGATGAGGACTGATGAAAAACATTGTCCACGAAAGAATGCATAACGCCCTCCTTTCGGCTACCAAAAAGAAGGTCCCTTCATGCTTTTCGTGGACTGCATTTTTTGTGTGCGACATCAGATATTTGATGCAATACCACACATACCCCCATAAAAAATAATTGAAACATCTGCTTTACGCATATAAAAATTGCAGTAAAAAATAATACGCCACCATGTATATTTTTTTAGCGCATACGGCAGGTTTACAACATTGTCGTTATTTTCTTCATGGCAATAAAAAACGTGCGAACAACTTGCTCGCACGTTTTTTTAACACAACGCCACATCGGGCGTTCTATTTAGTCTTTAATCGCCATACAGCTTTTGCTTGAGTTCACGCCGCTGCTGCGCTTCCAGCGACAGGGTTGCGGTCGGACGGGCCAGCAAACGCGGAATGCCGATTGCTTCGCCGGTTTCTTCGCACCAGCCGTAATCGCCTTCATTGATTCTGGCGATCGATTGCTGGACTTTCTTGATCAGCTTGCGTTCGCGGTCGCGGGTGCGCAATTCCAGCGCATGCTCTTCCTCGATCGTGGCGCGGTCGGCAGGATCGGGCACCAGCGTGGTTTCACGCAAATGCTCGGTGGTGTCGTCGGCGTTTTGCAGCAGGTCTTTCTCAATCTGCTTCAGGCGCGCCTTGAAAAAGGCCAGTTGCGCCTCGTTCATGTAATCTTTTTCGCCCATCTTGAGGATTTTCTCTTCAGTAAGAAGCGTGTCGGTCACGTTGACGTCGGCATTGGGTTGTTTAGTTTTAGTAATCACTTCGCTGACTTTCGATGCAGGTTCAAATAATTTTATCCGCTAATCCGGCTACGGTATCGTTCATTAATGCGCTGCCGGAACGGATTCGCTCACATTGTCAATTTGCCTGGAAGTCTCACAATCGGCTGGCTACTTTAGCAGACTTCATAGCGCTGACGTTGATAATCCTCATCTTCCAGTGCGTTAATACTTGTGCTGTTTTTGGAAGGTTAACATGGTGTTTTCAAGAATAAATTCTGCCCATACCACCAAAAACGCCGACAGTTTATACCAGACATTGCTCCAGGCCGGTAATAATTGTTTCCTTTGGCAGATTTTGTCCGATAAACACCATCTTGCTGCCCCGTATTTCGCCCTCCGCCCACGCACCACCGATATCGGTGCCCATCAATTGATGCACGCCTTGGAACAGCACCTTGCGATCAGCGCCTTCCATCAGCAATACGCCTTTGTAACGCAGCATGCGCGGCCCGAAAACCTGCACGATGCTGCCCAGAAATTCATCCAGCAGAGCGCTATTGAACGCGCGCTCGCTCTTGAATACGAACGAGGAAATATCGTCGCTGTGGTGCGCGCGATGATGGTCATGATGCTCGTGGTGCGCGTGATCGCAACCGGGCGCGCATGCATGTTGTTTTTCATGTGCTTCAGCGTCTTCAGCGGCCAGAAATTCGGGATCGATTTCCAGTTTTTCGTTGAGGTTGAAGCCGCGGATGTCGAGCAGTTCGGCAATCGGGGCGCGGCCGAAATCGGCGGCTCCCACCGGTGCCCGCGGATTGATGCGTTTTAAGCGCGTGGTCAGTATGGCGACTTCGGCCGCGCTGACCAGATCGGTTTTCGATAACAGGATGCGGTCGGCGAAGCCCACCTGGCGCTGTGCTTCTTCATGCGCATCGAGTTGTTGCATCGCGTGGCGCGCATCGACCACGGTGATGATCGCATCCAGCATGTAGGACAGTGCGACTTCCTCATCCATGAAGAAAGTTTGCGCCACCGGCCCCGGATTTGCCAAGCCGGTGGTCTCGATCACCAGGCGATCAAAGTGCAGCAGTCCGGCGGCGCGCTTTTGCGCCAGATCGGTCAGCGCTGCGATCAGGTCGCCGCGCACCGTGCAGCAGATGCAGCCGTTGTTCATCTGAATGATCTGTTCGCTGCTGTCTTGCACCAGGATTTCGTTGTCGATGTTTTCTTGGCCGAATTCATTTTCAATTACGGCGATTTTATAGCCGTGATTTTCCTGCAAAATGCGATTGAGCAAGGTGGTTTTGCCGGCGCCGAGGAAGCCGGTCAGTATCGTGGTTGGAAGCAATGCCATAGTGTATTTCGTCGTAAATTGTCGCAAATATTGGGAATTATTGTGGTTGCCGTGCGCATTCGGCGCACCAGCCCTTGATGGTCAGTTCGATGTCGTGGCTTTGAAAACCAGGACCAAGATTGTCTTGCAGCACCGCTTGCAATTGCTGGCGCAGTGTCGATTGCCGGCAAGCCGATTGCGCCAACACATCGGACACCAGATCTGCCTCGCCGTCCACGTTCAGGCAAAATACCTTGGCGCAGCGCGTGCATTTGAAATGTCCATGCTGGTGCGCGCTGACGCCGCCGCGTTCGGAATGTTCGGTTCCGGCGCTGTAACGGAACACGCGATCATCGCCGGCGATCTTGTGGGTCAGGCCCGCTGCAATCAGGCAGTCCAGCGCACGGTACAGAGTGACGCGATCCATCTCGGCAAAAGCCTCCTGCATATCCTGGTGCGACAGCGCGCGCGGCGCGCCAAGCAAGGCTGCCAGCACTTTAACGCGCGCCGGCGTGACCCGCACCGAGACTGCGCGCAAACGGCCTTGGGCTTCTGTGCGCGCCGCTTCCGATGGCTTGCTGCGGTGGGCGATGGCGATCTGGGGCGTGGGGTTCATAGGGTGTATATGTGAAAAATCCATTTGGTAATTATGCCGCAACTGCGCAATTGCGTAGTCACACCCCAGTCGGGGATTTTTTCTTGGCGCGCGGGTGGGCGGCATCATACACGGTGGCCAGACGCTGAAAATCGAGCGCGGTATAAATTTGCGTGGAGGCAATCGATTCGTGCCCCAACATTTCCTGCACCGCACGCAAGTCGCCCGACGATTGCAGCAGATGCGAGGCAAATGAATGGCGCAGCATGTGCGGATGCACATCAGCCGGAATTCCCAGTGCCTGCGCATGCGTCTTGATGCGCATTTGCAGCGTTCGTACCGAGATTCGGGTACCGCGGGTGCTCAAAAATAGTGGGTGCGGGTCAAGCTGGATCACGCCCGCACGGGCGGTAATCCATGCCTGTAGCGCCAGAATCGCACCCTGGCCGACTGGCACGCTGCGCACCTTGCTGCCTTTGCCGGTGACAATCACATCCCGCGCATCGATATCGACCCAGCCTGCTGAAGTGTATGGCTTGCCGCGCGGCGTCGTCTCATGGACATAACGCACATCCAGCCCGACCAGTTCCGAAACCCGCAGGCCGCTCGAATACAGTAGTTCGAACATCGCCCGATTGCACAACTGGATGGCACTGTCGGCGGCGGCATTCGGATTCGGGTTTGACACCAGACGCACCGCATCGTCGGCACCCAGCGCCAGCGGCAAAGTTTTGGCCCGCCTGGGCGCGCTGACACCATCGACCGGGTTCGACGCTAGCGTAGTCTGCTCGGACAGCCAGCCGAAAAACCCACGCCAAGCCGACAGTTTGCGTGCAATTGAGCGCGGATTCAAACCCCTGGCATGCAGGCGCGAAGTCATGCTGCGCACCTGCTCATGGGTTACCAGCAGTAGCGCAGTGCCGTCCAGCATTGTCGCCAGTTCGTACAAGTCACGTCCATAATTGTCTGTAGTGTGCGGAGATAGATTACGTTGCGTCTTCAAACAATCCAGATAACAACCGATGCGCGCATAGTTCGCGCTAACGCTGTCGCTCGCTACGTCCGCAGGTGGAATGGTGCGCAACCTGGGAAAAGCAATTGGAAAGGCGCGAGGATGCATTTTTTCGGTTTCCTGACAAGGTGCGACGACTCGAATGTGTCAGTCGCTTTGGGACAATTATTGCGAAGCTTAGCGTCTGATTCTATCTAATTTCTTTCGTCATCTACTGAAGTCGGTTTTGGCATATATAGTGAAGATGACACGGAGGTTGTAATGAGAGGTTGTAATGCGCTGACTTGGCCGCCCCCTTGATTTTGCTGATTTCTCACGGCCACACCTTACATGGCCTCGTCGCCAGCAACTCTGACTGTGCATATGCTGGATCCACCAGTTTGTTGCGCCGAGCAAAAGCGACACCACCACGAAACTCGGCATCAGCGACAAGCGACTGAAAGCTGATTGGAACGTTAATTACCTTGGCAAGTTACTGGGCTCAACAACTGACCCTTCATGCAATCGCCATGCTTGTGCTGGCGTATTGCAAATTCGCAGAAAGCGGATGCGGAGTCATGCTGCTGGGGTTAGTGCGGTGGTTAATCAAGTGGAATTTTGAATACTGAAGGTATTTATGTGTTGGAGCGCATAAAAAAACCCCCGTAGGATGAGTACGGGGGTTTTAGGGATAACAGCCTGACGATGACCTACTTTCACACGTGTTGACGCACTATCATCGGCGCGAAGTCGTTTCACGGTCCTGTTCGGGATGGGAAGGGGTGGTACCGACTTGCTATGGTCATCAGGCATAACTTGTAACATCGTTTGCTACTGCGTATATCGTATTGCTACGAGTGTGCATGTCAGCAAGCGACGCAATCTGGAAGAAGTAAAGATATATTATTTTTGGGTTGTGACTGCCAAAGTTGTCAAACACAAGTTTTACTCATTGATTTCTATAACCTGCCAAGGTTATAGGGACAAGCCTTACGGGCAATTAGTACTGGTTAGCTTAACGCATTACTGCGCTTCCACACCCAGCCTATCAACGTCCTGGTCTCGAACGACCCTTCAAGGAGCTCAGGGCTCCAGGGAAATCTCATCTTAAGGCAAGTTTCCCGCTTAGATGCTTTCAGCGGTTATCTCTTCCGAACTTAGCTACCCGGCAATGCCACTGGCGTGACAACCGGTACACCAGAGGTTCGTCCACTCCGGTCCTCTCGTACTAGGAGCAGCCCCCTTCAAATTTCCAACGCCCACGGCAGATAGGGACCAAACTGTCTCACGACGTTTTAAACCCAGCTCACGTACCACTTTAAATGGCGAACAGCCATACCCTTGGGACCGGCTACAGCCCCAGGATGTGATGAGCCGACATCGAGGTGCCAAACTCCCCCGTCGATATGAACTCTTGGGAGGAATCAGCCTGTTATCCCCAGAGTACCTTTTATCCGTTGAGCGATGGCCCTTCCATACAGAACCACCGGATCACTATGTCCTACTTTCGTACCTGCTCGACTTGTCAGTCTCGCAGTTAAGCACGCTTATGCCATTGCACTAACAGCACGATGTCCGACCGTACCTAGCGTACCTTCGAACTCCTCCGTTACACTTTGGGAGGAGACCGCCCCAGTCAAACTGCCTACCATGCACTGTCCCCGATCCGGATAACGGACCAAGGTTAGAATCTCAAACAAACCAGGGTGGTATTTCAAGGTTGGCTCCACGCAAACTAGCGTTCACGCTTCAAAGCCTCCCACCTATCCTACACAGATTGGTTCAAAATTCAATGCAAAGCTACAGTAAAGGTTCATGGGGTCTTTCCGTCTAGCCGCGGGTAGATTGCATCATCACAACCACTTCAACTTCGCTGAGTCTCGGGAGGAGACAGTGTGGCCATCGTTACTCCATTCGTGCAGGTCGGAACTTACCCGACAAGGAATTTCGCTACCTTAGGACCGTTATAGTTACGGCCGCCGTTTACTGGGACTTCAATCAAGAGCTTGCACCCCATCATTTAATCTTCCAGCACCGGGCAGGAGTCACACCATATACGTCCACTTTCGTGTTTGCATAGTGCTGTGTTTTTATTAAACAGTCGCAGCCACCAGTTTATTGCAACCCTTTCATCCTTCCCCCGCAGGGGGGTCAAACTACCAGGGCGTACCTTATCCCGAAGTTACGGTACCAATTTGCCGAGTTCCTTCTCCCGAGTTCTCTCAAGCGCCTTAGAATACTCATCTCGCCCACCTGTGTCGGTTTGCGGTACGGTCTTGTATGACTGAAGCTTAGAGGCTTTTCTTGGAACCACTTCCAATTGCTTCGCGAACAAGTTCGCTCGTCTCAACCCCTTGAATTACGCCCCCGGATTTGCCAAAGGGCCTTCTACAAGTCAAGAACCGGCACTTCCAACCGCCGGACAACCTTCTGTGATCCGTCCCCCCATCGCATCATACAATGGTGCAGGAATATTAACCTGCTTCCCATCAGCTACGCATCTCTGCCTCGCCTTAGGGGCCGACTCACCCTGCTCCGATGAACGTTGAACAGGAAACCTTGGGCTTACGGCGTGGAGGCTTTTCACCCCCATTATCGCTACTCATGTCAGCATTCGCACTTCTGATACCTCCAGCATCCTTTACAAGACACCTTCGCAGGCTTACAGAACGCTCTCCTACCATATCCTTACGGATATCCGCAGCTTCGGTGACTGGCTTAGCCCCGTTACATCTTCCGCGCAGGACGACTCGATCAGTGAGCTATTACGCTTTCTTTAAAGGATGGCTGCTTCTAAGCCAACCTCCTGACTGTTTTAGCCTTCCCACTTCGTTTTCCACTTAGCCAATCTTGGGGACCTTAGCTGGCGGTCTGGGTTGTTTCCCTCTTGACGCCGGACGTTAGCACCCGACGTCTGTCTCCCACGCTCGCACTCATCGGTATTCGGAGTTTGCAATGGTTTGGTAAGTCGCGATGACCCCCTAGCCATAACAGTGCTCTACCCCCGATGGTGATACGTGAGGCACTACCTAAATAGTTTTCGGAGAGAACCAGCTATTTCCAAGTTTGTTTAGCCTTTCACCCCTACCCACAGCTCATCCCCTAATTTTTCAACATTAGTGGGTTCGGACCTCCAGTGCGTGTTACCGCACCTTCATCCTGGCCATGAGTAGATCACTTGGTTTCGGGTCTACACCCAGCGACTAAATCGCCCTATTCGGACTCGATTTCTCTACGGCTTCCCTATACGGTTAACCTTGCCACTGAATGTAAGTCGCTGACCCATTATACAAAAGGTACGCAGTCACGGAACAAGTCCGCTCCTACTGTTTGTATGCACACGGTTTCAGGATCTATTTCACTCCCCTTCCGGGGTTCTTTTCGCCTTTCCCTCACGGTACTGGTTCACTATCGGTCGATATCGAGTATTTAGCCTTGGAGGATGGTCCCCCCATGTTCAGACAGGATTTCTCGTGTCCCGCCCTACTTGTCGCAAGCTTAGTACCACAATAAACATTTCGTGTACGGGGCTATCACCCTCTATGGCAGCCTTTTCCAAAGCTTTCCACTATGTCTACTGCTATTGCTTGCAGGCTCTTCCCATTTCGCTCGCCGCTACTTTGGGAATCTCGGTTGATTTCTTTTCCTGTAGCTACTTAGATGTTTCAGTTCGCCACGTTCGCTTTGCACACCTATGTATTCAGTGTGCAATGACCTTTCGGCCGGGTTTCCCCATTCGGAAATCTGCGGATCAAAGCGTGTTTGCTCGCTCCCCGCAGCTTATCGCAAGCTACTACGTCCTTCATCGCCTGATATCGCCAAGGCATCCACCATGTGCACTTATTCACTTGTCCCTATAACGTTGGCTTCTAACCCGATAGTGCTGTTCATGCACGGATTAAAAACCGGTTATAGGATATTTCTATGAGTATTACTTTAGCGTTTGCCGTATTGCAAGGAATTTGTATTTAAAACATCTTAACAAACTCGCTTTTAATACTTTTTGATTTGATACAATCACAACCCATCAAGTCATACAGATCCATCAATGTGCACGCCTGGCATTGCTGCCGCGATATTGCTATCAACGTGGGCATCGATTTATCCATACTCCTTGATAAATCTTTACTTCTTCCAAATTTTTAAAGAACGAAACAGCTAATGGCTTAAGAAACCAAACCTGAATTTTTCATGCACCTCTTACTTTTGCATGAGTGACTCAGGTTTGTATTCTTGATCAGTTACGTGGTGGAGGTTGACGGGATCGAACCGACGACCCCCTGCTTGCAAAGCAGGTGCTCTCCCAGCTGAGCTAAACCCCCAGTATCTTTTTTATACTCTTTGGTAGGTCTGGTTGGACTCGAACCAACGACCCCTGCGTTATCAACACAGTGCTCTAACCAGCTGAGCTACAGACCCGCTTGAATCAGCGACTAGTCAACTCTGCGCTGTTGGTCGTGCGGCTCTTCTTACACAACACACACGCTGGCAGTCCAATTACTGTTCATTGCTGCTCTTCTTTTTCATAACAGTCGATAAGTGTGAACACTTGACTTCAGCACATACTCTAGAAAGGAGGTGATCCAGCCGCACCTTCCGATACGGCTACCTTGTTACGACTTCACCCCAGTCACGAATCCCACCGTGGTAAGCGCCCTCCTTGCGGTTAAGCTACCTACTTCTGGTGAAACCCGCTCCCATGGTGTGACGGGCGGTGTGTACAAGACCCGGGAACGTATTCACCGCGACATGCTGATCCGCGATTACTAGCGATTCCAACTTCATGTAGTCGAGTTGCAGACTACAATCCGGACTACGATACACTTTCTGGGATTAGCTCCCCCTCGCGGGTTGGCGGCCCTCTGTATGTACCATTGTATGACGTGTGAAGCCCTACCCATAAGGGCCATGAGGACTTGACGTCATCCCCACCTTCCTCCGGCTTGTCACCGGCAGTCTCATTAGAGTGCCCTTTCGTAGCAACTAATGACAAGGGTTGCGCTCGTTGCGGGACTTAACCCAACATCTCACGACACGAGCTGACGACAGCCATGCAGCACCTGTGTTACGGCTCTCTTTCGAGCACCCTCTGATCTCTCAAAGGTTCCGTACATGTCAAGGGTAGGTAAGGTTTTTCGCGTTGCATCGAATTAATCCACATCATCCACCGCTTGTGCGGGTCCCCGTCAATTCCTTTGAGTTTTAATCTTGCGACCGTACTCCCCAGGCGGTCTACTTCACGCGTTAGCTGCGTTACTAAGTCAATTAAGACCCAACAACTAGTAGACATCGTTTAGGGCGTGGACTACCAGGGTATCTAATCCTGTTTGCTCCCCACGCTTTCGTGCATGAGCGTCAGTGTTATCCCAGGGGGCTGCCTTCGCCATCGGTATTCCTCCACATATCTACGCATTTCACTGCTACACGTGGAATTCTACCCCCCTCTGACACACTCTAGCCATGCAGTCACAAATGCAGTTCCCAGGTTGAGCCCGGGCATTTCACATCTGTCTTACATAACCGCCTGCGCACGCTTTACGCCCAGTAATTCCGATTAACGCTTGCACCCTACGTATTACCGCGGCTGCTGGCACGTAGTTAGCCGGTGCTTATTCTTCAGGTACCGTCATTAGTAAGCTATATTAGAACTCACCGTTTCTTCCCTGACAAAAGAGCTTTACAACCCGAAGGCCTTCTTCACTCACGCGGCATTGCTGGATCAGGGTTGCCCCCATTGTCCAAAATTCCCCACTGCTGCCTCCCGTAGGAGTCTGGACCGTGTCTCAGTTCCAGTGTGGCTGGTCGTCCTCTCAGACCAGCTACTGATCGTGGCCTTGGTAGGCTTTTACCCTACCAACTAGCTAATCAGATATCGGCCGCTCCACGAGCACAAGGTCCTTGCGAATCCCCTGCTTTCCTCCGTAGATCGTATGCGGTATTAGCGCAACTTTCGCTGCGTTATCCCCCACTCGAGGGTACGTTCCGATATATTACTCACCCGTTCGCCACTCGCCACCAGAGCAAGCTCCGTGCTGCCGTTCGACTTGCATGTGTAAGGCATGCCGCCAGCGTTCAATCTGAGCCAGGATCAAACTCTTCAGTTTAATCTCTGTTTTATGTCATTGCTGACATGGTCCATTTTACCGGACCGGTCGCTCACTCAAAATACTGACAGGCTCTTCTTGAAGTTGCCTCCAAAAAGATCCTATTTTTCTTCTGTGCGAGCATTTGATATTTTAAGTTTCACAACAGATACTTTCGCATCCGTCGCGGCGCTTCCATCAAGTGCTCACACTTATCGACTGTTAGTTGTTAAAGATCTTTCTTTTCTCCGCTAGCCCTGGCATCTTCACCCGGACCAACCAGACTGCAAAGCGTTTTGTTTGCAGCACTGAAGAGGGCAGATTATGCAGCGTTTTTCTTACTCAGTCAACATTTTCTTTCGTCACACCCGGCGCAAACTTCAACTCCCTGCACCCCGCGTTTCGTCCAATCCCGCCAACTTCCGCTGCCACTTCTCTCCCTGCTTATCGCCCCGCCTCTCAGCGGGAGCCGAACTATAGCAAACGTCGCAGAACTTTGGCAAGGAATTTCGGGGAATAATTGCTCACACGGCCGAATAACCTAATCCCGCCACGCCACTACTGCTGCCACCGCACCGCGCAGTGCATTGCAGACCACGACGCGCTCGGCTGCGCGCAAATCTGCCAATATCAAACGGCGCTCGCTGGCGGTCCATTGCGGATCGTCCAGCAACACACTGCGCATTACGCCCGGCAAAACACCAGATTCTAGAGGCGGCGTGTACCAATGCCCTTGTATTTGCAGGAAAATATTGCTGCGCCCGCCCTCGGTTAATTCGCCCTCGGTATTGGCAAATATTGTATCAAACGCTCCTTTCAATTCTGCCTCATGCCAGGCGGTATCGTAGCGCGCCCTGAGCGTCGTCTTGTGACGCAAAAACAAATCTGCCGCATTGGTGGGATGCGCGCTTATCAGTATTTTGACTTGCGCCGGCAAAGGCTCCAACGGCACGGTCTGCACCTCGCACTGCCCAGATTGATCCAGTGATAATCTGGCCCGATATGCCCCATCAAACGGTAACCTGCCGAGAGCCTCTTCCAGAATATGGCGCACCTTACCCTCTGCATATACAAAACCGAAGTAGTCGGCAGAAGCGCGCAGGCGGCCCAAGTGCAACGCAAGGTGGCGATAACCCTCCAAACGTGTCGCATGCAAAGTCTCGAATAAATTAAATTCATGCTGCAAACCGGTAAGGAATTGGGCTTTCAACTGGCACTCGGCATACTCTTCAGTAACTTCGCTATCGTGCACGATACCTGCGCCCACACCCATCTCGCCGTTGCGGATGCCGCTTGAAAGCGGAGCTTGCAAGACCAGGGTACGAATCGGAACGGAGAGACAAAAATCACCGACTGTTTGAGGTGCATTGTTAGGGATCGGATCAAACCAGCCGATGCTGCCGGTATATATCCCACGCGGGTCCGGTTCCAATTCGCGTATAACCTGCATCGCACGCCGCTTGGGTGCGCCGGTGATGGAGCCGCAAGGGTAAAGCGCCGTGAACAGTTGTTCCAGGGTGACATCTGCGCGCAGTTGGGCGCGAATGGTTGATGTCATCTGCAGCACACTGCTGTAGCGCTTCACCTCGAACAATTCCGGTACTGCCACCGAACCCAGCGTCGCAATACGTCCGAGATCATTGCGCAGCAAATCAACAATCATCAGGTTTTCCGCCCTGTTCTTGGGATCGGTTGCAAGCGCCTGCGCGTTTGCCGCATCCCGCAATGAATCGCCGGATGCTGGCGCGGTCCCCTTCATAGGGCATGCTGTCAACTGGCCATTTTCGTGCCGGGCAAATAGCTCTGGCGAAAACGACAGCACTGCGCGCCCGTCCGGCAACGCTATCAAGGCGCCATACGGCACCGGTTGACGTTGGCGCAAACGCAGATATAACGCATACAAATTGCCAAAAGCATCAAAGCGCAGACGATAAGTGTAATTGGCCTGATAGATGTCACCCGCCGCGATGTAAGCGCGAATCTGGGCGATGGCTTGGCCAAACTGTCTCTCACTAATATTGGCTTGAATATTTGCAATGCCGGCACTGAACGCATGACTATCCATGCTGTCCGACTGACTCTTGCTTTGCGCTGCCAGCCACGCCTGCACTTGATCGACGGAAAGTTGCTGGTAGCTTTTGAATAACAGAATTTGCGCCAAAGGCTGGTCTATTGGATGCTGCGCCGTTCCCATCAATTCCGGTCCGAGCTCATAAGAAAACAGGCCCACTGCATGCAACCCGCGTTGCAATGCCTGCTCCATTTGGGTGAGCAAGGCGGGAAATGCACGGCACTCGCTGCAACTCAGTGTATCGACATACGCGGTGTAAAGGCGGGAGCGCGGATCAGTGGCACTGGCGTCACAATCATCGAACAGGGCAAAAACGTCGCCGTTGGCGACATTATCAGAAGTTGTATCAGAAAGATGCGGCACAGGGAAACAGGCTTTCAAATGAAAAAATTAAAATCAGCAACAACGCCGAGGGTCTTATTGTAGGGCCTTTTTCGTAACCTCCGCTCCCGCCTCTATTGCACAAAATGCGGCATTACTACGACCTCGGGTAGGATCAAAAACGCAGCAACACTGCGTTGCGATAATGTAACAATTCGAGTTTAAACTTATCCCCTTTCACCAAATGAATTACCCTATGGCAATCGGTGCCCAGGGCTTGTACGTGGCGCGCCACTAATGGAGTACACAGTTTGTCTGAACGTAAACATTTTTCTGCATTTGTACCTGCACTGCTGACCCTGCTGACGGGACTGCTTGTCACGTCGATATTATTCGTTAGCAGCCGGCATCTGGAGAATGACAAGGTAGAAGCCAGCTTCAGGCAAAATGCTGCAATTTACTTGCAGACCATCCAGAATGAACTGGATAACGCGATCATGGCGCTGCGCGCGATCAATCAACTCTTCGTAACGAACCAATCGGTGAGCCGGGAACAATTCCAAGTCTTTACCCGCCCCTTGCTGGAGCGCTATCCGTATGTTTTGAATTTCGACTTCCATCGCATTATTTCCCACGATGAACGACCGGCTTTCGAAGCCGGCATACGCAAACGCTATCCGGATTTCGCGATAATGGAAGCGAATGGCCAGGAGCGCATCACTGCCCGCTCCAGACCATATTATCGCGTGGTGGATTACATTGAGCCGATGCAAGGCAATGAAGCGGTGTTCGGATTCGATGCCGATTCTCAGCGCGGACAAGCGGCAGCGATGCAGCGCGCCGTCGACAGCGGGCAGCCGGCAGCCACCGGCCTGTATCGACTGGTGCAGGAAAAAGGCAACCAGCGCGGGTTCCTGGTATTGATGCCGGTGTATCGGCATAACGCCAGCCTGCACGATGCGGCGGCGCGACGGCAAGCGTTGATTGGGGACACCGCGGTGGCTTTTCGCGCCGGCGACCTGATCGGGCAGATTCTCGCCAAAACACAACTCATGAACCCGGCTGACATCAGTATCAGCGTGTATGCCAATGCCTCGCCTGACGAAAAATATCTTGCGTTTCGCAAAGGTAGCAAGGACATGCCGGCGTCGGGGCCTGAGCGCGTATTGCCGCACTGGCTTTTTTATAATCAGCCGGCAACGGTCGCCATGCAACTAGAGGTGGCCGGCAGCCCTTGGCACCTGACTGTCGCAGCCGCTCCCGAGCCATTTTACAAAACAAACAATAATGCGCTGTATGCGTTGATCATGAGCGCGCTGCTGAGTGTGCTCGCAGCGGCCTATGTGCATACGCTGTCATCGCGCTCCAGGCGCATCCAGTCGCTGGTCAACCTGCGCACCGCTGAATTGCAGCTCTCGAACCAAAGGCTCAACGAAGATATCGCGGCGCGGGAAAAAACCGAACATCGATTGCAAATATTGGAAAGCGCGGTGCAATCGAGCGCCAACTCCATCTTCATCACCAGTGCGACCGCGCCTGACTATGCGATCGAATATGTCAATCCGGCTTTTGAGCGCATGACAGGCTACACGGCAGCCGAAGTGATCGGGCGGAATTTGCGTTTTCTGTTTCGCGATGACCGCAAGCAGGACGGCATCAAGAATATCCAGGAAGCAGTGCGAAGCCGGCGTGAAGGCCATGCGGTGGTACGCAATTACCGCAAAGATGGCACGCTGATCTGGGTCGAAATCTACTTCGCGCCAGTCAAGGATGACACCGACCAGGTCCACCACTTCGTGGTTTCCAGCTATGACATCACGGCCAACAAGCGCTATCAGGCTGAACTGGAATTCCAGGCTGGCCACGATGTTTTGACCGGGCTGTCCAATCGCAATTTGCTCGACGACCGCTTAAGCCAGGCGATTGCCCATGGAGCGCGCCATGCGCATCCGGTTTGGGTGGTCTCCGTCGACCTCGACCGCTTCAAGTTCGTCAACGATACACTGGGCCACAAGGCGGGCGACATGCTGCTGCAGGCGGTTGGCAACCGGCTCCAGTTGGCCGTGCAGGAATCCGATACCGTGGCCCGCCTGGGCGCCGACCAGTTCGTGCTGGTGCTGCAGGAACGCAGCCACGCACGCCTGACGCTGGCGACAATTGAGCAAATAATGGACACGATCGCGCAACCGCTGTCGATCCATGGGCATAATTTCCAGCAAAAATGCAGCATCGGGATCGCCATCTATCCGACCGATGGCGACGACCCGGAAATACTGATAAAGCATGCCGATATCGCCATGTACCGCGCCAAGGAAAGCGGCCGCAACAATATCCAGATGTATGCGGCGAGCATGAATGCGCGGGCGCTGGAACGGCTGCGGCTGGAAGGCGATTTACACAATGCGCTGGAGCGCAACGAATTCCTGCTGCACTACCAGCCGCAAGTGGATTTGCGCAGCGGGCACATCGTCGGCATGGAGGCACTGATCCGCTGGCAGCACCCGACCCTGGGCATGATCGCGCCCGATCGGTTCATCATGCTGGCCGAGGAAACCGGTCTGATCGTGCCTATCGGCGCCTGGGTGATTCACACCGCATGCGCCCAGAACCGGGCCTGGCAACTGGCCGGCCTGGGATACTTGCGAGTCGCTGTGAACCTCTCGGCGATCCAGTTCGCCCAGCGCGATATAGTCAAATCGATCGCTGCCGTGTTGCAGCAGACTGAACTGGCGGCGCAGTATCTGGAGATCGAGCTCACCGAAAGCCTGGTCATGACCGACGTCGAACATGCAATCGGGATTCTGCGTGAACTCAAAGCGCTCGGGGTGCAACTCTCGATCGATGACTTCGGCACCGGTTACTCCAGCCTGTCGTACCTGAAACGGTTCCCGATCGACGTCCTGAAGATCGATCAATCCTTCGTGCGCGACATCACCATCGACCCCGATGATGCGGCAATCGTGGTGTCGATCATCTCGCTGGCGCACAGCCTGCGGATGAATGTGATCGCCGAAGGGGTCGAAACCGCGGCCCAGCTGGCTTATCTGCGCCGCAACAATTGCGACCAGATGCAAGGCTATTACTTCAGCCGTCCTGTGCCGTCCAACGATTTTGAGCTGCTGTTGCGGCAGAACAAAAGCCTGCCGGCCGAAGACGCCTGAGCCGAGCCGTTAAACCAGCAGCAAGGTGATTTGCCCTTGCAAGCTGCCAGACGGCAGTTGCTTGAAACCGGTCTTGGCAAAACGATGCCAGCCACCGATGACGAAATTGACGATCAGGTTGGCGCGCGCCGGCACTTCCGCTTCCTTTGCATGGCCCTGCGTGACGGCAATGCGCAACGATTGCTTGAGGGCCAGTTCGATCCGTTCGACGAACTGGTTCATGCGCGCTTGCAGACGCGCATCTTCATTGACCAGCGCCTCGCCTATCATTACCCGCGTCATGCCCGGATTGCGCTCGGCAAAATTGAACAGCATCACGGTAATGGCCTGCGCCTGCGACAGCCCGTCGTCCTGCTGCTCGGTGATCTGATTGATCAGGCCGAACACCGAGGACTCGATGAATTCGATCAGGCCCTCGAACATCTGAGCCTTGCTGGCGAAATGCCGGTACAGCGCCGCTTCCGAAACAGCAAGCCGGCTGGCCAGTGCGGCGGTGGTAATTTTTACGCTTTTCGGCTGCTCCAGCATGGCCGCGAGTGTCTGCAGTATTTGGAGCTTGCGCTCACCGGATTTAACTATTGCCATATTCTCGGAAAAAATAAATGCATTGTTGCAAGGCCGCCAGGCGCATCTGCGGTTTGCGCAAAAGCCTCTGGGGAATTCTGTTAGAGCGGGAGTATGGCAAAAAAACAATTATTTACCGCATGTACTTATTGCGGCTTTTAGAATACTCCGCTAGCAACATCATACGCTTGCAAAGCTGCCGCCGCCCTTGCGTTAACCTTTAATGTGCCGACATCAACGCAAACGATGCAACTGGCCGGGCAATTGCCGGACCGACTTTACCTTGACGTCGACATAAGCGGGGCGCGCGCCGCGTTTGGGAGCGCTCGGCGCAGCCAGATATTGGGTCACCCAGGCGGTGCGCATGCCCAGCGCGCGGGCGACTTTCAGCGTGGCCGCGGTATCCTCCACCAAAATGCAGCGACCGGCGCAGACGCGCTGCCGGGCCAGCAACTGGCGCAGCATCAGGCTGGACGGTTTGGGGCGCAGCTTGCCATGCACCCGCATCGACTCAATCGGAACATGCGCGGCAAAATGCCGGTGCAAGCCAAGATGGCGCAGCACCGCGCGCGAATATTGATACGGCGCGTTGGTCAGCAATATCTTGCGTCCGGGCAGCCGTTTGAGCAGTTGCGCCAGGCCGCGCTCGGCGCGGATCATCGCGCTGACGTCGTCGAAGCAATGCGCGGCGTGCAGGAAATCTGCTTCCCGTACCGCGTGATGCTTGACCATGCCGAGCAAGGTCGCGCCGTAACGCCGCCAGTAATCGATCCGGATCGCATTGACGATCTCCGGATCGGCCGGTCCGGCATCATTGCCCAGCACTTGCGCGATGAACGCGTTCATGTTGGCGTTAATGGCGGGAAAGATCGCGTGCGAGGCGTTATGCAGCGTATTGTCGAGATCGAACAGCCACAACGGCCCGGATCTGTGGCGCAAATCAGTGGCTGCGGATCATGGTGCCGAACGCTTGTTCGGTCAACACTTCCAGCAACAGCGAGTGGGCGATCCGGCCATCGACGATATGCACCGTGTTGACGCCCGATTTGGCGGCGTCCAGCGCCGATGAAATCTTCGGCAGCATGCCGCCGGAAATGGTGCCGTCGGCAAACATTTCATCGATTTCGCGCGCCGACAAATCGGTCACCAGATTGCCCGCCTTGTCCTGCACGCCGGCGATATTGGTCATCATGATCAATTTTTCGGCCTTCAGGATTTCGGCGATCTTGCCGGCCACCACATCGGCATTGATGTTGTAAGCCTGGCCGTCGTCGCCAAAACCGATTGGTGAAATGATCGGAATGAAGGCGTCGTCCTGCAGCGCCTTGACCACCGCCGGATTGATCGCGTCGATTTCGCCGACGAAGCCGAGATCGAGGAATTGACCCGGATTTTCCTTGTCCGGCATGCGCATCTTGCGGGCCCGGATCAGGCCGCCGTCCTTGCCGGTCAAGCCTACCGCCTGGCCGCCGTAATGATTGATCAGCATCACGATGTCTTGCTGCACTTCGCCGCCCAGCACCCATTCCACCACTTCCATGGTTTCTTCATCGGTGATGCGCATGCCTTGCACGAAAGTGCCCTGCTTGCCGATTTTCTTCAGCGCGCTATCGATTTGCGGGCCGCCGCCATGCACCACCACCGGGTTCATGCCGACCAGCTTGAGCAAAATCACATCGCGCGCAAAGCCGTGCTTCAAGCGCTCATCGGTCATCGCGTTGCCGCCGTATTTGATGACGATCGTCTTGCCGTGGAATTTGCGGATGTAAGGCAAGGCTTCAGCGAGGATTTCGGCCTTGATTTCCGGCGCGACAGCGTTTAAATCGCCGCCGGGATGGAGATCAAAATTAGTGAGAGCGGTCATGGCAAGTCCTGAAATATTTTCCGCGATTTTACAGGGAAAATCATCTTTCCCCGCAATTGCGCATTGCATGTCGCATGCCGAGGCACCCAGGCTCCGCCGCCGGAGGACTGATGCGTGTAGCATCGTGCCGGCAGCGCGGCCCCTTGCAGATACCGGCACAGCGGCCGCATTTAAGGCTGAATTGACACGAATATCATCCAATTAACTCAAGGACTTATCGATGAAAATACGCGACACACTGCTGCTGGCGGCAGGATCATGAGCCAGTGCATGCGCTGCGGTGCGCCATTCGCGTGCGGCATGGTTGACGTGCATGGCGCGGACCTGGCGCCGTGCTGGTGCGCCACATTGCCAGCCTTGCCAGCCGGCGCGATTGGTGCGATTGGCTCAGAAAGCAGCGCCGGGGCGCCCGCATCCTGCCTTTGCCCCAGCTGCCTCCACACGGCAGTTGCGGCGTTGCCGCGGCTGCCGACAATCTTGGAAAAAACTTCGCGGTAAATCATACATATATGTGTATTTTTTAATCCGGATATAAATAATGCGGAGAACTGGTGCTTTATCAGCATACCCCTGATATTTAAATTATATCCAGAGCATGTTGCAAAATTTTTCAGCAGCCGGTTGCACTATTTTTTCACTCAAAAGATGTCTAATGGCACTATCATCACAAGCACATCCGCACAATCAGGAGGACAAATGAATCCATTCAAGCGCATCGCATGCATCATCGCCGCACTCACTCTGCTGGGCGCTTGCAGCCGCGAGGTAACCGTAAAAATCGGCGTGGTCGGACCGATGAGCGGGCCGCTGGCGCAGTACGGCAAAGACATCGCACACGGCGCCGAAGTGGCGGTGGACGAGCTGAACCGGGATTTTTTCATGATCAACGGCAAGCGCGCCCATTTCGAGCTGGCGATCGAAGATGACAAGGCGTCCCCGGACGAAGGAAAACTTGCCGCCGGGCGCTTGATCGATGCAAAAGTTGCGGCAGTGTTCGGCCACTTCAACTCCGGCGTGACGATTGCCGCGGCACCGCTGTACGCCAGCGCCGGCATTCCGCAATTATCGGTTTCCACCAACCCGAAATACACCCGCATGGGCCTGAAGACCGCATTTCGCATCACCGCTGACGATATTGAGCAAGGCGCCGCGCTGGGCCATCTGATCCAGAAGAAGTTGCGCCCAAAATCGGTGTACCTGGTCGATGACGGCACCCTGTTCGGGGCCGGGCTGGCGACGGAAGTGAGCAAGGCCCTCAAAAGCGCCAATATCGCCACGCAGCAAGACAGCGTGACTGGGGCGAGCACCGACTTCGCGCAGCTAGCGCAAAAAATCGTCGGATCGAAGGCCAACATTATCTTCTTCGGCGGCGACGAAGCGGCCGGCATGCCGCTGCTGAAAGCCTTGCGCAAGGCTGGCTCCAGCGCCAAATACGTAGTGGGCGATGCGATGTGCGATGCCTCCACCGTCAAGAACGCGGAAGGCAGCGGCGATAACGATTTCTATTGCTCGATTGCGGGCGTGCCGCCGTCCTGGCTGTCGGCCGGAATCGCTTTCACCGAACTGTACAAAACCAGGTTCGGCGTACCGGGGGCCTATTCGGCGCTGGCCTATGACGGCATTCATCTGTTTGCGCAAGCGATGCAGCGCGCCAACTCGACCAACCCGAAAGTGTATCTGCCCGAAATCAGCAGGGAATCATTCAACGGCAAGATCCAGGGTTCGCTGTCGTTCGACGACAAAGGCGACATCCGTGACGGCACCATTGTGATTTTTGAATCGATCAACGGCAAGCTGACCGAACAACGCAACATGCTGTAAACATGCCGACAAGACGCGGCTATCGGCTTATTGGCAGTTGCGCAACTGCTGCTCCGGAAAATCTGCGGCAATCCGGTCGAGCGCCGCTTTGCTGGCCGGGTCCAGATCGCGCAGCTGAAACATCACGTTGCCGGTAGCCACGCTGCGGGCGCCGATCCGGGCCGACTGCACGCCTTGCTGCCTGAGCTTGTCCAGCAGGATTTTGGCAGCAGATTCCGTCTTGTATACCCCCAGCGAAATGCCCCAGCGCAAATCGGGGCTGGGATTGTCTTGCATGATGAAGAAATTGGTCACGCCGCGCTGGCGCAACTCCGCCACCTTCTTCTGCGCGCCGGCCTGGCCTCCTTGCGGCGGGAGATACACCATGTAACTGCCGATGTCGCGCACATTGCGGCGCGATTGCCGGTCGCCCAGCGCCAACTCCGCAGTCTGCGCCTCAAAACGCTTGGCCTGCGCCAGCGGGAAATTGCCGATTTCAGTGCAGGCAATCAGGGCTGGCGGCGCAGGCTCGGCCGCCACCGCTGCCGGCGCAGCCGCCGCAACTGCGGCTCCGGCAGCAAGCAAGGTCAGTTGTTCCGGATGGATTTGGCGCTGGATGCGCTGCGGCTCGCGCCCGTCCGGCATCAAAGCATCGAAAATGTTCCAGTTAACAGCCAGCAACGCAGCGTTGACCAGCAACAATATCCAGAAAATGAATTTCAACATGATGGGTCCGAATCCGAATCCGCGGCCTGCAACGCCACGACTTGTAAGCCGATAAGCACCAGATTATCGACGGTTTTGTGCGGCACGCGCAGCTGCGGCGCAATATACGATGCCGCGCCGCCGGCCACCACGCACTGCACAGCAGCATGCTGCTGTGCATGGGCCGCCACCGCGCGCTCGATGGCGCCAGCCTGGGCCGCCAGGCAACCGGCCACAATCGCTGCATCGGTATTGTCGGCAAACGTCTGCGACAGCGATAAGGTATGTGCCACTTGCGGCAATTGCGCGGTGTTTTGCGCCAGCGCACGCGCCATCAAACCCAGGCCCGGCAAGATCATCCCGCCCACAAAATCCCCATCCGGACCAAGCGCATCGACCGTGGTGGCGGTGCCGCAGGTGGCGACGATCAAGGCTTGCTGCGGAAACAGTGCGTGCGCGCCAATCACGGAAGCGAAACGGTCGCAGCCGAGCTGGGCCGGATCGCGATAGCCGTTCTTGACCCCGCCCAGTTGCGGCGTTGAAGCGAACCACGCGATCTGCGTTGGCTGCGTGGTGGCAGCGGCCGCAGTCAAAGCCGCCTCCAGTCTCTGGCGCAATGCTGCACCGGCCACGTTGGACAACAGCGCGCGCGAAAACCGCAAGTTTTGCCAAGTCTGCGCCAGCGTGTCAATCTCGGCGTGGCTGACCGAACCAAAGGCGCTCCAGCGGCCCAATTGCGCGGCAGCATCCACCAGCGCCCACTTGATCCGGGTGTTGCCGGCATCGACCAATAACAGCATGCTTAATTTTCCTTCACACGCAACGATACATCGCCGGCCAACACGGCAACCTGGCCGGCGGCAGTGTCCAGCAGCAGGCGGCCGATGGCATCCACTCCCATCGCCACGCCTTGCTGCACCACCTGGCCGCGATCCAGAATTGCCACCGTTTGGCCGGCAAACGCATGCAAGCCATTCCAGCGCGCCACGAAAGCGGCAAAACCGCCCGACTCGAATTGCACCAGTGCCTCCGTCAACGCATTCAACAATGCCGCCAGCAACAGGTTGCGATCCAGCCGCGCCAGCCATGGCGCATCGGCCACCGCGTGACCGATCTGCGCTTCGAGGAGATCCGGCACGCTCAAATTCAAGCCAATCCCGATCACCGCCCAAGTGCCGCCTTGCGCGCCCTGTCTTGAAGCAGGCACGGCCGCGGTCTCGACCAGAATCCCGGCCAGTTTGTTGCCGTCTTTCAGCACGTCGTTCGGCCACTTCAAGCCAACCCGGACATCAAACAGCGCCAGCGCCTCGGCCAGCGCCACCCCGACCGCCAGCGGCAAACCCAGCAGCGCCTGAATCGGCAGCGCAAAACGCCACGCCAGCGAAAACGTCAACGCGCCGCCCGGCGCCGAATGCCAACTGCGCCCGGCGCGGCCACGGCCGGCAGTCTGGCTTTCGGCCGCCAGCAGCACCGGCGACGACAAGCAGCCCAGCCGCGCCAGCAAGTCGGCATTGGTCGAGCCGGTCTCGGCCACCACCTCGACCGCGACCTGTTGCGCGCTAGCCTGGCGCAAAGCAGCAATCCGTGATTGTGAAAGCAAGATATCCATGCCGCGCATTGTAGCGGCAGTGGCGCGTTTGGCGCAGCAAAGAAAGGCAAGACCGTAAGCCGCAATCCGTGGCTGGGTGCAAGCCATCGCGTGTCGAGCTTGCATCCGTTCGGCCTTGCGGCCTTACAATCCCGTTCTCCTCTTTCTATATTGGCCATCTGCATGCCATTTCCCCACCAGCCATCGCCCTGCCAGCCCCTCATCAGCCCGCTGTTTGCCGGCTACAAGGTGTGGGTGAAGCGCGATGATTTGCTGCATTCCGATGTGTCCGGGAATAAATTTCGCAAGCTCAAATATCCGCTGCTGGCATTGCGCGGCCGTGGCGCGACGCTGGTGACGATGGGCGGGCCGTGGTCGAATCACTTGCATGCATTGGCGCACGCCGGTGCGCTGCTGGGCTGGCCGACGATGGGCCTGGTGCGCGGCGCGGCAGGCGTGAATACTGCCACGCTGGAGGATTGCCGGCAGCTCGGGATGCGGATTGCATTTGTGTCGCGCACGGATTATCGGACGCTGCGCGAATGCCCCGAGCAATGGCGCCGGCATGCGATGGCGGTGGACACGGATGCAGGCGATAGCCATGTCTGGCTGCCGGAAGGCGGCAGCGCGCCAGCAGCGGTGCGCGGGGTGGCGGAATTGGTGGCCGAATTGCCTTTCATTCCCGATACGATGATGGTGGCTTGCGGGACGGGCGCGACGCTGGCGGGTTTGCTGGCCGGTTTGCAGGGGCACGGGCGCGTGATCGGCGTTGCCGTGTTAAGAATGCCGAATATCTGCATGGGGAAATTGCGCGGCTGTTAGGCCAGGCTGGTTATCCGGCTTATGACAATTACACCTTGCTGACCGATTGCCATCACGGCGGCTACGGCAAGGCGCCGCCGGAATTAAGGCAGTTTTGCGCTGATTTTGCCTAGGAAACCGGAATCCCGATCGAGCCGGTGTATACCGGCAAGCTGTTTTATGCGCTCCGGCAGATGGCGCAATCGGGCGCATTCCGCCCGGATGAGCGCATCGTCGCCGTGCATACCGGAGGCTTGCAAGGGGCGCGGGGATTTGCGCCGATGGATGACCGCTAAAAGCCGTAAGGCGCGCTCGGAAATTGCATGATACCGGCTTGTGTATTTTTCATTAACGTAATTATTATATGCGGCAATGGCACTGTTTTTAACTATACTCGTGCTATTTTGAAATATAAGCGATGCCAAATTCAGCCGGTAGATTGCGCGCAAAGCGCGCAATCCGTGATTTTGAATGCTAGATATCCATACTGCGCTGTGTAGTGAGAGTCGAGTGTTTTGCGAATCAAAAGGTGATGGCAACGGCCGCAAGAGACGCAAGAGCCGCTTCGGACTTTTAAAAATAGCAAAACAAACCCAAATACGATTAAAACTATTTGACCACTGAAGGGTGCTTCATCCCTTTCAGCAGTCTGGCGCCACCTTTTTTCATGAGCTTTTCGCATACTGCCGCCAATCCGTTTGCTACGCTATTCCATCCTTCTGATCGTGGTATCCATTTGTTCAGAGCTTTGCCTTTTTCCGGCAGGGCATTCAAGGCACCAAGGGCGGTCTTGGTCCAGCGGCACGTCTCCAAAATCACTGGCACGACTACTGTCTTGTCCGCGTTGTGCAATTCCAGCGCTTTCGGGATTTCGTGTGTGGTGATGTAGTCTGTAGAAAGCGCAGCGCTGCTGGCCAGAATGATTACGACGTCAGCCTCTGTTAGTTCTTTCTGAATGGTGTCGTCCCAGTCGGCGCCGGGATCGATCATCCGGTCATGCCACAGGCCAGCCAGCAGACCCTCGTTCATCAGCATTTTAAGTTCGGATTCCAGCCGTTTGCGCTGGTTCACATTGCTCTTTGAGTAGCTGATGAAAACCGTAGGCTTCCAAACATCATCGGAGCGGGCGAGCTTTTCGGAATACTCATTGTTTGGCTCGGCGGGATCCACCATCACCGTCCCCTGGTCCTTTGTAGGAACGCCGGTTTGCTTCCGATTTTTTTCGTCCAATTCCAGAGTCGCGGTCGCCATCCATGTGCCCTGAACCTGCGTTTCCTCGGTCGGGTCAAGTCCGCGAATCTCCGCATGGATATCTCGCATCTCTGCCTGGCATAGTCCAGCCAGTTGCTGGCGGGCTTTGGTCGGTCCGGTTACGGTGATCATTACCTGTCGATCCTGCGCTTCCGTGCGGATCAAGGCACGGGCATTTTCACGGTTTAGAATCACGCCGCTGGCCCATTGCTGCTTATCTCCGTTCACCTCTTCGATAAACTCATGCAGCCGCACGATGGCACGTGCCACCAGCCCTTCCGGCAGCGCCTGATAGGTATAACGTAGGCGGGTCGTGTCGGCGGCGGCGCGGAAGGCCGCCACGCCTTTGGGTTGCTGGTCGGGCAGTGCCTGCGGCACCAGCCAGACACCGCCGTTCTCGTCTTTGGCACGTGGCGCGTAGGCGATCTCGAAGCGTTCCATAATCTGCACCAGATAAGCGCGCATCTTTGGATCCCTTTCCGACCGCAGCACCACATCCACATCAGCCTGCGTCAGTACACCAGCCTGTTTTTCTGCACGGCGCACCAGCCCATAGACATTCTTTGTCAGCCACTCCGGTTGCAGTACTGTGGCCTCGCGCAGGCGGGGATCGTTGCGGTAGTTCAGCGCGGCTCCCAGATGGTGCAGAATTTCTGCCAGCGAATCCTGCTGCCCTTCATCCCTCACCCCATGTTCAGCACATAGCGCACGATATTCGGCATAACTGAGATGCGCCCGCTTTTTACGGCCGGTGGTCAGAGCGCGGCGTACTGCATCCCACGACTCGGGAAAAGGCTCGCGCACCCATTTCAGGCGATCCACCTCCCGGCACAGGGCAGTTTTCAATTTGGCGATGCCCTTGTTTGACTGGCAGTCAATCTCCACGAAACCACGGATGAAGGGATAGCGTTCCTGCAAGGCGCTGCGGTCCACCTTGGGACGGCAGCCGGGCATGTCCCATTTATTGAGCGCGATGATTACCGGCGGGCCGTTGCCCTGCTCATCCGTGCCAAAGGCCTTGATCAGGCGCAGCCAGTATTCGGCATCATCGCGTTCGTTATTCTCGCGGCCCGTGAGTACCACCACATACACGCTGCGCACGCTGAAGAAGAACTGGTGCAAGGCGTGAGTGATCACTTGTCCGGCAAAATCCCAGACATGCGCTGTGACTGGCGACTTCTTGCAGCCGTCCATGATCCAGTCGCAAAGGGCGATGCCCGGCGTACTTACTTCGTCATCATTGAACGGCAGGCCCTGCAAGGCTTGCACCGTGCTGGTCTTGCCAGCGCCGCCCCGGCCCACCATGATCAACTTCACTTCGTTCAAGGGACGGGTCTTGCCTGTTCGCGTGCCGAAATAAAAATCCAGTATCGACTTCGCTGAGGCCCATCCTTTGTCAGCTTGTCGCGGATCCGGTCCGAGCACGGAGGGCGAGAGCTTAAGGGCAGGATTGCCATGAAGGAGCAAACGCTTCAACTGTGGCAAATTCCTGAGCCAGCCCGGCAGCTTGCTCAATTGATTGCTGGCGAGGTTAAGCGCCGTCAGCGCCGTGAGCTGGCTGATCTCCGGCGGCAGACTGCTCAATTGATTGCTGGCGAGGCCAAGCGCCGTCAGCGCCGTGAGCTGGCCGATCTCCGGCGGCAGACTGCTCAATTGATTGCTGGCGAGGCCAAGCGCCGTCAGCGCCGTGAGCTGGCCGATCTCCGGCGGCAGACTGCTCAATTGATTGCTGGCGATGTCAAGCGCCGTCAGTGCCGTGAGTTTGCCGATCTCCGGCGGCAGACTGTTCAATTGATTGCTGGCGATGTCAAGCGCCGTCAGTGCCGTGAGTTTGCCGATCTCCGGCGGCAGGCTGCTCAATTGATTGCTGGCGATGTCAAGCGCCGTCAGTGCCGCGAGTTTGCCGATCTCCGGCGGCAGGCTGCTTAATTGATTGCTGGAGAGGTTAAGCGCCGTCAGTGCCGCGAGTTTGCCGATCTCCGGCGGCAGGCTGCTCAATTGATTACTGAAGAGAATAAGTGCCGTCAACGCCGTGAGTTGGCCAACCTCTGGCGGAAGGCTACTTAGTTGATTGTCAAAGAGGAAAATCGTGGTCAGCGCCGTGAGTTGGCCGATCTCCGGCGGCAGGCTGCTTAGTTGGTTATTAAAGAGGTAAAACGCCGTCAGCGCTGTCAACTGGCCGATTTCCGGCGGTAGCGAGCTCAGTTGATTGCCGAAGAGGAAAAGCGCATTTAGTGCTGTCAGTTTTCCGATCTGCGGTGGCAGGCTGATCAGTTGGTTACCGGCGAGGTTAAACTCAGTCAGTTCTGTCAGTCGGCCGATCTCCGGAGGTAGGCGCGTCAGTCCGAGGCCGCTTAAATCGAGCCTAGTGCCGCCTTTTTTGCGGCAGGCTTCAATTCTCTTCAGGGCCTTGTTGTAGGCTTGTTGCTGCTCTAGAGTCATGACGGTATCTGGCATCGGATTTTTCTTGTTGGCATAGTAATAAGCAATGGAAGCCGGTCAGTGGATAGAACATTCAACCACGCGAGCCAGAGTATCCACCTTCGTAATTATGTCAGTCAAGCAACTATTTCAATCTACTGATACTAGAAACGCACCGTGGTATTCGGTGGACATGCGCGGTGCTGTAAAGCAGCACATCGTAGTGCCGCATCCTTTGTCATGCTGTGTACCAAATTTCGGTAGCCGATTTGTATGCGCAGAAAATCAGTGCAGCCAAGAATGGCGTTTCCAAGTCCGGGAAAAATTTCGTGCTTGAAGTTGCGCAAAACTATGCGCGCCACCATCCGGGCAAGCCTCCGATTACGCCAGATGCATAGCATCAACCCCTTCCAAATGGCGTGACGCGCATCCTTTAAAATATCATTTAAGTGTGTATGATACACATCACGATGAAAAGCGCTGACCTGATAAAACTGTTAAAAAAGAATGGCTTTGAGGTCGTTCGCATCAGCGGCAGCCATCACCAACTCAGGAAAGAAGGCCGCCCGGGGGTTGTGACCGTGCCGCACCCCAAAAAGGATTTGGGCGTCGGCTTGGTCAAAACGATTTTGAAACAGGCCGGATTAAAGGAATGATGATGCGATACCCAATTGTGATTGAACCGGGAGATGAAAACACAGCATACGGCGTGGTGGTGCCGGATCTGCCCGGATGCTACTCGGCCGGCGACACCCTGGATGAAGCGGTGACCAACGCGAAAGAAGCAATCGAGCTGCATATCGAAGCACTGCTTAGCGCAGGCGAACCGCTGCCGGCCATTCACCGATTGGCCGATCATCAAGCCAACGCAGACTATGCCGGATGGGTCTGGGCCTTGGTCGAAATCGACATGAGCCGACTGGAAGACGTGACCGAGCGGGTAAATATCACGTTGCCGCGCCGGGTGCTGCATATCATCGATGAGGCTGCGAAGCGGGCCGGCGAGAGCCGTTCCGCATACCTGGCCAGGGTAGGCGTGACCGAGGCGACGCATTACAGCTCTGCACATGGCTGACGCTTCAGTCTGCGATACCTGTTTGCGCGAGTTGGCTGCGTGAGCAAGAGCGCCGCTGGACGCAACAGCATGCTGATTTCAATCGCCGCGTATAACCAGACCGTGGAGACTGAAGAGTTGCCGCTGGAACGGTGGCGCGGGTTTTGAGATGGCGCGTTTTGATGGGGCAGAAGCCGCATCAAAATTTAATAATACCGACTTATGTATTTTTCATTATCACAATGAATACATGCGGTAATTGCACTATTTTTAACTATACTCCAGTTATTTTGCAATATCAGCGATGCCAAATGCAGCCGATTTGGGTGTAGTAGGGGTTTCGAATGGCGGGCCATTCGAAACCCCTACTACACCCCTACCGCTAGCTATCTGCTCATTGCACTGCGGCGCCAGTTTCCATCGAACCGCCGCCCAACGCGCGGTACAGGTCGATCGCATTGGTCAGGCGCAACAACTGCACCTGCACCAGCGTCTGCTCGGCGGCGAACGATTGGCGCTGGGCGTCGAGCACGTCGAGCGAGCTGGCGATGCCATTGCGAAAACGCGCTTCGGAGAGTTTCAGGCGCTCGGCTTCGGCGTCCTTGACTGCGGCCTGGGCCTCGATCTGTTCATCGAGCAGGCTGCGCGCCACCAGCGCATCGGAGACTTCGCGAAAGGCGACTTGAATCGCCTTTTCGTAATCGACAATCGCCAGGTTTTTGCGCACTTCGGCCAGATTCAAATTACCCCGGTTGCGCCCGCCATCGAAGATCGGCAACACCAGCTGCGGCGCGAACGACCACGCGCCGGAGCCGGCATCGAACAATCCCGACAACGCACCGCTGGCGGTGCCGGCGCTGGCGGTAAGTGAAATACGCGGGAAGAATGCGGCCCGTGCTGCGCCGATATTGGCGTTGGCGGATTTCAATTTTTGCTCGAACTGGCGGATATCGGGGCGGCTGGCCAACAGGTCCGACGGCAGTCCGGCCGGAATTTCGGCGATGATGTTTTGCGCCGACAGCGGTTGTGCCGGCGGCAGTTCGGTCAACGGCTTGCCGACCAGCAGCACCAGTGCGTTTTCCGCCTGGGCGCGCTGGCGCGACAGCGTGACTAGCGCTACTCTGGCCGTCTGCAGCAGGGATTCTTCGCCACGCAAATCGAGCGCGGAACTGGCGCCGACTTCAAAGCGTTTCTGCGCCAGCTGGTAGCCGCTATTGCGCGCATCGAACGATTGCTGCGCCAGCGCACGTTGTTCGGCAAACCCGCGCTCGGCCAGATACGCCTTGGCGACTTCCGACACCAAACTGATTTTGACTGACTGACGCGCTTCTTCGGTGGCCAGATATTGCGCCAGGGCGGCGTCATTCAGGCTGCGCACCCGGCCGAAAAAATCCAGCTCGAACGAGGCCAGGCTGACGCCGACGTCGTAGCGGCTGCCGATGCCGGCATTGCCACTTTGCGACGTCAGACTAGCCGGCGTCTTGCTGCGCGATCCGCTGGCAACGCCGTTCAGGTTCGGCAACCGGTCGGCCGACTGGATGTTGTACTGGGCCCGCGCTTCTTCGATCCGCAGGGCGGCTGTGCGCAAGTCGCGGTTGTTGTCCAGCGCGCTGGCGATCAGCGCCTGCAGCCGCGCATCCGTGAAGAACTCGCGCCAGCCGATGTCGACCGCCGAGCGGCTGGCGGCATTGTCCGTTGCGGCGTTGTCGGATGCGGTGCTGTAGCTGGCAGCCACGGGCGCATCGGGGCGCACATATTGCGGCGTCAGCGAACAGCCCGACAGTACGCCGGCGACCAGCAACAGGGCCGGCAATGCCGACACGGCTGGCAGCGCTGACATGCGTTGCTGCACGGATTTAAAAATTTTCGATTTAAACATTTTGGATTCAAACATTCTCATTCTCCACATCGATTTTCTTATGGCTCGCGTACATCTTGCGTTGCCGCTCGCTGCCCTTGAACAGGGTGCGCACCACGACGAAGAATATCGGCACCAGGAACACTGCCAGCAAGGTGGCGGTAATCATGCCGAACATGACGCCGGTGCCGATCGCGCGCTGCGCGGCCGAGCCGGCGCCGCTGGCCAGCACCAGCGGCAATACGCCGAGGATGAAGGCCAGCGAAGTCATGATGATCGGCCGGAACCGCAAGTGCACCGCTTCCAGCGTGGCTTCGATCAGGCCCTTGCCTTGCGCCTGCAGGTCTTTGGCGAATTCGATGATCAGGATCGCATTCTTGGCCGACAGGCCGACCACCGCGATCATCCCGACCTTGAAATACACGTCGTTAGGCATGCCGCGCAAGGTCACGCCCAACAGCGCACCGAGAATCCCGAGCGGCACCACCAGCATCACCGCTACCGGAATCGAGGTGCTTTCGTACAGTGCAGCCAGCACCAGAAATACCGCCAGCAGCGACAGTGCGTACAGCATCGGCGCTTGCGAGCCGGAGGTCTTTTCTTCCAGCGACTGGCCGGTCCATTCAAAGCCGAAGCCGGGCGGCAGTTTGGCCATCAGCGTTTCCATTTCGGTCATCGCATCACCGGTACTGGAGCCGGGAGCGGCGCCACCGGAAATCTTCATGGCCGGATAGCCGTTATAACGAATCAACTGCACCGGACCGGTGAGCCAGTGCGAAGTGGTGAAAGCCGAGAACGGCACCATCTCGCCCTTGGCATTGCGGGCGTACAGTTTATCCAGATCTTCCGGCTGCAAACGCTGCGGCGCATCGGCTTGCACGATCACGCGCTGCTGACGCCCCTGATTGGGGAAGTCATTGGCATAGCTGGAACCGAGCGACGTCGAGAGCACGCTATTGATATCGGCAAACGTAACGCCGAGCGCATTGGCCTTGTCGCGGTCGATATCGAGCTGCAGTTGCGGCGCATCTTCCAGCCCTTCCGGCCGCACCCCGGCCAGCACCTTGCTCTGTGACGCCAAGCCCAGCATCTGATTGCGCGCCGCGACTAACGCATCGTGTCCAACCCCGGCGCGGTCCTGCAAGCGGAAGGTAAAGCCGGTGGCGTTGCCCAGTTCCGCAATCGGCGGCGGGTTGACCGGAAACACGATGGCATCCTTGATTTTCGACAGCGCGCCCATGGCCCGGCTGGCAATCGCATCGGCCGAATCTTCCGGCCCGCGTTCGCTCCAGTCCTTCAGCGGCGTAAATGCCAGGCCGGCATTCTGGCCGCTGCCTGAAAAGCTGAAGCCAGTCACGGCGACGATATGGGCAATGCCGGGCTGTTTCAGGTAGTAATCTTCCACCTGTTTGACGACTTCAAGCGTGCGCTCGGCGCTGGCGCCTGGCGGCAACTGCATGTTGGTTACCAGGAAGCCTTGATCTTCGGTCGGCAAAAACGATGCCGGCAAACGCACGTACAGCAAGCCGACGCAGAGCACAATCAAGCCGTACACCAGCATGTAACGCCCGGCCTTGCCCAGCATCTTGCCAATAAAACTTTGGTAACCGGTGGCGGTGCGGCCGAACCCGCGATTGAACCAGCCGAAAAAACCAGTTTTTTCGTGATGATGGCCGGCCTCGACCGGTTTCAGAAGCGTCGCGCAGAGTGCCGGCGTCAGGGTAAACGCCATCAGCACCGAGAAGAACATCGACGCCACCATCGAGAGCGAGAACTGGCGATAAATCGCACCGACTGCGCCGCCGAAGAACGCCATCGGGATGAATACCGCGATCAGCACCAGTGTGATACCGATCAGCGCGCCGGTAATTTGGCCCATCGCTTTACGGGTGGCGTCGCGCGGCGACAAACCTTCTTCGCTCATGATGCGCTCGACGTTTTCCACCACCACGATCGCATCATCGACCAGGATACCAATCGCCAGCACCATGCCGAACATGGTCAGCACGTTGATCGAAAATCCAAACAGCAGCAAGGTGGCAAAGGTACCCAGCAACGCCACCGGCACCACGATGGTAGGAATCAGCGTGTAGCGGATATTCTGCAGGAACAGGTACATCACCAGGAACACCAGCACAATTGCTTCGAGCAGGGTCTTGACCACTTCTTCAATCGAAATCTGCACGAACTTCGAGGTGTCGTAAGGCACCAGGTACTGGATGCCGGACGGGAAATATTTCGACAACTCTTCCATCTTGGCATGCACTGCCTTGGCGGTGCCCAGCGCATTCGCGGTAGGCGACAATTGCACCCCGATTGCCGTAATCGGCTTGCCGTCGATACGCGCTGAAGTGGCATAAGCCTGACCACCGATTTCAATCCGCGCTACATCGCGCAGCCGCACCATTGAACCGTCGGCATTGGCGCGCAGCACGATGTCGCCGAACTGCTCGGGTGTGGATAACTGCCCGGAGACCACGATAGTGGCGGAAATCTGCTGCCCGGCAGGGCTCGGCAAATCGCCCAGGGTGCCAGATGCGACCTGGGCATTCTGGTTCTTGATCGCGGTGGAGACATCGGCCGGGGTCAGCTTATAGCCGACCAGCTTGGCCGGATCGATCCAGATCCGCATCGCCCGTTCGGTGCCGAACAACTGGGCTTGCCCGACGCCAGGCAGGCGCTTGATTTCATTCAATACATTGCGCGACGCATAATCGCCCAGCGCAATCGGATTGAGACTACCGTCTTTGGATGCCAGCGTGATGAACATCAGGAAATTGCTGCGCGATTTGGTGACTTGCACGCCTTGCTGTGTGACCGCTTGCGGCAGGCGCGCCTCGACCCGTTTCAGGCGGTTTTGCACATCCACCGCTGCCAGATCGGGATTGGTGCTGGTGGAAAAAGTCACCGTGATCTGCACCTGGCCGTTGGCCTGGCTTTGCGACTCTATATATTGCAAGCCTTCGGCGCCGTTCATTTCCTGTTCGATCAGGCTGGTGACGCTATCGTCCAGGACTTGGGCGGTGGCGCCCGGATAGTTCGCCGTCACCACGATGGTGGGCGGGGCGATGCTCGGATATTGCGATATCGGCAATTGCGTAATGGCCAAGATGCCGGCCAGCATGATGAAGATCGCCAGCACCCACGCAAATACCGGTCGATCAATGAAGAATTTTCCCATTTTATGAATCCTTATTGCGCTTTTGCGGTTGGAACAACTTTGGGAGTATCAGTCTTTTTAGCGCTATTTTGTTGCGCAGAAGGCACTGTGCCTTTGGCAGTATTTGCCGCTTGCGGCTGCCATGGCACGACCTTGACGGCAGCGCCCGGCTTGATTTTTTGCAGCCCTTCCACCACCACCCGGTCACCGGCTTTCAGTCCATCCTTGATCAGCCAGTCATTGCCCTGCGCGCTGCCGGTTATCACCGTACGCACAGCCACCTTGTCGTCGGCTCCGACCACCATCACAGTAGCGCCGTCGGCACCGCGCGTAAGCGCTTGCTGCGGCACGCTAATGGCTTGTTCCCGGATGCCCTGTTCCAGCTTGGCGCGCACATACATGCCAGGCAACAGGCGGCGGTTCGGGTTCGGAAATTCAGCCCGCAAGCTGACCGCGCCGGTGCCTTCATCCACGCTCACATCGGAAAACAGTAGCTTGCCCGGCAGCGGGTACGACGTGCCATCTTCCATCACCAGCGTGACCGCAGCCTTGCCCTGGCCTACGCTTTGCAGTTCGCCGTTGGCCAGCGCGCGCTGCAGTTTCAGCAGATCGGTGCTGGATTGGGTCAGGTTGACGTAAATCGGATCGAGTTGCTGAATCGTCGCCAGTTGGGTGGCTTCACCTTGGCCGACCAACGCGCCTTCAGTCACCAGCGCACGGCCGATGCGGCCGGAAATCGGCGCGGTCACCCGGGCGTAACCGAGATTCAGGCCGGCGGTGGTGCGCGCCGCCTTGGCTGAGGCGACGTCGGCGGCAGCCTGTTTCTGCGCGGTGCCGGCGTCGTCATATTCCTGCTTGCTCACCGCATTGATTTCTATTAGCGGCTTGTAACGCTGCAGCTTCAGATTGGCCTGCGCCAGGTTGGCCTCGGTCCTGGCCAGTGCCGCCTGAGCACTCTCGAAAGTAGCCTGATACGGGGCCGGATCGATCCTGAACAGCAGCTCGCCCGCCTTGACTTCGCTGCCCTCGCGGAATTCACGTTTCTGCACGATGCCGGCTACGCGAGCGCGCACTTGCGCCACCCGGGTGGCTTCCAACCGGCCCGGCAATTCGTTGCTGATGGTTAGCCGCTGCAATGCCACCGTCATCACCGACACTTCGGGCGCTGGCGCGCCGGGTGCGGCCGCGGCCTTGGGTTTTTCGCTGCAGCCGGCGAAAATGGATAACACGGCGAGTACGGCAGCCAGGCGCGCAAAGCGTTGATGTGATGTCATAGAACTCTCATACGGTAATGGTTGGCAAACCACCTGCTGCGCTGGAGCGGCAGACAAATGGATGGGGCGAAGACGGAAATAACTACGACGCCAAAAGACGAAAATCCCAGTATATAAAAGGTGATGGGTGAAATCCATCGCTCTTCAACTGCTGTCAAAAAAGGATGGGTTTCGCCCATCCTACATATATTGCTTCGATGCTGCTGGTGCAGCGGGAACTCGGGCTATTATATATACATTCGTGAATGTATGTTAAATTGATGAGCGATTGAAAATCGTTATCAATGATTCCCGTAATATTAAGTAATGCCAGCCTGTCGTGCCTGCTCTATGGGCAAACCAGGACATTCAAGGACATTCATCATGGCAAGATGTACCAAGGAAAAAGCGCTGGAAACCCACGAGCGCATTCTCGATGCGGCCGAAGACGTATTTAATGCCAAGGGCGTGTCGAACACTTCGCTGGCCGACGTGGCCGCCGCCGCGGGCGTGACGCGCGGCGCGGTTTACTGGCACTTCACCAACAAGGCCGATCTGTTCGACGCGATGTGCCAGCGCATTCGCTCACCGATGGAAACCATGATCGAAGCGACCGCCAACGCCAGCACCAGTGATCCGCTGGGCCAGTTGCGCGAGGCCGGCCTGTTCGTGATGCGCCAGGCGGTCGAAAACCCGCATAACCGCAAGGTATTGACGATCCTTTCCCATAAATGCGAATTCGTCGATGTCAACGATCCGATTCTGATTCAGCGCCGGGAGTGGCTGGCGCACGGCCAGTTCAACCTGGAGCGCATCCTGGCCAATGCGAAAGCCAAAGGGCAAGTGCCGGCCGATCTGGATCTGCGCCTGGCCGCGCTGATGCTGCATGTCACGTTCGACGGCCTGCTCCATCTGTGGTTGTTTGCGCCGGAAAAATTTGATCTGGTAGCGGACGCCGAAAAGGTTCTCGATGTCGCAATGGCCAGCTTGTATAGCGGCAGCAAATCACTGCGCACGCCCGGATGACGTAGCGCTACTTCTCCCTTACACTACAAGCATGCCAAGCAAACAAGACCCCGCACTCACCGTTGACCGCCTTGACGGCAACGGCGTGACGTTGCGCGCGTCCGGCATCTGGCTGGTGCAAAAAATGGCGCAAAAAAAGGTCATGCAGGCGCTCCGTGCCAGCGTCCAATCGATCCCGCCCGACAGTAATAGCAACGACATGCAATGGGATTTATCGCAGATTGATCGCCTAGACCACATCGGTGCGCAATTTTTCTGGAATTTATGGGATAAAACCCGGCCAATCAAGCTGACGCTGGCGCCCGAACATGAAAGCTTTTTTGCGCGTTTGGCAGACGCCAGCCATCTCGCATTGCCGCAGCAGCCAGCGCAACGGCTGCTGCCACTGGTCACGCTGGGCGGCAGCGTACTGGATTTTTTCGAACACATCCAGAGTTTCATCGGGCTCATCGGGCAACTGGTGCTGGACTTCGGCCAGTTCGCGCGCAATCCCGCACGCGGCCCGTGGAAAGAAATTTCGGCGAATATCTTCCATATCGGCTTTCAGGCGCTCGGCATCACCGCCTTGGTCGGGTTTCTGATCGGCGTGGTGTTGTCGTACCTGTCGGCGCAGCAATTGCACACCTTCGGCGGCGACATTTATCTGGTCAATATCCTGGGCATGAGCATCATCCGCGAACTGGGACCGCTGCTGGCGGCGATTTTGGTGGCCGGGCGATCCGGCTCGGCGATTACCGCCCAGCTGGGCGTGATGCGGGTTACCGAAGAACTTGATGCGATGCTGGTGATGGGCTTGCCGCACGGCTTCCGGCTGGTGCTGCCGAAAGTCATTGCGCTGGCGATTGCGATGCCGTTGCTGGTGATCTGGACCGACGCGATCGCGCTGATCGGCGGCATGACGGCGGCCCAGCTGCAACTGGATATGTCGCCCAGCTATTTCATCCAGTCGCTGCCGGATGCGGTGTCGCTGCCGAATTACTGGATCGGACTCGGCAAGGGCGTGGTGTTCGGCGCACTGATCGCGCTGGTGTCGTGCCATTTCGGCTTGCGCATCAAACCGAATACCGAAAGCCTCGGGCACGGCACCACTACCTCGGTGGTTAGCGCGATCACGGTGGTGATTCTGGCCGATGCAGTGTTTGCGATCGTCTTCAGCGGAGTCGGCTACTGATGACTACCGCCCCGATCATCGAACTGCAGGATATCTGCATGCGCTTCGGGCGCAACGTCATCCTCGAGAACCTGAACCTGAGCGTCCAGCCGGGCGAAATCCTGTCGCTGGTGGGCGGCTCCGGTTCCGGCAAAACCACCGTGCTGCGCCAGATTCTCGACTTGCAGCGCCCCACCGGCGGTAGCGTGCGGGTCTTCGGCGAAGATATTCAGCGCACCAGCGTGCAGCAATTGCAGGCGCTGCGCCAGCGCTGGGGCATGCTGTTCCAGCACGGCGCGCTGTTTTCCTCGCTGTCGGCGTTCGAGAATGTGGCGCAACCGCTGCGCGAATTGCGCTATTTGCCGGAAGACCTGATCCGCGACACCGTGCTGCTCAAGCTCGGCATGGTCGATCTCGGCCCGCAAGATGCGCTCAAGATGCCGGCCGACCTGTCCGGCGGCATGGTCAAACGGGTCGCGTTGGCGCGCGCGCTGGCGCTGGAGCCGGAACTGCTGTTCCTGGATGAGCCCACCGCCGGTCTCGATCCGGACATGTCGGAGACCTTCGTGAGTCTGATACGGTCGCTGCACCAGGAACTCAAACTGACGGTGGTAATGGTCACGCACGACCTCGATACGCTGCTGGCGCTGTCGAGCAAGATTGCGGTGCTGGCCGACAAGCGCGTGATCATCAACGCCGCGCCTGCCGAAGTGATCGCCTTCGAGCACCCGTTCATCAAGGATTTCTTCCACGGCGCACGCGGCCGCCGTGCGCTGGAAGCATTGGATACTAAAATGGAAACCCATCATGGAAAATAAATCACACGCGCTGATGGCCGGCCTGTTTACCGTTGCGCTGTTGGTTGCAGCGGTGTTTTTCGCGCTCTGGTTCAACCGCGACCGGGTCGATCGGGTGCCTTACATAATGACAACCACGCTGGCGGTGTCTGGCCTCAATCCGCAGGCAACGGTGCGCTATCGCGGGCTCGATGTCGGTCAGGTCGATGCGATCGGCTTCAATCCGCGCCAACCTGGCGAAATTCTGGTCCAGATCAGCGTCGATCCGCACACCCCGATCACGCAGTCGACCTTCGGCACGCTCGGCTATCAGGGCGTGACCGGGATCGCTTATGTCGAGCTGGACGACGACGGCAGCAAGCCGGCGCACTTGGCCAGCAACAAAAGCCGCCCGGCCCGCATCGAAATCCGGCCCAGCATCCTCGACAACATCCAGAGCCGCAGCGCTGCAATCCTGAAGCAGACCGAAGCCCTGACTGCCAATTTCAACGCGCTGCTGGCGCCGGCCAACCAGCAAAAAATCATCGGCGCCATCGATCACATCGGCAGCGCCGCCGCTACGCTGGAAGCGTTGCCGCGACAGCTGGAGCCAACCCTGGCGAAACTGCCGGCGCTGGCCGACCAAGTGCAACAGGCCCTGACATCGATCTCGGCGCTGTCCAAAGACGCCAGCGCGCTGACGGTCGATCTGGCCAAGACCAGCCGGCAACTGCAGGCCGCTGACGGGCCGCTGGCCAAAATCACCGATACCGCGGACCACTACAGCACGATTGCCGACAACATCGAGCGCGATACATTACCTAGGATCAATGTTCTGACCAGCGAAGCGCGCAGCACGATGCAGAGCCTCAACCGCAGCATCGAGAAATTCGGCGAAAACCCGCAAAGCATCCTGCTCGGCGCGCCCGATCTGCCGCCCGGACCGGGCGAAGCGGGCTTTCAGGGCAAGTAAGCGATTGCACCTTAGACATATTGAAATATGTGACAGTATAGGAAAAAAGAATATGTTTTCCGCACTATTTCATTGGCAGTTGAAAAATACGCTGGCGTGTATATACGCAATACGCCAGCCCGTAAGCCGCAGCGCACAATAACGCCAGACCAAGGACCCGCCATGCATCCATTCCAAAAAACCGGCCATTATTTGCACCCCGTACTGCTACTGCTGTGCATGCTGGTGGCCGGCTGCGCCACCCGCGCCCCGCTCAATCTGTACGATTTCGGCCCGCTGCCGGTGGCAAGTACGGCCAGTGCGGACAGCGCCGGTACGGTAGCGAGCACCCCGCTGCCGGCGCTGTCGATTGCCAGCGTGGATGCGCCCGCCGCGCTGAACAGCCCGCTGATGCGGTACCGGCTGGCCTATGCCAGCGACTTGCAAACCCGTTCGTATGCCGGCAGCCGCTGGAGCATGACGCCGGCGCAATTGCTGGAGCAGCGCCTCAAGGCGCGCCTGGCGCAAGCCGGCACCGTGGTGTTGTCGGGCCGCGAAAGCGCGGGTACGCTGCCGCTGCTGCGCATCGAAGTCGATGAAATGATCCAGAACTTCAGCAGCCCTAACCAGAGCGACGCGCAACTCGCGCTGCGCGCCACGCTGTTCAAGGGCCGCACCCTGCTGGCGCAAAAGTCCTTCCGCCAGCGTATAGCCGCATCCAGCGCCGACGCCGGCGGCGGCGCGCAGGCGATGGCCAGCGCCAGCGATGCATTGATCGGCGAAATGATGGCGTGGCTGGCCGAGACGCCTGTATCACCTGCACCGCTGCAAAAATAATCGATGACCGAAGAAGCGCCACTGCAACCTTCGCCGCTGGCACGCATCACGCTGCTGGCTTACCTGTTTCTGATCGTCTATGCCAGCTGGTTTCCATTCTCGGGCTGGCGCGACGTCGGCCTGCCGCCATGGGGTTACCTGTGGGCGCCGATGCCGAAATACTGGACCAAATTCGACGCCCTGATCAACATCGCCGGCTACATTCCGCTCGGCATGCTGATCGTGTACGCGCTGCATCCGCGGGTCAAGAAAGCCGGCGCGGTTGTCCTCGCGATTCTGGCCGGCGCACTGGTATCGGGCGCGATGGAGGCGGTGCAACAATATCTGCCGAGCCGGGTTTCCTCGATGCTGGACTTTTACACCAACCTCGGCGGCGTCTGCATCGGCGCGCTGCTGGCGACCTGGAGCGCGGCCGCGCTGCTGGAACGCGGCCGCCTGCGCCTGCTGCGCCAGCAATGGTTTCAGCATCAGGCCAGCAGCGGCATGATTCTGCTGGCGCTGTGGCCGCTGGCGCAAATTTTCCCGCAAGGCTACTTGTTCGGTCACGGCCAGCTGCTGCCGATCCTGTCGGACTGGATCTCGGATGCGCTCTCTGACTGGATCCCGGAGACGCTAACGGACTCACTCACCGGCTGGCAAAGCGATCTGCTATCGGCGCCGATCCATCTGAACGCATTTCTGAGCCGCAATCCTGAGACTAGCGCGGGGCAATACTGGTTGCTGGAGACGCTCATTACTGCGTCCGGACTGACCGGCGCGGTGTTGCTGCTGCACTGCCTGCTGCGCAAGAGCGCGCCCAAAGTGGCGCTCACGCTGATGTTGATCGGCGCTGCGCTGGCCACCAAATCGCTCGCCAGTGCCTTGCTGTTTGCGCCCGAAAATGCCTTTGTCTGGCTCACCACCGGAGCCCAGGGCGGTCTGCTGGTGGCGGCGCTGATGCTGTCCGGGCTGATCTATACGCAGCCCGTGATCCAGCGCCGGCTGGCGGTACTGATGCTGACAGTGAGCTTGCTGGCGGTCAACAGCGTGCCCGTCAATCCCTACTTCGTGGCGACGCTGCAAGCCTGGGTGCAGGGGAAATTCCTGAACTTCAACGGCGCCGCACACTTCCTGTCGCTGTTATGGCCGTTTTTAACGCTGTGGTTTTTGTTGCATCCGCTGCACCGCGTCAAGCGCCAGTAGCCGGAAGCACGGCCGCAAAGCAATTCCAAAAATAAAAAAACCATGCGCCAATCCACCCGCCCCTGATCGTCGACGACGATACGAAATCCGTACCCTGCTTTGCAATTAGCAGGCCGATTTCGGTATCGCATCGCACAGCGCTGGCCGGTGAACATTACGATGTAGTGATTCTGGACTTGACGCTGCCGGGAGAAGATGGCTTGACGCTGTGTCGGCAGTTGCGTGCGGCAACGCCTTGCAAAGACAAAGAATATCGCAGCCGTACCGGTATTTAATTAGCATGCTAATATATATCAAGCTAATTAAAACTCCAGGCAAATTCGCATGCAAAGTTTCGACCATACCCTGATGCACCTCACGATGGCGCTCACGCAAGTGGCGCGCGCCTACAAGTCCGCCGCCGACAAAATGGCCAGCGATTTCGACCTGTCGCATGCCACTGCCTGGCCGATTGTGATGATTGGCCGGCTCGGCGATGGCGTGCGCCCCGGTGCGGTGGCCGACGCCTTGGGGCTGGAACCGCCTTCGCTGGTGCGGGTCATCGACCAATTGGTCGATGCCGGCCTGGTCGAGCGCCATGACGACAGCAGCGACCGTCGCGCCAAGACGCTGCATCTGACCGCTAGCGGACGACAATGCGCATCCCGCCTCGAAAAGGCATTGATTCCGTTTCGCCGCAAGCTGTTCGATGGCATGGATAAATCCGAGATCGAGACCTGTGCCCGCGTATTGGAAACGCTGCACGTCGCACTGACCGGAACTGAAGTCGCGCAAGGGGGCCGGAAAGCATCGTGAAACGCCCCACTGCCGGTGAGATTCTGTACTCGCTCAAGTGTTTCTCGGCATCGATGCTGGCGCTGTATCTGGCTTCCCGCATCGGCTTGCCGCGTCCGTTCTGGGCCATGATGACCGCCTACGTGGTTGCCAGCCCGCTTGCAGGGGCGGTGCGCTCGAAGGCGGTGTACCGGATCGGCGGCACGCTGCTCGGCTCGACCGTCACGGTGTTGCTGGTGCCGCAGCTGGTGAATGCTCCCGAGTTGTTGTCGCTGGCACTGGCTTGCTGGGTCGGCGCCTGCCTGTATTTTTCGCTGCTGGACCGCACCCCGCGCTCCTATGTGTTCATGCTGGCCGGCTACACCGCTGCCCTGATCGGCTTTCCGGCCGTGACCGAGCCGGCGACCATATTCGATGTTGCATTAGCGCGAGTCGAAGAGATCAGCCTCGGCATCCTGTGTGCGACCGTGGTGCACACCCTGGTATTTCCGCAAAGCCTGGGCCCGGTGCTGCTGGCGCGCGTGGACCGCGCGATCGGTGATGCGCAGCGCTGGATTCACGATGTCATGACTGGCAACGATTCGGATCATGGCGTGCGCGCCCGACGCACGCTAGCCGGGGATATCACCGAATTGCGGCTGATGTCGACCCATCTGCCGTTTGATACCTCGCACCTGCGCTGGACTTCAGGCACGATCCATACGATACAAGACCGGCTGGCAATCATGCTGCCGACGCTGTCAGCGGTAGAGGATAGGCTGCAGGCAATCCATCAGATCGATGCCGCCAGCCTGACACCGCGCTGGCGCGATGTGATGCGCGACATCGCGGCATGGGTGCAGGATGGCCAATCCGCCAGGCCCGAGACAGCGTTGCGCTTGCGCGCAGCGCTGTCCGGCCTGACGCCGGATATCGGGCCCGACGCCGGCTGGGACGAAATCCTCCGACTGAATCTGGCAGTGCGCCTGCGCGCGCTGGTCGACGCCGGTGCGGCATGCCTGGAGTTGCGCCGCCATCTCGATGCCGTCCTGCATGGCACCCTGCCCGCCGGGCCGCAGCGGCAAGCCAGCCAGTCGCCCGCAGTGTTGCATCGCGATCACGGCATGGCGCTGCGCTCGGCGTTCGCGGCCGTGATTGCGATTGCCGCATGCTGCGCATTCTGGATCGCCACCGCCTGGCCGGCCGGATCGGCGGCAGCGATGATGGCTGCCGTGTTCTGCTGTTTCTTCGCCACCCAGGACGATCCGGTGCCGGGCATCCGGCTGTTTCTGAATTACACCCTGCTGTCGATTCCGATTTCGGCGTTTTACCTGCTGGTGGTGCTGCCGGCCGTGCATAGTTTCGAGATGTTCGCCTTTGCTGCAGCCCCGATTTTCCTGCTGCTTGGGATCTACGCAGCCCGACCCGCAACGAGCCTCCAGGCAATGGCGACGCTGTTCGGCGTAGCCGGCATGATGAGCTTGGAGGATACCGGAACTGCGGACATGGTTTCATTCATCAACGGCATGCTGGCGCAGGTGCTCGGCGCCATTGCCGCCGTGTTGTTTACCCGCCTGCTGCGTTCAGTGAGCGCGCAATGGACTGCGCGCCGGCTGCTGCGCGCCGGCTGGAGCGAATTGGCCCAGATGGGCACAGCCGAGCGTGCGCCCTCGGTGATGGAGGTTTCGGCACGCATGCTCGACCGGATCGCGCTGCTGACGCCCCGCCTGGCCATGAATGGCCAGCAACAGGATTTAAGTGCGGTCGATGCGCTCGGCGATCTGCGGGTCGGGCTGAGCATCGCGCAATTGCGCAACCTCCAGCCGCGGCTGGAACAGGATGGCGTGCCGCTGCGGCCGCTGATGCAAAACCTATCGGCGCACTTCCGCCAGCAGCACATCCAGCCTGCCGCTGCTGCAACCCCTGCGTTGCTCGATGACATCGACGCCACGCTGCGCGCCGCCTGCGCAACTGCGTCCGGCAAGGAACGGCTGCGGGCGATTGCAGCGCTGGCCAGCATCCGGCGCGACCTGTTTCCGGCTGCGTCGCCTTACCAACCATTTATCCGCGTACCTGAGGAATCCCGATGATCGGCGAATTCAGCCTTTACGGCATCTATATTCCCTGGATTTTGCTGTTGTGCCTGCTGTCGCTGGCCTGCTCGCGCACTCTAAGCTACCTGCTGGCGCGGCTGGGCTTCTACCGGCTGGTATGGCATCCGGCGCTGTTTGACTTTGCCTTGTTCATCATCATTCTGGGCGGTTTCACCTTCCTCTTACCGAATCAGGTCTACTGACATGTCCATCAAATTTTCATTGCCGGCGATTGGCCGGGTCGCCGTGACACTGGCCGCCGTAGCCGCCGCCCTTGCCATCGGCTGGCGCCTTTGGCAGCACTATGAAGTCGAACCCTGGACCCGCGACGGCCGCATCAGGGCCAATGTGGTGCAGGTGGCGCCGGATGTCACCGGCCAGGTAACGGCAGTCCACGTGCACGACAACCAGCGTGTCGCCACCGGCCAGGTGCTGTTCGAGATCGACCGGGCCCGCTTCGAACTGGCCCTGCGGCAGGCTGAAGCGGCCGAACAGGCGCAACGCGTCGCGCTGGCGCAAGCCCTCAGGGAAGCCCGCCGCAATACCGAACTGCACGAACTGGTCGCGCAAGAAGTGCGCGAGCAGGGCCAGTCGCATGTCGAGCAAACCCGCGCCGCACTGGCGCAGGCACTGGCCAATCTCGATCTGGCCAGGCTCAACCTGGCGCGCACCCGGGTCGTGTCCGTAGTCAATGGCGTCGTCACCAATCTCGACCTGCAGCCCGGCACCTATGTCACTGCCAGCCGTCCGGTCATGGCCTTGGTCGACCACGACTCGTTTTATGCCGAAGGCTATTTCGAGGAAACCAAGCTGCCGGGGATTCAGGTCGGCGATCCGGTGTCGGTAGCGCTGATGGGCGAGAAGCAGGCACTGAGCGGGCATGTGGACAGCTTTGCGCAAGGCATCGCCGACCGCGACCGCAGCACCGGCAGCAATTTGCTGCCGAACGTCAACCCCACCTTCAACTGGGTGCGGCTGGCGCAGCGCATCCCGGTACGCGTGGCGCTCGACCGGGTGCCGGCCACGATCCGGCTGGTGGCCGGGCAGACCGTCACGGTGGAAGTCCACCACAAGGTCGCACTTGCCGCTGCCCGTTGATGCAGCACTCGATAGCCAGGATGTTTGACACCATGAAATCAGCCTGCATCATGCGCACGGTCATCGCCGTTGCGCTACTCATGGCAGTAGCTGCCTGCGGCACCGTCGGCCCCGATTACCATGTGCCGTCGCAAGCGGCAGCCAAGCTGCCGGCCGCTGCCGGCCAGTTTATTGGCGCGGCGGAAGCGCCATTCCAGGCCAGCCCGCTGCCGCCGCAATGGTGGCGCCTGTATCGGGATGAAACGCTCGACCGGCTGATTGCACAAGCATTTGCCGCCAATACCGATTTGCGCATCGCGTCAGCCAACCTGGCGCGCACACGGGCGCTGCAAAATGAGGCTGAAGCAGCGGGCCGCCCTGCGCTTGGCGTCAATGCCGCACCGGCGTATGGGCGGCCCTCCGCCGCGGCGAATGGCTTGAGCGCAGCGCTGCCGGATGCCTGGTCGCACGATGCCGGCGTCAGCGTGTCGTATCAAATCGACCTGTTCGGCAAAATTGCCCGGGCGGTCGAAGCGGCCGGTGCCGACACCCAGGCCGCCCAGGCCGGCTACGACCTGGCGCGGGTGACGGTGGCGGCGGAGACCGCGCGCGCCTATGTCGATACCTGTACCTCCGGCCAGCAAATCCTGGTGGCGCAACACTCGCTCGGCCTGCAGCAGCAATTCGTGCAACTGACCGAACAGCGGGTGCGCGCCGGACGCGGCACCCCTTTGGATAGCAGTCGCGCCCACAGCCAGCTGGAACAACTGCATGCCGCAGTGCCGCCGCTGCTGGCGCAACACCGCACTGCGCAATACCGGCTGGCCGTGTTGACCGGCGACCTGCCCGGCATGCTGCCGAAGGATGTCGATCAGTGCAGTGCGGCGCCACGGCTGACGTCGCCAATTCCGGTTGGCGATGGCGCAGCGCTGCTACGCCGCCGTCCCGACATTCGCCAGGCGGAACGCGGCTTGGCTGCTGCCACCGCGCGCATTGGCGTGGCGACGGCCGAGCTGTATCCGAGCATCAGCCTCGGCCTGTCGGCCGGCAGCAGCGGCACGCTGGCGCAGTTCGGCGCCGCCGATGCCCTGCGCTGGAGCCTGGGGCCGCTGATATCGTGGACACTACCAGCAACCGGTTCGGCCCGCAGTCGCATTGCCCAGGCCGAAGCGGGCAGCGACGCCGCATTGGCGCGCTTCGATGCCGCCGTGCTGAATGCATTGCGTGAAACCGAAAGCGCGTTGACGGTCTATGCGCGCGAGCTCGACCGGAATGCCGCGTTGCAGGCGGCACGCGACCAAAGCGCGCTGGCGTCGGGGCAGGCGCGCAGCCTGTACCGCTACGGCCGTACAGATTTCCTGACCACGCTGGATGCCGATCGCACCCTGGCCGCCGCGGAAAGCACACTGGCGGTATCGGACGCGCAATTGGCGGCGGATCAGGTGAGCTTGTTCCTGTCCCTTGGCGGCGGCTGGGAGCCGGCCGCGATTGCCGCCAACCAAGCACAGAGGCCGGCGTCGCGCTGACGCCGGATACCGGCCAGTCCCCCACTTGGTGGCGACGCTGCAAGCGCGGCAGCGACGCAATGCCATGCATTGAATGAAAATATTAAGGGTATGCACAAAAAATATTAGCTTTATGCTTTCTTTTATTGAGCCTTTAAAAATACATGCATATGTATATTTAAAGCATCCCGGATGCCCTGCAGAAATGCAGCGACCGCGCAGGCGGTCGGTCCGGGGTTGGCGCCCTGAAGACTTACGCCGGGACGCCCAAGATCACACTGGATGCCTTGAAAATCGCGCTGGCCTTGACGCCCACCGCAAGCCCGAGCGCGCTGCAGCTGGCGTTGGTGATGATGGCAGCAACCGCGCCACCGCCGGCCAGCGCGATCACGACTTCGGTGTTGACCGCGCCCGGCTGCACGCGCGAGACGGTGCCGCTCATGCGATTGCGGGCGGAAAACTTCGCGTCCGCGTCTTCCGTCACCAGAATGATCGAAGATGCCTTGATCAGTGCGAACGCTTCCGCCCCGGGGCGCAAGCCAAGCCCCTTGGTACTATCCTGCGTGACGATGGCGACGATCTTCTGACCGCCGCCGATTTCCAGCTCGATCTCGTCGTTGACCGCGCCTTGCTTGACATGCGTGACCTTGCCCATAAACTGGTTGCGTGCGCTGGTTTTCATAGTCAGTCTCCTGATGAGTAAAAAATCGTCCGCGATCCCCTCCGCTTGCGCCTGACGGCTGAGTTGATCGACAAAGTTGCGGTGCTCGCGTTCGATGATTCTGAAATTCGCCACCAACTGCGCGCCGCGCCGGGTCAAGTGGGTGCCGCCGCCGCCCTTGCCACCGGTCAGGCGTTCCACCAGCGGCTCGCCAGCCAGATTGTTCATGCTGTCGATGGCGTCCCAAGCCGCCTTGTAGCTCATCTTGATGGCCTTGGCCGCCTGGGTAATCGAGCCGCATTCGGCGATGCTGGCCAGCAGCGCGACGCGCCCCGGACCGCCGAAATTCTCGCCGCCCACCATCATCCATACCGAACCGCGCAACTCGATGAATTTATCTTTGGTCTCCATGTGCTTTATCCGCCTTATCTATTTGAGATTCTTTGCGTTGCGCTGGCAAGCCGCATATAACAATGCGCAAAACAGTGAGTAAAAAACTCAGTCCGCAAAATCCGTAATTTCCAGTGAAACATCGCTGCTATTGCCGGCATCGATTGCACCTTCGCGCAGTTCCAGAACTTGCTCGCCAAACACCCGCGCATCCTCCGGGTCATGGGTAATCAGGATCATCGGCACCTGCAGACGCCGCTGCAGCGCATCCAGTTCGCTGCGCATGCGCACCCGCAGCGCCGGATCGAGCGCGGCAAACGGCTCGTCCAGCAGCAGCACTTGCGGTTGCGTCACCAAAGCGCGCGCCAGCGCGGCGCGCTGGCGCTGGCCGCCGGAAAGTTCGTCAGGGAATTGATGGGACACATGACGCAGATGAAAAGCGTCCAGCCAATAATCGACCGCCGCGTGCTGATCGCGCTCACATGGATTGAACCAGCCGCGCGCCAGGCCGAAGCCGACGTTCTGGCGCACGTTCAGGTGCGGGAACAGCGCGTAGTCTTGAAACAGGTAGGCCACATTGCGCGCCTGCGGGGCCAGGTTGATGCCCGCCTGCGCATCGAACAACGTGCTTTCGCCCAGGCGGATATGACCGCTGTCGAGCGTCATCAAACCGGCAATCGCCTTCAGCGTCAGGCTCTTGCCGGAGCCGGACGGCCCGATGATGACAATGCGCTGACTATTCGAGCGCAGCTGCACGTTCAGGTGGAAAGTGCGCTTGCCGGAGCGCAGCGTCTTACGGATATCGATGTCAAATTGCATGCGTTTCACCCACTATCCCACTATCGATTGACGATCCGGCCGGGAGCCAGTCGGCCCGCCGCCAGCAGCACCACCACGCAGACTGCCGAAGTGATCAACACCAGGGTATTGGCCACGCCGTCCTGCCCCGCCTGCACCGCTTCGTAGACCGCGATCGACAAGGTTTGCGTTTTGCCGGGAATGCTGCCGGCCACCATTAGAGTTGCGCCGAACTCGCCCAGCGCCCGCGCAAAAGCCAGCAGCACGCCGGCCAGAATGCCGCGCCAGGCCAGCGGCAGCGTGACCCGGAAAAAAATGCCGGCTTCGCTGATACCCAGCACCCGGGCCGCTTGCTCCAGTTGGCCATCGACCGCTTCGAAGGCGGCGCGCGCCGGTTTGAACACCAGCGGGAAGGCCACGATGGCGGCGGCGATCACCGCGGCCTGCCAGGTGAAAATCAGATTGATGCCGAAATTATCAAACAGCCACGCGCCCAGCCAGCTGCGCCGCCCCATCAGCACCAACAGGTAATAGCCCAGCACGGTGGGCGGCATCACCATCGGCAGCGTCAGCAGCGTATCCAGCAAGTCGCGGCCGGGGAAACGCAGGCGCGCCAGCGCATAGCCCACGGCGATGCCAAGGACGAGGTTGATCGCGGTGGCGCAACCCGCGACTTTCAATGAGAGGGTGAGTGCGATCGATGCCGAATCCATATCGAATCTATGCGCTATTGGCTAGTGTTGTCAGGGCTTGCTGAAGCCGTATTTGTGCAAAATTGTCTGTCCGGCAGGCGACAAAACATACGCAACGAAGCGTTTGGCTTCCGCGCCATTGGCGCTGGCAGTAGTTTTGGCGATTGGATAGCTGATGGGAATATCCAGCGCAACCTCCAGCACTATCTTGACCTTGTCTTTCATGAGCGCGGCGTCGGTGGCGTAGACGAACCCTGCATCGACTTCGCCACGGGCCACGTAATCCAGCGATTGCCGCACGTTTTGCGTGCTGATGACTTTGGCTTCCACCATCGGCCACAGTTTGGCCGCTTCCAGCGCGTGCTTGGTGTAACGCCCGACCGGGACGCTGGCCGGGTTGCCGATGGCAACGCGTGTGATGCCGGACTGGCCCAAATCCTGCAGCCGCTTGATCGCAAGCTTGCTGTCGGTGGGTTCAATCAGAACCAGCGTGTTGCGCACGAAATTGCGGCGGTCGCCGGCCGCAATCAAGCCTTGCTTCTCGGCCAGGTCCATCGTTTCCTGATCGGCTGAGGCGAAAATATCGACCGGAGCGCCTTTTGCCAGTTGCTGCAAAAGCGCGCCGGACGCGCCGAAGTTCAACGCAACTTTTGCGTCGGAGTATTGCGCCTGATAGCTTTGCGCGATTTCCTTGAGGGCGTTGGTCAGGCTGGACGCAGCGGAAACCGTGAGATCGCCGGCAAAGACGGAGCCGGTTGCGGCGATCAGGACGGCGGCTGCCAGCAGCCGTTGCAAAATCGTGGATTGCATTTTTATGCCCAAGAGTGCTTCGATAAAAACCGTAATATACAACAATATATTACGCTATCAAAACCGCTTGCCCGATTCGCTTCGCCGCTTGCCGTAACCTTGACCGAAGTTAAGAAAATCGGCCTGATTCCGATGCGGTAATTCCGCCGCAGCCGGCATCAGGCAATCCGGCTGCGGTGTATCATTGCGGGTCCGACTTCCAGCCTTGCAAGGCCCGACATGAGCGATACTCCCGATACTCCTGACACTCCCGATGCTCCTTATTATCAGCATCACGTTTTCTTTTGCCTCAACCAGCGCGATGACGGTCGCCCCTGCTGCGCCGATCGCGGCGCGCAAGCGGCGCAGCAACACGCCAAAAAACGCATCAAGCAACTCGGCCTGAGCGGCGCCGGCAAGATTCGCATCAACCAATCCGGCTGCCTCGACCGTTGCGACGAAGGCCCGGTGATGGTGGTGTATCCGGAAGGCACTTGGTACACCTATGTCGACAACGAAGATATCGATGAAATCATCGACAGCCATTTAATCGGCGGCAAGGTCGTCGACCGCCTGAAAATCTGACAATGAACCTCCACCTTAAAAAATTCTTCATCAGCGGCGCTGTCGGCCAGCTCGAATGCGCGCTCACCTTGCCCGATGCAACCGAATTCACCACCCCGCGCGGCGTGGCGCTGATAGCGCATCCGCACCCGCTGTATGGCGGCACCATGGACAACAAGGTGGTGCATACGCTGGCGCGCACCTTCACCAAGCTGGGCTATGTCACGGTGCGGATGAATTTCCGCGGCGTAGGCGCTTCCGAAGGCGTGCATGATGCCGGCCTCGGCGAGACCGACGACATGGCTATTCTGCTGGCGCACATGCAGCAGCAATATCCGGATCTGCCGCTGGCGCTGGCCGGCTTTTCCTTCGGCACTTTCGTCCAGGCGCAATTGCAGCAGCGCCTGATTGCGCAAGGCCAGCCGGCCGAACGGCTGGTGCTGGTCGGCACCGCCGCCGGCAAATGGGCGATGCCCGCCGTGCCGGCCAATACCATCCTGATCCATGGCGAGCAGGACGAGACGATTCCGCTCTCCGACGTGTTCGACTGGGCCCGGCCGCAGAATCTGCCGGTGGTGGTGATCCCAGGCGCAGATCATTTTTTTCACCGAAAATTGCAACATATCAACAATTTGACGGTCGAAATGTGGCGTTGTTAAATACGTAGGATGGGTGAAACCCATCTTGCAAATTCAATCGTAGATGGGTTTCACCCATCCTACGAATACTAGTTTTCCATACATGAATTTCACTTTCCCTCTCCCCATGAAAAAATTATGTGCGGTATTTGCCGCCAGTGTCCTCTCCCTTTCCATTCTTTCCACCGCAGTGGCGCAAACCCTGCCGTCGCCGACGATTGCCGCGCGCTCCTGGCTGTTGCTCGACATGAACAGCAACCAGGTCATCGCCTCGCAAGATCCGGATCTGCGCATCGAACCGGCCTCGCTGACCAAGGTCATGACCGCCTATCTGACTTTTGCCGCGATCAAAGACAAAAAGCTGGCGATCAACCAAATGGTCACGGTGTCGGAACATGCCTGGAAAGTCGACGCCGACAGCTCCAAGATGTACATCGAGCCGCGCGTGCCGGTCAGCGTGAATGACTTGCTGTACGGCCTGATGGTGCAGTCGGGCAACGACGCGGCGGTAGCATTGGCCGAAGCGGTGGCCGGCACCGAAAGTGCGTTCGTGGTGTTGATGAACCGGGAAGCGCAGCGCATGGGCATGAAGAACACCAGCTTCGGCAATCCGCACGGCTTGCCCGATGCCGAAAACTTCTCGACCGCGCATGATCTGTCGCTGCTGGCCGCGCACATCATCGCCGACTACCCGGAGTTCTATAAGATCGATTCGACTAAATATTTCACCTATAACAAGATCAAGCAGCCGAACCGCAACCGCCTGCTATGGTCCGATCCATCGGTGGACGGCATGAAGACCGGCCATACCAACGCCTCCGGCTACAGCATGATTGCCTCGGCCAAGCGGCCCAACGGCTCCGGCCAGCGCCGCCTGCTCAGTGTGCTGTCGGGCGCGACTTCCGACCAGCTGCGGGCGCAGGAAAGCCAGAAACTGTTGAACTGGGGTTTCCAGAATTTCGACGCGGTCAAGCTGTACGCAAAAGGCCAGCCGCTCGCCACGCTGCCAGTCTGGAAAGGCGCGCAAAATCAGCTCAAGGTCGGCTTTAACCGCGACGTGTTCGTGACGCTGCCGAAGGGCATGGCCGACAAGATGAAGCCAGTGCTGGAGCGCAACGACCCACTGGTGGCGCCGATCGATCAAAACGCCAAAATCGGCACGCTGAAGATGATGGTGGACGGCAAAGTGGTGACGCAATTGCCGGTGCTGGCGCTGGAGCAAATCAATCAAGCCAGCATTTTCGGGCGCGCCTGGGATTCGCTGCGGCTGTGGATAAAATAATCTGATCGACCCGGTGCGCGGCTGGTTGCGATCCAATCAACAACCGCGCGCCTATTTTCGCAACATCAATTTTCTTGGCATCAACTATGCGCACCATACTGCGCAGTGTAAATATTGATGCCGCAATTGATATATGCGGAAATAGCATGGTTTTAAGTCATACTCCCGTATTTTTTAACATTCACAGGAATGCCGGCACAACCAGCCCGTCGTAGTTATGCATTAATTGCATCGTCTGATGGCGCGCGCTGTGCCAGAATCCCCGCTTTCACTTTAATGGAAACCCACACTATGGACGACCCACTGGTCTATCTGAACGGCCAACTAACGCCACTGTCCGAAGCCAAGATCCCGGTGCTGGATCGCGGCTTCATCTTTGGCGACGGCATTTACGAAGTTATTCCGGTCTACCAGCGCAGGATGTTCCGCTCTGAACAACATCTGGCGCGCCTGTTTCGCAGCCTGGACGCGATCAGCATCGCCAATCCGCACACCAAAACCGAATGGCTGGCCCTGATCCAGACCATCATGGATGCGCATCCGGCCGACGACCAGATGGTCTATCTGCAAATTACCCGCGGCGTAGCCAAGCGTGCCCATGCGTTTCCGGCCAACGTGACGCCGACCGTTTTCATCATGACCAATCCGATCGTGCTGCCGAGCGACGCCGTGCGCGCCAAGGGCGTGGCTTGCGTATCGCTGGAAGACAAGCGCTGGCTGCATTGCGAAATCAAGTCGAGCTCGCTGCTGGGCAACGTGCTGGCCGCGCAATACGCGGCCGAACACGACGCCACCGAAGCGATCCAGTTCCGCGACGGCTTCCTGACCGAGGCGTCATCTGCCAACGTCTGGATCGTCAAGGACGGCAAGCTGATGGGGCCGCCGAAGACCAACCTGATTCTGGAAGGCATTCGTTACGCGCTGCTCGAAGAACTGTGCGCGGCCAACGGGATCGTCTTCGAAGCGCGCGACATCACGCGGGCCGAAGTCTTTGCCGCCGATGAAGTGTTGTTGTCGTCCGCCACCAAGGAAGTGCTGCCGGTAGTCTCCATCGACGGCCAGCCGATCGGGGTAGGCGTGCCGGGCCCGATGTACAAAAAATTGTATGCGGCCTATCAGGCGGCGAAAGCGGCCTAGCACGCTTGTCTTTTCGGATTTGGGCCTAAAATAAGTGCCATGCGCCGGACATTTTTGTCCGGCGCATGGCACTTACTGTATCCATCACTAAACCGAAACCATGGCAACCACTCCCGACACCCTGATTGAATACCCCTGCGATTTCCCGATCAAGATCATGGGCGCAATGCACGATGATTTCGCCCAGGTCATCGTCGAACTGGTGCTCCAGCACGACCCCAGCTTCGATGCCGGCAAACTGGAAATGCGGCCCTCTTCCAAAGGCAGCTACCTGGGCCTGACCGTCACCGTGCGCGCCACTAGCCGGGTCCAGCTCGACGACTTGTACCGCGCGTTATCGTCGCATCCGATGGTCAAAGTAGTGCTGTAAACAATGCTTTAAAACCGCGAGGCTGCAGGTTGGGCAGCAAAGCTCAACCTGCAGCCTCTTAGTGGGCTTTTTCCGGCAATGGCAGATGCACCCAGTCATTGTAGAAAGCTTCGATATCCGGTTCGAATTCATGAATCACCGGATACCAGGGCGTCGGTGCTTCGACGTCATGCATGGTTCCGCACTCCGGGCAGTAGTACTCACGGTATACCTGCCAGGTCGTGTCCGGCGCCATCAGCTCCGGATAGACTTCCTGCATCGCTTCCGGCGTATCGCGCACGTACACCAAAGCCTCCAGTTTCCAGTTCTTGCGGTAGTCGCCAAACTCGTGACCGCAACTGCATTTGGTGACCCATTCCTTGGTTTTCTTGTTTTGCGCAATGTAAAGATGCAAGCTGATCGGAAGAATCACCTTGTCATCCCAGGGCAATTTGGATTGCAGCGTATTCAAATACATGCGGAAGCGATCATGGTCCTTCGGCAAGGAAAGCATGCGCATGGTGGTTTCCCAGTCCAGCTTGCCTTCCACCAGATAGTTCACTTGCTCTTGTGTGTAAACAGACATTTTATTTCTCCAATAAGGGGGGCTGGCCGGGGCCGGGGCTACGCCCCGAACTCCGGCGTCAAATCACTCTTCGACCAGGCTCACGGTGCGCACGTCAGGCAACTTCGACAGATCCATCCGGTATTTGGAACCGAATGAAGGCACGCCCAACTCGGACTCCAGCAGTTCCCAGTCAGCGGGAAGATCCCAGAACGTCTTGAATTCATTCTTGAACTTGGCGCTGAGGTCAAAGCTGGTTGCAAACATGTGACGCACCTGAACCGATGCGGATTTGGTCATGACCCGTGCGCGTTCTTCCTTCATCCATTCGCGGGTTGGAACGGCTCTGGCGATGCGCTCTTTGCGGACCTCCTTGCGGCGGGCGACAGTCTTGGCAACATCGACTTTCCACACCTGATTGTCGTCTTGCGCAATCACCACGCCGTAGACCTTCACCGCGAACTCGGGCAACACGAAGTGACTGTTGAGATCATTTTCAACCGACGCGCAATCGCGATCGAGTGGATCGCCAAAGCCCGGGCCGCCACGCAAATAGTTCAGATACAGATCATGGTTTTCGAAAATCGCTTCGGTGGTGGTGCACTGCTTGTCACGCTTGACCTCCGCCGTGGCGCTGATGTGACGCTCGTATTCCGTATTGCCGGGATTGCGATCGGCGCCCAATGGCAGCGACAAGCCATCCTTGATGCGGGCTTCGAGATCGGTTTTGTGGGCTTCAAAACGATACCCGGTAGCCGATGGGTAGCCGCCCATCAGACCCCAGTCGCTGTTCATGTAGCCATTGCCGGAGAAGAACATGGTCCAGTCTTGCGCTTTCCACACCATGCGCAAGGTCTCGAAACCACAGCCGCCCCGGAATTTGCCGTAACCGCCGGAGTTGGTCTTGACGTTGCGCCCCATGTACAGCAGCGGTTCCGCCATTTCCCAAATCTCGATATCGCCCATGTCGCCTTCAGGATTCCACACCGCAGCATTGTGGTTCAGTCCATCCTTGATCGCGCAAGCGCCGGTGCCGCATGCGGCAGTCTCAAAATTGTTGACCGCATGCACTTCGCCATCTTGATTGATGCCGCCGCCCTGCAGCCAGTTGCAGGCATTGGCATTGCCGGCATTGACTTCCTCCAGATAGCCGCGCGCATAGTAGGCCTGGCTCATGCCGCGCCAGATCCCGCTCCAGGCCGAAACCAGGAAATGCCAGGCATTGGCATGCGCGGTACGGCGGTCGTCCGGATTCATCCAGGTGCCTTTGGGAATCTTGAATTCGGTCGCGTAGTAGGCGCCATCGTTGATGCGCGCAGTGGGCACCAGGGTTTGCGTCAGCATGACCCAGATGCCGCTGGTGAATGCTACCTGATTCGCATTGTAGCTATGCCAGCCCCAACGGCTCGCGCCTTCAAAATTGAGCTTCCAGGTGGCGTCCGGACGTATCGTCATTTCGCACGGCGCATGCATGATGCTATTCATCTTGCCGAACTCCGATGCCAGACTCATGTCCTTATGGTCATATGGAACATCGACAAAGGAAACCCTGCGGTAGACGCCGGGAACGGTCATTGCCTTGAGCCGCAACTGCAGGCCGCGCCGGCCCTCTTCGATGATCTCGTGGGCAAACTTGGTGTAATTCTCGATCCCTTCGGCCGCCAGAACTTCCTCTACCAGCGTGCGAATCATGTGGCAACCGGCGATCCGGGTGCGTTCGTCCAGAATCCAGTATTTGGCGGTACGGACATTGCGCTGGCTTTCGTGCAGCCAGTCACGCAGCGGGGTGTCGTTGATGCCGGTCTTGCGGCAGGTCACCTGCAAGCCGTCGCCGAAGCGCGATACCTGGCCGCTCGACATCGAACCGGGCGTCATCGCGCCGAGATCGATCACGTGGGTGACGCCGCCGACCCAACCCACCAGATTACCTTCCCAGAAGATCGGCACGATGGTGGCGATATCGCAAGGATGCACATTGCCGATCGAGCAATCGTTGTTGGTGAACATGTCGCCCGGATTGATGCCTGGATTGGCTTCCCATGCATTTTCGATCATGTACTTGATCGCCGCGCCCATGGTGCCGACGTGGATGATGATCCCGGTGGACGTCAGAATGCAGTCACCCGCTGCGTTATACAGCGTGAAACACAGTTCGCCTTCTTGCTCCACGATTGGCGATGCAGCAATTTTTTTCGCCGTTTCGCGGGCATGCACCAGGCCGCCGCGGATTCTGGAAAACAGCTTTTCATAGGTAATCGGATCGGCTTCCTTGAACTCCAGCGTTTCGAGGCCGTTGTAGAAACCGGTCTCCTTGGTGCGCGCCAAAATCGCATCGCGATGCTCTTTGAGGGTCTTGCCGTTGCCTAGCAAATCGGGCAAGCCCATTTCTTTCCGTGACATTTTGTTCATGATTGGTCTCCTTTTTTGACTGCTTTAACTTCTTTGAGATGAAATAAGCGGTGCTTGTCGCAATAGGTTTCAAACCCCAACGGCACGATGAAAGTAGTGGAAGGCGATTCGATAATGGCCGGGCCCACCACGCGATTGCCTGCCTTGAGTGCCTCCATCGACCAGATTTGCGCATCCTGCCATTGCTTATGGCGATAGAAAGGACGGCTGCCGATATGCGCTTCTTTCGGCGGGATCGGGCCGGCATCGGGTTCTTCAGGCAGTTCTGGTTTGGAGGAAACAACGCTGCCGCGCATGATTGCGCCGGTCACGCCAAAACCCAATTCCGGTGAACTTGCAGACGCCGCATAAACCCGTGCATAAGTCTCGTCAAATGCGTGCACCATCTTTTCCCAATCCGCCAGCGTGGACGCATTGGTAATCGGCGAATTGATTTCGAGGTCGTTGAGTTGGCCCATGAACTGCATCCGATAGCCAGGACGCAGCAATACATCCTCCGGCTTGAATCCGTTAATGATGAATTCGTCGATGACCTTTTCGCTCAGTTCGGCCCAGGCTGCGGTCAAGGTGGTGCAGGCTTGTACCTTTTCAGCGTCGGTGGCTTTCGGGCCGACGCCGATATCGACACTCTTGTCATAGCGGTATTCGTATTCGGCGCAGGCGCAGCCGAAGGCGGAGAACCCGGCCGCCCAGGCTGGCACCACCACGTCCTTGAAGCCCAGTCCTTCCGTATAGCCGTAGGTATGGACCGGACCCGCGCCGCCGTACGAAAAGCACACGAAGTCGGCCGGGTTGTAGCCCTTGGCGCTGATGACGGAACGCATATATTCGCGCAGGTTCAAATCCAGCAGTTCGATCACGCCTGCGGCAGCATCTTCGACCGAGAGGCCGAGTGGATCGGCAATTTGTTCCTTCAGATATTTACGGGCCCGGTTGAGGTCGAGCTTGATCGCGCCGCCCAGGAAATTATCAGGATTGAGGTAACCCAGCACGACGTGGCAATCGGAAACCGACACCGTATCCAGGCCGCTGTCGGCCCAACACATGCCCACCCGGTACCCGGCGCTGTCGGGTCCGAGTTTGATCGCCTTGCTGTACGGATCAATGCGGATAAAGCTGCCTGCGCCAGCACCGACTGAATCCATGGCGACCAGCGGCAATGAAAGCAGCAGGCGCGCCATGTCCGGATCGGACTGGATCGCGAAATTGCCCTTGGTAATGATCGCCATGTCGAAACTGGTGCCGCCGATATCGCTGCAGGCAATATTGTCATAGCCTAGTTTCTGGCCCAGAAATTTGGAGCCAATCACGCCGCCGATGGGGCCGGAGACAATGGTGCGGGCCAGCTCCTTGGCTTTCCAGCCGATGGTGCCACCGTGGGTTGCCATCACGCGCAGATCGAACTTGGCGCCATGTTTCTTGAAGCGGTCACTGACTTTTTTCAGCGTGGCGCGCGAAGGTTCAGCTGCGTAAGCTTCCAGAATGGTGGTGTTGGTGCGGTGGGTTTCCTTGCGCGACGGGTAATAATCGACGGTCGCGAAGACCGGGATATCGGCACCGATTTTGGTCAATTCTTCACGGCAAATATCGCGTGCGCGCAATTCGCTCTGGGCGTTCTTGTGCGATTGCAACAGACTGATCACGATCGCCTGCGAACCGCGCGCCACCAGCTCGCGGGTGGCAACGCGCACTTCCTCTTCGCGCAGCGGAATCACGACCTGACCCTGGACATCGGTGCGCTCGGTGACGCCGCGGGTGCGCGATAGCGGCACCAGTGGTTCATCGTAATGGTGGCAATTCAAATGGATGCGTTCTTCCAGCGCGTACCCAAGGTAGCTCTGCGCGGCACGGCCCATCGAATGGATATCTTCAAAACCCCGGTTGCACATCAGGCCCACATCCAGCCCCTTGCGCTGCACCACCCGGTTGAGCATGGCAGTACCGGAATAAACACAGGTCAACAGTTCCGGGAAAACATCATCCACCTTGCGCTGCCATTCGGCCAGAGCGTCGATCGACGATTCGTAGATTGCCTGTGATTCGTCTCCAGGATTACTCTGCGCCTTGCCGACGACGAATGATCCATCCTCCCTGACGAAGAAGGTGTCAGTCATCGTGCCGCCGGCATCGATGCCCATCACCTGTACTGGCGAGTGTTGAGTTTGCATGTGTGTCTCCTCAATGAATGTGGTTTTTCAAATCCAGCCATCGACCGTTGATGTAACAGTGGCAACAGTTGATGGCAGTGTTTGGCGATGAAATTAAAAGCCCGCACACCAGCTATCGCAAGGAGCATGCCAATGCCTTTGAAAAGGCTTCAAGAAACCATTTCCTCCTATGAAAAACATCAAAATAGTGAATCGATCCCGCTGCCGCGACGGCGGGCGGAAACGTTTGTTTTTCGGACGATCAGGTCGAACACGGCCGGAAATCGAACGCTGCCCGGCGTCAACACGGAAAATAAAAATTCGTGACTGATAAGCTAAAAACAAGCCAAAACGAGGGCGCTATGCAGGCCGTCTTTAAAAACGGTGTTGCACTGCAACCTTAAATTCACGTTATGGAGAGGTGTATAGTCAAAAAAAACGTTAATGAATTTTCCAAGAAAAGCCTGCCAGCGAAGCTAAGGCCTTTGGGAATAAGGCGCATAGCCAGTAGGAGACAATATGATTGCAAACGAGCCAAACCAGCGGCTATCCAATCCGCAAAACAACCGCAAGATCATGGCCGCCTGGGAAGGATTTCTGAGCGGGCATGCGCCCCAAGCCAATGCATTACGTTGTCTGATCGATGATTCCTGGCGGCGCTGCCAGGAGGTGCAGGTGGACCCCGCCCGCCAGCATGCATTGCCCCCGGTCAATGAGGACACACTCCATTCTCTGCAATACCAGCATCGTGAGTTGCTGAGCGCAGGCAAACAGGTGATGGCGATGGCCAAGGATTTCCTGGCCGAAACCGAGACGATCATGATCCTCTCCGATCCGAACGGGATGATCCTGGGCGTTGAGGGGGATCTCCGCGCGTTGGGGGCGGCCGAGGACATTCACCTGTTTACCGGAAGCAGTTGGAGCGAGCTGATTTGCGGCACCAATGCGATCGGCACCGCCCTGTCCATCGGCCAGCCGGTACAGATTCACGCAGCCGAACATTTCTGCGCCGGGATCAAGCAGTGGACCTGTTCAGCCACCGTCATCCGCGATCCCTATGACGGCAAAATCCTGGGCGCGGTTGATGTTTCCGGCCTGGGCAAGACGTTCAACCCGCATAGCCTGGCTTTGGCCGTCACCACTGCCAGCCGGATCGAGGGCCAACTGGCCAAGTTGGAGTTGGACTTTCGGTATCAATTGCTGGAACAAGGCATGGCGAAAATGTCCAGCGCGACAGACGGTGTGATTATCTGCGATCGGCGCGGCTATCCGATCAAGGTCAACGAGCGGGCCGCGACAGTTTTGCTGGCACGAGGCATCGACTTCGATCTCAAAAAAACCACCCAAATCCCGACCTTGAGCATGGGGACATTCGCGCCCACTACGCGCGCAAAGGCTCCCGAATGGCTGTGCGCCGACTGGCTTGAACCGATTATCGATGCCGGAGAACGGATCGGGACTTTGCTGACAATTCCAGGCTTGCCGCAGGCTGGCATGTCATTGCACGTTGCCAGAAAAGGCGTAACCGCAAAGTCTGTAATATCCACCGACATCAAAGGTTTCGCCGGAATGGTGGGCAGTAGCGCCGCCTTGACGCAAGCGGTGCAAAAGGCAAAGCTGCTGGCCAAAACCAATGTCCCGGTGCTGTTGCTCGGCGAAACCGGGGTCGGCAAGGAAAATTTTGCGCAAGGAATCCACCTTTGTGGGCCGACCGGAGAACGCCCATTTGTGGCACTCAACTGCGGCGGCCTTTCCAAGGATCTATTGGCAAGCGAGCTTTTTGGTCATTGCGAGGGAGCCTTCACCGGATCGCGGCGCGGCGGCATGATCGGCAAGGTCGAGGCGGCGAACGGCGGCACGCTGTTTCTCGATGAAATCGGCGAAATGCCGCTGGAGCTGCAACCGCATTTCCTGCGGGTCCTGGAAGAAGGAGAAATTTATCGCATCGGCGAAACTACGCCACGAAAAATCAATTTCAAGCTGATCGCGGCCACCAACCGGGAACTCCGGGATGAAGTGGCCGAGGGCCGATTCCGCATGGACCTCTATTACCGGGTAGCGGTGACCAGCATCCGCATTCCGCCGCTACGAGAACGTAAAGAAGATATCCGGCCGCTGGTGGAGCATTTTCTCGCTAAGTTTGCCCAACAGTACGGCGTCGGCTCCAAGCACATTCAGCCGGAACTAATCACCGCGCTGGAAAACCATCCGTGGCCGGGGAACGTGCGTGAACTGCGCAATGTGGTAGAAAGCATGCTTTTGATGGCCAGCGGGGAATCGTTGGGTTTGGATGCGCTGCCGCCTGAAATCGGCTTGCCACTGGTTTTCGACGGCGGAAAAGCGAGCGCGCGATCTCCCATAACCACGGGGAAACTGGAAGACGCGGAACTGGAGTTCATCCGCGAGACGCTCGAAGCGGACCGCGGCAATCTGACTCTGGTGGCCAAGCATCTTGGCATTGCAAAGAGCACTTTGTACATCAAGCTCAAGAAATACGGGCTGGATCAGGTTTTAAATGGCGTCAGAGCTTCAGGTCATTAGCCTCCTCTCATCCAAGCCGCCACCTTTTCCAAGCAGACTTTGCCTCATGCCCAAGCAGGAAAAATAACGTGCTCGCTAACGCGCCGCATGCAACAGCGAGCGGTTCTTTTGAGGCCACCGCCCGGCTCTGTCATATTCAATATACTATTAAGTGTATTTTTATGTATAGCATTAAATATATGCGAATAATGCACAATAATAAAGCATACTCCCGCCAATAAATAAATAATAGAAATTGTAAAGCAGCCCATTTTCGGCCATCAAGCGCGCTAATCATGCGGTTGCCGCACTGCATTTTTCTACCGCGCCGCGGCCAACCGATCCTCGCAATACCCACATTGGAATCAAGCTTGTTGGCGCGCCAGCCGCGCTATTTCGGTACACTGGCGGCCATGCAAGCACCCTTCATACTTCAACGCGGCGTCGAACCTTACGACGCCAGCTTCGACGCCATGCGCGCCTTCACCGACAGCCGCGACGCCGCCACCCCGGACCAATTGTGGATTGTCGAACACCCGCCGGTTTTCACACTTGGCCTTGCCGCCGACCGCGCCCACGTGCTCGATGCGCACGGCATCCCGATTGTGGAAACCGATCGCGGCGGCGAAGTCACTTATCACGGACCGGGCCAAGTGGTGATTTACCTGCTGATGGATTTGCGCCGCCACTCGGGTGCGCGCATGTTCCCGCGCGAGTTCGTGCGCGCCATCGAGCAGTCGGTCATCGAGGTACTCGCCGCGTATAATCTGGCCGGTGAACGCAAGCCAGGCGCGCCCGGAATTTATATGGCGAACGGCGCCTCGGCCGGCGCAAAAATCGCCGCCCTCGGCCTCAAGATCCGCGCCAACGGTTGCACCTATCACGGCGTAGCGCTGAATGTGGCGATGGATTTGACGCCGTTTTCGTGGATCAATCCCTGCGGTTACGCCGGCCTGCAAACGGTCGATATGTGCTCGCAAGGTGCGCATATACCGTTGCCGGAGGTGCAGTCTGCGCTGGCGCACGCACTGATTAAAAATCTTACCCGCTCAACCTAGCACCGCAGCGCACAGCGAAAACTCTGCTGCATTAATTGCCACCAGGACATGCAATGACTTCTGAAACCAAGCTACCGCTACCGCTCGCCTCATCCGCCTACAACCCGAGCGACAAGCAAAAAGGCGCGGATAAAACCGCCCGCATCCCGATCAAGATCATCCCTGCCGAGCGGCTCAAGAAGCCGGACTGGATTCGGGTCAGGGCGGGTTCGCCCACCACCCGCTTCTACGAAATCAAGGACATCCTGCGCGAAAACAATCTGGTCACGGTGTGCGAAGAAGCCTCCTGCCCGAACATCGGCGAATGCTTCGGCAAGGGCACCGCAACCTTCATGATCATGGGCGACAAATGCACCCGGCGCTGCCCGTTTTGCGACGTCGGCCACGGCCGCCCGGACGCGCTGGACGCCGCCGAGCCGGAAAAACTGGCCAAAACCATCGCTGCACTGAAGCTCAAGTACGTCGTCATCACCTCGGTCGACCGCGACGATCTGCGCGACGGCGGCGCCGGCCATTTTGCCGACTGCATCCGCAAGATTCGCGAACTGGCGCCCAACACCCGCATCGAAGTGCTGGTGCCCGACTTCCGCGGCCGCCTGGAGCGCGCACTGGAAATTTTCAAGGACATGCCGCCGGACGTGATGAACCACAACCTGGAAACCGCGCCGCGCCTGTACAAGGAAGCCCGCCCCGGCTCGGATTATCAACACTCGCTGAACTTGCTCAAGCAATTCAAGGAGCAGCACCCGAACATTCCGACCAAATCCGGCATCATGGTAGGTCTGGGCGAAACCGACGAAGAAATCCTGCAAGTGATGCGAGATCTGCGCGAGCACAACGTCAACATGCTGACCATCGGCCAGTACCTGATGCCGTCCGGCGACCACTTGCCGGTGCGCCGCTACGTGCATCCGGACGTTTTCAAGATGTTCGAGCAGGAAGCCTACAAGATGGGTTTCGACCACGCCGCCGTCGGCGCGATGGTGCGCTCAAGCTACCACGCCGATCAGCAAGCGCATGGCGCTGGTGTGATTTGAGTAATCAGTAGTTGAGGGGACAAATCTGTATTGTTGCAATGGATGCAGATTTGGCCTCTTATCATCGCCGATGCAGCGCTTGCATCGTACTCGGAAAATGTCTGCTATTTGGTCGGTTCTGGATGCTTCTGGGAACGAGTCAAATCGGCAAAAACCAAGGCCGTAACACCTAACCGTAGGGCGTCAATAAGCGCAGCGTATTGCGCCGCATGCTGGCAGCGCAAGGATTAGGAGTTGCGCCATACAGCCTTCATGATTTTGCAAAAAAAGTGGAGTATCACTTAGAACAGGCATTTTTCCGCATGTTTTACATGCAATATTAAAAAATACACTTGTAGGTATATGTGGAACATGCGGCGCAATGCGCTGCGCTTATTGCACCCTACGAATTGCGCCTTACGGTCTGGCATCCTTGGCTGACGGAGTCCGCTACAGACGAACTGAGGACATTGGCGATCAGGGGACATTTGCCCGCTTCGGGGCGATTCACATGCAACTGACTTCTGCAGGACAGGCAGAGCCAAGCCATAGATTGCCCTGTTACAATTTACCCCTGCCTGCTTCAGTTTTTCCTTCATGACACATCAAAACCTCTCAGCAAACGCCCCCATCATCAATCGCCTTTCAGTGCTATCGCTGACTGCTCCCGTTGCGATGGGTTATATCCCGCTTGGCACGGTTTTTGGATTTCTGTTTGTCCAGGCCGGCGCTGAATGGTGGCTGGCCGTCCTGGCTAGCCTGTTTGTATTCGCGGGCGCTGCGCAGTACATGATGATTCCGATGCTCGCAGCCGGGCTTTCCGTGGGTACGATTGCTCTGGCTACATTGATCGTGAATCTGCGGCATATGTTTTATGGTCTGTCCTTGCTGAACAAATTACCCCAAAAAAAGTTGCTCCGCTGGTACATGATTTTTGCGCTGACCGACGAGACATATTCGGTCCTTACAACGATACCTGAGACCACAAGCGACAAAAAAATGGCTTTGGTTGCTTTGCTTAATCATTTTTGGTGGGTATTGGGCACTACTATCGGTGCGGTAATCGGCGCCCAGGCACAAATTACTCTGGTTGGCCTCGACTTTGTTTTGGCGGCTCTGTTTGCCGTACTCACCGTTGAGCAGTGGCGAACGAAAAAAAGCCCTGTTCCATTATGGGTTGCTCTGACTGCATACACCGTGGCCTATTTCCTGGCAGCCAAACACGCACTGGTGATTTCCATCGCACTGAGCATAGTCGCCGGAATGCTCTGGCAACCCAAAGCTGTCACGGCCAAGGAGGTGGACAATGATTGAAAGCAAGTATGTGATCGTGGTGATTGCTGCCATGGGACTGGTTACGTTTGCCCTGCGAGCGCTCCCTTTCCTGGCCGCCCAATGGCTGAAAAAACATCCGATAGTGCAACGTTTGGGGGAGTTTTTACCCTTGGCGATCATGACGCTTTTGTTGGTGCACTCCGGTACAAGTGCCGCCCTTGAGCATGCGTCAGGCCCATGGCCAGAATTGTTGGCAGTCGCCTTGGTGGTGCTTTTGCAATGGCGGAGCAGGAATGCGCTGTTGAGCATTGTGGTGGGCACCTGTGTTTATGTGCTCATCCGCAATCTCAATTCTTTGTAGCGCGCCGAACCGCTTGACGGCCTGCGCTGCTGCCGGTCGCACGAAATTGCGCCAGATGCTGGCTATGCATTCAATAACTTCCTACGCGCCAGAATGCATCAAATTTTCACGCGCAGCTTGACCTTTGACGCCGTCAGCTTGGCCACATCTCTGCATCGCCCTTGTTGCACTCCGGACAATGATTTTAAGTTTGTTGGCGTAAATGCCAAACTGACCCACCTACCGAAATTCGTTGTTCGGCGCATATCTTGCACACCGTTAACGGTCCTGGAATTGCACCGATTGGAGATAGAGCAGCCAAGTAGGACGGGTGAAACCCGCGCTGCTCTAGCGCTGTTATTGCCATTTCCATATCGGAAAACTCTTTTTGTTTGTTGTTTTGCGGAACATCCGCAATTTCCCCCATTCAAGTTTTCATAAATAGCTTAACATTGACGAATATCAAGAGAGTCTTGACAAAATGATCTCGATCTGGTAGGTGCCGCGCGCGTGACAGGCAGGCGACGAAGAAATCTTGATGCCGCACATGTATGGTTCGCACCCGCAATAGATCAACCCACCACCCGCAACTGCGGGCGCCAATGAAGAAAGACAGAAAATGAACAGATTCGCAAATTTATCCAAACCACGGGCGTGGTGCATGGCATTACTGCTACCTGCTTTTGTGGCCGGGTGCGGCGGAGCGGGGGACGGTGGGTCTCAGGCAAACGCAAGCTTGCTAGCGAGCACGGCTGTTGTTACAGGCGCGCCCAAGGTGACGCAAACCAGCCCGAGTAACGGCACCACGAATGCCTCGACCAGCACCAATATCGGCGGCAACTTGACCGGCACGGTAATCACCGCCACCTTCAACCAGTCGATGGACCCGGCAACGATCAATTCGTTCCTGCCCGGCGCCCTGACCACGTTCACGCTCAAGGAAACCACCGGCAACAACGTACCCGGCACCGTCGCCCTGAATGCCGAAAACACGGCAGCCGCCTTTACGCCTAGCGCGTCCGCTCTGACGCCGAACACCAGTTATACCGCCACGCTGACCACAATGGCCAAGAGCGCCGGCGGCGCTGCCATCGGCAATCCTGTTGTCTGGAGCTTTACCACCAGAGCCATTCCCTTTACCGCCCATGCGCCAGTAAACCTCGGCACCGCCGGCACTTTCGCGATTCTGAGCAAAACCGGAGTCACCGACGTGTATGCCTCTGCCATTACCGGAGACGTGGGAACTAGTCCCATCACCGGCGCTGCTCTTCTTCTCACATGCGGGGAAGTGGCGGGGAAAATTTACGTCGTCGATGCGTCCGGTCCGCTGCCTTGCGCGATAAATGATGCCACCACCCTGACTGCGGCAGTGGGCGACATGCAAACCGCGTACAGCAACGCCGAGGGACGCGTATTGCCCGACGTTAATGAACTGGGCGCCGGCGAAATTGGCGGCCTCACTTTGGTTCCCGGGCTGTACAAATGGGGTACCGATCTCTTGATTAGCACCGACGTTACCCTCTCTGGCGGCCCGAATGACATCTGGATTTTCCAGGTGGCGGGACAGCTGAAACAGGCCAGCGCAACGCGGATAACCCTGGCCGGAGGCGCGCTAGCCAAGAACATCTTCTGGCAGGTCGCTGACAATGCGTCCATTGGAACGACCGCGCACTTCGAGGGCGTCCTGATGGGGAAAACGCTGGCGGCCGTGAATACGGGCGCGTCAGTGAACGGCAGGCTGTTTGCACAAACTGCGGTCACTCTCCAAAAGAACGCGATCACGCAGCCGGCTCCGTAAAGCCGCCAGGAGCACCATCGTTGTGACCAAGGAGACGGCAATGGCCGTCTCCTTTTTTTTCGGCAGCATCGATCTACGCTAGAGGGATTACGCCGTAAATGGCGGCTTTTTGCCTGAAGGCGAAGGTCGCCTTTTGTAGCGCGGCGCGACCAAAAACAAGGCGCAGCGCTGCAAGCCGAAACCGGCACCAGCACCGTGCCCGCCCTGTTTTATACCTGGTCATTTGATTGATAATTTATGCGGGAGTATGCCGATAAACATGCTATTTACCGCATTATTTATATGCGGTAATAAAATATACGTTATCCAGTATATTTGCAGTCACAGGAATTTTTGCAAATAATCACTTAAAACAATTGGGTAGTCTGCGCCGAAGCCCTGCATCAGAACTTCGGCTTCCATCTGCAAATGGAGCGTGGATACCGGCGGCGACTTAAGCTGATGGAGAAACATCTTCGGCAGATGCGAGCGCCTGGATTGGGGCGAATTCTTAACGGCGCAGCTAAAGCCGCACCTACAGAAACCACCTCAGTTTACAAGCAAAATCAGACTTTTTTAACAAACTCCGATTTCAGACTCATGGCGCCAAAGCCGTCAATTTTGCAGTCGATGTCGTGATCGCTATCGACCAGGCGAATGTTCTTGATCTTGGTGCCGATCTTGATCGTCCCAGCCGAGCCTTTCAATTTCAAGTCCTTGATGATGGAGACTGTATCGCCGTCCTGCAACACATTGCCGGCGGAATCGCGGTAGACCTTGCCGCCTTCTTCCGTCGGCTCGGTGGCGGCGTCTGCACTCCACTCATGGGCGCACTCGGGGCAAATATACAGGCCGCCATCTTCATACGTGAATTCGGAATTGCATTTTGGGCATGGGGGTAGAACGCTCATGATGTTGTCCTTAGAGGGTAGGCCGTAGCCTCAAAAAAGAAGGCAGTATACTGTGTGCCTGTTTGAAGACCATCCCATTCCACATTTCGGCGCGCCTGCCGCAGCCAGGCAGGCTCAAACCGGCCAAGACAGATTCTTCAAAAAGGGACGCAGTCAGGATCGTTCAGAGACGACCCCAACTTGGTTTGGTATCGATACCGTAACCTTAAAGCCACTGCCTTGCGCAGTGACAATCTCAACCCGGCCCCCTAGCCTGCTGATGCGTTCTGTCATTCCCAACAGGCCAAACGAATTCTTCTTGGCGTTGTAGCCGGAAGCGGTTCCTACCCCGTTATCCGACACCGTCATCAGCACATTGTCCTCATCGGCATGCAGTTCAACCACCACACGCGTAGCCTGGGAATGACGACTCACATTCGTCAATGACTCTTGCAATATTCTGAACAGGGAGGTAGCGCCGCTGTCTGTCAATTCAACATCCTGACTGTCCGGCGCAAGCACGCACTCAATGCCGGTTCGAAGCTGAAACTGCTGGAGTTGCCATTCGATCGAGGCGTGCAAACCCAGGTCGAGCACCGCAGGACGCAGGTCATTGATGATTGCTCGCACGCTGCGCATGATGGCGCCGATGTCCTCCAGGACGGCGCTGACCTTTTCAGGGAAGTTCGCGTGCGGCGCTAAGGCCTTGGTTTGGAGTAGCGTGACGTCGATGCGAAGCACCAGCAAACGCTGCCCTAATTCATCGTGGATTTCTCTGGCGATCCGCTTGCGCTCGTCTTCCTTGATTGACTCTTGATAGGCGGCCAGTTGGTGCAGCAAATATTGCGATTCCTGAAGCGCCCTTTCTGCCTTTTCGTGCTCGGCAACTTCCAGGTTCAAGAACACATTGGCTGTTTCCAACGCCACAGTGCGCTGCTGCACTCTGGTTTCAAGTTCGTCGTGCGCGATTCGCAATGCCACGCCTGCTTGTTCTTGCCGCCCGATGTCCCTATGGATGCGTCGGGCCAAAAATAACAAGACGATTAGAAGGGCTGCCATGAGCAAAATAAAACTGCCCCGGGCCAGCTGGACCCGCAATGTTTCGTCTGCGTTGCGAACCCCCAGCAGCCATCTCTCCTCTATCTTTATTTTGTCGGCAACGTCCTGCAGCTGCTCCGACAAAAAGGCGCCTTTAGCGAAATAGGCAGCCCTGGCTACCGTGTCCTTGGAATCCGAGATTCCCTGCGTTTCGGCGAAAGCGGCGATGCGCTGTAAAAACAAGTCATGCAGCAAAACGATATGGCGTCTTTGCTCTAAATTATCTGTCGTGAGCTGTTCGATTGCCAGGATGCCGGCACGGGCCGCATCTAATGCCTCTTCACGTTCGGTCAGTAAATTGGGTGCGCGCAGCAGAAAATAACCACGATGTGCTGATTCGGCTTGCGCCAGTTCACTGGTGATTTTTTCAAGCGTGGTCAGCACTTCGAGCGTGTGCGTCACCAGATCCGTGGCCTCAACCAATTTCTTGTTGGTGTACCAAGCCACACTGGCCAACAAGCCGAGGACGATCACGACCACAATAAAAGCCGTCATCACCAATGGCTTTATGTCTCTTTTTATCATTTCTCTTTTCCGACTCCATCTCATCAACATCGGTAAATAACAATATTCTGCAAACAGGATTTATACGTAAAGTCCATGTTCTTGCGCAACATAGCATAGGCAGAATCCTGTAGTAAAACGCATCAGGGGCCATGCCGTCAAGCAAACCATGCTGCCTTCGCATTTTGGCCAGGTGGTCTTGCGATTTGACTAACAGGGCGGCAAGCGCGTTCTCCGATGCAGGCCGGGCGCAATCTCGCAGTGAGAAATTGACGCGTCCTCCGCGCATTGCTGGGCGGAGGACGCAAGTTACCGCAGAGCCAGATTCAAGCAGATTCAGGGCTTGGTACCGACAAATATCGCTCCGTCGCTGCTACCGACGATGTTGCCAACTATATACAGACGCTTGCGGAGCGCGTCCAGATACACATTTCCGGCGACTTCTTTATTGCTCAGCAAGTGATTGCCACCCACCATCGAGAGATTCGCGACATACGCCATTCCATCCTTGCGCGGCGCCAGCAGCGCATTGACTGTGCAGCCACAGTTCAATGCACCGCTCAATGTCCCGTCCTGGGCGATCGTCAGGATAATGTCTTCGCTCAGATCTTTGGTTGCAATGCTTCCGCTGTAAACCCCGGCCAATGCAGCCATATCCGGCAGGGTAGCGTAGGCGTTGTTATAAGCGCTCGTGAAGGCCGCCGCCTTGCCGCTCGGTGTGTAGTTCAAGCTGCCATCGAATGATTGCTGCTGGTTATAACTCGCCGAAAGCGTCACCGCCTGCGGTGTTTGTGCGGCGGTGCCAACCAGATTGAGATCCAGCCCGTTGCTTGACGCAAAACTGCCGCCGCTCAAAGTGCCGGTTCCAACGATGGCGCCCAGTACTGCCTGCGGCGCTGCTGCGTTTGAATACACGATGAAATAAGAGCCGTCTTCCAGCAGTAACGCCGTGACGGGCTGGCTTGAATCGTTTTGCCCTTCAAACACATTGGAAATAGCACTGTCGGGTTCTGTTACCGGGATAACTGGCGTTGGCGTTGGCGTTGAAGCTGTAGTTGGCGTTGAAGCTGTAGTTGGCGTTGTAGTTGAGGTTGAGGTTGTAGCTGGGGACGGCGTTGGCGTTGGCGTTGAAGCTAAAGTTGTAGGTGTAGTTGGCGTTGGCGTTGGATTTAAAGTTGAAGCTATAGTTGGCGTCGCACTGGACGAACCTCCACCGCAGGCGGCAAGCAATAAGGCGCTGATGGTGGCAACTGCCAATAGTCTGATGTTTGGATTGTTCATTATCGTCTCCCTAAAAATGGTTTTTTGCGCGGACGAACCACAATGCGTGCACGGTTATCTTCGTAACACGAGCCTCATTGAAACATTGCTAAATAATTAATTCTTTACTGCGAAACAAAGATTTGTTCGAAACAACTTTTCAATAGTGCAAATAGCAAATCGCATTGCGTTGCAACTCGACCAGAAGGGTTGGCGCCAGGGCGTCCGCTGGCGCCGGCCGGCGGCAGGCCGCGGGCGTCGCATGCATGCCGGAGCGCACAGTTGACAACATTCCGTACCCGATAGGTAACCACATGAATCTTGCATTGACCGGTGTGAAAGCGTCGAAGGATTACCCATCTCATCTGCGGCGCATCCGCTTCATAGACCCGGAATCGGGCAAGACGTTGGTGTTCCTGACCAACGATTTCCAATTGCCCGCACTGACCATCTGCGCTCTTTACAAGAGCCGCTGGCAAGTGGAATTATTCTTCAAATGGATCAAGCAGCATCCTCGTATCAAACAGTCTTATGGCACATCACAGAACGCGGTTAAAACGCAAATCTGGGTTGCCGTGTCGGTTTATGTCTTGGTGGCGATCGTCAAAAGAAACTCGATCTGGACGCTTCGCTCTACACGTCGCTACAGATAGTATCGGTGTCCGTTTTCGAGAAAACCCAGCTACAGCAAGCCTTTGCGGGCAACAGCATCACCTCAAAGCAGAACATTTTTTCTAACCAATTGAATTTGTTCAGTTTTTAACCGGACACTAGTGCTGCTACAATCTCATTTTTTCGCCTGACCTTCCTGACTGAAAACGGGAATGTAACCAAGATAAATCAAGTGTTGAATTAATGGACGACACCCCTATCCAGCTTCTCGTTGTCGATGATGATCCGATCACTTGTGCTCGCCTGAAGACCTATTTCGCAAGTCAGGGATATGCTGTTCATATAGCCACGAACGGCAAGGAGATGTGGCGCATTCTGCATTCCGAGCCCGTAGTTATCGTTTTGCTTGACGTTGGCCTACCTGGGAAAGATGGCCTTGAGCTTGCCCGTGAGTTACGGGCCCATGATGAAAATCTGGGCATCATTCTGGTGAGCGGGCGCACCGATGATATTGACAAAATTGTCGGTCTCGAATCGGGAGCGCACGACTACGTGACCAAACCGTTCAACTCCCGGGAATTGCTGGCACGGGTAAAGATCGTTCTGCGTGGAATCCGCAATCGTCGCCCGCAAGTCAAGGACAATATATGTATTTTTGGCCGCTGGATTTTCGACATCACACATCGCCGCCTGACGGACAAGGACGGCAAAAAAGAAACCCTTACTCACGGTGAATTTGAATTGCTCGCGACTTTGGCGCGCCATCCGGGAGTGGTGCTGAGTCGTGATCGCCTGATGCACAACGTCAGTCGCCGGGCCTGGGACCCGACGGACCGGACGATTGATGTGCTTATTTCAAGATTGCGGGAAAAGCTCGAAGACGATCCCAGAAACCCCGAACTGATCACCACTGTGCGCAGCGAGGGCTATGTGCTGATCACCGACGCCAGTCCGCTGTAACTGCCCAAGCCTGATACTGCGCCAGCCTCCAGTCAGCCCGCCGGCAAGCTCTCGCCGCAGGCGACGTCATGTTCTGGAATGATTGTAGATGGCGGATAATTTCTGATGAAGCGCGTCGCAGCTGCTGTGACAGATATTTTCAAGGCTCTCAAGGAGCCCGCCAACAATTGTGGAATCGACGCTTGTCTGTGCCACGATTAATTCCAGCTGCCGCGCTTGCTCGATGACCTGTGCCATGCCGATATTCCCGGCTGCGCCCCGCAAGCGGTGCGCGCGTTTGCGCAGAGCGTCCCAGTTTCCCTGTCTTGCCGCTTCGCCCAGTTCGATGAAGGCGGAGTCGAGGCCGCTGCAAAACATGTCCAGCAGTTGAAAAAGTGTGCCGGCGCCCAAGGTTTCAATTTCAACCTCAAGATAGGGCTTATCAAGCAGTGATTCGGTCTGCGTGATGCCGCTCGTCCCCAGTTCCTTACGCATGTATTCCGGCCAAGCATTGCCGGCAGTCTGCGCAGTCGCCGCATTCAGGGCTCTGCCCAGGATTGCCACCGTAAAAGGTTTACTCAGAAAAGCGGCCATTCCCGCCATCAGATACTGTTCCGTGGCACCGCCGGACACATGGGCTGACATGACGATGACTGGCACCCGTTTCCAGCGCGGGTCGTCAAGTCCTCGAATTTGCTGCGCCACTTCCAAGCCGGAAGCGCCGGGCAAACTGATGTCCATGAGGATGGCATCAACGGCTGATGTTTGCTGTTGCAGCAAGAGCAAGGCTTGCTCTCCATTAACTGCTACCAAAGGGCGGTGACCAAGGGATTCCAGGTAGCGCGTGCATACCAGGCGATTGATTTCATCATCCTCCACCACTAGTACCGTGAGCGGACGCTCCGCGCCCGATATCGCCTCCGCGCATCTTTCGAACGGAAGCGCGGGAAGACTCGATGCTGTGGCGAAATCCAGATCGAAACTGACGCAGGTGCCTTCGTTAATGCGGCTCTGCAAGCCGATCCGGCCGCCCATCGCTTCCACCAGTCGGCGGCAAATGGCCAGCCCCAGCCCGGTTCCGTCATGGCGACGGTGGGTGGTATCCTCCACCTGAACGAAGGGCATGAAAACTTCCTCGCATTGGTCTGCCGGAATGCCGATGCCGGTATCCGCGACCGCAAAGGTCAGCCGGGTGAGCGGCCCGGACCGATTGACATTGCCACGGACCGAAACGGTTATCGATCCCTCATCGGTGAACTTGATCGCATTACCGATGATATTGAGCAGAATCTGATTGAGCTTGCGCCGGTCGCCGACGATGATTGCCGGTACGGTTTCCTCGACATCCCGGATCAGGGCGATGCCTTTACCCCGAACCGGAATCGATTGCAGTGACAGCATATCGTCTATAGTTCCCAGCAAATCGAAAGGCACACACTCGAAATCAAGCTTGCCGGCTTCTATGCGCGAGAAGCTGAGCATATCTTCCAGAATTTCCAGCAGCGTCGTATTCGCATAGGCGATCATCCTGGCGTATTCCAGTTGCCGCGCATCGAGACCGGTGTCGCGCAAGAGTTGCACGGTGCCGCTGACGCCGCTCAGGGGAGTGCGCAACTCGTGGCTCAATGTCGCCATGAAAATGGCCTTGGCATTGTTGGCTGCTTCGGCTTGCTGCCGCGCCACAGCGTGTTCAGCAACTTCGTGTTCGAGCAGCGTATTGCTTTGCTTGAGTTCAGCAGTGCGCGCCGTGACTTGCTCCTCAAGAACTTGCTGGTGTAGCAGCAACGCATCCTCAAGCCGTCGGCGCTCACGTGCATTTTCTCGAAACTGCTCAAGGGCACGGCCCAGCGGCGCCAGCGGGTCGTTGCCGGCAGTGGTGATATGGACTTCATAATTTCCGCTGCCGAGAGCGCGAACAGCGGCTTCCATCCCTTGCAGGCGGCCGAGGACGTGATAGCGAAATAGAACCCATAAAGTGGCGACAAGGGCAATGAGGAGCAAGGCGGCCACCGCGAGAAATCCTGTCAATCCGCGATCCACTGCGCGCCTGGACTGATTGCCGGCGGTGTCGATCGCCTTGCCGCCGGCTGCAACCAGCAGGCTGGCCTGTTCATTCAATTGCGAGGCCAGTACTCCGCTCTGCCCGCGCAGCCGTAGAATGGACGCCATCAGTTCTAGTTCTTGGCGACGCATGTCAAACAGGCCGCCCGCTTCCATTGCCGCTGTCAATATCTGGTAATGATGCAGGCCGCTCAGTTTCCGGTCGGGATCATGGATGTCCTGGATGCGGCGCTTGAGCGTGGTCAGATTGTCGGAAAATCTTGAGCGCAAAGCCCCGATGGTGCGGGAATCCTCTTCGCTCTCCAGCCGTTCCAGCAAGGTTTTGAGATTGAAACACGTGAGCTGGAGTTCGGACATGCGCTCCATCGAATCGACATTGACCTCAATGAGTCGGTCGAGAGTCTCAAAAATCTGGTTGCGCGCGCGCCCTCCCTCAATCATCGGATAAATGTTGGCAATGGTTGCGGTGGTGGCTGCCGACGTATTGGCAACGAGGGATTCGGACAGGGTTATCAGACTCAGAGCCGCCTGTCGTTGAAGGATGATCTCAGCTTTCTCATGTTGCTCAAGCGCCAGGCGCTCAATAATTTTTCTGGACTGCAGCCGGAGATTGTCGTCAATGGCTGTCACGGTCGCGTGTGCGGCGCTGCTGAGTACCGGGGTGAATTTATGCTGGTCCAGCCTGTCCAATTGAATACGCACGTGGGTCAGTTGCCCAACAAGTGCAGTCTGCATACGCTGCGCTTCTGGAACGCTTGTTGCTAGGCCAAGTTGCTGCATCAGAGCAATAATGCGCGTATTGCTGCGCGCCAAATCCTGCACCGCATCCATGGCAGGAATGGCTTCATTGATAATCGTTTTCTGGCTGGAAACGACTTGATGAAAACTCAGCCAAGCCATAACCGCGATGACCACAGTCAGTAGCGCCGCCGCTCCAAAAACCAGGAGCACCTTTCCGATCAGCCCGAACCGCAACTCCAAGCGTCTGAGTCTATTGAGCATCGCATGGCCAGAAAAACGCGTAAAAATAATGTTGTCCCTGCATGTCGATTAAGTTACCATTTTGCGCTACCAGAAACAGTCTGGCAATTATTGCCACGCCAACGGCAGCCTGATTTCGAGATTACTTTCTGGCGTCAATTCAAGATCGAAATCTGTCCCATGCAAGAAACATTCAACAAATGGCTTATGGCTCTTGCAGCTGGTGTCGCGCTTATCGTGGCAATTTTGTCGCCAGGAATGCGCGCCGTCGCTGCCGAAGTGGTGCGCTGGGATCCTCCGTTCGCCTATGGCAGGCACGCCACCATCATCCCGCATTCGGAAGCCTTGCCCGCACGCAAGCACTGGTCCCTGTGTATTGTTTTCCCCCACCTCAAAGATGCTTACTGGCTAGGCGTCAATTACGGGATGGTAGAGGAAGCCCGGCGGCTCGGCGTCGGGGTGCGCTTTCTGGAAGCAGGCGGCTATACCAATCTGCAGCGCCAGCGCGACCAAATTCAGGAATGTACTGCGATGCGCGGTACCGATGCCTTGATCCTCGGCACCGTCTCGTTCGATGGCCTGTCGAATCTGGTAAAAGAGACCAGTCGCCGGATGCCGGTGCTGGCAACCATCAACGACATTGCCAATGACGGCATCAGTGCCAAGGTCGGGGTTTCCTGGTATGACATGGGCCGCTTGATCGGTGAATATCTGGTGGCTCGCAATCCACCGGACGGCCCGCCGATACCGATCGCCTGGTTTCCTGGTCCACGTGATTCCGGTTGGGTGCCTTTTGTCGATCGCGGCTTCCGCGCGGCGATCCGCAACAGCCGGATAGTCATTGCCACCATCGGTTGGGGCGATACCGACAAGGCCGTGCAGCGCAATCTGGTGCAGAGCGCTCTCGACAATCATCCCAAGGTGCGCTATTTAGTGGGTAATGCGCTGATGGCGGAAGCTGCGATCAGCGTACTGCGCGAGCGGGGAATTCAAGAAAAAACGGCCATTATCTCTACGTACTTCACACCAGGCGTCTATCGGGGCATTCTCCGCGGCAGGATTCTCGCTGCACCTTCCGATTCGCCAGTGCTGCAGGGCCGGCTTTCCATCGCACAGGCCGTGAATCTTCTGGAGGGACGAACCTATATCAAGCACCTGGGACCTGTCATCAGGGTGATTGATGCTGAAAACATCAAGAACCTCAATCTCGAAGATTCGATCACGCCCCCGACCTTCACTCCCCAATTTCGCTACGTTCCGAAATAACACCCGACCTTACGGAGCGGCGGCAGTTTTTCCGGGCCGGTTACTACCAGCGCAACCTCGCCGCTCAAACGCAAGTTTGATATGACCGAGCGATCATAAATATAAAGGTTGCTCAACGTTCAGAGCCTGATATCGCTTGTAGCGTAGTTCATGGCACATGCCGTGTTTTACACCAACCCAGCGAGGCATTTCGGTAGCGATGATATGCCTGCGGAGGAATTATTTTGGCGATTGATTACCTCGCAAAAATAACGGGGTGGTGGAAGCCGCTGTGCTACGAATATCCAATTTGGATACGCGCCACGCAAAGAATGCTGCAAGACTGGCGATGACGCTGACCACCTCTGTAGAAGCAGCACGCGAGCCTGACTTCACAGCCAGGCTCGCTCTGAACCAATAAAGCCGGCGCAGGCTCGGCTTTATTTACCAAATGCACAAGATTACTTCTGGGTCATGACCCAAGCTGCAAGCTTGTGCGCCTCATCTTCCGTTACGTTGTTAGGCGGCATCGGGATCGGGCCCCAGTTCCCTTTGCCACCGGCTTTGATCTTGGCAGCCAGCAGGGCGACAGCTTGCTTGTCGTCCTTGTATTTGGCAGCGACATCCTTGAAGGCAGGACCAACCAACTTCTTGTCGATAGCATGGCAGCCCATGCAATTCTTGCTCCTGGCCAAAGCTTCGTCGGCTTGCGCTTGACCGGTCATGACGATGCCGGCGATGGCCATCATGGCAACATAAACAGCTTTCATTTTCTTGCTCCGTTCTATGTGGTGATAGTTAAATAAAACAATTGCGATCCAATGGCTTACTGACGCTACGCACTTGCACACGAAAAACGAGAAAAACACAAACCGGCCTCGCGATCCGAAATTATTCTAAAAAATAAGGAGTATCGCCATTTTCATGGCATTTGCCGCATATATTAATTGCGAGAATTAAATATACTATAGCCAGCATAAGGAGTTACCCAAGCCGTGCTTGATACGTGATGAAACTACGCGACTTGCATTTTCCCTATTTTTTCGTGTCCTTCGTGTATTTCGCGGACATTTTTTCAACCATAAAACATGCGTAACACCAGTGACTTACAGTGCCGCGGCATCCTTCGCATTGGCCTTCAGGAACTTCAACACCGTTGCTTTTTCCGTATCGTTCAGGCCGGCACGCGGGAACATACTCTGGGTAATGCCGAGCCACTGTTTCTGTGTATAGTCGCCCGGTTCCCGCGGCACGTGACAGAGGGTGCAGCGCTCATAGAACAGCTTCTCGCCCACAGACATGCTGGCCGTCGTCGTACCCTTGAGTTCAGCGGCGCGTTCAATGAGCTTCATCGATGCGACATCCAACCCCAGTTTGCCGCTTTGCTCGATGACCGGCGGCTCGAAAGCCCGGTTCTCCGATTCGGCATCGGTGCATTTTTTCAGACTGGCGATGCAGGTATTGGCGCTGGTGGCCTGGCTCAAGCCGCTCGATGCAATGCTAGTCGTGATGACATTGATGGCCCCGCTATTGCAGCGGCCCCGCGAGTCGAACTGCACCCAGTTGCCTTCTTCCAGGCTGACCACGCCCTTCATGATTTGGTCGGTTACTTGCGCGCCGGCGATGAGGGCGCCACGGCCATTGTAAAGCTCGACCAGATCGCCGTCCTTGATGCCGTTGGCGGCGGCATCCTCGATACTGATGCGTACGTGTTGGCGGCCATGGACATTCTGTTCTTTGCGCAGATCGGCGTTGGCCATTTGCGAATGCAAGCGATTGAACGGATGCGGGCTGACCACGTGCACTTGCCCCGGTTTGGCATTGCCCAGATATTCGGCAGGCTCGAGAAATTTTGGAATCGGCGGGCAATCCTTGATCTTGAAGCTGTCGATTTCCTCGCAATACAGCTCGATTTTGCCGGACTTGGTGTGCAGCGGCTTCTTGACCGGATCAGTATAGAAATCACCATGACGCACCCATCGGTTCATGTGTTCCGGCACTTCCAGCTTGACGATGCCATTTTTCCAGAATTCATCGAAAGGTACCTTGGCATCGGTCCGCGCGTATGAGTTCTTCAAGATTTCCATCACTGTCAGGCCTTCGGTGAACTGGTAGCCGACGCCCATCAAACCACCCAGGCGGCTGAAAATTTCGAAGTCATCCAGGCTCTCGCCGAATGGCTCGATCACCTGGCGCATCGCGTAAATCTTGTCATTGCTGTAGGTGCCGCCGGAGCCGATGTCGTTGCGCTCCAGCGCCGATGTGGCCGGCAGGACGATATCGGAAAAACGCGACGAGGCGCACCACCAGGGGTCCTGGCAGATAACGGTGTCGACTTGCTTGTTCATGGCGCGCAGCAACTCGTTGGTGTCCTGTTGGTGCGACATGAAATTATTGCCGGAGTTGTAGATCAGCTTGGCATTCGGATAGGTATGCACAGCGCCGTCGCGTGTATATTTTTTGCCGGGGTTGAATAACATTTCGCTGATGCGCGAGGCCGGGCAACGCGCCTTGATCGGGTTGCGGCCCTGCGAAAGACCGACCGGCATCACCTTGTTTGATTGCGGCATGCCGCCGCAGCCGTAGTGCCAGCTAAAGCCAACACCCTCTCCTGGTTTGCCGATCTTGCCGAGCATGGCGGCAAAGTTGATGATCGCCCAGTGCGACATTTCACCATGGTGCGCGCGCTGGAGCGACCATGCACCGGCAAACTGGGTGCGTTTGCTGGCAAATAGGTTCGCCATTTCGACGATTTTTTGAGCCGGGATGCCGGTGATCGCCGCGGCCCATTCCGGGGTTTTCGGCGGCGTGCCGTCGGCATCCTTACCGAGCAGGTAGGGCAGGAATTTGTCGAAGCCGACCGTATACTTGGCCACGTAGGCTCGGTCGAACTTGCCGGTGGTGTAGACATGGTAAGACATCGCCAGGAACAGGGCGGCATCTGTATTGGGAACGATCTTCACCCATTCCGACCCGAGTGCCACGTCGGTAGTCGTGTATTGCGGGTTGATCGAAATGAACTTGACGCCCTTCTCTTTGATCTGCTTCCAATGCGGAAACATCTGGTGGTCGGCGACCATGTATTCGACACGATTGTTCTTCCACGGGTCGCAGCCGATCCAGACCATTACCTCGGTATGGTCGGCAATGACTTGCCAGGCCGTCTGCGGCGAATACACTTCCATGTCGCCGATGATGTGCGGCAGGCTGACTTGAGACGCGCCGCCGGAATAGTCGCCGGTGGTCACCGAATGGCCGCCGATCAGGCCGAACAGACGGCCTTGCAGGACTTGCGGGCGCAGCAGGCCGGCATGCGACCAGCCGCCGTAGGAACTGCTGAACAACGCCTCGTTGCCATGTTTCTTGGCGGTAGTCAGGACAGCGTTGGCAGTGATGGCCAGAATTTCATCCCATGTGACGCGAACGAACGGCTCCTTGCCGCGCAGATGGGGCTTGGTGTCGCCGCCCGGATTGGCCAGATAGGACTTGCGCACCATCGGGTACTTGACCCGGGTCTTGTGATACACGCGGCCGAGCAAGCCTTCGGTCAGCATCCTGGTCGGCGTCGCGTCGATGTCTGTCAGCGGCTGGACGCCAATCAGAACCCCCTTCTTGACTACCGCCTTGAACGGGCCCCAGTGACTGGCGCTGGGAATGACCACGGTATCGGCACCGAAAACTTCACTCGCGCTGAACCAGGTCAAGCCATTGGCTGCGATGGCCGTGGCGACCGTGGTTTTGAGAAAATTTCTTCTTGAAATGCTCATGATTTAAGCTCCGCTAAACATCGGCTCCGGTATGAAACCTTTTTCCTGATGGAAAGTTTAGCGATAGCGCATAAATGCACTGGAGACTTTTGTGACTGTTATGTGGAGATTTGTTAACCAGCGTTAATAGGCAGCGATCATGCCGCACTTTCGGCTCTACCCATCGAAACCAGAATATATGAGTCATGGCGACTACCCCGTAATTCGCCGTCAAGAATTCGCAAACGTCCATTTTCCTGCATACTTTTGAACATTGCTCTACATTTTGCAGACACGTGCGACAGAAATGAAACCAAAATCTTAACGCTGGAGGCATGGCAAAGGCTTTCTCCGGCGCCGGCCGCAAGCGCCACGGCGGTACCGAATCGCACTGCCGGTGGCGTAAAATAGGCGTTTTTCTGCGCTTTCGACTATCGTCGGCGGCGCGCAATTGACAATACTTCGTACCCGATAGGTAACCCCATGAATCTTGCATCGCCCGATATAGAAATTTCAGAACAGCTGATTCGCCGCTTCGATACCCTGGGCCCGCGGTATACGTCGTATCCAACCGCGGATCGCTTCAACGCCGAATTCGATACCGCCTCTTACAACGCGCAACTGGAACAGCGCGCCGCCAACACCGGCAACAATCCGCCGCTGTCGGTTTACGTGCACATACCGTTTTGCGAGTCGCTCTGTTATTTCTGCGCATGCAACAAGATCATCACCAAGGAGCATGACCGGGCGGCCGAATACCTGCGCTATCTGGATAAGGAAATGGCGCTGGTGGCAGCCCGCATGGGCAGCGACCGGCAGACCGCGCAGCTGCATTTCGGCGGCGGCACGCCGACCTTTTTGAGCCCGGACGAATTGCGCCAGCTGATGCAGATGCTGCGCAGCCATTTCAATTTCCTGCCGGACGCCGAACTCGGGATCGAGATCGATCCGCGCACCGTCAGCGACGACACCATGGCGCTGCTGGGCGAGCTGGGTTTCAACCGCACCAGCTTCGGGGTGCAGGATTTCGATCCTGCGGTGCAGCAGGCGGTGAACCGGATCCAGCCGCTGGAAATGGTCCAGAAAGCCGTCAGCGCCAGCCGCAAGGCCGGTTTCGTGTCGGTCAATGCCGATCTGATTTACGGCTTGCCCAAGCAATCGCTGGCAAGCTTCGACCGCACGCTCGACAGCATCATCGACCTGTCGCCGGATCGCATCGCGCTGTACAACTACGCGCATCTACCGAGCCGCTTCAAGGCGCAGCGCCTGATTGTTGACAGCGACCTGCCTTCGGCCGAAGAACGGCTGCAGATTTTCCTGTTGTCGATGCGCCGCTTGCTGGAAGCCGGCTATGTGTATATCGGCCTGGATCACTTTGCCAAGCCGGACGATGAGTTGAACCTGGCGCGGCTGGACAAGAGCCTGCATCGCAACTTTCAGGGCTATACCACCCGCGCCGACTGCGACCTGGTTGGCCTGGGCGTGTCCGCCATCAGCAAGGTGGGCGATTCGTACAGCCAGGCGGTGCGCACCGTAACCGCGTATTACCAGCGCATCGACAGCGGCGAACTGCCGATCGATCGCGGCTATGCGCTATCGATGGACGATGTGTTGCGGCGTCAGGTGATCATGGAGTTGATGTGCAGCGGACCGGTCGATTTCGAGGCGATCAATCGCGCCTACGGCATCGATTTTGTCAGCTATTTCGCAGCCGAGCTGGGCTTGCTGGGACAGTACGAAGAAGCCGGCCTGATCAAGGTGGACGCCAGCAGCATCCAGGTCAGCGCCAAGGGCCGGTTGTTCGTGCGCGCGGTCGGGATGGTGTTCGATAAATACCTGATTCAAAATACCACTTCGAAATTCTCCAAGCTGATTTGAAAATAATGGGGGTATGGGATAAATCCTAGTGTTTTCCGCATAATTAATATGCGGCAATTAAAAATACCTGGAACTGTATGCTTATTGCACGAAAACAAAAAAGCGCCTCGGGCGCTTTTTTTTGCGTAACATCGGATGCAGCACCTTTATCCTTCAATTATCAAAAAAACCTTATCTTTTGGCGATTCGATTACTACAATGGGATGACCATCCCATACGATAGGAGGTTGATATGTCTTTTACACGTTCCGTTTTTGTCTCCGCTTTTCTCGCGACTCTGCTGATCGGTTGTAAAAAGGCAGAAACCCCGCCCGCCCCGACCCTCGGCGGAACCTCCGGCTCCATCGCCGCGCCCGAAAACACCGCGCCGCCGCCAGATGCGCAAATGCCGCCAGCCGCATCGGGCGCTGCGACCGGCAGCGGCGACGCCAGCGGCACGACGCAAGCCGATCCGAAGGAACTCAGCAAGGGGCAGGAGTCATCTTCGATGCCGCTATCAGGCCAGGCGAATAGCCACTCCACGCCCGACGCTGGCGGCGAAAAAAAGTAAGCGCGACGCTGGCGATCGTCAAGCTGCCTGGCTGTTTTCAGATAGGCGGGTTTTACTTTGCCTTATGACTTCAGGCGATTCCGGGACTATTTAAAAAATAGGCGGAGTATGCCAAAAATATAGGCATTTACCGCATATACGTTATGCGTGTATAAAAATTACAGGGGCTTGTATATATTTAAATGGGCAACAAAAAAGCGCCAAAGGCGCTTTTTAATAACTTCAGTGGTGCAATCAGGTCGCCAGCGCTTTGCCCAGCAGTTGATGCAGCTCGGGAAAGTCGGGTTCGCCGACATACCGCTTGAGGATATTGCCTTCTTTGTCGATCACGAAGGTGGTCGGGGTCAGCTTGATGTCGCCGAATGCCTTGGCCGCAGCACCATCGGTATCGAGCGCGACTGTAAACGGCAGGCTGCGGGTTTTGGCGTAGTTCAACACATAATTCGGCGGGTCATAGCTCATCGCGACGGCGATGAATTCCAGCCCCTGGCCCTGGAATTTGTTGTAAGTCTTGACCATGTCGGGCATTTCCTTGATGCAGGTGACGCATGAGGTAGCCCAAAAATTCACCATCACCACCTTGCCGCGCAAACTCTGGGAAGTGATTTTTTCCCCGGAGAGGCTGGTGTAGGTGACTTCCGGCGCGGCGCTGCGCGTGGCTAGTGAAAAGTAGCCGGCAATCGCGATTGCCAGCACCGCAATGAGGGCGAACACGCCGATCCAAGTGCGCTTTTTGTCAGGGGATTCCATCAGATATTTATCCAGTGCTATCGGTAGTTACGTGACGTCAGTGACGTCATTATGAATATCCTGCGGCGCACGGGTGGCCGCCGCAGTTGCCGGCAGGCTGCTAGTTTGCAGCCTCAGGCTGATTCGATAACGAACTCAGCTCGTCTTCGGAAATGTAGTCGAATATCTTCACCACTTTTTGCACGCCGGCCACGCCGCTGGCGATATTGCCGGCAAGCGCGCTTTCGCGCTGGGTGACGCGTCCCATCAGGTAGACGTTGCCGCGCTCGGTCACCACTTTGACCGAATTGGCGTACATGTCCTTGGCGTCGACGAAGGACGCCTTGATTTTGCCGGTGATCAGGCTGTCGTTGGCGCGGGAAGTAAAGCTCGCCGGACCGGCGATTTCCAGTTCATTGACCACCCCTTTGGCGCCTTCAATCTGTTGTGCTTCGCGTTCGACTGCGGCTTTCATTTGCGCGTCGCGCACTTCGCCGGTGAGCAGCACCCGGCGGTTGAAGCTGGTTATATTGACATGCCCGGCATCGCCCACCAGAGCCGGGATGCGCAGTTCGCCTTTGACGACGATCCCCTTGTCTTCCGTTTGCGCGCCGAGCGTGCGCCGGTCGGTCGCCGCCAGCGTCCCTACCACCGCGCCGCCGACCATCATCCCGACACAGCCCTGCAGGCTGACCAGCACGCTGGCACACAATACGGCGGTGGCCAGCGGACGCTTAATGTGCTGCAGGCGTTGCTGCCAACCCGGTTGCAAATTCTTTTGCTGCTCAATCATTACCATCACCCCCAAATAGTGCGACATCGATACCGTCGCACAAACAATGAATCGTCAACAAGTGGACTTCCTGAATCCGCGCGGTGCGGTCATGCGGCACACAAATATGCACGTCCGCATCGCCAATCTGCCGGCCGATGGCGCCGCCGTCTTTGCCGGTCAACGCCACGATACGCATGTCGCGCTCCATTGCGGCCTCGATTGCGGCTATCACATTGGCTGAATTGCCCGAGGTGGATATCGCCAGCAGGACGTCGCCGGCCTGGCCGAAAGCCTGCACTTGCTTGGAATAGATGTCGCGATAGCCATAATCGTTCCCAACCGCAGTCAAAATCGAACTATCGGTAGTCAGCGCCAGCGCCGGCAAGGGCAAGCGTTCACGCTCGAAACGGCCCACCAGTTCGGCCGCGAAATGCTGGCAATCGGCAGCCGAGCCGCCATTGCCGCACGCCAGGATTTTGTTGCCGTTGGACAGCGCCATGAACATCAGCTCGACGGCTTGCGCAATCGGCTCCGCCAACTGGGCTGCGGCCTGCATCTTGAGTTCGGCGCTTTCGTGGAAGTGGTCGAGAATTCGTTGGTTTGTCATCATGTCGGAATTATAGAGCAGTGATTGGAATCGGATTAGGTGTCGATGGCATTGCGCAGCCATTCTAACTGTTCGCCATCGATCGCGATTACGTCGAAACGGCAGGCCGGCGGCATCCGGTAACGTTGCAAATAAATTTGCGCCGCGATGATCAGACGCGCCTGTTTGCTGGGCGTCACGCTGGCGGCAGCACCGCCGTGTCGCAGATTGGCGCGCCGGCGTACTTCGACAAAGACCAGCACCTGGCCTTCCTGCATGACGAGGTCGATCTCACCGCCCTTGCAGAGAAAATTGCGCTGCAACAGCGTCAGCCCCTGCGCCAACAAATAAGTCAGCGCCGCATCCTCGCCGGCCTGGCCCTTGATTTGTTGCGCGGTCCGGCGCCGGTTGGCGCCGGGCAGCCGGGGCAGCGTATCGAACAGGCCCATAGCCTTAGCGCACGCCTGGCAGCAGCAGCGCGGTCCCGTCCTGATACACCGCTTGTGGCGTAATACGTTTGAAACTGGCGCTGCCAGGACCGAAAGTCACCGCCAGCTGGCCTGTCACGCCGTCGATTTCGAATTGTTCGTGGGCGGCAGCGATTTCACGGGCGACGCGGAAGGCGTCGATCCCCAGCGCATACAGCCGCTCCAGATCCGGATTGCTTTTCTGGTCGGCGCCCGTGACCAGGCGCGGGTAAGTCATCACTGCCGGATGGTCAGGTTGCAATTGCCACGGCATATCCACCAGATGCAGCCCTTCGATCAGAGGATCGACTGGCCTGTCCGTGCTATTGGGCACAAGCAACGGGTTGAGTTGCGAGGTGCCGTAGACCGGGATTCCGGTGCCGATTGCCTGCCGCAATTGTCTGGTCTGGCCGGCATCCATCGACACGAACAACAGCGCCGGCTGTTCAAGCTGCAGCCGGCTACGCAACTGCGCCATGCCGTTCGCGCTCAGGTAACCGTCAACGATGCCCAGCTCCATCGATTGCGACGACAAGCCCAGGCGCTGCCACTCTGCCGCAAAGGCCTTGGCGGCACGATGTTGCCACGCGATATTCGTGCCGACCACAAAAGCGTTGGCGCCGGGATGCTCCATGCTGGCCCAGCGCGCCACCTGGCGTGCTTCATCTTCGACCGACAATCCCATCGCCAGCATTTTCGGCGGCAACGGCGCGGCCCCCTCCTGCACGGGCTGGTTCAGCACGATGGTGGGAATATGCACCGCACCGCTTTGCGCGATGGCCGCTACGCCGCCGCGCGACAGCGGGCCGACGATCACATCCTGACTGGCTTGCGCATCCAGATAAGCCGACAGCGTGTGCGCCGCCACATCGTCGCTAGCGATCACAGTGACGGTGACGCCTTCCTGCTCGCGCGCATACGCCGCCATGAAGCCGGCGCGCACCGCCTCGGCTGCTGCGCCCAGGGTTTCGGAGCGCAGCGGCAACAATAGCGCGATGCGCGTCGCGAGCGGTTTTTCCGGCATAGGTTTTTCCGGCATGAATATCGCCACATCCGGCGGCGCCACGCTGCTGGTTTGCGCCCCGGGCCAAGGCTGGAGTCCGGTGTCGGCAGGCGGCGTCGCTGACGCCCTCGGCATGGTTGTATTTGCCGGCACAGGGGCGCACAATGCATCCGCTGCGCCGCACCGGTCAAATATCGGGGCCAGACTGACGCTGCTGCAGCCCGCCAGCACACTGCACAACAGCAGCATTTTTATCCATTTGCACGACATCGACCACTCCTCATGAATCCTGTTTCGAATAATGCCCCGGTCGCTTTGCCACTGATGGATGAAGTGGCGCGCCAAGTGTATCCCGCCTCCACATTATATGTGCTGGCAACACCGATCGGAAACTTCGCCGACATCACGCTGCGCGCCTTGCACGTGCTGACGCTGGTGGACGCGGTGGCCTGCGAAGACACCCGCAATACCGGCCACTTGCTGACGCGCTACGGCTTGTCGAAAAGCCTGATTGCCGCCCATCAGCACAACGAGCGCGAAGTCGCTGAAAAACTGATAGCGCGCCTGCAAGCCGGTGAGCGCATCGCGCTGGTGTCGGACGCCGGCACCCCGGCCGTTTCCGACCCGGGCGCGCGCATCGTCGATGCGGTGCGCGCCGCCGGCTTGCGCGTGATGCCTTTGCCCGGCCCATCGGCCGCCATCGCCGCCCTGTCTGCCAGCGGCCTGGTCTGCGACCAGTTCCACTTTGTCGGCTTCCTGCCGGCCAAGGCCAGACAACGGGACGCCGCGCTGGAATTGCTGCGCACTACTGCCGCGACTCTGATCTTTTATGAAGCGCCGCACCGCATCAGCGCGGCGGTCGATGCGCTGGCGGCGGCGTTCGAGGGTCAGCGTCAAATCGTATTCGCCCGGGAATTGACCAAGTTATTCGAGGAAATCCATCGTTGCCCATTGGCGCACGCAGCAGCCTGGGTGGCGCAGGACGCGCATCATCAGAAAGGTGAGTTCGTGCTGCTGCTGGAAGGCGCGCCGCCCGCCGCCGAAGAGGATGACGCCGAGGCCGAGCGCGTGTTGCGCATCTTGCTGGCGGAATGCACCGTCAAACAAGCGGCGGCGCTGGCAGCGCAAATCACCGGGCACAAGAAAAATGCGCTGTATGAACTGGCATTGGACATAAAAGCGGAGTCAGCGGAGTAAGCGCAGCCCTCGCGAATCAATCCAGTTGCATTAATTTTTTGGGGAGTATCATGCCAAAAACTATCACTCCCGGAATATTTACAACCGTTATAAAAAATACACAATAGCAGTATATTTTCTGTAGGGCGTGCCCGAGCAGCTTGTTTGGCGCCAGAATGCCGAAAAATGCGCGGACAATATCAAGCCAGAAAGCAGTACAGAAAACTCTCTCATAGGAAACCGCAATGAACCATCGTTTGACAAAAGATGAATTTGACGCGCTTGGGCAAGTCAGCAAGATGCCCAAGTTCACCAAGCCAAGCGCCTGCGTGGCAAGAAACGCCAAGCGCCTTACCGGCCTGAAATATATTACACATGGAAAAGACGGCAGCCTGACGCTGACCGAAAAAGGGCAAAAAACACTGTTTGCCCAGCGCTGCATCGACGCGCTGCGCGCGGTATCGACAGACCCGCACGCCAAGCTGGAGGCCGATGTCGTCACATTCCATAGTAAAAAAGGCTACATCATTCCCGGGCTAGAGTCGGGCGGGTTCGACATCACGCCAAGAGGGCTGGAATGCCTGGCGGACATTGACGCCACCGGTGGCTAATTAGAATAATTTCGCCCGATTTGGCGATGCACGGCAGTAGCGCCGTTGCAGTGGTTAACGCTGCACGATGAACGGCATGGCGGCGCCGGAGGATTGCATTTTTTGCGCCGCCTGCTGCGCCGCAGTGAGGTTCATATACGGCCCGCTATACAGGCGATACAGCGCACCGGCCTGCACTACTTCGATCGGCTGCAAGGTGCCGGCCCAGTTCTGCGTCAGCTGGCTGCGCATCGAATGCGCGTTATAGGCTTGGCCATAAGCGCCCAGCTGCAAATAAAAACCGTTATCCGCTCCCTTTGCGTCCCGCTCAGTGGTTGCCATTAGCTGCGGCTCACTCGATTTTTCGCTCTGGATCCGGGCAATATCGTCCGGCAGCAAACGCTCGACTTCCAGTTGGCTGCTGCCCTTGTCCAGATAGCCCAGCTTCAGCGCGGCAGCATATGACAGATCGATGATGCGACTGGAAAGGAACGGGCCGCGGTCGTTGACACGCACGATCACCTGCTTGCCGTTGACCTGATTGGTCACCCGCGCGTAAGACGGAATCGGCAAGGTTGGATGCGCTGCCGTCATCTGGTACATGTCATACAGTTCGCCGGAAGAAGTTTTCTGGCCGTGAAATTTCTTGCCGTACCAGCTGCCGATGCCGCGCTGGCGCAACGGGACGTCTTCCGTGATCGGCGTATAAGTCTGGCCGAACACCACATATGGCCGGTTGCCCCGGGTGGAATAAGGCTCGACTTTCGGCTCGGCGTCCGGTAGCGCATGCAGCCCGTCTGGCGGATTGGCGCCCGGACCATCGTCCATGTAATAACCGCCGCGGCCGGAACCGGCGGCCGGCAGGGTGGGAAGCGCAGTGCGCCTCGGATTAATTTTCTTGACGGCAATGCCGGACTGGGCCGATTTCGGGCTCAGGACAGGCCCTGACGTCTGCGGCAGACTACTGCAGCCCCACAACAGCGACGCCGATAACAGCATCACGCCATATTGGAGGTTTGCCAGCCTGACTGAGGGATATTTGCCGAACTGCATCATGAACTCCTGATGGGGTTAGATTGAATCGCCGGCGATTGCTCACGCGCGCTGCGCGAACCATTGCCGGCCGTTTTGAAGCCTCCCAGGAATATTCATACTGCGCATTGTATTTTTTATATATGCATGAAATACTTGCGGAAAAGCATGTAATTTTTACTATACTCCTATTTAATTCAATAAATGACAGGTGCTTTTGCAGCTTCGCGCAGGCGCTGCAAAAGCCGCTTCAGGTTTGAATCAGCTTGCGGTGGCGCTGGATGCTCATCAGAATGCCGGCGCCCAGTCCCAGCGTCACCATCGCGGTGCCGCCATAACTCATCAGCGGCAGCGGCACGCCCACCACCGGCAGGATACCACTGACCATACCCATGTTGACGAACGCATAGGTGAAGAAGATCAGCGTAATCGCCCCCGCCAGCAGGCGCGAGAACAAGGTCGGCGCATTGGCGGCGATCATCAGGCCGCGGATCACCAGCAGCGCATACAGGCCAAGCAGGAAGCTATTGCCGATCAAGCCGAATTCTTCGGAAAAGACCGCAAAGATGAAATCGGTAGTGCGCTCCGGAATGAATTCCAGATGCGACTGCGTGCCATGCAGCCAGCCCTTGCCATGGATGCCGCCGGAGCCGACCGCAATGGTTGACTGGATGATATGAAAGCCCTTGCCCAGCGGGTCCAGGGTTGGATCAATCAGCATCATCACGCGCGCCCGCTGATAATCGTGCAACAGAGTCCAGACCACCGGCAGGCTGGCACCAACCGCCAGAACTAGCCCAAGCAGCACTTTCCACGACAGCCCGGCCAGGAAAATCACATAAAACCCGGCTGCCAGCACCAGTACCGCCGTTCCCAGATCGGGCTGCTTGACGATCAGGCCGACCGGAACTATCAGCAACAGGCCGGCAATCAGGAACTCGCGCCAGTGCACCCTGCCTTCGCGTTTCTGGAAGAACCAGGCCAGCATCAGCGGCATCGCAATTTTCATGATTTCGGACGGCTGGATCACCACGCCGAGATCGATCCAGCGCCGCGCGCCCTTCTTCACCAGGCCGAATACAGCCACCGCCACCAGCAAGGTAATGCCCAATGTATACACCGGCACTGCAACGCGCATCAGCGTTTGCGGCGGGATGGTGGCGGCCACCCATAGCACGCCAAACGCAATCAGGATGTTGCGCAGGTGACCTTCAATCCGGCCCGGGAAATCGATGCCAGCCGAATACACGGTGACGATTCCGGTCGCCACGATCAGGAACACGATCAACGCCAGCGGCCCGTCGAATACGTTCACGAATGGCTTGACGACCTGCCATGGATGGCGCTTCTCAAGCATGATGCGCGGGCAGCGACTGCGGCCGTATGGTGAAGATATGCATGATTAGTCCTCGTGAAGGTGGGGCTCGCTCGCCGCCAGTTTGGCGCTGTCGGCAGATGATGGCTGCGGGTTCGATTTCGGGCTGGCGCGCTTGCCGCTGGCAGTAACCGGATTCGACGGGTCTTGCGGCCGCTTGTCCAGCAGATAATAATCGAGCGCTTTTTTGACGATGGGAGCCGCAACAGCAGCCCCGAAGCCGCCATTTTCGACAATCACGGCAATCGCAATGCGCGGCTTGTCAGCCGGCGCAAAAGCCGTATACAGCGAATGGTCGAGCAAACGTTCCGCCCTCGTTTTGGCATCGTATTTCTCGTTTTTTTTCATGCCGGTAACCTGCGCGGTACCGGTCTTGCCGCCCGATTCATAGCCGGCATTGGCAAACACCCGCGAGGACGTGCCTTCATGCGTGACGCCCACCATGGCCCGCTTGATGAAGTCGATATTTTTCTGCGCCAGCTTGATGCGATAGCTTTCTTTGGGCACGGTCAGGGTGCGCTCGCGGGTGCGCGCATTCTCCACCATCTTGACCAGATGCGGCTTCATTACCACCCCATTGTTGGCCAGGTTGGCCACCGCATGCGCTATTTGCAATGGCGTAAACGCGTTATAACCTTGACCGATGCCAAGCGAAATCGTTTCGCCCCCATACCATTTTTGTTGCGCCGCATTTTTGTAGGACGTGCGTTTCCACGAGGTAGACGGCAGCAGACCGCTGCGTTCATGCTCCAGGTCGATTCCCGTCAGTTGACCAAAACCGAACGGTTTCATGAAATCGTGCATGGTATCGACGCCCAGGTCATTGGCCAGCATGTAGTAGTAGGTGTTGCACGACTGCACGATCGATTTATACATATCGACCGTGCCGTGGCCACCCGGCTTGTCATCCATGAAGGTATGGTTGCCCAGATTGAAATAACCGGGGTCACGGATCGCCATCTCCGGCGTGCGCTTGCCGAGTTCCAGTGCGGCCAGCGCCATGAATGGCTTGTAGGTTGAGCCCGGCGGATAGGTGCCGGCCAGCGGGCGATTGAACAACGGCCGGTCGATCGAATCGTTCAATGCATCCCAGCTTTGCTGGTCGATGCCTTCCACGAACAGGTTCGGATCGAACGATGGGCGGGATACGAAGGCCAATACATCGCCTGTTTTGGGCTCGATTGCCACCAGCGCGCCGCGCCGGTCGCCAAACGCTTGCTCGACAATTTGCTGCAACTCCATATCGATCGACAGGATCAGATTATTGCCGGGTACGGCCGACGCTCTGGACAAGGTGCGCACCGCTTTGCCGCTGGCCGAGACTTCGACCTTTTCATAACCGGTGGTGCCATGCAGCACTGTCTCATAGCTTTTCTCCAGGCCATTCTTGCCGATGTAACTGGTGCCGTTATAGTTGGCGGCAGCGTCCGAATCATCGATGACATCGGCATCCCTTTGACTGATGCGGCCGATGTAACCGATCACGTGCGCGGCCGATTCGTTTAACGGATACTGCCGAAACGGCCGGGCCTGGATCTCGACGCCGGCAAAGCGGTAACGCTGTACGGTGAAACGGGCCACCTCTTCATCGGTGAGCCGGGTGCGCAGCGGCAAACTTCCCAATTTCTTGGATTCATCCAGCAGCTTCTTGAAACGCTTGCGGTCTCTGCTCTGGATATCGATCAAAGTTGCCAGCTCGTCAATCACATCGTCGAGCTTGCGGTCCAGCTTGGAAGGTGTTATTTCCAGCGTATAGGCGGAATAATTGTGCGCCAGAACGACGCCATTGCGGTCCATGATGGCACCGCGGTTGGGTACCAACGGGATAATCGAGATCCGGTTGTTTTCAGCCCGCGCTGCATAATCATCATGCCTGTAGACCTGCAACCACAGGAAGCGCGACAACAACAAGCCGAAGCAGATCAATACGAAGATGCCCGCCACCGTCAGCCGCAGGCGAAAGAAATATAATTCACGCTCGGTGTTCTTGAATTCAGTCATGCATTTTCCGCCACCGCATCATCCTAGAAACCTCAGTTGGACAGGGCTGAGTGTGCATTTTTCCGGCTCTATGGCTAGGCGCGACGACGAAGCAACCTTCATGTTGCTAGGAGGAGCAACGAAGCCAGGGAGTCGGAAAAGTGTGCAATCGGCCCTGTAGCGCTCGCACCTAAAGGATGAACAATTTAAATGGCACAGTTCTCAATTTAATCAATCATTTATCGAAGCTGATTAGCGGTCAACTGAGGTTTCTAGGATCACTGGCTCACAGCGGTCGCGTCTCATCCCGGTCGATGGACCGCCGCTGCGGCGCCAGCAACAGCCCTGTCACCAGCGGCCATAAGGCAGCTGAAACAAAACTTTCCAGGAAGAACGTCCAGCCAGGCATCTTGCCGCTGACCAGCAGTTGCACCATCATCTGCACCAACTGCGTCATCAGCAATAAAGGCAGGATGTACCAGCTCTGCGACAGGGCGGGGAACCACAGCACGCGGCGGTGAATAGTGATCGCAAAATAGGACAGCAAGGTATAAGCCAGCGCGTTTTCCCCCAGCAGGGCGGCGTCGTGCACATCCATCAGCAAGCCCATCAAGAAGGCAACGCCGATACCCACCCTGCGCGGCTGGTGGATGCTCCAGAATACCAACACCAGCGCGACGAAATCGGGCATCCCGATCCAGCCGCCCAGCGGTTGCAAATTCAGCAGGAAGGCACCGACCAGGCTCAAAAAAATGAACCAGGGGTTGGCCGGCAACAGGATGTAATGGGGGCGGCTCATTGCGCGGAGTCCGGGTGTTTAGGCGCAGCACTGGCGGTTTTTTTTGCATTTGCCACCGCACGCTGCGGACCAGCCTGGTCTTGCTTGCCAATAATTTTCTTGCCCGTATCTTGCTCGGGCTTGTCTGGTTTGACCTTTTCTTGCTTGGCCTGCCCTTGCTTGCTGGTGATTTGCTTGCTCTTGTCAATAATTGCCGGAGCAAGAAGCTGCTGCTTTGCTTGCGCCAGCAAAATCAGGAGTTGCTTGTTGTTGCCAATCCCGGCCAGCGGCGCGCTGGTCACGCGCCGGAAAGAATCGTTCAATATATTCTCAACCTGCACCACGCGCGCCACCGCCAAGCCGGCCGGATAAATCCCGTCGATACCGGAAGTCGTCAGCAGATCCCCCTTCTGGATGTCGGCATTGGTTGCAATGAAGCGCAAATCAAGCAGCCCGGATTGACCATGACCATACGCCACGCTGCGCAAGCCATTGCGCACGATCATCACGGGAATCGCCTGATCCCGATCCGTCAATAACGTGATTTCCGAGGTAAAGGGAAATACCCGCGTGACCTGGCCGACCACGCCCACATCATCGATGACCGGCTGCCCGGCAGCCACGCCATGCTGTGCGCCACGGTTGACCACGATCTTGCGGCTGTAAGCATCGCGCGCATCGTACAGAATTTCAGCCAGCACCGACTGCACCGACAAACGCTCGGCCGCCGCCATCAGTTTGCGCAACTGGCTGTTCTCTGCTATCAGTTGTTGCGATTGCTGGATTATCTGGGCATTCTGGAGTCGCTGCAAGCGCAAACCGTTGACTTCTTTTTGCAACGTCGCAACCGTTAAAAAATACTCGCCCACCCGATATGCGGCGTCGCGCGGCATCAGCGCCACCATCTGCAATGGATAGAGCGCAGTGCCAACCGCCTGGCGAATCAGACCGAGCGAGCGCAGGTTGGAATCGACCACTAGCAATACGATTGCGATCAATGCGAAAAATACCACTTTCACCCGTGCCGAGGCACCTTGCTTGAAAAGTGGCGGTGGACTGTATTGCATTCAAGTCAATCTAATCTAACTGATGTTACGCACGGTGCATGCAAGACATGAAAAGCCTTGTCCACGAAAGACGCGAAAAGCACGAAAGAATGCATAACGCCATCCGTTCGACTGCGGCAGAGAAGGTTTTTTCGTGTCTTTCGTGTTTTTCGCGAACTGAATTTTTTGTACATAACATCAGCTGCAACCTTAATTGCAACCTTAATTCCACCCGTAGCAACTTACCAATATCGCACTGTTTATTCGTGCGAAAAAATCGAACCCAGCTTATCCATGCGCTCCAGCGCCATGCCGGAGCCGCGCACCACGCAGGTCAGCGGATCTTCGGCGACGATGACAGGCAGGCCGGTTTCTTCCATCAGCAGACGGTCGAGGTCGCGCAACAAGGCGCCGCCACCGGTGAGCATCATGCCTTTATCGGCAATATCGGCACCCAGTTCCGGCGGTGTTTGCTCCAGCGCATTCTTGACCGCGGAGACGATATTGTTGAGCGGGTCGGTCAGCGCTTCCAGGATTTCATTGCTGGAAATAGTGAAGGAGCGCGGGATGCCTTCCGACAGGTTGCGTCCCTTGACTTCCATTTCCTTGACTTCCGAACCCGGGAAAGCCGAACCGATGGTTTTCTTGATCATTTCGGCGGTTTGCTCGCCGATCAGCATGCCGTAGTTGCGCCGGATGTAATTGACGATGGCTTCGTCGAATTTGTCGCCGCCGACCCGGATCGAGCCTTTATAGACCATGCCGCCGAGCGAGATGATGCCGACTTCGGTGGTGCCGCCGCCGATATCGACCACCATCGAACCGGTCGCTTCCGACACCGGCAAGCCGGCGCCGATCGCGGCCGCCATCGGCTCTTCGATCAAAAATACCTGCGAAGCGCCGGCTCCCAGCGCCGACTCGCGGATTGCGCGGCGCTCGACCTGGGTTGAGCCGCAGGGCACGCAAATGATGATGCGCGGCGATGGCTTGAAGAACTTGGTGTCATGCACCATGCGGATGAATTGCTTGAGCATTTGTTCGGTGACGGTGAAATCGGCGATCACGCCGTCTTTCATCGGACGAATCGCTTCGATGTTGCCGGGCACTTTGCCCAGCATTTGCTTGGCTTCCTTGCCGACTGCCATGATGGTTTTTTTGCCGTTCGGCCCGCCCTCCTGGCGAATCGCGACCACCGACGGTTCATCCAGCACGATACCCAGGCTACGCACGTAAATCAACGTGTTGGCGGTACCCAGATCGATGGCCAGATCATTCGAAAAATAATTACGTAAAAATCCAAACATGAATTGTCCTGATGCGCAACAATAGTGCGCTTAAGCATTTTGAGGTGGTTGTGAGTGCCTGCAGCGATACTACGCGCGCGCCAGCAAGGCAATAACCGGGCATTCTACCTTATAATTCAGTGGAACCATGGCCAAACACAGGCCAAACTCAGGTCGCAAACTATTGCATATAGCGCAATTTTGACGCGGTTTTGCACCACCCAAATACTTTTCCCATCCTTTCATGCGCACTCAAGCGCCAGCCAGCCATGTCATTAACCATTTCCGACGTCAAACGTATCGCCCACCTGGCGCAACTCGAACTGAGTGAAGCGCAAGCCGCCACCTCGCTGGTGCAGCTCAATGGCATCTTTGCGCTGGTCGAACAAATGCGCGCAGTCGATACCACCGGCATCGAACCGTTGAGCCATCCGATCGCTGCCTATATGCCAAATCTGGCGCTGCGGCTGCGCGAAGACGTGGCGACCGAGCCCAACCGGCGCGAAGATTATCAAAACGTCGCCCCTGCCATCCAGGACGGCTTGTATCTGGTGCCCAAAGTGATCGAATAATTCATCGAATAATCAATGTCCTGCGGCGTCTGCGGAAGACGTGCGGACCGGACTCAGGCCACAACGAATTTCGAAAAAGTAAGGAGTATCATCATTTTTATGGCGTTTTTCGCATAATTTTATTGCGCCCATAAAATATACTCTCCAATAGAGAGCGAAGTGAGTCGCACCGCAACTTTCACGTTAAAAGAATACCGACCTCATGCATACCAAAACCATCAAGCAACTCTCGGCGCTGCTCCAGGCCAAACAGATTTCCGCCACCGAACTGGCGGCGCTGCATCTGGAGCGCATTAAACACAGCGATCTGAATGCTTTCCTGCATGTGGATGCAGCGTTGACCTTGCAGCAGGCCGCAGCCGCCGACGCCCGCATTGCCAGCAATCAAGCCACGCCGCTAACCGGGATTCCGATCGCGCACAAGGATATTTTCGTCACGCGCGGCTGGCGTTCGACTGCCGGCTCAAAGATGCTGGAAAATTACACCAGCCCGTTCGATGCCGCGGTGGTGGAGCAATGCAATGCGGCCGGCATGGTGACGTTGGGCAAGCTCAATTGCGACGAATTCGCGATGGGCTCCGCCAATGAAAACTCGTTCTTCGGCCCGGTCAAAAATCCCTGGGACAAGCGCGCGGTGCCGGGCGGGTCCAGCGGCGGTTCGGCCGCCGCACTGGCGGCGCGCTTGACGCCGGCTGCCACCGGCACCGACACCGGCGGCTCGATTCGCCAGCCGGCCGCGTTGTGCGGCATCACCGGCATCAAGCCGACCTACGGCCGGGTGTCGCGCTTCGGCATGATCGCCTTTGCCTCCTCGCTGGATCAGGCCGGCCCGATGGCCAGGACGGCCGAAGATTGCGCGCTATTGTTAAGCACGATGGCCGGTTTCGATGCGCGCGACTCGACCAGCCTCGAATGCGGCAAAGGCGGCGACGTTGAGGACTACAGCCGCGACCTGCATCAACCGCTGCAAGGCTTGCGCATCGGCCTACCGAAAGAATATTTCGGCGCCGGGCTGGCGTCCGACGTCGAACAAGCGATCCGCGCCGCGTTGCAGGAATATGAAAAGCTCGGCGCCACCTTGGTCGATATCTCGCTGCCGAACACTGCGCTGTCGATTCCGGTGTATTACGTGATCGCGCCGGCCGAAGCATCATCCAACCTGTCCCGTTTCGACGGCGTGCGCTACGGCCATCGCGCCGAAAAATACACGGACTTGTCGGACATGTACAAAAAGACCCGCGCCGAAGGCTTCGGCGAGGAAGTCCAGCGCCGCATTCTGGTTGGCTCCTACGTGCTGTGCCACGGCTATTACGATGCGTATTACCTGCAAGCGCAAAAAATCCGACGCCTGATCGCGCAAGACTTCCAGCACGCGTTTGCCCAATGCGACGTCATCATGGGGCCGGTGGCGCCCAGCGTGGCGTGGGATCTGGGCGACAAGACCGACGATCCGGTCGCCAATTATCTGGCCGACATTTTCACCTTGTCGACCAGTCTGGCCGGCTTGCCGGGGATGTCGATCCCGTGCGGTTTCGGCCAAGGCGAAAAGAATGCGCAGCGCCCGGTTGGGCTGCAAATCATCGGCAATTATTTTGCCGAAGCCAAGTTGCTCAACGTCGCCCACCAGTTCCAGCAAGCGACCGACTGGCATCAGCGCGCACCGGCCAACATTTAAAATCGACACAGACGCTTTAATAGCGAGCAAGGACACTATGCAATGGGAAGTCGTAATCGGTCTTGAGACGCACGCTCAGCTCTCGACCCAATCAAAAATTTTCAGCGCGGCATCGACCCGTTTCGGTGCCGAACCTAACACGCAGGCTTGCCCGGTCGATCTGGCGCTGCCCGGCGTATTGCCGGTGATGAACCGGGGCGCAGTCGAACGCGCGATCCAGTTCGGGCTGGCGATTGGCGCCACCATTGCGCCGCAATCGATTTTTGCGCGCAAGAATTACTTTTATCCCGACCTGCCGAAAGGCTATCAGATCAGCCAGTTCGAGATTCCGGTAGTGCAAGGCGGCCGCGTGCCTTTCATGATGGAGCAGGACGGCAAGACCGAGTTGCGCTCGGTGCAACTAACGCGCGCCCATCTGGAAGAAGACGCCGGCAAATCGCTGCACGAGGATTATCACGGCATGACCGGCATCGACCTGAACCGGGCCGGCACTCCGCTGCTGGAAATCGTCACCGAACCCGACATGCGCAGCGCCGCCGAAGCGGTGGCTTACGCCAAATCCTTGCACGCATTAGTAATGTGGCTCGGCATTTGCGACGGCAACATGCAGGAAGGCTCGTTCCGCTGCGACGCCAACGTCTCGGTGCGCCCGCTCGGCCAGAAAGAATACGGCACCCGCTGCGAGATCAAGAACCTGAACTCGTTTCGCTTCATGGAAGATGCGATCAACTACGAAGTGCGACGCCAGATCGAACTGATCGGCGACGGCGGCCGGGTGGCGCAGGAAACCCGGCTGTACGACCCGGACAAGAAGGAAACCCGCTCGATGCGCAGCAAGGAAGACGCGCAGGATTACCGCTACTTCCCCGACCCCGATTTGCCGCCGCTGGTGATTGGCCCAGACTGGATCGAGCGCGTCAGAGTCGCCATGCCGGAACTGCCGGACGCGATGCGCGAACGCCTGATCCGCGATTACGCGCTGCTCGAATACGATGCGGCAATGCTGACCCAATCGAAAGCGCTGGCGCTCTACTTCGAGGCGGTAGTCCTCAAGACTGGCCCGGAACAAGCCAAAGCAGCCGCCAACTGGCTGATGGGTGATGTTGCATCGACCCTGAAGCGCGCCAACATCGACATCGCGGCCAGCCCGGTATCTGCCGCGCAACTGGCGCTGCTGTTGCAACGGATCGCCGACGACACCATTTCCAACAAAATCGCCAAGGAAGTGTTTGCGGCGATGTGGGAAGCCGGCCCGGAGCACGACGACAGCGCCGACCGCATCATCGAAGCCAAGGGCCTGAAGCAGATTTCGGACAGCGGCGCGCTGGAAACCATCATCGACACGGTGATGGCCGACAACGCCAAACTGGTCGAGGATTTCCGCGCCGGCAAGGAGAAAGCCTTCAACGCGCTGATCGGCCAGGCGATGAAAGCCACCAAAGGCAAAGCCAATCCAGCCCAGGTGACGGCCCTGCTGAAACAGAAACTTGCTGAATAAGCAGGGAGTATAGGAAAATACATGCAAATTACCGCATGTATTTCGTGCATATTAAAAAATACATATTGATGTATATTGCAGTCTATGAACCTGACCACGCCCGCCTTGCTGTTCCCGGCAATCTCATTGCTGCTGCTGGCCTACACCAACCGCTTCCTGGTGCTGGCGCAGTTGATACGTCAGCTGCACAGCCAGTACAAAAAAGATGATCAAAAGGTGCTTGTGGTGCGCCAGATTACCAATCTGCGCCACCGCATCACGCTGATCCGGCGCATGCAGGCGCTCGGCGTGATGAGCTTCATTCTGTGCGCGGTCGCCATGTTTCTGGTGTTCATTCAGCTGGAGCTGGCCGCCCAGCTTGCCTTTGGAGTCAGCCTTTTCCTGCTGCTGCTGTCGCTGATTTTTTCCTTGTATGAAATCACCATCAGCACCCGCGCGATTGAAATCGAACTGGAAGACCTGGAGCAAAAGCTCAATGCGCCGATGTAATTTCTTTCGCATTCACGCCTGAACGCGAAGACGAGGCACCGCCACCAATAGCAACGTTTGACGTGATTAACGCAGCGCGTTAATATCGACCCATGCCGATACAATCATTCAAAAACAAGGAAACGGCTGCTATTTTCGCCGGCCAGGAGGTAAGGAAGCTCCCACGCGAAATGCAATCTTTGGCAAAGATAAAGCTGGCCTTGATCGACGCCGCAAAGCTGGCTGAGGATCTTCGCGTTCCTCCTGGGAACATGCTTGAAAAACTGATTAGCACGCGAAAAGGGCAGTGGAGCATTCGCATTAACCGGCAATGGCGTATCTGCTTCAATTTCGATGACGACACTGGCAACGCGTCCCATGTTGAAATCTGTGATTACCACTAGGAAGGTGGATTGAGATGACTATTAACCGGAACGACCTCCGCAATACCGATTTTTCCGATGTAACTACCGGCAACGCCATCAAGTCGGCCACGCCTGGTCAAATCCTGAAATCCGAGTTCCTGGACCCGTTTGGGATCACGCAGTATCGCCTGGCAAAATCGATTGAGGTGCCGCCGCAACGGATCGGCGCGATCATATCCAATGGCCGCGCAATAACTGCCGACACCGATCTGCGCCTGTGTCACTTCTTCAAGCTATCGGATGGATTTTTCCTGCGCTTGCAGGCACAGCACGACCTGGAAGTTGCGCGCACTAGCTTGGGGGATGCATTAGAGCGCATGCCGCACTACGAAGAAGTGCTGCACGCGGCTTGAATCGGCCAACTCGCGCAGCCCATGCTATGTGCGCTTTCTCGCTTTCGCATTCACGCCTGAACGCGAAATCGGATCACACCCCGTAGCGCTGCCGGTAAGCTGCCACGGCGTCCGCATATTGCGCCAGTTGCGGATTGACGCCGGCGGCTGAAATATATTCCAGCAAGTCGTCCAGGTTGCCAATCGAGATCACCTCCATCCCATAGTTGCTGCTCACTTCCTGCACCGCCGAATGTGCGGAAAGCGCAGCGTCGCTGCCGCTGCGCTCCATCCGGTCGAGCGCGATCAGCACTGCGCAGGGCTGTGCGCCGGCGGCGCGGATCAGTTCGACCGATTCGCGCACCGAAGTGCCGGCCGAAATCACGTCGTCGATGATCACTACCCGCCCCTGCAGTTTGGCGCCGACGATGCTGCCGCCTTCGCCGTGGTCCTTGGCTTCCTTGCGGTTGTAGGCGAACGGCACATTGCGGCCTTTTTGGGCCAGCGCCACCGCAGTGGCCGAGGCCAGCGTGATGCCTTTGTAAGCCGGGCCGTACAGCATGTCGAATTCGACCCCGGAATCGAGCAGCGTCTGGGCATAGAATTCGGCCAACTGGCCCAAGGTCTGGCCGTAGTTGAACAAGCCGGCATTAAAGAAATACGGCGAGTTGCGGCCCGCCTTGGTGACGAATTGGCCGAATTGCAGCACGCCGGCATCGACCGAAAATGCAATAAATTGTTGACGTAAATTATTCAAAATATCCTCAGCAACTGTGATCTGACAAAACGTCAGTGATTAATTCAGGTAATTCGATAGAACGCTATTTTAAAGCCATCGCAGCAGATTGATAGCGCAACCCAATCCTCCTCTGCCGCAAAATTATCGTGTTTCGGTTATTCTGCGAACTCACCAAACACGCCTGCCTGCACATTTATGCCGACCATTATTTCCGCCAACCTCAACGGCATCCGCTCCGCCAGCAAAAAAGGTTTTTTCGACTGGATGCAAAAACAGGATGCCGATTTTATCTGCGTCCAGGAACTCAAGGCGCAAGCCGCGGACATGAGCCCCGAGATGCTGGCGCCCGCCGGCTATCACGGCCATTTCCATTACGCGCAAAAGAAAGGCTATTCCGGCGCCGGCATTTACAGCAAAGTCGAGCCGGACGCGGTGCAAATCGGTTTCGGCAATCCCGAATTCGACGCCGAAGGCCGCTATGTGCGCTGCGACTTCGGTAACCTGACCGTGATTTCAGTGTATTGCCCGTCGGGCTCGTCCTCGCCGGAACGCCAGGAAGCCAAATTCCGCTTCATGCTTGCGTTCCAGGCCCATCTGATCGGCCTGAAGGCGGAAGGACGCGAGTGCGTGATTTGCGGCGACTGGAATATCGCACACCATGAAATCGACCTGAAAAACTGGAAAGGCAACCGGAAAAATTCCGGCTTCCTGCCCGAAGAACGAGCATGGATGACGCAATTGTTCGACGAAATCGGCTTTGTCGATGTCCACCGCACCATCGATTCCCGCGCCGAGCAATACACCTGGTGGAGCAATCGTGGCCAGGCCTGGGCCAAAAACGTCGGATGGCGCATCGATTATCACGTCGCCACGCCCGGTATCGCCGGCAAGGCCAGCAGCGTGGCAATTTACAAGGACGAGCGTTTTTCCGACCACGCGCCGCTGACCATCAGCTACAGCGCCCAGAAATAACAATCAACAATCGGCATTCAGATCGTCGTTCAACTGCAGCAGACGGTCGTATGGCGGCTGGCTCAGGAAAGTGCGCACTTGCGCGATATGGGTTGCTGTGGCCAGGCTGATGTATAAGAACTGCAAGCGTTGCGGCCGCTGCCGCAAGATGCGGTTCAGGGTCACCTTCAGCGTCAGATTGCCGACGCAGCACAGGCAGCCTGGGGCGATGCGGGCCGCTTGCGCCAGAACTGGGTTGTGCTGCGGATCGAGGGCGGCGGCTTGCTGCGACAGGCCGCTCGGCAAGCCTTCCAGGATCAGCGCGATGCTGCCGTCGGATGTGGAATGGGCTGCGGGCCGGATTGCGGCCGCGATTGCGCCCTCGCGCGCGGCGGCGTGGGCGCCAGTCACCAGCGTGACGCACACGAGCACTTGGCCCTGCTCAACACCGGTTTCCAGGTTCAATTTTCCAGGCGCGACTATTCGGCTCAACTATTCGGTTCCGGCGGAGCCTCAAGCGCTGCGTCGCCTTGCAGCTTGCGGGCGGCTTTTACGGATTCGATGCCGAGCTGTTTGAGTTTTCGGTACAGATGGGTGCGCTCCAGCCCAGTCCTGTCGGCCACCCGCGTCATACTGCCGCCTTCGCGCGCCAGATGGTGTTCAAAATACACCCGCTCAAAAGCGTCGCGCGCCTCGCGCAGGGGCAATTCAAAGGTCATCGCAAAAAATTGCGGTTCGTTGATTGCGGCGTTTGCCGGCAGCGCAAGCGCTGCCGGCTCGGCAGCAGTTCTGGTCGCCGTCGCAGTGGCGGGCGCAATGGATGGCGCGGAACTGGCGGCCGGCAGCGCTTTTGCGTAGGCAGAAGAAACCCGCATCGGGTTAATGCTCTTCGACAAGCCTTGCTGGACCGCCTTCAATAGCTTTTGCAGCGCGATCGGCTTTTCCAGAAAGTTAATGGCGCCGATGCGGGTAGCCTCGACTGCGGTGTCGATCGTTGCGTGGCCGGACATCATGATCACCGGCATCGTCAACAAACCTTCGCGCTGCCATTCCTTGAGCAGGGTTACGCCATCGGTATCCGGCATCCAGATATCCAGCAGCACCAGATCCGGCGCGCCGGCGGCGCGCTGCTGACGGGCTTGTTCGGCATTTTCTGCAATCTGGACCGCATGACCTTCATCGCTCAGAATTTCTGAAAGCAATTCACGGATACCCATTTCATCATCGACGACGAGGATATTTGCCATAACAATTTGTTTCCCTAATAATATTTTTGCAACATTATTTTAGCCTACTGCCGTCAAGGCAGTAATAATGGTGTTTCTTCTGATGACTTATTTGCCAGCTTATTTGCCAGCTTATCTGCCAACTTATCTGCCAACTTCAGCAGTACGATCCGGATCGTTGTGCCGCTGCCATCGGTGCGGTTTTGGATGTCGATCCGGCCGCCATGTTCATCGACTATCTTTTTCACCATTGCCAGGCCGAGCCCGGTGCCGCGCGGCTTGGAGGTCACATAGGGCTCGAACGCAGAAGCCAGTATCCGGGGCGAAAAGCCGCTGCCATTGTCGATGATCGACAAACGTACCGCGGTCCGGGTGTCGCCTTCGCCCTGGTAATGGATGGTTTCGGTATGCACGTCGATGCGTGGCGCCGGGTCGTCTGCGTTGCTCTGGCTAGTGCGTTCATTGACTGCATCCTGGGCATTCTGCAGCAGATTATGGACCACTTGACGCAGTTGAGTCGGGTCGCCCAGGAGTTCCGGCAAATCGGGGTCCAGCGATAAGTGAATGGTGTCACTGGCGTCGTTGCTCAGATATAACTGCAGGGTTTCCCGGATCAACGCATTCAGATCGAGCGGCGCCAATACCGCCGGCGGCGTTCTGGCGTAATCGCGGAAACTATCGACCATGTGCTTCATCGCTGTGACCTGGTTGACGATGGTGGCGGTGCCTTTGTCGAGCAGGGCGGCATCTGCGGCCGAGAGCTTGCCGCGCAACTTCATTTGCAAACGCTCGGCCGAGAGCTGGATCGGCGTCAGCGGGTTCTTGATTTCATGCGCGAGGCGGCGCGCCACCTCGCCCCAGGCCAGCGAACGCTGCGCCGAAATGACGTCTGAAATATCGTCGAACACGACCACGTAACCATTGCCGTTGCCGGTATCCAACGGCAAATTCGAGCCGCGCGCCAGCAGCGTGATGGCGTGGTCAATCTCGGTGCCGGCCGGCTGACGCGGAATTTCGATTTGCTGCTGCCAGTGCAGTTTGGCCCCAGCCTCGTCGCCGGCGGCGATTTGCGCACTTTGCTTGGAAAAAGCCTGGATTACCGCGCTTGAAAATGCAGTCAGTCCATCGATGCGCGACAGCGGCTGACCGAGTGACTCAGCCAGCGGCTGTTGCAGGATGCGCTCCACTGAAGCATTGCAGGAAACCAGCCTGAATCCAGTGTCGAGCACCATCACGCCGGCCGACATATTCGCCAGCACCGACTCCAGATAGGCTTTCGCGTGTTCCAGCGCCGCACTGTTGCGCTCGACCGTATTGCGGGCATCGAATAATTGCCGCGTCATCGCATTGAACGATTGCGTCAAGGTGCCCAGCTCGTCCGGGGTGGCGACAATCGGACGCGGCGACAAGTCGCCCTCGGCCACCGCTCTGGTGCCCTCGGCCAGCAGCAGCAACGGCTTGGCCAGGCCGCTGGCGATCAGGAAGGCGCTGACGATGGCGGCGAAGATCGCCAGCAGCAAGGTCAGCGTCAGGGTCACGATGTAGATCTTGCGTAAGCCCGAGCGCGCCAGCGAACGCTGCTGGTATTCGCTGTAAGCCACTCGCAAATCTTCGGCATTACCCGCCAGATGGGCCGGCACCGGCTGTAACAGTTGCAGGAAAGTGGTTTCGTTTTGCAGCGATAGCGAGTTGGCGGAGGCCGGCAGCTGCATGACCACCCGCAGCCGCAATGCCGGCTGGTCGCTGGCATTCGCGCTGGCATCCGGGCCCGCATTCTTTCCAAAATCGGCGCCGGGGTCGGTGCCGCCCTCGATGGCGGCAAAGCCGCGGCTCAGGCGCGCCTTGCGCAGCGCTGCGGCGTTCGGCAAATCCGGCAGCAAACTGGTCAGGCTACCGCCAGCGGTGGCGATCACGCGCCCGCCGGCGCTTAATATCGTGGCTTCCTGAATCTGACTCTGCTCGCGCAGCCGCGACAGCCGGAACGGCAGTTCACTGTCCGGCACGTCGGCCAGTTCCTGAACCACAATGCGGGCTTTCGACTGCAAGTCGTTGAGCGACTCGTCCAGCGCCGCGCGGCCGAGGTTGAGGCCGGATTCCAGCGCAGCTTCGACCCGCACATCGAACCACGATTCAATCGAACGCGAGACGAATTGCACCGAAACCAAATAGATCAGCGCGCCCGGCAGAATGCCCATCAGCGCGAACAGCAATACCAGCCGGGCCATCAATCTGGAACCAAATTTGCCGCGCCGGTAACGCTTGTACAGGCGCGTCAGCAACACTATTACCGAACCCAGCAAAACCACCGCAACCAGCGCATTCAAGCCCAGCAGCCAGGGGTAATTTTGCTCGAAAAAACTGGAATTATCGGACGCCGAAGCCAGCAGGAACAGCAGGATGCTCATGATGCCGATGCCGGCAACCAGCGCATACCGCATGGTCCGTGTCACGGCTGTTCCGCCTTGAAACTGAAGTGCTTCCAGTCGGAGGCCATTTGCCAGTCGCTGTTATTGAGCGCGTTGACCTGGAACGGCTTGGCCAGCTGCGTCACGTCGAGCCGCATGCGCACCGCGACCTGATAAGTTACGCCCGCTTTCAGCGCACCCTTGTCGGCCACCAGCCAGCGCCCCGGATGCCGGATCAGCGACAGCGCATCGTCGAGCGTGGCAAAACTCTGCTGCAAGCTGCCGCTGACGGCGGCGTGGTAGCGCCGCGTCAGCACATTGTAGGAAATGCGCACGGTGCGCGAAGCCAGCAGCGCATTCTCATCGAACCAATACCAGCGCGGCCGCGTCAGCTCCAGCTCGGTGGTAAACGAGAGCGGCACGCCGCGCATGATCGCATCTTCCAGACCGCGATTGAGTTGAAACGAAAAACTGGCCAGGAGCTTATATCCCTCCTCCGTCGCCTCCAGCTGTGCCTGCACGGTTTCGACCGCATCGCCGGCGCGTGCGGCCAGCGGCAAATGCGCCAGCAAGGCCAGCAGGCAGCAGGTCAGAAGATGGAATAAGCGTCTAGTCACGCGTTTGGGGCCCGGTTAGCACGTTGTTCAAGGTTATTTAGTCGGAAGCTTTTTGAAACAAGGCATAAAACAAGCCATCGTGATCGTCCAGCAGCTCGGTAGCCGGCAGCAATTGGCCGGGCGCGGACAAGCGCCGGGCCTGGTTGCGCACCGCAAAAGCGGCGGCCTGCGCCTCCGACTCTTGCGGCCAGACTGAGCAAGTAACAAACAGCAATTTACCACCGGGGCGCAGCATGCGCCAAAGATTGTCGAGTATCTGCGCGGAAAGCGTCGCCAGTTGCGCGCTATCGCTCTTGCGGCGCAGCCAGCGGATATCCGGATGGCGGCGCACGATGCCGGACGCGGTGCAGGGCACATCGGCCAGGATGCGGTCGAACAATTGGCCGTCCCACCAGTAGCGCGCTTGCGCATCGCCGGTCTTCAGGGTCGCCTGCAATTGCAGGCGCTGCAGGTTTTCTGCGATCCGGGGCAAGCGCCGGGCATCGTTGTCGAGCGCGATCAGCTCGATATTGGCGGACTCCAGCAAATGCCCGGTCTTGCCGCCCGGCGCAGCGCAGGCGTCCAGCACCCGCATCCCTTGCTGGACGTCCAGCAAGGGCGCGGCCAATTGCGCGGCGGCGTCCTGCACCGACACCAGCCCGTCCATGAAACCGGGGATTTGGCTCACCGGCAGCGGTTTTTCCAGCCGCAGCGCGGAGGGGCCGATCTGGGTCGCGGCCATGCCATTGGCAGCCAGCAAGGCCAGATAGTCGGCCATCGTGGTCTGGCGGCGATTGACGCGCAAGGTCAGCGGCGGCGCAGTATTGCCGGCCTGCAGAATCGCTTGCCAGTCTTTCGGATACGCGGCTTGGGCGGCGGCGATCCACCAGGCCGGATAATTCCAGACTGCTGCCGGTTGCTTGAGCGCTTCCTCCAGCAAGGCGTCGCGTTCGCGCAGGAAGCGCCGCAAGACCGCATTCACCATGCCCTTCGCGTGCGCCATGTCGCCATGTGAAGAAGCTGCGGTGACGGCTTGATCGACCACCGTGAAGACTTCATAAGGCAGCGCCTCGGCCGGGTCGTCCGGCGGGCTGATCAGGGCCAGCGCGCAGCACAACAGGCTGTGCAGGATGGCTGGATCGGGCTGTTTCTTGGCCAGCAGCGACAGCAGCACTTCGCTGCGGCCGAGCCCGCGCATGGCGCGGTAAGCGATATCCTGAATCGCGCCGCGCGCCGTCACCGGGGTATTGTTTTGCGCAATCACTTTGGCCAATGCCAGCGGCAAGGCGGTGCCGCTGCGCACCATCGCGACCGCTTGTGCGGCGCGCAGCAGTGAGTAGGAAAGGGAATCTATTTTCAGAGTGGACAAGTTGGATGTGGTCACGGGTATTTTTCGTAATGTGTTGTGCGGCAAGCTTTAGCACCAGGCGCTTGCATCAGGCGGGTACGAATTATGACGCATTGCATGGCGGCGCCGGCAGGGCATTCATAATCGCCGCTGGCGGATTTTTCACGCTATTACGATACTACTGCGGTGTATTTTTTTCTGCGCAATGATTTAATGCGAAAATACATGCATTTATCTGCATACTCCCGCATATTTACATTGGAAAATGCAGGGAAAAACGCCCTGGCGGCGTCAGACGCCCCACATAATGTCCTGGCCGTCCTTGTGCGCGGCGCGCAGCATTTCCAGCAGCGGATAGACCCGCGCCGAAAACGAAACGATGGCACTGGCCTGATGCGCATTGTCATCGTCCTCATCGTCGGGCTGCACTTTGTCAGACGCCGCGCGCAGCCGGCTGGCGGCGATTTCTGCTTCCAGCGTGGCGATCGCGCCGGCGGTTTCGGCGGCAGTGATGACGCCGCGCTCGAGATCCTTGTGCAGCAGATCGAGAATGCGTTTTGCATGCTCCTTGTACATGATGACTTCGGCGGCGGCTTTGGATTTGAACGTGATCAGCATGGCGATGCTCCGTGGAGTTAATTCGTTTCATTTATAGCACGAGTTGCCAATCCGGTTGCGGCGATTGCGCCGCGCGTTTTCATCCCATCGGGATTGGCGCCAATACGGTGCCCGAGCAGTCGCCAAAGCCGATGCGCCGGAAGCCGGGGCGCTGGCAATAGCCGCGCAGGATGACCGTATCGCCATCTTCGAGCCAGCTCCGGGTCTCGCCGCTGGCGAGCGTCAGCGCCTGCTTGCCGCCCTGGCTGAGTTCCAGCAATGATCCGCCCTGCTCGGGCCTCGGGCCTGACAGGGTGCCGCTGCCGAGCAGGTCGCCGTCGCACAGGTTGCAGCCATTTGCCGTGTGGTGCGCGATCAACTGGGCCACGCTCCAGTAGGCGTCGCGGTAGTTGGAGCGCGTCAGGCGTTCGGCCGGGGTTCCCGCTGCGCGCATCGCTGCGGTTTGCAGCCACACCTCCAAGCTGATATCGATGCCGCCGCTGGAACGATTTTCCGGCGAATCCAGATACGGCAATGGCTCCGGGTCCGCTTCCGGGCGCTGCAACGGGACCCGAAACGGTTGCAACGCTTCCAGCGTGACCATCCACGGCGACACCGTGGTGGCAAAGTTCTTCGACAGGAACGGCCCCAGCGGTTGATATTCCCAGGCTTGGATGTCGCGTGCGCTCCAGTCGTTGAGCAAGGTGAAGCCAAACAGATGTTGCTCGGCGTCAAGCATAGAAATCGGCTCGCCCAGGGCGTTCGGGGTCGAGATCAGCGCGCCGAGTTCCAACTCGTAGTCGAGCCGTTTCGATGGCCCGAAAATCGGCGTGGAAGCGCCAGCAATCATGGTCTGACCGCGTGGCCGGCGGAAGCTTTGGCCGCTGGCGCAAATCGACGAGGCCCGGCCGTGATAACCGATCGGCACCCATTTGTAATTGGGCAGCAACGCGTTGTCGGGCCGAAACAGCTTGCCCACGGTCAGCGCGTGATGGATGCCGGTGTAGAAGTCGGTGTAGTCGCCAATCCGGCACGGCAAGCCCATCTCCACCTCAGCCTGCGGCACCAGCGCGCCGCAGGCGCACCATTCGTCCTGGCGGGCGCTGCCGAGCGTGAGGCCTTGCGACACCGCCACGCGCAGCGCTTCGCGCACTGCGCGCCCGCTGCGCATCAGGCGGTTCATGTCGTCGGAATCGATCAGTTTTGCGCGTTTCAGGTCGAGCACCTGGTCGCCGATGGCGATGCCGATGCGCCAGTCCATGTCGGCACCGGCGCTGCGGCGGAAGCGTCCGAACGGCAGATTCTGCAGCGGGAAATCGGTCGCCGGATCGTTGGCCGAGGCCACCCAGCTCAATAGCGCCGGATCGAGGGTGCTGGTTAATGTTGTGTCCGGTGTATTCGGCGTGTTCATTCGCACCCTTTTCAGTGTTTTTTAAATTCGCTGGCATGCAGGAAGGCCGCATGTTTCGGCGCGCGCCTGGTGCGCGACCATTCTTCCAGCATGTCCCATTTCACCGCGTCCAGCTTGGCCAGCAGCGCCGCTTCTGCGGGGTCGGGACAGGCCAGCTCCAGCCGGTGGCCATTCGGGTCGAAAAAGTAGATCGAATGGAACATGCCGTGGTCGGTGACGCCCAGCACCGCAACCCCGTTCGCTTCCAGATGCGCCTTGAATTCGAGCAACTCAGCGCGGTCCCTGACCCTGAAGGCGATGTGCTGGACCCAGTCCGGCGTGTTGGGGTCGCGTCCCATCTCGGGCCTGGTGGGCAGTTCGAAGAACGCCAGCACATTGCCCATGCCGGCATCCAGGAACACGTGCATGTACGGGTCCGACTCGTGGGTTGACGGCACTTCGTCTTCGGCAATCGCCAGCACGAAATCCATGTTGAGCATTTTCTGATACCACAGCACGGTTTCTTTGGCGTCGCGGCAACGGTAGGCGACGTGGTGAATTTTTTCGATCTTCATGATGCTGCTCCTCGCAAAGATTTTTGGACTTACGCGGCCTGAATCACGCCGCGCCTTATCTGATCGCGCTCGATCGAATCGAACAAAGCCTTGAAGTTGCCTTCGCCGAAACCGTCATCGCCCTTGCGCTGGATGAATTCGAAGAACACCGGCCCCAGCTGCGTTTTAGAAAAAATCTGCAGCAGCAAGCGTTTTTCGTCTTGATTGCACACGCCATCGAGCAGGATGCCGCGGGCCTGCAGTTCGGCCACCGGCTCGCCATGCCCGGGCAGGCGGTTTTCCAGCATTTCGTAGTAAGTGGCGGGCGGCGCGCTCATCAATGGCACGCCGGCTTGGCGCAGGCTGTCGACGCTGGCGATCAGGTCATCCGAGAGCAGCGCAATGTGCTGGATGCCTTCGCCGTTGAACTGCATCAGGAATTCTTCGATCTGGCCGCCGCTGCCGGCTTCCTCGTTGAGCGGGATGCGGATTTTGCCGTCCGGCGCCGTCATCGCGCGCGAGGTCAGGCCGGTGTACTCGCCCTTGATGTCGAAGTAGCGGATCTCGCGGAAATTGAAGATGCGCTCGTAGAAACTGGCCCAGTAGCGCATGCGGCCGTGGTACACGTTGTGCGTCAGGTGGTCGATCAGCTTGAGGCCGTGGCCGACCGGATGGCGATCGACGCCGTCGATGAATTCGAAGTCGATGTCATAGATTGCGCGGCCTTCCTCGAAGCGATCGATCAGGTACAGCGGCGCGCCGCCGATGCCCTTGATCGCGGGCAGGCGCAGTTCCATCGGACCGGTCTGCAACTCCAGCGCTTGCGCCCCCAGTTCCAGCGCGCGGGCATAGGCCTTGGGCGCGTTTTTGACCCGGAACGCCATGCCGCAGGCCGACGGGCCATGCTCGGCCGCGAAGTACGATGCGACGCTGTGCGGCTCGTTATTGATGATGAAATTGATGTCGCCCTGGCGATACAGCGCCACGTCCTTGGAGCGGTGCAGCGCCACCTTGGTAAAGCCCAGCAGCGCGAACACCGGCTCCAACACATTCGGGGTAGGCGAAGCAAACTCGACGAACTCAAAACCCATCAGTCCCATTGGATTTTCGAAAAGATCAGCCATTGCATTGCTCCTTGTTAACTGATGCTGCGTCCAAAAATGCTGCACACGAAACACACGAAACACACTTCTCTGCCGAAATAAAAAGGATGGTGTTGTTTTCGCGCTTTCATCTCTTGCATACGCCATGCGCAACATCCGTGAATATTATGCTCTTGCGCGATTCCTGGGCCAAGCGGGGCTGCGCCGCTTTCGTTTGCCTTGCTCTCAACAGGATTGTCTCAGGCCGGAACCGCTGTCCCTGGAGCCTGTCGAACCCAGATGGCAGCGGCCGGCGCGATGCAGTCTCTGCCGTCGGACGGTTGTATCTGCGCAACTTTCAGATTAAAAGGATTTCGATGGATATGGCAAATACCTCGGCCAACTCGGCTACTCCAGAAATTGCTGCTGCGTCCACGCTGGACTGCGGTGTTATCGGAAATTGCGCATTCAGCGCGCTGGTGGACCGAATGGGGCGGATGGTCTGGTGTTGCCTGCCGCGTTTCGATGGCGATCCGGTCTTTAATGCTCTGCTTGATGGCTCCGAAAACGGCAGCCTGTGGAGCATCGAGGTCGATAATTTTGCGCGCAGCGAGCAATTTTACGAACCCAACACCGCCGTGCTGATAACCCGCCTGTTCGACACCAAAGGCCGGGGCATCGAGATCACCGACTTCGCCCCGCGTTTCAAGAGCCGCGGCCGCATGTTCCGGCCGCTGATGCTGGTGCGCCGGGTGCGCCCGCTGGACAGCGCAATCCGCATCAGGGTGCGGCTGCGGCCGCGCTTCGACTGGGGCCGGCAGTTGCCTGTCGTCACGCAGGGCAGCCACCACATTCGCTACGTCGGATCGCCCCAAACACTGCGACTCAATACCGACGCCCCGCTGAGTTACCTGTTGACCGAATCATTCTTTGTGCTGGATAAAACGCGCAACTTCATGCTCGGTCCGGACGAGACGCTGGCGGCCGGCATCGACGACACCGCGCTTAGTTTTGAAAAGGAAACTACCGGCTACTGGCGGAACTGGAGCCGGGGTCTGGCCGTGCCATTGGAGTGGCAGGAGGTGGTGATTCGCGCCGCCATAACGCTGAAGCTGTCCTTGTTTGAAGATACCGGCGCGATCATTGCGGCGATGACCACCAGCATCCCCGAAGCACCGGGCAGCAGCCGCAACTGGGACTATCGCTACTGCTGGTTGCGCGACGCTTTTTTCGTAGTGCGCGCTCTGAATAGTCTGGGTGAAGTTGCCACTATGGAAGATTACCTGCGCTGGCTGTCAAACGTGGTGGCGCGCTCCGATGGCGGTCACATCCAGCCGCTGTACGGCATCGGGCTGGAGCAGGAATTGCCGGAGTCGATCCTCGATCATCTGCCCGGTTACCGCAACCACGCGCCGGTGCGCGTGGGCAATCAGGCGCAGGAACATTTTCAGCATGATGTGTACGGCAATATCATTTTGGGCGCGACCCAGGCGTTTCTCGATTCCCGCCTGTTCCACCGCGGCAGCATTACCGACTTCTGCTATCTGGAAGCGGTCGGCGAACAGGCGTTTCGCGTCTATGCCGAGCCCGACGCCGGCATGTGGGAGCTGCGCTCGCGGGCGCGGGTGCACACTTCGTCGGTGTTGATGTGCTGGGCCGCCTGTGACCGGCTGTCCAAGATCGCGCAGACGCTGGCACTCGGCGAGCGGGCGGCGTACTGGCAGCAGCGGGCGCAGATCATTCGCGAACACTTGCTGCGCGATGCCTGGAGCGAGGAACGGCAGGCTTTCGCCGAAAGCCTGGGCGGACGCGATCTGGACGCCAGCGTGCTGCTGATGGCCGAAGTGAATTTCATCGACCCCAAGGACCCGCGCTTTATCGCCACCGTGGACGCTCTCGAGCGTTCTTTGTGCGACGGACCGTACATGCGCCGCTACGAGGCGCCGGATGATTTCGGCGCTCCCGAAACCGCATTCAACATCTGCACCTTCTGGCGTATCGATGCGCTGGCGCGGATCGGCCGCAAAGAACAGGCGCGCGAGATTTTCGAAACCATGCTGAAGGCCCGCAATCATCTGGGATTGCTGTCCGAAGATACGCACCCGGTCACCGGCGAGATGTGGGGAAATTTTCCGCAGACCTACTCGATGGTGGGTTTGATCAACTGCGCGGTGCGCCTGTCCGCCCCCTGGGACAGCGCCATCTAGGCGCCAGATTAAGAAAGAACGCCATGTCGCATCTGGATGGATAGGAGTATGCGATAAACAATGCCATTATCCGCAGGTATCAACTGAGATTTTAAAAATACATTATTGGGTATATGAATACAACAAGCTCTGTCGGCGCGCCCTGGATGTGGGCCGCATTCATCGCTTTTGTGCTGGTCATGCTGGCGCTGGACTTGTTCGTATTCGGCGGGCGCAAGGCGCACAAGGTGAGCATCAGGGAGGCGGCCGCCTGGTCGCTGGCCTGGATCAGCCTGGCGCTGCTGTTCAATGCCGGCCTGTGGTGGCATCTGAGCGGCACGGTCGGGCCGGAGATCGCCAACCGCAAGGCGCTGGAATTCCTGACCGGCTATCTGATCGAGAAGTCGCTGTCGGTGGACAACGTGTTCATCTTCCTGCTGATCTTCTCGTCGTTCCACGTCACCGCCGAATACCAGCGCCGGGTGCTTGTCTACGGCGTGCTGGGCGCCATCGTGATGCGCGCGGTGATGATCCTGGCCGGGGCCTGGCTGGTGCGGGAGTTCCACTGGGTGCTCTACATCTTCGGCTTGTTCCTGGTCGTTACCGGTCTGCGCATGCTGGTCATGGCGGAGAAACAGCCCGATCTGGCCAATAACCCGGTGCTGAAATTCGCCCGCCGGTATCTGCGCATTGCCGACGGCGATCACGGCGAAAAATTCAGCGTGATGCGGGATGGCGTGCGCCATTTCACGCCGCTGTTTCTGGTGCTGATCTTGATCGAGGTCTCCGACCTGGTGTTCGCGGTGGATTCGATCCCGGCCATCTTCGCCATCACCACTGATCCCTTCATCGTCTTCACCTCCAACATCTTCGCCATCATGGGGCTGCGGGCGCTGTATTTCCTGCTCGCCGACGTCGCGAACCGCTTCCATCTGCTGAAATACGGCCTGGCCATGGTGCTCATCTTCATCGGTGCCAAGATGCTGATCGCGCCCTGGTATCACGTGCCGGTTGCGGCCTCGCTGGCCATCGTCGCGGTGCTGATCGGCACCAGCGTGGTCGCCAGCCTGATCGCCACGCGCCGCGCATCGTGATGCGGGCGGTGGGCAACGCAAAACGGCGCCGAAAGGCGCCGTTTTGCGTAATGTGCCGGCTGCGTTGCCGTTGCCTAAAAGCGATTATTACTTCGAATGTTTTTCCATGCCGCCGCGATGATGCTTGCGGCCGTGGCTAAATTCAGCATCGAACGTCTTTTGCTGCTCTGGCGTCAGCACCGCATAAAACGTTTTCAATGCAGCCAGGTGGCTTTCCATCCGGGTCTGGCCTTGCTTCATCCGCTCAAGCATGGCTTCCATGCGTTGCGGCGCCGGCATCTTTTGCATCGCGGCGCGATCCGGGCGCTGGGCCTGGCGCTGCTCCGGGGTAGGCGGCGTCATGCTGGCGGTGTAGGTTTTCCAGGCCGGTTCCTGGCTGGCGCTCAGTTTCAGCTTCGCATGCAGGTCTGCCTGATGCTTGGCGCGCTTGGCCATGTGCTCTTGCATGCGCTCGCCGCGCTTTTCATGCTTGTCTTGCATGCTGGTCTTGCCAGCGCCGTCTGATGGTGGGATTTGCGCCAGCGCGCTGCCGCCCAAACCCAGTACAGTCATGCCGATGATGATGCTTTTGGTAAATGTACGCATGGTGTTTCCTCTTTTCAGTATGTTTATGAACATGTGCACTGCACATGAAGCCACTCTGCGCTGCTGATGTATCTGGCAAGTGTCTGCGGCGCGGCTTTTTGTATCATTCTGTAATTTTTAGCGCGATTACAAGAAGATACAAAATGGCGCTTCCCTGCACGCGCAAGCCGCCATAATCTATCGCCTATGGAACCCATTTCTCACATCTTGATCGTCGATGACGATCGCGAAATCCGCTCCCTGCTGGCGGATTACCTCAACAACAACGGCTACCTGGCGCACACCGCCGAAGACGGCCGCGCCATGTGGAAAGCGCTGGAAGAAGCGCAGATCGACCTGATCGTGCTGGACCTGAACCTGCCGGGCGACGACGGCCTGACGCTGTGCCGCACTCTGCGCGCGAAGTCGCAGATGCCGGTCATCATGCTGACCGCGCGCAGCGAACCGCTGGACCGCATTCTGGGGCTGGAAATGGGGGCCGACGATTATTTGCCGAAACCGTTCGAGCCGCGCGAACTGCTGGCGCGCATCCGCAGCGTGCTGCGCCGCAGCCATGCGTTGCCGCCCAATCATGCCGACCTGAGCGTGCAACAGTTGCAGTTTGCCGGCTGGACGCTAGATTTGACGGCGCGCCATTTGCTGAGTCCGGATCAGGTGGTAATCATGTTGTCGGGCGCGGAATTTCGCTTGCTGAAAATTTTCCTGGAACATCCGAACCGGGTCCTGAACCGCGACCAATTGCTGAACATGACGCAGGGCCGCGACGCCGATCCGTTTGACCGCTCGATCGATATCCAGATCAGCCGCCTGCGCCAAAAGCTGGGCGAAGATGCGCGCTCGCCGCAAATTCTGAAGACCGTGCGCAACGGCGGCTATGTGCTGGCGGTCACAGTGCATGCGGAAGGCGCGTAATGAAAAATTTTTTCAACTCGATGACCGGGCGCGTGTTCCTGATTTTGCTGTGCGGCATGCTGGGGGCAATCGCGCTGACGTTCTGGCTTGCCGACAGCGAGCGGCAGCGCACCATCGGCCAGTTCCGCGAGGTGCATCAGGTCGAGCGGGCCGAACAATTGACGCTGGCGCTGGATGCGCTGCCGGGAGCCAGCCGGCAAGCCTTTCTGGAAACCGCAAAACGAATCGGCTTGCGGGTCGAGTCGGCGCAATCCGGCAGCCGCGAGCAAGCCGAACCTTCGGCCTTCGCGCAGTCGCTGGGCGCACAACTGGGGCAGGAGTTCCGGGTCGCGTCGCTAGAGCCGAGCGACGCCGATTGCCAGCCGCCGCACCGGGGCCGCAGCGCACCGCGGCCAGCCCGCAGTCCGGACTGCGAAATCACCCGCATCACGCTGCGCGACGGCAGCTTGCTGCGGATGACGGTGTTGCCGCCGCGCAGCGGCATGCCGCCGCTGCACCGCGATTTTCTGCTGTATCTGGCGCTGTTCGTGTGCAGCATCGGGGTGCTGGCGTATCTGGTGGCGCGCATGACGATGCGCCCGCTCAAGCAGTTGGCGCAGGCTGCCTTCGACCTGGGGCGCGACCTGAATCACCCGCCGCTGGCGCTGGCGGGCAGCAGCGAAATCCGCCAGGCCAGCAGCGCCTTCAATGCGATGCAGGGCCGCATCCGCGACCATCTTCAGCAACGCACCCAGATGCTGGCGGCCATCACGCACGATCTGCAAACGCCGCTGACGCGGCTGCGGCTGCGGCTGGAAAAAGTGGCCGACGACGCATTGCGCGACAAGCTGATCGACGATCTGTCGGCGATGCAGGACATGGTGCGCGAAGGGCTGGAACTGGCGCGCAGCATGGCCTCAGCCGAGCCGATGCAGCGCCTCGATCTGGATTCGCTGCTCGACAGCGTGTGCAGCGACGCCGCCGATGCCGGCCAGCGCGTGCAGCTATCCGGACAGCTCGGCAAGTCGGTGCTGGCGCGCCCCAACACGCTGCGGCGCTGCCTGATCAACCTGATCGACAACGCGGTCAAATACGGCCAGTCGGCTGCGGTTAGCGTGGTCAGGGATGCCGGCGGGGCGGTAATCCGCATCCGCGATCATGGCCCCGGCATTGCGCCCGACCAGCTGGCGCGCGTGTTCGAGCCGTTCTACCGGATCGAGACTTCGCGCTCGCGCCAGACCGGCGGCACCGGCCTGGGCTTGACCATCGCCCACAATATCGCCGAACAGCACGGCGGCAGCCTGACGCTGCGCAATCACCCGGACGGCGGGCTGGAAGTGGTGCTGACGCTGCCGCAGGGATAACGTGTACTACACAGTGTATTTTTATATTGCGCATAATATTCATGCGCAATATCCCATGAAAATCAACATACTCCCATATTCAATATGCAGGGCGGATTACGTCGGCGGCTCGTTTTGCAGCGTGCTGCGCAACTGCGTGAACACGCCATCGTCGACGCTGCGCAGATGCAAATCGCGCTGCTGGAACGGCATTTCGATATGGGCTTCCGCCAGAGCCTTGCTGATGGCCACGCATAATTCGCTGCGAATCGGCAGAAAGCGTTCATATCGTCCGCTCCAGCAGCGCAACTTGAAATTCAGGGAATCGGTGCCAAACCCCTGGAAGTAGGCGTCCGGCGCCGGCGCATCGAGCACTTCCACATGCGCTGTGGCCACCCCGATGAGCAACGCCAGCACCTGCTCCGGATCGCTGCCATAGGCGATGCCGATTGGAATTTCGATCCGGCACTGGCGGTCCGACAGGGTCCAGTTGACCACATCGTTCGAGGTCAGGGCGGCATTCGGCACCACCACTTCGGAGCCATCCCAGGTGCGCAAAATACTGGCGCGAATGCCGATGCTCTTGATCTCGCCGGAGCGCGTGCCGGTCTCGATGGCGTCGCCCACTTTGATCGGGCGCTCGAACAGCAGCACCAGGCCGGACATGAAATCTTTGACCAGGCCCTGCAAGCCGAAACCGGCGCCGACGCCGAACGCGCTGATCAGGATCGTGAAACGGTCCAGATCGACGCCGGTGGCGACGATGGCCAGAATGAAACCGGCCATCAATACCACGTAATTCACCACTATCGATAGTGCATACGGGATGCCGCGGGCCAGCGCAATGCGCGGGAAGACGTCTTCTTCGAGCACGAAGCGCACCAGCCGCGAGAGCAGGAATGCGGCCCAGATAGTGCCGCCAAACGCCAGCACGTCGCCCAGCGAGATATGCAGCGCGCCGATCGCGCCCTTGGCGGTCAGAATGCTGACAACGAAGTCGAACAGCGGCTTGCGCAAAGCAAAGATATCGAGCGTCGCCAAGACCCACCAGCCCAGAACCAGCCAGTGTGCGGCGCGATGCAGGTGGCGTTCCAGCACGTGTTTGTAGTGCCGCACCATGCCCAGCGAACGCAGCGGCCAGGTATACAGCGCCAGAGTCGACAGGCTGACCAGCGCCCGCAACGCCGCATACAGGATCACGCCGAAATACAAGGTAGTGAGCATCGCCGCATTCATGAAGTGTCCGAGTTGCGAATAGCCCAGCACGTCGGCCGCCAGTGCGATTGCAAATACCAGCGTGGCGGCGCGGGCAATAAACAGCGACCCCTTGTAATCCTTGTCGCCGATGACTGCGGCCGGCATTTGGGCCAGACGACGCGGCTGCAGGAACCAGAACAGGAACAGCAGCGTGCCGGTCAGCTGCAGTTCGAACAGCAGCCGCTCCCCCAGCAGCGCCGCGCCGAATATTTCGCGCAGCCGGTTGACCACGTACAGCACCAGCAGCGCATACAGGAAAGAGGCCAGGTTGTGGTGGATCAGACGCCGCAGGATCACGATCGTCGGCGGCAGCGCCAGCGTCAGCAGCAACAGATTGAATTCGCGCGGGGCATACACCAGCACCGAGGGGCTGACGATGGTAAATAACAGCATCGCAATCGCGCCCGGATGTTCGAACACCCAGGCGGTGCCGGCCAGTTCCGGATCGGCCTCGGTGCGCAGCCGCATCTGGGTCCGGATGCGCCACAATCCGACCAGAAACAGCGCCGCCAGCAGCAGCAGGAAAATGCCGCTCTTATAGCTTGCCGCCAGGTATTGCGCAATCGTCGCCTGATTGGCTTGAATCGCACTCTTGAATTTTTGCAGGCGGTCGAACTTGCCGTCGGCGCTGCTGTCGGCGCTCCAGATCGGCACGCTGTCGCGCAACAGCAGACTCTCCAGCGCGGCATCGGTGGCCCGCTTGAGCTGCCCGCGCTGCTCGGCCGCGCGGGTCTCGAAGCGGCTGACCTGGGCTTGCAGCGTCAGGATCTCGCCCCGCGCCTTGTCCACCAGCTGTTGCACCCGAGCGGCCTCGGACAGCACCGTATTCGTGCGCTCCTGGACTGCGGCGGGGGCACCGCTTTCGCGCGCAACTTTAGCCGTGGTCTGCCAAGTCAGTTGCAGAGCCTCGATCTGGACCAGATTGCCTTCGAGCAGGACCGCGCGGCCGGTGAGTATCTCGTCCCAGCGGCCCAGCCGGGCCAGCAGCGAGAGCCAGCGCGTATCGAGTTCGCGCAGCTGCTCCTGCGAGTAAATCGCTCCCAGCGCCAGCGTGGTCTCTTTCCCGGTAGCCTCGAAATCGCGCCCGAATGCTCTCAGCTCGGGGCCGACTGCGGCCACCTTCGGCACCGGCGCCAGGCCTGCGACGATATCGCGCAACAGCGCATCGGCAGTTTCTGCGGCGGCGGCAATATTCGGCACCGCGATCGGCTTCACCGCCGGCGGCGCAGCTGCCGCAGCCGGCGCGGCAGCAGGCGTGGCTGGCAGGATGGCGGTGGCGGCCAGCGCAACACCGGAGCCACCAGCAACGCCGCCCAAAGTACACAGCAGCAATAACAACAGCAATATGCGGCCGGGGCCGGGGCCGGGGCCGGGGCCGGGGCCGCGCAACCAGGTGGTCAGAGGCAACATAGGGAGTCTTTAAGTCAGAAAAGTCGGCAAAGTCGCGCAGGCCAATAGTGTAGTGCCTGGCTGGTGGAATCCGGCCAAAACCGGTTAAAGATCCACGCTCTGCGCGGGCAGTCCGAACCCCACCGACAGCATGCCGATCGAGCCCAGTTCGATCTGATCGTTAAATAGCGTAATGGTTTCATCCGGCTGCTTGCTGCCGACTATGTACAGCAAGGGCAAAAAATGCTCCGGCGTCGGCACCGCCAGCCGGGCGTCCGAATTTTCTGTCATGGCGGCGCACAGTTGCACGCGATCATCAATCAGCAAGCAATCGCGCATGCTGCGGTTGAAGCGCTGCGCCCAGTCGAACGCCGGTGTGACGCCATCCCACGATAGCGTGCGCAGGTTGTGCACCAGGTTGCCGCTGCCGATGATCAGGACGCCCTCGTCGCGCAACGCCGCCAGCCGGCGGCCCAGATCGAGGTGGAACGCCGCATCCTGCGTCAGGTCGAGACTGAGCTGCACCACCGGCACGTCCGCCGCCGGATACATCTTGCACAACACCGACCAGATGCCGTGATCCAAACCCCAGGACTGGTCCATCTGCACCGGCGTCGGCGCCAGCAACGCGCGCACCCGCGCCGCCAGCGCCGGGTCGCCGGCAGCCGGGTATGCGATGTCGAATAAGGCCTGCGGAAAACCGCCGAAATCGTGAATCGTCGCCGGTGCTGCCATCGCCGTCACCGCGGTGCCGGACGTGGTCCAGTGGGCCGATATCGCCAATATCGCCTTCGGGCGCGGGATCCGTTGCCCCAGACGCTGCCAGCTTTGGGTGAACTGATTGTCCTGCAGCGCATTCATCGGGCTGCCGTGGCCGATAAAGAGTGCCGGCATCCGTTGCGGTTGGTTCATGGCGGGGATTTCCTGGTTGTTGTTCTTGTTTAGGACGCACGCGAATAAGTGCGGTTCTGTAGGTGCGAATTTATTCGCACTAGTTCGCTTGGGATAGTTAACAGTGCGAATAAATTCGCACCTACAAGCTCGCGGCTAAAGCTGCTCTACAGAAACCGCTGCAGTTTTATAGCGCAATTAACCCATTAACCTATTAACCCTTGATCAAGCCTTCGGCCAGCATTGCAGCGCGCACCGCCGGACGCGCCGCGATGCGCGCCTGGTAGCTTGCAATGGCCGGCCAGCGGCGCATGTCGAACTGCATCTTGCCAGTCCAGTTCAGTATCGTAAACAGATAGGCATCGGCCACCGTGAATTGCGCGCCCAGCAGATAATCGGCGCTGTCCAGCTGCCGCGCCACGATGTCGAAGCGCACTGCCAGCGCGTCGCGCGCCATTTGCTTGCTCTGTTCCGGCGTTTCCGGGTTGAACAGCGGGCCGAAACCCTTGTGCAGTTCGCTCGAAATGAAATTCAGCCATTCCATCAGGCGGTAGCGCGCCATGCTGCCGGCGGCCGGCGCCAGCTGTTTCTCCGGCGCCAGGTCGGCGATATATTGCACGATGGCCGGGCCTTCGGTGAGGATCTGGCCGTCGTCCAGTTGCAGCGCCGGCACCGAGCCCTTCGGATTAACGGTCTTGTAATCTTGCCCGCTGGCAGTAGTTTTCTTGCTCAAGCTGACCTTTTCGGTCTCGAACGCAAGGCCGGCTTCGCACAGCACGATATGGGGAGAAAGGGAACAGGCGCCAGGGGAGAAATACAGTTTCATCAGAGTATTCTTTCGCAAATGTGGGACAACAGGCGCAGCACCATGCCGCATCCGGCAACTGTCTTGCCGCTGCTTCGGATGGTAGCGCATTGCGTATTGCCTTGCTGCGGACACCGCCAGCGATTATCCGGCTATGATGCGGAGCTGCATCCAGGCCGCCGGCACTGGTTTGATGCATATTGTCTTCATTCGATCAGATCATGCGCATCCCATCCCGTTTCACCCTTCGCCGCTTGCGCTGCGTCAGCGCGCTGGCGCTGGCGCTGACCGCATTGCCCGGCCTGGCCCAGATCAGCAATGAAACCCTGATGGAGCAGATATGCGGCAGCCCGACGCCGGACGTGGCGGCGCTGGCGCAACACCCGGAAATCATCAATTTTTACCTGGAAAACGACTTGGTCTCTGGCTCCGACAGCAATTACACCAATGGTGTCAAGGTGTCGTGGGTGTCGGCCAACCTGAAAGACTACATTAATGACCCTTGCCTGCCGCGTTGGGTGCGTACGCTGAACCGGGCGTTTGAATCGGTCCATCCGGGCCAATACACGTCGCGCAACATGGTGGTTACCGCCGGCCAGGCGATGTACACGCCACGCAACAGAACAGCCACCGGCATAGTGGCCGACGATCGCCCCTACGCCGGCTGGCTGTATCTGGGCTTGGGTTACAACGCCCGCAATGCGCGTCAAATGGATACCGTCGAAGTCAACCTCGGCATGATCGGCCCGGCCTCGCTGGCCGAGCAATCGCAGGATTTCATCCACAGCCTGCGCGGCATCGAGCGCTTCAACGGCTGGGGCAATCAGTTGCACAATGAACTGGGGCTGCAGATCGTGGCCGAGCGCAAAAACAAGATCTGGATCAGCGCCAACAAGTCTGGCCCGAAATTCGATGCGATCAGCCATTACGGCGTCAGCCTGGGCAACGTCGCCACCTACGCCAACGCCGGGCTGGAACTGCGCGCCGGCAGCCGGCTGCCGGACGATTTCGGCACTGCGCCGATCCGCCCCGCCAGCGACAGCAATGCGCCGCTGGCAGAAGGCGCAGCATCGCGCCGATTGGCCGACAACGCGCTACACGTGTTCGTCGCGCTGGATGCGCGCGCAGTGGCGCGGGATATTTTTCTCGACGGCAATACTTTTGGCGACAGCCACAGTGTGGCCAAGAAAAATCTGGTAGGCGATCTGTCAGCCGGGGTGGCCTGGCACTGGCCAGGCGGCAAGGTAACCTATGCGTATTACATGCGCAGCAAGGAATACCAGACGCAGAGCAAGGCACCCCGCTACGGCTCGATCACCCTGAGCCTGGAATATTGAGTTTTACTGCGCTATATAAAAATACCCGGCAATGTATTTTTATATAGCGCAGTAAAAATATGCGGAAAAACATATGTTTTTGCATATACCCCACATAAATTATCGATATTGCAGGCATGGATACGACGGCTGCAGCAGCGCTGTCGAAACATTGCTGGCCCCGCCGCATCCGGCATTGCCCTGATCGCCGGCACATTGGCGCTGGTGATCGGATTGGCGAGTGCGCCATTCAAGCCACGCGGCATCAATCGGCATCGCTTGTGAAAACGCATTACAGCACGCGTAAAATGTCCTTTTAATCGAAGACGCCACCGCAATGACCATCATTCTGTCCACGCTGAACGCCCGTTACGCACACGCCTCGCTGGGCTTGCGCTACCTGCTTGCCAACATGGGCGATTTGCAGGAGCAAACCCAGCTGCAGGAATTCATCATCGGCGCCAAGACCACCGATATCGTCGAGAAATTACTGGCGCAGAATCCGCGCATCATCGGTTTCGGCGTGTACATCTGGAATGTCGAGGAAACCACCAAGGTAGTGGCGATGCTCAAGCAGGTTGCGCCGCAGATCGTGATCGTGCTGGGCGGGCCGGAAGTCTCGCACGAGTCGCAGCAACAGGCGATCGTGCAGGCGGCCGATTATCTGATCACCGGCTGGGGCGACGTCAGCTTTGCCAAGCTGTGCCGCGGCATTCTGGCCGGGCCAAAACCGATCATGAAAATCCACGCCGGGCTGCAGCCGCCGCTGGATGAACTCACGCTGCCGTATGCGCTGTATTCGGAGCAGGACATCAAGCACCGCATCCTGTACGTGGAAGCGTCGCGCGGCTGTCCGTTCAAGTGCGAATTCTGCCTGTCCTCGCTGGACAAGACCGCGTGGCCGTTTGACCTCGACCGCTTTTTGGCCGAACTGGAATCACTCCATGCGCGCGGCGCGCGGCTGTTCAAATTCGTCGATCGCACCTTCAACCTGAACATCAAGACCAGCCTGCGGATCATGCAGTTCTTCCTCGACAAGATCGCGGCCGACCCGCAGGACCCGGTGTTCGCCCACTTCGAGCTGGTGCCGGATCATTTGCCGGATGCGCTGAAAGCCGGCATTGTGCAATTTCCGCCCGGCGCGCTGCAGTTTGAAATCGGCATCCAGAGTTTCAACCCCGAAGTGCAAACGCTGGTCAGCCGACGCCAGGACAACCAGAAAGCGGCCGACAACATCCGCTGGCTGGTCGAACATTCGCACGCCCACATGCACGTCGATCTGATCGCCGGCCTGCCGGGCGAGGACATAGCCAGCTTCGCCGCCGGTTTCGACCAGTTGTATGCGCTCAAGCCGCACGAAATCCAGTTCGGCATCCTCAAGCGTTTGCGCGGCACGCCGATCATTCGCCATACCGAAACGTTCAAATTGGTGTTCGACGCCCAGCCGCCCTACACCATCCTGGCCACCGATCAGGTCGACTTTGCCACCATGCAACGACTGGTGCGCTTTGCCCGTTACTGGGATTTGATCGCCAATTCCGGCCGCTTCGCCCACACGCTGCCGCTGATCCTGGAGCAAAGCCCGTTTGCCCGCTTCATGGCGCTGTCCGACTGGATCTACGCCAAGACCGACGCCACCCACCGCATCGCGCTGGAACGGCTGGCCGCGCTGGTATCGGAATGGCTGCAAACCCAGGGCATGGATGCGACCCTGGCAGACGAGGTGCTGGCCAGCGATTACGCCGGACAGGCAAACCAGCTGCATATCAAATCCAAGGCGGCCAAGCAAAAAAAGGCGGCCCAGAGTGCTGAACACGTTGCGCCGCAAAGGCAGGCGCGGCACCTGGCAGCCTGAGACCGAGCGATAACTTAAGTCTTCACTGAAACTGTCTAAACATATTTTTAAATGGTTCTTTGACTTTCATCAAACAAATCCATCAAAGAATGGATAAACACCTGACTTTGCCTATCTTATATAAACACTATCAGCCATTAAAGGAGGCGAGGAGGCGAGGATTTGGAGTGTTATCGTCATTGATGAATCTGTCTTCGGCGGGTTATTTTTAATTTTTTACTAAGGAATTAACATGAACTCGAACCAAAAAAGCGGTCAAGACTCTAAACGAAGTAGCAGCTCCGACAAAAAGAGCCCTGGCTCCGGCAACGGTTTTTCTAAGCCGCAGGGCGGCGCGCACGAGCAGCACGCTGACGCGGGCCATCCGAGCCACAAAAAAGTTGGCAGTAGTTCCGGTGGCAAGCAATCAGGTTCTGGCAACAAGTAGTCCGGCGCCAGTGGAACACGCGGCCGCTGAAAGTTGACTGAAGGTTGGCTCCAGGCCCCTGAAGGCGTCGGCATCGGCGGCGATGCCGGCGCTGCTCATCGCAGGATTGGACGAAAAGGTGACAGAGGTGACAGCGCATGACTAACGAAACCAGCGACCACACGGTCACAGTCAACACCGCTGCCTCGATCAAGAGCGACGGCGCAACGCGGCTGCCGCACGAGCGCGACGAAGCGGCTGACGCGCAACCCACCACGCCGCGCGAAAACATGAAGCAAGCCGCCAAGGATTTGGCGGACGGGCTGGTCGACACCGACCTGCATGGCATTCGCGGCGTCGAAAAGGTGGTGCAAGCGGACGACAAGGCTACGCCCGCAAACGGCCCCAAACCGGCATGACAGTTTGAAGCGCCTCTTTAGTTATTCAGAATAGTTATCGAACTATACGGACGAATGCTGCGAACAGCAGCCCCGTAGTTGGTGCCGAGCGCTGCGAAGCCCAACATTCGCCGGCCGTACATCAGACCGGCTCCTGCGCCTTGATTTCCTCCCACAGCCAGGCCCGGAAACGCTGGACTTTACCGGTCTGCGCCAGCGCCGGCGGGCACACCAGGTAATACTCGACCGGGCTCGGTATGCTGAGCGAAAACAGCCGCACCAGCGCACCCCGTTGCAAGTCGTCGGCCACCATGGTTTGGCGCGCCAGCGCAATCCCCTGCCCCTCCTTGGCGGCCTGCAATAGCGAGTGCGAATCGCTGTAAGTGACGCCGCGCGGTTCGGGCGCATCCAGCCCCGCCGCCACGAACCACGGCATCCAGGGCTCTCCGATCGAATTGAGCAAGTGCAGGCTTGGCAATTCGCCGGGTTTTTCAGGCAATTTGCCCTGATTGAAAGCGGGCGCGCAAACCGGGAAATAAATATCCCCGAACAAGCGTTCGCACCACAGGTCCGGCCAGTTCCCGTTGCCCATGCGCAAACCGACATCGACCGCTTCGCGCGAAAAATCGACCAGATGGCTTGCGGTCTGAACCACCAGCTGAATGTCGGGATTTTGCTCGATGAAGCGTCCCAGGCGCGGCACCAGCCAGCGCGCAGCAAAGGATGGCAGCACACTGATCGTCAATTGGCCGGCATTGGCGCGGCGGCTGATGTCCTGCGCCGCGGTGGCGATATCGAGCCAGGCCGCGCGCACCCGGTCGGCCAGCATCCGCCCTTCCGGCGTCAGCGCCAGGCCACGGCCGACACGGGTAAATAGTTGCACCCCCAGCGACGCTTCCAGCGCCCGCACCTGATGGCCGACCGCGCCGTGGGTCAGGTGCAGTTCCAGGGCGGCGCGGCTGAAACTGTTGTGCCGCGCGGCGCTTTCGAACGCCCGCAAGGCTGACAACGCGGGCATTCTCGGCAAGGCTTCTGCAGCATTCATACGATAGTTTTATTATCAGGTTGGCGAAAAGGTATCACTGGAAGTCGTCATCATCACGCACTACCATGACATTGTGCCAGCGGAAAATGGCATCACACCCAAGGAGCACGATGATGGATCGCCACAACGACATGATAAGCAGATTCTCCATACAACGGCTGGAAATGCGCGCCGGTACAGTCACCAAGCTGCGGCTGGCGGCGGGAGACTGCCTGACCAACCGGCAAGGCAAACTGTGGATCACCCGCAGCAACGATAGCCACGATTACTGGCTGCTGCCCGGAGCCGGCCTGTCCTTCCCGCGCGCCGGCGTGCTGTTGCTGGAAGCCTGCGGCGACAGCGCACTGACGATCGAATCGCGCCAGCCGGCCAAATTCAGTACGCGCTGGCTGACTAAGGTGCTCCGCGCCGTCCTGCGCGCTGCGCCAGCGCCGAGATGCAGGCGGGATTCACTGCGCTGCGCACCGCATGCACCATGATCGAGGCATGGCGGCTGAGAGCCGCCATGCCTGTTAGCGCGCTGCGTCATCCGCCCCGCTCACATGCCCGGCAGCGTCATCCGCGCCTTGGCCACGGCGGGTGTGGCCCGCCCCATCATCGGCACCACTCACGTGCCCCGCAGCGTCATCCGCACCTTGACCATGGCGGGTATGGCCCGCCCCGTCATCGGCGCCACTCACGTGTCCGGCAGCGTCATGCGCGCCTTGATCATGGGCGCGCCCCGCCCCGTCATTAGAACTGCGGCCGCTGTCACCACCGCTGCCCGATCGACCGCTGTCGCCGCCACCGCTGCTGCCTCTGCCACTACCGCTACCGCCGCCACTACCACTACCACCACTACCACCACCACTACCGCCGCGGGCGAACACGGGCGTAGCCACCATGCTAACAACGAGGGCGGCGATCAAGGCTAGTGAGGTTTTTCTGAAGTTCAACATGACATTGCTCCTAAAGGTTTAAAAGTTATCACTCCGTGTGGTGCGTTTAAAACGTGTAACTATTTCCCACGTTTGATTCCAGTATATGTGGGGAATAATTCCTCAGCAAGGGGAATGTGTAAATATTTCCCACGTTTTATGCTAAAGTGAAATTCATAAATTACCAGGATTTCACTGATGTCAAACCCAGACACGCCAACTGCCACGCCGTCGCCAGCATTGGTGCTGGCCATGCGGCGGGTTTTGCGCCCGCTGGTCGGGCTGATGCTAGCACGTGGCGTGACCTTCCCTTATCTCACGGAACTGCTCAAGACCCTGTTTGTCGAGGTGGCCGACAAGGAATTCCGCATCGACGCCAAGCCGTCGACCGACAGCCGGGTCAGCCTGGTCACGGGCATGCACCGCAAGGACGTGAGTCGTCTGCGGCAGAATCTGCATTCGAGCGCCGAGACCGTGCCGTCGGTGGTCTCGCTGGGTGCGCAGCTGGTGGCGGTGTGGCTGGGATCGCCCCGCTACCACAATGACGATGGCAGTCCCAGGCCGCTACCGCGTTTTGCCAGCGAAGGCGGCGAACTGTCGTTCGAGGGTCTGGTCACCAGCGTCAATAGCGACATCCGCCCGCGCGTGGTGCTGGACGAGTGGCTACGTCTGGGCGTGGTGCACTTTGACGAGGAACGCCGCGTGTGCCTCAAAGCCGATGCCTTTGTGCCGGCCGAGGGCTTCGATGAAAAGGCTTTCTATCTAGGCCACAACCTGCACGACCATGCCGCCGCAGCCGCCCATAACCTGCTGGGCGGCCAGCCGGCGTTTCTGGAGCGCAGCGTGCACTACGACGCGCTCAGTTCCGGCTCGATCCAGTTGCTGTCCAGGCAGGCCGAAGAGTTCGGCATGAAGGCATTGCTAGCCATCAATAAGAGCGCGCTAGCCGCGGAGCAAAAGGACGCAGACGACGCCGCGCCACGCCAGCGCATGACCTTTGGCATCTATTTTTATTCCGAACCCAGCGCTGCCGGCTCCGGCGCGCTCCCAGACCGGGCGGGGACGACGCCCGCAGGAGAGTCTGCATGATCCGTTTGATCAATATTTCCATGGCCCGCGCGGCCGGCAGCCTATTGCTGCATCTGGCGCTGTATATGGCGCTGGGCCTTCCCGCGCAGGCACAGAACCTATGCGCTACCCAAGCCTCGCCGATTAATCCGGCGGCGCTCGCGTCATCGGGCGTGGGCGGCACCGGAGCAACAGCGACCGAGTTGGCCAACCCATCCAAGGGTGCGGCGTTGGTCAGGGACGGCACCGGAGGAATCGGCGGCACCGGCGTGGTGGCCGGGCGGCCCGGCATTGGCGGCACCGGCATCGTCGGCATCATCACTGGCTTTGCCAGCATTTGCGTCAACGGGGTTGAAGTGTATTTCGACGCCAGCACGCCGGTGTCGGACAACGGGCAGCCGAGTTCGGCGCGGCAACTGGCGGTGGGGCAGGTGGTCGCAATACGGGCCGCAGGCGTCGGTGCGGAGGTTGCGGCGCGCAACATTGTTTTGATCCATGCCGCGGTCGGACCAGTGGACGCGCTTAACGCCAAAACCGGCGAGTTCCGGATTCTGGGCCAGACCGCCTGGGCTGATGACCCGGGTGAACTTTCCGGGCTGAAGACGGGGGATTGGGTCCGAGTCAGCGGGCACCGCCTGGTGCAGGGCGATATCGCCGCCTCGCGCATCGAACCGATACCCCCGCAGACGCAGGTGCAGCTGAATGGCACCGTGAGCCAGATCGACGCCGACACCTTCACGGTGTATGGCACCCGCGTCCGGCTCCACGCGCCGCCACTACCCGCAGAATTTGCGCTGGGCCGGGAAGTCTTGGTGCGCGGCACATGGGACGGCACCACCCTGCAGGCGCAGCACATACAAATCGAGCCCACGCGGGATGGCTTGGGGCCAGTGGACCAGGTCGTGCTCGAGGGCTACGTCCATGCGCTGGGCCGGCGCGAACTCGACCTCGGCCTCGGACCGCTGACCCTGAGCCACGACCTGCAGATCGTGGGGGGCAGCGCGGCACAACTCACCATCAACCAGCACGTTCAGGTTAGCGGCCGGGTCGGCGCCGACCAACGCGTGACGGTGGAACGCCTTGAATTTCGCAACGACCGTTCAGGATCGGACGGCCGCAGCAGACCGGGATCGCATCGGGGCAAAGGGGCGTCGGACGGGGCCGAGTCGCCCGATCATTCTGGTCCGTCAGGCAGTTCGGGGGCGTCGGATAATTCAGGCTCTTCCGGCAGTTCAGGCAGTTCTGGTAAGTCAGGTGGCTCTGGCGGCTCCGGTAGCTCCGGTGGCTCCGGTGGCTCGGGCAGGTCTGGCGGCTCTGGCGGCTCGGGGCATGGCGGCGGTCGCGGCAAGTGACCGGCGGTCCGATGGCCGGGCTGCAGGCTCAGGGCCTCATGGGTTTTCTGCAGTTGCAAGACCGTAAGCCGCGCACATTAAAAGCACAAATAAATCCGGTTCGCCAGATCCAGCACGAAGCCGGGTTGCAAGTAAGCGCCGAAGATCAGCGCCAGCAATGCTGCGCCGGCGATACCGAACAAAATGCGCTGGAGGCCTTGTTTCATTGGTGGGTTTTATCGAATTGCATCACATCAAGCCATTACCGGCTGCGACCGCGCGATGGCTTTTTCGTTGATCGGCAGATTGATCAGTGCCGCGAACAGGCCCAGCGCGATCGTGATCATCCAGACCATATCGTAATTTCCCTGTTTGGTGAACAGGAAGCCGCCCAGCCATACGCCCAGGAAACTGCCGATCTGGTGCGACAAAAAGACGAAGCCGGACAGCATCGACAGGTAGCGCACCCCGAAGATCCCGGCAATCACGCCATTGGTCAGCGGCACGGTGGACAGCCACAGGAAGCCGATCGCGCTGGCGAACAGATAGACCGAGGCGGGCGATAGCGGGGCCAGCAGGAACAGGCCGATGACGATGGCGCGCGTGAGATAAATTCCCGACAGCAGATAGCGCTTCGGGTATTTTCCACCCAGCTTGCCGGCCGCAAAAGAGCCGAAAATATTGAACAGGCCGATCAGGGCCAGCGCGATCACCCCGACATTGGGGTCGAGCATGCCTTTGTCTTTCAGGTAGGCCGGCATATGCACGCCGATGAACACCAACTGGAAGCCGCACACGAAATAACCGGACACCAGGTACAAAAAGGGCCGGTAACCGAACGCTTCGCGGGTCGCTTCCAGGATGCTTTGCTGGGGTTCGGTCGAGTGGGCCAGCGCCGGCTCGCGCAGGCGCAACGCCATCGGAATCATGACCAGCAGCACCAGCGCAGCCAGCACATAGAATGCATTTTGCCAGCCGGCGTGCGAGATCATCTGCTGCTCGACCGGCATCATCATGAATTGCCCGAGCGAACTGGCTGCGCCCGAAATGCCGAACGCCATCGAGCGTTTTTCAGCCGGCGCGATGCGCGCGATAATGCCGCTGACTGCGCCGAAGCCGGTGCAGGCCAGCCCGCCGCCGACCAATATGCCGGCGCCCAGAACGAACAGCGTCGGCTCATTCACCAGCGCCATCCACAGCAAGCCCGCCGCATACAGCAGGGCGCCGACGATGACCACACGCATGGTGCCGTAACGGTCGGCCGCCATCCCGGCGAACGGCCCGAATACGCCCCACATCAGGTTTTGCAGCGCCATCGCCAGCGAATAAGTCTCGCGGGTCCAGCCTTGCGCCTGCGAAATCGGCTGCAGCCAGAAGCCGAAGCCATGCCGGACCCCCATCGCGATGGTCAGGATCAGGCCGGTGGCTATCAGAATGGTTTTTAGTTCAGGGGCGCGGGAAGCGCGGTCATGTTGCATGGCGTTAATCGTTTGGCAAAAAAAGCAGTGTAGCGCAAAGTGCCGCGCAGGCGCACGCGCCCTAGCCAAACCAAGAGCCGGCGAACAGTATTATCCCGACGACTTCTGCCCGATCAGATCAAAATATTCCGCTCATGCGCCGCACCCAAGCCGGCCAATCACACCAACTGAAGTCCCGTCAACGCCCGTACATATCAGAGTTGCGCTCCATGCCGCTAGTCGTCATCGGGGCTGGCGGCGACATCGATGAGGACGATGATGGCGACATTGATGATGATGACGACATTGAACCGCAAGCGGTGACCACCAATGCGCACAGCACAACCGTAATCCATTTAGTATTGTTCATGGCGATTTTTCCTTAGAAGGGTTACGTCCGAAGCAAGCTCCATTCATTAATCTTTAATAGGCGCATTAATGGGCGGATGCATGCGTAGTTTGGAGCGCGGCGGCTGCCAAACGTTCGGCTGGAAAATCGGCTGGGCTCTTAGTCTTTGATCTGCGTCAAACATACGAATCAACCGAATCGTGTGGGCAACTGGATTCCGCTACAAAACCAACACACGGCCACTTTGCGCCCGCTCTTGCGCAGCTTGCAGGATGACATTGAAATCGAATCGGAGCACAGAATCCGAGGCGGCAGAACGCCGCCGCAAGGATTGGGTAAAATCAGAATAATGCACGGGTATTATTTTTTTACGCAGTAGATATATGCGTGCAGCATGGAATTTTTTGCCATACTGCCCGCATATCAGCGCAGAAGAAGATCTGCGCGTAAGGTGTTTCAGGCAGTTTTTTTGGCTGCCGCCTTGCGTACTGCGGGTTTAGCAGCCGGTTTTTTGGCAGCGACTTTCTTGGCGGCCGGTTTTTTGGCGGCTGCTTTCTTGGCCGCCGGCTTTACTGCTGCGCCCGCATCTGCATCTGCATCGGCATCCGCGTCTGCTGCTGCCACCTTGCCTTTGGCCGGCGCTTTCGGTTTGCGCTCTTCAAACTCGAAGCTGACCTTGCCATCCTTGCCCTTGACCAGAAAAGCCTTGAATGGACGGCGGGTGCGCTGCGAGACGAAGCCTGGCAGCAGATCGGTCTTGCCTTCATTCAATAGCTTGACCATCTGTTCCGGCAAAATTTCTTGCTGCAAGATGATGCGTCCGCTGCGGAAATCGCAGGCTTTCGGCTTGGCGACGGTTTTTTCGCAAACGTAACCCAGGCCCAATTCGTACACGCCGCTGCCGCATTTCGGGCAAGCGCCGAGTGCCGTCTGGCCGGTGAAATCGACGGCTTCGCCATCTTCGCCGCCATCGTTCTGGCCGAAGTCGAATTCCATCTTCTGGTTTTTGTGCTCTTCGTCGTCAACGATGCGCAGGATGGCGGCAAACGGGCGTCCCATCTTGGAGCGGAAACCTTGCAGCGGGCCGATGGTGCGATTGGTCAACAATTCCTCGACCTCGGCCACCTCGAACTGGCGGCTGCCGGGCGTTTTGGAGATCGAGAATTCGCACTTGGTGCAGGCGAAACGGCGGTAATTTTCTTTCACCACCGAGCCGCAATGCGGGCATGGCGTGGTTAGCGTCGCGTAATTGCCGGGTATCGTGTCGTTGTCGTATTCCTTGGCGCGCTTGACGATGATTTGCGTCATCTGGGCGATTTCGCGCATGAATTCTTCGCGGCTGATGTTGCCCTTTTCGATCTGCGACAGCTTGTATTCCCACTCGCCGGTCAACTCCGGCGAAGTCAGCTCGGACACGCCGAGGCCGCGCAGCAGCGTCATCAGCTGGAACGCCTTGGCGGTCGGGATGATTTCGCGCCCTTCGCGCAGAAAGTATTTTTCGCTCAACAAACCTTCGATGATGGCGGCGCGCGTAGCTGGCGTGCCAAGGCCCTTGCCGGCCATCGCTTCGCGCAGGCCTTCGTCGTCGAGCAGCTTGCCGGCGCCTTCCATCGCCGACAGCAGCGTGGCTTCCGAGTAACGTGCTGGCGGTTTGGTGACCAGGCCGTTGGCCGTGATCTTGTCGGTCAAGACTTTTTCACCCTTGGCCACCGGCACCAGGTTGCCGGAATTCTCGCTATCTTTTTCCGCTATTTCCTTGCCGTAAATCGCCAGCCAGCCGGGGTTGGTCATGACCTTGCCTTCGGTCTTGAACTGGTGGCCGGAGACTTCGGTGAAACGGGTCGTGACCTGGAATTCGGCCGCCGGGAAGAATACCGCCATGAAGCGCTTGGTCACCAGGTCGTACAACTTCTGTTCCGGTTCCGACAGATTTTTCGGCGCTTGCGGGGTCGGGATGATCGCGAAGTGATCCGAAATCTTGCTGTTGTCGAAAATCCGCTTGTTCGGCTTGACCCAGCCCTTGTTCAGGATTTGCGCGGCAAACTGCTGATAATTGTTATTTTCCGATACGGTTTCCAGCGTTTGCTTGACGGTGTCGAGGTAATCTTCCGGCAAATGGCGCGAATCGGTACGCGGATACGTCAGCACTTTGTGCTTTTCATACAGCGCTTGCGCCAGGCCCAGCGTGTTCTTGGCCGAAAAGCCGAAGCGCGAGTTGGCTTCGCGCTGCAGGCTGGTCAGGTCGAACAATCCTGGCGCCATTGAAGTGGTCGGCTTCGATTCTTCGCTGACATTGCCTTGCCTGCCGCGGCAGGCGGCGACGATGGATTCGGCGGCAGCTTTGCTCCACAGCCGTTCGGCGCGTTTTTCAGGATCAATTTCGTCTTTTTTGTGCTTGGTATCGAGCCAGCGGCCTTCGTAAATACCGGCCGCGCAGACGAATTCGGCGCGCACTTCCCAGAAGTCGCGCGGCACGAATTGCTTGATTTTCTCTTCGCGCTCGACCACGATCGACAGCGTCGGGGTTTGCACCCGGCCCACGGTGGTCAGGTAGAAGCCGCCTTCTTTCGAATTGAAGGCGGTCATCGCGCGGGTGCCGTTGATGCCGATCAGCCAGTCGGCTTCGGAGCGGCAGCGCGCGGCGTCGGCCAGCGGCAGCATTTCGGCGTCGCTGCGCAGCTTGGTGAAACCTTCGCGGATCGCGCCCGGCGTCATCGACTGCAGCCACAGGCGCTGGATCGGCTGCTTGGCTTTGGTGTGTTGCGCGATCAGGCGGAAAATCAGCTCGCCTTCACGTCCGGCATCGCAAGCGTTGATCAGCGCGGTGACATCCTTGCGCTTGATCAGCTTGCTGAGTACCTTCAACCGCGCTTCGGTCTTGGCGATCGGATTCAGCGCAAAATACGGCGGAATCATCGGCAAATGCGCGAAGCTCCATTTGCCGCGCTTGACGTCGTGCTCTTCCGGCACCGCGATTTCAAGCAAGTGGCCGACCGCGGAGGACAACACGTACTGGTCGGATTCGAAGTACTCATCGTGCTTGGTGAAGCCGCCGATCGTCTTCGCGATATCGTTCGCGACCGAGGGCTTCTCGGCGATGATGAGGGTTTTGGTCATAGGTGCATTCTCTAATGGAGTACAGATGGGCGCATTTGCAAAGGTGCCAAATGGCAAAACGGCAAAGCCGCCACTAACATAACAAGCATCTGGATTGTCAAGCGGCCCATGATAAGCGCGTTGCAGCGAACTCTGCAAGCGCCCGAGTCCCGCTCAACCAGAAAGTGCCGTTCTGCAACGCAGCGCGCTGCTTTAATATTGCCTCAATGCAGCCAGTGCTTTTGCGGCTGCGTATCGTCGGCGAACAGCTCGTCGAAAATCAGCGCATCGGGTTCCTGGCCCTGGCTCCACAACATCATCAGCACGATGATTTTGAGCTTGTCGAGCGGCATCGGCGATTCATTCGCTGCCAGCGCGCGCTCGATGACGATCTCGCGCTGGTTGGGGTCGAGCACTTTGGCCAGCTCCAGAAACTGAATGAAACCGATCGCATCTGGTCCCAGCACGCTGGACTCTTGCTCTGGATAGATGCGCAAACCGAAAGAAAACGCACTCTGCTGCGGATACGCGTTGGCGAATGCGTCGGTAGACTCCACCAGATGCCCGAGCCAGTCCAGCGCTTCGAAAATTTCTTCATGTTCAAAACCGACTGCAGATAATTTCTTGGTCAGCGCTACCGAGTCAGGACAGGCTTCCGGGCGGTAATACGTTTCGTAGAGATATACAAGTATGTCAAACATGGCTCTACTCCTGCGTTAGGTTGCTTCGACACAAGCAAGGATTCTTGCGCCAATACTATGTCACATTATTGTAAAAAGCGTGATCCACTCCCGGAGTTTACACGTACTGCATTCAGTACTTAATGCTTACGCATATAAAATATGCGGAAAATACGGTGTTTTTTAGCATACCCATCCTATTATTTTTTTGCAGAGGTTCTGCGCATAATTACGGATTTTTCGCGTTGAGACAGCGGTGCCGTAGCTGCGAATTTATTCGCATGAGCTGTCATGGAATAGTGAGGAGTGCGAATAAATTCGCACCTACATCGCGGGTGGGAGAGTACTAACCACAATGCACTTCCCAGATACCTTGCACAACGCCGGGCCAGCTTCCGAGATCAGCCGAAGCAGCCGGTTTCCATCGGAAAACCTTGCAGAAACTCGGCGGCCGGCAAGCGTTTTCCGCCCGGTTTCTGCAATACGGCCAAACGCAATACGCCATCACCGCACGCCACCAGCACGCCGTCCTGCGCATTGGCCGCCAACACTTGCCCTGGCAAACCGCCGGCGACATCAGGCAGCACCTGCGCTTGCCACAGCTTGAGCGTGACGCCGTTAAACACCGCAAACGCGCCGGGAAACGGATTAAAGGCCCGGATTTTGCGCGCCACCGCAGTTGCCGATTGGCTGAAGTCAAGCTGCGCCTCTTGCTTGCTGATCTTGGCCGCGTAATTGGCGCCTGCTGCCGGTTGCGGCGTGGCGGCCAGACTGCCTTGCTCCAGTTGGCGCAGCGCCTGCACGATCATGTCCGCGCCCAGCGCGGCCAGCTTGTCATGCAGGCTGCCGGTGGTATCGTCCGGCGCAATCGGCACGCGCCCGGACAGCAGCATCGGTCCGGTATCGAGCCCTTCTTCCATCTGCATGATGGTCACGCCAGTTTCAGCGTCGCCGGCCTCGATCGCGCGATGAATCGGTGCCGCGCCACGCCAGCGCGGCAACAGCGAGCCGTGGATATTGATGCAGCCAAGGCGCGGCATATCCAGCACGCTGCGCGGCAAAATCAAGCCGTAGGCGGCCACCACCATCACGTCATGCGGTGTGGCGCGGAGCAATGCGTGGGCATCTTCGGCGTCTTGCGGGTATTTGCCGTCCAGCCGCAACGATGCCGGCTGCGCCACCGTGATGCCGTGCGCCACCGCATATTGTTTCACCGGCGAAGCCTGCAACTGCATGCCGCGCCCGGCCGGCCGGTCGGGCTGGCTCAATACCAGCGCAATCTCAAAACCGGCCTCGTGCAAAGATTGGAGCGCCACTGCGGCGAATTCCGGGGTTCCAGCGAAGATTATTTTCATGCGCAATTCAATCCTTCAAACCTTTCTTGAACCGTAGCCCAAATTCGAAACGGTCGTTTAGCAACTCGTGCGCGCTCTTGCCTGCGCTCTGCTTGAAATACTCGACGAGCTTGGTTATTTGCAAATTGCCGCCGTTATTTTCAATCATCGCAATGGCGCACATCGAGGCGTCGGTTCCGTTATCGAGGCGGACTTCCACCGGCGCCTGGCCGGGCGCTTCGATGGTGACCACGCCGTTGGTCGCGGCCCAGTTGGGCGCACCGTCATAAATGAAGGTGAATATCACGATGCGCTTGATCTGATTGAGCTGGTCGCCGTTGATGAATAGATTTTCTCCCTCGGTGTTGGTGCCGGAGCGGTCATCGCCTTCCAGATGGACGAAAGGCGCTTTATCGAAATTTCCCCAACTGTTGCCGAGCGCCTGCACGCAACCCGGACTGCCATCCGCCATTTGAAACATGCAGCCCAAATCCAGGTCGATGCCGCCGCCTGATTTTGACTGCGCGTTGCCCATGATTTTATTCAGGAAGCCCTGTTTTTGGGGCGCAACGGCCGGCAGCGCTGCCTGATTCCAGTTCAGGTTGACGCGGATGCGCCCAAAGCCGCGACTGCCGGTTTTTTCAAGCGAGACTTTGTCGCCGCGTTTCTCCAGTGTGATCTTGGAAAGCGATATTTTCTTTGGTGCCGGTGCTGGTGCCGGCGCACTGTCCGCCTCGGTGCCGCCGAAATGTTTCAGCAGCGCCGACATGCCGCCGTTGAATCCCTGGCCCACCGCGCCAAAGCGCCACTGACCATCGCGCTTGTAGACTTCGCCGACGATCACGGCTTTTTCATCCTGGAAATCGGCTCCTGAAAACTGGAATGTGGTGCTGCCGAGTTGCATCGAACTCGAACCCAGCTTGCGCATGGTTCCTTCGCCGCCGATGGTCGCGGCAAAAACCAGCTTGTGAATCGAATCCGGCAAGCGCGCAACATCGGTGGTAAAGGTCGACTTGCCGTCGCCGATCTCCAGCGTTACGCCATCGCCCGGACAGGATTTTTGGTTGAAAAAAACCATGTAGCGGTCATCGGACAACTTGTCATTGGCGTCCAGCCCGAAGCAGGCGATATCGACATCCATGCCTTGCGCTGCAACGTTCAGTACGATCGGAAATGCGCCGGCACATCCCATGTCGGCTAATTTTCCCTTTTGTCCTCGTGTGAAATCGGTCATTGTGTTCAATCCTTATATGGGTTGATTCTGCTGTAAATGTATGGCGGAAATATCATCAATATCGTCGTCGGCATGATGTATGCCGAAGACCCGCGCCTGCTCGACGACGCCATGCGCCCACGCCCGATGGGTGGCGACTTCGCACATGGAATCATGCATTTTGAATACCGCCGGGCTGGCTGCATCCATGATCCGCAGCGCCACTTCGACATCGGTGCGTTGTACGCGGTAATGGCGCTCAATTAACGCGACCTGACTCGGATGAATCGCGGTCTTGCCAATCATCCCGTGCGCCAGATCCTCTTCCATTTCCTGCGCCAGCAGGGCCGGATTGTCCAAATGTTCGAACACCGGCGCAGTCAGTGCAAAGCCGTAGGGGCGAAAGGTCGTCACCAGTTTCGATATGACCGGTCCCAGCGGCGTGCGGTAAATGGTCATGTTGCGCGGCCGCCGGATTCCCAACAGCGCCAGCAAGTCATTGCCGCCGATGCGCAGCGCAAGAATGTGATCGCGCACGCCCGGCTGCTCCAGACATTGGCGAAACAGCTTCATTTCCGCTTCGTCAAACACATCGGCTGTCTCCAGCGTCGGCATCAGCATGTAGTGCGTTTTGCGCACTTGGCGGAAATAGGCGTCGAAGTTGTGGCGCGTGGTTTTCGGCAGCACGAAGCCGGTCAATTTTTCCGCGCCGGGCATTTCCAGCACGCGTTGCATCACGTCCGGATTACGCACGCGCACAAAGCGTTCGGTAGTCGGCCGTGCAATCATTTGTTGCAGCACCAGCGACAAATTGAATAGCGAGTAACTCAGTTCACTATCGGCCACCGCATCTTCGGTACAAAAAATAACCGAGCGCAATTCACCGAGCAATTCGCCATCGGCGATCTGCTGCAAATCCTTATGCGTTGCCGGCACGTACAACGTAGCGCCGAGCGTTCTTATATTAGCCATCTATTGCACTCCTTATCAGCGATACGGCTTGGTAAGGCAAATCTGCATCGACGATCAGCCGCACGGATTTTTCTGCGGCGAGCACCTTCAAGTGCGCGACATCAGGCGCATCAGGGTCGCGCAGGATCAGCAGACGCGGCACCCGGCGCAACAGCACACGGGTCGCTTCGCCGATGCCGGGCTTTACCAAATTCACGTCATTGATACCATACTGCGCCATCGTTGCATGCAGGAATTCGGTCGAAATTGTCGCGGCTTGCGCGCGGTCAATCGGCGTCGCTTTGGGTATGCCGTCGCGCTGCGCCAACGCCACGCCATCGGCAATCAATCCATCCGCAAACGCACGCGACTGATCGTGCGGTTCGAACGCGTCGTAATACACGCAGCCGTGAAAATCACCGGGGCCAATCGATTCGTTCAATACCGAACGGCTGACCAATCCGGATACGGTGGCATTCAAAATGCTGGACGGGATCAGGTAGTCGGCAGACGAGGCCGCGCACGCAGCGGTGCCGGCCAGATCCGACAACACATACAAGCCGCTGTCGATCGCCACCGCATTGCGTTGATTGAAATCATCCACGGCCTGTGCAAGCACGCGCGAGATCACGCCTTTCCCGGTCCAGCCATCAATGAACACGATGGACTGCGGCGCATGGCCCTGATCCAGAATATGCTGCAGCGCCACTTGGTCGATGCCGCGGTCTCGAATGATCGACACCGAATAATGTACCGCCTGACGCCCCATCACTGTATGTAATAAATGCTTGAGGATGACGCCAACCGGCGTGCCGGCGCGCACCAGCGACACCAGGGTAATGGGACCGCTGCGCTGCGCTGCAATCAGCGCCGCCAGCGACAAACAATCGCGCGCCATCTGCTGCCGATTGGCCGCAAAGGCGTCCTGGAATACCTGCAAGTAGCGCGTTGACGGCAGCGATTCCGGCGACAGCATTTCGCTGTAATGACGGGCGCCGGACTGGATCAGTTGTTCCTTGCGCGCGACGTCGACAAACGGCTGCTGCGCCAGACGCTTGAGCAGAAATTCGACGTCGTCAGGCCGATAGCTTCCGCAAAAACTCGTCGTGTTCAAGGTATTCATAAGGCGGCTACCGTCAGGGCCGCCAGCTGGGTGCCGTTCGGGATGATCGCGTAATCGCAGGCGGCCATGAAGCGCGCATCCGATTTGCTGTCGCCCATGCCGAAGGTCATGATCTCGCCATGCTCGGCTTCCAGCCGCTGGCGCAAATACGCTACCGCGCGCGCCTTGTTCAGCGCCTTTGGCAGCACCGCCAGATTGTTGCCATTGCGGTGAATGAAAAAATCTTTTCCGGCCGTCGCAATCCAGGGCGCGACGGCTTCGCGCTCTACTTGTTCGAGGCGCTCGGCTATTTTTTCCGGGTCCTTGAGCACGATGTAAAAAGGCGTCGAGCAATCTTCAATCAGGCGCGCGCGCCCTTTCAGACCGACGCTTGCGGAGTAGCCATCAATAATCTGCATCACTTCGCGCAAGCCAGTGAGCGCCTGCGCCATGTCCGCTTGCATCAGCGCCAGCCAAACCGGATCGACAGTGCCATCCGGCTCCAAGACGACACCACCGTAATCGATGATGGAATAACTGGAGAACGGCAAATCTACCCGACTCAAGGCGTCGCGATTGCGCGCGGTGGTGGGAATCAGCGTCATGTCACGCTGCATCAGCGCAAAGAAAGCGCGCTGGCGCGCCGTCGTGAAAGAACAGGCCGCGCCGTCTTTCAAATACGCGGCAGGACGCAGCTCTTGTTCTTTTCCGCATTTACCCGGCGTTTGGAACAGGGTGTCGTCCAGGTCAACGAACAGAAATTTCTTCAATATTATTCTCAGACAAAAAATGGAACAAACGGCCGCCAACGGCTTGCGCAAGCTGATGCAGCGCTGCGTTCGGTGGCGTCTCGTGGCAAATGAAAACGTGATCGTACTGGCCGGGCGCGACGTTATAAATGAAATTCGCCACGCCTTCGCCGTAGTTGTCGGGAAAGGTCAGCGCGTGGCCGACTGCGCCCCATTCCAAAATGGGAGAGCGGGTGGTCGATTGCACCACCACGTCGATACCGCGTTGCTCCAGTGCGCGCCCCAGCAGAAAAGCCATGTGCATGAATTCGCCGGTGCCGAGCACCAGCGTGCGCTCGCCATTGCCGATCGCAGCGCTCAGACAGCCGGCCAAATCGTCCGGCACGGCATACTGACGGTCCACGCCCAGCCGGCCGAATGCGGCGCTGGCGCCGCGGTCCGCATGCGCTTCAAAGAGCTGGGCGGCGCTGGTTGCCTGCTGCAATTGACCCGCGGTGAATGCATATTCGCCGCTGAGGGCAGCGCCAATCGTGACCGCAATGCCGAACCGCTGCGACAACGCATCATTAGCGGCCGGCCCCATGAAGTTGGTAATCGTGGACAAATGCACGCGCTCGATGGCCGGATTGAGCACGCGACAGGCTGCGGTCAAATTCAGGAATGTGTTGCCGGTGCTGGCTTCATCATCGACCAGCACCAGCGAGCGTGCGCGCAGCAAAAGATCGCGCAAATGCGCATCGGTGGGCATATGCAAAAACTGCCGCGGCGCGTGGCTATGCGCTTCTTCAAACTCAATGATCGGCGTATCGCCGACGTGATAGCGCGAGGTATGCAGGAACAGCGCCGCACGATCGGGATGGGCATCCTTATATGCTTCAAAAACGCCCTGCCCCAATCCGATCGCTGTCTCAGCCATGGCGATGAACACCACCGGGCCCGGCAAATCCACCGGCACTTGCGCTGCCAGCGCGACATGGATATCGCGCATCAATTGCGGCGTCACCGGCCAATGCTTGCCCAATACCTTGCTCATGAACAGGAAGCCGCGCTTGGCGTTGGCACGCGCAGCAAACCCGATCAAATCATCCAGCCGGAAGGTGCCGGCATCGACCTTGAGTTCCATCAAGCCGGTCGGCAGCGCGACCTTGCGCATTTCTGCGGGTACGATGGGTGCGCTCACTGCAGTTCCGTCGCGCGCGCCAGCTCCACGACACGAATGCCATTGCGAATCTCCGGTATTTCCAGACCGTCGAAACCGCGATCAAATCCGCGCAAAGCCAAGTACGGCAAGTTGGGTCCGGCAAGGCAAGCCATTGCAATGCCGCCGGACATGCGGGGATTAATCTCCAGCAGGCCGAGTCCGTTCTGGCCTTCGCGGAATTGCACATTGAATATGCCGTTCAAGCCATAAGCGGCGGTCAGTTGTCGGGTGCTTTCCAGAATATCGTCGCGCATGTCGATGATTTGCCCCTGACCGGCGACCAGCGCTTTTTTGCGTGGAACCGCGCATACCAGCCGGCCGTTGTCGCCGACGCAATCGACACTGTATTCGTGCCCATCCAGATATTCCATCACCAGCATAGTGCGAAATCCGTCCATGGCGGCGAATCCGCGCCGCAGATCGTCCAGACCGATGTGGTACGGCACGCCGTCGAGCAGCAGTTGCGCGCTGGAGCGCTCTTCATCGACCACGCTGAAGCCCAGTCCATACACGGATACCGACGGCTTGACGCACAACTTTGCATGCGACTGCCTGAGTGCGCGATAGGCAGCATCGAACTGTTCGACATTTTCAACCACGCGGAACGCTGCCGGCGGCGCCAGCTTCAAATCCACTGTTTGATAAAAACGCGCTTTGTCATGCAGCAGATGCAGCACTTCCTGCGTTCCGGCACACGACACGCGCGTGCCAAGCGCTGCAAACTGTTCGCGTGCGGCGCTGATCAGACTGGCTTCCTTGCCGGGCACAAAAATACCGATGTTTTTCTCGCGGCAAAAATGCAGACACCAGTCCAGGTAGGCTTCGCCTTTCAAGCCGCTGGGTTCGATGGCTGATTCGTGCGCGGCGAGAAAACCCGGCGCATGCGGATTGGTGCTGCTGCACACGATGCGATAGTCGCCAACAGCATCCGCTTCACGAATGAGGCGGATGGCTGCAGCAACCGATGAAAAAGTTTTATTAAACCAGACGCGCTGCATGGCTTCCTTATAGTTACAGGTTACAGGTGTGGAGTGATCTGCGGCATCAGTTCGGCGAAGGTGCGGCCATTGCCGATTTCGCCGATCGCATGCATTTTCCATTCGGCGTCATGGCGATACAGCTTGGCCATGATCTGCGCGTTATGGGCTCCCAGTGTAGACAAATTGAAGCGCGCGATTTCCTTGTTGTCGCTTGCGTTAACGATGCGGCAAGTTGCATTTTCGATTTGCGAAAAATTTTGACCGGTGAAGCTGTTGACTGTAAACACCAGGCTCTTGACGTTGGCAGGCACTTTCGTCAAGTCGACAACGATTTGCTCGTCGTCTCCATCCCCGGCACCAGTGCGATTATCACCATTGTGGACGACCGAGCCGTCCTTCGACTGCAACTGCCGAAACCATGCTGCGTCGGTTTGATTGCCCTGCTCGTCGAACATGATGCAGGATGCATCGAGATCGATTTCCTGCGTCTTGCTGCCAAAGCCGAGGAAACCTTTGCTCTTCACTGCATCCCAGCCAAGTCCCATGATGATTTTGGTTAATTTAACGCCGGCCTCTTTGTCGAGGGATATTTTTTGACCTTTTGCCAGATTAATCGCCATGTATTTCTCCTTGAGTGATTGCGTTACTAATACTAAAAATTGTCCACGAAAGACACGAAAATCACGAACAGAATCAATGACCAAGTTGTTTCGTTAAACTACTGAGTATTGGAATTTTCATGGCATTTCGTGCATGTTTTCATTGCGTATATAAATATACCCCTACATTTATAGTGTCATGCGCCGCCAGCTTCCGCCCTTTTTTCGTGCCTTTCGTGTTTTTCGTGGATAAAGCTTTGCGCCATGACGGGCAGAGGCAACATCCGACGCCTATTTCTGCATCAAGCCGGCAAATGCCTTGCGATTGCGCGAGCACACAAAAACCTTGCCCGAGCCACTGAAGCGCAGCACGATGCCTTCGCCGCTGGTGGTGCTGTTGACCAGGTTGCCTAACATCCCACTAATGCCGCCACCGCTGGCAGTGCCGGTAGTCACCGAAATTTCATATTGCAAAGTGCTATCCCAGCACACGACGTGGGAGTTATCGATGATTACATCCTTGCCGGGCGCAACTTCGAGTTCAAATATCGAACCAAAACCAGACACGACAACTTGACCGGTACCGGATGTTTCCATCACGAAGAAACCGCCAGACTGCGCAAACAACGCATTCCCGATACTTTGCGTGCGCACCTTCATTTCGGTGCCCGATGTGGCTGCCAGGAAGGCGCCGTCGTTCAACAAATACTGGCGCTTGCCGACGTCGAGTATTTCCAGCGCGCCGGGCAACACCGGAGACAGCAGACAGTCGCCATCGCCGCGCACTGCTTCGATATGCTGCTGAAAGAAAGATTCGCCATTGGCGAAGCGGCGCATGAGGGCACTGCCGATGCCGCCGTTCATGCGGCCCTTGAGGTCGAGCGCGGTTTCCATCATCACCATCGCATCGGACTCGCAATAGATCTTGTCGCCCTTTGTCAGCGCAACGTGCAGAAACGGATCAACCTCGCCGGTTGAAGTGAACACTGTCATGTCGGGAATTCTCTACTTGGGAAATATTTGGGTGGGCCGCGAAAGACACGAAAAGCACAAAAAATAGGCTGGACTAATGCTTTATCAGACCAGCCTTGTGCGCGCAATGCCGGGCTGATAATGCGTTAGCCCAGCCTACTTCACCCGGTTCGTCCGGGTTGAGTATTAAGCGCTGATACCGAAGGACCGTGCCAGAGGGCCGAGACCGCCTGCAAAGCCTTGTCCGACCGCCTTGAATTTCCATTCAGCGCCGGCGCGATAGACTTCACCGAAGATCATCGCCGTTTCAGTCGAACTGTCTTCGGACAAATCGTAGCGCGCGATTTCCTTGTCGCCATTGGCGTCGAGGCAGCGGATGTAAGCCTTGGCGACCATGCCGAAGTTTTGCTTGCGTGTTTCAGCATCGTGAATGGTGACGCCGATTGAGATTTTGTCGACCTCAGCCGGAACCTTCGACAAGTCGATGATGATTTTTTCGTCGTCGCCAGCACCTTCTCCGCTGGTATTGTCGCCGGCGTGGGTAACCGAGCCATCGGTGGATTTCAGGTTGTTATAAAAAATGAAGTCGGCGTCGGAACGCGCCTTGCCATCCGCTTTCAGCATGAACGCGCTGCCGTCAAGATCGAACGCCGCACCATCAGTTGCACGTGGGTCCCAGCCGAGTCCGATCACCATCTTCGTGAGTGAGGGTGCTTCTTTGCTCAGATTGACGTTGCCGCCTTTTTGCAGACTAATTGCCATGAAATATGCTCCTTGAGAAAGTTAACTACCGTGGTGACATTGTTACTGTACATCTACGCCATGATGAATTGCCAGCGCGCGCAGACCGCCCGCATAGCCTTGCCCTACTGCCTTGAATTTCCATTCAGCGCCGTAGCGATACACTTCGCCGAAAACCATCGCCGTTTCGGTTGAATAATCTTCCGAGAGATCGAATCGGGTAATTTCGACACCCGTTTCGAGGTTCACAAGACGGATGAAAGCGCCATGCACCATGCCGAAGTTTTGCTTGCGCTGTTGCGCTTCGTGAATGGTGACCGCTACCACCAATCTGGTAATAACCGGAGGTACCTGATCCAGCTTGATTTTGAGCGCTTCGTCGTCGCCATCTCCGGCGCCGGTGCGGTTGTCGCCGGTGTGTTCGATCGAGCCGCACGACGAGCGCAGCTGGCCATAGAATATGAAGTCGCTGTCGGCGCGGACGCGGCCGTTTTCGGTGACCATAAACACACTCGCGTCGAGATCGAAGTCGGCGCCATCGGCAGAACGCGCATCCCATCCAAGACCCAGCAGAACCTGCTTCAGATTCGGATCTGTTTTGGAGAGATTGACGTTACCGCCTTTTTGTAAGCTGATTGCCATTCTTGATTATCCCTTTCGATAAATAAAACTATTTAGAGGATTCCAATACGCCGGCATCCGCATCCGTGTTTTGATTGCGCTTGTAGCGAACCGAAGACCACAAAGACAAGCCGATGAAGGCAACGCCCGACAAGCCGGTGAACCATTCTGAAATATGAAATTTCACACTTGCCAGCATGATGAACGCCAGGATACCGATCGCGTAATGCGCGCCATGCTCCAGGAAAACGAATTCTTCGAGGGTGCCTTTATGCACTAGGAAGACTGTCATCGAACGCACGAACATTGCGCCGATTGCCAAGCCTAACATGATGATGACCACGTCGTTTGTAATTGCAAAAGCGCCGATCACACCATCGAAACTGAACGAGGCATCCAGCACTTCCAGATACAGGAAGCCACCGATGCTGCCGCGTTTGACCACGGTGCCGAGAGCAGGATCGCCTACTTCCTTACCCAGCATATCGCTGAGGAAACTCACCGCCAGATACACTGCGATACCACCGATACCGGCCATCAGAACCGACAGCTTCTGCGCTTCAGGAACCAATGCCATACAACCGAACACCGCCAATAAAGCCAACAAAGTCGACAAACCTTCATTGCCGTGCTCGCCTAGTTTTTCTTCAATCCAGCCCAGCCAATGCAACTCTTTTTCTTCATCAAACAGAAAATTCAGAAATACCAGAAGCAGGAAAGAGCCACCGAACGCAGCGACCTGCGCATGATTTGCGGTCAGATGCCGCGAATATTCTTCGGGCGTATTCAAAGCCATGGTCATCACATCGATCAGTCCCAAGCCGGTCGCAATGGACACGATCAGAATAGGAAATACCAGGCGCATGCCGAACACCGCAACAATGATGCCGACCGTCAAGAACAGTTTTTGCCAGAACGGATCCCAGTTTTTCAACACGGACGCATTCACCACCGCGTTATCGAAAGAGAGGGAAACCTCCATGATCGACAGGATGCCCGCGATAAAGAATGCCTGCGCTGCGCCGGCCCAACCACCGAGACTGTAACCCCACCATGCCGCGAGGCTGAGCAGAATAATAGTAACTAAAAATGACACCCTGAAATGCTGCATGCTGACTTCCTAATTATCGATATAAGGGATGAAAAAGCGGTATTACAAATTATTTTTGGAACGAATGAATCTCTGAATTGCGGTCAAGAGTATCACATCTAATTAATTTTAGAAAATAGGGACGTTTCAAAATATTGCGGATTAATTTATAGTTTTAAAAATTGATTATTTTTCGATGCAACTGACTTTCCTTACAATCCTGCTCTTATTCTGACGTAGATGGTGTTTTCATGAGATGATTAGAGCCTGAAATATACATAATATAATCCGTATTGTTTTTAACAATTTCGGCTTGAGGATGACGCAATGCCTGCACAAGCAGCGACCTGGAGCATGCCTTTAAAAGGCGTACGACTGCTCTATATGCACGAAACCGATGTTGAGATTTTGATTGGACTCGAAACCGAGAAAAAAGCGGTGGCCTGTCCTTGCTGCGGCTCTGCCGCGGTGGTCGGATATGGCAAGATGAACTGGCGCATCCGCGACCTTCCGGTCAAGAAAAAAGCTGTTTACCTGGAAATAAAACGGCGGCGTCTGCGTTGCCGCGACTGCCTGGTGACCTTCAATGAACCGGTATCCCAGATCTCTGCACATCACCGCGCAACCACGCGATTGGTGCAAAGCGTTTGGAAAATGGCCTTGCGCCAACCATTTACTACGCTATCGAAAGCGTTTGGCATGGACGAAAAGACCATCCGGAATATTTTCAATGACACGTTCGATGCCGCAGCAAGTCAATTCAAGATTCCGCCCCGGCCGCCGGCACCATTGGCGCTGGAGATACGCCTGCTGACCATCCTGCGCCAGCAGCGCGTCATGTGGATCAACCTCGATCAGGGCACCCTGATCGACATGGATGAAAGCACCAGCCCGGAATCCATTCATGAAACCTTGCAGCGCGTGGCCAGAGATGGCGCGCACAAGATCAGCGTGCCGCCCGACGCCGCGCTCATCAGGGCACTGCAGGCGTCAACCCAATCGCCGCTGATCCTGCATCTGCTTTCGATGCGAACCGCATGCAACGATGTGATTGCGCTGGGCCGGACGATTGGCAATGCTGCTTCGTATGTCGAGGCGCTGTCGCAATTCGTCAGCGCAAAAAATGCAAGCGAAGCCAGCCGGTTGTGGCAGGATTTGATTTCTGCTCCAGCCGAGCTGCGCACGAAAATGCATCCATTGATCGTGGCAGTGGAATTGCTTGGGGCGGAACGCTTCGACGCATTCGGCCAGCCGGATCATGCATACGAGGTGCTCACCGATCAACTGGATAAAATATTGAGCACCGATTTTTCCAGAAGGTCCTACGATGTGATTTGCGCCATCGTGTTATTTGACAAGACACTGCAAAAGACGGCCAGAACCGGCGTGGCAGAGAATGGTGCGCACCTGGGCTACCAAAAGACCAACTATGGGACCTCAATACCAAAACTGGTGGCCAGGCTTGAGAAATTAACCCGCGACAGCGAAGCAATCTGATAATCACCGCACGCGTGTGTTATTCTCAGCACCTGCATACTTCTGTGTGCGTTATTACTTCTTCAACAGGGGAGTCGCCAAGTTGGTTAAGGCACCGGATTCTGATTCCGGCATTCGAAGGTTCGACTCCTTCTTCCCCTGCCAATCTTTCCGGTTCTGCCGATCCTGCTAATTCATAGCGCTGGATTTAAACTCCGCAGGCAATCAAGACTTTTCATCGTGCCCAGGGATACTTGGCAAAGTCAAACCACCACACGCAACATCCGGTATTTTCCAGCGTCATTGCGCCTGTCCGCGTGCGCACAAAAATCCGCCAGCACCACCCGCCATTGAGAAAATAAGCAGGAGTATGCAGAAAAACACACGATTATCCGCATATTTTTAAAGGGTATCAAAAAAATACATATTTCAGTATATGCAAGAACAGCAGGCGCTCGCTTGCTGCGCCCGCTGCGGACAGAATTAAATCCCGCCCATGCACAGATACTTGATGATCAGGTAATCATCCATGCCGTAGGTTGAACCTTCGCGTCCCAGGCCGGATTGCTTGACGCCGCCGAACGGCGCGATTTCATTCGAAATCAGGCCGGTGTTGATGCCGACCATGCCGGACTCCAGCGCCTCCGCGACGCGCCAGATGCGGCCAATGTCGCGCGAGTAGAAATAGCTGGCCAGGCCGAATTCGGTATCGTTGGCCAGGGCGATGACTTCTGCATCGGTCTTGAAGCGGAACAGCGGCGCCAGCGGGCCGAAGGTTTCTTCCCTGGCTACCTGCATCTCGGAGGTGACATCGGCGATCACGGTCGGCTCAAAGAAGCTGTGGCCCAGCGCATGGCGCTTGCCGCCGGCCAGCAGACGGCCGCCTTTGGCGAGCGCGTCGGCGATATGCTGCTCGACCTTTTCCACCGCTTTGGCGTCGATCAACGGCCCTTGCGTGATGCCCGCCTCGGCGCCGTTGCCGACGTTCAGTTTGGCCACCGCCGCCACCAGTTTGGCGGCAAACGCATCGTACACGCCGTCCTGCACGTAAATCCGGTTGGCGCAAACGCAGGTCTGGCCGGCGTTGCGGTATTTGGAAACCATCGCGCCTTCGACCGCGGCGTCCAGATCGGCGTCATCGAACACGATGAACGGCGCATTGCCGCCCAGTTCCAGCGACAGCTTCTTGATGGTCGGCGCGCTTTGCTCCATCAGCAGGCGGCCGACTGCGGTGGAGCCGGTAAACGTCAGTTTGCGCACAATCGGGTTGGCGGTCATTTCGCCGCCAATGGCGCGCGAAGACCCGGTGATGACGCTGAAAATCCCGGCCGGAATGCCGGCGCGTTCGCCCAGCACCGCCAGCGCCAGTGCCGAAAACGGGGTCGATTCGGCTGGTTTGACCACCATCGGGCAGCCTGCCGCCAGCGCCGGGCCGGCCTTGCGGGTGATCATCGCGGAGGGGAAATTCCACGGCGTGATGGCGGCGCAAACACCGATCGGCTCCTTGATCACCACCAGGCGGCGGTCCGGCCACGGCGATTGCAGAGTTTCACCGGCGATGCGTTTGCCTTCCTCGGCAAACCATTCGATGAACGAGGCGGCGTAAGCGACTTCGCCCTTGGCTTCAGTCAGCGGCTTGCCTTGCTCGGCGGTCATCAGCAAACCCAGATCATCGACATTGACCAGCATCAGATCGTTCCACTTGCGCAGGATGGCGCTACGCTCCTTGGCGGTTTTCTTGCGCCAGGCGGGCCAGGCGGCGTTGGCGGCGTCGATCGCGCGTTTAGTCTCGGCCGCGCCCATCTTCGGCACCGTGCCCAACGCTTCGCCGGTGGCCGGATTGGTCACTTGTATCGTGCTGCCGTCATCGGCATCGCACCATGTGCCATCCAAATATGCTTGTTGTCGCAACAGCGACGGATCTTTTAATTGCAGCATGCAGAAATCTCCGTAATGTGAGGTTAAATTTTGGCAGCGGCCTTATTGCGGCCGCGTAGCCACTCGAGAACCAGTAGCAAACAGGTGGAAAAGATGATCAGTATTGTCGCCAAGGCGGCAATGGTCGGACTGATGTTTTCGCGAATGCCGGTAAACATCTGGCGCGGCAAGGTGGTCTGGTTGGGCCCGGCCACGAACAGGGTGATGACCACTTCGTCAAACGAGGTGGCAAAGGCGAATAGTGCGCCGGAAATCAGCCCCGGCGCAATCACCGGCAGCGTGATGCGGAAAAAAGTCTTCAGCGGACCGGCGCCCAGGCTCAGGCTGGCGCGCACCAGATTGTGATTGAAGCCCTGCAGAGTGGCCGATACCGTGGTCACCACGAATGGCGCGCCGAGCGCCGCATGTATCAGGATCAGGCCGGTGTAGCTGTCGGCCAGGCCGATTTCCGCAAAGAAGATGTACACGCCGACGCCGACCACCACCGCCGGCACCACCATCGGCGAAATCAACACCGCCATCAGCAAGCCCTTGCCGGGGAAATCTGCCTTGTTCAGGCCGACCGCTGCCAGCGTGCCGAGCACGGTGGCGATCAGCGTGGCCAGCGGCGCGACGATGAAGCTGTTCTTGGCGGCGCGCACCCAGGCTTCGGAATGGATCAGATTGTCGTACCAGCGCAGCGAATAGCCGGGCATCGGATACGACAGGAAAGTGCTGTCCGAAAACGAGAGCGGAATAATCACCAGAATCGGCAGCACCAGAAATAGCAGCGCCAGCAGATTGAAGCCGCGCAGGAAAAAGAACCAGATGCGCTCGGTCAGCGATACATAGGGCGGGAATAAGGGCAAGGAAGTTTTCATGGTGTTGGTCCGGTTACATGATTACATGCTGACTTCAATTTTGGCGAAACGCCGATACAGGCCATACAGCACCAAGGTTGCCGCGAACAACAAGGCGCCGAGCGCGCAGGCCATGCCCCAGTTGAGGGTCACGTTGGTAAAGTACGCCACGTAATAGCTGACCATCTGTTCGTTCGGGCCGCCCAGCAAAGCCGGCGTGATGTAGTAGCCGAGCGCGATGATGAATACCAGCAAGCTGCCGGCACTGACGCCGGGAATAGTTTGCGGCACATACACGCGCCAAAACGCGGCAAACGGATGGCTGCCGAGCGAGATGGCGGCGCGCATATAGGTCGGTGGCACCGATTTCATCACGCTGTACAGCGGCAAGATCATGAACGGCAGCAGGATATGCGTCATCGAGATATACACGCCGATGCGGTTGAACAGCAGTTCCAGCGGCGCATGCGTCAAGCCCAGCGCCATCAGCGCGGAGTTGACCAATCCTTCCGACTGCAGCAGCACGATCCAGGATGCGACCCGTACCAGGATCGAAGTCCAGAACGGGATCAGCACCAGAATCATGAACAGATTGGAGCGCCGCTCCGACATGGTCGAGATCCAGTAGGCGAGCGGATAGCCGATCAACAGGCAGCATAAGGTTGCCACCAGGCTGATCATAAAAGTGCGGCCGAAAATCTCTTGATAGGCCGACTGGTCTGCCGGTTTTTTCTCGATATTGCCCATGCTGTCCTGCCGCATATCGACTGAGGCCAGCAGGTAATACGGCGAATATTTCGAGCCGTTTTTGGCGATCACGCGCCAGTATTCGGGCTGTGCCCACTGTTCGTCGAGCTCGATCAGCGCTTGCCGGATGCCGGCAGCCGGGATCGGCTTGCCGTCGGCATCGACGGGCGGCATCGCGCGTATCGTCTTCATGATGATCGAACGCGCACCGGGAAGCTCGCTATTGATGCGCCGGGCCAGCGTGCCGGCGGTATTTTGTTCCTTGGCCAGCGTCAAATCCTGCGCCAGCGCGACAAACGCGGCGGCGTCCGGCGTCGCCTTGCGGTCCCACTGCGACAGCGCGGCAACGGTGTGCGGCAAGGTGGCGGCCACTTCCGGATTATCGATTGCACGCTTGAGCAAGACCCCAATCGGCACCACAAAAGTGATCATCAAAAAAATCGCCAGCGGCGCAATCAGCGCCAGCGCCATGCTGCGCTTGCGCATTTGTGCCTTTCGCAAGTCGCGTTTGAGCTGCTGCACCGATGGCGCGATTAATGCCGCGTTTAGCGCAGGGTTCGGCGCAATGCCCGATGCCAGTGAAGTCATAATTTAAGACGCCAATAATAATAAAAATACTGCCCACAAAGCCGCCATGGGCAGCATCGAAACCCGTCATGTATCGCCCTTGCATGGGCACACGACGGGCGAGGAGACTCCTTATTGGACAGCCCAGGCAGTAAAACGCTGCTCCAGATCTTCGCCATGATCGGTCCAGAATTTCAGATTATTCCCAACCGCATCCTTCACATTTTTTGTCGAGGTCGGCAGGCCCGCCAGCGTTTTGGCATCCAGCAACTTCAGTGCAGTGTTGTTGGTAGGGCCGTAGGCAATTTTGCCCGCATAGTTCTTTTGCGCTTCAGCTGAACTGGCGTAGGCGATGAATTTCTCGGCGGCGGCCTTGTTTGGTGAACCCTTCGGGATCGCCCAGTAATCGAGGTCATAGATGCTGCCGGCCCAGACTACTTGCAGGTTCTTGCCTTCGCGCTGGGCGGAATCTATCCGGCCGTTGTAGGCAGTGGTCATCACCACGTCGCCGGCCACCAGAAATTGCGGCGGCTGCGCACCGGCTTCCCACCATTGGATATTCGGCTTGAGTTCAGTCATTTTTTTGAAAGCGCGCTCCACCCCGGCCTTGGTTGCCAGCACTTTGTAGACATCCTGGGTCGGCACCCCGTCGGCCATCAGGGCGAATTCCAGGTTATAGCGCGCACCCTTGCGCATGCTGCGCTTGCCGGGGAATTTTTTGACGTTCCAGAAATCGGCCCAGCCGGCAGGCGCCGTCTTGAGCTTGTCGGCGTTATACGCCAGCACAGTGGACCAGACGAAGGTGCCGACGCCGCATTCATTGATCGCTTCCGGCATGTAATCGGCTTTCTTGCCGACTTTACTGAAGTCGATTTTTTCCAGCAAACCCTCTTCACAAGCACGGCCAATCACGCCGGCTTCGATTTCCAGCACATCCCAGCTGACGTTCTTGGTTTCGACCATGGCTTTGAGTTTGGCCAGTTCACCGTTGTATTCCACCATCACCACTTTATTGCCTGTCGCTTTTTCAAACGGCTGGATATACGCGGACTTTTGGGCGGCACCGTTGGCGCCGCCAAAGTTCACGACCGTGATGTCCGCGGCCTGCGTCTGGCCGACCAGGCCGACCAGACCAACGGACAATGCAGCTGACGCCAGGATAGGTTTGATTAACAGTCTCATTGCAACTCCTCTTTATTTTATGGTTTTGGGTGGTAAAAACTAGATGAAAATACGCAAACGGTCCGGGTTCAGGTCCAGCGCCACCTGCGTTCCCTCGGCCAACCCGGACAGCGCCGGATCGCCCAGAGTCAGTTTGACGAAACAATCCTCCTGATGCGCCAATGAACAACGCACCCGCACGTGGTCGCCGAAATAAATCAGGCCGGCCACGCTCACGCGCAGCGCGTTTGGAGCGCCCGCGTCCAGCGACGCCAGCCGAATCCGCTCGGGGCGGATGCAGGCGACTGCGGCTTGCCCCACCGATGCGGCATTCGCGTTGGTGCCGGTCAGCACCGAGCCATCCGGCAGGCGCACCTTGGCGAGCGGGCCCGACACCGATTCAAGCGTGCCGACAAAGCGGTTGTTGTCGCCGATGAAGCCGGCTACAAACAGGTTTTCAGGATATTCATACAGGCGATCGACCACCGCCAATTGCTGGATGACGCCCTGGTCGAATACCGCGACCCGATCCGACATCGTCAGCGCTTCGCTTTGATCGTGGGTGACATAGACGAAGGTGACGCCGAGCCGCTGGTGCAGCGCTTTCAGTTCCAGCTGCATGTGCTCGCGCAGCTGCTTGTCGAGCGCGCCCAGCGGCTCATCCATCAGCACCAGCTTGGGATCGAACACCAGCGCGCGCGCCAGGGCGATGCGCTGCTGCTGGCCGCCGGACAGCTGGGCCGGATAGCGTTCGGCAAAATTACCCATCTGCACCATGTCGAGCGCTTGCTTGACCTTATCGGCGCGAGCGCCGGCGGCCATGCCGCGCACCTGCAGCGGGTAAGCCACGTTCTGGCCCACCGTCATGTGCGGAAACAATGCGTAGTTCTGGAACACCATGCCGATGTTGCGCTTGTGCGGCGGCACCTTGTTGAGCAATTGCCCATCCAGCAGAATTTCGCCGCCGGTGGGAAACTCGAAACCGGCCAGCATCATCAGGCAAGTGGTCTTGCCGGAGCCGGACGGCCCCAGCAAGGTCAGGAATTCGCCGCGCTGGATCTCCAGGTCCAGATGCTTGACGACCAGATTTTCGCCATCGTAGGTTTTTTGGACGCCCTTAAATGCGACCAGCGTGTCGCGCACTGCAGGTACTGGATGTGCTGTCTCTACTGCGGTATGTGCCTGATTCAAAATTGGTTCTCCATGGCGCCAGAAATCTGTCGAAACTTATGCATCAATTAAAAAAATGCGCGCGTTTTTTAATCGGGATGTCTCCCCGACTGCACTGCCATATCAGGACGCTCGATACTGCTTGATATTCTTCAAATTCTTTCTCCGGTCTCCCGACATCGGCTGCTGATGCTACTTTTTCCTTGACCGTCTTGCCTTGACCGGCGACAAACCTGCTGGTGTCAGCGCGGTCAAGGCTTTGCATTTCCAAGGCCGGCAACGCAAAAACCATGCCGCCCAGAATGCGCAGGCGCTGGCCCAGACTGCCGCCTGCCGGAACACCACTTTTTGAAGCGATCGGCCCGCTCTGCCGCGGCGCCTGCGGGCCTGTCGCTAGACATTGCGGTGCGCTCGGATGTGCGTGTGTACGTATGTGAGTGCGTGTGTGCGGAGTTTAATTTTGCGCGGTGTGCCGAACCAATGGCACAGGGCGAAACTCGGCCATGAATATGGCTAATTGCGGGTGGGATTGTGTGTGGTGCATGCGGGTTGTCTCCATCTTTATAGTTAATTGATGTTACGCACGTCACAAGCAAAACGTGTCGGAATCAGTAGGTTGGGTGTGCGATCGCGTAACCCGACATTCGCAGCCGCAAATGTCGGGTTACGCGATGAAACCGCACACCCAACCACCCAAAACCGTTTCAATCTGTGCTCAGAATAAGTGCGTAACAAGGCGGGCAATTGCAATTGCTCTCATCCTTGTACTGCGTTAAAACCGATACCGCTTATGCTTTGATGGCAAGCGCCAGTTTTTGCAATCCTTCTTCAAACACTTCCGGCTGAATCGTCAGCGGCATCAGGAAACGGACGACGTTGAAATAGATCCCGCAAGTCAGCAATACTAAGCCTTGTTCGAGCGCCTTGGCCTGCACTTTCCTGGCGAAATCCGGGTTCGGCTGCTTGCTGTCGGGATGGTTGAATTCGACTGCGATCATCGCGCCCAGGCCGCGCACATCGGCGATTTCCGGCACCTCCGAACGTAAGCCTTCCAGCGTGCTGCGCAATTGCGCACCGAGCTGATTGGCCCGCGCCACCAAGCCTTCTTCCTCGATCACGTCGATCACTGCCAGCGCCGCCGCCACTGCCAGCGGATTGCCGGCGTAGGTGCCGCCCAGGCCGCCCGGATTTGCCGCATCCATGATTTCCGCACGGCCGGTCAGGGCCGACAATGGGAAGCCGCCGGCCAGGCTTTTTGCCATCATCAGCAGGTCCGGCACTACGTCGTAGTGCTCGATGGCGAACATTTTGCCGGTGCGGGCAAAGCCGCTCTGCACTTCATCGATTACCAGCAGAATGCCGTGCAAGTCGCAGATCGCGCGCAGCTCGCGCATGAATTCCGGCGGCGTCGGATAGAAACCGCCCTCGCCCTGCACCGGTTCGATGATGATCGCGGCGACCCGTTTCGGATCGATGTCGGCCTTGAACAAGCGGTCCAGCGCTTGCAACGAATCGTCCGCCGTCACGCCATGCAGCGCCACCGGAAACGGTACGTGATACACGTCGGACGGGAACGGGCCGAAACCCACTTTATACGGCACCACTTTGCCGGTCAGCGCCATGCCCATCATGGTGCGGCCGTGAAACGCGCCGGAGAAAGCGATGATGCCGCTGCGGCCGGTGGCGACACGGGCAATCTTGACCGCATTTTCCACCGCTTCGGCACCGGTCGAGAACAGCGCGGTGCGTTTTGCATGGTTGCCGGGCGTCAGCTGATTGAGCTTTTCAGCCAGCTCGACATAACCCTGATACGGAAACACCTGGAAGCAGGTGTGGGTGAATTTTTGCAGCTGGGCTTCCACCGCAGCGACGATCTTCGGATGGCAGTGGCCGGTATTGAGCACGCCGATGCCGCCGGTGAAGTCGATATAGCGGCGGCCTTCGACATCCCACACCTCGGAATTCTTGGCATGATCGACATAGATCTGGGTCATCACGCTGACGCCGCGCACGGTGGCGGCTTCTTTGCGCTGCTGCAGGGTTTGGTTGCTTATTTCCATGAGTTCTCCGTTAATATTATTTTTGACCGGGGCGCAACCCGCGGAACTGATGCAGGGCGGGTGCAACCCGTATTTTGGTGCGGCAAAACTATCTGTTCTTCACCTACACTACCAACTGTATTTTTAAGAACCGCATATGAATAATGCGGAAAACATGGTGTTTTGAAGCATACCCCCATGTATTTATTAAATTACCGAAGTGGCTGGCTGGCTTTTTGCCAGCGTCTCATCGACTCCGATGGTCATTCTGTGGAACTATATTAATAGGATTCTGGCGTTATACTTTAGAGCCAGTTTGATTTATTTGATGGAGCCACTTTGCGCATAGCCTCGTTACCGGATTTTTTATTGCAACGCATCGATCGCGCCACCGGTGGGCCGGTCAATCGCCAGATATATCAAGTGCTGCGCGAAGCCATCCTGTCGCATCAATTGCCGGCCGGCTTGCAGCTGCCGTCCTCTCGCGAACTGGCGCACGAGCTGGCGATGTCGCGCAATACCGTAACCCACGCCTACGAACAATTGATCGCCGAGGGATATCTGGAAACGCGCGCGGGCGCCGGCACTTTTATTGCCGATACGGTGCCGGATCAGATCGTCGACGTGCGCCAGAACAGCCGCAGCGACACCGACCATCCCGGCCATGCCGGCTTGTCCAGCCGCGGCGCGCAACTGATCCGGCGCGCCGGCGTCAGCCCCTTGCAGTGGGGCGCGTTCATGCCGGGGGTGCCGGATGTCACGCAATTCCCCAGCAAGGTGTGGAGCCGGCTGCAGAATAAACACTGGCGCCGTTCGCGCGCCGATCTGCTGAGCTACGGCCAGGGCGGCGGCTACCTGCCGTTGCGGGAAGCGATTGCCGAATACCTGCGGGTGGCGCGCTCGGTCAATTGCCGCACCGACCAAATCATCATTACCACCGGCATCCACCAGTCGATCGATCTGGCCGCCAAATTGCTGGGTGAGCACGGCGATCAGGCCTGGGTCGAGGAACCCTGCTACTGGGGCACCCGCAGCGTTTGCCAGTCGCTGGGCATCGAGCCGGTGCCGATCCCGGTCGATGCCGAAGGCATGCAAGTGCCCCAGACCGCGCTGTCACATCCGGCGCATCCGCCGCGCTTCATCTTCGTGACGCCGTCGCATCAATATCCGCTCGGCACTGTGATGAGCCTGTCGCGCCGACGCCTGCTGCTGGAATACGCGGCCGCGCATAAGGCGTGGATCATGGAAGACGATTACGACAGCGAATTCCGCTACGGCAGCCGGCCGCTGGCGTCATTGCAGGGCCTCGATACGCACGAGCGCGTGCTGTACATGGGCACCTTCAGCAAGACCATGTTTCCCGGGCTGCGCATCGGTTTTCTGGTGGTGCCGGAAGGGTTGTCGGAAGCCTTCGCCACCGGGCACTCCGAGCTGTATCGCGGCGGCCAGGTATTTACCGAGGCCATCCTGGCCGACTTCATGACCGAAGGTTATTTTGCCTCGCACATCCGGCGCATGCGGGTGTTGTACGGCGAGCGCCTGCGCTTGCTGCAACAGGCCATCGAGCGCCATTTCGGCGACGCCATCGATTTTTCCGACGGCGACGCCGGCCTGCATCTGGCGCTGCATCTGCCGCCCGGCTGCGACGACCTGACCATCTGCGGCGAAGCCCGCGCAGCCGGCATCATCACCCGCCCGTTGTCGGGCTATTACATGCAGGCTGACAACGCCAGACGCGGCCTGATGCTGGGTTATGCCTGCGTGCCGAACGAGCAGATCGCGCCCGCGTTCGACAAGCTGGCCGGCATCATCAAGGGGCACTGGCCGGCGTAATCCCATTCACAAGCACCCGGCGCACTGAAAGCAGGAAGGAAGAAATGACAATAAAGCCCTGCAGACCGGACATCTTGTTGTGCTGCAAGAATCTTGTGCTTTTGAAGTGCCATGCTGGTTGGATAGCGGCAATCGAACCCAAACCTGACGCTCCTGCTTCGTAAAACCGGATGGTCAACACAGAGTTCCCCCAGCGCATTTGTACGCCTAAGACCTTTAGCACCGCCCCGTTACGCAGCCCCCAGTAGCTGCTTGCGCAAAAATATCAGAAACAATATTGATAACGCTTTTTATTAATAGTAAATATCGCCCCCGATACTTCCTCAAAATTTCATGCCCCTCTATGTCCCACTTGCACACATGACTTTTCAAATCCAACACACTATTCTTGATGCCATAGCAACAGACGCTCTGCATAGCACCACGAAGGTGTGGGCGCGATGCGAGCGATTTGTACATCGTCGCGCTTGAGCCACTTCGCGGCCATGGCACGCGTGATATTGAAGACCTTGGCCGCCTCGCGGTCGGACAGTCCTGAGTCCTTGATCTCCTGGCGGACCTTTGGGGTGGTACGGGCCTGCGGATGAATGCGTGTGTTCACGCTATCGAAAGTTCCGACGATGGGTTGCAATGAAGGGGCGACTGCCGCTTTAAGCCGGCAATCAACTCGTCAAGCACGGCCTTGGCGCGAAACAGAGCCACGCTACGACGAGGAACATGATCACATGAAACTCCACACATAACGGGTAGCTATTTCACTAGCGTTTCTTTCATTTTAGTTTAATGTCGAAATCCCAGTAAGGCTCGGGACCGAAACGTTCGGCGAGAAAATCGATAAAGCTGCGCACCTTGGGCGGCAAAAACTTACGATTCGGATAAACCGCAAATACGGTCAGGTCATCGGCCTCCCAGTCCGAAAGAATGTGCACCAGCTTCTTTTCCCGTAGTGCCTCATAGATCAGGAAGGTCGGTTGCAGAATCACGCCAAGACCTTCGATGGCAGCATTACTCAGGATATCGCCACTGTTGCCCCGTAGATCTCCGGAAACCAGAACCTTCCGCTCCACGCCTTTGCGCCTGAAGTGCCACTCGTTTGGCAAGCTCACATAGGCGTAGGAAAGGCAATTGTGGTCGGCAAGCTCCTCGGGCGATTTTGGCACTCCATGTTTTTTCAAATAACCGGGTGAGGCGCAAGTCACAATACGCGCGCGTGTGAGCTTGCGCGCGATTAACCCGGGATGAATTTGCGTAGCGACGCGTATTCCAAGATCAAATCCCTCCTCGACCAGATCGACCACGCGGTCGTTCAGCGTGACATCGACTTGAACGCCCGGATATCGCCGCAGATACTCAGTGATCGCCCAACCCAAATGACGCACGCCAAAGGCATGCGAGGAGGCCACCCGCAACGTTCCACGCGGAACCGAGGCCGCCTGTGCCACCGAACTCTCGGCTTCCTCGACCATGGCCAGCACCTGAGCGGCTCGCTCGTAATAGTCGTTGCCTGCCTCTGTGAGCGATAGCTTACGCGTAGTTCGATTGAGTAGCCGAACTCCCAGGTGCCCTTCGAGTTGCGCCACATAACGCGTGGCCATACCGCGCGACAGATCGAGCTTGTTCGCGGCACCGGCAAAGCTGCCAGCATCCACGACTGCGGTAAATACCCGCATGCTCGCCACAATGTCGATCGTCATGATTGTTTGATTAAATTGAATAGTAAGTTGTTATTTTGCTGGTTTATCTTCTATCGTGCAACTGGTTAAATGTGGTCATCAGATGCCGGAATGGTTCCGACTCTGATCAAAACCACTCCACGGAGGCTCTACATGAAAATTACATTAATCGGCGCAGGCAACATGGGCTCTGGCCTGGCCAAACAAATCACTAAGGCGGGACACACGCTGGTTATCACCGGCCGCGACTCTGCAAAAGCAAAGGATCTGGCAGAAACGACTGGCGCTACTTTCAAAGCGTTGAATGCAGCAGAAGGCGCCGATGTCGTGATCGTCGCAACCGGGTATGGCGATGCGGTGACAGCATTGGGTACAGTCGGTGATCTCGCTGGCAAAGTCGTGATCGACATCACCAATCCTCTGACAGCAGATTACTCGGGACTGACCATCGGGCATAGCACGTCGGCTGCGGAGGAAATCCAGAAAGCATTTCCGACAGCCAAGGTCGTCAAAGCCTTCAACACGGTATTTGCTCAAACGCTTGCAAGCGGCCCGTCGCTTGACGGTGAAATTGTTCCAGTGCATTTCGCCGGCGATGAACCTGCTGCAAAGGAAACAGTCAAGGCGCTGATCCAAAGCACAGGCTTTGCGGCGGTAGATGCCGGTGGCCTGAAGAACGCGCGCTATCTGGAGCCTCTCGGTGGGCTGAATATCTACTTTGGCTACGGCGCGGGCAAAGGTACGGCAATCGCCCCCAAGTGGATTGGAATTTAGTAAACAGACTAATCAAGGAGAAACTTATGCAAACGAATACTCAACAAGGCACGGCGAACGCGGTCTCCGATTGGGCCGCGCTCATTGGTCGTCTCGGGCTTGCCGCACTCTTTCTGTGGTCCGGTTACGGCAAGCTCGCACATTCGGCCGGAATGGTTGGATACATGACAGCCTATGGCATGCCTGCAGCGGATATTCTGGTCTGGCCCGTGGCTCTGGTCGAAGTGTTCGCGGGTGCAATGCTGGCTCTGGGTTGGAAGACGCGCTGGGCGGCACTGGCGCTGATCGTGTTTACGCTTCCCACCATATTCATCTTTCATGCGTACTGGAGCGTTCCAGCTGATCAGGTCATGAATCAGCAGATTCATTTCATGAAAAACCTGGCGATCCTGGGTGGACTGCTGACCGTGTTCGCACACGGTTCCGCAGGCTATGCACTTGATCGGCGGTAATCGACGCCAATCAATTATCCACGCCAACAACATTTTTGAGGATTGCTGCCATGAGTATGCCCACACTGTTCATTTCCCACGGGTCGCCGATGCTGGCGATCGAGGACAGCGCCGCGCACCGTTTTCTGCTGGGGCTAGGCAAAGCGCTGCCTCGGCCAAAGGCGATCATCGTCATCTCCGCACATTGGGAATCGACGGGCGGCCAAGTGGTCAGCCTTGCATCGCATCCTGAGACCATTCATGACTTCGGCGGTTTTCCGGAAGCGCTGTTTGAGATTCAATACCCGGCGCCAGGCGCGCCCGACACTGCGGCCCGTGCAGCGGAATTGCTGGAGCAGGCTGGCTTTGACGTCGGGCGCAGCGCGACGCGCGGTCTCGACCATGGTGCCTGGGTGCCATTGCATTTGATGTATCCGGAAGCCGATATTCCTGTCGCGCAGATTTCGCTGCGACGCGGCGCATCGCCAACCGAAAACGAGAAAATGGGAAAAGCGCTGCGCAAGCTTCGCGAGGATGGCGCTCTGATCATCGGGTCTGGTTCACTCACGCACAACCTGTATGCATTTCGCGGCACATCCATCGACGCGGAGGTCCCGTCATGGGTCAGCGATTTTGGTGCATGGATGCATGCCAAACTGCAAACAAACCAGCGTGAGGCGCTGCTGGATTACCGTGCGCAGGCGCCGTTCGCGGTGCGCAACCATCCGACCGAAGAGCACCTGTTGCCGCTGTTCGTGGCAATGGGTGCTTCTGGAGAGGGGTCGAAAGTGGAACGTCTGCACGCGAGCTATGAATATGGCGTGCTGGCGATGGATCTCTATGCCTTTTCATAGCGGACAAAGGATTTCCAAAAATTGGCAACAACGTCAAAATCAAATGCAGCGCTGAATGTAAAAGGAATCACCATGACTCACAGCTTAATGACAACGATTGCCCAACCCGTCTTGCCGCTGGTTCACCGGGTGCGCGCTCCACAAAACGGTTCAACCACCGGTTCACCATGCCTGATCCTGTTGCACGGGGTTGGCGGCAATGAAGCAAACCTGATCGATTTTGCGCAACAGCAGGATCCCCGCCTGACCGTGATTCTTGCGCGCGGACCTATCGCAGTCGGTCCAAACATGTATGGCTGGTTCAACGTCAATTTCACGTCCTCAGGACCGGTGATCAATCCCGCACAGGCGGAGCAGTCGCGCCAGACGCTGATTGATTTCATCGACGCATTACCCGCTGCATACGGCAATGATGCGAATCGGATTTGGATCGCCGGCTTCAGCCAGGGTGGCATCCTCAGCGCCAGTGTCGGATTGACGCGACCAGACAAGGTTGCCGGATTCGGCATTTTGAGCGGTCGCATCCTGCCGGAGATCGCGCCTTTGATCGCAACGTCCGAGGCGTTCGCCACGCTGCAGGCCTTCGTCTCGCATGGTGTTCGCGACAGCAAGCTTTCGATTGAATTCGCGCGCTCTGCGCAGCGCCTTTTGAATGAAAGAAAGGTGAATCTGACTTATCGGGAATATGAAGCTGATCATGAATTCAACGGCGCGATGCAGCGCGACTTCAGCCATTGGATCGCGCAGCAGCTGGATAGCGCGCGCAGCGCCGAGCGCGAACAGGAATGAAAAAATGAACAGAGTCGAGGTACTGGCAGAATTACTTGATGACGCGTGCATTCAGGCAAAGGCAATTGCGCCATTGAGTAATCTTCATGCATTGACGATGGATCAAGCATACGGGATTCAACATGCGTCCATTGCTCGACGCATTGCCAGGGGCGAGCGTATTGTTGGGATCAAAATGGGATTCACCAGCGAAGCCAAAATGCGCCAGATGGGCGTCAAGGATCAGATATCAGGATGGCTAACCGACGTCATGCACGTAAAAAGCGGCGCATCGATTTCGTTGGAAAAATACATTCATCCGCGTTGCGAACCGGAAATCGCATTTCTGTTGAAGCGTGCGCTGCCGGGCGGCGCAACCGAGGAAGAAGCATTGGATGCCATTGGTCGACATGAGACAATGCCAAATTGCCGTAGTAGTCGGCAGCCTTCGCAATGAATTCTTCAACTGGAAGCTGGCGAGTACCATTGCAAAATTAGCTTCAGCGGAATTTGCGTTCAAACAAATCGAGATTGGCTATTTACCGCTTTACAACCAGCTGAATCTCCTGTTGCACCACACCCCCATCGTGCCGATCGTCGGTGTGATACCGGCTCAAGCACCAGCGCCAGGCCGGCATGTTGCAAGTTGCCACCCATGGACCGGCTTGCTAACCCTAGATTGATATTGAATGAGTAACTCAGAAAATCCCCCCGTTCTACTGCTGGTAAGTCGTCATGCGAAATTCGGATATGAATCCCAGTTTGAGTGTCTGATGGCCGAGTTCATAGCCAGAGCAGAGGATTTTCCAGGGTGCCTCGGTGCGCAGATAGTGCATCCCGGCGATGAGGTTGGTGTTGGAGATACCTTGTATCACGCCTTGATGGCATTTGATAACACAGTAAGTCTCAAAGTCTGGCAAAACTCCCCTGAGCGCGCTGGGGGATTAGCCACCATTGCTCCCTATATCGAAGGCGCCGCAATGGTGCGTGGAATTTCGGGATTGGCGCACTGGTTTCAGCCGCAACGTAGCAACAAGGCAGGACAACCACCGCGCTGGAAAGTGGCAGTGGTTACTTGGTTAGGGATATTCCCAACTGTGTACTTGTTATTTCTATTATTGGGAGATTTATTGGCCCCTTGGTCTCTACTATCTCGCATTTTTCTCTTAACCATATTAGTAGTCGCCATCATGACTTGGGGTGTTGCACCACAACTGACAAGGCTACTCAGGACTTGGCTTTATCCCGCGGCTATACCCAAGAGTGAATCGTAATCGCTACGGCGTTCCCACCAGCGTTGCCGGCCAGGCAGTTTCTATTGGTACCACAGCAGATTAGGTGCGCATCGTGGCCCATGGCAGAATTATTGCCGCACATCCCAGTGTGTTGGGCTGTGACCAATTGATCTGCAGTCCATGGCATTACCTGCCGGTGCTTGAGAAGAAGCCAGATGCACTGCGAACGGTGCGGCACTCGTTGCATGGGACTTGCCCAGACCCATTCAGATCGCGCGTGCTGCATTCTGAAACAAACCAAGGGTGGCCGCGCCTTTGTCGAACTGCTGATACTTGCAGGGTAAGCTGGCCTAGATGCGTTCATAGTGGCCTGTGAGCTGACGCTGGAATGCGGTGTTGTCGGCTCCGCCGTCGTGATAAATGAATTACGCAGGCTCATCGTCCCCCATTTGTCCATTGATTACGCGACGAGTTTAAAGCGCTGCAGCTTTATGGCATGGCCACTGCATGAAGTGAACGGCTAGCAGAAAAACCAAAGCAGACACATCCTCCAGAAAGCTGGATGGAGCGCCTGATTGCGGCAGAACAAACGGATCGCCAACTCAAGAGCCTGCTGCGCTATCAAGGGTCAGCTCACGAAACGGAAAAATCGTACGCATGCGACGTGAAGTCGCACCAATTATGGTCTCGCCCCGTAAGGGCGAAGTGAGACCCGTTGTTCCTTCAACGGTAGAGGATGGTCGACAAAGCGAATCTTCAGACCCCGAGGCAGTCCGCCAAAAATTTTTTGCATTCAAACTGCACCCCATTTGACATAAAGCCCCTTGCGCGAATTTAGCCTAGACATCATCAGCGCAGGAAGTTGACAGACGTCCCTCGCCAATTGGCCGGCGGCGGGCGAATGCCCCCCTATAAAGCGCTTACATGACCGACCGGTACACTGGCCGAGTGCTGCCGCTCGGCGCACCTCCAAATTCACAAAAACATCGGATCAGCACCAAGCTCCGGCTATTCGCGCATACAGCTGTGCGTATTTTTAAAAGTGCAGTAGATACATGCGAAAGAATGCCTGTTTTTACTACGACTCCACTTTATTGTGAAATACCTGTATCTATTCAGCCTGCTATGCGATTGATATCCAAGTGACTGCTTTATGTCATTGGCGGTTGTATTGACGCTGTTTTTGATGTTAGGCCGCTGGGGACGCAGCCGTTTGTGTGCTGCAGAAAATGGATCAGAAATGAAGGCTGTCTGAGGTGTAGCAGGGGTTTCGTGGGGCACTGCCCCACGCCTGCGTAACGGTATCCGCTTGCAAGCGGATATGCGCCCTGCAAGGGAAGCGAGTTCCTTCATTTCCCATTTTTTGCAGCACACAAACGGGTACCCGAAGGGCAAGTCTGCGGTCGCCTTTCTTTTGCTTACTTTTCTTTGGCGAAGCAAAGAAAAGTGATTCGTTGGACTATAGTCCAACCTATCGGGCTACCCCCGACAAAGCATCTACGAAGAGTGCAGCGATTAATTAAGTCGTCGACTTTGCAGTCACCCTCTCCCCCAAGGCAGCGGAAGGCATAGATCGGGTGAATGTGCTTTACACCAGCCCCTGCTGCCGCAACGCGGCAATCTGGTCGGCCTGCAGCCCCAGCATCTCACCCAGCACAACATCGGTATGCTGGCCCAGCATCGGCGGTGCTTGCATCGCCACCGTCGCGTCGCCGGAAAAACGCACCGGATGGCGAACCTGCGGCACGCTGCCGGCGCTCGGATGCGGCACGTCGACTCGCATCTCACGTGCCTGCACCTGCGGGTCGGCAAACACTTGCGCCAGATTATTGATCGGCCCGCACGGCACGCCGACCGCTTCCAGCGCTTCTGCCAGTTGCGGCCCGCGCCACGTTTGCAGCGCTGCGGTAATCAGCGGCAGCAGCAGATCGCGGTGCTGGACCCGCGCCGGATTGCTGGCAAAGCGCGGGTCTGCGCTCCACTCGGGACGGCCCAACACCCGGCACAAGCTGGCGAACTGGCCATCGTTGCCGACCGCAATCACGATTTGCCCGTCGCCGGTTTCGAACGCCTGATACGGCACGATATTCGGATGCGCATTGCCCCAGCGCTGCGGCACGGTGCCACTGACCAGATAATTCATGCCGACATTAGCCAGCATCGCCACTTGCACGTCGAGCAGCGCGACATCGATATAGCGGCCTTCGCCGGTGCGTTCGCGATTGGCCAGCGCCGCCAGAATCGCGCTGCTGGCATACATGCCGGTCATCACGTCTACCACCGCAACGCCGACTTTTTGCGGGCCGCCGCCGGGCAACGCGTCGCGCTCGCCGGTAATGCTCATCAAGCCGCCGACGGCCTGGATCGCAAAGTCGTAACCGGGCCGCGACGCATACGGGCCGGTCTGGCCGAAGCCGGTGATCGAGCAATAAATCAGGCGCGGATTGAGCGCCTTTAAAGATTCGTAATCCAGCCCGTATTTCTGCAGGCTGCCGACCTTGTAATTCTCGATCAGGACGTCGGCTTGCGCCACCAGTTGGCGCAGCAATGCCGCGCCTTCCGGTTTGGCGAAATCGAGCGTGACCGATTGCTTGCCGCGGTTGGCCGACAGGTAATAGGCGGCTTCGCTGGTCAGGTTGCCGTTGGCATCTTTGGCAAACGGCGGCCCCCAGTGGCGGGTATCGTCGCCGACACCCGGCTTTTCGATCTTGATGACCGTCGCGCCATAATCGGCCAGGAGTTGCGTGCACCACGGCCCTGCCAGCACACGCGTCAGATCCAGCACCTTGATGTCGGGAAGCAGGCTCATGGCATCATCCCGCTATCAGGAAAACGCCGGGATGCCGGTAATCGCACGGCCCAGAATCAGCGCATGGACGTCGTGCGTGCCTTCATAGGTATTCACTACTTCCAGATTCACCATGTGCCGGATCACGCCGTACTCGTCCGAGATGCCGTTGCCGCCCAGCATATCGCGCGCCATGCGGGCGATATCGAGCGACTTGCCGCAGGAATTGCGCTTCATGATCGAGGTGATATCGACGGCGGCAATGCCTTCATCCTTCATCCGGCCCAAGCGCAGGCAACCCTGCAGGCCGAGCGATATTTCAGTCAGCATATCGGCCAGTTTTTTCTGGATCAATTGATTGGCGGCCAGCGGCCGGCCGAATTGCTGACGGTCCAGCACATATTGGCGCGCACGGTGGAAGCAATCTTCGGCCGCGCCCAATGCGCCCCAGGCGATCCCGTAACGGGCGGAATTCAGGCAAGTGAACGGGCCTTTCAGGCCGCGCACGTCGGGGAAGGCGTTTTCTTCCGGGCAGAACACGCCGTCCATCACGATTTCGCCGGTAATCGAGGCGCGCAGGCCGAACTTGCCGTGGATTGCAGGGGCCGTCAGACCTTTCATGCCTTTTTCCAGCACGAAACCGCGAATCGCGCCTTCGTCATCTTTGGCCCAGACCACGAACACGTCGGCGATCGGCGAGTTGGAAATCCACATCTTGCTGCCGGAGACGCTGTAACCGCCCGGCACTTTCCTGGCGCGGGTGATCATCGAACCGGGGTCGGAACCGTGGTTCGGCTCGGTCAGGCCGAAGCAGCCGATCCATTCGCCGGTCGCCAGCTTGGGCAGGAATTTTTGCTTTTGGGCTTCGGTGCCGAATTCATAGATCGGCACCATGACCAATGAAGATTGCACGCTCATCATCGAACGGTAGCCGGAATCGACCCGCTCCACTTCGCGCGCGATCAGGCCGTAACTAACGTAATTCAGGCCGGGGCCACCGTATTGTTCCGGAATCGTCGGCCCCAGCAAGCCGAGTTCGCCCATTTCACGGAAAATCCCGGGATCGGTTTGCTCGTTGCGGAACGCTTCCAGCACGCGCGGCTGCAGTTTATCCTGGCTGTAGGCGCTGGCAGCGTCGCGCACCATGCGTTCCTCGTCGCTCAGTTGCTGGTCTAGTAACAGAGGGTCGTCCCAATGAAATTGTGCTTTCTGGTGCATTTTGTTCTCCTGATGAATTTTGTAGTAATGCCGGCCACTGTACGAGAATGACTGGCCGCATGCAAACGCGTAATATGCATCAGATTGTGCGTTTTACGCACACATTAGGAGATGCATGTCCATAAAAAACCTTGTCCACGAAAAACACGAAGGGCACGAAAAAAATGGACTCGGAGTGCGCCGGAACATTGCAAATCCTACGAACTGGTAGTTGTATATTTTATATACGCAATAAATATATGCGGCAAATGCCATAAAAATGACGATACTCCTTATTTTTTAAAATAATCTGGTTGTGATTTTGGTTCGTGCTCTTCGTGTCTTTCGTGGACAATAATTTTTAAATGGTGCCAATGGCATTGCACATGCGCAGAAAAATTCCGAACACCAAGGCACTGATGGCTTTTGAAGCGGCCGCCAGACACCAGAGTTTTACCCAGGCGGCGCTGGAATTGAGCCAGACTCAGAGTGCAATTTGCCGGCAAATTGCCAGCCTGGAAGAGTTTTTGGGCGTGCCCCTGTTCCACCGCAGCAAGCGCGGCGTGACGCTGACGGAAGCCGGCACAACCTATGGCCGCCAGGTCGCTCTGCGGCTGGACGAAATAGAACGCGACACGCTGGAACTGATGGCGCGGCGCGGGCTGGGCGGCAACCTGGAGCTGGCCATCGTGCCGACCTTTGCCTCCAAGTGGCTGATGCCCAGGCTGGCGCAATTTCATCAGGCACACCCGGATATTTCAATCAACCTGAGCACCAGCACCCGTCCGTTCCTGTTCAACGAAACCGGATTCGATGCGGCGATCCATTGCGGCGACGCCCACTGGCCGGGAACTGAAGCGTGCTTTCTGATGCAGGAAGATATCGTCCCGGTGTGCAGCCCGGGCCTGATCGCGCCGCGCAAAAAGCTGACCCCGAAGCAGGTGCAGGAATATCCGTTGCTGCAGCAAACCACGCGGCCGTATGCCTGGCATACCTGGTTCGCATCGTTCGATCTGCAGGTGGAACATGACATGACCGGGCCGCGCTATGAACTGTTTTCGATGCTCACGCAGGCGGCAATGCACGACATGGGGATCGCGCTGATCCCGCGCTTTCTGGTGGAATCCGAATTGAAAAGCGGGCAATTGATCATTCCTGCCGACCATTATTTCGTCAACAACAAATCGTATTACCTGGTCTACCCGGAGAAGAAAGCGGAAAGCGCAGTCCTGAAACAGTTCCGGGACTGGCTTGAAAACGAGGCGAAATCATATCGCCAGGGAATTGCTCAGAATTGATGCCGGAGGGTGATTAGCCCCGGCGCTGCTGGCGCTCTTCCTTCAGCATTCTGGCCTTGATGCGGTTGCGCTTGAGCGGCGACAGATATTCGACGAATACCTTGCCCTTGAGGTGATCCATTTCGTGCTGTATACAAACCGCCAGCAAGCCATCGGCACTGACTTCGAACGCTTTGCCGTCTGCGTCCAGCGCCCGCACCTTGACCTCGGCCGGCCGCTCGACGCCATCATAGACGCCCGGCACCGACAGGCAGCCTTCGTCATACAGCTTGGTTTCGCTGCTGGCCCAGAGGATTTCCGGATTGATGAATACCTGCAAATCGTCTTGCGTATCCGAGGTGTCGATCACCAGCAACTGTTGATGGACATCGACTTGCGAGGCGGCCAGGCCGACGCCGGGCGCTTCGTACATGGTGTCAGCCATATCCTTGATGAGTTTTTTCAGGCGCGCGTCAAACACCGTCACCGGCTTGGCGATCTTGTGCAGGCGCGGATCGGGATACAGCAGAATATTTAATAGTGGCATACGATTTTTTACGCAACGGCACCACGGTGCCGAAAAGGATTTTCTCTTGCTAGTTCAAGGTTTTATGGGCAGAATTTGATTCAATTTGGCAAGTATTGCCGTGCATCCACTTGTGTGCGTACACCACATTTGCAGCGCTGCATCCGACACCAACTCATGCCCACTCATTGAATAACATCATGAAAAATTTTAGCACAATCGCTCTGAAATTGACCGCTGCACCTATTTTCGCTGCATTGGCTTTACTGACTGTACCGACTGCGCAGGCAGCCTCGTGCGCGTTTCTGTCGAATGCCCCGGATCAGCATACGGTGGTGCGCGGCGACACCCTGTGGGAAATTTCCGGAAAATTTTTGCAGCATCCGTGGTGCTGGCCGCAAGTGTGGGGCTTGAACCGCGATCAGATCCGTAATCCGCACTGGATTTATCCAGGCCAGATTGTGTATTTTGACCGCGTAGCCGGCCGCCTGCGGCTGGGGTCAAAAGCCGCTCTTGGCGGTTCGCCGAACGTGCGGCTGTTGCCCGGAATCCGCACCGAAGGCTTGGGTCTGGATGCGATACCGGCGATTGCCGCCAGCAGCATTGAGCCGTTTCTATCGCAACCATTGATAATCGAAGAAAACCAGCTCGACGATACGCCGCGCATTGTCGCGGCCCAAGAGGGGCGCGTGTTCCTTGGCAAAAATGACAAGGCGTATGTCCGGGGCGATCTGCAGGGCGGCACCTCGTTCCAGGCATTTCGTCCGGGCAAGCCGTTAAAAGACCCGGAAACCAAAGCGGTCATCGGTTTTGAAGCGGTCTATCTTGGCACGCTGAAACTGCAGCGCGCAGCCAGTGCGGAAAATGAAGCGCACACCTTTACGGTGGTTACGTCCAAGCAAGAAATGGGAGTCGGCGACCGCCTGTTGCCGGTACCGCCAACGCCGGTCCTGAATTACATGCCGCATCCGCCGGAAACCCCGGTCGCCGCGCGCATCGTGTCCATCTACGGCGGCGTAACCCATGCCGGCCAGAATCAGGTGGTGGCGATCAACCGCGGCAAGAACGACGGCATCGATATCGGTACAGTGCTTGAATTGTCGCGCTATGGCCAACTTATCAAGGACCCGGCCGATAAGGGCAAGACCATCAAGCTGCCTGACGAGCAATACGGTACGCTGTTTATTTTCCGGGTCTTCAACAAAATCTCTTACGGCCTGATCATGCAAGTCACCGACTCGGTCCAGGTCGGAGACGTGGTCAAGTCGCCCGAGTAATCAACCAACTAAGCAATTAACCGATATCAATTCCACGATGACAGATACCGCAGGCGCGGCGCGGCCGGAGGAGTTGGCGCACTGGTTGCGGCTGGAGCAGACGCCCGGCGTCGGCCCCGAGACCGCGCGCAAGCTGCTGGCGGCCTTCGGTTTGCCGGAAAACATTTTTTCGACCAACTTTTCGGCGCTGAATAAGGTGGTGTCGCAGCGCGTCGCGCAAGCGCTGCTGGCGCCGCCTTCCGACACCACCCTGACCCTGATCGACAAGACGCTGGCCTGGAGCGCGCAAGCCGACAATCACGTGCTGACGCTGGCAGACGCTGGCTATCCGCCAGCGCTGCTGAATATTTCCGACCCGCCGCTGATGCTGTATGCGAAAGGGCGGCTGGCGCTGCTGTCGGCTCCGGCGCTGGCGGTGGTCGGCAGTCGCAACGCCACCGCGCAAGGGATTGCCAACGCCGACCAGTTTTCGCAGGCGTTGAGCCAGGCGGGGCTGACCATCATTTCCGGCATGGCGCTGGGAATCGACGCGGCCGCCCATCAGGGCGGTCTGCGCGGCGCCGGATCGACCGTGGCCGTGATCGGCACCGGCACCGATATCGTCTATCCGGCCCGCAATCGCAGTCTGGCGCACCAGATTGCCGATGGCGGCTGCATCGTCAGCGAGTACCCGCTCGGGATGCCGGCGATCGCCTCCAACTTCCCGCGCCGCAACCGCATCATTTCCGGACTGGCGCGCGGCGTGCTGGTGGTCGAGGCGGCGCTGCAATCGGGTTCGCTGATCACCGCCCGCATGGCCGCCGACCAGAACCGGGAGGTATTTGCGATCCCTGGCTCGATCCATTCGCCGCTGTCCAAAGGCTGTCATCTGCTGCTCAAGCAAGGGGCAAAACTAGTCGAGTCGGCCCAGGACATACTGGAAGAGTTGCGTGATTTCAAGCCGGCCTCTATTCCAGCAGCGGTTGCAGCGGCTGGCACTGCCAGCGCCAACCCGAAAGACCCGCTCGCCAGCCGGCTGCTGGTTGCGATGGGCTTCGATCCGGTACCGGTGGACCTGCTGGCGCAGCGCAGCGGCTTCGATATCTCCACCCTCAGCACCCAACTGCTGATGCTCGAACTGGACGGCTTGGTGGAGCGACTGCCGGATGGCGCCTATCGTCGCTTAGGCTAAGTTTACGCAGGCGTGCTGCCGCCACGCCTGCCATGTGGGCCAGCTCCTGGCCCTAGCCCATTTGCAGCGGCTAAAATTTCCCCTATTCAACGCAAATATCTTGCCTCCCGGCATACCTTTCTGCGTTATCGAACCCCGCTTGAATGCACATTGGAAACAACCTGTGCATACCCTCAGGAAGAACGTTGATTTCAATCAACAAACACAATTAAATCAATGGCTTACAAGAAACTTTCAACGGATTGCAGATTGTTAAAAAAGGACACGCGCTGTAACCTGATTATTCAGTTATCAACTATTACGGTACACGAGTCAGCTGCAACCTGACCTCCATCCGAAAGGTCTAGCAGCGCGATAGGAGGGGATCATCCAGATGATCCGCTGCGGATACCGATAAGAATAGAAAAAGACAGAAAAATGCTATATGCCTCGACTTTCGCGCGGCGACTCCAGCCGGTACTGGTTTTGCGTTTATCCAGCCCGACCGGGCTGGCCTGTCCTTATGCAGACTTGCTACTCGATAACAACATTCAACTGATTGAGAAACCGACACTGGAAACAGCCTATCGCGCGATAAATGACGGCTGCCGTGTGGGCCTGGTGATCATCCGGGAAGAACAGGATTTGCATCAAATGGATGTCTATGAAAAATTCCTGAACATTAACCAAATTGCATGGGTCGGCCTGTTTTCCCAAGAACTCATTCTGTTGCCCTCTATCAGGAAATTCATCAGCGAACGCCTGTTCAATTTCCTGACCATCCCGGCCGAGTGCGAACACATCGTCCTCGCGCTGCAGCACGCCTGGAGCATGGCATTCGTGCATGACGCCCACAAGATATCCGCCGATGAAGCTTCTGCCTCCAAACTCAATGCCACCATGGTGGGCAGGTCGGCGCAGATGCAGCGCCTCGCCCGGCAAATCAGGAAAGTGGCGAATACCGATGCGGCCGTGCTGATTACAGGGCCATCCGGCACCGGCAAAGAACTCGCCGCGCTGTCGATCCATCATCAGTCTTCCCGCAATGACGCGCCGTTTGTAGCGGTTAATTGCGGCGCAATTCCGGCAACGTTGTTCCAGTCTGAATTGTTCGGGTATGAAAAGGGGGCTTTTACCGGTGCCAACCAGCGCAAAATCGGCCGCATTGAAGCGGCCCAAGGCGGCACCCTGTTTCTCGATGAAATAGGCGACATGCCATTTGACATGCAGGTCAACATGCTGCGCTTCCTGCAAGAAAAAACCATTGAGCGCGTCGGCGGCACGGCGTCCCTGACCATTGATGTACGCGTTATCGCCGCGACCCATATCAACTTGGAGCAAGCAGTCAAATTAGGGCGTTTCCGCGAAGACTTGTATTACCGCATCAATGTCATTTGCATCACCACGCCGCGCCTGGTCGAATGCACCGAAGACATAGAACAGCTTGCATTGCATTACTTCAGGCAATTCTCGCAAGCACACAATAAAAGCTTGCGCGGGTTCTCCAAAAACGCGATGAAAGCGATGCTGCAGCATGATTGGCCCGGCAATGTCCGCGAATTAATCAATCGCATCCAGCGTGCGACGGTGATGGCGGAAGGCCGTTTCATCAAGCCGGAAGACCTCGGTTTTCGTGCCAGCGATACCGCAGAAGAGCAGATTTCGTTGGAACACGCACGCGCCACCGCTGAAAGAGAAACCATTCAGCGCGCGCTGACTCAGGCCCGCAATCAGATCTCCCGTGCGGCCCAATTGCTGGGAATTTCACGGGTGACGCTGTACCGTCTCCTCGAAAAATACCAGCTCCGTGCTGCCATCACAGCACATGAAAGCGACACAACGATGGATGCCGCGCCGCAATAAATCAAATCCAATCAGACATGATCGCGGCCAATTTTTCTAACAGCGCTGCCCGCGTTTATTGCAGACAAACTTTGATTTCGAACAACATTAAAAACAACCCTTTCTTTACCATCCAATTACAAGATGCAGGGTTCCATCTACGCTGCAGTAGGGGCAGGAGAGCATTTGCACTTGTAAATCAATCGCGTCTGCAAAATCGGCGCGATGACGACCAACACTTCAAAATACAGCGTGCCCGAACGCTGGGGACAACAGGGGATTACACATGACGCAAAAGCTACGATACGTCGGTTATGCAGGTTGTTCCGCCCTGTTGCTAGTGGGTGCGATAGCCTCCGCCGAACCGGTCACCGGCACTCAGGAGGAGCTCGCCACCAGACTCGAGTCGATGAAGCAACAACTGGCTGAACAAAAAGAATTGCTTGAATCCCTGAAGCTAACCGTGGCAGAGCAAAGGACCAGCCTGCGGGAAGTACGCCGTACCGTTGGCATCGATGTATTGGCCAGACAACGTGGCGCAGGTAAAGTCGGCGCGCCGGAAGAGTTGACCTTGGCCCAGGCCGAGCCACAGAATACCCAAGCGGTAGGTCAAGCACCTAGCCAGGATGGCCGGCCGCCAGAAGTGGCCCCGCTCTTTGAGCAACCGGGTGTACTGACCCCCAAAGGAAAATATGTACTGGAGCCTTCGTTGCAGTTTGGGTACTCCTCCAGCAACCGGGTGGCGCTGGTCGGCTACACCATCATTCCAGCGCTTCTGATCGGCTTGGTGGATGTGCGCGAAGTCAAGCGCAACACTTTCACCGGCGCGTTGACCGGGCGCTTCGGCATCAACAACCGCCTCGAACTGGAAGCCCGGGTGCCGTATGTATATCGTTCAGATGCCGCCATCAGCCGCGAAATCTTCGATGGCTCCGCAACAGAAAGAGTGTTCGACACCAGCGGCAGGGCGCTGGGCGATATTGAACTGGCGGCGCGTTACCAATTGAATGAAGGCGGGGTCGACAAACCTTTCTATATCGGCAGCTTGCGCTTCAAATCGCGCACTGGCAAAGATCCGTTCGAGGTGGTGACCGATTGCGCCCAGCGCTGTGTTGGCAACACCACGGGCACCGGCTTGCCAACGGAATTACCGACCGGCTCCGGCTTTTATTCCTTGCAGCCGAGCCTGACCTGGCTGTTCCCTTCCGACCCGGCGGTATTTTTCGGCAGCGTCAGTTATCTGCACAACTTCAAGCGTTCTGACGTCAGCCGCAGAGTTCTGGGCGGCGCCGAAGAATTCATCGGCACCGTCGCACCCGGCGATGGGATTGGATTCAATTTCGGCATGGGTCTGGCCTTGAATGAAAAATCCTCCTTCAGCATCGGCTATGACCATAGCTCGATCGGCAGGACCAAGCAAAATGACACGGTGGTGCCAGGCTCGGTCAGGACGCAGCTTGCCACTTTGCTGGTCGGCTACTCCTATCGTTTGAGTGAAAAAACGACATTGAGCGTATCAGTTGGTGCGGGCCTGACGCGCGACACACCAGACGTATCGCTCACCGTCAGATTGCCGATGACGTTCTGACCAGAGGAATATGCGCTGGGAGGCTCGTGCATGCTTGAAGCTTTGTTACATGGGAAGTCCGCATACTGCGAGTAAGGTTGATGAAATACGTATTCCACCTGTCTGAACCCGGGCCAAAAACGCAAGTTCGCGACCACTGGGGCCTGCCCCTGAACCTGCAGGTCTGCCCCGGGTGCGGGACTTTCAACCACAAGATGGCGACGATCTGTACTAAGTGCGGTCAGCCATTGTCTGCGGCAAAAACGGCAACAGCCCCTCCTGTCACAAGCGCTGACACCAGCGCCGACACGAAAGCAGCATCAGCAAGAGCCGCTGCAACGGGCGATATCCAGCCGGAAACACCCGACATCCTGAAGAGTCCGCCGGCCATGGCCGCGCCGTCCGCTGCAATCCCGCCCCAGGCTGCGCCCGCCTCCGCTCCAAACACCGTCAACTCGATGCTGGCATCTTCAGCCGTTTTCCAGCAGCAGAAATGGCTGCGCCGGGCCTGGCTGGCGGCGCTGATTCTGGCCATATCAGGTGCGGCAGCTTTGCTCGTTTCCTCTTTCTTTCCGCCGCCGCCTGCAACGCCCTATGCTGAGAAACAGCCCAGCAAGGACGTCGTTCACAGCGTGGCAGCGCCGCCCCTGGTCAAGCCGGAGCCTGCCGCCACGGCGACGCAAGCGCAGACAGGGTTGCCTGACAATCGACTTGCCGAGGCGGCTCCGGCCATCCCTGAGCGAGCGGAGCCCATGCCCATAGTGCCTCCGACTTTAGAGAAGAGCGAGAACGCAGCCCTGCCACGGACGGCAAAGGGCTTGAAAAAACAGCCGGCGCAAACCGGCAGTCGGCAGGAACGTATCAACCGGGAAACCGCCGCCCCCGAAGTACCCACACAGACGCCACGTGAAAGAGAACCCACTGCCCCGACCCATACTCCATGTTCCGAAGCCGCACAGGCGTTGTCACTATGCAATTTAGATTAAATGAGAGCGATATCATGAGAAAAATCTGCTTTATCGTCTGTTTTTTGCTGGCGTTGCCGGGGCTGGCCTTGGCCAGGGCGGAGTACAAAATCGTGACTGCGTCCGAACGCGGCACCTACATCCAGATTGGCCGCGATCTCGCAAAGTGGGTTGCCGATCCGGCTGGCATAGACTTGGAAGTGCTGCCCTCGAAGGGTTCGGCGGAAAATGTGCAGCGGCTGCGTTATGAGCCCGGCGTCAAGTTCGCGCTGGTGCAGTCCGACCTGTATCAGGCGCTGCTCGATCAGGCCGCGGCGGGAAACAATCCGGCAGGACAGCTGATCCGGCCCTTGCGCGTTATTCTGCCGCTGTATGACGAAGAAATTTACTTTGTCACGCGGGCCGATTCACCGCTCAAATTCATCCATGAAATGAAAGACAAAAAAATCAATGTGGGCCCGGTCGGCAGCGGCACCGCACTGTCATCGACCACGCTGTATCGGCTGATGTTCGGCCAGCCCTTGCCTGATGCCAACGCGAGCTACCTCTCCAACGAGGAAGCGCTGCTCAAGCTCACCGGCGATAAATCGGTGGATGTGGTGATCATCGTTGCCGGCCAGCCTGCCAAATTGTTGGTGGATATGAAGCCTGAAGCACGACAACTCATCAAGCTGTTGCGCCTGGATGACAAGGCACCCGAAATCATGCGGGCTACCAAGACCTATTTTCCAGCCGTCATACGCAACACCAGCTATCCCAACTGGCTGGGCGAAGATATACCAACGCTGACGGTCAAGGCGTTTCTCGTGACCTACGACTACAACTTGAAACAGACCAAAGGTCAACTGAACCGCTTCGCACAAGCTCTTTGCCTGAATTTCGACAATCTGCAGAACTTTGGGCACCCGAAATGGAAGCAGGTCAAAATGGAATTGCCGCAGCTCGGCAAAGGATGGGCCTATTACCCGCCGATGGAACATGTGCTGCGTGCTTGCGTGGCGCGTCGTGCCACGCAAGCCAAGGCCAAACCCACGCCGCTAGCCAAGGAATGTAGCCAGCAAGAGAAAGTGCTTGGACTGTGCGGCATCTGAGCCTGAAAACAGCAGCGCAGCGCTGCTGTTACGCATTGTCCGCGCAAGATGCGCTGTATCTATTCAGCCTACTATGAGGTTGATATCCAAGTGACAGCTTTATGTCATTGGCGGTTGTATGGACGCTGTTTTTGATGTTAGGCCGCTTGGGACGCAGCCGTTTGTGTGCTGCAGAAAATGGATCAGAAATGAAGGCTGTTTGAGCGAAGCGAGTTCCTTCATTTCCCATTTTTTGCAGCACATAAACGGGTACCCGAAGGGCAAGTCTGCGGTCGCCTTTCTTTTGCTTACTTTTCTTTGGCGAAGCAAAGAAAAGTGAGTAGCTGTCGGGCTACCCCGACAAAGCATCCACGAAGGGCAAAGCGATTAATTAAGTCGTCGACTTTGCAGTCACCCTCTCCCCAACCCTCTCCCGCAAGCGGGCGAGGGGGTATTCATAGCGAGGTGAACAGTTACGATGTGCTCATATACAACAGGAGTATCACGATTTTCATGGCATTTCACGCATATATTTATTACGTATATTAAATACACTCAGGATAGTACCTGCATGATGCGCAACATCGGCTCATCGTTTGATGGGTTTCGATATAACGCGCATCTGCTCATCTGGTTCCCACTGAATTGCTGATGGCGTCCCTCAGGACAGACTGCGCATTGATACCCTTGAGCAGACCCAGACTGTTAGTTGTGGTATCGATGATCGTCAGGTTCTGGATGCGCTGGTTGTTCAAGGTATTCTGGATCACTGTGGCGCCGACGGCCTGTGATAACGCACCTGGCTGAAGCGTGTTGCCCGAACCATTTTGAACCAGGTTGACCGTACTTGCGGCAGCACTCAGCATTGCGGCTTGCGCGCCGGTAACCTTGCTGACATCCGGGATGGTGAAACTGGTGGTAGTTGCCAGGTTGCCGTTGATATACACCGCGCGCTGAATGCCGAAGGAAACCAGCAGCCCTGACCCGGCATCGAAACCGCCGCGCAGTTGATCGAGATTGGTGTCGCTGACGGCGGCGATCCATTTATCCGTCGCCGGCCTTTGTTTGCTATTACCTTGTTCGCTACTACTCTGCTTGACTTCAGCCATGCTTACTGGCTGTGGCTGGGCCGGCTTCTCCGCTGCCATCTGTTGTTGCGCCACTGGCAGTACTGGTCCGGGGTCCAATGCAGCGATCGCCTCCACCCTTGGCAGAGGCGATTCCACTGCTTGCGCGCCAGAGGCGAAAGTCTCTGGCTGGTTTGCTGATGCTGCTGAGGCTGCAAACGGCAGCTTGTTTTCTGCCTGTCCCACAACTGCTACGGGCGGCAATAGCTCCCAGTTGTCGGACACGGCGACGGGTTCGGATTGTTCCCAATTGTTGGCTATCGCCTGAGTATCTGTGGTTGCTGGCATCCCGTCCAAGCTGAGGGAAAGCGTCTGCGCCAGTTGCGCCGGTTCACGCCCGTCGGTTTCCTGTTTGAGTAAAATAGCGTTGGTCGACCGCAGCCCGTCATATTGGGATAACGGTGGCGGTGGCACGCTTTTATCTTCGAGCAGGCTCAGGATAAGTTTATCCATTGCTTCTTCGTCGTATGCGGGGGGCGTCGTGCGGTTTGTAACAACGGTGGATTTGTCGTCGGACGGCGGCTTAACTGCTGGCATTGCCGGATGGGCTGCAGATGCGATGTGCAACTGTTCGATGCTGTGGTCACTGCATACGGTCACGTACTGGCTAATTGCCAAAGCCTCTGCCAGCGCCGGCAGTGCGCAGTCTGCGGGCGCTGGCGCGGCGGCAGTTGCCGACCGGGTTGGCGCAAACCCGCTGGCCGTATCTGCCACATGCCCCGCACCGGGGCCCGCCAAGCTGCCATCTTCCGCCAGTGCGACGCCCATGCAAGATATGCTGGCACCAATTAACGCGCAGAGAGTCGCAATTTTTTGATGCGCTTGCTGTTTCATATAATCCTGTCAAAAAAATCCTGTCAAAAATCGCCTGAACCCATTTTGGGTATAGTCACATTGCTTAATCCATCGTTGTTGATGCCGGCGCTCAAAGGCGCCCTCGGGGCGACGCGCCAATCGGCCGCATCGTTGAATTTAATCGCTCCCTGTGGTTGCTTGTGTATGACAAACAGGAGCTTATTCACCCATGCCGCTTCAAAACTGGTGCGTGGAATCGCCCGCGTTCCACTGGATGGATCGCCGATCAGAATCCGGCCGTCACGCATCCCTTTAATCACGACAAAATGGTGGTAGCCCTTCTCTTCAATCAGCACAATGGCTGGCAAGCCAGTATCGGCCAGCTTTTGCAGCGGTTGCTCAAAGCCGTCTGCCAGGAAACCGTGGTTAGCCAGATACTGCTTGATATCCAGCAGGGAAAATCCTTCCTTCTGAATTTTTTGTTGATTGCCGCGGGCAAACATTTCTTCAAACACTTGCTGCTCGCTGACCGGGTAACCATATTGGTGGGTGAGCAAGGTAGCAACTGCCGCTGAACCACAGCTGAAATCATATTGCTGCCGCAATGTCGCCTTGAAACGGGCTTCTTTCAAGCTGGTCACAGGCACCGCATATTTCCCGCCTGCATAGCCCGGCAAATCCAAAGCACCCACCTGCAGTGGCGTCAGCGCCAGCGTTGCAGAGGTCATGACCAGCGCCAATAAGTTATTCATGATTATTTGAATTGCACGTTAACAACAGTCGCGTTCTGGATCAATACATTGGCGCCTGTATTCTGGATCACGGTGGCAAAACCGTTGGAATTGGCAAATGCAGCGCCGTTAATGGCATTGCTTCCAGTGTTCACATCGCTGGCCGAATTGCGCGCTACGGAGCCGCTCAAGGTCATGTCATTGATGACTGTGTCGGTGCCGCCACGATAACTTTCCAATTGACCGGCTGTCAGCGCCGGCCCCATTCCAATAACGACCGGTGGTAACGCTGCGTCGGCTGGCGACAGTGTTGCCGACACGGCGAAGCCGGGTGAACATATTGCCACTGCCAATAGGGCCTTGAGCGCATAGTTGATTGATTGCATGTTGTTCTCTCCTTGGTGACGCCTGGCCGATAAGTTGGCTGAATCTGCATGCCAACGACATCTGCCCAAATGTCTGGAAATCACGGGCTTAAAGGTCCGTTTTCTTGTCTGATCGAAAATGGTTAATCTTTTCGCTCTGCGGCTTCCACCTTGTTGCCGATCCAACCCCGGCGCTGGGTGCGTATCCAATGCACCCAGCGCCGGGTAACGCTATTACCTGCCTAGGTTCAAGTTGGCTTGAACGTTCACACTTTGCTGTACTAGTGAAGCGAAGCCGCTGTTCTGGCTTATTACCATGACGCCTGCAGCAGATTGCGCTGCGCTCGTCATGGTGTTGGACATGTTGAAAGTACCGGCATTGACGGCGATGTTGCCGCCAGCGCCGCCAGCTCCGCCAGTGCCAGCACCGCCAGTACCGGCTGCGCCTGCACCACCGGCTGCGCCGGCGCCACCAACACCACCAGTGGCAGCGCCATTGCTGGCAGTAGTGGTTGCACTGCCGCTGGTTGCTGAACCGCCGACGCCACCAGTCCCACCTGTGTTGCTGGCAGTGCCGCCAGCGCCGCCAGTGCCGGTTGCTGTACCGCTGCTGGCAGTTGATGCGCCGGCTGTTGCTGCGCCACCAGTGCCGGTTGCTGTACCGCTGCTGGCTGTCGCGGCGCCGGTAGCTGCACCGCCGGTGCCGGTACCTGCGCCACTAGTGGCTGTGCCGTCAGCGTTACCGCCGACGCCGACAGATAAACCGAGGCCAGCACCACCGATACGTGTAGGGGCAAAACTATTATTGTTGCCCCGACCATTAGCGCCACCACCGTAGCCGAGGCCACCCAAAGCCGCGGCGTCACCGCCGCTAGCCTTGTTGCGAGCGCTGGACTCACCCTTGGCGAAACCGCCTACAGATACGTTGAGGGCCCCAGCTTTGCCGGAGTCACCCGCGCCATAGCCACCTTTGGCGCCGCTGGCAGCAACAGCCTTGCCGCTAGTGCCGTCGCCGTCGCCGCCACTGCCGCCACGGGCGTGTTTGGCGTTGCCGCCGTCGCCGCCGTCACCACCGGAAGCTCTGCCGCTGCTGGCAGTAGCCTTGACGCTGCCATTTTTGGCGTAGCCGCCGTCACCGCCACTGCCGCCTCGAGCGCCGTCACCGCCGACGCCTTTAGCGCCGATGCCTTTGCCGCCGTCGCCGCCATTGGCATTGCCGTAGCTCGATGCATTGTTACCGATGCCTAAGATCGTGTTGCCGCTTACGCTGCCCTCCAGCTTGCTGACTGCGATCGCCTTGTTGGTATTGAAGGCGTTGCTGAAATTGGCGGTGGCGGTAGAGCCATTGTTGGCTGCTGCCGTACCGTACCCTTCAGCCTGCGCTTTGCCTTTGTTCTGGTTGTGCGAATCGGTTCTGGTGTCGGTATCAGTCTTGGTGATGGTGGTGGTCTTGGTGTCGTTGTCGTTCTTGGTGATGGTAGTGGTCTTGGTATCGTTGTCGTTCTTGGTGATGGCCTTGTTGTGCGAATCGGTTTTAGTGTCGGTATCAGTCTTGGTAAGGGTAATGGTCTTGGTATCGTTGTCGTTCTTGGTAATGGTCTTGTTGTTGCTATCAGCGGTGGTCCTGGTGTCCGTATCGGTATTGGTAATGGTCTTGTTGTTGCTGTCAGTGGCAGTCTTGGTGACCGTCACTTGAGCCATTGCCTGACCAGCAAGGCCGAAAGCAACAGCGATGGCAGATGCCAATAAAGTCTTTTTCATGATAGTTCCCTTACCGAAAGTTGAAGAAGATTGTTCAAAGATTAGCCTCGCAAGCCAACCCATGCACACCTGAGCAAATTCGATGCCAGGAAAACCTCAGCCAATTCAAGCCTTTGAAAAATATGAAGAAAATCTATTTTTACTGGCAAATACCGGTTCTTTTTCAGATAAAAAAAGCGCCATGCGCCGATCGAAAAAACAGACCTGTCACATCCACGTTACAGTCCGCCCGGATTCCTTATTCTTCGCATTTGCGTTGCCACAAAGTTAACAATATTTCATCAATCAATTCAAGCGCCTAGTCGGCCCTGTCAACCACTACGCCAGGCAAAAACAGCTGTCTCAAATCTGTTACGTTAAAACCGGTTTGGCACAGATTCAAGTGGCCGCAAGGATCAGGCCTCCAGCGGCATTGCACTGCTTTGAAAAAGCTGTTTTTCATGGGGGGAAATCCGCACTCGGCACGCTAAAAATCCTGCTGTGATAGCAAACGCAATCACGCCAATAACGTATTCAGCACAGTGTAAAAAATTCGCAATGACCTCGCATCCAAAGATGCGCCTACTACATGATGTCGGTGTTTGCGTCAGCCTTATTCGCATCAGGATGAATGCCGTGTTTTTCCATCAACCGATACAGGGTCATGCGCGAAATGCCTAAGTCATGCGCTGCGTGGGTAATGTTTTTACCGGTGCGTTGCAAGCTGACATGAATTGCGCTGCGTTCGGCGCGAATGCGGGCATCGTCGAGCGCATCGCCACTGCGCAGCCCGCTGCGCCGCTCCAGACCGAGGTCCTGCGGTGTAATCAAACGGCCTTCCGCCATCACCATCGCACGCCGCACCCGGTTGATCAGCTCACGCACATTGCCGGGCCAGTCATGCGCCTTGACCGCATGCATGGCTTTGCCGCTGAACCCTCTTAACCTTGGGTTTCTGTCCTGTGCAAACACCTTGAAAAAATGGTTGGCCAATAATTCCAGATCTTCCTTGCACTCCCGCAACGGTGGCACATCGAGCGGCAGCACACTTAATCGATAAAATAAATCTTTCCGAAAAAGTCCTGCCGCCACCGCCTTTTCCAGGTTCACATGGGACGCTGCAATGACATGCGCATCCACCTCGATGCTGTGGGTGCCGCCCACACGATTGATGGTTTTTTCCTGCAGGAAACGCAATAGATTGGTCTGCAGATCCATCGGCAAATCACCGATTTCATCCAGAAATATGGTGCCGCCCGCAGCGGACTCGATCAGGCCACGCTTTTCCTTGGCGGCGCCGGTAAATGCGCCGCGCTCATAGCCGAATAGTTCGGACTGGATCAAATTTGCCGGAATCGCGCCGCAATTGACCGCTATGAAAGGACCGGCCGCACGTACCGAATTCTTGTGTATGGCCTGCGCCGTTAGCTCTTTACCGCTGCCGCTCTCGCCCCATATCAGGACCGGCGCATTGGCACTGGCGATTTTCAATATCCGCTGACGCAGGTTGTTAATGGCCGCGCTCTGACCGACAAAACCCATATTCCAACTGTGGTCAGCCGCTGCATCGGATTCGTGATGCAAGCCTGCATAACCAAAAGCATGGCCCAGCGTATGGTTCAAACGTGGTTCATCTATCGGCCAGGTATGGAAGTCAAACAAGTGCTCAAGCATCAGTTCGCGACATACACGCGACTGCATCGCATTCGGATGAAAAACTCCGACCCATTGCATCGACCAATGCATTTTCAGAAAGCTATCGATTTCACCATACGCCTGGGCGTCGATCTGATGCAGCAATAAAATGCCGACTCGCAACGGCTGATCGCGCAATATCCTGCCGGCAGCCCTGACATCAGCGGCACAACACACCTCCCACGCCGCTGACAAGCGCAACGGCGCTGACATCTCGGCTGGGCTACCCAAAGTAATGCACAGCAGTTTCCGTAAGGTCATAACCATCCTTATTTGAGTTCACTGATGCGAATAGACAGCCCGGGCATGGCCTGCCGTGCGTTTGAAGCGCTGTCAATGTGCGGACCTGATTCCATGCAAATGCATTGACTTGCCATTATTCGAGCAAACTCCATGCCATATAGGCAAGCCATTGATTTCAATGTATTTTTGTGTATGCATCGCGAAATTTCTGTCCGTGGATGTTCGCTCTTTGACGCACATATCGCGCTGCCAGAGATGAGATGACGCGCTCGTGTATCCGCTATCAGCGCAGAATCTACGGTTCTGAAGGTTTGACAAGGAACGTACAGAAAACTGACAATTTTCAACTGCAAAATGCGCAATCAATATAAGTGTGCATCGTGTGCATCCGTCAGCTGCGTGCGGCAATTTTCAATGGCGCTTGCGCATGTCCTATTTCAGGCTCCGTCCCGGGTTGTCTCATGCGAAGCCAGATAATGTGTGACCGGATCGTTGCCTGGCCCGATAGTATTTTTAGTCAGATTGTAAAATGGGACACCCGCTGAATTCCCGACGCATGCAGACCAGTCACCGGTACTCCCGACACGCATGAAAACAACCCGCCCGCAATGCAACAGATCCCGCCGATCATGATGGGAAACCCAATCAACGAACGCCGCCTGAGCACCAAACGTCCCAGTTTGCATCGTGATCAGAGCGTCCACAGAGGGAATAACGCATGAGCCATAGTCCAGACCTGGAAACGCTGCTAAACGACGTGCGCGCTTGCCGCGCATGCGCATCCGATCTGCCGCTGGGTCCGCGCCCGGTGCTGCGCGCCAGCGCAACCGCGCGCATTCTGATCGTGGGGCAAGCGCCCGGATTACGGGTACACACCAGCGGGATCCCTTGGGACGACCTCAGTGGCGAGCGCCTGCGTGCGTGGATGGGAGTCGACAAGGAAATATTCTATGATGCTTCGCGCATCGCCATTATCCCGATGGGCTATTGTTATCCGGGCCGCGGCAAGGGTGGCGATTTGCCGCCGCGCCGCGAATGCGCGCAACTCTGGCTCGATCAGTTGCTGGCGCGCATGCAGCAGATCGAGTTGACACTCCTGATCGGCCAATATGCACAACGCCATTTTTTGGGCCAACGGCGCAAAGCGTCGCTGACCGACACGGTCAGCGCCTGGCCGGAATACGCACCGCAATACATTCCACTGCCCCATCCATCACCGCGCAACCAGCCGTGGTTCAAGCGCCATCCCTGGTTCGAACAGCAATTGATTCCAGTCTTGCGCACACGCATCGACGCACTCCTGGGTTGAACCTGAAAAAATCAGCTGGACAGGCGTGATGGTGTATTTTTTCGTTGTCCATGCCGAACGCGCAAAAAAAAACTGCCAACGCCCTTGAATCGGGCGCTGGCAGCCAATTTTCCTCTGATTCGGCTTATTTCTTGGCCGCTGCCAATGCTTGTGCAATCCAGCTGTCGAAGATTTTTTGGTGCGCCTTGATCCAGCCGTTGGCGTGGCGCTCGATGTCTGCGGGCTTGTTCTCGCCCTTGCTCATGCGCAGGTTTTGCGCGCTAATGTCGGCAATGGGCAATTGCATCAATTCAAACAGCTTGCCGGCGGCCGGGTTGGCCTCGACGAACTTCTTGTTGGCCACGATTTGCTGCTTGTTGATGACAAAGCCGTAATTCTTGCCATTCGGCAGCTTGGTGTCGAGCTTGGTCTGTTCGCCCGGCAGCGACGAAAACGGCACTTCCAGCCACACCACTTCGCGCCCGGGGCGCAACTGGGCGCTGACCCAGTACGGCGTCCAGGTGTAGTAGAGGATCGGCTTGCCTTGCTTGAAGCGCGTGATGGTGTCGGCAATCAGTGCGGAATAGCTGCCTTGCTTGTGCGTCACCGTATCGCGCAGCTTGTAAGCGGTGAGCTGGTGCTCGATGACCGCCTCGCAGCCCCAGCCAGGATCACAGCCGGTCATGTCGGCCTTGCCGTCGCCGTCGGTGTCGAACAGCTTGGCAATTTTGGGGTCAGTGAGCTGGCTGATGTTGGTGATCTTGTACTTGTCGGCTGTCTTCTTGTCGATCAGGTAGCCCATGGCCGCGTTGTCCGTGTACACGCCCTTGCGCGAAAGCTTGGCGTCGCCGCCGGAGTTTTTGTAAAAGTCGGCGTGCAGCGGATTCCAGTGATCGGCTATGAAAGTGGCGTCGCCGTTGGCAACCGCGATGTGTGCGGCCGGATACGCGACTTCCTTGATCGGCTGCACCTCGTAGCCGAGCTTTTGCAACGCCTTCGATACCAGCAGCGTCTGGAAAGTTTCTTCGGCAACCGGGCTCTGCAGCGGCATTACCTTGATGTCCTTGCCGGGTAAGGTAGCGGCCGAGACTTGCGCCAGGCCCAGGGCCAGCAGGCCGCCGGCCAGCAGCGTGCGCGTCAAGCGCCGTGTGGTCATTGTTGTCATGAGGTTGGCTCCTTTAGTTCAGGGGTGGGGAAACAGTTGGGTTGCGTACTGTTTGCTACTTCGGTTGCTTCGGTTACTGCGCACCGGATGCGGGGGCCGGCGGTTCAGCAGCTGCGCCGCCGGACGGCTTGTCACCGCGGCGCAGCAGACGCCACGCCAGCCCAGCCGGGCCGGTCTGCCACCAGTGCCGCACGCCGCGGCGCGGCTGACCCGCAGCTTGCGTGATGCGGTCCAGCGAAATCGCCAGCAGCACGATGCCCAGGCCGCCCACGGTGGCCAGGCCCATGTCCAGCCGGCCAATACCGCGCAGCACCATCTGGCCCAGGCCGCCGACCGCAATCATGGAGGCGATCACCACCATCGACAGCGACAACATCAGCGTCTGGTTGACGCCGGCCATGATGGAAGGCATCGCCAGCGGCAGTTGCACCTTGACCAGCAGTTGCCAGGGCGAAGCGCCATAAGCGCGCGCCGCCTCGATCAAATCGGGCCGCACCTGACGGATGCCCAGGTTGGTCAGACGCACCAGCGGCGGCAGCGCAAAGACGATGGTGACGATCACGCCGGGCACGTTGCCGATCCCGAACAGCATCACCACCGGCACCAGATACACGAAGGCGGGCGTGGTTTGCATGGCGTCCAGCAGCGGACGCATGATGTTCTGGGTGCGATCGCTGCTGGCCAGCAGAATCCCCAGCGGCAAGCCCACGGCCAGGCAAAACACCAGCGAGGTCAGCACCAGCGACAGCGTGACCATGGCCTCGGGCCAGATGCCCAGCATTACTACCACCAACAACGATATCACCGTGCCGAGCGCCACTCCACGGCCGGCAAACTGCCAGGCCAGCAGGCCGAACAGCGCCACCATAGCCAGCGAAGGCACGCTTAACAGCAAAGCTTCAACCCAGGTCAGCGTACTGTCGATGGGCGCGCGCACGGTCTGGAAAAAAGGACGAAAGTGCAGCACCACCCAATCCAGACCCTGGTTGATCCAGGATTCGATGGGCAGCGAGCCGTCCCACAATTGCTGAATCTGCCAACCGCTTACACTGCCGCTGCCGCCATCGGCGGGCACGGCAGCGGTTGGCGCGTCCAGCCAATTGCTTCCTGCCGCAGCGCTGTCGTCTACGGAGCCGGCCGGCGCCGGGCTACTGAGCCAAGGGTCGGCGTCTGCTGTGGGCGAAGCCGCCGGACTAGCCGGCGCGGCGCTGTCCCAGGGAGAAGGACTGGCGCTGGAACTGGCGCCGGGATCGATCGGGTGCGCCTCTGGCGTGGATGTGTTTTGCATGAGGGGAACCTTTCAGAGTCAGGACGCGGGCACCGCTGGGGTGTCGCGATCCAGGAATTTCAACAGGGTGGTCTTGCTGATGGCGCCGCAAAAGCGTCCATCTGCGGTCACCACGGGCACCGCGTAGGGCACTTGCGCCACCTGGCCGAACAATTCGCTAACCGGTGCATCGGCGGCAATCGGCGTCACGTCCGGCAAGTAGGCGTGCACCAGGCCGAGGGGGCCGACATGATCGTGCAGCGCTGCGTGCAGCGAGTCGGCCGAGACCACGCCCAGGTACTGCTTGGTTGGGCTGACCACATAAGCGTAGTTGCGATCCTGATCCTCCAGCATCTTGAGCGCGGCGCGCGAGCCCCAACTGGAATGCTCGGATACCACGATCTGTTTTTTTTGCGCGATGTCGACAGCCTTGAACACGGCCGCCGCATCCACGCCATATATGAAGCTGCGCACATAATCGTCGGCCGGATTGCGCAGGATTTCGTCGGGCGTGCCGACCTGTACCACATGGCCGTCCTTCATGATGGCAATGCGATCGCCGATGCGCATCGCTTCATCCAGATCGTGCGAAATGAAAACCACGGTGCGGCGCTTGACCTGCTGCAGCCGCAACAGCTCCGACTGCATCTCGGTACGGATGATCGGGTCCAGCGCCGAGAAAGCTTCGTCCATCAGCAGGATCGAGGGGTCCGAAGCCAGCGCCCGCGCCAAACCGACGCGCTGCTGCATGCCGCCGGAAAGCTCGTCCGGGTAGCTCGCGCCCCAGCCGGCGAGGCCGACTTGCTCCAGCGCCTGTGCGGCCTGAGAAGTGCGCTCGGCGTGACCGACGCCGGCCAGTTCCAGGCCGAACGCCGTATTGTCTTGCACCGTCAGATGCGGCATCAGCGCGAAGGATTGGAACACCATGCTGATGTCCTTGCGGCGCAACGCGCGCAACTGGGCGTCGGACAGATCGTTGATATCAGAGCCGTCGACCAGGATGGTGCCGGCAGTCGGTTCAATCAGTCGGTTGAGCAAGCGCACCAGGGTCGACTTGCCCGATCCGGACAGTCCCATGATGACGAAAATTTCACCCGCCTCGATGGTGAAGCTGGCGTCGAACACACCGATGGTTTTGCCGGTGCGTGCCAGAACCTCTTCTTTGGTGCAGCCCTGGCGGACTAATTCGAGTGCATCTTGCGGTGCATCGCCGAACACTTTGAATACATGGTTGATGCAGATTTGTTTTGCCACGGTGTATGCCTCCCTTGGTTAATTAGTTGAACACAAGGCCCGGCCGCTTAGGCGTTTTGGCCAAAGCACGAACCGGATGATAGCACAGAACAGCTATTGATACTAGATGGGGGTATATTGCCATATGCCAGCTGCCCGCACATAATGCGTGGCACTCCATGAATACTGCCGTAAAACATGTCACCCTGGCGGGCTGATCCGGGCTCCCCGGTGGCACCGCGATAAACATATAGACATACTATAACCCCGCGCGCTATACGGCGTCGGCGGCGCGTGTTACCGTAGTCGCTGCCCCTTTCTCAATGCGTTTTTTGGATTCGACCTCAAGCCATGTGCCAACTCCTCGGGATGAATTGCAACGTCCCCACCGACATCGTTTTCAGCTTCACCGGCTTCGCCACGCGCGGCGGCCGCACCGATGAACACAAGGACGGCTGGGGTATCGCCTTTTTCGAAGGTAATGGGGTGCGTCATTTTGTCGACCACCTGTCCGCCGTGGAGTCCCCGATTGCCGAATTGATCAAACGCTATCCGATCAAATCCAAGAGCGTGGTCGCGCATATCCGCAAGGCCACCCATGGCGCGGTGGCGCTGGAAAACTGCCATCCGTTCGTGCGTGAATTGTGGGGACATTACTGGGTGTTTGCGCACAATGGCGACCTGAAAGAGTTCACCCCAGCGCTGACGGGCGCTTACCACCCGGTCGGCAGCACCGATAGCGAGTATGCGTTTTGCTATATTTTGCAGCAATTGCGGCACCGTTTCGGCGAACAACGGCCGACCAATGCGCAACTGAAAATCGCACTGCAGGAACTGTGCAGCGAGATCGCCCGCCACGGCACATTCAACATGATGTTGTCGGACGGCGATGCGCTGTTCGTCCACTGCTCGACCAAACTGCACTACATTGTGCGGCGCTATCCTTTTGCCACTGCAAAATTATCGGATGAAGATATCAGCGTCGATTTCTCGCAAGTCACCACCCCGCAAGACTGCGTCGCCATCATCGTCACCGAACCGCTGACGGCCAACGAGAACTGGATCCAGTTTGCGCCGGGCGAACTGCAGGTGTTCGTCGAAGGCGTGCCGGCCGCGCTGTAGTCCGTTTTCAAGGCAATCCTGATTCAGTCCGCAACGTATTCTGCGACTTACCGCCTTGTTGTTCTAGGTATAATGCGGGGCCGAATATTTCGGTAGGTAGCACGTCTTCAGGGCGGGGCGAAATTCCCCACCGGCGGTAAATTCGGCGCATGATTCGTGCGCCCGAACAAGCCCGCGAGCGCTTGCAAGGCGAATCCGGAATGCCCGGATTCGCCTTGCAAGGTCAGCAGATCTGGTGTGATTCCAGGGCCGACGGTCATAGTCCGGATGAGAGAAGATGCGCCATGCGTAAAGTGTCCGCGGTCTGTACCGTGGGCGCTTGCGTTTGGCTATTCAAAAACCCTGAAACGTCTTTTGCGCATTCTTTTTGCCGGAGCGTTTCAATCATGTTTATCACCACCGCATCAGGTTCCACTCCTCCTTCCACCAACACGGAAAACCCACCGCAAGCCCCATTCGAGCAACGCTTGCAACGCGCGCTGTCCGATTTGCGGAGCGGACGCCCAGTCTTGCTAATGGATGATTTTGATCGGGAGAATGAAGCCGATCTGATCCTCGCCGCCGAAAAAATCAGCACCGAATCGATGGCGAGACTGATCCGCGATGGCAGCGGCATTGTCTGCCTGTGTCTGACCGACGAGAAATTGCAGCAGTTGCAATTGCCGCCGATGGTCGCCAAAAATGAAAGCCGTTACGGCACCCCATTTACCATCAGCATCGAGGCCAGGGATGGCGTAACCACCGGCGTATCGGCAGCGGACCGCGTCACCACCATCCTCGCCGCGATTGCCGCCGACGCGCAACCGGATCACCTCGCTCGGCCCGGGCATGTGTTCCCGCTGCGGGCGGCGCCCGGCGGCGTATTAAGCCGGCGCGGTCACACCGAGGGCTCGGTCGATCTGGCGCGGATGGCAGGGCTGATGCCGGCTGCCGTCTTGTGCGAATTGATGAACCCGGATGGCAGCATGGCCAAGGACGATGACATCACGGAATACGCCATCGCTCATGATCTGATCATGTTATCGATCGATGAGTTGGCCAGCTATCGCTTGCAACAGCAAATCTGATTCGCACTCATGTTAAAAGCGCACCTTGGTTTTGCTGTGGATCGTCGCCAGGGAGTGCCGCAGTTTAATCGGAGCAGAGCATGGGTACGCTCCACTCCGGTTTGGCTTGCTTTATTTAGAATCAGTGAAACGCATACTCGTCATATTTACGACAGATTCGCTACCATAAAAAAACATCCCTCTACAAATTCGGCGCCAGCCAGCGCTCGACATCTTCCTTGCTGGCGCCGCGCCGCGCCACCATGTCGCCCAGCTGATCGCTGCCGATCTTGCCGACGCTGAAGTATTTCGATTCCGGATGCGCGAAGTAAAAACCGGATACCGCCGCTCCTGGAAACATCGCGAATGACTCAGTCAGCTGCATGCCGATCTCGTCGCATTGCAGCAGCTTGAAAATATCCGCCTTGACCGTATGTTCAGGACAGGCCGGATAACCTGGCGCAGGGCGGATGCCTTTATAGCTTTCCTTGATCAGCTCTTGCTTGTCCAGCCGTTCCTGCGACGCATACCCCCACAAGTCGGTGCGCACGCGCTGGTGCAAATGTTCAGCCAGCGCTTCGGCCAAACGGTCGGCCAGCGACTTCAGCAGGATCGACGAATAATCGTCCTGCGCCGCTTCAAAACGCTTTTCGTATTTCTCGATGCCGATACCGGCGGTGACTGCAAACATGCCGATGTAATCTTTAACGCCGGACGATTTAGGCGCGATGAAATCGGCCAGGCATTGATTCGGCCGCTGGATTTTTTCGCCATCCTCGCCCTCGATCACAGGCTTCACGCCTTGCTGACGCAGGCCGTAATAAGTGAACGCAACTTCGGTGCGGGTCTCGTCGGTGTAAATTTCGATGTCGTCGTCATTCACGCTGTTGGCCGGCAGCAGAGCTGTCACGCCGTTGGCGCTCAACCAGCGGCCTTCGATCACCTGTTTTAGCAGCGCCTGGCCTTCGGCAAATACTTTGGTGGCGATCTCGCCGACTACTTCATCCTGCAAGATGGAGGGGAAAGGCCCGGCCAGGTCCCAGGTCTGGAAGAACGGACCCCAGTCGATGTATTGCGCGAGCGTCGCCAGATCGACATTCTTGAACACGCGGCGGCCGATGAATTTCGGCTTCACCGGCGCACAATCGCCCTCGAACGATACTTGCATTTTGTTGGCGCGGGCCTGTGCCAGCGTCAGAATCGGCAGCGCTTTCTTGTTCGCGTGCTGGACCCGGATGCGCTCGTAATCGGTCGCAATCTCGGCCAAATACTGATCGCGGCTTTCCGGCGTCAGCAACGATTGCGCCACCGCTACCGAGCGCGAAGCATCCGGCACATACACCACCGGCCCTTCGTAATTGATGGCGATCTTGACTGCGGTATGGGCGCGCGAAGTGGTCGCGCCGCCGACCATCAGCGGAATCTTCAAGGTGCGGAAATGCGCGTCGCGCTGCATTTCCTTGGCGATGTGCGCCATCTCTTCCAGCGACGGCGTGATCAAGCCTGAAATGCCGACGATGTCGGCGCTTTCAGCCTTCGCCATCGCCAGGATTTCCGAGCACGGCACCATCACGCCCATGTTCACGACTTCGAAGTTATTGCATTGCAAGACCACCGACACGATGTTCTTGCCGATATCGTGTACGTCGCCTTTTACGGTGGCGATGACGATCTTGCCTTTCGGCTTGGCGACGATGCCGGTGCGCTGTTCTTCCAGCAGTTTTTCGGCTTCGATGAACGGGATCAGATGCGCCACCGCCTGCTTCATCACGCGCGCCGATTTGACCACTTGCGGCAGGAACATCTTGCCCTGGCCGAACAGATCGCCGACGATATTCATGCCGTCCATCAGCGGCCCTTCGATCACATGGATCGGCCGGCCGCCGTTAGCCAATAATTCCTGGCGCGCTTCTTCGGTATCCTCGACGATCCAGTTCGTGATGCCGTTCACCAACGCGTGCGACAAGCGTTTTTGCACGGTATCGTTGCGCCACTCCAGCGTTGCTTCTTCTTTCTTGTCGCCGGCTTTCAGGCTGCTGGCGCATTCGATCATGCGCTCGGTCGCGTCTTCACGGCGGTTCAGCACCACGTCTTCGGCCCGCTCGCGCAATTCAGCGGGAATGTTGTCGTACACGCCGACCATGCCGGCGTTGACGATGCCCATCGTCATGCCGGCCTGAATCGCGTGATACAGGAAAACGGTATGAATCGCTTCGCGCGCCGGATCGTTGCCGCGGAAGCTGAAAGATACGTTTGAAACCCCGCCGGAAATCTTCGCGTGCGGCAGATTCTGCTTGATCCAGCGCGTCGCGTTGATGAAATCGACCGCGTAATTATTGTGCTCTTCGATGCCGGTCGCAATCGCGAAAATGTTCGGGTCAAAGATGATGTCTTCCGGCGGAAAGTCGAGCTTTTCAATCAGCAAATCGTAGGCGCGTTTGCAGATTTGGGTCTTGCGCTCGTAAGTGTCGGCCTGGCCTTTTTCATCGAACGCCATCACGATTGCCGCCGCGCCGTAACGACGGCACAACTTGGCCTGGCGCAGGAATTCTTCTTCGCCTTCCTTCATCGAAATCGAGTTCACCACCGCCTTGCCCTGCACGCATTTCAAGCCGGCTTCGATCACCGACCATTTGCTGGAATCGATCATGATCGGCACCCGCGCAATATCAGGCTCGGACGCGATCAGGTTCAGGAAGCGCGTCATCGCGGCCACCGAATCGAGCATCGCTTCATCCATGTTGATGTCGATGATCTGAGCGCCGTTCTCGACTTGCTGGCGCGCTACCGCCAGCGCATCATCGAATTGCTCGTTCAAAATCATCCGTGCAAATGCTTTGGAACCGGTGACGTTGGTGCGCTCGCCGACGTTGACGAACAGCGAATCCTCGTCGATCACGAACGGCTCCAGCCCGGCCAGCCGCATCGTATGGTTCGACTCTGGAATCAAACGCGGCGAAATATCCTTGAGCACTTCGGCAATCGCCTTGATGTGGGCCGGCGTGGTGCCGCAACAACCGCCGGCGATGTTGATGAAGCCGCTGTCGGCGAAGTCTTTCAGCAGCGAAGAAGTGTCGGCCGGCAGCTCGTCAAAACCGGTGTCGCTCATCGGGTTGGGCAAGCCGGCGTTCGGATAAATGCAGACGAAGGTATCGGCGATTTTCGACAGCTCTTCCGCATACGGACGCATCAGCGCCGCGCCCAGCGCGCAGTTCAAGCCTATCGTCAGCGGCTTCGCGTGGCGCACCGAATTCCAGAACGCCGGCACGGTCTGGCCCGACAAAATACGGCCCGAGGCATCGGTCACGGTGCCCGAAATCATGATCGGCAATTTCTTGCCGGATTCTTCGAAAAAAGTATCGATGGCGAACAGCGCCGCCTTGCAATTGAGCGTGTCGAAAATGGTTTCGACCAGCAGCACATCCGCGCCGCCTTCAACCAGCGCACGGGTCTGTTCCAGATAAGCGGCCACCAGCTGATCGAAAGTCACATTGCGCACCGAAGGATCGTTGACGTCGGGCGAAATCGATGCGGTTTTCGGCGTCGGCCCCAGCGCGCCGGCGACGAAGCGCGGCTTGTCGGCACTGGAATACTTGTCGCAAGCAGCACGCGCCAGCTTGGCCGCCTGCAGGTTCATCTCGTAGGCCAGATGCGCCATGTGGTAATCGTCTTGCGCCACCGAGGTCGCGCCGAAAGTATTGGTTTCGATCAGATCGGCGCCGGCGGCCAGATACTGCTCATGGATTTCGGAAATGATCTGCGGCTGCGTCAACGTCAGCAATTCGTTGTTGCCCTTGACGAACAATTCACGCGGATTCGGCGTGCCATCGGCCAACGCCGGCGCTGCAAAATCGGCGAAACGCCCGTTCGGCCCGCCGCGATAATCCTGCTCGGTCAGCTGGTATTGCTGGATCATGGTGCCGGTCGCACCGTCCAGGATCAGGATGCGTTTGGCGAGCAAATCGCGCAGGATGGTTTCGGTGGCGGAGATATTGGGGATGGCGGTGCGTGTCATAGTTTCATTCTCAAAAAGCAAAAAACCCGACTAGCCAGGAGTCATTTGGTCTCCTTAAAGCGGGTCGGGTCATTTTCCACTTTAGCTGTATTTGTAGTGGCGTAGTTTTCACTACTCCGTGCGCCCGCAAGATGATTCTCAAATCGGCGCTTAATTGTCTCCGGAAATTATACGATAAATCAGGTATTTTCTTTTTTCAGGAGCAAAACAGGAATTGTTGCCAAGGGTAAATATGGCGGCTTTTTGCATCCCGCAAAGTATGGTGATACGCAGCAATATGCACCATGAAAGTTATGTCTCTGCCACCGAATGCATGCTTAACTTGCCGGCCGGCTAGACCAATATCGATTCGGCAAACGCAGTGCTGATAAATATCAAAAGCAGTGCAAAAACCATCACCATACTGGCATCTGAGTTACGGTCTTGCGCTATGGCTGCGGCGACAGCGCCCTTGATTTTGAGCGTGTTCAATTCTGTGGAGGTACGTCATGACCAGCACCGAAGAGAGTGTTATTGAAGATTTCAGAGCGACCTTGCGCGGGCCATTGCTGCTGCCGGACGCGCCCGGTTTCGATGCCGCCCGCGCAGTCTGGAACGCGATGATCGACCGCCGGCCGGCCATCATCGTGCGTTGCGCCGGTGTGGCCGATGTAATGGCGTCGGTCAACTTCGCGCGCGAGCACCATCTGCTGCTGGCGGTGCGCGGCGGCGGCCACAATATCGCCGGCAACGCGGTCTGCGACGGCGGCCTGATGCTCGACATGTCGCTGATGAAATCGGCCTGGATCGATCCGGAGGCGCGCATCGGTTATGTGGAAGCCGGCGCCACGCTGAGTGACTTCGATCATGAGGCGCAAGCCTTCGGGCTGGCCACGCCGCTGGGCATCAATTCCACCACCGGCGTGGCCGGCCTGACGCTGGGCGGCGGCTTCGGCTGGCTCACCCGCAAGCACGGCATGACGGTCGACAATCTGGTCGCGGCCGAGATCGTCACCGCCGACGGCAAGCGCTTGTGGGTCAGCGCCACCAAACATCCGGACTTGTTCTGGGCGATACGCGGCGGCGGCGGCAACTTCGGCGTGGTGACGCTGTTCGAGTTCGCGCTGCATCCGGTCGGACCCGAAGTGCTGGCCGGGCTGGTGGTGTTCCCGTTCGATCAGGCCAAACAGGTGCTGACCCGCTACCGCGATTTCGTCGCCGCCATTCCGGAAGAATTGAGCGTCTGGGCGGTGCTGCGCAAGGCCCCGCCGCTACCGTTTCTGCCGCCGGAAGTGCATGGCACGGAAGTCGTGGTGTTCGCGCTGTTGTATGCCGGCGATATCGAAGACGGCCAGCGCGCCATCGAACCGCTGCGCAGTTTCGGCCAGCCCTGCGGCGAACACATCGGGGTCCAGCCATACAGCGCCTGGCAAAAAACCTTCGACCCGCTGCTCACGCCGGGTGCGCGCAATTACTGGAAATCGCACAATTTTTCGGCACTCAGCGACGATGCGATCGATACCGTGATCCGCTATGTCGGCACGCTGCCTTCGCCGCAGTGCGAAATTTTCATGGGCCTGGTTGGCGGGCAAGCCAGCCGACCGGCACCCGACGCCACCGCCTATCCGCACCGCGATGCGCTGTTTGCGATGAACGTCCACACCCGCTGGAGCGATCCGGCCGAGGACGCCAAGTGCATTGCGTGGGCGCGCGAATTTTTCGATGCGGCGACTCCCTTTGCCACCGGCGGCGTGTACGTGAATTTTCTGACCCAGGATGAAAGCGGCCGGATCGGCGCGGCTTACGGGCCCAACTACGAGCGGCTGGTGCAGGTGAAGAATCAGTACGATCCGCACAACCTGTTCCAACAAAACCAGAACATCAAGCCGTCGATTTAGCGCACACGCCATTCCACTGCAGCGGACTGGCTCGCCTGGCTTTCCGCTGCAGATATACTACGCATTGTATTTTTTATGTACGCATTTGAATTATTCGGAAAATGCTTGGTTATTTGGCATACTCCCGTATTTTTTCAATTGCGCATGCGTAATTTGCACAAAGCAAAAAATGCCGCCAGCGACAATCCGCCGGACAGCAGCAATGCTGGCCTGAGCCCGCCGCCATCCAGTATCAGCACGAAGGCGAACGGCGCGGCCGCTTGCATGGTGCGGGCAAAAAGCGCCAGTGTGCCGGTCAACGCACCGTAGCCGACCGGCCCGAACAGCGCCAGCGGCAACACCCCGCGCGCAATCGAAATCATGCCGTTGCCGGCTCCGTGCAGCAGCGCAAAGCAGGCTCCCGCCAGCGGAACAGTGGCCAATCCGCCCAATCCGCCCAGCACCAGGCATGCGGCCGGATGCAGGACGGTGGCGATGCGGGCGGTGGTGAGCGGACGGATTTTGGCGTGCTGGGTCAGCCCGTATTCGGCCAGACGGGCCGCCACTTGCGCCGGCCCCAGCAGCGTGGCGGCGAACAACGCCTGCGCCGCGCTTGCGCCGTTCAGCAACAGCAGCGTCGGCAAATGCACCGCCATGGCCGAAGTCACAAACGCAGTCGCACCGGAAAACAGGCACAGATAAGCCACGTCGCGCCGGCTTGGTGGCTGCGGCTGCACGGTGATTTCGGGCGGCGCTGGTTTTACTCCGCAAGCTAAAGTTGGCGTTGGAGTCGAAGTTGAGGCTGCCTCCGCGCTGCGGCGCTTGCCGGCATAACGGTAATGCAGCGGCAGCGCGACGCACAGCTGCAGCAGCGCCCACGCAGCGCAACACCAGCGCCAGCCCCAGTGTTCCAGCATCCAGGACGACAACGGCCAGCCCACGGTGCTGGCAAAACCGCCGATCAGCGTGACGCCGACGATCAAGCGCCCGGCGGATTTGCCATATTGATGCACCAGCGTCGCAAACAGCGCATCGTACAAGCCCAAACCCATGCCGACCCCGATCACGCACCAGGCCGCGTACAAGCTGAAAACGCCGCTGGCGCACGCCAGCATCAGCAAACCGCTTGCCAGCGCCAGATTCGAACACAGCAGCACGCGACGCCCGCCGACACGGTCAATCCGACGCCCGATCATCGGCCCGACCAGCGCCATCACCACCAGCGACAGCGAAAATGCCGCGAAGAAGGTGCCGCGTGAAATCTGCAATTCGGCGGCGATGGCAGTGCCCACAATCGCCGGCAAGTAAGTCGATGAAGCCCAGGCCAGAACCTGCGCGGAGCCCAGCGCAACCAGCGGGACCAACTGGCGGTCGGGCTGGTGGATTATCGGAACGGCGCGCAGGGAGGATGTCATCGAGATTCGGCAACGATTAACGGCGAAGCAGCATTATTGCGCCAGTCCCGCTTGTTTGAGAAAAATCAAAATTGCCGGGCCCGACAAACGCTAGTGTTTCATCATCTGATGAGGAGACTGATATGCGAATCGGTGGAATTTCCACGCTTGAGGCAGTGCATTGCAAGCGCGAAGCGAGTGTGCTGGAAGCCGCGCTGCTGATGCGCCAGCACCATGTCGGCGACCTGGTCGTGGTCGATGCAGCGGACGAAAAATTGTTACCGGTCGGTATTTTGACCGACCGCGACATCGTGGTCTCTATTGTTGCCGAAGGGCTGGACGCCAAGAGCATCGAAGCGGGCGACATCATGAGCGCGGAACTGCTGTCTGCCGGCGAAGACGACGATGTGCATGAAACCATAGAACGGATGCGTTTCAAGGGTGTGCGCCGGATGCCGGTGATCAATAGCCACGGCCACCTGGTCGGAATTGTCAGTGTCGATGACTTAATGCAATTTTTGGCCGAAGAGATGAGCGAACTGTCGCGCATCAGCCTGCGCCAGCAATCGATCGAAAAACAGGCCAGAAAGTAAGGCTGGCAACTGACGGCCGTCATGCTTAAACCGCGCGTTGCCGGCAGTCTGCCCAATCGCTTGCCCGCCTTTGCATGTTCCGGATGAAGAGGTGATCGATGCGCGTATCTTGTGGACAGCGTTGGTTTTTCCGTTGCGTCGTCTTGCCGGGCATGGCCGGAATGTGCGCCGTGGCCGGCGCCCAAATTACTGTGGTCGGCGCCCAAACCACCGCTTCCACCCCGGCGTTGCAGACTGAAGTCTTGGCCCGGAATCTGGAACACCCGTGGGCGCTGGCTTTCATCGGCGACGGCCGCATGCTGGTCACCGAGCGTCCCGGGCGCTTGCGGCTGATGCAACCGGACGGCGCGCTGGGGCCGCCGATTGCCGGCGTGCCGGAGGTCGATGCGGTCGCCCAGGGCGGTTTGCTGGACGTGGTGGCCGACAGCGATTTTGCGCGCAACCGCACCATTTATTTTTGCTATGCGCAGCCGGCCGCGGGCGGCGCGGGCAATTCCACCGCGCTGGCATCGGCCCATTTGTCGGCCGATGCCAGGCGGCTGGAGCAGGTCACCGTGCTGTTCAGCCAGCGCCCCAAGGTCAGCAGCAATGCGCATTTCGGCTGCCGTATCGTTGAAAATACCGACGGCACGTTGTTTTTGACGCTGGGCGAGCGCTTTTCGCGCATGCAGGATGCGCAAACGCTCACCAACCACCACGGCAAAATAGTGCGGCTGCGCAAGGACGGCAGCGTGCCGCCGGACAATCCGTTTGTCGGCAAAAGCGCTGCGCTGCCGGAAATCTGGAGTTATGGCCATCGCAATGTGCAGGGCGCCACGCTAGGCCCCGACGGGCGGCTCTGGACCCACGAACACGGCCCGCAAGGCGGCGATGAAATCAACCGGCCCGAGGCCGGCAAGAATTACGGCTGGCCCGTGATCACCTATGGCGAAAACTATGGCGGCGGCAAAATCGGCGCAGGCTTGCGCGCCAAACCCGGCATGGAAGCGCCGCTGTATCAGTGGACGCCATCGATTGCGCCCTCCGGCATGGCCTTCCTGCGCAGCGCGCGTTACGGCCGTGCCTGGCAAGGCAGCCTGTTCATCGGTTCGCTCAAGTTCCATTACCTGGCCCGCCAGGAATGGCGCGATGGCAAACTGGTGCGCGAAGAACGGCTGCTGCAAGACCTCGACTTGCGCATCCGCGACGTGCGCGAAGGGCCGGACGGTTTGCTGTATGTATTGACCGATGAAAGCCAAGGTCAATTGCTGCGCTTGCGGCCGGAGCGCTAACACCGCCTTCAGCGCATCTGGAAGAATTAAATACTATGCATTGTATTTTTAGAGTGCCAATATAATATTACGTAAAATCTATTGTTTATAGCCATACTCCGCATAAATATATCTTCATCCGATGATGCGCGGAAGCCCTGAACGCGCTCGAATGCCTTTATGCTAGCCTTGGCGCTGGATCATTCACTGACTGCCATGTACACCCAATTCTTCAACTTGCAACAAGCGCCGTTTTCGATCGCCCCCGATCCGCACTATTTGTTCATGAGCGAGCAGCATCGTGAAGCGCTGGCGCATTTGCTGTATGGCGTCGGCAGCGGCGGCGGCTTCGTCTTGCTGACCGGCGAAATCGGGGCCGGCAAGACCACGGTGTGCCGCTGCTTCCTGGAACAGATTCCAGACGACTGCAACGTCGCCTACATCTTCAATCCGAAGCTGACGGTGCCGGAGTTGCTGCAATCGATTTGCGACGAGTTTGGCATCAGCGTCGGCATCGGCATCGGCTTGCCACACGGTGCCGGGGTCGATGCCGCATCGGTCAAGGATTACGTCGATGCGTTGAATGCCTTCTTGCTGGCCGCCCACGCCGAGGGCCGGCACAACGTGCTGATCATCGACGAAGCGCAAAGCCTGTCGGCCGGCGTACTGGAACAATTGCGGCTGCTGACCAATCTGGAGACCAACCAAAGCAAGTTGCTGCAGATCATCCTGATCGGCCAGCCCGAGCTGCGCGGCATGCTGGCTCGGCCAGAACTGGAACAACTGGCCCAGCGCGTGATTGCCCGTTACCATCTGGGGCCGCTGGCAGCGCCGGAAACCGCGCGCTATATCCGGCATCGGCTGGCGGTGGCCGGCATGCTTGACGCCACTGTATTTCCGCCGCCGGTGATGCAGCAGATTCATCGCCTCACGCAAGGCGTGCCGCGCCGCATCAATCTGCTGTGCGACCGCGCGCTGCTGGGCGCATATACCGAAAACAAACACAGCGTCGATCGCGCGATAGTCAGGCAGGCGGCGCGTGAAGTGTTCGGCGATTTTGCGCCGGCAGCAGGTGCAGCCGTAGCCCCCGCCATCCGCCCGGCTCTGGTCTGGCTGATGGCGGGCACCCTCGTTGTCGTCGCGCTGGTATTGGGCTGGAATCTGCAGCAAGAGCACAGTAAACGTGATAGCCGAAGCAAGACCGTCCAGGCCGCGCCCGCCAAAATCAATCACACCCCGCCCCCCGTAACGGCGGCGCTGCAGGCTGACGCCGGATCGCCGGATCGCCGTGACGCGTACCGGCAACTGGCGCAGTTGTGGGGTTTTACATTGCCGGAAGGACCACCCTGCCAAGCCGCGCAGCAACAGCGCGTGGCCTGTTATGTCGCCGGCGGGGTCGGATTGGCCGCATTGGCGCAACTCGATCGCCCTGCGATCCTGACCCTGCAGGACCAAAACAATACGGCGAGCTATTACGCGCTGCTGACCGAGCTGACACCAGGCAGCGCCACCTTACGCACAGGCAACGTCAGCAAAACCGTGCCGCTGGCGGTGCTGGAGGCGCAATTTCGCGGCCAGATGGTGACTTTCTGGCGCACCCCGACCGCGCGCGACATCGCCGGCATGGTCTTTGGCCCGGGCACGCAAGGCGCCGAGGTCGACTGGATCGCAGCCCAGCTGGCGCCATCGGCGCAATCAACGCTGCCGGCCGGCCAGATATTCAACCAGGCCCTGAAGCTCCAGGTGCAGCAGTTCCAGCGCGCCCATGAATTGGCCGCCGACGGCATAGTCGGCCCGATGACCTTCATGTACCTCAATCGCGCCGCCGGCATCGATGAGCCGCGCCTGCATCAGGCTGGCGTCGCCACTGCGGAGTCGGGAAAATAATGTCATACATTCTGGATGCCCTGAAAAAGGCTGAAGCGCAACGCACGCTGGGTGCGCTGCCGAATATTCATGCGCCGGCGGTTTTCGCCGCCAGCTCCGTTGACCGCGCGCCGCTTTGGCAGCGCGCATGGCGCTGGGGCGCGCTGGCGGTGCTGGTCATGATCCTGATCGCGCTGGCCTGGTTTCGGCCCTGGCAGCGCGGCGCTGTGCCGCCGCAAGCAGCGCCCGTCGCGCCCGTCACACCGGCGCAATCCGCTGCGCCGGCAGCATCGATTGCGCCGGCACTGCCGCCGCCCGTGCGCATTGCGCCAACCCAGCCAGCGCCGCCGGCACCCAAGGCCACGCACAAAGCCGTGCCGCTGGAAGCCAGCAAGCCTAAGGCCGCAGCCAGCAGCGCGCCAGCGTCGCTGCCCAAGCAACGGCCGGCCGTAGCCATCACCCCGCCCGCAAAAAAACCGGCTCCGACGCCGTCCGCCAAGGCGGCCGAGCCGGAACTGCAGACGCTGCGCGAACTGCCGCCCCAAATCCAAAGGGAGATTCCGCCACTGGTCATCAGCGGCTACATCTATTCCAGCAACCAGGCCGAGCGCTCGCTGCTGATCAACAACCAGTTACTGCGCGAAGGCGATACCGTCGCGCCCGGCCTGATCCTGGAAAAAATGCTGCGCGGCGCAGTAGTGCTGAATTACCAGGGATACCGTTACCGGATGCCGTATTGATTGAGGTTGGATACGACGGATGGGCAATCGAGCGCATCCGCAAAAAATTGATCCACATCATATATGCGGCAATACCATATCGCTAGTATCGTCGTCCATGATCTTGCGCAATTTTTGCGGTGTTTACATCGAAAAATAGGCGCATTAATGCACTTAAACATTGAAACCGCACAATGCACAAGGATGAAAAAAGGATGAAATTGTGATACCCGCGTTATCCAAAACCCATGACGGCAGCACCAGTCTCATCAACCTGAAAAGCATTATTGCCAAGACCAGCTTGTTCAGAATGCTGGACGAGAAGCAACTCGACGACATCGTATCCGGCACCCGATCCTCCCAAACCAAGACAAATACGCCGATCGTCAGTCACGGCGACGCCGCCAATGGCGCATTCTGGATTGTCTACGGGCAGGTCAAAATCGTTCTGCATACCAAACAGGGCACCGAAAAAATCCTCGAAATCCTGGGTCAGAACACCTGTTTCGGCTTGGGCGAGATGCTGCTGGAGCGCCCGCATATTGCGCTGGTCAAGACCACCACCGACGCCATGCTGCTGCATATCGATCGCACTGCGATCATGCGCGTGGCGGCGCAGAATTTCGATTTTTCACGCGAACTGATGACCTGCGTCGGACGCCAGTTCTACAGTCTGGTGCGCGATATCGAAGCTTATTCGCAAAGCGCCAAACAGCGGCTGGCGGAATACCTGCTGCGGCAAAGCCGGCGCGAAACCAGCGACGATATAGAACTGGTGGCCAAAAAATCGCTGATCGCTTCCCGCCTCAGCCTGACGCCGGAAACCCTGTCGCGCCTGTTTCACGACCTCTCTGCGGAAGGCATGATTGCGATTTCCGGCCGGCGCATCAAGATTCTCGATTTTGAGCGGATGTCGGCGGTAATGCCGTAATGACAAAGAATGCGCCGGCCTGAGGCAGTTTCCGCGAAGTTTCCCCTAATTTTCCGCAATTTTTATCCGACGCTTGAAATCGCCCGCGCCGCTTACAATTCCGACCAGCGCAGCGGCTTGCCGTTTTGATCGGTCACCTTCAGCATCTCCGCATAAATCTTGGCCTGCACCAAGTCCGGCAGGCGCACAAAATCCAGGCCTGCCACCAGGTGGTCGCCATGCATGAACGCCCAATTGAAAAATTTCAGGGTGGCGATGGCGTTTTCAGGTTTTTGGGCAACCTGGGCAAGGATGATGAAAGTGCCCATCGTAATCGGCCAGCTCTCGGCCCCGGATTTGTCGGTCAGCATTTCTTCGAATGCGGCCCGGCGCAGCCAGTTGCTGTTTTTTAGCGCAGCAGCAAAACTTTGCGCGTTCGGTGCGACAAAGTTGCCCTGCCGGTTCCTGAGCCGGACGTAGGCCAGTTTCTCTTGCACCACATAGTTGTAATCGACATAAGCGATTGCGTTGTGGGTTTGCTTGACGCCAGCGGCCACGGCGCTGCTGCCTTTGACCGGCACCACGCCGGCCGGCCAGGCGATGGTAAAACCGCGACCGAATTTTTCCCGCCAGTTAATCTGCATCTTGCTCAGATAATCGCTGAAGTTATAAGTGGTGCCGGAACCGTCCTGGCGCACCACGACCACGATAGCCGCGTTGGGCAGCGGCAGTCCGGGGTTGAGGGCGGCTATCGCGGCGGCATCCCAGCGGGTGATTTTGCGCGCAAAAATATCGGCCAGCACTTCCCCTGTGAGCAATAGCGCACCGGGTTTGATGCCGGCCAGATTGACGACCGGCACCACGCCGGAAATCGCACTGGGAAAGCTGATCAGCCGGTCTTTCTTCAGGTCTGCCGCAGCCAGCGCCACATCGCTGGCGCCAAAATCGACCGCGTGTTGCCTGATCTGCAGCAAGCCCTTCGATGAGCCGACCGGCGCATAGGCAATCTTGACGCTGGTGCGCTGCCGGTAGATTTCTGCCCATTTTTCATACAGCGGTTTGGCGGCAGACGATCCGGCGCCGGTTATGTCACCAGCCAGCACGCGACCGGCAGCACACAGAAAAAGCAATGCAAATACAGCGTTTTTGATGGACATAAAGGCTTGGGTGCAATCGGGCAACGGGAGCCACATCATGCCCAATAATTGTTACCGGGTAATGAATCGCGCACTCCGCAGTCGTTAGCCGTTGCGCCGCAACCATTCCAGCGCGCCCAGTCCGGCTGCACGGCCGCTGGCAAAGCTGGCCGTCAGCAGATAACCGCCGGTCGGCGCTTCCCAGTCCAGCATTTCGCCGGCGCAGAAAACGCCGGGCAGCGCGCGCAGCATCAAATCCTGCTCCAGAGCATCAAAGCACACCCCGCCGGCGCTGCTGATGGCTTCATCCAGCGGGCGCGCCGCGTTCAAAGTCAGCGGCAGCGCCTTGATTTTGGCGGCCAACACTGCCGGCTGGGCAAAATCCTCTTTGCTTATCAACTCGCGCAGCAGGCCGGATTTGACGCCGGTGATGTTGAGCCGGCTTTGCAAATGGCTGGACATCGAGCGTGCGCCGCGCGGCCGGCTGATTTCCGCTGCGACCCGCTCAGGCGTCCAGTCGGGTGCCAGATCGAGCGTGACAGTGGCGCTGCCATGGGCGGCAATGGCATCGCGAATCGCGGCTGAAAAAGCATAAATCAGGCTGCCTTCGACCCCGGAATCAGTAATCACGAACTGGCCCTTCTTGCGTTGCACCGTGTTGCCATCGGCAAAACTGAGCGCTACCGGACTCAGCGGAGCACCGGCGTAGCGGCTGCTGAAATGCGTACTCCAGACACAATCGAAACCGCAATTGGACGGCTGCAGCGGCGCCACCTCGACCCCGCGTGCGGCCAGCAGCGGCAGCCATGCGCCATCGGAGCCGAGCCGCGCCCAGCTGCCGCCGCCCAGCGCCAGCACTACCGCGTCCGGCTTGACCGACGTGCTGCCATCGGCGCTGGCAAATTGCAGCGCGCCGTCCGCATCCCAACCGAGCCAGCGCTGGCGCATGTGAAAGCGCACTCCGGCCCCGCGCAAGCGCTGCAGCCAGGCGCGCAGCAAAGGCGCGGCCTTCATGTCGACCGGGAACACGCGGCCGGAACTGCCGACGAAAGTCGCCACGCCCAGGCCATGCACCCATTGCCGCAGCGCATCCGGCCCGAAAGCCTCCAGCAGCGGCGCAATCTGCGCCCGGCGCGCGCCATAACGCGACAAGAACGCATCGATCGGCTCGGCGTGGGTGATGTTCATGCCGCCCTTGCCGGCCAGCAGAAACTTGCGCCCGACCGAAGGCATCGCATCAAACAGATCAACCTGAATTTGCCCGTTTGCACCCTGGGCCAGCGCCTCGGCCGCCATCAGCCCGGCCGGACCGCCGCCGACGATGGCGACACGGCGTTTGCTGGTATCGGAACAGATCATAAATTCTTTCATATTGAAATCAAGTGGTGAGCGGGCGTGGCGGCGATGGCGGTGGCGGCGCGTTTGGCGCTAAACCCTGTTTTGCGCAACGAAACACGAATGCCATTTGACAAAACAATTGTCATGTCCTAAACCACAGTCAGACCAACTAAAAAGGAGACTGTCATGACTACCGATATCGCTTATTTTCGCACTGCCATGTCGACCGGCGCCGAGTTTCAGTGGACGCTGTTCTGGAACGGCGTCGCCTGGGAAATCCACGCCTATCGGGACCTGGAGCAAACGCACTGCCCGCTGCATACCGCGCGCGAAGAAATCCGCGCATTGCAGACGCTGGACGCGGCCGCCGGCGTCCTCAAGACCCTCGGCGTCGGCAGGTTTTCAGTCGATCAGAATCGCAGCCTGCCGCACGAAGAGCGTGTCCTCGCCGGCGGCAACCAGTGCATCGGCTCTTAAAACCAGCCCAGCAATCTGGCAAAAGCCATCAGCAAAAAGGCCGCGGTCAGGAAAAAACAAATGCTGCGATTGAACACGAACGACGGCAGTTTCTGCCGAGCCTTGATAGAAAAACTGCCGGCGGCGAGGCCGAAGTACATGCACAGGCAGGCCAGAAAAACCATGCTGGCGATGTCGTACCAGGGAATCGGGATGCCATTGATGGGTTGCATAAGCGGGTGATCCGAGGTGAATAGAGGTGAGTAGATAAGGTTATATTTTTTCTGCCGCGGAATTGGCACTGGCAACGGCGACGCTGCCCGGCCACAGCAGCTTGCCGCGTGCGTCGACCTGCGTCAAGTACAGGCGCAGGTCGAATTCGTACTGATGGTAATCCGGCTCCATGTGCGTGCAGAGCTGATAGAAGGCTTTGTCGTGCTGGGTTTCCTTCAGATGCGCCAGTTCATGCACCGCGATCATCTTCAGGAATTCCAGCGGCACCTCCCGAAACAGCGAAGCAATCCGGATTTCGCGCTTGGCCTTAAGTTTGCCGCCCTGCACCCGCGAAATCGCGGTATGCAAGCCCAGCGCATGCTGGATGACTTTAATTTTGCTGTCGAACGCAACCTTGGACAGCGGCGCGGCATTGCGCAAAAACTCGTTCTTCAGCGCCATCACGTAGTCGTACAGCGCGCGGTCGGTGCGCACCTCGTGCAGGCAGCCGTATTTTTTCAGCAGAATGGTGCCGAGCCGATCCTGTTCCAGCAGCGTGCGCACCTGGCTCTTGATGTCTTCCGAATAACCGGCCAGGTATTTCAATGCGTTCATGTGTGGCATATCTGCTCAACAAACCTCAAAAACACCGGCGCTGCGGTTCTTGCTGACCTTGTCCCAATCGAACACGCGCCCATTCATCGCCACGTACACGCCGGCCGGCAGCGTTTGCGCCACGCCGATGGCAAAGCCGAGGTTGAACAGCGCGTCGGAATTGGCGATCTCATACGGAATCATCGCGCCGGTCAGGATCACGGTCCTGCCGAGCGCGGCCGCGCCCAGCACTGCCGCGCTTTCGCGCATGGTGTCGGTGCCGTGGACGATGACGATCGCGGCTTCAGGCGCTTGCCGGCAGCTGGCCAGCAAGCGCTGGCGGTCGGCGTCCTGCATCTGCAGCGAATCGAGCAGCGGCAGCACTTCGAGCGTGTGCGCTTGCGTAATGCGGCTGCGCTGGAGTGCTGCCGGCAGGTGGCTGGCGCCAAAGCCAAGCTGACCGGCAAGCTCGTCGTAATGCTTATCGAAGGTGCCGCCGCTGGCAATAATGCGTAGTGTCATGTTGTGAGCCGGTTAACTGGCGTGATTAAAAAATAGTGGGGTATATGCAATTAACGTGCAATTGCCGAAATGTTTCATTGCGCGCATTAAAAATACAACAGAGTGTATGCAGCCTCAGACAGTCGGCGCGCGCTGGGTGAAAACCTATCTTGCATCTTCAATAAGCACTAACTAGCCCATGCGGCAAAACTATGCGCGATCATTGTTCGTATCTGGCGCCCTGAGTTCTTTGCGAGATTGCCCGCGCTGACGTTCGCACAACAAAAGAACTCAGCTAGAATATTGCGCATGCATCGCTTCCTAGCCCTTCGCCGCCTGTTCACCTGGATTGCCGTCATGGCAATTCTGGGTGGCGTCATGGCACCGGCGATTTCGCCTGCGCTGGCCAAAGATAGCGGCAACGGCGATACGACATCCTGGTTGCAAATCTGCACGGCGCATGGAATCAAACTGATTCTTGCCACCGATTTGCAGCGCGAGAATCAACCCGCGCAGCATAGCATCCACCGGGAGCATTGTCCGTACTGCGCCCTGCAGGCAAGCGCCTTGCCGCCTGAACAGAACCAGCCTTTCCTGTTTCCGGCGGCTCAGGCAGCCTCGCATTCCTTGCAGTTTTTCTCTGCCCCGCGGCCTTTGTTTGCCTGGTCGGCCGCCAGCCCACGGGCGCGCCCCACTCTCTGCTGAAGTGCAATTGCGCCACCTGCCTTTACGGCATGGCGCTGCATGGCCCTGCCCTTAGCAGGCCATGCGCCTTTGCCTGCGCATCTGCGCCGGTCCATCGTGCTTTTGCACGGCAGACCGGTTCGCGACGCGCAACAATCAACGGAAATATTTCCGCTGTACTTGATTCTCGGAGATGGAATGTTTAAACGTAATATCCTGGTTGCGCTCATATCCGCTGCCTTTCCTATTCTTGGCACGGCGCAGTCCGCCTCCAATACCGCCGATTCAGCGCTGGTTCTGGGCGAAGTGCGGGTCCATGCCAATAGCATGGGGCCGCTTCCTACGCGCAGCGTCCTTAGCTCGGTCGATGTGCTGGGTGGCAATATCGCCGCCGAACAAAATGTGCGTTACAGCTGGGAATTACTGGGGCGCGCTCCAGGCGTGCAGCTCACCGATATGGGCCAAGGCGCAGTTTCGGGCGGCTTCTCGTTCCGCGGATTCAACGGCGAACGTGAAATCAATGCGGTGAAGCTGTTGATCGATGGCGTACCGAGTAACAACAATGCCGGCAATATGCCGTATCTGGATATGATTTTCCCGCTCGAGATTGAATCTATCGAAGTGGTGCGGGGCACCAATGACCCGCGTTACGGCATGCACAACATTGCCGGCAACGTGAATTTCACCACCCGCAGCGGCGGCAACTATAACGAGGCGCGCGCTAGTGTTGGCAGCTTTGGAGCGCGGGATATCCAGTTCTCCAAAGGGGTGGAGAAAGACGGTATTTCGCAGAATTATTTTGTCGGCGTGCAGCATGCCGACGGCTATCGCGCGCATTCCGAGTCCGACAAAATAGCGCTCGGCGGCAAATGGTTCTTTGACTCGGCAGACGGGCGTGTGCGCACTGGCGTGATCGCGCGCTATTACGAGAACAAGACAGAAGAGCCCGGTTACATGACGTATGCCGATTCACGCGACAACCCGGATGCCTCTGCCGCGAGGAACGCCAGCGATGGCGGCAAACGCAAGCTGGGCCAGCTCAGCGGCCACCTTGATATGGCGCTCAATGAGCGCCTGTCCTGGTCATCCAAGGTCTATCTGAACCATGCCGACGACCGACGCTGGGTCACTTTTGCGCCAGGCAACGGCCAGCAAGAGCGCTTTGAAGACGAAACCCATGTGGGGGCGCTGACCACTCTGACCTATCGCCCCGACGTCAACTGGGCCCATGACTTCGCGCTGGAAGGCGGTCTAAATACCGAGCATCAGTCGAACCGGAGCCAGCGCTGGAATACCGCAAACCGAGTGCATGCCGCGCAAACCCGCGATCAGGACTTCGATTTCGATACCACGGGCGCTTTTATCCAGGCAGTAATCCGCCCAACCGCCAAGCTGAAAATCATCCCCGCGTACCGCGTAGACGTCATCCGAGGCACGCTGCGCGATAGCAACGGCGCAAGTTATGGCATCAACAACTATGGCAGCATCGGGCAACCGAAATTGAGTGCCGCGTATGCGTTGAACAATGCCTATTCGCTATACGCAAACTGGGGCCGCACCTTCCAGATTGGCGTAGGAGCAGGCTCCTACAACACCGCCAATACCAACGTAGAGCCATCGATCAACGATGGCTGGGAAACCGGCGTCAAGTTTACGCCGGCAGAGTGGCTGGAAGGTCGTATCGCCATCTGGCAACAGGTTGCATCAAATGAAGCGCGCCGCAAGCTGGGCGCGGCCAGCAACGATGTGGAAAACATCGGTAAAACACAACGCCGGGGCGTTGATTTCCAGGCCAAGATCAAACCGGCTGAAAACACCTCGGTCTGGTTTGCTTACTCGCTGCAGAAATCGCGCATTTTGACCTCGGACAATCACACGCCGCTCAGTCAGGACAAGGAAATCGACCATGCGCCACGCTACTTGATTTCCGGCGGGGTGGACTATCAACTGTCGCCACAGTGGAAGCTGTCTTACTGGGCCAACGGCCAAGGCAACTACTATCTGGAGCGCACCAATAGCACCGGCAAGTTCGGCGGCTATTTTCTGTCGAATCTGGGCGCGACTTATCAATGGTCGAAAGATATCAGCATCGAGACCCAGGTCAAGAATGTGACCAATCAATATTGGGAATACGTATGGCACGACGGCACCCAATCTTTGCACGCGCCGGGCAGCCCGCGGGCCTTGTATGTATCGTTGAACACAAAATTCTGATGAGCTCCTTTTTAATATGAAAACGCTGCAACAGCGGCTGCGCCGAATCTGGCTGAAAGTGCATTTCCATCTCGGGCTGTGGCTCGGGATGGTTTTTGTCGTTGCCGGAATCAGCGGCAGCTTGCTGGTGTTTTATGTCGATATCGACCAGTGGCTCAATCCGCACATCGCGGTGCAGGCGCATGGCAAGCCGCAACCATTGGAGGCAGTGTTCGCCGCGCTCAACGCCGAGCATCCGCAACGTCGCGGGCCGTGGCGGCTTGAGTTGCCAATGGACAGCGGCAAGCCGCTGATGGCGCGCTATTACAAGCCGAACGAAACCAGGCAGCGGGGTTTTGCGCCATTGATGGTTTCCGTCGATCCCAGCAACTTGGCCATTACCAGCAACCGTTTCTGGGGCGAAACGCTCATGACCTGGATCTACGATCTGCATTACCTGCTGCTGATCGAAGCTTGGGGCGCAACGATAATGGGGATCGCGGGCTTGCTGCTTACCCTCTCGCTGCTATCGGGTCTGTATCTGTGGTGGCCGGCGAATGCCAATTGGCAGAGTGCGTTGCGCTGGCAACGGCAGGCGGGCCGGATTCGACGCACTTACGACTTGCACAAATTCAGCGGAATTTATGGCATTCAGGTCTTGTTAATTCTGGCGTTGAGCGGCTTCGCGCTCGATTTGCCGGCATGGGCCAACCCGATCATCAACTGGTTTTCACCGTTATCGCAAATGCCTGTTGTGCTGTCGCAAACGCATCGCGCAAAGCAGCGGATCACGGTTGACAGTGCGGTTCGCGTTGCTCAAGCGCGCTTCCCGCAGGCTGAAGTGCGCTGGGTTGAAACGCCTAAGAACGCTGCCGGCGCGTATCTGATCCGCATGTATCAGCAGGGCGAACCCGGACGGCGCTTTCCTAAAACCATGGTCTGGGTCGATCAATACAGCGGCAAGTTGCTGGCGCAGCAAGATGCACGGCAACAGTCGGCGGGCGATGGCTTGCTTGCCTGGCTGCATCCACTGCATAGCGGAGAAGCGTTCGGGCTGGCAGGCCGCATCATCGTGCTGCTTTCCGGTCTGATCCTGCCCTTGATGTTTGTGACGGGCCTGCTGCGCTGGCAACAAAAGAATCGCGCCAAAAGACAGGTCCGGCAGCGGCGTCTCTGAGGCACCGGAATGCTGTGCTCCGGCCCTGCTCTTCACTGGCAATATATGCCGGGTATGCGCGATTATCTGCTTCTTGCGCACTGTTTAAGTGCGCATCTTAAAATACAACAGAGTGTATGTATATCACGCAGTCGGCGCGCGCTTGACGAAAAACAGCGCGGTGCCGACCGCCACCAGCACGCCGCCAAAGAAGCGGTTTTGCCGCCGGACCATGCGCGGATCGCGAAAAAATCGCTGCATCCCGGACGCCGCAAAAGCGTAACTATGCATCACGGTCAAATCAATCGCGCACATGGTGACGCCCAAGATTAGCAATTGCGGCAGCAGCGGCGCTTGCTGCGAGATGAACTGCGGCAATACGGCCACCATGAAAATGATGCCTTTCGGATTGGTCGCATTGGTAAAAAATCCGGTCAGGAAACGGCGGCGCAAGGTCGGCATGGCGCTGCGCTGCGGCTCTGGCGGCGACAGCGCAGTGTCGGCCTCGATCTCGGGACGCGCCCCAACTTTGGCGCGCCATTGGCTCACGCCCAGATACACCAGATACAAGGCGCCGATGGTCTTGACCAGATTGAAGGCGACTTCGGATGCCAGCAAAATCGAGCCGACGCCGGCGCCGGCGATCAGCAGGATCAGCAGCAGGCCGGCTTGCAATCCGAGAATGGTGGCGCTGGTTTTTTTGACGCCGTACGACAAGCCGTGCGACATCGACAGCACCGCGCCGGAGCCGGGCGAAACGGCGATGATGCAGGCGGCAAAAAAGAATGTGATCCAGGTCGCGAAAGTCATATCAGTGCACTTTGAAAGAAGTAAAAAAGGTATCGGCCGCATCCGCGCTCATGGCAAGTACTGCGCTGCTGGGGCCGACGATGATGGCTTGATAAACCCGCTGATCGCGGGCGGCGAAATGCGCCAGCAGTCGGGCCGTTTCCTTGCTGCGGCCGAGGGTGCCGGTGGCGACGATATCGATGCTGCTGCCGCTGGTGTTGTTCACGCGCTCGCTCTCGATGCTGCCGTTGATATTGCGCACCAGCGCCAGCTTCATCGCTTGCAGCGCTTTGGGCGCCAGCGCGGCGTCCGGCAACGCGATTACGCCAACGGCGAAAGTGACGCCATCGACTTCGGTTGCGGTCATTGACATCGTGACCTGCATGCCGTCGAGGTCAATCGGGCGCGACAGCGTGGTCGGCTTGGCCGGCAACAGCACCGCAAACGGCGCATCAACGCCTTCTACCTGACGCCAGTTCAGGCTCGGGCTGCAGCCGGCGAGCAGCAACCAAGCTGCCAGCAACAGCGGCAACGTCAGGCGGAAGTGAAAAGGGGAAAACGGAAACGCAGTCATCAATTATTCAGTGTGGCAACTCTAGCGGGACGGCGGAAAGTCCGGATCGCCAATATTACCCCAACGATCAGCAGCGCGATGCCCGCCAGTACTTGCGCCGACGGCATTGCGCCGCGCCAGAGGAAGGCATACGCCAGCGCCGACAGCGTTTCGAACACGATCAGCTGACCGGCCAGCGAAGTCGGCAAGCGGGCGCTGGCATGGTTCCACAACATGGTGCCCAGCCACGAAGCGCATAAGCCGATCAGCAGCATCATGCCGACGAACAACGCCGGGCGCGGCCCCAGCGGGAACGCATAACTGCCGCCGCTGGCGTGCGCAATCAAGCCATACAGCACAAACCCCGGCAGCACTACCGGCAGCATCGCCAGACCCTGCGCGGTGGCCCAGGTGGACGAGCGAATTTGCGGATGGGACTGCATGAAGCGCGCATTGTTAATCGGATACCAAGTCCAGGCGGCCAGCGCCAGCAGCGCCAGCGCGCAACCCTGCCAATATTGGGTCAGCGTGCGGCTGCCGTCGAGTCGCTCCAGTTCGCTGGCATTCACCAGCAGCAAACCGGTGGCAATCACGGCCAGCGCCGGCAGCAGCCGGTGCCAGGCCACCGCATCCGTCGCCCGGCCCGGCGACCAGTTGGAAACAATCGTAATCACTACCGGCAAGGTGCCGATCAGCAAAGTCGGCAACGGCGCGCCGGACAGCTGGATCGCGCTGGCCAGGGCCGCGTAATACAGCAGATTGCCCACCAGCGAGAGCCGGAACGCCACGCCCCAATCGGCCCGCGACAGCGCCGCGATTTGCCGGCGGCCGAGCCAGGCAGGCACCAGCGCAATCAGACCAAACGCAATATAGCGCCCGAATGACAACACGATGCCCGGATAATCCGGCAGCAATACCGGCGTCACAAAAACCAGGCCCCACATCAGGCCAGCGCCCAGGGCGCACAAAATACCGATCAACATGAATAGTGCCGTAAAGAATTGTAAATCGTGGGGCACGACATGCCGCACCCCAACCGCAATCAATGCTCCCGCAGCGCGCGCCGGTACTGGATTGCCTCGGCTATGTGGGCGCTGCCGATGTTGGTTTGGCCGCCGAGGTCGGCGATGGTGCGCGCCACTTTCAGCACCCGATGATAGGCGCGGGCTGACCAGTTCAGGCGGATCATGGCGGCGCGCAGCAGTTGTTCGGCGGCTGCGTCCGGCTTGCAGTGGGCGTCGATTTCACCGCTGGAGAGCGCATGGTTGCCTTTGCCCTGGCGGCGCAGTTGCAGCGCAAAGGCGCGTTCGACGCGGGCATGCACCGCGCTTGATGGTTCGCCGTCGGCTTGCTTGAGCAAATCCTCGTGCGGCAACGCGCCGACCTGGATTTGCATGTCGATGCGGTCCAGCAACGGACCGGAAATCTTGTCCTGATAGCGCACCACGATATCGGGTGTGCAGCGGCATTTGCCAGAGGCATGGCCGAGGTAGCCGCAGGGACAGGGGTTCATCGCCGCGATCAGCTGGAAGCGGGCCGGGAAATTGGCTTGCCGCGCCGCTCTGGAGATGGTGATGTGGCCGGACTCGAGCGGCTCGCGCAAGACTTCCAGCACGCTGCGGCCGAATTCCGGCAATTCATCCAAAAACAACACGCCGCAATGCGCCAGCGAAATTTCGCCGGGACGCGGCACGCTGCCGCTGACACTTCCTCCGTTAATCTGTACTGTATGCCCATCAGAGTAATAATCTCACAGCGTTAAACTTTACGGGTGAACAAAGATGCTGGCTACCAAATTATATTTTCCATCAATTGTGTGTACTAGTTAAGATTTGCTATGCCAGTACGCAAAATTCCCAAAAATTACCGTAACGTGACAGGTATTGCCACGAGCGCCAAAGCCGATGGTACCGCTGCGTTTGAGTCCACTTTAGAACGCGATTTCTTGATAGTCCTTGAATTTGACTTGAACGTCCAGCAATTCGAGGTACAACCCGTTCAAATTGATTGGCGCGATTCCGAGGGGAAATCAAGGCGCTATACACCCGATGTGCTGGTGGAATATCGTCGTGATATCGCCCCGGCCAAATTTCTTCGCCCAATGCTGTGCGAAGTCAAGTACCGAGAGGATATCCGAGCAGAGTGGATCAAACTGCGGCCAAAGCTGCGGGCTGGATTTAGGTATGCCAAGCAGCATGGTTGGCAATTCAAGATCTTTACTGAGACGGAAATCCGCACGCCATACCTGGATAACGCACGATTCCTTCTAACCTACATGCGCCAGGAGCCAAACCAGGCCCACACAGAGTTGATACTCGGGCGTTTGTCTGAGATGCGTGAAACTGATCCTGATAGTTTGGTCAAGACTATATTTCGCGACCGTTGGGCACGCGCTGAATTGTTACCCGCCCTTTGGCATTTAATCGCTACCCGACGCATCGGCACTGATCTTGGCCTGGCACTGACGATGTTTTCAAGAATATGGAATAAGGATATTGTGCGATGAAAGTACTGCAACCTGCATTGCTTACCTTGCAGCAAGGAAGCTCTGTTTATCATAAAGGGCGTCATTACACGATCACTTACATTATCGATCTTGAATCCATCTTGGGGCGTGAGATAGAAAGTGGTGAAATCACTCGACTACCAATTGCCGAGCTATCCGGCAAGCCTCTGGGAGAAGTGCTGGCCAAGCGTCCAGATCTCAATGCCATCCCGGATGAAGACTGGCAGCTCGCTCAGCAGCGATTCGAAATAATACAGCCACTAGTCAATATGCAGGAAAGAACACGAGCCGATGTCGAAAAGCGTTCTGCCGAATTCGGTCTGCATACAAATACGTTATATGGCTGGATCAGGCTGTATGAGGAGACAGGAACACTAACGTCCCTGATGCCACGTCAGCGGAGTGATTCAGGTTCCACCAAGCTGTCAACTGAGCTTGAAGTGATTATCAAGTCAGTAATCGAGAATGAGTATCTCAGCAAGCAGCAAAAATCCATCCAAAAAGTGTGCGACGAGGTTCGACGTCTCTGCACAAACGCTGGAATTACACCACCTCACTGTAATACTGTCCGCAACCGCATCGGCAGGTTGTCGGAGGAGTTGAAACTATCGCGGCGCCGTGGCAGACGCGCCGCTGAAGAGCGCTTTTCACCAATTGAAGGCAGCTTTCCGAACGCGGACTGGCCGCTAGCATTAGTGCAAATGGACCATACGAAACTTGACATCATCTTGGTTGATGACGTGTATCGACAACCACTCGATCGACCATGGATTACCCTCGCTATTGATGTGTTCAGTCGAATGGTATACGGCTTCTATGTCTCATTTGATCCACCAGGAGCCCTTTCAACAGGTCTATGCCTCGCACAGGTGATTCTGTCCAAAGATAAGTGGCTTGCTAAGCATAGCATCGGTACATCCTGGCCATGTTGGGGACTGCCCAAGACCCTGCATATGGACAATGCGAAAGAGTTCCGAGGCGGTATGTTGCAGCGGGCGTGCAGCGAATATGGCATCAACATTGAATGGCGACCGGTGGCAAGACCACACTTCGGGGGGCACATCGAGCGGTTGTTGGGGACGCTCCTTAGAGAAATGCACACGCTTCCCGGTTCGACGTTCTCGAATCCTGTTGCACGTGGCGAATACGATTCAGAGGGGAATGCTGCGCTGACGTTGTCAGAGCTGGAAAGGTGGTTAGCAACCTATATTACCGAGGTTTACCACCAGCGCATGCATACTGGCATTGGTATGTCTCCAATTAAAAAGTACGAGGAAGGCATTTTCGGTACAAAGAGTCGTCCTGGCACGGGCATGCCAGCAAAGATCCTTGATGAAGAGCGGCTGCGGTTAGATTTCATGCCGTTCGAGGAGAGGACCGTCCAGGATTACGGCGTGGTTATTGATGAAATTCATTACTATCATGACGTGCTACGCCGCTGGATTAGTGCAACTATTCCAGGCAAGCCAAAGTTCAAGCGCAAATTCATTTTCAAGCGAGATCCTCGCGACATCAGCACAATCTGGTTCTTCGACCCTGAACTCAATATCTACTTTCCAATTCCCTACCGGGACACATCGCATCCACCAATTAGCATCTGGGAACTGCGGAAAATCCGCAAGCAGTTGGAAATGGAAGGAAAACAAGATATCAACGAGCGATTGATCTTTGATGCTTACGAGCGGATGCGTGAAATCGAGAGAGGAGCGAAGGCGGCAACCAAGCAGGCTAGAAAAGCAGTACAGCGTCGCCCAAATGGGCAAACTGACGTGAAGCCTCAAGTTAAGCCTGAACCGGCATCCCAGACCCAAGCGATAGCATCTGACTCGGCTCTGGAGCAACTTGAGCCAATTGCCCCATTCGATGAGATGGAGGAATTTTGAGCGATGAATGAAACTATAGGCTCCCCACATCTTAATGATAATGCCGCGAAGCTGCTGGAGTTAAGTGACGCTGAACGGATTAATCGTATTCAGTCATCTCGTTGGATCGGCTATCCAAAAGCCAAGGAAATTCTCGCGAAACTTGAGGATCTGCTTGTTTACCCCAAGACGCATCGCATGCCTAATTTGCTAATTATTGGGGATACGAACAATGGTAAGACGATGCTCGTGCAGCGCTTCAATCAGCTCCACCCATCATACGACGCCCCAGGGGGAGATGCGATCATCGCGCCAGTAATGATTGTGCAAGCGCCTCCTGTACCTGATGAGAGTCGTTTTTACAGTGAGATTCTCGAACAACTTTTTGCGCCATTCCGACATAACGACCGCGCGGAAAAAAAGCAATATCAAGTGATTAAACTGCTGCGCTACATAAATTTAAAGGTTTTGGTAATCGACGAAATTCACTCGATACTCGCAGGCAATCTAAACAAACAACGGACCTTTCTCAACGTAATTAAATACCTTGGTAATGAGTTGCAAATCCCAATTGTGGGTGTAGGTACTAAAGATGCATTTCGTGCAATCCAGACAGATCCACAACTTGCCAACCGCTTCGAGCCGGTTGTACTGCAACGCTGGTCATTCGACACTAACTTCCTGCGGTTACTGGTGAGCTTTGAGCGCATGTTGCCACTACGGCAGGCATCAAACCTGCATGAGAATGCGTTAGCGATAAAGCTCCTCGCCATGACTGATGGATATATAGGCGAACTATCTCGGCTGCTGGTTCAGGCGTCGGCGCATGCTGTGAAAACGGGTAAAGAAAAGATCGATGCAAAGCTACTCGACTCGCTAGGCTGGGTGACTCCATCGGAGCGAAAACGCCAGGCTGACAAGGTGTTGTGATGCTATCAGGAACGTTATTACCTGCCCACCCGCAGCCTCTGGAAGATGAACTCTTTAGCTCGTGGTTAGTAAGAGTCGCAAAAGCGAATGGGCAGAAACTGCATACCTTCTGTCGTATGGTATTAGGCGAAGTGCCGATCTGGAATCGTGATATCGACAAGTCTGTAACAAATGAGAGTTTGGCCGCATTAGCGACAAAAACCGGCACGACAATACAGCGAGCAGAGCAAACATCTCTCGCGGCTTTTGAAGGGCGTCTATACGAGAAGCACAATCCCTATGGAATGACACCGTGGATATTGTCGGCCGGGGTATATCACCGTGTTCGTCGTCGTTACGGGCTTCAATTTTGTCCTCAGTGCTTGACCGAGGACAACGAACCATATTTCCGCAGAACTTGGCGAATTGCGCTATATGTAGCATGCCCGCAGCATGGGTGTCGGCTACTAAACTGCTGTCCTGAGTGCGGTGCGGCCGTGATGTTTCACCGACGCGACTTCTTTGATAAAGAAAATCCTGATCGAGAGCCAATAACGAACTGTTATGCATGCAGGTTCAACTTAGCCTTTGCCCCTCAGGTTCCTTCGGAAGACTCAATTGTCAATTTCCTTCGTTCAGCCACACAAGTTTTATCGCGAGGCTGGATTGAGTTGCCCCAATTTGGGGTTGTGTACTCATTTCTGTACTTCAATGGCATAAAACATCTGATGAAACTAGTGGCAATTGATAAATATTGTTCTCAGCGGTTCAAGAACATTGGGCTCTCCGCCGGTTTCAGCGGGAATAAGGCGGGCCGAAGTATTGAATATTTGGACATAGCTGCTCGCTATGAGGCAATTCGAAATGTGGCTGAATTGATTCGCGACTGGCCAACCATATTTGTTGAAAACTGCAAAAAGGTAAATCTTCACATGGCCTATCTGATGAAAGATTTTGAAAATGCACCATGGTGGTATTCAGCACCTGTTTTCTGGGATCTCAAGCACGCCGGCTATCAACCCAATGGCGATGAAATCACTAGTGTCGTGTCATGGCTGCAGAGTCAGAATATACGAGTCAGCGCACAACGAGTTAACCGAATGCTTGGCGTCGGCGAATCGAAACTTGTTACTAAAGCAGTTGCAATGGAAACCTCGAAAATGAAGCAATATGGGAGAACACGCCGTGGAGCATGACGATAGGCAAGAGGAGGAGAGTGAGACCGAAGTTGCCATACAAATTGCTCAGCAGCGGGATCATTGGCTACTACAAGCAACAAAGAACGAGTTGGTCGCAGAAGTTCGGCGCTTGGATGTTGAAATGGGCCGTCGAGAAGCTGCACTATGGCCACTCCGCCGAGATGCATGGAAATGGTCTCGGCAACATGGGCATCTCTTAGCGATCGTCGGCGTGAGAACTCAGTTGGGAAGTGATCCAGACGCCGCATTGAAGGCTGCCATAGAAGCGGCTGAGTATGCTACAGGGCGATATTGGCTTGACCGATGCGTTGAAATTCATCTTGCAAAGGGCGATCCAGCGATTGCTGTCGCTTTAACTTTGGCCCGGCGGCGCGCTTCAAGAAACCTGGTTGCGCCTTGGTTCTCGTCGCCGGCACGAGAGCACTACGCCAGAAATCTCATAGCCGATACAAAGCACGTTACAGTAGGTGGGCCACCGCATCATGATTCCGATATGTGGTCTTCGGTAATTGAGAATCTTTCAGCAGATGCAGGATAGCTTCGACGACCTAATGTGATTGTCTGTTAGTGATCTGTGCCAAAGACTGGCGAACAGCTGCCAATACTATTTCCGTAGGGTCGTCGGCATCAATTTTCACGGAGCCGGAATGGGTCAGTACGATAGAACCACCGGTAGGCCCGGGTAACCGAAGCTGAATTTTCTCTAACGTGAACTTCCGTTCATGTGTCAAACCGGTGCACGCGGCGCGAACATCTCGGTCCCCTTTGATGACTGCTTTGACTTGGATGCCCCGTTCTAGTTGTAATGCTCCAACCTGAAGGGAGTCAACGATCCCTTCGACGGCAGCGATGCTCTGAAACGCTGTAGCCCATGCGAGTACATCTACCGTTAACGGGCTAACTGCAAGTGAAAAATCCGATGCCTCTGCCAACCTATTTAGCAGATTCTGAGTAGTGCGAGGAGCATCCAATAACTCCAGTCCAGGGGATTCGGATGATGCTCTGAACACACATTGTCTGAATTCCACGCGATCGAACGACAATTCTTTTCCAAAGGGATCAACAACTTTGTCTGTGCACTCCATGCGCTCGATGTATCGCGCTTCCAAGTAGTCATCACGAACTCTGTCTATTACAAAGCCGTGGGGAAAATCTTCGCCAAATGGAATGGCCTTAATCCGTTTTGCTAGAACTCGGATAGAAAATGGCCACTCCGCACGGAACCACCGGTATCGACTCACGGTTTTACCTCCCGCGTTACTGACTCTTCGCTCCGCTCCGCTTCAGTCTTTAGTAACGTTTCCAACACACTTCTAGCAGTGGACTCCATCAGTGCGAACAGTGCAGTACGTTCGACATCCTCCACTGGACGTGCCGACTTCGTGTGATGCCCCTTGTTGAACCGAAATGCACCCTGAACACCATACTTGAAGCCTATGCCACTCTGACGATCCTCAAAACCCGCATCCAACTGAATGATGTCATACGGTATACTCACTTGCTCTGCGCGCCAATTGATAGTCGTAATAAAGAAACCACGCTTCGTGAGTTGTTGGTATTCCTCGGACTGGACCAAATTTTGGCCATTCATCGCCATGCTATGAACTACCGCGTACATTTTTCTGCTTGCCTCGCCATCCTTTTCATCTTCAATATCTAAGCCATCGTCATTGTCAGTTTCATTGCTGCCTTGATTCGACGCAACTTTCAAGTTGGTCACATCTTTGAGACGATAACCGGGCATCTGTGAAATTAGTTTCGTGAAAAATGCTGAGCGGTCTTCGGGAGTCGTTAGGCCAGTAAGTTCAATCGCTTCTTCAACTATCTTTTCCTTACGTTTGCTCTCGATGTTATCCTTAACGATGGCTACGATCCGCTTGGCCTTTTCGGAGGCAGGAAAGCGAACAATCGTTTGTCCGTCTTGCACCAGGAATTCTATTTCTGCATCGTGGCGTTGTCTTTGAAGCAGCCTCGTACGGGAGTGGTTAAATTCGTCGTACTCCACATTCATTGAAAGTCCATTCGTGCCTTTTTGATGGTGGATGACCTTTTCCTTCACACCGACTTCTTTTTCATACGCGACAACAGCCGCACGAATGTCCTCAATGGGAATATCGGCATTTAGCCGTATGGAGGTAGTCTTTTCACCACGGCGTCCATGTTCACGACGTTCAATAATGCCTTTGATGTCGTGGTAATCGTGGGTCAGTAAGGATAGTCGATCAGCCAGATCATCGCGATTTTCTTTGGAGGAATAAAAAATTCCCCGGTCACGGGCAAGCTCATACAGTACGCTTTCGGTTAGGCGCTGTTTGCCAGAAATAAGAAGGTCATATACGTCTTTGTCGTTAGCACTCAGGTGGTCGAGAAAATCATTCATAGTCCATTCCCAAGTCAATTGCAGAGTAGGTTGTTCGAACTTGTGTAATAGGCTCGTATAAAATCGCCTTCACGCAAGCTGCGAGATCTGAGTGACCTCCGCCTTCAGCCAAGCCCTCGATGTACTGCTGTTGCGCCTTCTGGAAAGTTGGCGACGAAATAGGAGAGGCTCCCAATGTCTTGATTGTTACCTTAGTGTCTTCATCAAGTAATTGGTAATTTCGGAGTATGTCGATGAGATATATGAACTCATCTGAAGTGTCTCCATAACGGGCGTAAAAGACAATAATGCCTTTTCGATCGCTGCTCTTTGGTCCTTTATATTCCAAGATAATCCAGGGCGATGTAAGCATTTCTAATGTGGCAGCCTTCGCTTTCTTTATCTGCACATTTGCACGTCGCACGTGCTGAGGATAGTAGTACTTGCAGTACTCCCGGTCGGGTAGCCTGTCGACTCCCGATTTCCCGCGCATTAACTGAATTTCATAGCGGATATTATCTAACCAGAAAATTTCTTTAGGCCCGAGTACAAAGAGTTTGGCTCCCTTGGGCAAGTCGAGATGTTCCGGACTGATACTCAATAGATTGGTTCTGAAATTTTTTTCGTATTCGCCATCGTGATTGTAGACAAATAGAAGACCGCAAATCGATGGAGTTACATGATCATGAATGTGCCTATTTCGCCAAGTGTCACTTTTTTCCGCACATGCAACCTGTTTTGCCAAACTTTCCACCGCAGACCGAACCGTCGTTGCTGTGATAGTGCCCTTCTTGTAACTCTTCAAATCACAATTGACATACGTCCGTACTGTCGAATATGGTTCGTCGTAGCAGTAGACAACGTCGGTCGGATGAGTAGTGGTCACATGACGATCTTGATCCTCACAAGGCCAATCTTGATTGGTCGGTCCTATCTTTTCCCAAAAAAATTCGGCGAACAATTCGCTGGCAAGTTTCTCTGCCATTTCGGCGATATGTGCAGTCTCCATTGATTACTGTGCTTTCTTCATTAAAAGTTGTTCCTTTATCATCTATTTAAACTAATAATATGACATTAAACAGCGCTTATTACGTCTCAATTTAATATCTACTCAAGTGCTCTGAATTTCGTCACATGTCAATTACTGAAATGTAGTCGGCGGATGTTGGTAGATTTTTCGATGCAAAAGTGCCCATAGATTTTTTATTCTGCCGCAAGAACCAGAAACATCGCTCTTCGGCACGAGTGACAGCCACATAAGCGAGCCGTAAGGCCTCGTCTTCTTGCGCTTGGTCATAACTGCCGAATCCCGCATGACCATAAACCATATTTTTTAACGGATTTCGCTGCGTGTAAGAACAGTCCTGAAGTAAAAAAACGCTCTTCGCTTCTAGTCCTTTGCATGTATGGAATGTCATGTAAACGACAGATTTCCCCCATTGCTTTGGTGCTTTAGCGAGTTCGGCATTTGATCGCGATAGAACAAATAATGGATGATCTTCTGTAGGCTTTACTCGTTTGACTTCCTCGGCAATTGCGTCTGAAATTGCCTTATAAGGCAATTTATCACCACTCACAAAAGTAACTTGAACAGCAAAATTGTTGCAGGCAAAATCTCCCTTTGCGACTCCGTGTTTCTTAGACCGTCTGGTGTGCGGGATTGGTGCCAATAACTGTTCTGCACAATCAATCACTTTTTTACTACTACGATAATTTTCTTCCATCTTTACCGGGAGATGAGACTTCGCAGGAAACTCATCTTCGAAGTTTAAGAAGAAATGTGGTGAGCTCCCTCGCCACCCGTAGATTGATTGCCAATCGTCGCCAACACACATAAAAGAGCCTCCTGGCATGGCATCTTTTTGTTCTTTCTCCCTCTTGACGAGTTCATATTTGCAAGCGCGTATCCATTGAACGATCTGCGGAGAGATGTCTTGAAATTCATCGATCATTAAATGCTTAATCGACTTCAGGATTTTTATAGGAATGTATTGGAGGTTTTCAGGATGGCGCTCAGAAAATTGGACGAACATTTGATTGAACGTAACAATTTCTTCTTTCTCAAGTATTGCCTCGAAATACTCCCAGAAGATTGCTGTCGCTTGGGCAAAGTTTTGGTCGCCGCGAGACAGTGACTTGCCTTGTAGATTTGTTAGCGCTGACGACACTGTTAATCCAAGGCTTTCTATAAATTGTCCAAAGCCAAAAATTGTCTCGGTAATGTGTACTTCCTCATCACGCTTCGGCGCAAACTCTCCCTCTGGCGTGTATGAAAACGCTGGTGCCGGCTTACTTGGTACAGAGGTGTCTTGAAACCACTGCAGAAATGCAATCAGTTCGCCCAGTCTTTTTGGTGTATCAATCCAAAAAATTGGCTTTTCGTTCCTTGCCGAAAAAATCTTGCGTTTAGTGTTTATCAGCGCTGCGATATTTTGAGTAGTGCTTGGCAAACACTGCCCTTTGAAATAGTCCGCACCACCGAGTACAACATATGTCTTAAGCGCCGGAATGTATCCATGCGCAACAAAACGGTGAGGAAATGTGGGCGATAATGTGATCTCTTGAAATTTTGCTTCGACACCAGAAAAGGGCCACTGGTCCGGAGCGATAGTCGAACGCCATGCCTGATCGACAATCACACCCATTGCTTGATCATTCTTGGATACCCAATCCGCATTTGATGTCTGTTCCGGGTACGGTGCGATTGGCTGCTGCAGAAAGCTGCTCAAGTATAGGTTTTGGATTGCATTGCTGAAAGTAGAATTCACAAGATAGGCAGATTCGTAAGCGGACTTTAGTCGCTTGCGCATATCTTCATTATCTTCTTCATTGGCGATAAGATTTTCAATCTCGTTATCATCTTTGATTTTTAACTCGCCTTTACTATTTAGAATTTCAAGAACTCTTGGAGGATCTCTTACCGTATGGCGATAAATCGTATAAATCATGGAGTGGAACGTCCGGACTATGCTACGCGCGAATTGATACTCAATGGGCCGGCCCCATGTTTCTAAACGTTTACACAATTTCTTAATGAAATCCTTACGGCTATTCCTTGTGAAGGTAAAGATGGAAATTTCTTCCCATGGGACATTCAGATAGAAATTCAAGACCAACGCACGCATGACTAATGCCGTTGATTTACCCGATCCCGCCCCAGCAATGACATAAGTCGATGTGCATGGTGATAGGATCATTTTCCACTGAGAGGGGTTGAATTTGACATCGCTTGCAAGGCGTGCCACGTCAGCACGTATTTTATCTACAAGATTGTCATCGATTTCGAACGGATGCTCACTCACCAACCATTTGTTGCCTGAAACTGGCGGTGGGGGTTCCGCCGTTTTTCGTGTGACAAACGTTTTCCGGCCTTTGTCCTGTCCCTGTTGATGCGCTTTCCTAATCGCTGCATTCAACAGGCTTTGATGGCGGCCTTTTGTGATTAACCGGAGCTTATCCAATATATTGTCGAGTAAAGGCATGTCATCAGACTCAGTAGTCTCTGTCAGCGTGGATTTATTTGTTGCTATCCCTTGATTTAATCCCATTGCTTTTCGGCGCTAACCGTTCCTTTTATTTGATATTTCATATCAAGATTAGAGTTTTGAAACAATTTTTTCCACAAATGTTGTGATCACTTCATTTTCCAATTCCGCATTGGAGAATGTATGCTTAAAGGCATATCGGTGGAGATGCGTAAGACTTTCATCGGATAGCCATCCACCACGACGTTCTGCGCATTCAGTTAGAACTGCCTTGAGATCCTTTTCTGAAACTGCTATATCGGTATGGCTATGGAGAAGCAGCATCGAGCATCTATCTAAGTAATTTCCCATTGCATCAACACGACGCTCTATCTCGAGGAGATATCGAATTTTCTTATCAAAATGAATCCGCGCAACTACCACACGTCTACGTAGACGCTTGTTATGACAAACGCCTTTGATGTAGTCTATGAATGGCCATGTACTTTCTCGACCAGTTTCAGTTTTTACCAATGGGAAGACAGAGCAACGTGAATCGATGCCTCCTGGATATGGAAGCTCAAATGAAATTTCTTTGACGCCTTTGTAAAGGTGAAGAGAGGCCAGAATTTTAAAAAAAGTCTGAAAATCAGCGGGTAATTTTTCTACTGTTGAAATAGATTCATCTTTTATTACATCTTCTTTTCCTATATCGGCGGGACTGATGGCTGAGTCAGTACCGCCTTCACCAATCCCCAATCCATCTGTATGGATCGGTATAACTTCAGTGGGATCGGCTGATTGATATTCGCACGACTTTTGGCGTACTTTTTCAATATTTTTAGTCGCCAGGTCTGTAAACGGCGTCTCTTCTGGAATCAATATTTCTGTGTCGTCTAAGAATGCGTAAGGTTCGTTGTCTGTCAGCAGATCGGTGCCATCAATATTGCTGGGAGTGGGCCGAGGGCTGGTTCCCTCATATGCTTTAGGACGAGAAGGATCGTTTGTGCCGTCTTTGTCTCCAGCATTGTCCCTAAAAAAATTTAGAGATTCAAACGGGAACGGTGCTGTGCAACGAACAATCCGATAGCAAACGAATATCTTGCCTTCTGCTGTGTAAGGCAACCATTTTCCAATTAGGGTAAGTGTTGTAGTGCCTTTAAAGGGGAAATTGGTTTCGGCATATATGGGGCGTTGGTCTTTCGCGCATTTAACGATAGATTTGCTAATAAGCGTTGCAGCACGTTTCGCGTTCGCGTCCAAGGCTATTCGTGCTATATCTGCGGCCGACTTATCCTTCATCTTTGGGCGTAATTGAATAAAAGATGAGCCATCTACCTGTTGCGGTATTGTTGCGTTGTAGTCGTAAATCTCGTTGAGCACCATTCCATAGCTAAAGAGTTTCGCGACCAGAGCGGGTGACGAGCCAAAATAACATCGTGCAAGCTCCAATTGAGGGATGACAATTTTATTATCGCTGCTAGGAAGTGAAATCAACATGCACTTCGATCGCGGGTGGTTCATGTGAAATGGATGATGCGCCAGTGGTAGTAGAAACCGCTTGGAATTCGGTGCATTTCCGGACTCAAATGCACTAGCCACAATGGAAGTACAGTGATCATCATCAATCAAAACGTCCTGAAATGTCTCAGTGGTGTAGGACGGGCTGGCGATGTATCGCTCCCTTCGCCATATGTCTCCAATGCGCAGAATCGGCAGGAAACCTATAGGCAGGCAAATCTCTCGCTGTTTTTTGTAGTCAGGTAGGTGTTGGGTATTGAGGTCAAGGTCGCAAGGCTGTCGAGCCAGACTTGACAGCATGACTTGAACGCTAGGTTGACTGTGACGTTGGACCCGATCCGGATATCGTAGATCTCCAAGCCAATCCATTCGCCAATATCCCTCACCCTCAGTGAGCAATGGTATTGCTACTTCTGACAACTTTATTTTTTCAGCCATCCTGATTGGATCAAACTACTTGATTGAGTGTTAGCGAATTCATACTCTACCTGATTCGTTGCAATGCAGTAACAATAATAGATGTTATGTACATTGTTTAACGCAACTGGATGGATATAAATAAAGGCAGAAGCCAAAGTAATTCCCACTACTATTTGACGGCAGAAGTTAGTACAGGCAATCGGAGAAGGCGTCCGAATTATTCGCTTATTTTAAGCATCGAATGGCTGCGTCTACGTGTTAACCAGGCATATCGGTGTCGATGCTGGCTCAGAACGACTCATCTTCGGCCGAGATGGTCGCCGTTGGTAGCAAAGTGGCGAGCATCAAGCGCCACCGTGTTGAACAGATCCACTCGGTATTTGAGGTGCCATTTGGTCACAAATGATGTTGACTAAAAGTTGAAAATCCACAATAGTTGGTTAAAGGAAATAATTGATAGCAGTGAGGAGGGTTATGATCGTGATAGTAAATCAGGTGTTCGTATGGTTGATATAACTGTGAAAAACGGAAATCGAGAAGCTGGGAAAATTACATGAATGGCTGATTCTGTAGGAATAGCAGGCTAGTTTGGCGAGGTGACAAAGTGATTGCCGTCCATTAGAAGCGCTAGTCAGTAATTTTTCTTGTTCCCTCCTAACACTCTTCAAAAAAAGATGAAAAGCGTATGACTGCATCTGGGCTCCCAGAGGAAATATATATCAAAATTCAGGCAATGTTCAGGACGACGCCTGTACTTTTGGTCGGCTCCGGTTTTTCGTGCGGATACGAATTGCCGCACATGGGTGCGTTGGGCGAACATTTGACAAGGGTTGTCGGCCCACGTCTGGTATCAAACGAAGCAAAGGCTGTATGGGCGGCTTCGTTGGACGCGGTACGCGCAAATCTGGAGGTTGGTCTCAATACGATTGCGAATGGCGCTAACGGTAGAGATGAGATTATTGCTATATTACGCGAAGAGACTGCTAAGCTCATCATCGCTAAGACTTTAATCGCAGAAGCAGCGATTCTCGACCATCTGGATCCCTCTACGCATGCACCTGTGAGATTGTTGCGTCGTCTATTCGATGGCGCTCCACAAAATGCGGATGCTATCTCAATAATCACCACCAATTATGACACTTTGCTAGAGTTGTTTTGTGATATTGCTGAATTGCCTTTAGATACCGGATTTTCCGGCTTTCGTCGCAGAATACCTAGAACAAATCCGCTGTTTGTAACGCAGTACAGCCGAACTAGATCAGTAGATAAAAAGGGCGCGGTGTTAGAACATCACCCTTGCCTAACCGTGCGATTGCATAAGCCGCACGGGTCAATAACTTGGATATCCACGAAGGACGGCCCAATCGAAGTTCTTAATGATTATTCAAACGCTACGAAGGCTATAGTCGTACCTGGTCCGTCGAAATATCAGGATGCCCTGGTTAATATTTTGTTTGACACGATGCGCACCGAAATGAACGGAGCATTCAACAAAGCAAACGCCTTAATTTGTGTAGGCTTCGGTTTTAATGATGATCATCTTCAAGGTGTCATCAAAACACGGCTTGACTCACACATGCCTATGTTGATTATTACGCGTGATTTAACCGACAACATCCATGCAGTGATCCGCAGCTACCCGCATGTGATCGTCTTTTGTGCACAGAGTATGGGTTCAAATTGCTATCACAATGGCCAGATGTTGCCCTCCCCGACTCCACTTTGGCAGCTGGACGACTTCTTAAAAACCTTTATTGAATAAGGGATTACGATGGGAATTTTTACATTTAACGAAGATCAGTCAATTGGAGAAGTGCGTAGCATCGACACATCTCGGATTACCATTCGCGTGACCGACGGACAGCGATTGCAAAAAGCCCGCGTGGGGCGGCTGGTGGCGATTCAATCCATGGGTGACGAATGGCTGGTAGGAATAATCGAGCGCGTCTGGCGCCGCCCTGTGGAACTAATAACTCTCGATGAAGAAAGCGAGGAGCCGGACTTGAACACGATTCCCGTCGAGGAAAACGGCGTAGCCGTCAGTCTTGTTGGAACCTATAGAGAACGTGATGGTGAGAAAAAAGACACATTTTCGCGCGCCATATTTTCGCTACCAGAAATAAGTCGCTCAGTGTTTCCGATTGAAGAAAAATCACTCGAAGATTTTATGGGAATACTTAGTGCATCGTCAAAAGCTGACGGTATCGCTCCGCTCAGGGTGGGCACCTATACCTTGGATGGCAAAGCAAGTGCCTATATTGATGCAGACAAATTATTTCAACGTCATTCTGCATTATTAGGTAGCACTGGGTCGGGAAAATCATTTACCGTCGCATCTATACTTGAGCAGGCATCTCAACTTCCACACGCGAACATGATCGTGCTTGATCTTCATGGAGAGTACTCTAGCATGGCGTTTGCTGCACATTTCCGGATCGCAGGAATTGGTGATTTGAAGTCAAAGAAAAGCGGCGCGATTTTTCTTCCGTTCTGGTTGCTGACGTATGATGAAATGCAATCTGTATTTGTCGACCGGTCCGGTGACAATGCCCCTAATCAAGCCTTAGCTTTAATGGACTCAGTGATTGAGACAAAGCGAGCATCAATTACCGCCCTTAATAAGAATGATCTGTTAGACGGATTCACCGTTGACACGCCAGTCCCTTATAAAATTCAAAGCCTTGTTGATTCGTTAGGCAAAAAAAATGAGGATGAAACCGATACTGGCGAAACATATGCCACCGGTGCGCGGAAAGGACAGGCAAAAATGGAGCGAGGTCCTCTTTATGGGAAGCTTTCACGTTTCCTGATAAGGCTCAAGACAAAAATAAATGATAGGCGCTATGCATTCATGTACCAAGCGCCGGCTGAATATGATACTTACGAGTCTCTACACAAATTGGCATGCCAACTTTTGGGCTCTGGTACTTTCAAGGACGGGGTAAATTCTGGGGTGAAGATCGTCGATTTTTCTGAAGTTCCTTCTGACATCCTGCCAGTTGTCGTCGGCTTGGTTGCCCGACTTGTTTACCAAATCCAATTCTGGACTGACCCAGGACTGGATGGCGATTCTCGCCATCCAGTCGTAATCGTCTGTGACGAAGCTCACCTTTACCTTCCCAGCAATGCAGCGATGACGGGTCCGCTTGAAAAGCGAGCACTGGAGAACTTCGAGCGAATAGCCAAGGAAGGAAGAAAATACGGAGTTAGTTTGATGGTAGTTAGCCAGCGGCCGTCAGATGTAAGTACAACGATACTTAGCCAATGCAGCAACATTATCAGTCTGAGACTTGCGAATAAAACTGATCAAGCGGTGGTAAAGCAGCTGCTTCCAGAAAGCCTAGAAAGTCTCATGGAGGTTCTTCCCACATTAGATGTCGGTGAAGCAGTAGTGGTTGGTGATGCAACCTTATTGCCGACTCGCATCAAAATAAGCAAGCCAAAATATGAACCCCGAAGTGCAACGATTCCATTTTGGCGCCGATGGGCAAAGCCGAAGTCAGTGGTCGATTTAGTCAAGTCCGTTGAAAATATGCGACGTCAGTCTCGCGAGTGACGATCAGGCAACGGCCATGCCGGATAGGGTTATCCGGCATATCAATATATATACGAATTCATGGGCAGGCATCTGGAGTTAATAGCAGGTGTGATCTATGAAAATCTGATTCAACGCCTACATACTAAATGTTAATGAGAGCTACAAAGAAATTGCCTCGAAGATCAATCGCGGTACTTTCAGTTTTTTATTTTTTGCGCAGTCCATAAAGGCGCTAAGCAAAAACGAGATTCGGTTATAAGCCGAACGCAGACAACACATCATTCGAAAGATATATGCCTACATTGACTTGGGTTGGTAAAGAAAAAGTAATTCACCATCATCGTGATGTACCTTATCGCGTATTGAAAAAACAATATCATTTCAGCCAGCCAGCCAGCCAGCCAGCCAGCCAGCCAGCCAGCCAGCCAGCCAAAAGACCGCGCCAGAACTAAATAGTTCCAGTAGTTTCGCCAAAAATCCAGAAGCGGAAAGTGATTGCAATCGCATCATCCACGGAGACAATCTCGAAGCACTAAAAAGCCTGCTACCTGAATTCGAGGGGAAGGTTAAGTGCATCTACATCGACCCGCCGTACAACACCGGCAATGAAGGCTGGGTATATAACGATTCGGTAAATGACCCAAAAATCAAGAAATGGCTTGGTAAGGTAGTTGGCCCTGAAGGCGAAGATTTGAGTCGGCACGACAAATGGCTGTGCATGATGTATCCGCGCTTGAAGTTGCTACATCGGTTATTGGCCGATGATGGGGTTTTTTTCGTCAGCATTGACGACAATGAATTAGCCTCATTGAGGCTGGTTTTAGATGAGATTTTTGGAGCAAGTAATTTTCTATCAAATGTTGTTTGGCAGAAACGAACGTCGCCTGACGCAAGATTAAATCTTGGCCCCGCCCATGATCATATTGTTGTTTATGCGAAACGCTTACTCTTGGCTAAGGAACGACTCAATAAAGTTCCTATATCAATCGGAAGAGCAAAAGATTTTAAAAATCCTGATCTGGACCCTCGTGGGTTATGGGCGTCTGTCGATCTAACCGGGCAAACCGGCCACGCAACAAAAGACCAGTTTTACGAAATCACTACCCCAAGCGGCAGAAAATTGTCCCCTCCCGCAAAACGGTGCTGGGCATTATCAGAAACATCGTTTCTTGCACTTAATAACGATAAGCGTATTTGGTTTGGAAAGAACGGAGATTCCAGGCCGAGGTTGAAAAAATTCTTATCAGAATCCGAGGGTAGTACCGTATGGACTTGGTGGACAAATGAGGAGGTGGGGCATAACCAAGAGGCAACCAAGGAATTGCTCGCGATATTGGGAGATGATTCCATGTTTGAAACTCCTAAGCCGACAAGGCTGATAGAGCGCATTTTGCAACTTGCTACCGATAAAAATTCTCTTGTTCTGGACTCCTTCGCCGGCTCTGGCACGACCGCACACGCCGTTTTGAAACTCAATGCACAGGATAAGGGCAACCGTCGTTTTATCCTCATTGAGACAATGGATTACGCCGAAACTATTACCGCCGAACGTGTACGTCGCGTCATAAGTGGCTATGGCGAAGGCAATAAAACCGTCGCAGGTCTGGGCGGAAGCTTCGACTACTACACCGTAGGCGAACGGCTATTACTCGATGACGGCATGCTTAACCCATCGGTCGGACTGCAAGCTATCCGCGACTATGTTGCATGGACAGAGGGAATCCCTATCGGCCAATGCGCGCCGCTCATTCCAATAGCAACAGAAGGAAATGCCAGTGCGCCCTCTTGGATGGGCGAAGCGCATGGCCTTGGGTTGTTCTTCGTTTGGGACGATGCCAATCCCACCACGCTTGATTTGTCATTGCTGACGCAACTGGTGAAGCGGACAGGTCGCTACCTGATCTACGCCGACCAGTGCGCGCTGGGCGAGGATTTCATGCGCCGCCACAATATCGTTTATAAAAAAATTCCGCGCGACATCACGCGTTTGTAAGGGGAGCATTGATGCATCCGAACGAATATCAAAATATTGTCCTGAACGACCTACGCTCATTTTTGGCGCGCTGGCAGGTTTGCGATGATCCGGTGCTGGCTTACCGTGCACATTGGGATGAAAAAGGTGCGGCACGTATGCCGCCCTACCAACCGCAGTCCCACAATGCGCCGCAACTGTGTGCCAAGGTGCCAACCGCTGGCGGTAAGACGCTTATCGGCATCTACGCCTTACGAGAGGTGCTGGATGCGCTCGGTAAGCGACGCGGTGAGCCACGCCTGTGTATCTGGTTGGTGCCGTCGCTGTCAATCAAGGACCAGGTGCTTAACCGCTTCAATGCGGTCGGCGATGGTTATTGGCTGGCACTGCGCGTGGCATTGGGGGAACGGGTGAGCGTACTAACGAAGGAGCAATTGCTGGCCGGTAGCGGTCAGTTCAATGCCGATTCGGTACGCGACGAAGTGGTTATTGCAGTGCTTACCTATGACAGCCTGCGCGCCAAGAACAAAGACGACCGCAAGCTCTACCAACAGAACGGAGCACTAACGTCGTTCGGCGCAGATGTGAGTGATAGCGAAGCAGACGAGGATATTGACCCGGAATCACTGGTCGCGGCTATTGCCAGTCTTAGCCCGGTAGTGATTGTGGATGAAAGCCACAATGCAACGTCAGAACTGTCACGCGAGATGTTGGCGCGATTGAAGCCAAGCTGTGTGGTGGAACTGACGGCAACGCCACGTAAAGGCGCAAACATTGTCAGCTTTGTTGATGCAATGGCGCTGCGCGATGCACACATGGTCAAACTGCCGGTGGTGGTTCGTAATTTACCAGATCAGGCCGCAGTGATTGCCCATGCTATCGACCTACGTGCGCGCCTGGAAGCTGAAGCGAAGGAGGAACAAGTTAATGGCGGTTCCTATATTCGGCCCATCGTACTGTTTCAGGCCGAGCCGAAAAACAAGGGCGACAGCCTGAGCTTTGAGAAGCTACGCGACGAGTTAGTTAAGCAACATGCCATCGATCCGGATTGGGTAAAAATCAAGACCGCCAACGTCGATGAGCTCAAAGGCATTAACCTGTTGGCGGACAATTGCCCTGTACGCTTCATCATTACCGTGAACGCGCTCAAAGAAGGTTGGGACTGTCCATTCGCCTATGTGCTGGCAACGTTGGCGGATAGGTCATCGGCTATCGACGTGGAGCAGATTCTTGGCCGAATTTTGCGCCAGCCGTATATCCGCCTCCATGGACAAGCACCGCTGAATATGAGCTATGTGCTTACCGCCTCGTCGGTGTTCTCTCTGGCATTGGAAAAGATCGTCGCTGGTCTCAATCGCGCTGGCTTTAGCCGCAACGACTACCGCACGCCCGACGTGCCTTCATCTGATAGCACCGCGCCGGTTGCCTGTTTGCCAAATGGAGTGACGACTTCTTATGACCTGTTTAATCCAGCGGCGCAGCCACAAACATCTGCAACGGCCAATGCAATCGATTCGGCAGCGGCCGTAAGTACCTCAACAGTAGATGCTCCGGCAACAACTGATTCCGCCGCCATCTATTCGGTTGAGACCACGCTTCGCTGTGGCGAGGAAGCCAGCAACCAACTTGATCAAGCAGCGGCCAAGCTTGGCGGCCGATACATTGCACCGGAACAACGTGAAATGATGAATAGCTACCCACTACGGAACGACTTTGTAAACGAGATTTCCAATCTGTGTATGCCACAGTTCTATCGTCGTGTGGATGAGGACAGTCTATTCGCTGAAACTGATGGGGGTACGCTGCTTGACCGCGATATGCTGCTGGAACGTTTCCGATTGGCCGATTGCGATCTGAATGACTTTAAGCCGAATTTGACGGCTGGAGATGTCGCACAGATAGACTTAAAAGCATTGAATGCAGCAGGCATGGCAGATTACGAGCCAACACGTGTGCATCTCAAGAGCTATGAAATTCGTAAGCTTCGTGACTATCTGGCGACTCTTTCGCCTGAGTCGAAGCGACGGGAATTGGCCGGGCTAGTTAGCAATTGGCTGGGTAAAATGCCACCATTGGGTGAACCCGATTTGCGAGCCTATATCGACAAGCTGCTGGGACGCATGTCAGCCGCCGATCTTGAAGAGGTGTTAGAACAACAGCATGCCTTTGTCGAAGTCGTAAGGAAGCGAGTTCGGCTTGAGATGGCACGTTACCGCCGTAAGAGCTTCCTCCAATGGGTACGGACTGACGAAGTGTTTGCTACGGATAGCTATGTATTTCCCAAGGAGGTGCACCCTGTAGCGCTGTATACGCCATCAGCGAATACCCTCTACGAGCGGGAAGAGCGTGCCGGTAGCACCAATTTGGAAAGCCTTATGGCCGACTGGTTGGCATCGGCAGACAATATCCGCTGGTGGCATCGTAATCACCAGACACGCGGCTTTAACCTAAACGGTGCAATTAACCATTACCCCGACTTCATCGCTCGGACTCAACGTAACACCTTGGTATTGATCGAAACCAAGGGCGAGCACTTAAAAAACGACGACTCTGACACTAAAGTTGAGTTGGGTAAGCTGTGGCAGGACTGTGCTGGACGTAACTATCGCTACATAATGGTGTTCGACCAAGTTCCTGTCGTTGGGGCAGTGAACTGGCAGGACGCGATTGATATTCTGTCACGGGTATAGGGCTTCAGAATTGCGTCGCAAATATTTGTATTCATTAGAATCTATTGATTATTAATATTGTCCGGTTGCTACATAATTCTGGAGCGTAGAGATATTGCTCCGACTGAAAATCGAGTTTTGAAGGTAAGAAATCCTACGCGATTACACAGATAAAACGGTTATTAGTGTGGCCTATGAGTCACCGTAATACACATTTGAATAGAAATAGATTGACCACATTAATAAATAAATTTGCCGCCACAGCCCTGCTGCTGACAGCGGTTTCGACCAGCCTTGCCGCGAACGCCGATTTCTCGCAATGCCGGCAGATGTTCGCCAATGCCCAGCCACCAGTCCTTCAAAATCAAACCATGGCGCCGAGGGCACTGTGTTACAGCGGCTTTGCGGTTCTGCACTCTGGGAAAAGCCGCACGCCGATGTATGTGGCACAACGACTCAATAAAGAACAATTGGAAGTCAAAGTGGCCAGAGGAACACGGTTTTTTGCCGATGCCCGGCTGCCACGAGCGGAACGCGCCGAGTTAGAGGATTACAAAAACTCAGGCATGGATCGTGGGCACATGGCCCCTGCTGGCGACATGGCAACGGAAGAGTCGATGGCGCAAAGTTTCTCGCTGGCGAACATGGTGCCGCAATATGCCGTCAACAACCGCAAGTCATGGGCTGGCATTGAAAAAGCCACCCGCAAATATGTAATGCGTGCTGCCGGGGATGTTTTTGTAATTACTGGTCCGGTGTTCGAACCAAATCACCCCACCATCGGCTCGAACAAGGTATGGGTTCCGCAACATTTATTCAAGCTGGTGTACGACCGATCGACCGGGCGGGCATGGGCGCATTGGCTCGACAATACTGATGAGGCGCGTGTCGGCAAGCCGATCAGCTACGATGAGCTGGTGCGTCGCACCGGGATTGATTTCATACCAGCGCTATCCTCAATGAAGGCAGCAGCATAACGGACCTGTCCGTCTTTGATCAATTCGATAAATTAGCTGACCTGCTCATCGCTCAAGCCACTAAAAGAACAACTTGCAGAATGCGCCCGATTGCTTGCGGTGAACCTGGCCCACCACCAGAGTTTGCATGGTGAAGTACCTCGGGGCGAAACGCTGGCGATGTTGGACGCAACTGCACTCAATCTTCACACAAAAAATCTGACAGGCTCAGTTCCTAATCAGCTTATCGCTTTTCACATCCACTAGGATCACTTGATAGTTACCTTTTGCGTATCCAAGTCCTTGTGCTGTGTCGTCCGCTTCGCCGGTATTGGAGAAGTGTCCAGCATGATCCTTATCATCCGTAAACGATACATCACCCTCACAAGGGTAGAGATAGCCATCACAAGTTTTCACAATATATGCACGCATGCGGGATTTCTTTCCTGAAATTTGCAAAGATCTTCCCTACTCACCTCTGTCAAAGCAAGCTAAATCAAAATACGCTTGCATCTTCGCTGGAGTTTCCCAATGGGCGTAGTACAGTGAACTATCCCAGATACAACCGATGGTAGCGCCACTATCGTCCATTAGAACAATTGCTTTTTCTTTGTCGGCGCGTGCCATGTGTGAATCAACGAACGCCCAGACTGCATCAATGCCCACGCCTTCGTCGAATTCTTTTATGTGTTCACCGACTGCGGCTTGAATAATTGCCATCGGTTTCCCTTATTTCGGTTCAAACGGTCAGACTTTGGATTTTGACCGGGTATTGAGGCAATTCTTCAAATACTGCTCAGGGGCAGGCATAGGGTGCGTTTTGCCTGGTTTCGTTTTACGTTCATGATCTCGATAGCTCTTCTGGATTCTCTCCCAGTCTTTGGGATGCATATTTTTAAACTTCGTGACAAAATCATCTACAGAAAAACCTGCCTGCAACGCCTCCACAACCGCAGTCACCTTTTCATCCTTTTTCAAAATTACCGCCATGCTTTTTCCTTCACATTTAGGAGGTTAGACGGTCTGCCATTTCGTACCCTTCACGAGTCAGGCGGAAAACTTCTCTCTTTGAGCCTGCACTAAGAATAAGGTGGTTACTTTCAAGCTCGTTCATTGCTCCCTCCCAGATGGCCACAGACCGGGCTGAATTTTCGACCAAATTCTTTCCCGCTACCTGCACAATGGTCCCTCCTAAATGCGGGATGTGAAGAATCTGGCCGTCTTTAGACGCTTCTTTCAATAGCACAATAGCCTCGCGAGATAGCTTTGGCTGGGCGTGAATAAACGTTAATGTCTCATCGATATCTGTCGCGGAATTACTATGGCCGACGAAGGAAGTGTCTTTGTTGAGCTTAAGCTGAAGGTGCCGATCAAATTTATTCCTAAAGTCCACCAGGTCGTCGTATTCTTCATAGATTCCACGAATCCGACATGCTTCTTTGAACTGTTTGAGCTGTTCATACTGTGTAGGGTCAACGCTATCGTACACAACTGGTGCAGCTGAGAAGTAGAGCATAGTCGGCTTTCCCGTTTTCAAATGCTCTTCGATTTCCTCGACTGAGCCGCTTGCATACTCGCCCGTTGCGGTGCCAATTCGAGTCCAAAAAACGCCAATTAGAAAATCGCAATCGCACAATATTTGTTTGTTAAGAATTGCTTGCGGCCGATCTCCCATCTCTGGCGAAGAATGTGTTTCCCAACCTATCGGCATCAGTACAATACTCCGACTATCTGAATGGACATAGTTCCACTGATTAAGGACTTCTCGGATGACTCCTCTTTCTGGGCCGACATCACTTGGAGATGCGATCATTGCCTTATAAACAATTGCTGAGTAACTCATATTTTCCCGATCTATTGTTGTGGCGCGAGACCTTCAACTCTTGTTACACAAACAGGCGGCAACTCGATAAGTGCAAATTCATGCAAAATACTAAGTGTTATTTCCATCGGTATAGAATGGCGGTGTTTCAGATTAAGAGAAAATGCCCAAGGATCAGACCGCGAGCCACCTCCGAAATATCTGATAATCAGATCCTTCTCACCGGTTCTCTTATCGCTGGAAATATATTGCTCGATCCTGCTACGACCTTCAACGAGCGAACGTACCCACATCCAACGCATTGCGGCGCCGTCATCAAACGGAAGATGTTGTGGTGTCTTGTAAGTTGCGTTGTCCGAAAAAATGTCGGGAACCCTTATCCGATCCATGTTAAGCGCTGCAAGCTTCTTCAGACGTTCCTGCTCGTCTTCTAGGTGCTGAGCATCTGCGAGTTCGGCCTCAAGCCTCGCCGCCTCTAGCTTTGCGATGAACCGCTCCGTGTTATCAAGCAGCACTAGGCGTTCATCATCGGTCAAACACATTCCATCTGAAGATCCATATCTGGGCGTTGACACATCCCTGCCTAAGTGCCCGTACAAGCGTTTAAAGCATTGCGAGCCCAACACTTTAAATGCATTATCAACTTTCATTATATGGATACGCTTGAAGACCGAATGGCCGCAACCTATTGCTTGGCAAAGTATTCGATCCTCTCGCTTTACTTCAATAACAGCTAAAAGGTACACCGCTGATTCTGGCAGCATACCAATTGGAACAGGCGTATCAACTATTGACATCACATTTTCTCTTTGGCCTAGCGGTCGTTATTCATCAAAACATCACCAGCACGGCGATTGGGCCAAGCGTCGCAGATTATTCGCTGCGCCATGGCAAATGCGCAGTCACGATGCATCATCACCCGAGTTAAAGCTTCTGGCGTAGGCCAAGCATCATATGAAACTATTGAGCCATCAATTGCACTCGCCAATTCCTTATTGCAGCAGAAACATCGATCCTGTACCTGGAATGGACTCTCCTCTTTGGCGACAATAATCGAGATTGAATGCGTCATAATTTTCCTTGGTTATGGATCTTGGATCGATCACACCAGCGCGAAATTGATAAACGTTCTCATATGTTTCCAAAATTTGAGCCATATGGAATTGAGGATCGCATTTCTAGTAGTTGCTGCTCTTTGATTTTCTTACCTTCGGCGTAAAAAAAATTTGAATCTCCTGAAGCCGCCTTCATCGCCTCGACCGCGGACGGAATGCTGGTACCGGTCTTAAAGAAGAGATGATTGTAAAAAGCGAGGTATCCGACCGTAAGGTCGGCCTGAAATACCTTGCCAGTATTCCCGATAAGGAAATTGAAAGCGCTATCAAATGCATGAGCCATACTTGTGGCCTTGATGCCCTCACAGGACGCCATGCATACAAACGGGTCAAAACCCTTAATGTGGTTATGCTCAATTAAAATCATTCTCAATTCGTTCCAATTTAAGAATGTTCCATCGGTCAGGCCAATGCCGTCATAGTTTCCGTGCATGCATAAATGGATGAAGGGATATGCATTTGATTGCCCTGATTACATTCTATTTACGCTTTCTTGGAGCCTGTGCCGAAATGCCTCCTCAAATGCTCTTTTGCTTGTAGCCATTGATAGAAACAAGGAACTCTGATGGCTGTGAGCGCGTCCCTGAGGCCCATGCCGATGCTATAACCATTGAAAAGATCCGCATCTGAAGGAGAGTCAACAATATAAACAAACGGAACCCATGGTGTATGTGGCTGTTGAATGTCAAACATATTTTCCGAGATAAGATTAATTGACTCTTTACTACGCTTACTCAACGATTGCTTTTTGTGGCGGAACTGCAGACGATCCCCCAAAGATATGCTAGAAAACTTGGCTCAGTAGCCACGGATAGCAGTACAAGTCAGCAATATTCAGTACAGAGTAGCGATATACAGTCTAATTTTTTGTTGGAATTAATAGCCGCCGCCGACTAATGCCACGCCGGAAGCGGTGTGATGGGGGGCGCGATAGGGCCGCACTTTCCAGCGGTCAATCGAGAAGCCGCTGGTGAGCGATTGCACGGCGGCCGATTCCAGCGCTTCGTCTTCCGTCATCGACGGCAAGATGCCGGGAAAGCGTGCCGCCAGCATCGACTTGCCGGTGCCCGGCGGGCCGACCATCAGCACGCTGTGACCGCCGGCGGCCGCCACTTCCAGCGCCCGCTTGGCTTGCACTTGCCCTTTTACCTCGGCAAAATCCGGATATTCGGGCCGCATCTCCAGCGCACTCACCACATGCGGCTTTAGCCTTGCATCGGCGTCGGATGCGCCGAAGTGGGCGCATACCTGCAACAGCGAATCGGCCGGTAATATCGTCACATCGCGCACCAGCGCGGCTTCATCGGCGCTGGCGCGCGGCAGGATGAAGGCGCGCTGGCGACCGCCTGCGCGATTCTTGTGCATCGCGAAAGTCATCGCCAGCGCGCCGCGAATCGGGCGCAACGCGCCGGACAGCGACAGTTCGCCGGCGAACTCGTATTGGTCCAGCGTATCGCCCGGAATCTGGCCGGAGGCGGCCAGGATGCCGAGCGCAATCGGCAGGTCGAAGCGGCCGGATTCCTTCGGCAGATCGGCCGGCGCGAGGTTGACGGTGATGCGTTTGGCGGGGAATTCAAAGCGCGCATTCTGCAATGCGGCGCGCACCCGGTCCTTCGATTCCTTGACCTCGGTTTCCGGCAAACCGACTATCGTAAAACTCGGCAATCCGTTGGCCAGATGCACCTCGACGGTGACTTCCGGGGCGTGCATGCCGGTCAGTGCGCGGCTTTTCAGGACTGCCAGACTCATCCGCTTATTTGGTCAGTTGCGCTTCGAGTTCGGCCACGCGGGTTTCCAGCGCCTCCAGTTTGGCGCGGGTTTTAGCCAGCACCTGGGTCTGAATGTCGAATTCTTCGCGCGTGACCAGGTCCATCTTGGCAAAGCCCTGGTTGAGCATGGCCTTGACATTCTTTTCCATTCCCTTGGCCGGCGAATTTTCCAGCACCTGGTTGATCTTGTTTTGGAAGTCGTTCAAAAAATTGCCTTTGTTCATGATGTTTCCTATCGTAGGCAAGCGCACAATTTTGGTGCAATGGTGGATCGATGTTGGCACAAGCGCCCATCAATGGTGCGCAATGGGGCTTGGGCCAGGCAGGCATCCCGTTTGGAAGCCAGCCAAAATCATACCTCAGGGAGCTGGCACGAGTTCTGCTAATGATGGTTTGAAACAGTTTATTTCACCCAGCCCAATCGAGGTTCCCATGAAAATCATTACTGCAATCATCAAACCCTTCAAACTCGACGAGGTGCGCGAAGCCTTGTCGGATATCGGCGTGCATGGCATCACGGTCACCGAAGTCAAGGGTTTCGGACGCCAAAAAGGCCACACGGAGCTGTATCGCGGAGCCGAGTACGTGGTCGATTTCCTGCCGAAAACCAAGATCGAAGCGGCCGTCGATGACGCCATCGTGGAACAGGTTATCGAAGCCATCGAAAAAGTGGCGCGCACCGGAAAAATCGGCGACGGCAAGATTTTTGTCCAGGATTTGTTGCAAGTCATCCGTATCCGCACCGGCGAAACCGGCCAGGACGCGCTTTAACGCATTTCAAATTAAACACGTTAAGCAAATAGACAAGCGAAGGGGAATCCAGATGAAAAAAATACATGCAGGATTTGGGGCGCTGATCGCCCTGCTGGCGGCGTCGGGGGCGCAGGCCGCAACCGAGGTGGCCGCAGTGGTGGCGGCCACCGTCGACAAGGGCGATACCGGCTGGATGATGACGGCCACCGTGCTGGTGATTGCGATGACGATTCCCGGCCTGGCGCTGTTTTACGGCGGCCTGGTGCGGGCCAAGAACATGCTGTCGGTGCTGATGCAGGTGTTCGTGGTGTTTTCCCTGATCGTTATCCTGTGGGCCGCATACGGCTACAGCCTGGCGTTTTCCGGCACCAATGCGTTTATCGGCAGCTTCGACAAGCTGTTTCTGCTGGGCGTGGGCAAGGATTCTCTGGCGGACACATTTACTGCCGGAGTAAAAATCCCTGAGTTCGTGTTCATCGCATTCCAGGCCACCTTTGCCGCCGTCACCTGCGGGCTGATCGTCGGCTCTTTCGCCGAACGCATCCGCTTTAGCGCGGTGCTGCTGTTCGCCGCGATCTGGTTCACCTTCAGCTATCTGCCGATCGCCCACATGGTCTGGTTTACCGAAGGTTTGCTGTTCAAAATGGGCGCAATCGACTTCGCCGGCGGCACCGTGGTGCATATCAACGCCGCGGTGGCGGGCTTGATCGGCGCTTACATGGTCGGCAAGCGGATCGGCTTCGGCAAAGAATCGATGACGCCGCACTCGCTGACACTGACCATGGTCGGGGCCTCGCTGTTGTGGGTCGGCTGGTTCGGCTTCAATGCCGGCTCCAATCTGGAAGCCACTTCGGGCGCGTCGCTGGCGCTGATCAACACCTTGCTGGCGCCGGCCGCGGCGACTCTGTCATGGATTGCCGGCGAAGCTTTGTCGAAAGGCAAATCGTCGATGTTGGGCGCGGCCTCCGGCTGCGTTGCCGGCCTGGTGGCAATCACCCCGGCCTGCGGCACGGTGGGCCCGATGGGCGCAATCGTGATCGGCTTGCTGGCCGGCGTGCTCTGCCTGTGGGGCGTGAATGGCCTCAAACGCATGCTCGGCGCTGACGATACGCTTGACGTGTTCGGCGTCCACGGCATCGGCGGCATCCTGGGCGCGCTGCTGACCGGCGTATTCACTGCGCCGGCGCTGGGCGGCACCGGCGCAGCCGAGTTTTCGATCGCCAGCCAGGTCGCGATCCAGGCCAAGGCTGTGCTGCTGACCGTCATCTGGTCCGGCGTGGTGTCGGTGATTGCCTACAAACTGGTGGATATGGTGCTTGGCTTGCGGGTGGCGGAAGACGCCGAACGCGAAGGCCTGGACGTCACCAGCCACGGCGAATCGGCGTATCACTATTGATTTGACTGGATTGCATCCAGCGGCCCGGCACAATACCGGCCGCGCCGCTGGATGCAATAAAAAAACGGGAGTATGCCCATAAATATGGCATTCACCGCATAAATCAATTGCGACATCAATAAATACGCCGCCTGGTATATATACCAGGCGGCGCAAAATATATTCGCAGGCGGATGCGCCGCGCGCACCCGCCGATTGATTCATTTTTCGCAAGCCATGTCCAACCTATTGCGTTGATTGCCTGGTACCTGCACTCTCTTTCACAGGATGCGCAAAATGCATCACACCGCCCAGCTTCAGATCGACACCTTTCTGCCCTACATGCGCGACGTGATCCGTTGCGAGCAATCGCTGCACGAGCTGAACCTGATGTGGCGCATCATCGAAGCCTCGGCCAAGATGAATTGTCCGCTGGAAGCCAAAGCCATCCTGCCGACCATGGCCGCCACGCGCGCCGGTTTCAACCGTCTGGAGCAGGAACTGGTGGCCAGCCTGGTGCGCGAAAAAGTGGCCACAGTGCAGAGCGAAATCGGCACCAAGGCCCAGTACGTGATCGACATCGTGGTGCGCAATCTGTATGAGCGTACCGCCGACGTCGGCTTTCTCGCCACCGATAACGCGCTGTGCGCGTTCGCCGCCGGGCTGCATGAAAACCAGGATATGATCCGGGCCCGCTTGCGCGCCTACCGCAGCAAATACACGGTCTACGACGAGATAATTTTGCTCGATGTCGCCGGCAATGTATTGGTGCAGATTGACGACGCCACGCCGCTGGAAGGCAGCGCCGATGCGCTGCTTGCGCTGACGCTGGCGTCGGACAATTATGTCGAAACTTTTCGCGCCAGCGACTTGCGTCCAGGCAAGCAGAAGGCATTGATTTACTCGCGCCGGATGCTGCATCCGGACACCGGCGTCGCCGTCGGCGTGCTGTGCCTGTGCTTTAACTTCGAGCAGGAAATGGCCGGCATTTTTCACTCGCATCGCGATCCTGCGGGGCGCTCGAACATGCTGCTGCTGGATGGCGACAATCGCGTCATCGAAAGCGCAGATCCGCTCTGGATTCCGCTCGGCGCGCAGGTGCCGGTCAATCAGAATGCAGCGCCCGAACTGATGATGTTGGGCGGCCGCGAATATTTGGTCCAGACCTTTGCCGCCGTCGGCTATCAAGGCTATATGGGGCCAAACGGCTGGAAGGGGCAAGTCATGATTCCGGTCGAAGTCGCATTTACCGGCGGCCGCAGCAATGCGCTGGCGGCGCTCGACCCGGCGGTTTCCGACGGGCTGTTGTCGCACGCGCAATCGTTTTGCCCGCCGCTGTATGAAATCATGACTGCCGCAGAAACGATCCGGCGCGTAGTCTGGAACGGCCAGGTGATGACCGCCGGGCAGCACGACGAGCTGCTGAAACTGAAAACCATCCTGGACCAGATCAGCGAAACCGGCGCCCGCAGCAACGCGCTATTTACCCAATCCATCAACGACCTGTACCAGACCGTGCTGGCGTCCAGCCTGCGCGATGCCGAGTTCGTCTCGCATCTGCTGGTCGACCTGCTGGATCGCAATTTATACGAGCGCGCGGATGATTGTCGCTGGTGGGCGCTGGCGCCGGAATTGCGGGCTGCGCTCGCAGCGCCGCAGCGCGATTGGGAAACCACCTCCCGCATCAACAGCATTCTGGAATATATCAATCGCCTGTACACGGTGTACGCCCGCATCTTTGTCTACGACGACAGCGGCTGCATCGTCGCCTGCACCCATCCTGAGCAGGACGGCGCTTCGGTGATCGGCACCAGCATCGACGCCGCGACGCTGGAACAGGTGCGCGCGCTGCGCACCGAGCAGGATTATCACGTCTCGCCCTTTGCGCCGACGCCGCTGTATGGCGCTGCGCCGACCTATATTTACCATGCGGCGATTCGCGCTCCCGAGGATGAGCGGCAGGTAGTCGGCGGCATCGGCATTGTGTTTGACGCCGCGGCTGAATTTTCAGCCATGCTGCGCGGCGGGCTGGCGGGCAAGAAAGACAGCACCGCCTTCTTCGTCGATCGCCAGGGCATCGTAATTTCCAGCACCGACCCGAGCCGCCCGGTCGGCACGCGCCTGGAAATCGACGCCGCCTTGCTGGCGCTGCCGAACGGGGCCAGCGCCTCGCGCATCGTGATCCACGATGGCCATTACGCGATTCTGGGCTGCACCGCATCCTGCGGTTACCGCGAGTTCAAGGTCTCCGATGGTTACCGCGAAGATGTGCTGGCGGTGGTGTTCGATACCTTCGGCGCAGTGCGCGAACGCAGCGGGGTTGGCGCCGGGGCCGACACCGCCCTGACGGCTGATTTTACGCAAACCAACGGCCGCGAGTTTGCCACTTTCTTTATCGATGGAGCCTTGTTCGCGCTGCCGGCGGAGTTTGCGATGGAAGCCTTGCCGGCGTCGCAAGTGTCGCCGGTGTCGATGGATGGCCGCGCCGAGCGCATAGGCTTGCTAGCGCCGCAGCGTGACAACGAAAGCGAAAAATTCGTATGGGTGTTCGATCTCGGCCATCTGATCCGCGGCACGCCTTCCGTGATCGACAGCGGCAGCCAGGTCATCATCGTGCGCTACCGCGATCAGACGCTCGGCTTGCTGGTCGGCGAGCTGCATGGCGTGCCGCAGTTCAATCCGGAGCAGATCATTCCGACCCCATTTGCCGGCCACGCCGACGGCATGCTGGTGGCGCAGGTTATCAAGGCCAATGAAGGCCGATTGCTGATTCAGGCGGTGGATGTCGCTTATCTATTTAACAAATTGATGGATCGGGAACAGCCGCCGGAGATAAAAATTGCGGCCTGATCCTGCTGAAACAAAAACCATGATGGCGATCGCATCGGCGCGCAGCAGCGCCGGGCGCGCTCCCATTTTGCCCAGGGAAGTCGAAGCTCCCGGCAGCGCTTCAAGTGCTTGCTCAGAGCAGCACGATCAGCGCCGCCACGCCCACAATCAAGCCAAACTTAATCACGTAGTACAGCCGCCGGTTCCAGTTTTTCAGCTTGCGCCGGTACTGGCCGGCCAACCAGACGAAGCGGAACAGTTTATTGATCGCGCCGGTCTGGTCGCCGTGGTCGTTGGGCGAGCTGGCGGCGGTCATCATGGTCTTGCCGAGCCAGCGGTTGATGGCCTGGGCCCAGCGCCAGCGCATCGGACGCTCGATATCGCAGAACAGGATGATGCGGTTGCTGTCGCTGCCGTTGTAAGCCCAGTGGATGAAGGTTTCGTCGAACACCACGGCCTGGCCGTCGCGCCAGCTGTAGCGCTGGCCGTCGACTTCGATGAAGCAGCAGTCGTCGTTGGGCGTGACGAGGCCAAGGTGGTAGCGCAGCGAGCCGGCGAACGGATCGCGGTGCGGGTTGAGTTTGCCGCCGGGGCCGAGTTCGGCGAACATCGCGGCCTTGACGCTGGGCAACTGGCGCAGCAGCGCGACGGTCTTCGGGCATAACGCCGCGGCCGACGGATGGCTGGCGTCATACCATTTCAGGTAGAAGCGTTTCCAGCCGTTCTTGAAGAAGGAATTGAAGCCGGCGTCATCGTTTTTTTGCGCGGCGCGGATCTTTTGCAGGCTGCTCAGGTGGAGCGCCTCGGCGCGAATGGTTTCCCAGTTGTCCTGGAGTAATTGCAACTCTCTGAACTGGCCGAGTTTGAAGTAAGTCGTCGCCGGCACGTCCGACAGCGCATACATCAGCAGATTGAGCGGTGCCATCAGCGACGAGTGGTCGAGCAGCTGGCGCAACAGCGGCAGCCGCACCGTGCCGCGAAAATGCAGGTAGGCGATCGATAGCAGATACAGCGCAACTGCGGTCCATTTCATTGCAACGCCCTCATGTCTGACCTGGCGGCCGGTCGCCGGCGCCAGCCTGATTGCTACGACATTGGACTATAGGTGCCTGAGGCGGCGCCGTGTTGCGAGGCATCAAATCCGGTGCAATATATTTTAGCGCCCTATCCGGCCCGCAATCGGCGCCCGTTATTCAAAAAAATAGTGGGGAGTATGGCAAAAAACACCCGTGTTGCCGCATATAAATAGTGCGGCAACGCAAAATACAATATCCAGTACATTGGCTGCGGCGCAGTTCGCGCCGGCACCTCGACGACAGCCTTGACAAACCCGCCTCCTATCCCAAAATAGCATTGATGTCACGCAATCCTGCATGGGGGCATACGCGCAAAAGTTGGATTCCCGATAAAATCAGTGCATTCATGTACTGCAACACAGATGCACTGCAATACACGCGCTGCACAATTCACACTTCGCATCAGACAAGAAAAAGGTTTTATATGGTCCCGCACCTCGTCACCGCCCTGAACGGCCCTCTGCTCGAGCTGGAAAAGAAAATTCTGGACGCCACCCCGGCCATCGAGCGCTGGTTCCGGCTCGAATGGCAAGAGCACACGCCGCCGTTTTACTGTTCGGTCGATTTGCGCAACTCCGGCTTCAAGCTGGCGCCGGTCGATACCAACCTGTTTCCGGGCGGCTTCAACAACCTCGCCACCGAAATGCTGCCGCTGGCGGTGCAGGCGGCGATGGCTGCGATCGAGAAATATTGTCCGGACGCGAAAAACCTGCTGCTAATTCCCGAGCGCCACACCCGCAACACCTTTTATCTGCAAAACGTTGCGCGGCTGATCCAGATTTTCCACCAGGCCGGCCTGAACGTGCGCTTAGGCACCTTGGCCGGGGATGTCACCGAGCCGACCCCGATCGAACTGCCGGACGGCACCACGCTGATGCTGGAGCCGCTGGAGCGCACCCATAACGGACGCCGGGTCGGCCTGAAGAATTTCGATCCCTGCACGATTCTGCTCAACAACGACCTGTCGGCCGGCCTGCCGCCGATCCTGGCCGACCTGCACGAGCAGACGCTGCTGCCGCCATTGCACGCCGGCTGGGCGGTGCGGCGCAAGAGCAACCACTTCGACGCCTATAACGATGTCGCCAAGAAATTCGCGAAGCTGATCGACATCGACCCGTGGATGATCAACCCGTATTTCGCCAAGTGCGCCAACATCAATTTTCACGAGCGCATCGGCGAAGACTGCCTGGCCGCCAGCGTCGACACGCTGCTGGCCAAGATTCGCAAGAAATACAAGGAATACGGCATCAAGGACAAGCCGTTCGTGATCGTCAAGGCCGATGCCGGCACCTACGGCATGGGCATCATGACCGTCACCGACGCCAGCGAAATCGTCGGTCTGAACCGCAAGCAGCGCAACAAGATGTCGGTCGTCAAGGAAGGGCTGGAAGTATCCGACGTGATCATCCAGGAAGGCGTGCATTCGTTCGAGAACATCAACGAAGCGGTGGCCGAGCCGGTGGTCTACATGATCGACCGCTATGTGGTGGGCGGCTTCTACCGGGTCCACGCCGAGCGCGGCATCAACGAAAACCTGAATGCGCCGGGCGCGCATTTCGTGCCGCTGGCGTTCGAGCAGCAACACAGCTTGCCGGACCTGTCGGCCAAGCCCGGCACCGCCTCGCCGAACCGCTTCTACATGTACGGCGTGGTGGCGCGCCTGGCCTTGCTGGCGGCCTCGCTGGAGCTGGAACGCACCGATCCCAACCCGGAAATCTATTGATTTATTAGTTCATTAACTTACACAGTAGCGTAGGCCTCCGTGCCTGCGCCCTGCAACCCAATGCAGGCACGGAGGCCTACGCTACTGAAAACATTGTTTTGCGTCGTATAAATAATTCTGGAACCCCATGAAAATCGCTTTCCTCGCCGATCCGCTCGACACTTTCAAGACTTACAAAGACACCACTTATTCGATGATGATCGAGGCCGGGCAGCGCGGCCACAGCGTGCATGCGTTCGAGCCGGCCGACATGGCGCTCGACGACGGCGTGGTGGTAGCCAACGTCGCGCCGGTCACGCTGACCGGCGACCCTGCCGACTGGTATCGGCTGGAGCCACGCGCGCCGCAACAACTGGATACGTATGATGTGATCGTGGTGCGCAAGGACCCGCCGTTCGACATGGAATACGTGTACGCGACCTATCTGCTGGAGCTGGCGCAGCAGGCCGGCGCGCGCATCGTCAACCAGCCGCAGGCGATTCGCAACCATAACGAAAAGCTGGCGATTGCGCATTTTCCGCAATTCATCGCGCCCACTCTGGTGTCGCGCGACATGGCGCGGCTGCGGGCGTTCCACGTCGCGCATCAGGATGTGATCTTCAAGCCGCTCGACGGCATGGGCGGCACCGGCGTGTTTCGCATCGGACCCGACGGCCAGAATCTCGGCACGGTGCTGGAAATGTTGAGCGATAACGGCCGCCGCACCATCATGGCGCAACGCTTCATCCCGGAAATTACGCAGGGCGACAAACGCATTCTGCTGATCGGCGGCAAGGTGGTGCCATTTTCGCTGGCGCGCATCCCACAAAACGGCGAAGTGCGCGGCAATTTGGCCGCCGGCGGGCTCGGCGTGGCGCAAGCGCTGTCGGCGCGCGACCTCGAAATCGCCGAAACACTGGCGCCGATTCTGTTCCAGCGCGGCTTGTTGCTGGTAGGATTGGATGTGATCGGCGGTTATCTGACTGAAGTTAATGTCACCAGCCCGACTTGCTTCCAGGAAATCCGGCAGCAGCAAGGCTTCAACGTGGCGGCGATGTTCATCGATGCGCTGGAACAGGCGGCCTGATGCGCTTCCCGACACGATATTGACGACCTGGGGTATTTTTCAGGACGCAGTATAATTAGGCGGAAATCATCGGTTTTTTAATCATACTCCCGTATTAAATAATATATCCATGGTTGGAATTTTGCTCTTGACGCATGCACCGCTGGGCCAGGCTTTTATCGAAGCTGCCGCCCATGTGTTCCATGGCCGGCCCGATCGGATCGAGGCGATCGATGTCTTGGCCGATCAGGACCCGCTGGAAGTCCAGCGCCTAGCGCAGGACGCCATCGCGCGCCTGGACGACGGCTCCGGCGTGCTGGTGATCACCGACGTGATGGGCGGGACCCCTTCCAATTGCTGCAACAAACTCAGTCTGCCGGGGCACATCGATGTGATTGCCGGCATCAGCCTGCCGATGCTGCTGCGCGCACTGACTTATCGCCAGGACACGCTCGATGTCGTGGTCGAAATGGCGCTGGCGGGCGGTCAGAGTGGCGCAGTCCGCGTCGATAATCGTATTCGCCTTTCTCCACAATAAAAAATGATCCAGCAAGATATCGAAATCGTCAACAAACTCGGGCTGCACGCCCGGGCCTCGGCCAAACTGACCCAGTTGGCCGGCAAATTCCACAGCGAAGTCTGGTTGACACGCAACGGCCGCCGCGTGAATGGCAAATCGATCATGGGCGTGATGATGCTAGCGGCCGGTAAAGGTGCCAAAGTGACGCTGGAAATCGACGGCGAAGATGAAGACGCATGTCTGCAGGCGATCACAACCATGGTCAATGACAAATTCGACGAAGGCGAGTAATAGGTATATAAAAAACAAGTAATAAGCACGTAAAAAGCAAGTAAGCTAGAACGCGCCAGAAGGACCGCCGGCGATTGCGCCGGTGACTTCGCCGGTAATTTATATGCCGGCGCAACACATCACTAAAACCACGCAGACCAACACCAATGGCATCTTTTTCGCTCCACGGCTTTCCGGTTTCCCGCGGCATTGCCGTGGGCCGCGCGCACTTGCTCACGCCCGCTGCGCTGGACGTAAAACATTATCTGGTCGGCCAGACGCAGGTGGAAGCCGAAGTACGGCGCTTGCAAAATGCGTTTGCCGTCGTGCATCAGGAGCTGCGCACCATCTGGGAAGAGCTGCCGGTGGAAGCGCCGGCCGAACTGGGCGCGTTCATTGATATCCATATTCTGATCCTGTCCGACCCGATGCTGGCGGAAGCGCCGCTCGATATCATCCGCAGCCGCCACTACAACGCCGAATGGGCGCTGGTGACGCAGATCGATGGATTGGTGGCCCAGTTCAACGAGATCGAAGACAGCTATTTGCGCGCCCGCAAAGCCGATATCCAGCAAGTTGCCGAGCGCGTATTGAAAGTACTGACCGGCACCGCCCAGATATTGCCGGCGCTTGACGATGGCGACGAAGCGCAGGCGCGCCTGATCGTGGTTGCGCATGACATTTCGCCGGCCGACATGCTGCAGTTTCGCAATCGCGCCTTTAGCGGCATCGTCACCGATGTCGGCGGCCAGAATTCGCATACTGCTCTGGTGGCCCGCAGTCTGGACGTGCCGGCCGCCGTCGGCCTGTCGAATGCTTCGACCCTGATCAAACAGGACGACTGGCTGATCATCGATGGCGACTCCGGCGTCGTGATCGTCAACCCAAGCCAGCTGATGCTGGACCAGTATCGCGACATGCAGGCCAAAATCCAGCGCGATCGCAAAAAACTCAGCAAGCTCAAGAAAACTCCGGCCGTCACCATAGACGGCACCGCCGTGACGCTCTTGGCCAACATCGAATTGCCGGAAGATTGTGCGGGGGCGATGGAAGTCGGCGCCAGCGGCATCGGCCTGTTCCGCTCCGAGTTCCTGTTCATGGGGCACGCCAGCACGCTGCCATCGGAAGAGCAGCAATTCGACGCCTACCGGCGCGCGGTGCGCGCGATGAAAGGGCGGCCGGTGACGATCCGCACGCTCGATGTCGGCGCCGACAAACGGCTGGACGGCTTCGAGCAGAGCGCGACCAACCCGGCGCTGGGGCTGCGCGCGATCCGCTATTGCATGGCCGAACCGCAACTGTTCCTGACCCAGCTGCGCGCGATCCTGCGCGCCTCCGCTTTCGGTCCGGTCAAGCTGCTGATCCCGATGCTGTCGCACAGCTTCGAGGTGACCCAGACCCTGACCATGATCAACCAGGCCAAGGCGCAACTGGTCAAGGCCGGTCGGAAGTTCGATGCCGGGATCAAGATCGGCGCGATGATCGAAGTTCCGGCGGCGGCGCTGACGCTGCCGACCTTCATCCGGCACATGGATTTCCTGTCGATTGGCACCAACGATCTGATCCAGTACACGCTGGCGATCGACCGCACGGATCACGAAGTCGCGCATCTGTATGACCCGCTGCACCCGGCCGTGCTGCTGCTGCTGGCGATGACGGCGGCGGCTGCCGCCAAGGCCGAAATCCCGGTTTCGATTTGCGGCGGCATGGCGGGCGACACCAAACTGACCCGGCTGCTGCTGGGCATGGGTTTTCGCGAACTGTCGATGCCGGCCTCGATGTTGCTGTCGGTCAAGCAAGAGGTGCTGGGATGCGACCTGGAGCGCATCACGCCGCTGGTCAAGAAAATCCTGCGTAGCGACGACCCCGCCGCCATCAAGCAGATGATCAGCCAACTGGCCGATGCGCCGGCCACCGTTTGACGATCCCCGCAGGTTTGACGATCCCGGCAGAGTTGGTTATTCTTGTTGGCGTTGCGCCGATTTGATGTCAGCTTGCGGGCGCAGGGGGAAACCCATCCAAATACGGCTAAAGCTGCTTGCAGACATCAACAAGCGATAATTTAGCCCGATCAGCGGATTGCTATCGGGCTTTTTGTATTTAGGAGCCTGTCGGGCTTAGGGAATCGAAGCCCGACAGGCTCCTAAAAATTTTTTCGACTCACGGCAGCGATTTGCAAAACACCGCAGACGGCCGTTTCTAGGTTAAACATGTCCTCCCTCGGAATCGTTACCCCGCAAGCCATGCACTTTGCCGCTGCGCTCGCCTTGCAGAGCGGCGCGACGATTGCCGATTACACCCTGACCTATGAAACCTACGGCAGCCTGAATGCGGCGCGCTCGAATGCGGTGCTGGTCTGCCACGCGCTCAACGCCTCGCACCATGTGGCCGGCGTGTATGCGGACCAGCCAAAAAGCGCCGGCTGGTGGGACAACATGGTGGGGCCGGGCAAGGCGCTCGACACCGACAAGTTTTTCGTCATCGGCGTCAACAACCTCGGCTCCTGCTTCGGCTCGACCGGCCCGATGCACATTAATCCCGCCAGCGGCAAGCCCTACGGCGCGGCGTTCCCGGTGGTCACGGTGGAAGATTGGGTCAATGCGCAAGCGCTGCTGGCCGACGCGCTCGGCATCAGCCAGTTTGCCGCAGTGATGGGCGGCTCGCTGGGCGGCATGCAGGCGCTGGCCTGGAGCATCATGTATCCGGCGCGGCTGCGGCACTGCGTGATCATTGCCTCCACACCGATGCTGTCGGCGCAGAATATCGCGTTCAACGATGTGGCGCGGCAGGCGATTCTGACCGACCCCGACTTCCACGGCGGCGATTATTACGCGCATGGCGTAGTGCCGAAAAACGGCCTGTCGGTAGCGCGCATGATCGGCCATATCACCTACCTGTCGGACGACGACATGGCCGAGAAATTCGGCCGCGGTTTGCGTAACGGCGATTACCAGTTCAGCTTCGGCGTCGACTTCGAGATCGAATCCTATTTGCGCTACCAGGGCTTGAAGTTTTCCGAATACTTCGACGCCAACACCTATCTGCTGATCACCAAGGCGCTCGATTATTTCGACCCGGCGCGCCCGTGCAAGGGCGATTTGACCTGCGCGCTGGAAAACACGCAGGCGCAGTTTCTGCTGGTGTCGTTTGCGACCGACTGGCGCTTTGCACCCGCGCGCAGCCGCGAAATCGTGCAGGCGCTGGTCAACAATAAGCGCCGCGTGACCTATGCCGAAATCGATGCGCCGCACGGCCACGACGCCTTTTTGCTGGAAGATCCGCGCTACCACAATCTGGTGCGCGCCTATTACGACCGTATCGCCGGAGAGTGCGCATGAATTTCAACCAACTCAGCGTGCTGCGCCCCGACCTGGCCTTCATCGCGCACTGGATCAAGCCGGGCGCGCACATTCTCGACGTCGGCTGCGGCGATGGCGTGATGCTGGATTATTTGCAGACCGATAAAAAGTGCAGCGGATACGGCATCGAAATCGCCGATGATCGGGTACTGGCTTCGGCCAAACGCGGCATCGACGTAATCCAGCAAGACATGGAAAACGGCCTGGCGATCTTTGCCGACAAAGCCTTCGATACCGTGCTGTGCCTGTCGTCGCTGCAGATGATGGTCAATGTGGAAGCGATTTTGCGCGATATCGCCCGGGTCGGACGCGAAGCGATTGTCTCCTTCCCCAATTTCGCCTACTGGCCGCACCGCCTGGCGCTGATGGGAGGGCGCATGCCGGTTTCCAAATTGCTGCCTTACGAATGGTATGACACCCCGAATATCCGCTGCGCCACCATTTACGACTTCGAAGAACTGGCCAGCCAGGTCGGGCTGCAAGTGATCGAGTGCGTGGCGCTGCACGATGGCGAACCGGTAACCTTCCTGCCCAATTGGCGCGGCAATCTGGCCGTGTTTCGCTTATGCAAAAAGAATCCAGCATGAATGTCATTCCCGGCCAATCTGTGGCCCCGCCAAAAATCCTGCGTTCCAAATTATTCTGGATCAGCCTGCTGTATTTTTCGGAGGGCTTTCCGCTCGGATTGTTTTTTGATTTATTTCCAGTTTATTTCCGTCAGCAAGGCGTCGAGCTTTCCAAAATCGGTTTGCTGAGTTTGTTGGGATTGGCCTGGACCCTCAAGTTCCTGTGGGCGCCTTTGATCGATTACACGCGCCGCCATCGTTACTGGATGGCGGCAGCCGACATCGGCATGGGATTGGTGATGATCGTCTGCGCGCGCGAAGCGGGCTTCGGCCCGTGGGTATGGTTTGCGATTGGCGCGTTCACCACTTTTTCCGCGACGAATGACATCGCCATCGACGGCTACACCATCGAGCAGTTGGATAAACGCGAATTGGGCCTGGCCAACGGCTTTCGGATCGGCTTTTACCGCGTCGGCATGCTGGCGGCCGGCGTGCTGCTCTGGTTTTCCGACAAGGCCGGTTGGACCGCAACGTATGGTTTGGCCGCGCTCCTGTTTTTGGTCATTGCCGTGGTCAGCCTGCTGGCGCCCAAGGAACCGCCGCGGCCGGAACGCGAAGCGCCATCCAGTGTGCGCAATGAGTTGACGGCGCTGGCGCAGCAACCGATTTTAATCGCCGCGCTGTTTTTGTTTATCGCCGGTCTGTTGTGGCCGGTATTGGGCGTGCTCGACGCCGCATGGCTCGCGCCCTTCAAATCGGCATGGTGGTTTAAAGGCGGCGCGCCGGTGTTGCTGCTTCTGTTCTCGGCGCTGGCATTTGCGCACGGCATCCGCGGCCAATCTGCCGCCGTATCGACGGTCTCGGCGCGCGGACCGATATTCGGCGCGATCGTGTCGTTGCTGAACCGGAAATATGCATTGTTGCTGATCGCGTTCATTCTGATTTTCAAGCTTGCCGATTCTTCGATCGGATTCATGATCAAGCCGTTCTGGGTCGACAGCGGCTTCACCAACACGCAAATTGGTTTGGTGTCGGTAAATCTGGGCCTGGGCCTGTCGATCGCGGGCGGTATTCTGGGCGGCTGGTATACGGACCGGGTCGGCATTTTCCGGGCGCTGTGGGTGTTGGGCCTGTGGCAGGCGCTGTCTAATCTGGGGTATGTCGCGGCCGCTTTCCTGGTCCCGAAAGCGCTGCAGGGCGCCGACATTGCGCTCACGCACCAGGCTCTGATGTATGGCGCGAGTGCGATCGAGTCCTTCACCGGCGGCCTGGGAACCGCCGCCTTCCTGGCATTCCTGATGGCGATCGTCGATAAATCCCGCGCCACTACCGAATACGCAATCCTGTCTTCGATTTTCGCATTCTCGCGTTCGATTGCAGGCTGGGCCGGCGGCATCGGCGCGCAGGAAATGGGTTACGCCTATTATTTTGCCCTGACTTTCATCCTGGCCTTCCCTGCCTACGCATTGCTGCCGTGGATTAAGACAATCTTGCTTGCTTCCGACGACCGGCGCTGAAGCGGCACCTTCGCTTCTGCCAGCACATGCAGGGGTATGGCAAAAAACATGCTGTTTTACGCATATACAATATGCGATAAATTAAAATACTCGCATAGTTTTACATATTGGCAAAATGAAGCACGACATTTAACCGGAAACATTCACGATTACCGGATAATGATTATATTTTCCACAAGGAAATACATTACTTGATTGCGTTGTGGCGCATCTAAATGCAGGACTTTGCAGCCAATGCTTCAATCGCGTGCAACACAAGGTGATATCAAGAACACCCAAGACGATGAATACCTTCCAAAAACGTACCGCTATTCGCATCGCTGCAGTCAGCGTTTTACTGGCATCTTTGGCCAGCCCGGTGGCATGGTTTGTCGCGCGTGAAAGCACGGAGCAGAGCATCGTTTCTTTGGCCATTGAAGAATCAGACCGATTACTGCATCACTTCGATGCAATCAATCTGACCGGCCCGGATGCCGTTGCACATGCCGCCCTTGCTGCAAAAACTATTTCCGGCGGCTTGTTTGAGATCGCTAAAATTTACCACCGCAGCGGGAGCAAGCTTGCCGAATCAGTGACCGACGAGGGCCGTGCGGTTGAATCGTCTATACCCCGTCATGGGGCACCCAACTACACGGTGGCGTCTTACGAGAGCATCAAACTGCCTGCGCGGCCTTGGGTCTTGCGGGTTTTCGTGCCGTTGCGCGATTCGGCCACCGACATGAACTTGCCGATTACCGGCTACTTCGAGGGCGTGCGCATTGTGCCAGCCTGGCAACAAGAGCAAATCTTCGCCAGTTCCATGACCATGGCGCTGATGGTCTGCCTGGCATCCTTGCTGTGCGGTGCCGCACTGTATCCGGTGGTGGTGCATCTGTCGGCGGACAACGAACGCAAAGCGCGCGAGGTGCTTGACTCTCGTATTTCCATGATGGAAGCGCTCGGCCGCGCCATCGCCAAGCGCGACTCCGATACCGGCGCCCACAATTACCGGGTCGCATGGATCGCTGCCAGCATTGCCGAGCGCATGGGCCTGAAGGGAAGCCCGATGCAGGCGCTGATTCTAGGCAGCTTTTTGCACGATGTGGGCAAAATAGGGATTCCCGATGCGATTCTGCTCAAGCCCGGAAAACTCGACGATGCGGAGCTCGTCATCATGCGCACCCACGTCGAACAGGGCGAGAGCATTGTCAACGGCATCGGCTGGCTCAACGGCGCCAACGAGGTGGTAGCCGGCCATCACGAAAAATGGAACGGCTCCGGCTATCCGCGCAAACTCGCGGGCGAAGCGATACCGCTGGCGGCGCGTATTTTTGCCGTGGCCGATGTGTTTGACGCCCTTTGTTCAAAACGGCCCTACAAAGAGCCCATGGGCTTTGAGGCAACCATGGCAATACTGGAGAAAGACACAGGAAGCCATTTCGATCCGTCGGTAATGAACGTGTTCCGCACGATGGCAGTCAAGACTTTCAAGCGCCTCGCCAATATTAGCGAAAGCGATGCCAAACAGCTGCTGGAAGACCGCGTCCGCCAGCATTTCGATCTGTAACGGGAAGTGCATGGAGCCCAAGCTACGCGCTGCTAGGGCTGCGAAGGTTCAGCCGCGGTCTTCTTCTCGACCAAGCTCCCGATCAACTTGAGCTGCTCCTGCTGGATTGCCAATAGTTCGCTCCACTGGCCCTCTCGCAACAAATCTATTTTCTCGTGCAACAGCATGATTTCGAGTTCAGCCTTCAGGTTGACTTCATAGTCATGCTCGGCATCGAGCCGGTCTTTTTCTGCATGGCGGTTCTGCGACATCAAGATTATGGGGGCCTGAATCGATGCCAGCATCGAGAGAAACAGATTCAGCAAAATGTACGGATACGGATCGAAGCTCTTGTTGTAATTCACCAGGATGAAGGAGTTCAACGCCACCCAGGCAAGCATGATGGCGGCGAAGATGCCGATGAAGGTCCAGGAGCCGCCGAAGCGCGCCACCGCATCTGCGGCGCGCTGGCCCACTGTGATCTGGGCCTCGAATTCCTTTGATACGTTTCTGGCAATGTGCTTGCGCCCGGCAATATGGCGGGCGACTTTTTTGGTGCGCTCGTCCAGTGCTTCATAAGGCATGCCGAGAAGTTTCTTGGCAATATCATCCAGTTTTTGCATCATGTCTCGCTGTAAGTTTGCATGTTTGCATTATCCTGGAAGCCGCAGTTGCCCGCTTATGTGCGTCATCCAGGTAAAAGTCTTTTTGGTTATAAACGCAGGTTCCATTCGTGATTTACCGCAATTTTTGCCCTTTCTTGTCCGATATTCAGGTTAATATAGTATTCAGAAGAAACATTTTTCCGATGCAACCAAGGAGTACCTATGCAAGTAAATCAACATCCGCTGTCTGTAGAATTTCCGGAATTCAAGGATGCAATTCATACGTTAAAGTTGGGCAATCCGCATTTTGCCAAGCTGTTCAATGAGTACGATGAGGCCGACAAGGCAATCAATCAGGCTGAGAATGGTGTAGCAAATCTGGCTGATGATGGACTCGAAAATCTGAAAAAAGTACGCGTTGCACTGAAAGATCAGTTGTTCCAATTGCTGCAGACTGAAGCGCAAGTATAAATTAGGCATTACCCAAAAACGGACAGCTTTTCGCTGTCCGTTTTTTTATTGCCCGCGTTTTAGTCTAGGCGCCGGCTGCGATCCGCTCCAGAAAACGGTACACCTGCGCATGATCGCTATGGGCGACGTTGAAGCGCAGCCAGGGGCTGGACTGGTCGGCGGTTTCGAACAGTTTGCCGGGCGCCAGCAATAGCGCTTCTTGCGCCGCTTGCTGCGCCACTTGCGCGGTGTCGATGGCGCCGGCAAAGCGCGCCCACAGGAACATCCCGGCGCTCGGCCGGTGAAACAGTTGCAGGCCGCAATTTTCCAGCCCTGTTGCGACCGCGCGCTGCGCTTGCTCGCAGCGGCCGCGCAGGCGCTCGATCGAAAGCCGGTGGCGGCCTTCGGTCAGGATGATGGATGCCAGTTTTTCGCTGATTTCGCAACTGGTCAAGCCTTCCAGCATCTTTTTCTGCGCGAATTCATGGGCCAGATCGCGGTTGCAGGCGATGAAGCCGACCCGCAGGCTGGGCGAGATCGATTTCGACAAGCTGCCGATATAGGTGACCCGATTGAGTTGATCGAGCGCCGCCAGCGAGATGCCGCGCTCCGGCTGCAGATCGGCGAAGATATCGTCCTCGACGATCTGGAAATCGAAGTTTTCCGCAGCGCGCAGAATCCGGTGCGCGGTGGAGATGCTGGTGCAAGTGCCGGTCGGATTGTGCAGGCTGGTATTGGTGAAGAAAGCGCGCGGCCGGTGGCTGGCGGCCAGCAGCTCGAGTTGCGCCGCATCCGGCCCGCTCACGGTGCGCGGCACGCCGACCACACGGTAGCCTCCGGTACGCAGCATCGCGATCAGGTTCGCATACATCGGATCATCGACAAATACCGTATCGCCCGGCTTCAGGAACAGCCGCGCGCACAGATTGAGCGCCTGGCTGGCGCCTTGGGTCAGGATGATCTGCTCGGCATCGACCTCGATTGCGCGTGCATGCAATGCCATTTGCAAGGCCTTGCGCAGCGGCTGATAACCGTAAGGATTGCCGTAACGCACCATTGAACCGGCGCTTTTGCGCGCCAGGGTGGTGAGCGCATGGCGAATCTGTTCGCCTTCCAGCCAGTCTTCCGGCAGCCAGCCGCAACCCGGCATCAACAGCGAGGACGCATCGGCAAACACGTGGCTGACCAGCCATTCCGAATCCACTGCGACCCCGGCCATTGAAGGATTGACGGCCGGCAGCGGCAGGCTGCGCGAGGGCTGGCTGACGTAATAGCCGCTGGCGCGGCGCGGCTGCAAATAACCTTCGGCCACCAGCCGGTTGTAGGCATTGACCACCGTGATCAGGCTGACGCCGCACTGTTTCGCCATCAGCCGCACCGACGGCACGCGGCTGCCGATGCTCAGTTGGCCGCAGTCTATCTCGCGCCGCAGCGCATTGCTCAATTGATGAAACAGCGGCGTATCTGCAGTGCGGTCGAGGGTGAACATGCTGCGGTTGTACTCCAAACGTGCTCCAGAAATAATGAATTGTATCCAGCATCGGATAGGTACAGTTATAGAGGCAATCGCACCAACTGTATATATATAATTGCTACGGACTGACATACAGTAGCAGCACAGCCATTCACTGGAGACACCCACATGCGCAGCCCTGATTTCCCGCCAACGATGACCGACGTCGCGATGGACCATTACTGGATGCCGTTCACATCCAATCGTTATTTCCAGCAGCATCCAAAAATGATCACGCAGGCCAAGGGAGCGTATTTCACGCTGTCCGACGGGCGCCGCGTATTTGATTGCCTGTCTGCGCTGTGGACTACCGCGCTCGGGCATGGCGACCCGCGCATTACCGAAGCGGCGCGCCAACAACTGGAAACCGTGGATTACAGTCCGCCGTTCCAGCTGGCCAATCCGTGGGCGCACAAGCTGGCCAACCGCATCGCCGCGATGGCGCCGGAAGACTTGAACCGGGTGTTTTTCACCAACTCCGGCTCGGAAGCGGTCGATACCGCGATGAAAATTGCGCTGGCCTACCATCGCACCCGCGGTGAAGCCGGCCGTACCCGCTTCATCGGCCGCGAACGCGGTTATCACGGCGTCGGCTTCGGCGGCATTTCGGTCGGCGGCATCGGCTCCAACCGCAAGATGTTTTCGCCGCTGACCCTGAACGGCGTCGATCACCTGCCGCACACCCACAATTTAAAAGAAATGGCATTCAGCCAGGGCCAGCCGCAATGGGGCGCGCATCTGGCCGATGAACTCGAACGCATGGTGGCGCTGCACGACGCCTCCAACATCGCCGCCGTGATCGTCGAGCCGGTGGCCGGCTCGACCGGCGTGCTGGTGCCGCCGGTCGGCTATTTAAACCGCCTGCGCGAAATTTGCACCAAGCACGGGATTTTGCTGATTTTCGATGAAGTCATCGGCGGTTTCGGCCGTTTCGGCGCAAATTTCAGTTGCCAGCGCCTCGGCGTGACGCCGGATTTGCTGACCTTCGCCAAGCAGATCACCAACGGCGTGGTGCCGATGGGCGGCGTGATCGCGCGCGAACAGATTTTCCAGGCCTTCATGAACGGCCCCGACTACGCGGTCGAATTCTCCCACGGCTACACCTATTCCGGCCATCCGCTGGCGGCAGCGGTCGGCAATGCGGTACTCGACATCATCGAGCAAGATGACTTGATCGCCCGTTCCCGCGCACTGGAACCGGTATTGCAGGAATCTTTCCATGCATTGAAAGGGCAAGCCGGCATCCTGGACATCCGCAACTTCGGCCTGGCCGCCGCGATCGATCTGGAGCCGATCCCCGGCAAACCCGGCCTGCGCGGCATGCGGGTGCTGGAAGAAGGCATAAACCAAGGCATGCTGTTTCGCATCAGCGGCGATACCGTGGCAGTCGGGCCGCCGTTCATCTCGACCCCGGACGAGCTGCGCCTGATGGGCGAGACGCTGGGCAAAGTGGCGCATGCGGTGCCGGCTGTCGAATAACATGCGATATTAAAATAGTGCAGGCCTGTGTGCCTGCGCTACTCATCACCCAAACAAGGAATCAACATGACTGTCATCGGACACTGGATCAACGGCGAACTGGTTGCCGACACTGGGCGCACCCAGGATGTTTTCAACCCGGCAACGGGCGTATCCACCAAGCAAGTGGCGCTGGCTTCCAAAGCAACCGTGGAGCATGCGATCGCCAACGCGCAAGCGGCCTTCCCGGCATGGCGCAATACGCCGCCGGGCAAGCGCGCGCAAATCATGTTCAAGCTCAAGCAATTGCTCGATCAGCACGTCGCTGACATTTGCGCGCTGATCACCGACGAACACGGCAAAGTGCTCAACGACGCCGCCGGCGAACTGCAGCGCGGCATCGAAGTAGTCGAATACATGTGCGGCGTGCCCGATCTGCTCAAAGGCGAGCACAGCAAAAACGTCGGCCCGGCCATCGATTCCTGGTCCGAGCGCCAGGCGCTGGGCGTGGTAGCCGGCATCACTCCGTTCAACTTCCCGGCCATGGTGCCGTTGTGGATCGCCATTCCCGCGATTGCCTGCGGCAACACCATGGTGCTGAAACCGTCCGAACGCGATCCCAGCTGCATGCTGCTGATCGCCCAACTGGCCAAGGAAGCCGGCCTGCCCGACGGCGTACTGAATGTCGTCAACGGCGACAAGGAAGCGGTCGACACGCTGCTGACCGACCCGCGCATCCAGGCCATCGGCTTCGTCGGCTCGACCGCGATTGCCGAATACATCTACGCCACCGGTTGCGCCAACGGCAAGCGCGTCAAGGCGCTGGGCGGCGCCAAGAACCACGCGATCGTCATGCCGGACGCCGATATCGACAATGCAGTAACCGCGCTGATGGGCGCGGCGTTCGGCTCCTGCGGCGAGCGCTGCATGGCGATCTCGGTTGCGGTTGCAGTGGGCGACGAAGCAGCCGACGCGCTGGTGTCCAAGCTCAAAGAGCGGCTGGCCACACTCAAAGTCGGCCCCGGCACCGACAACAACAACGACATGGGGCCGCTGATCACGCGCCAGCACCGCGACAAAGTGCTGGGCTACATCGACAGCGCCGAACAGCAGGGCGCGACCGTCGCAGTCGATGGCCGCGGACTGTCGGTGCCCGGCCATGAAAACGGCTACTTCGTCGGCGCCACCCTGCTTGACCACGTCAAGCCGGACATGAAGTCCTATAAGGAAGAAATTTTCGGGCCGGTATTGTGCGTAGTGCGCGTGGGCTCGATGGAAGAAGCGATGCAGCTGATCGACGACCACGAATACGGCAACGGCACCTGCATCTTCACCCGCGACGGCGAAGCGGCGCGCTACTTCAGCGACAACATCAAAGTCGGCATGGTCGGCATCAACGTGCCGTTGCCGGTGCCGGTGGCGTATCACAGCTTCTGCGGCTGGAAGCGTTCCGCCTTCGGCGACAACGGCATGTACGGCCCCGACAGCGTCAACTTCTTCACCCGCCGCAAAACAGTAACCCAGCGCTGGCCCACCGGCGGCGTGCGCGAAACCGCGCAGTTCGCTTTTCCCAACAACCAGTAAAGCGTTGTTAGTTTGAAAGTGAGAAGCCCTGCACAGCATCGCTGTGCAGGGCTTTTTTTGTGGTTTTTTACGGTTCGGCACGAAACCACATATAAATAAAATTGATGGGGTATGCCGTTAAAAGGGCTCTATTCGCGTTAGACGTTGCTGCGTAAATAATCCCGAGCAAAGTTGAATATTTTGCTTCACTCTATAGCAACGTCTAACGCGAATAGAGCCGTTAAAAGCACTATTTTCTGCATACATTCATTGGATATTTAAAAATACCATTGATAGTATGTTTATGCTCGAGATTGAATATGGTTGCACTCCGGTGTGCGGTTTACGGCCTAACCTCGATATACGATGGCTTGATTAAGCGCGCCAACAACCTTGTCCAGGTATTCACGCTGGTGTGTTTTTAGCGCACTGGTTTCGCCGCCAGCAGTTGAGAGCATGACGTGGTACATCGTCTTCTGCTTGTACAGATAGAACGCTGCGGCAGCAACAATAGCGATACCGACGACTAATGACTGGTTCGCGATACCAAGCCCTACAAGCAATACCAGAATCCCGCCAAAGCGTTTCGGTTTCTGCTCAGAAGTCTTGACTGACGTTACGTTGCTCATAGCGAACGTCTGGCCTCCAGTGATGAAGCGAGCGTTTGTGACCTTGACATCCTCGTACTCAAAATACGTTTTTTCATCCATGTGTTTAACTCCCGGAAATAACGCTGTGATTATTGTGGCTCATCGTCCGCCGCCCCGAGCTAAGTGATGGCTAACGAATACGTTAAAGGCGCAGATATGTCCGAACAACAATGACGCGTATTCGGACTTGTGACAGATAACGTTGTTTGGGAAATCCCATGAAACACTCTTGCCGCTTAGTTTTCAGGAGATGTACTGGCATTCGTACCGTACCAAATATTCTATGAAACCCGTTACTGCAATTGCTTTGCATTTTACCAAGTTTCTTTATCACAACGAAGAAGTGATTTGATCCAAACATCACCATTCAGGCACTGATGGCCGTAGCACATCACAAGGCGGAATAACATGAAGCCAAGGAATAATCTGGAAAACAAGGATTCGAAGCACGACCGGATAATCTCGCCCCTATACTGACACTTGCATTCCCCTCACTCGGGGGAAGTTCAATCACAGGAGCATGTCATGTCAGGCGCCAAACAGCAGAGCGCCAGCGCGTTGGACAATCCAACCAGCCCGCAGATTTCCGGCCGCCAGGCGCGCTGGCAGGATTTGATTGCCGGATTGTCGATTGCCGGTTTGCTGCTGCCCGAAGCGGTGGCTTATGCCAGCATCGGCAACCTGCCGCCGCACACCGGCGTGATCGCCTTGTTCGCAGGGCTGGTCTGTTATGGCCTGTTCGGCAGCAGCCGTTTTGCCATCGTTTCCGCCACTTCCTCATCGGCCGCCGTGCTGGCGGCCGCGACTGCATCGATCGCCAATGGCGACGCCGGCTTCAGAATGGCGCTGGCGATTGGCCTGGTGGTGATCACCGGCTTATTCTTCTTGCTGGCCGGGCTGGCGCGCATGGGCAATATCACCGATTTCATCGCCAAGCCGGTGTTGCGCGGCTTTGCTTTCGGCCTGGCGATTATCATCATCCTCAAGCAATGCGCCAGCGTGGTTGGGGTCCATCCGCCCAACGGCGACATGCTCAGATTCGTGTCGGGATTGGTAGGCGAGATCGCGCACTGGAATCTGGTCGGCATCGCCGTCGGTTCGGGCGCGCTGGCGCTGCTGTTTCTGTTGGCCCGTTTCAAACATATGCCGGGCGGCCTGATCGTGATCGTGCTCGGCATTGCGGCCAGCAAATGGCTCGACCTGCCGCAGTATGGCGTCGGCCTGGTCGGCGCCATCCATCTGGAACTGGCGACCCCGACGCTGCCGCTGTTGTCGCGCAGCGAGTGGGTGCGGCTGGGCGAACTCGGCTTCGCGATGGTGATGATTCTGTACGCCGAGTCATACGGCTCAATTCGCGGCTTCGCCATCAAGCATGGCGACACCGTATCGCCGAACCGGGACTTGCTGGCGTTAGGCGCATCCAACCTGTTGTCGGGCCTGTTCCACGGCATGCCGGTTGGCGCCGGTTATTCCGCCACCGCGGCCAATGAAGCGGCCGGCGCCAGATCGCGGCTGGCGGGCTGGATCGCCGCATTGGTGGTGCTTGCCATCGTGCTGACGATCCTGCCCAGCATCGCCCTGCTGCCGGAACCTGTGCTGGCGGCGATCGTGATTCATGCGGTCAGCCATACCCTGAACCCGGCCATCTTCCGGCCTTATCTGGCGTGGCGGCGCGATCGGCTGGTGATCATCGCGGCCGTGATCGGCGTACTGTTGCTGGGCGTGCTGGATGGCCTGCTGGCCGCCGTCGGCCTCAGTCTGATGTTGCTGTTGCAGCGTTTTTCAGAATCGACCATCACGGTGCTGGGACGGCTCGGGCAAGGGCATGATTTCGTGAATTTGACGCTGTATCCAGAAGCCAAACCGGTCGACGGCATCCTCATCCTGCGCCCCGACGAGCCGCTGTTCTTCGCCAATGTCGAACGCGTAATGCAGCAGGCGCAGCGCACCATCGCCGCCGCAGATCCGGCGGTGCACAGCGTCATCCTGAGCCTGGAAGAATCGCCCGATCTGGACAGCACCAGCCTGGAGGCACTGCATGATTTTTATCGCTTTGTCACCAGCCAGAACAAGCGGCTGCTGCTGGCCCGCCTGAAAAGCCCGGTATACGACTTGCTGCAACGGGCCGTTCCCACCGATCTGGCGGTGCCATCCTTCAGCGCGTTGAGCGTGGACGAAGCGGTGCGGATTGCGCAATTGGCATGAGCAAGCCGGGAATCATCGATGCAATGCAATGTATTCGTGGATTGAATCGATGCGAAATTAATTAATCGCATGAAAATCAATCATTGGAGTAATGCGCCAGGAAGGGCAATATTGCGTCCTTTGCCAGCTTAAGAATTTGCATAATGCATCAAAACACAGAAAATCCCGTATTGAGCCAGCCGTTGATCGTCCTGATGTCGGTTGCCACCGGCCTTGCCGTTGCCAGCAATTATTACGCGCAGCCGCTGCTCGAAACCATCGCCGGCGCGTTTGCGCTGTCGGTCAATCAGGCCGGTTTTATCGTTACCGCGGCCCAGCTCGGCTATGCCCTTGGCCTGATGTTCATCGTGCCGCTGGGCGATATGTTCGAGCGGCGCGGCCTCATCGTTTTGATGACGCTGCTGTCCGCCGGCGGCATGCTGATTACGGCCATGTCTTCCAGCGTGGCCGGGATGATCGCCGGCACCGCGCTGACCGGGCTGTTCTCCGTCGTGGCGCAAATTCTGGTGCCGCTGGCGGCCACGCTGGCCGCGCCGCAGCAACGCGGCAAGGTGGTGGGAACCATCATGAGCGGGCTGTTGCTCGGCATTTTGCTGGCGCGCACCGTGGCTGGCGCGCTGGCCTCCGTCGGCGGCTGGCGCACGATTTATTGGGTCGCCAGCGGCCTGATGGTGATCATGGCGCTCATCTTGTGGCGCGCACTGCCCCGTTACAAGGAAGCCAGCGGGCTTAACTATCCGCAGCTGCTGGCGTCGATTTTCTCTCTGTTTAGCCGCAACGCGGCGTTGCGCACCCGCGCGCTGCTGGGCGCGCTGTCGTTCGCCAATTTCAGCGTGCTGTGGACATCGATGGCGTTTCTGCTGGCCGCGCCGCCGCATGGTTATTCGGAGGCGGCGATCGGCCTGTTCGGGCTGGCCGGCGCTGCCGGAGCGCTGGCCGCTACCCGCGCCGGACAGTTGGCGGACAAGGGGAAATCCCGTCAGACCACCTCGGTCAGCCTGCTGTTACTGCTGGTTTCCTGGCTGCCGATCTGGCTCGGCCAATATTCTATTGCCGCCTTGGTGCTTGGAATTATCGTGCTCGATCTGGCGGTTCAGGCAATTCACGTCACGAATCAGGCCATGATTTATCGCCTGATGCCGGAGGCGCGCAGCCGTCTTACCGCCGGGTATATGACCAGTTATTTTATCGGCGGCGCTCTGGGTTCGCTGATTTCGGCCAGCGCTTATCAATATGCGCAGTGGACCGGCGTTGCCATTGCCGGAGCCACGTTGAGCCTGATGAACCTGCTCACCTGGTGGCTGGGCAAAATCGACAACCCGCAGGTGCCAGCGTAGGAAAGATGCAAGGCTATGTCAGCGACAACATCAAGGTTGACCAGCGCATGATGGGTGAATTTTTGCGGCATACGCGGTAGCCGCACAATGCTGTTTCCAGCACAGATTGGATGGCATTTTTTGCAGCTTTTTTACGCCTCTGCGCAGCCCTGCTGCATCAACTATGTGATGGGGTATATTGTTAAAGGCAATATTTTACGCATATATTCATTGCATCTTAAAAAAATACCACTGACAGTATATTTATTCGCGACATTAAACATGGCCGCACTCCGGAGCTGCATACGGCGCTACGGTGTGCGGTTTACGGCCTTTACTTAGACTCCGGCATGGCGGAAGAGTGGTGGCTGGTGATCAGCCATTTTGAGCCGTCCCAGCGATAGGTATAGGTATAGCGGCCGCTGACCACTGCGCCGCTCTTGGCGAAGGTGAACGTGTAGAGGCCCGCATCAACTGCGGTGTTGCAGCCAATTTCCACGCTGCGCAGGTCTATTTTGCCGGAGGGACGATTTTCCAGGAAATGATGAAAGTAATCCTCTTTTTCCTCGGGGGTCAGGCGTGGCTGGTTGGAAATGGTAGGTAACAGAATGGAACGTTCGGCATAGTTGGCTGCGACCTGGTGCGCATCGCCCGTGAGCAAGGATTGATTCCAGCGGTCAAACAACGCTGCGATTTCCTGCTCCGAGGTGGCTTTGCAACTTTCGGTTCTTGCGGGCTGGGAGGCGGACTGCATGCCGCCGGAAGAGGCGCAGCCTGCGAGGGTTGCGCAGACAGCAAGCGCAATTGCGGTGAGTGGCTTCATTGAAACGCTCCTTGAGTATTATTTGCGTATTGTTGGCGTAACTTGGGGGGCAGACCACGTTTCTTTAGCTTTTTAACGCCCGACCTAGGCGCTTAATAATGATAACGCACTGTGCGATTTTTTTGTCGCGCCAGAGCGCAAGCATGACAAAGAACAGCAGACTCAATGCGCTAAGAAAATAGTGGACGCGCCAGCTGCTCACGGACGCGTTCAATGGCTTGCGTGAAGGCATACGTGGTGCGTTACCGGCGCAAGCGTGCGGAATTTGTCGCTTGGCAAGCTATCAGGGATGCCAGTTGAATTTATTGAATTGGAACTGCGGTGCCCGTCATCTTGGCCGGCGGAAATCGCCCTCGGCCCATGCTGCGGCGCTGGTGCGGTTCAGATTGAAGTCCGGCGCGACCTGCACCTGGGCGATTTGGGTCTGGTCTTCGTCGCGCGCGGAGAGCAGCGCGTAAGGATTATCCTCGTCCGGAATGATGTCCAGCGTGACGGTTATCAGTGCCGAGCGCACCGTCACCGCGACGCTTTTGTGCAGCATCGCATGCAACTGTTGCTCGTGCCTGCGCAAGACTTCGGAGGCGGTCTTGATCAGGGTGCGGAAGGCGGCGGAGTCCAGCGGCTTCGGATCTTTCTTGTTGCGGCCCATGGTCCAGGGGCCGACCAAGGCCGGTTCAGACTCGTCGTCCCGGATCATCTCGACGGCCCAGCCTTCGTCGTCCTGGTTTTTGATGACGCGCGCCGTCCAGCCATTGTCGCGCCACAGTCGCGGCTCTTGGGTGGGAGCGTTGTGATCCTGCGCATCCTCTTGCTCAAATTCAAGCGGCAAGCCGGTCATTACGCTTTGAACTTGCGCATCAGCGCGTCCAGTTGGATTTTGGAGGCGGAGTCGGTCTGGCTGCTGCCGGCGGAAGAATCGGCCTGATGATTTTCGGAAAATTCGCTGGAACCTTCGTTGGCAAAGTCATCAGGAAATTCTTCGGCAAGATTTTTCCAGCCCTTGCTGGCGGCAAATACATTGAACTCTTCCGGCGCTTCCAGCACGATCAGCTTGTCGTCTTGCAAGCCAAGATCGCCATGGCCGAAGTCCGGCCCGACATATCCGAGCAGCCGGAGCCGCGCCAGAACTTGTCCGATCAATACAGTATCTTGATACAGGCGCTGGCCTGCTATCGACGAGGCAAAATCCACATAGACGTCGATAATTCCGTAGCCTTCATCGAAGATGCGGATCGCTTTGATTTTCCGCGTTTGGCCGGCCGTATCGGTGACGTCGAATGGCCCGCTGAGCTGGATGTCGGTTTCATTATTCATGCGAGCTAGCATACACCAAATTAATGTCTGGATTGTCCGCGAAAGACACGAAGAACACGAAAGGCTCGAAACATTTTACAATAAAATGCGATTCATAAAAATATGGAGTATCACTATTTTTATAGCATTGTCAGCATATATTTATTGTTAAATTAAAATATACTCCAGCAAAACATTGATGTTGGCATAACGTGAATTTTAGCGGACGAACTTGTTTCTACGCGCGCCGTTTGAACCAGCCGGTAAGCGACAATCGTTCGCGGGTCGCGGGCAGCACTTCGTGCGGCATGTCGGCGGATAAAAATAGCGCCAGGCGATTCGCCAGCGGCGCGATATCCTGCGAATTTTGCGCGCCCCGCTCGGATTGTTGCTCCGGATACAAACGCAAGACGCCGCCCTGTTCCGGCAACCACGCATCGTTGAGGTAGACGATCACCGATACCGTGCGGCGATCATCATTGTGAAAACGGTCCAGATGCTTCTGATAGAAAGCGCCGGGCGGATACAGGGCGAAGTGACATTCGTAATCCTCCAGCCCCAGATACAGAGTCCGATTGAGCTCCACGCGCACCGCTTCCATGATCTGCAAATAGTGGTCGCAGGCGTTCGACTGTCCGACCTCCAGCCACTGAATCCGGTCGCCGCGGATGCCTTCCCGAACCGCCAGCGCAGCGCCATGACCGATTCCGGCCGGCGTCAAATCCCCTTGCGCCGCACGCGCGCGGCATTCGCTGGCCAGTTCCAGCGCCAGTTCTGGCGGCAGAAAAGCGTCTTGTTGCGACCAGCCCTGTTCGACCAGGTCGGCGGCAATCTGCAACAGCAATGTATTGTCGTACAGCATAATATTTAGCCTATTCAGCCTGAGTTTTTTAATACGCCAGATTGTAAGCCGCAAAATTGCAGGCAGCTTGACATGCATTCGGACAACCTTCCGACAACTTTCTGATTTGCGGGCGCAATGCGATAATCTTTTTTCTCCGGCTGCGGCAATGCGCGCAGAAGACCTAAGGAAAAACCTTCATCCTGCCTTGAGAGACCTGACATGAGCGCACCGACCATATCAACCACATCCACCACGTCAACCCTTACGGCAGAAAATCTGTGGGCCGACGTCGAAGCAGTGCGCGCCAACGCGCCGCTGGTGCACAGCATTACCAATTTTGTGGTGATGAACTACAACGCCAATGTCCTGCTGGCGCTGGGCGCGTCGCCGGTGATGGCGCATGCGCATGAAGAAGTGGCCGAGATGGCCGGTATTGCGCACGCGCTGGTGTTGAATATCGGCACGCTCGAGCAGGCCTGGATCAGGTCGATGCTGCTGGCGCAACAGAAAGCCAATGCACGCGGCATCCCGGTGGTGCTGGACCCGGTGGGAGCGGGCGCCACCGCTTATCGGAATCGCGCGCTGCAAGAATTGATGGCGGCAGGCAGCTTGACGGTGATTCGCGGCAATGCGTCTGAAATCATGAGCGTGGCCGGTTTATCGGCCGCCACCAGAGGCGTCGATAGTTCGGCCTCTTCGGACGCGGCGCTAACGGCGGCGCGCAATCTGGCCGCATCGATGCGCGGCGTGGCGTGCGTCTCGGGTGCCGACGATCATGTGGTGGACCATCAGGGCCGCTGGCTGACTTTGTCCAACGGTCACGTGTGGATGACCAAAATAACCGGCGTCGGATGCTCTGCCACCGCAATGGTCGGCGCTTTTGCGGCAGTCCAGCCCGACCCCTGGCGCGCCACTGCGGCTGCCATGGCGTATCTCGGCGTGGTGGGCGAATGGGCCGCAGAGCAAGTGGTCCAGGCGCACGGCGGCGTGGGTTCGCTGCAAATCAAACTGCTCGATGGCTTGCAGCTGCTCGACCGCGCAAGCTTCCTGTCGCGCCTGAAACTAACCGTGCATGGCTGATTAAAGTTTGCCATCTCGCATTACCTACTGAGGATTACCGAAGTGACCCAACAATCCAGCTCCGACCAACGCATCGTGCATCCGCTGCCGTTTCAATATCCACGCGTTCTGAGCATTGCCGGCTCGGACAGCGGCGGTGGCGCCGGCATCCAGGCTGACCTGAAGACATTTTCGGCGCTGGGGTGTTTTGGGATGACCGCCATTACCGCCCTCACCGCGCAAAATACTTGCGGGGTGATTGCGATTCACGCAGTGCCGGCCGAAATGCTGGCGCAGCAAATCGACGCGGTGGTGAGCGATATCGGCGTCGATGCGGTCAAGATCGGCATGCTGCACGATCCGAAAGTAGTCAGAGTCGTGGCGCAAGCGATCGAACGTTATCGCTGGCCGCTGGTTGTGCTTGATCCCGTGATGGTTGCCAGCAGCGGCGACCGCTTGATTGTCCAGGAAACCATTGCCGTGCTGGTGGCGGAATTGTTTCCTCTGGTGACCGTAGTCACGCCCAATCTGGATGAAGCCGCGCTGTTGCTGGGACGGGCGCTGGAAGTCGAGGCGCAGCTGGCTGCCGCCGCGCACGATTTGATGCAATTGGGAGCGCCAGCGGTATTGTTGAAAGGCGGCCACCTGCGCGGCGACGAAGTGGTGGATATCTTGCTGCAATCGGGGCAGCCGCTATTGCACATGGCAAGCAAGCGCATCGACAGCCCCAATACGCACGGCACCGGTTGCACGTTGTCGTCCGCCATCGCCTGTTATCTGGCCTTGGGACACGATCTGAACGAAGCCGTGCAACTGGCACGCAGCTATGTATATCAGGCGATTATGCAGGGAGCCGATGTAAGCACCGGCCACGGCCACGGACCGTTGAATCACGCCTTTGCACCGGTGACAATGCAAAAACTGCCGATCACGCCAGCCGCCTGATCTCAATTTAATGCGTTAACTTACGAAGCCCATTTTTGTCCACGAAAAACACGAAAGGCACGAAAAAACCTTCTTTGCCGCAGGAGAAAGAATGGTGTTGTGCATTCTTTCGTGCTTTTCGTGTCTTTCGTGGACCGATTTTTTGCACAACATCAATGCATTAACTATGCCGCTACCAGATTAGGCCGTCTCGTGTACCGGTACATTGTCCCCAGCAACAACGTCAGCGCCAGACTCGGCAGCGCTGAGCCGATCTCCGGCATTAAAAGCGGCGCGGCATGGAAGGCGGCAATGCCGAGCAGCCAGATCAGCACCGGAAACGTATTAATACTGTGCTGCGTGGCGCGGCCCTGCATGCTCAACTGCGAAATCACCACGCCGAACAGCGGCACAAAGATCGAACTCAGCAACAGCAGAAAAGGCTCCAGGCTATGCATCGGCAACACGATGGCGCAACCGGTTGCGACCAAGGCCATCGTGATGCCCCAGGTTTTGACGCTGAAACGACCACCGATGAAATTCAACGACACCGCGCCCGAATACACATCGCCATACGCATTGTCCATTTCATCGATCAGGATCAAACCCAGCGCCACCAGACCGCCCTGCGCCAGCAATAACGCGCCGACCAATTCCACCCCGGGCGCGGTAGTGCTGATCACCAGCACGCCCAGCGCGTAGCACCAGATATTCGCAATCGCATAGCCGATCCAGGTGCCGCGCACGGTAGCTGCCCCGGTTTTGCCGTAACGGGCAAAGTCGGCCACCAATGGCAGCCACGAAACCGGCATCGCCATCACCAGATCAATCGCGGCGATGGTGCTCATCGAGCCGTCGCCGGCTTTGTTCCAGAGCGCTGCCAAACCCTGGCTGTGCGCTCGCATCCCGAACTGATAGGTCAGCCAGAGCAGCGACAAGACCACCAACGGCAAGCCGAAACGTCCGACAAAGCGGCGCACCAGACCGATCATCGAACCATTGGCCAGGCCGACCAGCAACAGTCCCCAGAAAATCGACGTCAGCACCGGCACCCAAGTCGCCTGGATGCCGGTTATTTCCTTGATCAGCGCAGTGCTGCTATCGCGCATGATGACCAGCTCGAAAGCGGTCCAGCCGACCAGTTGCACGATATTCAGGATCACCGGCAGTTTGGCGAACCCGCTGCCCAAGGTCTGGTGCATCAAGGCCGGACTGGACAACCCGCGTTGGCAGCCAATCAAAGCCACCCAGCCGAGCAATCCAGCGCCCAGCAGCGAGCCGATGACAATCGCCAGCACTGCGCTTTGGGTGCCCATCGCCGGCACCAGATACGCGCCGACCTGCATCACCAGCAGGCCCACGCCCAGGCTGAACCACAAGGATGCGTGCTCGCGAAAGCCGAATACTCGATCTGTCAGCGGGATCGGTATTAATGCGGGGTTAGCGGGGTTGGCGGAATTAGCCGGGTTGGCGGGCGGTGCGGTGTTCAAAGCCATCATTGTCTTTCACGGGTGATGGCAGGTCAGCGGATCTGGCGTCGCCATGCATGGCGGGTACAGTGGGCTTCCCTGCGCGAGGATTATCTCAGTCAGGTTCGGCGGGTATTTCTCACCCGCGCTTTTTATCGCGCAGGACCCCGAGCTACAGTTTTTACAAACCGGCCGTTACTGTGCGCGAAAAAGACGCCGCAGGCAAGAGGGCTCAAGCAGGATTACAGCGAAACCGCACCCATCATGGCAGCGCAGCGGCGGCCTTGCGCCGCTGCCGGCCGCGGTGCGCCTGCCACAATCCTTCCGCCGAATAGAGTGCCAGCGCGCTCCAGATGGTGACGAAGCCAATCAAACGCGCGCCGCTGAAGGGTTCGTGATACAGCCAGACGCCGAGCAACAGTTGCAGCGTGGGCGCAAGATATTGCAGAAAGCCGAGAGTCGAGAGCGGAATGCGGCGCGCGCCGGCGGCAAACAGCAGCAATGGGATAGCGGTGATCGGGCCGGCTGCCGCCAGCAGCCAGCGGGTCGCAGCAGGCGCGCTGTGAAAGGCGTTCTGGTCCTGCAGACTCAGCAGCGCCAGATAGCCGAGCGCCAGCGGCACCAGCAGCAGGGTTTCCAGCGTCAAACCTTCCAGCGGCCCGAGCGCGGCGGTCTTGCGCAGCAGGCCGTAGGTGCCGAAAGTGGCCGCCAGCAACAGGCCGATCCACGGCAACTGACCGCTTTGCCAGGTCAGCCAGGCCACGCCCGCAGCGGCCAACGCGATGGCAACCCATTGCAGCGGCCGCAATCTTTCCTTCAGCAGCAGATAGCCCAACAGCACGTTCACCAGCGGGGTGATGAAATAACCCAGACTGGCATCGACCACCCGGCCGCTGTTGACCGCCCAGATATAAATCAGCCAGTTGGTCGACAGCAGTAGCGCGCTGACGCCAAAGCCCAGCAAGACCCTGGGCTGGCGCACCACCTTGGGAAGCCACCGCCACTGACGCCGCCAGGCCAGCACCACCAGCACGAAGGCCAGCGACCAGATGATCCGGTGCATCAAGATCTGCTGCGCCGGAACGCTTTGCAATAGCTTGAAATACAGCGGAAACAAGCCCCATAAAACATAAGCCGTCGCGGCGAAAAACATGCCAGAGCGCATCGTGTGCAATCAAAGGAAATGGATCGAATTCTCCTCCGCGGCATCGACTGCGGGCGCATGAAAGAGATGAAATTATGTCAGGCGGCAATTATGGCGGTTTGCGCCACAACGCGCAGAGCGGCGGCTGGAATGCGGCTGCGGAGGAAATTGTTGGGATTTACATATAAAACACAGGGTATTTTTCAATAGGCAATAAATATATGCGCAGAAACTATCATTTATTCCTATACCCCGCTATTTTTAAAAAATAGGCAACCACGCAACAAGTACATTAATTAACAGCGAAATGGTGCATGTATGTAGGAGCGCACCCGGGCGCGACTGGCTGTAGCTATTTACATACCAGTCGCGCCCGGGTGCGCTCCTACAAGAACTGCTTCAGTGTTGCGGGCTGAAGACATACCAGCCCCGCGCCACCCCAACATCGACTAATGCGTGTGCGCATCCTGCTGCCGCGCAAGATTCTCCAATATATGGCGCGTCATCCCGAGCGCCAGTTCATGCTCGCCCAGGAACACTTTTCCTACTTTTTCCTGCTGCAGCAGAACGGCTTCGCTTTCGCTATGGGTGCGCACCACGGTCTGAATCGACGGATTGAGCGCTCGGGCCGTTTCAATCATGGCGCGCACATGGAAGGTGTCGGGCGTTGCCACTACCAGCATCGCCGCTCTGGCAATATGCGCCTGGATCATCACCGACGGCTCCGCCGCGTTGCCGGCAACGGCCGATATGCCGCGCTTGCGCAGTTCATCCACCCGTTCCCGGTTTTGCTCCACTATCACGAAGTGAATCCCGCGCTCGGTCAATTCTTCGGCAATGCGGCGTCCGACGCGGCCATATCCGACCAGCACCACTTGCCCGCTCAACTGATTCTGTTCGACCGTCGTCGGCAACTCGGCCAGCGGATCGTCCGGGCGCTCCACCAGGCGCGCCAGCGCGGGTTTGGAATGTATCCAATTTTGTAGCGGTTTAATCGCCTTGAAAACCAGTGGATTCAGGCCGATGGAAATAATCGCTCCAGCCACGATAAAGCTTTGCGCTTCCTGCGGCAGCAACTCCAGAGAAATCCCCAGCGCCGCCAGAATGAAAGAAAATTCGCCAATTTGCGCCAGACTGGCCGATACGGTCAATGCCGTGTGGAGCGGATACCGCAGCAGCAAGACCAGCACAAAAGCCGCCAGCGATTTCCCCAGGATAATCACCGCCACCACCGCCAGCACATGCAGCGGACTCTCCATCAATACCTTCGGATCGAACAGCATCCCGACTGACACGAAAAACAAGACAGAGAACGCATCCCGCAAAGGCAATGATTCTTCCGCGGCGCGGTGACTTAACTCCGATTCCCGCAGCACCATGCCGGCGAAAAATGCCCCCAGCGCGAACGAAACGCCGAATACCATGGTCGAGCCATAAGCAATCCCGACTGCGGTGGCAATTACGCACAAGGTGAACAACTCGCGCGAGCCGGTGCGCGCGACGCGCCACAGCAACCAGGGGAATAGTCTGCGCCCCACCACCAGCATGAACACCACAAAACCTGCCACCTGTCCCAGCGTGATCGCAAGCGTCTTCCAGATGTTGGTGTCGGCGCCCTGTTGCACTTCGGCGCCGCCAAGCGAGCCAGAAAGCGCCGGCAAAAGCACCAGCACCAGCACCGTTACCAAGTCTTCAACCACCAGCCAACCGACCGCAATGCGGCCGTTGATGGAATCCAGAATTCCCTTATCTTCCAAGGTACGCAACAGCACCACGGTGCTGGCAACCGATAACGTCACGCCAAAAACCAGGCCGGCGCCCATGCTCCAGCCCCACAAGTGTGCAATCCCCAGACCCATCGCGGTCGCCACCGCAATCTGGAATATGGCGCCGGGCAACGCGATGCGGCGCACATCCAGCAAGTCATTCAGGGAAAAGTGCAAGCCCACGCCAAACATCAGCAGCATGACGCCGATCTCCGCCAGTTGCCCTGCCAGCGCCACATCGGCGACAAAGCCCGGCGTCGCAGGACCGATCAATATCCCGGCGGCAAGATAACCGACCAACGCAGGCAGCTTCAGGCGTATCGCAATGAGGCCGAAAATAAGTCCGAAGCTGAGTGCTGCGGCGATAGTCGTAATAAGAGTGATTTCATGCGGCATACGGGAAATTCTCCTTTTTGTTGTGATGGTTTTTTCTTGCCGATACAAAACGAGAACATTGGGATATTAGTAGTTAGGTGTGCAGGCCTGCGTGCCTGCACACCTTTCAGCACATCAAACGGGCCGTTGCCCAAGCGCGATAACGCCCGAGGTTCGCGCAGACATGCTTAAAGAATATCGCAAGTGCTTGATTATATTACGGACAAAAATAGCGGTTTTACGGGCGCACAACGCCAACTCAACTCCAGTTCAACGCCAATTCGCCGCGCCGCCGACAAGTGCGCCGCAGTTTGCGACGCCACGCGAATGACGCAAGAAAGCTTCAAGCTGCCAAATAATCGATCTTCGATCGTGATAAAGTCAAATTTGGCATCCAATGGAATAGTTTCAATTTTCGACCACCACGAGGAACTTATGAAAATCTTAAGAAGAATTTTGGCGCTTATCCTGACGCTCGGCAGCCTGGCATTCGCCCAACAGGTCGCTGCGCAGGAAGCCCCGGATGTGCTGGTCAAACGGATCAGTCAGGAAGTCCTGGATCTGGCCAAGGCGGACCCGGAAATTCAGGCCGGCAACCAAAAACGGGTGCGCGACTTGGTGGAAGCCAAGATTTTGCCGCACGTCGATTTCCCCCACATGACGGCCCTGGCCTGCGGCCCCGATTGGAACCAGGCAACGCCGGAACAACAAAAACAACTGACGAGCGAATTCCGCGCGCTGCTGGTCTACACCTACTCCGGCGCGATTTCGCAAATCAAGGATCAGAAAGTCACGTTCAAGCCGATGCGCGCCGATCCGGCTAACGTGGAAGTCCGGTCCACGGTGGCGCAGCCGCGCGGCGAGTCAATGCCGCTCAACTATCGCCTTGAAAAACTGGCGGACGGCTGGAAAATTTATGACATCAATATTCTGGGCGCCTGGCTGGTAGAGACTTACAAAAGCAGCTTTACCGCCGAAATCAGCAAAAGCGGCATCGATGGCTTGATCAAGGTTCTTTCAGACAAGAACAAGAAGCTGGCGGACAGCGCCGCGAAAGTTTCGAAACCCGGTTGATTGCTGCGCATGTTCCGAGCTGCTGAAGCCTGCTGCGAAAAAACAGTGATCGACCGACAGAATCGGAAATGTACAGAGTTTAGCAAAGTTATGTAAGATTCATAAACTTCGTAACTTTGGTATAAACATGGACCCTATTCTGAACCCTTATGCACCTGGTGCGGGTAGCCCGCCTCCTGAACTTGCTGGTCGCAGTGCTATAAGAGAGCGCGTCAGGGTATGCGTCGAACGACTCCGACACGGCAAGCAAACCAAGAGCGTAATGATGATTGGCCTGCGCGGTGTCGGAAAGACCGTGCTGCTTGATCAAATGCGGAACGATGCAGAAAAAAATGGCATCCATACCATCCGGATCGAAGCCCCTGAGGGTCGTTCGCTTCCCGCGCTTCTTGCGCCGCAGCTTCGGCTCGCCCTACTCCGCCTGAGCCGAATCGACGCCGCAAAGGATCATGCGATCAGAGGCCTTAGGGCTCTGGCAGGCTTTGCGAGCAAACTGAAAGTCACCTACAACGACATTGAAGTTGGCCTGGATTACGAGTCTGAACCTGGCTTAGCCGACAACGGATACCTCGAAGGCGATCTGACGGCGTTGCTGGAGCAGGTTGGCATCGCTGCACGGGAAGCTAAAACCGTTTTAGTTCTTTTTATAGACGAGCTTCAGTATGTCCCGGAAGCACAGATGGCGGCCCTGATTTCAGCCCTTCACCGTTGCGCGCAAAGCCAACTTCCCGTCACCGTTGTAGGGGCAGGCCTGCCGCAACTCAGAGGCCGAATGGGCGAAGCCAAATCCTATGCAGAGCGGCTTTTCGACTTCCCAGAGATTGGGCCGTTGAACAAAACCGATGCCAAGGAAGCGATCGTCAAACCCGCAGAAAAAGAAGCGGTTGAAGTACTGGATGAGGCTGTCGATCTCATCGTCGCGAAAACCCAGGGCTATCCGTATTTTTTGCAGGAATGGGGAAAACACGCTTGGGATATTGCGCAACGGAGCCCGATCACGGAGCAGGATGTTGCCGACGCTTCGCAAGAAGCCGTTGCAGCTCTCGATGAGAGTTTTTTCCGCGTTCGCTTCGACCGGCTCACTCCAGGCGAGAAAAAATATCTGCGTGCCATGGCTGCGCTAGGACAAGGCCCACACAGATCAGGCGATATTGCGGATCAACTCGGACGATCCGTCCAATCCTTTGGCCCGACCCGTAGCAATCTGATCCTGAAAGGCATGATTTGGAGCCCAACCCATGGCGACACAGCGTTCACCGTGCCACTGTTCGACGAGTTCATGAAGCGGATCATGCCCGGAGACGATTGGAAAAATGGGGTTGCATGAAGACCCTTTTGTGCATAGTTTCTACCGCGCCGCATCAAGGCCGTAGCATCCAACCGTAGCGCCGCATGCTGACATTCGCAAAGAGGATGAATTGCGCGGTCCAGCCTTCATGGTTTTTTAAAACAGGTGGGGTATCGCTTAAAACAGGCATTCTTCCGCATGTATCACATGCGGTATTAAAAAATACACTTGTAGGTAGGCGTAGGAACATGCGGTGCAATGCGCTGCGCTTATTGCACCCTACGAATTGCACCCTACGCATTGCGCCTTACCGCCTTGATGCAGCGTTAGCCCGCCGGCACGGCAGTTTATTGGGACGGTTTCGGCACCGCCGGCGCGCAACGCTTGAAACCGAGCAAAATATTCATGAAATTCAAAAAGCGGCTTTACCGCAATCGGCGGACATCGTCCAAACCCGTTACGCTTTAGAATATGCGAATATATATCACATGAAGATACATTATGAATGACGAGTTGAAGCCTGATTGGGATGCACGGTCTGACGCGGTACTTGACGACCAGATCGCCGCCTACGATGCCATGCGCCAACGCTGCCCGGTGGCACACAGTGATTATCTGCACTGGTCCTTGTTCCGGCATGACGATGTGCTGCGCGTGCTGAACGACCACCAGACTTTCAGCAGTGCCGCCTCCACGCATCTTTCCGTGCCCAATGGCATGGATCCTCCGCAGCACACCGACTACCGGCGCATTATCGAGCCGTATTTCAGCCCGCAGCGGATGGATGCGTTCGCACCACGGTGTCGGGATATCGCCGTCAATCTGGTACTCAGCCTGCCCGCAGACGGCGAAACCGAGTTGATGGCAGCGCTGGCCCAGGACTTTGCGCTGCAGCTCCAATCGGCCTTTCTGGGCTGGCCGGCGGCCATCCACGAGCCGCTGCGCGAATGGACCCGCAAGAACCATGAAGCCACGCTGGCCAGGGACAAAATAGCGATGGGCGAAGTTGCTCTTGAATTTGACGGCTATATCAAGGACTTGCTCACCGTGCGCCGCGAGGCCGGCTCCGATGCCCCCGACGACATTACCACCAGCCTGCTGCGGGAGCGGATAGGCGACAGGCTGCTTGGCGATGATGAAATTGTCAGCATCTTGCGCAACTGGACGGTAGGGGAACTGGCCACCATGGCTGCCTGCGTCGGCATCCTAGCGCACTATCTGGCCGAGCATCCTGAACTTCAGCAGCAATTGCGGCAGCAAACGTCGTTATTGCCCGTTGCAATTGATGAAATATTGCGGATACATGCACCGCTTATCGCCAACCGCCGGGTAACCACCAGGCCGGTGGAGATCGGCGGCCACCAGCTAGCCGCTGGCGAACGCATAACTGTTATCTGGGCTTCGGCCAACCGGGACGAAGCGGTCTTTGGCAACCCCGATGCATTCCGGCTCGACCGCGATCCGGCGCAAAACCTGCTGTACGGTGCCGGCATCCACGTTTGCCCGGGTGCCCCTCTGGCCCGGCTGGAACTGCGCATTATCATGGAAGAGCTGCTGAAAGGTACCAGCCTGATTGCCCTGGTGCCGGGCAAGGAAGCGGTAAGAGCGGTTTATCCCGCCAGCGGGTTTTCTGCGCTGCCGCTGCGGATCAAGACGATTTAAGGCAATCCGATCACGACCGGAGGGCGCAATAAGCGCAGCGCAGCGCATTGCGCCGCATGCTGACAGCGCAGGGATTACGAGTTGCGTTGCCCTGCCCAGCCTTCATGGCTTTATAAAACAGGTGGAGTATCACTTAAAACAGGCATTTTTCCGCATGCATCACATGCGGCATTAAAAAATACACTTGTAGGTATGCGTAGAACATGCGGCGCAATGCGCTACGCTTATTGCGCCCTACGAATTGCGCCTTACGGCCTTGCGTTGCTACTGTCACATTTCTTTCTCAAGCAAAAGATTGTCCAGTTGCCGCGGCGTCAGTTCAATCTCGTAACCGTCTTTAATCGCGTCGCGCAGATCCAAACATTTCCAGCAGAATGCTTCATAAGCCTCATCACTCTCAGGAGCGCTCGTCGACGGCTGCGGTCTTAACGACTTCGGTATGTCATATTTTCTGATCGAATTTTGAGCACGCGAATCGTAAATGAAAAATAATTTTTTAAAATGGAAATGAAGGTACTTTGACGCGAATGATCGGTTGTCTTTACCGGTTACTCCTCCGATGGTATCCACCAGCTTCTTATGCACATTTAATATGATCGGTAAATTTTGAGCTGTCACTCTCTTAAATCCGCGAACCTGATCAAGCAATTTATCGAGTTTTGCCGCCTTTAGTGCCGGGATTATGTTGTCCCAATAAAACTTTCCATCATCAGGATCGTGCCCAGCGCCCCGCTCTAAGGACGCAGAATACGTCCTACCAATAATGCACACTTTGGCGTATATCTCCTCAGCCTTTGCATGCTCCGGATACTTGTCTACCATTTGATATAAAACGTCATTCAATACGTCACTGCCTTTCAGTTTAGTTGCGTTAATAATTGTTGCTTTTTTTATTATTTGCTCATGACCAATATCAGACATGTTTTATGTTTTTCCTAAAAATGGTCGCGACTTGCGTTGCCATCGTGTGAAGGTAGGCTCTGACCTTAAAGTTTATGATAGAGAAATGTTTTATTTCAGAAATATTATAGTTTAATCACATCGCCTGCATTTTCTGACGTCACCGCTCAAAGAGTGGCAGCACGTAGGGCGGAAAAGCGCAGCGCCTTCCGCCGCATGTATCCGCTAATTGCGTATGCGATCCGAAATTCCTGCACCCCCTCGGCCGGATGCCCGCGCACTACGGATATCATTTTTCGCACAAAATGGAATATGTCACCCAGGTGCCGGACGCGCATCATTGGGCATTGCCGGATTTTTGGATGTTTATACGGCGGAAGGCGCTGCGCTTTTCCGCCCTACGGTGTATGGCTTACGGCACTACACCTTTTCTCAAGCACAAAACAAACCCCGGTGATCGCTCACCGGGGTTTGTTTTATTTACGAGCAGCTTATGGAGTAACCCACACTCAACCGCAACTCCCAATCGCCCCGCAAGCCGTACAAAAATCACATCCATCCTTCTTGATCACTGTGCTGTTGCCGCATTCCGCGCACAGGCGGCCGGCCATCGTGGTGCTTGCTTTGGGCTGGTGGGTGGGTTCGTCGGTGACTACGCCCATCGCGTTGACCGGGGTGCCGGCTTCGGTCAGGATGCCCAGCATCGCGTAGCGGTGGATCACCAGTTGCGCGACGTAGGCCACGGTGGATGGATAGCTGGACTGCTTTTCGCTGCCCGGGATGCGCGCCAGGAAGTCGCCGCGCGGTTCCGCGTAGTTGAGCAGTTTGCGCAGCTTCATGCCGATCCAGGCCGGATCGATCACCCGCATGTCGAGACTGAGCAGCTTGCACAGGCCGTCCAGCGCGCGCGGGTAGGCACCGGTCAGCCACATGCTGTATGGACGGCGGGTGCCGTCCGGCATTTGCAATTCTTTCAGCATCAGCACGAAATCGTCTTCGGTGGATGGATTCCTGACGTCAGCCACCCAGGCCAGCGTGCCGTCGGTGCCGGTCTTCGGCTCGTGCGGCGCAAACAGCGCATTCAGCACCGGACTAGGGTCGCCATCCCGGGCGTCGAGCGCGCCTAATTGGTTGTAGCGCCATTCCAGCAGCTGGGCCAGCGCGGCGGTGGTGCTGGGCACTTGCGCCATGGCACCGTTCGGTGGCATCGGCATTTGGAAGCCTTCGCCGTAAGCATGCGTGAGCACCGAAAGTTTCTTGCGCAGCCAGCCGCGATCGTTGGCGCGCATGTCGGTCGACAAAGTTTTGGCGATTGCATCCAGGCCGCGTGGCGGTTGGCCGCCCAGCACCCAAACTTCAAACGGCACATCGGCCTGGTCCGACACCGCCACCGCGAAATCGCCTTGCGGAGAGCGGATGGTGGCGCTGACCCAGCCGGACGTGCCGGCCGGCAAACCTGGACGCGACGGCCAGCGCAACGAGGCCAGCGGCGGCGACATCGCAACTTCGGTCAGCACCAGCCGCTTGTCTTGTTCCGACAGCGTGATCGGCTGCGGGGTACTGACTTCCGCTGTGGTGGCAGTGGCCGCAGCGGGGACCGACAATACCGCGCCCAGCACACTGTTGGGACGATAGGTGGTGATGCCTTTGAGACCCTTGCGCCAGGCTTCCATGTACAGATTCTTGAACTCGACATACGGATAATCGGCCGGCACGTTGACGGTCTTCGAAATCGCGGCATCGACGTAGGGCGCGACTTCGGCCACCATCAGCATGTGGTCGGTGGCGGAAATTTCCAGCGCCGAGATGAACGCCGGTGGTAGTTGGTCGACATCGTGGCCGAGCGCACGATACATCCGGTACGCGTGGTCTTCCACCGTGTAATCCTTCTTGGAGCCGTCGGCCATGCGCTTCATGCGGTTGTAAAACCACGAAAACGCCGGCTCGATGCCGTTCGATGCATTGTCGGCAAACGCCAGCGAAATGGTGCCGGTCGGCGCAATCGACGTCAGATGCGAGTTGCGGATGCCGTGGGTGCGGATCGCGTCCTTGAGCGCGTCCGGCAGGCGCGCAGCGAAGCCGCCTTGCAGATATTTATCGGCGTCCAGCAGCGGAAATGCGCCGCGTTCCTTGGCCAGATCGACCGAGCCGAAATAGGCGGCGTCGCGCATTTCGCGGGCGATGTCCGCGGACAGTGCGCGCCCTTGTTCGGAGTCGTAACGCAAGCCCAGCATGATCAGGGCGTCGCCCAAACCGGTAAAGCCCAGACCCAGGCGACGCTTGGCTTCGGCTTCTTTCGCCTGTTCTTCCAGCGGCCACTTGGTGGCGATCAGAACGTTGTCGAGCATGCGCACCGCAACTTTGGTCACGCGTGACATCAAGGCGAAATCGAACGCCGCTTCGGGCGTAAACGGCGCGGTGACATAAGCGGTCAGATTCAAGCTGCCCAGGCAGCAGCAACCGTAGTCCGGCAGCGGCTGTTCGCCGCACGGGTTGGTGGCTTCGATGGTTTCGCAGTACGACAGATTGTTTTCGGCATTGATGCGGTCCATGTACAGCACGCCCGGTTCGGCCGCGGCGTAGGTGCTTTGCATGATCAAATCCCACACTTCACGCGCTTGCACGGTGCGGTATACCCACAAACCGTCGGCGCGCAGATAGGCGCCGTTTTGCTTGAGTTCGGCATTCGGCTCGTTGATGTGCGCCAGTTCGAACGGCAAATCGGCCTCCACCGCTTGCATGAAGGCATCGGTGACGCCGACCGAGACGTTGAAGTTGTTCAGTTGGCCACGTTCTTGCTTGACGGTGATGAAGTCGAGCACGTCCGGATGGGTCACGTTGACCACCGCCATTTGCGCACCGCGACGGGCGCCGGCCGATTCCACCGTTTCGCACGAGCGGTCAAATACTTTCATGTAGGAAATTGGACCGGACGCGCTGCTGCCGGTACCCTTGACCAGCGCGCCCTTGGGCCGGATCGCGGAAAAATTGTAGCCGACGCCGCCGCCGCGCCGCATGGTTTCGGCCGCTTGCGCCAGCGCGGTATAAATGCCGGGCTTGCCGCCGACGCGCTCGGTGATCGAGTCGCCGACCGGCTGCACGAAACAATTGATCAGGGTGCTCTGCAAATCGGTGCCGGCGGCGCTGTTGACGCGTCCGGCCGGGATGAAGCCATGCTGCATTGCCCACAGGAATTCATCGGCGTGTCTCTTGCGCTGTTTGCCTTCCTCGACTTGCGCCAGCGCTTTCGCCACCCGCGCGCGGACTTCATCGATGCTGGTTTCGCCGCCCTTGGCGTATTTTTCTATCAACACTTCGGTGGAAATGACTTGCGGCTCGGCCAGCGCGATGGCGGTGTTTTCCAGTTTTTGCATGCTTGACTCCTTGGTGCCGGCGGCTATGCGCCGGACGTTAATCTGAATGAGGTAATGGATATTGCAATAGCGTGTCTGTGGTGCGTCGGGTGCGTCCAGATGCGATGGTTGCCATTGGAAAAAGGTATTTGTTGCGACCGGTTTTCACTCTCTGAAAACACCTGCGGTGCAGGTTTTGGTGGATCGTATTATCCCCCAATTTAAGCAGCTTCTGCAACCTAAACAACACATACAGTAAAAATTTTATAATCACTACTAGATATAGTGGTATGGCGGAAATTCCGCTGACGCCCGCACAGGCCGCCGCACGCACGGGTGCAAGCGCCAGTTTACCAAATTTTTCCGTCATCCAGCGGCGCTGGTCCGCAACACAACCGCGGGCGGTGCGCTACTATTTGCAAAAATTACACACCATGTATTTCAGGAAATTGCCATGACACATGTCTTCATTACCGGCGCATCGAGCGGCATCGGGGCCGCCTTGGCGCGCGAATATGCGGCGCAGGGCGCGGCGCTGGGCCTGGTCGCCCGGCGCGGGCCGGCGCTGGCGCAGCTGATCGCCAGCTTGCCCAACCCGCAACGGCATCGCAGTTATGCGCTGGACGTGACCGACCATGCGGCCCTGGCTGCGGCCGCGCAGGATTTCATCGTCTACGCGAACACCGCCGGGGTCGAGATCGTGATCGCCAGCGCCGGCATCTCGCAAGGCACGCTGACCGAATACGCGGAGGATTTCGCCATATTCGAGCGCATCATGGCGGTCAATCTGAATGCGACGGTAGCCACCTTCGCGCCGTTCATCGCCGGCATGCGGCGGCAGGCGCAGTCGGGCCGGCGCGCTTGCCGGCTGGTCGGGATCGGCAGCGTGGCCGGCATCCGCGGTTTGCCGGGCGCGGAAGCGTACAGCGCATCGAAGGCCGCCGTGATCAGCTATTGCGAATCGCTGCGGCTGGAGCTGCAGCCGAGCGGAATCCGGGTCGTGACCATTTCGCCCGGCTATATCGATACCCGGATGACCCAGGCCAACCACTATCGGATGCCGTTCCTGATGCCGGCGGCCAGCTTTGCGGCGGCGGCGCGGACGGTGATTGACGCCGGCACCAGCTATCGGGTCATTCCATGGCAAATGGGCGTGGCGGCCAAACTGTTGCGGCTGATGCCGAACTGGCTGTATGACTGGATTTTTGCCAGGGCGCCGCACAAGGCGCGCGCAACGATCGCAGACCCAGCCGCTGGAGCCGATCATGCTGATTGATGCGGTGGGACGGGCGCATGCGGCAGTTGCAGCAGATGCACAACCGCGCATCGTCAGTCTGGTGCCGTCGATCACCGAATTGTTATGCGACCTGGGACTGGCGCACCGGCTCGTCGGGCGCACCGGGTTTTGCATCCATCCGAAAGAGCTGCTGCGCGCCATTCCAAAAATCGGCGGCACCAAAGATGTCAATATTGAAAAAATCCGTGCGCTAAAGCCGACGCATCTGATCGTCAACATCGATGAAAACGAGAAGCCGACGGTCGAGACGCTGTCCGCCTTCATCCCGCACGTGATCGTCACGCACCCGCAAACTCCACGCGACAACCTGGAGCTGTACCGGTTGCTGGGCGGCATTTTCGGCGCTGCCTCGCAGGCTGATTGCCTGTGCCGCGCATTCGAGCACGCCTATGCTGAACTGGCGGCGCGGCCCAGCCAAGATGCGCGCACCGTGCTGTATTGCATCTGGAAAGACCCGTGGATGACGGTGTCGGAAGATACTTATATCGCCAACATGCTGGCGCAGATCGGCTGGCAGGTGTGGCAAGCGCCGCAGTCGGATGCGCGCTATCCGGTGTTCGACTGGAAGCCGGCTGTAGTTGATGCGATCGACGCGGTGCTGCTGTCGACCGAGCCGTACCGGTTTACAGAAGCGCATGTCGATGCGCTGGAGCGCCAGATCGGCAAGCCGGTGCAATTGGTCGATGGCGAAATGCTGTCGTGGTACGGCAGCCGGGCGATTGCCGGCTTGCGCTATCTGAATACGCTGGCAGAACTGTAGGTCGGAAAAGCGTAGGTCGGAAAAGCGCAGCGCCTTCCGACAATCAAGACGCAACGTCGGAAGGCGCTGCGCTTTTCCGACCTACGTTTCTACGCCTCAAATATAGGAGTATGCCAAAAAACCATGCCATTACTGCATATATTCATTGCAGCATCAATTTATACAATGCCTAGTAACGTGGTGCGGGTTGCACCCGCCCTACAGCGCTGTTCCCGCCACTGCCTGAAACCGATAAATCCCATCGTCGCCGACCGTGCGCTGCAGGCTGCCGTCAAACCACAGCAGATGCAAATGCGCCAGCGCCTCGCCCAGCGCGAAGCTCAACTGATGCGAATCGAGCGGACGCTGGAACATGATCGGCACGATCTCGGCGGCGGATTTCGGCTTGGCGCAAGCGGCCAGCACTTCGGCCAAACGGGCCTGGTGATGCTCGCTCAACTGCGCAATGCGGGTCGCCAGGCCGCGAAAAGGTTTGCCGTGGCTGGGTAGCACCAGCGTGTCGGCTGGCAGTGTCAGGTACTTCTGCAATGAGTCCAGATATTCCCGCACCGGATTGGATTCCGGCTCGACCGCAAACACCGAGACATTGGTCGAAATGCGCGGCAACACCATGTCGCCGGCAATCAGCAGCGCATCCTCGGCGCAGGCCAGCGCCGCATGTTCGGGCGAATGGCCGAAGCCGGTAATCACGCGCCAGTCGCGGTTGCCGATGCGCACGTTCTGGCCTTCCCGCAGGCGGTGGTAGGCGGCGGGCATCGCCGGCACCAGCGTCGGGTAATAACTCTTGCGGCCCTGCAAAGTCTCCAGCATTACCGGATCGATCAAGCCGTGCTGCTGGAAGTGCGGCAGCATCGCGGTGCCGTCCACGCCCGGCAGCGCGGCCGACATCATGCGCGCAAAGCTGTATTCGCCAGCCGTCATCCATAGCGGCGCATCCCAGCGGCTACACAGCCAGTCGGCCAGGCCGACGTGATCCGGATGGCAATGGGTGGCGATCACCCGCAGCACCGGCAAGCCGCGCAGTTGGGTAGCGAAGATCGCTTCCCAGTTGGCGCGGGTAGCGTCATTGGAGATGCCGCAATCGATGATGGTCCAGCCGGTTTCGCCCTGAAAAGTATCCTCCAGCAGCCACAGGTTGATGTGGTTCAGCGCGAACGGCAAACCCATGCGCAGCCAGTGCAGGCCCGGTGCAACTTCAAACAAGGTACCGGAGGCCGGCAAGCTGTCGCCGAACGGGTAATCGAGTTGTGCTTCCAGAGCATTCATGGCGGGCTTTCCTATTTTAGGATTTACACGATAGGCAATCTCGCCTATACAATGTGGTTGACGTTAACGTTAACTGCGATTCTAAACACAAATTCAACTTACCGCCTCATGCCGACCTATACCATCACCGAACTGGCGCGCGAATTCGACATCACGCCGCGCGCGATCCGCTTTTATGAAGACCAGGGTTTGATCAGCCCCGCACGCGAAGGCGCCGGCGGGCGCAGCCGGATCTACGCGGCGCGCGACCGCACCCGCCTGAAACTCACGCTGCGCGGCAAGCGCCTCGGCCTGACCCTGCAGGAAATCAAAAGCCTGGTGGACATGTACGAGTCGCCCAAGGACACCGCGGTCCAGACCCAGAGTTTCCTCGACGTGCTGACCCAGCACCGCAAGATGCTGGAGCAGCAGCGTGAAGACATCGCCGCCTCGCTGGCGGAAATCACCGCCCACGAAGCCGAATGCCGGCGCGTGCTGGCCGGCGGCAAGCCGGTCAAGGTCAAATCCAAAAAGAATGCGGCAGTGGCAAACGCCCCGGCGGCAAGCGCTGCCGCCGGCAAATGAGGCAATGAATCCGGCGCAAATAGTTGATCGAACATTGATCAGCGTTGAAATATAGTTGACGCTTACGTTAACGTAAACGTCAATTGCAGGTATTATTTGCGTTCAAATTTTGCGTTCCAATTTCCCAACAACCCCGGAGCACGCGATGCCAAAACCGATTTCATCCGAACCCGTGGCAACCCAGTTGGCGGCCAGTTTCGTGCAGCAAGGCGTGCTGATGGCGTGGAATGCGCGCCTGACCAGCGCGGCCGATGGCGCCTGCGAAATCGTGCTGCCGATGAGCGCGGCGGTGACTCAGCAGCACGGCTTTTTCCATGGCGGCGTAATCGGCACGCTGGCCGATGCGGCTGGCGGTTATGCGGCCAATACGCTGTTGATGCCAAGTCATGAATGCCTGTCGGCCGAATACAAGATCAATTTCGTCGCGCCCGGCATCGGCGACACCCTGATCGCACGCGGCAAAGTGCTGAAAGCCGGCAAGACGCTGGTGGTTTCCAGCGCCGAGGTCTTTGTAGTCAAAGATGGCGTGGAAAAACTCTGCGCGATCATGCAGCAAACCCTGTTTGTAATTCCTGTAAATTAATTTCTATAAATTAATTCTTATAGATTAACTTCTGTAAATTCCAATCCAACGTGAGGACGACATGCTCCATTTATCCGGCTTGAACTTTGACCACGGCGAAGATATCGCCGCGCTACGCGACACCATCGCCCAATTCGCGCAGGCTGAAATCGCGCCGCGCGCCGCTGAACTCGACCGCACTGACCAGTTCCCGATGGACCTGTGGAAAAAAATGGGCGACCTCGGCCTGCTCGGCATTACCGTCTCGGAAGAAGACGGCGGCATCGGCATGGGCTACCTGGCGCACATCATCGCGATGGAGGAAATTTCACGCGCCTCGGCTTCGGTCGGGCTGTCGTATGGCGCGCATTCAAATCTGTGCGTGAACCAGATCAAGCGCAACGGCACGCCCGAGCAAAAAGCCAAATACCTGCCGAAGCTGATCTCCGGCGACCATATCGGCGCGCTGGCGATGTCGGAGCCGAACGCCGGCTCCGACGTGGTCAGCATGAAGCTGCGCGCCGATCTGAAGGGCGACCGCTATGTACTGAACGGCAACAAGATGTGGATCACCAACGGCCCCGACGCCGATACGCTGGTGGTCTACGCCAAAACCGATCTGGAAGCCGGCCCGCGCGGCATGACCGCTTTCATCATCGAAAAAAGCTTCAAGGGTTTTTCGATTGCGCAAAAACTCGACAAGATCGGCATGCGCGGCTCGCACACTGGCGAACTGGTGTTCCAGGATTGCGAAGTGCCGGCGGAAAATATCCTCGGCGGCCTCGGGCGTGGCGTCAACGTGCTGATGTCAGGCCTCGATTTCGAGCGCACCGTGTTGTCGGGCGGGCCGCTGGGCATCATGGTCGCCTGCATGGACGTGGTGGTGCCGTACATCCACGACCGCAAGCAATTCGGCCAGGCGATCGGCGAATTCCAGCTGATGCAGGGCAAGCTGGCCGACATGTATTCGACCATGATGGCCTGCAAGTCGTATGTATATGCAGTCGGCCAGGCCTGCGACCGGGCCAAAAATCCGGAAGCGGTGCGTGCGCTGCGCAAGGATGCGGCCGGCGCGATTCTGTATTCGGCTGAAAAAGCCACCTGGATGGCGGGCGAAGCGATCCAGGCCCTGGGCGGCAACGGTTACATCAACGAATATCCGGTCGGCCGCTTGTGGCGCGACGCCAAGCTGTACGAAATCGGTGCCGGCACCAGCGAAATCCGCCGCATGCTGATCGGCCGCGAATTGTTTGCCGAGACGATGTAAAAACAGGAAACAACAGCGCCGTAGGTGCGAATTTATTCGCACTAGTTCGCATGGAATAGCATCGGATAGTAAGGAGTGCGAATAAATTCGCACCTACGAATACGTGGCATCCTGATGGGAATAGTAGGGCGGGTGCAACCCGCACCGCTGGATCGCGCAAAAAGCGCGGGTTGCACCCGCCCACCTTATTGATGTTTTCCGTGGATGCCCAATAGTGCTAAATTAGCCAGTTACAAACCCATCACAGAACCGGCATCCGACACCACTCCATGAACGCATCCACCTTTCCCAAACTTTTATCGTCGCAAGTCGGCTACGACATGGCGCGCACCATGCTGGACGGCTTCGACAAGCATTACCGGCTATTCCAGGAAGCCAGCCAGACTGCGCGCCAGCGTTTCGAGGCGCAGGACTGGCATGGGATGCGCCAGTTGCAGCGCGACCGCATCGCGTTCTACGATGCCCGCGTCAAGGAAGCGGTGGAAATCCTGGAAGACGAGTACGACGCCGCCACGCTCGATGACGAAGTCTGGCAGCAGGTCAAGCTGCATTACATCGGCCTCCTGACCCGCTATCACCGGCCGGAGCTGGCCGAGACTTTCTACAATTCGGTGTTTACCCGGATGATGCACCGCTCGTATTACAACAACGATTTCATTTTCGTGCATCCGGCGGTGGCGACCGAATATATCGAAAACGACGAGCCGGCCAGCCGCCCGACTTACCGCGCCTATTACCCGATCCAGGACGGCTTCGCCAAAACCATAGCGCGCATCGTCAACAATTGTGCGATGGCAACGCCGTTCGAGGATTTGGAGCGCGATGCCGGCTGGGTGGTGCGCGCTTTCGAGGATGAATTCGGGCCGCCCGCAGCGGCCCAGAATTTTCAGATCCATGTGCTTAACGCGCTGTTTTACCGCAACAAGACCGCGTATGTGATCGGCCGCGTCATCGATGACGACAATGTGATCCCGCTGGCGCTGGCGATCCGGCACAACCCGGACGGCAGCCTGCGCATCGACACCGCGCTGTTTCGCGAGCAGGAACTGGCGATCGTATTCAGCTATACGCACGCTTATTTCCTGGTTGAAATGGAAGTTCCTTCGGCTTACGTGCAGTTCTTGCGCACGCTGATGCCGCGCAAACCCAAGGCCGAAATCTACACGTCGCTGGGCTTGCAAAAACACGGCAAGAACCTGTTTTACCGCGATTACCTGCACCACATGAAGCATTCCAGCGACGATTTCATCATCGCGCCCGGCATCAAGGGCTTGGTCATGCTGGTGTTTACCCAGCCGTCGTTTCCGTATGTGTTCAAGGTGATCAAGGATTATTTCCCGCCGCCGAAGGAAACCACGCGCGCCAAGATCGAGTCCAAATACAAGCTGGTCAAAGAGCATGACCGCGGCGGACGCATGGCCGATACGCTGGAGTTTTCGAATGTCGCCTTTCCCCTTAACCGCATGGATGAAGCGCTGCTGCACGAACTGCAAACGCACGCGCCGTCGCAGATAGAAATCATCGACAAGGAAGTTTTCATCAAGCATTGCTACATCGAACGCCGCATGACGCCGCTGAATATCTGGCTGCAGCAAGGCACCGATGCGCAAGTCGAGCACGGCATCATCGAGTACGGACTGGCGGTCAAGGAATTGATTTCCGCCAATATCTTCCCCGGCGACATGCTGTACAAGAACTTTGGCGTGACCCGCCACGGCCGGGTGGTGTTTTACGATTACGACGAGATCGAATACCTGACCGACTGCGTGATCCGCAAGGTGCCGGAAGCGCGCAACGAAGAGGAGGAAATGAGCGGCGAAACCTGGTACAACGTCGGCCCGCACGATATTTTTCCGGAAACCTACCGCACCTTCCTGCTGGGCGACGCGCGGGTGCGCAAGTATTTCCTGCAGCACCATCCCGACTTTTTCGATCCGGCCATGTGGCAGTCTTACAAAGACCAGTTGCTGGCCGGCCAGTACAGCGATGTTTTTCCGTATAAGCAGCAATCCCGTTTCATTAACCGGTATTGATGACATGTAATTTTTAGCGCCGTAGGATGGGTGAAACCCATCACGTAAGTTCGATATGCGATGGGTTTCACCCATCCTACGGTGCGCTTCATGTCTTGCATGCACCGTGAGCAACGTCAGTTAAGGATATAAAAAAACAGGGTGTATGCTTAAAAACAAGGTGTTGCCGCTTAGTTTCATTGCGGAATTAAAAAACACACCAGTCAGTACCTAGAACTGCAAACCTCCGCCACTGACAAACATCCGTATTTCGCGTAAGTCTTAATTTACTTTTAAAGAGGTGTCAAATGCATGATCCAATCGTAATCGTCGGCGCAGCACGTACTCCGTTGGGCGCCTTCCAGGGTGATTTTTCCTCTATTTCTGCCAATGAACTCGGCGCGGTCGCCATCAAGGCGGCAGTCGAGCGTTCGGGCGTCAATCCGGAATTGGTCGAAAACGTATTTTTCGGCAACTGCCTGATGGCGGGACAAGGCCAGGCGCCTGCGCGCCAAGCCTCGATCAAGGCTGGCTTGCCGCTGTCGGCGGGCGCGGTCACGATGTCCAAGATGTGCGGCTCGGCAATGCAGGCCGCGATTTTCGCGTTCGACACCATCACCGCCGGCACCAATGAAGTGATCGTCGCCGGCGGCATGGAATCGATGACCAACGCGCCGTATCTGATCCCGAAAGCGCGCGGCGGTTACCGCATCGGCCACGGCATGATTTATGACCACATGATGCTCGACGGACTGGAAGACGCCTACGAAAAAGGCCGCTCGATGGGCACTTTCGGCGAGGAATGCGCGGAGCAATATCAATTCACCCGCGAACAGCAAGACACCTTTGCGATGGAATCGGTGCGGCGCGCGCAGGCCGCTACCGCTGACGGCTCGTTCCAGTGGGAAATCGCGCCGGTCACCGTATCCGGTCGCGGCGGCGATGTGATTGTCGAAAAAGATGAAGGCCCGCTGAAAGCCAAGCTCGACAAAATCCCCAATCTGAAACCGGCGTTCAAGAAAGACGGCACCATCACCGCCGCCTCGTCTTCCTCGATCAACGACGGCGCTGCCGCGCTGGTGATGATGCGCGAATCGACTGCAAAAAAGCTCGGCTGCACGGTGCTGGCCCGGATGCTGGCGCACGCCACCCATTCGCAAGCGCCCAACGCTTTCGCCACCGCGCCGGTGGGCGCGATCGAAAAACTGTACAAGAAAGTCGGCTGGAGCACGGCGGACGTCGATCTGTTCGAGATCAATGAAGCGTTCGCCGTGGTGCCGATGGCCGCGATGAAAGAGCACGGCATTCCACGCGACAAGGTCAACGTGCACGGCGGCGCTTGCGCACTGGGCCACCCGATTGGCGCATCCGGCGCGCGCATCATCGTCACGCTGATCGGCGCGCTGAAAAAAACCGGCGGCAAACGCGGCGTCGCCAGCCTGTGCATCGGCGGCGGTGAAGCTACCGCGGTTGCAATCGAACTGGCGTAAATATTAAGTAGTGCAGGCCTGTCGTGCCTGCACTACTTAAATTCTATACAGGTTTCCAAAAATTTCACAAGGCAGCTCCCGACATGGTCTTATCCGAACAGCACCAAATGATCCGCGACGCATTGCGCGCATTTTCACAAGAACGCTTGCTGCCCAACGCGGCGCGCTGGGACAAGGAACATCATTTTCCGAAGGAAGAGTTGAAGGAACTGGCCGCACTCGGCGCGTTCGGCGTGGCGGTGCCGGAAGCGCTGGGCGGAGCCGGACTGGATTACCAGTCGCTGGCGCTAGTGCTGGAAGAAATCGCCGCCGGCGACGGCGGCACCTCGACCGTGATTTCGGTCAACAATTGCCCGGTATGCAGCATCGCGATGATGTACGCGAATGACGCGCAAAAAGAACAATTCCTGAAACCGCTGGCGCGCGGCGAGATGCTGGGCGCATTCTGCCTGACCGAGCCGCATACCGGCAGCGACGCCGCCGCCTTGCGCACCACCGCCAGCCCGGACGGCGATCATTACGTGATCAACGGCGTCAAGCAATTCATCACCAGCGGCAAGTACGCCGATGTCGCGATCGTGATGGCGGTCACCGACAAGGCGGCCGGCAAGAAGGGCATCAGCGCGTTCTGGGTCCCGACCGACACCCCCGGTTATATCGTGACCCGGCTGGAAGACAAGCTCGGCCAGCATTCGTCGGAAACCGCGCAAATCCTGTTCGAGAATTGCCGCGTTCCCCGTGAAAATCTGATCGGCGCAGAGGGCCAGGGCTACAAGATTGCGCTGTCCGGGCTCGAAGGCGGGCGCATCGGCATCGCCTCGCAAGCAGTCGGCATGGCGCGCGCCGCGTTCGAGGCCGCGCTGCTGTATGCGAAAGAACGCGAAAGCTTCGGCCAGCCGATCTTCAATCACCAGGCGGTGCAGTTCAGGCTGGCCGATATGGCGACCCAGATCGAAGCGGCGCGCCAGCTGATCCAGCACGCAGCCAGCATGAAAGATGCCGGATTGCCGTGCCTGAAGGAAGCGGCGATGGCCAAACTGTTCGCTTCCGAGATGGCGGAAAAAGTCTGCTCCGACGCGATCCAGATCCACGGCGGTTACGGTTATGTGAGCGATTTTCCGGTGGAGCGGATTTACCGCGACGTGCGGGTGTGCCAGATTTATGAAGGCACCAGCGATATCCAGAAGATTCTGATCGGCCGCGCGTTGTAAATCGTGACTGCGCAGATGCCATGAAAAAAAGCGATCAAGCCACCGCCATCGCCTGTCCTTGCGGCGGCGGCGCGTTTGCCGATTGCTGCGCGCCTTTCCTGTCAGGGGCGCAAGTGCCGCCGACTGCCGAGGCGCTGATGCGCTCGCGGTATACCGCCTACACGCTGCGCGACGACGCATATTTGCGTGCGACCTGGCATCACAGCACGCGCCCGGTGGCGGGATTATTCGATGACGAGGCGGGCTTGACCTGGCTCGGACTTACGGTAAAATCGCCGCTGAATTTACGTTTACGTAAACGTCAAGAAATGCGCCAAAAAACGCATAAAGAAGCACCTGAAGATACAGAACAGTGTGACGCCAGCGCAGACAGCGATACCGTGGAATTTGTTGCGCGTTACAAGATCGGTGGCCGCGCCCACCGCCTGCACGAGGTCAGCCGTTTCGTGCGGGAACAGGGGCGCTGGTTTTATGTTGATGGCAGTTTTCCGGAGTGATTGAATAGCATAGGACAAATCCAATGACGAACTTAACTAACTTAACCACCAGCTATGACCAAGGCGCACGCGACGGCGCCTTGATCGAACAGACTATCGGCGCTTTTTTCGACGCGATGGTGGCGCGCGTGCCGGACAGCGAAGCGCTGGTTTCCTGCCATCAAAACATCCGCTATACCTACCGCGAATTGCAGACCGAAGCCCGGCGGCTGGCTAGCGCGCTGCTGCAACTGGGCCTTCGGCATGGCGACCGCATCGGCATCTGGTCGCACAACAATGCGCAGTGGTTATTGACCCAACTCGCCACCGCCAATATCGGCGTGGTGCTGGTCAACATCAATCCCGCCTACCGCCTGGCCGAGCTGGAATACGCTCTCAACAAGGTCGGCTGCAAGGCCTTGATCGCGATGCCGGAATTCAAGAACAGCAACTATATCGAGATGATCCAGACCCTGGCGCCGGAGCTGGCCGATTGCGCGCCCGGCGCGCTCGATTCCGCGCGGCTGCCGGATCTGAAAACCGTGATCCACCTCGGTCAGCAGAACGTCCCCGGCATGCTGCGCTTTGACGATTTCATCGCCCGCGGCGACGCGCAGGATGCGCGGCTGGCGCAAGTCGCCGCCACGCTGGACGCCCGCGATCCGATCAATATCCAGTTCACCAGCGGCACCACCGGCTTCCCCAAAGGCGCCACGCTGACGCACCGCAATATCCTGAACAACGGCTTCTTCGTCGGCGAGGCGATGCGCCTGACCGGCGCCGACCGGCTGTGCATTCCGGTGCCGCTGTACCACTGCTTCGGCATGGTGCTGGGCAACCTGGCTTGCCTGACGCATGGCGCTGCTATCGTCTATCCGAACGACGGCTTCGAACCGTTGTCGGTGCTGCAAGCGGTGCAGGACGAGCGCTGCACCGGTTTGCACGGGGTGCCGACCATGTTCATCGCGCTGCTCGATCATCCGCGCTTTGCCGAATTCGATCTGTCCATGTTGCGCACCGGCATCATGGCCGGCTCGCCATGCCCGATCGAAGTGATGAAGCGCGTGATGCGCGACATGCACATGGCCGAGGTCACGATTGCCTACGGCATGACCGAGACCAGTCCGGTCAGTTGCCAGAGCAATGCCGACACGCCGCTGGAACAGCGCGTGGCCACCGTCGGCCGGGTGCAGCCGCATCTGGAAGTCAAGATCGCCGATCCGGAATCGGGCAGCACCGCGGGCGCAACCGTGGACATCGGCGTCACCGGCGAACTGTGCACCCGCGGCTATTCGGTGATGCATGGTTACTGGGGCGATCCGGAAAAAACCCAAGAGGCGATCGACGCCGACGGCTGGATGCATACCGGCGACCTGGCCACCATGGACGCGCAAGGCTATGTCAACATCGTCGGCCGCATCAAGGACATGGTGATTCGTGGCGGCGAAAACATTTACCCGCGCGAGATCGAGGAATTCTTATACCGCCATCCGGCGATTCAGGATGTGCAGGTAGTCGGCGTGCCGGACCCGAAATACGGCGAAGAACTGTGCGCCTGGATCGTGCTGCGGCCCGGCGCAACGCTGAACGACGCGGAACTGCGGGCATTCTGCGACGGCCAGATCGCCTATTACAAGGTGCCGCGCTACATGCGCTTCGTCGATGCGTTCCCGATGACCATCACCGGCAAGGTGCAAAAATTCAAGATGCGCGAAATGATGAAAGAAGAACTCAAGCTGGACGAATCGAAGACCGCCTGATTCACGTAGGATGGGTGAAACCCATCGCCTATTGCACTTACAGGATGGGTTGCACCCATCCTACGAGTTACAACACAAGACACATAAAAAAAGGATGCGGCAATGCCCCAACTGACAAGCACACTGAATACCCGCTCGGACGATTTCAAGGCCAATGTGGCCGCGATGCAGATCATCGTCGATGACCTCAAAGCCAAGGTCGCCAAGATTGCCGAAGGCGGCGGCGAAGCGGCGCGCAAGAAGCACGTCGCCCGCGGCAAATTGCTGCCGCGCGAGCGGGTTCAGATGCTGCTCGATCCGGGCACGCCGTTCCTGGAGTTCTCGCAGCTGGCCGCGTTCGACATGTACCACAATGCCGCGCCGGCGGCCGGCGTGATCACCGGCATCGGCCGCGTGGCCGGGCAGGAATGCGTGATCGTCTGCAACGACGCCACCGTCAAGGGCGGCACCTATTACCCGATCACGGTCAAGAAACATTTGCGCGCGCAAGAAATTGCCGAGCAAAACAAGCTGCCGTGCATTTATCTGGTCGATTCCGGTGGCGCGAATCTGCCGAATCAGGATGAGGTGTTTCCCGACCGCGACCATTTCGGCCGCATCTTCTACAACCAGGCCAACCTGTCGGCCCAGGGCATTCCGCAAATCGCGGTGGTGATGGGTTCCTGCACCGCCGGCGGCGCGTATGTGCCGGCGATGAGCGACGAATCGATCATCGTCAAGGATCAGGGCACGATTTTCCTCGGCGGCCCGCCGCTGGTGAAGGCCGCTACCGGCGAAGTGGTGAGCGCCGAAGACCTGGGTGGCGCCGACGTCCATACGCGGCTGTCGGGCGTGGTCGATCACCTGGCGCAAAACGACCTGCACGCGCTGTCGATCGCGCGCACCATCGTCTCGAACCTGAACCGCCAGAAAAAGCACGAGATGGCATTGCGCGAACCAAGCGAGCCGAAGTTCGCCGCGCACGAGCTGTACGGCGTGATCCCGACCGACACCCGCAAACCGTTCGACGTGCGCGAAGTGATCGCCCGCATCGTCGACGACAGCGATTTCGATGAATTCAAGGCGCGCTACGGCACCACGCTGGTGTGCGGTTTCGCCCACATCCACGGCATGCCGGTCGGCATCATCGCCAACAACGGCATTCTGTTCAGCGAATCGGCGCTGAAAGGCACCCACTTCATCGAACTGTGCTGCCAGCGCAAGATTCCGCTGGTATTCCTGCAAAACATCACCGGCTTCATGGTCGGGCGCAAGTACGAAAACGAAGGCATTGCCCGCAACGGCGCCAAGATGGTGACCGCAGTGGCGACCGCCGCGGTGCCGAAATTTACCGTGATCATCGGCGGCAGCTTCGGCGCCGGCAATTACGGCATGTGCGGCCGCGCATTCTCGCCGCGCTTCCTGTGGATGTGGCCCAATGCGCGGATTTCGGTGATGGGCGGCGATCAGGCCGCTGGCGTCTTGGCCACCGTCAAGCGCGACGGCATCGAACTCAAAGGCGGCGAATGGAGCGCGGAAGAAGAAGCCGCCTTCAAGCAGCCGATCAAGGAGCAATACGAACACCAGGGCCACCCGTACTATGCATCGGCGCGGCTGTGGGACGACGGCGTGATCGATCCGGCCGACACCCGGATGGTGCTGGGACTGGGGCTATCGGCCGCGCTGAATGCGCCGATTGCCGATACTAAATTCGGCCTATTCAGGATGTGAGCATGAACTATCAAACCATAGAACTGCAACGCGACGGCCACACCGCGTCGGTGATCCTGAACCGGCCCGAGGTGCGCAACGCCTTCAACGAAATCACGATCGCCGAAATCACCCAGGCCTTCCTTGAAATCAGCATAGACACCAGCATCCGTGCAGTGGTGCTGGGGGCGCGCGGCCCGGCCTTTTGCGCTGGGGCCGATCTGAACTGGATGCGCAAGATGGCCGACTACACGCAGGAAGAAAACCGTGCGGATGCGGCGCAGCTGGCGCAAATGCTGCGCGTCATTTACGAATGCCCGCAGCCGGTAGTTGCCAGAATCCAGGGCGATTGCTATGCCGGCGGCATGGGGCTGATGGCCGCGTGCGATATCGCGGTGACGGTTGACGAAGCTAATTTTTGTTTGAGCGAAGTCAAGCTGGGGCTGATTCCGGCCACTATTTCGCCCTATGTGATCAAGGCCATGGGCGAGAATGCGGCGCGCCGCTACTTCCTCACCGCAGAACGGTTTGCCGCCGAAGAAGCGCTACGCATCGGCCTGGTGCATCAAGTGGTGGCGCTGCATGCGCTGGATGCAAGCGTGGCTGGCATCGTCAAGTCGCTGGTGAGCAATAGCCCGAACGCGGTGCGGCAGGCGAAACGCCTGGTGCGCGAAGTCGGCGGCAAGCCGATCAGCGGCATCCTGATCGCCGACACCGTCGAAGGCATCGCCCAGATCCGCGCCTCCGAGGAAGGACGCGAAGGCGTCAGCGCCTTTCTGGAAAAGCGCAAGCCAAGCTGGCTGCAACCGTAAATTGGCGCTGCGTGGCTTCTGTAGGAGCGCACCCGGGCGCGATCATCGGCAGCATGGGCAATTCGGTCGCGCCCGGGTGCGCTCCTACAAAATCACAAATACCGACCGCAACGACATGCATTAAATACACAGGAGTATGCCTTTAAACATGCCATTTACCGCATACAAATAAAGCGATATTAAAAATACACAATACGGTATATTGCAGATGTATAGTCCGTCCTTTCTGAAACGGACTAAAAGCTACTGGAGCAGTTTTGACAGAAAACGCACAATCCGACTGGGTCGAACGCAGCCTGCGCAGCGTCTGGCATCCATGCACCCAAATGCAGCAGCACGCCGGAGTAAACCCGGTGCCGCTGATCGCGGTCAGTCATGGCCGCGGTGCCTGGCTGTACGACCATGAAGGGCGGCGTTATCTCGATGCGATCAGTTCCTGGTGGGTCAACCTGTTCGGCCACGCCAATCCGCGCATTAACGCGGCGCTGAAAGACCAGCTGGACCGACTCGAACACGCGATGCTGGCCGGCTTCACGCACGAGCCGGTGATCCAATTGTCGGAAAAATTGTCGGACCTGACCGGTCATGTGCTGGGCCACTGTTTTTATGCTTCCGATGGCGCTTCCGCGGTCGAGATCGCGCTGAAAATGAGTTTTCACGCCTGGCGCAACAACGGCAAAAGCGACAAGCAGGAATTCGTTTGCCTGCAGGGCAGTTACCACGGCGAAACCATCGGCGCGCTGGCGGTGACCGACGTGGCATTGTTCAAGGACGCCTACGGCCCGCTGCTGCGCGCTTCGCACGTGGTGGCCTCGCCCGATGCACGCGGTGCTGCCGAAGGCGAAACCGCCGCAGACGTGGCGCGCCGCGCCGCCCTAGACGTCGAGCGCTTGTTTGCCGAGCGCGCCAGCCATATCGCCGCCATCATCATCGAACCGCTGGTGCAATGCGCCACCGGGATGGCGATGCACGACCCGGTCTACCTGCAAGAAGTCCGCAAACTGTGCGACCGCTATCAGGTCCACATGATCGCCGATGAAATCGCCGTCGGCTGCGGCCGCACCGGCACTTTCTTCGCCTGCGAACAGGCCGCGCTGGATGGCAAAACCGTCTGGCCGGATTTCCTGTGCCTGTCGAAAGGCATCAGCGGCGGTTACCTGCCGCTGTCGCTGGTGATGACGCGCGAGGAAATCTACCAGGCGTTTTACAGCGCCGACGTCACACGTGGCTTCCTGCACTCCCATTCCTACACCGGCAATCCGCTGGCTTGCCGCGCCGCGCTGGCGACGCTGGCGATCTTCAAAGAAGACGATGTGCTGCGCACCAACCGCGCCCGCGCCGAGCGCCTGACCGCTGCGCTGACGCCGCTGGCAAATCACCCGCGCGTGCGCCACTTCCGCCAGCGCGGCATGATCTGGGCCTTCGATGCGGTGATCGGCGATCCGGCAGCGGCAGCGAGCTTCTCTGCGCGCTTCTTCAGCGCCGCGCTGGAGCAGGAATTGCTGCTGCGCCCGATCGGCAACACCGTCTACCTGATGCCGCCGTATATCTTGAGCGACGACGAAAGCGACGACCTCGCGGCGCGCACCCTGGCCGTGTTTGAACAAGTGATCGAAGTTTGACGATGGAGCCGATATGAGTCTCGACGACGCAGTTGCCCCCGGTGATGACACCGTAGTTGACGCCGTATTGGCGGCCATTCCAAATACCGAATTGGAGCCAGCCGCTGACGCCACCGGCACGCCCTCGCGCTTCGCCTGTTTCGTCACCGGCACCGACACCGACGTTGGCAAGACGCTGATCTCGGCGGCGCTGCTGCACGCGCTGGTGCAAACCGGCGTGCGCGCCTGCGGCATGAAGCCGGTCGCGGCCGGGGCCGTGCTGAAGGGCGCCGACTGGCACAACGACGATGCCGACCTGCTGGCTGCAGCCGGCAACGTCGTCATGCTGGCGTCGCTGACCACGCCCTATCTGCTCAAGCAAGCGGCCGCGCCGCATATCGCCGCCGAGTTGGAAGACGTCAGCATCGAATCGGTGCCGATCCTGGCCGCCTACACCGAAATCGCCGCCGCCTCGGACGCGGTGGTGGTCGAAGGCGTAGGCGGTTTCCGCGTGCCGCTGTCCGACGGTTTCGACACTGCCGACCTGGCGCAGCAACTGGGCTTGCCGGTGGTGCTGGTGGTCGGCCTGCGACTGGGTTGCATCAATCACGCGCTGCTGACGGTTGAAGCGATCGCCGCGCGCGGCCTGCTGCTGGCCGGCTGGGTCGCCAACGAACTGGAGGCGGACATGCACTTCGCCGACGAAAATATTGCAGCGCTATTGCTGCGCATCCCAGCTCCGCTGCTGGGCCGCGTGCCGCACCTGACGCAGCCGTGCGCTGCCGCCGCGGCCGAATATCTTGATTTTTCTGGCCTGCCGAACTGGCCGGCCAACCACCAACGAACATGAACCGCTGAAGGAATAACGATGTCCCACACCCCGACGCAACAATCCACTGCAGTGGTCTTCCATCCGCCGGCAGCGGCCATCACCTTGCCGCAAGAAGCGACCTGGCCGCTGGCCGACGTGCTGGCGCTGTTCGAGTTGCCATTCAATGACCTGATGTTTCAGGCGCAGCAAACGCACCGCGCCCATTTCCCCGCGGGCGATGTCGAACTGGCGACGCTGCTGTCGATCAAGACCGGCGGCTGCGAGGAAGATTGCGGCTATTGCCCGCAAGCGGCGCGTTACGACACCGGCGTCGAAGCCAAGAAAATTCTGGAATTGGACGAAGTGCTGAACGCAGCGCGCGAAGCCCGCGCCAGCGGCGCGACCCGTTTCTGCATGGGCGCAGCCTGGCGTTCGCCGAAAGAGCGCGACATGGAAAAGGTTGAAGCAATGGTGCGCGGAGTCAAGCAACTCGGCCTCGAAACCTGCGCCACGCTGGGCATGCTGGAAGAAGATCAGGCGAATCGCCTGAAGCAGGCCGGGCTCGATTACTACAACCACAATCTGGATACTGCCCCGGAATTTTACAATAACGTGATTTCCACGCGTGAATATCAAGACCGTCTGGATACACTGGGGCGGGTACGCAATGCAGGGCTGAAAGTGTGCTGCGGCGGCATCGTCGGCATGGGCGAATCGCGCCAGCAGCGCGCCGGCCTGATCGCGCAACTGGCAAACCTGAATCCGTATCCGGAATCAGTGCCGGTCAATCATCTGGTGCAGGTCGAAGGCACGCCGTTGCACGGCATCGATGCGCTCGACCCGCTCGAATTCGTGCGCACCATCGCGGTGGCGCGCATCACGATGCCGAAAGCGCGGGTGCGGTTGTCGGCCGGCCGGCGTCAGATGGGCGAAGCGGTGCAGGCGATGTGCTTCCTGGCTGGCGCCAACTCGATTTTTTACGGCGACAAGCTGCTCACCACCGGCAATCCGGAAGCAGAGGACGACCGCGCATTGCTGGCGAAACTCGGTTTGAAAACCCATGCCTCGACCCTGACCGAAGCGCAGAAAGAGCGCTGCGGCGGGTGAAATACCTATTCCCTTGTCCGTGACGATGGAGCGGGTTTGGAACCCGCTTCACCGTAATTCCACACCAATCGGCCTCACCCCAGAAAGTATCCACATGTTCACCAAAATCCTGATCGCCAACCGTGGCGAAATCGCTTGCCGTGTTGCCGCCACCGCCCGCAAGATGGGCATCAAAACCGTCGCGGTATATTCAGAGGCCGACGCCAGCGCCAAGCATGTCGCGGTGTGCGACGAAGCGGTCTGCATCGGCCCGGCCGCCGCCAAGGAAAGCTATCTGTGCGCCGACAAGATCATCGCGGCAGCCCTTGCCACCGGCGCGCAGGCGATCCATCCGGGTTATGGTTTCCTGTCGGAAAACAGCGATTTCGCCGATGCCTGCGTTAAAGCAAGGCTGGTTTTCATCGGCCCGCCGGCCTCAAGCATCCGCGCGATGGGTTCCAAATCGGCCGCCAAGTCGCTGATGGAAAAAGCCGATGTGCCGCTGGTGCCGGGCTATCACGGCGACAATCAGGATGCCGATTTCCTGCAGCTTGAGGCCGACAAGATGGGCTATCCGGTGCTGCTCAAAGCCAGCGCCGGCGGCGGCGGCAAGGGCATGCGCGTGATCGAGAAGTCAAGCGATTTCAAGGCCGCGCTGGCGTCCTGCAAGCGCGAAGCGATCAGTTCCTTCGGCGACGACCGGGTGCTGGCTGAAAAATACCTGCAGCGTCCGCGCCATATCGAAATACAAGTGTTTGCCGACACTCATGGCAATTGCGTCTACCTGTTCGAGCGCGACTGCTCGGTGCAGCGCCGCCACCAGAAAGTGCTGGAAGAAGCGCCGGCGCCCGGCATGACGCTCGAGCGCCGCGCCGCGATGGGCAACGCTGCGGTGGCCGCAGCAAAGGCAGTCGGCTACGTCGGCGCCGGCACGGTCGAGTTCATCGCCAATCAGGATGGTTCGTTCTACTTCATGGAGATGAATACCCGCCTGCAGGTCGAGCATCCGGTCACCGAAATGATCACCGGCACCGATCTGGTCGAGTGGCAATTGCGGGTCGCCGCCGGCGAACCTTTGCCGCTGCTGCAGCATGAATTGAAGCTGCACGGCCACGCGATTGAAGCCCGGATTTACGCGGAAAATCCGGAAAAAGGTTTCCTGCCATCGACCGGCACGCTCAAGCATTTGCGCACGCCGTCCGCGGTAACTTTTGAGCTTGGCGGTGAATCTGTCCCCGCTGCGGTGCGCATCGACAGCGGCGTGCGTGCGGGCGACACCATCTCGCCGTTCTATGACCCGATGATCGCCAAGCTGATCGTCTGGGGCGAAGACCGCGACGAAGCGCTGGCGCGCATGGCGCAAGCGTTGTCCGAATATCAGATCGTCGGCCTCGCGAATAATATCGGCTTCCTGCAGCGCCTGATCGCAAGCCCGCCGTTTGCCGGCGCCGATCTGGATACCGGCTTAATCGAGCGCAACGGTGACGCGCTGTTTCCAGCGGCAGCACCGGTCTCTATCGACGTGCTGGCGCTGGCAGCGGTGGCTTTAGTAACTTCTGAAAAATCGGCGGCTGCGAATGACCCGTTCGGAAACACCAGCGGCTGGCGCATGAATAGCGTATTGCAGCGCACCCTGCATTTTGCCGATGCGGCGCTGGACGATGCCGAGGCGCAGCCGCTCACCGTGGATTATCAATCGGATGGCTGGCAAGTCGGGCTGGGCGCAACATCGGTCAAGACGACTCTGGGCGCGCACGGCGACAGCGACTTCAGCCTGACGCTGGAGCAGCGCGCGGTGCGCGGCTCGGTGGTGCGCGACGGCGATATATTCCACGTCTTCACTGGCGGCGCTCACACCGCGCTCAATTACAACGATCCGCTGGCGCATGCCGGCGCAGCGGAAGTCGATGGCGGCCGTCTGACTGCGCCGATGCCGGGCAAAGTGGTGGCGGTGCTGGTCGAAAAAGGCCAGCACGTCAAGAAAGGCGAACCGCTGGTGATCATGGAAGCGATGAAAATGGAGCACACCATCGCCGCCCCTGGCGACGGCATGGTCGAAGAAGTGTTGTATGCGATCGGCGACCAAGTTGCCGACGGTGCGCCGTTGCTGGCCTTTAAAATTGCATAATTAGTAATCATGCAGATTTTATTTTATAGCCCCGACGGCCAGCCAGAACCCTGGCTGGCCGGATTGTCGCAAGCGTTGCCGCAGGCCTGCGTGCAAGTCTGGCAACAAGGCATGGGCGCAGCAGATGTCTTGCCGGCCGATTACATCGTGGCCTGGAAACCGCCGGCCGCCATGCTGGCCGGCCATGCCGGCCTGAAGGCGGTGTTCAACCTCGGTGCCGGGGTCGATGCGATTCTGCTGCTGGGCAACGCGCTGCCGCCGAACGTGCCCATCGTGCGCCTCGACGACGCCGGCATGGCGGTGCAGATGGCGGAATACGTCAGCTACGCAATCCTGCGTCATTTCCGTCGTTTCGATGCCTATGAGGCGCAAAGGCGCGCTGGCATCTGGCAGCCATTGGCGCCGCGCGACAAGCAAGATTTCACGGTTGGCATTCTCGGGCTGGGCGTGCTCGGTAGCCGGATTGCCGCAGCGCTGCAGCATTTCGGTTTCCCGCTGCACGGCTGGAGCCGCAGCCGTAAAGAGCTGCCGGGCATGACGTGCTTTGCCGGCGAAGACGCGCTGGATGATTTTTTGCAGCAGACGCAGGTTCTGGTCTGCGTCCTGCCGCTGACCGCCGAAACCACCCAAATCCTCAGCCGCAGCAGGCTGAAAAAACTGCCCAAGGGCGCGTACCTGATCAACGTCGCCCGCGGCGCGCATGTGGCGGAATCGGACTTGCTGGCGTTGATCAAGTCCGGGCATCTGGCCGGCGCGACGCTCGATGTGTTCCGCACCGAACCGTTGCCGCCGCAACACCCGTTCTGGCAGGAGCCGCGCATCTCGATCACGCCGCACATCGCCGCGCTGACCCTGCGCGACGAAAGCATTCGCCAGATCGCCGAAAAAATCCGGGCGCTGGAACAGGGCGAACCTATCGTCGGGATCGTTGATCGAAGCAAAGGGTATTAAACAATGGGACGGCCAGAATGACGTTGTAGGGGCGAATTTATTCGCATCAGTTCGCATGGAATAGTTAAGAGTGCGAATAAATTCGCACCTACGGGGCTGCTGTATTAACGTGAAAAAAGCCTGATTTTGAACCGAGTATCTACCAAGCTATTTTTAAAAAAGGTATTGCCATGAATCCATCCAGCAGCTTGCCGCAACACGTCAAGATCGTCGAAGTCGGCCCGCGCGACGGCTTGCAGAACGAAAAGGAAACCATCCCGGCCGAGGTCAAGATCGAACTGATCGACCGCCTCACGCAAGCCGGCTTCGTCAACATCGAAGCGGCCTCTTTCGTGTCGCCCAAGTGGGTGCCGCAGATGGCGACGTCGACCGAAGTAATGGCCGGCATCACGCGCAAGCCGGGCGTGGTGTATTCGGTGCTGACGCCGAACATGCAAGGTTTCAAGGCGGCGCTGACAGCCAAGGCGGATGAGGTGGTGATCTTCGGTTCGGCCTCCGAAGCTTTTTCGCAAAAGAACATCAATTGTTCGATTGCCGAATCGATCGAGCGTTTCCGCGACGTCGCGCTGGCGGCAAAGCAACACGGCTTGCGTTTGCGCGGCAGCATCAGCTGCGCGTTCGGCTGCCCGTATCAAGGTGACGTGCCGGCCGACGCGATGGCTGACGTGGTGCGCCGGATGCGCGAACTGGGCTGCGACGAAATCGATATTGCCGACACCATCGGCGTGGCCACCCCGCTGAAAGTACACGCGATCATGCAGCGCGCTGCGCAGGAGTTTCCGTTAGCGCAACTGTCGGGCCACTTCCACGACACCTACGGTCAGGGCATCGCCAACATCTACGCCAGCCTCGAAGTCGGCGTGTCGATTTTTCATTCGTCGGTGGCGGGTCTGGGCGGCTGCCCGTATGCGAAAGGCGCGACCGGCAACGTCGCCACCGAAGACGTGCTGTTTTTGATGCAGGGCTTGGGCATCGCCACCGGCATCGATCTGGACGCAGTGGTCGACGCCGGCCAGTTCATCTCGCAGCATCTGGGGCGCAAGGCAGTCAGCCGCGCCGGCAATGCGCTGGCGGCCAAACGGGCCGGTTGATCGGTCTGAACGCGGCCGGCGCTACTCGGCCGGGCCGTGGTGCGTTCCCTGTTCGATCATCAGAAGCGCCACTTTGTGCGCTTCTGCTTCTGCCTGTTCTGCGCTGGTAAAAACCGCGTCTAGAGAGACGCGCTGGGCAGGAAAAATACTGTTTCTGTGCATGGGACTGGAAGACGGGCCGTAAATCGCCACCATCGCTGCCCAATGTTCGCTCTCAGGCAAGCGCGCGCTGGAATACTCGATTTCATATTCGCCGATTATTTCGTCTGGCATTGCAGTCTCCCTTGAAAGGCAGAAAGGATAAGCGTTGCGGCTTACTCCTCCATCCCGATCAGCACTTCGATGTCCGCTATCGCCATGCGCAGCATCAGTTCAGGCTTGGCCTCTTCGGGAGAGACGCAGGCGACGAAGGCATCAGGAACGGACTTTTTCAAAATTCCATCACGCTGGATAAAATACTCTCCTTGGCCGTACACGATGGTGTAGGTCAAACGCTGCCCGCTGCGTCGCGTATATTCATGCACTAGCATTTTGCTCTCCCGGTTAGCTTTTGTAGCATTTAAGATGCAGCCATCGAATGATTAAATATACTCGCATTGGCGTCTGGCAGATGCGTGCTGCGCAGCTGATTTTCGCTGAATCACATTTGAATTACCGCCAAATTGCAGCTAAATTGTAGCCGAATATAATGGGCTTGTAGTGCCTTGGAAAATCCGCGCCGGCACCCGCAACGCGCGCTGAAATGACTGCCGCGAACGTTGCGTATAAATCGCGCATAAATATTGCGCATCTATCCATTCTGTCCAAATACAGGGAGTCGCTTAATCATGTATTCACGTTTCGTAACAATGCTCGGCATCAACCATCCGATCATCCAGGCACCGATGGCCGGCGGCGCCACCACGCCCGAACTGGTGGCGGCGGTCAGCAATGCCGGCGCTTTGGGCTCGTTCGCCGCCGCCACGCTGTCGCCGGCGGCGATTGCCGAAAGCCTGCAACGGGTGCGCGCGCTGACCCGCCGGCCGTTCAATGTCAACCTGTTTGTGCTGGAAGAACCCGATCTGGACGAGGCCGAACTGGCGTCGGCGCAGGCGCGCCTGAATCCCTTTCGCACCGCACTCGGCCTGCCGGCGGCAACCCGCCCCACCAAATTCTGCGAAAACAATCAAGCCCAGATTGCCGCTGTGCTGGCGCTGGCGCCGCCGGTGGTCAGCTTCACTTTCGGCGTGCTCGACGCCGCCACGGTGGCGCAATTCAGGCAAAAGGGTTCGTTCGTGATCGGCACCGCCACCACCGTGGCCGAAGCCAAAGTCTGGGAAGCGGCCGGCGCCGATGCGATTTGCATCCAGGGGATTGAAGCCGGCGGCCATCGCGGCACCTTTCTGGGCGATTTCGAACAAGCCGGCATCGGCCTGATGGCGTTGATTCCGCAGGTCGCGCGCGCGGTCAATGTGCCGCTGATCGCGGCCGGCGGCATCATGGATGGCCGCGGCATCGCCGCCGCGCTGATCCTGGGCGCGCAAGCGACGCAACTCGGCACCGCTTTCCTGTGCTGCGATGAATCCGGCATCCACCCGGGCTGGAAGCGGCGTATTCCGATGACCAGCGATAACGGCACGCGTCTGACGCGGGTGTTTTCGGGCAAATATGCGCGCGGCATCGTCACCGATTTCATGCAACAGCTGCGCCCGTTCGAGCAGCAAATGCCGGCGTACCCGATCCAGAACGCGCTGACCGCCGAAATCCGGCAGGCCGCGGCCAAGCAGGGTCAGCTGGAAATGATGTCGCTCTGGGCCGGACAAGGCGCAGCGCTGGCGCGCCCGATGCCGGCCGCGCTGCTGGTGCAAACCCTGGCCGACGAGTTGACTATCGCGCTGCCCGGGCGCTGACGGCAGCGCGGCATCGTGGCAGCGCCGCACACAACGAACGCGGCGCAGCTCCAGCCAGCTCGGCCGCAATAAATATACAAGTCTGGGTATTTTTTAATTACGCAATGAATATATGAGGAAAATGCATTGTTTTAGCGTATACCCCTGATTTTTATTGACAACATCGAGCGTGTCAGCACGCGTTTGCCGGGATGGCGAAGCGTTTTAAATGCAGCGCCAGCGCCGCACTTGCGTAAAATGGGCCGCTTCAATTTAAAGAGGTATCTAGCGATGAAAAAATCCGGCCTGGAAAAACAGAAAGCAATGAAACTGACCGGCAAAATGAAGCAAGCCGGCACCAGCCCGGCGTTCGGCCAGGATACGGCCGCGCCGCTGGACCGGCGTGATCAGCGCAAGCTGGATCAGGCGCTCGGTCTGGTGCCATTCGCGGTCAAACTCCACGGCGATCTGGTGGCGCAGTTGCAGGCTGTGGCGCAAACGCGTGAAATGGGAATGAACGAAGTGGTGGCGGAACTGTTGGTAAAAGCGCTGGCCGATCAGCCGAAATAACGCGGGCCTGATAAGCCAGCAGCAAGCCAGTAGCGAATTCTGGTTTTAAGCTGGAAAACCGCAGATGGCGCGAGTGTGCCATCTGCGGCAGAGCGCCGGATTACTTGCGCAGCTTGGCCAGTTCGGCCTGTACGTCTTTCACTACGTCGGCACCGCCATCGGCGGCGAATTTGTCGAACGCCGGTTTGGCTTTATCGCGCATACGGCCGATTTCCTTGTCGCTGACCACGCTGATCTGCATGCCCTTGGACTTCAGATATTCGACCGCCTTGATGGCAGCGGCGCGACTGTCCTGGCGCTCGAAACTGCGCGAAGCCACGGCGGACTCCTGCAATGCCTTTTTCTCATCGGCGTTCAAGCCATCCCACCATTTCTTGCTGGCGAGCACGATCCACGGGCTATATACATGCTTGGTGATCGACAGGTATTTCTGCACTTCGTAGAACTTGCTGGACTGGATGGTGTTGACCGGGTTTTCTTGACCGTCCACGGTCTTGGTTTCCAGCGCGGTAAACAGTTCCGAGAATGGCAGCGGCACCGCATTGGCGCCGAAACTGTTGAACATGTCGATATACACCGGATTTTGCATCACGCGCAGCTTGACGCCCTGCATGTCTTCCAGCTTGGTGATCGGGCGTTTGGTGTTGGTCAGGTTGCGGAAACCGTTTTCCCAATACACCAATCCGACCAAGCCTTTTTCTTGCAAGCGGGCAGCCAGTTTCTGGCCGAACGGACCATCCAGCACCGCATCAGCCTCTTTTTCATTGGCAAACAGGAAGGGCAAATCGTAGACGCCGAAATCCTTGACGATGCCGACCAGGGTGGCGGTGGAGCCGACCATCATTTCCTGGGCGCCGCCGATCAGCGCATTTTGCATTTGCATGTCGCCGCCTAAACTCGCGTTGGCGAAGCCTCTGGCTTTGAGCTTGCCGCCTGTGCGCTTGGCCAGATCGTCGGCAAAGAACTTGACCGCGCGGCCCTGATTGCTGTCGTCGGCCAGGCCGTAGCCGAAACGGATGATGCGCGCTTTGTACTCAGCCGCCTGCACCGCACTGCTGGTTACGCCTGCAATTGCCAGTGCCATCACCAGTGTTTTAACGATATTTTTCATACGGTCTCCAAGTGTTGCTGTGTGAATGAATATTAACTAAACCAGACCATCGGCACGGTGATGATTCCGGGGAAAATGATGAACACGATAATCAGGGCGATATACGCCAGCAGGAACGGCCAGATGCCTTTGGTGGCGCTTTCCAGCGAGATCTTGGCCACGCCGCAGACTACATTGAGCACCGTGCAGACTGGCGGATGGATCAGGCCCAGCGTTCCGACCAGCACGAACATGACGCCGAAATAAGTGCCATCGATGCCGGCCTTCAGCGCCAGCGGCATCAGCACCGGCGCCATCACCAGAATCGTCGGCGTCAAATCCATCACGATGCCGACCGCCAGCAGCAACAGCATGATGGCCGCCATCAGCACGCGCGGGTCGCTCATCAAAGGCCCCAGCGTCTCGGTCAGCTGCGCCGGCAAATCGGCCAGCGTCACCATATACGACGACACCAGCGCGCCGGCCACCAGGAACATCACGGTACTGGTGGTCTGGGCCGCATCCACAAATAGCTTCACCAGTTGATTCAGCTTCACTTCGCGGTACACGAACAGGCTCACTCCCAGCGAATACACGGCGGCCACCACCGCCGCCTCGGTCGGCGTAAAGAAGCCGCCGCGCAAACCGCCGATGATAATGACCGGCAACATCAATGCCCATACGCTGTCGATCAGCGCGCTGCGGCGCTCGGACCACGCGCGTTTCGGTTGCGGCGTGACATTCATCTTGCGCGCCAGCGCCATCCAGACTGTCACCAGCACGACCCCCATCAGGATGCCCGGCACGATGCCGGCCATGAACAATTTGCTGATCGAAGTATTGGTGGCGACGCCGAAGATGATGAACGACATCGAAGGCGGAATGATCGGTGCGATGATGCCGCCGGATGCGATCAGGCCGGCCGAACGCGGCACCGGGTAACCGTTGTCGCGCATCATTGGGATCAGCAAGGTCGCCAGCGCGGCGGTATCGGCAATCGCCGAGCCGGACAGGCTGGCCAGCAATACCGAGGCGCCGATGGCGACATAGCCGAGTCCGCCCTTGATATGGCCGACCAGGCTGACCGCCAGCGTGATGATGCGCTTGGAGATGCCGCCGGCATTCATCAATTCGCCGGCCAGGATGAAGAACGGCACCGCCATCAGCGGGAAGTTGTCGGCGCCGGACAGCAGGTTTTGCGCCACCAGCTGGGCGTCGAAAAAGTCCAGATGGAACATCAGCGCAACGCCGGTCAGCATCAGCGCGAAAGCGATCGGCATCCCCAGCGTCATCAGCAGGACGAGCGAGCCCAGAAAGATTGCGAGCGTCATTCTGCGGCTCCCTGCTGGATGATTTCATCCACGGAAGGGACGGTGCTTCCTGGCACCATCGCGTCCGGATGCCGCGTGACGATGCGCCACAAATTAATCGCAACAATCAGGATCATCGAGGCGGCGCAGATCAGTCCGGCGGCAGCCATGAAGGCCGTTGGATAACGCAGTACGGTGGAATAGGTGCTCATGCCGATCACGGTCTGGGCCCAGCTGCCGTACAGGAACAGCCAGAGCCCGTACAGAATCAGCAAGTGACTGATGACCGCGCAGATGCGGCGCGCACCCATCGGCAAGCGCGCCTGCACCATCTCGACACCCAGATGGGCATGGCGGCGCAAGGCCAGAATCGCGCCGAGGAAAATCAGCCAGACGAACATCAGGCGGGAAATCTCTTCCGCCGCCGCGAAGCCGGTATTGAAAACGTAGCGCAACACGACGTTGCCGAACACCAGCGCCACCATGATGGCCAACGCCAGCGCCATCAGCCATTCGACGCTATGCTCCAGACGCGGAACCAGTTGCTTCATTGTTGTGTCTCCTTGTTGTATCCACTATTTTTAAAATCGGCACAGCGCTGCGTGATGTCGTCAATCAACTGTTCTGGTGCGCGCCGGATATCCAGCCGCACCGCATTCTCATCCTCGGCCGGCGGCTCCAGATCGCGCAACTGGCTGTCGAGCAAGGCCAGCGGCATGAAATGATTGCCGCGCGCCAGCATGCGGGCCGCGATCAATTCACGGTCGCCGTCGAGATGCACGAAAACCAGCGCCGGATCGCCCTGCCGCAGCAAATCCCGATAACGGCGCTTCAGCGCCGAACAGGACAGCACCAGGCCGACGCCCTGTTGTTGCGCGGCGCGGATGCGCGCTTGCAGGATCAGCAACCAGTCTTGGCGGTCGGCATCATCGAGCGCGGTCCCGGCCGCCATCTTGGCGACATTGGCGGCCGGATGATCGTCATCTCCTTCCACATAGGCGACGCCGATGCAATCAGCCAGGCGACGCCCCATCTCGCTCTTGCCGCAACCGCTCACGCCCATGATGACCCAGCGCAGCGAATGGCAATCTGTGATTGTTCGAGGATTCATTCTGACTTTTTTTCTTGATATTTATTGACTTGAAGTTGGCAACACGCCTATGTTAGCGCTAACATTGCGAGGATTTTAATCATTTCGGATACTTTGTAAAGTCATTTCGATGTGGCGCTGCAGCAAAAAACTGCTGCTTTTATAGTCAAAATTTATCCTTGGAATCTGCCGGCCGCAGCCAGCACGGAAGCGCCGGGAAAGCCTGATCAAGCATTGCAAGGCGCCGTCTATTCCGGTACAACCCTCCCTCATGTCCATACGCAAACCCCGCCCTACCCGCTCCGGCAGCGTGACGCTGGCAGACATCGCCGCCCGCGTCGGCACCAGCACCATTACGGTCTCGCGCGCAATCAATACGCCGCACCTGGTGTCGGACGCGCTGCGGGCGCAGATCGACGCCGTCATCGCCGCCACCGGCTATGTGCCGAATCGTGCCGCCCGGGCGCTGGCCCGCGCCCGCTCCGACAGCGTCGTGGTGCTGGTGCCGTCGCTATCGAATACGGTCTTCATCGAAATCCTGGCCGGCGTGCACGATGTGTTGAATCCGTACGGCTACCGGACTCTGATCGGCGATACTCGCTATTCGGCGGAGGAGGAAGAAAATCTGCTGCGGGCCTATCTGGAGCACTCGCCGGAAGGCTTGCTGATCACCGGCTTCGACCAGACCGCGCTGACCCGCCAGCTGATAGCCAACAGCCGGATTCCAGTGGTGCACATGATGGAACTGGGGCAGTCCGATGCATTTTCGGTCGGCCTGCGTCAGTTCGATGCGGGATTCGCGATGACTGCACATTTAATCGAACGCGGCTACCGGCGCATCGGCTTCCTGGGCGCGCAACTCGATCCGCGCGTGATGGAGCGGCTGGCCGGCTACCGGGCCGCCTTGCAGCAAGCCGGCCTGCGCTACCCGGCGGGCGAACTATTAAATAGCGCGCCGTCCTCGATCGGACTCGGCGTGCAACTGCTGGACCAGCTGCTGCAGCAAGCGCCCGATTGCGACGCGCTGTTCTGCTGCAATGACGATCTGGCGCAGGGCGTGCTGTTCGAATGCCAGCGGCGCGGCATTCGCGTCCCGCAGCAACTGGCGGTGGCCGGCTTCAATGACCTGACCGCCTCGGCCTGGATCAATCCGAGGCTCACCACCATCGCCACCCCGCGCTATGCGATCGGTCACGCCGCCGCGACAATGTTGCTGCATCGCATGAAAGGCCAAATGCCGGAGCCGGCGCAAATTGATCTGGGCTTTACGCTGGTGGCGCGCGAAAGCACCTAGCACGCCCAAACGGCGCTGCATTTTGACGGCATAATGGCCTTTCCCAAAAAAATCATAACTACGAGACCGAATCAATGACGATGCCAACACAGGATTTCGATCCCGAAACCCATGTCGGTCCGCTGCCGTCGCCTTGCATCAATCTGTGCAAAATGGATGATGCTTCAGGTCTGTGCCAGGGTTGCCGGCGCACCATTCCGGAAATCATCGCCTGGAGCAAAGCCAGCGAAAACGATAAACGCACGATGTGGCAGGAAATCAAGCGCCGCCTTCGCCCCCTTTCAAAATAATAAAATAATCGAGACCTCCAACAATGACCGTACAGTTTTACAAACCCCAACACACCGTCACCGGCCCCGCTTACAGCCAGTGGTTCAAGTACCTCGCCACCACGGTGACGATTGCGCTGGCCGCGTATGCGATACGGGTCACGCTGCAATTTCCGCTGGCCAATTACGGTTTCGGCATCAAGGCGCTGCTGTTTTTTTCCGCCCTGATGCTGCTGGTCAGTTATTACTGGTTCCTGAAATCGACCACCACCGTCGACCAGAACGGCATCACCCAGACCTGGATGTACAACAAACAAGTGCTCTGGGCCGATGTGCGCAGCGCCAAAATGATCGGCATCCCCTATCTGGACTGGATTTTCCCGCCGCGCATGATCATCCGCACCGGCATCGCCTTCACCACCTTCAACGGCGGCAGCGAAGCGCTGCTGGTTGAATTCGCCAAAATATCGCTGGCTTACCAGATGAAGGCATGAGATGACGCAAGCCATCAATACACCGGTGCAGATGCCCGCCACCATGCAAGTTCTGGAACGCGGCTGGCTGTCTTCCAACAATATCCTGTTCGGCGGACGCAGCCAGACCGCCTTGGTCGACAGCGGCTACCACACGCACGCGGCGCAAACCCTGGCGCTGGTGCAATACGCGCTGCAGGGGCGGCCGCTGGAACGGCTGCTCAACACCCATCTGCATTCCGATCATTGCGGCGGCAATGCGCTGCTGCAGCAAGCCTACGGCTGCCGCACCACGATTCCCGCTTCGGAAGCGCAAAAAGTCAGGGCCTGGGATGAAGACGCGCTGAGTTTCGCCGCCACCGGCCAGCAATGCGCGCGTTTCAGTTTTGACGACACCATCGAAGCCGGCGCCAGGCTGACGCTGGGCGACATGGAATGGCAGGTGCTGGGCGCGCCCGGTCATGATCCGCATTCGCTGATCCTGTTTTGTCCTGAAGAGCGGATTCTGATTTCTGCCGACGCGCTGTGGCAAAACGGTTTCGGCGTGGTGTTCCCTGAACTGGAAGGAGAATCCGGCTTTGCCGAAGTGCGCGCCACGCTGGAATTGATCGCCACGCTCGACGCCCGCCTGGTCATTCCGGGCCACGGCGCGCCTTTTACCGGCGTGCAACAGGCGCTCGACAGCGCGTTTTCCCGCCTCGACTATCTGTCCGCCGATCCGGTGCGCAACGCGCAGAACGCAGTCAAGGTGCTGCTGAAATTCCTGCTGCTGGACCGGCAAAGGATCGCGATTGCCGAGCTGCCGCAACTGCTGTCGCAGATGCGCATATTGCTTGAGGCCAACCGGCGCTTCCTGCAACAACCGCTGCCGCTGCTGACGCAGTGGGCGATTGCACAGCTGGTAAAAGCGGGCGCGGCGGTGGTTGAAGGCGACCTGCTGGTCAATCGGGACTGACCGTGCTCTCGCATATACTCCAGATAACGACGGCTATGTACGCAATGGAATAAAGGAGATTTTTAACATACTCCGACTTATTTCACAGAAACTGCAACTGTTCACCCCGCTATGAATACCCCCTCGCCCGCTTGCGGGAGAGGGTTGGGGAGAAGGTGACTGCAAAGTCGACGACTTAATTAATCGCTGCACTCTTCGTGGATGCTTTGTCGGGGGTAGCCCGACAGCTACTCACTTTTCTTTGCTTCGCCAAAGAAAAGTAAGCAAAAGAAAGGCGACCGCAGACTTGCCCTTCGGGTACCCGTTTGTGTGCTGCAAAAAATGGGAAATGAAGGAACTCGCTTCGCTCAAACAGCCTTCATTTCTAATCCATTTTCTGCAGCACACAAACGGCTGCGTCCCCAGCGGCCTAACATCAAAAACAGCGCCAATACAACCGTCAACGACATAAAGCAGTCACTTGGATATCAATCGCATAGCAGACTGAATAGATACTTCAAGGCTGCAAACCCGGCAACACTGCCCATTCCGGCTCCTCTAATTCTCCGATAACCGTAATTTCACAATGCGTCGCATGCTTTTCGAGAATTGCGCGCACGGTTTCACTCCTGCGGTCATCCTTCGCATCCCGGTGCGCCTTCGAGTCCCAGCTTGCAATCGCCAGCAACACGTTGGGGGCGCCAATTTTCCGGTGCAGATACGTCCCTCGCGCCCCGGGCGTGCGCTGAATGATCTCGCTGGCGCGCACCCACGCGGCAGCGTATTGCTCCACCGTGCAACCCGGCTTCATGCGAACCTCGAAGATGAATTTCATGTTTTTAGCCTCGTTCTTTCCGATTGCGGACGCAGTGATCTGTCGATCCATTCTGGTCGCATCTCGACTGTACCCGCTATCAAGGCGGTAAGCCGCACACCAGCGGCGTGCGGCTTACCGCCTTGGTCACTGCAAATTTAGCCGAGCGTGTAATCAGCATCGGCAAACGATTGCAGCGGCGGCAGATCGTCGTACCGGGTGGGACGATTTTGCTGCTTTGCGAGGAAAGCTTCCAACAGGTTGCTGCCCTGCCAGATGCCGGATTGCAGCCATGCCATCTGTTGCAATGCGTCGTGGGTTGAATGGTCGCGCGCGTAGTGGATCGCCTGCTTGCTGCCCCAGATTGCGACTGGCGGCTTTTGGGCGATTTCGTGCGCCATTGCCAGCGCGCCTTCGATCAGCTCCTCCTGCGATTCGAATACCGCATTCGACAATCCCAGCGCCAGCGCGCGCTGTGCCGGCAGGCGGCGGCCGGTGTAGGCCAGCTCGTGCATCACGCCTTCGGGGATCAACTTCGGCAAGCGTTGCAAGGTGCCCATGTCGGCAGTCATGCCGATATTGATTTCCTGAATGCAGAAGAAGGCGTCGGCCGTAGTCAGCCGGATATCGCAGGCGCAGGCCAGGTCCACCGCGCCGCCGATGCAACCACCCTGGATTGCCGCGATGACCGGCATGCGCAACTGTTCCAACTGGGTAAATACCTGCTGCATCTGGGCTACCGTGTGGGCGATAGTGGCGCGCCCGGCCGCGCTCTTTTCATCCAGCGTGAAGCCGGAAGCGCCGGCATTGGCGAACACATCGAGCGCCATGCCGGCGCTAAAATGTTTGCCGGTGGAAGAAATCACCAGCGCGCGGGCCGGCGCGTCGCGCTGCAAACTGGCCAGGATCGCAGTCAGTTCGCGCCAGAATACCGGCTGCATGGTATTCATGGCTTGCGGGCGATTGAGCACCAGATGGGCGACCTGATCGGCGATGGTGAAAGTGAAGCACTGGTTTGACATGGCATCTCCTTGAAATAGCGGTCGATTGTGTTCCAATTCACTAGAGCAGACAATCTAGCACGCTCGTACTTTTTTCGCCCTATAATCGACTTTCCATTTGAAATTTTCGCGAGGTCACCATGGCATTGCCTGCCGTACTGCAGAATCTACGTCTTCCCGTTATCGGCTCTCCGCTGTTCATCGCCAGCGGCCCGGCGCTGGTGATTGCCCAATGCAAGGCCGGCATCGTCGGCGCTTTTCCCGCGCTCAATGCGCGCCCGGCGGAGTTGCTCGACACCTGGCTGAGTCAGATTCAGGCCGAACTGGCGACCTACCAGGCCGCCAATCCTGAGGCGAAAGTGGGACCGATCGCCGTCAACCAGATCGTCCATCAGTCCAATGACCGGCTGGCGCACGACGTCGAAGTCTGCGTCAAGCACCGGATTCCGATCATCATTTCTTCGTTGCGAGCGCCGCCGAAAGAGATGCTGGATGCGATCCACAGTTACGGCGGCATCGTGCTGCACGACGTGATTTCGATCCGTCACGCGCAAAAGGCGCTGGAAGCCGGCGTCGATGGTTTGATTCTGGTGGCGGCCGGCGCCGGCGGCCATGCCGGCGCCTTGTCGCCGTTCGCGCTGGTGGGCGAAATTCGCAAGTTTTTCCAGGGGCCGGTGGCACTGTCGGGTTCGATCGCAACCGGCGATGCGATTCTCGCCGCACAGGCGATGGGCGCCGATCTGGCGTATATCGGCTCGCGCTGGCTGGCCACCAAGGAGTCAAACGTGAACGACGAATACCGCGCAGCGATTGTGGCGTCGGCCGCGGCCGACATCGTCTACACCAACCTGTTTACCGGAGTGCATGGCAATTACCTGAAAAAATCCATCGTCCAGGCCGGACTGGACCCGGAAAACCTGCCGCAAGCAGACAAAACGGCGATGAACTTCGGCACCGGCGAGGGCAGCAAGGCCAAGGCCTGGCGCGATATATGGGGGGCCGGGCAAGGCGTCGGCCTGATGACCGACGTGCCCACGGTGGCCGAAATGGTGACGCGCCTGAAAGATGAGTACGACGCGGCGAAACGGCGGATTTGCTCCGATATTTAAAATAGGTGGGGTATGCCAATATTTAATGCAATCACCGCATATATGCATTGCGGTATTGAAAAATACTCCGCTTAATTTAAATAACCAATCAAAAAAAATCCGCCACTCTTGCAAGTGGCGGATTTTTTTAATTTAAAAAGTTTTATTTTTTCTTCAAAGGCGCGGCGGCGATGGTTGGCTTGGCTGCTTCGCCTTTCTCCTTGGCCGTTTTTGCCACCAGAAAATCCATCACTTTCAGCGCGGCTTCCTGCTGTGCAGCTTCCGGCTGTTTGCCGCTCAGGCCGGCACCGGCGATCGATGGCGACGTGATGTAACGCCCGCCGACGGCAATAGTGGGCACGCCGTCGATCTTGTATGCGGCCTGCAATTGGGTGGCGGTGCGCACTTTGGCCTGCACTCCGAAGGAATTGTACATATTGACGAATTTTTGCTTATCCACGCCCTGCTTGGCGATGAAGTCGGCAATCGATGCATCCTTGTCGAGCGGCTGGCGCTCAACGTGGATCGCATTGAATACCTTGGGGTTCAATTTCGAGGCAAGGCCGAGCGCCTCAAGTGCGTAATACAGGCGCTGTTGCGGCACGAAGGATTCATTGAAAGCGACCGGCACCCGCTTGAAAACGATATTGTTGCCCTGCTTCTTGACCCAGGCATCCAGCGACGGCTCGAACGCATGGCAGTGCGGGCAGCTGTACCAAAAGAATTCGGTGACTTCGACTTTTTCGCCGGAGTCGGTTTGCTGCGCCTTGTCCAGCGTACGGAAATCGACGCCGTTTTTTGGATTATCGGGCGCGGCGCTGACGGACAGCGCCAGCAGGCTCAGGCCAAGGGTTACAAACAGTTTGGGTAGCAAACGCATACAACTTTCCTTTTCTGATTTATTTGGGGCTGCGCACGACAGCGACGTCGACGCCATTTTCTGACAGTTTCTCGCGAATACGGTTCATTGCTTCGATCTGACCAAAAGGGCCGACACGCACCCGGTACAGAGTGCCGCTATCGGACAGGCGCTCGGTCACGCGCGCTTCGAACCCGAGCAAAGCCAGCTTGGCTCGGGTGCTGTCGGCATCTGCCTGCTCGCGAAACGCACCGGCCTGCAGATAATACGTGTACTTCTCTTCCCCGACGCCGGGCTTGGCGGGTGCTTCCTTTCCAGCCACCGATTTTTCGACCAGCGGCGCCTTGCCGGATTCGACTGCAGGCTTGGCGGCGGTCTGCGGCTGCGGCTGCGGCTTCAATTCCGGCAGCGCAGTCGGTGCAGCTTCTTCGGCCGGCTTGGCGAGTTCGCGGGCGGCTTCCTTGGCCGCGTCCTTGTTGCCATACAGCGGCTTGTTGGGGTCGACCACAATTGCACCTCCGCTGCCTTCGACGGCTCTCGGCTGGGCCCCCTTGCTGACGAACGGAAAACCCGTTTTGGTGATGCTCAGTGCGACCGCCAGCGCGATCCCCAAGCCGATGATCAGGCCGATGATCAAACCCAGTAAGGTGCCGCCCTGCTGGCCGCGGTTGCGTGCGCTACCGAGTACGTTGCTGCTCTTTTTTTGGTGAGTTGCCATACTTCTCCAATTACCTCGATTACATCTTTTCAGGAGCCGAGACGCCGATCAGCGCCAAACCATTTCGCAATACTTGCCGCGTAGCACACACTAGCGCCAGCCGCGCCATTTTCAGCGGTACATCATCGACCAGCACCCGCTCCGCATTGTAGTAGCTATGCAATTCACCGGCCAAGTCGCGCAGGTAAAACGCCACCTGATGCGGCCCCAGTTCTTCCAGTGCATGTTCCAGCGCGTCCGGATATTCAGCCAGCTTGGCCAGCAGCGACGCTTCGCGCGGGGCCGTCAAAGGCGCCAGGTCGACCCCGGCCAGAGTGGCCGCATCGCCGCCCCACAGGTCCAGCATGCGGCAAATCCGCGCATGCGCGTATTGCACATAATACACAGGATTTTCGTCCGATTGCGCCAGCGCGACATCGACATCGAACACGAATTCGGTGTCGGCCTTGCGCGAAATCAGGAAGAACCGCACTGCATCGCGTCCGCGCGTGAGGTCGCCGGCATTGTTCTCGCCAGCCGACCATTCGATCAGGTCGCGCACCGTCACATACGAGCCGGCGCGCTTGGAGATTTTCACCTCTTCGCCGTTCTTCATCACGGTCACCATCTTGTGCAGCACGTAATCCGGGTAGCCCTGCGGCACGCCCATGTCGACCGCCTGCAAGCCGGCGCGCACGCGGGCGATGGTGCCGTGATGGTCGGAGCCCTGGACGTTGATCGCCTTGGTAAAGCCGCGCTGCCATTTGGTGATGTGATAGGCGACGTCCGGCACGAAGTAGGTGTAGGTGCCGTCGGATTTTTGCATCACGCGGTCCTTGTCGTCCCCGTAGTCGGTGGTGCGCAGCCACAGCGCGCCATCTTGCTCATAGGTCTTGCCGGCTTGCACCAGCGTGTCGACGGTGGCGGCGACTTTGCCGTCGCTGTAGAGCGACGATTCGAGATAGTAATGATCGAATTTGACGCCGAATGCCAGCAAGTCCAAGTCTTGCTCGCGGCGCAAGTAAGCAACCGCAAACCCACGGATCGAATCGAGATCGTCGGGCGCGCCGCTGGCCGAGACCGATGCGCCGTCGCTGCCGACAACTGTCTTGCCAGACAGGAAATCCTGCGCGATGTCGTTGATGTATTCGCCGTTGTAAGCGGATGCCGGCCAACCGTCGTCGAGCGGCGTCAAGCCTCGGGCGCGGGCCTGCACCGACAGCGCCAGGTTGCCGATCTGAACCCCGGCATCGTTGTAATAAAACTCGCGTGTGACCGCGTAACCTTGCGCGTCCAGCAGCGCTGCCAGCGCATCGCCCAGCGCGCCCTGACGACCGTGGCCGACATGCAAGGGGCCGGTCGGATTGGCGGAAACGAATTCGACCACCACCTTCTGGCCGGCGCCGGCCGTGCTTCTGCCGTACTGCGCGGCTTGCGTCAGCACCGTCTTGACCACCGACTGGCGCGCGGTAGCCGACAGGCGCAGATTGATGAAGCCCGGCCCGGCGATCTCGGCCGCTTCGATCAAGGTTCCATCAGCGGCTTCTGCCATCAGCGCGGCAACGATTGCCTGCGCCAATTCACGCGGGTTTTTCTTCAATTTCTTGGACAACTGCATGGCGATATTGCATGCGACATCGCCGTGCGCCGGATCGCGCGGACGCTCCAGCGTGACATTCGCCTGCACTTCGGTGCCGGCCAGCAAGGGCGTCAGCGCCGCGTTGAAAAGTTCGAGAATTTGTTGTTTTTGATCGGCAAGCATGGGCAAATGGGGCGCAGCGGCATGGCCGCCCGCGATAAATTAATCGATGGGCACAATTATACTGGCATGAACTTGGCCTGCGTTGCGGGAGCCAACGCTGCAGCCGCAGCGACGCGGCGCAACGTGATCAACCGGAACCATGGATTGCTTCCAGCGTCAAAATGCCGCATATTCGGCTGCGGCATTTTGCCATGCCACATCTGTTCCCTGGAGTGTTGATGCTTGATTACTATTTCCCTGCCGCACTGGCGCCCGATATCATCAGCGGGCGCAAGAACCGGATCGTCGCGGCGCTGCCCGCCAGCGGCCTGCCGCCGTCAATCGGCGACCGGGTGCAGCTGTATTGCGGCAGCGGCAAGAAGGACCGGGTGCTGATCGCGCAAGGCCGCATCTGCACAGTCCAGCCGGTATTGCTGTGGGGCGACTTGATGGCGGTCGATGGGCGTGACCTGTCGGCCGCGGAAGCGCAAGCTTTTGCGCTGGAAGAAGGTTATGCGTCCTTTGCACAACTCAAGGGCTGGTGCCAGCAGCGCCATGCGCTACCTTTCTCAGGCCATTTGGCGCAGTGGGAAGCACGCCCGATTCCAATCCAGGCCCAGCTTTTTTAGGTTCGGCACATAGTCTGATACAGATCAGGATTGCATGCTGCCCACATACCGCATAAGCGGCATGCAGTGGATGACCATGCTAGTATCAAATGGTTGCTTCGTTGCACCGTTGCAAGCTTGTCCGGGCTGGAATGGGCTGATTAAAAAGGCTCTTTTGCAGCGCAGTGACGACATTTCATCGTTCGGCACATGCCGCCGAATTGATGCTGAGAGTTCAGATTTATTGTTGACGACGGAGGGTATTGCTGTGGACCGTATCATTAAAAATAATTACACCAGCACCGCGCAGTTGAAAGAATTGATGACTGCTCCGCCGATGACTGCAGAGCAGCACACCAAGCTGATGCGCAAACGCATCGCGCATCGCAGGATGATCGAAGATGCCAAAGAAAGCCATCTGCAAAATAGCGCGGACTGGGAATTCTCCGGCTAGTCCGTGAGCCGCTCGGCGATCTGGATACCGCATTTATACTGATCCACAGTATAAATTTTTACGCACTGTTGTATTGCAGCAAACACGGTGTTTATTGCCATACTCCACCACAATAAAGAACGCGTGGCAGGTGATTATTTCCTTTGTAGAATGGCTCGATCTTTGCTATAAATACAATAGAGATTCAGTCTCTGAAGGAGGAAATCATGCTGCGCCGACTCTATTACACCCTACCCGACGTACCTGCCGCCCGGGCCATGCTGGACGAATTATTGCTGGCACGGGTCGAGGAAAAACACATCCGTTTCTGGGCCAAGGACGGCACTTTGCTGCCGGACATGCCGGAAGCCGGCTTCCTGCATAAAACCGATGTGGTTCATGGCATGGAACTGGGCGCGGTGGTCGGCACCTTTACCGGCCTTGCCATCGGTATTCTGCTGACCTTATTCCCGCTGGAGGGCTTGCCTTTGCCGACCATGACGATTCTGGGTGCCGCTATCGGTGGTGCCTTGTTCGGTGCCTGGGTGTCAGGCATGGTGGCAGCTGCAATCCCGAATTCGCGTCTGAAAACCTATCAGGAAGACATCGAACGCGGCCAGGTGCTGCTGATCGTCGACCTGCCCCATCGGCGCGTGCCGGAAATCGAGGAAATAATCGCCAAACATCATCCTGAAATACGCTTCGGCGGCGAGGAACCGCATACGCCGGTATTCCCGTAACCGCATCCGGCCTTGCCATTGCGCAGCCGGAATGGGTGTGATCTGTCCCAGTCCATTACTCTGCTCTGGGCTTGGCCAATAATGCTTTCAAATTCGCCAGCCGGTTCTGTGGCGTAATAATTTCTGCTTCGGTCGGCACCGCATCGCCTTCATCGAGCTTCATTTCCTTGATGAAGCGCGAGATATCGCAGTGCACGCTTTCGCGCGCACGCATGCGCTTCTTGCACCAACTGACATGCAGCGTGCGCTGGGCGCGGGTAATGCCGACGTACATCAGACGGCGCTCTTCCTCAATGCGGGCGCCGAGGATTTCTATCGGCACTTCGCCCTCGGTGCCATTGCCTTTGTGGGGCAGGATGCCTTCTTCCACGCCGACCAGAAACACGTGCGGAAACTCCAGCCCTTTGGAGGCGTGCAGCGTCGACATGCGCACCGCGTCGGGTTCTTCATCACGGCCTTCAAGCATCGTCATCAGCGCCACCATCTGGGTCAAATCGAGTAAACTTTTTTCGGCAGCGTTGCCGTCCTTGCCACCGCTGCCTTTTTCTTTCAGCCAGGTGGTGAAGTCGAGCGTGTTTTGCCATTTGCTCTGGGCGGCGCGGTCGTCGAAGCTGTCGTACAGATAGGCTTCGTAATTGATCTCTTTCATCATGTCGTCCAGCAATTCGGCGGCGTGCCCTTCCCGGTGCGCGTGCATTTCGAGCTGGTTGATGAAAGTGCAGAATTGCCGCAGCGGGTACAGTTGACGGTCGGCCAGTTGCGCCTCGATGCCGCCCTTGAAGACCGCTTCGAACAGCGAACATTGCCACTGGCCGGCGACCTTGCCCAGTGTTTCCAGCGTCGATTGACCGACGCCGCGCTTGGGCGTGGTGACCGCGCGGATGAAGGCCGGGTCGTCATCCTGGTTGGCGACCAGGCGCAAATAGCTGACGATATCCTTGATTTCAGCCTTGTCGAAAAAACTCTGACCGCCCGAGATCGTGTACGGAATGCGCTCCTTGCGCAGCGCCTGCTCGATCACCCGCGCCTGATGATTGCCGCGATACAGGATCGCGTAATCGGAATACTGGGTGCGGCGCTCGAAGCGATGGGCCGACAGCATGATGGCGATTTGCTCGGCCTCCTGTTCGTTGTCCTGCATGCCGAGCACCTTGATCGGTTCGCCCAAGCCATGCTCGGACCAGAGTTCCTTTTCGAACAGTTTCGGATTATTGGAAATCACCGCGTTGGCAGCCTGCAGGATGCGGGTGGTGGAACGGTAATTCTGCTCCAGCTTGATAATCTTCAGATCGGGGAAATCGACTTGCAGGGTTTTCAGATTTTCTACCGTAGCGCCGCGCCAGGCGTAAATCGCCTGATCGTCGTCGCCCACCGCCGTAAACAGCGGCTTCTTGCCGGGACCGGACACCAGCAGCTTGACCAGTTCGTACTGGCAGGTGTTGGTGTCCTGATATTCGTCCACCAGCAGGTAACGCAGGCGGCGCTGCCATTTGTCGCGCACCGCCTCGTCAGTGCGAAACAGCTCGACCGGCAAGCGGATCAGGTCGTCGAAATCGACCGCCTGATAGGCCGACAGTGTGGCTACGTAGTTGCGGTAAATGCGCGCGGCTTGCGCCTCGTCTTCGTCGATGGCCTGGTTCAGCGCGGTGTCGGGATCGATCAGGCTGTTTTTCCACAGCGACATCGCGCTCTGGATGCGGCGGATCAGTTGCTTGTCGGTGGTGATCGCCAAATCCTGCACCAGCGAGAAGCAGTCGTCGCTGTCCATGATCGAGAAGCGATCTTTCAGCCCGAGCGACTTGGCTTCCTGGCGCAAAATTTTCACGCCCAGCGAATGGAAGGTCGACACCGTCAACTGCTTGGCCTGGCGCGGCTCCTTCAGCAGTTTGGCGATGCGCTCCTGCATTTCCAGCGCCGCCTTGTTGGTAAAGGTCAGCGCGGCGACGTTTTTGGCTTCGTAGCCGCAATCCTCGATCAGATGCGCGATTTTTTGCGTGATCACGCGGGTCTTGCCGGAACCGGCACCGGCCAGCACCAGACAGGGACCGTCCATGTAATGGACCGCATCGCGTTGCGGTGCATTTAAACCATGCGTTAAACCATGAGACATCGGGAAGGCAGACAAAAAGACGACGAGGCCAGACATTGTAGCAGCGCGCTGAAGCCGGCAACGGCCAGCCTTTCTACCGCTTTCTTGCTTTATTCGATTGATATAAGGTAATTTATTCGGTTCTTTTACAGGATATAGTCGCAAAGAAACATTTTGTCACGCAACATAATGCGCCTTGCATGCAAGAGCCCGGAACAGGCAGTCAATGTACGTCATGACAACCTTAATCCATCGCCCTGGCCAAGGCTGACATTGCGTAATCCACAACACATATCCCAAAGGAACCTATCATTATGAATGCGCTATTAAACCAACTCCGACTATGGCAAAAATTTGCCATTCTGGCTCTATTCGGCGTGATTCTGGTGGCTGCGCCATTCATTATGTATATCAATGAAGCCGGCAAAGTCATCAGCGCAGCCCGGCTGGAAATCCAGGGCTTGGCTCCGATGCGCCTGGTTCTCAAGACAATGCAAATGGCGCAGCAGCATCGCGGCCTGTCTGCGATGGTTCTGAGCGGCAATGCCGCGGCCCAGCCGAAGCGCGTTGGCAAGATGGAAGAAACCGACCAGGCCTTCGCCGCACTGGATGTAGAACTGCAAAAAAATATCAAAGCCGCCGCGATCACCAGCACCTGGCTGCAAACCACCAACGCCTGGAGCGCACTCAAAGGCAAGGTCGCGCAAGGCGCAATTTCAGCACCGGACAGTTTCGCCGCACATACCGCGATGATTGCGCAGTTGCTCAGGATCAAAACGCTGTTGATGGAATATTACGGACTTAGCTTTGATCCTGAAGCGCAAAGCTACTACCTGATCGATGCGGCACTGGTGCAAGCGCCGATGCTGGCCGAGATATTTGGCCAGACACGCGCCTTAGGCGCCGCCTTGCTGGCGGCGCAAAGCGCCACAGTGGAAGACCGTATGAAAATAATCGCAGTGATCGACAAGGCCAATGATCGTTACCAGGGCTTGAACGATTCACTCGAAAGAGCAGTTTCGCACAACCCGCAACTCAAGGAAAAATTAGCCGCACCCGGCCAGGCTGCGCTTGCCATCGCTAATCAGGTGATCCAGCTAGCGCAAAACGAGATCGTCAAAGCGGAACAACTGCAGTTTTCCGCCCCCGACTACGTTAACCAGTTCACTACGGCCATTGACACCCAGTTCAAACTCAATGAAGTCGCACTGGTGGAACTGGAAGCCATCCTCGTAGCCCGCGCCGCGCAGCTGACCACCACCAGCTATTTGCTCTGCGGCGCTATTGCATTGCTCAGTCTGCTGGCGGCTTTCATCAATTTCCTCATCACTCGCGGCCTGCTGCGCCAACTCGGCGGCGAGCCGGCGTATGCCGCCTCGATTGTCGAAAAAATCGCTGCCGGCGACCTTTCTGCCGCCATCGAACTCAAGCCGGGCGACCAGTCCAGCCTGCTGTTTGCGATGCGATCCATGCGCGATCATCTGGGAGCCATCGTCGGCAACGTGCGCAGCGGCACCGACGCGATCGCCACCGCCTCCGGCCAGATTGCCGCCGGCAACCTCGATCTGTCGTCGCGCACCGAAGAGCAAGCCAGCACGCTGGAACAGACCGCCGCCTCGATGGAAGAACTGACCGGCACCGTCAAGCAAAATGCCGACAATGCGCGCCAGGCCAATCGACTGGCGGCATCGGCCTCGGAAGTTGCGGTCAAAGGCGGCGAAGTAGTCGCGCAAGTGGTCGACACCATGCATGACATCAATGCCTCGGCCAGAAAAATCGCCGACATCATCAGCGTCATCGACGGCATCGCTTTTCAGACCAATATCCTGGCGCTGAATGCGGCGGTTGAAGCGGCGCGCGCCGGCGAACAGGGGCGCGGCTTTGCGGTGGTTGCCACCGAAGTGCGCAATCTGGCGCAGCGTTCGGCTTCCGCAGCGAAGGAAATCAAGGCCCTGATCGACGACTCGGCGCAGAAAGTCGATGCCGGCAGCACGCTGGTAGGACAAGCCGGCGCCACCATGCAGGAGATCGTCGCCAGCGTCAAAAAAGTGGCCGACATCATGGCCGAGATCACCTCTGCCAGCCAGGAGCAAAGCCAGGGCATCGAGCAAGTCAATCAAGCCGTGGCGCAAATGGATGAAGTCACGCAGCAAAATGCCGCGCTGGTGGAACAGGCTGCGGCGGCGTCCGAAGCCATGCAAGAGCAGGCTACCCAGCTAGCCCAGGTAGTAAGTGCCTTCAAACTCGCCGGGATGTTGACACTGGCGCCGACTGCCCTGCCCCATTTTTCGCCACCCGCTAAACATTCCGTAGTCAGCAAGATTGCCAGCGCGCCAAAAAAACAAAAAACAATCACCCATGACGCAACGGCGTCGTCTGAAGAATGGAAGGAATTTTAACCAGATCAATCCAGCACACTTGAAAAAATTCCATAACTTGGCGAGCGTGCGGGATGTCACAGAGTACAAATGCGTGGCACTTTGGCTGTTTTCCCTTCTTCGTGCAACCAGATAAAAAGAGCCCTACACCGGCCTGAACCGGCCTAATTGACTCCACAAGAAAACAAAAAATGAAAATAAGTAATCTTAAAATCGGGACGCGGCTAGGGATCTGTTTTGCAATTATTCTTGTTTTGTCGTTTATGACTACCGGCGTTGCGATGTGGCGACTACAGATCGTTGCCGAAGAAACGCGCGTGATGATGGAACAGCCGCTGGCCAAGGAGCGCATGACTGCCGACTGGTATCGCTATATTCATAGCGCGGTACGACGCACTGCAGCAATCGCAAAAAGTTCCGACCCGTCACTGGTGGCGTTCTTTGCCGAAGATAGCGCAGCTACCAACAAGGGTGCTTCGGAGATGCAAAAAGGCGTCGAGCCATTACTAACGACGGATAAGGAAAAGGCCCTGTTCCAGGCCATCGGCGAGCAAAGAAAAATCTATGCCACCGCCCGCGATACGATCCTCAGGATAAAAGCAGAGGGTCAAGCAGAAGAAGCCAACCGGATTATCGAGCAAACCTTCATGCCAGCGGCAAAGACGTACCAGAATCTGGTGCAGGAATTACTTGAAAATCAACGCGAAAATATTAATGCAATCAGCAGCAAAATTGAAGCCGACTATCGCGCCAGCAGATTTGCATTGCTGATGCTCAGTTTGGTTGCGCTACTGTGCGGAATCGGATGTACATGGATATTGACGCGCAATTTGCTAAAGCAGCTCGGCGGCGAACCGGAATATATAGCAACGATCGCACACCAAATCGCCACTGGTAACTTGGCAGTTGCGATAAACACGCAACCTAAAGATGATTCCAGTGTGCTGCATGCAATGAAGACAATGCACGACAATCTGGCCAACATCATCAGCCAGGTGCGCAACGGTACCGAGACGATTGTTACTGCATCGGGGCAGATCGCGGCAGGCAATCTCGACCTGTCCGGCCGCACGGAAGCACAGGCCAGCGCGCTGGAAGAAACAGCCTCCACGATGGAAGAGCTGACCTCCACGGTCAAGCATAATGCCGACAATGCACGCCAAGCTAATCAGCTCGCGCAATCCGCATCGGAAGTCGCGGTGAAAGGCGGCGAAGTAGTCGCACAAGTGGTCGACACGATGGGTTCGATTGATGCCTCGTCGAAAAAAATCGCCGACATTATCAGCGTCATCGACGGCATCGCTTTTCAGACCAATATCCTGGCCCTGAATGCGGCGGTCGAAGCGGCGCGCGCCGGAGAACAGGGGCGCGGCTTCGCGGTGGTCGCAACCGAAGTGCGCAATCTGGCGCAACGCTCGGCGTCCGCCGCCAAGGAGATCAAGACATTAATCGACGACTCGGTCGACAAGGTGGATGCCGGCAGCAAGCTGGTGGAACAGGCGGGCAAGACGATGGAAGAAGTCGTCTCCAGCATCCGACGCGTAACCAACATCATGGGTGAAATAACCACCGCAAGTAAGGAACAGAGCGATGGCATCGAGCAGGTCAATGAGGCGATTCTGCAGATGGATCAAATAACCCAGAAAAATGCCGCATTAGTCGAGGAAGAGGCTGCGGCAACTGCGTCCTTGAAAGATTTGGCCGATGATCTGGCACTCGTGGTCAGCGCGTTCAAGCTCGAAGCGATTCAGTCCAGCCCAATCCGGCAAACCACAGCGTTGCCCGTAAGGCAGCAGATTGCGGCACGACCGGCCAGTGCGCCAGCCAAGCAAAACGTGATTGCACATCCTAAAACCACGTCGGATAGCGACTGGGAAGAATTTTAAACCCGGCCGCCTGACAGCCCAATTGCACCGGTGTGTAGAAGGTTTGGTTAACGTTTTATCAGCCCGGCTTTCGACAAAACACGTTCCAGCATTTATGCGCAAAAATGACAAGACTTGACCGCGCAAGGGCTTCCTGATTTCTTTTCTACATCAATCGTGAGCGCGAAAACGAAGCGCGGACAGTACGCATATATGGCAAGCAAAGCCGACAAAGTGCACGGTTGATTTGGAAATGGAATGCGCATGCCCCTGTCAAACGGATTGCTTACCTTGGCTATATCCACTGATACTTTTTGTGAAATGCCCCTATGACCAACGAGGCCCATTGCTTCAGCCTGGCCGGTAAAAAAGGCCTCATCCTGGGCCGTCTTGTGACGCTCGATGAAATCGCCCGGCTCTGTGTTTTCTTATGCTCCGATCCCTCTTCCGGCATGACAGGGCAGACCAGTTACGTCGATGCAGGCTGCCACGCAGTAGCCTGACTTCCCGCAATTCCCCCCCCTGTGCCAATTAGAAAATATTATGTCTCTGACCCTGAACACTGACTTGATTGAAAACGTCACATACGACGAAATCACTCTGGGCCAAAGTGCCCGCTTGCTACGCACCCCAACTCTGGCCGACATTCAGACTTTCGCAGCCGTGTCGGGCGACTTCAACCCTACCCATCTGAATGCCGAGTACGCCAACGATACCCTGTACCACGAGGTGATTGCCCACGGCATGTGGGGCGGTGCGTTGATTTCAGCCTTGTTGGGCACGCAGTTTCCCGGCCCCGGCACCATTTATCTGGAGCAGGCGTTGCACTTCACCAAACCCGTTCACATCGGTGACACGCTCACCGTGACGGCCACGGTGGTGAGTAAGGACGATGCCAACAAGCATGTCGAACTGGATTGTCAGGTAATCAACCAGAAAGGTGACCGCGTGCTGCACGGCATAGCCCGGGTGCTGGCTCCCACGAAAAAAGTGCGCCTGCCGCGCGTCAATGCGCCGCACATCCAGCTGTTTGACCCCGAAGCCCGCTTCAAAGACCTGCTGGCGCTGAGTGCCGGCATGCCGGCAGTGCGTTGTGCTGTGGTGCATCCCTGCGATGTGGAGTCACTGAGCGGCGCGATGGATTCAGCCCGCTACGGCTTGATAGTGCCGGTGCTGATCGGTCCCGAGGCGCGCATCCGCCACATTGCCAAAGAAGCTGGCATCGACCTGACTGGCGCTGAAATTATCTCGGTGCCGCACAGCCATGCGGCCGCGGAAAAGGCCGCCGATATGGCCGCCAATGGGGAGGTGGAGGTGCTGATGAAAGGCAGTCTGCATACCGACGAGCTAATTCACGCAGTACTGGCCCGCCCGGCACTGCGCACCGGACGGCGCATGTCGCATGTGTTCCGCTTCGACGTGCCGTTGTACAGCAAGCCGCTGCTGGTCACCGACGCCGCGCTCAACATCCGCCCCAGCCTGCTGGAAAAGGTGGACATTATCCAGAACGCCATCGACTTTGCTCGCATCATGGGCGTAAAAATTCCCAAAGTCGCCATTCTGTCGGCGGTGGAAACCGTCAACCCCAACATTCCGTCCACGCTGGACGCCGCGGCGCTGTGCAAGATGGCCGACCGGGGTCAGATCACGGGCGGCATACTCGATGGTCCGCTGGCTTTTGACAACGCCATTTCGGCCCACGCAGCGCAGGTCAAGCACATCAAATCAGCCGTGTCGGGAAATGCCGACATCCTGGTTGTGCCCGACCTGGAATCCGGCAACATACTGGCTAAACAGCTGGAGTACCTGGCCGGAGCCACCGGCTCCGGCTTGGTGCTCGGGGCCCGGGTGCCAATTGCCCTGACCAGTCGCGCCGACGGCCCCATGGCCCGTGTGGCTTCGGCGCTACTGGCCCTGCTGGCGGCCCATGATGCCCGCCGCGACCACGTGCGTCAAGACTGATAAGGAGCGGGACATGGCCATTCTTGCCGTCAATGCGGGCTCTTCAACGCTGAAATTTTCCATTCATCCGCGGCAGAGGGGGCAGGTGCAGCCCAGCGTGCTCGCCGGTAGTATCCAGGGGCTGGAGCCCGGTGGCGCACCGGTATTGGGTTGGACCTTTCGGGGACAGCAGCAAACCCGCCAACTGCCTGTCTCCACTGGCGATCCGTTTGATCAGGCCCTGCGTAGTTTGGGCGAGCTGCTAGCGGGCGAACCCAGCATCCCCGCCATCGAAGCCATTGCCCATCGCGTGGTGCATGGCGGGCGGGACTTTTCTGCCAGTGTGCTGGTTACCGACGAGGTGCTCGCCAGGCTGGCCCGGCTCAATTCTCTGGCGCCGCTGCACCAGCCGCACAACCTGCAGGGCATCCGGGCGTTTCAAAAAGCGTTTTCCGCTACGCCGCAGGTGGCGTGCTTTGATACTACCTTTCATGTAACCCTGCCCGAGGTGGATTACAGCTTTGCCCTGCCGCAATCTCTGGCCGAACAGGGCGTGCGCCGTTACGGTTTTCATGGCTTGTCGTACCAGTACATCATGGGTGTGTTGTTGCAACGCAGCACACATGCAGGCGGCCGTGTCCTGATGGCCCACTTGGGCAACGGAGCGAGCCTGTGCGCGGCACAGGAGGGGCGCAGCTGCGCCACGACCATGGGTTTTTCAGCGCTGGACGGCCTGATGATGGGCACTCGCAGTGGTTCTTTAGATGCCGGGGTGCTGTTGTACCTGCTGGAGCAGGGTTGGGACCATAACCGGCTGCAAACCCTGCTTTACAAACAAAGCGGCTTGCTGGGTGTCTCTGGCATCTCGGCGGACATGCGCCGGCTGCGGATCGATGGCGGCGTTGCGGCGCAACGGGCCATAGACTTGTTTACCCATCGGGTGGTGCGCGAATCCGGTGCGCTGGTCGCTTGCCTGGGCGGATTGGACGTGTTGGCCTTCAGCGGCGGCATCGGCGAGCATGACGCCGTGCTGCGAGCCCAGGTGTGCGAGCGCCTGGGTTGGCTGGGGATGGCGGTGGACCCTGCGCTGAATCAGCAGGCCACGGGTAATGCGGTGATGGCCATTCACCAGCCGGACAGTCGCGTGCAGGTGTGGGTAGTGCCGACGGACGAAGGTCGCGTGGCGGCACAGGAAGCGGCGCGGTTGATTTAAAGCCACAACAACATACGTTGCCTGATTAATTTCATTGATTTAAAAACCATAATAGGGACATTGAAATGCATATTAAAAACTTGAATATCGGCCAACGGCTGGCTCTTTCTTTTGGCTGCGTCATTGCGTTATTGCTGGTGTTATCCATACTCAGCTTTAGCCGGGTTGGGAGCCTTAAAAATGAAATTGCACTGACCGCCAATGACCGTTATCCGATGACCGTATTGGCCAACCAGATCATCCGCGAGATTAACGCCCAGGCACGCTACATGCGCAATGCGTTGCTCATGACGAACCCGAAAGACGTGAGCAAAGAGCTTGCCCGCGTCGATGACAGCGGCAAGGCCGCGGGTCTTGCGTTCGACGATCTCGACAAGATGGTTATCTTGGAAAAAAGCCGGGAGTTCATGAAAACACTGGCCGTATTCAGGCAGCAATACCTGCCATTGAAAGCAAAGTTCATCAATCTCGTCAACGGCGACAGAAAAGACGAAGCGACAGCCCTTTTAATGGCTGAGGTGCGTCCGATGGAAATAAAATACACCGCAGAACTTGAAAAATTCCTGCAATTCCAGGACAGCCTGATGGCACAGGCCGGCAAACAATCGGTTCAGCAAGCCGAGAGCGCAGAGTTGTGGATCATGCTGCTGGCGATAAGTGCCGGCATCATCAGTGTATTGGCAGGTATTCTGACTACCCGCAGCATCACGCATCCCCTGAGTGAAGCGCTCAAGATTGCCCAGACAGTTGCCGCCGGCGACCTGACCAGCCGGATTGAGGTCAAATCAACCGATGAAACCGGCAAACTGATGCAGGCGTTGCAAGACATGAACACCAGCCTGGTCAAAACCGTCGGGCAGGTACGCAGCGGCACCGACGCGATCGCTACCGCCTCTGGCCAGATTGCAGCCGGCAACCTCGATCTGTCGTCGCGCACCGAAGAACAGGCCAGCACGCTGGAACAGACCGCAGCCTCGATGGAAGAACTCACCGGCACCGTCAAGCAAAATGCCGACAATGCGCGCCAGGCCAATCGACTGGCGGCATCGGCCTCGGAAGTTGCGGTCAAAGGCGGCGAAGTAGTCGCGCAGGTGGTCGACACCATGCATGACATCAATGCCTCGGCCAGAAAAATTGCCGACATCATCAGCGTCATCGACGGCATCGCTTTTCAGACCAATATCCTGGCCCTGAATGCGGCGGTTGAAGCGGCGCGCGCCGGCGAACAGGGGCGCGGCTTTGCGGTGGTTGCCACCGAAGTGCGCAATCTGGCGCAACGCTCGGCTTCCGCAGCGAAGGAAATCAAGGCCCTGATCGACGACTCGGCGCAGAAAGTCGATGCCGGCAGCACGCTGGTAGGACAAGCCGGCGCCACCATGCAGGAGATCGTCGCCAGCGTCAAAAAAGTGGCCGACATCATGAATGAAATCACCTCTGCCAGCCAGGAGCAAAGCCAGGGCATCGAGCAAGTCAACCAGGCGGTGGCGCAAATGGATGAAGTCACACAACAGAATGCGGCGCTGGTGGAACAGGCCGCAGCAGCGTCCGAGGCCCTGCAAGAACAGGCGGCCCATCTGGCACAGGTGGTCAGCGTATTCCAGATCGACAGCATGCAGACGCGGGTACCGGCGGCCAAGGTCCATCGTTTTTCACCGCAGATCAAGCACCTTGCCCCAAGCAAGCGCCCCCTGCCGCCAATGAAGCAAAAAATGATCGCAAATGGCGCCACCGCGCCGACTGAAAACTGGGAAGAGTTCTAAATTCGAATTGCCCCGTTTCAAACGCAGCCGCTGCAGTAAATGATGACTGCGGGTGGCTGCGGATGGCTGCGTTTGACGGATCAGGTTCACATAATCCTTTCATCTCAAACCGAAATGCCGGGACTGCTTTACCATTCCGCTATTGCGGCCATACCGGCTCGCCGACTTTTGCCAGAAACTCTCATGAAATTTAGCCACAGCATCGACATCAATGACCCGCAGAATCCGTCCATCACGCCATTGACGCGTCAGCAATTATGGCTGGGCCTGGTGTTGCGGGCGGAAGCGCCCAAGTTGTTCATGCCGCATCTGGATCAGTGCACTGTGTTTGATCCGATCGACAACACGGTACTGCGCGAATTGCATTACGGGGATCTGATAATCCGCGACTGCGTCACTTTTCATGTTTTGCAGCATGTGTACTACGATGTGCCGGCGCAGGGCGAGATTGCCGCGTCCAGCCTCGTCATGCGTATCGAGGAAGCGCAATCGGGCGAATTGTCGGTGCGCTTCGAGTACGACGACGGCAATGACGAAGCCACCGATAGCGCCAATGAAATGTACAACGAGTACCGCCGCTTAGCCTACTTTGCCGCCGACACCGATACCATCGAGATCATCCGGGAACTGGCAGCACAAGGCAAACTGGCCGAGCCAGTCGCTTGACGATAGTGCATACAACGCGTGGTATATTTTATAGCGCTTGTTTTATATGCGCAAATGCATGTTTTTTTATGCATACTCACCATATTAAAAAAATATGATTACTGTTCAGTCTATTGGATAACGGCTGTTTGAATTCCTTCTCCCGGCCGCTCTCCATATAAGCGCGGGTTGCACCCGCCCTGCCCGCTTCGGCAGCCATTCGGAAACGACCGCCGAAAGAATTACGTCATGCAGTTTTTTCGTGACTTTCTCGGACAAATGCGCAACACCCGTTATTAACTGCCAAGTTCCAACGAACGCGCTGGAACATTCTGATTGCTGTTGCGCTGCAAGCGGTCGTCGAGTTCGCCCAGTGTGGCCACCATGCTATTGCCGGTTTGCTCCATGGTCGTGCGCAGTTCTTGCTCGGTCTGACTCAACCTGGCTTCCACTCTTGCCGCAGTGCTGGTATTTTGTTGCGCCATCTTGCCCAGCTCGACTTCCAGATAGTTGTGCAACCCGGTAAAGCGCGAAGCCTCGGCCTGATCGGCCAGTTTGCGCTGGCTTTCCACCTCTTTGTGCAAGCGCCGGGTCTCCATGATCACCGAGGTTTGCATGGTGACGATAAAAGCCAGAAACAGCACCGCCAGCAAGGCGGTTGCCGCCAACAATATCAAACCGAGCGGCGCCTGCACGGTGGTAAACAGGAACGACAACGTGGTCGGCGCCATGATGGCGCTCCAGTTGACTGCCGCAAACAGGGCAACGCAGCCTAACACCAGCAGCAGCAACACATTTCGTAAATGCATAAAACCTCCATCGATAAGTGAGTGGCGTCGGTTGCGCACAGAGGCACAGCCGTACTTTTGGTTGACTATATTGTAACAACTGATGGAAAAATGTCGCCACCGCTATTGGTGCGCCGCAGTGTTAGCGGCCGATCATCTGGTGCGCTCGCTTGGTGCGATACATCGCCTCATCGGCACAGCGCAACAGGGCCTCGGTATCGCCGGCATCGTCGGGGAACAGCGCCAAGCCGATACTCGCGTCGACTATGAAATCCATGCCATTGATCAGATGCGGCTGCAACAACGCTTGCGCGATACGCTCAATCGCTTCCTGCGCTTCCGCTCTGCCGCACAGGTCTTCCGCAATCAGCAGGAATTCATCGCCGCCGAGCCGGGCCACGGTATCGGCGGCGCGCAATGTCTGTTTCAGGCGGCTGGCCACCTCGCGCAATACCGTATCGCCGGCGGCGTGACCGAACACATCGTTGACTTGTTTGAATTTATCCAAATCGACAAAAATCAGCGCCAGATGGGTACCGCGCCGCGGTACCTGCAGCATCGCATGCTTGAGCCGCTCCAGCGCCAGTTCGCGATTGCCCACTCCGGTAAGCGCATCGTTGAAGGCCAGGTATTTCAGGCGCTGCTCGGAATCGATGCGCGCGGTAACGTCGCGATTGATGCTGATGATGCCAATCACCTTGCGCTTGGCATCCTCCAGCGGCACCAATATCGATTCGGTATAACCGATCCGCCCATCCTTGCGCCGCATCCTGATCTCGCCCGCCCAGTGGCCCTGCAACAGCACCGCTTCCATCATGTCTTGTTTAAAACAGGCTATATCCTCCGGCAGATATAGCGTGCTGACCGGCTTGCCGATGATTTCCTGGCGCGCCCAGCCGTACAACCTTTCCGCACCGGAATTCCATTCGAGCACACGGCCCTCCATATCGATCACCACCACCGCATCGAACAGGAAGTCGAACGCTTTTGCACGTTGCTCAAACATGCTGCCCTCGCTCAATAAGCCTTTTGCCCGATGCTGTGCAATTCCAGGCAACGCTAGCCGCACCACCGGGCCTATTCAAAGTCGCCCGGCCCGATAACCGACATCCAAAGACTGGCAGGCTGTCGCAACAGCCGATCTCCCGCGATTCTCGCAGCGCATCTCCCTATAACAGATGACACCACAGCTAAAAACACGTTGATTGATTCGCATCATGGAATGAAAGAATTCCAGCAGCCAGACGCCACTGTTGCACCATACTTGGCGCCCAAAAATGTATTTTTCGTACAACATTATTTTCAATATTGCCGAAAATAAAGTAATAGAATCTATGCAAACAAGCCGATTGCTGGCATATTAATTGAGATTAATAGCACGATCGTTCGTTTGTAATAATAAACCCTCAGGAGACAGCAATATGAAAACAAAATTACTTGCAGGTTTGGTAGCATCCTGCTTCGCTGTGCCAGTGCTGGCGCAATCCAATATCACCATCTACGGCATCATGGATGCCGGTATTCACGTGTCCAGCAATGGCGAAGGCACCCGAACCAAACTGGTCAGCGGCATCGCCGACGGTTCGCGTCTGGGCTTCAAGGGCACCGAGGATCTGGGTGGCGGTTACAAGGCCATTTTCAATATCGAATCGCGCATTGAGCTCGATAACGGCACCAACCAGGCTGGGAATATCAGCGACAACGAAGGGTTTGCATTGCCCCGGGGACTAAACTTTGCGCCTACCTTGGTAGGCGCAGTGAGAGCCGGCGTTGCAGCTCAGGTGGCAGCGCAAGCGCAGGCTGGCGGTGCAACTGCGGCCCAGGCGGCGGCAATAGGCGCCGGTTTTGTCGCCAGTCCTGCCGGCATTAATGCTGTAAACGCGGCAGCCAACAGCGCCGGTGTTCCGGCAACTGCAGCAAGACTTCTGGCCGGTTCGCAATCCGCGTTGAGACAGGCTGGCGCAATCAAGATCGTCAACTTCAACGGCGCGCTGTTCGACCGGACTTCGATGGTCGGCCTGATCACGCCGGTCGGCGCGGTTCTGGCCGGGCGCATGTACACGCCGGGTTATGAAGTACTTGCCGGAGCCGACACTTTTGAAACCGGCACCGCCGGTTCCTGGGGCGGCATCGCCAACGGTAACGCCGGCCTGTTGACGGCCGGGATCGCGATCCGTTCCTCCAAGGCGCTGCAGTACCGGATTCAATTGCCGAGCGGCATCTCAGCGGCGCTGATGTACGGCTTCAAGAATTCCGGCTACATTGATCTCGACAAGCGTTTCTACGCTGCCAATGTGATGTACAAAGCCAACGGCTTCAATGTCGGCGTCGGCTACAACAACGGCCAGGACCAGTTTGGCAACAGCGGCCTGATCTCGACGATCATCGGCGGCTCGTATGAAACCGGCCCGTTCAAGTTCTTCGGCGGTTACCTGAAGCAAAAGAATGAAAACTCGGTCGTGGTGCCGCTGCTGACAAGTCTGACCTGGGACGCACCCGGCGGCATTGGCTCCAATCTGACGACGCAACCGGCGGCTCTGCAAGCGGCGTTGCGCAACTCGTATGTCAACACGCTGAGACAAAATTTCAAACTGGACGCCGACAGCTATAGTATCGGCATGCACTACAAGGTTGGCAACGGCCGCGTGATGGGTTCGGTCAGTCACCAGAACGACAAGACGGCACTCGACAACGATGCCACCCAATACGCGATTGGCTACGATTACAATCTGTCCAAGCGCACCGACATCTACACCGTGTTGGCGTACATTAAGAACGACAACGCCGCCCAATACGCACCGGGCGCAGCCAGTGCTTCAGGCGGCTTCACTAGCGCCGGCGGCGTCTCTGGCAAGGCGATTCAAATCGGTATGCGCCACCGGTTTTAAGCTGGAAACGCTGTAATCCATCGCAATCCGGTTGCAAGTTGACCGGGTAAATGCAAAAGAGGGTGCCGTTCAGGCACCCTCTTTTGCATTGTGGGCAGCATCTGGCATTAAAAATATACATAACCGCGTATTTCTAATATCCGCGATCAAATCATGCGGGAATACCATGCTTTTAGCCTGATTAGCTACCAACCTCAGGACACGCTGAAAATACCACTGTTTTTGCATGCAGTATTAATAACTGATGTTATGCAGCCCGCAGAGTCTGTGGTTCTGCATAGGCTTGGCGGGTTGCTTTGATAAAGAGCTTTGCTCTTATCGAAAAATGGTTTGTTTTGAGCTTTATATTCAGGCACTCCAATTTGGATATGGCATAAATTGACATGAAAACATGGTTTTTTTGCGTGGTTACTCTGGGTGTGGGCGATCTCGCCAGCGCGGCGTTGGACTTCAATGATTTGTGGAGCACTTCCACTTTCCACCGTTTTTTGTAGAGAGTAGTTATCTTCTCGCAATCACTAAAGTGGGCCCACAAATCCGGACAAGAGATTAAGCGGGCGCTGTCATGAAAAGAAGAGGCAGGCAGTGAGTGAAAGCAAACGGAAAGTTTTTACGGGGGCGCAAAAAGCCAAGGTTGCATTGGAAGCAGTCAAGGGCACGAAGACCATCAATGATGATTGCCCAAGAGTACGGTGTGCATTCAACCCAAGTTGGCCAATGAAAAAAAGAATTGCTGGAGCTTTCAGGCTGTCTGTCTGAAGGCAAGCATGGGCCGAAACCGGTCAATGCGCAGAACGCTCCAGACCAACTGTACGCCAAGATCAGGCAACTCAAAATGGAACTAGACTGACTTCCGGATCGGCCTGTAGCGCAGCGGCAAAGCCGGATCGAACCAGCGCAAGAACTGGCGGTGTCGACACAATGTAAGCTGCTGGCGGTAACAAGGTCCAGTGTGTATGACCGGAAAAAGTGTCGGCATAAAGTCGTTGGTGAACGCGACCATGTGTTATTGCAATTACTCGATAAAGAATACACGCGGCACCCGTTTTACGGCACGCGGTGCATGACGCAAAAAAGTGGTGCTGAAAATTCAGGCAAACGCTTAAGTGGAAATTCTGCCCAAATGAGAAAGCGCAATGCGCGCATTAGGAGCGGAAATGAAATGTACCAGAAGGAATTACACTGTGGCATTTAAGGTTAAAGTTACCCTATCGATAATTAATGAAGAGAAGACGCTGGCCGAACTGAGCACGCAATATGACGTGCATGTGAACCAGATCACACAATAGAAATCGGAATTGATCCACCGAGATTTTTGCCACGGCGGCGGAACGCAAGGAAGCCGCCGGCGGGTCGGACGTCGGATCGTTGCATGCCAAGATTGGCCAACAGGCGATAGAGATTGATTTTTTGGCAGTCGCGCTCGGTCGCATGGACGGTGCGAGCGCAAAGAAATGATCGACAAATCACACGCTTTGTTTGTGACGCGCCAGGCCGAATTGCTGGACCTGTCGCGCTCGAACGTCTATTACCTGCCGCAAGCGGTGCCACCGTCGGATCTGTCGCTGATGCGCTGCATCTCGAGTATCCCTTTGCCGGTGCCCGGATGCTGCGCGATATGGTCATTGATCGGCCCAATCAGGTCTGGGCCACGGATTTGACCTATATTCCGATGCGGCGCGGATTTGTCTACCTGGTCGCCGTCGTCGACTGGACCACGCGCAAGGTGCTAGCGCATCGGGTGTCGGCCAGCATGACGACGGACTTCTGCGTCGCAGCGCTCACCGAGGCAATCGAGAAATACGGTGTACCGGAGATATTCAATAGCGACCAGGGAAGTCAATTCACCAGCAACGATTTCACTCAGATTCTGAAGGGAAATAGTATCAAGATAAGCAAGGACGGCAAGGGGCGTTGGGGCGATAACGTGTTTGTCGAACGGCTCTGGAAAAGTGTGAAATATGAGCAGGTCTACTTGCATGCGTATGAGACCGTTGCTGAAGCGCGATCAAAGCCGGGTGGTTATCTTGATTTCTTCAACAGTCGGGGCCAGCACTCGCTGCTTGACCGCCAAACGCCGGACATGGTTTACTTCGAAACACAACCGCAAGTGCCGGCGGCTTGAGGCTCTATTTGTGTTAGACGTTGCTGCGTAAACAATCCCGAGCAAAGTTGAATATTTTGCTTCACTCTATAGCAACGTCTAACGCGAATAGAGCCCCGCTTGATGGTAATCCGGGTTACCCACCCGCGCATGCACTCGTGCTTGATTGAGAAGCAGCACACGCGCTCGTGGATAACCCTACGCTGCGAAGTTTCCACTCAAAAGCCAAAAACTCTGCCTTAACTAACAGTGCCACCTCTGTCGCCCGCGACGCGGTGTGCCATTAAGATAACTTTTTACTTGTCGGGCAAGCTAAAATTTTACCTAAAGTAAGTGCGCCCAGCTGGGCATGAAGCAAAAAAAAGCAACCACTTAACAGTGATTGCTTTTAGTATATTGGTTGCGGGGGCAGGATTTGAACCTACGACCTTCGGGTTATGAGCCCGACGAGCTGCCAGACTGCTCCACCCCGCGTCTGATGTAAGAACTATACATCAAATTCCGTAACAAAGCAACTGGGATTTCAAAGCAAACGCACAATGCTAAACTTAAATGCAGAATTAGATTTGTTCATAAATAATTTTGTTCGATTAAAAACGCAAGAATTGCATATAACGTATTCTTAGGAAAACCAAATAAATAAACTACGACACGTCCCTATGAAATTTTGCTCCGTCTGCGCCCATCCGGTCGCGTTAATCATTCCTCCTGACGATAACCGGCCACGTTTTGTATGTACACAATGCGGCATGATTCACTATCAAAATCCAAAGATGGTGGTTGGTTCAATTCCCGCATGGGAAGAAGAGGGTGAAACACGCGTGCTGCTATGTAAACGCGCTATTGAGCCTCGATATGGATTTTGGACTTTGCCTGCCGGCTTTATGGAAAATGATGAAACGACTGCCGCTGCCGCTTTACGAGAAACGCACGAAGAGGCTGGTGCGAGCATCGTGCTGCACGGATTATTCTCTCTGTTAAACGTACCACATGTGCAACAGGTGCACATGTTCTATCGTGCAACGCTGCTTGATCTAAATTATCTCGCCGGGCCAGAAAGCTTGGAAATCGATATTTTTCCCGAATCTAAAATACCGTGGAACGAAATAGCGTTCCCCACTGTTGCACATACGTTGAAATTTTTTTTTGAAGATAATAAGAAAATAAAGCAGGGAGGCGAATATGGATTTCACCCTTTCGACATCATCAAACCAATGGATACAATGGGTTCAGAAATCCAGACCAAAGTTGGGTCGTAAGTAGAATATATGGATGATTTAAGCAAGGACGGTTTCAATGCAAAATGACAACAAGGCCAAGCTTATCGACCCAGTATGCTTTAAAGTCAAAAACGTCTACAGGAAGGAACAAACCGGCTTAGTATTTCCGGTCCAGTGATTTTCTAGGTCTGGTGTTGAGTTTCCATGCGATGTCGTCAAGCTGTTGTTGGGAGTCATGAGTAAAGCGGATGCGGAGTCATGCTGCTGGGGTTAGTGCGGTGGTTAATCAAGTGGAATTTTGAATACTGAAGGTATTTATGTGTTGGAGCGCATAAAAAAACCCCCGTAGGATGAGTACGGGGGTTTTAGGGATAACAGCCTGACGATGACCTACTTTCACACGTGTTGACGCACTATCATCGGCGCGAAGTCGTTTCACGGTCCTGTTCGGGATGGGAAGGGGTGGTACCGACTTGCTATGGTCATCAGGCATAACTTGTAACATCGTTTGCTACTGCGTATATCGTATTGCTACGAGTGTGCATGTCAGCAAGCGACGCAATCTGGAAGAAGTAAAGATATATTATTTTTGGGTTGTGACTGCCAAAGTTGTCAAACACAAGTTTTACTCATTGATTTCTATAACCTGCCAAGGTTATAGGGACAAGCCTTACGGGCAATTAGTACTGGTTAGCTTAACGCATTACTGCGCTTCCACACCCAGCCTATCAACGTCCTGGTCTCGAACGACCCTTCAAGGAGCTCAGGGCTCCAGGGAAATCTCATCTTAAGGCAAGTTTCCCGCTTAGATGCTTTCAGCGGTTATCTCTTCCGAACTTAGCTACCCGGCAATGCCACTGGCGTGACAACCGGTACACCAGAGGTTCGTCCACTCCGGTCCTCTCGTACTAGGAGCAGCCCCCTTCAAATTTCCAACGCCCACGGCAGATAGGGACCAAACTGTCTCACGACGTTTTAAACCCAGCTCACGTACCACTTTAAATGGCGAACAGCCATACCCTTGGGACCGGCTACAGCCCCAGGATGTGATGAGCCGACATCGAGGTGCCAAACTCCCCCGTCGATATGAACTCTTGGGAGGAATCAGCCTGTTATCCCCAGAGTACCTTTTATCCGTTGAGCGATGGCCCTTCCATACAGAACCACCGGATCACTATGTCCTACTTTCGTACCTGCTCGACTTGTCAGTCTCGCAGTTAAGCACGCTTATGCCATTGCACTAACAGCACGATGTCCGACCGTACCTAGCGTACCTTCGAACTCCTCCGTTACACTTTGGGAGGAGACCGCCCCAGTCAAACTGCCTACCATGCACTGTCCCCGATCCGGATAACGGACCAAGGTTAGAATCTCAAACAAACCAGGGTGGTATTTCAAGGTTGGCTCCACGCAAACTAGCGTTCACGCTTCAAAGCCTCCCACCTATCCTACACAGATTGGTTCAAAATTCAATGCAAAGCTACAGTAAAGGTTCATGGGGTCTTTCCGTCTAGCCGCGGGTAGATTGCATCATCACAACCACTTCAACTTCGCTGAGTCTCGGGAGGAGACAGTGTGGCCATCGTTACTCCATTCGTGCAGGTCGGAACTTACCCGACAAGGAATTTCGCTACCTTAGGACCGTTATAGTTACGGCCGCCGTTTACTGGGACTTCAATCAAGAGCTTGCACCCCATCATTTAATCTTCCAGCACCGGGCAGGAGTCACACCATATACGTCCACTTTCGTGTTTGCATAGTGCTGTGTTTTTATTAAACAGTCGCAGCCACCAGTTTATTGCAACCCTTTCATCCTTCCCCCGCAGGGGGGTCAAACTACCAGGGCGTACCTTATCCCGAAGTTACGGTACCAATTTGCCGAGTTCCTTCTCCCGAGTTCTCTCAAGCGCCTTAGAATACTCATCTCGCCCACCTGTGTCGGTTTGCGGTACGGTCTTGTATGACTGAAGCTTAGAGGCTTTTCTTGGAACCACTTCCAATTGCTTCGCGAACAAGTTCGCTCGTCTCAACCCCTTGAATTACGCCCCCGGATTTGCCAAAGGGCCTTCTACAAGTCAAGAACCGGCACTTCCAACCGCCGGACAACCTTCTGTGATCCGTCCCCCCATCGCATCATACAATGGTGCAGGAATATTAACCTGCTTCCCATCAGCTACGCATCTCTGCCTCGCCTTAGGGGCCGACTCACCCTGCTCCGATGAACGTTGAACAGGAAACCTTGGGCTTACGGCGTGGAGGCTTTTCACCCCCATTATCGCTACTCATGTCAGCATTCGCACTTCTGATACCTCCAGCATCCTTTACAAGACACCTTCGCAGGCTTACAGAACGCTCTCCTACCATATCCTTACGGATATCCGCAGCTTCGGTGACTGGCTTAGCCCCGTTACATCTTCCGCGCAGGACGACTCGATCAGTGAGCTATTACGCTTTCTTTAAAGGATGGCTGCTTCTAAGCCAACCTCCTGACTGTTTTAGCCTTCCCACTTCGTTTTCCACTTAGCCAATCTTGGGGACCTTAGCTGGCGGTCTGGGTTGTTTCCCTCTTGACGCCGGACGTTAGCACCCGACGTCTGTCTCCCACGCTCGCACTCATCGGTATTCGGAGTTTGCAATGGTTTGGTAAGTCGCGATGACCCCCTAGCCATAACAGTGCTCTACCCCCGATGGTGATACGTGAGGCACTACCTAAATAGTTTTCGGAGAGAACCAGCTATTTCCAAGTTTGTTTAGCCTTTCACCCCTACCCACAGCTCATCCCCTAATTTTTCAACATTAGTGGGTTCGGACCTCCAGTGCGTGTTACCGCACCTTCATCCTGGCCATGAGTAGATCACTTGGTTTCGGGTCTACACCCAGCGACTAAATCGCCCTATTCGGACTCGATTTCTCTACGGCTTCCCTATACGGTTAACCTTGCCACTGAATGTAAGTCGCTGACCCATTATACAAAAGGTACGCAGTCACGGAACAAGTCCGCTCCTACTGTTTGTATGCACACGGTTTCAGGATCTATTTCACTCCCCTTCCGGGGTTCTTTTCGCCTTTCCCTCACGGTACTGGTTCACTATCGGTCGATATCGAGTATTTAGCCTTGGAGGATGGTCCCCCCATGTTCAGACAGGATTTCTCGTGTCCCGCCCTACTTGTCGCAAGCTTAGTACCACAATAAACATTTCGTGTACGGGGCTATCACCCTCTATGGCAGCCTTTTCCAAAGCTTTCCACTATGTCTACTGCTATTGCTTGCAGGCTCTTCCCATTTCGCTCGCCGCTACTTTGGGAATCTCGGTTGATTTCTTTTCCTGTAGCTACTTAGATGTTTCAGTTCGCCACGTTCGCTTTGCACACCTATGTATTCAGTGTGCAATGACCTTTCGGCCGGGTTTCCCCATTCGGAAATCTGCGGATCAAAGCGTGTTTGCTCGCTCCCCGCAGCTTATCGCAAGCTACTACGTCCTTCATCGCCTGATATCGCCAAGGCATCCACCATGTGCACTTATTCACTTGTCCCTATAACGTTGGCTTCTAACCCGATAGTGCTGTTCATGCACGGATTAAAAACCGGTTATAGGATATTTCTATGAGTATTACTTTAGCGTTTGCCGTATTGCAAGGAATTTGTATTTAAAACATCTTAACAAACTCGCTTTTAATACTTTTTGATTTGATACAATCACAACCCATCAAGTCATACAGATCCATCAATGTGCACGCCTGGCATTGCTGCCGCGATATTGCTATCAACGTGGGCATCGATTTATCCATACTCCTTGATAAATCTTTACTTCTTCCAAATTTTTAAAGAACGAAACAGCTAATGGCTTAAGAAACCAAACCTGAATTTTTCATGCACCTCTTACTTTTGCATGAGTGACTCAGGTTTGTATTCTTGATCAGTTACGTGGTGGAGGTTGACGGGATCGAACCGACGACCCCCTGCTTGCAAAGCAGGTGCTCTCCCAGCTGAGCTAAACCCCCAGTATCTTTTTTATACTCTTTGGTAGGTCTGGTTGGACTCGAACCAACGACCCCTGCGTTATCAACACAGTGCTCTAACCAGCTGAGCTACAGACCCGCTTGAATCAGCGACTAGTCAACTCTGCGCTGTTGGTCGTGCGGCTCTTCTTACACAACACACACGCTGGCAGTCCAATTACTGTTCATTGCTGCTCTTCTTTTTCATAACAGTCGATAAGTGTGAACACTTGACTTCAGCACATACTCTAGAAAGGAGGTGATCCAGCCGCACCTTCCGATACGGCTACCTTGTTACGACTTCACCCCAGTCACGAATCCCACCGTGGTAAGCGCCCTCCTTGCGGTTAAGCTACCTACTTCTGGTGAAACCCGCTCCCATGGTGTGACGGGCGGTGTGTACAAGACCCGGGAACGTATTCACCGCGACATGCTGATCCGCGATTACTAGCGATTCCAACTTCATGTAGTCGAGTTGCAGACTACAATCCGGACTACGATACACTTTCTGGGATTAGCTCCCCCTCGCGGGTTGGCGGCCCTCTGTATGTACCATTGTATGACGTGTGAAGCCCTACCCATAAGGGCCATGAGGACTTGACGTCATCCCCACCTTCCTCCGGCTTGTCACCGGCAGTCTCATTAGAGTGCCCTTTCGTAGCAACTAATGACAAGGGTTGCGCTCGTTGCGGGACTTAACCCAACATCTCACGACACGAGCTGACGACAGCCATGCAGCACCTGTGTTACGGCTCTCTTTCGAGCACCCTCTGATCTCTCAAAGGTTCCGTACATGTCAAGGGTAGGTAAGGTTTTTCGCGTTGCATCGAATTAATCCACATCATCCACCGCTTGTGCGGGTCCCCGTCAATTCCTTTGAGTTTTAATCTTGCGACCGTACTCCCCAGGCGGTCTACTTCACGCGTTAGCTGCGTTACTAAGTCAATTAAGACCCAACAACTAGTAGACATCGTTTAGGGCGTGGACTACCAGGGTATCTAATCCTGTTTGCTCCCCACGCTTTCGTGCATGAGCGTCAGTGTTATCCCAGGGGGCTGCCTTCGCCATCGGTATTCCTCCACATATCTACGCATTTCACTGCTACACGTGGAATTCTACCCCCCTCTGACACACTCTAGCCATGCAGTCACAAATGCAGTTCCCAGGTTGAGCCCGGGCATTTCACATCTGTCTTACATAACCGCCTGCGCACGCTTTACGCCCAGTAATTCCGATTAACGCTTGCACCCTACGTATTACCGCGGCTGCTGGCACGTAGTTAGCCGGTGCTTATTCTTCAGGTACCGTCATTAGTAAGCTATATTAGAACTCACCGTTTCTTCCCTGACAAAAGAGCTTTACAACCCGAAGGCCTTCTTCACTCACGCGGCATTGCTGGATCAGGGTTGCCCCCATTGTCCAAAATTCCCCACTGCTGCCTCCCGTAGGAGTCTGGACCGTGTCTCAGTTCCAGTGTGGCTGGTCGTCCTCTCAGACCAGCTACTGATCGTGGCCTTGGTAGGCTTTTACCCTACCAACTAGCTAATCAGATATCGGCCGCTCCACGAGCACAAGGTCCTTGCGAATCCCCTGCTTTCCTCCGTAGATCGTATGCGGTATTAGCGCAACTTTCGCTGCGTTATCCCCCACTCGAGGGTACGTTCCGATATATTACTCACCCGTTCGCCACTCGCCACCAGAGCAAGCTCCGTGCTGCCGTTCGACTTGCATGTGTAAGGCATGCCGCCAGCGTTCAATCTGAGCCAGGATCAAACTCTTCAGTTTAATCTCTGTTTTATGTCATTGCTGACATGGTCCATTTTACCGGACCGGTCGCTCACTCAAAATACTGACAGGCTCTTCTTGAAGTTGCCTCCAAAAAGATCCTATTTTTCTTCTGTGCGAGCATTTGATATTTTAAGTTTCACAACAGATACTTTCGCATCCGTCGCGGCGCTTCCATCAAGTGCTCACACTTATCGACTGTTAGTTGTTAAAGATCTTTCTTTTCTCCGCTAGCCCTGGCATCTTCACCCGGACCAACCAGACTGCAAAGCGTTTTGTTTGCAGCGCTGAAGAGGGCAGATTATGCAGCGTTTTTCTTACTCAGTCAACATTTTCTTTCGTCACACCCGGCGCAAACTTCAACTCCCTGCACCCCGCGTTTCGTCTAATCCCGCCAACTTCCGCTGCCACTTCTCTCCCTGCTTATCGCCCCGCCTCTCAGCGGGAGCCGAACTATAGCAAACGTCGCTGAACTTTGGCAAGCGCTTTTCTAAAAATGCTTGCATCCCTTCCTTTTGGTCGGAGGTGGCGAACCAAGCCCGCATCAAGCGCATCTGAGCTAATTATTTACATGATATTTTTCGCACACCATTTGGTGTCATGCCAGTTATCGCGTACTCTATATATAAAGAAGCGGCAGAATCTACAGTATCGTCCGCCCCCTAATTTCAACACAGACCCGGGACTATCCATTGGCCAAGCCTAATTACCAATTCGAAAAGCGTCAAAAAGACCTTGCAAAAAAACGCAAGAAAGAAGAAAAATTACAGCGCAAGTCGATACCGAAGACCGATGCTACAGATGAGGGCGCTTCAAGCGAAGGCGAGCCAAACGCCGATGCTAATCCGGCACCCGACCAACAATAGTCATTACACACGATCTTGCGCGCGCCCGAGGCACCAGGTGACAAGGCAGCAGCTTTCTTACTACCCCGGCGCGGCGCTCAGATAGAGTATCTACAAAGCAGTTGTATCGGTATCGGATTGATATCGGTGAGCTGCTTTCCTACGTTAATTTGCAGCAACGCATCCACGACCGAACTCAACAGGGTCGGTATGTGCTGCGCAATCAAGTAATCGATGACCTCCTCCTTGAGCAATTGACTGCTTGCAGGATTAAGTTCGTGCGCTATATATAGAAGATTACTGCGGCCGCAATCCTGTACTGCCTGGGCCAAGCTGCGGTTGTCGCCACTCAAATCATATAGTGCATTGATATCGGGCCGCATCGACAGCACCTCGCACAAGGCAGGATACGTATCCTCGGCATCATCCTCACCTTTGACAATCTCAAAAAGATTTATCTGTGGGTGGCTTTGCCGCAATAAGGCGCGGCAGCCGATTTCCCTGTCCTCATGGCTGCGGTAAGAGGCGCTATTCACCACCAGTGCCACATTGGCTACAGGCAAGTGTTTCAGGTGACTGCCTAATAGAAAAGCCGCTGTTTGCCCTGCGGCGCGATTATCAATCCCGACATGACAATGACGCGCATCGGCGTCGACATCGGTATTAAAACTCACGACCGGAATCTGGCGTCGCTTGAGAGCGCGTAGGCGGTTGCCGACCAGTTCGGTATTTCTGGCAGAAATCGCCACGCCATCGCATTTTTCTCCGATGGTTGCCAGGTAGTCACTCAATTTCTCATCTTCATTCGCCGCAAACCGCACCACGCCAAGCTTGCAACCGCGTGATCGGAATATCTCTGTGGAATCGGCCAGCGCCGCTTCCAAGGCGTCGGCAAATGCATCGCTGCCTTGCACGCAAAACTGGAAATGCCTGCTTGCAACCGGTGCCGCAGGGCTGGGTGCGCTAGCGTCGGCGGCGGTTTTTTCCAGCTCTGCCGCGACCCGTGCGACCAAGTCGCGGGTGCGCGGGTGAACCCCAGGTCGGTTGTTGATCACACGATCGACCGTGGCACGGCTCAGTCCGGAAGCTTCCACGATCTCATTCAGTGCTGCTCGTCGTCGCATCATTTTGATCCTTTTTTATCCTACTGATGCATTTAAACTCATCAGAATTACATTGAGGCGAGAGTCTACCGGCTACAGGGCGTCTTGCAAAGTGGTTCAACACCAGATGGGCTGCACGCAAAATTGCGCAAGAAAGAGAGAAAGAAAGTTTGAACGACTACAAACATGCAATTCACATATTGTTTTTGCTGACAAATGATTCAAATCAGATACTTTTACTTCAACAAATAAATCATGATGACATTTAAGAAATTTAATATTCATCAAAAATAAATTAATTTTGATATCGTCATAAATCATTGTTAGTGATCACAACTCCTATAAATTGCAATTTCAGGCAAATAAATTTATAAAGTTTTAAATTTATAGAAATAAACTCATTTTTCATCATTTCGATCTCATTACGCAATATTTCCTCGGCAGATCCAATCGACATGCTTTTGCATGTTTTTTATGCAAGGTGAATTGCCATTGACACCAAAAATCGGTGCTGCAACGCGTTACAATCAGGCTCTGAACTCGGCAACGCAGCTGCAGCGGGCTATTTCCAACTTCTATTCCGGCATTTGTCGCAGCCCTGCGAAGTAATATGTACTGCATACTGTATTTTTACTTCCGCTTTAAATACATGTGGAAAATGCACACTTATTACTTATACTCCCACTATTTATCTAATATTGAAACTGCTTTAGCATGCAACCGATCGCTCCCGGCACCGTCGTTTTCCACCGTTTTCGCGGATATGGGGTTCTGACTGCGGTAAATTTGCTGTCAGGCTGGGTGTCGGTGCGCTTCGGCCAGGAATCGCACACGCTCGATCTGTGCCTGTCGTCCGACCAGCTGCAACAAGCAGATGGCGAGCCGATCCTGTTTCGCCGCAATCCGCCCGAACGCATGCCACATGCGCGTCTGATGGCGATGGTGCGCGCGCTGCATGGCGCCGGTTATCAGCGGCTGTATCTGTATTCATGGCCGAAACCGTCCGGCTTGCACTGGCATTGGCACCTGTTTACCGGGGCGCGCAACTGGAACGCGCGGCCGCTGCGCGCCGGCTGGTTCGGCTCCGGGGCCGATTACATCTTTAATCCGGTGCTGGGTTGGGGTGATGCGCCGGGAGCATCGACTGCGGAATTGATTCAGGCTCTGGCACAGTTCGACCCGGAAGGCCTGTCGCATGCGCTCGGCCATGATGCCGATCACAGCGCATGGTTTGCCGCTATCTGCGACGCCTTGCTGCCGGATTATGCTTACAGCTTTGGCTGGGAAGCGCCGAATGCCGCAGCGGCGTCTGCCAGCCTTGCCGGCGCGGCGCTGCAGGCCATGCCGGTGCGTCAGGGATTGCCCGCTTACAGCGGCGCGGAGCTGCCGTTGGCGCCGGGCTTGCAGCATCTGAGTCGGCCGCACAACATTTTTCCTTCCCTCAAAAGTGGCGCCGAATGCCTGTTGCGAGGCGCTTGAAATCCGCTGAAAAGCACAGCTCCCACTGGTAAAAGTTACGTACTGCCGCGATGGATTCCAATCCCATCGGCATCTATCACAATGTGCGGTTTTGTGCGTTAATGTCCGATTTTCCTTGCCGGAGAATCCTCTTTCACGGATTCTTGCATCCATTCTGATCGCGCCATCGACATGACACCCGCCGCCATTATTCCTCCCGTCCTTCCGCCCACCCACAGCCTGTTTGAAGACATTCTGGCGCTCTTTATCGGCACTCTGTTTGTCTCGCTCGGCATCGCCATGTTCAACCAGGCAGGATTGATTACCGGCGGCACTGCTGGCCTCGCGTTTCTGATCCATTACACCACCCAAATTCCGTTCGGCGCGGCATTTTTCGTCATCAATTTGCCATTCTATTTCCTGGCGTTGCGGCGCATGGGCTGGCGCTTCACCATCAGGACTTTTTGTGCGGTGGCGCTGGTATCGGTATTTTCCAGCTTGCATCCGCAGTTTGTGCATTTCAGCACACTGACACCGGTGTATGTCGCGCTGATGGGCGGATTTCTGATGGGAACCGGGTTCATCGTGCTGTTTCGCCATCAGGCCAGCCTGGGTGGCGTCAACATCCTCTCGCTCTACCTGCAAGACAAATACGGGATTCGTGCCGGAAAATTGCAGATGGCCGTCGATGTCGTCATCGTGCTGGCTTCGCTGCTGGTGGTCAACCTGACGGCCCTGCTGGCTTCGATTCTGGGTGCGGTGGCGCTGAATCTGGTCATCATGCTGAACCATCGCCCCGGCCGCTACATGACGGTATGAACCGGCGTCCGCCCGCTTCAGGCGGACACCGTCCAAAATTTGACACCTGCGACTGCTGCGCATATATTTTGAGTTCTTGATTGGAACAGGGCAGTCATGCTGCCGCCAAAACGACGCGAGGTTTTCATGACACTTCAAGCGACTCCACTTAACGCCGCGCACCGTGCCGCTGGCGCCCGCATGGTCGATTTCGGCGGTTGGGACATGCCGGTCAACTACGGCTCGCAAATCGAGGAGCACCTCGCGGTGCGCAGCGATTGCGGCATGTTCGACGTTTCGCATATGTGCGTGGTCGATCTGGAGGGCGCCAATGCGCGCGCCTTCCTGCGCGGCCTGGTTGCCAACAATGTCGATAAATTGCAAATACCCGGCAAGGCGCTGTATTCCTGCATGCTCAATGCCGACGGCGGTGTAATCGACGATCTGATCATTTATTTCTTCAGCGAAAACTGGTTCCGGCTGGTGGTCAATGCCGGCACCGCTGAAAAAGACCTGGTCTGGATTGCGGCCCAGAACAACAAAACCGGCAGCGGCCTCGTCATCACCCAGCGTCGCAGCGGCGCTGACGCGCTGGCGCTGATTGCGGTGCAAGGACCGAATGCACGCGCCAGGGTGTGGCAGGTGCTGCCGCAAACGCAAACCGCCAGCGCGCAATTAAAACCTTTCAATGCAGTCGTGGCGGCCGACACGCCGTTCGGCGAAGTGATGCTGGCGCGCACCGGTTACACCGGCGAAGATGGCTTCGAACTGGCCTTGCCGGCCACCCAAGCCGAAGCGTTGTGGAATGCGCTGGCAGCCGCCGGCGTCAAACCCGCCGGTCTGGGCGCGCGCGACACGCTGCGGCTGGAAGCCGGCATGAATTTGTACGGCCAAGACATGGATGACACCGTCAATCCGCTCGACGCCGGTCTGGCCTGGACCATCGATCTGGTCAGTGACCGCGATTTTATCGGCAAGGCGGCGCTGCTGACCAAAGGGCAACAGGCGCAATTTCTCGGTCTGATCCTGCGTGAAAAAGGCGGCGTGCTGCGCGCCCACCAGAAAGTCGCCACCGACAAAGGGCAGGGCGAAATCACCAGCGGCACCTTCAGCCCGACCCTGCAGCAAGCGATTGCGCTGGCGCGCCTGCCGCTCGGCGTAGAGGTGGGCGACACGGTCCAGGTTGAAATCCGCGGCAAGAAGCTGGCGGCGGCAGTGGTCAAGCCGCCGTTTGTGCGCCACGGCAAAATTCTGCTTTCCTGATTTCTGCCTGCCGCGTTATTCAAATCGAAAAAACGCGGAGTATATGCAAACTTATTATTGTTTATATGCTGAAATATATGTGGCATCTATGAGTATATGTAGTTTCGAGCTTTCGTAGGGTGCGCCATGCGCACCTACTGCACTAAAAAATTTTCCATCCCTGGAGTCAAAAAATGAACATTCCCGCAGAACTCAAATACAGCGAATCCCACGAATGGGCGCACGCCGAAGCCGATGGCACCATCAGCGTCGGCATCACCGATTATGCGCAGGATGCGCTGGGCGATATCGTGTTTGTCGAATTGCCGATCATCGGCCAGCAGCTGACCGCCGGCAAGGATTGCGCGGTGGTGGAATCGGTCAAGGCGGCCAGCGACATTTATGCGCCGCTCAGCGGCGAAGTGGTGGCGGTCAATGATGCGCTGGGCGACGCGCCCGAGCAAATCAACCAGAACGCTTATGCAGCCTGGCTGTTCAAGCTGAAGCCGGCCGACCTCGGCGACCTGGATGGCCTGCTCGATGCGGCGGCCTACCGCACCAAGATCGACGCCTGAACTTTCCATAACGACTCCAGATCATGACCCGCGCCAGCCTGTCCCAACTTGAAGCACGCGACGCTTTCATCGCGCGCCATATCGGCCCGTCCGAATCCGAACAACAGGCGATGCTGGCTGTCGTCGGCTACCCGAGCCGCAGCGCGCTGATCGACGCCATCGTGCCGCCCAACATCCGCCGCAAGGATGCATTGCCGCTCGGCCAGTTCACCCAGCCGCTGCCCGAGCAGGCGGCTCTGGCCAAGCTGAAAGGCCTGGCTGCCAAGAACCGCGTGTTCAAGTCGATGATCGGGCAGGGCTATTACAACACCTTCACGCCGGGCGTAATCCTGCGCAACCTGTTTGAGAATCCGGCCTGGTACACCGCATACACGCCGTATCAGCCGGAGATATCCCAAGGCCGGTTGGAAGCGATTCTGAATTTCCAGCAAATGATCACCGACATGACCGGGATGGCGATCGCCAACGCGTCGATGCTCGATGAAGGCACTGCCAGCGCCGAAGCGATGACGCTGATCCAGCGCGTCGGCAAATCCAATTCGAACGTATTTTATGTGGCCGACGACGTGCTGCCGCAAACCCGTGAAATCATCGAAACCCGCGCCCGGCCGCTCGGCATCGAAGTGCGCACCTGCAGCGGCGAGGGCAAGGACGGAAAGGACGACAGCGCGCTGCACAACGATTGTTTCGGCGTGCTGCTGCAATATCCGGGCGTGAATGGCGAAGTGCGCGATTACCGCGAATACGTCAAAGCGATGCACGCCAAGGGCGCGCTGGTGATCGTCGCCGCCGATCTGCTGGCGCTGGCGCTGCTGACGCCGCCGGGCGAGTGGGGCGCCGATGTGGTGGTCGGCAATAGCCAGCGCTTCGGCGTGCCGCTCGGTTTCGGCGGACCGCACGCCGGTTACCTGGCTACCCGCGAAGCATTCAAGCGAAGCATGCCGGGCCGTCTGGTCGGCGTCACCGTCGATGCGCAGGGCAATAACGCGTACCGGCTGGCGCTGCAAACCCGCGAACAGCATATCCGGCGCGAGAAAGCCACTTCCAACATCTGCACCGCGCAAGTCTTGCTGGCGGTGATGGCCTCGATGTATGCGGTGTATCACGGTCCCCACGGCATCCGCCGCATTGCGCAGCGCGTGCATCGATACACCAGCGTGCTGGCGGCCGGCTTGCGCGGACTCGGCTACGGCATCGCCAATGTGGCCTTTTTCGACACCCTGACGGTGCAAGTCAAGCTGGCCGACAAGCTGCACGCTGCAGCGCAGGCGCAGGGTCTGAATCTGCGCAAAATCGACGACCATCATGTCGGCATCTCGCTCGATGAAACCACCGAACGTGGCGACGTGCAATTGCTGTGGGCGATTTTTGCGCAGGAAAGGCAGGGGCAGGCACAGGCGCTCGATTTCGACGCCATCGAAGCCGATGTCAACGATGCGTTTCCGGCTGCGCTGGCGCGCCGCAGCGGCTTCCTGACGCATCCGGTCTTCAACCGCTATCACGCCGAGCACGAAATGTTGCGCTACCTGCGCAGCCTCGCCGACAAGGATCTGGCGCTCGACCGCAGCATGATTCCGCTCGGCTCCTGCACCATGAAACTCAACGCCACCAGCGAAATGCTGCCAGTCAGCTGGCCCGAATTTTCCAGCATCCATCCGTATGCGCCGACCGGCCAGACCATCGGCTACCGCGAAATGATCGACCAGCTGGAAGAAATGCTGTGCGCGGCCACCGGTTACGCCGCCGTATCGTTGCAGCCGAACGCCGGCTCGCAAGGCGAATACACCGGCCTGCTGGTGATCCAGGCGTATCACGCGTCGCGCGGCGACGCGCATCGCAACGTCTGTCTGATTCCATCCTCGGCGCATGGCACCAATCCGGCCTCGGCCACGATGGCCGGAATGCAGGTGGTGGTGGTGGCCTGCGACGCCCGCGGCAATGTCGATCTGGCCGACCTGAAAGCCAAGGCCGAACTCCATAGCAACAACTTGGCGGCGGCGATGGTGACTTACCCGTCGACCCACGGCGTGTTCGAGGAAGGCGTGCAGCAATTGTGCGAAATCGTCCACGCGCACGGCGGCCAGGTCTACATCGACGGCGCCAACATGAATGCCTTGGTCGGCGTCGCCGCGCCCGGCCAGTTCGGCGGCGACGTCAGCCACCTGAATCTGCACAAGACTTTCTGCATCCCGCACGGCGGTGGCGGCCCCGGCGTCGGCCCGGTTGCGGTCGGCGCGCATCTGGCCAAGTTTCTGCCGAATCTGCGCAGCGCCGGCTACCAGCGCGACGCCGCCGGCATCGGCGCGGTCAGCGCGGCCCCGTTCGGCTCGGCCAGCATTTTGCCGATTTCGTGGATGTATATCGCGATGATGGGCGCGGCAGGTTTGACCGCCGCCACCGAAGTCGCGATCCTGGCCGCCAATTACATTGCGCGCCGTCTGACGCCGCACTATCCGGTGCTGTATTCGGGCCACGACGGGCTGGTCGCGCACGAATGCATCCTCGATCTGCGTCCGCTGACCGCCGCCACTGGCATCAGCAACGAAGACGTCGCCAAGCGCCTGATGGATTTCGGCTTCCACGCGCCGACCATGAGCTTCCCGGTGCCGGGCACGCTGATGATCGAGCCGACCGAAAGCGAATCGCAAGCCGAGATCGACCGTTTCATCGACGCGATGATCGCGATCCGGCAAGAAATCGCCCAGGTCGCCAGCGGCGAATTCGACCGCGCCGACAACCCGTTGAAACATGCGCCGCATACCGCGCAGGTGGTCTGCGGCGACCTCTGGGAACATGCGTACAGCCGTGAAATTGCAGCCTATCCGGTGGCCGCGCTGCGCCAGCAAAAATACTGGCCGACGGTTGGGCGCGCCGACAACGTGTATGGCGACCGCAAGCTGTTCTGCGGCTGCGTGCCGATCGGCGAATACGAGTAAGAAACGCGCAAAAAAACAGCCAGCGGAAGTTCTTCCGCCTTCCCCGCGAAAGCGGGGAAATTCCAGAGATTACTTTCGAAGTAATTTGGCAAGCAGGATGGGTGCGGTAGCAGCCAACGCCACTGGTCAACTCAAAGTTGCCTTCTGTCAACTAAAGCCACAAAAACATCGGCGGCTCAATTAAACTCTTGAGCTATGCACAAATCACACGGATTTACATTGATCGAATTGATGGTTGTGGTGGCTATTGTCGCCATCCTCAGTGCGATTGCTGCCCCATCGCTCCAGCGGCTGATCCAGTCGACTACGATATCGAGCAACGTGAATACCTTTCTGGCCGACATGCGCTATGCGCGCAGTGAATCGATTCGGCGCGGCGGCGGGGTTGTCATGTGCCGCAGCGATGCGCCCGAAGCGACCAATCCGACTTGCGGCAGCGGTTCCGGCCCAGGTGGAAATGGGTGGGTCAGCGGCTGGATTATGTTTCACGACCTGGACAACGACGGAGCAAAAACCGCAACCGAGCCACTGCTGCGGGTGCAGTCGCCCATCACCGCGATAAATTCCATTGTGGAAGCAGGCGGCGCATCATCCACCAAATTCCGCTTCACGGCGACCGGACGCTTTCTCAACTTAAGTTCGGCCACGACACTGACATTTGGTGGCAACGACATGTTCGCCAACGAGGTTCAACGCACGGTATGCGTCAGCCTTGGCGGCCGCGCCCGAATTGCCGGCGACGGCTTCGCCGATTGCCCGAATTAATAACCCATGAAGCCATCGCCTATGAATCGTCACCATCAAACCGGCGCCTCGCTGATCGAGGTGCTGGTCGCCCTGCTGTTGCTATCGTTCGGGATGCTTTCTCTCGCTGCAACGCTGTCTTTCGCCGTGCAGATGCCTAAGTTATCGGGCTACCGTGCGACAGCCGTCAACCTGGCGTCCAGTTATATCGAACGCATTCGTGCCAACCCAGGAGCGTCCGGCAACGACGGGTTCAGCGGCGGGGCCTACGACAAAAGCAGTTACGACAATTCAGAGACCAAACTCGCAATAGATTCATCGAAAATCTGCACCTACCCTAACTGTGTCCCTACATCCTTGGCGGCTATGGACCTTGACGAAACAAAAGTCGCGGTGCGTTCGCAACTGCCTTCTGGCGATATTCTCATGTCGCGCAAAGACAACAGCGGCATAGTCAGCAAGACCACCGGAAACTTGTGGATTGTGTGGCAGGAACCCGATACTTATGCGGCGCTCGATCCATCATCCTCTGACAATTGTCCGCCCGAAGTAACGAATAACGAGCCCGCCCCCAAGCCGCGTTGCCTCTATGTGAGATTCAAGATATGACACGCCAACGTCTCTCCGACTCACGATACCTTAAAGGGTTTTCGCTGATCGAACTGATGATTTCCATGGCCATAGGGCTGATCATTACGATCGCGGTTTTTTCCGCGTATATGGGCGCAGCAGGAGCCGGGAAAATGGCCGAGGCGCAGGGACGCATGAACGAAGATGCCCAGGCTGCACTAACCATTTTGACCCAACAGCTACGGATGGCGGGGAATAATCCCGATCAGACCAACCGCATCGACGATACCAATCCCACACTTTCCAGCCGCCACAATCCGGTTTATCTTCCGACGCCGACCTATATGGGATTCGCATTGTTGCCGTCTACGTTCGAACTCTCCTCATTCCGCATCCGGGGCTGCGATGGAAAATTCAGTAACATCACCACAGCAACCAATCTCGACCACCTCACCTGCGCGGCCGGAACCACCACATCACCGGACTCCATTGCCGTCAGTTACGAAGCGGATAAGTTCAATACGGTGCCCACCGTCGGCGGCTTGCCAACCGACTGTCTCGGGAGTGCATTGAGTCCAGTCAAAGCCACACTCCCAATGGTTGCTGGAGCAACTGATGTGACCTACTACGTGACAGACAACCGGTTTTATATTGGCACCTCATCTTCCATACCCAGCCTGTATTGCAAGGGCAATGGCGGCAACAGCACACCCCAACCGCTGGTTGAAAATATTGAGGACATGCAGTTCACCTATGGCGCAGTAGTCAATACTGCAACCACGGTGGCTGGCTATTTGCGCGCCGATGAATTCATCACCCAGACCGACATGGCTGCCTTGCCCAATGACGCAGAGCGGTGGGCAAAAGTCATAACGGCTCGTATCTGTGTGCTGGCGCGTAGCGAGGTTCCGGTTGTATCCGATGCAGCGTCAGCGCGCTATATCAAGTGTGACGGCAATCTGGAAACTAACCCTCCAGACCTTCGACTGCGGCGCGCTTTCTCCACCACGGTTGTGTTGCGAAATCCGCAGCTAAAAATCACTCCCTTGCCATGAAAATACCAACCCAATCTACATGCCGCCCAAAAACGAGAAGGGGTTTGCCACGCTCTCGATTGCCGCAGCATCAGCGCGGCGTCGTGCTGATCATTGCACTGATTTTATTAGTTGTGATCTCGCTGCTGTCCATCACAAGTATCCGCAATGCCGGTTCCACTGCAAGTGTTGCAGGCAATGTGCGAACCACTGAGATGGCTACTCAGGCCGCTGAAATTGCTTTGCGTCATTGCGAGTATTCTTCTTTGGATATCTTGACAGTTCTTAGTGGCAGTCCGTCTACTTATGCAACCAGTTTTATTCAATCTAATATTTTACCGAAAAGCACCCCGCCACAATGGCAAAACAGTGGATCTTGGGATCTCCCATCCACTGCGATTTTCGTGCTTCCCATGGATATGGTTAATCAGGCTGGGATGACTGATAAAACCTACAAGCGACCGCCCGAGTGCATGGTAGAACTTACGGACAGTACGACTAACAGTACGACTAACAGTACGACTACCTACTATGTAATCACCGCCCGTGGATTTGGGCCTGAAGTAGGGCCTGCCGATGCGAGCCGCAGCCGCCCCGTTGGCAGCGAAGTCTGGCTCCAATCCCACATTTCAATACTTGATGAGAATCCCTCATGATTAATTTCTTTCGTGCGACATTGTCCACCGGACGATTACCCGCCAATCGAAAACAATGGGTGTTAATTTGCCGGAGATTTTTTGGTAAAACCTTGCCACGGAGTGCCGGTACGCGCCGATGGATATTTCAGCTGGTCACGCTGCCGCTGCTGCTGGCCTGGCTACCGGCACAGGCGGCAAAAAACTACGATTTCCCCAATAACTTGCCCCCAGGCTGCAGCGGCGATCGCGTCAATTACACTTGCGGTGTGCTATCGCTCGCCGCCAACGACAAGATCACCATCTCATCGCCGGCCACCATTACTATCACAGGCGATTTCACAACCGGCGCCGGCAGCAAAATCAATGAAGGGGGTTCTACCGCCAACCTTACCCTGGTGGTTAACGGGATGACCGGCTTTGGCACAGGCACATTTATGACCGCGAACTTGACTGGCGGCGGCACCGTCACCACTGGTGCTAACAGCAACATTGTAGGCAATATCACCACTATCGCCGGCGTCGTCAACATCGGTAATAACAATACATTCGTCGGTAAGATCACCACCGGCTCCGCCGCCATCAATGTCGGCAATAACAGCAACATCACTGGCGCGATCACCACCAAGATCGCTGGCGTCGTCACCATCGGCTCTAGCACCAAGGTCGTCGGCAATATTAAGACTGCCTCCGGCGCCGTCAACGTCGGCGCTGATAGTACAGTCGATGGCTCAATCATCACCGGTATCGCTGGCGCTATCACACTGGGGGCGAACGTAACAGTCACTGGCGATGTCGCCACCACTTACCATGGCAGCGAAGTCGGCGCCGGCGCCATCACAACAGGGAGTAATACAAAGATCGGCGGCAGTGTCACCACTAACGCTGGCGCCATCACAGTGGGGAATAATACGGATGTCGCCGGCGGTGTTGCAACCAACGTCGGCGCCATCACAGTGGGAAATAACACAGATGTCGGGGGTAGCGTTTGCACCGGTAAGGCTGGTGCCGTAACAGTAGGGAACAACACAGATGTCGGCGGCAATATCGTGACCAACGCAGGCGCCATCTCAGTCGGCAATTCGAGTAACGTCGCCGGTAACCTCATTTTCAATGGCGCCGGAGCTAGAACAGTGGGAAATAATACAACTATCGGCACGACTTCGAATAGCTCGGAATGCCCTAAGAGTCCAACATTATTAATACCCCTCAAAATCAATTCGCGCCAGTGGCGTCAAATTTTCATGCGCTAGCATGAAAATTATCTCAGCATTCATTCAGGAGTAGGTTTCATGCATTTTCATTTCACCTCCCACAGACCATCAGCCCGGAGCTCCGGGTTCACGCTGATCGAGCTCATGGTCACGGTGGCAATTGTGGCAATTTTGGCCAGCATAGCCCTGCCTGCCTACACCAGCTACGTAGCCAGAGCAAAGCGGGCGGACGCCCGAACCCAGCTGCTGCAGGTAGCCCAGTTCATGCAGCGCTTTTATGTCGCCAATGACACCTTTACCAAAGATCGCGCCGAGCACGACGTGATCGACCAAATTCCAGGGAACCTGAAGCGGTCGCCCGCAGATAGCACCGCAATCTATAACCTTTCCATTCCAACTGCTACGCTCACTTCTGCCAGCTATGTTCTGCGCATGGTTCCCGTTACCGGAGGATCGATGATCAATGACTCTTGTGGAACCTTTACCCTGACGTCAACCGGCGTGCGCGGAGTCTTGGTCGGCGGCACTGCCGGCGGCTCGACCCTGCGCGACACCTGCTGGAAGTAGCGCGAGTCATCGGGGTTGCGTCGCACTAACCGGTGAAAAGTAAATTCGGCAGCAGCAAAGCGCATCGCCCTTGACTGGCATGCCGGCTGAACAGCCCCAGCATTTTGAATAAACATAGGGGTATGTGTAATAGCCCTGCACTTTACGCAATAAGAACATGCGTCGCTCATAAATACAGTGCGCTGTATGTATTTCATCCGCGCAGCGCCGTACAGGCAAAAACGCCCGCAATCCATGACAGATTGCGGGCGTTTTTGATGTGGAAATCGTGCAGCGCTTACACCACGCCCTGATCGATCATCGCGTCTGCCACCTTGCGGAAACCGGCGATATTCGCACCCAGCACCAGGTTGCCGTTCTGGCCGAACTCGGCTGCGGTGGTGCTGACGGTCTGGTAAATATTGTTCATGATGGCGTGCAGGCGGCTGTCGACTTCTTCGAAATTCCATTGCTGCATGCTGGCGTTTTGCGCCATTTCTAGCTGGCTGGTGGCGACGCCGCCGGCGTTGGCGGCCTTGCCCGGACCGTAGCTGATGCCGGCGGCCAGGAACTTGTCGATTGCGCCCTGGGTCGATGGCATGTTGGCCCCTTCCGATACGCAGCGGCAGCCGTTTTTCAGCAGCGCTACCGCATCGGCTTCATTCAGCTCGTTTTGGGTGGCGCTGGGGAATGCGGCGTCGCAAGGCACCGACCAGAGCGGATTGCGGCCGGCCGGGTAGTCCGATGCCGCCGTGTAGCGGGCCTCGGGGTGATGCTCGGCATAGGCGGCCAGCGAAACCCCTTCGACTTCCTTGAGTTGCTTCAGGGTTTCCAGGTTGATGCCTTGCGGGTGGTGGATCATGCCGCGCGAGTCGCTCACGGTGACCGGTGTGGCGCCGACCTGCTGCAGCTTTTCGACCGTGTAAATGGCGACGTTGCCGGAGCCTGACACCAGGCAGGTTTTGCCTTCGAGCGTCTGGCCGATGGCCGCCAGCATGTTTTGGGCGAAATACACCGAGCCGTAGCCGGTTGCTTCCTTGCGTGCCAGCGAACCGCCCCAGCTGATTTTCTTGCCGGTAAATACGCCTTCGTAGCGGCCGGTCAAGCGTTTGTACTGACCGAACATGTAGCCGATTTCGCGCGCGCCGACGCCGATGTCGCCGGCCGGAATGTCGGTGGTGGGGCCGATATGGCGGTACAACTCGTTCATGAACGACTGGCAAAAGCGCATCACTTCATTATCCGACTTGCCCTTCGGGTCGAAGTCGCTGCCGCCCTTGGCGCCGCCGATGGACAAGCCGGTCAGCGCATTCTTGAAAACCTGCTCAAAGCCGAGAAACTTGATGATCCCCGCGTACACGCTCGGGTGCAGGCGGAGACCGCCCTTGTATGGCCCCAGCGCCGAATTGAACTCGATCCGGTAACCCTTGTTGACCTGTACCTGGCCCAGGTCGTCGATCCACGCGACACGGAACATGATCTGGCGCTCCGGTTCGACGATGCGGTCGATGATGTTGTGCTTCTTGTATCTGGAATCCTTGTCCAGCAATGGCCGCAGCGACATCAGGACTTCTTCGACTGCTTGGTAATATTCGATTTCGGCCGGGCCGGTGCGCTTTAATTTTGCGATGGTGTCTGCTACGTATGGCAAGATAATTCTCCAGTAGTAAGTGGGACAGGAATGAAAAAGAGTGCGTCGCATGCGAGTCCGGTGCATGCATTTGCCCGCGGCTAACCCGTTCATGACGGGGTAGTGCAAGACTGCCGGCTGCCTCGCCCCAAAATTTTACGGTAGTGCCGCCGCAAATACCTAGCGCTAATTCGGGCCGGCAAGCGGACACAGGAGTGCCGCCATCACTTATCGATGACCTTGCGCGCAAACGAATCCAGGTAATCCATCAAGGCGTCGGCGCCGCTGACTGCAGCGTCGGGGTCGCCGTTGGCGATTGCGGTGGCCAGCATCATGTGGCATTGGGCGTCGGCCTCGATATCGCCCTCGTGCTGAAACGCGTACCAGAAGCGGCGGCACTGCATCACTTGCGGAATAACCGCGGCAACCGCGGAGGGATTGCGGCAGGCAAGGTGGCTGACCGTGTCGAGCGCCTGATCGGCCTGCATATAGGTTTTCAAGTCGTTCTTTTTGGCGGCGGCGACCATTTTCCTGGCGTGCGTCAGAATCTCCTTGCGCTGCTGCGGCGTGGCGCGGCGTGCTGCGCTGGCGGCGATCAGGCGCTCCAGCACGCGGCGGGTTTCGATCAGGGTCAAATGCGCGGCCAGTTCGATGTCGCTGACGATCAGGCCGCGCCGCGGCAACTGAACAATCAAGCCATTGGCCGACATCCGCATCAGCGCTTCGCGCAGCGGGGTGCGACCCAGACCGGTCGCATCCACCAGTTCGGCTTCGACAATCGGCGTCCCCGGTTTGAGCTGCAAGGTGACGATCATGCTTTCCAGCACGTTGTAGGCAATATCAGCCGCGCGCTGCTTGGTCCCGCCGGGTTTATTGGCTGAATCGGTTGCTGTCATTGCGTCTGGTGCCTGCGCGCTCGATGTTGCATGATTTAACTCAGTCAAAGCCGCGCTGCCGCTTGAACTGATCGGTGGCGGCAACCAGCGCACTGGCAATGCCCGGCTCAAACGCTGCGTGGCCGGCATCCTCGATCATGTTGATGCGCGCTTGCGGCCACGCCTGGTGCAGACGGTAGGCCGACAACGGCGGGCATACCACGTCGTAGCGGCCTTGGATAATGATGGCAGGCAGATGCTGGATGCGCCCGACGTTGCGGATCAACTGGTCGTCCGTCAGAAAGGCGTCATGCAGGAAATAGTGCGCTTCCAGTCGCCCCACGCCGAGGCCGACCGCTTCCGAGCCGAACTCCTCGGCGACTTCCGGGTGCGGCAACAGATGCAGGCAACTGCCTTCATAACGGCCCCAACTGCGCGCCGCTTCCGAGTACACGGCCGGGTCGTCGCAGAACAGGCGCTTCTCAAAAGCCTGCAGCAGATTGCCGCGCTCGGACTCGGGAATCTGCGCGACGAACTGCGCATGCGCTTCCGGGAAAAACCATTTGACGCCGTTCAGGAACCAGTCGATTTCGGGCTTGGTGCATAGGAAAATGCCGCGCAACACGAAGCCGGTGCAGCACTGCGGATGCGCTTCGCCATAGGCCAGCGCCAGCGTCGAACCCCAGGAGCCGCCGAACACCAGCCATTGTTCGATCTCCAGCATCTGCCGCAGGCGCTCGATGTCGGCGATCAGCAACTGGGTCGTGTTGTTGCGGTATTCGCCCAGCGGGGTCGATTTGCCGGCGCCGCGCTGGTCGAACAGCACGATGCGGTAATGCGCGGGATCGAAGAACTGGCGATGCTTGGGCGACAAGCCAGCACCCGGCCCGCCATGCAGGAACAGCACCGGCACTCCGTCGGGATTGCCGCATTCTTCCCAGTACAAAGTATGCAATGCGTCCACCGCCAGCATGCCGCTGCGGTAGGGTTCGATCGGTGGATAAAGCGCGGGGAGAGTGCTTGATTCAGTCATGGAAGAGTGCCTCGTAAATAGGCCGGCAGCAGACGCTGCCGGCGAGATTACATATCAAATTGCACAGTCGAAAAAATGGTAACTATTCGGCCGGCATGCTAATGATGAGCGAAGTTCTGCGGTTCTGCAGGAGCGCGCCCGGGTGCGATCCTGCAAAAACTGCTTCGGTTTAGATGTCTCTTATTGCGGGCTAGATAGTTGCAAAAAATGGAGCAATTCGCATCGCTCCATTTTTCATTTCAGGCCGTTAAAGCGAGATTGGATTAATAACTGGCCAGAGCAACCGGTGCGCCATTCTTGAAGGAAAACACGGTGACCGGAGCCTGTTTCATATTCCCTTTTTCGTCATACGAATAGGTGCCGGCAACGCCCTTGTGGCTGGACTTGTACATCTCCGCGCCGACTTTGACCGGATCTACCGAGTTGGATTTTTGCATCGCCTGGGCTATGAACATGGTCTGGTCATAAAACGAAGCGGCATAGACATCGGCGTCGCGGTTAAAGCGTTTCTTGTATTTGGCCTTGAATGCCGGGCCATCCGCGACTTTATCCAGAATTGCTCCGCCCTGCGCGCAGAGCACGACATCGTTTACCGCATCGCCGCCCAGTTTCCCCATCTCCGGGCTGCACAGCGTATCGCCGCCCAGCAATTTCGCCTTGAGCCCAAGCTGCTTCATCTGGCGCGCCATCGGAGCGCCTTGCGGGGCATAGCCGCCGAAGAAGATCACGTCGGCGTTCTTGGCTTTCATGTTGGTCAGGATGGTGGCGAAGTCGGTCGCCTTGTCGGTGGTGTACTCCTGCCCGACTACTTTGAGGCCCGATTTCTTCGCTTCCTTGATGAATTCCTGAGACAGCCCCTGGCCGAACGCGGTGCGATCATCGATCACGCCCACGGTTTTGACCTTGAGTATTTTGGCCGCATAGACCGCCATGCTGGAGCCGATTTGAGAATCGCTGGCGACGATGCGAAACAGGTTCTTGTAGCCGCCCTCGGTGACTTTGGGATTGGTGCCCACCGTCGACATCATCACGCCAGCCTCGTTATAAATGCGCGATGCTGGAATGGCGACGCCGGAACAATACGGGCCGAGGACAAACTTGGCGCCGCCATCGACCAGCTTCTGGGCCGCGTTGACGCCGGATTTTGGGTCGCACTGGTCATCTTCTGATTGCAGTTCGAATTTGATCTGCTTGCCGCCTATCGTCAATTTTTTGGCGTTCAATTCTTCCACCGCCAGGCGCACGCCGTTTTCATCGTCCTTGCCGGCAAAAGCATTGGCGCCCGAGAGCGGACCGGTGTGACCGATCTTGACCACTTGCTCTTGGGCGAAAGCGCTGCCGGCCAAAGCCATGGCAATCGCGCCTGCGATTGGAATCATTTTTAATTTGAATTGCATATTGTCATCCTCTTGAGAATTGAACCGCGGTAAATCGAATTGAACAACAGTGAATTGAACAGCAGTGATTAAGTGATACGCAATTGACCTGCCATACGCTACGGTCTGCGCCGTCTCTGGTTTCAGATGCAAAACTGATGCATGCATGCATGCATGCGCATTTATACCCGATGCGCTGCACGCCATCAACTGGCACTGCAATGCGTCTGAAATGCGCATCAAATTGCGATGCCCGGCTTTTCTGAAAAGCGAGAATACCATTCGGCTAATATATTTACAATATATCCAACCGATGCTGCGAACGCCCGTAATCGGGCAATGCCAGCGCCGCGAAAGCGGCCGAAAACAAGCTGCTAAATGATGCAAATACAACATACTGAATTAGGTATATTTACTTACCGCAGTGAATACACGCTGCAATTGCTATATTTTTAAAATTTACACCGGAGTATCTTTAGCGCGTTCTTTTTGACGGAGGCACGAACCACGCGCAAACCTGCCGTCAAACCCGAATGCCCCAGACCAAAGGATCGCTTTCATCCAGCAGCAAAGTGGCTTCGGCATTCACATAAGCGCGGCCGCGGATGCTGGGCCGGATTTGCCCGTCTTCGATCCGGTAAGACGCTTCAAACACGCTGCCGATGATGCTTTCCTGACGCCAGATTTCGCCTTCCGCCAACGCGCGGTCCGCGGCCAGACAGGCGACTTTGGCGCTGGTGCCGGTGCCGCACGGCGAGCGGTCGTAAGCCTTGCCCGGGCATAGCACGAAGTTGCGGCTGTCGATGCCGGCAGTAGGGGAGGGTGCGAATAATTCGATATGGTCGATTGCCGCGCCGTCGCTGCCGGTGACGCCTTCGCGCTCCAGCGCCTGGCGCACCCGCCAGGCAAAATCGGTCAGGGCTTCGATATTTTTCAGCGTCAGTTGCAAGCCGTGCTCGCCGACCAGAAAAAACCAGTTGCCGCCCCAGGCCACGTCGCCATAAATGCGGCCGTATCCGTCCACCTCGATGGCAAGCGCTTTCTGGGCCCGATACGCGGCAACGTTGTGGACGGTGACGCTGCCGTCGGTGTGCAATTGCGTCTCGACGACGCCGACCGGCGTTTCGATCCGGTGACGTCCCGGCTGAATGCGCCCCAGATGCGCCAGCGACACGATGAAGCCGATCATGCCGTGACCGCACATGCCCAGATAGCCGACGTTATTGAAGAAGATCACCCCCGCCGCGCAACTGCTGTCGTGCGGTTCGCAGAATAATGCGCCGACCATTACGTCCGAGCCGCGCGGCTCGCACACCACGGCCGAGCGCACCTGGTCATGACTGCGCTGGAAACGCGCCAAACGTTCGGATAAGGGGCCGGCACCCAGGTCGGGGCCGCCGGCCAGCACCAGACGGGTAGGTTCGCCGCCGGTGTGGGAGTCGATGATGGATATTTTTTGCATGGAGTTCTGTGTGATTCAAATGAATTTCGCAGGATCAGCGTTGCTGCAGCGCTTGCGGATTGAGGATGTTGTTCGGCTTGCCCTGGGCGAAATCGACCAGATTCTGAAACGCGGCGCGGAAGTACAGCGCATAACTGTTCTGTTCGACATAACCGAGATGCGGCGTGGCCAGTACGTTTTCCATGCGCAGCAATGGCGAGTCGGACGGCAGCGGCTCGCTTTCAAATACATCCAGTGCCGCCGCGCCGGGCCGTCCTGCCTGCAAGGCTGCCAGCAACGCACCGGGCGCGACCAGTTCGGCGCGGCTGGTGTTGACGAATAGGGCGTCGGGCTGCATCAGCGCCAGATCGGCTTCGGAAACACAGGCTACGGTTGCATCATTCAAACGCAGATGGAGGCTGATGATGTCGGAGGAGGCGAAAAAGGCTTCCTTTGATTCGGCCGCCAGATAGCCGTCCTGGACCGCGCCTTGGCGGCTGGCGGCACGGCCCCAAATTTGCACCGTCATGCCGAATGCCTTGCCATAGGCCGCGATCCGACGCCCGATTTTGCCATAGCCCCAAATGCCCAGAGTCCGCCCCTGCAGCAACATGCCGAGCCGATTGTATTGCGGCGTTAGCGCTGCGGTCTGCCACCGGCCGACTTTCAGATGGGATGCGTATTGAGGGATCTTGCGTTGCGCCGCCATGATCAAAGCCCACGTCAGTTCGGCCGGCGCACTCGGGTCGCCCACGCCTTCCGCTATGACAATGCCGCACGCGGTAGCGGCGGCGACATCGATATGGCCGCTGACTTTTCCGGTTTGCGAGATCAGCTTCAGGTTCGGCAGCCGGGCCAGCAAGGCCTGGTTGAATGCGGTACGTTCTCGAATCAATACCAGCGCGTCGAAAGGCGCCAGGCGCGCCGCCAGTTGTCCGGCGCCGCGCGCACTATTGTTGAATACCTTGACCTCATGGCCGGCTAGCAATGCGAAACAATCGAGCTTGCGTACACAATCCTGGTAATCATCGAGGATGGCAATTTTCATCAAATTTCGCCTTTTAAACGTGGTTTTTTCAGCGTTTTACGCATTATGGAAAATCACCAACAAGCCTGCTCCTTTGCACTTCGTGAGCGCCGTTAGCCCCTATGGATAACATTTATAATATTTCACGGGCTCGAAGGCCGTACCAACGGCCTTCCTCGCACCGGCGTCTGTGCGCGTTTTGGCTCCAACTGATCCAGCGCAAGCATCCAGCTGACGATACCCTTAATGCGCCGAAACGCGGCACAATTAATTCCATTTACTCTTTGGAGGATGTTTTGATGAATCAACCCATCATGAAAGGCGTAGCTGCAGTCAATGCGCCGGCCTTTGTGCACCAGCAAAAACTCATCAACTGGGTGGCCGAAATCGCGGCTCTGACCAAACCTGCCAATATCGTCTGGTGCGACGGCTCGCAACAAGAGTATGACCGTCTGTGCGAAGCCATGGTCGCCGCCGGCACCATGAAAAAACTCAATCCGGCCAAGCGTCCGAACAGTTTTCTGGCGTGCTCGGACCCTTCCGACGTGGCGCGGGTCGAAGACCGCACCTTCATTTGTTCGGCCAGCAAGGAAGACGCCGGCCCCACCAATAACTGGATGGAACCGGCCGAAATGCGCAATACGCTGTCCGCCCTGTTCGACGGCTGCATGCAGGGCCGCACCATGTATGTGGTGCCGTTCTCGATGGGCCCGCTGGGCTCGCCGATCGCCCATATCGGCGTTGAACTGTCCGATTCGCCGTATGTGGTGGTCAACATGCGCATCATGACCCGCATGGGACGCGCGGTGTATGACGTGCTCGGCACCGATGGCGAGTTCGTGCCTTGCGTGCATAGCGTCGGTGCCCCGCTGGCAGCCGGCCAGCAGGATGTTGCGTGGCCCTGCAACCAGACCAAATATATCGTCCACTTCCCGCAAAGCCGCGAAATCTGGTCGTACGGTTCCGGCTATGGCGGCAATGCGCTGCTGGGCAAGAAATGCTTTGCGCTGCGCATCGCTTCCACCATGGGTCGCGATGCAGCGCAGGGGCCCTCTGGCGGCCCGGGCTGGCTGGCCGAACACATGCTGATCCTGGGCGTCGAATCGCCCGAAGGCAAAAAACATTACGTGGCGGCGGCGTTCCCGTCGGCCTGCGGCAAGACCAACTTCGCGATGATGATCCCGCCGGCCGGTTTCGAAGGCTGGAAAGTCACTACCGTCGGCGACGATATCGCCTGGATCAAGCCGCAGGTTGACGAAAAAACCGGCCACGTCCGCCTGTACGCGATCAATCCGGAAGCCGGCTATTTCGGCGTGGCGCCCGGCACCAACGAAAAGACCAATTACAACTGCATGGCGTCGATGCGCGAGAACACCATTTTCACCAACGTCGCATTGACCGACGATGGCGATGTCTGGTGGGAAGGCTTGAGTTCGGTCCCGCCGGCGCATCTGATCGACTGGCAGGGGCGCGACTGGACGCCGGAAATTGCCCTTGACACCGGCGCCAAGGCCGCGCATCCGAACGCGCGTTTCACCGTCGCCGCAACGCAGAATCCGGTCTTCGACACCGCCTGGGACGATCCGGCCGGAGTGCCGATTTCCGCCTTCATCTTCGGCGGCCGCCGCTCCACCACGGTGCCGCTGGTGACCGAAGCGCGCAACTGGGTCGAAGGCGTGTACATGGCGGCCACCATGGGTTCCGAAACCACCGCCGCCGCCGCCGGCCAGATGGGCGTGGTGCGGCGCGATCCGTTCGCCATGCTGCCGTTTGCCGGTTACAACATGAGCGACTATTTCCAGCATTGGCTGGATATCGGCAAATGCATTGCCGCGTCATCTGGCAACGGCGCGGCGCAATTACCCAAAATTTACTGCGTCAACTGGTTTCGCACCGATGCCGACGGCAAATTCGTCTGGCCCGGATTCGGCGACAACATGCGGGTGCTGAAATGGATACTGGAGCGCATCGAGGGCAAGGATGGCGTCAGCGGCGGCATCGATCACCTGTTCGGCATCAGCCCGCGTTTTACCGATCTGCAATGGGATGGACTCGACTTCACGCAAGCCCAGTTCGACACTATTACCTCGATCGACAAGAATGCCTGGCGGGAAGAACTCAAGCTACACGCGCAATTGTTTGAAAAACTGCAATACCATTTGCCAAAGGAATTGGAGGCAAACCGGGTCGCGCTGGAACAGGCTCTGTCAGCCTGATTTTAATTTGACGCGATGCAGCACAGCCATAAAAAATCCATAATTCGGCCGTTTTTCTGCATCGCAGCAAATAAAAAAAACCCCGTAGGCAGCGCCTGACGGGGTTTGAACCCTTCCCGAACGGGAAAGGGGAGACATCCGATATAAGGTTTTGCGCGTTAGATCGTTGCGTGCGATTGACGTTGCACAGTAAGACCGTTTGTTACAGTGGCGTGCGCCGATGCATCGGCAATGTGCGCCAGCGACAGACTGGCGTCGCGGCCGGCATCAAGCGTCACAGCCGGAGCGGCGATCAGCGCCGCCAGACGGGAAACCGGCGCACTCAGCAAATATGCAAACGGGAACACTATCGGCCAGGAAGTCAGCCAAGCTTCCATCCAGGCAGCCGTGAAGCCTGGCGAAAATCCGACCCAAACCAGGCGCAGAACCGCCGCCATCACCAGGGTGATCAGACCCGTCATCAATAACGATGGCAACATCGAGGCCAGACTGTTCGAACGCCGCGGCGCTTTGCGCGCGGTTCGCGAACGGGAATAGGTCGCAACCGGCGTGCAATTGAGGTAGTACGCGGCCGCAGGCGCCATCTGGTCGTTGTAGGCGCTGGTGTTGTTATGCATGATGGTCATTCTTGGTTACGAAACTGCTAGTTATTTTTTAATGAAATTAGCTGCGGCACGAAAGCGCGCGCAACTCAGCCACCAAGTTAGGCGGCAGCGCATCGCTTGAACTGGTCATCGAATGCAAAGTCATTGCATTGCGATAATAAGCACGTGCAAGACGTTGCTCCCTGCTCATGTTAGGCTTGACCACCATTTTCAGCGCGCGGTAGGTGCCTGTCAGCAAAGGCTTGAATATGATTACAAAAGCAAGCAGAAGAGCGACACTGCTCGCGATTTGTAATGAGTAAATGAGGGACATGTTTTGTTCCAAATCAATGTATATGAAGTTTTTTCTTAAGCGCACTATATTGCGCTGCAATATATAAATCAAATTTCAAATTCTCATATCAGTTATACTTTTACTGAATGGCAAATAGTTGCTTTATTTTTAATTAAAAACAACCAGGCTAAGGCTGATTGCAAGACGCCGGATTTTTATCCTGCGCCGATTCACTTACGGTACCTTTAAAAAAATCATGCGCTTTCTCTCTCTGGATCTGAATTTGTTGCGCGTCTTCGATGTGGTGATGACCGAGCAGAACCTGACCCGCGCCGCCAACCGGCTGTCGGTCACGCAGCCGGCGGTGTCGAATGCCCTCAAGCGCCTGCGCGAAACCGTCGGCGATGATTTGCTGATCCGCACCGCGTACGGCGTCAAGCCGACGCCGCGTGCCGAAGCGCTGTGGCCGGCGGTGCGGCGCGCCTTATCGGACCTGGAAGCAGCGCTGATTCCGGAAGCATTCGACGTCAAGACTGCGCGCCAGACTTTCCACATGGCGATGGCGGACGCGACGGCGGCGCTCTGGCTGCCGTCTCTGGTGCGCTCGTTCGAGCGCGAAGCACCCGGTTTGAGCGCGCGCATGGTGCCCCTGACGACGCGCGAGCCGCGCCCGATGCTGATGCGCGGCGATATCGATCTGGCGGTGGGATTTTTTCCCGGCGTGGTGGCGCAATTGGAAGGCGGGCAGGGCAGCGACTCGCCGATTTTGCACCAGCGCCTGCATTCCGGCTCCTACGTCTGTGTGATGCGGCGCGACCATCCGCTGGCAAAATCCGAACTGACGCTGGACGCTTACTGTGCGGCCAACCACTTGCTGGTGAGTTTTTCCGGCCGCGCGCACGGCTTGATTGATGAGGAGCTGACCAAATTTGGGCGCAAACGGCATATTTTGCTGACGGTAAATCAGTTTTTCACGGCCGGCCGGATCGTTGCCAATTCCGACTTGATCACGGTGCTGCCGCGCCATCTGGTCGTGTCGACCGGCATGGGCAACGAATTGATCCACAAGGATTTACCGATCGAAACCCCGGCGGTCCACGTCGACATGCTGTGGCACGAACGCGATGCGCGCAATCTGGCGCATAAATGGTTGCGTGAACACTTGATCACCATGAGCCGGCATGAATTCAATTCCGGCAATCTGAAATAGTGGCGGCAGTGCCGGCCGGGCGCCGGCACTGCATCAATACTCAAGATGGGTATGCTTTAAAAAACAAGCACTACCGCACTGATTCAGCACTATCTAAAAAATACCCTACTTATTTTATAGGAAGCTTGGTGGAATTTTTAACTTCTTCCATGACCGCATAGGTATGGGTTTCCCGCACGCCCTTGAGCTGCAATAACGATTTGCCGAGAAAGTCGCGGTAAGCGTTCATATCCTTGACGCGCACCTTGACCAGGTAATCGAAACCACCGGCGACCATGTGGCATTCCTGCACTTCCGGTATCACCTGCACCCCGCGCTTAAACGAGTCAAACACATCCGGCGTAGTGCGGTCCAGCACCACTTCAATGAACACCAACAACGCCACACCGAGCAATTCAGGATTGAGTTGTGCGGTGTAACCGAGGATATAACCGGTTTCCTGCAGCTTGCGCACGCGTTCCAGACAGGCTGCCGGCGACAAGTTGATCTTTGATGCCAATTCAACATTACTGATGCGGCCGTCATTTTGCAATTCTGATAGAATTTTTTTACTGATTTTGTCGAGCATAAGTGACGTGTAAGGAATAAGTTGAGGATTTGGACGCGGAACCAATACACAAATTATTTCGCGCACGTTCCTGATCATCCGCGGATAAATTTTATTCGGTTTAATTTTCCCATCAAATAGATAATTTTGATAGTGACGACAATTACCAGAATAAATGCACTTCAATCCCACCTACAATCAAATTAACTTCCGTAGCCGCTGCATCCGGCTGACGGCTTCCATCTTCCCTTATTCGATTGCGCCAGAACATGACCAATTTCACCACCTCCGCCGCTGTTGCTGCCATTGCTCCTGCTCCTGCTCCTGCCAACGATCTGCCATTTGCCGCACTCCAGAATGAAATTCTGCGCGATCCGACGCCGCTGCGCGCCGCCATTACGGCCGCTTATCGCAAAGACGAAAGCGCCGCTGTGCAATGGCTGTTATCGCAAATGCATATCAGCGATGAAACGCAGGCCAAGGTGCAGACGCTGGCGCGCACACTGGTGCAATCGGTGCGCGAAAAACGTACCCGCGCCTCCGGCGTGGATGCGCTGATGCATGAATTTTCGCTGTCGTCGGAAGAGGGCGTGGCGCTGATGTGCTTGGCCGAAGCGCTATTGCGCATTCCCGATAGCCACACCGCCGACCGCCTGATCGCCGACAAGATCAGCAAGGGCGACTGGCGCCGCCACCTGGGCGAATCGCCATCGCTGTTCGTCAATGCCGCCACCTGGGGCTTGCTGGTGACCGGCAAACTGGTCGGCACCAGCAGCGAGCAGGGCTTGGGTTCGGCCTTGACCAAACTGATTACCAAAGGCGGCGAACCGCTGATTCGCAAGGGCGTCGATCTGGCCATGCGCATGCTGGGCAACCAGTTCGTCACCGGCCAGACCATAGCCGAAGCGCTGAAAAACGGCCGCGACAATGAGAAACGCGGCTACCGCTATTCCTACGACATGCTGGGCGAAGCGGCGCTGACCGAAAAAGATGCGGCCGCTTATTACGTTTCCTACGAAACCGCGATCCACGCCATCGGCCGCGCCTCGAACGGCCGCGGCATCAAGGACGGTCCCGGTATCTCGGTCAAACTGTCGGCGCTGCATCCACGCTATGCGCGCGCCCAGCGCGAACGCGCGATGCTGGAACTGTTGCCGCGCCTGAAAAACTTGTTGCTGCTGGCCAAGCAATACGATATCGGCCTGAACATCGACGCCGAAGAAACCGACCGGCTGGAGCTGTCGCTGGACTTGATGGAAGCGCTGGCGTTCGACCCCGATCTAGCGGATTTTGACGGTTTGGGTTACGTGGTGCAGGCGTACCAGAAACGCTGCCCGTTCGTGATCGATTACCTGGTCGATCTGGCGCGCCGCAGCGGCCGCAAATTCATGGTGCGGCTGGTCAAGGGCGCGTACTGGGACGCCGAAATCAAGCGCGCGCAAGTCGATGGCATGAGCGGCTATCCGGTGTACACCCGCAAGGTGTACACCGATGTTTCTTACCTGGCGTGCGCGCAGCGCTTGCTGGCGGCGGCCGATGTGGTTTATCCGCAATTCGCGACCCACAATGCGCTCTCGCTGGCCACCATCTACACTTGGGCCCAGGAACAAAACGTCACCGATTACGAATTCCAGTGCCTGCACGGCATGGGCGAAACGCTGTACGACCAGGTGGTCGGCAAAGACAATCTGAACCAGCCGTGCCGCATTTATGCGCCGGTCGGCTCGCACGAAACCTTGCTCGCCTATCTGGTGCGCCGCCTGCTGGAAAACGGCGCGAATTCATCGTTCGTCAATCAAATCGTGGACGAGAAAGTATCGATCGATTCGCTCATCACCGACCCGCTGGCGCTGTCGCAACAGTTAGCCGGCGCGCCCCATCCGAAGATCGAATTGCCGCTGGAGTTATTTGGCCCGGCACGCAAAAATTCCGCCGGCGTCGATTTCAGCGATGAAAACGTGCTGCGCGAAATTAGCGCCGCACTGGGCCAATTCGGCAGCCGCCAATGGCAGGCAGCGCCGCTGCTGGCAGGCGCGGTAGCGGCCACACAGGCGCAAGCGATCCTGAACCCGGCCGATCATCGCGACACCGTCGGCGCCGTAATCGAAGCCAATGTGATTGACGTTGAAACCGCGTTGGCGGCAGCCAGCGCCTTTGCGCTGGACTGGCAAACCGTGCCGCCATCCGAGCGCGCCGCTGTGCTGTGGCGCGCCGCCGATTTGCTGGAAACGCATCACCTGGAGCTGATGGCGCTAGCGATCCGTGAAGCCGGAAAATCATTGCCGAACGCGATTGCCGAGGTGCGCGAAGCGGTCGATTTCCTGCGTTATTACGGCACCCAAGTTTCCACCGGCGTCAACAGTTTGGCGCTCGGGCCGGTGGTCTGCATCAGCCCGTGGAATTTTCCATTGGCAATTTTTATCGGCCAAGTCAGCGCAGCACTCGCGGCCGGCAACGTGGTGCTGGCGAAAGCGGCGGAGCAAACGCCGTTGATCGCGCACCGCGCAGTGCAACTGCTGCATGAAGCCGGTGTTCCACGTGGAGCATTGCAGTTCCTGCCGGGCCGCGGCGAAACTGTCGGCGCCACGCTGACCGCCGATGCGCGCACCCGCGGCGTGATTTTTACCGGCTCCACCGATGTGGCGCAGCTGATCAACCGCACGCTGGCGCAGCGCTCTGTCGCCGAATCCTGCGACATTCCATTGATAGCGGAAACCGGCGGCCAGAATGTGTTGATCGTCGATTCTTCGTCGCTGCCGGAACAAGTGGTGCAAGACGCAATCGCGTCCGCCTTCGACAGCGCCGGCCAGCGCTGTTCGGCGCTGCGCGTGCTGTGCCTGCAAGCCGACATCGCCGACAACACCATCGCGATGCTGAAAGGCGCGATGCAGGAATTGCGCGTGGGTAATCCGGATCGCTTGGCAACCGACATCGGCCCGGTGATCGATCCCGAAGCGCAGCAAAACCTGCTGGCGCATATCGCTAAAATGAAAATTAGCGCGAAATATTTTTATCAATTGCCATTGCCGGCACAGTGCCAGCACGGCACTTTCGTGGCGCCGACCGTGATCGAAATTGCATCCCTGTCCGAATTGCAAACTGAAGTGTTCGGGCCGGTATTGCACGTATTGCGTTACCAGCGCAGCGCGCTGCCGCAATTGATCGATGCGATCAATGCCACCGGCTATGGCTTGACTCTGGGCGTGCATTCGCGCATCGATGAAACCATCGATTTCATCGCCAGCCGCGCCCATGTCGGCAATATTTACGTCAACCGCAATATCGTCGGCGCGGTGGTCGGGGTGCAACCATTCGGCGGCGAAGGCAAGTCCGGCACCGGCCCCAAGGCCGGCGGACCTCTGTACATCAAGCGCCTGCAGCGCAATCCGGATGGCGCGCTGGGCGCGCACACGATCCATGAACCGGCCGCGCCGGTGGCTACCGACGCATTCAACAGCCTGTTGAGCTGGGCCAAAACCCACGGCCACGAACGCATCGCCGCACTGGGCGAGCAATACGCCCACACCACGCCGCTGGGCACCACGCTGGTCTTGCCGGGCCCGACCGGCGAGCGCAATACCCTCAGTTTTGCGCCGCGCGGCGGCGTGCTGTGCGCCGCTTCCGGCACCAGCGCTTTGCTCAATCAGATCGCTGCTGCGCTGGCGACCGGCAATACGGTGCTGGTCGCCGCGCAATCGGCCAGCCTGATTCCATCCGGCTTGCCAAAGCAGGTGCGCGCGCAGATCCATGTCATCGACAATCCGGCGCAGGATGCCGGCTTCGCGATTGCGTTGGTGGATGGCGCGCAAATGGCGCAGCTATTGCCGCTGCTGGCCGCGCGCGAAGGCGCATTGATTCCTACAGTGGAAACAACGGAAACGGACGCCATTGCCTTGTGGCGGCTGGTGGCTGAACGCGCACTCTGCATCAACACCACGGCTGCCGGCGGCAATGCCAGTTTAATGACGCTGGAAGGGTAATTGCCAGGCTAATTCAGACAGTTTTTTCTTAAAAAAAGCCACCGGGTAAGATGCAACCCGGTGGCTTTTTTTCACGTTGAACAGGCGTTTTTCAAGAAAAAATCGGATCCGCGAAAGACACGAAAAATGAAATCATTTGGGGTTTCGCGACTTTCTTTGATTTTTGTTAAATAGTGTAATTTAACAGAAATTAAAAGACGTTAATGAATTTATAGTACTTAATGACTATTTTTCGCCTGCATTCCGGCGCACATTCTTTTCACTATATTGAACGCGTAACGCTGCGCCACCCGCTCCAGAAAACTGTTGAAGTCGATGCTGGCGTTTTCATTTGCCTTGTCTGAAATGGTCCGCACCACCGCAAACGGGATGCCGAATTCGAAGCAGACTTGCGCCACTGCCGCACCTTCCATCTCGACTGCCAGCACTTCCGGCAGCGCCAGTTTCAAGGCGGTAATTTTAGCGCTGCTGGTGATGAATTCGTCACCGCTGGCAACCAGGCCGCGATGCAGGCGCGGCGCTTTCAACCTAAACGCAGCCTTGTCCTGGCTTGCAATCGCGTCAACCCAGTCCATGCCCAGAAAATCGTAAGCAGCCTGGCCGACCAGGGCGCTCAAATCCACGTCGGAAGCAAAAGCGCTGATGCCTGTCAGCGGAACTTCGAAACGCGGCGCCAGCGGCGTCGCATCCATATCGTGCTGTACCAGATTCTCCGCCAGCACGATATCGCCAACCTGCACCTGGTGCGCAGCGCTACCGGCCACACCGGTAAATACGATATGGGTCACGTTAAAGCGTTCAATCAACGTAGCTGCCGTTGCCGCTGCAGCAACTTTTCCAATTCTGGACAGAACGCATACGCAATCAATCCCCCATAAGGAGCCGCTGGTGTAGTCGCGCATGCCGCGCTGGATGCTGTGTTTGCGCTGCATTTGTTCTATCAAGCCGGTTTGTTCTTGATGCAGGGCGCTGATAAGCCCCAAACGAATTTTTTTGTCTGTCATTGCTTGCCTTGATCTGGTTGCCGGATGTTTACTGGGTTTTTAATACTTTGTTTATATATATAAATAGTAGTAATAGTTAACGGTCGGCCTAGCCTGTGGATAAGTGTATAAAACCGAATGATTTCAAGCAGTTGGCGATTTCATAAAGTCTGCATAAGCGCGGTATGTATACAGGATAGATTCTGGACAAGATTTTAGCCGCACGTGTATACATCACTTATGCACAAAAACACCCTGTGGATATCCCTAGGGTTATCCACAGGGTAAAGCGTAAAAAATATCTGTTTTAGTAATTTTTTGCTTATTTTTTGCTGGGTTATCCACATTTTCGATTTTATTTAAGCCGAAAAGGTATTTTTAGGCGTCTGGCAAGCTTGAAAAAATTTTGGGCTCCCGCATTCGCTAAATCGTCTGCCAGCGCCTTCAGCGATGGATTCAAGGCTTCGTAGCGGCATTCATGCGCTTATTGCAGTCATGTTTGCGCTGGAAAAATTTGAAGTTGCCGGAAAAATTAATTTTTAAATAAAACTTGCAGCATTCTTTTTGTAAAAGTAGCGCTATGACAAGGTCATTTCCGTTTCGTCATTGATTGCGGCCGCAAAGATACCGCGCCTGGCTTATTCACAAGGCAATCCTGCATTATTTGAAAAATCTGGAAGGCGTTTTTTGATATGACGCTGCCGGCGAAGAGGGTTTTGATTTTTTTTCAGCGTTGTTTAATGTTTTATATATATAAATAGTAGTAATAGCTAACGGTCGCACTTGCCTGTGGATAAGTGCATAAAACCGAATCATTTCAAGCGACTGGCGATTTCATAAAGTCTGCATAAGCGCGGTATGTTAACAGGATGGATTCTGGATAAGAAAAATGTCGATTGCGCCGGATGTGCTTACACACAATGGATAGGCCAGATATCCACAGGCTTATCCACAATTGGCAGAAACGCACTATTTATTCATACTGATTTATACCGATCATCAGTATTTTTTAAAGCCGCTTTATTCGTATGCGGAAAATAATATGTTTTTTGGCATACTGCCTGATTATTTTATTTTTTCAGATTTAATGCCGTAGTGCAAAAGCGCTGCGACGACAGGCGTTTGGCGCCGGCAATGAACGACAGTTCAGACCCCAGCGCGACTACGCGGGCAATTACAATGCAGTGCGCGCGGACTTCGCGCAGCGCGATCCGAACGGTATTGGCAAGGACGCAATAATGGTGTTTGTATTTTTTTTGATAATTATTTATTAAGGGGGTATGCTGTAAAAGCAATGCTTTACCGCATTATTTATATGCGGTATTAAAAAATACAATAGATAGTATTTAATCAAACACTAAAGCGGGGCATGCCATGGAGTCTGCAGGTAAATACGATTACATCATCATCGGCGCCGGCTCGGCCGGTTGCGTGCTGGCCAACCGGCTCAGCGCCGACAGTCAAAATTCGGTGTTGCTGATCGAGGCCGGCGGCAAGGATGATTATCTGTGGATTCATATTCCGGTCGGCTATCTGTATTGCATCAATAATCCGCGCACCGACTGGATGTACCGCACCGAACCGGATGCTGGCCTGAACGGGCGCAGCCTGATTTATCCGCGCGGCAAGGTGCTGGGCGGCTGCTCCTCGATCAACGGCATGATTTACATGCGCGGGCAGGCCCGCGATTACGACCAGTGGGCTGATTTGACCGGGGACGAGAGCTGGCGCTGGGACAATGTCTTGCCGTTTTTCATGAAGAGCGAAGACCATTACAACGGTGCCGATGCTACGCACGGGGCCGGCGGCGAATGGCGGGTCGAAAAGCAGCGCCTGTCGTGGGAAATCCTGGATGCGTTTCGGGCTGCGGCGTTGGAATGCGGGATTCCCAATACCCTTGACTTCAACCGCGGCGACAATTCCGGTTGCGGCTATTTCGACGTCAATCAAAAGCGCGGGGTGCGCTGGAATACCGCGAAAGCCTTCCTGAAACCGGCCGCCGGCCGTCCCAATCTGGAGATCATGACCGGTTGCCAGGTGCGCCGCTTGCGCACCACGAGCGGGCCGCAGGGCGTGGTCTGCAGCGGGGTGGAATTCGTCGGTGGCGGCCGCGAATGGTTTGCCGAATCCGCTTGTGAAACGATTCTGGCCGCCGGCGCCATCGGCAGCCCGCAGATATTGCAACTGTCCGGCATCGGCCCGGCCGCCTTGCTGCAGCAGCATCAGGTGCCGCTGGTGCTGGACCTGCCGGGTGTCGGCGAAAACCTGCAAGACCATTTGCAGATTCGCACCGCTTTCAAAATAAAGGGCGCGAAAACGCTGAACATGATGGCCGGCAACTGGTTCGGCAAGATGAAGATCGGCCTCGAATATGCGCTACGTCAAAGCGGCCCGATGTCGATGGCGCCGTCGCAACTGGGCGCGTTCACCAAGTCCGATCCATCGCAGGCCAGCGCCAATCTGGAATACCACGTGCAGCCGCTGTCGCTGGAAAAATTCGGTGAGCCCTTGCATCCGTTTCCGGCTTTTACCGCCAGTGTGTGCAATCTACGGCCGACTTCGCGCGGCCATGTGCGCATCGCGTCCGGCTTGGCACTGGACCCTCCAAAAATTTCTCCGAATTATTTGAATACGCCGGAAGACCGCAAGATAGCCGCAAGTTCGCTGACGTTGACGCGCAATATCGTCTCCGCACCGGCGCTGAGAAAATATGCGCCGGAAGAATTGAAGCCCGGCGCGCAGTTCCGCAGCGAAGAAGAACTGGCGCGCGCGGCCGGCGATATCGGCACCACCATCTTCCATCCGGTCGGCACCTGCAAGATGGGCCGCAGCGACGATCCGCTGGCGGTGGTCGACAGTCAGTTGCGGGTCAGGGGCATCGCCGGGTTGCGGGTGGCGGATGCCTCGGTGATGCCGACCATCACCTCCGGCAACACCAATTCTCCCACCATCATGATTGCCGAAAAAGCGGCAGCGTGGATACGCGCCAGCCGTAACCCTTGATCAATCTTGATACGTATTTATACGGTATTACCGCACGACAAATAATGTTGTATATTAAAAAAAGTATACAAATAAAGCCGGAAAAACCCGGCAGCGAGGAGACAAAATGGGCGACGTTATCTTGGAAACGAGAGGCCTGACCAAGGAGTTCAAGGGCTTTACTGCCGTTGATAATGTGAATCTGCAGGTGCAGCGCGGCCATATCCATGCGCTGATCGGGCCGAACGGCGCCGGCAAGACCACCTGCTTCAATTTGCTGACCAAGTTTTTGATTCCGACCACTGGACAAATTCTGTTCAACGGGCGCGACATCACGGCCGCCAGGCCGGCCCAGATTGCGCGCCAGGGCATCATCCGCTCGTTCCAGATTTCCGCAGTATTTCCGCATCTGACGGTGCTGGAAAACGTGCGCATCGGCCTGCAGCGCGAGCTTGGCACTTCCTATTATTTCTGGAAAAGCCAAGCCAGCCTGACACAACTCAACGAACGGGCGATGGCATTACTGGAACAGGTTGATCTGGGCGAATTCGCCGCTACCGTGACGGTCGATTTGCCTTACGGCCGCAAGCGTGCGCTCGAAATCGCCACCACGCTGGCGATGGAACCGGAGCTGATGCTGCTCGATGAGCCGACCCAGGGCATGGGACACGAAGATGTCAGCCGCGTCACCGAACTGATTAAGAAAGTCTCCAGCGGCCGCACTATCCTGATGGTCGAACACAATATGAATGTGGTGTCCGGCATTTGCGACCGGATTTCGGTGCTGCAGCGCGGCGCGATTCTGGCCGAAGGGACGTATGCCGAGGTATCAAACAATCCCGAAGTAATGGAGGCCTACATGGGTTCAGACAGCGAAGAGTTGGCGGGAGCGCACTGATGAGCCAAAGCGCACTGGAAATCACCGGCTTGCACGCCTGGTATGGTGAATCGCACATTTTGCACGACATCAATTTATCGGTCCAGCAGGGTGAAGTGGTCACTTTACTCGGGCGCAACGGCGCCGGCCGCACCACCACGCTGCGCGCGATCATGGGCTTGACCGGCACGCGAAAAGGCTCGATCAAGGTTGGCGGGGTTGAAACTATCGGCATGCCGACCCATCGCATCGCGCACTGCGGCATCGGTTATTGCCCGGAAGAGCGCGGGATTTTTTCTTCCCTGTCGGCCGAGGAAAATCTGCTGCTGCCGCCGCTGCTCTCGAAAACCGAGCAAGCCATGTCGCTGGGTGAGATTTACGCAATGTTTCCAAATCTGGAAGAACGCAAGTCCAGCCAGGGAACGCGGCTGTCGGGCGGCGAGCAGCAAATGCTGGCGGTGGCAAGAATTTTGCGCACCGGCGCGCGTTTGCTGCTGCTCGACGAGATTTCCGAAGGGTTGGCGCCGGTCATCGTGCAGGCCTTGGCGCGCATGATCAAGATGCTGAAATCGAAAGGCTATACGATCGTAATGGTGGAACAGAACTTCCGTTTCGCCGCGCCGCTGGCCGATCGGTTTTATGTGGTGGAACATGGCCAGATTGTCGAGGCTTTTGCCGCCAGCGAATTGAGCGCAAAAATGCCTGTGCTGAACGCGTTGCTGGGAGTTTAGGTTGCTAGGTTGGTTTGAGGGTAGTAGTTTTTAATCACTGGAGAAGACATGAGAATTAAAATTAAAACGTTAGCACTGGCAGTTTCAGCAGTCATGACAGTTGGTTTTGCTGGCAGCGCCAGCGCGCAGGTGTCGGGCGACACTGTCAAGATTGGTTTTATTACCGACATTTCCGGCCTGTATTCCGACATCGACGGTAATGGCGGCGTGGAAGCGATCAAGATGGCGATTGCCGACTTCGGCGGCACGGTGCTCGGCAAAAAAATCGAATTGGTGAGCGCAGATCATCAAAACAAGGCGGATATTGCAGCCAGCAAGGCGCGCGAGTGGTTCGACCAGCAAGGCGTCGATGCGCTGATCGGCGGTACCAATTCAGGCACCAGCCTGGCGATGGCGAAGATCGCGCAGGAAAAGAAAAAACCGTTCCTGGCAATTGGCGCCGGCAGCGCGCGTTTGACCAATGAAGCATGTTCGCCGTACACCATACATTACGCTTACGACACCGTGGCGCTGGCCAAGGGCACCGGTTCGGCCGTCGTCAAGCAGGGCGGCAAGTCCTGGTTCTTCCTGACCGCCGATTACGCGTTCGGCCATTCGCTGGAAAGCGACACTGCCAATGTCGTCAAGGCATCCGGCGGCACGGTATCGGGCGCGGTCAGGCATCCGCTGTCGGCCTCCGATTTTTCATCGTTCCTGTTGCAGGCGCAAACCTCGAAAGCACAGATTCTCGGTTTGGCCAACGCCGGCGGCGATACCATCAATGCGATCAAGGCCGCCAACGAGTTCGGCATCAACAAAACCATGAAGCTGGCCGGCTTGCTGATGTTCATCAACGATGTCCATTCACTGGGCCTTAATCTGACGCAAGGCATGTATTTGACCGATAGCTGGTACTGGGATCAAAGCCCTGAGTCGCGCAAATGGGCCAAGCGCTATTTCGAAAAAATGAAGAAAATGCCATCCAGCCTGCAGGCGGGCGACTACTCGGTGGCGATGCAATATTTGAATGCGGTAAAAGCTGCCGGCACCGACGACGCCGACAAGGTGATTGCTAAAATGAAGGCCACCAAGGTCAATGACATGTATGCCAAAAACGGCACCATCCGCCCGGATGGACGCATGGTGCATGACATGTTCCTGATGCAAGTCAAAACCACGGCCGAATCGAAATATCCGTGGGATTATTACAAAGTGGCGCAAACCATTCCTGGCGACCAGGCTTTCACGACCAAGGCCGAATCGAAGTGCTCACTCTGGAAATAACGCATACCGCAGTGTGATGTAATGCTATGTGATTCGGGCGGCGCATGATGGTCTGGTGCGCCGTTTTTCTTCCACTATCCCTCGGGATGACTTTTATTTTCTATTGACATGGATATTTTTGGCATTCCCATGCAGGCGATGTTGAGCCAGCTGTTGTTAGGCTTGGTCAATGGTTCGTTTTACGCAATGCTGTCACTCGGTCTGGCAGTCATTTTCGGTTTGCTCAATGTAATCAATTTTGCCCACGGCGCCCTGTACATGATGGGAGCATTTTTCGCCTGGATGGGGATGACGTATTTTGGCCTGAATTACTGGCTGATGCTGGTGCTGTCACCATTGCTGGTGGGTGCAATCGGCATCGTAATCGAGCGCACCATGCTGCGCTGGCTGTACCAGCTCGATCATCTGTACGGCCTATTGCTGACGTTTGGCATCACGCTGCTGGCAGAAGGGATTTTTCGGTCGTTTTACGGTGTTTCCGGCCAGTCGTATCCGGTGCCGGACGCGCTGGCTGGCGGCACTGACCTGGGCTTCATGTACTTGCCGAATTACCGGGCCTGGGTGGTGCTGGCTTCGCTGGTCGTATGCTTTGCGACCTGGTTTGTGATCGAAAAGACCAAGCTCGGCGCTTATTTGCGCGCCGGTACTGAAAACCCCAAACTGGTGGAGGCTTTTGGCATCAATGTGCCTCTGATGGTCACACTCACTTACGGCTTTGGCGTCGCTCTGGCGGCCTTTGCCGGGGTGTTGGCGGCGCCGGTGATACAGGTCTCGCCGCTGATGGGCTCCAACCTGATCATCATCGTGTTTGCCGTGGTGGTGATCGGCGGCATGGGTTCCATCCTCGGCTCCATCCTGACCGGCTTGGGCCTGGGCGTGATCGAAGGCATGACGCGGGTGTTTTATCCGGAAGCTTCTGCCACCGTGGTGTTTGTAATCATGGCTATCGTGCTTGTGATTCGCCCTGCTGGACTGTTCGGGAAAGAGAAATGATATGAACAAGAAAATTGGCTATGGAATAGTGTTGGTTCTGGCGTGCATCGCACCGCTGGTGCTGTATCCGATCTTCCTGATGAAGGTGTTGTGTTTCGCATTATTTGCCTGTGCCTTTAATTTGTTGGTTGGCTATACGGGGCTGCTGTCCTTTGGCCATGCGGCATTTTTCGGCGGTGCCGGTTATGCCGCCGGCTACGCGTTAAAGGTGTGGGGTTTGCCGATGGAACTGGGGGTGCTGTTTGGCGTGCTGGTTGCGGCGGCAACCGGCTTGCTGATGGGGGCGCTGGCGATTCGTCGCCAAGGTATTTATTTCACAATGATTACGCTGGCGCTGGCGCAGATGTTTTATTTTTTCTATCTGCAAGCACCTTTTACCGGCGGCGAAGATGGCTTGCAGGGAGTGCCACGCGGCTCTTTGTTGGGCTTGATGGACCTTGGTAACGATCTGATTCTGTACTACGTGGTTCTGGCCATTTCGATTGCCGGCTTTGCGTTGATCGTCAGGATTGTCCATTCGCCTTTCGGCCAAGTGTTGCGGGCCATCAAGGAAAATGAGCCGCGGGCGATTTCACTCGGTTACGATGTGGATCGCTACAAGCTGCTGGCATTCGTATTGTCGGCTGCACTGGCCGGTCTGGCCGGCGCCACCAAGACCATGGTGCTGGGCTTTGAAACCCTGACCAATGTCCATTGGACCATGTCCGGTCTGGTGGTTCTAATGACTCTGGTGGGCGGTCTAGGCACCATTATTGGGCCGATCGTGGGCGCCATCATCATCATCGCGCTAGAAAACAAGCTCGGCAGTCTGGGTTATTTCTTGTCATCGGTAACCGGGATCGAATGGTTTCAGACGCTCGGCGATTCGGTGACGATTGTTACCGGCCTGATTTTCATCATTTGCGTGCTGGCGTTCCGGCGTGGCATTGTGGGTGAAATACTGGCCCGTTTCGGCCGTTCCCCTGCATCCTGATATTTTTGTCTATTACTATCAAAAAGGGGCGCAAGCCCCTTTTTTTATCGCTTATACGGATTCAGAAAGCGGCCGAATAAATTGCATAGGCATCCTGCCGCGTAACTTCGCGCGGATTGTTCAATAACAGGCGGGTTTGCAGCATCGCGTCATCGGCCAGCCTGTCGAGATCATTTTTACTGATGCCGACCTGTCGCAGGCGGGTCTCGATACCGGTGCCGGAAGCAATTTGCTGCATCGCAGCAATCAAGCCTTGGGCGCGCGCTTGCTGGCTGCCTTGTATCCCCGGCGTAACGATGTCCGCCAGTTCCGCATATTCGGTCGCTGCTGCGGTTGCATTGAAGCGCAGTACATGCGGCAGAACCAGTGCATTGGACAGTCCGTGCGGTACGTGAAAGATGCCGCCAATCGGATATGCCAATGCATGTACCGCAGCTACCGGCGCATTGGAAAAAGCTTGTCCGGCCAGCATCGCACCCAGCAACATGTGCTGTCTCGCGGCCAGATCATTGCCGTTGGTGCAGGCCGCAATGATGTTGCGCGACAACAAAATGAGTGCCTGGCGTGCCAGCATATCCGACAGGGGATTTTTCTTGTGCTTGCTGGTATACGCCTCTATAGCATGCACCATTGCGTCGATCCCGGTAGCGGCGGTTGTCTTGGCCGGGAGTCCAACCGTTAATGTCGCGTCCAGGATGGCCATATCTGCATACAAGACAGGCGAGACGACACCCATCTTGGTGGTTGCGCCGGTAGTGACGATCGAGATCGGGGTGACTTCCGAACCAGTGCCGGCAGTGGTCGGTATTTGGATTAAAGGCAGCCGCCTGGATTTGATGTTGCCAATCCCATACATGCCGGGCAGAGCTTGCTCGCCGCAGTACAGCGCCGCAATCAGTTTAGCGACATCCATCGAACTGCCGCCGCCCAAGCCGATAACGAGGTCGACCGGGTGCTGCTGCACCTGCGCTGCCGCTTGTAAGATCAGCGCTTCCGGTGGATCGGCCAACACATCGGTGTATAGCTGCACTGAAATATTTGTGGTACGTAAGCTGGCTGCCGGGGCATCAACCAGGCCAGTGCGGGCAAAGCCTGCATCGGTAACAATTAAAGCGTGCCGCACCTGCGGGAAATATTCGGACACGATGGTGCCGAGCCGCGTGGCGGCACCCAGTTCGCTAATAATGTGCGGTACGGTGCTAAATTCGAAAGACATAATTTAATCTCCATTATTGATTTAATTGTGCAATGCCTCTTCTTAAGCATTGATCCGACAAGATATAAACAAGTGCTTCGTTCCACGTGAAACATACCGTCAATCAATATCACAGGCAGATATGCATTGTTCCACGTGAAACAGGATATGCCAATTTCTGTAAAAAATTTAAATGCGGTAATGCTGGTGACTGAAAAACCTTATAATTCTGCTTCTGCTCACGTCTCCTTGAAGTGCATTATGTATTTTCCCAAAGAATTTGATGTCATTGTCGTCGGTGGTGGTCATGCCGGCACCGAGGCGGCGCTTGCCTCGGCCCGTATGGGGCAAAAAACATTATTGCTGACCCATAATATAGAAACCCTGGGCCAGATGTCTTGTAATCCATCTATTGGCGGCATTGGCAAGGGCCATCTGGTGCGCGAAATCGATGCGATGGGCGGTGCGATGGCAATCGCAACCGATGAGGCCGGTATCCAGTTTCGCATCCTGAATTCGTCCAAAGGCCCGGCAGTTCGAGCCACTCGAGCTCAGGCCGACCGGATTTTATACAAGCAGGCAATCCGCTCCAGACTGGAGAATCAGCCAAACCTGTGGTTGTTTCAGCAGGCAGTTGATGACTTGATGGTGGAGGGCGATCGCGTGGTTGGTGCAGTAACGCAGATTGGCATCCGCTTTCTTAGCCGTGCTGTGGTGCTGACCGCAGGCACTTTCCTGGACGGGAAAATTCACGTGGGGCTGAATAATTATGCGGCCGGACGTGCTGGTGACCCGCCGGCAATTTCGCTGTCGGCCCGTCTGAAAGAATTGAAGCTGCCGCAAGGGCGTCTGAAAACCGGCACACCGCCGCGCATTGATGGACGCACCATCGATTTTTCCATGATGCAGGAGCAGGCTGGCGATTTGAATCCTATCCCGGTTTTTTCCGTGATGGGTGCAGTTGCCATGCATCCGGCCCAATTGTCGTGCTGGATTACACACACCAACGAGCGCACGCATGACATCGTCCGTGCCGGGCTGGACCGCAGTCCGATGTATACCGGCGTTATTGAAGGCGTCGGACCGCGTTATTGCCCCTCTATCGAAGACAAGATTCATCGTTTTGCCGACAAGACATCGCACCAAATTTTTTTGGAGCCGGAAGGCTTGACCACCAACGAGTTTTATCCAAACGGCATTTCAACCAGCCTGCCATTTGACGTCCAGTTGGCGTTGGTGCAATCGATGCATGGAATGGAAAACGCCCACATCCTGCGTCCCGGCTATGCAATTGAATACGATTATTTTGATCCGCGCGGCCTGAAGGCCTCGCTGGAAACCAAGTCGATTCAAGGCTTGTTCTTTGCCGGCCAGATCAATGGCACCACCGGCTACGAAGAGGCCGCAGCGCAAGGCATGTTGGCCGGCTTGAATGCTGCCTTGCAGGTGCAGGAAAAAGCAGCCTGGACTCCGGGCCGCGATCAAGCCTACTTGGGTGTTCTGGTGGACGACCTGGTTACCAAGGGCGTGCAAGATCCATACCGGATGTTTACCAGCCGTGCCGAATATCGCCTGAGCTTGCGCGAGGATAACGCCGACATGCGTCTGACGGAAATCGGTCGCACGCTGGGTTGCGTCAGCGACGCCCAATGGGCGCAGTTTGAACAAAAACGCGAAACAATCACGCGGGAATTGCAAAGGCTCAAGTCAACCTGGATCAGCCCACGCATGCTGGCCGATGAAGAAGCCGTGCGGGTAATTGGCAAGGTGATAGAGCGCGAATATTCGCTGGCCGATCTGCTGCGACGCCCAGACATTAGCTACGACAGGTTGATGACTCTGGTCGGACTGGAAGGGCAGGGCTTGGCTGCGCTCGGGGCGCTGCAGGAAGATCAGGCAGAACTCAAGGAACAGGTCGAAATCCAGCTCAAGTATGCCGGCTATATCGAACGTCAAGCCAAAGAGGTGACGCGCCATGCCCATTTTGAGCATTTGATATTGCCAGCGCAATTCGATTATCTGGAAGTCAATGGATTGTCGATTGAAGTCAAACAAAAACTCAATTTCCAGCGTCCGGAAACTCTGGGCCAGGCTTCACGTATTTCCGGTATCACGCCGGCCGCGATATCGCTGTTGCTAGTCCATCTGAAAAAGCGCGGCTACAACCAGTTTGCCGCACTGGCAGATATCCAGCCAAGTGCTTGAGGAAGGCATGCAAGTATTCAATCGTATCACCCTGACAAAGGCGCTATCCCAGGGAGCAGCCACACTGCAATGTGACTTGAGCGAGCGACAAATCGACTTGCTGATAGATTATCTGGCGCTATTAATCAAATGGAATGCCGTCTATAACTTGACTGCGGTGCGTGACCCCGCTCAGATGGTGGTCCAGCATGTGCTTGATTCGCTTGCTGCCGTTGCGGCTTTTGACGACGCAAAAAATGTTCTGGATGTTGGCGCCGGCGGCGGCTTGCCTGGCATGGTGCTGGCAATTGCACGCCCTGACATGCAGGTCGCAATGATCGATACGGTACACAAAAAAACTGCGTTCCTGACGCAAGCCAAGGTTGAGCTCGGTTTAGACAACGTAACCGTCCACACTGCACGGGTGGAGCAATTGCAGGTGGCGCACAAGTTCGATGCAATCACATCACGCGCCTTCGCCGAGTTGGCTGACTTCATCAACTGGTCTGAGCATTTACTGGCACCGGGTGGCCGTTTCATCGCAATGAAAGGCGTAAATCCGCAACAGGAATTGTCGCGTTTGCCGGCCGGTTGGGTAGTGCGGGAAGTCCGTGCACTGACCGTGCCAAGCTTGCAGGCGCAGCGGCATTTGGTTTTTATTGAGCGCAGTACCGATTGAGTTGGCATTGCCGGGCTCATCCCCAAAAATACTGGATTAAAAGATTTATGTGCGGCATAACGCAATACCCCGGTTTTATCCTTGCGCTGCGGATGTTCGTGGTCACTCTGGCCCTGACCGGTTTCGGCGTCAAATTGACGATTAACTAAAGCGACCCCATGGCAAAAATTTTCTGTATCGCGAATCAAAAGGGCGGGGTCGGTAAAACCACCACCACGGTCAATTTGTCCGCCGGCTTGGCAAAAATCGGCCAGCGCGTGTTGTTGGTCGATCTCGATCCACAGGGCAATGCAACCATGGGTGCCGGCATCAACAAAGCCAAGTTGGGTACCTCGGTCTATGAAGTGCTGCTTGGCATGGCCGATGTGGCTGCGGCAAGGCTGGTTTCCGAAACTGGGAAGTTCGATGTGCTGCCTGCCAACCGGGAGTTGGCCGGAGCCGAAGTAGAAATGGTCGAACTGGAAAACCGAGAAAAACGTCTGAAGGTGGCACTGGCGCTGGTCGCTGCAGAATATGATTTCATCCTGATCGACTGCCCGCCGGCACTGTCGATGCTGACCTTGAACGGGCTGTGTGCCGCGCATGGCGTGATCATCCCGATGCAGTGCGAATATTATGCGCTGGAGGGCTTGTCAGATTTGGTTAATACCATCAAAAAGGTACATGCAAATCTAAATCACGACCTCAGCATTATCGGTCTGCTGCGGGTGATGTTCGATCCGCGCATGACCTTGTCGCAACAAGTTTCGACCCAGCTTGAGCAGCATTTCGGCGACAAAGTTTTCAAAAGCATCATCCCGCGCAACGTGCGGTTGGCTGAAGCGCCTTCCTACGGGGTGCCCGGGGTTAACTTCGATCCCGCCTCGAAAGGAGCTCAAGCGTATATCGCTTTTGGCACAGAGCTGGTTGAACGCATAAAATTAATGTAAAGAGCAATTATGGCGACGAAAAAACAAAAAGGCCTGGGGCGTGGCCTCGACGCCTTACTGGGTGGCTTGAATGATCCTGATCCACAATCCTCTGCGGTCGGAATCCCTTCCGTTCTATCTGTAACGCAATTGCAGGTCGGAAAGTATCAGCCGCGCACTCGCATGGATGAGGGCGCACTGGATGAACTTGCCTCCTCGATCAGAGAGCAGGGCGTTCTGCAGCCGATTTTAGTGCGTCGAATCGGGCGCGAAAATGGAGCGGAAAAATTTGAAATTATCGCTGGTGAACGGCGTTTTCGTGCGGTGCAGCTGGCCGGGCTCGACACCATCCCAGTACTGATCAAGGAAGTCGACGATCAGGCTGCCGCGGCTATGGCTCTGATTGAAAACATCCAGCGCGAAGACCTCAATCCGCTGGAAGAGGCGCAAGGAATTCATCGTCTGATTAGCGAATTCGATTTCACCCACGAACAGGCGGCTGGTGCGGTGGGGCGTTCGCGCAGTGCAGTTTCAAATCTGTTGCGCTTGTTGAATCTGGCGCAAGCGGCGCAAACCATGTTGATGGCCGGCGATATCGATATGGGCCATGCGCGCGCTTTGCTGGCAGTCGACGCTGCGACCCAGATCACACTGGCAAACGCTATTGTGGCTAAGCGCATGTCGGTACGAGAGGCAGAAAAACTGGTGCAACGCACGGTATTGGCGCAATCTGAAGTCCAGCAAGGGAATGGAAAAACTCGGGAAAAATCGCGCGATATTATCCGGCTAGAAGAGGAGTTGTCCGATCTGCTGGCGATGGCGGTCACGATCAAGAGCAGCGTTAAAAACCACGGTCAGCTTATTATCGATTTTGCCAATTTAGACGCGTTGGATGGCTTGCTGGCACGCTTACGCAGTTGAGCAGTAGTCGCTACTGGCGGCTCAGGCATTATCCGTAATTATTTAATACTGGTAACTGTATTTATATAAGTTCGCTAGATAAAAGAGAAAAGTTGGATGTTCTTTGATATACCCTGCAGATTTATAATAATAAAAATATTTTGATTTATTTGCAACTGTCGTGGGGGAATTATTAATTTAAAAAGCACTCAAAATATACCAGGCCAAATACTACAAAATACGCAAATATATTGAGTATTAACCTCGTGAATAAAGCGCCATTCACCAAAATAATATAAAACCAAATCGCAATTCCGTACCATCAAAGTTTGACGCGTTACGTAGTAGCACTTATAATTCCGTGGCTTTGGAAGGTATAACACCGGAAGCAATTGCGCCCAACCATTTTACTGCTTCGGCATTGCGGCAAATGCATAATGTGAATGCAGGATAGAGGTAAGCATGGCGCGCATTGTGATGCTGCAAATAATGGCAACAGTCCTGGTTGCACTCATAGCGGGTTTGCTGTGCGGTATCTCAGCAGCTTTTTCCGCACTATTGGGTGGTCTTTGTTGTGTTGTTCCAAACGGCTTGTTCGCGCTACGCTTGTTCCTGGCAGCACGCAGACCCGGCGGGACAGATCCGATGGCGTTCTTTATCGGCGAGTTTATCAAAATTGCTTCAACGATGGCGCTGTTCGGGGCCGTCGTCTGGTTGTACCGTGATGTCAACTGGCCCGCTTTTTTAGGCGGCTTCATCGTGGTGCTTAAAAGTTACTTTATCCTACTATTTAGACATCGACCATGAGCGTAGCAGAACAAGCAGGGCATGTGCCTACCGCAAAAGAGTACATCGTCCACCATTTGGGCCACTTCTCCACACAGCATCAAGAAAAGATCGTTGACTTTTCCATAATTAATATGGATACCCTCTTCTGGTCCATCTTTGCCGGCGTAGCTGGTAGTTTGCTGATGTACCTGGCGGCACGCAAGGCCAGTTCCGGCGTGCCGGGACGTTTTCAGGCCTTTGTCGAAATGGTGGTAGAGATGGTCGACGATCAGGCCAAGGCCATCGTACATGGTGACCGCTCTTTCATTGCTCCGCTGGCCTTGACAGTGTTCGTCTGGGTTTTGCTGATGAATTCACTCGATTTCCTACCGGTTGACCTGTTCTCCAGTTTTTTCAAGCTGGTCGGTCTCGATAGCGTCATTCCTTATCACCGTGTAGTGCCAACCGCTGACCTGAATGGGACTTTGGGCATAGCGCTGGGCGTGTTGGTATTGATGCTTTTCTATAACTTGAAAATCAAGGGCCTGGGTGGCTTTATTCACGAATTGTTTGCTGCTCCGTTTGGTATCTGGCTGGCGCCGTTCAATCTGTTGCTCAATTTGATTGAGTTCGCAGCCAAATTTCTATCCTTAGGCATGCGGCTGTTCGGCAACATGTATGCAGGCGAATTATTGTTCCTGCTGATTGCTCTGCTGGGTGGGATGGCAACTGCGTTCGGTTTCTTGGGGCAGGTGGTTGCCGGCTCGATTTGGGCTATTTTCCATATTCTGATTGTTCTATTGCAGGCTTTCATTTTCATGATGTTGACGCTGGTGTATATCGGTCAGGCGCATGAGAAGCATTGAAATTGTTGTAATGAGTAAGTCCGTTTTTTCGCTTTGAAAATTTTTGAATTAACTTTAACTTTGAAGGAATTGTCATGACTGACGTCGCTTTGGTTGCACTGGCTTGCGGTTTGATCATTGGTTTGGGTGCTATCGGCGCCTGTATCGGTATTGGCATCATGGGTGGTAAATATCTGGAAGCATCTGCTCGCCAACCTGAGCTGATGAATACTTTGCAAACTAAAATGTTTCTGCTGGCTGGTCTTATCGATGCTGCGTTCCTGATCGGTGTTGGTATCGCCATGTTGTTCGCTTTTGCAAATCCGTTCGTTAAATAACCGACGTCCTTTTCCTGCCGATAGCATCATGCTGTTGGAAAGAATCATTTAGATAAGGGATTAACCGTGAACATTAATGCAACATTGTTTGCTCAGTTCGTGGTTTTCTTCATCCTGTCGTTCTTCACGATGAAATTCGTGTGGCCGCCACTGATGAAAGCGCTCGATGAGCGCGCAAAGAAAATCGCGGATGGCTTGGCAGCTGCAGAACGCGGCAAGGCTGAGATGCAAGCGGCAGAAAAGCATGTGCAAATAGAGCTTGCTGCTGCACGTGATGAGGGTCAAAAACGCATTTCAGAAGCAGAAAAACGCGGCCAACTGATCATCGAGGAAGCCAAAAAAAATGCCTCTGACGAAGCTGCGCGGATCATCGCGGCAGCCAAGGCTGATGCTGACCAGCAGGCTACGAAAGCACGCGAAGAATTGCGTGGCCAGGTTGCGACCCTTGCGATTCAGGGTGCCGAGCAAATCCTCAAGCGCGAGGTTAATGCGTCGGTACATGCTGATTTGTTGAACCAATTGAAAACCGAGCTGTAATCATGGCTGAACTCGCAACCATCGCTCGTCCTTATGCAGTGGCGCTGTTTCGCGTCGCGAAAGACGGCAACCTGTCGGCCTGGTCGGAACGTCTTTCCGAGATGGCGCAAGTTGCGGCTATCGCTGATGTTCAGGCTCTTGCGCACAACCCGAATGTTTCAGCAAAACAAATCGCTGCCACGTTCTTGTCCGTGCTGAAATCTCCTGTCAACGAGGAAGCCAGAAATTTTATTGGTGCATTGACCGATAACGGACGTCTGACTCTGTTGCCGGAAATTGCAGTCCAATTCGATGACCTCAAAAACGCCGATGAAGGCACTGCCGACGTCGAAATCACCAGTGCATTTGAATTGACGAATGTTCAGGTGCAGGAATTGACCGCGACGCTGGAGAAGAAATTCGGCCGCAAGCTGCGCCCGACCGTCACGGTGGATTCATCGTTGATCGGCGGCGTGCGGGTGATGGTCGGAGATGAAGTGCTGGACACCTCAGTACGCGCAAAGCTGCAGCAGATGCAAGCCGCCTTGACCGCTTAATCGCGGCTTGAGCCAGAGAGTAAGCAGCAAGAACATAATTAGGAGTTAGTATGCAACTCAACCCGTCTGAAATCAGCGAACTGATCAAGAGCCGCATTCAAGGGCTCGGCGACAGTGCTGAGATTCGCAATCAAGGTACGGTTATTTCCGTTACCGACGGTATCTGCCGCATTCACGGTCTGTCCGACGCGATGCAAGGCGAGATGCTGGAATTTCCTGGCAACACATTCGGCCTCGCGCTGAACCTCGAACGTGACTCGGTCGGCTCAGTGATTCTGGGCGACTACGAGCATATTTCCGAAGGCGACACAGTCAAATGCACTGGCCGTATTCTGGAAGTGCCTATCGGTCCTGAGTTGCTTGGCCGTGTAGTTAACGCGCTGGGCCAGCCGATCGACGGCAAAGGCCCGATCAACGCCAAACTTACCGCTCCAATCGAAAAGATCGCCCCAGGTGTTATTGCGCGTCAGTCCGTTTCGCAGCCGATGCAAACTGGCCTGAAGTCGATTGATTCGATGGTGCCGATCGGCCGTGGCCAGCGTGAATTGATCATTGGCGATCGTCAAACCGGTAAAACGGCAGTGGCGATTGACGCCATCATCAATCAAAAAGGTCAGGGCGTTACCTGTATCTATGTTGCGATTGGCCAAAAAGCCTCTTCTATCAAGAACATTGTGCGCTCGCTGGAAGCGCATGGCGCGATGGAGTACACCATCGTGGTTGCCGCTTCCGCGTCTGAATCGGCCGCGATGCAATATGTGTCAGCCTATTCCGGTTGCGCGATGGGCGAATATTTCCGCGACCGTGGCGAAGATGCGTTGATCGTCTACGATGACCTGTCCAAACAGGCGGTAGCGTACCGTCAGGTGTCCTTGCTGTTGCGCCGTCCGCCAGGTCGTGAAGCGTATCCCGGCGATGTGTTTTACCTGCACTCCCGTTTACTGGAGCGCGCAGCGCGTGTCAATATCGCTTACGTCGAGAAGTTCACCAATGGCGCAGTCACCGGCAAAACCGGTTCGCTGACAGCTTTGCCGATTATCGAAACCCAGGCTGGCGATGTCTCCGCTTTCGTGCCAACCAACGTGATTTCGATTACCGACGGCCAAATTTTCCTGGAAACTTCGTTGTTCAACGCCGGTGTCCGTCCAGCGATTAATGCCGGTATTTCGGTGTCGCGGGTTGGTGGTGCGGCACAGACCAAGGTCATCAAGGGCCTGTCTGGCGGTATTCGTACCGATCTGGCGCAGTACCGCGAACTGGCCGCATTTGCACAGTTCGCTTCCGACCTCGACGAAACCACGCGCAAACAACTCGATCGCGGCGCACGCGTAACCGAATTGTTGAAGCAGGCACAGTATTCGCCGCAGCCGATTTCCTTGATGGCGGCGACCCTGTTCGCAGTCAACAAAGGTTACCTCGATGATATCGAAGTCAAGAAGGTGCTGCCATTTGAGTCCGGACTGCATAGCTTCCTGAAAACCAGTCATGCAGCGCTGCTCGCCAAGATTGAAGAAACCAAGCAACTCGACAAAGACAGCGAAGCTGCGTTGTCTGCCGCAGTTGCTGATTTCAAAAAATCCGGCGCGTATTAATCCTAACTGGAGCTGAATACTCATGGCCTCAGGCAAAGAGATACGTGGCAAGATCAATAGTGTAGAGAATACGAAAAAGATCACCAAGGCGATGGAAATGGTCGCCGCTTCCAAAATGCGCAAAGCGCAGGATCGGATGCGGTCGGCCCGTCCCTACAGTGACAAGATTCGTAATATCGCAGCTAATTTGTCGCAAGCCAATCCGGAATATAAGCACCCGTTCCTGGTCAAGACAGAAGCCGCCCGCAAGGTGGGCTTCATCGTGGTTACTACCGACAAGGGCTTGTGTGGCGGCATGAACACCAACGTACTGCGCGCGGTTACCGCCAAGCTCAAAGAGTTTGAGGCGCAGGGTGTCGGTATCGAGGCTACGGCGATCGGCAACAAGGGTTTTGGCTTCCTCAACCGTATCGGCACTAAAGTGGTGTCGCACGCGGTGCAGCTAGGCGATACGCCGCATCTTGAAAGACTTATCGGCCCGGTGAAAGTATTGCTGGATGCGTACCAGGAAGGTAGTCTGGATGCGGTTTACCTGTGTTATACCAAATTCATCAACACGATGAAGCAGGAGCCGACGATCGAGCAATTGCTGCCGTTGTCGGCCGAAAAGCTGGAAGGCGATAAGGATGCCCATTCGTGGGATTACATCTATGAGCCGGAAGCCGCGACTGTGATCGATGAATTACTGGTGCGTTATGTCGAGGCTTTGGTTTATCAGGCTGTGGCTGAAAATATCGCTTCCGAGCAGTCGGCCCGGATGGTGGCGATGAAGTCGGCTAGCGACAATGCAGGTAACGTCATTAAAGAGCTCAAGCTGGTCTATAACAAGACCCGCCAAGCTGCAATTACCAAAGAACTCTCCGAGATCGTCGCCGGTGCGGCTGCGGTTTAATAGCGCGCAAGCGTGAAACGAATTTAACTATTTGAAGGAACGAAAATGGCTGATGGCAAAATCGTTCAGTGTATCGGCGCAGTGGTAGACGTAGAATTTCCACGCAACGCGATGCCCAAGATTTATGACGCGCTGACGATGGAAGGCGCTGCCCTGACTTTGGAAGTGCAGCAACAGCTTGGCGACGGCATCGTCCGTACCATTGCACTAGGAACTTCCGACGGCCTGCGCCGCGGCATGATGGTGCAAAACACCGGTAAGCCGATTATGGTGCCGGTTGGCGTCGGCACTTTGGGTCGCATCATGGATGTGCTTGGCAACCCGATTGACGAGGCCGGTCCGGTCAAGTGCGAGGTGCGCGCATCGATCCATCGTAAAGCTCCGGCTTATGATGATTTGTCACCATCGCAGGATTTGCTCGAAACCGGCATCAAGGTGATTGATCTGATCTGTCCGTTCGCTAAAGGCGGCAAGGTTGGCCTGTTCGGCGGCGCGGGAGTGGGCAAGACCGTCAACATGATGGAATTGATCAACAATATCGCCAAGCAGCATTCGGGCTTGTCGGTGTTTGCCGGCGTCGGTGAGCGTACTCGCGAGGGTAACGATTTCTATCACGAGATGAAGGATTCCAACGTTCTCGACAAGGTAGCGATGGTGTACGGCCAGATGAACGAGCCGCCGGGCAACCGCCTGCGCGTTGCGCTGACCGGCCTGACTATCGCTGAAGGCTTCCGCGATGAAGGCAAGGACGTGCTGTTCTTCGTCGATAACATCTACCGCTACACGCTGGCGGGTACCGAAGTATCCGCGTTGCTGGGCCGGATGCCTTCTGCCGTGGGTTACCAGCCTACGCTGGCCGAAGAAATGGGTCGACTGCAAGAGCGTATTACATCAACGAAAACTGGCTCGATTACCTCGATCCAGGCCGTGTACGTGCCTGCCGATGATTTGACCGATCCTTCTCCTGCGACTACTTTTGCCCATTTGGATTCGACCGTGGTGTTGTCGCGCGATATCGCTTCTTTGGGTATTTATCCAGCGGTTGATCCACTGGATTCGACTTCGCGTCAGCTGGATCCACAAGTGGTGGGTCAAGAGCATTACGACACCGCTCGTGCCGTGCAAGGCATTTTGCAGCGCTACAAAGAATTGCGCGACATTATCGCGATTCTGGGGATGGACGAACTGGCACCGGAAGACAAGCAGTTGGTGGCACGGGCACGCAAGATGCAGCGCTTCCTGTCGCAGCCGTTCCATGTTGCTGAAGTATTTACCGGTTCCCCAGGCAAGTACGTTTCGCTCAAAGATACGATCAAGGGCTTCAAGATGATCGCATCCGGCGAACTGGATCACCTGCCGGAACAAGCGTTCTACATGGTTGGCACAATCGAAGAAGCGATCGAAAAAGCGAAAAAGATGAACTAATCGCCTGGCAGTGCGGTATCTGTGGCCGACGTTGCGTTGGGTACACAGACCGCCTGCCATCTATCGGTCTTTGATGAATGAGAAGGTTCTAACATGGCACACACAATTCACATTGACGTTGTTTCCGCCGAAGAGCTTATCTTCTCCGGCGAAGCCGAATTCGTCGCGTTGCCGGGCGAATCGGGTGAGTTGGGAATTTATCCCAAACATACTCCGCTGATTACCCGCATCAAACCGGGTGCGGTGCGCATTAAGATGGTTGACCGGGCCGAAGAAGAATACGTCTTCGTAGCTGGCGGCATCCTGGAAGTGCAACCGAATGTGGTTACAGTACTGGCCGACACCGCGATTCGCGGTGCCGACCTGGATGAAGCCCAGGCAACGGAAGCGAAAAAGCTGGCTGAAGAAGCGATGGTCAATAGAGAATCCAAAATTGACTATGCAAAGGCGCAGATCGAACTCGCCATTGCGATTGCGCAGTTGGCGACAATCCAAAAATTGCGTCAAAAACGCTAATCGCCACCCTGTGGCGTTAGCAGTAAAATGAAAGGCAGCTTTGGCTGCCTTTCATTTTTTTCGAAAGGTTTTTGTGGTCAGCCTTGCCAATCTCTTGCTTATACAGGATTAGTCGCCATGCAACCTCCCGAAAAACAGGCAAAAGGGATTAATTTTCAGCATCTTTTTGCCCAGAATCGCACCATCGCCGTGGTTGGTCTGTCAGCCAAGAGCACCCGTCCCAGTCACGAAGTAGCAGGCGCCATGCAGGCCTACGGCTACCAAATCATTCCAGTCAACCCACTGTTAGCGGGCACTTACATACTGGGAGAGCTTTGCTATGCAACGCTAGATGAAGCTGCTGCTGCCATGCGGGCAGAAGGAGTCGGAATCGATATCGTCGACTGTTTCCGCAAATCGGCCGATATCCCTCCGATCGCAGACGCTGCCATCGCTATCGGTGCCAAGGTGTTATGGATGCAGATGGGGATCAACAACGAGCCGGCGGCGGCCAAGGCACGTGCGGCCGGATTGCAGGTGGTGGTGGATCGCTGCATCAAGGTTGACGCAGCAATTTATTTGAATCGGGGAACACAATGAATGTCTGTGAATTGTTTCGCGCCAAGAAAAAATTGGACTTGCATGATGCCGACGCCGCCAACAAGCCATTGGCGCCGGCGGGGAAAGCGAATGACAAATCCGAGGACAAACTGCAGGTAGTCAAGCTGGCCGAGCGCATAGCCGGCTACCAGGACGTGTTTTATGCTGCCCGTGAGCGCAAATTGCTGGTCGTGCTGCAAGGCATGGATACCTCCGGCAAAGATGGCGCGGTGCGCGGTGTGTTCGGCCTGATCGATCCGCTCGGGATACGCAGCGTTGCATTCAAGGCGCCCACCCAGAACGAGCGTGAGCATGATTACCTGTGGCGTATCCACAAGGAAGTGCCGGGACAGGGCGAAATCGTGATTTTCAATCGCAGCCATTATGAGGATGTGCTGATTAGCCGCGTGCATGGCTGGATTGACGAGAAGGAATGCCAGCGTCGTTATGTTCAGATCCGGGATTTCGAACGCATGCTGACGGAGAGCGGGACGGTGCTGCTGAAATTCTTTTTGCATATTTCAAAAGAAGAGCAAAAGCAGCGCCTGGAAGAACGTATTAGCGACCCCGACAAACACTGGAAATTCGACCCCAATGATTTGGCGGAACGGCAATATTGGGCCGATTACCAGAAAGCCTATCAACAGGCGATCCAGGAAACCGATGCCGATCATGCCCCCTGGTATGTGATCCCGGCCAATAGCAAAACTCACCGCAACCTGGCAATCGCCAGCATATTGGTGGACGCACTGGAAAAAATGCGGCTGACCTATCCATCAGCCAATCCAGACTACACCAAACTAAAAGTGGTGTGAGCCGGCAACTGCGCAGTTACCGAGCCGTCACATCCGGCAAGAAATTGCGCAACGGCATATATAAAATGCATTCTGCGGTTTGGCTGCGACTGCGTATGCACAATCTGCCGTTGCGATACTTATGCTGCATTAGCCAGTTAAATCTCTATCCTGCTGCCCACTTATTTCTGACATTCGCCTGGCGAGGGATGGTGGATTGCTCGACTGTGCATCGTTATCGGCGATAATGTCGGATTATTTTCGCCACCAGACGCATGCCATGACCCAATTTGCTCCGCTCCAGAATGACACTTTCCTGCGCGCACTGCTGCGTCAGGCCACCGATTACACGCCAGTCTGGATGATGCGCCAGGCCGGTCGATACTTGCCGGAATACCGTGCGTCGCGGGAGCGGGCCGGTTCTTTTCTGGGCCTGGCCAAAAATCCTGATTACGCCACTGAAGTTACGCTGCAGCCGCTGGGTCGCTACGCGCTGGATGCGGCAATCCTGTTTTCTGACATTCTGACGGTGCCCGATGCGATGGGATTGGGCCTGTATTTCGTCGAAGGCGAGGGGCCGAAGTTCGAGCGTCCGCTGCACAATGAAAAAGATGTGCTGGCGCTGCAAGTTCCGGACATGGGCTCGCTGCAATATGTATTCGATGCGGTTACCCAAATTCGCACCGAATTGCATGGCCGGGTGCCGCTGATCGGTTTTTCCGGCAGCCCGTGGACACTGGCCTGCTACATGGTCGAAGGTGGCGGCTCAAGTGACTTTCAACGGGTCAAGACGATGCTGTACCAGCGCCCGGATCTGATGCACCACATCCTGAAGATCAATGCCGCCACCGTGGCTGATTACCTGAACGCACAAATTGATGCCGGCGCGCAGTCGGTGATGATGTATGACACTTGGGGCGGGGCGCTGGCCGATGGCGTCTATCAGCAATTTTCGTTGTTTTATATGCGTGAAGTAATGCAACTTCTTAAGCGCGACAAAGATGGCGTACGCATTCCATCGATCGTCTTCACCAAGGGCGGCGGACTGTGGCTGGATCAGATTGCCGACATCGGTGCCGACGCTGTAAGCCTGGACTGGACCGTGAATCTGACCAAAGCGCGCGCGCTGGTTGGCGACAAGGTCGCGCTGCAAGGCAATCTCGATCCGAGCGTATTGTTTGCCAAGCCGGACCAGATCCGCGCCGAAGTGATCAAGGTGCTCGATGCATTCGGCACGCCCTGCGACGGCAATGGTCACGTCTTCAACCTGGGTCATGGCATTTCGCAGTTCACGCCACCGGAAGCAGTGACGGCGATGGTCGAAACGGTGCATGACTACAGCCGGCAACAAAGAGCCTGATTGCGCTTGCTGCATCGGCCTGTTGCCGGGTGCGGCTTGCAGCAGCATATTGACTGCAAGGCCGCACTCAAACGAGACTTCAGGCCTGTAGATAAATTAAAAATTGCCTACTTATGCACAAAAATAATAACAGTTAGTGGATTTCGAACGGTGCGATGAAAATCCGCCAACTGAATACTCAAGTCGTTGATTTTAAAGTAATTATTATATTATTCTGGTGACGTAGACATACTTGTGGCAGGTTCAACTATGTTATTTCTGCAACTTGATAGACATCTATCCACAAAGTTATCCACAGGCTTTGTGGACAAGTAGAAAAAATCCGCGACAGAAGCGCATCCCATCAAAATAGGTTTATTCCGTGACAATCATCCAAGTCGCGCTTGACACTCCGCTCGACTTTTGCTTCGATTACCGCTGGTGCCCGGAACACCAGGCGGCAGTGGCACCTTTGGCCGGCCAACTGGCGCTGGTGCCGTTTGGCCCGCGCGAAGTGGTCGGGCTGATCGTCGCGGCGAATGTCGAGACCGTTGTCCCGGCCGGCAAACTCAAGGATGCGCTGGCGATTCGCAGCCAGTTGCCGGCATTGTCCGGGCAGTGGCGTGCGCTGTGCGCTTTCGCCGCCGATTACTACCAGCGCCCGCTGGGCGAAGTGGCGATTCCCGGCCTGCCGCGCAATCTGCGCGCGCTGAAAACTACCGCGCTCGATCGCGCCTTGAAAAAACTGGCGAAGATCGCCGCCGTGCATGACGCCACGCCGGCCGCCATGCCAGTTCTCAATCCGGAGCAGCAGCAAGCGGTTGACGCGATAGCAGGCGCGCAAGGATTCGCGCCGCATTTGCTGTACGGGGTTACCGGCAGCGGCAAGACCGAAGTTTATCTGCAAGCCGCGGCACACATTCTGACGCGTTTTGACGCTGCGCAAATCCTGATCCTGGTGCCGGAAATCAATCTCACGCCGCAGCTTGAAGGCAGCATCCGGGCCCGTTTTCCCGGCGTTGCGGTCGCCACTCTGCACAGCAGTCTGGCCGAAGGCGAGCGCATGACGCACTGGCTGGCGGCGCACTTGGGGCAAGCCCGCATCGTGCTGGGCACCCGGCTGGCGATTCTGGCCTCGTTGCCGAAGCTGCAACTGATCGTTATCGACGAAGAGCACGACCCGTCCTACAAGCAGCAAGAAGGATTGCGTTATTCGGCGCGCGACCTGGCCGTGTGGCGGGCGCACCAGTTGGGAATTCCGATTGTGCTGGGCTCCGCCACGCCGTCGCTGGAGAGTTGGCAGCATGCGCAAAGCGGCCGTTATCGCAAGCTGGAGTTGCGTCAGCGTGCGGTCAGGGCCGCCGTCTTGCCTACCGTGCGCTTGATCGACATGGAGCACAACAAGCCGGTCGATGGCCTGACGCCGGTTCTGATTGCCGCGCTAAAACTGCGGCTGGAGCGTGGTGAGCAATCGCTGCTGTTCCTGAACCGGCGCGGCTATGCGCCGGTGCTGGCCTGCGACGCCTGCGGCTGGATCAGCAACTGCAGCCGCTGCACAGCGTTCATGGTGCTGCATAAACCAGAGCACCGCTTGCGTTGCCACCACTGCAGCCTGGAACTACGCATCCCGAGATCGTGCCCGACCTGCGGCAATGTCGACCTGCAACCGCTGGGGCGCGGCACGCAACGGGTGGAGGAAGGCTTGCAGGCGATTTTTCCCGAAGCGCGCATCAGCCGCATCGATGCCGACTCGACCCGTCGCAAAGGCAGCGCGCAAGCCGCGTTCGACGCGGTGCATCGGGGCGAGGTCGATATCCTGATCGGCACCCAGATGGTGGCCAAGGGCCATGATTTCAAAAACCTGACTTTGGTCGGCATCCTCAACCCCGATACTGCGTTGTTCTCGCAAGATTACCGCGCCAGCGAACGGTTGTTCGCGCAACTGATGCAAGTCGCCGGTCGCGCCGGTCGCGCCGCGCAAAAGGAAGGCGGCAGCGTCAGCGAAGTGCTGATACAGACCCGTTACCCGCAGCATCCGTTATATGCGGCAGTGGTGAATCACGATTACGATCACTTCGCCACCGAACTGTTGGCCGAACGCCAGCAAGCGCATCTGCCGCCTTACCTGTATCAGGCGCTGCTGCGGGCCGAAGCCCGCGAATTAGAAATCGCGATTGATTTCCTGAAGCAGGCCGCAAACGCAGTCGAACACGCCGGCATCACCATCAACGACCCGATCCCGATGACGATGACCCGCGTGGCCAACGTCGATCGCGCCCAGTTGCTGATTGAATGCCCGTCGCGTCCGGCGCTGCAAGCCTTCCTCAAAGTCTGGCTGACCGCACTACGGAAAATCAAGACGCGCGCCAAATGGTCGCTGGAAGTCGATCCGGTGGATATTTGATGTCACGCATGCTTGCTGCAATGAGATGCGTTTTATATGGGGGGCTTATGTATTAAAAGTACCATATTAGCTACCAACCTCAGAGAGGCGCAGAATGCGTAGCGGTAAAGATTTGGTGACGGCTGCGGCATAGAGTAATCGAGGCGCGTTGAAGCCAAATCGAAACGGCGGTTGAGGCGATATTGAAATTCAGCCAGATGCCGGGTTGCGTATTTGAAAAAATCAAAGGCATGGTAAGTGCCTGCCAACGAGGTCTTCAAATTACCCAGCATGGTATTGACATAGTGAAACCGAGGATGCATCGCAACCTTCTTTTCATGGCCAGTAACATGGGCTTTATGGGAAACGTTATGCGGGAAGAGTGTCTCGCGCGTGGCGCTCAAGCTGAAACAGCAGTAAGCGTCGATTTCGGCTTTGCTGGGCAATCCGCGCGAACAAGTCAGTGCCGCGGAAAAATTCTGAGCATTCGTTAAAAATACGCGCAAAAAAAAAGCCGGAGCAGCGCAAGGTACGCTGTTCCGGCTTTTTTAACGCGGTGAAGCTGGCGTTAGGATTCTGCCGGTGCCGACGAGCGGATCAAATAATCAAACGCGCTGAGTGCAGCCTTGGAACCATCGCCCGCCGCAATCACGATTTGCTTGAACGGCACTATGGTGGCATCGCCGGCAGCGAAGACGCCGGGAATCGAGGTCTGACCGCGCGCATCGACTTCGATCTCGCCATGCGGTGTCAATGCAATCGTGCCTTTGAGCCACTCGGTATTCGGCACCAAACCGATTTGCACGAAAATGCCTTCCAGCTCGACTTGCTTGATCGTGTCGGAAGTCAAATCCTTGTAGCTCAGGCTGGTGACTTTTTTGCCGTCGCCATGTACTTCAGTGGTCTGGGCGCTGGTGATGACGGTGACATTCGGCAGGCTATGCAGCTTGCGCTGCAATACCGCATCGGCGCGCAATTCAGCGCCGAATTCCAGCAATGTCACATGGCTGACCAGTCCGGCCAGGTCAATTGCAGCTTCGACGCCGGAATTGCCACCGCCGATGACCGACACCCGCTTGCCCTTGAATAACGGGCCATCGCAATGCGGACAGTACGCCACGCCGCGGTTCAGGTATTCCTGCTCGCCGGGCACGTTAATCTTGCGCCAGCGCGCACCGGTGGCGAGCACCACCGATCTGGCTTTGAGCACCGCGCCGCTGACCAGTTTGATTTCGATCAGATCGCCTGCCACCAGTTTTTCGGCGCGCTGCAAATTGATGATATCGACATCGTAGCTACGCACATGACGTTCCAGGTCGGCGGCAAAGCGCGGGCCTTCGGTTTCCGGGACCGAGATGTAATTCTCGATGGCCATCGTGTCCAGCACCTGACCGCCGAAACGTTCTGCCACCACGCCGGTGCGAATACCTTTGCGCGCTGCATAGACTGCGGCAGCGGCACCGGCTGGCCCCCCGCCGACGATCAACATGTCAAACGGTTCTTTGGCGTTAATTTTTTCAGCATCGCGGCCAGCCGAGCCGGTATCAAGTTTGGCAAGGATTTCTTCCACGCCGAGGCGGCCTTGATCGAATACTTTGCCATTCAGGTAAATAGTCGGCACTGCCATGATTTCGCGCTTCTCGACTTCATCCTGGAACAATGCGCCGTCGATCACCACGGAGCGCACACGCGGGTTCAGCACTGCCATCATATTCAGCGATTGCACTACTTCCGGGCAGTTCTGGCATGTCAGCGAAACATAAGTCTCAAACTGATAGTCGCCATCGAGATTTTTAATGCGTTCAATGACATCGGCCTCGACTTTGGGCGGATGGCCGCCGGCCTGCAGCAATGCCAGTACCAGGGAAGTAAATTCGTGCCCCATCGGAATGGCGGCAAAGCGGATGCCTATGTTGGCACCGGCGCGGTTGATCGAAAACGACGGCTTGCGCTCGGCGTCATCAAAACGTTCGATCAAGCGGATTTTGTCGGATAAAGTAGTAATTTCCTGCAACAACGACTGCATTTCGCGCGATTTGTCACTGGTATCAAGCGAGGCAACCAGTTCGATTGGCTGCGTCACTTTTTCCAGGTAAGCCTTCAACTGGGTTTTGAGATTATTCTCTAGCATGATTGCCTCATATTTCACAACGGTGATTCGGGGTGATGCTTCATTGTTACCGGGTATTTTCAAATACGCACAATATATATACGGTAAATGACATGTTTTTGATCATACTCTGGCACATATTTTTAACAGCTTCGTAGCGTGGGCACGTTTTTTGTGCCCACGCGGACGGTCGAACGATGTTGGCAGGCGAGCGCGAGACTCGCCCCTACGGCTTAAATCTTGCCGATCAAATCCAGCGATGGTGTTAATGTTGCGGCACCTGGTGTCCATTTTGCAGGACACACTTCATTTGGATGGGCAGCAACGTATTGCGCCGCCTGCACTTTACGCAGCAATTCTTTGGCGTCACGGCCGATGCCGTTGTCATGCACTTCCATGACTTTGATCTGGCCTTCTGGATTCACAACGAAAGTACCGCGCAAGGCCAAGCCTTCTTCTTCGATCAGCACTTCAAAATTGCGTGCCAGTGCCAAGGTTGGGTCGCCCAGCATTGGGTAGGTGATCTTGCCGATGGTGTCGGAAGTATCGTGCCAGGCTTTGTGCGCGAAGTGCGTGTCAGTGGAAACGCTGTAAATTTCGACGCCCATCTTCTGGAATTCTGCATAATTGTCGGCCAGATCGCCCAATTCAGTTGGGCAAACAAATGTGAAGTCGGCTGGATAAAACACAAATACCGACCATTTGCCCTTCAGGTCTTCATTGGTTACTGGAACGAATTTGCCATTATGAAAAGCAGTTGCCTTGAACGGTTTAACTTCAGTATTGATTAAAGACATGGTGATTTCCTTTGCGGGTTGAAGTAATGAGTGATCATAATAAGTCGATCCTTATTATTTGTAAAATTAATTAAATATATATACTTGATTGTCTCTGCCTATCGAATAGGGAATCAACTACCGCGATAAGTCGAATACGCCCACGGCGAAACGAGCAGCGGCACGTGGTAATTCTGATCAGGATCGGCGATGCCGAAAGCGATGCAAACCCGGTCAATGAATTTCGGGTTCGGCAACGGCACGCCTTGCGAATCAAAATAATCGCCGGCGAAAAACACCAGTTCGTATTGGCCGACATGCAGCGCGCCGCCTTCCAGCAGCGCCGCATCGCAGCGGCCATCCTGATTAGTGGCAACGGTTTTGAGTAGGATTCTGTCGCCATCCTGCAATGCATACAATTCGATCCCGACCCCGACACCGGGCTTGCCTTGCGCGACATCCAGCACATGCGTGGTGAGCTTTCCCATCGTGACTCCCTTATCTCGGAACGGTTATGCGGTAAATCATATAACGCAGTCGGTACAGCGGATATACACTTCCTAAACTTCCTAAACTTCCTAAACTTCCTAAACTTCCTAAACTTCCTAAACTTCCTAAACTTCCTACTCATCAATCAATCATGCTGGTTACAACCTGAGAGGTAACGCATGACCGACGCTGACGCAAACTATCCCCGCGACCTGACCGGTTACGGCCGCACGCCGCCGCACCCGCAATGGCCGGACGGTGCGCGGCTGGCGCTGCAATTTGTGCTGAATTATGAAGAAGGTTCGGAAAATTGCGTGCTGGATGGCGATACGGCGTCCGAAACTTTTCTGTCCGAAATCATCGGCGCGCAAGCATTCGCGATGCGCCACATGAGCATGGAATCGCTGTACGAATACGGTTCGCGCGCCGGTTTGTGGCGGATATTGCGCTTGTTTGAGGAGCGCACACTGCCGTTGACGATTTTTGGCGTGGCGATGGCGCTGCAGCGCAATCCGGAAGCAGTCGCCGCGTTCCAGTCGTTCGGTCACGAGATCGCCTGCCACGGCCTGCGCTGGATCAGCTACCAGCAGATGGATGAGGCGACCGAACGCGCTCACATGCGGCAGGCGGTGCAGATCATCACCGAATTGACCGGTGCCGCGCCGGCCGGCTGGTACACCGGGCGCGATTCGCCCAATACCCGCAAACTGGTGGTAGAGCACGGCGGCTTTTGCTATGACTCGGATTATTACGGCGACGATCTGCCGTTCTGGCAGCAAGTCGCGATCACCGATTCCGATGGAAAACCCGCCAGCAAGCCGCATCTGGTGGTGCCGTACACGCTCGACAGCAACGACATGCGCTTCGCCGCAATGCAGGGTTTCAATTCCGGCAGCCAGTTCTTTGATTACCTGAAAGATGCGTTCGATGTGCTGTACGCGGAAGGCGATCCGGACGGCCTGAATCAGCCGAAAATGCTGTCGATCGGTCTGCATTGCCGCATCATCGGACGCCCGGGACGGAGCGCGGCGCTGGCGCGTTTTCTGGATTACGTGCAGTCGCAGGACAAGGTCTGGATCGCGCGCCGGATCGACATCGCACAGCACTGGCGCAAGGTGCATCCGTTTTGCGAACAAGGGAGTAAATAGATGCATCCAATGCCCGTCACCACCACATTAGCCCAACTCAATACCTGCGATGCCACCAGCTTTGTATCGACGTTGCAAGGCATCTACGAACATTCGCCGTGGGTAGCGCAGCGGGCGGCGGCGCAGCGGCCTTTTGCCACGCTGGCGGCGCTGAAACTGGCGTTGCAGGATGCGGTCAGGAACGCACCCGAAGCCGAGCAACTGGGCTTGATTCGCGCCCATCCTGAACTCGCCAGCAAGGCGGCGCTGGCCGGCGCACTGACTGCGGAGTCGCGCAGCGAGCAAGCCAGAGCCGGCCTGAATCACTGCAGCCCGACAGAGTTGGCCGCGCTGCAGCAACTGAATGCCGATTACAACGCCAAGTTCGGCTTTCCCTTCATCGTCGCTGTCAAGGGGCCGGATGGGCGCGGGCTGTCGCGGCAAGCGATCATCGCAATTTTCAGACGCCGGCTGCGCCATCAGCGCGCCGACGAACTGGCCGAATGCCTGCGCCAGATCGGCCGCATCGCCGAACTGCGCTTGAACGACCTGCTCGGCCACACGCTGGAGTTCGGCCACACCATTCTGGCCTGGGCTGAAACGCTGGCGGCCTGGAGCGATAGCGAAGACGGCCTGACCTGCGCGTTCATGACGCCAGCGCACCGCAACACCGCCGCCCAACTGGCTGAATGGATGCGCAGCGCAGGCTTGCAGGCCGAAATCGACGCAGTCGGCAACGTGGTCGGGCGCTATCGGTGCGACGACCCGCACGCCCAAACACTGCTGACCGGCTCGCATTACGACACCGTCAGAAACGGCGGCAAGTACGACGGCCGGGCCGGAATTCTGCTGCCGATTGCGGTGCTGCGCCAACTGCATGAACGCGGTGAAAAACTGCCGTTTCACCTGGAAGTAATCGGCTTTGCGGAAGAGGAGGGTGTGCGCTTCAACAGCACCTTTTTGGGCAGCAACGCGGTCATCGGCCAGTTCGATCCGACGCTGCTGGAGCAGGTTGACGCCGACGGCGTGACCATGCGCGCTGCGTTAATCGCAGCGGGTCACGACCCGGCGCAGATTGCCGCCAGCGCGCGCAATCCGGCCGATCTGCTGGGTTTTGTCGAAATCCATATCGAGCAGGGCCCGGTCTTGCTCGGGCGCGAGGTGCCGGTTGGGATCGTCAGCTCGATCGCCGGCTCGCTGCGCTATCAGGTTGCGCTGACCGGCGTGGCTAGCCATTCCGGCACGACGCCGATGACGATGCGCCGCGACGCGGCAGCAGCAGCGGCCGAAATCATCCTGTTGGTCGAGCAGCGTTGCAGCCAGGCGCCGACGCTGGTCGGCACCGTCGGCCAGTTGCAGGTGCCGCACGGTTCTATCAATGTGATTCCCGGAGCCTGCAATTTATCGCTGGATATTCGCGCCGCCGATGATGCCACCCGTGATGCGGCGGCGGCCGACGTACTCAAGGAGATCGCCGCGATCTGCGCGCGCCGCAATATCGATGTTGCGCTGGAGCGCGTCGAAATCTCGGCCGCTGCGCCGTGCGCGCCGTGGCTGATGCGCCAATTGGCGGCTGCCACCGAACGGGCCGGCGTCCCGGCGATTACGCTGCCTTCCGGGGCTGGCCACGATGCGATGTTGCTGGCCAGGATCACCGATGTCGCGATGCTGTTTATCCGTTGCGGCAATGGCGGCATTAGCCACAATCCGCTGGAAACCATGACCGCCGACGATGCCGAGATTGCCGCGCAGATATTTTTGGATTTTTTGCGCTCTTTTAGGTCGGCGCGCTGATGTTCGCACTATCGTTATGCGCTGCGGCAGCGGCAGTGAGCGCCGCCTGCTGCTCTTCCCAGGTCCGCAGCGCTGCATAATAGGTATCCCAAATGCACGGATCGCAGCCGTTTTCGCAGCATTCGCCGTCGGCTGGGGGAATTGGTTTATTCATGGCGAGGTCTGGTGATGTTTCGGCTGAGGATGAGCCACCATGTTAACGCAGATCGGAAAAAATCGGAGCAGCCGGCAGCACGGCTTCGGACCAAATCATATACAGTGTCTTGTATATTTTTGTTGCGCAATATAAACATGCGGCAATTGCACTGTTTTAAGGCATACTCCCATGCAATTCAGCAACAACACGTTACACATATTCCAAGGAGAAGTTCACGATGAACTCCGAAGCACGCATGATGGAAATCGAGATCAAGCTCACCCGCCAGGAAGATTTGCTCGAAACATTGAATACGCTGGTATATCGCCAGCAGCAAAAAATAGACCAGCTGGAAACCCTGTGCGCGGCACTGGCGCGGCTGATCAAGGAACCGGCCAGCGATCAAGACGGCAGCGCCAATAGCGCCAACGAAAGGCCGCCGCATTATTAGTCGCGCAATGCCAGTCGCGCCTGCAGCGCGCCTTAGACGCCTGCGGTACAATCCGGCCGATATGAACGCACTCACTATTGCCCCCAAACACGCCCCGACCAACCTGTTTTCCAGCGTAAAAAAACGCTCGGAACGGACTGCGGCCGCCCCTTTCCTGCCGATGTCGCGCGCCGAAATGGATAAGTTGGGCTGGGACAGCTGCGACGTGATCCTGATCACCGGCGACGCCTATATCGATCATCCGAGTTTCGGCATGGCATTAATAGGGCGCTTGCTGGAGGCGCAGGGCTTCCGGGTCGGCATCCTCAGCCAGCCCGACTGGCACTCGGCCGAGGCGTTTCGTGCGCTGGGCCGGCCGAATCTGTATTTCGGCGTGACCGCCGGGAATATGGATTCGATGATCAACCGGTATACCGCCGACCGCAAGATCCGCTCCGAAGATGCGTACACCGCCAATGGCGAACCGAACAAGCGGCCCGACCGCGCAGTGGTGGTGTATGCGCAGCGCGCCCGCGAAGCCTATTCGGACGCCAACATCGTGATCGGCAGCATCGAGGCCAGCCTGCGCCGCATCGCCCATTACGATTACTGGACCGACAAGGTCAAGCGTTCGGTGTTGCCGGATTCCAAAGCCGATATTTTGCTGTATGGCAATGCCGAGCGGGCGCTGGTCGATCTGACGCATCGGCTGGCGGCTGGCGAGCCGATCAAAGCGATCCGCAACCTGCGCGGCACCGCCTTCATGGTGCCGCGCGGCTGGCTGCCGGGGGACGACTGGAGCGAAACCAATTCGACCCGGGTCGATACTCCGGGCCGCATCGAGCCGACCATCAGCCCGTATGCGGAAATACCGGAAAAAGAATCCTGCGCCAGCAACAGCTCTGCCGCCGAGCCCGTGGTCAAGCCGATCCTGATCCTGTCGCGCGAAGAGCGCCAAGCCGCGCAGAAGGAGCAACGCGACAAGAGCGTGATCCGGCTGCCGTCGTTCGAGCAGGTCAGCACGGACCCGGTGCTGTACGCGCACGCGTCGCGCATTCTGCATCTGGAATCCAATCCCGGCAACGCGCGGGCGCTGGTGCAAGGCCATGGCGAGCGCGATGTCTGGCTCAACCCGCAACCGCTGCCGCTGGCGATGGACGAGATGGACGGCATCTACGGCATGCCGTATGCGCGCGGCCCGCATCCGAGCTACGGCAACGCCCGCATCCCGGCCTGGGAAATGATTCGGTTCTCGATCAACATCATGCGCGGCTGTTTCGGCGGCTGCACTTTCTGCTCGATCACCGAGCACGAAGGCCGCATCGTCCAGAGCCGCTCCGAGCCGTCGATCCTGCACGAAATCGAAGAAATCCGCGACAAGACCAAGGGCTTCACCGGCACCATTTCCGACCTCGGCGGGCCGACCGCGAATATGTACCGGCTGGCTTGCAAGGATAAAAGCATCGAGGAATCCTGCCGCCGTTTGTCCTGCGTGTATCCGACCATCTGCTCCAATCTCGGCACCGACCACAGCAAGCTGGTCTCGGTCTATCGCAAGGCGCGCGCGATTCCCGGCGTCAAGAAAGTGCTGATCAGTTCCGGCCTGCGCTATGACCTGGCGATCCGTTCGCCGGAATACGTGAAGGAACTGGTCACGCATCACGTCGGCGGCTTGCTGAAAATCGCACCGGAGCATACCGAACAAAATACGCTGTCGAAAATGATGAAGCCCGGTATCGGCAACTACGATACCTTCAAGGAAATGTTCGACCGTTTCTCCAAGGAAGCCGGCAAGAAGCAATACCTGATTCCGTACTTCATCGCCGCCCATCCCGGCACCACCGATGAAGACATGCTGAATCTGGCGCTGTGGCTGAAGAAAAACGATTTCAAGCTGGATCAGGTGCAGACATTCGTGCCGACCCCGATGGCGATGGCGACCACCATGTACCACACCCGCAAAAATCCGCTGCACAAGGTGAGCGAAGATTCGGAAGTGGTGGAAACTGCGCGCAGCGGCCAGATCCGCAAACTGCACAAGGCCTTCCTGCGCTTCCATGACCCGGCCAACTGGCCGATCCTGCGCGAAGGCCTGAAGCGCATGGGACGCACCGACCTGATCGGCAACGGCCCGCGGCATCTGATCCCGGCCTGGCAATCGTCGGAAGACGGCGGCCTGGGCAGCGCCAAAATAACCAGACAAGCCAGCGCCAGCCGCACTGTCGGCAAGGCCGCCTTCAAGGGCAAGCCGGCCGCTCTGTCGACGCCACCGAGCAAACCGTCGCCGGCAAAATCGGCTGCCGGCCACGCCCCGCGCAAAAATGCCAGCAGCATCGGCAACGTGCAAAGAAACACCCAGAGAAGCGGGCGCAAGTAATACTTATAGAGCGACGACATGACCAACGCACAATCCAATAATCCGCTGCAAGGCATCACGCTGGAAGCGCTGTTGACCGAACTGGTGGCCCGCTACGGCTGGGATGGCCTGGCCAGCAGAGTCGATGTACGCTGCTTCAAGAGCGACCCCAGCATCAAATCGAGCCTGACCTTCCTGCGTAAGACGCCGTGGGCCAGAACCCTGGTGGAACAGATTTACGTTCGCCGCAACGATATCAAATAGCGCAGGCCTGTCGCGCCGGCACTACTAACAACAACAAAAGGAACACACGATGGCAGGTCGACCAGAAGTCACCAACATGGCATTATTTTGCGATTTCGAGAACGTGGCGCTGGGCGTGCGGGATGCCAAATTCCCGCAATTCGATATCCGCATGGTGCTGGAACGCTTGCTGCTCAAAGGCAGCATCGTGGTCAAAAAAGCGTACTGCGACTGGGAGCGCTACAAGGAATTCAAGGGCGAGATGCACGAAGCCGCATTCGAGCTGATCGAAATCCCGCATGTGCGCATGTCCGGCAAGAATTCGGCCGACATCCGGATGGTGGTCGATGCGCTCGACCTGTGCTACACCAAGGCGCATGTGGACGCGTTCGTGATCATCAGCGGCGATTCGGATTTTTCGCCGCTGGTGTCGAAACTGCGCGAAAACAACAAATATGTGATCGGCATCGGCGTCAAGAGTTCGACGTCCGACCTGCTGTCGGCTAATTGCGACGAATTCATCTTTTACGACGACCTGGTGCGCGACGCCAAGCCGAAGCGCAAGCCGGTCGAGAAGAAAGTCGCGGTCAAAGCTGTGGCCAATGACAAAAACGACAAGACCAAACCGGCACTGCCAAAATTAGAAGATAAGCAGGAAGAAGACAAGCGGCACGAGGCGCTCGACTTCATCATCGAAACCATCGAAGCGCTGATCGCCGAACGCGGCGAAGAAGAAAAATTGTGGGGCTCGATGGTCAAGCAAACCATGAAGCGGCGCAAGCCCGGCTTCACCGAATCCGCCTACGGCTACCGCTCGTTCCGGCAACTGGTGGAAGACGCGCAAAAACAGAATCTGCTGATCATGGTGCGCGATGAAAAATCCGGCCAATACACGATACGCCTGCCGGCGCTGGAAGACTGAGTCAACCTGAAAGCATCGTAGGGCGGGTGTGCGGCTTCATCGCGTAACCCGACATTTGCGCCGGCCAATTCCCGCTCGCTCTGCTTGTGAAGTGCGTAATATTAGTCAGATTTGCACGCGCACCTTTTCATTTTCTTAAGAACCACACATGCCAAACAAAGACTACACACGTCCCGCCACGCTCTACCTGTATGCGCCAAACGCGGTGCTGGAACGCTGCCTGACCCTGGGCGAATTCCGTCTGCAACCGGCCACCGATCAGAACCCCGGCGCGCCGCTGCCGCCGTCCGGCATCCGGCTCAATTCTGCGATGGCGCCCAACTTCCTCACCGTCAGCTTCGCCCAAGCCTGGGATGAAAGCCTGTTCAATACCTTCGCCGGCAGCGATGCCTGCCTGGTGATACACCACACCGAAAAATTCGGCGAGCGCCTGCACCGCGCAGTCCAGCGCGCGCTGCCGAACTGGGCCGGCATCGACGGTGCCATCAGTTACGGCAAACGCAGCCCGCTGGGCGCGATTTTCACCCGGCCAGCCGCGCACGCGATGCAGCAAGCTTGGCAATTCGCCTGGCGCCCGATGCAGCCGACCATCACGCTCAACCCGATCACCATCAAGCTGGGCAGCATCGAAGAATTCGCCGAAATTCGCACCCGCTAGCCAGCAATTGTTTGCGCGCCCACAAACCCCGGCGGTTTGGCGCGGCTATCTTGAACATGCTTGCCTGGTTCTGCCATATGCTTTTGGGAATTGTCACTGTTCAGCCTGCCAGGTAACGACTGTTTGCATGGCCTCTCCCGCATGCGGGAGCGAGACCGGCAGAGAAGGTAGTAGCCGTCCCAAGCAAACTGAATAGGAGCTTGGAATTGCAAATAACATGGGGTATGGGAAAAAATACGGTAATTGCCGCATATATTCATTGCGGAACATAAAAATACGTATAACAGTATTATTTTTTGAAAAGTATTGTCAGAGAACGCCGAAATGCAAAATCCGGCTAGCCGGATGGATATGTTAACAAATGAAACATTCAGTCCGGCATCGGAACCGGTCTGCCAGAATGCGTATTCTCATTAAAAAAGGGTTCGTCATGCGTACAAAATTCACTCTCTCTGCATCAGTTGCCGCTCTGGTATTGACTGGTTGCGCCAACATGCCTGAGATGTCCAATACCCAGCGCGGCACTGCGACTGGCGCCGGCGTGGGCGCATTGGCGGGCGCGGTAATCGGGGCTGCCACCGGCGGCGGTGGTGGACGGCGTACTGCAGCCGGCGCAGCTATCGGCGGACTGGCCGGCGCAGCCGCCGGCAACATTTGGTCAAACCGGATGGAAAACCAGAAGCGTGCAATGGAACAAGCCACCGCCGGCACCGGCGTACAGGTCAGCCAGACCGCCGACAATCGCCTGAAATTGGATATCCCGAGCGACATTTCTTTTAACGTTGGCAAGTCCGATATCGCGCCGAATTTTCGCCCGGTACTGGATCGCTTCGCCTCCAGTCTGAATGAAAATCCCGGCACCACCGTGACGATTATCGGCCACACCGACAGCACCGGCTCCGACGCAATCAACATGCCCTTGTCACACGACCGCGCCGCGCACGCGCGCGATTATCTGGCGGCCCGTGGCGTAGCGTCCAATCGTTTTACCGTCGAAGGCCGCGGCCCGCATGAGCCGCTGGTATCCAACGACAGCGCCGCTAACCGGGCAAGAAACCGCCGGGTCGAGATTTTCGTGGCGGAACAGGCGCGCTAACTACAAGCCTGATCCAAGTTCTTGCAGCGTCAAAATCAAAAAAGGGGCCGCGGTAAAACGCGGCCTCTTTTTATCTTCAAATCCGATCTTTAAAAAACAAGGCAACAAAAAAGCCAGTCAATGGTTATTGACCGGCTTTTTTGTTGCCTTGCATTCCGACAGGATTTACTTCGCTGCAGCCGTCATGTAATCAACTGCCGCTTTCACTTCATCCTCGGAGGCGGCAGAACCACCCTTCGGCGGCATCATCCGGATGCCGGCAATCGCATTTTTATGCAATAGCTCCGGACCCTGCTTGATGCGAGGCGCCCAGGCTGCCTTGTCGCCGAACTTGGGAGCGCCCATCACGCCAGAGCCGTGACAAGCCATGCAAGCTGAGTCATAGATTTTCTTGCCGGTGTCGGCGGCCAGCTTGGCCGGCGCTGCGGCAGGTGCGGCATCAGTTGCAGGCGCTGCAGCAGTGGCTGCTGGTGCTGCGGCAGGGGCATCGGCTGCAGCAACTGCGCCCGCTGCCTTTGCCGCTGGCTCCTTGAATGAAGCGCCACCCTTATTGGCCATATACACCACGGCGCGCGCTACTTCGACATCATCCAGATCAGGATTGCCGCCTTTGGCAGGCATGCCGCGAATGCCTTGAACGGCGTGCAACACCAGCGTGTCGTAGCCTTGCGCGATACGTGGCGACCAAGCAGCGCTGTCGCCGAATTTAGGCGAACCGGCAGCGCCGCTATCGTGGCAGGCGGCACAAAAAGCGGTATATACGGCGCTGCCAACCTTCAACTGCTTCGGCCCGCTCGCGTCTTTCAGGGTAAAGCCTTGATCGGCAACAGGACTAATACGCGCCGCGACCGCCTCTGCCGTATCGCCGTTCGAGCCGGCGCCCATTTTCTTGTCGTTGGTTACATACTGGACCAGTAGCACGATGCAGATGATGGGAACGATAAAAGCCGCCAGCACTGCAATTACCAGTTGCTTTGGGGTCTTGATCGGGGATTGGTGATCGTTGTGTTTGCCACTGTGTTCGTTTTGATTAGATAGATCGCTCATGGTTTCCTCGGTGCTATTTTTTTAAACCGGTAGGCGAATGCGCAATCACAGCCAATCTGCATCCGCAGGCAGCGCAAAGCTTCGCCAAACCTTTGATTATAGGCGCAATGCAACGGCTTTGAAACGGAAAATCATAGCTTTAAATGGACGATCCGTACGAAAAACTGTATCCTCTGTGCCTGTCCAAAATTTCCCAATGCGGCTGTAGCTCAGTGGATAGAGTATTGGCCTCCGAAGCCAAGGGTCGCTGGTTCGATTCCAGCCAGCCGCACCAATAAAATCAACGATTTACGGTTTTCCCGTAATTCATCCTGCATTCCAAAACTCCTTTGTGTAACCGCGGTGTCGGGACTTTCTCAACAAGGTCTGCTGATGCCAATCAGCTGTCAAATTTCGGCAGCGGAAAATCAATGCGCGGCAGGTGCGCTGGCGGTCGTCGTTGCGTTGCGCCGTTCTGCCGTTTGCGTGACCAGGGCGCGCAAATCGTTCATGATGACGAACTCTGCTGGGCTTGGTTTGGCGTTGGGTGCTGCGTCGCTCCAGTCACCGTACATAAAGCCGACTGGCTGGCGGTTGATCGTCAGGGGCAGGATGATAAAACCGGTGGCAGAAGACACGCTGTTCTGCCACCAGCGCGGCAGTTTGGCGGCAAACTTGGGATCTTGGGCATTCTCAACAAAAATGATGCGATCGCCGGCCAGCGCCGCATGAAACACGTCAGGCTGATATGCATCGTTGAACACCAGTTTCGGGATCAGCGCCGGCACGCCTGTGCCGAAGCCCATTGTGGCCAAGTATTTCGCTTCTTTGACATTTCGCAAAAAAGCAATCGCGCGTCTGAAGCTGAGTCCCTGATACAAGGTTTCCAGTCCCATCGTCAACATCTGGCTGGGAGTTGCACTATTGACAATGCTGCGCATATCGATCACACCCTGCAGCAAAATGCCGTGGGCCGCCGGTTCAGGCAAGGCACCTTCGGCGCGGGAGCGTTTTTCGGTATTGCTGCGCTTGGTGCTGTGAACCGCGCCAAAGCCGGATTCGGCAGTCTTTTTTGCATTTTCTGCCGCCTTCAGCACTGCGGTGGCGTCGACCCCGAGCATGCCGGCATAAGCGTCGGCTAGTCGCAGGATTTCGGTCTCGCCCGAGGCGTCGTCCTGGCAAAGAGCGCTTGCGCATTGGCTGGTCATGCTCGATATCGCAGCCAGCCATTCGGCATGCGGCACTTTTTCGCTCGCTGCCAACGCCAGCGGTTCGACCTTGCGCATGCTGTCGATCAGGCTGCCGGGCAATCCCCAGCGCTGCGCAATAGCGCGGCCCATTTCTTCCAGTGAAAGCCCCAGTATTTCCTGCGCCACTAGATCAGGGTGCCGCTGCGTTTTTTCGCTTTCCTGCTGTGCCTGCGACCAGTGATCGGGCAAATAAAACGCCACCATCATCCGGCCCAGCGTGTGCAGCATCGAGCACACGACAGCCTCTTCGGCATGATGGCGATTGGCGCTGCTCGTGACCTGGCGCGCAACATGCCCGGCCAGCAATGCTTTTTCCATTTCGAGGCGGGCGCTGAGGGTATCGGGCGCGCTGGCCGACAATGCATCGATCAGCTTGGAGCCCAGCGCCAGATGGCCGATGGTTTGCGTCCCCAATAGCATGACTGCCTTCGACACGGTGCCGACGCTTTGGCCGAAGGCCGAATACATCGCGCTATTGGCCAGCCGCAGCACTTTCTGGGTTAGCCCGGGATCGGACATGACGGTTTGCGTCAGGTTGAATTCCTGCTCATCTTCACCGTGCAGGGCGTCCAGCACCGCGCTGATGGCTTTGGTGAAACCGGGAAGGTCGCCGCGCTGCCGGATGCGCTCCCAGAGCAGTTCCAGGGTTTTGTCGGCATCGGGGGCGTCGGGAGTGCGCATGGTCATGATAATCGAGTTGGTTCAGATGAATCCGGCGCGGTCTCAGCGCGCACCGGTTGTGCAGGAATGCCGATTTCAGCCAAAGCTTGCTGCGCGCTGTGCGGCGACATCGGCTTGCCGGTCAGGTAGCCCTGAATGTAGGTACAGCGCCGGTCGAGCAGGAACTGGAGCTGCGCTTCTGTCTCCACCCCTTCGGCCACGACCGACAAATGCAAATGGTGGGCCAGGCTCATGATCGTGTTGCAGATGGCCGCGTCCTTTTCCGATGCGGGCAGATCCTTGATGAAAGCCCGGTCGATTTTTAGAATCGCAATCGGGAACCGCTTCAGATAAGCCAGTGACGAGTAACCGGTGCCGAAATCGTCGATCGAGATGCGGACCTTGCGCGCGACGATTTGGTGCAGGATGGCTTCGGCCTGCAGTGGATCGGTCATCAGCGTACCTTCCGTGATCTCCAGCACCAGTTGGTCGCCGCCAATTCCTGAGAAGGCAATGGCCTGGTCCAGCAACTCCAGGAATTGCGCCTGGCGGAACTGTCTTGGGCTGACGTTGACCGAGATGTAAAGCGGCCGTTTGGCCACCGCCTCGAAGCTCTTGAGCTGGGCGCAGGAAGCCTTGAGCGCCCAGGCGCCGAGCAGATTGATGAGGCCGTTGGCTTCTGCGATCGGGATAAAACGGCTGGGCGGCACCAGGCCAAGACCCGGGCGCAGCCAGCGCATCAGTGTTTCAAAGCCTTGTATCTGGCGGGTCCGGGCATCGACGATGGGTTGGTAATCGAGAAAGAATTCGCCATTCGTGACGGCCTGAAACATCGCCGCTTCCAGCGACAGATCATGCTCCGGCTGGCCGATCTGGCCGCTGTTATAGACCACACAGCATGCTTTGCCGGTCTCTTTTGCGCGGTACATGGCGGCATCCGCATGGGCCAGCAGCGCGACCTCGTCCTCGCCGTGTTCAGGATATACGGCGACCCCGACCGAGGCGCTTACGTACAGCGTATGGCCCTGCACCTCGAACGGGGCCTGCATGGTCGACATCAGGCGGCCGCTAACGAGTTTGATATCGGCGCTGCTCACCGCGCCCGGCATGATGGCGACGAATTCGTCGCCGCCGATGCGCGCCAGCGTATCGCTATTGCGCAAAGCCTTGATCAGCCGGGCACTGGCTACCTGCAGCAGCGCATCGCCGACCGGGTGTCCCAGGCCGTCATTGACTTTCTTGAAACCATCGAGATCGAGCGAGGCCACCGAAAATCCCTGGCCGCTGCGACGCGCCTGCGCGATGGCCATGCGCAGCCGGTCCGATAGCAGGGCCCGGTTCGGCAATCCGGTCAAGGCGTCATGCGTGGCAATGTGGCGCAGGCGCGCTTCGGTCGCATGCGTGCTCGACATGTCGCGGCCGACCGCAAGTAATTCCGTGGCATCGCTTGACGTGGTGTAAGCCGATAGTTGAAACTCGAACCAGAGCAGTGCCTCGCTGGTCTTGATGCGCAGCTTGACGCGGCCGGACTGCCGGGTTGCGCCGGCGTCTGCCAGCGCGGTCTGCAACGCGTCCTGCTCCGAAGCGCAAACCAGTTCCGACAGCGTGCTGCCGATCAGATCCCGCTCGGCGTTAATCAGGTCAATCGTGCGCTGGCTGGCATACAGGATGTCACCCTGATAGTTCAGCCTGACAACGATGTCGCCGGCAGCCTCCATCAGACTTGCCAGCGCACGACGATAGTTTGCTTCAGGGTGCGGTAGTGAACTGGATGACAATTTGGAAACCTGGCTCTTCAATATGGTGTGGGTCTGAAGCCGTCCGATAACGGGAATCGCATAAGTAATGCTTTTCGGAAATGTAACACCGAGTATGCGGTTTTTGTGGAAAAAGGGCAAACGCAGCAATGCCGCGAAATCGGGGCGCGGCCGATCCGCGGGGGATTTTCCAGCGCAGCAGGAATCTGCCCCGCGCATTCGGCGGGCATTGCGGGATAAGGAAGCGGCGGCCAACTGCCGTTTATCATGGCTCTGGAAGCAATTGTCGAATTTTAATATACTGATGACAGCATATTTACGGTACGCATATATAACGTGCGGACAACACCATGTTTCAGGTGATACCCCTGTTTTTTATTGATTGTATCAAGCGAAACAGGGGGCCGATCGACAGCACCAGCGTGGCCATCCGGGTCACGTGGAAAGCGGTCACAATCGGCACCCCGAGCTGCAGATTTTTGGCGGTGAGCGACATTTCGGCGATGCCGCCGGGCGCGGTGGCCAGGATTGCGGTGGCGGGGTGAATCCCGGACCAGGCCGCCAGCAGCAGGCCGAACCCGGCCGCCACCACGATCGTTGTGATGCTGCATAGCGTGACTGCGGCCAGGTAACGCGGCGCGGTATGCAAAAAGGCCGGCGTGAAGCGGGTGCCCAGCGAGACGCCAATGAAGAGCTGGCCACAGTTGATGATCCATTGCGGCAACGCCGACAGATGCACCTCGGATGCCGTCAGCGCGATGGCGATGATCAGCGGACCGATGACCCAGGCATTCGGCCAGTTCAGACGCCGCAGCAGAAAAGCGCCGCAGCAAGTCAATCCGATCAGGCTCAACAGCCCGAGCATATTCACCACTTTGGTGCCCTGCAGATACGGGTCCATTCCGTGCACATCGGCGAACTTGAAGCCGAACGGGATGATCACCACCACCAGCATGATGCGCAGGCTGTGCGCGGCCGCGACCCGATCCGCCAGCGCGCCGTGGCGTTCGCCCTGGGTTGCCATCTCGGACGCGCCACCGGTGGCCATCGCGAAGAAAGTGGTGGTGCTGTCGACGCCGGTAAGCTTGTGCAGCAGCCAGCCGCCGCCGGCGCCCAGCAGCAGCGCGAACACCACCCCGACCACGATGGTGCCGACATAGGACGACAACACATGCAGCACGACCGGCGTGAAATACAGGCCGAGCGCGGTGCCGATCGCCCATTGCCCGGCCTCGCGCACCTGCACCGGCGCTTGCAAGTCGAGGCCGGCCATACGCGCGGCGGCGGTTGCAATGAGCGGGCCGATCATCCACGGCAACGGGGTTTTGAGCCAGATGCACAAGCCGGCGGCACCCAGCGCGATCAGCAATGCGCGCAGGAAGGGCAGGGATGTGAAGCGCGAGAGGAATCGAATTGCCATGGATATTAGTGGGGTATCATCATAAACATGGCATTTTCCGCATTATTTTAAAGCGACTTGAAAAATACACCATGCTGTAAATGCAGCAGCACGGTTCCGCGCTGCTGCGAAAGCCATACGATGTTAGCGTTGTTGGCTTAAAACACCCACAGCTTATCTTGCGGCAGTTGCACCCAGTACTCGCCGGCGGCCAGCCGCTGCGGGGCGTAGGCGCGCAGGCCAAACTCGTCCGCAGCGCCGCGTTTGAACAGGCATTCCCAGCGGTCGCCCAGATACATGCAGGTCGACAGCGGCAGCCGGATGCTGTTCTCAACTTCCGTATCGACGATGCGCACCTGTTCCAGCCGGATCAGCGCGGTAACGTCGGCGCCGAGATTGGCGCCGCGCGCGGTGCCATGCAAGGTGCGGCCTTCGATTTGCAGCGTGACGCGTTCGCCGTCGCGCTGCAGCACTCGGCCCGGCAGGCGATTGTTGCTGCCCATGAATTCGGCGGTGAATAGCGTTTCCGGCGTCTGGTACATGCTTTGCGGGCTGCCTTGCTGTTCGATCTTGCCGTTGTTGAGCAGCAGGATGCGGTCCGAAATCGCCATCGCTTCGCCCTGGTCGTGCGTCACCATCAGCGCCGACAGGCCGAGCCGGACGATCAGTTCGCGCAGAAAGGCGCGCGCTTCTTCGCGCAGTTTGGCGTCCAGATTCGACAGCGGTTCATCCAGCAGAATCACCGGCGGGTTGTAGACCAGCGCCCGGGCGATCGCAACGCGCTGTTGCTGGCCGCCCGACAGTTGATGCGGGAAGCGCTCGCCCAGCTGGCCCAGGCCGAGCTGGGTCAGCACCTGCTTGACCCGGCTGGCGATCTCCGAGCTGGCCATCTTGCGCAGCTTGAGGCCGTAGGCGACGTTATCAAACACCGTCTTGTGCGGCCACAGCGCATACGACTGGAACACCAGGCCCAGGTTGCGCTGCTCGGCCGGCATCTCGTAATTCTTCGCGCCGTCATACATCAGGCGTTCGCCGATGCGGATGGTGCCGGCTTTTGGCGCTTCCAGTCCGGCCACCGCGCGCAGCAGCGTGGTCTTGCCGCTGCCGGAAGGCCCCAGCAGCGCGACCACTTCGCCGCGCTGCAATTCCATCGACACGCCTTTCAGGATCTGGTTGGCGGCGGCCCCGGTGCCGTAGTCGAGGTATAAATCGTTGACGCTTAATTCGTTCATGTTGAAGTCTCTTTTGATTATTGTTGTGCGATGCTTAATTGTGCAGCTTGACGCCGAAGCGCAGCGCGATGCCCAGGCCGATCGCCACCAGGGTGATGTTGATGAACGATAGCGCCGCCACCAGATCGACCGAGCCGCCGGCCCACAGCGACACCAGCATCGCGCCGATAACTTCGGTGCCGGGCGACAGCAGATAGACGCCGGTCGAGTATTCGCGCTCGAAAATCAGAAATACCATCAGCCATGCGCTCAGTAGACCGTATTTGATCAGCGGCAGCGTCACGTCGCGCGTGACACGGGCGCGGCTGGCGCCGATCGCGCGCGCGGCTTCTTCCAGTTCCGGGCCGACTTGCAGCATGGCCGACGAAATCAGGCGCATGCCGTATGCCAGCCAGACCACCGAATACGCCAGCCAGACCGAGAAAATGGTCGAGCGCAGTTCGCGCAGCACCGGAATGAAATGTTCACTCAGCCACAGCGCGACGCCGTTATCCATGCCCTTGAGCGCGCCATCGAGCCAGGCCGGCACGAACAAAAATACCCACAGAAACGACAAGCCCGCGAGCAGGCCGGGGATCGCGCGCGGCACCAGCACGCTGTAATCGAGAAAGCGGGTAATGCCGTCCTGCTTGCGGTGCATCGCCAGCGCGACCGCCGCATAACACAACACCGCCAGAGCGCCGCCGACAATGCCGATCAGGATCGTATTCCAGATGCCGCGCATCAGCGACGGTTGCTCCAGGATGTCGCGGAAGTGTTGCAGCGTCAGCACATCGGCCAGCTTCACGCCTTCGCCCCAATACGACACGAAGGCGCGCAGCACGATGCCGGAAATCGGGATCACGACGGTAAACAGCAGCCACAGCGCCAGCAAGGCAAATGCGATCCACTTCCAGTTACCCAGCGGCAGCGCTTTCTGGCGCGCGCCCTTGCCCTTGATCGACACGTATTTGTTGGCCGACTTCAGCAGCCAGCGCTGCAGCATCACCAGCGGCATCGTCACCATCACCAGGCACACGGCGACCGCCGCCATCAGGTGGTAGGACGGCGTGCCGAGCTTGTTGGTCAGCTTGTACAGATAGGTCGACAACACCAGATGGCCTTCCGGATCGCCCAGCACCAGCACCAGACCGAACACTTCGAAGCCGAGGAAGAACACCAGCACCGCCGCATACGACAGCGCCGGCATGATCATCGGCAACGACACGTTCATCATCACTTGCAGCGGCGATGCGCCGGCCACGCGGGCCGCTTCCTCGACGTCCGAACCGAGGCTTTTCAGCGCCGAAGAGGCATACAGATACACGTGCGGCACGTGCGTCAGGCCGGCGATGATGACGATGCTGGCGAAGGAATAGATGTTCCAGGGTGCAGTCCCGATCAATTGCTTGACCCACAGCGTGTAGAAGCCGACCGGGCCCATCGACACCACGTAGCCGAAACCCATCACCATCGGCGATACGAAGATTGGCACCAGCAGCAGCGGCGCGACCCAGCCGCGCCCGGGCAGGTCGGTGCGCACCATCAGGAACGCCAGCATGCCGCCCAGCGGCACCGCAATCACGGCCAGGCCGGTGGCCAGGATCAACGCATTGATGAAGGAATGGCTGAAATCGGGATCGGCGAAAATGAAACGATAGGCATCGAAACCCAAAGTTTTGACCGGCATGAAAAACGGCGCCGACAGGAAACTTTGGTAAAAAATCAGGTATATCGGGAAAAATATTACGAGCGACGCCAGCGCCACGACTAAGCCGCGCGGCCAGTTCAGACGGGGAAATATTGAGGTTTGCATCACAGTGTCCGATGAAGGGATGGGGCGTGCTGAGGGGCGTCAGAACGCAGCAGCGCAGAGTTTTTTCATTCTCTGGTATTTTTCAGGCGTTGATTGCGCTGCCCTGTCCGGTTGGCGGAGCAGCGCAGCGCACGGGAATTGCTTGGAGTTATTTCTTGCCGGCAGTCTCTTTCCACTGCTTCAGGAACGCCAGGCGCTTGGTCTGATCGAGGTATTGCAGCAGCATCGGGCTGACCGGCACCGGCTTCACGTTGGCGGCGCCAATTTTCCGGATCAAATCGGATGCGGTGGTTTCACCCTTGACATCGGCGCGGATCGCATACAGTTTCGAATCATTGGCAATCACGGTCTGGCCGCGCTGCGACAGCATATAGTCAAGCCACAGCTTGGCTGCATTGACATGCTTGGCGCTCTTGCTGATGAACAGCACGCGCGACATGATCAGCGTGTAATCCTTCGGCAACATGACGCCGATCGACGGATCGGTCTTGGCGCGCACCAGCGCATAGGAGCCAATCACGTTGTAACCGATCAGGTTTTCACCGGAAGAGATGCGCTCCAGCATGGTGCCAGTCGAGGATTGCACCCGTACTTTGGCGACGCCGAAGGCTTTTTCCAGCCCGGCGAAATCCGGGTTGGCGCGCGAATCCTGGGTCATGAACATGAAACCGACGCCGGATTTCTCGATATCGTAAGTGGTGACCTTGTCCTTGAATTTTTCCTGGGTGATCAGCTTGGCAAAATCGGCATGGGTGGCCGGCACTTCCTTGGGGTCCAGCAAGCGCTTGTTGTAGACGATCGCAGCCGGCTCGAACGTGGTGCCGTAGGCGGTATTGTTCCAGATCGCCCATTCCGGCAACTTGCCGGCTTCAACCGACTTGTATTGCAACGCATAGCCGTCCGAAGCCAGCTTCATCTGCAAGTCCATCGACGACGACCACAGCAAGTCGGCGGTGGTGCCGCCGGCGGCCACTTCGGAGATGAAACGGTTGTAGACCTCAGTCGAGTTCATGTCGTTATATTCGACCGAAATGCCTGGATACAGGGCGCTGAAATCCTTCACCAGCGGCGCGGTGGCCTTGCTGTCGGTAGCGCCGTAAATCACCAGCTTGCCTTCTTTTTTGGCAGCGTCAACGATCTTGGCGTAAGCGGCCGGGTAAGTAGCCGGATAAGCGGCTGGAACTTGGGCCAGTGCGCCAAAGGCAGCGCTGGCCGCGAGTGCGCCTACCGCGCTCAGAATGCATTTTTTTGAAAACATGGTGTCATCTCCTTATCGTTATAAAAACTACTCGCTTGGGCGCAAAAACGTGCCCACCCTACAACCTATCGAACCAAACCCAATTCCCCGGCCTGTTTGCCGTAGTTATCGACGGTTTTTTTCACATACCCGGTAAGCACCTCGCCGGTCATCGCAAACGGATACAGTCCATGTGCGGCGCGCAAGCGGTCAAATTCCGGCGTTGCCATCGCGCGCTCGAATCGCGCCACCCATTTCCGGTAATGCGCATCGGCTACCTGAGGCCCCATGTAAAAGCCGCGAATAATCGGCCACGTCACATCAAAACCCTGTTCCCGCGCCGTCGGCACGTTGGACAGTGCGCCCGGCAAACGGGCATCCGACAGCACCGCCAGCACGCGGATTCCCGCATTTTTCTTGTCCACGCCAGCGTGCAGGATGGCTTCCGAGACATCGCCCGATACCGCCTGCACGTGGCCGGCCAGCAGCGCAGTAAACGCTTCGCCGCCGCCCTCAAAGGCCACGAAACGCAGGCCGCGGGTATCGACGTCGCCCTGCTTGGCAATCAGCATGGTCTTCATCCAATCCTGGCTGCCGATAGTGCCGCCCGCGCCGATCACCACTTGCGCCGGGTTCTGCTTCCAGGCGGCGACCAGATCGCGCAAGGTTTTGTAAGGCGAATCCTTGCGTACTGCGATCATTCCGTAGTCGGTGCCGACTGCCGCCACCCAACGCACATCCGAGGCCGAGGTCCGGCCGTATTTGCCTTCCGCCAAATTGAGCAGTGAGCCACCGGAAAACGCGACCAGCGTATCGAGCTCGCCGCGCTTTTGCGATACCACTGCATTCCAGGCCGCCGCGCCGATGCCGCCCGGCTGGTAACTGATCATTAAAGGCGGCTCGTGATCGGCCAAACCCTTTTGCGCCAACTTGCAGGTCAGATCCATGCCGCCGCCCGGCTTGGCCGGCACGATGCACTGCGGCGCGGCAATCGCATTCACCGCAAAAGCCGCCAGCGCCACGGCTAATAAGCACTGCAAGGATTGCATCAAATTACGCATAAAGCACCGAATTTTTATATGGGTCATCATTGTGGCGCATATCTTAGTCGCCTCAAACTTTCAATTAGCTTTCATCAGAAACCGATTCGGCACAGATTGCGGCTGATTTTGTAGCGGGTCAAAAGAATGTCTGTGCAATCCCTGACAGGCATCCGAGGATGCCTGTTTCTGACAAGATCAGAACTTGTGGCGGATGCCGACATTGAACTCACGGTCGCCGCTGCCATCGCCAGTTCTGGTGCGGGAAACCAGCTTGTTCTCGTTATTGATGCGGGTATAGGAAGAGTACAGATTGGTACGCTTGGATAGCGTGTAGGTATACGCCAGGGCTATCTGACTGGCATCGTCGTTGGCTGCCGACTTGTCGTCCTTTCGGGTATAGGAAACCATTACGGTGCTGAGGCCCAGCGGCACTACCGCGCCAATTACCGCAACCTTGTCATCGATCGCACCGACGCCTTTGTTGACTTCATAGCCCAGCAGGGCCTTCACCACGCCGAAGTTGTAGCCGCCGCCCAGATAAGTGCTCTTGCTACTGTCGCTGTCGGTGGCGTCATTTTTGTTCTGATGCGCCAGTTTCAGCACCAGCGGGCCATTTGCATACGCCAACCCGCCGCCCAGGATGCGGCTGGCGGCACTATTGCCGGGAACTTCGCCCAGGCTGTAGGCCAGCTCACCCGAGAAACCGTTCAGGTTGGGAGACGCGTACCTGATGGTGTTATCGGTGCGAACATCCCGGCGCATCAGGTTGTGGGAACTGCCGGAGATGCCATCCACCGGGTCGAGGCTATCGATGGCCGACCACAGCGGCGTGTATTGGCGTCCGGCAGTGACCGTACCGAAAGCGCCCTGCAGACCGGCAAAAATCTGACGCCCGAACAAGCGGCCCTGACCTTGGGTGCCGTCGTCCGGATTGAAGCCGTTTTCCAACGTGAAAATCGCCGCCAAGCCGCCGCCCAGATCTTCGCTGCCCTTGAAGCCCAGCCGCGAGCCAGACTGGATGCCGCTTCCCAGCGTGACCATCGAGCCTGCCGGACCGCCATGTTCGGAAGTGATGCCGACATCCAGCAAGCCATACACGGTGACGTTGGTCTGGGCCGATGCAGTGGCGGTGAAAGCACCCAGTAATAGCAGTGCGAGAAGCGTTTTTTTCATTACAGTGTCTCCTGATTATTATTGAAGCAGCCTATTTTTTGACCGCAACACGCAGGATGATGATGCAAGCTTTCAAATCGCTTTCGGTGTCGGTTTTATTGGATTTCATCCTTTATCGCAAACTGGAATAAGATGCAGGCCATGCGCATACTGCTTGTCGAAGACCATCTTGAATTATCCCGCTGGCTCAGCAAGGCCTTGCAGGATGCCCACCTGTCGGTGGAGTGCGCGGTGAACGGCAGCGATGCCGACGCCTTGCTGCATACGCAGGAATATGCGCTGGTGATCCTCGACCTGACCCTGCCGAAAATGGATGGGCTGGAAGTGCTCCGGCGGCTGCGGCTGCGCGGCAGCAAAATACCGGTGCTGATCCTGACTGCGCGCGGCGGGCTGGAGGAGCGGGTGCAGGGCCTGAACCTGGGCGCCGACGACTACCTGGCCAAACCGTTCGAGCTGGCCGAACTGGAAGCGCGGGTCAAGGCGCTGCTGCGCCGTTCGCAAGGCAATGAAGTGGTGGTTCATTGCTGCGCCGCCCTGCAGTTCGACACCGTGAGCCGCATGTTCACTTATGACGCCGCGCCGCTGGCGTTGACGCCGCGCGAACATGCAGTACTGGAAGCGTTGATTACCCGCGCCGGACGGGCGGTGCCGAAAGAAAAACTGTTCGACGAAGTATTCAAACTCGATGACGACGCCAACCTGGATGCGATCGAAATTTACATCCACCGGCTGCGCAAGAAGCTCGATACGCTGAGCGCCTGCGGCGTTGCCATTACCACCTTGCGCGGCATCGGCTATGTGCTCGATGCCAAACTCAGCGCCGCCGCAAACCCCAATCCGAGCATATGAGGTGGCCCGCCCGGCACGCTGCCAGCAGCACGCCCGGCAGCCTGCGCGGCCAGTTGCTGCGCTGGATTCTGATTCCGCTGGCGCTGCTGGCGGTGCTCGATTCGGCATCGGTTTACCGCACTGCACTGACTGCTGCCGAGCGCGCCTATGACCGCGCGCTGCTGGCCTCGACCCGCGCGCTGGCGGAGCGGGTTTCTTTCGTCGATGGCAAGGTGGTGGCCGACGTGCCGTATGTGGCACTCGACAGTTTCGAGACCGATACGCTGGGCCGGATTTATTACAAGGTCACCGGCGTTCAAGGCGAATTTGTGTCCGGCTATGAAGATCTGCCGGCGCTGCCACCCGACGTGCCGCGCTCGGATCTGTATCCGGCCCTGGTGCATTTTTACGACGCCAACTATCGCGGCGAAGCGGTGCGGGTGGCGGCTTTGTATCAGCCGGTGTATGACAGTTCGATGCGCGGCATTGCGCTGATTCAGGTCGGCGAAACACTGAATGCCCGGCTCGGTCTGACCCGCACTATCTTGCGCGATACGCTGTGGCGCCAGGCTGCCCTGATTGTTGCGGTAACGCTGTTGGTGTGGTTTTCGGTGCGGGTCGTATTGCGCCCCCTGATGCGCCTGAAGAACGATGTGGCGACGCGGCAGCCGACCGACCTGTCAGACTTCGATCCGAGCATGGTGCATAAGGAGGTGCGGCCACTGGTGCTGGCCATGAATGGTTATATGGCGCGGTTGCAGATCCTGATCAACGAGCAGCAGCGCTTCATCGCCGACGCCTCGCATCAATTGCGCACGCCGCTGACGGTGCTCAAGACGCAGGTCGAACTGGCGCTGCGCGAGAACGATCCGTACGCATTGCGCCAAATTATCCACAGCATCGGCCACACCACAGAATCTGCGGTCCATCTGGCCAACCGCCTGCTGACGCTGGCGCGGGCCGAACACCGGGCGCTGGCAGGCCAGATGACGGCCGTCCCGCTGGCTGCCATCGCGCGCCAAGTCGGGCTGGAACTGGCGCCGGGCGCGGTGCGAAAAAATATCGACCTGTCGCTGGAGGCGCAGGAGGATGCCGTCGTCACCGGCAATGCGCTGCTGTTGCACGAGATGGTGGTCAATTTGGTCGACAATGCGATTTGCTATACGCCGATCGGCGGCCGGGTGTCGCTGCGGGTATTCGGCGCTGCGCAACCGACGCTGGAAGTCGAAGACAGCGGCAGCGGCATTCCGCTGGCGGAAAGGGGCAACGTCTTCACGCCGTTTTACCGCGCCTCGGCCGCACTGGAAGCCAATCCGGGCGGCTCCGGACTCGGCCTGGCGATCGTGCAGGATATCGCCACCTTGCATGGCGCGCAACTCGAACTGGCTGACGGCGCCGGCGGCCACGGCTTGAACATCATGGTCCGGTTCCCACCTCCGACAGGCATTGCAAAGAAATAGTACTATTATCAGTATTATTTAAGCCGATTTAAAACAATGCGGGAAACGATACGTTTTTATATATACTCCATCATTTATACGGGTGTAATGAAACCTTTCCAGGTTACACAACCCGGCGTTGCAAGCAGAACCAAAGGCAGGACAAGCGCGCTACGATCCGGCATTGCAGGGTCCGGGATATCGCCGCCGTCAACCCAGTTTTCTGCCGAATCGCAGCGCCCCCGAAGCCGCAATACTGGATCGGAATCTAGGCCATTTAAAGATAATTAGTATTTATTTACTCCCCCATAGTATAATTTTTACTATACACATCATAAAGGAGTCTCACCATGTCATACGAAGCCCCCCTGAAGGTCTTGAGCGGTACCGCATTGACCGACGAACAAAAGAAAGACCTGTTGAACCGCCTGGCGCGCGTCGAGGGTCAGGTGCGCGGCGTGCGCAAATTGCTGGCCAAGGCAGTAGTGCCGGATGACTGCGATGGCGTTGCGCAACAAATGGCCGCCGCCCGCAAGGCGCTCGATCGCGCGTTCGTGAACTTACTCACCAGTGCGATGGTCTCACATACTTCCGGCTCGACCAGCCTGGAAGATGCATCTGAACGCGCTAAACACTTGTCGGAAATGCTCAACAAGTTCGCCTGATTTGCTGGCTTATTTGCTAGATCAAGCGCATAAGAATTTGCAACTTCCGGGTGCGAGGGCGGAAGCGGTGCTGCCCTCGCCGCAAGAAGGCCGTAAGCTTTGCGGCTGTTTATCCCTAATTCTGGAAGCCTGTCATGTCCCGCTTATCGCCTCTTGCTCCTGCCATATTACTGAGCCTTGCGCTCGCCGCTTGCGGCGGCAGCGATTCGTCCACGCAGGCAGCGCCGCCATCTTCCGCGGCGGTCGCTTCGCAAGAACTGGCGAAAGAATCAAACGCACCGCAAGTGAGCGGCAATATGGCGACGGACGGCTTCAACTGGTTCAATTTCCGTCGGCAACAGATCGCCCTGCCTAAACTGACACGCAACGCCCTGATTGATAGCGCGGCGCAAGGGCATTCCAGTTATCAAGCAGTCAATAATGTCATCACCCACGACCAAACCATTGGGAATCCCGGTTTCACTGGCGCCAAGTTGGAAAACCGATTAAATCGAGCCAGATACAACTTGATACCAAGTTATGCCATCGGCGAAGTCATTGCACAGACCGGCTACACCGATGGCTTCACTGCCGCCGAGGCCTTGATTACCGCCATCTATCATCGTTTCGTGATTTTCGAGCCGATATACAAGGAAGCGGGGGCGGGTTATGTCACAGCAACCAGCGGCTTTACCTACTTCACCACCGATTTCACCGCCAACAATGGTTTGGGTGCCGGGCTGGGCGCTGGGAAATTTACCGCATACCCGTATTCCGGCCAGAAAAACGTCCCACTGAATTTTTTCAGCAATTCTGAGGAACCCGATCCGGTACCCAACCGGGACGAAGTGGGTTATCCGATCAGCGTGCATGCTGATATCGATCAACTGATCAGCGGCGCCAATTTCAGTGTCAGACTGCGCGGTGCGGGAACACCACTCGCGGCGCAATTGCTAACCAGTCAGTCCGATCCTCAAACCCCAACCTCCGGCGCTGCCATCATCCCGCTCGAACCGCTGACCAGCGGCGCCACCTATGATGTGGCTTTTTCCGGCCGTATCTGCACCATCAGTCCACCGAATACCGCCTGCATTTCTGCGGACACGGCAATTTCACAAAGCTGGTCTTTCACAACCAAGTAAGGGCAATATTTTCTTACTTGCCAATACAGAAACGACTAAAGATTTCTCCCAGCAAATCATCCGGCGTAAATTCGCCGGTGATGCTGCCCAGTTGCTCCTGGGTCAGACGCAACTCCTCCGCCAGCAGGTCCAGCGATTGGTCGTTTTGTGCGGCAAACTGCGCTGCCAGCTGCAGATGATCGCGCGCGGCGCGTAGCGCAATCAGGTGCCGCTCGCGCGCCAGATACACCGATTCGCCGGTTTGCTGCCAGCCGGCAATACGCAGCAGCTCCGAGCGCAACAGGTCGATTCCGCTCTTGTCCTGGGCCGACAGATAGATGTGCGTGGCGTCCAGCATGGTGTCGATGCTGGGTTTGTGTCCGGACAGGTCGATTTTGTTCCAGATCCGGATCACCGGCACGCCGGTTGGAAAGCGCGCCACCATCGCCTCATCCGCGCGCGTCGGCCCTCGTCCCGCATCCAGCAAGTGCAGGATTACGTCGGCACGGCCAACCTCAATCCAGGTACGCTCAATGCCAATCCGCTCCACTTCGTCATTGGCATCATCGGTGGCGCGAATACCGGCGGTATCGATGATATTGAGCGGAATGCCTTCGATCTGGATAGTTTCAGTCACCTTGTCGCGCGTGGTGCCGGCAATCGGCGTGACGATCGCCACGTCCGCGCCGGCCAGAGCGTTCAACAACGAGGATTTCCCCACGTTGGGCTTGCCGGCCAACACTATATTCAAGCCTTCGCGCAGCAATGCGCCCTGCTGCGCTTGCAGCAAGACGCTGTGCAAAGTCTGTTGAATGCGTTCCAGTTGGCCGCGTGCGTTGGATTTTTCCAGGAAATCGATTTCCTCTTCCGGAAAATCGAGCGTCGCCTCAACCAGCATGCGCAATTGCACCACTTGCTCAACCAGCGTATGAATTACCTTGGAAAAGACGCCCGACAGCGATTGCGAAGCCGACTTTACCGCGGCCTCGGTTGAGGCCTCGATCAGATCGGCGACCGCTTCCGCCTGCGCCAAATCCAACTTATCGTTAAGGAATGCCCGGTGTGTGAATTCACCCGGCTGCGCCAGACGCAGGCCGATTTCCCGCCCCGCCTCCAGGCAGCGCGCCAGCAACATTTGCAGCACTACCGGCCCGCCGTGCGCCTGCAATTCCAGCACATCTTCGCCGGTGTAGGAATGCGGGGCCTTGAAATGGAGCGCCAGACCCTGATCGATGATGCTGCCATCGGCCTGCGTGAAGGGTAAGTAAGTGGCATGGCGCGGTTTTAGCTGAAAACCCAGCGCCTGCAGCAAGGCCGCAAGATTCTTGCCGGAAACACGTACTACGCCAATACCGCCGCGCCCGGGAGCGGTGGCAATGGCTGCTATTGGGGAAGAGTCAAGGTTCATACCGCGATTTTACCTAACTGCGCTTATGCACTGTTCACGAAAAACACGAAAGGCACGAAAAAAGCAAAGCAACACAGTAGGATGGGTGCAACCCATCTTGTACGTTCGATGGGTGATGGGTGCACCCATCTACGCACTGAACGACATTCGCTTACAAGAAAATGTCGTTCAGCAAGGGAGGGTAGCCAAGGTCTGCTGCGGCAGGCAGACTGTTTATGCCACCAGGCGCGCGTCCGTGCGGCAACCGTCGAGCAGATAGCCGAGGCCGATCACCAGCAACAATTCGCCTTCAGCTGACCGCGCGGTTCCGGTAATGCCCGGTACGTTGAGGCAGGATAAGGGTTTGATGACCAGATCTGCGGTGCCTTCAACCGCCTCCATGGCGAGAATGTACGGTTGCTGCGCGGCAATCACGATACCAACCCGCTCCACGCATGCCTCGTAACCGAGAATCTCAGCCAGCGAACGCACCAGCAGCGGACGCCCCTGATCGCGCAATATCGGGGCTCCACCGACTTCGGAAAATGTTTCCGGCAGCTCCACCACGCGCTCAATCACGGCTAACGGCATTGCCAACGCAGCACCGCTGGTACGCACCAGCATGGTTGGCACAATCGAGAGCTCGATTGGCAAGCGAATCAGAAAACGTGTGCCTTGACCGAGGCGCGAATCAATCCGGATCGTGCCGCGATTCTTGTCGACCGCGGTCTTCACCACATCCAGGCCGACCCCGCGCCCAGATACCGCGGTAGCGACTTCCTTGGTAGAAAATCCGGGCAAGAAAACCAGTTGGAATGCTTCTTCGTCGGTCTGCGCATCGTTCTCGCCGATCAATCCTTTGGCGCGCGCTTTTTCTCGCAAAAATTGCGGGTTCATGCCTTTGCCGTCATCCGCCACCTCGATCATCACGCTGCTGGCTTCCTGCCAGGCGGTCAGGGATATTGTCGATTTGGGTGATTTCCCGGACTTGATGCGGTCTTCCTGACTTTCCACTCCATGATCCAGCGAGTTGCGCAGCATATGCACTAGCGGATCATACAAACTGTCGACCACCACCCGGTCGACTTCGGTTTCCGCACCCTTGATCGCCAACTCGACTTCCTTGCCGAGATCCTTGGCCAGTTCCCGAACCAGGCGCGGAAATTTTTGGAACAGCCGCCCGACCGGCTGCATGCGGGTAGCCAGCGTGGCCCGCTGCAATTCGGTTGCATAGCGCGAGGCGCGTTCTATTGTTTCTGTCAGTGTGGCCATCAAGGTCGTAGCGTCAGATTCGAACTTGAATTGCGCCAGCTTTTCCAGCAGCACGGCCGCTTGGTTGGCCGCCTGCACCGACTCTCCGGCCACCTCGAGTAAGGTATCAAGCTTGACTGCGTCAATCCGGATGCTCTCCTCGATTATCGGAGTAGTGGATTTAGTGGTCTGAATTGCCGGCTGAGATTTTTTAACGGTTACTGCAGCGACCGGGTGTGTAATCGCAACGGGAACCGGAGCCGATACCGCTGACGGCAGGATATCCGATGGCACCAACGCACGATAATACGCATCCCAATCCGGTTTGCCGACAAGAACCAGCGCCTCAGCGGGCACCACGGCGGCGGTTGCAACCGCCGGCTCCGGTTGCGCATTGCCTTCGATTGCCGCAGTCAGGATGGCCTGTAACGCATCGGGCATCGCAGGTAGCTGCTCGGCGGCGACGCCATTGGCCAACTCACCGAGCTGGTCCGCAACAAAGCCGCTGGCCTGTAGCGCTGCCTCAATCGCAATTGGCGTCACAGGTGCGGCTCCGGTGCGCAAAGCATCAAACAGGTTTTCGGTCAGATGACAGGCAGATACCATCGCCGTCAAATTCATGAAGCCGGCACCGCCCTTGATCGTATGAAATGATCGGAACAGTGCATTCAAAGTGTTCTGATCATCCGGCTGGCGTTCCAGCACCAATAGATGCGCTTCAACATTGGTGGCGAGCTCCAGCGCTTCGACCACGAATTCCTTGAGCAAGTCGTCCATCAGAAACCCAAATCATCCAGAAGACTGTCCACATCGCTCTGTCCCATCGCGGCAGACGGCACCATCGGCCCCTGCATCAGGTCAACCACCGCTTCTTTATGTGCCAGCGGCTTGTCCTTTACTTCCTCAGGCGCGTTATCCCACAGCAGTTGCGCCAGTTCACGCTCGACAGCCTGGGTAATTGTCACCACTTTTTTGATCAGCTGGCCGGTCAAATCCTGAAAATCCTGTGCCATCATGATTTCCAGCAAGCGTGCTTTTTCCTCCTCAGTAACTTCAATGACGGAAGAAGTAAAGCTTCTGGAGTCATTCGCGAGCAGTTTGAACTCTTCCACGCTGAGTTTGCCGTCAAACATGTCGTTCCAGCGCATTTTTATTGCTTTAGCACTATTCGACAGAATTTCCTGCGCCGGCATGCCAGCGTCAGTCGCGTTCAGTACTTTGTTCGCAGCCTGTTCGGTCAGTGTCGCAACATAGGCCAAGCGATCCTGGGCATCGCCGATTTGCGAATTAAGAGTGTTAAACGGATGCTGTTGACCTAGTTCACGTATCGAGTCATGCATCATCCGAACAATTCCACCGAGCCGTTCGTACATCGGCTTTTCAGTTTCGGCAGGTCTTTCTGGTGCGGCTTCCAATACGTGAACAACGCTGGATGGAGCGTCAGGTGCGGTCGCTGTAATTTCGTCATGTTGCGCAGAGATCTGGTCGAACAGGGCATCCAGATCCTCAAAACTGTCACTCATAATCCATGCCTCTCATAATTTTTTCTAGCTGCTCGTCCTATGCTGCAGAAATTCAACTTTTTACGATATACCAAAATTGATATTTGGCGCGACGCTTTGGCATCTTTTTCTATTATAGAAAATTTTCGTGGCAGTCACGGTAAATATCGAACGCTGTTTCGCGACGCTACAATCAACTACTCAAAGCCGCTTTTCTGGTTTAACGCAGTTACACAGATCTGCATACCGTCCAGCAGGAACATTCGAATAGCGGACGAAAACCGAAATATCTTTAATAAAAAAGGCGGAATCTGGAAAGATTCCGCCTTTTGATTGCGCGCCATATAGGTGAAAACGCCTATGCTTTTTTGCCAACTTCCATTTTTTTGGTGATGGCCCATTGCTGGGCAATCGACAATACGTTATTGACGACCCAGTACAGCACCAAGCCAGCCGGAAAGAAAAAGAACATTACCGAAAATGCGATTGGCATGAACATCATGATCTTGGCCTGCATTGGATCTGGCGGTTTCGGATTCAACTTGGTCTGGATGAACATCGATATCGCCATCACCACCGGCAGAATATAAAACGGGTCCGGTGCCGACAGATCGTGAATCCAGCCCAGCCATGGCGCATTGCGCATCTCGACACTGGCCAGCAAGACCCAGTACAGCGAAATGAAGACTGGAATCTGCACTACGATCGGCAGGCAGCCACCGAGCGGATTGATTTTTTCGGTCTTGTACAACTCCATCATCGCCTGGTTCATCTTTTGCGGCTCACCTTTGAAGCGCTCGCGGATCGAGGTCATTTTCGGCGTAACCAGCTTCATTTTTGCCATGCTGCGATAGCTGGCTGCGGACAAAGGGAAGAATGCCAACTTGATCAAGACCGTCAGCATGATGATGGTCCAGCCCCAGTTGCCGAGTACTTTGTGAATTTGATTCATCAGCCAGAAAATTGGTTTGGCAATAATCGTCAGCCAGCCATAGTCTTTGACCAGATCCAGGCCCGGAGCAATTTTTTCCAGTACGCTGGTCTCTTGCGGGCCGGAGTATAAGTGCGCATCCATCGAAACTGTAGCACCCGGCGCAATGGTACCCAGCGGCAGAATGGTTCCGATCGCATACAGGTTGGCATCGATTTTTTTGGTGAATATTTCACGCGGCGTCTTGTCTTGTGGAACGATTGCCGAGACAAAATAGTGCTGTATCAGCGCCACCCAGCCGTTATCGGCCTTTTTCGCATGCTCATCCTTGCCATCTGCAATCTTGTCGAAGGCTAGTTTCTGGAATTTTTCCGCATCGGTGTATACCGCAGGGCCGGTGAAAGTACTATAAAGCTTGGACTCTCCGCCTGGCTTGTTGCCATCGCGCACTAACTGCAAATACAGCGAAGACGTAATCGGCGCACCGGACATGTTCGCGATATCGTGTTTGATGTCAATATTGTAATCACCACGCTTGAATGTGAAGGTTTTGATCAGTTTGACGCCACCTGCGTCAGACTCCAGCACCAGCTTCACTGCATCGTCGGACCCCAGTTCGCGGCTTCCCGGCTGGACCGTGAAAGTCGATTTGTGATTGGGGAATGCGCCGCCGATCAAACCGGTCTGGGCTAGGTAGGTGTGCTGGGCAGTGGCATTGAACAGCACCAGATTTTTGGTCGGGTCGACCGTATCCTTGTGCTTTAAAAGTTCAAGATACCGCAGCTCGCCGCCTGCAGTATCTATTTGCGCCTTGATGACGTCGGTGGTAATCGTCACGATTTCACTTTTGGCCGGTGCCGCGCCGGCAACCGCAGCTGCAATTTCTGCAGGGGACTGTTTAGTACCCGTGACCGACGCCTGCGGCACCTCGGTTTTGGCCGACCCGGCAGCAGCGCCAGCGACAGATTTGTCTTGCTGCGTCACGGACGGCGAAAACATCGATGGTTTTCCGTTATAGCGCATCCAGTTGTCCCAAAGGATCAACAGCGACATCGAAAACACAACCCAAAGGATGGTACGTTTGATATCCATAAGTGTACTTGTCAGGAGAAATCAGTAATTCGGGAATGGCTGCAGTCGCTAACGTCTGCAGAAGTGGATTCAGGCTTTTTTTCTGGTACAGGATCAAATCCGCCCGGATGCCATGGATGGCATTTGCATAGGCGCCTGACAGCTAAAGCGCTCCCTTTTAATGCGCCATACTCGCGCACCGCTTGACTGGCATAGTCGGAGCAACTCGGATAAAAGCGGCAATTTTGCCCCAGAAATGGGCTGATGCACAGCTTATACGCACGCAACAGCAGCAATAAGACCTTCATCAGGAGCTCTCAGGTAATTTCTGCGACGCCAGCAAGCGCGTCAATTCCGTGCGCAGCAATACCTTCAATTGCACTGTAGTTGCCGGATTGGCCTTGGTATTGATCGGCTTGGACAGGCGAACAATGCAATCCAGTGATGGCAATTCGGTCTGGCGAAACAGTTCACGCGTCACCCGTTTGATGGTGTTGCGGGTTACCGCGCGCGGCGCAAACCGCTTTGCCACCACGATACCCAAACGGGCATTGGGCAATCCTGCCGGACGGGCATACAGCACAAAGTGCGCAGTTCTGTAGGCTGGGCGCAAACGAAAAACGGATGAAAAGTCATCCGTTTTAACGATTCGCCGAACACGTGAAAAATCGCCTGTCACGCAGTCAGCTTTCCTACTGTACGTTTGGCTTAAGCAGCCAAACGCTTACGACCCTTAGCGCGACGCGCATTCAGTACGGCGCGACCGCCGCGGGTTGCCATGCGTGCGCGAAAGCCGTGGGTACGTTTGCGGCGTACGACGGAAGGTTGGTATGTACGTTTCATGTTGGTCTCGCTAATCAGCAAAAATAAATCGGTCTAAATCGTGTTACTACGCCCAGCGCCACATTTTGGTATTTGCAGCGCGTATACCGGAAAGGCACAAGCTAAAGCAACCATTGAATGGTCAGGGAACCGTGGATTAGACATTATTTTGCATGGGTTTGTCAATATGCCGGATGCATTTATCCAAAGGCATGAATATGCATTGACCATCTAAAAGTAGGACTGCCTGTGGATAACTCTGTTCGGCAAGGGTAGAATAGTATAGATGTGTGGCGATCTCATGCAGGATTGCATCGCAGTCTTTCTGTGAATATACCGATACGCCCTCCCCCCACACCTTTTCACTCAAGAAGATTC